>NZ_CM126356.1:0-2683902 GCF_052386045.1 Leucobacter fengyongliangi | reverse complement strand
GACATCGCCAGCCTGGAAATTGTGTGAATTGGATTCCATGTGGCAGTACCGACTTGTGAGTGTTTGGTCGTCAACTCGGTGCTGTAGCTTCAGGCCGAACCCGCACCCGTCGCTCGCAAACCCGGCCTCCACCACTACTCCGCTGGCGATTGCCCGGATCGGGGTGCCGCCAGATGCGGCAAAGTCCTGCGCGTCATGGAACTGGGCGACAGGTGCCGTCCGGTACCCAAACGGATCAGTCAGTGGCACTTCCTGATCAAATGGGTATCTCACATCAGAATTCTCAAGCGTGTTGGGATCGGTAAGACCTGGTTCGTTCACGACACTGGGAAGGGCGATGGGGGTGGCACCCACCACACCCATTACATCGAGCGCCGCAGCACTCGAATCAAATGTGAGGTTGTCCAGGCTCATCTGCTGTGTTTGAAGGCCAGTGTCAGACACCATGCCCACTGCGGAAGCAGAAGAGCTTGCAAACGGAAAGACATTTGCCACTACGAGCCCACCGACCGCCACGGTGACACTGGCGACAGTGAGCAGCTTGCGAGCTCTTGAGCGAAACGACGGTTTGACTGGATCGGGCGCCGTGCTGTCCATCGGTACCGAGTCCGAACTCTCGATCGAAATCCTTCTCAGTGGTGTCTTGACCGACACGTTTCCCTGGCTGGCGAAGTCATATGGCTTCGGTTGTCCCTGTGGGTTTAGCACACTATTCTCCTCTCGCATCATTTCCGCACCGGACTCAGCACTGTGCTGTCCTGCGAAGTGACCCTCACGACCCCGCGATCGTCAACCACAACGGGCGCATCGTTCGTGCCCAGGCCGAGCGCCTCTGCGGAGCCCGAGACGGCTCCCACCTGCTCCCAGCCACCGTCGCTGGTTTCCGACCACAGGTACCCGTCCGCGCCCACTCCCACCAGCGTTCCCGAGGATGTGGCTGCGATCAGGTACATGAGGGGCGCATCGACGATTTGCGAGAATGTGGCGCCCTGATCCACGCTCGTCAGCAAACCCTGCTCGGTTGCCGCATACAGCGTGTTCCCGCTCACCGCGAGATCCACCGCCGGAACCGTCGATCGGGGTTCCCACGTTGCTCCGGCATCAGAGCTCAGGAGAAGCTCAGGGGTGCTCGAGCCGATCCCGTAGAGGGTTCCGTCAGCGCCTGCTTCGAGCACGTGGAAATCTTCAACATTGGTCAGTGCGACCGGAATCCAGTTTTCGCCAGCATCGTCGCTTCGGATGATGCCTAGGTCGGGGCTTCCAAGCTCGACGGGTGTCCTCGGCCCAGGGTGTCCGGACGCAATAAGCGAGTCTCCAAGCACTGTGAAGCCCATCGCGTCAAAATCAAATCCCCCAATCGGGCCGCTGACGAGCCCATCTTCAGCGACTCGGAAGATCCCATTGTGAGTGGCCAATAGCAGCTCCGCAGAGCGGGGATCCTGAGCGATACCGTGTACGTGTTCGATGACGGGGGCTGATTGTTCTTCAGGGGCGCTCACCGCGGAGCTGCAGGCGGTGAGCGCGAGGGCCAGTGTCGTCACGGCCGACAGGCCAAGTAGCGGTTTCAATATTTGATCTCCAATTGTGACAAGCGCAATCCTTTGCGAGTGAGCGGTTCGCGCCTAGAGCTGCGTGAGCAGATCTTCCATCGTGGCGATCTCGGCAGTTTGGTCGTCGACAACCTGCTGTGCAAGCTCGACCACATCCGGGTGCTGGCCACCGCTGGACGCCATGCGCGCCATATCGACCGCGCCTTCGTGGTGCACGATCATCTGCTCAAGAAAGAGTCGACTCGCTTCCGCGCCTGTCGCCTCCTGCAGTGCGGTCATGTCTTCGACCGACATCATGCCGTCGCCCGACATCAAGTCGTCGCCTGACCCGTGATCCATTCCGTGCCCGTTTGAGGAGTTTGGGTCGTATGCGATCCCCCAGTCCTCTAGCCAGCCCAGCATGCGCTCTATCTCCGGGCCTTGTGCAGCTTTCACCTGTTCAGCCAGGTCAGAAACACGTGGATCGACATCGTCCTTGGCAAGCACGATGTCTGCCATCTCAATGGCTTGCTGATGATGCGGGATCATCATCGTTACGAACATTTCGTCGACAGCGTTGAACGACGCAGCCGGTGATTCAGATACCGAGGGTGTGTTGGATCCGTTATCGGTGCTGGTGCTGCACCCGGTGAGCGCAACTGTCAAGGCGAGTGCGCTGGTTCCAAGCAGCATAGGGAGCTTGTTCATGGTTGTTCTACTTTCAATCGCAACAAATATGGTTCGGGTGCGCACCACCGAAGCGGCCGCGCACATCCCGACGACACGTCGGGCGAAACACATCACGTACGACTAATGGAAAGAACAATCAATGACGGTGGGTGGGGAAGGACCTCGCGTATTCTCAGCTCCACCTGTTGAGACAGCCGTCGGAGAGACACGGAGGTGTGAGTCAACCGGGCGAGGGGGAGGAGTAAGACGAAACCCGCAAGCAGCGCAAGAACACAGGCCATCATCATGTCGTCGTGGCTCATCGGCTGGTGAGCGGCCGCCACGCACCCGTCGTCACAGTTTGCCGACGCCAATGCGGTGGCCGCGTGGGTTGCGCCCATCACATGGCTCGGATCAGCCGCCTCGTGCGAGACGCTCGAGTGCGTGGCTGAAGCGTGACCCGATGACCCGGCGCTAAACGTGTGCATACCCAGCAAGCCAATGATGACCAGAAGTACTGCTCCGACAATCGTGAGAATGGTGCGAACAGATGAGTCGCCGCGAACACGAACCGGGGTTCGCCGCGAAGTCATCTGAGTGCTTTCCACCCCTGCACCGTAGCAACGATAGTTGAAGACTTGCTCAAAGGATACGCCTGAGGGGTATCCTGCTCGGTAACTCCCGGTTTTGATCTGGCAGGGCGTTTCCACGGCAACCTCAAGGAGCAGCGGAGCATGCACAACACGCACGAACACCCGGCTGAAGACTCCCACACGCACAGCACAGGGACCCAACATCGCGCAGCTGCCACGGAGCAACCTGCCGAGCTTGCCCCCCATCAGCATGGTGGTGGAGGAATGAATCATTCCGGGCATTCCGGGCATTCCGGCACCGGTGATCACGTCGCGCAGTATCGTCGCCTGTTCTGGATCATGCTTGTGCTGTCGATCCCCACAGTTACGCTGTCCGAAATGTTCGCGATGATCCTGGGCTACTCGCTCCCTGACGTCCCCGGCCTGAAGTGGGTGGCACCGGTGCTGGGCTCCGTGATGTACGTCTGGGGCGGCAGGCCCTTCCTTGTCGGAGCGCTCGGTGAGATTCGAGCACGCAAGCCAGGCATGATGCTCCTGATCGGGCTTGCGATTACTGTGGCGTTCGTCGCTTCCTGGTCCGCGAGCCTGGGTCTGCTCGATCATGCGCTCGACTTTTGGTGGGAACTCGCCCTCCTGATTGTCATCATGTTGCTCGGTCATTGGATCGAGATGCGCTCCCTCGCCCAAACCACCTCCGCCCTCGACTCTCTCGCAGCGCTGCTGCCGGATGAAGCGGAACGCCTCGATGGTGACGAGGTGGTACCCGTTCCGCCTTCGGAGCTCGTCGTTGGGGATGTGGTCGTAGTTCGCCCGGGTGGAAGCGTGCCAGCGGACGGGGTGATTGTTGATGGTCGCGCCTCGATGGATGAGTCGATGGTCACCGGGGAATCGCGCACGGCGACCCGTTCCGTGGGTGAGCCCGTCACCGCGGGCACCGTCGCGACGGATTCGGGCCTGCGCATTCGTGTGACCGCGACCGGAGACGACACCACCCTTGCGGGGATCCAGCGGCTCGTGACTGAGGCACAAAACTCGACCTCGAAAGCGCAACGAATTGCCGACACGGCTGCTGGGTGGTTGTTCTGGTTTGCCCTCGTGGCCGCGGGTCTCACCGCGACAGTGTGGTCGCTGATCGGGCAACCGGATTACGCAGTGATCCGGGCAATCACGGTTCTGGTCATCGCCTGCCCCCATGCGCTGGGGCTTGCGATCCCGCTGGTTGTGTCCATCGCGACCGAACGAGCCGCTCGCGGGGGTGTCCTCGTGAAGGATCGACTCGCGCTCGAAAGCATGCGAACCGTCGACACGGTTCTCTTTGATAAAACCGGCACTCTCACCAAGGGTGAGCCGGTCGTTGCCAAGATTTCGGCTGCCGAGGGGGTGGATCCGCAGCTCGTTTTGGCACTCGCCGCCGCCGCCGAGGCCGACAGTGAGCACCCACTCGCCCGGGCGATCGTTCGGGAGGCCCGGGAGCGGACACTGCCCATTCCGGCTGCGACCGGCTTCACTTCGTCGCCTGCCGTGGGAGTCACCGCGACGGTTGATGGAGCCGTCGTGCGGGTCGGCGGTCCACACCTGTTGACGGAAGAGTCGCAGGCTGAACTCGGTGTCGCAGACGCGTGGCGGATCGACGGCGCAACGATCCTGCATGTGCTCCGCGATGGTGTGGTGATTGGGTCGCTCAAACTCGTAGATGCGATTCGCCCGGAGTCCCGGGATGCCGTCGATGCGCTGCATGCGCTGGGCATTCAGGTGGTGATGATCACCGGAGACGCCGAGTCAGTTGCGCGGTCCGTTTCGCGCGAATTGGGGATCGACCGGTACTTTGCGGGGGTGCGCCCCGAGGAGAAGGCTGCGAAGGTGCGGCAGTTGCAGAACGAGCGGCGAACGGTCGCGATGGTGGGGGACGGGGTGAACGATGCCCCCGCCCTGGCCCAGGCCGATGTTGGTCTCGCCATCGGTGCTGGGACGGATGTGGCGATCGCCTCCGCGGGCGTCATACTCGCGAGTGACGACCCGCGCTCGGTGCTATCCGTTATCGAGCTGTCTCGGGCGGCATACCGCAAGATGAAGCAGAATCTCTGGTGGGCGGCGGGCTACAACATGATCGCAGTGCCCCTCGCCGCCGGTGTTTTGGCGCCCGTTGGGTTCGTGCTTCCGATGTCGGTGGGCGCGATCCTGATGTCGCTCTCGACCGTCGTGGTAGCGGTCAACGCTCAGCTCCTTCGTCGCTTGAACCTTCACCCCGATGCCACCACGAATGCTGCTATGCAGCGATAATCCCAATTTTCGCAATAGCGTGTTGACGGGCTGGATCGTTTCCCGGCACGCGGATCGGATGCCCGGCCACAGTGTTTCGAGCTCCTGTTGATATACACCGAGTGTTGAGAACCCGACTGCTGGGCTTCCGTGCCACCCGAAGTCGCGATGGAGTGATTTCACTCCGGCACCCGTGAACTGAATATCTGAAACGACGAATAGCCCGAAAGGGATCCGCAGACCCCTCAGAAATGGTTTTCCACGGCACCGAGATAGTCCGGTCTACGACTACAAGTACACGGACCTCGGCCCCCAGGGGTCGGTGCCGGGGAAGCCGTACACGCTCGAAAAGCGCGAAGAAATTCACGCGGCGCGAGCGGTCTACCAAATGATCCCGAAGGGCAAGGTTGACGCTGACGGGCATCAGCGGTTCACCTACCCTGACCCGCGCACCTACGTGGGGTTTGACCCTGGCACGGGGAAGATCACGAAGGACAACCCGCGGGGGAGTGTGACGCTCGGCCTTGAGAAGGACGTCATCAAGCACCTGCAGAAGTTCCCCTGGAAGTCGGAGGACTGGTTCCGTGCGTATGGGCAGCGGAACCAGGTCGAGATGAGCAATATGCTGCTGAAGCGGCCAGGGAGCACGAATCTTGCTCAGCAAGTGGTGCGCACGGGTCGCGGGTACGCGTATAACTACTTCGCGGCGATGATCGGTTCCGTTGCGACGAACATCCGTCGCATCATCCAGGGCCTCATCAAGCTCAACGCCACCGACAGTGACGGTCAGCCCAAGCACCGTGTGCGGGAGCGGCGCGATACCCGTGGTTGCCGGCTGAACCGCACCACGGAAACGCAAGCGCTCAGTGCTGCCGAGGCGGCACCACCCGAAGTCGCGACGGAGTAGTCATACTCCAGCGCACTTGAACTGAATATCTGAAACGACGAATAGCCCGAAAGGGTTATTCGTCGTTTCTGCGTTACGGCTGATTCCGCCGGTGGCGCCATTTCGGGGTGGGTGGCGGCGCTATGAGCGTCGCTGAGACGAGAAATGGCTCAGATCAGGGTGCTGATCCGAGCCATTTTCCAATTTCACGATAGTGGTCTCGCTAATTTCGCGACACCACCCGCGTGGGTTGTTTCGTGGAATCCCGGAGCCCTTGTCCTGTAAGGGAACCGCGGACCCCTCCGAAATGGCTTTCCAGGTTAAGCGCGAAATTTTTCCAGCGCCTTCACCTGTAGTTATGTGCGGTTCAGACACCCTGTGGTTCTTGGCGGCACTATGGCTAGTCTGTGGTGATGGCCGACACGAAGCAGACGAAGACCATCGGCGAGCATTGGGTCGCGAGTGAACTCGCCAGGCGTGGTTGGGCTCCAGCGCTCACTCGGGACGGTCTTGAGCGCACCGACATCCTCGCGGTGAAGGCTGACGGGCTCCGTCGACAGATCGAGGTGCAGGTGAAAGCCGCTCGAGGAACGGGCGCGGCATTTAACTGGCCGATCGGCAAGAAGGCACAGCTTCCACCCGCACATGATGCTGAATGGTTCGTCCTTGCGCTAGTTGATGATGACGTGTCAAAGCCACTACGGGGTCTTGTGATGCCTCGGGCCCATGTTGCTGCCGTTGCTTGGATGGCGCACATGCATTGGCTCACCGAACCAGGCGTGCCAAAAGGGCAGCGCAACGCCGGGGTCGACAGATCACGTGTTTTCTTGCGCGATGTCATTCACTATGAGGGCAGGTGGGACCTGCTCGATCAGTCAGCATACGAAGCACCAGTGCTTCTCCCTGCTCGTTACCGCGACTTAGCGCAGGATCCAAGAGTGGGACTCCCAGCCGTCCATCCCTGGCTGATACGGCTCCCGGACTGGAATTAGCTTCCGGTATTGAGTGAGGTTGATTCTATAGGTGCCAAGCGACAGTGAGTCAGGCTCGGTAAACGCCTGCGAGTTCAGCATCACGGCGTTTGCCGCGTTCGAGCTCTGAGAGCCCGCCAGGCTCGGCACCAATGCTCATTGCAGCCTGGACAAGAGCCGAACTGAGTTGGTGCCGTAACTGCCTGAGGATTCGCCAAGACACTGGCATGTCTCGTGGCTGTGTCGACTCTTGCTGGTTCTCGTGACGGAATTTGTCAAGGCGAGTGAGGCCGGTGGGTGTTAGGCGGCGAGTTGGATCTCGTCGGTTGGTGGCTGGTTGATCCACGCGGCCGGGTCTCGGTCGAGGATCTTCGGTCGCGTCTGTCGCGTCGTGAACCGTTCGGGGTGGGCGCGGCGGGCGGCCTCGAGTGTGGCGTCTCGGTCGCGGTCGATGGCGTCGGCGTGCCCGTAGTGCACGTCGGCGGGCGTGTGCATGCCGATGCCGGTGTGCCGGTGGTGGTGGTTGTAGGCGTGCACGAATTCGTCCAGGAACTGCCGTGCGTGGGCGAGGGAGACGAACCGGTCGGGGAAGACGGGCAGGTACTTCATCGTCTTGAACAGCGCTTCGGAGTAGGGGTTGTCATTGGACACGTGCGGTCGGGAGCGGGACGCGGTCACGCCGAGATCGGCGAGCAGGGTGCGGACGGTCTTCGACGTCATCGAGGGGCCGCCGTCGGAGTGCACGACCTCGGGGGTGCCGTGGATCCCGAACGCGTCGGTCATCATCTCCTTGGCGAGTAGGCCGTCCTCGCAGGCGTGCACGATGGCGCCGACGATGTAGCGGGAGAAGATGTCGATCATCACGTACGCGTCGTAGTACGTGCCTTTGACAGGGCCGGCGAGTTTCGTGATGTCCCAGGTATAGACCTGCCCGACGGCGGTCGCGATCAGCTCCGGCACCTTCCGCGGCGGATGGGTCGCGAGCCGGCGCCGCTCCCGTACCTGCGTGTGCTCGCGCAGCACCCGATACATGGTCGAGACCGAGCCCACGTATTCGCCGCGCTCGAGCAGGATGGGATAGATCTGCAACGGCGGCTTGTCGACGAACTCGTCACTGTTGAGCGTGGACAGCACCAGCGACCGCTCGACGCTCGAGAGCTTGTTCGCTGGGGCAGGACGAGCCGACGGCGGCTCGGGGTCCGGTCGGCGTGCGCGGGAGGCGGCGCGGGTCGCGGTCGCACGCGCCACGCCGGTCAGGGCTGCCGCCTGCCGGGTCGGCACGTCCGCGGCGGCCAGTTCGACGTAGGTGTTCATGAGCGCTTCCCGCGCCGCGGGTCGGTGTCCGCGCTCTCGGAGATCTGCCCCAAGAGCGCGTGCGCTTTTCCCATGATCTCCAACGCCGTCCGCGTCATCGACAACTCCACCTCGGCCTTCCGCAGTTGCGCCTTCAACCGGGCGTTCTCGGCCTGCGCGGCGCTGGGACGACCGACCGCTTCGCCGGGGTTCTTGCCCTCCAGCAGACCCGCGTCGCGCTGCTTGCGCCACTCCGAGATCAGCGACGAGTACAGGCCATGTCGGCGCAGGTATCCCGCGCCCTCACCCGTCTCGCACGCGACCTCGTACTCGGACAGGTACTGCAACTTCTGGCCCGGCGAGAACGAACGCCGACGCGTCGGCCCGTCCGGGATCGAGGGTGCGCTCACGACTCCATCATCGGCCGCGACGACCGCGACCGGGGAACTCAAACTCATCAGATTGGTGATCCTTCAACTCGCCCCACGAGGCGGACTTGCTATAAACCGGTGGACTCACTCAACCCTGACACGTAGGGTGATCGCACATCGCAGGCTGGGCATTCGTGTCGGTCGCGTCATGGCGTACTATCAACGGCAAACGATTCGCGACTGCGGAGGAGATCCAATGGCAGGTCCGGTTTCACATGGACTGGGTTTCGGCAATGGCAGCTTGATCGAGCATCCTGACGGTTCTGTTGAGTACAGGCAGACTGGCAAACTTCTCCCAGCGCTTCGCGTCAACATCGCAGAAGTTGTTGGTTTCTCGGTCCGCAAGGCAACTCGCGACGACAAGAAGCGGCTTGATGCCTCGAGCCTTCAACAGGTCTTGACCGTGCAGGGTTCGGGTACGACGCTCGCTGAGGTGGCGGTCAACTACGGCACTGCCGAAAAGATTGAAGCGTGGTTCCGGGCGCACCCCAATTTCGGTAATGGATCGGTTCATTCGGATCCACCGCGGCGAGGTTTGTCTATTGCTGATGAGCTCATTAAGCTCGCACAGTTGCGCGATGCAGGTGTTCTGTCTGCTCAGGAATTCGAGACTCAGAAGTCTAAGTTGCTTCGCTAGCAGCAGCTCCTCGAAGACGACAGTCTTGCGCATCCACATGTCGTTACCTCAAGATCTACGCACTTTCGTTGCCTGCGAAATTGGCGCCACAGCCGACTAAGAGTCGATTCCACTCCGTGAGAGAATCTGGCGTTCGCGGTCACATTCAGAACGCCTTTGAGCTAATGAATCGGGTCAAGATCAGCCAACTGTGTAAATGTTAGGCTTCGGATATGAGACCGCTGAAAGTTCTTTCGCTTGTGCTGATCGTCCTCAGTCTGCTGCTGAAGAGCTGTACCGGAACGGCTAGTACCGAAGAGGTCGAGCAGGTTACTTCTATCCCTAATGTCATCGGGCTCTATGGAGATGACGCGAAGGATCTGGCCACTGATGCAGGGGTCAAACCTCACTTTGAATCCACTGACGGCAAAATGGTCATTCGAACCAGCAAATGGGTAGTGGTCGATCAGGATCCTGCTTCAGGCACCGAAATTGAATCCGGAACTGAAGTGAAGCTTGTTGTTTCCCGGCCCGATGACGCGCGCGAGATTCGTGCGGTACGCCTGGTCGTCGACGAGCTCCCTGACGCCCCTATCTGGGAAGGCCTCACCACATCCACGACCGTCGTTGACGAAGACACTGTCTGCGTGGACCGGACGTTCGGTGAGGGGAAAGCCGAAGACATCTCACCGAAAGGTGTCGCCGGCTACGTGATTGTGTCATTCCCTGACGAGACACTCGGCGAACCTCAGGATGGTGTGTGCGCCGACTACGTTCCTGCGGAACCCACCACCAATACGGCGATCGAGCATGAACGAGAGTGTGGATCCAATGTCGTACTAGACAGCATCAAGTTTGTCTGCGCCGAAGACTTTGAGGAATGGCCCCTCACCGTACCTGACGGAATGATCACCTGCGAAGTCGATTTCGGGGCCCCATACCCGGTGTCTTTCACCGACGGTGACGGAAATGTGTACGCTCTTAACGGGACCGCTCTAGACCGCACCGACCTGCCCGCAATCGACCCGATATGGGCAGACCAGCCGGATGTTGATGGCTTGAAGAAGGACATCAGCCCGCTGATTGATGCGGCGCTTAGCTTGTGTAATTAAGAGTCTCCACCGACAGGTCTCTTGCACGTGTAGGTGACAGCCTGACCTGCTCTACAGTTTGCGCACTCTCTTCGCTCAAGGTGTCGCATACTCGTGCAGCAGACCCGGTCATAGTCTCAGAAATGGTGTCTCGGAAGCACAGTGTCGTGAAAGCAAATTGTTTGTGAGCGTTGCAACTGGGACTCAACTTCAAAACCGCTTGTCACCCTGATTTCAATTGCAGTAACTGCAACTGCCGGATGCATCCATAAGGATGAAGCAGCTGGGACAAGGAGATTGGAGTGGTTCTGCGTGTTTACGCACTCGCTGCACACCGTCTCCTTCACCATGATCAGGAAGATAGACGTACCAAGTTCCTGGACGAGATGCGCTTGGATAAGCATCCTTTGCGCCCGTGTGATTAAGAGCTTCCGCTTCTGAGCTGTAGCCACCGATGATTCCTCGATGGATCCGAAGATCACGAGGATTGTCGGCCAGTATCACCTTTACGTAATTCGTTGTTTCAATGAGTTCCGTGTAGTTTAGATCGTCGAACGCGTGACGAATGAAGTCACGGTTTGCGATGGGCACTCGTCTTGCCTGGAACATTTCGTTGAATGAGTGGAACCGGCGATGCTTCGAATTGTTTTCAGTCATGGCTTTCACTTCTCTTCCGCCGCAGCTCGCGCGCGACGAATCAAGTCTGCGTATTCAGGATCCTCAATGCCATAGATTGCCTCGCTGGTTACCGGGTCGTATCGAAAGCTCCAACTGACCGGAAAGCCAACCTTCTTGCCTTTGCGGCCTGGCCAAGAAAGGATGCCAGGTATCTCACGCGGTCCGTCAAGACCCAATCGGTCAATGATGGAGGCTGCACTGTGCATCCTGGGTGCTTCATCGATCCAAAGACTAAAGAGCTCTCGTTCTCGGGGCTTCAGGAGGGCCCACCATCTGGTTGCAGATTTCAGAGACTCTTCATCAGTTTGCGGGCTCGCCTCAGACTTCTCGCCAGCCTCGTACCACTCAGCAAACCAATGGTAGAACTCTGTCACTCGATCAGTGGGTACTTTAACGACTACGTCTAGATGTTCCATGTTGGCTCCTTCGAGTATTCAAACTGAACTAACTCTATACCTATCTATTGGTTAAGTAAAGCAACAGGTAATACCTTCCATTTTGCACCGTGAGAAACGTCGCATAACGGTTGGCGAGGTAGCCACAAAAATGTGCGACGGGCATCATAGGCGGGTCTGCTGGATGAGTTGGTGACAGTATGACCTGCCCCACGGTTTGGCTGCCTGTCGTAACTTGTGAGGCCAAAGAAGAGCACCTGATCAGAGTGCGGCCGATGCTGCATGGTGTCGGCGCTGCCCGATAGATTCGGACGCGTGGCCCACGCTGCAGAGGAGCTCAGCCGGTTTCAAGACGGCGAGACGCGTCTTGTATACGCCCGTCGGCGTGACAACCCTGGTGAAACTGAATTCATGCCGGAGGGCACCGCACGCGAAGTGCGTGAGCGGACCAAGCGTGAACTCATGTGCATCCTTGATGGGTGCTTATCCCCGGATCTGACAACGGTCTCCCGTAGCAAAGCCCGGGACGGGTTCTCCCACCTGTCTGGGGGCGGGCATGCGAGCCTGGGCATGGGTATCCAGCGCTTGCAGGCGCAGCACGCGTCCCTCAGCGTCACTGCATGGCAGGACCGTCACGACACGATTCACGGAGTAGTCATACTCCAGCGCACCTGAACTGAATATCTGAAACGACGAATAGCCCGAAAGGGCTATTCGTCGTTTCTGCGTTACAGCTGGATCTGCCGGCGGCACCATTTCGGGGTGCGCGGCGGTGTGGTGAGCGTCGCTGAAACGAGAAATGGCTCAGATCAGGATGCTGATCCGAGCCATTTTTCAATTTCACGATAGTGGTCTCGCTAATTTCGCGACACCACCCGCGTGCGCGAGGGGGTGTCCGAATTCACCACATCGTTGACAAGCTCCCCAACCGATCTGCTCCATGATCGTTGACACATGAGTCGCGACATCGATGACAACCCCCATACCGTGATCGTTGACCGGTGAGTCGCGACATCATTGACACCCACGACCTCCACGATGAGGCATGAAACCCAAGAACCTGATCATCGTCCTCGCCATCACCGAACAAGGCCTCACCCCGGCCGAAGCTGCAACCAGATTCAGTGTCTCCAGACAGTGGGTACACACCCTCCTCACCCGCTACCACACCGAAGGCCCTGCAGGCGTTGCTCCACGATCCAAAGCACCCCTCTCCAGACCCGGCCGCACCCCACAGATCATTCGAGAACGCATCATCGCCCTCCGTACCGAACTCACCGGCAAGGGAGCAGACGCGGGACCCGCCACGATCGCCTGGCACCTGACACGCGAAGGCCACCCCACCCCCGCGATCTCCACCATCAGACGCATCCTGCATTCGGCAGGCCTCATCACCCCAGCACCCAAGAAACGTCCCCGCAGCTCATACATTCGTTTCGAAGCAGAACTTCCCAACGAGTGCTGGCAAGCAGACATCACCCACTGGTTCCTCTCAAACGGCACCAGGGTCGAGATCCTCGACTTCCTCGACGACCACTCCCGCTACCTCATCGATATCCGGGCAGCAGCCACATTCAGCGGGGCCGCTGTCGCAGAAACACTGCACGAACTCATCGACCATCACGGCCCACCCATGTCCACACTGACCGACAACGGGCTCGTGTTCACCACCCGGTTTGCACGGTTCAAGGGATCCAAAGGCGGGTTCGAGAAACTCCTGGACACCTACGGCATTCTGCAAAAGAACGGCCGCCCCGGGCACCCACAAACACAGGGCAAGATTGAACGCTTCCACCAAACACTCAAACGATTCCTGAGTGCAAAGCCTCGCCCTGAAACGATGCCCGAACTCCAACAGATGCTCTCTGAATTTCGGAACTGGTACAACACGCGTAGACCTCACCGGTCCCTCGGCAGCAGAACACCTGAAGAGGCATACACGGCGCTTCCCAAAGCCACCCCGACCGGAGCGCATGCCACAGAATGGCGTTCCCGCACCGACAAGGTCGACCGCCACGGGTCAGTCACACTCCGCTACGCGGGGAAAATCCGACACCTCGGCATCGGACGAGGCAACGCCGGACTACCAGTCCTGATGCTCATCCATGACCGCAACGTGACCGTCAGCGATCTGAACACCGGAGAAATCATCGGCGAGTACACCATCGACCCAGCGAAGGACTACCAACCCAAGAAGCCTTCATGACCGCTGTCAACGATGACGCGACTCACCGACCCTGGTTCACTGTCAACACCATGAACCCACGAAAAAGTCCTGAGTCGCGACCAGTTTGTAAACTATGTCGCGACTCAGGACACGCGTGCGCGAGGGGGGACTTGAACCCCCACGCCCTTGCGGGCACTGGCACCTGAAGCCAGCGCGTCTGCCATTCCGCCACTCGCGCGAGTCATCACCCAGCACAACATCACTAGACAACTCAGTTAGCTTAGCAAGAGGGGGCGCTCAGCGCCAAAACAGAGGCCACTGATCCACTTCAATGACACCGTTCAACTGACGATGTCGCTCCAGTTGCACCGTGCAACCGTGTTTTTTCCCGCGAGCTTGGCCCTGTACATCGCCTGATCGGCGGAAGCGATGAAGTCGCGGGCAAACGGCGCACCCTCGCCTGGGCGCGGCGACCAGAGCACCGTCCCGATGCTGGCAGAGAGTGGTCGATCGCCAATGAGCTCGGGCAGGGGCAGGCGCACCTGCTCCAGGACTCGCTCTGCAAGCAGAGCCAGCGATGCCTCGTCGGTCGGGCCCCCAGCCAGTACGAACTCGTCGCCACCGAGTCGGCTCACAACTCCGCCTTCCGGGCTGATGCTCCGCAGTCGATCCGCGATAACGCGCAGCAGTTCGTCACCCACCGCGTGCCCGCACTCCTGGTTGAGGGCGCGAAACCCGTCGAGGTCGAGGTAGAGCACGGCACACGGTTTCTCCGCGCGAGTCGCCGCAAGCAGGATCCGACCCAACTGCTCTTCAAGAAGCGACTGGTTCGCCAGTCCAGTGAGGGGGTCATGCAGCGCCTGGTGGCGCAGTTGCTCCTGCAGGTCGTGGAGTTGGTCGTTGGCGCGATCCGCACTGTGGCGCGCTTCGATGAGTTCGCGTTCGAACCGGCCCCGCTCGGTCGCGTCGATGAGCGCGACGTGCAGCCGCATCTGGCCGTTCGCGTCGAAAACGAGGTCGGCATTCAAGATGATGGGCGAGAATTCGCCATTCATAGCACGGCCTTCAATGACGATCTCGCGAAACTGCTGCTCGACGGGTTCCTCCGCCGAAAGCAACGCTACGCAGCGCGCGCGAGAATCGGCCGACAGCCAATCCAGGGCGTTCTCTCCAATCAAGGCTCCCGACGCATCGGCCGCGGGGTGCCCGCGCCACAACGCGAGCATGAGGTTGTGGGCGACCACGGTGCCCTGCATGTCGATCGTCATGAGGCCCACGGGCGCGTGCCGCAACAAATCGCTCTGGGCCGCCTCCGCCAATCGGGTCTCCGCATCTTCGACCTCGGTCAGCACCTGGGTCTCGGTCGTGCCTTCGCTCAACACATCTCCCCGATTTCTTGCGTGAACGCTCAATTCTAGGCGCTGAGCAAAGGGCACGTTGAACAACCTCCACAGCGCTGCAGCGGTGGATCGCCCAAACGTCTCGGAATGATCCCAAATACGGGCCGACACTCCATCGCGGGGTGGCCCCGCGGTAGGCTCCAAATGTAATGCGGGCCTGGCCCGTTCACGCATGAATGGTTTGTTTCAACGACAGAAGAGGATATGGATCGATGAAGATTCGATTTGTACTGCCCGCACTCGCCGCAGCAGCTGCGCTTGCACTCACTGGCTGCACGAACACCGAGGGCGACACGACCGCCAGCGTCGACGCGAGCGGGATCCAGCCCGACACGGCCGCGGTGGCGTTGCTGCCCGAAGAAGTGAAGGAATCGGGTGTGCTCTTCATGGGCACCGACGCCGAGTACCCGCCGAACGAGTACAAGGACGCGTCGGGCAAGCCGGTCGGCTGGGGCATCGAACTCGCCGAGGCGATCGCCGCGAAGCTGGGCCTGACGCCCGAGTGGGAGATCCTGCCCTTCGACAGCATCCTTCCCCGCATCGAGGAAGAGGCGCTGCAGGTCGGTGCCTCATCGTTCACCGACAACCTCGAGCGTCAGAAGACGGTCGACTTCGTCAACTACCTGAACGCGGGTAGCCAGTGGGCCGCTCCGGTGGGTTCCGATGTGGATCCCGAAAACGCCTGCGGCCTCACCGTGGCCGTGCAGGCGGGCACGATCCAGCACACCGATGAACTGCCCGCCCGCAATGACGAGTGCGTCGCGGCCGGCAAGGAAGCGATCACCATCCTGCCGTTCGACGGTCAGCCCGAAGTTACGAATGCCGTGGTCAATGGTCAGGCCGACGCATTCTCCGCTGATTCCCCAGTTACCGGCGCTGCGGTGACCGAGCTCGAGGGCGAGCTTGAGCTCGTCGGCGATCTCTTCGACGCGGCACCCTATGGTTTCGCCACCCTCAAGGGCAGCGACATGACCATGGCGGTTCAGGCGGCGCTGCAGTCGCTCATCGATGACGGCACCTACCTCGAAATCCTTGAGGCCGCAGGTATCGCCCCGGGCGCTGTGGAATCGGCCACGATCAACGCCGGTACCGAGTAGTCGAACCGGATTCGCGAGTCATGTCTGACACGCAGTCCCCGGTCGCGGGGCCACGTTCCCCGCGGCCCGACAGCCACGCGGTGCCGGAGGAGATCGTAGCGATCAAGCTCCGGCACCCGTGGCGCACGGTGTTCGCCGCCGTCCTGCTGCTGCTCGTGGTGCTGTTCATCGTCGACGCAGCGTTCAACCGCCCCGTGTACTCGTGGGGCGAGGTAGGCAAGTACCTCTTCGACACTCGCGTCATCGAGGCGATCGGGTACACGCTGCAGCTCACGGTGTACTCGATGATCATCGCGGTGCTGCTCGGTGTCACGCTCGCGATCATGCGACTTTCGCCGAACCCGGTCTTCCGATCGGTCGCGTGGGCGTACCTGTGGATCTTCCGCGGCACCCCGGTCTACGTGCAGCTGGTGTTCTGGGGCCTCATCGGGGTCATCTACAAGAGCATCGATATCGGCATTCCCTTCACCGAGCCGTGGCTCTCGTTCAAGACGCAGGATCTGCTGAGCTACTTCGTGCTCGCGGTCATCGGTCTCGCCCTGAACGAAGCCGCCTACATGGCAGAGATCGTGCGGGCCGGCCTGCTCTCGGTCGACAAGGGCCAGGAGGAAGCGGCGACCGCGCTCGGCCTCGGCTGGGGGCACACGATGACCCGCGTGATCCTGCCTCAGGCGATGCGCGTCATCATCCCGCCGACCGGCAACGAAGTCATCTCGATGCTGAAGACGACATCGCTCGTCACGGCCGTGCCGTTCACGCTCGAGCTTTACACGCGCACACGCGACATCGCGTCGGTCACCTACAAGCCGGTGCCCATGCTGATCGTCGCCTCGATCTGGTACCTCGTGATCACCTCGATCCTGATGGTCGGTCAGTACTATCTCGAGCGACACTTTGCGAAGGGCGTCGACGCGCGCCCCGATACGCCGAAGATCTCGCTCGAGACCGGCACGATCGGTGTCGCTTCGGGCACGGGCAACCGTGGTGGTCGGGCCAGCACGGTTGGCACGCTCGGCGCCGACGCAGGCGGTGGCGCAGCCGCGATGCCCCCGGGGCCCGCAGCGCCACCCGCACTTGGAGGTGATGGACGATGAGTGGATCCGCCAGCGAGACCCCCATGGTGAAAGCCGAGGCCGTCTCGAAGTCGTTTGGCTCGAACGAAGTGCTGAAGAGCATCTCGCTCGAGGTGAACCGGGGCGAAGTGCTCTGCCTCGTGGGCCCGTCGGGCTCGGGCAAGTCCACGTTTCTGCGCTGCATCAACCACCTCGAGACGATCAGCGGGGGTCGCCTGTGGGTTGACGGTCAGCTCGTCGGCTATCGACAGCAGGGCGACAAGATCTACGAGCTGCGCCCCGCCGAGGCCTCGAAGCAGCGCCGCGACATCGGCATGGTGTTTCAGCGCTTCAACCTGTTTCCGCACATGACCGCGCTCGAGAACGTGATGGCCGCGCCCATGCTGCTGAAGAAGGGCAACAAGGCGAAGCTGAAGACGAAGGCCATGGAATTGCTGGCGCGTGTGGGCCTGGCCGAGCGTCACGATTACTACCCGGCGCACCTGTCGGGCGGGCAGCAGCAGCGCGTCGCGATCGCGCGGGCGCTCGCGATGGAGCCGAAGCTGATGCTCTTTGACGAGCCGACCTCCGCACTCGATCCCGAGCTTGTCGGCGAGGTGCTTGACGTGATGAAGGGTCTTGCGGAAAGCGGCATGACGATGATCGTCGTCACGCACGAGATGGGCTTCGCGCGGGAAGTAGCTGACACGCTTGCCTTCATGGATGGCGGCGTGGTCGTCGAATCCGGAGACCCTGCTGCAGTGCTTGCGAACCCGCAGCGCGAGCGCACGAAGGCCTTCCTCTCGAAGGTGCTGTAACGCACGACTTCTGCGCGCAGCAGTGGATCGGCCCCGCAACCTCGCTTAGAGGTGCGGGGCCGATCCACTTCTGCGTCGGACACCGGTGCCGCGCCCGATTCTGCCGCGCGGACTGTGCCTTGTTCGCTTCAGGGTGCGCTATTTGCGCAAACAAGGCACCCTGAAGTGAATAAGGCACCGTCGGTACGCGTGTCGGCGAAGCTGCGGCACCTGTGCTCTAGTCGCGCGTGGGGAGCGGAGGCCCGTCGGGGAAGTCGCTGCGAGTGAGGTCCATGAACAGCGCGTCCTCCAGGTGCCCCTCGGGACGCACCTGGTAATCGCGCAGCACCCCGATGCGCCGAAATCCGAGCCGCTCATAGCTGCGGATCGCGCCCTCGTTGTGGATGTTCGGGTCGAGGGTGACGCGGGTGATCCCCTCGCCGAACTCGTGCCGAATGGCGAGCGCCACCGCCTCCTCGCCGATGCGGCGCCCGCGGAAGGCGGTGCCGAGGAAGATGTGCATCACGGTCGTGGGGTACTCGGGATCTTCGCCGCGCAGCACGAACATCGCGCCAGCGGTATGCCCCTCGACCTCGATGATGCGGGCAGTGTCGGGGTGCGCGATGAACTCCTCCCGGATCCGCTCGGGGGTGTATCCCACCCACCACACCGCGACCTCGGGTTCGACGAGGATCGCGGCCAGCGGATCCACATCGCGCTCTTCGGGGTCGCGCAGGGTAACGAGAGGACCGCGCAGGGTCGGCTGGGCGCTCATGCGTTGATGCCCAGGTCGCGCTTGATCTTGGTGGTCGAGATCCCCTCGGTGCGATCGAGGTATACGACGTCGCAGTAGTCGGTGAGGATCTCGAAGCGGGGGTCACCCTCCCAGTCGCCGCCCATCACGACGACATCGATCTCGTAGCGCTTCACGTCGTTGATCTTCTGATCCCACGAATCCTCGGGAATCACGAGATCGACGTAGCGCACCGCCTCAAGCATCTTCTTACGGGTCTCGAAGTCGTGGTACGTCTTCTTCCCTTTACCCTCGTTGAACGACTCGGTCGAGAGTGCCACCACGAGATAGTCGCCCTGGGCGCGGGCGCGCTGCAGCAGGCGAATATGCCCCCAGTGCAGGAGGTCGTAGGTGCCGTAGGTGAGCACGCGCTTCATTCGGCGGTCTCCATTCGTCGGGTGATGGCCGGGGGCGGCCGCGATCCACTGTATTTCTGAGCGTAGTGCAGGGGCCGGTGCCCTGGGTGGGTGCGAGCCGGGTGGTGCGGGCGTACGCTGGGTCAGAGGGCCAGCAGCCCCGCAGCCCGTCACGAGAGGAGCCACCATGAACGAGAACAGTCAGTCTGGCACGCAGGATCACGACTCGGATCCGGCGCACACTCCCGACCAGGGATGGGGCGAGGAAGGCGGCGCATCGCACCTCGGGCCCGCCACGCACATTCAGTCGGGACAGCCGGGTGACGTTGACGTCGCGGACGATGAAGAAGACGAAGACGAAGACGAAGAAGAGTAGGTCGATTGCATGAGCGATTTTCGTCACACGGTGCGCAAGTGGGTGAAGCCCGAAGATCTGAACCAACACGGCGCGCTGTTTGGCGGTCGACTCCTGCAGTGGGTCGATGAGGAGGCCGCGATCGTGGCGGTGACCCAGCTGGGCACGATCGACGTGGTCACTCGGCACTTCTCGGCACTCGATTTTGTGGCGAGGGCGGATCGCGGTGACCTGCTCGAGCTCGAGTACCGGGTACTGAAGTTCGGCAACACCTCGCTCACCATCAGCTGCCGGGTCGAGAACGCGGTGACCGGGCAAGAAGTGCTGACGCTGGAAGAAATCGTGTTTGTAGCGGTGGATGCCGAGGGGCGGCCCCAGGCGCACGGATACAGTGACACGACCCTGGGTACCGAGCGCATCCGCGGGCTGGGGCACTCGAATGCAGTCGAGGGGCGAATTCGGGGGTGAACTTTCCGCGCTCCCGGCTGGGGGTACCGCTCAGGGGATATCAGGGTGCATCATGAATCAGGCGCCCCAGCGGGTCGCTAATATTCCTGAGTTCGTCACGTGAAAGGCACCCCTATGGCTGGCCCCTCTACCCTCAACACCGAGAATCGCGCGGTCGATGCGATCCGCACCATGCTGGGAGTCGGCGGACTCGTCGCGCTGATCGTCGGCATCCTGATCCTCGTGAACCCGGTGAAGTCTGGCGCGATCATGATGCAGATCGTTTCCGTCATCGTCGCGCTGTACGCGGCAGGCGTGGGCGTGGTCTACCTCGGGTCGGCGCTCTTTTCGAAGACCATGAAGGGGTGGCCGCGCACCGGCAACGTCGTGCTTGGCCTGCTCTATATCGTCGGCGCGGTCATCATCTTTGCGAACCTTGCCGCGACGGCCGCGGTGCTCACCGCGTTCTTGTCGATCATGATCGGCGTGCTGTGGATCATCGAGGGCATCTTCTCGTTCACCACGCTGAAGGAGTCGGGCCATCGCGTACTGACGATCATCTATGGCATCATCAGCGTGGTCGCCGGCCTTGTGCTGATCCTGTCGCCGCTGCTCGGCGCGATCACGCTGTGGCTGTTGCTCGGCCTGTCGATGATCGTGATGGGCGCGGTGCAGATCGTGCGCGCGTTCGCGTTCAAGCCCTAGAGCGACAGCTCCGACCTCACCGGTTACCGAACGCCCGCTCGATTCTCTGGATCGGTCGGGCGTTTCTGTCTCCTAGGACAGTTTTTCGATCTCGACGAACACGACGGGAGCCGCGGAGGTGCGGTTTTCGACCTGGTGCTCGGAGCCCGCGGGCCGGGTATAACTGACGCCCGCGGTGAGTTCTGCAACGATCTCGCTGCCATCGGCGTTGGTAACGTGCATGGTGTCGGTGACCAGGGGCACCACTACGTACTCGTGTTCGTGCACGTGCATCGGAATGACTCCGCCGGGATCAATCGTCCACTTTGTCACCCGAAAGTGTTCGTTCTCGAGCTGGGTCTCGCTGTGCGCTCCGGTTGTCATGAGGTCTCCTTTGTTCGCTGACTGATGTGTTCGCTGACTGAGTGTTGAACCGTGCCGTGCTCGTCTCTTCGTTCGCCTCCGGGACTCGGCGCAGCGGGGTCAGCGCATCGCTTCGAGGGTGGCGGCATCGATCGAGTCGTCACCCAGCGCGAGGTCGATGTACTTGCGCAGTACGACGAGCGCATCCGATCCCGCGTTGAATTGAGCCGCGACGAACTTGCCCGTGTGGATGAGGCGCAGTGCCTCGGCAATCGGCATGATCGCGCCCTTCGCCTGCTCGCCCTTGCCCTTTGGCAGGGCCGCCCGCAGCTCGTCCATCGAGGTGAACAGGGGCAGCAGCAACTGCCCTTGCGTTGAGCGGATCGTGCGAATGTGCGTGGCTTTCTTCTTCGCGGTGCCTGTGACGTCGACTACGAGAAATCCCTCGCGCAACGCGGTGAGAAATGCCGCGAGTTGCGCGTAATCGGGTGCCTGCTGCAGGGTGTGGATCGCCGCTCGCACACCGGTGTTCTCGTAGTCGGCGGTGAGCCCATCGGGAATCTGTGCGTCAGCCATGCCTCTAGCCTACGGGCCTGGAGCCCTCGAAACGGCGTGTTTGCGGGTGCCTGGGCCCGCGGGCCTGCGGGCGTGTGGTGGAGTGTGGTCAGTCGTCGCCGAGGCCCCGGGCCTGCAGTGCCTCGCCCGTGTGGCGTGCGTGCGCGACCATCCGCAGCACGAGCGGGGTGGCGTAGGCACGGAGGTTTCGATCGAGGCCGCGGGCGCGCGCGGCGGTGCGGGTCTCGTGCGCGATGTCGATCGCGAGCGGGATCGCGCGGAAGGCGAGGGAGAATGCCAGGGCGACGCGTTCGGGCGAGACCCCCAGCGGCCGCAGCGGGCCGAGCGCCCACACCAGGGTGTCGAGCATGTCGTCGGTTGCGGTACTTGCGGTGACCGCGCTCGCCGCAAGGATCAAGGCGAGGAGGTCGGCGACGACCTCGAGGCCCCGCTCCCAGCCGTTTTGCCAGGTCTGAAAGGCGAACAGCAGCACCGCAACGATCGCGAAGCCGCGCACCGCACGCACGAGACCGCGCGTGCCCATGCCCGATGTCAGCGCGAGCACGATGCCAAGGCCGAGCGCGATCAGCGCCAACGGCCAGCCGGGAGCCGCGACGACCGCGACACCGAGCAGGAACAGGCCGAGCAGCTTCGCGCCCGGGCGCATGCGGTGCAGCACGGACCGACCGGGCCGGTACGCGCCAAGTACGGCGCTGGTCACGCGCGCTCCCGGTACCAGTCAACTGCCTCGGCCGGCGAGGTGGCCGCGGTGGCACTGTCGTGCACCACCCGACCCCCGGCGACCACGAGCACCCGGTCGCAGCGCGCGGCCAGCTCAAGGTCGTGGGTCGCGACGATGAGCTGCTGCGGCAGGCCGAGCAGTAGCTCGGAGATCTGCCGACTGTTGCGCAGGTCGAGCAGCGTGGTGGGTTCATCTGCCACGAGGATCGCGGGCTCGGTCGCGAGCACGCTAGCGATCGCGAGGAGCTGCTGTTGCCCACCCGAGAGTGTGTGCACGCTGCGGTCGGCCAGCGCCTCGAGGCCGAACCGCGCGAGCGCGTTGCGTGCGGCGGCGAGGCGATCCACTTTGCGTGCGTGATGCCGGCGCAGCGATAATGCGACATCTTCGATCACCGTGGGCATCACGAGTTGCGTCGCGGGGTTCGTGAACACGAACCCGACGAGCTGCCGCACCGCGCGGCCATCGCGGGCAGTGTCGAGCCAGCGCGCGGCCTCTGCGGCGCTGCCAGTGGGTCTCGTGCGATCGGTGCTGCCGCGGCGCGCGTTGTCTCCGGATTCGATGGCGGATCCGCCAGTCGGAACCGTGGCCCGGGACTGGGCGCGCACCCGCACGCTGCCAGTGGTCGGCAGCACCAGCCCGTTCAGCAGGCGAGCGAGCGAGGACTTGCCCGATCCGTTCGCTCCGATCAGTGCGATGCGATGCTCGGTCAGCGTGAGGGTGGTCGGCTCGAGGACGCGCACTTCACCGTCGTGGGTGGGAGCGACAATCGCAGCGTCGTGCAGTTCGATCATGCAGAGCCCGCTCCGCCACGTTCGATAGTGGACACTGCGTCAGGGGTGGTGTCTGTGAGGGTGTCTGAACTGGTGACTGTGCTCGTGGGGGAGCTTCTGTCGATGCCGGCGTCGGAGGCCGAATCTGCATCAGAGCTGGCTCCGGTGGGTGTGTCACGACCGTTCTCGCTGTCAACCCCGCGTGCGCGACGGTGCGGCAGGAGGTCAGGGAACGCGCGGTGCACCGCGGTGGCAACGACCGCCGCGAGTGCGATCTTCGCGAGGTCAGCCGGCACGAATGCCAGGTTGATCATGAAGGCCTCGCCGACGGTCAGGCCCAGTCGCCAGGCGAGGCCGAGTACGCCGAGTGTGTACACGAAAATGATGTTGGCAACGAGCGCGGCGAGGAAGATGAGGACGGCATTGGTTGCTACAGAGCGGCGGGGGAGGCGTTCGACGATGAAGCCGGTCAACCACGCGGCGAGGGGCATGCCGATCAGATAGCCGACGGTTGGGCCAGCAAACGGGGCCAGTCCGGCGGATCCGCCAGCGAAGACTGGCAGGCCGATCGCGCCGATCGCAAGGTACAGCAGCACCGCGAGGAAGCCGCGGTTCGCGCCGAGCACCGCGCCGGCGAGCAGCACCGCGAAGGTTTGCAGGGTGATGGGCACCGCGCCGATCGGGAAGGCCAGCACTGAGGCGGCGACGATGAGCGCAGCGAAGGTGGCGATGAGCGCAAGGTCGGTGGCGGGGCTGCGGCGTGCGCGAATCGTGGCCATGGGTCTTCCATTCTGATGAGAGTGCGTGCGCCTGTGCGCGCACCTGAACACTGTTCACCATACACTGAACAGTGTTCAGGTGCGACATGTAGGATCCACGGTATGGGTCACAGTCGCACTGATGTCGTCGCCGCCGCGCTGCGCGTACTTGATGAGCAGGGTCTCGAATTCTGTTCGATGCGTCGGGTCGCCGCCGCGCTCGATGTGCAACCGAGCGCGCTGTATCACCACGTACCCGACAAGCAGACGCTGCTCGCGCTCATGGCCGATGAGATGGTTTCTAGTGTCAGGGGGTCGGGCCCCGCGGAGCTGTGCCGCGACCTGCGACGGGCGATGCTCGCGGTGCGCGACGGTGCCGACGTGGTGGCGACCGCTTCTGCGTATCGGCTGGGCGCGTCAGCCGTCGAGGCTCGCCTCGCCGAGCTGTTGCGCAAGCGTTTCGAAGACATGACTCCCTGGGAAGCCGTCGAGTCGGCGCGCACCCTGCTGCACTTCGTGTTCGGACACACGCAGTCCACCCAGATGTTGCTGCAGGCGCAGGAGTTCGCGGCGCTCGCCGCGGGTCGGCCGGCAGACGCGGCCGCCGATCCGCCGGGTGCGTCGCGAGCCGACCTCGAGGCGTCGTTCGACCGCGGCATTGCTGTCATCCTCGCCGGGCTCGCCGTGCGGCTGGAACTAGTGAGCGGGAAGCGGCTCGACGGCTCGGGTTGACGCCAGCGCAGGGTTCAGCGTCCGCGAACCCTGCCCGAACGTCCACCCCGGGAAGGGCGTGCTGCGGCCGGGGAAGGGTGCGCCGCGTGGGGAGTGGTGCTGAAGGCTCGGGTTGACGTCGGCGCAGGGTTCACCGTGACTGAACCCTGCGTGAGTGTCCACCGCGCGAGATTCCGGGGCGGCCGAGCGCGAGGGAAGCGGCTAGAAGAGGGTGTTGAGGTTCTGCATGCCACGCAGCGCGTCGTAGTCAAGCACCACACAGCGGATCCCGCGGTCCTCGGCGAGCGTGCGCGCCTGCGGCTTGATCTCCTGCGCGGCGAACACGCCCCGCACGGGCGCGAGCACCGGGTCGCGGTTCATCAGCTCAAGATAGCGCGTCAACTGCTCAACCCCGTCGATGTCGCCGCGCCGCTTGATCTCGACGGCCACCGATGCGCCGTCAGCGTCGCGCGCGAGAATGTCGACCGGCCCGATCGCGGTCATGTACTCGCGGCGCACGAGCGCATGGCCCTCGCCGAGCACGTCGATCTGATCAGCGAGCAACTCCTGCAGATGCGCCTCGACGCCGTCCTTAATGAGGCCCGGGTCGACCCCGAGGTCATGCGAGGAATCGTGAAACACCTCGAAGACCGAGACGGCGAGCTGATCCGCTGTCTTTGCGTGCACGACCCGCCACACCTCGGTGATGCCGAACTCGCGCTGCTCGTCGTCTGGTTCTTCGGTGGCAATCGAGCACGGCGGGCTCATCCAGTTCAGCGGCTTGTACGAGCCGCCGTCGGAGTGCACCAGAATCGAGCCGTCGTTCTTGAGCATCAGCACCCGCCTCGCGCGCGGCAGGTGCGCACTGAGCCTCCCGGCATAATCCACAGAGCAGTCAGCCACCACGATTCTCACCGTGACAGCCTACCCGTTTCGAAGCGGGGTGGATCCGCCCTCGCGTGCCGCTCGGGCGACCAGCGCGGTGATGGCGGTAAAGAGTAGCAGTGCCCAAAACGCGGTGAGGAGGCCGATGAATTCGCCGAGCAGACCGAATGCCATCGGTCCGAGCAGCATCGACCCGTAGCCGAGCGCGGAGACCGCGGCGACGTCGCGCACGGCTGTCTCGGATCGATCCGCTGCCGCGGAAATGGCGATGGGCCAGCCGAGCCCGCCCCCCAACCCCCACGCGATCGTGCCGAGCAGAAGGCCAACGGTTCCGGGAACTACGAGCACGGTAACGATGCCGACAGTGCTCAGGAGGGCGCACGCGTACAGAATCTTGACGCGCCCGAAGCGGTTCAGCAGGGCGGAGCCTGTGACGCGCACGAGCATGATCGAGGCGAAAAATACACCCAACATGAGCGCGCCAGTCTGGTTTGCGACCCCCCGTCCGTCGACGAGCGCCAGCGGAAGCCAGTCGGCCGCGGTGCCCTCGACGATGCCGGTGGCGAGGGCGATGAGGCCGATGAGGAGCACACGTCGGTCGCGCCAGGGGGAGTACCCGACGGGCGGAGCGACGCGCGGAGGTGCGGAAGAGGGGGGTTGTGTAGTAGTTGGTGGAGACTGCACAGGAATCTGCGAGGTAACGACGGGGATCGCCCCGGTCATCGTCGAGAACGCAGGCTGCCGCCCAGCTGCCGAATCAACAATCGGGATGGGGCCGGTCGCGTCAAACGCGGCGGTCTCGGGGGCGAATGCCTCAGACGCGGTGTTGCTCGAGCTGCCCAAATCGTGCGCACTCGCGGTGCGGGAACCATCTGTAGCAGCGGGAGTGCTCGAGGCCCCGGAGACACCTGCGGCCTCAGCAGCCCGTGCGCGCAGGCCCTGCTCGTCGGAGGGCACATTGCGCAGGAGAATGATGAGCGCAATTCCGATGACCGCGAAGATCACGAAGAAGTGTAGTTGTGGGCCGATGCCCACTGCCTCGGCGAGTGCCCCCAGGCCCATCGCGGCGACGGTGCCGGTGCTGTATCCGGCGTGCATGAGGGGCAGCCGAGCACGGCCCAGGGCGCGCTCGGCGTTCGCGCCGCTCACGTTCATGGCCACATCGGCGGTCGCGAAGAAGAAC
Source organism: Leucobacter fengyongliangi (assembly GCF_052386045.1). Lineage (NCBI taxonomy): Bacteria > Bacillati > Actinomycetota > Actinomycetes > Micrococcales > Microbacteriaceae > Leucobacter > Leucobacter fengyongliangi. The sequence continues at coordinate 2,657,376 of NZ_CM126356.1, read as the reverse complement.
CCGAATACGAACAGTACGGCGAGCCCGAGCGGGATCGCGCCGGTCAGGATGATCGCCACGGCGACTGGCAATGCGACCACCTGCGCGAGTCCGGTGATCAGCATCGTGCGCTTCGGGCCGAACCACTGCACAACCTGGCCGGAGATCACCAGACCAACGACGCTGCCCGCGGCAAGACACAAACCGTAGACACTCATTTCAAGGGTCGACGCATCTAGCCGATCGCGCACCGCAGGCAGTCGGCTGAGCCAGGTGCCGAAACTCAGGCCCAGCAAAAGAAAAATGGCGAGCATCGTGCGCACCCAGCGCACGACGATTTGCCGCTCGGTCAGGCCACGCTCAGTCACCACACGAGTGTAGTGGATCAGCGCCACCTCACCGGGCTCGAGCGCCTGCGAAAGCACTGGTCAGCGCAAAAAATTCATGTCTCGGCCATCAGTTCACCGCTCACACACTGGCCTGGCGCTTGGAGCTGGGCGATCCGACGGGTCTGAGTGCTGCACCCAGAGGGCCTCAGCCCGGCCCGCTCATCGCAGGATGCCTCTCAGCCGGGCCGCAGACACCGCCGCGGTGCGGGAGGAGACATCAAGCTTCGAGTAAATGTGCGCCAGATGCGACTTCACGGTGGTCTCGCTCAGGAATAGCCGGTGCGCGACCTCGGTGTTGGAGCAGCCGCTGGCGACGAGTCTGAGTACCTCGATTTCGCGACTGCTGAGGTTGACCTGTGGGGCGCGCAGCCGATCCAGCAGCCGCGATGCTATCACCGGCGCGAGGGCGCTCTGGCCAGCCGCCGCGGCACGCACCGCCGCGATGAGCTCGTGCGGGGGCGCGTCTTTGAGCAGATACCCGCTCGCACCGGCCTCGACGGCGCCGAGGATGTCGGCATCGGAGTCGTAGTTGGTGAGCACCAGCACATAAGGCGGCGCCTCGAGCGCCCGAATGCGGCGGGTGGCCGCCGCGCCGGTCGAAACGCTGGCCGAGTCGCCTCCGGCCGTGCCGCTCGCGCCGCCCAGGCCGCTCGCGCCGCCGAATTGCAGATCCATGAGCACCAGGTCGGGGTTTTCGCGTTCGGCTGCCTCGACTGCCTCGTCAGGGGTGGCCGCTTCCGCCACCACGCACACGTCGTGTTCGAGGCTCATGAGTGCGACGAGCCCAGCGCGCACGATCGGATGATCATCGGCAATGACGATGCGGATCATTGTGCCCCCAAGCCGGGCAGCGTCACGGTGAGGGTGGTGCCATGCCCCGGAGCTGAGCCGACGGAAAGCGTGCCACCGAGCTGCTGCACCCGTTCGCGAGTTGCGTGGAGTCCAAACGAGTCAGAGGTGCTGGGCGACCCTGTCCCCAGTGCGCGCGGGTCGAACCCGTCGCCGTCGTCGGTCACAACGAAGCTGAGGGTTTCGGAATCGGTGGCCAGGCTAATTGTCGCCGAGCTCGCGCGCGCATGTTGAATCACGTTGGCGATGGCACCCTGAGCGATGCGCAACAACGCCGTCTGTACGTGCATCGGCAGGGTCACGGAATCTGACACGCGCACCTGCACCGTCAGGCCCTGCGCAGCCCAACGGGATTCGGCGAGCCGCCGCAACGCGCCGCCAAGGCCGTCATCGTCGAGTTGCGGCGGGGTGAGTTCACGAATGAAGCGGCGCGCCTCGGTGAGGTTCACCGCCGCGGTCTCGCGAGCCAGCCTGAGGTGTTCGACCCCAGGCCGCTCCGGGTCTGCCCGCTCGGCGGCGTGCAGCAGCATGCCGATGCTCGACAGTCCCTGGGCAAGGGTGTCATGGATCTCTCTTGCCAAGCGCGCGCGCTCGGCGAGGACACCCGCCTCGTGTTCGGTCGCCGCGAGCTGGCTGCGCGTGTCGATCAGCTCGCGCACGAGCCGTTCACGCTGCGCGGCCTCGCGGGCGAGTTCTTGCGTGCCGAGCCCGATCAGCAGAGCGACCCCGGCTCCCACGAGCGGGCCCACCACGCCCCCAACGCTCCAGCCACCGTGCAGGCCCAGCGCAAAGATCGCTGCCGCGGTCGCCGCGAGAATCGCCACTGGCCCCCACCAACGCCCAAAGAAGTGGAGATAGAGAAAGAACAGCGGAAATACAAGGTAGGCGGCCTCGGAACTGAACCAGAGGAGGATGACCCATTCGAGACTGAGTGCGCCGATCCACCACAGCCCAAGCCGGCCGAAGCGTGGCCCTCCGGGTCGCGCGAACACCGCGCCGAGCGCGTAAGTGATCAACAACACCGCAGACAAGCCGATGACCAGGCCGCTCTGCGCGCCGGGGGCGAGCGCCTCGCGAATCACGACCAGGGCGATCAGGCCGAAAAACAGTAGGTGCGCGCCCACGCGCAACACCACGAAGACCGGGGTCATCGTGGGGGAGGTCATGCGCTGAATCTTACGGGCCTGCGGCGCGAGTTACATCGTTCAAAAGGATGAGCCGCGCTTCCGTCATTTCGCCGCTGCACGCTGTGCGGACGGCCGATGACGGGCGGGCCGCCCGGTGGAAAAGTGGAACTGTCATCGAATTCGTTGGCGTGAAAGGAACCCACATGTATGTCGCACTCAGAGACCTCCGCTTCGCCCGGGGCAGGTTTGTGCTGATCGGATCGGTCGTGGCCCTCATCACGGTGCTCGTTGGATTCCTGAGCGGGCTCACCGGAGGGCTCGCCACCCAAAACATCTCTGCGGTGCTCGCGATTTCCGCAGACAGGATCGCCTTCTCGGCCCCAACCGGCGGCGAAGCCGGTGCCAGCTTCTCGGACTCGGCGCTCACGCAGGAGCAGACGAGCGCGTGGGCGGTGACCGACGGCGTGACCGCTGTGGAGCCCCTCGGGATCAGCCAGACGCGAGGTGAATCAGGCGACACTCGAGCCGCGATCGCCCTCTTCGGAGTGCAACCAGGGTTCGACGCGACCTCACCCACCGGCGACGGGCGACTGGGGCTATCCGAGCCAGCCGCGGCCGCGCTGCAGGTCGAAGCCGGTGACGAGGTGGCGATCGCAGGGGTGCAGTACACCGTCGAGACCGTAGAGGGCGACGGTTGGTACAGCCACACACCGGTCGTGAAGATGACCCTGAGCGACTGGCAAGCCTATGCGGCCGCGACGGGCAGCCCCGACGCGTACGCGACCGTGCTGGCGATCAGCGGCACGCCCGACTGGGAGGCGGGAGACGCCGCGAACGACACGCTTTCGGAGGGCACCCTGGGCTCACTGATGGCCCTCAGCGCCTTCCGCTCGGAGATCGGCTCGCTCCTGCTCATGGTCTCTCTGCTTTTCGGCATCTCGGGCCTCGTCATCGGCGCCTTCTTCACTGTGTGGACGATGCAACGCAAGGGCGACGTTGCCGTGCTGAAAGCCCTCGGCGCGAGCACCCGCTCCCTCGTGCGCGATGCGCTTGGCCAGGCGCTCATCGTGCTGGTGCTCGGGATCGGCATCGGCCTTGGACTCGTGGCCATCTTGGGCACATTTGCCGGTACCGCCCTCCCCTTCATGCTGAGCCCGATCACCACGCTGCTGCCCGGCGCAATCATGATCACTCTCGGGCTTGCGGGGGCCGCCTTTGCCCTCCGCTCCGTGACCTCCGCCGATCCACTCACAGCACTCGGGAGCAACCGATGATTCGCCTCGATAACATCACCCTCACGTTTCCTGACGGAGATGCCCGCATTACGGCCGTCGACCGGGTCACCCTCACCGGCAGGCCCGGTACGGTGACCGGGATCACCGGGCCGAGCGGCTCAGGAAAATCGAGCCTCCTCGCCGTCGCGGCGACCTTGATTCGCCCCGACTCGGGCAGAGTTCTGATCGATGACATCGATGCCGCCGAGCTGAGTGCTGGCGAGACGACCGAGCTGCGCCGACGCACAATTGGCATCGTGTTCCAACAATCGAACCTCATTCCCTCGCTCACCGCGCACGAACAGCTGGCGGTCATGAACGAACTCGGTGACCCACACAGTCACCGAAACCGGGCGAAGGCGAACGCCCGCGCGAACGACCTGCTCGACGCTGTGGGCCTCGCCGCACAGCGGGACAAACGCCCGCACCAGCTTTCTGGAGGGCAGCGGCAGCGAGTGAACATCGCACGCGCGCTCATGAACGACCCAAAGGTACTCCTGGTTGACGAGCCGACGAGCGCGCTTGACCAGGATCGCGGTGCCAGCATCATCGACCTGATCCTGCAGCTCGCTGATCAACTCAACACGTCAACCCTGCTCGTGACTCACGACCTGGTGCAGCTTCCCCGTATGCACGGATCGGTGCACCTCGTCGACGGCAGACTCTCGTTGGCAGAGAGCCCCACCGCGCAAAGCCCGATGCCCAGCGGGACGTAGACGAAAATCCAATCTTGGATGGTGTGCAACGGGATGCATTTTTCCCACTAGTATTTCCCCATGGCCACGAATCCCCCCTCTCGCACGCGGCGGCGCACGCGACCGAGCGCGGCACTGCTTGCCGGGGTCCTCGCCGCGGGCCTCGCGCTCAGCGGCTGCAGTTCACTGTTCGGCCTGGGAATGGGTGCGGGCGCACCGGATGAGGTTGACCCGCTCGATCCACGCAGCATGAGTAGCGAGTGGCAGGCGGAGAATTTCGCGGCCTACTACGAGCAAGAGATCGAGTGGTACGCGTGCGGCGAAGAGGAGGGCCTCGACGAGTGGTACGCCGATGAGCTTGCTGCCGCCGGCTTCGACCTCGACCAGATCGGCTGTGCGTATATTCAGGCACCGTACGACTGGGAAAACCCATCGATCGAAGAGTCGATCGAGCTGAACATTGTGCACATCCCGTCGACCAGTGGCGAACCGCTGGGCACGCTGCTCGGCAACCCCGGCGGGCCCGGCGCCCCGGGGGTCGAGTACATGCTGGGCATGGCTGTTGCACCGGGCTTCGAAGCGGTGGCGGCCAATTACGACCTCCTCGGCTTTGACCCGCGCGGCATCGGGCGATCCACCCCCATCGATTGCGACGGCGGTGGATCGCAGCTGCCCGTCGTGCAGCTGGGCGCCTGCATCGCCGACAACCCCCTCACCCACACCATGGGCACCTCCCAGGTCGCGCGCGACATGGAACTCATGCGCGCGCTCATGGCCGACGAGAAGCTCAACTTTCTTGGGTACTCGTACGGCACGATGCTCGGCGCGACGTACGCCAGCATCTTCCCGGAACGAGTGGGTCGGATGGTGCTCGACAGCGCCGAAAACGCGGAGTGGGCAAGCTTGATCCACCAGTTTGATCAGGCGGTGGCGATCTCAAACGCCACGATCGCGCTTGCGACCGCTTGCCGCACCGAGTACGAGGACGAGGTGGAGGTGTGCCCGTTCGTCGACGAGGAGACGCTGCTCGCCGTCTTGGCGCAGCTTGATGCCGAGCCGCTCGTCGCGACCGACGGCACGGCGATCACGGGTCAGCTGCTGCAGCAGTACCTCATAGGCGCGCTCTACCAGAGCCACTTCGAGCGCGGGCGCACGCTTGACACGATTGCCCTGGCGCTCTTTGGTGATCAGGAGGCGATCGACACCGTCGGAGCCGATTTCTCGGGGGAGCACGTGCCCGACATGGCGATGCGGGTGGTGACGTGCCACTCGTTTCCGATCGAGCCCGACATTCCGGGGCTGCTTGAGCACATCGAGAGCGTCGGCATGCCCAGGCTGCTCGGCGGTCCCGAGATCACCGACGAGACCCTCGCACCGTTTACTGACCTGTCGTGCTACACGCTTCCCGGCAGCGGGCTCGACTTCACCGAGTCGTACGATGCGACGGGGGCGGATCCGATCCTCGTTATCGGCATCACTGGAGATCACGCGACTCCGTTCCAGTACGCCGAAGTGCTCGCGTCAGAGCTGGGGGATGCGACCCTGCTGACGCTCGATGGCCAGGGGCATGCGGCCTCGTACTCGGCGCGATCCACGTGTATCGATGAGCGCACGACCCGGTACCTGGTGTCCGGAAAGATGCCTGCGGCCGGCACTGTCTGCCTCGATGACTGACGCGACTGGGTTCGTTCCGCCAGCCGACCTCTCCCTGCCGTCTCCGCATTCTGTTTGACTCCACTGTTCGTTCCCACTTTGTCTCTTGACCCAAGGAATCACCCATGCCCGCTGTGCCCGAAGCCACTTCATCCACCCCCGCATCGGCCTCGACCCATGCGGAGCCTGCTCGCGAGAGCTGGTTTAGCCGTCAATTCGAGCTCGTTATTGCCGTGCTGTTGGGTGTCGCCTCGGTGATCACGGCCTGGGCCTCGTTCCAGGCTTCGCTGTATGACGGCGAGATGTCGGCGGCGAATACCAAGGCGAGCGTGCTGGCTGCGGAGGCCGAGTCACTGTATCTCGAGGGGAACCAGCAGTACGTGGGTGACGGGCAGCTGTTTGATCGTCTGACCGAACTCGAGATCCAGTCGACAAGTGCCGATGCCGCAGCCGCGGCTGTTGCGCTAGAGACGGTTGAGGTCTTGAGCTTTCAGTCGATGACCGAAGATTTCGCGGCGGCCATGGACTGGGCTGCGGCGGAGAACGAGGCCGATCCCGAGTACTTCACCCACCCGCAGGCCAGCGAGGACTACCAAGCCGTGCTCTTCGGCGGCTACCAGGAGGTCAAGGCCGAGGCTGACGCGGCGCTCGAGAGCTCGGCCAAGTTCAACGAGCTGGGCGATCAGCTGACCCTCGGAACCGTGTTGCTCGCCATCTCGCTGTTCCTCTTCGGTATTTCCGCGATCATCCGCAGTTTCCGCCTGCGCCTCATCATCACCGGGGTGTCGACGGTCGTGATGGTCGTTGCGACGGTCATGTCGGTCATCGTGGTGAACACCCCCGTTTCGTAAGCGGATCGGCTGCGCCGCGCGCTCGGATGCGGTCGGAGCAGTGCGTTTCGCATATGCTGGACACAGTGTAAGTTTCACGCGACCGTTGACCGCGTGATGAACGCCCGAGGGGGTTTCCATGGTTCGAATCGGTGGAATAGTTGCGACGGTGACGGCGATCGGTCTCACGCTCGCGCTCGGCGGGTGTGCGTCGGCGAACGCACCCGAGGGGGCGAGCGCGTTGCAAGAAACGAGCTTTCCAGGGGTCTACGCGCAGGAGATCGATTGGCGTGAATGCGGCCCCGAGTTCGGGTTCCGGGAGGGTTTCGAATCGGCAGTGGCTGATGCGGGCGGCACCGCCGAGGGCGCCCGCTGCGCGTTGATCGAGGCCCCCCTCGACTGGAGTGACTCCGGGAATCACGAGACGATCACCCTGTCGGCGGTGCACTTGCCCGCAACTGGCGACGAGTCGCTCGGCACACTGTTCAGTAACCCCGGCGGACCCGGCGGCAGCGGAGTTGACTTCGCGATCGGACTGACTACCATTCGAAGCTTCGATGCGGTGCATGAGCAGTACGACCTGTTGGGCTTCGATCCCCGGGGCATCGGCCGCAGTACTCCCGTGCAGTGCGAGAACGATACCGAGATCTTCGAACTGGCGATCGCGCTGTGCGCCGACGCGAACCCACTGGCCGACTCGATGGGCTCGGCGCAGGTCGCCCGAGACTTGGAGCTGCTGCGCCATCTCATGGGCGACGAGAAGACCCACTACGCCGGCTTCTCATACGGAACGGTCATCGGCGCGACCTACGCGACGCTCTTTCCCGAGCGCCTGGGGCGCATGATGCTCGACAGTGCCTGGCCAAGCGATTGGTCGAGCCCGCTCGGCTCTCACCAGCAGCGGGAGGCGATTTCGTTCGCGCTGAACGACCTCCTGCAGCAGTGCGCCACCGAGTATGGGCTCGCCCTGTGCCCGCTGAACGGCGAGGATGCCCTGGTGGATATCTCCGATCAGCTTGATCTCGCGCCTCTGCTTGCGAGCGACGGCACTCAGATTGACGGCAGCCTGCTGTCGGGGTATCTGACCGCTGCGCTGTACCAGGCGCCCTCGGGGCGACAGACCGCGCTCGACGTGGTGGGCCGGTCGTTGAGCGGAGAGCAGGCGGCGATCGATCAGATGGCCGACGCGATGAGCGGCGGCGGATCGAGCGTCGGTCTGAGCGGCATGATCGTTCGCTGCCTCTCCTCGCCCCGGGATCCGAACCTGGTCGGGCTGTACGAGTACGTGCGGGAACACGGGCTCCCGATCCGCCTCGGTGGTCCCGAGATCACCGATGAGACGCTTCGCCCGATGTTTGACCTCTCCTGCGATGCGCTTCCTCGCAGCGGCGACGACTACATGATGTTTGAAAACACGAGCGACGTGCCGATCTTGGTCTTCGGGGTCACGGGCGATCACGCGACGCCGTACGCGGGCGCGCAGCAGATGGTTGCAGAGCTCGGCAACGCCAGGTTGCTCACGCTCGAGGGCAGCGGGCACATCGCTTCGTTCTCGAACCGATCAACCTGCGCCGACGACGCGGCGACGGCGTACCTGCTGCGCGGCGAGCTACCCCCCGAGGGCGCGCTCTGCACCGACGACTGACCACGTTGCCGGGGCGCTACACGCCCAGCACCACCCACCGCTCGGTGCGCACGCGCAGCCCCAGCGTCACCGCACGCGCGGCCATGAAAGCGATGGTGAAGGCAGCGGTGAGCGCAGTGAGCCCGCCGACACCTGTGGGCCCGGGGCCGGGGGCAGCCGCGGCCGTGACTTGGGTGATGACCCAGAGCACCGGCAGGTAGGCGGCGAGATTCACGAGGCTCGTCCACGCGAGGTAGCGCGCGTCGCCCGCGCCCATCAACACCCCGTCGAGCACGAACACGAAACCGCCGAGGGGGAGCGATATTCCGAGCACGAGGAGCGACGGGGGAAGCGCAGCCAGCACCGCCGGGTCGTTCGTGAAGATGCGACCGACGACGGGGCTGAGGGCCGCGAGCAGCGCGCCGATGGCCGTGCCGCTGGCGAGGCCCCAGAACACCGATCGGCGCAGAATCGCCCGCGCGCGCTCGGCGTTGCGTGCGCCCAGTGCGTCGCCGATGAGCGCCTGCGCGGCAATCGCGAGCGCATCGAGGGCGAATGCCGCGGTCGAAAACAGGGTGAAGACCACCTGGTAGCCGGCGGTGGCGACCGTGCCCTGGGTCGCCGCGGCCCCGACCGTGAGGAGGAGCGCGGCGCGCAGGCCGATCGTGCGGACGAACAGCCACCCCCCGCTGCGGCCCGCGTGCCCGAGTCCGGCTCGCTGTGGCCACGCGGTGACACCGTGCGCGCGGGCGTGCCGGGAGACGACCACCAGGTAAACCGCCACCATGCCCCACTGCGCCGCGACCGTGCCCCAGGCGCTGCCCGCGATGCCCCAGCCGAGCCCATAGATGAAGATCCAGTTCAGCAGGGCGTTCGCGGCGAAGCCAATGCCCGCCACATACAGCGGAGTGCGGGTGTCTTGCAGGCCGCGCAGCAACCCCGTCGCCGCGAACACCACGAGCATGGCGGGCAGCCCCGCGCACGAGATCGCGAGGTAGGTGTGGGCGTGATCCACTACCTGCGGGTCGCGCGTGAAGAGGCGCACGACCGGCGCGCTCGCCGACCATAGCCCCGCCGCGAGTAGGAGGCCGATGCCGCCCGCAAGCCACAGGCCGTCGACCCCCGCCTGCACGGCGCCGCGCAGGTCACCCGCCCCGCGCCGCCGCGCCACGAGCGGGGTGGTCGCGTAAGCGAGGAAGACCATGAGCCCGACCGCGGTCTGCAGCACCGTCGCCGCGATCGCGAGGCCCGCGAGGGGAATCGCGCCGAGGTGCCCCACGAGTGCGGTGTCGACGACCAGAAACAGCGGCTCGGCAACGAGCGCCCCGAGGGCCGGCACCGCGAGCGAGGCGATGCGGCGGTCGAGGCGGCGGCGGGCGAGGCGGCGGCGGGCGATGTGGCCGCGGTCGCTGATGCGCCGGTTGCTGTTGCGGCGATCCACTGGGGTGGGCATGCCCACCACGCTAGCGCGCGCCCTGTGACCCTGGTCGGGTATTTGACTCTGGCCCTCTTTGCCAGGCTGTGTGTGAGTCACTCGGTTGACAGAAAGGTCACCCATCATGTCGATCACGCCGGGCTTCACTCTCACGGAAATCCGTGAGTATGTGCACGAGTACCAGAACCTTCCCCATGGCACGAAAACGAGATGGTTGAAAGAGCAAACCTTTTCCAAGCATCAGATCATGCGCTGGCAAGATGCCGTGTTCGGGGGCGATCTCGACCGCGGCATGATTCCGCGAGAGAGTAGCGGTATGACACCAGACGCGAAGGCCCGCCGGGAGATCTCCCACCAGCAGCGCAGCATCCCGAAAGAACAACACGACGCAGAACTCGCCGCGCTCAACGCCCGGATTCGTGAACTCGAGGGAACGAATGACGCGTTGGGAAAAGCTATCGGGCTCTTGCACAAGCTGAACGAGCAAGAGCCCGATACGTTGCCGGCGACCGGGCGAGAGAGTTCATCACCGCCGAGAACCTCCTCGTGACCGAGCTCACCCGCATCACGGGGTCACAGCGTAAGGCCCTGAGCCTTGCGGGGGTGTCCCGGGCGACGTGGCATTACCGGCAACAGCCCCGCCAAGTGGTGATGGCCCCGGTTCCGCAGGCCGAGCGGGCGTACCGGGCACGCATCAGTCCGACCGATCGGGAACGCATCGTGGGGTACATTCTTGCGGGGTGGGCGAAGAGCGTGTCCGTGGATCATGCGTACGCGTCGGCGTGGGATGCGGGAGTGATGCTCGCGTCGCGTCGCACGTGGTGGCGGATCGCTGCCGGCATCGAGGAGCAGATGCTGCGCCCGCAGGTCCCGACCCGGCGCGGGAAACGGGCCCCACGCGAGAAACCCGTCGTGACGGCGACCCGGCCCGGGCAAGCGTGGTCGTGGGACATCACTGACTTGTACTCGCCGTGGTGGGGGAAAACGTTCAAGGCATACAAGATCACCGATATTTTCTCGCGTGAGATCGTGGGGTGGCGGGTCGAGGAACGAGAGGCTGATCACCTCGCGGTCGAGATGTTTGAGACCGCGATCGCCCATTACGGAGCCCCGGAGGTGGTGCATGCGGACTCGGGGTCAGCGATGCGTTCACACGCGCTCCTGAACGCGCTCACCCACCACGGAGTCACGTTGTCGCATAACCGGCCGTACGTCTCGAACGATAACCCGTTCTCCGAGGCCGGGTTCCGCACGATGAAGTACCGGCCCGGCTATCCCAGAGTCTTCGCTGATCTTGCTGCCGCCCGCACGTATCTCGCCGAGTATGTGGCCTGGTACAACACCGAGCACAAGCACTCCGGGATCGCGTTGTTCTCACCCGCTCAGGTCGGTGACGGGTCATGGCGTGAGGTGTGGAAGACCCGCGACCTCGCGTTGCAACACTATTACGACACGCACCCGGAACGGTTCCGCGGGCGCCCGGTTACGCCGGCACCAGCGGACCTCGTGGGAATCAATCTCCCGAAACAAACCACACAACTAACGTCCGAGTGACTCCACACAGCTTGACACAGAGCGTGGTCGGGTCGATCTGCCCACATTTACCCGACCAGAGTGAGATCCCCGACGGGGTGAGGCCGCGCGACTCCGGGCACCGTACCGCTCGAGCGCGTGCGAGGCGGCGGGTGGATCAGAGGTCGGCGCCGGGTACGCTGAAGCCATGACATCCGCACCGAGCCTCGACACACGCTGGGAGCCACTGTCGGCTGAGAGCGTGGCGGAGCTCTTCGGCGGCACGCCCGCGCGCTGGTGGATCTCGGGCGGCGTCGCGCTCGACCGCTGGCTCGGCGAGTCGATTCGTGACCGCGTCAACATCGATGTCAGTACGACGAGAGCCGATGTCGCGCAGTTGGTCGCCGCGCTCCCCGCGCGATATAGCGCGTGGATCCCGGACGGCGACGACGCGGTAAGGGCCTGGCCCGTCGCGGCCGACGTGGCCGAAAACGCCGACCTGCAGCCGGTGCGCGTTCACGACGACGAGACCGGTGCCTGGGTACTGCAGATGAACGTCGAGGACGGCAGCCCGCGCGGCTGGCTCTACCTGCGCGATCCGCGACTGCAGTTGCCGTGGGATCGCGCCGTGCTCGACATTGACGGCATTCCGACCGGCGCGCCAGAGGTGCAGCTCGTGTGGAAGGCGCTGCGCCCGCGTCCCGAGGACGAGCTCGACAAGGATGCCGTGTTCCCCAGGCTGTCTGATGAGGCCAGGGCCTGGTGGGAGAAGGCGATCCTCTCGATCCACCCCCACTCCACCTGGTCGATCCACGTGCGCAGCCCACTCACGCCGGCGAAGGCCAGCTGGAATCGTCCGCGCCGCTAGTCGGTAGGATCTGCGCGATCAGTGTGGTCGACCCCGTCGGCGACGGCGCCCACCACGAGCGCCCGGAACCAGCGCTGCGCGGGCGACAGGCTTGCCTCGCGCCGGGTATAGAGGGAAACCGGCGTGCTCTGACCGGGCCAGGGCAGCTCCGCGATCCGCAAGCCGGGGAACCACCCGCAGAACACCTCGGCGACGTGCCGCGGCAGCAGGACGACGAGGTCGGTCGCCTCGAGCACCGCGGGCACCGTCGCGTACTCCTCAACCGTGAGCGCGACCTGCGGCAGAAGTCCGTGCTCCGATAGTGCGCGCAGCGGAAAGACGTGGCCGCCGCGGGCCGACACCCGCACGAAGCGACGATCCGCGAACATGCGGGGCCCGGTGGGGGGCAACGGGTGGGAGCCCGAGGAGAGCGCAACGTACTCGACGGCGCGCACCCGGGTGCGCCACAAGCTCGGGGTCGCGATCAGCGAGACTGTCATCGCCAGGTCGATGGTGCCGCGGATCAGCCCGTCCTCAACCTGGTCCGCGTCTAGGCGCTCCACTTGCAGGTGGGGGCCAGCGGCCTCGCGCGCGAGCGCAGCCATGATTGGGGGAAGAAACGTTTGTTCGCCGATTGACGTCAGTCCGAGCATGAGTTCGCCGGTGAACTGCGCGGGTTCGAAGTTGTCAGGGACGCTCACGACGGCATCGATCTGAGCGAGGGCCTCGTGCAGCGGGCCAAACAATTGGGTGGCCCGGGTGGTCGGCACCATGACGTGGCCCTCGCGGCGGAAGAGGTCGTCGCCGAACCGTTCGCGCAGCCGCGCGAGGGTGTAGCTGACGGTCGGTTGGGTCACGTGCAGTCGGTCGGCGGCGGCGGTGAGACTGCGCATCTCGTAGAGCACGACGAAGGTGCGCAATTGGTTGAGGTCGGGGAGCGCCATGTATCGATCCTATCTATGGGCTGCGCGTGATATATCTATTGGCCCATACCGGCAAACCCGCCTAGAGTCGTGAGTACCAGCATCCGGCATCGTCGCCCGCTCCCGGGCTCCGGTATGCAGCCACCCGCATTCCAATGACAAGGACGCCACACGTTGATCATCGACATCCACGGCCACTACACCACCGCTCCCGCGCAACTCGGAGCCTGGCGTGACCTGCAGATCGCCTTTGCGAACGGTGAGGGCGAGGCCCCCGATCCCGCCGCGCTCCGCATCAGCGACGACGACATCATCGAGACGATTGAGGCCAACCAGCTGCGCCTCATGAACGACCGGGGCAGCGACGTCACTGTCTTCAGCCCCCGCGCCTCGTTCATGGCCCACCACATCGGTGACCTCGAAATCTCCGAGACCTGGGCACGCATCTGCAACGACCTGTGCGCGCGCGTCAGCGAACTCTTCCCCGATCGCTTCCTGCCCGGGGCGATGCTTCCGCAGTCTCCGGGTGCCGCTCCCGAGACCGTCCTCGCCGAGCTCACCCGCGCCGTCGAAGAGTTGGGTGCGGTCACCGTCAACCTCAACCCCGATCCGTCGGGCGGCAAATGGACGGCACCGGCGCTGACCGATCGCTCCTGGTACCCGATCTACGAGAAACTCGTCGAGTACGAGCTCCCGGCCATGATCCACGTCAGCACCTCGTGCAAGTCGGTCTTCCACACCACCGGCGACCACTACCTCAATGCCGACACCACCGCCTTCATGCAGCTGCTCAAGGGCGACCTGTTTCGCGATTTCCCCGATCTGAAGTTCGTCATTCCGCACGGTGGTGGCGCGGTTCCGTACCACTGGGGTCGTTTCCGCGGGCTGGCGATGGCACTCGGCAAGCCCGAGCTCGAAGAGCACCTGCTGAACAACGTGTTCTTCGACACCTGCGTCTACCACCAGCCGGGCATCGACCTGCTCACCTCGGTGATCTCCGTCGACAACATCCTGTTTGCCAGCGAGATGATCGGTGCCGTGCGCGACATCGACCCCCGCACCGGCCACTACTTCGACGACACGAAGCGCTACGTCGACGCGACCCCGAACCTGACCGACGAGCAGCGGCAGCAGGTCTTCGAGGGCAACGCCCGCCGCCTCTACCCCCGCGTCGACCGCGCGCTCACTGCACGCGGGCTCTGACCGCGTGCAGTGATCCACTGCCACAGCCTTTTCACCCTACGAACTCGACCCGGAGAAGATCTTGCGCCTCAATAACCTCGGCATCGTTCACACCAATATCGAGCGGCCCGACCCGGCCGACGTCGCCCGGCTTTCGCAGTTCGGCGTGGCCACGATTCACGAGGCCATGGGACGCGTGGGCCTCATGCGCCCCTACATTCGGCCCGTGTACACCGGTGCCAAGCTGTGCGGCCCGGCCGTGACGGTGCTGCTGCAGCCCGGCGACAACTGGATGTTCCACGTCGCCGCCGAGCAGGTGCAGGAGGGTGACGTGGTCGTCGCTGGCTGCACCACCGAGAGTGAGGACGGATTCTTTGGCGACCTCCTCGCCACCTCGCTCACCGCACGCGGTTGCAACGGCCTCGTGATCGACGGCGGCGTGCGCGATGTCGCCGACCTCGAGAAGATGGGCTTCCCGGTCTTCTCGCGCGCGATCAACTCGAAGGGCACCGTCAAGGCGACCCTCGGTTCGGTCAACGTGCAGGTTGTCGTGGCGAATGCAGTGGTCAACCCGGGTGATGTCGTGGTTGCCGATGTCGACGGCGTCGTGGTTGTGCCGCGCGAGCTCGTCGGCGCGGTCGCCGATGCCAGCCAGAAGCGCGAAGACAACGAAGAGGCGAAGCGGCAGCAGTTCCGCGAGGGCGTGCTGGGGCTGGACATCTATAACATGCGCGAGCCGCTGGCGAAGGCCGGTCTCGAATACGTGGAGGACTGATTACTATGGCACACGGCGACACCAGTGGCGGCTTCGAAAAGTCGCCCGGATGGCTCGACTGGTATGACGGGCCCACGACTCCAACCTTCCGCGTGCCCGCGGGCGCGGTGGACGCGCACTGCCACGTCTTCGGTCCGGGCGAGCAGTTCCCGTACGCGCCGGAGCGCAAGTACACCCCGTGCGACGCCTCGGCCGAGCAGCTTTTCGCGTTGCGCGACCAGCTCGGCTTCGAGCGCAATGTGATCGTGCAGGCCACCTGCCACGGCGCGGACAACCGCGCACTCGTCGACGCGCTGCAGCGCAGCGAGGGTCGCGCCCGCGGTGTCGCCACGGTTCGCCGCGATGTCACCGAGGCGGAGCTTGCCGAACTGCACGCCGCCGGCGTGCGGGGCGTGCGCTTCAACTTCGTGAAGCGGCTGGTCGACCGCGTGCCGACCGAGTCACTCGACGAGATTGTTGCGAAGATCGCCCCACTCGGCTGGCACGTCGTCATCTACTTCGAGGCCGAGGATCTGCCCGAACTGTACGACTTCTTCTCGGCGATCCCCACCGACCTCGTCGTCGACCACATGGGTCGCCCCGACGTGACCAAAGACCCGAACGGCCCCGAGTTTGACCTGTTCCTGCGTTTCATGCGGGAAAACCCGAACGTCTGGACCAAGGTCTCCTGCCCCGAGCGACTCTCCACCAGCGGCCCGCGCGCGCTTGCCGGCGAGCAGAACGCCTACACCGATGTGGTGCCGTTCGCGCGTCGCGTTGTCGAGGAGTTTCCCGATCGCGTGCTCTGGGGCACCGACTGGCCGCACCCGAACCTGAAGGATCACATGCCCGACGACGGGCTGCTGGTCGACTTCATCCCGCACATCGCACCCACCCCTGACCTGCAGCAGAAGCTGCTCGTAGACAACCCCACCCGCCTCTACTGGCCAGAAGGAGCATGACATGGCACTCGATAAGCCATACAAGGACGTCCCCGGCACCATCATTTTCGATGCCGAAATGGCCCGCAAGGGTTACCACCTCAACCAGTTCTCGATGTCGCTGATGAAGCCCGAGAACCGTGAGCGCTACCTCGCCGACCGCGAGGCGTACCTCGACGAGTGGCCGCTGAACCCCGCGCAGCGCCAGGCGGTGCTCGACATGGATCTCAATGCCATGATGGCCGAGGGTGGCAACATCTACTTCCTGAGCAAGATTGGCGCCACGCACGGCCTGAGCTTCCAGCAGATGGCTGGCTCGATGACCGGCATGAGCGAGGCCGCCTACCGCGACATGATGATCGGTGGTGGCCGTCGCCCCGAGGGTGTGCGCCTGAAGGATCTCGACGGGTGGACCCCGCCGTCGACCGAGAAGTCAGAGGTCATGCGGCCCGACGCGCCGGCGAAGTTCACCTCGGCGCTGTTCACTTCTCACGTGCCCGCGATCGGCGCGGCAATGGATCACGGCAAGACCGAGGAGCCGTACTGGAAAAAGGTCTTCTCCGGCTACGAATGGACCCGCAAGTGGGCCAAGGAGAACACCCCTGACGTCGTGATCCTCGTGTACAACGACCACGCCACCGCGTTCGACTCATCGATCATCCCGACCTTCGTCTTGGGAACCGGCGCCGAATACCCGGTCGCCGACGAGGGCTATGGCCCGCGCCCGGTGCCCGATGTCAAGGGCTACCCCGAATTCGCCGCCCACCTCGCGCAGTCGGTGATCCAGGATGATTTCGATCTAACCCTGGTGAACGAGATGGTGGTGGATCACGGCCTGACCGTGCCGCTCTCGCTCGTATTCGGCGATGTCGAGGAATGGCCATGCAAGGTCATCCCGCTCGCCGTGAACGTCGTGCAGTACCCGGTGCCGTCAGGCCGCCGCTGCTACGAGCTCGGTAAGGCGCTGCGTCGGGCCCTCGACAAGTGGGACGGCCCCGAACTCAACGTGCAGATCTGGGGCACCGGCGGCATGAGCCACCAGCTGCAGGGTCCGCGCGCGGGCCTCATCAACGAGGAGTGGGACAACGCGTTCCTTGACCACCTGATTGCCGACCCGCTGGGGCTTACCGAGTGGCCGCACATGGAGTACGTTGACGAGGCAGGTTCGGAGGGCATCGAGCTGGTCGATTGGCTTATCGCGCGTGGCGCGATGGACGATCAGTTCGGCGGCGAGGCACCCACAGTGGATCACCGGTTCTACCACGTGCCGGCTTCCAACACCGCGGTGGGTCACCTCGTGATCTCCAACCCCTCGGCGTAATCGGCACCCGCACGCTCCCATTTCGACACAGCAGAAAGACACACGCATGAGTAGTGACAAGGTACGGATCGCCGTCGTCGGCGCAGCAGGCGCCTTCGGCATGAAGCACCTCGACGGGCTGAAGAACATCGAAGATGCGGTGGTGACCGTGGTGAGTGCCACCTCGCAGGAGAAGGCGGATGCCGTCGCCGCGCAGTACGGCGTTCCGAACGCCGTGGTCGGCCTTGACGCGGTGCTCGAGCGCGACGATGTCGATGCCGTGATCCTCGCCACCCCGACGGGCCTGCACGCCTCGCAGACCCAGGCGGTGCTCGCCGCGGGCAAGCACGTGCAGGTCGAGATCCCGCTGGCCGATTCCTTCGCCGATGCCGAGGCGGCGTTCGCCGCGGCTGAGACAGCCGAGGCCTCCGGCAAGATCGCGATGGTCGGCCACACGCGCCGGTTCAACCCCTCGCACCAGCTTGTGCACAACCGAATCACGGCGGGCGAGTTCAACGTGCAGCAGATGGACGTGCAGACGTACTTCTTCCGCCGCTCGAACACGAACGCCAAGGGCGAGCCGCGTTCGTGGACCGATCACCTGCTCTGGCATCACGCCGCCCACACGGTGGATCTATTCGCCTACCAGGCGGGCAAGATCGTGCAGGCGAACGCCATCCAGGGGCCGATCCACCCCGAGCTCGGGATCGCAATGGACATGTCGATCCAACTGAAGAGCGAGACCGGCGCCATCTGCACGCTGTCGCTGTCGTTCAATAACGAGGGGCCGTTCGGCACCTTCTTCCGCTACATCGGCGACACCGCGACCTACGTCGCGCGCTACGACGACCTGTTCGACGGCAACGAGCAGCAGATCGACGTCACGAACGTCGCGGTGAGCATGAACGGCATCGAGCTGCAGGATCGCGAGTTCATTGCGGCGATCCGCGAGGGGCGCGAACCGAACTCGTCGATCCGTCAGGTGCTCGACTGCTACCGCGTGCTCGGCATGCTCGAGGAACAGCTCGCGTGAAGCTGCCTCGTTTCGGCCTCGGGTGCATGTCGCTGAGCCATGCCTATGGTGTGCCCCCGGCCGAGGCCGAGGGCCTGGCGCTGCTGCGCGCGGCCCTCGATGCCGGCGTGGAGATGCTCGATACGGCCACGCTGTACGGTGGCGGTCGCAACGAGGAACTCGTGGGGCGCGCGATCGCCGAGCGTCGAGATGAGATCGTGCTCGCAAGCAAGGGCGGCATGTCGATCATCGATGGCGTCAAGGTGATCGATGGCCGCCCAGAGACCCTGCGCGCGCAGGTCGACGCCTCGCTGGGCCGGCTCGGTGTCGATCACGTCGACCTGTACTACCTGCACCGGTGGGACAAGAAGGTGCCGATCGGCGAGAGCGTTGGTGCTCTGGCCGAGGCGATGAGCGCCGGCAAGATCGGCGCAGTCGGCCTCTCCGAGGTGTCGGTCGCGCGGCTGCGCGAGGCGCAGTCGGTGGCACCAATCGCGGCCGTGCAGAACGAGTATTCGCTGTGGACGCGCAACCCCGAACTCGGCATGCTCGAGGCCACGCGACAGGATGGGGTCGCGCTGGTCGCATTCTCACCGGTGGCCCGCGGCTTCCTCGCCGACGGTGTTGCCGACCCTGCGCGGCTCACTGAGAAGGACATCCGCCGCGCGATGCCCCGCTTCCAGGCGGAGAACTGGCCGATCAATGCTGCGCTGCTGCCGCGGTGGCACGCACTTGCCGCCGAGGCTGGCTGCACTCCCGCGCAACTCGCGCTCGCGTGGCTCTTGTCGCGAGGCGAACACGTGATCCCGATCCCCGGCACGACGAACATCGCACACATGCGTGAGAACGCTGCGGCGCTTGACCTGGTGGTTGATCCGGCCCTGCAGGCACAGGCAGGTGAGCTGATCTCGCAGGCGACGGTATCGGGTCCCCGCTACAACCCGGTCGGAAACTCCGAGGTCGATGCCGAGACATTCGAGGACGCGGTATGAAAGCCATCTCGTCGATGGCGACGCGTCACGTGCTCGCCGATTTGGCCGCCGCGTCGGCACAGACCGGTTTGCCCGAGCTTGAGATCGAATCGGTCGGCGGCGTCGATGCCGCGAAGCGCGTCGCCGCGGGTGAGCCATTCGACCTCGTCTTCCTCGCCTCCGATGCGTTGGCACGCCTCGCGGCAGATGGGCACGTGGATCCAGCCACCGTGCGGCCACTCGTCCTTTCGCAGGTTGCCGTCGCCGTGCCTTCGGGCTCGATCGAGCCCGCGATCCGACCCGAGGGTGTCGCGTTCACCGACGCCAACGGCGTGCGAGAAGCGATGCGGGCCGCAACCCGCATCGGATATTCGACGGGCCCCAGCGGAACCACGCTGGTGCAGATGATCGATGGCTGGGGGCTCGCGGGCGAAGTCAGCGATCGCCTGGTGCAGGCTCGCCCCGGCATCCCCGTCGCGAAGCTGCTCGCCGACGGCGAGGTCGACCTCGGATTCCAACAGTTGAGCGAGCTCGTCGGGCAGCCGGGTGTGCGCATCCTCGGGGTGCTCCCGGCCGACTGCGCGATCGACACGGTGTTTTCGAGCTCCGTGGCGACGAACGCAGCGGATCCTGCGGCCGCGCAGGCGGTGCTCGACTTCATGGGCTCGGATGCCGCCGCGCAGATCAAGCTCGCGCACAGCTTCGGGGTGCCGCAGTAATCACGCGGGTGCGTGCGTCTCGCCTGCAGCTGCGCGCGAGCATCGCTTGCGCCCGCTCTCAGCGAACGCGCCGCCGCTCCGAGCGCGCCGCCCGTTAGTGTGGAACGCATGAGTGCTGACACCGTCTCCCCTGGCAATTACGGCCCCGCGGGCGTTGACCTCGCCGAACTCGACCCGGCGATCCGCCCCCAAGATGACCTGTTTCGGCACGTGAACGGGCGCTGGATCGCACGCACCGAAATTCCCTCCGACAAGGCGCGCTACGGTTCGTTCGCGGTGCTCGCTGAGAACGCTGAGGCCGCGGTGCGCGACATCATCACGGGCACCCCGGCGCCCGCTGCCGGGGCCCCCGCCGAGACCGAGGCCGACAAGATCGCGGCGCTCTACGCGAGCTTCATGGACGTGGATCGCGCCGACGCGCTTGGGGCGCAGCCAATCGCGCCCGACCTCGCGCAGGCGCTCGGCGTCGCTTCGATCGAGGAATTGGTGCAGCTCGTCGCCGAGCGCGAGCGACAGGGCGGCTCAGGATTCGCGGGCCTCTACATCGACAATGACCCGGGCGACCCCACCCGCTACATCGTGTTCGTGATGCAGGGCGGCCTCGGTCTGCCCGACGAGTCGTATTATCGCGAGGACGAGTTCGCCGAGATTCGCGAGCAGTACCGCGCGCACATCGCGCGCATGCTGGGGCTCGCGGGGGTCGAAGGCGCGGATCGCCTCGCCGAACTCAGCTACGAGCTCGAGCGCCGCATCGCCGCAAAACACTGGGACCGCGTCGCCAGCCGCGACATTCAGAAGCTGTACAACCTCCGCACCTTCGCAGAGCTGCAGGAGCTGACCCCCGCCCTCGATTGGCGGGCCTACTTGGCCGCGGCCGGAGCGCCCGAGTCGGCGTTCTCCGAGGTCGTCGTCGGGCAGCCCGACGCGATCGCGGGTCTGGCAGAGCTCCTCGTGCCCGAGGAACTCGATGCGTGGCGGGCGTGGCTCGTGTGGCAGATCGTGCGTGGATCCGCCGCCCTGCTCTCGCAGGAGATCTCTCGCGCAAACTTCGACTTCTACGGCACCGCGCTCACCGGTGCGACCGAGCAGCGCGACCGGTGGCGCCGAGGGGTTTCCTTCGTCGAGGGGTCGATGGGCGAGGCCGTGGGGAAGCTCTACGTTGAGCGGCACCTCGACGAGTCGTCGAAGGCCGAAATGGACGTGCTCGTCGGGTTCCTCGTCGAGGCGTACCGGCAGTCGATCCACGAGTTGGAGTGGATGAGTGAGGAGACCAAGGCGCGCGCCCTTGAGAAACTCGAGAAGTTCACGCCGAAGGTGGGCTACCCGGTGAAGTGGCGCGACTACTCGAAGCTCGTCGTCGATGCGGGTGACCTGCTTGGCAACTCGCGGCGCGTGGCTGAGATGGAGTTCGAGCGCGAGATCGGGAAGGTGGGTAAGCCGATCGATCGCGATGAGTGGTTCATGACCCCGCAGACCGTGAATGCGTACTACAATCCCGGCTTCAACGAGATCGTGTTCCCCGCGGCCATTTTGCAGCCGCCGTTCTTCGACGCGAACTGGGATGCGGCCGCGAACTACGGCGCGATCGGCGCGGTGATCGGGCACGAGATCGGGCACGGCTTTGACGACCAGGGGTCGCGCTACGACGGCGACGGCAAGCTCACCGATTGGTGGACCGAGGCGGATCGCGCCGCGTTTGAGACCCGCACCCGGGCGCTCATCGATCAGTACAACGCGCTGTCGCCCGAGGGTGCCGACGGTAAGACGGTAAACGGAGAGCTCACGATCGGCGAGAACATCGGCGACCTGGGCGGGCTCGCGATCGCGTGGAAGGCGTACCTTTTGTCTCTTAATGGCGCCGAGCCGCCCGTGGTCGAGGGGCTGACCGGTGCCGAGCGGTTCTTCCTGGCGTGGGCGCAGGCGTGGCAGCAGAAGTCGCGGCCCGAGGAAACGGCGCGCCTACTCACGGTCGACCCGCACTCGCCGAACGAGTTCCGCTGCAACCAGATCGTCGCCAACCTCGATGCTTTCCACGAGGCGTACGCCACCAGGCCCGGCGATGCTCTGTGGATGGAGCCCGAGGCGCGCGTCTCGATCTGGTAGCCGCCGCTCCGGCTGGCGGGTGATGGTTGGCGGGTGGACCCCGGCGCACGGTTGCGCGTCGCCGAACCCTGCGTCAGTGCCCACCTGACTCGCTCCGCGCGCCACGCGCGCAGTCGGGTGGACCCCGGCGCAGGGATGCGCGCGATTCAACCCTGCGTAGGTGTCCACCCGGCTCCCTCACCGAGTAGAGGGGAAGCACGGACGTGGAGTGGCGAAACCGACCGCTGACCGACGGCGCACGCGCGGTGCGGGAGTGCCCGGTCTGGTGGCGAGACGATCCGCTGGAAGCTCGACCGCTCGGTTCATCTCCAATGAGGTGACCCAATACACGCGCAACTACCGTTCCCGACGGCAAGGGCAGGCATCGTCTGCCCGCGGCAGCCTCCAGGGCTGAGGCTCACAGGCGGGTACGATCAAGCATCACACGAGCCCCAACTCGTGCAATCCCGCTCACACGCATCCATATGCGGGGAGAACGCGGGTCTTCTCCACAGAACGCGCAAGACAGGCTTCATGCCGCAACAAACCGATCAAGCTGGTTCGATGCCGTATCCCCGCACTCCACTCCCGCAACAACTTGGCGAGGTCTTCACGACCGAACAGGCCCAGGCGCTCGGCGTGAGCCGTGGCAGGCTGCGATGCGCTGATCTCGAGCATCCGTTCATCGGCGTGTACCGGAGGCGAGACCCCGCAGAACACGCACGGATCAACGACCTCCCACCGCGACAGGCCTGGGCAGTTCGGCAGCGACTAAGAGCGGAAGAGTTCGCCGCGATCATGCCCGCGGGCTCGTTCTTCACGGGGCGTACGGCCGCGGCCCTCTGGGATCTGCCCATTCCCCCAGCCCGAAGCGACGACATCGAAGTGGGGGTGCTCGCGCCGGCGCGGGCAGTCCGCAGGGCCACAGTACGCGGGTCCCAGATCCGCCAGCATCTCGTCCAGGCCACCGTGCGCTTTGGTCTCCCGACCCTCACTCCCGCGAGCATCTGGGTGGTGCTTGCCCACCGCTTGGCACTCCCCGATCGTGTCGCCCTGGGCGATGCGGTCCTGAGGCACACGCGTATCCCCGGCACCGATCGACACGAAGACCCGCCGCTCGGAACCCTCCAAGAACTTGCCGAACTCACTGAGATCGCCAGACCCGGGGCCATGCTGCTCCGTCGCGCGCTGCCGCTTCTCGTGACGGCTTCGGCATCGCCGCCCGAGAGCCACCTGCGACTCCTGCTGCGTGAGTGGGGGTTTCCCGAGCCGTCACTCGACGTTGATGTGCGTGGGCCCGATGGCAGGCTGCTCGGTTGTAGCGAGCTCGCATACCCTGAGTTTCGGGTTGCACTCGAATACGAGGGCGACCACCACCGTGTTCTTGCCGATCAGTGGAATCGCGATATCCAGAAGTATCACGACTACGCCGCAAACGGTTGGTCTGTGGTGCGCGTCACCGCGACACTCCAGTACCAGCAGCCACTGGTGTTGCGCGGGCGGATCCACGATGCCCTGCGCCGGGGAGGCTGGGGCGGCGAGGCCGGCGCCTGAAGGGGCACCGCGGGTGGACGCTCCCGCAGGGTTGAAGCGCGCTGAACCCTGCGCGGGGGTCAACTCGGCGAGGTGGCGCTTGCTGGGTTTCGAGGCGGGAGACGCTGGGGCCGAGGCGCGACCTGCCGGGGGTGGGGCGGGGCGCGGGAGACGAGGGGAGGGAAGAGAAGCAGCAAGCGAGCCACACCAGTGGGGCGTACGCTGGGTGGATGATCGGGGTCACGGTTCGGGCGGGCATCGCGAAGGTGTTTTGGGCGTTTTCGCGGTGGCGCCTCGTGCGCGAACAGCATCCGGTCGCGGGGCCCCGCATCCTCATTGGCGCCCCGCACACCTCAAACTTCGACTTCCTCCTGATGCTCGGCATCGCCTGGGACGCCCGCCTGCGCATCCACTGGCTCGGCAAGCGCGAGTTGTTCCGCGGGATTGCTGGCCCCCTGATGCGGGGCCTTGGCGGCATCCCGGTCGACCGGTCGAACGCGGCGGGCATTGTCGACGCGGTCGTGAAGCGAGCGGGTGAGACCGACCAGTTCATCCTGGTCGTGACACCCGAGGGCACGCGCAAGGGTGCTGGCTGGCGCAGCGGCTTCTACCGCATCGCCTGGGCATCAGGGCTCCCGGTCACACTGGGATTCGCTGATGGAGCCACGAAATCCGCCGGTCTCGGCGAGACGATCCACCTCACCGGCGACGTGATGGCCGATATGGATCGCGTGCGCGCGTTCTATCGTGACAAGACGGGGGTGCGCCCGGAGTACCGCACGGACCCCCGCCTCGCGGACGAACAAGGGCTCACCGAGCTCCTGCGAACGCAGTAACCGCGGGCCGGGTCGGGCGGGTGGATCGCCTAACTTGAGGCAGCGCGGGCGACTGCCGCGGGCGACGCGTCGGCCGATCCACCGTGTTCGTGGCACCGCTCAACCGCGTGGGCGTCGCACACCACAAAGCGTGCCCGGCAGGCCGGATCGGCGCAGTTTGCCAAGCGATTCGATGGCGCGTCGCACACCGCGCAGCGGCCGACTACTGCGGCACCTGGCGCGAAGTCCATCGATTCGCGGCCGTCGAACACCGCGAGCGACCCCTCCCACAGCCCGTCGTTGCCGAAGGCCTCGCCGTAGCGCACGATGCCCCCGTCGATTTGGTACACCTCGGTGAACCCGCGCTCGAGCATGGCCGCAGATAGCACCTCGCAGCGGATCCCGCCCGTGCAGTACGTGACGACCGGGCGATGCTTGAGCTCGTCGAACGCCCCCCGCTCGATCTCGCCGATGAAGCCGTGCGTGGTCGCGACCTCAGGCACCACAGCCCCCTTGAAGCGGCCGATCGCCGCCTCGTAGGCGTTGCGCCCGTCGAAGAACACGACCTCCTCGCCGCGCGACGCCACCAGTTCGTTGACGGCCTCGGGCGACAGGTGAACCCCGCCCCCGACCACGCCGGCAGCGTCGATTCTCAGCTCGTCGGCGGTGCCGAACGCAACCAGTTCGTCGCGCACCTTCACGTTGAGCTTGGGGAAGTCGATGACCTGCTTCCACGGCGCGGGGCGCCGCTTGCCGGTGAGGGTTCTGCCACTGCGCAACGGGCGCTGGGTGGCACTCGCAGAAGCGGCATCGGAACCTGCAGCACCAGCAACAGCACCAGCACCCGCACTCTCCGCCTCAGAGACGAACCCGCTGCCAGAGCTCCACTTAACCTCGAGCCCGGCAAACGGCCCATACTCGCGCGTGCGACGCAGGTACTGTTTGCACGCGTCGAGCTCGCCGCCCACCGTGCCGTTTATGCCGTGCGGCGAGACGATGATGCGGCCGCGCAAGCCGAGCGAGGCGCACAGTTCGCGCTGCCACAGGCGCACCGCTTCGGGATCGGCAACGGGCGCGAACGCGTAGTACAGCAAGATCTTGGGCTCAGACACCCGACAATGCTAAACCTTCTGGCTGCGTCGATCCTCGGCGCTACGGGCGACGTCGATGCGCTGCTGCGCCTCGGGGGTGCGCACGAGCGCCGGCACCACCTCGTGCTGGTCGTTCACGATCACGACGTCGTGGTCGACGTGATCCGCCATCGAGTGCACCGCGTCGATGAAGTCGCGGCGGCGAATCGCATCGAGAACCCGCGCGTGATCTCGCTCCATCTCGCTCGCGGTCGCGACGTTGGCGAGCCGCCCGCGGTGGGCGGGCGTGCGCAACTGATCGTTGGTGCCCGCGTACAGTGACGCGAGCAGGCGGTTTTTCGCCGCATCGAAAATCAGTCGGTGGAAGCGGCTGTCGAAGGCCGACGCCTCGCCCCCATTCATCAGCACCGGGCAGCGGGTGCAGCCCTTCTCGTCGATCGCGGCCTGTTCGAGCGCCTCGAGGTCTTCATCGGTGCGCTGCAGGGCAGCCTGCTGTGCGGCCTCAATCTCGAGCGCACGACGGTAGCTCAGAATTTCCTCCAGCGTGAAATCGCTGAGGTACTCATTGAGCAGCGCGCTCGTGGGTGCCGCAGAGCGCACGAAGGTGCCGCGGCCGGGCAGCGTCTCGAGCATGCCGATACTGGCGAGCGACCGCACCGCTTCGCGCACGGTGGATCGGCCAACGCCCGTCTGCTCGGCCAACTCTGGCTCGATCGGGATCCGACTGCCCACTGGCCACGTGCCCGTGGTGATGTGTCGGCGCAGATACGCGAGAGTGGCGCGGGCCCGTTCAGACCCTGTCGTGATTGCCATGTCCCACCCCAATTTGCGACTCAACGTACCCGCGCGCTGCGGTGTGCACGGTTCCCTCAAGTATACCGAGTGGATCTATACGTGGCGTTGCCCGTGGCCCTAGGCTGAAGTCGACCTCCTTGCGCGTCTCCCGCACGGGCTCAACTCGCGAGGCAACCGGGATGGTCAGCGAAGAATACACAGCGAACCCCGAAGTGCAGCCCGCAGAGAAGTGAGGCCCCCTATGACCCATCAGAATCCCTCCCGCGGTGAGATCTATCCCTATGCCGGGATGCGACAGGTACCCGAGTTCACGCTCACGAGCAGCGACATCAGCGAGGGTGAGCCACTGCCCGCGCAGGTATTTGGTGCCGACTCCGGCGGCGAGGATCGCTCGCCGCAGCTCAGCTGGTCGGGTTTTCCCGCCGAGACTCGAAGCTTCGCGGTGACATGCTTCGACCCCGACGCACCCACGGGCTCGGGCTTCTGGCATTGGGCAGTCGCGAATATTCCCGCGAGCGTGACCTCGCTGCCGAGCAACGCAGGCGACCCCGCGGCGGGGCTGCTGCCAGAGGGTGCGATCACCATGCCCAACGAAACGAGGGCACCCGAGTTCATCGGCGCCGGGCCCCCGGCGGGCACGGGGGTGCACCACTACTGGTTCGTCGTGCACGCGCTGAGTGTGGATCGCATCGACATCGACCCCCAGGCCACCCCCGCGGTGCTCGGGTTCCTGATGCGCGACGCGGTGCTCGCCCGCGGAATCCTCGTCTCGACCGGCGAATACGGTGGAGCCGCCTCGTAGCCTGACCCGCGACCCGCGACCAGCGAATCGGTAGAGTGAGCACATGGTTGTGCAGCGCGATGGCATCGAAAAACTTCCCGCCTACATTCAGGGCAAGGCGATCCCGAATGCGGTGAAGCTCTCGTCGAACGAGAACCCGTACCCGCCGCTCGCGTCGGTGCGCGAGGCAGTCGAAGGCCAGCTGCAGGGGTTCCACCTCTACCCCGACATGGGGGCGACGGAGCTGATCCACCGCATTGCCGAGGGGCTGAGTGTGCGCCCCGAGCAGATCTCGGTCGGTGCGGGCTCAACCGAGGTGCTCATGCAGCTCATTCAGTCGTCGGCGGGTGAGGGCGACGAGGTGATCTTCCCGTGGCGCTCGTTTGAGGCGTACCCGATCCTCACCCAGGTTGCCGGCGCGACCCCGGTGCCCGTGCCGCTGACTGTCGACGAGCGACACGACTTCGCCGCGATGGCCGCGGCGGTGACCGAGCGCACCCGACTGATTCTCGTGTGCAGCCCCAACAACCCGACGGGCGCGGCCGTGACCGAGCGCGAGCTGGAGGAATTTCTCGCTGCGGTGCCCGCGCACGTGCTCGTGGTCTTTGACGAGGCCTACGCTCACTTCAATATGGCCGACGAAAAGGCCGACGGGCTCGACTTCTTCCGCCGCCACGAGAACGTCGCCGTGCTGCACACCTTCTCGAAGGCGTACGGCCTCGCGGGCCTCCGGGTCGGGTACGCGGTGGCACGCGAAGCGGTCATCGCGAACCTCCGGCGGGTTGCGCTGCCGTTCGGGGTGAGCAATCTGGCGCAGGTCGCGGCCGTCGCCTCGCTCGCGGCCGAGGCCGAGCTGCAGGAGCGCATCGACGTGATCGTGACCGAGCGTGCCCGCGTGCTCGCCGCGCTGCGCGAGGCCGGCTGGCGTGCGCCCGATTCCTTCGCCAACTTCGTGTGGTTGCGCACGGGCGAGCGTACCCCCGAGATCGATGCCGCGCTGCAGCAGCACGGCGTGGTCGTGCGCGCGTTTGGCGCCGAGGGTGTGCGTGTCACGGTGGGTACCCCCGAGATGAACGACCGGTTCCTCGCCGCGATCGCGGGTGTGGATCCGGCCCCGGCCGCATAGCCGCTGCGTGCGGGCGCGACCCACAGATTCGCGCCGCAATCGCAACCGGGCGGCGCTGCGCCTCGCGCCCGCGTGCCCTGCTGGCACAGAAGGGGCATCGCCCTACAGTGGGCATATGGGTGTGGATCGCGACGAAGTCGACGGGGTCGCCGCTGCGGCCGAAGCCCGAGTTGAGGCGTGGCTCGCTCAGCTCGAACAGTCCGGCGCCGACCTGCTCGAGGGAGTGCGCCGCGATCCCGGGGGGTTTGCGTTCACGCGCGGGCTCCTGGAGACGATTGTTGGTTCTGCGGATCCTTTCGCCGCGGCGTTCGGCCTGCGCGAGGCTTCGCGCAATCTTCCGCCCTCGCTGCCCGCGCGAGACCGGCTCGCCATGCGGGCCGGTGGCATCGCCTCGCTCGGCTTGCCCTGGGCGGTGCTGCCGATTGCCCGGCGCTGGCTGCGCGACCGGGTGTCGCCGCTTGTGCTGGCGGCAAAGATACCGGGTGATGAGGGTGCCGACCTGGGCGCCGACACCGCCGATGCGCCGGAGAGAAAGCCCGAGAAAAAGCCGGAGAAGCGCGCGAGAAAGAGTGACCTGGGCGAGGCGATCGCCAGTAACCGCGAGGCCGGGCTCACCACCGTGGTTGCCCTGCGCGGCGACGACGTGCTCGGGCCGGCGGGTGTCGAAACCGAGATCCACCGATTGAAGCTGCTCGCATCGCTGCCCGAGGTAACGCATCTCGTGATCGATCCAGCCCGGGTGCTCGCGGGCGGGAGCGACTGGTCTGTGGATCGCGACGCCCAGCTCGCCGCACTCGCCCTGCGGCCCGTGCTGGAAGCGGCGACGGCACACGACACGACCGTCTTGCTGACGCCCACCGACTACCGCGGGGCGCTCCTCGCCCCCGAGATCCTGGTGCGTGCGCTCACCGCCGCGGCCTGCGACGGCCTGCGTGCCGGAGTGACGCTGCTGGCCGAGCTGCCCGAGTCGCGCGGCATCGCCGAGCGACTGATCCGCTTTGCGCACCTGCGCGCGAAAGACGGTGGGGCGCCGCTCGAGGTCACCGTTGACATCGCCGGGATTTCGGGGCGCGAGCAGATCGCCTCGCTGGGCACCGGCCTCGCCGTGCCGACGCTTGAGGGGCGCGTCGCGCAGGAGGCGCAGTGGCTGCGGCTGATGGATCTGCTGCTTGGCGCGAGCGCGAGTGGTGCCGTACGGGTGGTGGCCGCGAGCGAGGATCCGCACCTGCTGGCGGCGGCGCTGGAGCTTGCGGAGCTGCGTGGGGGTGCCGACACGATCGAGCTGCAGCTGCGCGCCGGAACCGCCGACGGGTTCGCTCGGGCGCTCGCCGCGGCCGGGCATCGGGTGCGCGTGCACCTGCCATTCATCCCGCCGAAGGAATTTGCGGGCGCGCTCGGCACGCTGATCGCGCTCGCCGCCGAGGCCGCAGACCCCGAATCGACGCTCGCCCGACTGGCCGCGCTGGTGGAGGGGGCGAGCGATCCCGTCGACCCGCTCGAGGACGGGCGCGACGGGGTGCACCCGGCGCGAGCCCGCGGCCTGGCGGCGCTCGAGGCCGAGCGGGAGAGCCTGCGTCAGGCCCTGGAGCTGGCCTCCGAACCGTTCCCAGCCTCGCAACGCACGCAGCGGCGCGACCGAGAGTGGGATCCGAGCGAGCGCGACAGCGCCCTGTTCTACCGCCCACCCGCCGATACCGAGCGCTTCGACACGGGCGGCCTTACCGCCGCGGTGCTCGGACTCACTCGCGGATCCACCGGCCGCATCATCCTCGAGCCCGCGGGGCCATCGCTGCGGCTTCCGGTGATCTCAGAGTCGGGGTTTGCGAACGAGCCCGAGACCGACGCGACGCGCCCCGAGAACCGCGAGTGGGTGCGGCGGCTGCTCGCGCAGGCTCGCGGCGAGCGCACGGCTCACCTCGGCGATGACACCCCTCACGACGCAGAGGTGGATCCCGAGGCCATCATCGACCACGCACTCGCGGCGGGCGACGCGTGGCGGGCACAGCGCCCCGCCGACCGCGCCACCCGGGTGCGCCGGCTCGCGCTGGGCACCGTCGCCGCGCGTGACCGGCTCGTCGTGGCGCTCGCGTGCGAGAGCGGAGCACCCGCGCCGGTGATCGATGCTGAGATCAACGGTGCCGTCGACGCCGCGCGATACCTGGGTCAGCTCACTGCCGGCCTGGGTGCGGTGCGAGGCGCCGAGTTTCAGCCCGATCCGCTCGCCCTGGTGGTGGCGGAGGCCGGGGTGCCGCTTGACGAGCGCGCGGAGGCGCTGATTGCGGTGCTGGCCGCCGGATCCACCGTGGTGTGCGTCGCCCACCCCACCGTCGCGCGGTCGACCGCGGTGCTGCTCAACGAGTGGCAGGCCGCCGGGTTGCCGGCTGGCCTGGTGACGCTCGTGACCGCGGGCGGCGAGAGTGCGACGCGCTTCGCCGCAGACACCCGGGTGGATCGCGCCCTCGTGCTGGGCGGCAGGAGCACCGCCGAGGCGCTCGTGCGTCGTCGCCCCGGCCTGCGAGTGGCGGGTCGGTTCCGTGCGCTCGGGTCGAGCCTCATCGCGCCGAGCACCGACCCGGTGGCAGCTGTGCGCGAGGTGGTGCGCTCGGCCTTTGGCGCCGGTCACGCGAGTCCGAGTGTGGCGCGCGCGCTGGTGCTGCTCGGATCGGCGGCTCGCTCGCGTCGGCTTCGCGGGCACCTTGCCGATGCCGTGCGCGCGCTGCGCGTGGGCGATACGGGGCGGCCAGGGGATCAGGATCCACTGATCTTTGATGTGGGGCCACTGCCCGAGCCGGTGAGCGATGCCGGGAGGCGAGCGCTCACCGAGCTGCAGCCCGGCGAGGAGTGGCTCGTCGAGCCCGAACAGCTCGACGACGAGGGGCGTCTCTGGCAGCCTGGCGTACGCATCGGGGTGCGACGCGACTCGTCGTTCTGGGCGGATGCGGTCGGTGTGCCGGTGATCGGCGTGATCGCGGCGCGCACCGTCGACGAGGCGATCGCGCTGCAGGGCGAACTCGGGTGCGGCAGCGTGGCGGCGCTGCACGCTGGCGAGGAGAGTGAGATCGTGCCGTGGCTGGAGCGCGTGCGCGCGGGGACGCTGGTGGTGGGGCGGGCCACAACGAGTGGGCGCATCGAGCGGCTTCCGGGTGGTGGGCTCGGGCACTCGGGCATGGGGGCGCAGCCGCTGGCGGGCGGCCCGAATCGGCTGGTAACGCTCGGATCCTGGAGGCTGCGCGAGGGCACGCCCAGTGCGACGCTGCACCTGCGTGGGCTCGATCCCGAGGTGCAGATCCTGATCGAGACGGCGCAGTCGGCACTCGACTACGAGAGCTTCGATCACGTGCGGCGGGCCGCGCTCAGCGATGCCCTCGCCTGGCGCACGACGCTGGGTCGGCTGCACGACCCGATCGGACTGGGCGTCGAGCGGAACCTACTGCGGCACTGGCCGGTGTCCACGCACGTGCGACTCGCGGAGGGTGGCGAACTCGGCGATCTGATTCGGGTGCTCGTCTCGGCGTTCACTGTCGGGGCGCCGGTATCGGTGTCGACGGGGGCGGTGCCGCCAGCTGGTATCTCTGACTTTCTTGCCCGACAGGGCATCACCGTGTCGCTTGAGCGCGACGAGGCGTGGCTCGAGCGGATCGCGGTGGCCGGGCCTGGGGGAGACCTTGGGGGAGCCGGCGGTGCTGGCGTGGTGCTTGATGACGGCTCGCCGGCCTTGCGCGTGCGCCTCATCGGTGGCGATCGCACCCGAGCGGCCGAGTGGATGGGTGGGCTCGCCCGCGTGACGCTGTGGGCCGACCCCGTGACGATGGCCGGGCCGGTGGAGTTGCTGGCCTTCCTGCGCGAGCAGGCGGTGTCGGTGTCCGCGCACCGGCACGGGTTGGCATCTCCGGTGGCGGGCCTCGATGAGTGGATCGAGGAGGTCAACGCGCGCGTGCGGTGAGCCGCCAGGTGGGTGGCGGATCCGTTGCGGGACTGTGTCTGCGTGCGTGTGTCTGCGCGTGTCATCGGTTGGTTCGGTGCGCGTGATTTCCGTTCGGGCGCGTGACCCAGTAAAGTGATTCCCTGGTCGTGTAAATGACCGATGGCGGGTTACCCGAGCGGCCAAAGGGGGCTGACTGTAAATCAGCTGGCTATGCCTACGGGGGTTCGAATCCCTCACCCGCCACAGAAATGAAGGCCCGAACAACGTTGAGAAATCAACGAAGTTCGGGCCTTTGCTGTTGCTCCGCTGCCGCCCGTGGCAACAAGACTGTACCGTGAACCGGCGAGATTTCCTGCTGAATGGCAGACAATCTCCGTGTGCCGCTGTTCGATGCGCAGGCGGCACTTCTATTTGATTCCGGTTTCCCGTCGCGAAGATTCGGGACCGCACTTCCCAAGGTCGACACCGAGAAGTCAGACTTTGCTCTCGTGAGCGCCGAAAACCAGCAGATTTTGACCTCTCGTGGCGAGAGAAACTACCCGAGAATATCGCCGAGGAAGTCGAACGGGCTCTTCTTCTTGCGGTACTTGCTGTCGCTGTCGCGATAGTCGCGGCCGTCACGTCGCTCGTCGTTGCGCGACTCCTGGTAGCGCGGTTGCGCAGCTGGTGCTGCCTGCTGTGCAGGCTGCGGGTATCTCGCCGCCGGGATCGAAGCGGCCTCGGCCTGAACACGTTCGAGAATCTTGTCGAGTTCACCTCGATCGAGCCACACACCCCGGCACTGTGGGCAGTAGTCGATCTCGACTCCGTGGCGCTCGCTCATGAGCAACGTGGTTCCATCTGTAGGGCAGTTCATACGCCTCAGCGTAGCCAGCAGGTGCTGGAATTTTGATGGGTGTCGTTGGAGGGGCGGCGGCCGCCGGTTTCAACCGTCGGGAATCGGCGGGTGGGTCGCGTCGAAGTGAATTCGAGCTTGTTTGCGCGGGCGAAGCGAGGAGAATGGGGTCATGGCAAAGAAACAGGCATATTTCAAGGAACACCCCGAGGCGGTTGCGCCGGCAGTTGCGCTCGGCGTGTGGAGTCTCATCTGGAAGGCCTTCGCGCTCTATCGCGCTGGCTCCAACAGATCCCCCGGGTGGTTTGTGACGCTGCTCTTGGTGAATACGGTCGGCATCCTCGAGATGCTGTACCTCTTCGTGTTCGGCAAGAAGAAGCGCTAAAGCGCCAGCGCGCTCAGGTGCCAGCGCGCTACGGTGCCAACACCCACAGCAGTGGCAGCAGCGCCATGGCGAGGGTTGCGATCCCGAGCAGGATCCGCGACCACAGCGGGCTCCTCCACTTGCCCAGCAGCTTCTTGTCGTTGGCGAGCCACCAGACCACCGCCATCAGGATGGGTGCCGCCAGGCCGTTCGTCACCGCAGCGATAAACAGGAACGTCATCGGGTTCAGCCCGATGAGATTGAGCGACAGCCCGATCAGGATCGAGACGAACAGCAAGGCATAGAACGCCCGCGCCTGGCTCGGGCGTTTCTCGAGGCTCTCGCGCCAGCCAAAGGTCTCCGCAATGGCATACGCGCTGGCCCCGGCGAGCACGGGCACACTCAGGAGCCCCACACCCACGATGCCGACCAGGAACAGCACGCCCGCATACTCGCCAGCGATGGGCTGCAGGGCCGCGGCCGCCTGCTCGGCCGTCTGAATATCGGTGATGCCGTTCTTGTGTAGTGTCGCCGATGCCGTGATCATAATGGCCGACATCACGATGACACCGGTGAGCATTCCGGCAAACACATCCCCGCGCATCGCGTGAATGTGCGCGGTCGAGACGCGATAGTTCTTGATGCGGTGACGCTCTTCCACCTCCTCGGCGGACTGCCAGAAGAAGAGGTACGGCGAGATGGTGGTACCGGCCAGCGCGATGAGCATCGCGATGTCGAGCTTCGTCCAGGTGAACCCGGGGATCAGGAGATCGCGCACCACCTCGTCCCACTGCACATCCGCAACGAACAACACCGCAATATAGGCAAGCAAGGAAATGCAGAGCCAGCGCAGCACTTTCGCGTACTGATGGTAGGGCACGAATATCTCTGCCACGACAATAATCGCCGCGAAACCGACCACGCCCAGGAGCTGTGGAACGGGCACCAGCAGTTGGAGCGCCGCGGCCATGGAGCCAAGATCCGCCGCGATATTGACGGTATTTGCGATGACCACCAATGCCAGACACAGGTAGAGAATCGGCCGGGGCAGGCGCTGCTTGATGATGCCGGCGAGTCCGAGCCCGGTCACCAGCGACAGCCGCGCGCACGCCTCCTGTACGGCGAATGCGAGCGGCAAAAGCACGGGAGCGCTCCATAGGAGCCGGTTTCCGGTCGCGGCACCGACCTGCGAGTAGGTGGCGATTCCCGACGGATCATCGTCGGCAGCCCCGGTGACAATCCCCGGGCCCAACCGACGGAAATACCCCTTCCCGCGCAGTTGCTTGCGGGCAGGGTGGTGTTCCCGGCGCGGCTTTTCAATGGGTTCAGTCACGGCACCCCCTCTTGCTCTCAGCCTACGGTCAAGTCCCGTCGAACGACGGTTACACCGACATCGAACTGAGCCCTGGAACGGCAGTCGCGGCGGCTAAACGCCCCGGTACGCTGATCGCATGTCTGGAAGCGCGCGAGAGACTCACCCGCAGCACGGCGTGCCCTTGGTGGTGGTCGCGCCTGACTCGCTCAAGGGCAGTTGCACGGCCCCGGATGCTGCGCGAGCGATCGCGAGTGGTGTGCGCAGGGCTCTCGGCCAGGGCGTGCGGGTTCGGGAGCTGCCACTCGCCGACGGCGGAGAGGGCACCCTCGATGCGTTGGTCGCGGCCTGGGGCGGCACGGTTCTCGAAATCGCCACGACCGACGCGCTTGGGCGACCCCGCACGGGTCGGGTGGGCCTCAGCGGCGGGCGGAAGGGAACGCGCCTCGCGGTGATCGAAGCGGCCGATGCCAACGGTCTTCCCGCGATAGTGGATCAGCCGCTCCGCCCCCTCGACGCCGACACTGCCGGTGTGGGCACACTGGTGCGCGCGGCGCTTGACACCGGAGCGGCGGAAATTCTGCTGTGTCTGGGCGGATCCGCTACCAGCGATGGGGGCGCAGGGATGCTGCGCGCGCTGGGTGCGCGACTGCTCGATGCATCGGGAAGCGACGTGGCGCCCGGGGCGCGGGGGCTCTCGGAACTTCACGAGATCGATCTCTCGGGGCTCGACGCCCGCGCAGGGAAGGTCGTATGGCGCGTCGCTTGCGACGTTGACCACCCGCTCACTGGTGGCTGCGGCGCGGCGGCGGTGTTCGGCCCGCAGAAGGGAGCGACCCCCGAGCAGGTTGCGGTGATTGACCGGGGCCTGAGCACCCTTGCGCGACTGCTTGCCGAGGCTGCCGGGTATGACTTGAGTGAGTTGAGATGTCTGCCGGGGCTGGGTGCGGCGGGCGGGCTTGCGCTCGGCCCGGTCGCGCTATTCGGGGCGCAGCTCGTGCCAGGTTCCGCGCTGGTGAGTGATGCGGTCGGTCTCCCCGAGGCATTGGAGCGTGCCGCGCTGGTCATTACCGCGGAGGGTCGACTCGATGCGCAGTCGCTGCAGGGGAAGGTGGTGTCGCGCGTGCTCGCCGACGCGGGGGCCCACCGTGGTGGCGCACACGCCGCCGCTGGTGCGGTGCCCAGCGCGGTGCACAGCGCGGTGCCCAGCGCGGTGCCCGTGGTTGTGCTTGCGGGTTCGGTCGAGTTGACGTTCGAGGAGTGCCAGCGGGCGGGGATTGCGGCGGCGTGGTCGATCGCGCGAGGCCCGGCGACCCTCGACCAGTTGCAGGCCGATACCCCTCGCCTGCTCGCAGAAGCCGCCGCGCACCTCACCCGCCTGAGGTTGGGTGAACGCTAGGCCTTCGGCCCTCCGGTTTTCTCGCCCTTCGGCTCCGGCCCGCCTGCCCTTCGGCTTCGGGTTGACACCTGCGCAGGGTTCGCGAAGTTTCAGCCCTGCGCGGGTGTCAACCCCGTGATGTCTGGGCGCTCTGGCGCTGCTGCTCCCGATTCTTCGGGCTCTCGGGTGGACAACCGCGCACGGTTCCAGCGGCGCGAAGCCTGCGCGGCAGTCCACCCGTGTCCGGCGCGCGCGTGCGCTCTCTCGGCTGGACCCCTGCGCAGGGTTGAGGCGACGCGAAGCCTGCGCGGCAGTCCACCCGAGGCAGGTTCACCCTCACGGCTCGCCCGAGATCCGCTGATGCATGCCCGTCGCACCGGATGACTGGAAGCCGAGCGATTCATAGACGCCGACCGCGGCATCACTCGCAAAGAGTCCGATGAACATTTCGGCCTCCGTGGCGGGTCGCAGCAGTTCGACGAGCCGCTTCACCAGTTCGGTGGCGATCCCCTTCCCTTCATGGTCGGGGTGCACGATGACATCTTGGATGTACGCGTATTGCAGGCCGTCGCCCACAGCCCGCGCCATCCCGACGGTGCCCGCGTGGGCGTCAACGAACACCACCCCCGCCAGGGAAGCGGCAAGCGAAGCTGCGCGGAGCTGGTCGTCAAAATGTGACTGCCACCCGACTGCGGCAGCGAGTGCAGCGTGCTCGGCGGGGGTGGCCACGCGATCCACCACACCGTGCGTCGCGGTCGCTGACTCGGCGGCTGAC
Source organism: Leucobacter fengyongliangi (assembly GCF_052386045.1). Taxonomy (NCBI): domain Bacteria; kingdom Bacillati; phylum Actinomycetota; class Actinomycetes; order Micrococcales; family Microbacteriaceae; genus Leucobacter; species Leucobacter fengyongliangi. The sequence continues at coordinate 2,620,548 of NZ_CM126356.1, read as the reverse complement.
CCGGCACCCTGGGTGGGGGTGTTCACGTCTTTCCTGACCTGCTGGTGGTCTGCGGCTGGCATTCGGTGACCCCTCTCGAATCTGGCTTCACCGATAGGGTACGCTCGGGCCCGACGAACGGCACAGCGGCTGAGCGAGAATGGTGTCGACACCGTCAACGAGACAGGATCTCCATGCCCCACCCGTACCTCTTGCACGATGCCAGGCCGCGCGTGATCGCGCACCGCGGTCTCGTCACCACGGAACTCGCAGCTCAGGGCATCGCCGAGAACACCCGCGCCGCGATGACGGCGGCGGTTGCGGCGGGAGTGCACTACCTCGAGTCCGACTGCCGCATCACCAGCGATGGCGAGGTGGTGCTGTTTCACGACGTGGATCTCGCCCGGGTGTTCGGCGACTCCAGGCCCGTCTCGGCCGTCAGCGCCCCTGAACTTGCCTCGCTCTTTGCCGATCGTGGCGGTCTGCTCACCCTGCGCGAGGCGCTTGAGATGTTTCCCGAGGCGCGGTTCAACATCGATATCAAGGCGCGGGAAGTCGCCGAACCCGCGGGCCGTATTATCGCCCCGCACGCGGAGCGGGTGCTCGTGGCGAGCTTCGCCGATGGTCACCGGCGCGCGGCGCTGCAGGCGGCCCGGGCGGCGAGTGGATCGGGTGTGCGCCCGGCAACGTCCCCCGGGCGCGGGGCTCTGATCCGCACCCTTGCGGCACTGGCGGCCGGCCAGCGAAAGGCGGCGGCCCGGGCGCTTGACGGATTCGACGCGCTGCAGATCCCCGAGAGGTACGGGCGCGTGCGGGTACTGACTCCGCGCCTCATCGAACTTGCCGAGAGCGTCGGCGTTGAGGTGCACGTGTGGACGGTGAACGACCCCGCGGAGATGGCGCGACTCACGGGCATGGGAGTGCGCGGCATCATCACCGACCGCGCTGACCTCGCCCTCGGTTGAGTGGGGCTCGACCCGAGCAGCACGATATTTATGCATAAGTTTTGAGACTTAACTTTAAGTCTCAAAAATACGTCAAAAGGACGCATAACTTTTCGCACAACCCGGCCGAGCGTGTGCCCGTGCCGCAGCGAAGGGGGTCGAAGAATGCGTTACTCCGTATCCAACTTGATACGATATTTACATGGTGACGAATGGCGAAGGTGGTGAGCTCGCACCAGGGCTCGAGGTAGTGCTCAATTCCGCTGCACGGCTCCAGCGGCTGGTGCCTGATGCGGTGCTCGTTGGGGGGAGTGCGGCGGCCTACTACGCACGGCATCGGATGTCCTACGATCACGATCACGTGATTCAGTCGCTGCGCGACCGCTTTGATGTCATTTTCGAGGCGCTGGATCGCGAGGGGGATTTCGTGCTCGCACGAGCGATCCCAGACAAAATCATTCTCGGTGAGCTCGGGGGGATTGAAGTGGGCATTCGTCAACTCATTCGCAAGCGCCCGCTTGAGGTGCAGCGTATTGTCTTGCCGGGTGGCGGCGAGCTAACGGTGCCAACGGAAGCCGAGCTGCTTCGAGTTAAGGCCTATCTCATCGTGAAGAGGAACCAGGTTCGCGACTTCCTTGATGTCGCGGCTCTCGCCGGGCGATATGGTGCAGACCAGGCGGCGGAGTGGCTGATCAACATTGATGAGTATTACACCGACGACACGGCCGCGGCGGGGTCGCGGCCGGTGCTCGGGCAACTGCAGCGGCAGCTCTCCGATCCGCACCCGAGGGACACGCGAACGATTTCCTCTCTGGCTGACTACAAAGGCGTCTCTCGGCAATGGTCGAGCTGGGAGCATGTGGTTGAGGAATGCCAGGAACTCTCGGGTGAGCTAGACAAGCTCCTTGGCGAGAGCCTGTAGTCGGCGTATCATATTTGATACGCTTGTCGCATGCTGAAGTTCCGAAATCTGAACGTCACTCCAGAGGATCCAGTGGACACCTGGGGAGTCGAGGGTTTACTGACCGCGATCGAACGCGGGGGTGCTGTCGACTGGGCGAAGATCACGCACGCCGTGCGCCTGGCCGGGCCCGCGAGCGAAATCCGGCAGGAGCTCAACGAGGCGCTTGAGCTGGCCGACGGTGGTGGGCGCTCCGCTATCGAGGTGGCTCTTCGCCGCGCTGATGCGAGCCCCGAGGAGCGGGTTCGGCGTCGCATTAGAAGGCTCTTCAATATGTCGGAGATGACGATCACCGAGTTTGCTGAGCGCGTGGGCACGAGTCGCCCGCGAATGTCGGCGTATCTCTCTGGAAAGACCATGCCGCTCGCCACCGTGCTCGAGAAGATGGAGGCGGTGGCGCACGCGCGCCGCGAAGAGGTGATGTTCTCCTAGCTGCAGATGGCTGCGTACTTCAGGCCTGCCTGCGACAATCGAGACATGACCCCCGAAACGCGACAGAAGCTCGAGCAGATCCAAGGCACCGCTTCGGGTGCCTACGCGCAGACGGTAACCAAGCTGCTCGACGGCAGGCTCACCTGGTCGAACGACGAGATCGACCAATTCATCGACGGGTACGTCAACGACCCGTACCTCACGCGAAACGACTAAGCCCTCACCCGCTGCCTTTGAACATCACGCTCTGACCGTGATGTTCAAAGCGCGAAAAGGAACATAGATGCCAAGCAATGATCCTCAAACGCGGTGTGTAGATCATGGTTTGTTGCATTTCGGTTGCCTGGCGAAAGTCTCGACCTGGTCCCAAGCGCTTTCTTGGCTGTCAGCACAGCTCGAACTGTTTAGGTCGAGCGCGACCATCCGTGGCGCGCCGTGATTTCCTGTGAATGTTGCTGGTCCGTGGAAGGATGCGCGAGGGCACGCGGAACCGCGGGCGCCGCTAACGAAAGATCACGCTTTCGGGGGGAGACACGGACTTGATCGAGATCAAGCACGTCGCATTCATCTGGAGTATCGCCGAGAGGCTGCGCGGCTGATCCGCCTCGCTTCGACCTGCAGTTTGACCTCTAGCCTGACAGTAGCGGGACAAACAGCCGGTTAGGGGTGAAACAGCCGGTTAGGGGTGAAACTGCCGGTTTACGGGAATGACGATGAAGGCAAGTGCGCAGATGTGGGTGAAGTTGGGGTGGGCGCGGGTCGCGGGTGCGGCGCTGCTGGTGGCCGCGGTGCTGGGCAGCATCGGCTGCACTCCTCTGACTGTTCCGGCGGGGCAGCCTGGCGGGAGTTCCGACAGCACCGACAGCACCGTGGGTTCCGACGCAGCCTCACCCGGATCCCTCGCGACCGAAGCTCCCGCAGCGGGCACACAGGCCTTCGCCACCGTGACTCGCGTGATCGACGGTGACACGCTCGACCTCAGTACCGGCGAGCGGGTGCGGCTGATTGGCATTGACACCCCAGAGCGCGGCGACTGCGGGTACGCCGAGGCAGCCGCGTTGCTCACCGAACTCGTGGCGGGCCGAGATGTGAGCGTCACCAACCCCGCCGAGGTCGAAGACACCGATGCCTATGGGCGGCTGCTCGCGCATATCGGCGTTCCCGGCGTGACCGGGGCTACCGTCGACGTTGGGCATGAACTCGTGGCCCGCGGCCTCGCGGTGCCGCGCTACAACTCGACCGACGGCTACGCCCTGCACCCGTTCGAGGCGGACTACGCCGCTGCGGCCGCCACGGCCACCCCATTCACCTGCGGTGCCCCCGGCGGAGTACCCGCGGCCGGGCAGTGGAGCTGCGTCTTCGATCCAACGTACGACCAGAACTGGCACAACGATGCCTGGTGCAACAACGGAGCGGAAGGGTACCGCCCCACCCTGCGCGAGTGGGATTCGCACGTCACCGAGGCGGAACTTATGGAGTCCGCGGCGGAATACGCCCGCACGCTCAACGCCAGGTAGGAAAGCGCGAACCGGTACTCGGCACCAAACACCGCGTAGTTTCCTTCGGATACGAGACAGGAGGGAGTATCCTGAACGGTACGATACGGTGCGTATCTAAAACTCGTTCCTTGGGGGTCCAATATCGTGCTCATACCTCTTGCGCCGCATGATGCGGTGATTGTCGCCTATCGACGAACCCCCTTCGGTCGAGCCAAAAAAGGATCATTCGTGGAGGAGCGCCCGGAGGACCTCGCGCTCGCCGCTATCCGAGCGACGCTTGCAGATGTACCCTCGGTGGATCCAGGTGCGTTGGACGACTTCTATCTCGGAACTGCTGTTCCGGAAGGTGCGCAAGGGGACAATGCTGCTCGCCGCATTGCAATTTACGGCGGATTCGACACGCTTCCGGGTGCGACTGTGAACCGGTTCTGCGCCTCGTCAATGCAGGCATTGACCGGCGCGGCTCGAGCGGTCCGATCTGGTGACGGTGATGCGTTTCTCGTCGGTGGTATGGAATCGACCTCTACCACTCCGCCAATCTCAACGAACCTATACCCGGGGTATGAGCGTGCGGCAGCGCGCGCCGACGACTGGTTTTCCTCCGGCCGCCTTTGGACGGATCCGCGGAACGAGGGTCTTGAGCCGGATGCATACATCTCTATGGGGAAGACGGCTGAGTTTGTTGCGCGCGTCACCGGCACCAGCCGCCAGGACCAGGACGAGTGGGCGCTTCTCTCGCAGCGGCGGGCTTCCGCCGCAGTTAGTGCTGATTGGTTCAACGGAGAGATTGCTCCCTACGTCCTTGCCGATGGAAAAGTGGTCGCAGCGGATGACGGGCCCCGGCCCGGGACGACGTTGGAGGGGCTCGCTGAATTGAACCCAGCGTTTGGGGCGAGCGGCACCGTGACCGCGGGCAACGCGAGTCCGCTGAACGATGGTGCCTCGGCAATGGTGGTGATGAGTGCAGCTAAGGCTCAGGCCTTAGGACTGACTCCACTGGCTCGCATTCTCGGTGCCGGAGCGAGTGCTCTGTCGCCAGAAATCATGGGGCTTGGGCCCGTTCCTGCAAGCCGCAAGGTGCTCGATAGGCTGGGCCTCACCGTGGGCGACATCGACCTAGTTGAGCTGAACGAAGCATTCGCAGCGCAGGTCGTGCCGAGCGTGCGGCAGCTCGGGTTGGACCCCGAGCGGGTGAACGTCAATGGTGGTGCCATTGCTCTCGGTCACCCATTTGGTGCGACCGGCGTTCGACTGGTTGGCACCCTGGTTCGTGCGCTGCAACAGCACGAGGGGAGTCTCGGCCTTGCCACGCTCTGCGTGGGCGGCGGACAGGGTATGGCGATGGTCGTCGAGAGACTCAGCTAATGGGAGTTGTGGATCCGTTCGTGCGCGAACTGCTGGAAAACGAGCCCTCCTTCGCCTGGTTTGGCTTCGCGATCGAGGAAGCCACCCAGGGGCGCGCGAGGGTCACGCTTGTTGTTGCGTCAGAGCACGTGAACGGCAACGAGATGACGCACGGCGGTGTCGTATTCGCTGTTGCGGATCAGGCTTTCGCGATGGCGGCGAACACACGCATCCGTTATGCGGCGACGGCGGATGCACAGATCCATTACCTGGCCCCGAGCCGACTCGGGCAGCGCTTGGAAGCCGCAGCGCACGTGGAGTGGAGCGACGATCGTCGCGCCATCGTTGACGTCATGGTGACCGCAGAGGGCACACCCATCGCGAGTTATCGCGGGATGGCTCGCGCTTCCCGCCGGGCCTAACTGTCTCGTCTGAAGCAATGTGGCCCGGTTCGAGCACCAGGCCACATTGCGCGAGACGCCTCAGAGCGCTCAGGCGCGGGTGCGACCAATCACGAACTCGCTATCGGGCGAATCTGTCACCGGGAGCCCCGAGGCCTCAAGTGCGGCCCGTGCTTGCTTCATGAGGCGGTCGGGGATTCGCGGTGCGGGCGCGCGAAGTGCTCCACCGTTGAAGCCCGCGAGCCACTCTTGGTACTTCCAGCCGGTGCGGTTGATGACTGTGGTGCCCACGGAAGAACCGGTGAGGATTGCCAGGTTGGCTGCGCGAGCGGGTGCGACCTGCCACCACAGCTTCATCGCCTCCTCCCACGCGCCATTCTGAGCAAGCCCAAAGGCCTTCGGGAAGTAGTCGCTCATCCAGTTTGTGTTGGAGGTGCCACTGAACTGGAAATCCATCATCGACATGAGCGGAATCGTCTCGCTCTCGATTGGGCACGAGATGATGACCTCATCACGGAAGTGGTGGTACATCTCCATGATGCCGCCGATCGTCGGGTAGCCCTGCTCGGACTTGACGGCAACGATGTTCGGAATAGTGTCGAGAATGTGCCGGACGAACGGCACTGGCATGCCAGCCGGATCGATCCGCTCGAACCCCCACGCGGGGAGCCCGAAGAGCATCGCGTTCAGTTCGGTGGAGTCTGCGAGTGCCTTTGTGTAGTCATACACCTCCTGATGTGAGGTGGGCCAGAACGCAGTGGGGTAGGAAATGAGTACGCTGTCGACTCCTTCCTTCTCGGCGAGTTTCAGCGCAGCTATGTTCTGCTCGAGCGTGTTGAACGCGGCGTGGAAGAACAGGTGAAAATCGGGGCCGCCTGCCTCGCGCGCAACTGCGGTAATTCTGGCGTTCTCTTCAGGCGTGACGCTGAGTTCGGTGACGAGGAGGGTGCCAGCGAACCCGAGTTCCTTGAGCTTGAGGATGTCGTGACGAATGGCGTTCTCATTGATCTTCTCGAAGTCTGCAGTGTACGAGGGCATCGTTACAGCGATGGCACCCTTCCAGTGCTTCCGGGCCCAGGCTCGGGCCTGATCCTTGGTGTAATCAACCATGGGTGTTCCTCTACTTCCTTGTGGTGACGATGCCGATGGGCATTTCGGTGCCGATGCCGCGTTCGCGTGCAAGATTTACTAGAGATTCGGCGACAACGATGTCTTGTAGGCCGGAGCCCGTGGACTTGTAGATGCGCAGACCGCTGTTCCGGTCGATCGGTCGCTCCCCAAGTAGCACCGCGTTCAGTGAGGCCGTCAGCGCATCGACATCGACCCCCTGCGCACGGGCGGCGAGCATGTCGCCGCTGCCGTTGACTACCTCGTCGACGCCGTCGGCTACGATCACGCTCGCGCGGGCGATCAGATCGGTGGGGAGCTCTCGCTGCCCTGGCGTTGTCGAGCCAATCGAAACGACGGTTGCGTCGGCAGCGACCCACTCGGAGTTGATCGTCGGCGACTCGTCGCGGGAACGGGCTGCGCAGAGAATCAGATCCGCCCCGCGCACCGCGGCCTCTGCAGTGTCGACCGCAGTGACGGGGATACCGAGTTCGGTACTGAACTTGGCTGCGAATGCTGCGCGGTTTTCGGCCGTGGGGCTGTAGACGCGCACGGACTCGAACTGGGCAATGAGCGAGAGTGCCGAGGTGTGCGACTGTGCCTCGAAGCCAGAGCCGATGACTCCCACTGTGAGAGGTCGGTCTGGGACGAGCGTCTCAGTACCGACCGCGGTCGTGGCGGCAGTGCGCAGCCCGGTCACCCGATTTCCGTCGACCAGTGCCACCAGCTCGGCGGTCTCTTTATCGAACAGAGAAATCAGGTAGCTGACCTGCAGACCGTTGGCGAAGGAGCCATTAATCGACTTCGCGCCGAACAGACGACCGTTGGTGGGCACCGAAGGCATCACCCGCATCCATTCACGCCCGCTGTCGGCGAAGATGCGTCCGGGATTGCGCCCCTCATCGGCAGGAGTTGCATATGCTGATCGAATCGCCGAGATCGCACTCGGCTGGTCGGCCAGGGCTGCTACGTCATCATCGCTCAAGAACAGTAGTGGTCGGTTCGGCGGTGTCACGTTGGTGCTCATTCGTCACTCCTTTGTGTCGGGCGAATGGAATCTTTACAGACGATACGTATCGTATCTGTTTATAATATGCTGACGCAAGACGTTCCTCGAGGAAGAGAGCCCGCATGTCGATCGCTACTATCAATCCCGCTTCTGGCAAGACTGAAATCATTATCGAACCGCATGATTCAGCGGAGGTCGAGCAGCGGATCGCAGAAGCCGCAGCCGCAGCGAAGCTGCTGCGATCCACCAGTTTCGCACAGCGGGCGGAGTGGATGCGTGCCGCCGCGGACTTCATGGAGGATCAGGCGGAAGGGCTCGGGGAGCTCATCACGATCGAAATGGGAAAGCCCATCGCGCAGTCGGTCGCCGAGGTGTTGAAATCGGTGAAGGCCATGCGCTTTTACGCCGACCACTCCGAGGAATTCTTGGCTGACGTGCCCCTTGCAGATCCCCCGCTGGTCAACGCCTCCAAAGCTTGGACTCGATACGAGCCGTTGGGAGTGGTCCTCGCAGTGATGCCGTGGAACTATCCGCTCTGGCAGGTGATTCGGTTTGCTGCCCCAGCTCTCATGGCGGGCAACACCGGGCTTCTCAAGCACGCGTCGAACGTACCTCAGGCGGCGCTGTTTCTCGACACGCTCTTCGAGCGCGCAGGGTTTCCCAGGGGATCCTTCCGCACACTGCTGATTCCTGGATCTGCAGTAGGCGCAGTGATTGCCGACGAACGGGTCACCGCCGTCACGCTAACGGGGTCGGAACCCGCGGGGCGCTCGGTCGCGGCGATTGCAGGTGACCATGTCAAGAAGGCCGTACTTGAATTGGGCGGATCTGACCCTTTCATCGTGCTTCCCTCGGCTGATGTCGCCTCAGCAGCTGCGACCGCCGTTCGAGCGCGCATCAACAACAACGGCCAATCATGCATTGCAGGTAAACGTTTCATTGTGCACACTGATGTCTACGATGAATTCGCACGGGAGTTCACCCGGCAGATGTCAGCGCTGGTCGTTGGGAACCCGCTGTTGCCAGAGACAGAAGTTGGTCCGCTCGCCACCCAAGCCGGCCGACAAGACATTATCGACCTGGTCGAAGACGCACGCGAGCGCGGCGCCACCATACTGACCGGCGGCACCGTGCCAGATCTGCCGGGGTGGTACTACGCCCCGACGGTTATCGCTGATCTGCCCGACGACGCGCGTCTGGTGCAGGAGGAGGCGTTTGGTCCTGTGGCCTCGCTCTACCGGGCATCGGATGCCGAAGATGCGCTGCGGATCGCAAATCAGACTTCCTTTGGCCTTTCCAGCTCAGTGTGGACACAGGATCTGGAGGAGGAGGATTACTTCGTGTCCCGATTGGATGCTGGAGCGGTGTTTATCAACGGGATGACCGTTTCCTACCAGGAACTGCCCTTCGGGGGGATCAGGCGCTCGGGCTTCGGGCGAGAACTCGCTGCTGTTGGGCAGCGTGAGTTTTGCAACCTCAAGACGGTCTGGAAGGCTTAAGCTGAACCCGTCTGCAGCGCTGGTGCGGGCTGGGCGCCGCGGCAAGGGAGCACAATGGCGATCGACTACAACCTCCTGCGACAGCTCCGTGCGTTGCTCGAAGAGCGTAGCGTGACCCGTGCCGCCGAGCGGTTGCATATGTCGCAGCCATCAATGTCGACAGCCCTCGCCCGCCTTCGCGCGCATTACGACGATGCGCTGTTATTGCGGCGGGGTAATCAGCATGTGCTCACCCCGCTGGGTGAGCGCTTGTTGCTGGCCTTGCCTCGAGTGATCGCTGAGACCGAGCAGCTCTTTCGATTGCAATCTCGGTTTGACCCCGCGACGAGTTCTCGAACCTTTACCGTAGCGGCAGTCGATTACATGACGGCCCGGGTCGCGCCGATCCTCACTCGTATTGCCGCGCGCGAGGCGCCCAATGTGCGATTCGACTTTCCCGCTGCGGATGGTCGACTGGTGCAGTCCTTGCCTGACATCCTGCGCACGATTGATGGCGTGATTTTGCCCCATGGTTATGTGGGTGAGCAGCCACACATCGACTTTGCGCCCGAGGCCTGGGTGTGTCTCGTTGACGCGCACTCTGACGTGCCCGTTCGGCCGTCGGTCGATGAACTCCTCACGCGACCCTGGGTGCAGACTCTGCCCGCTCGCGAGGGAATGAATCCCGCGCGACAGCAACTGCGCTTCCGCGGAATCGATCCGTCGGTGGTTGCGGCAACCCCGCATTTCTTCGTCGTTCCGTCACTCCTCCTCGGTACTGATCGGGTGGCGATGGTTCCCGAGGGTTTCGCGCGTATGGCGATCCATGCGCACCCGGGGCTGCGCATGGTTGAGCCGCCGCTTGATCTCGACCCGGTGCGGGATGCGTTCTGGTGGCACCAAGACCGCGAACTCGATGCCGAGCACATTTGGTTGCGTGGAATCGTCGAACGCGTGCGCGACGAGGTTATTCGAAATTCTGATATTGACGATACAAAATATCGTCTTTCCTGAAGCCGCGTCGACAGAGATTATTGTTCCTAGTTGCACCGCGGGTGCGGCCTGGAGAACATACGGGCACTGGACACATTGGAGTGTTTCATGAGCGGCATCGACGCAGACGTGATTGTAATCGGAGGCGGGCCAGTCGGTTCTACCGCGCTTGCGCTTCTCGGACAAGCGGGCCTGAAGGCCATCGGCCTGGAACGTGACCCCGAGATGTGGCCGACAGCTCGCGCGGTGCACTTCGACGGTGAGACCATGCGCACATTGCAGGCGCTCGGAGTGGCGGATGCCTTCCGCCGGGTGACCATTCCCATGAAAGACGTCGAAGTGGTCAATGAGGCGGATGAAGTGCTTGTTCACGCTCCCACTGATCGGCTCGGTGACCAGGGCTGGAACGATCACATCAGTTTCCACCAGCCCGACGTTGAGGCGTTGGTGCGTGAAGTGATCGCCCAGACGCCTAGCGTCGAGTTGCGCACCGGGGTCACTGCCACGAAGGTCACTTCAGATGCCGACGGCGTGGAGGTCACCGCAGTCAATGCGAATGGCGCCGAGCACGTGCTCCGTGCCCGGTGGTTGATTGCTGCCGACGGTGCGCGCTCGGAGGTGCGCAGTGCGCTGGGAATCGAGACTGATAAGTACGGTGAGGATGCCCCGTGGCTCGTAGTCGACGGAAACCTTGTCGACGCCCCAGGCTATGCAACCGATATGATTCAGTTCGCTCGGTACAGTCGGCCAGCGCTGTGGTTACGGCTACCGGGCGACCGAGTACGCATGGAATTCATGCTCGTTCCCGGGGATGATCCCGAAGAAATCGTGACACCTGCCGCAGTTGAACGAATCAGCCGCGGCATTCTCCCCGCCGACAAGTTCACTGCCGACCGTCAGGCGATCTACACCTTTCGTGGGCGAATCGCTCAGCGTTGGCGTCAGGGGAACGTATTTCTGGCCGGGGATGCTGCACACCAGGCACCGCCGCTGTTCGGGCAGGGCCTCTGCGCAGGCATCCGCGACGTCGCAAATCTCGCGTGGAAAATGGCATTCGTCGCTGCGGGCAAGGCGGAGGAGGCACTCCTCGATACCTACGAGAGTGAGCGCAAACCACACGCCACATTCTGGGTTGAGACCGCCGCGAATCAGGCAGTTGGGATCCAAACCCTTGACCCAGAAGTGGCCAAGGGTCGCGACGAGTTCATCCGGGCTCACCCGGAGGCCTCCGCGGTTCCGACCTCTCCGGCGCTCGGCCCGGGACTTCACGAGGGCGATCGTGATGAGCGTGCCGGCAAGCTCGGAATCCAGCCGATCCTATCTGACGGGACGCGCCTTGACGACATGGTCGGCCCACACTTCCTCGTCGCTGTGGATCGCACGGTATACACGCAACTGCCAGCGGACATCAGGGCCGTGCTCGACGACGACGAAGACACCGTTACGCTGCTCGATCCGCTCAAGATCGACCAGGTTCTCGCCGCTTCCGGCGCGAAGGCCGTGGTGATTAGACCAGACCACTACATCCTCGGTGTGGGCGACACGGCCGCCGACCTGGAGCGCTTGGTGCTGCAGATTCCTCCAATAGCACGTGCCCGCAACCTCACCTCTGAAACACGATAGGAGCCTGTCATGGCTTTCAGCCCGATTACTCACATTCGTCACTTTGACATCGCAGTACCGGATTTCGAGAAGCAGATCGAGTTTTACAAGAACCATTGGGGCTTGACCGTGCAGCACGACGACGGCAATGTCGTCTACTTCGCTGCGGAAGGTTCACCGGAACAGTACGTCACGCGCGTGCGACGTTCCGAAGACAAACGACTCGATCTGGTGGCTTTCGGGGCTGCCGACCGGCAATCCGTCGACCAACTTGCTCAGCAGCTCGGCACAGCCGGGGTGCAGTTGGTGAGCGAGCCGAACGCCCTGGAGACCCTGGGCGGTGGCTACGGGTTCAGGTTCTTCGACTTGGAGGGACGCACCATCGAAGTCTCCACCGATGTCGACGTGCGCACACACCGCAAGATCGAAGAGCGTGAGGCGATTCCCGTGCGTTTATCGCACGTTGTGCTGAACTCGAATCAGCCGGAGGCCATGCGTGCGTGGTACGAGAAGCACCTTGGTTTCCGCCTCTCTGACACACTCAACCATCCGCACGCCGGTGATCTTTTCTATTTCATGCGATGCAACACTCAGCATCACTCGATGGCAATCGCGCGTGGCCCGCACGCTTCGCTGCAGCACGCGTCGTTCGAGTTGCGCGGGCTTGACGAGTACATGCGGGGGAGCGGGCGGATGATTCGCGCCGGATACCGCAAGATCTGGGGTCCCGGCCGCCACGCGGCAGGCGACAACACCTTCACTTATTTCATCGATCCCAACGGCAACACGATGGAGATGACGACCGAGCTGGAAATGATCGATGAAGATTCCTGGCACCCGCACATCTTCGATGTGCAGGAACCTGAGACTTCGGATCAGTGGGGCACGGGAGGCGACATGGACGAGTTCATCACCAAGGAGATGTTCAACGACTCTGACAACGACCATCTCTTCGTCGCGCCGCCGGTGTGACCTCCGCAGGATCTTGCGAATCTCATATTTCGTGCCCCCTGCGCTGCTTGTTTCGGCGAGGGAGCGCGGACTTCTGGCCGGGATCGCTCTCGATGAGAGTCTTACACCTAATAGTGCCGCGCAACTCGCTGGTCTTCTGAGCGGCGAACTCGATCTCGTGGTCACGGCCATCGACAACCTGTTCGAGTGGTCGCGAACGGGCGCGGAACTTCGTCTGCTTGGTCAGGTCGAAGCAACGACGCCACTGTCACTGATTGCCGCACCTGGAATACGCAGCTTGGCTGAGCTCGACGGACGCACCATTGGTGTGGATGCTTACGATAACGGGTTTGCGTTGGTGGCACGAGACCGGTTGCAGCGAGCTGGAGTGCGGGCGCAGTGGATCGAGGTCGGCGGGGTATCTGAGCGCTTCGAGGCCCTGGCAGACCGGTCTATTGCCGCGACACTGCTGGGTCCGCCCTTCGAGGAGCGGGCTCGAGCGGCGGGGTTCGTCGAATTGTTCCGGGTGCAAGATGAGTTCCCCACCTTTCCGGGACAGGGATTGGTGGCTCGTGCTGATGTGCTCGGCACCCCCGAATTTGAACACTTGTTTTCTGCCCTGTGCGCCAGCGGCCTGCTACCCGTCGAGAGGGAAGGGCTGAACCTCCTGATTCGGTTTCGAAGCCGACTGGGCCTGCTGCCACCCAATTTCGACCTCTCCGCCACGCTCGTTCACGAAGACCCATCCCTTGATATCACTCGACGAGGAGCATCATGACTACTGTAAACACTGCCGAGGTTCTCGGCGCACCGCTGAAGATCAACCAGCTCACGCTCAAGAACCGGATCATTCTCGGACCGATGGCGGTGCTTCGCCCGACTGAAGACGGGCGACCCAGCGAGCAGTCGATTGCGTTCCTGAAGCGTCGCGCGAAGGGCGGTGCAGGTGCGGTCTACGTAGGCGGCTCCGTCGCCACCGCGCGCGCCTTTCGAGAGTCGCCCTTCTCGCCCAACATCAGGTACGACGACGATGCCTTCGTTCCTGATCTGAAGCGCCTGGTCGATGAGGTGCACGGCACAGGCACGGGTGTCGCCGTCTTCGCTCAGCTATTTCCCGCCTTTGGGCGCATGGGGGTCCCCCGAGAGGGGTACCCGATCTCGTCGGCTTCGCCGAAATCGGTCGATATGGGAGGGTACGGCCTGCCCGATAACCTCTATATCCCCGGCGGTCGCATCACCCCGATGCCCCAAGAAGCGACGGTGGCCGAGATCAAAGAACTCGAGAAAGCTGTTGTTGATGCGGCTCGGCGAGCGAAGCAGGCTGGCTTCGATGCCATTGAAATCGCTGCGCACATGTGCTATTTCTATTCCTCTTTTCTCTCTCCACTTTCCAACTTCCGCACCGATGAGTACGGTGGCTCCGTTGAAAATCGGGCGCGTGCGCTGAAAGATACCGTGGCCGCGGTGCGGCGTGAGGTCGGTCCAGACATCGCCCTGGGGCTCCGACTGAGTGCGAACGACCATGTTCCAGGAGGGCAGGGCCCCGAAGGCTTCGCTGCGGTAACTGCCGAGATCGCCAAGGCTGGGCTCGATTTTGTTGCACTCACCGACGGAAATTACGAGTCGATGGGGGACAACGTCAGCAGCGAATCGGGGAAGATGCTTCGCGAGCAAGAGCCTCAGGTCTTCCGCGCAGCGCTGGGCCAGGAAGTTGTGCTGTTTCTGAGCGGGACACCCGATCCCGCGCAAGCTGCCGCCGCGATTGCAGACCGCACCGTCGATGCGACGATGCTTGCGCGTCAGTTGCTTGCCGATCCCGATTACCCGAACAAAGTGATCGAGGGGCGCGAGGCCGAGATCGTATGGTGCGATAACGCAAACTCGTGCATGCGTCGACTCATTCTTCAAGTTCCGGTGCAGTGTCACAAAAACCCGGAGATGGGTCGTGAGGACCCCGCGTCGAAGCGGTCGAATCCAATGCAGAATCTGATGATTTGGGCTGCAGGTAATGCGCTGCTGATGAAGTTGGCCGACAAAGCAGCACGTGCGGGCCAGAAGCGTGGAAAGGGCCACTGAGGTGGAGGCCACTTACAAGCTGACGTTGCTGCTCACTCGGCACCCAGAGCTGACACCGGACCAATTTGCCGACGCTTGGCTCGCACTTGAGCGGCATGAACCCCTCGTAGCCTCGGGTCTCGAGCGGTACGTGTTCAATCGTGCCATCTTGGGTGACTCGCCAATCATTGGTGCCCCCGTTGCCCCATACGATGCCGTGATTGAGACCTGGTGGCGACGCAAGAATGACGCCGCCGATTGCGTGGTTTCACGTGAGTTCGAGAGCGACTGGCTGGCCCCCCGACTTGAATTGCTTGCGGATCGACCTGCCGCAGTGGGGGGTGAGCCGGTGCTGGTGTGGCAGCGTGATGAGACAGCGAGTACGGATCCTGTCAGGGTCATCGTGATGCCTGTTGCCCGTCGCAACCTGCGCTTTGGTGAGTTTGTAGAACACTGGCTAGGGACCCACTCAAAGCTTGCGTTGTCGGGGCCGGGTGCGCAGGAACGGTTGCTTCGCATTGAGAATACTCCGGCAGCAGTTTCACCGCCGTCGCGCTTCGTGTCGACCAGGTACGACGGAATTGGTGCGCTCACATTTGTCTCGCCTGAGGCGCTTCGGGCCGAGTTCGGCAGCGCGTATTACGGAGATGTAATGGTTCCAGACGAGGCAAGATTTACCAATACCGAGAGTTCGGTGGCGTTCGTGGGGCAACCCATCGATCTGACATGAAATGCCGACAAGTGAGGGGGCCTGAAGCGAAATCGCTTCAGGCCCCCTCACTTGGGCGTGGTTAGAACCGGTCGCGTACCCTGCGCTCGCGCCCGTAGATTGCAACCATTCCGAGGATAATGACGCCATAGACGATGCGCGTCTGTGCCTCGCTCAGGCCTTGGCTCACGATGATCGTTGAGAGCACCGTGAGTATGAGTGCACCCAGGGCGGTGCGGGTAAAGCCGCCCCGCACGGAACCAAAGGTCGTGCCGCCGACGAATACTGCAGCAAGTCCTGAGAACAGGTACGGGTCGCCGATCGAGATTGACCAGCCGGAACCGAATGCCGCGAGGAACATCCCCGCGATGCCGGCGAAAATTCCCGATGCGGCGAAGACTAGCGTCCAGACCAGGGAGGTACGGATACGCGTGAGGTTGGCGGCTCGTGGGTTCACACCGGTCGCGTAGAGCATGCGGCCGGCGGGTGTCTTGGCCAAAAACAGCCAGAGCAGGATGCCGAGCACGAGAACGATCACGATCACCGGGGGAATGGGGAGGCCAAAGGTGGTGCCGGTGAGCTGAGCCAACGATTTCAGCTCCTGGGGCGGTTGGCCACTGAAATCGCCGTTCGCGAGGAACATCGACCCGCCAGTGAGTGCAGTGCCGACCCCGAGCGTCATCACGAGTGGCTCGACCCGATACCGGTAGCAGAGCCATCCGACGAGGGCCCCGATGCCTCCGCAGACAGCCATCACGACCACGAATGCAAGTGGCACTGACCATCCGAGTCGGCTCGTGGCGTTCCCGGCGATCATCGCCCCAAAGGTAATGTAGCCGGCGATGGCGAGGTCGAGGCCCCCGAGGATGACGACCAGCGTCTGCCCCATGGCAGCCAGGGCGAGCAGCGCCGCCAGAGTGAGTACCGTTACCCCCGCAATCGGGCGCTCAAGGAAGGCGGGAACCAGCGTGATCAGCACGATAACCAGAACGACCAGGATCACCGCCTGAATGAGCGGCGTCTCGAGCGCCCAGCGCCGTGCCCGTGCTGCGGCCGTGGGCGGCGGCGCGGGGGTGTTCAGAGAGCGGGTCAGGTCGCTATAGGTGTTGGTCATGAGCTGGTCTTTCTCTGACGGGGATTGAGGAGAGTGGCGCCAAGGATCACACCCATGATGAGCACGAACCCATAGCTGAACTGCACGAGGCTCGCTTGCACACCCACTGCGGTCAACAGCTGCTGCAGGAGGTACAGCACGAGCGCGCCGAAGAACGTACCAAGTAGCCCGCCCTTGCCACCTCCGAGTGCGGTTCCGCCGAGCACCGCAGCCGCAAGGCCAAGCAGCGCATACGTGTTGGCGAGTGATGCCTGTGACGACTGGAGCAGCGCGGTGAGGGCGATCCCCGCAACGCCCGCGAACACGCCCCCGAGCGTGTAGGCGAGCGTGCGAACGACGGTGACGTGCACGCCGGATCCATACGCGGAGATGTCGCTCTCTCCGGTTGCCAGAAGATTTCTGACATATGCGGAGCGGCGGAGGAAGAACCAGGCGAGCGCGACTACGCCGATAGGGATAACAGCACCCGGCAGCCAGCCGACTGTCTTGGCCAGACCCTCAGACCAATTTGAAGGTGCTGAGATGGGGGCCTTCGAAATTGTGATTGAAAGGCCGATGAGCACGAAGAGCATGCCGGTCGAAGCGACTACGGGGTGCAGGCGCACAACTGTAACGAGCAGACCGGTCGTGGTGCCGATCGCGGCAGACAAGAGCAAGAGAAGGGGGATCGCGGTGTACCAGTTCCCGAGGCCCTGAGGCAGAAGCACCGCGACAAAGAAGCAGTTGATGAATGTGGCCAGCGGTCCCACGGACACGTCGATCCCGCCTGAAAGGATCGCGGGGGTTGAGGCAAACCCCACAAGCACGAATGGGGCAAGCGTGGCCAGTGTGGTGGGCAAACGGTCAGGTGAGAGGAAAGACGGGCTGATGGCGAGGTTGATGGCCAGCAGCAGAACGGCAAGTGCGCAGGCGAAAGCCCAGGCGTGCCGCCGCAGAAACGCGAGTGGGGAGCTCATGCGGCAACCTCCGATTCCTGGCCGAAGTAGGCGGCCACAACGGCTTCCGTGGTGAGGCGTTCACGGGAGATCTCAGCAAACAGCTCCTGGTCACGAAACACAAGGACGCGGTCGACGAGTTCTACGAGCTCGTCGACTTCGCTGGAAAGCATGACGACGCTCATGCCATCGGCACAGAGCTGCTCCAGGGTTGCGTAGATCTCTCGTTTGGTCATGATGTCCACACCGCGAGTCGGGTCATTGAGAAGCAGGACCTTCGGGTCGGTCGCGAGCCAGCGGGCGAGCATTACCTTCTGCTGGCTGCCGCCTGACAGGCTTGAGATCGGATCTTCTGGGCTACCCAGCCGTATGCTCAGGGCGGCCGTCACTTCCGCGAATCTCGCTCGCATGCGTCGGGCGCTGAGCAGCAACCCTGCACGGTCCTGCCGCATGGTGGGGAGAGCAAAGTTCTCCCGGATCGACATCGACTCGAAGAGCGATTCCCCTCGGCGCTCTCGAGGAAGGTAGGCCACGCCGAGCTTGGCACCGTTGCCGGAATGCACGTCAATGTCCGGGCTGAGAATCCGAGTCACCGTACCTTCTCCGCCGGTGATGCCCGACAGTCGCTTCAAGAACGCATCTTGCCCATGACCCTCGAGGCCGGCAAGGCCGACGAGTTCCCCTGCCCGCACCTCCAGGTCAATGGGTGAGGCCGTTTCGGTTAGCCGCACTCCGGTCGCGCGAAGCGTTGGGTGCCCCATGCTCCGAGCGCGGTCAGCCCGTTCGTAGTGCCCGGAGGTGCCAGTCATGTCGGCAACCATTCGGGCCACCGTGATGTCGTCTCCCTTCACGGTTGAGACAGTGCGTCCTGATCTCAATACGCTCACCCGGTCGGAAATCTCTCGTACCTCGTCCATCCGGTGAGAGATGAATAGGATGCTCACCCCGGCTGCTGCGAGCCGCCTCATCTCAGCGAATAGTCGGTCGCGCGTCAGTACGTCGAGCGCTGCAGTCGATTCATCGAGCACGAGGATGCTGGGGTCGCGCACCAGGGCGCGCGCGATACAGATGGCCTGCCGGTCGGAGAGCGAGAGCTGCCCTGCGGGCGCGTCGAGGTCGATGCCGTCGATCAAGCGGCCCAGCGTCTCGGCGGCTATGCGACGTTGCTCCTGGCGCGAGCGCTTCCGGGCGAAGATGCCGTCGGCGCCGAGCCAGATGTTCTCCACGACGCTCTGGCTGGGGGCAGTGAGCACCTCCTGAAATACGACGGAGATGCCATGGGCCGCAGCATCGCGGGGTGAGCGAAATTCGAGACGCTGCCCATCAAGGGTGAAGCTTCCAGCATCGGGCCGGTGCACTCCACCGATGATCTTGACGAGTGTGGATTTCCCCGACCCGTTTTCTCCTAGCAGCGTGTGGATCTCGCCTGCGGGCAGGTGCAGCTGAGCGGCTACTAGCGCGCGAGTGGCACCGAACCTCTTGCTGACCTCGGTCAGGCGCAGGCCGTCAGTGTGTTCGGACATTGCGTCTCCTTGTTGCGGACGTTCTTCGTTGAGCATCTACGATTCAAGACTAGACGTATCGTATCGAATGTGTCTAGTCTGATGATGCGCAACGGTGCGCAATTCTTGAAGAGGAGAACGCAATCATGGTCAAAACCATTCGTTTCCGCCGACTTGGACCCGTCGTAGCTTTTGCCGCGGTCGGTGCTCTGACGTTGGCTGGCTGCAGCTCGACCACGTCAGGGGGTGACGCGGGGGCGACCACCACCGATAATGCGAGCTCCGCTGCCGAGTGCGGTGTCGTTCCCAACGTGGGAGCACAAGATCCGGCCGGCTTGCTCGAAAGCCTTTCCGCGGATGTTCAGGAGGGTTACAACGGATATCCATACGAATTACAGGAGTCAGCCTGGGCAGACTGGAAATCCGAGAAGACTGAGGGCTACACTGCTGCGATCGTCGGCACCTCTCCCGCTGCTCCTTTCATCGCGGTCTATCAGGAGACGCTTGCAAGTGCTCTCGAAGAGGCAGGTGTCGAGGTTGTGCTGAACGCGGCACCGAACGATCCCGGCGATGTCCCCGGTCAGCTACAGCAATTCAGCCAGGCCATATCGATGAAGCCTGACATCATCTTCTTCAACCCCGTAGCTCCGGAACCAGCTCTCGATCTCGTTGCTGAAGCGCATGACGCTGGAATTCCCGTGGTATCGGTGGTGGTGCCGATCGATAGCCCCTATGCAATTTCAGTCACCTACAACGGTGTACTGCAGTCAATGGCAACGGCTTCCATGATTTTTGGTGCAATCGGCGGATCGGGTGACGTGCTCGAGGTCGCTGGCGTTCCCGGTATTCCGGTCTCGACCTTCTGGGAAGCCGGGCGGGACGAGGCGCTAAAGCTCTGCCCCGACATCAACGTGGTCGGCAATGTGGAGGGCATGTTCCAGCCGGCTCTGGCTCAGCAGGCGACGGTGCAGTACCTCTCGACGAACCCCGCCGGTGTTGACGCTGTGATCCAGGGAGGCACGATGGGCTGGGCAATTCGTGATGCCTTCACCCAGTCAGGACAGCCAGTGCCGCCGATTCAAGACGTGGGGGCATCGCAAGGCATGGCGGCGTACGCAGCCGAGAACCCCGATTACCCCTACTTTGGCACCGCCACGCCCCCGATCGAGATGGCCCGGGCCGCCGCGCAGATCGGAGTGAAGGTGCTCGCTGGTGCGGGCGTAAAACTGAACCACATCATCAGCGCCTCTTACTTGGTCGACCGCTCGAACCTCTCGGACATCGTTGATCCGTCGTGGAGCATCGAAGACGGAACCGACCTTGCCCCTGAGGGTGCCTACTTCGACGACCAGCAGATCGCCGAATTCTTCGCTAATCCGGAGCTTGGGCCCCAGTCGGCACGGTAGTCTCCTGGCCAGGGTGCGCCGGTTTCCGGCCGCCCTGGCCATTCACATTCGCCGCAGCGTCGCGTGGGATAAGGGGTCAGAAATGACGATGATACTTGACACCCGTGTGGTGTCATCAGATGTTCGCCCAGAGTATTGGTCGGCGGGTATCGCCGAGCATTTCTTCCCCGTGCGCATTGAACCTGCATCGGAACCGGTGTTCGAGGCGCGGCTGAGCGGCGGTCAGGTCGGACCCCTGTTCGTGCGAACGATCAGTGGGCCTCCTCATCGGGTCACTCGAACTCGGCAACTGGTTGACCGTCTTGACCCCGAGTGCATCCTGATGTACCTGCCCCGCCGCGGCACCTGTCGAGTGGGGCAAGGCGATCGAATCTGCGAGTTGCGCCCCGGCGAGGTCGCGGTGCAAGACACCTCGACGCCCTCTTCATTCGAGGCGGTTTCGGGCTTCGATGTCTCTGTGATCGCCTTTCCCAAGTGGTACATCGGAGGTGACGCGCCTGCGTTCGCTCGCCATGCGGCCGAGCGTCTGGCAGGGCCTGACAGCACGATGCTCCGCCTGTCGTCGTCGCTGCTCGTTGGCATCGGGAGGCTTGCAGAGGGCCCGCCGCCATCCAGCGCGGAGGGCGACTCCGTCGCGAACATGATGCTGGCGCTGCTCCGGGGTCTGTGCGCCGACCATGACGGCGACTCAGGCGCCAATGCCCGTGCTGCAACACTCGAGGCTCGAATGCGGCAGTACGCCCTCGCGCACCTCGCCGATCCTGAACTCGGCCCCGAGCAACTGGCCCGCGCTCACTTTGTCTCAACTCGGTATGTTCACAAACTGTTCGCCCCTTTGGGAGGCGTGTCCGGGTGGATCCGCGAGCAGCGGTTGTTCTCGGCTGCGCGAGAGTTGCGCGAGACGGACACGCCCGTGTCTGAGGTTGCCCTTCAGTATGGGTATCGCAATGCCGCCAGTTTTGCGCGGGCGTTTCGCAAGGCGCAGGGCCACTCGCCGCGAGAGTCGCGCCGTGCCAGAGAGCTGCAGCTTTTCGGGGAAGGCCGGCCCACGCAGCCTGTCGGATAGCCGAATCCGAACAACGAAGGCGGGGTGCTCGCGGCTGAGCACCCCGCCGTTTCGCGAGTTACTGTTGGGGGAAGCCAGCTGCGCGTAACCGCGAGCCCCAGATTCCCGACTTGCCCGGGGCAATGATTCCGTTGGGATCGATCAGGTCCTTCAGCTGTTCGTTGAAGCGCAGCTGAATGTGATCATTGAACCCGAATTGATCCATAGCCGTGTCGGCAAAGTAGGGGTGCAAGCGGTACTCGCCGTACCCCATCTTCCCAGCAACCTCGACCATGTGCTTGGCGTGTTCGTAGGCGCGGTGCACTTGCTCGGGGTTCTTCGTGTCGAAGGGAATGACATTAATGAATGTCGTGGAACGCGCGTTGATGGGCAACATTCCTCCGAGATAGTCGAGGCCCGCTTCGTGGCAGAGTTTCTCGAAGAGCTCCTGCGCTTCCTTGGCGTGTTTTGCGGTCAGCGGAATTACCGGCGAAAAGTCCACGTGGCCGCCTTCGTCGCCACCCGACCAGCCGGCCATCTTGTAGAGGTCAAGGCTGGGCACGCCGATCTGAACCCGCTCGTGCGGGTTCGGCAGCGTTTCCCACTCCTCGGCGCTGTATTTTTGACCCATGAGCTGCACGCTCGGAATCTGCAGGAAACGGGCGCGAAGTCTGGCGTAGTTGTGGTCCACGACGGCCTCGTCACCATACAGGGCGAAGCGCATCATCCATCGCCCCAAACCGAGTTCTTTTGCGAGCTTGTCGATGATTTCTTCGGGCATCGGCCCAGTGCCTTCGAACCACTCGGCGCGACTCGTCAGCATTGATGCCATGATGAGCGTGTTCGAGAGTTGTGGTCGCATGTCGATGACCTTGGCGAGCATGAGTTCGCGCAGTGCATCGACGACTGCGGGCATCTGCGAGTCATCCCATACCTGGAGCCAGAGCGGCATGTAAACCTCAGGCTTAGGCATGAGCCAGTAGCCCATTTTGGTGACTATGCCGTAGTTCGACTGCATAAACAGTTCCGTGGTCGTCGGGCCGAGGCCTCGCTTATACAGCGGCCAGGTGGGGTTGTTGTCCATGCCGCCCGAACCGGTACGGTAGAGCTCTCCGTTCGGAAGCACGACCTCAAAGCCGCAGTGGGCGGCTTGATCGAGTGAGTTTGGCATGTAGGTCAAGCCGTGCTCAACGGTGTTCGAGACCACCCCACCCCAGCCAATGTCGACGATCGAGGCGACGAGATCGTGGCCACCTTCCTCAATGGCATCGTGCAGGTCGAACCAGCTGACGCCTGGTTCAACCATTGCGTAGCCGAGCTCCTCATTAATTTCAACCTTATTCATCGCCAGGAAGGAGACCATGACTGCGCCGCGCACCCACGGGGCCGCGCCGCCGTAGCCATTGTTCTTGCCTCGGCTGATTGGCCAGAGTGGCACGGTGTGCTCATTGGCGAGGCGAACGATTGCCTGAACTTCTTCGACGCTGGTCGGTGTGACCACGGCGGAAGGTAGGTTGGTGGCGGTGCCTGGCACCTGATACGGGTCCTGAAACTCTTTCAGCAGTTCCGGATCAGTTGAAACCTTGTCGGGGCCGATTGCGGCGGCGAACGCTGCCAGTGCGGCATCCAGACCAGCCTCAGTCACCCCTGGGGGTGTAGGCCGGAGGGTCTTTGAGTTCTCGCTCATAGTATGTCTCTCCTTTGAGTGCATTCGACCAGCCCGTAACCGGGCGGTGCTGCAGTTCTACCGCGGCTGCATGACTCCGGTGATGTACCGTGCAGCGGGCGCACGGAGAAGTGCAGTGTCTGCACGGTTTCAGATGCGAAAACGAACGACGTGTTTGGATCGCAAGCGGGAGCCACTCCGTGAGGTGCTTGGCGGAACGAGTCAATGGCGATGAAGGGACACTGAGATGACGAATGGTCGGCTTACGGGCAAGGTGGTGCTGCTCACCGGAATCGGCAGCGGAATGGGACGAGTAACTGCTCAGCTGTTCGCGCGGGAGGGCGCGACGGTCGTAGGCTGCACGTTAAACCCCGAGCGGTCTGCTGAAACCGTGAGCCTCATTGAGGCGGAGGGAGGCGCGATCGATGCGACTGCGCCCCTAGATCTCACCGATCGAGATGCGGTGCGCCGGTGGGTCGATGGTGCTGCCGAGCGTTACGGCCGTATCGATGTGCTCTATAACAACGCCAGCGCACCGCGGTTCGCACCGTTTGCGTTGCAATCTCCAGAAGACTACGAATTCACGATCCGCAACGAACTTGATGTGGTGTGGCATGCTTCACAGCTTGCCTGGCCCCATCTGGCAAAGACGCATGGCGCAATCGTGAACATCGGGTCCGGTGCCGCTCTGCAGGGGGCTCGTTCGTTGCCCCAGGCAGCGCATGCTGCGACCAAGGGTGCGGTCTTGGCCCTTACTCGGCAGTTGGCGGCCGAGGGCATTGCTGAAGGGATCCGCGTGAATTCGGTCAGCCCTGGGGTTATGGCGACTCCGCCGGTGCTGGGGATGTACGCGGAATTTGGCGAAAACGCCCCGGTCGCGCCCATCGTCGCTCGCACGCTGACCGGAAAGCCCGGTGACCCGCTCGCGGTTGCGTATGCGGGACTGTACCTCGCCTCCGACGAATCAGCGTGGGTCACCGGGATCGACATTTCTGTTGACGGTGGGGCCAGTAACACCATGTGAGTTGTGGTTTGCACGCAGTAGGCCCCGGTGAATTCGCGTACCTCGCAATTCTCCGGGGCCTACTGCGTGCACCAATTCATGTGGGGCAAGAAGGTGCTTGCAATTCGATACTAAACGTGTCGTATACTTAGGCTGAATCCGTGAACCAAAGGAGGTCCACCATGAAGCTGGGACGCATCGTCGCCGACGGTCTGGACGGACGCGAGACCCGCGTCGTCGTGGCACAACCCGAGCAAGCGCGAGTGATTGATCTGAAAAAGGCGTACGCGCTCGTGCTTCAGCGGGGAGGCGCGAGCGTGGACGGCGCGCGGCACCTGGCTCATGCCACGTTCAGAGACCTCACACAGGGCATCTCAGCGGGTGACTTCTTTCTCGAAGCTGCGCACCATGCGCTCGAGGCGGCTGATGATGCGGCTGCACCAATCGATGAGGTGTGCTGGACGGCTGCGATCAAGCCGCCAGTGATACGAGACTCGTTGACCTTCAACGGTCACATCAAGAATTTCTTCGGCAAGGTGATGAAGTCGATTCCGTCCCGCGAGGTCTACGAGCGACCGGGGTACTTCAAGGGCACGACATCAACGATCTACGGGCATGACGAGGTGATCCCTTACCCGAGCTTCACCGAGAAGCTCGACTATGAACTCGAGATCGGCTACATCATAGGCAAGCCAGGCCGAAACCTCACACCCGAGAACGCGTGGGACCACGTCTTCGGCATCACAATCTTCAATGACTGGAGCTTGCGCGACGTGCAAAAACTTGAATCCCCGATCGGTATGGGTGCACAGCACTCGAAGGACTTCGCATATGGCATCGGTCCCTGGATCGTGACCCGCGACGAGTTGCCCTCGGTGCTGGGACTCACCGGTCAGGTGCGGGTCAATGGTGAAGTCTGGTCGAACACTAAGGTTGAGGATTTCATCTGGACCCCCGAGGAGACCATCGCCTATGCGTCCGAGCTCAACGGGATTCAGCCCGGCGACCTGATCGGCTCGGGCACCATGGCCTTTGGCGCGGGCGTGGAACTCGGTAAATTCCTGCAGCCGGGCGACGTACTCGAGCTCGATCTTGAGGGAGTCGGCACGCTGCGGAACCGCATCTCCACAGAAAAAGAGTCTCCTGCGTGGTGGCCTACCCCGCAGCCCTTTCCCTTTGAGGAGGGGACGGCATGAGTGAACGCAAGCCGGTGCGGCGAATTGTCACGGGCCATGACGACACGGGTAAGGCCGTTATCCTCTTCGACGATGCGGATGCCCCGAACAGTTTCGCCTCAGAGTCGATTCCGGGCTTCGGCGCGACAGTCGTCTGGTACACCCCGAACGGGGTAGTCGATCACGTCTCCGACGTGGATCCTGCGCCCCGAGGAGCGCAGATCGATTTCCCTGGAGTGGGAGAGACCGTTGTACGTATCGCCGATTTTCCGCCAGACAAGGTGTACCCGCAGAACGCGGGGGACGCGGTATTCGATGAGATCGGGGCGCAGGAGGAACGGGAAGCGGGCAGTGAACACAGTAATGGCAAACACTTCTGGTTTCACCGCACTGAGTCAATCGACTATGCCGTTGTGCTTGAAGGTGAAATCACCTTGCTCGTTGATGACGGCGAGGTGACGTTGCGGCCCGGTGATGTGGCGATACAGCGCGCCACCGCTCACGCCTGGTCCAATCGAACCGATACCGTTGCCCGGGTGATGTTCGTGCTCATTGGTACCGAGCCAATCTCTCCAGCCGAGATTGCTGCTCAACGCGTCAAAGCTGTAACTGGAGTATCGGAGTGATCACCAACCTCAACGCGGGCGAGGGGGAAATCATTTGGCGCTCTGACGACCGCCCGATCAATGCTCCTAACACCGAACGATTCGCCGAGTTCGTGCGCGGTCGAGGAATACCGTTGGAAGAGGGGTACCGGGCGCTGTGGGAATGGAGCGTGTCTGAACCCGACTCGTTCTGGGCAGAGTTCATTGATTTCGCGGGCATTCAGCTGGGCGGCGTTGCGGGACCGGTGCGGAACGGCGTCGCGATGCCGAATACACGCTGGTTTCCAGGTCGAACCCTCAACTTCGCTCAGCACTTGCTTGAGGGGCGGGAGGGCGTCGCGCTCGTCGCCGTCGCTGAAGGCGAGGAACCGCGAGAGGTGACGTTCACGGATCTGCGGGGGCAGGTGGGGGCGTTGGCGGCACGGTTGCGAGCACTCGGGGTTGAACCGGGTGATCGCGTGGTCGCGGTGCTGCCAAATGTGCCCGCCGCGGTCGTCGCGCTGCTGGCCACAGTCTCTATTGGGGCGATCTGGTCTGTGTGCTCGCCAGAGTTCGGCCCCGGTGCCATCACGTCACGCTTCAACCAACTCCAGCCGAAGGTGGTTATCGCTGCCCCCGGGTACCGACTCGCGGGAGAAGATCGCGACCGCAGCGCGGAGACGGCCGAGGTTATCGCCACACTTCCCAGCGTCGAGCATGTGATCTGGGTTACCGGCCATGCAACCGCCGTGACGCCAGCCGCACTGGCGGTGTCGTCCAGCTTCTGGGATGATGTCGTGCGGGAACCAGCTGCGCCCGTTTACGAGAGCGTCGATTTCAGCCACCCACTGTGGGTGCTCTTTTCCTCCGGCACGACGGGCATTCCCAAGGGCATCGTGCACGGTCACGGTGGCGCGCTGCTTGAAGAAATGAAGCTGTTGTTATTCGGCGGCGATGTTCAACCGGGTGACCGGTTCTTTTCCGTCGCATCGACGAGTTGGGTCGTGTGGAATACGCTCATCAGTGCGATTGGCGTGGGCGCGGTCGCGGTGTTGGCGGATGGGAACCCGACTTACCCCTCGCTCGACAGGGTGTGGGAGGTGGTCGCGCAGACCGGCACGGCTGTGCTCGGTGTGGGGGCGAGCTTCGTACACGCGTGCGCCAAGACCAATCTCGAGCCCAGCCGCCAGCACGACCTTTCCGCACTGCGAACCGTGCAGGTGACGGGTTCGCCACTTTCCGTCGACGGATTCCGCTGGATCTACCAGCACGTCGGGGATGTGTGGTTGGCATCGATGAGCGGGGGCACCGATATTGTTGGTTGCTTCGTGGGCGGGGCCGTCACGGAGCCGGTGCGCGTCGGCTACATTCAGGTGCCTGCGCTGGGTGTCTGCGTCGAATCATGGGATACCGAAGGCGCACCCACCCAGGGCAAGGGGGAGCTCGTTGTTACCGCACCGATGCCGTCGATGCCGCTGTATCTCTGGGGCGACGAGGACGGTTCTCGCTATCGAGCCAGCTACTTTGACACCTATCCCGGCGTGTGGCGGCACGGGGATTTCATTGAAATCGGCGATCGCGGTATTCGAATCCTCGGCCGTTCCGACTCGACACTGAATCGCAATGGCATCAGGCTCGGTTCAGCCGACATCTATGCGGTGGTTGAATCGTTGCCCGAAATTGCTGAGGCCATGGTCATCGGTGCCGAAATCGGCGACGAGGGGTACTATATGCCGCTGTTTGTGCGGTTACAAGAGGGTGTGAGGGAGAGCGATGCGCGTGCGGCCGTCGTCGCTGCCATCCGAAACCAGCTCTCCGCCCGGTACCTCCCAGATGAATTCGTCGTGATGCGAGGGATTCCGCACACTCGCACCGGTAAGAAGCTTGAAGTGCCGGTAAAACGGCTTATCCAGGGGTGTGAGCTGAGCGAGGTCGTTGAGATCGGGTCTGTTGATGACCCCGATGTCTTGCGTGAATACGCGGCCTTCGCTGCGCAGAAACAGTCTGGCCTGGCACGTCGCTGATCCGCTGCGTCATTGACGACGTATCGTATCGAGTGGGAGCAACTGAGAGGGCATGACATGGCGGTTAGAAGTGAGCACAGTAGGCAGGCAATCCTGCAATCGACGATGAGACTCATCGATGAGCGCGAACCGGATTCGGTATCGGTGCAGCAGCTGTCGATCGAGCGGATCGCCCGTGAGGCTGGTGTCAGCAAGACAACGATCTATCGCTGGTGGCCAAACAAGGCCGCGGTGATCATTGATACCTTCCTGGAGAATCACATTCTGGCAACTCCTATCCGGGAGGATCTTCCGGCTATCGATGCATTGCGAGAGCATGTGGTTTCTCTCGCGGCGGTGTATGACGGTCACGAGGGCCGCCTCATGGCCCAACTGATCGCGGAATGTCAGTACGATCCGGCAACGCTGGAAGAGTTCAAGAAACACTTCTGGTACCCGCGGCGCCGCGAGGTGAGCCGACTGGTCGCGCGTGCGATCGCAGAGGGCGCGCTTCGCAGCGACTACGAGCCGAGTGAGATCGCTGACCGACTGTACTCACCGATCTACTTCCGTCTGCTGTTTCAAGAGGGGTCGCTTGGGGCAGAAGCAATGCGGGCGGGGTTCGATCTCGCACTTGTTGGCATGTCGGCGGATGGCCAGGCTGGCGCATGATCGGCGAGTTCTCGCAAGTTGTGATGACCCGCCAATCGGGCAGGTTTGCGCTGGGAACGTTCGCGGCAGAAGGCGAACCATTTCCTGGTTTCGTGCATGACGACACCGTCTATGGCACACGCTCGGTGATTCCCGAGGCACACTCGACTGTCGACCTGCTCGCAGATTGGCAGACCAATCTCGACAGGTTGGAGGCGGTCGTCTTTGACTCGGAGACGCTCGCGAA
The DNA here is from genome assembly GCF_052386045.1 of Leucobacter fengyongliangi. Taxonomy (NCBI): domain Bacteria; kingdom Bacillati; phylum Actinomycetota; class Actinomycetes; order Micrococcales; family Microbacteriaceae; genus Leucobacter; species Leucobacter fengyongliangi. The sequence goes on along the minus strand of NZ_CM126356.1, from coordinate 2,591,753 downwards.
GCTGCCCCACTGGCCGCTCGATCAGGTTCGTGTGCTTCCGCCCATGGACCCGGTAGGAACAATCTTCGCTGCTGGGGTGAACTACCGCGAGCACATCGTGCAGATGAGTGTGGCTCACAAACTCGGGCGGCCCGGAGCCACCGATGAGGAGTTGCGAGTCGAAGCTGCCGCGGAGAACGATGAGCGAAGCCGACAGGGCGATCCGTACATTTGGACCGGAATTCCTTCGGCGGTCTGCGGTGCCTACGATGATCTTTTGCTGCCAGATGTGGGCGAACAGATCGATTGGGAGTTAGAACTCGGTGTCGTAATTGCAAAACAGGCGCATCGAGTCAAGCTGGAGAATGCGCTTGAGTATGTCGCGGGCTACACGATTGTCAACGACATCACCTCGAGAACTCTCGTTCCCCGAAACGATATTGCGAAGATTGGTACCGACTGGTTTCGGGCGAAGAATCAGCCCACGTTCTTTCCGACCGGTCCGTTCCTTGTTCCTGCGCGCTTTGTTCCAGATGCATCGTCACTCGCAATTCAACTTCGACTGAATGGCAAGCTCATGCAAGATGCGACGACCGATGATCTGCTGTTCGATATTCCGAGTCTGATTGCCTACGCGTCTTCGATCGCGGTTCTTCGCCCTGGTGACATTCTGCTCACAGGATCCCCTGCTGGAAACGGTTCTCATTGGGGCCGGTTTCTTCTCCCCGGCGATGTGATGGAGGGGAGTATCACTGGGCTCGGGACCCAGCGGACAGTTGTTCGGGCACCAAGTGGGCAACTGCCCCCGTGGCAGCTCTCGCGGGAGGGTCTCCAGGCGGACAGCCGGTGAGAACTCGGCTAGTTCAGCTTCTCGGTGTCTGACGGGATCGCACCGCCCGCGTAGAGCGAATCGGCCAGACGCTTGAGCGAGGTGAGCGCGACGTTCTGCGTCATCGGGCCGTAGCTGATGCGCGCGACGCCGAGCGCTTCGTACTCGGCTGCGGTCAGCGCCCCTGGCAGCCCGATCACGCTGATCTTGCGCATGCCGATGCCCGCGACGAGTTCGCGAGTGGTGTCGGCATCGAGCACGCCGGGCACAAACACGCAGGTCGCGCCCAGGTCGAGGTACGAGCGCCCGCGGTCGATCGCCGCAGCGACCGATTGCTCAGCGGATCGACCCTCCGCCCGCACGAACGCGTCGGTGCGGGCGTTGAGCACGAGATCCACCCCCTCGTCGGCGGCCCCGGCGAGTACCGCCGACACCCGCGCCTTCGCCACATCGAGCGGCTCCATGCGATCCTCGACGTTGAGCCCGACGACTCCGGCCGCGACGACCCTCCGCACGTTCTCGCGCACCTGCCCGAGGTCTTCGGGGTCGCCCCCGAAGCCGGCATCGAGGTCGGCAGACACGGGCAACGAGGTCGCCTTGACGATCCGCTCGAGCGCAGCGAGCAACAAATCAAACGGAATGTGCTGCCCATCGGGATAGCCGTGGCTGGCCGCGATGCTGTGGCCAGCGGTCGCGATTGCGCGTGTCTGGGGGTTCTCGGCGACCACCTTCGTGGTGATGGCATCCCAGACATTCACCAGACGGAGGATCTCGGGGGCATCGTGCAGGGCCTTCAGGGTGTGTGCGTGATCAGTCATGTGCCCGAGGCTACGCCAGTCTGGTCGCACGCAACAGGGGCTAGGCAAACGGCACGTTCCTCGCTAGGTTCGCGAGGGCTCTTGTCAAGGGGCTGCCGCCGGGCGCATGCTGGAGGGAGACTGTCTTCGGTGGCGCCCACGATCCACACGCGTAGCATCTGCTCGGCGCACGGCGGAGGGGAGGTGCGGTGGTGGCTGACATGCAACGGTTGATCGGCGTCGAAGAAGAGCTGCTGATCGTGGATCCGCATTCCGGTCGCACCATGCCCCTCGGCGATCGCTTAGTCGCCAACGCCGAGGCCTCGCGGACCGGCCCCGCGCGCAGCCGCGCGTCGCTGCAGAAGGTGTCTCCCCCCGCTGGGATCGTGCTGGAGCACGAGGCAAAGCTCGAACAGGTTGAGTCGATCCTGCCCCCGCTGCTCGCCCTCGACGAGGTGGGAAATGCTATCCTCGCCGGTCGAAAATTGGCGGATCTGGCGGCTCGCACTCTGGGCGCGCGAGTCGCGGCACTCGCGACGAGCGTGGTGCCGGGATCCACCCACCTCACCGAGAACCCCAGGTACGAAACGATCGGCGAGCTCTTCGGTCTCACGATGAAGGAGCAGCTGACATGCGGGATGCACATCCATGTCACGGTGCGCGACAAGGACGAGGGGGTGGCCGTACTCGACCGGATCCGCCCGTGGCTGCACGTGCTGCTCGCACTCAGTGCGAACTCACCCATGTGGGCGGGCATCGATACCGGCTACTCCAGCTACCGATACCAGGCGTGGATGCGCTGGCCGAGCGCCGGCTCGTACGACCGCTTCGGGTCTGCCCAGGAGTATCGACAATTGGTGCGTGCGCTGGTGGCGACCGGCGTGATCCTCGACCCCGGCATGGTGTACTTCGACGCGCGTCTGTCGACGCACAACCCCACCGTTGAGATTCGCGCGCCCGATGTGTGCCTGGACCCCGAGCACGCAGTGGGTATCGCGGGACTCGCCCGTGCGCTCGTCAATACGGCGGCCGCCGAAGCGCACGCAGGCCGTGCGCCAGACCCGTTCCCCACCTCGCTCATGCGGCTCGCGATGTGGTCGGCGAGCCGGTATGGATTGAATCAGACGCTCTGGGATCCGAACTCTCGAGGGCCTCGCGAAGCTCGAGTGGTGGTTGACGCGCTGCTGCGCTATGTCGGCGCTGCGCTGCGCGCCTCCGGAGACGAGGAGCGGGTGCGGGCCGCAGTGACGAGCATTCTCGAGTCCGGTACCGGCTCCGAGGTGCAGTGCCAGACGTTGTCGCGCACCGGGTCACTTGCCGAGGTGGTCGCTGAGTCGATCCGCCGCACGCATCCGGGAGCGTAGCTCGAGGGTCTCACGGGGAGGTGAGCGCGGGTCTGGGGTTCAGTCTGAGTTTTGTGGTGAGCCCTGGGTGAGTGCGCGGCGCAGTCGGCGGATCGCTTCGCGCAGCGTCGCCTCGTCCTTCACAAACGTGAAGCGCACCCAGTTCGCGAGGTCACGCGCGGTCGTGGATCCCTCGCGGCAGAACGCCGACACCGGCACGCACGCCACCCCCGCCCCAGCGGGCAGCGCCCGCGCAAACGCGGCACCGTCGGGCACCTCCGCCGAGAGGAACGGCGTCGCATCAGCGCACACGAAGTAGGTGCCCCCCGGCCTCCCGACCTCGAAACCGATGTCGGCGAGGGCCGAGCTCAGCAGGTCGCGGCGGTGGGTGAGAGAGTCGCGAAGCTCGCGAATGTCGGCATCGCCCTCGGTGAGCGCCCGCGCGATCGCCGGCTGAAACGGGGCCCCGCCCGAGTAGGTCAAAAATTGCTTGATCGTCGCCACCGCATCGATGAGCGGCGCCGGGCCCGTGATCCATCCGATCTTCCAGCCGGTCAGCGAAAAGGTCTTGCCCGCAGAAGAGATGGTGAGGGTGCGCGCGGCCATGCCGGGCAGCGATGCGAGCGGGGTGTGTGCCAGGCCGTCAAACGTGAGGTGCTCGTACACCTCGTCGGTCACGACGACCGCGTCGACCCGCACGGCCGCCGCGGCGATCGCTTCGAGTTCGTCGCGCGAAAGCACCGTGCCCGTCGGGTTGTGCGGAGTGTTCACCAGGATCACCCGGGTGTTCGCGGTGACGGCTGTTTCGAGCGTGGCCGCGTCGAGTCGAAACCCGCCCGCGCCCGGCACGAGCGGCACGGTCACGTGCGTCGCACCGGCCATCGCGATCGCGGCCGCGTGCGCATCGTAAAACGGTTCGAGGCTGACGACCTCGTCGCCGGGGCCGCACAGCGCGAGCACCGCGGCGGCGATCGCCTCGGTCGCGCCCGCGGTGACGAGCACCTCGGTGCCGGGATCCACTGTGATGCCATAGTGCCGGGCTTGGTGCGCCGCGATCGCCTCGCGCAACGCGGGAATGCCGCGCCCCGGCGGGTACTGATTCGCGCCACTGTGGATCGCGTTGGCCGCTGCCTGGCGGATCCACTCGGGGCCGTCGCTGTCTGGAAACCCCTGCCCGAGGTTCGCCGCGTCATACTGGGTGGCGAGCGCGGTCATCTCGGCGAAGATCGTCGGCCTGGCGCTACCGTCTGGGGAGGCGAGGCCCGCTGCCCGGGCTACCGATTGCCATCTGAGAGTCACGCCTCACAGTGTAGAGGTGCCGCCACAGCATTCCCGGTCGGAGCGTCGGCCCCACCTGACCGCCGCGATGAACAGCGCGATCGACCCGGCGTACGAAGCCACCATGATCGCGACCTGCAGCACCTCGCTGGTGAAGAGCCCGGGCGAATCCCAGAGGGCGTGCATGAGCATCGGACCGAAGAGCGCCGGTGCCAATACCCACCAGCGCCCTCCGAGTCCGCGCTGCCGCCGCGACATGCAGTAGGCGAGCGCGGCCCCCGCGACGGCCGTCCACAGGGCGTGCAGCCCAAACCCGAAGATCGAGCGCAGAAGCCCGACGTAGAGGGTCTGGGCGAGATCTTCCGAGCGGAGCGTGTACATCAGCGTCTCAAGCAGTTCGAATCCCATGCCGACGAAGAATCCGTAGACCACCCCATCCATGACCGTGATGCGTGCGCGAGACGCGAGCGTCAGCACCGCGAGCACGCCCAGTAGACGAGAAATATCCTCGGTGATCGGAGCGGAAATCACCGTGGAGAAGGTTGACAACCCGAGGGCCGCGAGCCCGTTGCTGAAGAGGGCGCTGAGGAGCATGGCGGATCCCACCGCGACCGTCATGCCCCACACCAGGGCGAAGATCCGCAGCGACGCGGGTTGACGCCGCACGCGGGGGAGGGCCCGCACGACGAGCCACAGGATGAGGCCCTGCACGCCGACCACGAGTGTGGCTGCGACGAGGCCCGTTCCCGAGATGCCTCCAAGAAACAGGGGCAGCAGTGTGATCGCCGCCGACGGGAAGATAAGCGCCAGCGCGAACCAGAACATTGGCTGCCGGGGCTGCCACACCGTGAGGCCGTGCGGGGCGGGGGCCTGCCCGATGCTTGCTGCTGGGGTCGCCGCGCTCATGACGAGACCTCCGCGCTGCGCAAAAGATCGAGCACCGACTCGGGTGTGTCGAGAGTCGACTGCCCGGGCTGGAAATTTAGGGTGAGCGCTCTGTGTCAAGCTGTGTGGAGTCACTCGGACGTTAGTTGTGTGGTTTGTTTCGGGAGATTGATTCCCACGAGGTCCGCTGGTGCCGGCGTAACCGGGCGCCCGCGGAACCGTTCCGGGTGCGTGTCGTAATAGTGTTGCAACGCGAGGTCGCGGGTCTTCCACACCTCACGCCATGACCCGTCACCGACCTGAGCGGGTGAGAACAACGCGATCCCGGAGTGCTTGTGCTCGGTGTTGTACCAGGCCACATACTCGGCGAGATACGTGCGGGCGGCAGCAAGATCAGCGAAGACTCTGGGATAGCCGGGCCGGTACTTCATCGTGCGGAACCCGGCCTCGGAGAACGGGTTATCGTTCGAGACGTACGGCCGGTTATGCGACAACGTGACTCCGTGGTGGGTGAGCGCGTTCAGGAGCGCGTGTGAACGCATCGCTGACCCCGAGTCCGCATGCACCACCTCCGGGGCTCCGTAATGGGCGATCGCGGTCTCAAACATCTCGACCGCGAGGTGATCAGCCTCTCGTTCCTCGACCCGCCACCCCACGATCTCACGCGAGAAAATATCGGTGATCTTGTATGCCTTGAACGTTTTCCCCCACCACGGCGAGTACAAGTCAGTGATGTCCCACGACCACGCTTGCCCGGGCCGGGTCGCCGTCACGACGGGTTTCTCGCGTGGGGCCCGTTTCCCGCGCCGGGTCGGGACCTGCGGGCGCAGCATCTGCTCCTCGATGCCGGCAGCGATCCGCCACCACGTGCGACGCGACGCGAGCATCACTCCCGCATCCCACGCCGACGCGTACGCATGATCCACGGACACGCTCTTCGCCCACCCCGCAAGAATGTACCCCACGATGCGTTCCCGATCGGTCGGACTGATGCGTGCCCGGTACGCCCGCTCGGCCTGCGGAACCGGGGCCATCACCACTTGGCGGGGCTGTTGCCGGTAATGCCACGTCGCCCGGGACACCCCCGCAAGGCTCAGGGCCTTACGCTGTGACCCCGTGATGCGGGTGAGCTCGGTCACGAGGAGGTTCTCGGCGGTGATGAACTCTCTCGCCCGGTCGCCGGCAACGTATCGGGCTCTTGCTCGTTCAGCTTGTGCAAGAGCCCGATAGCTTTTCCCAACGCGTCATTCGTTCCCTCGAGTTCACGAATCCGGGCGTTGAGCGCGGCGAGTTCTGCGTCGTGTTGTTCTTTCGGGATGCTGCGCTGCTGGTGGGAGATCTCCCGGCGGGCCTTCGCGTCTGGTGTCATACCGCTACTCTCTCGCGGAATCATGCCGCGGTCGAGATCGCCCCCGAACACGGCATCTTGCCAGCGCATGATCTGATGCTTGGAAAAGGTTTGCTCTTTCAACCATCTCGTTTTCGTGCCATGGGGAAGGTTCTGGTACTCGTGCACATACTCACGGATTTCCGTGAGAGTGAAGCCCGGCGTGATCGACATGATGGGTGACCTTTCTGTCAACCGAGTGACTCACACACAGCCTGGCAAAGAGGGGAGGAGGAGGCAATCGGCGGGCTGATCGGTCGTGCACGCCACGATGCTGCGGGTGACGGAATCTCCCGCGCTCAGGTCGTATTGGATGCTGCTTGCGGTGAGCGCGCCCTCGAGCTCGACGGGAAGCACTGGCACGACCAATGCCCCGACCGGTGAGGTGTCGCGCAGCAGCTCGGGCCCGCCTGCCACCCCGGGGAAGACGCTCGCACGCATCGTGGTCGCCCCGCTCGGGTCTGTCGCCACGAAGGCACTGGTATCGGCGGGGTCGGTAACCCGGATCCACCCCTCGGGAGCGATGAATTGCGTGGACACCACCCGGTCGCCGTCGTTCGCCGTCAACGCGACGCGCTCGTAGACACCGATCGTGCCTTCGAGTCGCGTCGGTAGCAGCACCATGAGCGCGATCGGCACGATCGCGAGGGCGGTCGAGACGATGACCATGGCCCACACCGGGGCCCACATGGGCCGGTCGCTGCGGAAGGGCGGTGGGGCTTCCTGGCCCTCGAGCGTGGCGTGGTGCGTATCAGTCATACCGAAAATACTAGACCTAGTCCATGTTTATTGTGTCTTCCTTTGAGCAAACACGCCGGGGTGGATCGCGGAGGCGGGTTTGCCGCGGCGAATGGGCGGTGGTGGATCGGCGCTGAGCGCAACGGAGCGAAGCTCAAGGCAACTGGAGGCAGCCCGATGCAACCTGGCGTAACGCGGGCACACTCGCGGCTGCATCGCTGCTAACGTGGCGGGGCACGCCCAGCCACCGATTGGGCAACCGAACGACTTGAGGGGGATGCATGCCGGACGCGATCCAGATCAGCGCAGACGTCGTCGTCGTTGATCTCGAGGGCACAACGAGCGCCGCCGGGTTCATCCTGGGCGACCTGTACGACTACGCCAGGCCACGACTCGAGGCAGTACTGGGCCGCGACGACGATACCGTGCGCGTGGCGCGTGCCGCCGCGCTCGCCGAAGCGGGACTGCCCGAGACCGCGACCGATGCCGACGTGGCCGCGGCCCTGCACGCCCTCATGGATGCCGACGTGAAGTCGACCCCACTGAAGACGCTCCAGGGCATCATCTGGGCCGAGGGCTTCGCTGCCGGCGAGATCACCTCTCACTTCTTTGAGGACGTGCCGCCGCGGTTGCGCCACTGGCACGACCAGGGGGTGCGGATCGCCGTCTACTCCTCCGGCTCCGTCGCCTCGCAGCAGCCCTGGTTTCGGCACGCACCGCAGGGCGACCTCTCGGGTCTCGTCACTGCCTGGTTCGACACCGTCAATGCCGGGCCAAAGAAGGAACCCGCCTCGTACGCCGCAATTGCGCAGGCGTTGGAGGTGGATCCGACCCGCCTCCTCTTCCTCACCGATCATCCCGACGAGGTCTTGGCCGCCGTCGCCGCAGGTTGGCAGGTCGTCGCGCTCGACCGCGTGGGCGAGCCCTGGGCAGGTGCCGAGTTTGCCGCGCCGGCGATCACCGGCTTCGACCAGATCGAGGTGCAGCCGTGAACACGCTGCGCGTCGACGTGACCCCGAACACTCAACCTCTGGGGGCTGAGGCAGACACCGCTGCTGCCCCATCTGCAGTCGCCGCACCCGCGCACCCGCACCCGATCGACCCCGCGCGCGTGCGCGACGCGGGCCGTGCGCTCGCCGCCGAGGCCGACCGCTTCTCGGGCTACGGCTGGATGCGCGGCACGGCGGGCAACCTCTCGGTGGTGCTGGAGCGCGATCCACTGTTGCTCGCCGTCACCGCGTCTGGGCTCGAGAAGTCGGAACTGACCGAGCGCGACGTGGTGCTCGTCGATGCCGCGGGTGCCGCGGTCGATCCCGCAGACCCGCGCCCGCCGTCAGCAGAGGCCGGGCTGCACGCGCACATCGCTGCGCGCACCGGCGCTGGGGCGGTCTTCCACGTGCACGCACTCGACCCGGTGATCGCGGGCGCGCGCTGGCCGGGCGGCGTCGACCTGCGCGACCTCGAGATGCTGAAGGGCATCGGGCACCCCGCGCACGATGCGACCGTGCGCATTCCGGTCATCTCGAACCACCAAGACATGGCGATCGAGGCGCAGCGCTTCGACGAGGTGTACGTGCCAGGCTCCGCCGCCGTGCCCGAGGTGCCCGTGCTCATCGTCGCCGGCCACGGCATGTATGCCTGGGGCGCCGACGTGCCTGCCGCTCGCCGCCACCTCGAGATCGCCGAGTGGCTGCTGCGCTTCGCCGTCGCCACGCGCTGAGCCTCGATCCACCCCCACCACCTGCCAAGGAGCCGAAATGACCCTGCTGACCGTCTGGAACGACACCGACCCCGCCACCCCCGTGCTGGAGACCACCGACGAGGCCGAGATCCGTGCGTCGCTCGGCACACTGGGCGCGCGCTTCTCACGCTGGGAGGTGCAGGATGTCGCGGCCGATGCGACCCTCGACGAGATCCTTGGCGCGTACGAGGAAGAGGTCGAGGCCGTGAAGCAGAGCGAGGGCTACACCCTCGTCGACATCGTCGGGCTCACACCCGGGCAAGAAAACTACGACGAGCTGAAGGTCGTCTCGCGCCAGAAGTTTCTCTCGGAGCATCGTCACGACGATGACGAGGATCGATACTTCGCGCGCGGCGCCGGCGTGTTCTACCTGCACGTTGACGGCAAGGTGCACGCGCTCTACTGCGAGCCGGGCGACCTTGTGTCGGTGCCTGCCAACACGACGCACTGGTTCGATATGGGCACGAACCCCGAGTTCGTGTCGATCCGCTTCTTTCACGACGAAGATGGGTGGATCGGCCACTTCACCGGCAACCCAATCGCCGAGGTCTTCCCGACGTTCGACGACCTGCACGCACGCCGCGCGCAGCTCGCTTAGGGGTAGTTACGTCGGCTCGTGCGGCGGGGCCCAGCGGGTGTCGCCGCGCGCAGCCGTGGGTCTGTTACCTGCTGGTCGTTGACATAGGGAATTGACAAGCGAATACTGAAGAGGCCGGGGGGCGCCCATGAAAGGGAGGCGCGTGACCCAACCTCCCATCCCAGTCAGAGCAGATCAGGGAACGGACCGAGCAGATGACCGAACACGAAGCACCGCAGACCGTTGACGAGTACATTGCCACGTGCGACGTCCTCGCCCAGCCGAAGCTGCGGCAGTTGCGCAAGGTCATCCGCGAGGCAGAGCCGACCCTGACCGAGCGGATCAGCTGGCGCATGCCGACCTATCGGCTCAATCGCGACGTGATCCACTTTGCGGCGAACCGGCGGCACGTGGGGGTGTACCCGGGGCCCGAGGCCATCGAACACTTTGCCGACAGGCTGACCGAATACCGCACCTCAAAGGGCGCCATTCAGATCCCGTATGATCGCGAGCTCGATGCGGAGCTCATCGCGGATCTTGTGCAGTTCAGCATCGACCAGCAGGCAACGGCTCGCGCTTCCGTCGGAGACTTGAGTTAGGTCGGAGGGGGTTGCAGTGCGCTCATCCGACTGGAGTCAGATCTCCGACGGTAGTCGGTGCGGTCGTGCGGTCGTGCGGTCTGTGCGGTAGGTCTGAGCCTCGGGTTCAGAGGGGAATGCACGCAAGAGGCGCGATCCACCAGCAAAATTGTGGCGAAATCAACCCCCCTTGGGCTCGCGTTCGCCCAGAGCAGAGCAGGGAGACGCGCATCGTCCCGCACACGTAAAGTGATGAAAGAAGCGCCCCAGTCAGTCGGCCGGGGCCGAATGGAAGGGGTTCAGCTATGACGAATCGTAAAATTCACGAGCCTGCCGTTCAGGGTGACGAGGATCGCCCGAAGAAGGTCGCCGCGCAGCTCAGCCCGGTTGCCCATGACCTCATCGCGCTCGCGGTCAATGGCAAGCAGGCGCACTGGCACCTGCGCGGAGCGAACTTCATCGGCGTGCACGAGTTTCTCGACGAGGTCGTCGCGCACGCCCAGGCCGCGTCCGATACGGTGGCCGAGCGCATCGTCGCGCTGGGGCAGCCAGTTGACGGGCGCATCGGCACCGTCGCGGCGAAGACCTCGACGCCCGAGATGGAATTCGGTTTTCAGAACCCGAACCACACCGTCAAGGAAGTCGTCGCGCAGATCGATGCGACCCTCGAGACGGTCTACAGCGCGGTGCGCGAGCTTGACGATGTCGATCTGCCGAGCCAAGACATAGTGATCGCGATCGCGCAGCAGCTCGACAAGGATCGGTGGTTCCTCACCTCCCACTTCGCCGAGTAGGCCTGCCTGCACCCGTTGTCGGGTGGACGCTCACGCAGGGTTCCCGCGCGGCGAAGCCCGCGTGAGCGTCCACCTCGGCATGGGGCCGGGAACCAGGGGGTTCCGCGATCCACCAGTCGAAGCCTGGCCTCGAGCCACAGCGAACTGACCGGAACCGAACAAATAGTTAGCGGAAGTTGATGAACTGCAGCGCCGTGTCGACGTCGGCACCCTTGAGCAGCGCCATAGTGGCCTGCAGATCGTCGCGGCTCTTCGAAGACACCCGCAACTCGTCGCCCTGGATCTGACTCTTCACACTCTTTGGGCCCTCGTCGCGAATGAGCTTGTTCAGCTTCTTCGCGGTCGCCTGATCGATGCCTTCTTTCAACTTGATCTCGATGCGAGTCTCTTTGCCGCTGGGGTACGGGTCGCCGCTGTCGAGCACCTTGAGCGACATGCCGCGCTTGATGAACTTCGACTGCACCACGTCAAGCACGGCAACCGCGCGCTCTTCGGTGTTTGCCTTGATCAGGATCGCCTTGTCGTTCAGCGAAATGTCGGCACCCACGCCCTTGAAGTCGTAGCGCTGCTCGACCTCCTTGCGGGCCTGGTTAATCGCGTTGTCGACCTCCATGGGGTCGATCTTGCTCACTACGTCAAACGATGAATCAGCCATGGGGCCAGGATACCCGACCGTGAGAAGTCACGCTGGGCCGCGGGGGTGAGGGAATGCGCTGCGTGAGGCCATGGTTGTTGGGTACGAAGCGATGTATTGCCCGAAGCAAGGAGCCACCGTGACCAAGCCCACCACCCCATTGACGAACCTCGAGTCGTTTCGCGCTGCGCACGCCGCCTGGCACGACGAGGTCGAGTGTGGCCGCACCGCACCTCACGGGCCGCTCAGCGTCACCGCGCTGCACTGGCTCTCGGCCGAGCCGCAGGCCTTCCCCAGGGTGCCGGGGCTGTGGAGCGCCGACGCGGATGGCCTTGTCACCGTCCACTTTGCCGCGAGCGACGGCGTGACCCAGGGCGGGGCTCCGCTTGACGGCACCGTGCAGCTCGGCCCGCTCACCGGCATCGAATCCGCCACGCTCGTGTGGGGCGATCTGCAGCTCGAGCTCGCCGCCCGCAGCGGCCGAATCGTGCTGCGCCCGCGCGATCCACAATCGAAGGATCGCGTCGAGTACGCGGGCACGAACACGTTCCCACCGAGTGACCAGTGGATCGTCGCCGCGCGTTTTGTGCCCACCCCGCGTGAGGCGGTGCAGGTGGATTCGGCGGCCGGGCCTGATGCCAAGCAGTACTACGACTCTCCCGGCACCGCCGAGTTCGAGATTGACGGTGTACCAGTTGCGCTCACCCTGTTTGGTGAGGTGTACTCGCCGAGCCTGCGTGCGATCTTCGCCGACGCGACCGGGGTCGATCTGACCTTCTCCGCCGCGCGCTTCGTGGGCGTGACGCAGACCGGCGATGACACCGTGGTGATCGACTTCAACCGTACCGTGAACCCGCCGTGCGCGTATTCAGCGAGCGCCACCTGCCCGTTCCCGCCACCCGAGAACCGCCTGGGCGTGCGCATCGAGGCCGGCGAACTGCGCCCCGGCCTCACACCGCCGGACTGATGCCCACGCGCTCAGCCCCGCCCGGAGTTCTTCGCGCTGAGTCCCCCGCCTTCAGCTCCTTCTTCACCTCAAGGTGCCTAATTTGCGCGAATAGGGGCCCTCGGGGTGAAGAAGGCACACGGGATGGGGTGCGGCGGGCGCGTTGGGCGGGGATGGGGCGCGGCGGGTGCGGTAGTCGGGGAGGGGGTGCGGGGATGGCGCTCGCGCGGATCGCGGAGCTCCGGGGTGACACTCGCGCGGGGTTGAGCTCGCAGGAACCCTGCGCGAGTGTCCACCCGGCATGGCCCAGACAGTCCAAGCGCGGTGCAGGCGCGCGGCCGTGTGTGTGTCCAACCGGCACCCGCCCACCGCATCGGTAGACTGATCTGGTGATTGGCGAGAATCTGCTCGGCCCCGAGCCCACGAGGCTTGCGCCCGAGCCACAGGTAGCGAGTGCGCTCGCCGCGGGCGAGACCCCCGAGCAGGTGGCACGCACGCACCCCGAATCGCCGCTCGCCTGGGCCCTGCTCGCCGACGAGGCCCACGCCGCGGGCCGCGATATCGAGTCATACGCGTACGCGCGGGTCGGTTACCACCGCGGCCTCGACACCCTGCGCAAGTCGGGGTGGCGCGGCGCCGGGCCGATCCCCTGGGAGCACGAGCCCAACCGTGGCGTGTTGCGCGCGCTGTACGCGCTGCGCCGGGCCGCCGCCGCCATCGGCGAGACCGCCGAGGTCGACCGCCTGACCGAGTTTCTGAACGGGGCCGACGCTACCGCGATCGCCCGCATCGAAGAGAGCGCATAGCGCGAAGGAGGGGCTGCAATGCCCGCAGTACTGATTACCGGCGCCCAGTGGGGCGATGAGGGCAAGGGACGCGCGACCGACCTGCTCGGCAGCCGCGTCGACTACGTCGTGAAGTTCAACGGCGGCAACAACGCCGGGCACACGGTGGTGGTCGGCGACGAGAAGTACGCGCTGCACCTGCTGCCGTCGGGCATCCTGACGCCGGGCGTGATCCCGGTCATCTCGAACGGCGTCGTTGTCGACCTCGAGGTGCTGCAGGCCGAACTCACCGCGCTCAGCGCCCGCGGGGTCGACGTGTCGCGGCTAAAAGTCAGCGCAAACGCGCACGTCATCACCGCCTACCACCGCACGCTCGACAAGGTCACCGAGCGCTTTCTCGGCAAGCGCCAGATTGGCACCACCGGCCGCGGGATCGGCCCGGCCTACGCCGACAAGATCAACCGTGTCGGGATCCGCATTCAAGACGTCTTCGACGAGGGGATTCTGCGCCAGAAGGTCGAGGCGGCGCTCGACTTCAAGAACCAGGTGCTCGTCAAGATCTACAACCGTCGCGCGATCGGCGTTGACGAGGTCGTCGATGAGCTGCTGAGCTACCGCAAGTTGCTCGAGCCGATGGTGTGCGACACCGGCCTGTTGCTGCACGAGGCGATGCAAGAGAACAAGACGATCCTGTTCGAGGCGGGCCAGGCGACGATGCTCGACATCGACCACGGCACCTACCCCTTTGTCACCTCGTCGAACGCGACCGCCGGCGGCGCGAGCACCGGCTCGGGCCTGCCCCCGCACGCCATCGACCGCGTGATCTCGGTCATCAAGGCCTACACGACCCGCGTCGGCGCCGGCCCATTCCCCACAGAGCTCTTCGACGAGTCGGGCGAGTACCTGCGCGCGCAGGGCTTCGAGTTCGGCACCACCACCGGGCGCCCGCGCCGCTGCGGCTGGTACGACGCCCCGATCGCGCGCTACGCCGCCCGCATCAACGGTGTCACCGACTTCGTGCTGACGAAACTCGATGTGCTCTCGGGCCTCGAGACGATCCCGGTGTGCGTCGCCTACGACGTGAAGGGCGTGCGTCACGACGAAGTGCCGGTGAACCAGACCGATTTCCACCACGCGAAGCCGATCTACCAGGACTTCCCCGGCTGGACCGAAGACATCACGGGTGCCCGCACCTTCGAGGATCTCCCGAAGAACGCACAGGACTATATCCTGGCGCTCGAGGCGATGAGCGGATCGCGCATCTCGGCCATTGGGGTGGGCCCCGAGCGCGAGCAGGTCGTCGTGCGCCACGACCTCCTCGACTGAGCGGATCGAGGCACACCATGAGCACCGAAACGCCAGAGGCCCGATTGCGGCGCCTGCGCTCGAGCATCGACAACATCGACGCCGCGCTGATCCACATGCTTGCCGAGCGCTTTCGCTGCACGCAGGAGGTGGGTCGCTTGAAAGCTGAGTTCGATATGCCCGCCTCCGATCCCTCGCGAGAGGCGACCCAGATTTCGCGTCTCCGCTCGCTCGCGAGCGATGCCCAGCTTGATCCCGAGTTTGCAGAAAAGTGGTTTAACTTCGTGGTCGCCGAGGTGATCCACCACCACATGCAGCTCGCCGACGAGGCGCGGGAAGGGTAGCCTTCCCTTCGATGCGCTCGGCCTGAGAACGGGCGAGAATGGGTGACATGTCGAAGATGTTCACCGCAGCAGGCCGCTACCCCCTCGTTGCCGCGACCCTCGTTGTGGGCGTAATCGGGCTGATCATGCTCGCGACCCCTGCGCGCGATGCGGCGCCCTGGGTCGTCGGCGTGTATGCCCTCGCGATTGCCGCGTGGGAGGCCGTGAGTATGGTGCGCCAACTGCTGCGCGGCCACGTGGGCCTCGACATCCTCGCCGTCACCGCGATCACCGCGGCGGTGCTCGTGGGTGAGCCGTGGGCCGCGCTCGTCGTGGTGCTGATGCTCACCGGTGGATCCGCGCTCGAAGACTACGCGGAGGGCCGCTCGAAGCGCGAGCTGACCGCACTGCTGGCTCGCGCGCCCGAGCGGGCGACCCGCATCCTGCCCTCGGGCGACACCGAGACCGTGGGCGTGCACGAGATTCAGGTCGGCGACGAGCTGCTGGTGCGGCCCGGCGAGCTGGTGCCGGTTGACGCGGTGCTGGCGGATCGCTCCGCCACCTTCGACGAATCATCCCTGACCGGCGAGAGCCTGCCCGTGGAGCGCGCGCTCGGGGAGAAGGTCTTGAGCGGCGCGGTGAGCGGATCGATGGCGGTGCGCATGCGGGCGGTCGCGCGCGCGGAAGACAGCGAGTACCAGCAGATCGTGCGGCTCGTAGAGCAGGCGGCGAACAGCAAGGCTGGCGTCGTGCGGCTCGCGGATCGGTACGCGGTGCCGTTTACGCTGCTCTCGCTCGCCATCGCCGCCATCGCCTGGGCCGTGAGCGGCGACCCGGTGCGCTTCGCCGAGGTCTTGGTCGTGGCGACCCCGTGCCCGCTGCTCATCGCGGCGCCGGTGGCCTTCCTCGGCGGAATGAGCCGGGCGGCTCGCTTCGGCCTGATCGTGAAGGGTGGCGGCACCCTCGAGCAGCTTTCCCGCGTGCGCGCGGTTGCGTTCGACAAGACCGGCACGCTCACCAGCGGCCGCCCCGACCTCGAGCGTGTGCTGACCGGTGAGGGGTTCACCGAGGAACAGGTGTTGCAGCTCGCCGCGTCGGCTGAGGTCTATTCGTCGCACGTGCTCGCCGACGGAGTCATCGACGCGGCGAAGGCACAGGGGCTCGCGCTGCTCCCGGTCGAGCGCGCCGAGGAAATCGCCACGCAGGGCGTGCTCGCCGAGGTGGTGACTGCTGACATCCTGGCCGGACATTTGACCATGGGCGCGTTCGGCGCGTCGGGCGAGGTGCGCGTGGGCAAGCCCGACTGGGTGCACGAGGCGGCGCCCGACCTGCGGCGCGCGGAACTCGCCGCCGGGGAGCTGGGCATCTACGTCTCGCTGGGGGATCGCTTTGCCGGCACCATCGTGATGCGCGACCGCCTGCGCGACGAGGCCGCCGACACCGTCGCCGAGTTGCGTGAGATGGGCATCGAGCACATGCTCATGATCACCGGCGATGTTGAGGCTACCGCTCGCCCGATCGCCGACCGCCTCGGCATCGACGAGGTGCACGCCGAGTGCAAGCCCAGCGACAAGGTAAGCATCGTGGCGGGTGTCAAGGTGCGACCGCTGCTCATGGCTGGCGACGGCCTCAACGATGCCCCGGTGCTCGCCGCCGCCGAGGTCGGCTTCGCCATGGGGGCGCGCGGATCCACCGCTGCCAGCGAATCGGCCGACCTCGTGAACCGTTTCGACAACATCGCGGGCCTCGCGCGCGCGGTGCGGATCGGCCGCGACACCGTGCGGATCGCGCTGCAGAGCATCTGGCTCGGCATCATCATCAGCGTCGGGCTCATGCTCGTGGCCGCGTTCGGGTTCTTGCCCGCACTCGTCGGCGCGTGGATGCAGGAGCTCGTCGACCTCGTCGCGATCCTCGGGGCGTTGCGCGCTATCGGGCCGCGGTCTGAGCGTCGAACGCCCGTCGCGCCACGCTGATCGCCGCGAGCACCCGCTCGCGGAGTGCGTTGCCGCGGGCCGCGAAACCCCGCTGCAGTTCGGCGTATAGGCGCTTGCCCTCGGGGGTCTCAATGGCGATCGGCGTGAGCGGCACGCCGTCTGCCCCCGTAAACCCGGTCACGTCGTAGGGGGATGCGCGCATGTCGACCTCGCGGATGTCGCGAGCGAACACAAACGCGTCGAGCAGCACCTCACCGGGCACGATCGGGCCGAGCTTCGCCGCCCACTTGTAGACGTCCATGCCGGCGTGCAGACACCCCGCTTGCTCGAGCTGCCCCTGCGTTTCGCGGGTGGGGTGCAGGGTGTTCATCGGGGCCGCCTCATGCGTGAAAAAGCGGTACGCGTCAAAGTGGGTGCAGGCGATGCGGTGGCTCTCAACGACCGCGTCAGTGGCCGCGTGGCCTATGCGAAGCGGCAGCCCGGCATGGCGCACCTGATCGGGGGCGAGCCGATACACCATCGCCCACTCGTGCAGGCCGAAGCACCCGTACTGCGGGGTGTGCTCGATGGTCGCCGCGAGCAGCTGCTCGACGAAGTCGACGGTCGCGCCGCGCTTCGCGAAGTAGGTGTCGAGGTCGACCGTCACGTCGCACGCTTCGCTTGTGGATCGCGCAGCGTTCGGGAACTCCGTATCCGTGCGTCCCGCGCCGCTCACAGCTGCCACGATCGTGTAGTGTCGCCAGGCTGCGCGATCCACCCCCGCGTCTGCGAGCACGACCCCCGCCCCCGGATGCCAGCGGGCGAGCTCGGCCGGCTTGACCGAGTAATACGTCCATAGAAAATCTTCGATCGGGTGCTTCTCTCCGCGGGCGCGCCGCTCGCGGTGTGCGGCGGTGAGGGCAGCGGCCCGTGCCTGGTGTGTGCGCTCGAGGTGGTGCCACTCGCTGGGAGAGAGGTGCTGCAGATGCGGCATGTGATCGGGCGTGGCAGCAAGCAGACTCGGGGCGGGCGTGGGCACCTGTCAAGGGTAGCGGGGCGATCTGAAAGCAGAGCGACGCGGGCTCGTCAGACACGAAAAATCCGCTCATGTTGTGCGGTTTATTCTGGCCCGAAAGACCGCACAAGTAGCGCGGATTTTCATGTCGACCTGGATCAGGGGGTGCGCCTGCGCTGGCACGGTGCGGCAGTGTGTGGCACGGTGTGCTGGGGCGAGGAGCCTTGCGCTAGCCCTCGAAGTCGCGTTGCGACTCCTCGTCGCGGCCGCGCAGGCGGTCGATGTCGCGACGCTCGCGCTTCGTCGGGCGTCCGGCCCCGCGGTCGCGCAGGATGTCGGCGGGGCGCTCGACGCGGGGCAGGGGTGGGGGAGTCTGATCCTCAAAATACTGAGCAGCGTCGGCGGCGCTGCCTCGCCTCGTCGCGAGCCCGGTGACCTTGTAGATGCGGTCGAATCCGTGCAGGCGCACCCGCACCTCGTCCCCAATGTTCACGGCCTGCGCCGCCTTCGCGGGGTTACCGTTCACCCGCACGTGCCCGGCGCGGCAGGCCGCAGTGGCCTGGCTGCGCGTCTTCGCGAGCCGCACCGCCCACACCCAACTATCCACCCGCACGCTCACGCCCCGAGCCTACCGCGACTGCCATCCCTCTCTGCCCTGCCCCGACTACCCTGCCCTGCGCCGACTACCCTGCCCTGCCTCGACTACCCTGCCCTGCCCCGACTGCCCTGCCCTGCGCCGAGGGGTCGCAATTCCACCACCAGACCCCCGCACGTGGTGGAATTGCGACTCCTCGGCGAGCGAACGAGCGAGGGCGCGACCCGGCAGACGGGAGGCGCGACCCGGCAGACGGGAGCCGCGACCCGGCAGAATGGAGGCATGAGTGCCGAGTACATCACCATCGCGGGCCCGGTCGACACCGAGCTCGAGATCTCGCGTTCTCGGTTCTTGACGCGCCTCGAACGCGTCTCTGATGAGGGTGAGGCGCGATCCACCATCGCGCGTGTGCGAGCCGAACACCCACGTGCCCGGCATCACTGCAGCGCGTTCGTGTTGGGTGCGGGCGGGCGCACCCGACGCTCGAACGACGACGGCGAGCCGAGCGGCACCGCGGGCGCACCCATGCTCGATGCCCTGGTCTCGGCCGGGCTCAGCGACGTGATTGCCGTGGTGACACGCTACTTCGGGGGCGTGCTGCTCGGGGCCGGCGGGCTGACCCGCGCCTACCGCGCAGCGGTTGCCGAGGCGGTCGCCCAGGCCGGTCGAGTGCGACGTGCAGAGCGGATCCCGGCGCTCGTCACTGTCGACTACGCACTCGCCCCGCAGGTCGAGGCCGAGGCAAGGCGCCGCGGGTACGAGGTGGGCGAAGCGGGGTACGGTGAAGCGGTCGAGGTGCGGCTGCTGTTGTCAGTGGATCAGTGCCCGGGCGCGGGTGCGCTGGTGCAAGAACTCAGCGCTGGAAGCGCGACACTCGAATTTGCGGAAGCGATCCTGGTGGATCTCTCCGTGTAATCAGGCAGGAAGAGTCAGCTGATAGTTACACTGCCTCCAACATTGCACCGACCGGAGAAGGATGTCGGTGCGGGGCAATACACTGACATCGTGCCTCACCGCGGACGGTCTCGGACCTTCAGACGACAATCTGAACTTTCGCTTGCCTTGGCAGCGATGTTTCTCTCGGGTGGCGTGTTTGCCGGTCTCGCCGCGACGATCTTCCCGCCCGAGAACCGTCCCCCGCTCTGGGTACCCATCACGGTCTCTGGAATTGCTTTGTTGGTCACTCTGGTAGTTCTCGCGCGCGGCAGCCGTCTTCGCTTGGATACAGCTGCTATTACCAGTGGAATCTATCTTGCTGTTCTCTTGTTTCTGATCGCGAACAGCACGAGCCTGAGCCGCGCGACGGTGGCTGCGATGCTCACGGTGGTGGTCATCGTCTTGTATGCCTGGTTTCTTCCGACCAAATACGCGCGGCTGGTGGGCTATACCTGCCTGGTGCTCTTTGCCACGATTATCGTCGTTCGGTACCCGTCAAACGATGCCTATCTCACTGCCGTCGCGCTGGTTGGCCTCTCGATACTCCTGACCGAGGTGTTTGGGCGATTCAAGCTGAACCTCGAGGAGTCATCACTCACCGACCATTTGTGTGGCGTGTGGAATCGACGCGGGTTTGATGTCTTATTGGAGAAGGAAATTCTCACAGTGGCGCGCACGCGAGAACCACTCTCCATGATCTTCCTCGACCTCGATGGGTTTAAGTCAATCAATGATTCCCGCGGGCATCACGAAGGCGACATCGTTCTCCAGCAGGTTGCAAGCGCGCTGGTTCAGGGTGTGAGAAGCGGCGACAGTGTGGCTCGTGTTGGGGGCGACGAATTCGTGCTGCTTCTCCCTCGAACCTCGACGAAAGAGGCGCGAGTGTTGGTCGAGCGCCTCCGGGGGCAGGCGACCGCGTGTGGCTGGTCTGCGGGGATTGCCGAATACCGAGAGGGTGAATCGGCGCACGAGTTCGTCAAGCGGTCTGACAACGAGATGATGCAGCAGAAGCGGACGGGCGGTGGCGAGCATGAGCCGGTCTTGCGCTGATTGCGGGCAACCGCGTGACGGTGCCTCGCGATAGCCTGATGCCATGGGGTTTTGGGACGAGATTGTGGGGCAACCCGAGGCGGTGCGGGCGCTCGAGCACGCCGCATCAGCTGAAGGTAGCGACGACCTCTCGCACGCCTGGCTGATCACCGGCCCGCCGGGCTCGGGTCGTTCGAACCTCGCACTGCGATTCGCGGCCGCGCTCATCGCGCGCGGTGCGGAAGATCTCGACGCGGTCTGGCAGCAGGTGCGCTCTCGCACGCACCCCGACCTCGCCGTGCTCACCACGCAGAAGCTCCTCATCACCATCGACGAGGCGCGTGAAATCGTGACCACGGCGTACTTTTCGCCAGCAACCGGTCGCCATCGCGTCATCGTCATCGAAGACGCGGATCGGATGCCCGAACGCACCTCGAATGTGCTACTCAAGGCGCTCGAAGAACCTCCCGAGCGCACGGTGTGGGTGTTGTGTGCGCCCAGTGAGGCCGACCTGCTGCCCACCATCCGCTCGCGTGCCCGATCCGTCAAGCTCGTCACTCCGTCGCCCGCAGAGATTGCTGCATTGCTGCATGAGCGAGACGGGGTCGATTTCGCGGTCGCGGAACGCGCGGCGCGGCTGTCGCAGAGCCACATCGGTATGGCCCGCAGGCTTGCCAGTGACCCCGAAGCGATGGCGAGACGTGAGCGCACGATTGACCTCGCACTGGCGGTCGACACCCTGGGCGATGCGATGCGCGCCGCAGCCGGTCTGGTGAAGGTCGCGGAGGCCGACGCGTCAGCATTCACCGAGCAACTCGATGCGGTCGAGCGGGAGGAGGCGCTGCGCAACCTGGGCATCTCTGCTGGCGCAGCGATCCCGCCCAAACTGCGTGCGCAACTGCGCAACCTCGAGGAAGATCAGTCGCGGCGGGCGAAACGCAGCCTTCGCGATGGCATCGACCGCGTCCTGACCGACCTCCTCTCGCTGTACCGTGACGTGTTGCTCACGTCGCTGGGGGCCGGCCTCGAGTTGGTCAATGTCGAGCATCAAGCACGCATCGAAGAGCTGGCGACGCAATGGGGCGCAGAGCGGGCGTTGGAGGCGGTGTCGATGGTCGAGCAGGCTCGGGAACGCCTCGTGCGCGCGGTCACCCCGGGGCTCGTGCTCGAGGCACTCTTTGCAGGTATCGCGCGGCAGGGTGCTGAATCGATGACACATCAATGAGTGGGGAGCGCACCATGGGCGAAGCTCGAACAGACACAAATTCCGGGGTCGAGTCCGGGGCCAAGGCCAGGCGTCGAGGCACGGGCCGGTCAGCCGGTTCTTCTCGTCGCCGCATCGGCCTCGCGGCCGTGGCGCTCGCCGCAGTCGGTGCCCTCACGCTCAGCGGGTGCGCCCCGCTGATCGAACTCGCGCGAGATTTTGCCTCGCGAGCCACCGACCGCGCACCCTCGGCGAACTTTGAGCGCTTTGACGCGCAGACACCCAGGTGGAGTGACTGTGGCGACGGCATGGAATGTGCGGAGGTCTTCGCCCCGCTCGATTGGAACGAGCCCGAGGGTGAACGCATCACCCTGGCGCTGATCCGTCAACCCGCGCTGAGTGGATCATCGCAGGGGAGCCTCTTCGTGAACCCCGGGGGCCCGGGGGCCTCGGGCGTGGACTACGCGCGGTACGCGGTCGACGGCGGAATTGGCGAGTCTGTGCAGCAGAATTTCGACATCGTCAGCTGGGATCCGCGCGGCACCGGAGCCTCGTCGCCGGTGACCTGCCTCGATGCCCAAGGGATGGATGAGTTCCTCTTCAGCCTCGGTGAGGGGCAAGATCTCGAACGCGGGAGCGCTGAGTGGATCGCGCTCGCTGCCGAGGAGAGCGCGGCATTCGGCGAGGCCTGCCTTGAGGCCACCGGGCCGCTGCTCGGGCACGTCGACACGATGTCGACCGTGAAAGACCTCGACATGCTGCGAGCCATCGTCGGAGACGAGAAGCTCAACTACCTCGGCTACTCCTACGGCACCTACATTGGCGCGCGCTACGCCGATGCCTACCCTGATCGCGTGGGGCGCCTCGTGCTTGATGGCGCGACCGACCCCACCGCCTCCGAGGCTGACGTTGTGCGCGAGCAGACCCTCGGCTTCGAGGCGGCGCTGCGCGCCTATGTCGCCGATTGCCTGACTCGAGAGAACTGCATGTTTGCCGGCAAGACTGTCGACGAATCGATGGCGCAGATCGGCGCGCTCATCGACCAGGTGGATCAGCAGCCGATCGAGGCGAGTGATGGCCGCATGCTCGGCACCGACACCATGCTCACCGCCATCATCACCCCCCTGTATTCGCAGGTCAATTGGCCGTACCTCGACGATCTCTTTGCTGAGGTTGCGAACGAAGAAGCCGAGACCGCCTTCATCCTCGCGGATTTCTACTACGACCGCGTGGATGGTGTGTACCAGACCAACCTCATGGAGGCTTTCCTCTCGATCAACTGCCTCGACTATCCGCGAGGCGCAGAGCTCGATATCGAGCGCATGCGTGCGCAGGCAGCTGAGCTCGATGCCATCGCGCCGACGATCGGGCGGTTCCAGGGATACGGCGATACGTTCTGTGCGGAATGGCCGTTTCCGGGGGTCGAGAGCCGCGACGCGGTGCGGGCGGCGGGCTCAGACCCGATCATGGTGGTGGGCACCACGGGCGATCCGGCGACCCCGTATCGGTGGGCGGTATCGCTCGCGGATCAGCTCGAGAGCGGCGTGCTCGTGACGTATCACGGGGAGGGGCACACCGCCTACGGTGAGCACCCGTGCGTCAACGCGGCGGTCGACGAGTACTTCCTGACTGGTGCGGTGCCTGCGAGCGACCCAAATTGCGCCGCGTAGCGTGCTGTTTCACGCCCCGCGAGTCGTGGTAAAGTAGTCGATTGTGTGCCGGGATTGCTCGGACCATGCCGACTTAGCTCAGGGGTAGAGCAGTTCCCTCGTAAAGAACAGGTCGTGGGTTCAAATCCCACAGTCGGCTCCGATCCGAAACCCCCGCGACACTCGCGGGGGTTTCGTCGTTCCGGTCGCCGCGGAGCGAAGCGTAAGGGGGGAACCGGGTGCTTGAGCTCAGAGGAATCACGCGCAGCTTCGGCGAGCGTCGCGTACTCGACGATGTGAGTTTCACCGTTGCGAGCGGACGCATGACAGGGTTCGTCGGCGGCAACGGCGCGGGCAAGACCACCACCATGCGCATCATCTTGGGGGTGCTTGCCGCCGATGGTGGTGAGGTGACGCGAGACGGTTCCCCGCTCTCCCCGCGGGACCGGGCGAGAATCGGGTACATGCCGGAAGAACGCGGCCTCTATCCCAAGATGAAGGTCGCGGAACAGCTGGTGTACCTGGGCCGACTGCACGGGCTCAGTGCCTCTGACGCGAAGGCGGAGGTCGGCACTCTGCTCGAACGCCTCGGGCTGGGCGAGCGCGCGAACGACCTGCTCGAGAGCCTGTCGCTCGGCAACCAGCAGCGCGCGCAGATCGCCGCCGCGCTCGTGCACCGCCCGATCGCGCTCGTGCTTGATGAGCCGTTCTCGGGGCTCGATCCACTCGCCGTCGAAGTGGTGATGGGGGTGCTTCGCGACTACGCCGCGCAGGGCCTCCCGGTGCTCTTCTCTTCGCATCAGCTCGACATCGTCGAGCGGTTGTGCGACGACATCGTGGTCATTGGTGGCGGGCGGATCCTCGCGGCCGGATCCCGCGAATCACTGAGGCGCGAACATTCCGGCCTCAGCTACGAGCTTGAACTCGCGACCACAGTCGAGAACACGAACGAGAACAGGACCGACCCCGTAGATGCCGGCTGGGCCCGCGACATGCCGGGCATCACCGTGACCGAGCTCAACGGAGGCCGCGTGCGCTTCGACGCCGAGAGCGAGGCCGCGGCACAGGCCGTGCTCGCACGAGCGGTGCAGGGCGAGAGCAGATCCACCGTGGTGCAGCGCTTCGCCCGCGTCACCCCAACGCTCGCCGAGATCTTCCGGGAGGTCGTGCAATGAGCACTCAGGCAGGCAGCGCGGTGCACCGTCCGACCGCCACGAGGGCCGCGTGGATCGTGGCGGAGCGCGAGATCACGACCAGGCTGCGGAGCAAGGCCTTCCTGATCTCAACGGGGATTCTGCTGCTCATCGTGCTCGTGGGCGCGCTCGCTGGTGGGTTCGCGTCAAAGATCGGTGGCTTCGGTGGCCCGACCAAGGTCGCCGTAGCGGGCGAGGGTGCGGCGGCGCTTGAATCCGCCGGCTTTGAGGTGACCGAGGTCGCGGATAGTCAGGCTGCCCGAGAACTCGTCGAATCGGGCGAGGTCGACGCCGCGGTCGTGCCGGGAGGAGCCGGTGAGCTTGGCGCGACGAGCAGCGCCGAAGGCACCGAGAGTACTGGCGAGTCCGCCGTAACCGTGATCGCCCTTGAGAGCGCCCCTAGCGATCTCGTACAGGTGCTCTCTACGTCACCCGAGGTCGAACTACTCGACCCGATCATCGAGAATTTCTTCCTCGCGTACATCGTGTCGTTCGCGTTCGGCATGGTCTTCTTCGTGAGCGTGATGACGTTTGGCACGACCACTGCCCAGAGCGTCGTGGAGGAGAAGCAGACCCGCATCGTCGAGATCCTCCTCGCCACGGTCTCGGCGCGGGCGCTGCTCGCGGGCAAGATTCTCGGCATGACGGTGTTGGCTGTGGGGCAGGTGATCGCGATTGTCGCACTTGCCTCGATCGGGCTGCTCGCCACGGGCCAGCAGATCCTCTTCGCCGAGCTCGGCACTGCACTCGGGTGGTTCGGGGTGCTCTTCATCTTCGGGTTCGTACTGATCGCAACTCTGTATGCCGCCCTCGCTTCGCTCGTGTCGCGCCAGGAGGACATCGGATCGGTGACGAGTCCGGTCATGGTGCTCGTGATGATCCCGTTTTATCTCGTTATTTTTCTCTTCGATAATGCGCGAATGATCGCGGTCCTGAGCTACGTGCCCCTGTCGGCGCCGGTTGCGATGCCGCTGCGGCTCTACCTCGGAACCGCCGAGTG
Organism: Leucobacter fengyongliangi; assembly: GCF_052386045.1. NCBI lineage: Bacteria > Bacillati > Actinomycetota > Actinomycetes > Micrococcales > Microbacteriaceae > Leucobacter > Leucobacter fengyongliangi. The sequence continues at coordinate 2,566,300 of NZ_CM126356.1, read as the reverse complement.
GTGGGAGCCAATGGCCGCGCTGGCAGTGCTGCTGGTCACCTTCGCGGTGGTGCTGTGGATCGGCTCCCGCATGTACAGCAACTCGGTGCTGCGCACCGGCGGCCGCGTGGCGTGGAAGGACGCCCTCGCGAAGACTGAATAATGGCGGTATGACCCCAGCGCCCCCGATCGCCACCTCGCCCGCCGGAACGTTTCGTGGAAGCACGGAGGGCGACGTGCGGATCTGGCGCGGGATCCGCTACGCCCAGCCACCCGTGGGTGACGCGCGTTGGCGAGCACCCGTGGCTCAGCAACCCGTCCTCGGCGTGGTTGATGCGCTGAAATTCAGCCCGGCCTGCCCGCAGCCGATCAACCCGGCGGTCCCGCTGCCCGCAGACACCGTGTTTGACGAGGATTGCCTCGCCCTGAACGTGTGGGCCCCCGAGGGCACGGATCCGCTGCCCGTCATGGTGTGGCTGCACGGCGGTGCTTACACCTATGGCTCAGGGAGCCAGACCGTGTTCGACGGGAGCGCGCTCGCCGGAGGTGGGGTTGTCGTGGTCACCCTGAACTATCGCGTGGGAGCGCTGGGGTTTCTCGATCTCACGAGCTTCGGCGAGCCGGGGGAGTTCGACAGCAACCTCGCCCTCCGCGATGTGCTGCTCGCGCTGAGGTGGGTGCAGCAGAACATCGTGGCGTTCGGGGGCGACCCGGGCCGGGTGACGGTGTTCGGCGAGTCCGCCGGTGGCGGGCTGGTGACGACGCTCCTTGCGGTTCCCTCGGCAGCGGGGCTGTTCCAACGCGCGATCGCGGAGTCTTCGCCCGCGTCGAGCGTGTACGGGCCCGAACGGGCCGCGGCCGTGGCGAGGCGCTTCATTCGGCAGAACCGGGTGCCCATCGCCGACCCTGAGGGATTGCGCGAGATTCCCGCCGAGAAGCTGGCACCCGCGACCGCCGAGGTCTTTGCGCAGGTGCCCGGGGAGGCACCGGGCACGATTGCGTTCGCCCCGGTCATCGATGGCGACCTGCTGCCGGAGGCACCGATCAAAGTGCTGCGCGAGGGTCGCGGGCTGCCGGTCCCCCTCATCATCGGCACCAACAAAGACGAGGCATCTGTCTTCAAGTTCATGAAGTCGCCCCTCATGCCCATCACCGATGAGCGCATTCGCGAGATGCTCAGCGACATCGCTCGCGAGCGCCCCGAGGTGGAAGTGCCCGAGATCGCCCAGATCCGTTCGGCGTATGAGGGGGTGCGGCGGCAAGCCGTTGGCCTGGGCATCGCCCGCGACATTGGGTTTCGCCTCCCGTCGTTGTGGATCGCCGAGGGGCACAGCGCGGTCGCCCCGGTGTGGCTCTACCGCTTTGACCACGCCACACCGATGCTGCACCTTATTGGCCTGGGGGCAACGCATGCGAGCGAGGTTCCCTACGTGTGGCGCAACCTCGACGACCCCACGATGAATTTCTCGTTCAAGCTCGGCGGGCGGTCGCAGGCGGCCGCGATCTCTGCGCGCATGAGTGCACGCTGGCTAGCCTTCGCGAAGGGCGAGTCGCCCGACGCGCTCGGACTCCCCGACGCCCCGATCTAGCCGCGGTTCGACGAGTTCGAGCGTCGCACGCTGGTGATCTCAAGTGTGGATCGCGTCGTGCCCGACCTCGACGCGGAACTGCGCCGTGGCTGGGGCGACGAGGTCATCGCGTTTCCCTAGCGGTGTGGCGGCTCAGACCTCGCGGTGAGCGTGCTGGCGTGCGTGTGCGCGTGGGAACGGCATGGCACGGCGATCCACCACCTAGCCAAAGATCATCGGGCGGTCGTCTTCGTCTTCGAAGCTCGCGAACAGCAGCGACGGGTCGATGTCACACACCACGGGCACGTGGTCGCTCGGGCCGTCGCCCTTCCGCTCATCGCGCGCGATCTCGGCACCCGTCACCGCGCCAGCGAAGGCCGGCGAGCCCAGGATGAAGTCGATCCGCATGCCCTCGTTCTTCGGGAAGCGGCCGGCCTTGTAGTCCCAGAACGTGAAGCCCTCGGGCACGATCGGCCGTACGACGTCGGTGAGGGTCTGCTCGAACGAGGCGAACATTGAGCGCTCGTCGGGCGACACATGGGTGGATCGGCCCTCGACGAACGAGGGGTCGGCCATGTCGGCGGCCGTCGGCGCGATGTTCCAGTCGCCCATCAGCGCGAGCGGGAGGTCCGGGTTCTCGGCGATCCACTGCTCGGCATTGGTGCGCAGCGCAAGCAACCAGTCGAGCTTGTAGGCGTAGTGCGGGTCTTCGAGCGAACGGCCGTTGGGCACGTAGAGGCTCCAGAGCCTGAGGTCGCCCACGGTGACACCCAGCGCGCGCGCCTCCAGCGGGAGCTCGTTCGGGCCGGTGCCCTGCTTGTGTTCCTGCCCGACGATGGCCTTCCCGAAGCCCGGCATCCCGTCGAAGCCACGCGCCACATCGGTCATCTCGTGGCGACTCGCAAACGCAACCCCGTTCCACTGGTTCAGGCCGTGGATCTCGAGCTGGTATCCCGCCCGCTCGAACTCGGCGACGGGAAACTGTTCCGGCTTGCACTTGATTTCCTGCATCGCGAGCACGTCGATGTCTTCGCGGACGAGCCAGTCGACGACCCGGCCAACGCGGGTGCGGATGGAGTTTACGTTCCAGGTGGCAATGCGCATGGATCCACCGTAGCGCGCCGATGCGATCAGTTCGTGCCGTGCAACTGCAGGTGGCGTTCGGCGAGGCCGGAGCGCAGGAAGTCGACGTGCATTTCGGTCTGCGACAGGGCCGACACGAGCATGTAGCCGGAGAGGTTCTCCCACCCAGCAGACCAGGCCAGCCGGCTTGCCAGATCCCAGACTGGGGCGTGTGGGGTGCTCTCCAGAGCCGCGCGCACCTCGCGGGTTCGTCGCAACTGATGCGCGGCGATCGAGCCGCAGCGTTCCCTGATGTTGCGGAATCCGAATTCGTGGCCGGGTGCAGCCACGTGATCGTCAAACTCGGCGATCGTTTCGAGGCTGACGAGATATGCGTCGACCTGATTGCCCGAGGCGCTGCCGCCGAGACCGACACCGCTGTTGATCGTTGGCAAGACGTGATCCCCGGTGAAGACGATTCGCTCCTGGCGCTCACGAAGGCACAGGTGACCCAAGGTGTGGCCGGGCGTGTGAATGACCTGCAGCTCGCGTCCGGGCACGAGCAGCCTGTCGCCGTCTTCGCACAGTAGGTCTGCGGGCGGAAACGACGAAACCTGAGCGGAGGTCTTGGACCTTGCGAGCCTGCCCTGATAGGCGGCGGGCACGCCCCAGCCCTCCGCGCGCTGAGAAACGTCCTCCTCGCGAGTCCCGAGAGTGAGCTCCCTCACGGCGTTGTCTTCTTCGCGATGCAAGATGAGCCGCGCGCTCGATGCCGCGCGAATGCGCGCCGCAAGTCCGAGGTGGTCGGGGTGGAGGTGCGTCGCAATAACGGCGCGTACGTCGCTGACCGATTTTCCGATCCCGCGCAGATTCTGCTGCAGGAGCGCCCAATTCTCGCCCGAATCGATCCCGGGGTCGACCACGTGCAGGTCTCCGGCGGAATCTTCGATGATGTAGCAGAGGTTGTACGGAGGCCCGAACTTTCCCATGGGCATGGCGAATGACCAGATCCCGTCGGAGAGCGCCTCCGGATCGGGAAGATCTCCCTTGGAAGCCGCGGCGAACTGGGTGCCACTCGTGGGGTGAAGAATGGCCGGCCTCCTCCGAGCGCGAGGGGAAATACTCCTCGCAAAGTCGGGATTAATTTCTCCGAGGGGATGACGGGAATCGAACCCGCGCTATCAGCTTGGGAAGCTGAAGTTCTACCATTGAACTACATCCCCAGGTCGAGATTTCTGAAATCTCGACCTGTCTAGCCTAGCAGAAACACGCTACTCGGCTGGAGCAGGCTCCTCCGGGGCCGGCTGGCAGATCGCGGCTGCCGCGCGGGCGGCCGCGAAGTCGGCCGATGCCCAAGTCACTGCCGGGCCGACACCGGCCTCGGTGGAAATCGCGGCAAGTTCAAAGGCCAGGGTGCGCACGAAGCCAGCCCCAATGCTGGAGTTGTTGAGCACCACGACCACGGAGAACCCGGTTGCTGGATCGTGGTACGCAGCGGTCAGCGTGCCCGTCATTTGGCCGCTCATGCCAGACAGGGACTGCACCTTTTCGAACCCGAACCCCCACTTCTGGCCGTTCGGATCCTCGGCAGCCGCGATCAGCGCGGCGGCTTCCTCGGTGTCACCCACCGGTTCCCCGGCCTCATTGCGAGTGGGGTTGGTGGTCGAGCGAGCCTCCGCAAAGACGGCGGCTCCCTCGGCCCCGCCGAACTGGCCCCCGAGGTAGCTCGTGTAGAAGTTCTTCAGGTCGGTCACGGTCGTGACGGTGGCGCCGGCACCACCGAGCATCGAGGGAGAGACCTCGGCGACTTCCACGACACCGACCTCGCACTGGGGAACCCCGCCCGCAGCGGGATAGGTGAGGCCGGTAAGGCTGTTTCCAGGAAGGCTGACATCAGTAAGCACGTCTCTCGGGAAGTAGCTGGCAGGCATATTGGCCTTGCCGAACACCCGCGACTCGAGAAGGTCGGGGATTGACTGCCCGGTGACCTGGTGGAGCGCGCGCGCGAGCAGCAGCGTGTCGGTATCGGAGGGGTGCACGTCGAGCCCAGGCCAAGAGAGGGGTGAGTGGGCGAGGCCCTGTGCCAGAAGCTCTCGGTCGCTCCACGGGCGCGTCGGGTTGTTCACGAAGATGTCGCCGATGCGACTCTTGTAGTCGGCAAGGCCTGACTGTGCGGTGCAGAGCTGGCCGTAGGTGACGCCCTCGATGCCAACCTGGCGCGAGACGTCGGCCGCGACCTCGCGGTCAAGGCTCACGGTGCCGTCGGCAACGAGTTCGAGCAGCAGTGCGCACATCACCGGCTGCGTGGCCTGCGCGCCGCGGATCAGTGCGTTGGCTGACAGGCTCTCGCCGTAGGAATGCACGTACTCGCCGGCGCTGCCCGTCCAGACGCCGACGATCGCCTCGGTGGATCCGCTCTGCTGCATGGCAGAAGCTACTGCCTCGTCGATGCGAGTTGCGAGCCCCGCGTCGATCGAGTTCGACTCCGCCTCGCCCGAAACTGCCCCGTTCCCGGTGCAGGCAGTGAGGCCGAGTGCCGCCACCGTAGCCAGGGTGAGTGCTGCAACGCGAATGCGTCGCGCAAGCTTCGAAACCACGGAACCGCCGATCACTTCAGTGGGCATAGGACATCGCGAGTCTACCTTCCAGAGGCCGAGAGTCAGTTGGGCGCAGCGGAGGGTCTCGCAGCTAGTTCATCAGATGAATGGTGTAAGTTACCCCATTTTTCACTACGATGTGATGGTGAATGAATTTGAAGCCTCTGTGATCTCTGCCGTAGTTGAACACATGAACGGCGATCACCCAGAAGACAACCTGCTTATCGCGCGCGCCTTTGGGCGCCCCGAGGCAACCGCCAGCGTGATGGTGGGGCTCGATGGCGCCGGAGGACGCTGGCTCGTGACTGACGCGAGTGGAGAGAGCGAGCTCACCGTGCCGTGGCCCGGGGGTCCGATCAGCGAGCGCGCCGAAATTCGTCGCGAGGTGGTCGTGCTCTACAAGTCGGCCTGCGAGAAGCTGGGCGTGACACCCCGCGAAGAGCACGCAGCCGAGCAGACCACCGCTGCCCCGCACGGCGCCGGACACCCACACGGGGCTGGGCACCCGCACGGCGGCGGTCACGCCCACGCAGCAACCACTTCGGATGACAACGGTTCATTCGCGCAGGCGATTCGCGAGGCCACCTGGGGCGATCACTCCGACAGCGAGGGGTCGACCTACATGGAAGACATCATGCGTGGGCGCTCTGGCATCGAGGAGTACACGGCGCTCGTCGCGCAGCACTACTTCGTGTACGAAGCGCTTGAGGCGGCATCCGAGAAACTCGCCGCAGATCCCGACTTCGCCGCCTTTCACCCGGCCGCACTCGTGCGCCTGCCCGCACTCGTGGAGGATCTCGAGTTCCTCATTGGTGCCGATTGGCGCGACAAGATCCAGGCGGTTCCTGCAACTCAGGCCTACGCGGATCGCATCACCGAACTCGGGGAACAGCCGTGGCTGCCCGGGCTCGTCGCGCAGCACTACACCCGGTACCTCGGCGACCTGTCGGGTGGCCAGATGATTGCGAAGCTCGTAGCGAAGCAGCACGGATTCGATCGCGCCGGCATCGCGTTTTACGATTTCACCGAACTCGGCCCGATCCCTGCGTTCAAGCAGACCTATCGCGAGGCGCTGAACCGAATGGGCGAAAGGCTCAGCGAAGAGGAGCGGGCGCGCGTGATCGCCGAGGTGCGCGCGGCCTACCGCTTCAACACCGAAACCTTCATTGATATGGATAAGGCGCGGGCCGCAGCGGTCTGATCGCCCCTACGCTGAAGTGGTGAATTCAGCATCTGACACCCCCGCGGCGGCGCCGACCTCGTCGACCGGGCCCGGGGGTGCTGCTGTGCCCCCGGCACACACCGTACCTCCCCGGGCGCGCGTCGCGCTCTGGGACAACGCTCGCTTCATCCTGATCGTGCTCGTGGTCGCGGGCCACGCCATCTCGACGATTCGCACCGATACCGCATTCGGCTTCGCCACCTACGCGTTCATCTACCTCTTCCACATGCCCGCGATGATCGCCCTGTCGGGCCTCTTCGCGAAGCCCGAGGCGACACCGAAGGTGGCGCGATCCACTGTGCAATTGCTGGTGACCTGGGTGCTGTGGGAAGGCATCTGGGCGCTCCTGCACCTGGCGGTGAACGGCCGCGGGTTGCCCGAAAGCTGGCTCGTGGCGCCCGCCTGGACCCTGTGGTTTCTCGTGACGCTTGCGACGATGCGCATTGTGCTGCCGTATATCGCGAGGCTGAAGCACCCCCTCATCTTCTCGGTTGTCGTGGCCCTCTTGGCTGGTCTCAGCCCGGCGATCGGTACCCAGTTCTCGGCGTCGCGCACGCTGTGTTTCTTGCCGTTCTTTGTTGCGGCCTGGCTCGGGGTGGATCGCGGCTGGTTTCGCGGCGACTGGTTTCTGCGGCCGGCCCGCGCCGCGCGGGTCTCGGCCTGGGCTCTGCTCGCCCTGATTGCAGCGGCGTTCGCTGCGTTGCCGGGCCTGCGCGACACCTGGCGAATCGACACCTGGCTCACCTGGCGTGATGACTACGCGTGGCTGTTTGCGCGCGCCCCGATCGGCAGCTGGGCCCCCACCGAGTGGTGGTCGATCGCGCTCGGCGGTTCGGGGGTGCGGCTCGCCCTGCTCGTCGTCGCTGCCGCGATGACCCTCGCGGTGCTGCTCATCGTGCCGCGCGGGCACAGCATCATCACGGTGTGGGGGGCACGCACGCTGTACGTCTACCTGCTGCACGGCCCCATCATTTGGGCGCTGCGCGAAACCGGTGGGGCCGAGTGGATCGGCGCGTTCGGGGTTCCCGGCGTGTTCGCCCTGATCGCGTTCGGCATCGCCCTTACCCTCGTGTTGTCGATGGGGTGGGTTTCGAAGGTCTGCCGCCCCGTAATCGAACCGAGACTGGAATGGCTCTTCTCGCGAGAGGCCACGCGATAGCCTCGAACTGACCCAGGCGATGGTGCCAGGCGGAAGGGGAATCGATGGCGAGCCGGCTCGCTCAGCGCTCGCGTGCGCGCCCTGCTCGCGTGCGCGCCCTGCTCCTCTCGCTGGCAGGAACCCTGGCGCTTGCCGTTACGCTGAGCGCGTGCGCCGCCGAGCCCGTTGCCGGGTGGCTGCCACCGACCGCCCCCGAGTCGGCCGTGACCGCCGGGGTGTTGCTGGTACCGGGTGGCGCGGATCCACTGATTCGAGACGACACTGCAGCCGCGACCGAGTCGCTCGCGCTGGTGGGTGATGCCCGTTCGTTCGACGCCGCCGAACTGGGGCTTGCCCCGCACCGGCTGCGCAACGATGCGCTGGGTCTGGCGGCTCGGTTTGTGTATGTGCCCGGCGTGCCCGCTTTCAATGACCACGTGGATCGGCTGATCTGGGCGGCGATCGGCGCGTCGGGGCAGCCGTACGTGCCCGAGGTGCACCCGGTCGAGGCGGGGCTTGCCGACCGGGGATGCGTGGCGGGTTCGGCCGCGTGGCCCGCGGCCGAGGTGCTGAGCCGGCCAGAGACCGGGCCGGTGGGAGGCACGGGCACCGCGATCACCTGCGAGGTGACTGGCGCCTTCGGCAGCACGCTGGTGCTTGTGATGCGCACCGTCACCGGGAGCGTCGCGGGCATCACCAGTGACGAACTGCAGACCCTGTACCTCGACGTGAGCACTGGGGGCATGACCGAGGGCGTGCAGGAGTGGCGCGAGGAGGCACCCGCCAAGCTCTGGGCCGCGGCGGGTGAGCTTCTGCGCCTACAGGCCGGGGCGCTCAGCACCGCGCCCCTGGCAGCCCCCGACGCCACGCAACTGGCCCTCGCCGCGGAGGCGCTCGCGTCGGCCGCGCACCCGGATGGCGGCGGGCTGCGCGTGACCCTGCCGCCGGGGCTCACCTCGTCAGAGCTCGAGGGCATCGGTGTTGGCCCGACTACCGGCCAGACCGTGCTGCAGGTCGACGCGGCGACTGCTAATGGCTGGGCGAGCGATCAGCGGCGGGCGCTGCTAGCCGCCGCCGGGCAGCCATTCGTTCGGCTGGCAGCTGCTGGTGCGCGCATGCCCATCGACTGCGCGCTGTTGCCCTGCGTCGCGCTTACGTACGACGACGGACCGTCGGGGTTCACGCCTGAGCTGCTCGACACCCTGGCCGCACATCACGCAGCCGCGACCTTCTACATGATCGGTGGGGCTGCCCGGGGCAATCCTGAGGTCGTGGCGCGGGTGGCGGACGAGGGACACGAGGTGGGCAGCCACACCATGAATCACAAGACCCTGACGAAGATCCCACTCGCGGATGCCCGAGCGCAGGTGCACGATGCGGCTGCACTGCTGCGGCAGCTTTCGGGTCAGCCGGTGGCGACGTATCGGCCCCCGTACGGGGCGATCAACGCCGACGCTCAGGCCGCGATCGACATGCCCTCCGTGTTGTGGTCGATCGACACGAACGACTGGCAGAGGCCGGGCCAGAGCGCCCTCTACGAGCGCGCGGTCCTCCCCGCGCAGCCCGGCCACATCATCCTGTTTCACGACACCCACGCCGACACCGTGAATGCGGCGGGAGACATCATCATCGGCCTGCAGAACCGCGGCTTCGAGCTCGTCACGGTCACCGAGCTCTTCGGCGGCGCGGTGCCTGACGCGATCGTGAGGCGAGGGTGAGCTCGATGATGGCAGACGCACAGCGCCACCTGGATCCACCAGCACCCGCCCGCGGTAAGGGCACCCGATTCTGGGCCCTTCTCTTGCTCTCGATGCTGCTCCTCGTCTGCAGCGCCCTCGCGGTCTGGGTGTTGCTCGCGCCCAGCGTGCGGGCGGGGCTTGCCGGCCAGGAGGCGGACGGGCTGCGAGCATTCGGGGTCAATGACGACACGGACTCCGGGTTCGACCTCGGCTCCGCCTTCCGTGCCGGGGCCGACACCGACATGTCGACCCTCGGCGCGGTCGCCGCGGTGACCCCAGACTCGGGCTGGTGGATCACGCCGCAGGTTCACGGTGGGCTTCTGCTGCGCTCGCCCGACCGCGTGCTCATCGTCGAGATCGGTATCGCGACGGCGGCGGATGCCGGGGAGGCGCTCGAGCGCGCTGGCGCCGACGGCGATCCACTGCGCACCGAAACGCTCGCAAACGGCGCGCGCGTGCAGCACGTCACCGGCGACACGGAGTTCACCGCGGTCGTGGAACTGGGCGACACCGACCTGCTGGTTGAGGCAGAGGTCACCCCGGAAGGCGACCTCGTCGACTATCGGCCCGCGCTGGGTACGCTGCTCGAATCGGTGACTCGGCCCGCGGGCTAAACGGAATCTTCCCCAATGCCCGGGGTATCCTCTGGCACGAGCAATTGATGCTGCGCGAGTTCGCGGTACAGCGGCACCGTCTTGACCAGCTCCTCGTGCGTTCCCTCACCGACGACCCTGCCGCCATCGAGCACGATGATCAGGTCGGAATCGACCACGGTCGAGAGCCGGTGCGCGATCACGACGAGCGTGCGGCCGGTCGCCACCGAGTCGAGCGCCTCGCGCATGAGGCGCTCGTTCACGCCGTCGAGGCTCGCGGTCGACTCGTCGAGGAGGAGGATCGGCGGGGCGGTCAGCAGTGCGCGCGCGATCGCGAGGCGCTGCTTCTCGCCTCCCGAGAGCATCAGCCCGCGCTCGCCGACCTGCGCGTCGAGCCCGTTGGTGAGCCCGGCATTGGTGGCCGAGCGATCGAGCAAGGCGCCGAGGTTGACGGCGCGCAGCACCTGCTCGCACTCCGCGTCGCTCGCGTCGGGGGCGCCGAGCAGGAGGTTCTCGCGCAGGGTTCCGGCGAGCACCGGGGCATCCTGCTCGACATAGCCGAGCTGCGCTCGCAGTTCGAGGCGGTCGAGGGTGCGCAGATCCGCGCCGTGCAAAGAGACGCTGCCCGAATCGGGGTCGTAGAAGCGCTCGATGAGCCCGAGGATGGTCGACTTCCCGGCGCCGGAGGGGCCGACGAGCGCGACCCTCGTTCCACGTGGAACATCGAAGGTCACCCCGTGTAGCACGGGGGTCTCGACGATCTCCGCGGGCGCGGACTCAATCGCACGGCGGCCGCCGCGACCCGAACCACGCACGAGCTCGCGGGCATCGACGCGCTCGGGTGCGGCCGAGCGGTAGGTGAAGTGCACCTGTTCAAAGTGGATCGCCGGAGCGCCCTCGCGCACCGCCTCTGCGAGCGGAACCGTGCGCCCGAGGGGCGAGCGTTCCGCATCGCGCGCGGTCTCGGTCTCGAGCGAGGAAATCTCTTGGATGCGGCCGAGCGCGCCGAGCGCCTGGTTGATCGCCGAGATTGCACCGAAGGCTTGGCCGAGCGGGGTGATCATGAGGAAGAGGAACACGATGAACGTGATGAGCTGCGCGATGGTGATCGCGCCGGTCGCAACGCGGAACCCGCCGAGACCAAGCACCACGAGAAACGACAGCTGCAAGGCCAGGAATGACACCGGAACGATGAACGCCGAGATCTTCGCGACCTTGAGACCGAGCACGTAGGCCTCCTCGGCCTCGCGCTCGGTGGCGGCCTGCTCGCGTTTCGCGGCACCCGCGGCGCGGATGGTGCGAATCGACGAGACCGAGCGGTCGATCTGCGCGGCGAGGTCGCCCACCTTTTCTTGCGCCCGCGAGACGGCCGGGCGGATCCGCGAGGAGACCATCACGACGACGACCAGGGCGACCAAGATCACCGAAAAGGTGATCGCGAAGAGCAGCGGATCGATGACGAGCATGCCGATCAACGCGCCGAAGAACACGAGGAGGCCGCTGACCGCCTCGACGAGGCCCTGCGTGAGCACGGCCCGCAGCAGGGTCGTGTCGCTGCCGATGCGAGAGACGAGGTCGCCCGTGCGGCGGCGATCAAACTCGCTGATGGGGAGGTGCAGAATCTTGCCGATGAGCGAGCGGCGCGAGGCGAACACGACGCCCTCGCCCATGCGCTGCAACACGTAGTGCTGGATGCCACTGAGCAGGGCGCTCACCACGATGAGTGCGGTGAGGACCCAGAGCAGCACCCCGAGGGGCTCGGCGACCTGCACGCGACCGATGACCTCGCCGAGCAGTACCGGCTGGGCGAGCGAGGCGGCCGCGCCGACGATGCCGAGCGCGAGTGCCAGCGCGAGGAGGCCGCGCTGCTCGAAGAGGTAGGGGAGGAGCTGCTTCAGTGAAGCGCGGGGGCCCGTGGGTGCGGATGATTCTGCGGAGCGTCTACCGGCGCGGCTTCGCGCGGGTTTTGAGTCTTCTGGCACGGGTGCCAGAGTAGTCGGTCGACCTGACACGTACCTGCCGAGGCTCCAAGGTCGCCGCCTCCGCTGGACGCTCTGGTGGGCGCTAGTGGCTCGTTCGGCTGCTGCGAAGCAGCCACTCGCTCCCTACCTGATTCGGGCGCGTTCAGAGCTCGATTCTGGTCGCGGCCACAGGTGACTCAAGCAATCGCTTGAGGCCGTGCTCAAGTTGCGCACGCTCTGCTGCGCTCAGCCCGGTGGTGAGCTCCTGCTGCACCGCCTTCACCAGCGGCCTCAGTCGAATCCGCTCAGCGAGACCGTGCGCGGTCAGCCGAACGGTGTTGCGACGGGCATCCACCGCTGACCGTTGACGCTCGATTAGGCCGTTGCGCTCCATGCGTCGCAGGATCTCCGCGATGGTTGATCGATCGAGACCGGCTTCGTCGCAGAGCTCCCGCTGGCTCGCCTCGCCGAGCCGGTCCAGCGTGACGAGGATCGAGTACTGCACGCTTGAGATCTCGGTCGACACCACCCTCGACCACACCGCCACATGCAGTTGCTGCGCGCGTCGAATGAGGAAGCCGATGTGCGCGTGCGGCTCGTGTGCATCGTGGATCCCGCCGACACCCTCGGGGGTAGCCTTGCCGACAGGCCTAATGGCTGCCTCGATGCCATCCTCGCCCGCAGGCCCATCCTTCAACGCATCAGTCAACACATCACTTAACGTACAACAGTGCTCTGACGGGGAAGAAACACGCCACCGAAGAATTCAGTGAGTTCTTCGCGAACGCTCAGCGGCAGCACGTGCGCCACGTATTGGTCCGGACGCACGACCACGACCGCTCCGCTCGCAGCCACCTCGCGTGTTGAGAAGATGTCAGCGCTCTTGGCATCCACCGCCCACACCTTCTCCCAATCCTGCAAATGGAACGGGCCGGAGTGGGGGAGCAGGATCTCGGGCACCTCACGAAGGTCAACCTCGTGATGCCCGCTGCGGAAGATCGCGTGCACGTCGATCACGCTGTCGATGTCTTCGTCGGCTGCCCGGAATCGCTGCGTGGGCGCGTCAGGCGACTCGCTGAGCCAGCGTGCGAACTCGAGCAATGCCGTGCCGTCGTTGTCACCAAACGCGTAGATCCGCCAGCGGCCATCGGCACGGTGCGCGTGTCCCAACTCCATGCGCTTGGCGTCAGCGACCCGAACCACGGGGGCCGAGTGGAATCGCGTGCCAATCTCGAAGCCTGCCGCGAGGGCCTGGTGCGTATCGTCACCGGTCAGCGCTGACGGCGTGTACTTCGTGGCCATGCCAGCGGTGTATCGCCCCTGTCGCGCAAACTGGTCACGCATCTCCTCGGCAGTCACCCCGCCAAGTTCAGGGTGTTCGGGATCCACGGTGGGCTGCGCGATGAACGCCGACCAGGCCCGATCGAAGTCGATGAGATCTTGCGCGACGCTCTGCCGTTCGGCCGAATAGCTGTGGAGGAGCGCGGCATCAGACCGGCCACGCAGCACAGCCGCCAGCTTCCAGCCCAGGTTGAACGTGTCCATCATCGACACGTTCATGCCTTGACCGGCCTTCGCCGAGTGGGTGTGGCAGGCATCGCCCGCGATGAAGACGTGGGGAAGTCGACCCGTCGCGTCATCATCGGGCACGTCGTCGAACCTGTCGGTCACGCGCTGGCCCACCTCGTACACCGACGACCACGCGACCGAGCGCACGTCGATCGAGTAGGGATGCAGGATGCTGTTGGCCACTGCGGTCAGCTGCTCAACGTTTGTCTTGCGGATCTGCTGGTCGCCTGCAGGCACCTCGCCCAGATCCACGTAGATGCGCACCATGCTGCCGCCCTCGCGGGGGATCATGAGCAGGCTCCCCTTGCCGGCCGACTGAATCACGTTTTTCGTGCGCCAGTCAGGGAAGTCGGTGTTGGCGAGCACGTCCATGACGCCCCACGCATGGTTCGCGGCATCGCCGTGAAGCTCGCGACCGATCGATCGGCGAACCCCGCTGCGCGCCCCGTCGCAGCCCACCACGTACTTGCAGTGCACGGTGAACTCCTCTCCGGCCAGTTCTCCTGCGACGTGTTTCAGCGTCACGGTCACGGGGTACTCTCCCTCGCCGACGCTCAACTCGACGAACTCGATCCCGTAGTTGGTCTCCAACCTGCTGGGCGACTTCGCGGCGTAGTCGAGAAGGTACTGCTGCATCCGGGCCTGATTCACAATCACATGAGGAAACTCACTCAGCCCATCCGGGGTGTCTTCGACCCAGCCGGTGCGGGTAATGCTTGCGCGATCGTCCTCGGAGGGGCCCCAGAAGCGAACCTCATTCACCCAGTAAGCCTCGCGCATGAGTGCCTCGGCGAGTCCGAAGGCGCCGAACATTTCCACGGTGCGGCACGCGACGCCGTCGGCATGCCCCAACTCAAGCGGAATCTCTCGGCGCTCGATGACTCGCGTGTTGATCTCAGGGAACTCGGCGAGTTGCGCGGCGAGCACCGTGCCGGCGGGGCCGGTGCCAACGATGAGCACGTCAACCTCATCGGGAAGCTCGGGAGTGCGGGCGAGCCCTTCAGGGGCGGCGGGCTTGATGTCGGGATCGCCCGGGCGGTATCCGTCACGGTAAAACTGCACGACTGGACTCCTTTGATCAGGTGCGGCTGGGTGGGGTCCGAGCTCACGTTCAGTGAGAGACGATCCCCAGACTATCGTTGGTGCACCAACGAATGCAATACGTCTGTTAATTCGTGACGATGCCCGAGTCGACGCTCGCGCGGGGTTCAGTGGATCTCGACCCTGCGCGAGCGTCCAGCAGATGGAGGCCGTCAGGCGCCGGGCACCAGCTTCATCGTGGAGCCCTCGGTGCGGATCTTGCGCGTCACGACCGCGGCGTGCAGCGCCGCCTCCGTGGCTTCCACGCCCTTCGACTCGGACGAACCCTCGAGTCCCGCGCGATCAAGTGCCTGATCTTCGGTATCGGTGGTGAGTACCCCGAAGCCCACGGGCTTCCCGGTATCGAGTTGCACGCGGGTCAGCCCGTCGGTTACCGAGTTCGAGACGAACTCGAAGTGCGGGGTGCCGCCGCGGATGATCACGCCGAGGCACACCACCGCGTCGAACCCGCCGTCGGTGAGGGCGGCCTGCGCGGCGAGCGGCAACTCAAACGCACCAGCCACGCGAAACAGCGTGTGATCCGCCTTCGCCGCAACGATGGTCTGATGCGCGCCCTGAATCAGCCCGCGCATCACCTCCGTATGCCAGCTCCCGGCAATCACGGCCACGCGCAGCCCTGTGGCATCGACCGAAAGGCCCGGCGCTCCGTGGCCGCTCATGCGCTTGCCCCGTTCTTGTGCGACACGTCGTCTGGCAGGCTGTGGCCCATGCGATCCCGCTTGGTGCGCAGGTACTGCTCGTTCTCGAGGGTGACGCCGACATACAGAGGCACGCGCTCGCTCACGCGCACGCCGTAATCCTCGAGCTGCGACACCTTCTCGGGATTGTTGGTGAGCAACCGCACGCTCTTGAGGCCGAGATCGGCGATAATCTCGGCGGCGGCGGTGTAATCACGGGCATCGGCGGGAAGGCCAAGCTGTAGATTGGCGTCGAGCGTGTCGACGCCTGACTCCTGCAGCTGGTACGCGCGCAGCTTGTTCGCGAGGCCGATGCCACGCCCCTCCTGCCCGCGCAGGTAAACGATCATGCCGCCGCGCTCGTGCACGAGATCCATCGATGCGTGCAACTGCGGTCCGCACTCGCACTTCAGCGATCCAAATGCCTCGCCAGTAATGCACTCCGAGTGCACGCGCACGAGAGAATCCTCTCCAAGCTCGGGCACACCGTCGCCGGCGGCAATAAGGGCGACGTGATCCACCCCGCTGCGGCGATCGCGGTACGCGCGCATGCGAAACAGGCCGTGCTCGGTCGGAACCAGCGTGTCGGCGCGCAGGCTGACCTGGCGATGGCTGGTGGGCAGAGCGGGTACCCCGTGCGGATCATGCTCATTGAGGTATGCGATGAGCTGCTCGATGGTAATCACCGGCACGCCCTCGACGGCGCCGAGCTCGATGAGCTCGGGCAAGCGCATCATGTCGCCGTCATCGGCGACGATCTCGGCGATCATCGCGACCTCGCGCAGGCCCGCGAGGCGCATGAGTTCGACCGCTGCCTCGGTGTGGCCGGCGCGGGCGCGAACCCCTCCGTTCACTGCGCGCAGGGGAAGTACGTGCCCGGGGCGACGCACGTCGGTGGGCACGGCGCCGGGGTTCGCGAGCGCCTTCAGCGTGGTCGTGCGGTCGTTCGCGCTGATACCGGTCGTCACGCCCTCGGCGGCATCAACGGTCACTGTATATGCCGTTCCGCGTACGTCTTCGTTGCGCTCCACCATCATCGGTAGTTCGAGCTGGTCGGCAATCTGGTTCGACATCGGCGCGCAGAGCAGGCCCGACGACCAGCGCACAGTCCACGCCACCCACTCGGGGGTGGCGAGCTCAGCTGAGAGGATCACGTCGCCCTCGTTCTCGCGATCCTCGTCGTCGGCGACGATCACGGGTCGGCCAGCTCTGATCGCGGCGACGGCGAGGTCGATGGTGGTGATTCCTGGAGTGGTCATCTGTGGTTCCTTAGTCGTGTACGAGGTCTGAGGTGGCGCCTGCACCGAAGCGCAGCATGCGGGCGACGTGGCGGGCAAGAATGTCGGTCTCGAGATTGACGCGATCGCCCGGCTCGAGAAGGCCGAGTGTGGTCGCTGAGAGGGTCTCTGGGATCAGCGATACCTCGAACCACGGCTCGGCCTCGGTCTCGCCTGAAATGTTGGAGATCGTCAGGGAGACACCAGAGAGTGTCACCGAGCCCTTGTCGACGAGCAGCGGCGCGAGCTCGGGCGGCAAGGCGAAGCGCAACACACGCCAGGCATCTCCGGGGGTCGTGGATACCAGGGTGGCGGTGCCATCGACGTGCCCCTGCACAATGTGACCGCCGAGGCGGCTGTCGACACGGGCGGCACGCTCGAGGTTCACGCGATCGCCGGGCCGCACCGCACCGAGCGTCGACATGTTGATCGACTGCGCCATCACGTCGGCGGTAAAGGTACCGGCGCCGTCTTCGGCCTGGCCTTGCTCGATCACGGTCAGGCACACACCTGAGACCTGGATTGAGTCCCCGTGCGCGGCATCTTCGGTGACCTTTGGCCCTTTCACGGTGAGCCGGAGCGAATCGCCCACGGGTGTCACGGCGACGATCTCGCCGATCTCTTCAATGAGTCCGGTGAACATCAGTGCTCCTTTGTGGTGAGGCTTGCGGTGATCAAGAGGTCTGTGCCCAACTCTTCGACGTTGGTGAACTGCAGGCGCGCGATGTCGCGCATGGTCGTGATGCCCAGATCGTGGATCGCGAGGCGCGGCCCACCCAGGAGCGCCGGGGCGACGTAGACGAGCACCTCGTCGACCAGCCCGGCGGCGACGAACGCGCTTGCGACCGTCGGCCCGCCCTCAACGAAGAGTCGCTGCACGCCGCGTTCGGCGAGATCTGCGAGGTGTACCGCGAGGTCGGTTCCGTCATAGTGGATCGGCGCCGAGAGCCCGTGCGCCGCGAGCGCCGGGTGCTTGCGCACCCGGGCATCGGCCGGAACCGCGCGGCGACCCAGCACCACGGGGATCGGCTGCTCGGCAGCGGGCACGAGGAGCTCTTTGCCGGATCGCGCGGTGAGCGAGGGGTCATCGGCGAGCAGCGTGCCGGTGCCCACGAGGATCGCGTCGGCCAGTGCGCGGCGGCGGTGGACGTCGGCGCGTGCGGTGGGGCCGGTGATCCACTGGCTCGAACCGTCGGTCGCAGCCGCGCGGCCATCGAGGGTCTGCGCCCACTTCACGGTGACAAACGGCCTCGGCGCCCGTGAAAGGGCCGGTGTCTCTGTGCCGCGTAGGGTGTCTTGCGGCCGTGACGTGCTTGGTTCCGAGGGCTCGCGCGTCGCGAGCGACTGGCGCTCGAGCCACGGTGCAATCACGGCGCGGGCCTCAGCCTCGCGCACTCCGCCGATCACCTCGACGCCTGCGGCACGCAGCGTCTCGGCGCCACCGCCGGCATCCTCGCCCGGGTCGCTCGTGCCGTACGCGACCGCGCCGATCCGCGCCTCGACAAGCGCGCCCGCGCACGGCCCGGTGCGACCGGTGTGGTTGCATGGCTCGAGGGTCACGATGGCGGTGAGCTCGTTCATCCGTGTCCGCCACTCGGCGGGCAAATGGTTGAGTGCATCGACCTCGGCGTGCGGGGTACCCGCGCCACGGTGCCAACCCTCGGCGACGATTCGCCCGTCGGGGCCGAGCAGCACGCATCCCACCTGCGGGTTCGGATCGCCCGCGGGGCTGCGGCGGGCAAGCGTGATCGAACGGCGCATTGCGTCGTCAAGCAGCTCGCGATCCAGCACTGTTTCTCCCGGAGCATGCCGGGGGTGTGCAGGGTAGCACGGAAGCCGGACTCCTGCGTTCCTCTCATCCGGACTAGCGCGGAGGCTTCGCCACCACACATCACCGTCGGTACCGGAATTTCACCGGTTCAACCACGCAGGTGCGAGGTTCGCGGACTGTCACCGCCGGTTCGGATTCTCACCGACCCCGGAACACACTTCTTACAATAACGCGTTTTTCGCGAGCCTATTCCTTCGGATTCGACGGCAACTCAATTTCTTTAAAGGTTTCGGCAACCCAATCGGCGATGATACCCGCAACATAGGGCATGTTGTCGATTGAGATGTGCTCGGTGCCACCCTCGGGGTCGTCGAACAAGCGCAGTTCGCGCTTTGTGCTGTTTACGGCCTGCTCATATGTCTGGTGCGCGTACTTCACGTTGATCTGACGGTCACCAACACCATGAGTGATGAGTAGAGGCGCGGTGATATGTTCGGCGACACCGTTGAGTGTCATTCCGCGGGTTTTCTCGAGGAACTCAGCGTCGTCCTTCGCGCCAAACACCCAGCGGACGTGCTCCCAGTAGTGAGGTACGGGGTTCTCTCCCTCGCGCTGACGACGGCCCTCTTGTACCTCGAACCAGTTGTGGTTCGCGCCCCATGCGACTCCCAGCTTCAGCCGTTTCTCGAAGGCGAGCGCACGCGGCGCGTAGTGGCCGCCAAGTGACCAACCAACGATGCCGATTTGCTCTGAATCAATATTCAGGTCTGCCGACTTGCTTTCGAGCCAATCAATGATGGCAGCCGCCCAGACCTCTGTGTCGTGCCGGGAGGTAAGGCCGCGAAGCCGCAATGCCTCACCGGAGCCCGGGGTATCTATCATCAGAGAGGAGATGCCGCGAGCCGCGAGCATCTGTGGGAACCCGGAGTAGTACATCATCTCCTTTGTTGAATCGAGACCGTTCCACTGGATCATGACCGGGTGCGGCCCCTCGCCGGGTGCCCGATAGTAGTAGCCGGGCAGCGCCGACTCGACACCGTTCTCGGTGTACGGGACGTCGACTGTGGTGAGTGGCACCTCCAGCAGCTCGACGTGCTTGAGTAGCAGGTCGATCGACTTCTGGTACGCGGCGTTGCGGCCTTCCCACTTCGGTGACTGCAGTCGTTCCGCTTGCGAGGTATACAGCGAGGCCCGGTAGTAGGTTTCGCCGGCGCCGATCCGACGGCCTCGCGACTCATCGTCCTGCGCCTTGGCGATCAGGCGGTCGGCAACTGCCGCCCATGATGCGTACAGCTCTTCCGTGCCGACGTCGTCGCCGTTGCGAGAGAGCTCCAGAACGGGTTTGCACGCGCGATCGATCTCATCGATGTAGCCACCGTTGTTGAGACTGGCCACCACGGCCATGCTCCACACGTAGTTGGTTGGGAAATACATGAACATGGGGCCTCCTGGCTTGTGCGGTCTGTGGGATTGTCGGTGTGCGGGTCGCTGCGCGGTGCGGCGGCTCAGTGTGGGATACCGAGCTCGGTGACGGTGCCGTCGCGGCGGATGCTGGTGAACGAGTTGTAGGCGACGAGGATGTCGGCGAACTTGCCCTCGTCGTTCAGCCGGTACGAGATGACGCCGCGGAAGGTGTAACGGTCGCCCGCCTCGACCGGGCCGAACACCGAGTCGGCGTCATCGCGCTCCGCGGTGAAGTGCGTGACCATGCGGATCGCCACATTCGTCTCCGAACCCACGAAGTCGGTGGGCTCGAGGCGCTCCTCGAAGGTCGACCAGATCTTCGCATAGTGATCTTTCATGCCCTGCACGCCCGTGTACTCGAGGGTTCCGTTCTGCATGTGCATGTCGTCGGCGAGGTATTCCTCGAATGCGGTCTCGTCGCGCCGGTTGAAGCGTGCGATGTAGTCGTCGAATCTCTGCGTATCCATAGTGGATCCTCACATCTTTGCGGGTGTGCTGTTACTCAGTGGGGGACTGCTGGGTGGCTGCCTGCTGGGCCGGGCGCACTGCGTCCGACAGGAATGTCGCGACGCCCGAGAGGAACTGCCCGCCGTCGACGCCGATCTCGGCGCCGGTCACGTACGACGCGGCGTCTGAGAGGAGGAACGCCACGACGTTCGCGACCTCTTGCGGCTGGCCGCCGCGGTGCAGCGGGGAGACCTGCAGGTTGGCGTCGAGGAAGGCTGCGGGGGCGCTCGCCGTCATCTCGGTGTGGATGTACCCGGGATGCACGAGGTTCACGCGAATGCCGCGCGGGCCGAGTTCGGTCGCCGCGGAGTGGCTGAGCCCGCGGATCGCCCATTTGCTCGTGGTGTAGGCGGCCGTGTAGTGGCCGGTGACGCCGGCGGCCGAGCCGATGTTGACGATGGAGGACCCTTCGCCCATCAGCGGGAGCAGTGCCTGGATGCCGAGCATCGCGCCGGTCACGTTGATGGCGAGCACGCGATCCCAATCGGCGCGTTCGACCGAGCCGATGCGCACCCGGCTCGTGACTCCCGCGTTGTTCACGAGACCCTTGACCCGGGCGCCCGACAATGACGAGGCGAGCTCTGCCCAGCCCGCCTCGTCGGTCACGTCGAGGCGTCGGTATTCGACCCGGCCGGGTGAGCCCTCGGCGCGCCGCAGCAGCTCGGGTGCCGAGTCCTGGATGTCGGCCGCGATGACGCGGGCGCCTCCGCTCGCGAGCAGCAGGGCCTCTTCGGCTCCCTGACCGCCCGCAGCGCCGGTGATCACGAAGACCTCTCCCGCGATGCCGGGGAGTGCGATGCCGGCGAGTCTGATCTCGCTCATGAGGCGCTCCCCGGGGTGCCGGGAGGGCCCGGCCGGTCGAGCATCTCGATGAAGTTGCCCTCGGGGTCGGCGACGAACGCCATGCGTACCCCGGAAACCGGGGATTCACCGGGCGGCATGATCGACGATGCACCCGCCGAGACGAGTCTGTCGTACAATTCGTCCACATCGTCGACTCGCAGGCAGATGTGCCCGTACCCCTGCGTCAGCACGTGTTCGGGCGCGCTCGTCGCGAGCGGCGGATGCTGCGAGCCGGGCCGGTGCAGCAGCTCGATCGCCCAGCCGTCGTCGGGGTCGACGAGGAACACGACGCGAAGGCCGACGGCGGGGATGCCGCCCGGCTCAAGGGGCTTCAGCCCCAGCGCACCCGCGTACCATTCGGCTTGGGCATCGAGGTCGGAGACCGACAGCCCCACGTGGTCGAGCGCGGTCATGAGGCGTGCTCCTTCGCCGCGTCGCCGTCGCGGGGGCCGTGCAGCATGAGACCTTCGCGCACGTTCTCGGGCAGAACCTTGAGCACGTCTTCCTCGTACTCGCCGTCGATCAGCACGAAGGCGACGCGCGCCATGCGGTCGCCGCGGTTGGCCCAGGCGTGGTCGGTGCCGCGTTGTACGACGATGTCCCCCGCGTAGGCGGTGACCTCGCTGTCGTCGAGCAGCAGGGTGATCTCGCCCTCGAGCACGATGCCGTAGTCGATCGACTCGGTGCGGTGCACCGGTGACTGGAGGCCCCGCTCGTCGAGGTGGCCCGGCAGGAACTCGTTGATGCGGATCCGCGTGCCCCGCGACGGCGGCGGAACCGTGACCTCGCCGATGGTCGGGTCCTCCGCGCCCGCCCGAATCGGCGCGGGTGCGGGCGTCGTCTCCCATACTTCGTGGAAGGTGACGCCGTCCTCGGGCAGTTCCTTCGTGACGGGTACCGGGCCGTCGCTCACGATCACGGAGACACCGGAGGCGTCGTGGCCGGTGACGATGCGGCGGGGTACCCTGAACGTGCCGCTCACGGTGCCGGCACCAGTGCGACGAGCGCCTCCGCCATGACCCTGCCGGGGTCGGCGTCGGGCGAACCGGGGTTCTGCTCCCAGTGCGCGAGCTGCAGCGAGGCGTCTACGACGCCCTTGATGCGGGGGATGCGGCGGGCGTAGAACGCTGCGAGCTGCTCTTCGAGATCGCCTTCCTCGGTGATGTAGTCGGCGAGCACCAACGAATCCTCGACGCACTGCGCAGCGCCCTGAGCGATCAGCGGAGGCACCGCGTGCACGGCCTCGCCGAGGGCGAGTACGCGACCCTGATGCCAGGGGCCCTCTACGAAGATCCACTCGATCTCCTGGAAATTCAGGAAGGTGTCCGCGTTCAGAGATTCGCGCAGGAAGTCGAACTCGCCGTGGAAGCCCTCCATGAGCCGCTGCACCTCCTGCCAGCCCTCGAGGCCGTTGTCGGGGCGCACCGGCTCGCACAGCACGAAGATGTAGCACTGGGTGTCGCTCACCGGGGTGTAGCCGACCTTGAACGCGCCGCCGGGGCCCGAGGGGAACGCGATGGCGCCCGTCATCTCGGGCAGACGGTCGGTGACCGCCCGCCAGATACCGAGGCCGCTGGGGGCCCGCTCCTCGGTGATGCCGAGCTTCGGGCGGGTCGGCGACTTGATGCCCTCGGCGACGATGATCAGATCCCACGACTCCACCGAGCCGTCAGACAGCGTTGACTCGGCGCGACCATCGAAGTTCTCGTACGAGTCAAGGCGCAGACCGAGGCGAATCTCGACGCCGAGCGACTCGGCCTTATTCACCAGCACCTCGTGCAGGTCGGGGCGCAGTGCGCCGATGGTGGCGGGCAGATCCTCGCCACCCGTGTGCGGGGTCTCGAGCTTGGTGATGAGGTGCCCCTCCGCAGTCAAGAGCGTCACGCTCTCCTCGGGGTAGCCCTTCTGCAGGATCTCGTCGATGACGCCGAGCTCCTTGAACACCCGCAGCGCGTTGCCCTGAATGGTCAGGCCATGCCCGACCCGGGCCCAGGCGGGCGCCTGATCGACCAGCGTCACCGAGACGCCCTTGCCCGCAAGCGCGATCGCTGCCGTCAACCCGGTGAACCCTCCACCGACGACGAGAACCTTTTCGACTGACATCTTTGCCACACTCCTCACGGATGCGTCGTTACATCCACCGGACGACACGTTCGTCCTACATCCTGCGGAAGACGCTAAGCGTGGGAGAAGGGTGGCCGCCACCCATCTGCGACGATGCCAAGTATCGCCGGCCTAGTTGTGCAGCGTGTCGGCCCGTATGACCTGCTCCACGGTTTCGCGGAACCAGGTGTGCGACGGGTTGTGCGTGTGCGCGGGGTGCCACCACAGCCGTTCGATCAGTTCGACCGTGGGAAACGGGGTCGGTACCGCAACCGTGGCCGTCGGGTCGCCGGCGCGCTCGATCAGGCGGCTCGGCACCACCCCGAGCAGGTCGGTGCCGGCGATGATCAGCGGGATCGACAGCAGCGTCGATGTCGTCACTCGAACGTTCAGGCGCAAGTCGAGTTCGCGCATGCGCCGCTCCGCGGGCGTCATGTGCGCCCTGCCGAAGTCGCAGCGGATGTGCGGGCTCGCAAGAAAATCCTCGAGCGAGATGCTCCCGCCCTGCACCACGGGATTGTCGCGCGCCGCGATGACGACGTACTCGTCGCGGAACATTTCGATACTCGGCACCTCGATGCCGATGCCGGGCACGGCGACGATGAAATCGTGCGCAAGCAGATCGCGATCCGCTTCGGTCGGCTCGGAGGGCAAGCGCTGCAGGTCGAACGCGATACCGTCGCCTGCGGCTGCGGCGATGCCGAACACCGGGCGCAGCTCGATCGCCGCATAGTCGGTGAGCTGGATGGTGAATCGCCGATTCGCGCTCGAGGGATGGAACGGCTGCTCCTGACCGAGCGCCTGCGCCACCAGGGGAAGTGTGAGTTGCACCTGCGGAAGAATCTGCCGCGCGAGCGGCGTCAGCTCGTAGTCTCGGCCGATCCGCACGAGCAATTCGTCTTGGAACACGGTGCGCAGACGCGAGAGAGCCGAGGACATGGTCGACTGGCCCATGCCGATGCGTTCGCCGGCGCGAGTCACGTTCGCCTCCTCGAGGAGCGCGCGCAACGCGATGAGCAGGTTCAGGTCGGGGTCAGTGGTAGCCACACGATGCATGGTATCCGCTCCAGCGGATGGTTGAGTGCGGCACTTCAGTCGTAACCTCGTCGTTATCGTGCCAGGTGCGCGTCCGGTTTTCATCAGGAAGGGTCGAAGATGACTGAACGGCTTATCTCTCATTTGCGTTATACCGCGCTCGCGGTCCCGAACTTCGAGGCGGAGCGGGACTTCTTCATCCGCCACTGGGGCCTCAGCGAGGTCAAGAGCGAAGACGGGCTGGTCTACCTCGCAGCCGAAGGCTCACCCGAGCCGTTCATTCTGCGTCTGCGCCGAGATGAGAAGCGGATCGACCTCGTCGGCTTCGGGGTGAAGAATCGCGACGATCTGCACAAGCTCGCCGAGAAGCTGCGCGCCGAGGGGGTGCAGTTCGTGCACGAGCCGCAGGAACTCACCCAGCCCGGCGGCGGGTACGGCTTCCGCGTGTTCGACGGCGACGGGCGCGTGCTCGAGTTCTCGACCGATTTCGAGTTGCGCGAGTCGCGCAAGATCCGCGAGCGCGAGCCGATCCCGGTGAAGCTGTCGCACACGGTATTCAACTCGAAGAACTTGAACGAGACCGTGCAGTGGTACATCGATCATCTCGACTTCGCCATCTCGGATTCCCTCGTGCGCCCCGACGGCGGTGACATGATGCATTTCCTGCGATGCAACGCGAACCATCACTCGATCGCCGTCGCGATGGGGCCGCACCACTCGTTGCATCACCTCTCGTTCGAGATGCGCGGCATCGAGGAGTGGATGCGCGGCGCCGGCAAGATCCTGCGTTCGGGCACCCGCATGATCTGGGGGCCGGGCCGCCACAACGCAGGCGACAACACCTTCGCCTACTTCTTGTCGCCGGCGGGCAACACCATCGAGTACACGACCGAACTCGCGGTGATCGATGAGGATACCTATCACCCCTCGCGCCATGACATCAGCCACCTGTCGACGCAGGATCAGTGGGGAACCGCAGCGGAGATGAGCGAACTGGTCGCGCGCGAATCCTTCAACGACATCGACAAGGGCCTGTTCGTCGCACCTCCGGTGTGAGCTTGCGGGCTTCCCCGGGCTGACGGCGCCGTTCCCTATCCGGGTGGCGTCGTCAGCAGCATCATGCGCGCTACCGAGACGAGTCGATCGTTGAGATCATCGGGTCCGAGCGCGCCGGCGGCTCGGAATTCCGACCCGAAGGTGACATCCCAGGAGATCGCCTCGAAGATCATGGCGAATACCGAACGGACCGTTGCCTCGGGGTCGTCGTGCACGAAGTCGTTCGCACGATCGAGCGTGCGCGAAGTGAACGCGTCGGCCATTGCGCGCACTGACGAGGCGCCGACCTCGCGCAGGCTCTCGTCGACCGCAGCGCGCAGCACCACAGCGCGAATGATGCGATCGTGGGTGCGGAAGTGCTCGACGAGCAGGCGTACCGCGCGCTCGGTGAACTCCAACGTCGGAAGCCGGTCCCACTCGGCCGAAGGCGCGTAGAGTTCGGCGATCTCCGCTGAGAGCTGCGCCATGACATGATCGTGGATCGCTCGTATCAGGGCGTCTTTACCCTCGAAACGCGTGTAGAGCGTTCCGGCAGAGACGCCTGCGCGGCGACAGACTTCCGCCACGGTGAGGCCCTCGTAACTGCGCTCGGCGAAAACCTCGGCTCCTGCGGAAAGGACGCGTTCGAGCGTGCGCTGCGAGCGTGCCTGCTGCGGTGCGCGCATGCCGGGAGTGCGTTCGGGCTGCGTCATGCATCCAGTGTTGCAGGTTCGTCGGCTGCCAACGCTTTCAGCCGGCCGACCGGTATTCGGTACCCGATCGCTGCGGCGCCACCCGGCCACCGCAGGAGCGCACGCGCCTCGTCGAGCGTCCCGTCGACCACGGTGGGGCGGACATCGACCGGAGGCGTTCCCGCAACCTTCACTTCGAGGCCGAACGACTCGGTCCACGCGTACGGCATCGGCGAATAGGGCGATGCGTCGTCGTCCAGCAGCGCCCTCGCGGCCGCGGCGCCCTGCAGCAGGGCGTTCGTCCAGGTGGCATCCCGTCTGAGCAGGCCGTTCGGGAGGCGTGTCACGGTTGCGTCTCCGGCTGCGACGACGCCGTCGCGCATTCGACAGCGGTTGTCCACGAGCAACCCGTGCGAAGCGTCGCTAGGAGCGATTCCCCGCTCGAATTCCGAACCGATCGCGGCGAGTACGAGATCGGCTTCGAGACGGATGCCCTCGGCGGTGGTTGCGCCCCCATTCCGGAACTCGCAGTTCGTCGAACGCACGAGATGCACGCCCGCGCTCTCTGCCTGCATCGTGAGGATCGCTTCGAGCACGCCGTAGCGGGCCGACAGCGCGCCGGGTTTGATGACGAGCGTCGTTTCCGCACCTGCCGCACGCGCCGCAGAGGCCAATTCGTACGCGAGAAAGCCCGAGCCGACTACCAGCACCGACCTGGAGGTTCGGAGCGCGTTCGCGACGCGCGTTGCGTCGGACATCGTGGCGAGCACTTCGACGCCTGTCGCAGCCGGCCGTCTGACGCGCATGCCCACGGCGAGCACCAGGCCGTCGTAGGGTACGAGGCTCTTGTCGTCGAGCTCGACGCTGCGCGAGTCGAAGTGCACCCGACTCACGCGCGTCCCGAGGCGTAGCTCGGCATCCGCGGTCCCCAACGAGAGGTCGGCGGATCGTACTCCGCCGGTCAGGAATGCCTTGGAGAGCGGCGGTTTCGAGTACGGCGCGAGACCCTCGTCGCTGATGACGATGAGTTCCCCGTCATGCCCGATCTCGCGAAGCGCGACCGCGCTCGCAGCTGCAGCGGGCCCGCCTCCGACGATGACGATGCGACCACGGGTGGGGACCGCCATCAGGCCTCCCGCACGAGCAGCGCAGCCACCGGGCATGCGCGGGCGCCGGCAGCTGCCGCAGCCTGAGCGGACGGGGGCACCTCGCCGCCATCATGTGCGAACACCACGTAGCCTTCATGGTCGAGCGAATACGCGTCGGGAGCCAGCTCGGCGCAGATACCGTGTCCCTCGCAGCGTTCCATGATCACTTCGATTCTCATCGAGTGCTCCCTTCGGCGACGAGGCGAACAGGAATGCGCGCCCAGGTGTTCAGCATCGAATTCTCGGCGATCGTCGGCGCCGCGGTCAGCTCGATGCGTTCGACGGATTCCAGCAGCGCGTGGAAGAGCGCGTGAAGCTCGATGCGGGCCACGCCCTGCCCGGCGCAGCCGTGGGTGCCGTAGCCGAATGCGAGATGATCGAGCGGGTTTCGCCGCACGTCGAACTCGTCGGGGCGCTCCCATTTGCGCTCATCGCGATTGGCTGAGGCGAGCAGCGTCCACACCCTGGCGCCGGCGGGGAGAGCCACGCCGCACAGCTCGGCTTCGCTCGAAGTCACACGGGTGAAACCGCGGATCGGGCTTTCGTAGCGCACCAGCTCGTTGATCGCCGAAGGGACCAGTGCGGGTTCGTCACGCAGGATCTGCCATTCCTCGGGGTGCTCGGCGAAGGTGACGAGCAGGTGTCCGATCGCGGTGGCTGTTGTCTCGAGCGAGGGCCCCAAGTAGTCGATCAGCAGCACCGGGCATTTCTCCTGTGGAATGCGGCCGGCATCTGCCGCTGCGATCACCTCTGCTCCGAGGCTGCCCGATGAGAATTCCCGCCGCTCGGCGAGTTCGACTGTGAACTCCGCGATGCATCGAGACATCTCGTTGTTGTGCGGGGTGCGCTCGCTCGCCGGGCCCAGGTTGTCGGTACCTCCTTGCGCCCATTCGAAGAGCCTGTCTCGATTGCGTTCAGGCAGGCCGAGGAAGTCGGGGATCACCGAGAGCGGCATGGCCTGGGCGAGATCGGAAACGCCCTCGATGTCCTCCTTCTCGAGGGCGGCGGCAACGACCTTTCGCGCCTGTTCCCCGATCTCGCCTGAGCGTCCGCGTACGGCGCGCGGTTGCAGGCCGGTTGCCACCACAGTGCGCAGCAGATCGTGTTCTGGTGGATCGCTCGCGAGCGTGGTGCCGCGAATGATCTGGTTCACCGGATCGGTGAAGGCTACGCCTGCACCCGAGATGAACGTGTCGTGGTCGGCGAGCGCGGTCTTCACGGCGTCGTAGCCCGTGATCGCGTACACGTCGTGACGCTCGAGGTAGTGCACTTCTCCGGTGCTTCGTAGCTCGCGGTACTGCTCGAGCCGATGCTCGCGGTCGTACGCTTCGAAAAGATCGAGGTCGGTGGCGGGGGCGGTATGGGTCATGGGCTCCTCCTTGAGCGATAACGATATAAGAAAGTAAACCTGAATTCAGATTCATGTTATAGACGCGGCGACGATGGTAGCCATTGCGGAGAAGAGGGGGTAGGAATACCCGATCGCTCCGAGAATGGGCATGACGCGGAGGAGTCGCAATGACAGCACAGATTCGGGGCATCGCTCCCCCTCGCGGGCTCACCACCCCGGTGCTCCTCGCACTCGGCATGGTGGCGATCCTCGGCCCGCTCGGTTCTGACGTCTTCCTTCCCGGGCTCCCCGTCATGTCGGAATCGCTGGGTTCGACGGCCGAGCAGTTGCAGCTGACGTTGAGCGCGTTCACCATCGGGCTCGCGCTCGGCCAGCTGGTCGCGGGCCCGCTCTCCGACGCCGTCGGCCGCCGTACGCCCTTGCTTCTCGGCACGGCGGCAGCCGCGATCGGCGGTGTCGGAGCGGCGCTTTCGCCGAGCCTGCCGCTGCTCGTGCTCGCGTGCCTCGTCATGGGCTTGGGAACCTCGTTCGGCGCAGGCATCACGCGTGCGATGATCAGCGATCTCGCGGCAGGTCCCGATCAGCTGACTCGCGGTTTCGCGCTCCTCAACACTCTCGGTGGCATCGGCCCGGTCATCGCACCGCTGCTCGGCGTCGCCTTCATGGCGCTCTGGGGGTGGAGGGGCATCTTCGCGGGGTACGCCGCGGTCTGCCTGCTCTCGCTCCTCGCAGCCCTGTACCGGGCACCCGAATCGCTCGCGAGAGAGGTGCGCGTGACCGGCGGGCTGCGCGTCATCCCGTCGACCGTGGCGCGTGCCTTCCGCTCACGTCCGTTCCTCTGCGGCGCCTTCGTGGCCTGGTTCGGTTTCGCCGCTTCGTGGGCCTACATCGCGGGTTCCTCGTACATCGTGCAGACCGTGCTCGGCTTCGACGCGACGGTCTACGCCATCACCTTCGCCGTCAACGGCATCGGTCTCATGGCCGCGGGCTTCATCGTCGCGCGCCTGGCTGCGCGGCTGACCGATCAGCAGATCATTCCCATCGGACTGGGGCTGCTGAGCCTCGGCTCATTGCTCGTCGGTGCGAGCGCGATCGTTTCCGAAAACGGTGGATCGCCGTCGCCATGGTTGGTGCTGCCCGGCCTGTTCTGCTTCGCCTCGGCGATCGCCTTCTATCTGGGACCCGCGATGGGTCTCGCCGTTCGCGAGCTGCGCAGCACGGCCGGCACGGCGCTCGCGCTCGTCGGCGCGGTACAGTTTCTCGTCGCCTCGATCATCTCTCCCCTCACCGCGCTCGGCGGCGGTGCGAGTCTCGCGCCCTTCGCGATTCTCGTCGCGGCCGCGACCGTCGCGGCCTGGCTCTCGTGGATGATCCTGCGCGATGGTAGCCATCAGTCACTCAGCCTGGCCTCGCGAAACCGCGAGTCATAGGCTCGGAGCCACATACGCGGCGGTGCTGCCGTGCCCGAATCTCAAGGAGTTCGAAGATGACCCTTTCGACCGATCAGTTCGACGGCAGGCTCGTGCTGCCGGCTGAGGCCGATTTCGAAGAAGCCGTACTCGGCCGCGTGTTCAACGGGCGCCGCCCAGATCGTCGCCCCGACGCGGTGCTGCTGGCTGCCAGCGAGCAGGATGTCGCCGCAGGCGTGAGACTCGCGAACGAACAGGGCTGGACGGTCGCGGTGCGCTCCGGCGGCCACGCCTGGGCGGCATGGAGCGTGCGCGACGGCGGGCTGCTCATCGATCTCGGCGCACTGAACACCATCAGCTACGACGAGGCGACGGAGATCGTCAGTGCCGGGCCGGCGACGAAGGGCGGCGACCAGCTGTCGCCGTTCCTCGAAGAGCGCGGTCGGTTCTTCAACGGCGGCCACTGCCCCTCGGTCGGCATCGGCGGCTTCCTGCTGCAGGGCGGGCAGGGCTGGAATCAGCGCGGCTGGGGATGGGCGGCCGAGTCGGTCGTCGCCGTCGACGTGGTCACCGCGGAAGGCGAGCTGGTGCGGGCCGATGCTGATCAGAACAGCGACCTGTACTGGGCCGCGCGCGGCGCGGGCCCCTCGTTCCCAGGCATCGTGGTGCGGTTCCACATTCGCACCCGCCCCAAATTCGGCTTCCTCGGGCACACCGTGCATGCGTACGAGCTCGAGGATTTCGCCGAGGTCATGACCTGGCTCTACCGGGCGCATCATGAGATCTCGACGAATGTCGAGATCGTCGCGGTCTGCACCCCGACCCCGCTGCCAGGCGGTGAGACCCGCCGCGTGTTCCTGGTGACGGGTGTCGCATTCGAGGACGACCACGAATCGGCGAGGGCCGCGCTCGCTCCGTTCAACGAGTGCCCGGTCATCGACCGCGCGATCTTCGTGATGGACTGCGCCGAGTCGAGCCTCGCCGAGCATCGCGCTCAGCAGGAGCTGCAGAACCCCGAGCACGCGCAGTACATCTGCGACAACCTCTGGGTCGACGGCGAGAACACCCCCGAGGGCATCGCCGCGATGGTCGAGGGGATCCGCCCGCTGTTCACGACGAACCCGACGGAGAAGGGTTTCGCCATCTGGATGAGCAACGCCCCGATGCGGCGCGAGCTGCCCGACATGGCGTTCTCGCTGCAGACCGAGGCGTACGTCGCGAGCTACACCGTGTACGACGACCCCTCTGATTATCAGCGCAACCGCGACTGGTTGAACGAGGTCATGGCGCATGCGCAGCCCGTGACCGCCGGCCAGTATCTGGGCGACAGCGATTTCACGAATCGCCAGCTCAAGTTCATGGCCGACGACAACTACGCGCGTCTGCAGCGGATCATCGCCGATCGCGACCCCGACGGGCGCTTCGCACGGTACCTTGCGAAAGATCCCGCCACTTTGAACAAGAACCATTGGGAGCTCTGAGAATATGACACGTATTCACTTCGCCGCCGACCACGGCGGGTACGAACTGGCGCGAGCGCTGGAGCAGCGTGCGACCGCTGCCGGGCACGAGGTCGTCTGGCACGGCGCCGATGCGCTCGACCCGGGCGACGACTACCCGGTGTTCGCCGTGCGCGTCGGCAAGTCGGTGGTCGAGGATCAGGACGCTGGAATCGACGCGTTCGCGGTACTGGTCGTCGGCGAACCCTTGGCGGGAGTCGTCGCCGCGAACAAGATCAACGGCGCGCGGGCCATCACGACGAGTTCTCCGAATGAGGCGATGTCCGCGCGCCGCATCATCGACGCCAACGTGCTCGTACTGGGCGGTGCAGCTTGGGAGGAGCAGGCCTGGTTCTCGATCGCGGCGTTCGTTCGCACCGGGCTCGACCACGTCGTCGAGCACGGCCGACGAATTCTGCAGATCGAGGAGTACGAGAATTCTGGCACCATTGAAGGCTGGGCGGTGCAGCTCGAACCCGAGCAGATCGCCCGTCATTTCGATTGACCATTGCGGTGGGCGCCTGCCTGCCGCGTGGTCGCGAGAACACGAAGCCGAGAGTATACGGAGCGACGATGACCCGAGTAGTGCAGTACGACGAAGTAGGCGGCCCCGAGGTGCTTCGCATTCGCGAGGTGCAGACGCCCGATCCCGGTGAGGGCAAGGTCGCGGTTCGGGTGCGCGCTGCGGGCATCAACCCCTTCGACGCGAAGATGCGCAGCGGGTTCTTCCCCGTCGAGACCCCGTTCCCGCGGCGTCTCGGGTCAGACCTCGCAGGCACGGTGACCGCCGTGGGCCAGGGCGCGACCTACTGGGACGGCACCCCGGTCGCAGTCGGCGATGACGTGCTCGGGCACGGCGCCGGTGCCCTGGCCGAGCAGGTCGTGGTGCGTGCCGAGAACCTGACGCGCCGCCCAGAGGGCCTTTCGATCGAGGCTGCGGGCAGCCTGCACGTGCCGGGCCTCACAGCGGTGTCGGTGCTGCACACCGTTTCGGTCGGTGCGGGTGACACTGTGCTCGTCGGTGGTGGATCAGGGGCGGTCGGTTTCCTGGTGGCCCAGCTCGCTGCGGCGACGGGTGCGCAGGTGATCGCGACCGCGAACCCGCGCAACCATGAAATGCTGCGTTCGGCAGGGGTGATCCCTGTGGCCTATGGCGAGGGCCTCGCCGACCGCGTGCGCGAACTCGGCCAGGTGACTGCGGTGTACGACTGCCACGGCCGGGAGGCGCTGGACGCCGGGGTGGTGCTCGGGGTTCCCGTCGATCGTATGGCGGCGATCGCGGCGTATGCGGCGATCGAGGAGCTCGGCGTGTTGAACGTCGAGCGCGGCTCGCGCACCACGCAGAATCTCGCGTCGATCGCCGAGCAGGTGGCGGACGGCAGCCTGGTCTTCCCGATCGCGCAGACGTTCCCGCTCGATTCGGTGGTGGAAGCATTCCAGGCGTTGGAGACCTCGCACGCGCCGGGCAAGATCGTTGTTGCCCCGTAGTCTTGCTGACACGGCTGAGTTTCGAAACGAACGGGGTCAGTCACACTCTTCGAAAAGAGGACGACCGACCCCGTTCGTGTGATGAGTGGGGTTAGGCTCAGGCCTTCCAAACCGTCTTCAGGTTGCAGAACTCGCGGATGCCCGCGGCGGCGAGCTCGCGGCCGACGCCCGAATCCTTCACTCCTCCGAAGGGCAGCTCGGGATGCGAGGCGGTCATGCCGTTGACGAAGACGGCGCCCGCGTCGAGATGGTCGACGAACCACTCCTGCTCATCGGCGTCGGCGGTCCACACCGACGAGCTGAGCCCGAAAGTCGTGCCGTTGGCGAGACGGAGCGCGTCTTCGCGACTCTCTGCCCGGTAGACCGTCGCCACGGGCCCGAACGCCTCCTCGAGGTAGAGTCGCATCTCGGGAGTGATGCCCTCGAGAACGGTCGGGGTGTAAAACCAGCCGTCACGGTCAGGCGCGGATCCGCCCGCGAGCACGTTCGCACCCTTCTCGATTGCGTCGGCTACCTGCTCGGCGAGTTCGTCGCGCCCCGACTCGGTGGCGAGCGGGCCTACGTCGGTCGTCTCGTCGAATGGGTCGCCCACCTTCAGCGCCGCGACTTTCTCGGAGAACAGGCGCGTGAACTCGTCGTAGACGTCGGTGTGCACGATGAAGCGCTTGGCTGCGATGCACGACTGGCCGTTGTTCTGGTTGCGCGCGGTGACCGCGACGGTCGTGGCCCGGTCGAGATCGGCGCTCGGCAGCACGACGAACGGGTCGGAACCGCCGAGCTCGAGCACCACGTGCTTCACCTCCGAGCCGGCGATCGACGCGAACGACCGCCCGGCGGGCTCGGAACCGGTGAGCGTTGCGGCCTTCACCCGGTTGTCGCGCAGCACGCGCTCGACCTGCGCCGCGGGGATGAGCAGCGTATGGAAGGCGCCGGTCGGGAAGCCGGCTCGCTCGAAGAGGGTGTCGAGGTACAGGGCCGACTGCGGCACGTTCGACGCATGCTTGAGCAGCCCGGTATTTCCGGCCATGAGTGCGGGCCCGGCGAAGCGCAGCACCTGCCACAGCGGGTAGTTCCACGGCATGACGGCGAGTACAACGCCGATGGGTGCGTAGCGGGTGCCCGCTGCACTCGCCCCCACCGCGGTGGGATCCGCGAGCGGCTCCGGTGCGAGAAATTCTGCGGCGCGATCCGCGTAGAAACGCAGGCCCTTCGCGGACTTGAATACCTCGGCGCGCGCGCCGGCGATCGGGCGCCCCATCTCGAGGGTGATGAGTCGGGCGAGTTTCTCGACGTCCTCTTCGAGCAGGTCTGCTGCAGCTCGCATCCATATCGCCCGCTGCGCAAAGTTGGTGGATCGCAACGCTTCGTAGGCGTTCTGCGCTCCGACGATGCGGCGTTCGACCTCCTCCTCGCTGTGGGCCTCGAAGGTCCGTTCTGTCTGCCCGGTGAATGGGTTGATCGTCGCGATGGCCATGGGTGCGCTCCTTCTTCGGAATACAGTGCGTCTCCGCGAGCGTACGACGATGCGGGCCGTTCTTCCATCGAGAATCGCGATGACTGGCATGGCCCCGGACCGCTAGTTCGGTATTCGATAATCGATAATCCTTGGGGCATGGCAGTTCTGCAACCCCGAAGAATGACCGACGCCGTCGTGCGCGAGCTGCGCGATCGCATCGTCCGCGGTGCGCTCGCACCCGGCGCGCGCATCGACATCAACGAGATCGCTGCAGAGCTCGGGGTGAGCCAGACCCCGGTGCGCGAGGCGATTCTGCAGCTCGAGGGTCTCGGCATGGTGCGCCGTCAGCCCTATCGCGGCACGGTGGTCATGGGCATCGACCCGAACCGGCTCGAAGAGGTCACCGCGCTGCGCATCGACCTCGAAGGCCGTGCGACCGCGCTCGGGGTGCCGCGGCTCTCCGACGTGGATCTCGCTCGCATGCGCGAGCTCCACGCGGCACTCGAATCGCAGTCGCCGCTCGGCGCGGCGGCGAGTGCGGGCGGCGAAGTCGACGCGTCGGATCGATTCAACCGCATCAACCGCGAGTTCCACGGAGTCATCTACGCTGCGGCCGACTCGCCGAGCCTCGTCAGGCTCATCGGCGTGCTGCAGGACGAGGCCGACCTGATTCGCCTGCGTGTCGACATGCAGAAGCCGACGGCGCACGAGTTCCACGCCAAGATACTCGCCGCAGCGGAGCGACGCGACGCGCGGGCTGCGTGCGAGGCGACGAGGCGCCACCTGCTCGAATCGTTCTTCGCCATCCGTGGCGAAGCGATCGTGCCCGAGGGCGGGATCCTCGCGGATGTGCTCCGCGAGCTGGGGATGGAGACGACACGATGAGTGAAGACGCGTTCAACGCGGAGCCGCCGACGCTGTTCCTGACGGACGCCGATGTCGAGGCGCTGGCCGACTGGGAGAGCGCGATCGAGGCGCTGCGCGAGGCGTACCGCAGGCCCGACGACATCGGTGCGACCCCCGAGCGCGCGGTCGCGGTGACCGCCGCCGGATGGCAGCGGGTGATGCCGTCTGCGCCCCCGGGCGCCAGATTCGCCGGTTCGAAGACGATCGCCGCGTCGATGCGCAACGGTCTCGCGAGCTATCTCATCACGCTCTTCGACCAGCGGGATTCGCGGCTCGCTGCCCTCATCGACGGCAATCGCATCACCGGCATTCGCACCGCGGCGACGGCCGCTGCGGCGCTCACCGCCCTGCTTCCCGCGCGGCGGGCGACGGCGGCCGTGGTCGGCTCGGGCTTCGAAGCGAGAGCGCAACTGCGTGCCGCCGCGCGGGTGGCGGATATCGCCGAGGCGCGCGTCACGAGCCCCACAGCGGCGAACCGCGAGCGCTTCGCCGCGGAGCTCTCCGAGGAGCTCGGCATCACGATCACATCGGTCGCAAGCGCGGAGGATGCGGTGCGCGGGGCGAACCTCGTGCTGTGCGCGGCGCGCTCGCGAGACGAATCGCCGACCGTGCGGTCGGAATGGGTCGCCGACGACGCGACCATCGTCTCGGTCGGTTCGACCACCAGGTCGCAGCGCGAGCTCGACCCGGCGATCATCGGGCGTGCCGCGATCGTCATCGCCGACGCGCCCGCCGAGGTGGTGCACGACAGCGGCGACATGATCGCGGCGCGCGAGGCGGGCGTCGACATCGATGCCATCACCGTGTCGCTGCACGATCTTCTCGGCGGCCGCGTCGAGCGGCCCGAGCACGGCATCGCCGTCTACAAGTCGACCGGCAGTGGCTTTCAAGACATCGTGATCGCCGAGATGCTCTACGAACTCGCGGTGGAACGAGGCGTCGGCACGCCACTGCCCGTAGGCATCCTCACCATCCGCAAATAGCGACCGTGCCGCGGGCCGCTGCACCGCGATCCAGCTGGCGAACCCGGCGGCGCGGGCAGCAACCCACAGGCACCGAAAGGAAAGAGACGATCTTGGCCGATTACACGAAATCCGAGGCCCGCGACTGGGCCCGCGAACGACTCGTCGGAGCGGTGAACTGCACCATTCCCTCGTTCACGAGCGACCTGAGATCGCTCAGCGAACTCGGCATCCGCCACGACGTGCGCCTCGCCAAGCAGCACGGTTTCGTGGGCAGCCTGGGTGTCTCGGAGGTGAGCATAACTCTGCCCGAGTACTTGCGGTTCCTCGAGATCATGAAGGACGAGGCCGGGGACGACCTCGTCATCGTGCACCACGCCAGCTGGAGCGATCTCGAGCAGAACATCGAGGCGGTGAAGGGAGCGGAGGCGGCCGGTGCCGAACTCGTGCTGCTCTCGTACCCGCCGAACTTCTACCCGCAGTCGGAGCAGGAGATCTACGATTACACGAAGGCGGTGTGCGACGCCACGAACCTCGCCGTGATCCTGTTCCCGATGTTCCTGTGGGGCTTCAGCAACCGCATTCACCCGTCCGATATCCCGGCCCGGCTGATTCGCCGCTTGCTCGACGACGTGCCGAACATCGCAGTCATCAAGGCCGAGGGCGGGTTCCCGAGCATCATGGGCATCATCGAGGCGTACCGGCTGTTCGGCGACGAGGTCGTCATCTCGTGCCCCATCGAGGGTGAGCTGCTGCCGCTCGGGCAGCTGATGCCGATTCAGTTCTCGGCGACCAGCGATCACGAGTTCTGGGGCCCCACGATTCCCGAGGCGATGCGGCTCTTGCGCGAAGAAAAGTTCGACGAGGTGACCGAGCTGTACTGGAAGATGCACCCGGCGCGCAAAGCGAAGAGCGCGGTGTCGCAGCAGCTCAACGGCGGCAACTTCATCAACCGGCAGCTGTGGAAGTTTCAGGGCTGGCTGCGCGGCTACAACGGCGGCCCGCTTCGCCTGCCGACCCAGCGCATCCACGACCCGCAGATGAACCAGCTGCGCCAGGGGCTCATCGCCTCGGGCTTCGCACCGAGCATGGATTCCTTCGCCGACTTCTTCGTCGGCCGAAACCCGGAGTGAGCGCGGCGGCCGGCCCGGATGGCCGACCCGTGCACCGCAGATTCCCAGTACTCGAAGGAGAGGGCAAATGAACGAGGTAGAAATGAACGAGGTAGATCGAGCGCGCGCG
Organism: Leucobacter fengyongliangi; assembly: GCF_052386045.1. Lineage (NCBI taxonomy): Bacteria > Bacillati > Actinomycetota > Actinomycetes > Micrococcales > Microbacteriaceae > Leucobacter > Leucobacter fengyongliangi. The sequence goes on along the minus strand of NZ_CM126356.1, from coordinate 2,528,906 downwards.
CCCCGCGTTGCCATCGTGACGGGCGGCGCCCGCGGCATCGGCGCGGCCATCGCCGAACGCCTGGTCGCCGACGGGATGCGGGTGGCGAGCCTCGACATTCTGCAGCCCGAGCGGCCGCGGGCCGGAATCGCCGACGTGCCCTGCGACCTCGGCGACCCTGCCGCGGTGGCGGGCGCCGTCGACCGGGTGCGTGACGAACTCGGCCAGGCCCTGGTCGTGGTGCACTGCGCCGCCTACCAGGTGATCGCGCCGTTCGAGCAGCTCGACGCGCTCGAGTGGCAGCGCACGTTCCGCATCAACGTCGACGGGGCGTTCCACCTCGTGCAGGCGGCATTGCCAGACCTGCGCGCGGCGGGGTGGGGGCGCATCGTGATGATCACCTCATCGAGTCAGTTCACGCCGCCGCCGCAGATGACTCACTACGTCGCGAGCAAGGGTGCGCTGACCGGCATGGTGCGGGCGCTCGCCACGGAGCTCGGCCCGCTGGGCATCACCGTCAACGCGGTGGCTCCGGGGCTGACCGCTACCGAGCACGCGCTGGTGGACGTGCCCGAGGCGCATTTCGCCGCCGTGCGCTCGCGCCAGGCGATCCCCCGCACGGGTCTGCCGGACGACATCGCGGCGGTGGTCTCGTTCGCCGTCTCGGACGACATCGGCTTCATGACCGGTCAGACGTTGCTCGTCGACGGCGGCGAGGGCCGCATCTGAGTTGAACGCCGGCAGCAGATACCAGGCATAGCCCGATCAGCTGAGCTCAAGGCAGCGCTGCCCGGCACGATGGAAGCACTCGAGGAGGAGAATTATGGGACGTTATGACGGCAAGGTCGTGCTCATCAGTGGTATCGGCGCGGGCATGGGCAAGCAGGCCGCGAAGCGATTCGCGGAAGAGGGCGCAAAGGTCGTCGGGTGCGACCTGCATGCCGCCGCGCTCGACGGGGTGGTGGCAGAGATCAGGGCTGAGGGCGGCGAGATCTCCGGGTTCACGGTCGACGCGGGCGACCCGCAGCAGGTGTCGCAGTGGATCGACGACGCCGTCGAGACGTACGGGGCGGTCGACGTCCTCTACAACAATGCTGGCTGGCAGGCACCGTTCCGCACGATCGACGAGATGCCGATCGAGGATTGGCAGAAGAACATCAACCTCGAGCTCAATCTCGTCTTCTACGCCGTGCACTACGCGTGGCCGCACCTGAAGGCCTCCCGCGGCGTAATCATCAACATCGGCTCGATCGCGGGCATCCGCGGCGTCGAGTTCATTCCGCAGAACGTGCACGGTGCGGCGAAGGGCGGCGTGATCAATCTCACGCAGCAGCTCGCCGTCGAGGGCGGGCCGTTCGGCATTCGCGCGGTGTGCATCTCGCCCGGATTCATCGAGACCGAGGCCACCGCGTTCCTCGTCAACGACCCCCCGCAGCCGCTGAAGGAGACCTGGGATCGCATCCCGATGCGTCGTGTGGGGCGCCCGGACGACATCGTGAACGCCGCGCTGTTCCTCGCCTCCGACGATGCGTCGTGGATCACGGGCGTCAACCTGGTCGTTGATGGCGGCGGCTCGGTGCTCGGCTAGCCACAGCTCTGCGAAGCACCCGGTTGCGGGCCCGCAGAAGAAAAAGAGGAAGTTGACTCATGTCGCCGAAACGCCTGAGCGCGCCGAGCGCGCCGGCGATGAACGCCGCGCTGCCGGGAGGCATGATCGCCGCGGTGCTCGCGCTCACGCTGATGGGGCCGTTCACGAGCGACGGGATGCTGCCGGCACTGCCGGCGCTCGCCGCCGAGTTCGGAGCCGGTGCCGACCGGGTGCAGCTGACCATCACGGCAGCGACGTTCGGCGTGGCGATCGGGCAGCTCCTGCTCGGTACGCTCTCCGACGCGCTGGGGCGACGCGGTCTGCTGCTCGCGGGCGGGGTCGGTATGGTGCTCGCCTCTGTTCTGGGCGCGGTCTCGACCTCGCTTCCTGTGCTCATCCTCGCGTGCGGCCTGCTCGGGCTGACGAGCGCCGCGGGCCTCGCCCTCGGGCGGGCGGTGCTCTCCGACCGGCTGAGCCGTGGCCCGCTCACGCGCGCGTACTCGCTGTGGGGCGCGGTCGTCGGCGTCGCACCGATCGTCGCCGCCGTCGGCGGCGCGCAACTGCTGACCTTCACCGGGTGGCGGTCGATCTTCTGGGCATTCGCGCTGCTCGCGCTGGTCACGCTCGCGCTGACGCTCTTCGGCCTGCCCGAGACGCTGCCGCCCGAGAGGCGCGCGGCGACCTCGGTGCGCAGCTTCGTCGGCAGCCTCGCCGCGGTGATCCGCTCCCGCCTCTTCGTCGCCTCCTCCCTCATCGCCGGCTTGGGGTTCGCTTCGGTGTTCGCCTACGTCTCGGCGTCGCCGTTCATCCTGCAGACGATGCTGGGGTTCAGCCCCGCCATGTTCTCGCTCGTGCTCGCGGCCGATGGCGTCGGCCTGATGATCGCGAGCGCGATCGCTGCGAAACTCGCTCTCAGGGTCGAGCCCACGAGGCTCATCTCGATCGGCCTGACCATCGCCTCACTCGGCGCCCTAGTAGCGCTCTACGCGGTCGCGGCAGACGCGGTGAACGCGTTCACCATGATCGCCTCGATGCTGCTCGTCGGCGGCAGCATGGGATTCGTCTTCGGCGCCGCCACCTCGCTCGCTCTGCTCGAGCTCGGGCACCTCGCCGGGACGGCGCTCGCGGTGATGGGGGCCCTGCAGTTCGTGTTCGCCGGTATTGCGGCACCGCTCGTCGGCGTGGCGGGCGATCGCAGTGCCGGCCCCTACGCGTTCGTGGTGACCGCGACCGTGGTCGGTTCGTGGATCGCCCTCGCGTACGCCGCCAGATCTCTGAACGGCAGATGGCATGCATCTGCGGGAGCGGGTGTCGCCGCCGCCGCCGAACGCGAAGGATAGAGGCACCGAGCGAAGGAGCCCCTATGCGATTCATCGACCTCTCGATGCCACTCGACGATGTCATCCCCGTCGATCCACCGTTCTTGCGGCCGAAGATCGAGTACAAGGATCACATCGACGGGCTGAAAGATATGTACGCGATGTACGGGATCGAGCCCGAGCAGTTGCCCGATGGCCAGGGGCTCGCGGCCGAAACCGTCACGATCACGACGCACGCGGGCACGCATGTGGATGCGCCGTGGCACTACCACCCCACCATGAACGGCGGCGAGCGCGCCTGGACGATCGACGAGGTGCCGCTCGACTGGTTCTTCAGGCCCGGGGTGAAACTCGATCTGCGGCACCTGCCGAACGGTCACCTGGTCGCGCCCGCCGACATCGATGAGGCGCTGGAGAAGATCGGCTACGAGCTGCAGCCCTTCGACATCGTGCTCATGCACACCGTCGCCTCGGCCGCCTACGGGCGCGACGATTACATCGACACCGGCATCGGCTTCGGCCGCGAGGCGACCCTGCACCTGACCGGCAAGGGCGTCAGAGTCGTCGGTACCGACGCGTGGGGCTGGGACCTGCCGGTCAGCATCAACCGGCAGCTCTTCGAGGAGACCGGCGATCCGTCGATCGTGTGGGAGGGGCACAAGGCCGGTGCCGATGTCGGCTACTGTCAGATCGAGAAGCTGCAGGGCCTCGATGCGCTGCCGGATTCCGGCTTCACCGTCGCATGCTTCCCGGCCAAGGTGCGCGGCGCCTCGGCCGGATGGACCCGCGCCGTCGCCCTGATCGAGGAGTAGGCGGAGATATGCGTATCGCACGCTGGGAGCACCGCGGCGTCGTGCACGAGGGGCTCGTGCACGACGGCAGGGTCGTCGCCTTTCCCGAGGGCATCACGGTCGCATCGCTGCTGGCCTCAGGGCTGGATGCGGCACTCGCGCTCGGCAGGCGCGTCATCGCCTCCTCGGAAGGGGAAGAGCCCTCCGTCGAGACGGTGCGGCTGCTCGCCCCGCTCGTACCGGCTTCGATTCGGGACTTCGTCGCCTTCGAGGAGCACGTCGAGGGGGTCGCCGTGTCGGTCGACGGCAAGGGCGGAGTGCCGGAGGCCTGGTATCAGTACCCGACCTTCTACTTCACGAATCCTCATTCAGTGCTCGGTCCCGGCGACAGCGTCACGCCGCCTCAGACCGAGGCGCTCGACTTCGAGCTCGAGGTCGCCGCGGTCATCGGCGCCGCACCGCGCGGCGGAGCGAACCTCAGCCCTGCCGAGGGCGCCGCGGCGATCTTCGGGTACACCATCATGAACGACTGGTCTGCTCGCGACGTGCAGTCGCGCGAGATGCAGGTGCGTCTCGGCCCGGCCAAGGGGAAGGACTTCGGCACCACGCTCGGCCCCTGGATCGTCACGGCAGACGAGTTCGACGACCTCGTCGACGAAGAGGGGTTCCTGCCGCTCGAGCTCGAAGCTCTGATCAACGGAGAACTGGTCGGCCACGACCTCTTCTCGAACATGGGCTGGCCGTTCGGCGAACTCGTCGCCTACGCATCGCGGAACTCGCGGGTCGTGCCCGGAGACGTGCTCGGGTCGGGAACGGCCGGCAATGGCGGCTGCCTCGGAGAGCTCTGGGGCCGCAACGGCTCGCGCACACCCGCGCCGCTGCGCGAGGGCGACACGGTGACGCTTCGCATCGAACGCATCGGCGAGCTGAGCGGCGCCGTCGGTGCGACGGTGGAGGTGCCGGAGATCCCGCCGGCGCGTGCGCGCTCGCGCGCCCGCAGCCGCTGACCGGCGATCGCGGCGATAGGAACCATCGCTCCCGGTCGGTAGTCGGAACCCGGCTACGGTCGTAGCGTGTGAGATGCCGGGAACAACCCGACGAAGAAGTCAGAGAAAGGAACCCGAAATGGCTTTCGTTTGCAGCGCCACCTGGATCGCCAACGCCGGTGAGGAGGAGACCGTTCGCGCGGCCCTCGAGAAGCTCTCGCCCGCCTCGCGCGAGGAGCCCGGAAACCTCTACTACCAGGCCTACCAGAGCCCCGAGGAACCGAACGTGTTCCGCATCTTCGAGGTCTACACCGACGAAGACGCGTTCAAGAAGCACGGCACCTACCCGCACTTCGAGCAGTGGGCGCTCGGCCAGGCGATCCCGGCGCTCGAGACCCGTCAGCGCGACTTCTACGAGACCCTGGACTTCTAAGATGGCGCAGTACGCGCGCTACGTCGAGTCGAACGGCATCGTCCACACCGGGCGGGTGCAGCACGGCAGGCTGCAAGACATTCCGGGCGATCCCGAGATCCTCGACCTGTTGAACGCCGACGAGCAGGTGCGTCGCGATCTCGACCTGCGCGCCGGGCGCATGCAGAAGCTGCCGATCGAGAATGCACGGCTCGCCGTGCCGGTGCAGCCCCGCGCGATGCGCGACTTCCTCGTGTTCGAAGCGCACATCGCGGGCATGAAGAAGACCGAGGGAGGCGACGGCAGCGTGCCGCCCGCATGGTACGAGGCCCCCCAGTTCCTGTTCATGAACCCGTGGTCGGTGGTGCCGAGCGGCGCCGACATACCCATGCCGCCGTTCACGCAGAAGCTCGACTTCGAGCTCGAAGTCGCAATGATCGTCAAGCACACCGTGCGCGACGTGCCCATCGAAGAGGCCCACGAGCACATCGCCGGCTTCTGCCTGCTCAACGACTGGAGCGCACGAGACGTTCAGGGGCGCGAGATGAGCGTCGGTCTCGGGCCCTCGAAGGGCAAGGACTTCGCGAACACGCTCGGGCCGTGGATCACGACCCCCGACGAGCTCGAGCAGTACCGGGAAGGCGATCGGTACGCGCTCGACATGTCGGTTGCGATCAATGGCGAGGTCGTCGGCACCGACAACCTGCGCAACATGTCGTGGTCGTTCGAAGAGATGCTCGTGCACGCCTCGCGCGACGCATGGGTCGGTGCGGGCGACGTGCTCGCGACCGGCACCGCCTCGCAGGGCGCACTGTCCGAGCGCTGGGCGCGCGCCGGCGGCGAGCTCGTGATCCCGCCGCTGCAGGTCGGCGATGTCGTCACGATGACGGTTCAAGGGCTCGGCACGATCGAGAACCGCATCGTGGAGCAGGCGAGCCCGGGCCATACCGCGCCGCCCGCCCGCCGCACCTACGGGCCCGACCGCCTGTGATCCCTGCCCGCCCGAGCCAGGCCCTGGAGCCCGGCTATGCTGGAGACGATACGCAGGGAAGCGGGATCGCCAGTATGGACGAACTACGGGGCATCGACATCAACCTCATCGTGGTGCTCGACGCTGTGCTCGAAGAGCGCAACCTCACTCGGGCGGGCGAGGCGATCGGCATGACCCAGCCCGCGGTCAGCAGCTCGGTCGCCAAGCTGCGCACGATCATCGGCGACCCCCTGCTCGTACGGTCCGGCCGCAGCTTCGAACTGACCGAGCGCGCGAGAAAGCTTCAGCCGTTCGTTCGCGAAGCCGTGAACCAGGTGGGCCGCACCTTCAATCTGAGGCCCATGTTCGATCCGCTCACCAGCGATCGGCAGTTCCGCATCGCCGCATCGGATTACGCGCTCTCGGTGATGACGGCGCCGCTGCTGCGGGTGCTCGCCGAGGAGGCGCCGAACGCCTCGGTGGAATTCGACTCGCTGGTCGAGGTCGATCCGGTCGATCTGCTGCGCAAAGACGTCGTGGTCGCATCGGCGAACCGCGGGGTGCCGGGGAAGCGCCAGTCGCTGTTCTCCGATACCTTCGTCTGCCTGGTGAGCGCCGACCACCCCCGATTGAAAGACGATGAGTTCACGCTCGAAGACCTCGCCGCGATGCCCTACATCGACGTCACCTTCTCCGAAGACGTCATCATGGTGGCGAACGACGCGCTCGTGGAAGCGGGGGTGACTCCGCGCGTCGCGATGCAGGTGCCCGGCTTCCTGCCCGTTCCGTACATGATCGAGGGAACGGAGATGTACGGCTTTGTGCCGGCCCGCGTCGCGGAGATCTTCTCGGCCCGTCTCGGGCTCACGGTCGCGAAGACGCCGCTGAGTCATCGCACGCTGGTGGAAGCGGTGCACTGGCACCCGTCGAAGAACGATGACCCGGCGCTGCGCTGGCTGGTCGGCATTCTGCGCAAGACCGCGGAGCGCGTCGAGTTCGAGACCGCCGACGCGGAGGGAGTCGACGCGGAGGGCGCCGACGCCTGAGATCGACGTGCGACGGCGCTGCATGAGCGCGAGCCCCTGTGCGGGGACGCGATCCACTGTCAGTCGCTCACCACGGTTCCGCCGTCGACGATGAGGTTCTGACCGGTGGTGAACCCCCCGGCTGCGGAAGCGAGATAGAGCACCGTGCCGGCGACGTGCGACGGTTCGCCGAACCTGCGCATCGGGGTCTTGCGCAGACGCTCGTCGCGGCCGGCGCCCTCCGTGATCGGTTTCGCGAACTCGGTCGCGATCACACCCGGGGAGATGGCGTTGACCCGCACACCGGTCGCCCCCCACTGCACGGCGAGGTTGCGCGCGAGCTGAGCGTTCGCCGCCTTGGTGACACCGTACAGGCCGATGTGCGAGTTGCCGCGCACTCCCGACAGGCTCGACATGATGATGAACGAGCCGCTGCCGCGCTGCGCCATCTGCGGGATCGTGAGATTCGCGAGGCGGATCACGCTGCGCACGTGGATATCGATCATCCGGTCGAGCTGCTCGTCGGTGCTGGTCGTGTGCGGGCCGGTGTCGAGCGCCGCGCCGGCGTTGCAGAAGACGGTATCGATGCGGCCGTATCGGTCCAACGTGGTCTCGACGAGGCTCGTCAGCTCTTCGAGCGACGTCACGTCGCAGACGGCTCCCTCGATCGGCAGCCCGCGTGCCGCGATCGTCGCGGCGACCTCGGCCGGTCGTTCGCCCGCGAGCCCGCTGAGCACCGTTCGCGCACCGGCCGAGGCCAAGAGCTCGGCGCTCGCCAAACCCAGACCCGAGGTCGCCCCGGTCACGAGAGCCACGGTTCCGTCGAGCGAGAAGAGCTCGGCGGCGGTCGGTTGCGTCATCGTCATGCCACCCAAGCTAACCGGCGTGGCAGATGCGGGCATACCCGCGAACGAAATGGCAGGCATCTATGAATGGCGGTGTTGCCACACATGCGTTGCGTCGATGGCTTCCATCGTCGTGCCATGCTGGTCAAGGTGGGGCGTGAGCGTCTTGACTAATGGCACGGCTCCCGCACCGGAGCCATACGGCAGCGCGGCCGAACCGATCGCAGCGCTGTCGTCGATAACAGGAGGCAAGTTGTGATGAAGACTAAGGCCGTGGCATCGATTTCAGCGATGCTGCTCGCCGCTCTCGCTCTCACCAGCTGCAGCAGCGGTACCGACGATTCGACTGGCGCGGAGGATTCCGGCAGTAACAACTCGATTAGTGCCTCGGCGCAGGAGGCGCTCGATCGCGCGTTCGAGGGTGTCGGATCCGACTTGAGTGATCTCGAAGCGACAGAGGTCGAAGAAGACCTGACGTTCTACGTGATGTCATGCGGTGAGCAGAACCCGACGTGTGCGGCTCCGGCTGCGGCCATGATCGAGGCTGCTGAAGCCGCGGGCTGGAATGCCAACCTCGTCGATGGAAAGCTTAACCCCGAAGGCTTTGCAACTGCGATCCGCCAGGCCATTGCCGGCGGCGCAGATGTTCTCGTGCCTGTGGGTATCGGCTGCGGTGCCGCGGCTGCCGCCTTCCAGGAAGCGGCGGCCGCTGGAGTCACCATCATCGGTGGCGGTGGCGTCGATGACTGCGATCCAAAGGTGTGGGATTCCGAGCGACTGTGGCTGCCCGACATGCCGCCGTTCTTCTACACCTTCGGTGAGCTGATGGCCGATTATGCGTATGGCAAGAATGACGGTGACGTGAAGGCGGTCGTGATCAACAGCACGACCAACGTGTGGGGTCCGTGGATCACTGAGAGCTTCGAAACCCAGCTCGGCGAACTCGGAGGTGGCGATGTTCTCGAAGTGGTTGATATCTCTGATCCTGAGACCGCCGACAATTCCTACCTGCAGAAGGTCACGAGCGCGCTGCTCGCGAACCCAGATGCAAACACGCTCATCGTGCCGACCGACGGGTACCTGGTCACCGGCCTCGCGACGGCGATCGAGCAGTCGGGCATGGCGGATCAGCTGACGGTCATTGGTGCCTTCGGTAGTGAGGGAGCTCTCGACATGATACGAAACGGACAACCGGGCATCACGGCAACTGTTGCTCTGGGAACCTCGTGGGAGGCCTGGGGCTCGATCGACACCGCTATCCGCATCCGCAACGGTCAGGAGGCCGCCTACATTGGGCAGTCGATCCAGGTGATCGATGCCGATAACAACATGCCTGAAACCGGCGGATACGAAGGATCCATCGATTTCCGTTCAAAGTTCCTCGAATCCTGGGGCAAGTAAGTGACCAACGATTCACACACTCCACTTGGGGCGACAGGCCACGGTCCATCGCCCCAAGTGGGGGCTCGGGCCCTCAGAATCGCTCACCTGAATAAGAGCTTCGCCGGTACTCGCGCACTCAACAATGTCTCGCTAGATGTGCGCCCCGGCACGGTTCACGCTTTACTCGGCGGGAATGGCTCCGGCAAAAGCACCACAATCAAGATTCTCGCTGGCGTGTACAAGGCCGACCAGGGTGAACTTGAAGTCTTTGGCAAGCAATTTAATCTGAACGATTACTCTCCTGCGACTGCTCAAGATGCAGGTCTGCGATTCGTGCATCAGGATCTTGGGCTCTTCGAAAACCTGTCGATAGAAGAGAACTTCGCCCTCGACAACGGATACCCGCGTCGTGCGGGAGGCATCGATTGGCGCGGACTTCGCTCGCAGGTCGCCAGATTGCTGGAACAGTATGAGATTGCCCATCATCCACAAACTCCGATCCGCGACCTACGACCTTCAGACCAGACCATGGTTGCGATTGCTCGAGCACTGCAGGATCAGAACGAGGCAACTGATCGAGTGCTGGTGCTTGACGAACCAACTGCGCGGCTCGCGGCGCACGAGTCAGAGCTGTTGCTCGAGCGGGTGCGTCGACGCTCAGAGATGGGCCAGACCGTCATCATCGTGAGTCACCGTCTGCGTGAAGTGCTCGCAGTTGCTGACGACTTCACGGTGTACCGAGACGGACGAGTCGCAGGGACGATTGTGGATCGCGTGCCGACGGAGGACGAACTCGTAGAAATTATGGCGGGTGGTCTTGTGAAAGCCCTCCGACCGACGGGGCACGCCGCGAACGTGCAAGGGGAGCCTGTCTTCTCTGTTGCGGGATTGCGCGGCGGGCCCATACGTGGCATTGACTTCACGGCTCATCGGGGTGAAATCCTCGGGATCACGGGTTTGGTTGGGTCGGGCCGATCCAGCGTGCTTAAAATGATCTTTGGGGAACACCGGCCGGAGAGCGGCAGCATGATGTTCTCTGGGGCTACGTTTGCGCCGCGTAACATCGGTGAGGCGATGGCAGCTGGTGTCGCGCTGGTACCTGAAGATCGGGGAGCTGAAGCAGCGTTCCCTGACATGTCTGTATCCGAGAACGTGGCGGTCGCGACCTACTCAGAGAATTGGGTCGCAGGTGCAATGCCGAGGGGGAGAGAACGTCGCATCGCGGGCGAGTTGATCGAGTCCTTTGGCGTAAAGGTAGCTGGCCCTGACGCACTATTCTCGTCGATGTCCGGAGGAAACCAACAGAAGGTCGTGATCTCGCGATGGATGCATCGGAATCCGAAGCTTCTCCTTCTCGATGAACCCACACAGGGCGTGGACGTGATGAGTCGCGCCGACATCTACGACATCATTCGACGCGCGGCAGCAGACGGTTGCACGGTGATCGTCGCTTCAAGCGATCTCAGCGAAATACACGCACTCTGCGACCGAGCTCTGGTGCTCAGTCGCGGAAAGATTTCAGATGAAGTCATCGCCGGTGATCTTGGCGTTGACGAGCTCACCAGCCTCGTACTGCGAGAAAAGACCATTCACGACGCGACAACGGAGACGCCGCAATGACCCAAACATCCACGCCACCGACGACCAATACGGTCTCTATCGCTTTGCCGCGACAGTCGCCCTGGCTGAAACTGCTCGAGGCCTACGCGCTTCCCGTCCTCACGGTACTTGTCTTCGCGTTCTTCGCATTTTTCCCGCAGTCCTCGAATGCTTTCCCCACCATTAACAACGTGAACGTCATCCTCGGCAGCCAGGCGGTAATCGCTCTGGTGGCCGTTGCGGCTTTGTTTCCGCTCATTTGCGGCTACTTTGACTTCTCCTTGGGCGCGACCGCGGCAATGAGTCAAGTGCTGTGCGCTGGGCTCATGGCCAGAGCAGGACTTCCATTGTGGCTGGTGATCATTATTTGCATCGTGGCTGGAATGGCCGTCGGTGTGATCAACGGGTTCTTCGTGACTAGGCTCGGCATGAGTCCGTTTGTCACGACACTTGGCATGGCGATGTTTATCTCGGGGTTGATGATTTGGTATACGGGAGGCCAATCGATCATTAGTGGTGTTGATCCGGCCCTTATTCGATTCGGTTCGTCTCGCCTCTTCGGTATCCCTGCGGTGTTCTTCATTACACTCGCAGTCGCGGCAGTTGCCTGGTACTTCTTTACCCACACACCCTTTGGTCGTTCGCTGTATGCCATCGGCTCGAACGCAACCGCGGCGAAGCTCGTCGGTCTTCCCGTAACGAAGAATGTCTGGTGGAGCTTCATCGTTGCAGGCACGATTGCAGGTCTAGCCGGAGTGATAGCACTTGCGCGGACGGGCAGTGGCACAGCCTCTGACGGCAACTCCTTGCTATTTCCGGCGCTCGCAGCGGTATTTTTGGGAGCGACCGCGATCCGCCCGGGTTTTTTCAACGTCGTGGGCACCATCATTGGCGCGGTGTTCGTGTCCATATCGGTCAGCGGCCTCACGCTCTCGGGAGCAAGCGGCTGGGCATCAAATGTATTCAACGGTCTCGCGTTACTCGCAGCGGTGGGCTTGTCAACGTACTTGGGTAAGCGTCACAAGGCTGGTACGTAGACTCACCCAATGGAATGGATCGCGTAAACGGCTGCCAACTGCAGTGTTCCGCGCGATCCATTCAGAGGGTTCGGTCTACCCCAGGAGCTCGATCCCAGACCCCTGCAACCCGCCGGCGATCGTGTTCATGCTGAGCACGATGATGAGCGCGTTGAAGAAGAAGCTGAATGCGCTGTGCCAGACCACGGTCCACCGCATCTTGGTGGTGGTGACCATCACGTCGCTGACCGAGAAGGAAGTGCCGTTGGAGAAGGAAAAGTAGACGAAGTCGGCAAGGCGGGGCTCATCGGTTCCAGGAAAGACGAGCGGTGGCTGGCCGGCGGCGCGCAGGTACTTGCCGTGGTACACCCGCGCATATCCCCAGTGAAACAGCGCCCACGAAACGAGCATCGTCCACACCGCCGCGAGTTCGTAGATCGCGAGGTGGTCGGGGTCGTCGCGCACGAGAATGAGGGTGAGTGCGGCAGTCAGCCCGACCGCGCTCGACGCGAACGTCACGATGAGCGAGAACCAGCGCAGCAGCGGAAACCCTGCCAGGCGACGAAACAGCGGATGGTCGTGGTCACTGAACCTGACGCTGAGGTGCATCCAGGCCGCAGTGAAGGCGAGGTAGCCCGTGCCGATCAGACACCAACCGAAGAGCCGCAGCGTCTCGTCGATCTCGTCCCCGTCGTCGATGAGTACGTAGCGGGCTCCGACCCACAGCAGGGCGATCTGCGCGATCCACCCCACGATCTCGCCGCTGAGGAACCAAAACGCATTGACTCGAGATGCCGCGCTGGCGCGGCGCGCAGCCGGCCCCTCAGTCACTGTGACCCGCCCGAGGGTGCGGCCTCGGCTGCGGGCACGCTCGCAGCGGCCGAGGCCACGAGGTCGCGGAGGGATGCGTCGGGCAGGTATGCGCGCGTCAACGCGACCGCGATGCGCGGCAGATCGCCCTCGTCACGGAAGAGCAGGTGCAGCGGCTCGGCGCGTGGGTTGAATTTCTGCTTGAAACGGTGCAACGACCTGAAACCATACAGCGGCTCGATGAGCGCACCTAGGCCGTCCAGCACGCGATCCACCGGCCCCGCCTCGGCATCCTCGGGCCGCACGAGTGGTGCCCCCGAGAGCGACACGAACTGGTAGCCCGCCTCCGCGAAATGCAGGGCAGAGGAGGCGATGAGAAACTCCATCACCGGGCCGAAGCCCCCGTCGCGTCGACGCATGAGATCGAGTGTCCAACCGTGGATCTCCCCGCCGCCCCCGTAGACCGGCAGCCACGAGGTGATTCCGTGGAGGTTGCCGTCGGCATCGACGGCGAGCCCGACGCGGGTCTCCGGATCCATCGCCTCATCCACCGTGCCGAGCGTGAAGCGCATCTCGGGCAGCCCCTTGTCGCCCGTCCACTGCTCGGAAATTGCCCGCACCTGCGCGCGTACCCCGAAGGGCTCGTCGGCGAGCTGGCACATGCGAAACTTGATCCCCTCGCGCGCGGCCCGGTTCACCGAGGTGCGCACCGGCTGCCAGCGTTTGCCGGTCAGTTCGAGGCCGGGCAGATCCACAATCGTGTCTTCGGCAACGATCACCGCGCGCCAGCCCGCGGGCCTCGCCTCGGCGGCCTCGCGACCCGCCGAGAACACGCACGGGATCAGGCCGGCCCGCTCGGAGGCCTGTGCGAACGCGGCGAGCGCCTCGGCGTGGCCGCCGTGCGAAACGACCGGATCGCCGAGCCCGATCGCGACACCCGCGTAGGCCTGGTACGCGACGACCCCAGTGGATCCCGCGCCGTTCGTGGGGCCGTCGCCCACGGGCAGGTAGCGGTTGGGCGCCCACCCGATCATCCACGAGATGGTGCCGCCGCCCAAGGTTCGGAGCCGGTCAAGTGCTGCGGTCCGGCTCAGCCCGTCGGCGGTGAGGGCACGCCGACTCGCGCGCAGCGGTACGCGGAATGCCCCACGCGCGAACACCAGCACCACCAGGAGGGCGAGCCAGAGGAGGCCCTCGGGGAGCACGAGACTCAGCGCCTCGATGGGGCTCTCGATCGTGCCCGAGTCGATCAGTGAGGGAACGAGCGCGAGGCCGACGACGACAGAGAGCGCGTTGAAGGCGGCGACGGCGATGGTGATGATCCACGCCCAGCGAAGCCCGAGCCGAATGCCGTTCGCGATGAGCGCGATGAAGATCACGTCGAGCGCGACGTCGAGCGCGTTTGCGACGGGGAAGTGCTCGCCGAGCGGCCCGTCGTAGGGGATCGCGAGGTCGATCACCTGCACCACCCCGATGGCCAGCAAGAACGCGAATGACATCACGCGCCACTCTCGAGTGCTGGGGCGGCCGGCCGGGTGGCGGAATGCGGGCAGCCACCCGCTCGCGACGAGGCCCGCCGTGATGGCGATGGCGTGCTCGAGATTCGCGAGTTGACCCATGTAGAGCACCTCAATCGCCGCCCACACGCCGAGCGCGAAGCGGGTGCGCAGGCGCCAGGGCGAGGGCAGCGTGGCGAGCACGAACGCGAGGCAGGCGAAGGCGCCAGCCGAGGGCCCCACGTCGAGCGCCTCAGACAGGCGCACCGCCCATGGCCAGCCGCTCGGGGCGACGAGCAGCAGTACGCCGGCCGCGCCGAACACGCCCACCAGGTGGCCCGCGGCGAAGAGGCCCACGGTGCGGAGGGTGCCAAAACGCCATTCGGCCCAACCCACGCCGCCGATGAGCACGGGTGCGATGAGCAGCAGCGCGATCGGCGGGCTGAGCACGAAGGGAGAGGTCGCGACCGTGAACCAGCGCCCCTCCGCGAAGGCGGGGAGGCCGGTTGCGATCCGCTCGAACCAGGGCATGGCCGCGGCGGGCGAGAGGAGCGATCCAGTCGCGATCGCGATCGCGAGGATCGCGAGAACGAGGAGCGCGGCGAATGGCACGCGCAGCGCGACCCGCGCGAGGCGGCCGACCCTGGAGGGTGCTGCAGGAGCGGGTGTGTTGGTGCGGGCGGCTGCGCTCTCAGTCATGTGGTCATTCTATGGAGGGAGTCCACCTTCGCGCCCGACCTGGGCGCATCGAGGAGGCGCAATTCCACCACCATTCGCGTGCGGGTGGTGGGATTGCGACCCCTCGGCGGGGGGCTACCGGTGCAGCAACCCGATCCGCTCGTAGACCGTGGCGAGGGTGCGGCTCGCGACCTCGTTCGCGCGATCCGCGGCTCCCGCGAGCAGGCGGTCGAGCTCGGCGCGGTCGTCGAGCAGCTCCGCGGTGCGGGCGCGCACGGGGGCGAAGGTCTCCTCGACCACCTCGACCAGCGACTTCTTCAGGTCTCCATACCCGCGCCCGTCGAACTCGCGCTCGAGTGACTCAATCGAACGCCCGGTCAACACCGCGAAGATCGTCAGCAGGTTCGACACCCCGGGCTTCGCCGCGCGGTCGTAGCGGATCTCGCCGTCGTCGTCGGTCACCGCCCGCATGATCTTCTTCTTCGTGACATTGGCGGGATCCAGCACCTTGATGAGGCCCGCCTCGCTCTCGGCGGACTTCGACATCTTCGAGGTCGGCTCCTGCAGGTCGTAGATCTTTGCGGTGTCCTTCTGGATCTGCGCCTCGGGCACGGTGAACGTTGCCCCAAACCGGCTGTTGAAGCGGGTCGCAAGGTCGCGGGTCAGCTCGACGTGCTGGCGCTGATCCTCGCCCACGGGCACGGCATCGGCCTGATACAGCAGGATGTCGGCGGCCATCAGAATCGGGTAGGTGAACAGCCCCACCGAGGCGGTGTCTGCGCCGTAGCGCTGCGACTTGTCTTTGAACTGCGTCATGCGGCTCGCCTCACCAAACCCAGTGAGCGTGTTCAGCACCCACGCCAGCTCGGCGTGCGCGGGCACGTGTGACTGCACGAACAGGGTCGACTTCGCGGGGTCGATGCCGGCCGCGATGTACTGTGCCGCGGTCGAGCGGGTGCGCTCAACGAGGTCTGCCGGATCCTGCGGCACCGTAATGGCGTGCAGGTTCACGACGCAGAAGAACGCATCGAAGCTCTCCTGCATGTCGACCCACTGCGTGAGCGCGCCGATGTAGTTGCCGAGGTGCAGTGAATCACTCGAGGGCTGCATCCCTGAGAAAATAACGGGCTTGGTGTTCTCGCTCATGGTGTTCAGGCTTTCTGGCGGCACTGCCGCTCACGGTGTGGGGGTGGATCGCCAGGCGATCCACCGGGTGAAAGATTTAGGCGCGGTAATCGACCACGACGGGGGCGTGGTCGCTCCAGCGGGTGTCGTAGGAGGGGGCGCGGTCGATCGCATAGTGTGCGACGCGCTCGGCGAGGGGCGGTGTGACCACGTGGTAGTCGATGCGCCAGCCCGAATCGTTGTCGAAGGCCTGCCCGCGGTTCGACCACCAGGTGTAGGGGCCGGGCACCTCACCATGCCATCGGCGACCGATGTCGACCCAGCCCAGACCCTCGCCCGCGCTCCCGTCAACGCCCACGACGCTCTCGCCCGCGACGCCGAAGAAGCGGTCGAAGTAGGCCCGCTCGCGCGGCAGGAAGCCCGCCCGCTTCACGTTGCCCTTCCAGTTCTTAATGTCGAGCTCGCGGTGGCCGACGTTCAGGTCGCCGAGGATCGCGACGTACTCGCAGGCTGCCTGGAGCTGGCGCATGCGCTCGCCCATGGCATCGAGGAACGCCCACTTCGCTTCCTGGCGGGGAGTGTCGACCTCGCCCGAGTGCACGTAGGTGCTGACGACGGTGACAGGCGTGCCCCCGAGGTCGAAGTCGGCCTCGAGCCAGCGGCCAGACGACTGGATGGTCTCCTGCGCGTCCTCCGCGCCGAGGCGCTTGCGATACCCGGTCGCGGGCACGCGGCTCGCGATCGCGACACCCGCGCGGCCCTTGATGTCGCACGGGTCGTGCAGGAGGTGCCAGCCCTCGCCGAGGAGCTGCTCGAGGTGGGTGTCGTCGGCGCGCACCTCTTGCATCGCGAGCACGTCGACGTCGCGGGCATCGAGCCAGTCCCCCATGCCCTTGCGGAAGGCGGCACGGATGCCATTCACATTGACGGAGGCGACGCGCAGGGTTTCGGCCATGGGCGCCAGTTTACTGCGCTCGCGAGACCCCCGCCCCCGGCCTCGCCGACCCCGTCTCCAATCAGGTTGGGCGCAAGTGGCTGCTTCCGTTGTCCGGAAGCAGCCACTTGCGCCCTACCCGCGATGAGGTCGCGGGAACCTCGAACCGCGGAGGCGGCCGCTAGGCTTCGATGCATGGCAGCAGCGACGCGAGACCACATCGTGGCGATCGATCAGGGCACCACTTCCACCCGGGTAATCGTGTTCGACCGCGAGGCGCGCGAGGTCGCGACCGCGCAGCGCGAACACCGCCAGATATTCGAGCGGGCCGGCTGGGTCGGCCACGACGCAACCGAGATTTGGCACACCACACAGGCGCTGCTGCGCGAGGCGCTTTCGGCGGCCCGCATCGGGGCGGATCGCATCGCCGGCCTGGGCATCACCAACCAGCGCGAGACGACGGTCGTGTGGGATGCCGCAACCGGAACACCCGTCGCCGACGCGATCGTGTGGCAAGACACTCGCACGCAGCCGATCATCGATGCGCTCGCCGCCGACCATCCGCTCGGCACCGAGCGCCTGCGGCAGATCACCGGGCTGCCGCTCGCGAGCTACTTCTCGGCGAGCAAAGTGCGCTGGCTGCTCGACGAGGTGCCGGGTGTCGCCGAGCGCGCGGCGCGCGGCGAGCTGCGCTTCGGCACGATCGACTCGTGGCTCGTCTACAACCTCACGGGTGGTGCGACGGGCGGCGGGATCCACATCACCGATGTGACCAACGCCAGCCGCACCCTGCTGTGCGATCTTGAGACCCTCGACTGGAGCCAGGAAGCCCTCGATACCTTCGGCATTCCGCGGGAGATGCTGCCGAAGATCGTCTCGTCGTCGCAGGTGCTTGGCGAGGTCCGCGGCGTGCCCGGGCTTGAAGGTGTGCCGATCGCGGGAATCCTGGGCGACCAGCAGGCGGCGACCTTCGGGCAAGCGGCGTTCGCCACGGGCGATGCCAAGCACACCTTCGGTACCGGCGGGTTCTTGATCGTGAATACGGGGGAGCAGCCGGTGCGCTCGCGCAACGGGCTCCTCACCACCGTGGCGTATCGCCTCGGCGACGAGGCCCCCACCTACGCGCTCGAGGGCTCGGTCGCGGTGGCGGGTTCGCTGCACCACTGGCTGCGCGACAACCTCGGCGTGCTGCGCGACAGCACCGAGATCGAGGGGCTGGCGGCGAGCGTGCCCAACGCGGGTGGGGCGTTCATCGTGCCCGCGTTCTCGGGGTTGTTCGCTCCACGCTGGCAACCCGATGCCCGCGGCGTGATCGTTGGGCTTACCCGCTTCGTGACGCGGGCGCACCTGGTGCGCGCGGCGAGCGAGGCCTGCGCGTACCAGACCGTCGAGGTGATCGACGCGGCGGCGGCAGACACGGGTGTCGCCCTGACCGAGTTGAAGGTCGACGGCGGCGGATCCGCCAGCGACATGATGATGCAGTTTCAGGCCGACATGCTCGGTATTGACGTGGTGCGCCCCCAGGTGCTCGAGACCACCGCGCTGGGTGCCGCCTTCGCCGCCGGCCTCGCCACGGGCGTGTGGGCGGGTAAACACGAGCTCAGTGCGCTGGTGCGCGAGGGGCGTCGCTGGTTGCCAAGGATGGACACGGTGGATCGCGAGCGCCTCCTGCGCCTCTGGAACAAGGCGGTCGAGCGATCGCTTGACTGGGTCGACGACGACACCCGGGCGCTCGCCGGCGCGTAGTCGGTCTGGAACCGGGCGTGTACGCGATCCACTCGCGCGAGTGAAATAATCTTTACGTGCGCGCCATCACTCAATCCAGCAAGCTCAGCGGGGTGCGCTACGACGTGCGCGGCCCGATTCTCGAAGAGGCCGAGCGACTCGAGCGCGAGGGGCATCGGATCCTCAAGCTCAACATCGGCAACCCGGCCCCGTTCGGGTTCGAGGCACCGCCCGAGATCGTGGAGGAACTGCGACGGGTGCTGCCCGAGGCGCAGGGGTATAGCGACTCGCGTGGCGTGCTGGTGGCCCGCGAGGCCGTGGCCGACTACTACACCGGCATCGGGATCACGGGCGTCGAACCCGAGCACGTGTACCTGGGCAACGGGGTCAGCGAACTCATCTCCCTGGTGCTGCAAGCGCTCGTGAGCAACGGCGACGAGGTGCTGGTGCCCGCGCCCGATTACCCGCTCTGGACCGCGCAGGTCACCCTCTCGGGCGGGCGCGCCGTGCACTACCCGTGCGACGAGCAGAACGGGTGGATGCCTGACCTCGCGGCGATCGAGGCGCTCGTGACCCCGCGCACCAAGGGCATCGTGCTCATCAACCCGAATAACCCCACCGGGGCCGTGTATTCGGCCGAGCTCGTGCGGGGGTTCGCGGCGCTTGCCGAACGGCACGGGCTGGTGCTGCTCGCCGACGAGATTTACGAGAAGGTGCTGTACGAGGGGGTGCACGAGCATGCGGCCCGGCACGTCAACGAGACGCTGTGCCTGACATTCAGTGGGCTGTCGAAGGCGCAGCGCGTCGCGGGGTACCGCTCGGGGTGGGTCGTCGCCTCGGGCGACCTCGAGCTCGCGATCGACTTCCTCGAGGGGCTCACGCTGCTCGCCAACATGCGCATGTGCGCCAACGTGCCGGCGCAGTACGCGATCCCGATTGCGCTGTCGCACGAGTCGTCGATCGGGGCGCTGTGTGGGCCGGGCGGGCGGTTGCGCGAGCAGCGCGACGCGGCGCACCGGTTGCTGACCGCGATTCCGGGTGTCACCTGTGAGCTTCCGGGTGGGGCGATGTACCTTTTTCCCCGCCTCGACCCGACGCGCTACCCGATCGAAGACGACCAGGAGTTTGTGATCCACCTGTTGCGCGCGACGAGTGTGCTGGTGACGAACGGCCGCGGCTTCAACTTGCCAACCCCCGACCACCTGCGGTTCGTGACGCTGCCCCGGGTGGATGTGCTGACCGAGGCGATCGGGCGGGTGGCCGAGTATCTCGACACCGTGCGCGTCGACTAGCGATGGGTGCACCGTGAGTGTTCGCGTCATCGCGATCGGCAAGAGGCTGCACGCTGGAGCTCAGAGCGAGACCCATTTCTGGCTCTCGCCGCGACGCCAGTGCCGAGTGCCTCTGGCGCTCGGAAGGGATGTGGCTTCATGACGGTACGAGTGCTCGCGATCGGTAAGAAGCACGAACCCTGGGTCGACGGCGGTATCGCGCGCTACGAGAAGCGCCTGCGCAAGCCATTCGACGCGTCGTGGCTGCTGCTGCCGCACTCGTCGCGCGAGGGTGATGCGGCGCGGAGCGAAGAATCCGAGCGGGTGCTTGGCAAGATCGGCGCGGGAGAGTTTCTTGTGCTGCTCGATGAGCGCGGCAAGAATGTCGATTCGCCGAGGCTCGCCCGCACGCTGCAGGCGGCGTTCGATGCGGGGCGGCAGGTGTCGCTGGTGATAGGCGGGGCCTACGGCGTCGACGATCGAGTGCGACAGCGGGCCGACTTCGTGTGGAGCCTGTCGCAGCTCGTGTTTCCCCATCAGCTGGTGCGGCTGA
Source organism: Leucobacter fengyongliangi (assembly GCF_052386045.1). NCBI lineage: Bacteria > Bacillati > Actinomycetota > Actinomycetes > Micrococcales > Microbacteriaceae > Leucobacter > Leucobacter fengyongliangi. Next base: position 2,508,401 of record NZ_CM126356.1, on the reverse strand, counting down.
TTGTCGCCGAGCAGCTGTATCGCGCGCAAGAGATTGCCGGGGGTCGGCCCTACCACCACGTGTAGGGACGTGCGGATCGCGCTCGCGCTTCCCCGCGGCAGGGTGCGAGTGCCTGATCCACGCAGCCTGATCCGCCAAGCCTTCTCGGAATAGGGGAGGATGCGACAGAAACTGCGGTTCTGAGCGTTCCAGAATCGAACTTTCTGTCGCCTCTTCTTCTGCCTGTTCTTCTGCCTCTTCTGTGGCCTCTCCAGCGGTCTCTTCTCCCGGCTCTTCCCAGGGCGGCGGGCGCGGATCACGGTTGCGCTTCCCCAGGCAGGGCGCAAGTGGCTCGTTCACTCGTGGTGAAGCAACCACTCACGCCCGACCTGTTACCACGCGGCAACCTCCCGTCTACCTCGCTCACGTACCCTCGACGCGTTGATATCAACTGGCGCGAGAGCGGTACCCGAATGACGGCGAGCGAGGCGAAGGTGGATCTCGCGTTCGGCAGGTTCGAGCTCGTGCGTGAGCTGGGGGCCGGCGGCACCGCCACCGTGTGGGAGGCCCGCGAGCGGGTGACGGACGCTCGCGTGGCGCTGAAGGTTCTGCGCGCAGAGCTCTCGCGATCCACTGTGGATCGCCAGGCCTTTCTCGCCGAGGCGCGGTTCGTGGCGCGCGTGCAACACCCCGGCGTCGTGCGCATCATCGACTGCGGCGAGGCGGAGCTTCCCGGGCTGCCGCCGCAGGCCTGGGTCGCGATGGAGGTCATCGAGGGGCGCACTCTGGCCCGGCACGTGCGCGATTCGGGGCCGCTCAGCGTGGCCGACGCGCTCGTGCTGGCCGAGTCGCTGCTCGATGCGCTCGACGCCGTGCATCGCTCTGGCATCGTGCACCGTGACGTGACCCCTGCCAATGTGATGGTGAGCGTCGCGCCCGGCCAGCCGCTTGACCCGGCGAACGTGCGGCTGTTTGACTTCGGTCTCGCGGGCCCGCCGGGTGCCACCGCCTCGGCCAGCTTCGCCGCACCTGCAGTACCTGCCATACCTGACGTGCCCGCAGTGCCTGCCGCAGTGCCTGCCGCGACCCCCGCGACCCCCCCGACTACCGTGCCCGCAGCGAGCCCCGTGCCCGCCTTCATATGGGGGAGCGCGCCGTATCTCTCGCCCGAACATGCTTCCGGATCGCCCATCTACCCGGGTGCCGATCTCTACCAGGCGGGCGGGGTGCTTTACTTCGCGCTCACCGGGCGGGCCCCCTTCGAGCGCGAGAACGCCGAAGCTCTCATGCTGGCTCATGTGAACGACCCGGTGGATCCGCCATCGCTGCACCAGCCGGACCTTCCTGAGCGAGTCGACCGCCTCGTGCTGCGGGCCCTGCGCAAGTCGCCGCACGAGCGATTCGCCACGGCGCAAGAGATGCGGTGGGCGGTGCGCGACACCAGGATCGCCCTGCTGGAAAACGAGGTGGTGACGGCGCAGCTCGTGCCCGTGCCGCTGCCCGCGCAGGGGCTGGAGCAGGGGCTTGGCAAGGGGCAGGGTCGAGCACTGAGGCCGGGGCCGGGCGCACCCGCATCGGCGGGAGCGTGGGGCGGCAGCACGGGTGGGCGACAGGCATTGCGCGCGTCGCGCCCGGGGTCCCGCCTCCTCCTCCTAGGTGGCGCGGCGCTCGTGGTGATGGCGCTCGTCGTGGGTGGGATCGTCGCCATGATCGGAGGCCGCGATGCCCCCCGGGTCGAGGCCACGAGCTCCGAGCCGCCGAGGCAGGCTGCGGTGGTTGTCGAGCCCGAGCCCACCGTCATTGCCCCGCGGCTGGTCGCGGTGCCGGACCTCATCGGGCGCACTCTCGCCGAAGCGCGCGCCCTGCTCGAGGCCGCCGGGCTCACGGTGGGGGAGATCGCGACCAGCAATAGCTCCGCGGCTGCTGAAACCGTGGTGTCCATGGCGAATCCTGCGGGAGCTCGCGTGGCACCGGGTACCCCGATCCAGCTCACCATCGCTTCGGGGTGGAACGCGGTGCCGACCCTCGCCGGCCTGACCGAGGCGGAGGCGCAGTCGGCGCTCGCTGCCGCGGGGTTCTCCGGGGCCGCAGTGCGTGCCGCTCAGGGAGGCATAGGCAATCAGGGCAATCAGGGCGGCTCGGGAAGCCAGGTTTCTCCCACCTCCTCCGCTACCCCGCTCGTTACGGCCTCGCTCCCGGCGGCGGGCACCGTGGTTCGCCTGGGCTCGCAAGTGACGTTCACGCTCGGTACTCAGGTGACAGCGCCGCCCCCAACTCCGGCTGACCCTGGCGACCCCATCAGCCCGTCCGACCCCACTGACCCCGTCGACCCCGCAGACCCGGTCGACCCCGCAGGCCCGCCCGATCCCACTGATCCGACCGGCCCGTAAACACGCGGCGTACCCCCAAGTGTTCACCCTTCGTTAGCGGGTGTTTCCCATAACCGCGACTCCCGTTCACGGGGCACTCCTAGTCTCAGGAAGGGCGGCTTCCAGGGTGCGGTGATACAGACCTGCAACAGCGCAGCCCCATGACTTCGAAACAGAAAACGAGAACCGGGTGCCCATGAAGCGAGAGCGAGACGAGCTCGATGAGCTGTTCGCATCCTCCGAGGGGCGGACGGCTTTGGGCGCCCCTGACGTAGTCGCAGGATCCGCAGCCGAAGACGGCGATTCCCCCCGCAATCTGAAGTCGCGACCGTCGATCTCCGATCTCGTGTTTCGCTCGAGCGCGTTCACCGCGGGCATCATCACGGTGTCCACCATGCTGGCCGTCGGCGTGTTCCTCTCGATTCGCGCAGCCGACGCGATCGGGGTCGCCGGCTTCTCCTTCCTCACCGAGCAGCAGTGGTCGCCCGAGACGCAGACCTTCGGCATCCTGGCGATCCTCTCGGGCACCATCACGATCGCCCTGATCGCGATGGTGGTGTCGGTGCCGCTCGCGCTCGGCACTGCACTCCTCATCTCAGAGGTCACCCGCGGACGCGTGCAGCAGTGGCTCATCACGCTCGTCGACCTCATGGCAGCGGTGCCCAGCGTGGTATTCGGCCTCTGGGGTGTGTTCTTTCTGCAGGCCAACGTGATCCCGGTGGCCCAGTGGATCTCCACATACTTCGGGTGGATCCCGATCTTCGCGGTGACCGGCGATAACGGGGAGGTGCTCACCGAGGCCAGCGCCTTCACCTCGTCGGCATTCATTGCGGGCATCGTGGTCGGGCTGATGGTGGTGCCGACGCAGACCTCGGTCATGCGCGAGGCCTTCTCGCAGGCGCCCGCGGGTGAGCGCGAGGCGGCGTTCGCGCTCGGTTCGACCCGCTGGGTCATGATCAGCAACGTCGTGCTGCCTTTTGGCCGCGGCGGCATCATCGGCGGCACCATGCTCGGTCTCGGGCGCGCGCTTGGCGAGACCATCGCCGTCTACATGATCATCTCCCCGATCTTCGTCATCAACTGGCAGGTGCTGAAGACCGGCAGCAACTCGGTGTCGGCGCTCATCGCGCTGCGCTACGGCGAGGCGAGCGAGTTCGGCCTCTCGGCGCTGATGGCAGCCGGCCTCGCCCTCTTCCTCATCACCCTGGTCATCAACTTCACGGCGTCGTCGGTCGTAGCCCGGTCGCGCTCCGGCGCTGAGAGTGAGGCGTGATGTCGATCCCCAACACCACCGACCTGCTCGAGCCGCTGCCGTCCGCCGCGGCAGCACCCGTGCCCGACGCCGCCGCCGAGGTGGCTGACGCACCCACGCCCGCGCGGGTGCTGTCGACGCACATCCCGGATCCGTCGGGCATCGAGGAAGGGCCGAAGCGCACGCTACGCGGGATCCGCCTCGAAGAAGCCTTCAACATCTTGGGCGCGCTGGCTGCCGCGATGGCGACCGCCACCCTGCTTTTCGGGTGGATCGCGCCGCTCACGGGGCCGGTCGGCTGGTTTCTCGTCACCTTCGTGGGCTTCATCGGCATCTACGCCTACCTGGTGAGCCTCACCTCCGACCGGCAGGCGGTGATGGATCGCGTCGCGACCGTGCTGCTCGCGAGCGCCGGGGTGATCCTCGTGGGTGCCCTCGTCTTCGTCGTGATCTACACGCTCGGCCGCGGCCAGGAGGCGCTTCCCCACCTCAACTTCTTCACGCAGACCATGGAATTCTCGGGTCCGCTCGATCCGCTCACCGAGGGCGGCATCCTGCACGCGATCGTGGGCACGCTGATCCAGATCAGCATCGCGCTCGCCATCACTATCCCACTCGGCATCGTGACCGCGCTCTTCCTGAACGAGGTGGGCGGCAAGTTTGCGCGGTTCGTGCGCACCATTGCCGACGCGATGACCGCGCTGCCCTCGATCGTCGCTGGCCTCTTCGTGTACGCCGCCGTGATCGTGCTGATCACGCAGCAGCGCTCGGGCTTCGCGGCGGCGATCGCCATCACGGTGATGATGCTTCCGATCGTGATCCGCACCTCTGATGTGGTGCTGCGACTCGTGGCGGGCAACCTGCGCGAGGCCGCGTATGCGCTGGGCGCGAGCCGCTGGCGCACGGTCTGGCACGTGGTGCTGCCGACGGCCCGGTCGGGCCTCGTGACCGCCGTGATTCTCGGCACCGCGCGTGGCATCGGCGAGACCTCGCCGGTGCTCCTCACATCGGGCGTGACGGCCGTGGCGAACTTCAACCCCTTCGAGGGCCCGATGATCTCGTTGCCGCTGCAGGTGTTCGACTTCGTGCGCTCGCCCGAACCCAACATGATCGCCCGCGGGTTTGGTGCCGCCGCGGTGCTGCTGCTGCTGGTGCTCGCCCTGTTCGCGATCGCTCGCGTGATCGGCGGAAACGGTGCGGGGCAGCTTTCGCCTCGCCAGCAACGGGCCGCGACCGAGCGCTCCAAGCGCGACGCCCTGCGCATGGCGACGGCGGGCCATCGCCGCGAGCAGCAGGCCGCTGCTGCGGCCAATCCCGAGCAGATTCGACTCATTCCCGACACTGAGGAGCAGTAAGTGATCACCCCCCGCAAGCGTTCGCGGCTCCGCCTCCTCGCGGCCTTCGCCGCCGCCCTCACCGTGGGCACCCTCGCAGTGCCGGCGACGGTCGGCGAGACCACACCCGCGCAGGCCGCCTACGAGCCCATCACGGGCACCGGCTCGACCTGGTCGCAGAACGCGCTCGACCAGTGGCGCCGCAACGTGGCGAGCAACTACGGCATGACGGTGAACTACTCGGGCGTGGGCTCGTCGGCGGGTCGCCGCGACTTCATCAACGGCTCGGTCGACTTCGCGGTGAGCGAGATCCCGTTCCAGTTGAGCCCGGAGGATGGCTCGGCACCCGAGGTGCCGCCGCGCGGATTCGCCTACATGCCGATCGTGGCCGGTGGCACGTCGTTCATGTACAACCTGAAAATCGGCGGCAAGCGGGTCACGAACCTGCGCCTGAGTGGCGAGACGATCACCAAGATCTTCACGGGGGTCATCACCAACTGGAGCGATCCACAGATTCAGGCCGATAACCCGGGCCTCGCCATGCCCGACAAGGGCATCGTGCCGGTACTGCGGTCGGACGGATCGGGCTCGAGCGCCCAGTTCACCATGTGGATGTCGAAGCAGCACCCCGCCCTGTGGAACAACTTCTGCGCTTCGGTGGGCCGGGCGACCCCGTGCGGCTTGACTTCGCAGTACCCCGGCTTTGGCGGAGCGAAGCTGCAGAACGGCTCCTCGGGCGTTGCGGGCTACGTCAGCCAGGATTACGGCGAGGGCGCGATCACCTACGTCGAGTACTCCTACGCGCTCGAGGCTGGCTACCCGATCGCGAAGGTGCTCAACAGTGCCGGGTACTACATCGAGCCGACCGCGCAGGCGGTGGCGGTGGCCCTGATGCAGGCGCAGATCAATCAGGATCCTGGGTCAGCCGAGTATCTGACGCAGATTCTCGACGGCGTCTACAACAACGCCGACGCGCGCTCGTACCCGCTGTCGAGCTACTCGTACATGATCGTGCCCACGCAGGTCGGCGGAGTCTTCACCGCGGCGAAGGGCAGTGCGCTCGGCACTTTCGGCAACTACATGCTGTGCGAGGGTCAGCAGCAGGCCGAGGCGCTCGGCTACTCGCCGCTGCCCATGAACCTGGTGCTCGCGGGCTTCGATCAAATCAAGCGGATCCCTGGTGCCGAGGGCACCAGCGTTGATGTCAACGTCTGCAACAACCCGACGTTCAAGCCTGGCGACTCCCCGTCAAATAACCAGCTCGCGCTGGTGGCGCCGATGCCAGCTGACTGCGACAAGGCCGGCCCCAACCAGTGCACCACGGGCACCGGCGGTGCCACGGGCATCGAGACCGCGGTCACCGGTACTGGTGCGGGCGGTGCGGCGACCGGCGGCCAGGCGGCGACAGCGGCGGCCACTGCGGGTGGCGCGGCTGGTGCGGCCGCCGTGTACGACGAGTACGGCAACCTGATCTCGGGCGCCGGTGGAGCGATGGGCGGCGCGGTCGCGTCTCCCTTCACCCTCGCGGTGGGCGGCTGGGGCGGTCGCAACACGCTCATGCTCGTGGCATCTGCACTGCTGCTCGCGGCGATGGTCGTGCCGCCGCTCGTCTGGCCGCGCATGAAGCGCAAGGGCACGGTGGTGCCGTCGTGATGCGCAGCAGGCTCTTCCCCATTCGCTCGGTCGCGGCGCGCGCGGCCACCGTCGGCATCGTGACCGCGGTGCTCGTTGGTACGGCCGTTGGCGCCGCTGGCACGATCCTGCAGGTCGATCCGGCGAGCGCGAACGAGACGGCGAGCGCAGTGACACTGTCGAACGCAAACGATGCGCTCAACCCCGAGGGGGCTCCCTTCCCCGATCTCCAGGTCACGATCTCGCAGACGAAGGATCTCGTCTCGCAGGGCATCCGCGTCACGTGGACTGGTGGGAAGCGCTCCTCGCCGCCCGCGAGCACCGTCGGCGGGGCGAACTTCCTGCAGATCGCGCAGTGCTGGGGCGAAGATCCAGAGAATCCCGGCCATCCCGACCGGCGCACCTGCCAGTACGGCGGCACCCTCGGGTGGGGATCCACCCGCGATGGCAATACCGAGTTCGAGAGCGTGGCCGAACAGGATTTGCGCTTCACCGCCCCGGCGCTCAGCGAACTCCAGCCCACCTACACCGGCATCCCCTTCGTGGCGGTGAACGCCGAGAAGATCGTCGATGAGACGCTCGCTCCCGCGGACCGCGTCGTGAGCGCGCTGAAGTGGAACGAGACCACGCAGACCCTGGTACAGCGGCTGGGTGCCGACTTCGTCGACCTCAATACCAACCCCTTCTTCACTGAGTACACCACCAATGAGGTGCGCTGGGCCCCCTCCGGGCTTGACGGCTCGGGCTCGGTGCCGTTCGAAGTGCAGACCGCGATGCAGTCGCCGGGGCTCGGGTGCGGTACCCCCGAGTCCGATGCCGCGACCGGCGCGGTCGCCGGGCAGTCGTGCTGGCTGGTCGTCATTCCGCGTGGCACTGGTGATTCGGGCGCGCCGAACATCGAGCGCTCGGGCCTGTGGTGGGACGCCTGGGAGCATCACCTCGCGGTGAAGCTCGATTTCAAGCCGCTGGGTGTGCGCTGCACGATCGGTGCTCCTGAGCGCCAGCTGGCCGGCAGTGAGCTCATCTCGGCCGCCGTCTCCTCGTGGCAGCCGAAGCTGTGCGCCGGGGAGAGCGGTGCGGCATTCGTGCTGGGCATGGGCAACGAGGCGGATGCGCTCGTGAAGGCGAGCAAGACCGCTGCGAGCCCCCTCGCGCTGAGCTCCTTCCCGCTGAATACCGAGGTCGCAGGGGTGGACCAGGATCCACTCGCCTACGCACCCATCGCGATCGCCGGTGTCGCGATCTCCTTCTCCATCGATCGCGAACCGCACCCGCAGAACGCCACCGCAGACGAGAAGCTGCTCGCCCGCCTGCCGATGTCGGAGATGAAGCTAACGCCGCGCCTCGTCGCCAAGCTGCTCACCGCCTCGTACCGCGACGCGCTGCCCTCGGGCACCGATCTCACCCACATCGGCTACGAGAGCGGTGCGAATCCGGGCAAGAATGCCCGCACGATCATCCAGGATCCGGATTTCCTGCAGCACAATGGCGGACCCGACGGCGAGTGGGCGCATCAGATCGTGGTGGGCGCCTCAGTAGCCGACGCGCTGCTGCCCTCGGGGCGGTCCGATCTCGCGACGCAGCTCTGGAACTACGTCAAGTCCGACCCCGAAGCAGCCGCCTGGCTGAACGGCACCCCCGATGAGTGGGGCATGGTGGTGAACCCCTGGTACTCCACCAATACCGAAGTGAACCCAAACGGGGTGCCCTTCAACCTGCCGCGCGACAACTTCCCGAAGGCGGATCCGGTGGAGAAGGCCGACACCACGGTGACCGACCCGGCCAACGGCACCGGTGCGGTCAACCTCGTCACCTTCCGCCCTTACACGCACGATTTCGAGAACGGCGCCTACGACACCCTGCGCGGCGACGGCTTAATTCTGGGCGAGTGGGATCGCTTCAGCACCCCGCAGAAATATCGCAAGCAGGCCCGCGAGCTCTTCGGCAGCCAGAAGGTGATCGCCCTCACCACGACACCGGCGGCTGCGCTCTACCAGACTGTCACCGCCTCGCTGCGCAACCCCGCCGGCCAGTTCGTGGCACCCACGCCCGCGAGCTTGGCGGCCGGCGCGGCGGCGATGGTTCCGAATGCAACGCAACCGAAGGTGCTCGGCATCGACTTCACCGCCTCGCAGGCCAAGGGAGCGACTACCGCCTACCCCTTGACCATGCCGGTTTACGCGGCGCTCAACCCCCTGCAGAGCGATGCGCAGCTGCGTGCGACCTACGCGAACCTGATCCGTTACGCGGTGCAGGAGGGGCAGACCCCGGGCACCGATCTTGGGCAGCTGCCACCGGGCTACACGGCGTTGCCGGGCTCCTGGATCGCCCAGGCCGTGGCGGCCGCCGGTGACATCGAGCAGGGTGTCACGCAGGTGAAATCGGCGAGCACATCGACGGCCGGTGCGTCGAATCCGGCGCCCCGCGCATCGGCTCCTGCCGCGGTTGCCGCGGCAACCGCGGCGCCAACGGTTGCGGCGGATCCCGCAGCCACCGGTGCCGGCACCGGCGCGCTAGTGGGGAAGCCCACGCCAGAAGACCCGAAGATCGGCCCCGTGGCCGCTGCCGTGCCCGCGGGATTGACCGCTGGCCTTGCGGCAGCCGCGGCGGTTCCACTGATCGGGCGGATTCGGAGGCGGGCGTGATGCGCGTCACCCTCCGCACAAGACTTGTGCGACCCGCGGTAGGCGAGCCGCACAAGACGCCAGCCCGCTCGGGCCAGCGTTGTTCTCCCAGCACTCCCCAAAGACAAGGAACACCGTGAAGAACAGCAAAAAGTATATCGCGGCGGCTGCCGCGTTCGGCGTGGCCGCGACGCTCGTCGCGATCGCTCCCGCAGCACACGCCGAGCCCGTGGCCGACGGCTACGTGGTCGTCGGATCCGACACCCTCCAGGACGTGCTCAACGGCCTGGTCAATGGCACCAACATCACCGGTACCAATGTGCGCATCAACGGCTCCAGCGTTGCGCTCTCCAGCTTCGACGCCATCGGCGGCGCGGCGAACATTCAGACCAAGCCCTACGGCCCGGTCTTCGGCCGCCCGAACGGCTCAGGCGACGGCGTGAAGGCGCTCAGCCGTTCAATCGATGGCGCCAGCTTCGACTCGGCGACCCCCGGCGACATCGGCGCCGTCGTAATCACCGGCCAGGTCGACATGGCTCGCTCCTCCTCCGGCGGCACCCAGAACGCGAACGGCGGGCTGCTCTACGTGCCCTTCGGTCGTGATGGACTTTCCTACGCGCACAACAGCACAAATGTGGCCTTCGACAACATCGACCAGGCCACGCTGAAGGGCATCTTCGAGGGCACCATCACCACCATCAACGGCAGCCCCGTTGTGCCGGTGATCCCGCAGGCAGGCTCGGGCACCCGCAAGGACTTCATCTCGAAGATCGGCTCGACCGAGGCCGCTGTGCAGGGTCAGGTCAACGCCGGTGTGGTGAAGGTCGGGCAGGAGCACGACACCCGCGCTCTGCAGGACGGTAGCCCGATGCCGGCGAACTCGGTCACCGCGATGTCGGCCGCGCAGTGGGTCGCGCAGAACACTGGCGCAGGCCAGGATCGTCGCGGGGCGGGCTTCAAGATCGGCTCACCGATCGCCGGCGTGCCCGCCGTTACCGGTGAAGGCGCCGCGATGGTGCCGAACGCGGCGTTCTACGCCGATTCGACCTGGGGCCGCAACACCTTCGTCATCGTCGAGAACGCCCGCGTCACCCCGGGCGACGCGAAGTACGATCCGAAGCTCGCGAACCTCGTGAGCAGCGGCAAGCTCGCGAACCACACCGCACTCCCCACCTCGGCCGGCGCCGTGAAGCAGAAGTACGGCTTCCTCGCTCCGAGCACCACCACGGCGTTCCGCGTCAACCTCTCCTAAGCGCGATACTCAAGACAAAGGACTCTGACACCACCATGACTCTTGCCACCAAGTGGAAGGCCGCTGCAGCTGGCCTCCTCACGCTCGCACTGCTCGGGGGCTCCACGGCCTCCGCATACGCAGCGCCCGGTGATGTGCTGAACCCACAGCCCAACGCCTCCGAAGGCGGCCTCTTCATCTTCGACGGCATGACCGGCGATCCGATCAGTGATCCCGCCCACGTGTTTGACCGCTTCGATCCAATCATCGGCTCCGGCAGCCCAACGGAACTCTTGGGGCCCATCCTGGGCACGCCGGCGAACACCACCGCATCGACGAACGCGTACACCTTCATCGCCTCCGAGGAGAATGTGCGCGCGAACGGCGTCATCCTGTGGAACACGTACACCCTGGCAGGCCTCGTCGGCGGCCAGGCAAAGGGCGCGAACCTCACCCCAGGCGACTCCATGTTCGGCAACGGAACCGGCGTCGACGGCATCTTCAACAACGTCGGCGGCACCTACTACATGGGTGTGGCCTACACGAAGAACGATGGCGTAACCGTCGACTCGGCGATCTACCGCACGATGACGATCCTCGCGAACAACAAGTTCACCCTCGCCCCCGTCGCGCTCGAGGAGTCGGTGACCCCGCCTACCCCGGTCGCTCCGATCGAGGCGGATCTTGCGGCCAACCCCGGCAAGCAGGTCGCGAACCTCGTTGCTCCGGTCGTGGCAGATGCAACGACCCTCACCATCGATGCGGGTGTGGCGAACGCCAACAAGACCCTCAACGTCGGCGCGTACTCCACCTACACCGATCTCGGCACCGTCACCCTCGATGCCAATGGTCAGGGCACGGTTGACGCGAGCGTTTTCGCCGACAACTCGGCGCACACCCTCGTGCTGTGGGAGGCCGACGGCACCCTCGTGGGCTTTGGCACGTTCCAGATGAACTACGTCTCGGTGCTCACTGGTAGCAACCCGGTCACCGTCGATGTCACCACCTCGAAGAAGTTCGAGCTCATCGCCCCGGCCGCCGGCACGATCGACCTGGGCGACGTGCGTCGCAACCAGACCACCTCCCCGGTGGCACTGGGCCAGTTCACCGTGATCGATGACCGCGAGACCAAGCTTGGCTGGAACCTGAACGTGTCGGCAAACGACTTCGTCAGCGGCGCGAACACGATTGGTCAAATCGCCCTGGGCTACAACCCGGTCGCGGTTGGCGCGTTGCCCGGCGGAATCTCTGTGGGCAACGCCAAGGTTGCCGGTGCTGGTGTCTTCGGTACGGCGTTCTCGGGTGCAGCGGGCTCGTCGACCGGTGAAATTGGTCAGGCGTTCAATCTTGACCTGACCTTCAAATCGCCGATCGATGCTCCCGTCGGTACGTACACCTCGACCGTGTCGCTCGACCTGGTCTCGAAGTAAGCAGCTGCAGACCTATCTAGCCATAGATAGTTAGCACCTGTGTGGGAGAGGCTCCCAGAGAGCTTCTCCCACACAGTGTGTGAGCCCGGTGTGTGCTGGCACACGATGTGTGCCAGCGATCCACATCTTCGATACTTGCCCCGTTTCATCTCGAACGCGCGTCTCCGGCGCCAGAACGAAGAGCTACTCACGTGAATTCCGCATTCTCCCCGGCACTCCTCGCCTCTCGCGCGGCCTCAGGCATCAGGCGCCTCCTGCTTGCGGCCCTGCTCGCGGCGGTGACGATCTCGGGGGTCGTTCTGGCCGCACCCACCGCGGCTCTCGCCGAAGACACCATCGGAATCTCGGGTCAGCCCGCCGGTGCAGACGGTGCGCCGGACGGCCGCACGCGTTTCAGCTATGCCGCCGATCCCGGTCAACAGCTCAGCGACCAGTACTTGGTCAGCAACGCCGGCAGCTTGCCGCAGACATTCACCATTCTCGCGACCGACGCCTTCAACGACGATGCCGGCGACTTCGCACTCAAGCCCACCGAGGAGGCTCCCACCGATCTCGGTTCGTGGGTGCGCTTCGAAAACGGCGATAGTCGAATTCAGCTCGAATTGCAGCCTGGGGAAAGTCGCCTAGTACCTTTTACCGTCGCGGTGCCCGACAACGCCGCTCCGGGTGACCACTCTGGGGGCGTCGTCGCTTCCGTCGTCACCCCCGAGGCTCAGGTCAAGATTGACCGCCGCCTCGGCACTCGCATGTATGTTCGCGTGTCAGGCGAGATCCAGACTGGCCTTGCGGTGGGCAAACTTACCGGCGACTACTCGGGTGAGTGGTGGAACCCTCTCACCGGCACCCTGAAGCTTTCCTACACCGTCGAAAATATTGGAAATATCGCTCTCGCCTCAAACGTGTCGATCGGTGCAAACACCTGGTTCGGGATCCCGCTGTCCACACAGGTGGGCGACGCAATTCCCGAGCTCCTCCCCGGCGGCACTCGCACGTATGAGACGACTGTGCCCGGCATCGCGGCCTGGGGGTACCTGAACCCGTGGGTGAAGCTCAACCCGTTCGTCGAGGGCGACGATGCCACCAAGCGCCTGCAGGTTCAGGCAACCACGCGTGATGCCGTCGTCGTAGCGATGCCCTGGACCGTGCTGATCCTTCTCGCACTGGTCGCGCTCTTTATCGGCTTCCGCTTCTGGCGACGCAAGGTTGACGCACAGCGTGCCGCGGCGTGGATCGAATACACCGAGGCTGAGGCGCTCCGCAAGGCCACCGCCGAGCGTGCCTCTGGCGCGGATCCACTGGTTACCAGTAGCACCGGCTCACTCGCCTCTCGGGGCGGCACCGATGAGAGGCAGGCATGACGAACCACCAGACATTGTCACGGGGATCGCGAGCCCTCTCGCGCGGCTCGCTCACCGCCCGAGTCGCAACGTTCGCCGCGCTGGGCCTGATGCTGCTCGGCAGCCTGGGTGCCGGCATGAGTGTGCTCGGTGCCGGGCCAGCCCACGCGAATGACTCCGAGGATGGCCTGGTGGTCGAAATCGTCGACCCAACGCCCACACCGACACCTACCCCGACACCCACTCCCGCCGCTCCCGCTCCGCAGACCCCAGCACAACGGGCCGCCACGGGCACAAACACCACCCCGGCCGCGCCGTCGATAGCGCAACAAACGCTGAGCGACCCCTCCGTGGCCGACGCCGCGCTCGGCACCCAGAGCGAGTCGATGGCCGGCCTCCTGTATGTCAGCGCGGCCCAGACACGGTCGAGTCTCACATTTCACCCGAGCGGCGGCCCGGTGAGTGTCGTGCTGTCGATTCGCAACGTCGCCGGTGAAACGATCGACGGTGACGCGAGATTTTGGATCTCGACCGCATGGGGCTGGCAGATGTCCGAAGTCGTCGAGGAGGAAGTGCTCGCGCTCGCCCCGGGCGAAACGCGGGAGCTCACTGCAACCATTCCCGGCCCCGGTCAGTGGGCCTTCTACCAGGCGCACGCGGAGTTCATCCCACCGACTTCCGTTGATGGGGTGGATCTGAAGCCCATCATCCGCACCGAGAACACCCTCATCTTTCCGCTCTTCACCGTGAGTATCGCCACGATCGCTGGACTCGGGATCGGCGCGTACTTCTGGTGGGCCCGCTCTCGTCAAGGAGTGCTCCCCGAATGACGATCGACCAGGCCGAGCAGATCCTTCCGAGAGCAGCGGGTGGATCGCAGCCCCCGCGTCCGCCGAAACCGCCGCGGCGCCCGCCCGAGCCCCCCAAGCCGCCGATCGAGCTCTCGAGACGTGAAACCATCCTGCGCAGCGTCATCGCGATTATCGCGATCATGCTCTTGAGCTTTGGCATCAACCTGTTGCTCTTCAGCCACGTGCAGTACCTCTCGCACCAGCAACAGCTCACCGACCACTTCCGCGCGCAACTCGCCGAGGGCGTGGCACCGGTGAGCGAGGGCGATGTCGACGATGTGCTGCTTCCCGACGGCGCTCCGGTGGCGGTGCTCACGATCCCGAGCATCGGGCTCCGAACCGTCGTGGTCGAGGGCACCTCGAGCGGCGACCTCATGATGGGCCCCGGTCACCGCCGCGACACCGCCCTGCCCGGGCAGGCCGGCGTGAGCGTCATCATGGGCCGGGCTTCCGCCTATGGCGCGCCTTTCAGCCGCATTCAGGATCTGCAGCCGGGGGACACCTTCACCGCGACCACCGGCCAGGGCGAACACACCTTCGAGGTGATGGGCCTGCGCTACGCGGGCGATCCCTCGCCTGCGCCGATCACCGCCGGTGAAAGCCGCATCGTGCTCGAGACGGCGCGCGGCCTGCCCTACGCTCCCACCGGCGTGGCCCGCATCGACGCCAGACTCGTCGGGGAGGCCCTGCCGAACGGGGCGCGGCAGACGAACTTCATGACACTGCCGCCCGAAGATACATCCCTTGCGACCGACACCACCACCGTGTGGGCGCTTGTTTTTGCCCTGCAGGTGCTCATCGTCGCCGAGATCGCGCTGATCTGGTCGGTGCGACGCGTCGGCACCCGCCAGGCGTGGACCGTCTTCCTGCCCGTCGTGCTGCTCACCGGGCTCATCATCACCGACCAGGTGATGCGCCTGCTTCCCAACTTGCTGTAACCACAGAGAAAAGAATGCCGCTGATGAATTCAGAGATCGATCGCACGCAGATCCTCCCCACCACCTCTCCCCGCCGCGCGGCTCGCGCCGAGCCGGGCGAACCCGCGGGCGACTTCCGCACCACCGTGATGCCTCCGGTGCTCCCTTCGCGGGCGAGCAGCGTTGAGGAAGTGATCCGCCCCATCACACCGAAGTCTGACCTCGCGAAGCTTGAGGCGCGCAATATCTCCGCGTGGTTTGGCGATCACAAGGTGCTCGATCGCGTCTCGCTGACCATGGAGGCCGGGGTCATTACGTCGCTGATCGGCCCCTCGGGCTGTGGCAAATCGACATTCTTGCGGATCCTGAACCGTATGCACGAACTCGTGCCCTCCGCCTCGCTCGCCGGTGAGGTGGTGCTCGACGGTGAAGACATCTACGATGCCGAGCGCAGGCTCGTCGACGCGCGTAAGCAGATCGGGATGGTGTTCCAGAAGCCCAACCCGTTCCCGGCGATGTCGATCTACGACAACGTGATCGCAGGCCTGAAGCTGACCGGCCAGAAGGCCGATCGCGACGAGAAGGATTTCCTCGTCGAATCCTCGCTCACTAAGGCCGGACTGTGGAAAGAGGTGAAGGATCGCCTCCGCGCCCCCGGAGCCGGCCTCTCGGGCGGCCAGCAGCAGCGCCTCTGCATCGCCCGATCCCTCGCCGTGATGCCGCGCGTGCTGCTCATGGACGAGCCCTGCTCGGCACTCGACCCGACATCGACCCGCGTGATCGAAGAGACCATGCTCGAGCTGCAGCACGAGGTGACCATCGTCATCGTGACACACAACATGCAGCAGGCGCAGCGCGTCTCGCAGCAGTGCGCGTTCTTCCTCGCGGCACAGGGCACCCCGGGTGCGATCGTCGAGCACGGCGACACCGACATGATGTTCAGTAGCCCCATCGACAGCCGCACGTTCGATTACGTCAACGGTCGGTTCGGGTAGGTGGCGGCTAGGCCCAGCGGGCTGCACGTCAGCGCCGCTCTGTTCGGGGCCGCCGCCCTGGTCGGCGGCTGGTTCACGTTTGGCAGCATGTTCGCTGCGGCGGGCGAGGAGGCTGCGACCTCCGCCTCTGCCGCCTCCGCGTGGGCGCCCGCAGACGCCGGCCCCGCGGTGCCGGTTCCGCCGATCGATGCGCTGCCGGTCGCGCCTTCAGAGTCATCGCGTGCGCTGCACATGGTGGATCGGGCCTGGGCGGCTCAGACATCCGCGCGCACCGGTGTCCCGGAGCGCGCCCTCACGGCCTACGCCGCCGCCGAGCTAGTGCTCGCCAGCGAGCAGCCCGCGTGCGGAGTCGGCTGGAACACGCTCGCCGGCATCGGGCAGATCGAGACCCAGCACGGCAGCTACGGCGGCGCGGTGGTGCAACCCAACGGGGACGCCCTGCCGCGCATCCTCGGCCCGGCGCTTGACGGCAACGGCTTTGCTGCGATCCACGACACCGATGCGGGGGCCTGGGACTCCGACGCGGTCTGGGATCGCGCGGTTGGGCCCATGCAGTTCATCCCTGACACCTGGCAGCGGTGGGGCGCCGACGGCAACGGCGATGGCGTGGTGGATCCCAACAACATCGACGACGCGGCGCTCGCCGCCGGTCGCTACCTGTGTGCGAGCGGATCGATGCTCGATGCCGCGGGATGGCGCGCTGCGATCTTCAGCTACAACCACCTCGACAGCTACGTGGATTCGGTCGCCCAGGCGGCCAACGAGGTTGCCGCCCGCGCGGCGGGCTGATCCACCCCCGTCATCTCGGAATCCGCCAGTGTCAGAGGTGGCGCCTACCCTGCTGTCAAGCCCGAAATCAGGGGTCAGGGCCGACACGCCGCGCGGGCCTGTGGGGAGAAATAATCTTCCGCCCGCGGGGCTGTGGATAACTCACCCCAGGTGGCGGAAAAGTGCGGAAGGTTCTCCCCAGATGAGCCGTCCGATCGGTGGAGAACGGGTGGAAAATGACATTAGTGTAACTACATCATCTTGTGGTCAAACGCGATATGATTCACTATATGTAGTGCCTCGGTCGAGGTTGAAGCAGTTTTAAGAAAGGGCGTGACATGGCAACCACCGTGTACACCAAGCCGTCGTGTGTGCAGTGCACCGCGACCTATCGTGCGCTCGACAGCCAGGGCATCGAATACGACGTCATTGACCTGTCGGAAGACCCCACGGCGCTTGAGACCGTGAAAGAACTGGGCTATCTCCAGGCACCCGTCGTGGTGACTGACGACGAGCACTGGTCGGGCTTCCGCCCCGACAAGATCTCGCAGCTCGCGTCGCGCCTCGGCGACTAGCTGCCCTGATGATCGCCCACGACTTCGGCCGTGGGCGATCCACGCACTCGGGAAGAACGCAAGGGGAGCGGAAGATGACTGATCTGGTCTACTTCTCTAGTGTGTCGGGCAATACCGACCGCTTTGTGAAGAAGCTCGGGCGGCCCGCCCAGCGCATCCCCCTGCACTCCACCGATGAGCCCCTCGTGGTGGACGAGCCGTTCGTGCTCATCCTCCCGACCTACGGCGGTGGCCCGGAAACACGGGCAGTACCCAAGCAAGTTATTCGGTTTCTCAACGACGAGCGCAACCGAATGAACCTTCGCGGGGTCATCGCAGCGGGCAACACGAACTTCGGCGACGCGTACGGCATTGCGGGCGACATCATCGCCAAGAAATGCCACGTGCCCCACCTCTATCGATTTGAACTCTTTGGCACCCCGGACGACGTGACCGCCGTCCAACATGGATTGGAACAGTTTTGGAAACAGCAGTGATCGACGCTCCGCTCGCCTCCTCGCGCGTGAGCGACATGGACTACCACTCGCTGAACGCGATGCTCAACCTGTATGACGCAGACGGCAAGATTCAGTTCGAGAAGGATCGTGAGGCCGCGCGGCAGTACTTCCTGCAGCACGTCAATCAGAACACCGTGTTCTTCCACAACTTCGAGGAGCGCGTGCGCTTCCTCCTCGACAACGACTATTACGAGCGCGCACTCATCGAGAAGTACCCGCTCGACTTCATCGAGCAGCTCACGAACGAGGCGTACGGTCTGAAGTTCCGCTTCCCGACCTTCCTCGGTGCCTTCAAGTTCTTCACCTCCTACGCGCTGAAGACGTTCGACGGCAAACGCTACCTCGAGCGCTTCGAGGATCGCGTCGTTATGGTCTCGCTCGGCCTCGCGCAGGGCGACCAGCAGCTCGCCCGCGGCATCATGCGCGAGATCATCTCGGGCCGATTCCAGCCGGCCACCCCGACGTTCCTGAACCTGGGCAAGGCGCAGCGCGGCGAGCTCGTCTCGTGCTTCCTGCTGCGCATCGAAGACAATATGGAGTCGATCTCTCGCGCGATCAACTCGTCGCTGCAGCTCTCCAAGCGCGGCGGCGGCGTGGCGCTCTCGCTCTCGAACATCCGCGAGGCGGGTGCTCCGATCAAGAAGATCGAGAACCAGTCTTCCGGTATCATCCCCGTCATGAAGCTGCTCGAAGACAGCTTCAGCTACGCGAATCAGCTCGGCGCGCGTCAGGGTGCGGGTGCCGTATACCTCTCGGCGCACCACCCCGACATCATGCGGTTTCTCGACACGAAGCGCGAGAACGCCGACGAGAAGATCCGCATCAAGACGCTGTCGCTGGGTGTCGTGGTGCCCGACATCACGTTCGAACTCGCGAAGAAGAACGAAGACATGTATCTCTTCTCGCCGTACGACGTTGAGCGCGTGTATGGCGTGCCCTTCGGCGACATCTCGATTAGCGAGAAGTACCACGAGATGGTCGACGACGCGCGCATCAAGAAGACGAAGATCAGCGCCCGCCACTTCTTCCAGACCGTGGCCGAGCTGCAGTTTGAATCGGGCTACCCGTACATCGTGTTCGAAGATACGGTGAACAAGGCGAACCCGATCAAGGGTCGCATCAACATGTCGAACCTGTGCTCCGAGATTCTGCAGGTCAACACCCCCACCACCTACCACGAAGACCTCAGCTACGACCAGATCGGCAAGGACATCTCCTGCAACCTGGGCTCGATGAACATCGCCATGATGATGGACGGCGATGACTTCGGGGCCAGCGTCGATCTCGCGATCCGCGCCCTCACCGCGGTGAGCGACATGAGCCACATCTCCTCGGTGCGCTCGATCGAAGACGGCAACGATAAGTCGCACGCCATTGGCCTCGGCCAGATGAACCTGCACGGGTACCTCGCTCGCGAGCGGATCCACTACGGCAGCGCCGAGGGCATCGATTTCACGAACATCTACTTCTACACGATCCTCTTCCACGCGCTGAAGGGCTCGAATCGGCTCGCGATCGATCGCGGGGTCGCGTTTGACGGGTTCGAGGATTCGAAGTACGCCTCGGGCGAGTTCTTCGACAAGTACACCGATCAGGCGTGGGAACCCGAGACCGAGCGCGTGCGCGAACTGTTCGCCGCATCCGGTGTCGCGATCCCGACCCAGGATGACTGGCGCGAGCTGAAAGCGAGCGTGCAGGCGCACGGCATCTACAACCAGAACCTGCAGGCGGTGCCCCCGACCGGTTCGATCTCGTACATCAACAACTCGACGAGCTCGATCCACCCGATCGCGTCGAAGATCGAGATTCGCAAGGAAGGCAAGTTGGGGCGCGTGTACTACCCGGCTCCGTTCCTCACGAACGACAACCTCGAGTACTACGAGGATGCCTACGAAATCGGCCCCGAGAAGATCATCGACACGTACGCTGCGGCGACACAGCATGTGGATCAGGGCCTTTCGTTGACGCTGTTCTTCAAAGACACCGCCACGACGCGCGATATCAACAAGGCGCAGATCTACGCGTGGCGCAAGGGCATCAAGACGATCTACTACATTCGCCTGCGTCAGCTCGCCCTCGAGGGTACGGAGCAAGAGCAGTGCGTCTCCTGCATGCTGTGACTTCATGATCGAGCACGGTGCGGAGCCTCAGCGGGTGGATCTCGGTGCACCCGTCGTCGGCAGAGTGTACGGATTTCGCTCCAAGGCTTCTGGGGAATTCCGCTATGTTGGCCAGACGATGAAGAGTGTCAAGCGGCGTCACCGAGAGCATTTACAGGTTGCGCGATCTGGGCGGAAGACTCCCTTTTACGACTGGCTGCGCGTGACCGCTTCAGACGAGTACGAGGTAGTTGTGCTCGAACCGGTGACCTGGAGTCGTGAGGCGCTCGGTGATGCAGAAATAGCATGGATCACATATCTCCGTGCCACAGGGGATCGACTGCTGAACCTATCTGCCGGTGGGCTTGGACCGACCGGAGTGGCCTGGACGGATGAACGGCGGCTGGCGCTCGCAGAGCGAAATCGATTGCGTCAGGTACCGCTTATGCAAGGCGAAGCGAATCCGATGTGGGGGAGGCGCCATTCAGAGGCGCAGAAGGCCCGCTGGTCTGCGCTCCGCAAAGGGCAGAACTCTGGGACTGAAAATCCGAACTATGGAAAGTTCGGACCTGCGCATCCGTCATTCGGTCACTCTGTTTCGGAAGCAACGCGCGCGCAACTGTCTGAACAGAAGCAGGGCGAGCGGAACCCGAACTTCGGCAAACGCGCGAGTCTGGAAACGCGCGCACGAATGTCGGCGACCCGCAGGGGTCGTCCGATGCCTTCTAGTGTGAGAAACGCACATACGAGACACCACACCAATAAGGGAGTGGTGAGCGATACTTGTCGGCACTGTGCCGAAGACGCCCAAGTCAGGGCACAGGACGCGGGAAAGAAAGGGAATCAATGAACGCGCAGGCGCTGAAGCTGGTGGATCACGTCCAGGCCATCAACTGGAACCGGATTGAGGACGAGAAGGACCTCGAGGTCTGGAACCGTCTGGTGAACAACTTCTGGCTGCCCGAGAAGGTGCCGCTCTCGAATGACGTGCAGTCGTGGGCGACGCTGACGCCCGAGGAGCAGTTGCTCACGATGCGCGTGTTCACGGGACTCACCCTGCTCGACACGATCCAGGGCACGGTCGGTGCCGTGTCGCTGATTCCTGACGCGATCACCCCTCACGAGGAGGCCGTCTACACGAACATCGCGTTCATGGAGTCGGTGCACGCGAAGAGCTACTCGTCGATCTTCTCGACGCTGTGCTCGACGCAGGAAATTGACGACGCATTCCGCTGGTCGGTCGAGAACCCGTACCTGCAGAAGAAAGCACAGATCATCACCGATTATTACCGTGGTGATGATCCGCTGAAGCGCAAGGTCGCCTCGGCGCTGCTCGAGTCGTTCCTCTTCTACTCGGGCTTCTACCTGCCGATCTACTGGTCGTCGAAGGCGAAGCTCACGAACACGGCTGACCTGATCCGCCTCATCATTCGTGACGAGGCCGTGCACGGGTACTATATCGGCTACAAGTTCCAAAAGGGTCTCGAAAAGGAGACCGAGGAACGCCGCGAGGAGCTCAAGGACTACACCTTCTCGCTCATGTACGAGCTGTACGAGAACGAGGTGCACTACACGCAGGATCTCTACGATTCCGTCGGCCTCACCGAAGACGTGAAGAAGTTCCTGCACTACAACGCGAACAAGGCGCTGATGAATCTCGGCTACGAGCCGATGTTCCCGAAGGAGATGACCGACGTTAACCCGGCGATCCTCTCGTCGCTGTCGCCGAACTCAGACGAGAATCACGACTTCTTCAGTGGATCGGGTTCTTCGTACGTGATCGGCAAGGCTGTCGCCACCGAAGACGAGGATTGGGACTTCTAAGATTTCTTCCTAGAGGCCCCGCCTAAATACCTGTTCACGCCCCTGATCCGCGAGTTTTCGCAGATCAGGGGCGTTTTCGTGTCTCCCAGTCGAAAGACAGAGGAGAACAGAAATGAACAGGAATACCCACCCGACGTGGCACGGGGATGGCACGCGCGCACCTTCCATGCGGAAGGAGGGCGAGGTAGCGACCGGAATTTGCGGTTGCTGCACCGCCCAAGCCGTGCCACTTCGTGCCACGAACGATCGAATCAACCCCCGGAGATCCGCGGAATCATGCGGATCTAGGAGGGGTGTGAGGTCGAGTGGCACGAAGTGGCACGACGGTCCGCCAGCGTCCGTTCGAGTCCATGGGAGGGCATCATGAGCAACAGCAAACGCGAGAATTGGGGGAGCCTGCGCAAGCTCCCATCGGGCCGCTGGCAAGCTCGATACCCAGGACTCGACGGAACGACCTACACGGCCAGAACCGATCAAGACCGGCCGCTCACCTTTCTCACCAAAACGGATGCACGAACCTGGCTGGCAGGGGTGCAGTCGAAGATGGCACGGGGCCTGTGGGAGCCACCGGAGGAGATCGCAGCGCGGCTGCAAGCCGAGCTGGAGATCGAACAGGCGCAGTCGTTGGGCTTCGAGGAGTATTCCAAGCGTTGGCTTGAAATAATCCGTACCGAGCCTAATCGCAGCGGTAAGAAGCGGGCGGTTGGGACGGTGCGCTCGTACCAGGGGAAGGTCACCGGCTATCTCATTCCAGAGTTCCGAAACACTCCGGTGCGTGAGATCGACGCCGCCCGCATCAAGGTGATGACGGATCGGCTTGACCAGATCCCCGCACCGCTGAATCCGAACTCGAAGTTCAACGGCATCACGAGGCCGGTGCTCATCGTGCTCATGATGATCCTTCGGCAGGCAGCACGAGACGGCATCATCCCCGCGGCGCCAAACGTGTCGGTACCGCGGCAAGAGTCGGTGAGACACGACGCAGACCACGACGCGGGTGAAGACGTTGCAAATCCCATACAGGTTGAAGCACTGTACGAGGCGGTTCCAGATCAGTGGGCTATCGCGGTGCTGCTCGCGGCATGGTGTCAGCTGCGCCGAGGTGAGTGCCTCGGCCTGCAGCGTCGTGATATCGAGTGGCATGACGACGGAAGTGCCACACTGCATGTGCGGCGCCAGCTCAACGCCAACACCGGTGGCTACACCGATCTGAAGAGTGAGGCTGGCAGGCGATCCCTCAGTATTCCGAAGCTCATGATCGGTCGGCTGCAGCAGCACTTGGAGGACTACGTTTCGTCCGACGCGAAGGCGCCGGTGCTCCCGGCCGACCGCCGGGGGAGTATCCCGCTGTCGAACACCCGGTGGGGATACATCTGGGCTGACGTGCGAGATGGAGTCGCGGGGCTGCCTCATCGCTTCAGGTTTCATGACCTGAGGCACACGGGGCTGACGATCTTCGCGCAAGAGGGGGCGACGCTCGCGGAGCTGATGCGCCGGGGCGGGCACGCTGACATCCACATCGTGCTGCGCTACCAGCACGCCACGATGAACCGAGATCGGGAGTTGGCCGACCGTATGAGTGACCGTGTCAGCTCGAGTATCGCCCGAGCGAAGAAAGAAGGTGATGGGGGAGAGGAGACCTAACCGGACAGCCGCGGACACCTGTGGAGTGACACTCATTCGCTTACAGGGAGGTAATACCATGACTGCTCGCACTCCATACGGTGCACCCGAATCCGCGTTGGTTCCGTTGGCGGTCGCGGCCGAGAATCTGGGAGTTTCGGTCAAGACCATCAGACGTCGAATCGCTGACGGTACCGTCCACGGGTATCGGGTCGGGCGCCTCATTCGCGTTGACCTCAACGAGCTTCGACAGAGTCTGGTCGTAGAGATGCCAACGGCAAGGTAGCAGCTACAGCGCTCGGCTTGTGGGTGACACAGCATGCGACGCCCCCGCTCGGATCACACTCCGCGCGGGGGCGTTTGCTTCGCCCTCTAGCATTCGTGCGATGTCGGCTCCATCGGTAATGACACGGGCGTGACCGCTTTGCAGCAGCAGGTTGGTGCCCGTGCTGGCGGCACTCGTTACCGGCCCGGGGACTGCGCCGACGAGGCGTCCAAGCTGCGCAGCCTCGGTGGCCGTGTGCAACGAACCTGACCGGGATCCTGCTTCAACGATGATTATCGCGTTCGACAGAGCGGCGAGGATGCGCGATCGGTCGATAAACCGCTGGCGAGTCGGCGCGACCGACGGTGGCACCTCGGACAGCACCAGGCCCTCTCGGGCAATGCGATCGATGAGGTCAGCGTGGCCCGCGGGGTATGGGCGATCGACGCCAGAAGCGAGCACCGCGATCGTGTTCGCATCTCGGATGAGGGCGGCACGGTGCGCGGAGGCCTCGATCCCGTACGCCGCGCCTGCGACCAGTGTTCTGCCGCCCTGAGCGATGTCTCCGCACAATTCGTCGGTGACATGCGCGCCGTATGAGGTGGCGGCGCGGGCGCCCGTGACGGTGATGCGCTGCGGGAGCGACTCAGTGAGCAATTCCGTGCGTCCCTTTGCCCAGAGCGTGTACGGGGCACGAGGGCCGAGATCGTTGAGGGACGTTGGCCAGTCGGGGTCGCTGGGAACGATCACACGGACCTTGCTGGATTCAACCATGCGCTCGGCAAGGCGATCCGGGGCGGCAACTGAAAGGAGCCGATCGCGCCACACCGCAGCCTCAACGGGATCCATGCCCGGGACCGTGCCGTCCCCCTCGGCGATTGAGATCAGCTCTGCTGCGCCTACCTCGGTGAGTAGTTTTCCCGTGGCGACGTCAGCGGGGGTGCCGATAATCGATAGCAATACGCGGGCGGATCGATCATCCCTAGCAAGAGCGGTGAGCGCGGGCATGGTGGCCTCCTTCGAGAGTGACTTCTTCTAGAAGGTGCGCCTCATCTGACCCTTTCGCATCTGCAAAAGCGGGCGTACATTGGAAGGTGAGGCACGTCCACAAATAGCAGGCCCTTCGGGGCGGCCCTCACGGGAACTCGATCATATGTTGCCTCCTCTTCGGAGAAATATGTACATCGGGAGTCCCCGTCATGATTCGCTCAATCTGGATCTTGAGTATCTACGTTCGCTCGTTCATGCAGCACAGCATGCCGACCAACATCCTCATCGCTTTCATTCGGCAGCGTCGTGGGCTGAAGTGGGGTGTGCCAGCGATGTTGCTTGCCGTGCCCTACGCGCTGGCTGCCGTGTGGTGTTTAGATCTGATCGATCACGGCGGGCCGGGGTGGTTACACCTCGTGATCTTGATCTGTATCTGGAACGCGATAAAGTTCATCGTCATGGGCCCGGTCAGCGTGGTGCTGTTGTTGCGTTGGAAGCATTTTGAGGCAGTCGTCCGCAGAGAGGTAGCCATACACGAGTCACCGGCTGAGCCCAACACTTTGCTCAGCCGGTGACGGCGATTAGTTGGGCACTTCTCCCGTGTGATCGTCGATGCTCGCGTAAAAGGCATCTTCGGCGGCTTCGCGTACTTGAACCTGGTCGACGACGAATTGCACGAAGTCGGCATCGCGGTCAGTGATGACCTGCTCGACGGTTTCGACCGTGTGATCCTCACCGGGCCAGATTGTCAGCCGTGTGGGCCGGTCTCGGTCGAGACGGGTGCCGCTTGCGGACACCCAGTCGCGCAGCCGCTGTCGCGCGTCAGCGAAGTCTCGATGCCAGCCCAATGGGGCAGAGCCGTCTTGGTTCGCGTCATAGGCGCAGAGCCAGTGCAGATGGAGCGCAGACAGCTCCCAGAGCAGCTCGGGGTGTCGGTGCCAGAGCGGTGGGATCACTGACGCTGGGAGCCCGTACTCCAGTCGGAGCCAGTCCACCCAGCGATTGAGTTCAAGCAGCTCTTGTTCGAGGTCGTGCGAGGTGAGCAGGTTCCAATTGACTGGGTGTGGCGGTTCAGCCACCAGATTGCCATCGCCCCACGGTGTGTGAGGAAGGTCATCGCTTTCATCAAGGTTCTCCTGAGCGTTCATGAGTCGATCCCCATTCGTGCGTTAGAGGCCGAGCGCCGGTGAGCTGAATACTGTTCGCTGTGCGGGGGATTCAAACGCTCGACTCTGCTCCCGCGCGGGAGCCTCTTGGCCTGCAACTTTGCGAGGTGAGCGATCCACGTCGTACCGGGTGCGAACGACATCATGACCGATGCGCTTCGCCACGAACTCTTCCCCCTCAACGGGCTGTCCATCTCGTTCGAAGCTCACCGGCTGTTGGTAACCCTCGGCGATGAAGTTGTCGCCTTTTGTGAACCGTTCATTTGCCAGTTCCGCTGAGCGCCCAAACATGACGAGACGATGGAAGCTCGTCTCGAGCTGTGTGAAGCTGCCGTCCTCTTCGCGACGAAAGTGCTCCTGCCCAAAGCGGAAATAGAGACGCTGGTTTCCGTTTGCCGAGGTCGTCAGCTTGGGGTCCGTGGCGACAAAGCCTGAGACGGATTCTTGCGTGTGGATCGACATGTTCTCTTCCTGTCTGCTCGGGTGACCGGCTTTGTTCGGTCACTGCAACAGGAAGGTGCGCGTGGATTCCCGCGCGTATCGCTACGTTGCGGGGCGTTCCAGCAATGCCTCAACCGCCGTGCGATCGGCTTTGAGCTGCGGGCTGTCGGGACGCTTCGGCCATGGATGCAGGTCGGTGATGATCGGCGGTGCCGATCGCAGCAGGATGACCCCAGTGCCAAATGGCAGGGTACGGATGCGGTCGGGTGGCAAGATCGGGACGCGGCGAATGGAGCGCTGGTTCGAGCGCGAACCGTAGTCACCCAACGTGATCGAGTCAGTGAACTCGTCTCGTTCTCCGATCAGCGTGGAGAGGTCTTGGAGGTCGCGTGAGTTGGATGCGCCGCCGAGGATGATCTTTGCGATGCTGGCATCCCAGATGGCCGCCGCTTGATTCTCGGACCACTTGTCTCGCGCTTGGGCGAGTGACTGGAGCACGGGCATCGTGGTGATCCCTGTGCCGCCGCCCTCTGCCATGAGCGTCGGGAGCGAGGGGAGCGGCGCAAGATTTCCAATCTCATCGAGGGCGAGTAATAGCGGCGGATCAAGCCGGGCACCCGGTGATCGTGCTGCCATGCGGCGCGCCGTCTCGACGAGGTCTTCAACGAATGCCGCAACGAGAGCTGAGCTGTTTCCTGCACCCGCCCCGGTCGCCAGCAAATAGAGTGTTCCGCGACTGCGGATGAATGTTTCGGGGTCGAAGTGTTCGCCGTCGGACGGGCTGACGGCATCGAGAACCCTCGGGTCGGCGAGTGCAGATAGCGCAAGCGACACGCCTTGCCAGATGCTGTCGCGTGTGCGCGGATCGGCATCGAGCATTGCCTCCAACGACTCTGCCCAACCTGTTGCCGCGCGTGACGACCCGATCAAGATGGCGACCGCTTCTGCCGCCGCCGCGGGGTCGAGCGTCCAGCGGAAGAGTTCTGTCGGGCTTCGGTGGTCGAGGGCTGCAGCGTGCAGAAGCGCATGCAACGCAATGCGCGTCTTTCCTTCCCAAAAACCTCCGCCTTCGACGCCACCTGAAGACAACTCGGTGGCCGCGGCAAGGCCGGTTGCGCGGATCATCGCGGTGAGCGGATCCTCGCACCCGCGTATAGGCGACCAGCGCAGCCCAGCAGGGATGCCTTCGGCAAGGCGTTGTGGATCGAAGACGGCAACCGGCCCGAACCGCTCACGTGCCCTGAGCGTTGCGGTGAGATTGTCGGGCCTCGTCGACGTCGTTACGACTGCACCGGGTGCGTCAAGGATTGCCGGAATGACGATGTGGAGACCTTTACCTGAGCGCGGTGGACCGATCAGCAGGATCGAGTCTTCGACGCTGGCCCAAATCTGCTTGCCACGTGACCGGCCCAGCAAGTAACCCACGTCCTCAGGCATTGGCTTCTCCAGCGAAGGACGAAGCGTTGCGGCCCGGTGCAAGAGCGACTTCGCGGACGCATTGGTTACGACTTCGTGGCTCGTGGCAGTGCCCGCGAGCTTGTGCGGATCGGCATCCGAGGCTCGAGAATAGCGACGCCACCTCATCCAGGTCCAGCCGATCGCGCCACCAAGTCCGAAAAGCAACGTCAGAGCCACGGCCCAGTAGATGATCGCATTGAGCGCAGGTGCTTGGAGCGCTGCCGCCGGGTCCAACGGATCAAAGAGAACGTTGACACCACCGGCAATTCCGACATCTGGTTGCGTTGCCCCAGTGAGGAAGGCAGCAATCGAACCTGCTGCTCGCAGGACCACGGCAACACCAAAGACAGTGACAAGGGCAATCATCAAGGCGTTGGTCAGCTCATCACCGAGCCCACGACCCTGCGTGTGTGGAGCACTCATGACGGCAACTGCTCTGAAACGATCACGCCCGAAACGCGTCCGATGAGCATGACTTCTGAACAGTGATTGACCAACTGGCCTAGGTCGACGAGGCCACGAGCGGTCCCGTCAGCAGACCCTTCGGCGCTGGATACAGCCAGCGCGACGGTGATGTCTTCGCCAGGAATGAACCCAGACCCGGTGATCTCGAACAGCTGATGCGTCGGACGGTGTCGCGCTCGCCGGATCGTACTGGGTGGAGCTGTCACTGTCGTGACGCGCTCGCTTCGTGCCGCATGGATGATGTCGGTGAAGACCGAGCCGTCGAACTCGTGCACTTCAACTCGGACGGTGCACGTTCGGTGGGTAGAAACTGCGTCGAGCAGAGCACCAAACCGCGCTCTGCTCCAAGGGGAGTCTGGCGTCGGAGGTGGGAAGTCCCGCCCGTCGTAGCTGACGTCCATGGTGCCGCGCTCATTGACTGTGACGACGGCGAGCGGAAGGTTGACGTGTGATTCGGGTGGTGTTTCGGCAGGGTTGTTGCGATTGCTCATGCCACTGAGGTGCGCGCGCGTGCCTGTCCGAATAGGTTGCCAAAGACGTTGACCGAATGCTCAGCGGTGGTAACGACCCACCCACGCTTGGTCCGACCCGCTTCAGCCTGAATAATCTGCATTCAACTGGTAACTATTTGCTGACTGGTCATCAAGAACTGTATAGTCAGTGCATGCTGACTATTTCTTCTCGTGTTGATGTGATGAACCGATTGGGTCGGGCGATGGCTGATTCGACGAGGTCGAGGATTCTGTTGACGTTGCTTTCGGGGCCTGGGTACCCAGCAGAGCTGGCTCGGGAGTTGGAACTGACACGCACGAACGTGTCGAACCATCTCGCCTGCCTCCGCGGGTGCGGAATCGTGGCCGCTGAGCCCGAGGGACGCAAAACCCGCTACGAGCTTGCCGACCCCCACCTGGCGGCGGCGCTGACGGCGCTGGTGGATGTGACTCTCGCCGTCGATGAAAACGTGCCGTGCATCGATCCGACTTGCACTGTGTCCGGTTGCTGCGCCACCGCCGACAACTCCGACGCTACTGGCGTGCGAGCAGCCAAGTGAGCGCGTCGTGTTGCGAGGTGCCCAACACTTCAGGAGCGGAGCATGAGGATGCAGATCGCCCATGGTGGCGTGATCCAGCGATTCTGATTCCACTGGCTTCCGGGGTGTTCTTCCTCGGGGGCCTCGTCCTCGAGTGGACGGCGGGGGAGAACCCAGTCGCTGAAATGGTGGCGTTGGTGTTGCTCTGGGTCGGACTGTTGCTGGGGGCGTACACGTTCGTGCCCGGTGCGGTGCGAGGACTATTCACAAAAGGCAAGATCGGGATCGCGTTACTGATGACGATCAGTGCCGTTGGGGCGGTGATTCTCGGTTATGTCGGGGAGGCCGCGGCGCTGGCATTCCTGTACTCCATTGCCGAAGCTCTCGAAGACAAAGCGATGGATCGGGCGCGCACCGGCCTCCGTTCCTTGCTCAAGCTCGTTCCCGAAACTGCGACCATCCTTCGCGATGGCACCCCGGTTGAGGTGCCCGCACGCGAAATCCGGACCGGTGACGTGCTTCGGGTGCGGCCCGGTGAACGCATCGCCACCGACGGCACTGTCGCACAAGGAGCGAGCAGGCTGGATACCTCGGCGATCACCGGGGAGTCCATCCCCGTCGAGGTTGCCCTCGGTGATCGGGTCGCGGCGGGGTCTATCAACACATCCGGGTCATTGGAAGTCACCGCCACCGCGGATGGCACCGACAACTCGCTGACCACCCTCGTTGATCTTGTCGAACAGGCGCAACAGGATCGAGGCCAACGTGCCCGCCTTGCCGACCGTATCGCGCGCCCACTGGTGCCCGGGGTGATCATCCTCGCGGTGCTCGTCGGGACGATTGGTTCGCTGCTCGGAGACCCGGAAACCTGGATTATTCGCGCTTTGGTCGTGCTTGTCGCGGCCTCCCCGTGTGCGCTTGCAATCGCCGTGCCGGTAACCGTGGTTTCCGCTATTGGGGCCGCCAGCCGCTTTGGGGTGATCATCAAGAGCGGGGCTGCGTTCGAACGTCTCGGCACGTTACGCGGTCTCGCCGTTGATAAGACCGGCACCCTCACGCGTAATCAGCCTGCCGTTACCTCGGTCGAGGCCACCGCCGGTGTTTCCCGCGAACAGGTGCTCGCCTGGGCGGCAGCCATCGAACTGCACAGCACACACCCACTCGCAGCAGCCATCACCGCAGCAGCCCCACATACGCTCGCTGCAACTGAGGTGATCGAGCAGCCTGGTCACGGCGTCACAGGCCGTATCGATGGCCACGAAATCACCGTGGGTAGTCCGCGCTGGATCACTCCGACGGGAGACTTCGCAGACCAGGTCGCGACGATGGAATCAGATGGACAGACCTGCGTCATGGTCACCCGTGATGGTCAGATTGTCGGCGCAATTGGTGTCCGCGACGAACTCCGACCTGAAGCCGCCGAAGCTATCACAGCACTCCGTGAGCAGGGGGTGGAGGTGATGATGCTCACGGGCGACAACTCCCGCACTGCGAACGTTCTCGCGAAGCTCGCTGGGATCACTGACGTGCGCGCGGAACTACGCCCCGAAGATAAAGCCCGTGAAATCACCGACTTGGTGAGGCAGCAGCCGACAGGCATGATTGGTGACGGCATCAATGATGCCCCCGCGCTGGCCTCGGCCACCGTCGGCATCGCAATGGGCGCAACCGGGTCGGATGCAGCCATAGAGTCTGCCGACATTGCGTTCACTGGTCATGATCTTCGTCTCATCCCACAAGCGCTGCTTCATGCGCGTCGCGGGCGAAACATCATTAACCAGAACATCGTTCTATCTTTGGCGATCATCGTCGTGCTGTTGCCATTGGCGATCACCGGTGTACTCGGTCTTGCCGCTGTCGTCCTGGTGCACGAGGTCGCCGAAGTGTTTGTCATTGCCAACGGGTTACGCGCTGCCCGCACCCGACAACCGCGCCTATACCCGATCACGTCAGAGCAGAATCACGATGTAAATACCACACCCAAAATGAAGAACGAAAGAGTGGACGCATGAAGGTTCAGGTATTACATATCGAAGAATGCCCCAGCTGGGAGGAGGCCGGGGCACGGGCCAGACAAGCACTCGACGGTGCAGGCCTGGCGGATGTGGCTGTTGAGTTCGTCCTTATCCGCACGCCAACCGAAGCAGCGATTACTGCGTTCGCTGGCTCACCAACTATCGTCGTCGACGGTGAAGACCTGTTCCCATCCGACGGACAGACCACTTCGCTCGCCTGCCGGGTTTATTTCACTGAACACGGCCTTGCCGGAACGCCCACCCGAACACAAATCGAGCGAGCACTCCAGAATCACCTGTAACTGACATAGAGGAGAATGAGAGCCATGAGAGCCGGGGTCGAGTGGATGGAGCGATTCCAGGTGCGGCTCTACTTGGTGGCCCTCCTTGTTGGACTTCTCGTCGGGCTCCTGCTCCCTGTGGTCGCGTATCCGGCCGAGGCCGCGATCAACCCCGTGCTTGGACTCCTGCTGTATGCGACGTTCCTCGGGGTGCCGTTCCGACAGATCGGGCAGGCGTTCCGAGACTGGCGATTTCTCACCACCGTGCTTGTCGTGAACTTCATCTTCGCGCCAGTGGTGGTGTGGAGCCTGTCGCGTATCGTCGCACACGACCAGGTGCTGCTAGTCGGGGTGTTGTTCGTGTTGCTGACGCCGTGCGTGGACTATGTGATTGTATTCACCGGGATCGCGGGCGGCGCAAAAGATCGTCTCCTCGCCGCAGCTCCGCTGCTCATGCTCGCCCAGATGCTGCTACTCCCGCTCTATCTCTGGGTCTTCGTCGGAGCTGAGTTCGTCGCTGCCGTCGATCTCGCCCCTTTTCTCGAAGCGTTCCTGCTGCTCATCGTCCTGCCCCTGGCCGCGGCTGTGCTCACCCAGCTCGCGGCTGCGCGCACCCGGTGGGGCAGGGCGCTAGAAACAGTGGTGCTGGGGGCGATGGTGCCGCTGATGATGCTCACGCTCGCGATCGTCGTCGCCTCCCAGATCGGCGGCGTGAGTGCCCAACTCGACTCGCTGCTGCTCGCGATCCCCGTCTACGTCCTCTTCGCCGCGATCATGGTGCCGATCGGCGCAGTCGCTGGAAAAGTTGCGAGACTCGACATTCCTGGTCAGCGCGCGGTCGTATTCAGTGGCGCGACGCGCAACTCGCTCGTCGTGCTCCCGCTCGTGCTCGCGCTGCCCGCAGCGTTCGCACTCGCCCCGCTTGTCGTGGTCACCCAGACACTGGTCGAACTGATCGTTATGGTGATCTTCGTCCGCCTCATCCCACGCTTCCTGACGCTCCGAGTCGGACGGCAAGAAGCTCTGTAGCAATAGGGTGGCGGTAGGAGTTCCACGAACGTCAACCCACAACCGCCCGAGAAGATGGTGAGGGTTAAATCTCCTGCCAGTACCGTTAACTCACGTGGACTTCTAGCTTTTGCCAG
This sequence comes from Leucobacter fengyongliangi, assembly GCF_052386045.1. Taxonomy (NCBI): domain Bacteria; kingdom Bacillati; phylum Actinomycetota; class Actinomycetes; order Micrococcales; family Microbacteriaceae; genus Leucobacter; species Leucobacter fengyongliangi. The sequence goes on along the minus strand of NZ_CM126356.1, from coordinate 2,475,808 downwards.
TCATCCTGGTGGTGGTATCGAAGAGTTCCAGTTCCCCGGGATGCAGTTGGTGCTGGCATACGAAGGAACGGTCCTTGATGCGCCAAAGTCCTTGGCCCACACCGAGCCCGGGCAGGAGCTTCTGCTCGGTGCCGGTGAGTCCAAGTGCTTTCGCCGTGGCTCCGAGCTGGTCGGACTCCTGGCGGTAGATGATCCGCGTTTCGGCGTTCGCGAGCAGGCTATTGGCTAGAGCTCGCATTGCGGATCCTTGATCTCCGACGTTCTCCAGATCGGTCAGCTTATGGAAAATGAGCATGTTCGCGATTCCGTAGTGCCTCGCCAGCCGCCAGTGAGCATCCATGCGTCGCAGCAACGCCGGATGAGACATGAGACGCCATGCTTCGTCATAGATACACCAGCGCTGGCCGCCGTTCGGGTCGAGCAGCGCCGACTCCATCCAGGCCGACGAGCACGTCATGAGCACCGACATCAGCGTCGAGTTCTCCGTCACCCGTGACAGGTCAAGCGAAATCATCGGCAGTGTCGGATCGAACGTTACTGTCGACGGGCCGTCGAAGAGCCCAGCGAGGTCGCCAGAGACCAACCGCCGCAGCGCATGCCCCACGAGACGTCCGTCCTCGGCGAGACGCCCATCGAGATCCGCCTCAGATGTCGGGGCAAGGATGTGATCGACGATCATGGGAAGGATCGGAACATCGTTGCTGCGCACGACCTCAGTCAGCGCGGTATCGATCGACGTGTGTTCCAGCGGAGTGAGCGGTCGCGTCAGAACTGTCTCCGCGAGTGCGCCGATGAGATCGCGCCGTCGTGCTGAGACGGTGGATGCCCAGCTCTCCTCACTCATTCCTGCAGGCCGATAGCCCTCGTCGAGAGGATTCAACCGGGCAGCGAGTCCATGTCCGAGCACGATTGCTTTGCCGCCTACGGCTTCGGCTACCGCGGTGTGCTCACCCTTCGGGTCGCCAGGAACGTAGACGCGACGGCCGAACGGGAGTGACCGGGTATAGAGGCTCTTTGCCAAGCTGGACTTGCCGGAGCCGACGATTCCTGCGAGCACGAGGTTCGGGGCAGTGATCAGGCCGCGCGCGTAGAGCACCCACGGGTCGTAGACGAAGGATCCGCCGGAGTACAGATCCTGACCAACGAAAACACCGTCAGGCCCGAGGCCGCCTTCGGCCAGGAATGGATAGGCACCAGCGAGGGTCGCCGAAGTGTCTTGATGCCGCGGCAGGCGAAGTTTTCCGGGCGAACGCAGCTGGGCAGGTCCTGGCTCTCCAGCTGCCGGGAGGTACGTGGTCGCCCGGCGCTCTGCCAATTCGGCGGCGTACTTTGTGCGAGCCGCCTGATGCTCCGTCTTCTTCTGCTCAGCGCGCAAAATCGCGGCAGCCTGACTGCGCTGCTTACGCACGCGTCGCTTTTCAGATGCTGGAGCGACGAGGACCGACGTGTGCAGGCGTTCGGCATCATCGTGGCTCATAGTCCGAGGCCCCTTTGCTGCTTGATCGCCGTGATGCTGGCGGGCTCGAACCATGACGTTTGCTGTTGCTCACGCGTCGGTCTCGATGCCGACGGGGCACCAAGGGTCCGTTTGTCATCGGGTAGCCGGTCAGCAGGTGCAACACCATGGAGTCGGTACAGGGCGACGTGCTCGAAGCTGTGGCTGTAAGCGAGATGGTAGTCGCCATCTCGTACCTCACGCTCAAGTGGGCCGCTCGGTGGAACGTCGTAAACGTATCCGTTCTCCATTGCTGCGCTTGTGGTTTCGTCACCGAAGTCCCAGGATTTCAGATGGTCGAGCCCGGCAACAGCGCCGTCTCTGTCGATCATGTCGAGAACTTCATCTGCCTCTGGGCCTTGCAGGAAGACGACACTGATCCATCGAGCAGCCTGGGGTACGTTTGCGGCTGGATCGTCGCGCCAAGCAACGCGGCTCGTAGCCGCTGCCGCTGCGTCGAGTCGCTCTTCTGCCTGGTCGATCAGAGTTGCGGCCTGGTGGAGTTCGTCGGCGGCCACAAGAGCGTCCTTCGAACCGATGGCTTGGTCGCCGTGGTCATCAAGCGCGCGAGGACGATTCTCGGCATGCGCGGTAGCGAGCTGATCGAGTACCTGTTTGAGTGATCGCACGCCTGACAGCAGGTCGCCGAGCACCCCGTACAGATCCTGCGGATTCTCGAACGAGCGTGTGGCGTGCGCGAGCCCGCGCAATGCCTCGGATGCTTCACCGGCATCAGCGCCGGGATCATAGAACGTGGGCATGGTGACCTCCCAACAATCGAAGTAAGAACTTGAACATTGGAAAGGTGCGCTCGGAGATTCTCAAGTGGAGGTCGGACGGATCTCGGCTGAACCCCAATCACTCTGACCGCAGTCCGATACGAAATGTCAGTGGTCGCGTCGATACTTGGTGAGCACGGACTTCGAGGGCCGTGTGAGACGAGGAGATGACCGTGATCACGAAAACCGACCTGAGCTGGTGGCTAAACCTTGAAGCCGAACTCGATTGGCAGTTTGCCACGACGTATGCGGCTGGGGCGCCGCATGAGTACGTCGTAGCAGGCAAGACCCCTGGGCTGAGCGATGATGACGTTGCTCGGGCAGCCCATGTCATCCGGACATATGGCGAGCCGATGAAGTTCTACAAGGACACTCGCATCTACTTGGTGACACCCATGGGGTGGAAGCACTGGGACATGCAGGGCAGCACCATCGACGACGACACCGTGACACTCATCAACCGTGGCCGCGTGGAGCACGTCTACGGCATCCAGAACATGCCTCGAACTACCTCTGAAATAACGTCCGGTTACGATGGCTTGGCCACCAGATGGGATCGAGCTCACGGGATGACCGAGAGTGAAAAACAGGCAACCGCGAGTCTCGTCCACGCAACGTTCGGCGAGAAGTTGTGGCGCACGCTCGATGTAGGGTGCGGAACCGGACTCCCGCTCGACCTGGGGCTCGTGGAGCCGGTGCGCTACGTCGGCATCGACCCGTCCAACGCGATGCTTAACGCCCTCGTTATGAAGCATCCCGTCCTCGCGGGCGTTCATCCTATGACCTACGCGGAGGCTGAGCGGCGACGCGTTCTGTGTGGAAGCAGGTACGACACTGTTCTCGTTCTCGGCGGCTCTGCCTCGCATCTCGCGCCTGAAGAGATCGAGCAGCTTCGCTCTAGAGCGAAGCGTGACGTACTGCTCATGCACTACGCGCCCGATACTTCACAGAAGGACGTGGACCTCGATTCGCATCTCGCTGGAGACTCGCTACACGCAGCCACAGCATCGGCGACATCGCAGATTCGTATCGGGCGATACATCGCCTCTATCCTGCCCGGCACGGCTACAGTCTCGGCGTGAGAGCGCACCGGCTCAGTAGACTGGGGCCGATCGAGAGAACAACCAGTTACGACGAACTGGACAGCGAAAGGGGATCGATGGATGCGCTCCTGGAACCCAAGACCGTGGGTGACATCACTGGTGCGTTCTACGTCCCTGCATACCAGCGTGGCTATCGCTGGGGTGCGGATGAAGTAGATCGACTTCTCTCAGATATTTGGGCCAGCGAAGGGAAACCATACTATCTTCAGCCCATTGTCGTGAAGGCGATGCCGGATGGCCGCTTAGAGCTCATCGACGGCCAGCAACGACTTACGACCTTGTATCTAATTTTCAATTTCATGCAGACACACGGACTGCAAAGTGCGGGTGCTGGATACACGATGGAGTACGAGACGCGTGAGGGGAGTCAGGCGTTCCTTCAGGCTCCAAATGCTGATGAGCGTGAGCACAACATCGACTTTCATCACATCTATGTCGCCTATGAACACATCCGTGCGTGGTTTGAAGCACACGATCACAGACAACAGTGGGCTGCGAACAAGCTCTACGGCTACCTCTTCGAGAGCGTAAAAGTCATTTGGTATGAGGCTCCTGATGAGCCTGAATTCGATTCGGTCTCGCTATTTACTCGACTCAACGTCGGACGCATCCCACTCACAGATTCAGAGCTAGTGAAGGCGCTCGTCCTTTCCAGCAGTCGGCGCATGCCTGGTGTCGCCGATAAGAGTGAGCAGATTGCCGCCCAGTGGGATGGCTTCGAACGAGAATTGCGTACGCCTGAGGTCTGGTCCTTCATTACAGCTAGGCATGAAGACGAAGCCACGCACATCGGGCTCATTCTTGACACCCTCGCTGACCGGATCGGAGGTAACACCGAGGGGCGGCATCGGCCCAGGTACCACACCTTCGAGACTCTTCGGCCGAAGATAGAGAGCGACCCGCAAGCATTCTGGGATGACGTTGTCAGGCTCCACTCGCTTATCGTGGGTTGGTATGAAGATCGCGACATCTTCCACAAGATTGGCTACCTCGTCGCGGTCGGTGAATCATTTGCGGCACTCCTCGACTCCACAGCTGGGCTGACACAGAGCGCACTCCACTATGCACTCGACAGCAGGATTCGGGATCGGCTCAGCCTCACGGCAGAGCAACTGACCGAGCTCGACTATGAATCGAAAGGTAGGAAGTGCGAGGAAGCGCTTCTACTCATGAATGTCGAGACCGTGCGGACCCGTGCGGAATCATCCGAACGGTACTCGTTCCGAGCACATGCGCGGGGAGCATGGTCTCTGGAGCATATTCACGCCCAGAACACTCAACCGCTCAAACGGGACGAGAAGATCTGGGCTGAATGGTTGCGGCTGCATCGTCATGCACTCCTCAGCGTTCCTGATCTCGGCACGAATACGCAGTCCAGACTGATTGCTGAGATCGATGAAGTGTTAGAAGCAATCGAGGACGAACGTTCGCACGGGATTGGTCCCCGTTTCGACTCTGTGAAGGCGAAAGTGGAGTCGGCACTCACGTCATCGGATGCCGATGAGAGTATCCACTCGATCTCAAATCTTGCGTTGCTTGCCAGCGGAGACAACAGCGCTTTGAGCAACTCGGTTTTCGAAGTCAAGCGTCAAGAAATTCTGCGACGGGATCGCGCCGGTTCATACATCCCAGCTTGCACGCGGAACGTGTTTTTGAAGTACTACACAGTTGCCGACGCGCAACAGGTTCACTACTGGAGTGTTGCGGACCGAGTGTCCTACTTGGCCGCGATCCAAACGGCGCTCACGCCCTATCTCCTACCCGATGAGGAGCTCGTATGAAGGGCTACAAGACTTCTTTTGTCGGAATGTTTCAACCTCGACATGACGGCATGCCCACGGTGAACCTTGTCGAGATCCCGCTCATCCAGCGCGACTATGCGCAAGGACGCCAGGGCGCCGATGTCGAAGTGATTCGGCGGGACTTCCTTGACGTGCTGGTCGGAGCAGTCACTGGAGGAGACCCGGTCGACCTCGACTTCGTCTACGGTGAAATCAGCCGCGAAACGCACGTTCTCCGTCCCCTCGACGGGCAACAACGACTCACAACGCTCTTCCTGATCCACTGGTATGTCGCTGCGCGGCTTGGGCGACTTGAAGAGGCGAGTACCTGGCTGAGATTCTCCTACGCGACCCGTCAAACAGCGGAGCATTTCTGCCGACAGCTGGTCAGCCCTAAGCACCCGCTCACCGATAGCTTCGTCAGGCCGTCAAGCTGGATCACCGACCAGCCGTGGTACCTGTTTAGTTGGCGCCACGATCCAACGGTTCAGTCAATGCTTGTGATGCTTGATGCCATTCACGAACGACTGAGTGGAGAGCATGTCGTCCTCTCCTTCGTTTGGGATCGACTTGTCGACACCGTTAGCCCGCCGATTTCCTTCCATTTTCTTCCGATTGATGACATGCCGTCTGGTGAAGAGCTCTACATCAAGATGAACTCACGCGGGAAGCCCCTGACCGAGTTCGAGAACTTCAAGGCCCGGTTCGAGAAGATCCTCGCGAATGCTCTGGCGCCGGATCGGTTCAGGGAGCTTGTCCATAAGATCGATGGCGCTTGGGCTGATGTGCTTTGGCCTTACCACGACGGTGACTACATCGTTGACGATGAGTTCCTCAGATACCTCGAGTTCATTATCGAGGTCTGCGAGTGGCGGCAAGGAGTGCCGTCACAGGGTCGACTGCTTGACCGCGCGGAACGCGCCTTCGCCGCAGGCGACGAGACCAACGTGGCATTTCTTTTCCATGCCTTCGACACATGGGTCGAACCCACGTCGAGGCGTCCGGTCGATATTGGTGAAGTTTTCGGAGTTCATCTGGCGAGCGCGTCGGATACTGGAGCATCGGTTGGGGACCAGGTTCTGCTTTTCGATTCAGCGAATCCGAACCTCTTCCAGGATTGCTGCCGCCGCTACGGGCAGAAACGTGGTCGCGCGCGTCTGTTCACGCTATCCGAGACCCTTTTCTTATTCGCGACCCTGATCCATCGGCAATTCGACACCACAGAAATCCAGGCGCGGCTCAGAGTCCTGCGCAATCTGACCGACCGGGCAGACGATGAGGTCCGAGAGGAGCGCATGCCCGATCTGCTCCAGAGCACTGAACGTCTTATCCGCACTGGTGAACTCGAGGACCTTCGTGGTTTCAATCAAGACCGCGTAATGGACGAGATTGAAAAGCGAAAGTATCTTGTCGCACATCCGGACCAAGTCGCCGTGCTTCATCGACTTGAAGATCATCCGCTATTACGAGGCAGAGTTTTTGCTTTCGACCTGGAACCCGACAGACTCGCGTCACGCGTCGAGGCGTTCGAGAGGATCACTCCGAAGGAGCTTTGGCCGCAACTGACCGCTGTGCTCCTCGCCAATGAAACGAACTACGGGCTCCCGCTCGGACAGCGTGGCTACCAATTCGGTTCCAGCGAGCAAGAGAGCCGTTGGCGTGACGTGTTCACACGAAGAGGACGTGAGAAAAGCGCCGCGCTCCGTTTAGCGCTGAACCGGGTGCTTGATGCGGTGGCGGGCGGCGCCGCGAGTACGTCTGAAACTCTCTTATCGATCATCACCGAGTTCTTGACACAATGCCGCGAAGCGCAACGGTTCGACTGGCGCTACTACCTTGCCGCATATGACGAGATGCGCGAGGGAAGGACGGGCATCTACTTCGGTGAACACCTCCGGGCGAACGGCACTTGGAACTACTCGATGTGCATGCTCAGGACCGACAGTCTCACCGGGTCGGCGTACTACCGCGACCCCTTCCTACTGGCAGTCTGGAACCAGAGTGGCGTCGGCGACGCTGTCCGCGACCCGTGGTTCCGAGGCTACGAAACAGAACCAAGGTGGCTCCGACTTACCAAAAGCGAGGGTGGGATTCGATGCATCAATGAAGGATTCGAGCTGAGCGCTCCTCTTGACGAACGTGCTGCTGCACTCTGGCAACAGGTGTGTGAGCGACACGGCGCAGTCGAATCATTCTTGCGTGTTGAGCAGAATAGCCACACCGGAGAGGCTATCGACAGCGAGGATCGTGTACGTAAATGTTCCGCCCTGCTTCAGGACCTGGTTGCGGCCGGACTCTAACCGATTGCCGCCGTAAGCGGTGCTGCACAACCTGGGCATGCAGTTGCCAGGTGAAGTGCACGCCTTATTCCTCTCGATGTCGGTGCTCATCAGTACGATTGGTCCCATGACGGACACCAAAGTAATTGAGAATCCGGGGACCAAATTCACCCAGGTGCTGGACGCGGCTGCAAAGTTGCCCGGTGTTCGGATCAATCGAGCGGCGTATCTGCGTGCCTCACTGAAGCGGTACTGCACTGCCGAACAAATCGAGCTTGCCGTTAACGAGAGTCCAGCTGCCGCAGGGATACCGCTTTCGATTGTCACACAGGCCGCGAACACGTCAATCAAGTACGAGACTTCAAAGGTGACCGGGCTATCCACAGTTGCAGGGATACCTGGTGGTCTCGCAATGATTGGCACTGTGCCAGCCGATCTTGTTCAGTACATGGGCCATATGCTGCGTATTGCACAAAAGCTTGCGTACCTGTACAGCTGGCCTGATCTCTTTGCCGAGGGTGAGGAAATCGATGAGGCGACAGAGAGTGTTCTGACCCTTTTCGTTGGTGTCATGTTCGGTGTCCAGATTGCTCAGGGAGGAGTGGCAAAAGTCGCCGGAATGATTGCCGCGAATGTAGCTAAAAAGCTGCCTCAACAGGCGCTCACCAAGGGCCTCATCTATCCCGTGGTCAAGAAAGTCGCGGGATACATCGGCGTCAGCATGACAAAGAAGCTGTTTGCGAGTGGCGTTGCTAAGGCCATCCCGATCGTGGGTGCCGTTCTCTCGGGCGGCCTCACCCTCGCCACGTTCCTTCCAATGTCGAAGCGACTTCAGAAGCATCTGGCAAGTTTGGAATTGACGAAGCCCGGCCACCGTAACGAAGACACTACGGTGACCGATTTAGAAGTTGTTGCCGATTCACCCCAGGACGAGCTTGTTGTAGCTCAAGACGAGTCCACTGAGCACAATGGTGAACAGACCGAAAACGCCTGACTGCACAGCCAGCGAACGCCGGTGAAAATTCCTTCGCGTGCGGTGCCATCACACCACGCGGCATAGCGGTAGCGCAGCGGCGGTGAATGCCTGAGCCTGCTGGCCGACGAGGAGGCGAGTCTCACACGACGCCTGAATGGCAGCCTGCTCGATCGCAGCGACGGCGGCGTCGAGTTCGTCGGCAGTGCGTGCTGAGACTGAGATGAGCCCGGTGTAGCGCAAGATGCCGTGCCCGGCTGTGAGGTCCGCCTCCTGCTGGAGAACGTCCTGAAACTCGGCGGTCTGCGAGGCATCCTCGATTTGACCGATGCGCTGGCGCTGGGCCGCGTCTGAGATGTACTCCGTCTTCTTCTTGCGGATGTCGCGCGCCGCCTTGTCAGAGCGCATCGGGGTGCAAAGCAGCGAGAAGGACCGCTGGATCCCGCTCGACAAGAGCACCGGTGCTAAGAACCCGGGGTAGACCATCGAGCGGGGCCATTCCGAGATCCACAACACTGCGTGGAAGGCCGAGTCTGTGCGCAGCCTTGACCACGACTCGTTCACAGCGACGGGCCCCGCGGTGGCAAGCGACTGGCCGAGTTCACCGTGGCGTTCGAGTGTTGCTGCGATCGCGGGGTCATATGCGGAACGGAGGATCACGGCGATCTCGCCACATGTCAACCACGACGATGGTGCGAGGTCAGCTGATCGCAGTGCAGCGATCAGCGTGGACATCTCTTGGCGAAGAACAGCCGCAGCTCCGCGAATGCCGCCACCGGCAGTGCGGATCTGCCGTGCTGCGGCGTGCATATCAAGCGACAGAGAGAGCGTCGTCGCGTGACGCTCTCCAGCAGGCCCGGCGCGCTCAATCAGTTCGGCGTACGTTGTTGATGCCCAAGAACCATCTGCGTTCCCGTGTGATGCCCACCATTCGGCGAGCCCGGTACCGGAGTCCGGCAATGTGCGCTCAAGTATTTGCAGCATTGAGAGTCGACCGGACCGGCACACGGTCGCGAGCACTCGACCCCACGAGCTGACGCGCCGTTCCTGTTCGCCGGGATCAAGGAGCACGAACGCAGGGTGTGTGACGGAAACGACAGCGGTAAGGGTGCTGGCAGTTGGATCATGAACCATCCCGGCGCCGGTGATCGGGTCCTCGTACTCACGCAACCGCGCCATGTCACCAGGCAGCGCGAGCGAACCCGCAGGCCGTGGCTTCACAACGCGCCGACGGTAGAGCAGCTGGCCGCCGGTGGTCTTCCAGATCCTCCAGAAGATGATGGGAATCCATTCGACGATCGCGCGTCCAGAGATCCGGATCCACACCGCGGCCGCTGCGGAGAGCCACGCGGGTGCCGAGAATGCGATGAGTATGCCGCCTCCGGCATAGAACGCCCACACCAGTGATCCGACGCCAAGCCCGAGAGCGACAAGCTGCGAGAGCGACAGACCAAGCAGGATGCCCCGTCGCGTCAGCCGGGAGAATTTCACCGGAACGAGATCACCGGATCGTTGATCGTCATAGTCCTTCGACATGGTGGGCTATACCTTTCCTATCGGGCGCGGCTGCGGAGGCTGGGTGCTGGGCGGTGCGGGATCGGCTCGAGGAGTGGGAGGCTGAGGCGTTGAACGAGGTGCGGCGGAAGCCGCGCCCGAGCCATCCGCACCAGCGGTGGCTGATTCGGCCGTCCCAGCAACAGCGCCGCCGAGCTGAGGTCCGGCAGCCGCGGCACCTTTGATGACCTCCGCGCCAATAATGACCGCCGCCGCGGGGCCGGCCGCCGCGGCAGCACCACTGGCACCCGCGCCGGATCCTGCACCCGCACCGGCAGTTGATCCGCTGGATGACGCTCCAGCTGAAGCAGAGGTGCTGGGCGCACTTGTTGCTGCGGGAGTGGCGTTCGGCGTCGCACTGCCCCCGGGGCCACCATCGAGCACCTTCTTGACTCCGTCGCTCTGCGGTTTCGACGGCACGGGCACGGGCCGGTTCACGGCGCTCTTTGCTTCTTGTTCGCTTCCCATCGCGTGGTAAAGATCGAAGCCGAGGAACGAGATGAACCGGTAGACCATGTACGGAGCGAATGCAGCGATGAACAACAGCACGATGCCCGAGATCGGCTCAGTCACAGCCGACAGATCAGCCTCAATCGGGGATGAAATCTGAGTGATTGCAATGAGGAACACGACGACAAGGACGAGTTTGGAGATGATGAGCGCGACAACGAACGCGGCCCATTTACCGATCCATCCGCGGGTGACATCCCAGGCCGCTCCAGCGAATGCGATGGGTGCGAGCACGATCGCAACGAGCAACAATGCTTTACGGATCAGGAGTGAGAACCAGACTATCGCGACCGCACAGATCATCAGCCCGGCGAGGAAGATCGTAACGATCGCGCCGACGCCTGGAGCCGCGATGTTGATTGTGGTGAGCCCAGCGGTGAGGAGCGCGATCTTGTCGCCCATAGTTTCGGTGGTTTCTCCTGCCGCCTGGATGACACCGATGCACAACTGATCCACAATCTCCAGAGCAGTTGCCGTCAACGTGATGACGACGAAGGAGCCGAGAACGGCTTTGGCTGCGCCGAGTGCTGCGCGTGAGAGCGCGGCGGGCTCGCGTCTGATGAGGCCGAGGACGAGTTGGAAACAGAAGAACAGCAAGACGATGAATACACCGATGCCAAAGAGCAGGTTGTAGACGTCGAGGTATCCCTCGGACTGGACGTCCACGAGGGTCGTGCTGTCAAAGACAGTCCACATGGCTTCGATGAGCCAGCCCGCGGCTTGACCCATCGTGGAGGCGAGCCAGTCAAAAGGGGCCGACACCAAGGTGGCGGCGCCTTCACCGACGGCATCGCAGACGTTGGATATGACGGGGATATCGCAGACACTCATCGCAGGCCTCTCTGAACTGGTGGGTGGTGAGCCTCAGACCTGCTGTCCGACGTTCCAGAAGAAATTGATCAGGGTCACGGATGCGCCGCAGATGACTGCCGCACCACAGGAGATGAGTACTCCGAGCTTGCCGCGACCTGCGAGGTGGGGATTCGACGAGTTTGATCCGAACCCCCACACGATCGCGGAGATGATCAGCGCGAGCACGGAAAGGATGAGCCCGACAGTCATGACGGCACCGACAATGGTGCGCAATTGCGCGATCCCCGGCAGGCCGGAGTCATTCGGTGTGATGTCGATGTCCATCGGCAAGACTGCGGCGATGGTCGTGATGAGTTCAAACACGGTGGCTCCTTAGCGTGAACACCGCCGACGGCGGCAGACGAAACATGGTCGAGAGCCAGGTGTGCAGCCCGTTCCCGTTCGTCACGATGCGGCAGAGAGCTACAACTGCTTGCCCAGATGAATGAGCCAGTTCAGCCAGGTCACACCGCCGCCTGCGAGGATCGCGGCGCCCAGAGCTACGAAGACCCCCGCGCGTGCCTTTGCCGCGACCGCGGGGTTGCCGCTGGAGGTCGAGATTGCCCAGATGATTGCGCTGACGATGATCATGAGGACGGCGACAACAAGGATGATCGTGAGCATCGCTCCGATGACGACCTTGAGATCACCGATGCCGCTCATGCTGCCGAAGTCTGGAAATACATTCATGACGTGCCTCCTGTCATCGCAGAACATCCAGCACCAGCCGTGGCCTCTGGAAGATCAGCGGCGTCGTGGTCGTTGAGCCACTTCGCGGCATCGATCGCCTCCGCATACGTGCCACCCGGGCGGACTTCGAAGTGCAGATGCGGACCGGTTGAATGCCCCGATGAGCCGACATCACCGATGTGCTGACCAGCGATGGCACGGTCTCCGACGGTTACGTGGATGCCGTTTCGCCACATGTGCGCGTACGCGGTGGCGACGGTAGTGCCGTCGATGTGGTGCTCGATGACGATCAGCCCTCCCCAACCGCCGGAGAACTCTGCGACGGTCACCACTCCATCCGCTGCGGCGAGAATGGGTGTCCCGTCGGCCGCGGCAAGATCGGTGCCGGTATGGAAGGCGCTCTCGCCGGTTATGGGATCGATGCGCGGTCCGAAGTCGCCGGTGTGAACCCAGGACCCTTCCGGCAGTGGAAATACGACACGGGAGGATTTCGTTACTGCGTCAGGTGGTGACGGCGATGTCGTTGGCGAAGCCGTCGTTGACGAAGTCGAAGTGCCACTCGTGAGCGTGGCAAGGATCTTCTCGGCGACGGGCTCGTAATCGTTGTATCGATCCGGGTACGCCGACACCTCAACCGCCTGCGCAGCCTCGCCCTTCCCCATGCTCTGCCAGCCTGGAATGTCGAGCAGGCCGCGGGGAGATGGATAGTTGGGGCCCGATGGCCCGCCGAAGAACGCGGCAACTTGGTACTCAGGATCCATCAGCTCAGCCACAGATCCCCAACCCGATTGCGGCCGCATCTGAAAGAGGCCGAGCGAGTCGTGGTCGGATCCATTTCCGTCGTTCGGGTAGCTCCCGGATTCTGGGTAGGTTCCGGTGTTCGCGAGCTGTCGCAGCGTCGACTCGGTGAGAGCAGCCATGATCGCGATCTGTACGCCATCGCGGGTGACGCCCTCGATCCGTGAACCTACGGTGATGATCGTCGCCGCATGCGTCAGTTGCTGCTTGTTGAGCGTGAACGTCTCCCCATTAGCAGTTGTCGCCACGAGAGAGTCCGGCACCTTGCCGAGCGTGAGACTTGACGAAGAAAGACACGCAATCACCGCCGGATTCATTACGAGGCCGACGGTGACGAGCCCCAGCGTCGGTGCGAGGAACATGAGAGCGACGACTGCGATCGCGAGTTTCTTCATCATGAGCCGGGCCTCCTACCGCAGCGGATTATTCAGCTGTGAAAGCCGCAAGACATGGCAGGTTCTTTTGGGCGGGCAAGCGATGAAAACCGTGAAAGCGACCTGTTTGTCGGCACTGACCGGGTCACCGTTCCAGTCACCAGAGCGATGGCGGATCCCCTCGATCGTGAACGCGGTGGCACCGTCGGGGAGCTGGTCTCGTTGAGCTTGCGCGAGGGCGTCAGCCCAGGCATCCGGCACGTACACGGAAGTGATCTTCAAGTGTTGCTTTGTTGCGTACTGACGCAGTTGCATCCAGGCATCGTGCGTGGGTAAGTAGCTTGCAAGATCGGCTGCGAGGCCGGGCTGCTCGGCACCGCTCGGGTCAGCAACGTCGAGGATGATTTCGGTGTAGTCCAGCGGAAGGAATCCACTACCGGTGTCCCAAGTAAACAGCGCCGTAGCGAGGCTGCGTGCGAAGGTCTCGGCATCGGTGCTGTGGGGGATTGCCGGAATCCGAGGTGTCGGTCCATCAGGGGCGTTCGAGGGGCCAGGAGCATGTTCAGTAGTTGGTGAGACCGGGCCGGTTGACTCACCGTGCCCACGGGATCCGGCGATGAGTCCGTAGACGCCAACGCCGGTGATGAGGAGCACGGCAACTGCGGTGGCGATGAGGGTGACAACGGTGCGGCGGGAACGAGGAGCGGTCAGAAGCTTCATGCCTGGAAGGTGCGCAGCCTCGGCCACGCATTAGATCGCTCGGAGGTTCCTTATCTCCATTGGCTGCTCAGCGGCATCAACGTTGGTATCGAACGCTGTTCGGAGTCGCTCCGCGAAGTCTGAGGTTGCATCCACTGCCCGCAAGAACAACTCGACTTCAGCAGCACTCAGTTTGAGAGCGAGGTCGTCGACATCAAAGTGACGCCACCACCCATCGAGCTCAGTCCAGGTAACAACGAACGCGCGAACTGGCCACGGCTCGTCGTCGTCCGCACGATTCGTCTGCGGACTCGGCGAAGAGCGGCGCTTAGTGCGCGGCGTGCTCTTGAGACGCGCCAGAGCTTCTTCCGCCAGCTTCGCGACATCTTCCTCAGATGCATCGGAGTCTGCCTCCGCGACAAGCTGGCGGGCCCGCAGATAACTCGGGTGTACCGGTCCGCCTGAACCGATGAGTTCGAGCTCGGCGGCAACTCCCACACGAACTGTCTCTGGTTGATCCTGGTCCTCAGCGATCTGCTGCAGGTAGTTGATCTTCTCGAGCGTGGTGTGTGAAGCACCGTCGGGGATCATCGCAGCGGCCTGGGCGCGAGATTGTCCCGGTGATTCTGACGGTGGCGCAAAATTTGCTGCACCGTCAGTTCCCGGCTGATTTTCGCTGCTGAAACGCGACGCTTCTTGCCGACGAGCAGCATCCTCAGCCATCAGCGCCTTGATCTCCCGATAGAGCGCTGCACCTTCCAGCTGGGTGAGCGGCTTGTGCAGCATGTTGTCATCTTGTTCAGCAAGCAGGTGCGCGAGATCTCCTGAGATACCTGAACGCACCCAAACCTTGACGTGCTGCCAGCTGAGCTGCTTGATCGCAGCCAATCGTCGCGCACCGCATACCAAGATCCCGTCGGGTGTGACCGTGATCGGTTGGAGTAAACCATCACGCTCAATCGAGGCTGCGAGCGAGTCGAGGTCGCCGAGTCCAGTGCGGTGACGTCGCCCAACGCGGATCGAGTCGACAGCGCGGTCCAGCTCGATGTGTCCGCCGTCCCGACTCACTGGTTGCTCCCGTGGGTGGGGACCGACATCGCGATAGCCGTGACAAGGTCATCGTCGCTGAGGAGCGTTGCGAGCGCTTCACCGACGAGGATACGGAGAAGGATGCCTCGTCCGGTGCTCGTCGCGCGATACGCGGGATGGGGGTGCCCGAGCAACACCTGCAATAGCGCCGACCAAGAGTCGGCGGGCAAATCGAGCAGTGCCCGGGCGTGCTTGTCACGACGCAGCAGTTCGTACGCACTCTGTCGAGATCCGGCACGTGCCACCGCACTACACACATGTTCGATCGCCGTACGGGCGATACTTTCGGGCCAGCCCAACGTTGTAAACAGCGTGATCGAACCGTCGATCGCACGGCGAGCAGTGTCAACATCGCGCGTAACGCCGGGGTCATCGTCTTCAGTCAGGGAATGCCGATCCACCACGTGGAATGCCGGGTGATAATCGGCCAGTGGGTTCTCACGGTCAGCAAAGCGCTCTGGGTCATGGAACGCAGAAATATGGGGTCGACGTGCTTGATGAGTCGCGCAGAGCAATCCCTGTCCTCGCTCTTCGGCGATGCAGGTGACTTGAACACCGCGGGTGACTACGGCCCAAGGATCAATCGCCTCACGAGCGGATCGCGTCCTCATGACGTCGAAAGCTGCTGACGCTGCCTCCCACGGATCGAGGCCATGCTTGCGAGCCAATGCCGCGTACTTTTCTGCGGCAAACGCGGCGAGTTCAGCGGCGACGCGGTCGTGCTTCCATGCATGTGGGCCCGCGCTGTGCAGTCGATGCAGTAGGGCGCGAAGCCCTTCGCTTGTCGTGTAGTCCTCGCGTGGTTGCGGCGCCGGGCGGTTTGTCTTGGTCATGGTGTGGGAACCTCCTGGTAAGCAGGTGCGCGCCCGCTCCCCAGCGGGTTCCTAGGTATCCGTGAAGTGCCCATGGGAGGTCATGACCAACGATCAGCGCGTCCCGATCGCGCCTCGTTCAGCACCATGTCGGGAATTGCCATGGCCGAACGCGGATAACGGTGGGAGGTGCCGGGCTCGGTCTGAGATGCCGCGGGCGCTCGCCGCAGTCACTTCAAACGTGCGGCGCCGGAGTTCGGTTTGGAAGCTGATCCCCGCCCCGGCGAGGCGCGAACTCCCGCGTGCAATCAGGTCAGTCGGACGCACCCATTCGACTCCTCGGCCTCGGTACGCTGAAGGGTCGATTCCAGCACGGGGGCGTCGACGCTGAACGCTCGTGGCCTCGACAGCTTCTGGCAAGAGAGGATCGTCGGCCAGATGGCGATCGGTGCTGGCAGTCAGAGCATCCCTTTCTATCTCGTTCATTTTGGCTCCTCCTCGGAAGTTGTTGCGGGGGACGGCTTAAGGCCCTCAACATTGAGCGGGATGTTGGCGAACCAGCGCCCCACAGTGGAAGGGTGCACATTCAGTTCGCGTGCGATGGCCTTGTTCGACCAACCGGCATCGCGCAACGTTATCGCAGAGTCTTGGGGTGAGGTCTGAATGGCTGGCGTCTCAGTGCTTTCGGCTTTTTCAGTGGTCGCGGGAGTCCGGATCAGGAGCACGGTGAGATGCGTGATCGCCAGCAAGACCACGGGCGGAACTGCGGCGACCGCAGCGGCAAGGAGGCGCGGCACATCGGCATCCGCGGCGACTACAGCATGGATTGAATTCGCCGTGACCGATACGGCTGCCGTACCAGCGAGTAATGTCCAGGGGTACCAGGCGGCGCGGGCTCCTGCCAGCGCGACGGCGGCGACGGTCGAGACGACGATGACTCCGTCGACAATCAGTGGCCATGCCCATGCTTGGCCATCACCAATTCCAGACCGTGCGGCAAGGTCTGCGAGCGAGGTGAACGACAGCCAGAAGGCTCCCACAGCAATGAATATGGTGCCTGCCACAGCCGTCGATACTGCCCACCGTCGGCCGTTGAAGTCACTCATGACAGCGCCCGAAAGGTTGATGAAGGCGGCGGTCGGTCGTGTGAAGTTGATGCGCTGACTCGTGTCGATTGCTGCGGAGGGGTGCCCAGCACCGCTCGGTAAGCTGACCGCACGGTCGTCGTCGTTTCGCGGTGGCTGAGGCCTGCCCGCTCAGCGGCGGGACTCAGTGCTTCGAGCGCTTCGACTGTCGGCACTCGCTGTTCAGCCATTTTGCACGCGGCCCAGAAGAGTCCATGGTTGCGTTCGCCTTCTTGGCGCCGCGCAACCCAATCTGCGAGGCGCTGCACATCGACAGGCTGTTGTGCTGATCGCCCACTTTGATGCGCCTCGTTACGTTGCGGGGGATCGAGATAGTCACGGAGTTGCTGCGAAGCGAGCGCACGACCTGGTTCACGAGCCAACCGGAGTGTCTCGTATTGCCATGATTGCCCGTCAAGCACGCGTAGCGAGGGAGGGACGATGACGTATCCGCCATCACCGCGAAAATCGATTCCCGCCCGCGCAGATTGCCACGAGCGTTGTTCGATATTCGGGTCTGCGGGGAAATAGATATGTAGCCCACCGGATGGAGTTCTGACCGCAGCCTCCCAGCCGCTCAGCAGTCCCGCGCGCCAGGCGCCATCGAGGGCGTCGTAGCCGTTGACAGAACCGTGCACGTCTACATCGACGACAACGAGCCCAGAGGTTGTACCGGTCGGCATCCCGATATTTGCGGACGGAATCGCAGTCCACCAGCGACGAATCAGCTCAGGATCGTTGCGGGCCGAATGAAATCCGCCCGCAACGACGGGGCGCTTCCCACCCGCGGCACAGGGGAACACGGGGAAGCCGGAGTCGGCAAATGCGAGTGCGCCCTGTTCGAGCGGCATCCCGCGACCAACGTGATCGAGCGCCGTAGTGAACGCTTTCGATGAACTCATCGCATTCCCCGCACGTCTGCCAGCGCCACCTGTTTTGGGGAAGCTGTAGCCGAAGGCGTGTGTGAAGCGCTCGCACGCTGAGCTGCCGCGACGTTGCGATGCGTCGATTCCCGCTCGATACCCGGAGGGGTACCGTTGCCGGTCATGGGGGTGTCGAGCTGATCGAGAATCCTGATGGCGGTGGCACGTACTCTCTCGCCGGTGGATTTGATCACGTCGACGGGTTCCTTCCCATCGACGTGTGCCGACCAAGAGGCGACGTAGGGGATTGTGTACCCCGAGGTGTCCATGCCGTGCGCTGCGCCGATCATTAGCGCGACCGATTCTGCTTCGACTTCTCCGATGCCACGGTGCAGTCGGACGTCGGCATTCTCGGGATCGTGCATAAGCACGTGTCCCAACTCATGTGCGAGGGTCTTCACCCGTGCCGCCGCATCCATGTCGGCGCGCACGAGCACGGTCTTATCGGTGTAGTTCGTGACGCCATTTGCCCCGTGAATTGATGATGTATCTGGTGCATCGCCCAACGCGAACCCTGCGGTCTCAACCTGTTTCGCAAGCCCTTCCCACAGCCCGGCGGGTGCTTCGCCCTCAAGCAAAGTCGGGGCGGGTAGCTCAGGAAGTGGATCGCCTGCGGTCTGAGAGGCATCCCACACGTAGGCCGGGCGAACGCCGATCATCTTTGATCGCACCGCCTCACCTGGCCGAGGTTTCTCGAACTTCTTTAGTCGCCTCCATGAATCTGCATTTGCTGGCGTGGCAGAAGCGAAGCGGCCGGTGACGGGCGCGAGGATCTGATACCCGGGTTGCCCCTTCTGCACTTGGCGGCCGAGATCTTGCCATTGCTTGTATCCGGCGACGTAGGTTGGCATCGGATCAGGCACAAGGCCCTGCTCGTGGGCCGCCTGATGCTGCACCCAGATCAGTAGTGTGTTGTTGAAAGAACGGCTTCGAAAGTTGGCCACGAACGTCAAGGCCCGCTTCCAATCGTCACCAGATACGATTTCTTCGACGGCCCCCGCGAGCTTTCCGTGCAGCTCATCGAGCTTTGCGTCTCTGGCGGCTTGGCGATCCTCGATCGTGGTCATCACTGGATCTCCTCTCTGACGTGCCGCGCGGCGAACTCGTGCGGCAGTACATCTGAGAGGTGCGCGTGGGTGTCCGGATCGGCGACAGAGTAACCGGCTTTGGGCATGGGTGGAGCGCATGGTGCACCTCCTCGGCGCAAGGACGGGTGCACGCTCAACACCCGTCGTTGAGCATGCCCAAAATCATGTGATCTACTGTCTAACATCACATTTGAGCATGCGCAACCCTTGATTTGAGCATGCCCAAGGGGTACATTGATCATGCGTAATCACCTCAAGAGGTGACGTTTGACCATCGCCAAACCCATCCCGAAGGGAAGGGCACTATGCAACAGACCGAAGATCAGAACAAGGCCGCGGCCGAGCTTCTTGAGAAACGTCTGCGTCTGCTGCTCGACGTCAAAGCTGCCGAGACCGGTGCTGAACCGTCGTTCTCGGAGATCGCCGCATTCTTGAGAGAGCGCGGTACGAACCTGTCGCGATCCCGCTGGACTTACATGATTAACGGGCACCGAAAAGTCGATGACGCTGAGGTGTTTGCAGGGCTCGCCGAGTTCTTCGACGTCGACGTTGGCTTCATCACCGGCGATAGTGATGCCTCAACGCCGGAGAAGGTGAAGGCCCAGATTGATCTCGTGCGCTCGATGCGGGCAGCAAAAGTGAAATCGTTTGCGACGCGTACGCTTGGTGACCTTTCGCCGGAAACGCTTCGGGCGATCACCCAATTCTTGGATCAAGAGATGACACAGTAAGCGAGCAACACTGGTGTCGCTCACAAGGTTGACGCCGAGGATGCTCTCAAGCAGATAGTGAGCACACCGTGAATATCGAACAGACCGTAACGACCGCAGTCGCGAGCTTGCAGCTGGGCGAAAACTTCACGTTCGCCGCACTCACCGATGCTGTGCAGCGGCAACGAGGGCGAGAGATCCGGGTCACTGAACTCGCGGAGCTAGGCGAAAACGACGGGCTTTGCGCGTTGCTGTTCTACGGCGAGGAACAAGACTTGATCCTCCACGCCCGTACAGACTCGGCCCTTCATAGCCAGCAGTTCGTGCTGCACGAATTCGCGCACATCATTCTTGGTCACTGTGATGGCGAAGGCTGCTCGCTCAACGATGTCGTACACAACAGACTGTTCCCCGACATTCCTGCTTCTCTACGCTCCCGTGTACTGGCGCGGAAGGACGTGGAATCAGAAGACGAGATCGCCGCTGAAAGCTTGGCTGATCGCCTGGCCGCGGGCATCCGCGGGTCGGCGTTTGCGGAGACGAGCTACACGGAGATATTCGGTTGATCCAAATGCTTGTCGCAGGCGTCATGTGGACGCTGGTCGCAAGCCTGCTCATTCTGCGGCGAGGGCGTGCCGACCGCAGTATTACTTACGCTGCGGTTGCCATCGCGCTTGCGATGACGCTCAATATCGACGACATCTACCTCGCGATCGATCCCGCACTGAGTGGAACGAACCTCGTCACCGTTGCGAGTGATGCTTTGCTCATGACGGGGCTCTTCTTTCTGGGCCGGGGCGTGATGAAGGCAGGAGACTACCGGCCCCAACCGGTCAAGATCGCCGTCGGGCTCCCGGCGCTCGTCGTTGCACTTACCTGCGTCGCCGTACTGTTCTTCTTCATCGACCGCGGCGAGACGACCACAGAGTTCATGCGTGATCTTGGCGCTCATCCTGCTGCTGCGATCTACTCGATTACCGTCTTCGCGTACTGCGGCATTGTTGTCGCCGCCATGCTCGTGCTGGCCGTGCGGCAGTTTCGACTCGCTTCAGGCGTGCTTCGAGTGCCCGCGATGCTGCTGGCGGTCGGAGCTGGTTGCGGTATTGCACTGTGTGTCAACGTGATTATCATGGACGTCGCACACGTCACCGGCGCACTGAGTGTCATGTATGCGGTTGATCCCGCATACGGGCCGCTCATGATCGCGACGTTCCTGTTTCTTTGTGCGGGCTTCATTGCGCAGCCTGCGATGCGCTCGCTCCGGCAGCGCCTGCGTGATGTGCAGACCGACGTGCTCGTCGCCCAGCTCGGCCCGATCTGGCGTGATGCAACCAGCCTCAGGCCTGGTCTCAGCGGGAGCCACCCCACTCCGGGAATTCTCGAAGAATCCGAAGCGCGACTGCATCGCAACATTGTCGAGATACGTGACGCCATGATCGACCCACGGGTGACCTTCGCCATCGACGATGCCGACCGCACATTGCTCGAACGAGCTGAGTCCCATTTGCTGGGAGTGAAGGCTCCGAAAATAGACCGGCGCAAGCCCGACGACGTTGAGACCAAAGCGGAGTCGTCGTGAGGGCCAGGCGAGTAATTGGTGCGTGTCTCTGGGGTGGCACTGCGCTGCTCTGTGCGGGCACAGTAGCTTTCGGATGGGTGATCGCTCGCAAGCTCACCGCTCCAATCGGCCCGCGAACGTTTAACCTCGTTGTTCGCGGCGTTGAAGACGACGACGGTGCGCTCAGGATCGTGCTCGACCGCACGCCAGACACCGCCGCCAAAGGTCTCTACAGTCTCTGGTTTGAACGAGGTGGTTGGGTTCAGCTCGGTAGCGACGTAGAGGATCGCGGTCCAAACCGAATCGCCCGCGTAGCCACCGAAACTTCCGACAACCTCAAGGTGCAAGTAGGTGACCGTATCTCGTGGAGTGGCATCTACTTCGCTTCTCCAGCAGATGCTGGGTTAGACGCTCGCGAAATTAGGATCAGCACGCCGTCCGGTGACGCGCCCGCATGGCGAATCGACGGCAGTTCTTCAACATGGGCAATCCATATTCATGGTCTTGGTAGCCCCCGCGCAGGCACGCTCCGCGGTGTGCAAGTTGCCACAGATCTGGGGTACACGTCACTCGTTGTGAGCTACCGTAACGACGGAGAAGGCCCGAAAATCGGGAGCGGTCGCTCAACACTTGGAGCAACCGAAGTAGACGATGTCGAAGCAGCGATCAGTTATGCGGTTCGTCGTGGAGCTGAACGGATCGTACTGTTTGGCTGGTCGATGGGCGCCGAGATCGCACTACAGCTCGCGCACAGGTCGGACTACGCGCAGCTAGTCGCCGGTCTCGTGCTTGACTCGCCGGTGCTCGACTGGGTCGAGGTGATCAAAGCGAATTGTGCGCGAAGCGGTTTGCCCCCAGCAGCAGGCCATCTTGCGATTCCGTGGTTGACGCTTGGCCCGCTCGCACGCATGATGGGTCTGCCGAACGCTATCCAGCTTCGGGAACTCGATTGGGCGCGGCGGGCAGAAGAACTCACCGTGCCCACGCTGATTCTGCACGGCGTAATCGATGACTCGGCTCCCATCAGTAACTCGGAGGCACTACGCGATCGACGCCCCGACGTCGTAACACTCGAAGCTTTCGATGCAGGCCATACGCTCAACTGGAACTCGGGTCCCAACCGATGGCGTGAAGCAGCCAATCGTTTCTTGTTATAGGTCGGCAGTACACGTCAGCTATGACTGAGCTGCACCAGTCGTTGAACTCACGATCAATCTTTCATTCTGTATGGCGATTGCACCAGGCCGGTCGGCGAACCGCTCGCCTAAGGTTTCAACTGCCAGCTCGAGCGGGAGCGCCTCGGAAAATTTGAGGCCTTCGACTGCTTCAGGTGAGATTCTTGGTACGGCGTCCGTGACATCAGTTTCTCGCAGCGAGCTGAGATCGAACTCGCTGTCAAAATACATGGCCTCATTTGTCGTGCTGTGTACGGCGTCCTTGGGCAGTGCCGCCGCCAACGTTTCGTGCGCACGCAGCCCGGCGAAGCTCCACAGTGCCATATCGTTCTCACGTCGTTCCACTACGAGCCGCTCCCGTGCAACGAGCATTGCCCAGTGTTCCCGTGCTTCACTGAGAGCCTTCATTGCACGCTGCGACATCTCGACCGGCGGATCGGTTCCGAGTAAAACGTCGCGACGCGCGCGAACCATCTCGAACGATTCCGGCATTGACTCAGACGCCCAGCGCGTCTTTCCCTTCGACTTGTCTTCCGCGACGTGAATCACCCGCCTATCCCAAGAAATATCGCTAACCAGCCAGGACCGACCTGCAAGTAGCAACGGTCGTGAGCCCTGCTTGACTTCAGTCGATAACGAGAGCGCTGAGACAGAACCGATTTCTTTGCTACCTTCTTTCACCGCAAAGTCGAGTTCTGTTACGAATGTGCTGAGCAGATCCATGAAATGGCGTCCACCAAACACCTGCTCCGCCCGGGGCCCGATGAATAACCAATCCCCATCAGCTACAAGAAACTGTTGTTCAACAAGGTAGTCAAGAATGGCCTCTGCATCTTCCATGACAGCGCTGCCAGAGAACCAAGTGTTGATGCTGGCGCGTGTAATTCGTTTCTCCTGCAGTGCCAGAGCAAGAAGTTGCTGCGCTGTAATGTGTCGTGGATGTGGCGGCGGCTCGATCTCCTCGACAAAGCCGCGCCCCCAAAGGCTCAAGAGCCCTGCAGCGCGCACCAGGGTTGCGGGGTCTGTAGCAAGAAACAGTGCATTCCTCGTGCTACCTGGGCGTCGCCCGGTACGACCGAGTCGCTGCAGAAACGACGCCACTGTGCGTGGCGAATCAAGCTGAATCATGCGGTCGAGATCACCGATGTCGATACCGAGTTCGAGGGTAGACGTCGAAACAATTACACAGTTTTGTGCTTCCGCAAACGCTTGCTCACTTTGCCGTCTTTGATCCAGCGACAAGCTTGAGTGGGACACGAACGTGGTCGTCCCGCGTTGACGCAACGCGAACGCAAGCTCCTCGGCCGAGGATCTCGACTCGCAAAACACGAGTCGTTTCTCACCAGCATGCAGCGACGCAATGATCGTAGCTGCGTTCTCTACTGATCCCACATAGTCGAGTGCGATCGCAGGTTCTATGGGCGAATCACCTGCAGACACCACTTTGCCCCGTCTGGAACGCACATTTGAGCCCTGGAACCACTGCAGAATAGATTCAGGGTTTCCGAGTGTCGCCGAAAGCCCAACACGCTGAATCGGCACTGATGCAATGTGCTGAAGCCGCTCAAGCACTGCAACAAGATGCCAACCACGGTCACCACCAGCGAAGGCATGGATCTCATCTGCGATAACCGCACGAACTCCCTGAAAAAACAGCCGGTGGTCCACGCGTCGCGAGACGAGCATCGCTTCCAACGACTCCGGAGTGGTGAGCAAGATCTCTGGTGGTTCGCTCAAAATCCTGCGGCGAGCCGAATCGCCAACGTCGCCGTGCCACAGCGCAACGCGTCTACCGAGCCAGGACGCATACTGTTCCAAGCGTGGGAGTAGGTTGTTGAGCAACGCTTTGAGCGGTGCGACGTAGATAACGCTGAGCCCCGACCAATCCTCTTCGACTATCCGAGAAAGCATCGGGAATATCGCAGCTTCGGTTTTGCCACCAGCAGTCGGAGCGATGAGTAAGCAGTCGGCACCGGCGAGCACCGGCGCAATAGCTGCTTGCTGCAGAGGTCGTAGGTCTCGCCAGCCAAGCGTGTTGACGACGTGGTATTCGATACCAGGACTCAACTGCTGAGAGGCCTGATACTCAGACATCTATCTCTATTGCGTCGAGTCCGCTTGCCGCGCGTTCATCCTCGTTCAGCTCAGTGGGTGCAACCTGGACCGTTTCCGCATCTTCTGGTGTGAAATCAGGAAACTGCTCGATTCGGTCGAGAATGTCGACGAGCTTACGCAGAAACACTCTTGGCGCAATGCCCACACGACCACCGAGCTGCCCAGCAATTGATTGCGAAAGCCTTGAAAGGTATCCATCATCTATGAGGGACTCAATTCGATCGGCCGCCGAACTGTCCGATGCATAAATTTCTCGCACACGTCGACCAAGCTCGATCAAACCATCCTGCTGAAAACCAAGCAGGCGAATTTGGGGTGCACGTGGATTATCCCATCGCGGATCACCAGAGAAGTCGACCGAAATCCGTGAGGCCAGGGGCGGAAGTCGCTGGACGCCCTGGGTACCTTCGAAGAAAGCGGGCGTGCCAGTCACCAGCACATAGAGACCAGGGAATCTCCCAGCGTCAACTTCATCGAGCAACTGTCGAAGCGCATTGAGGGACTTTTCACGCACATCGCTGCGCACGCGCTGTAAGGTCTCGACCTCGTCAAGTACGAGCACGAGCCCCGCATAGTCGGAGTCTCGAAGCACAGCAAGTAGCCCCTGAAGAAACCCAAACGCTGCAAAATGGTCAATATCGCCGCGCACGCCTGCGGCCCGCCGTACACTCGCCGCAACTGAAGGTTGCCCGCCGAGCCAGGCTACTAACCCGTCAGCAGTCGCAGTCTCTCCTTCACGCAATGCTGAGTGGTAACCACGGAGCGCGGCTGCGAATGCCGGAGCCGTGCGACTGACCGCTGCCAGTCGCTGTTCCAGAAGCTCGTCTGTTCGTTGCTCCAGTTCACCTGGAGTTGAAGGATCAGCACCCGAGTCCACGGCGTCTTCTTCGAGCACACGAAACCAGCCGTCGATCACCTCTCGAAATGCGCTCGCTGGGATGGCCTCGGTGGAAAGGTTTTCTGTGATGCGCCGGTAAATCGTTTCGAGTTTGTGTAGAGGAGTCTCTGTCTCAGATATCTGAACTTCGGCCGTCGCAAACCCTCGCTGTTTGGCAGTCTCGGTCAGCCAGCGAGCGAAGAACGTCTTTCCCGATCCGTACTCACCTCGTACTGCTTTAAAGACGCCACCACTTTCCGTGACGGTGGTGAGTTCCTCGTCGATGGTTGCTTGAAAGCGGTCGAGTCCAACTGCCATCACGTCAAGGCCGCGTTGTGGCACAGTGCCGCGTCGCAGCGCGTCGATGATCTCTCGACGTCGACGGGGGCTCACCGTAACCATCGCTAGCTTCCCAACTCGAATTGCTCGAGCAATAGTTTTTCATCGAGAACTACGGTGACACGATCAAGATCCATGCGAACGACCTCATACCCATCGACGTTTAGCGCACGACGTAGCGCCGCAAGCGTTCCACGGAAAGAATATGCCGCCACGCCTAGGCGCGCTGCCAAAGTGTCTTGATGTGCACGACCACCGCCAGCAATCAGCGCGTTGACAATCTCGGTTGCATCGGCGTCGTCGATGGGGTGACGGCCACCAGCCTCGCGACGATCCTGATAGCCAGAGACCTGGACGAGCTGCTCACCTAATGAGAGTTTTTCGCTGACGCCGGAAGCATCATGCGACAGGGTTGTTTCATCAACTGCGTCAAATAGTGCGATGACGTCTGGAGACTCCTGCTTCGACTTCTTCGCCTTTCTCGTCCGTGATGCGATACTCGCCGGGGTTGCTGCTACACCTAGGTCAGCATCTCGCAAACGTTCATTCCACCAGATCGGCTCCTGCGGTGGCGCCTCGATCCAGCCCAATGGCGAGGAGAGACTTCTTGGATGCAGCACGGCAACAGGGATCGCCAGCTCTGACAGAGAGGCGCCACCGTGGTACCCGGCTTTCTTCGAGGCATACCGAATGCCGTCAGAGACCGCGAGCACCGCATTCCCTCCGGGGGCAAGCACCCGTGGGCCGCTCGCCATCACCTCGTTCTGCGAGACAGGGCCACTCTGGGGTGTGCGCCAGCGTGCCGGGGAACCGGGAATGTTTTGCAGCTCCCCACCTCGCTCAACGACGTGCCCGTGATCTGAGGTCAGAATCACTGTTCGGCCAGATTTTGCTGCTTCTCCGAGTAGGGCCCGCAAATGGGCAACCGAGCCGACATTCCACCGCAGCGCATCGACATCAGCGTTTGCCAATGCATCATCGATTGTGTTCAGCACTGCCGCCACGATCTTCTGTTTCGAATTACCGATTGTATGGGTTACAGCAGGCGGCAACGCGTGCCCTGCATCGGAGCGCAGATCGTCCTTATGAAAGACAACACCATTGCAAGCAGCTGCGAACCGCGACTTCTCAGTCTGCTGGTTGCCTGCAAGTGGCTCACCAGCGAACAGCGAGGAACGAGAAAAATCAGTCACTGTGGGCAGCATTGCTACTGCAGTGTCGCGCAGTTTCGTGGCTGAACGCACGATCTCGTTCCACCCTGAGAGCGTAAGTTCTGAAACCAGCTCGGCAGCGGTCGAAACGCTCATCCCATCGAGCACCAGCACGAGCACATTGTTCAGCGTCGAGAGCGGGACAACTTCTTGGGAGAGTAGGCGTTCGATCGGGATGACGCCCTCTTCGAGAATCGCGTCGCCGGTAAGCATCGAGGCTGCATGAAGGTCTTCAACGCGACGTTTCATCTGAATCGCGTGTGCCAAGTCACGATACGCACCGGCGAGTGCAACGTCCGTATCGCCTGACCAGAGATCACCCAGAGCCCATTCAGCCCATGCTCCGTCAGAAGCGAAGGACGAGACTGCCTTACCAAATGAACGGGGAGAGTCAGCTGTCGTTGCAAGCCACCTGGCAGCACGAACTGCCATCTCGGCGGTTCCTAGAGAATCAGCAATCGAAGCACTTGCCTCGTGCGACTTCAGCGCAGTGAAGGCTTCGTCGACCGCAATCGAAGACTTGATCGTTGACTCAGCCGCAGCAATCGATACCTGATGAGCAAAGCCTGAAACACGCGCACGCAATCCTGACAGTAGGAACGAGGATGCAGCGGCACCATCTGCCCAATCAAGATCTGCACAAATTGCCTCAGCTTGATCAAGTACGTTCTTTGCGTCAGCAGGGTTGAGTTCCAGCCAGCGGGTAATGATGGTTCGTGCAGCATCCCCGTACCTGGATGCAGCTGCCGCGCTTGGCCCGGTACCCACATATCGTTCGACACGCACGCGAGCTGCCGCAGTCGCACTGGAGGAGTCTTCCTGCCAGAGTTCTGCCAAGACGAGCCCCACTGCGAGAGGTGAGACGGTGCCCGGCGCTGCGGACGCTCGCAGCGCCAATCCGAAGTGTGGGTCAATTTCTTCGCTCGCCGCACGCACGAGGCCATCAAGCGACTTGCGGTCTAGGTCGCGTAGCCGCGCTCGAACACCGGCGTCGTCAAATGGTGTCAGAGCGGTTGAAAAAGCGTCGAGATCGTCGGTGCGGTCGAGTCCGAGTAGTGCAGTGAGAAGCGCACGCGCAATGTGCCGCACGGCCAGCACTCCGCCGGGCGCTGGCAAGTACCCGCGCTCGGGTTTCCAGGCTATGAGCAACCCTGGCACCCATTCCCCAAGTGCTCGAACATGCATTGACACCTGGTGATCGCGCACACCAAAGTAACCTGGCACTGCATCCCAGTCGTCGAGAGAGGCGACTCTGTGTTTTTCGGCGTCGAGCCACACTGCTGAGCCAAGCTCATCCCGGCTCAGCTGAGTAAGCACCACCACAAACTCATTTTTGGGGGTCGCGCGAATTGCATCGAGGGCTGCAAGCCCAGAGATTCCTTCAGCGATATGTACTTTGGTGCCTGCGACATCGAGCACAGGTCGCCCGGTCCATACAGGTTGCGCGCGCACCAGCTTGACTCTCGATTTACGGCGAGGATCGCCAAGCCACTCAGAGACATGGTCGCGCAGGGCGCGTTCTCCCACTACCGGTAAGTTCATGAATCATCTACCTGCCAGGTGATTGTCACTCGATCTGTGTCACGCGCGTGAGTTTCCGAGCGAATCGCTTTCTTCAGATTTGCGAGGGCCGCATCAAGCTCTGCGACCGTCGTGTGCGTGACGTGTCCAGTGACAGTGGTCGGTGATGGTGACGGCGGCGTAGATGGCTCTGGTTGCGGCTCATGGTGAGATGGGGTGACAAGTGCGGCCTGCATGAGCAGCGAGCGAGCCGAGTCTGCAACCGCGCGCAGCTGCGGATCGAGCGGTGCGATCGACTCGTCCAAACGAGCTGTTTCTCGCAGCGAGGTGAGAGTTGCGTCAAACTTGGGGTCGTTCCGCTCTGCTGCCGCCTTGATCACGCCCCAGTCCAGGCTCGTCAACAACCGTACCGAGTGTTCGGAGGAAGCATGCGTACTACCGAACGAGGCCAGCTCGTTGGGTAGGTCGAAGCTGGCAAACGTTTCGATGAGCCCCGTGTCTGATGCGGTTTGGGTCAATGAGGCGAGGAGCTCGCTGAGACGTCGTGTAGTTGCGAGTCGACCGACGGAAGCAGTCTTGTCGAGGCCGAAGAGATCAGCGTGAGTTTCCAACTGTGCCAGCAGCTCCGAGGATTTGCTACTCGCCGCTTGACTACGGATTGCCGTCGCGAAACGCGACACTGATCGTGGGGTGAGATGAGATTCAGGCGTAACTCCGAGGATGCTACCTGCACGCACCTTTGCAAGCGTCCAGTCTTCTTCACTTGGCAAGTTCGCTTTACGTGCCACCGCGCCATCTCTGAACCCACCCACGGTGAGCGAACCTGCGCTACCAAAATCGTAGTTTCCGAGCAAAGCCCAGGTAATCAATACCAGGTCTTCCATGTATGCGGTCATGCCCCAGTGACGCAGTTTCACACGAAGCTTTTCGATGTTCATCGAATCGCCGAGATCGCCTTCCCAACGAGCGAAATCAGAACTCCAACCGAAGTGTGCAGGGTCGATTACCAGCACGTTCTCATTGACTGTTCCGAGACGCAGCGGTGCAATGATTTCTCTTGCCGTGCGCTGTTCGGCGTGACTAAGACCCTGTTTGCGTCCGCCACCCTCGATTGTGCTCGTAATAAGTTCAGCCGCTTCGTTCAGCCTACGCAGCGTCACTTCGTCAGTACCGAGATCTGGGTGGTCGGCAAACTCCACAGCCCATGCAGTGTCTAAAGCGTGGTGCAGGCCATCCAGCAAAGATCCGGTGGGTGGTGGTGCTATAGATACACCAGGCAGGAGCACCTGGAAGATCTCGCTGCCGCCAAGCTCATGGCCAACGTTGATGTCATCGGGAGCGTTGACGTGGTAAGCCTGCCGAATGGACGTGATGATCACATCACGTAGCGTGCGCCTTTGTGCCTCCAGGTTTTGGCGTGCAGGCCCACGGTCTGAAACTGGAAGGTGAATCGCATTCTCATCGAAATGATTCCCGTTGAGCAGAAACTCCAGCTGCACGAGCTTGCCGAGATCGTTTTTACGTGCATCAGAAAGAAAGTTCGGCACCCACGCGAGAGTCCGAGCTTCGCGTTTATCCTCTCGCAACAAGTCCAGCCGAGCCAGGTCATCGGCTGGCCGACGGTCGTTACCGTCGTATGGGAAGTCGATGATCACGTGCCAGTCATCATCGCTGTGGATGAGGTCGCTTTCAAGTACATCGCTTGTGTCGCGTACGTTGCCAAACTTGACTGTGACGTTGCGCTTCTGGCCCCGCCAGACGTGTGAAAGCACACGGCCGACCAAACTCTCTGAACCGAGATTCAGCTCGCTAGCAATCATCTTTCGCACGAGTTCGCGTCGTGCTTGAGGGTTGTCCTCTGTGATCACCCGTTGCAGGATCGAGTCGTAGTCGACACCACTCAGTGTCGCCGCGATGATCGGGTCAGCCCCGTCTCCGACGCTGATTTCACCGAACTCACTTGCCCATTCGCGCACGTATGAGAGCGCCTGCGGTGCTTCTTGACCAGGGATGAATGCGTCGATGGTGCCGTAGTTGAGCGCAGCCAGCTTTGGTGCTGTGAGGTTTGAGAGCGAGCGTGCTTCGGGTGCGAGCGCGGCAATCAGAACTGTCTTCGCGAGACGATCCTCGGTAACAAATGCATGGCTTCGTGGGAGTTCTGCTGCTTCGGTCTCGGAGAGTGAATGCTTGCGCAGCAAATACGGCCGCATCTTCTTCCGATAGAAATCCGCCGAGATACGAAAGTGCTGCTGCATCTCATCTGTGAGCGGTTGCGAGCCGCCAAGTACCACGGGGTCGTACAAATCACCAACCGGGATGACATCAGAAACGCGCAGCGATTCTCTTCCATCTCGAAGCAGTTCTGCCATGAGTTTGAGTGCGGTTCGCTCGCGCTGCATAAGGCTTGAAAGAGCGACCATCGTGTCCACAAGTGCGGGAGAAAACGGGTAGACGTCACCAAACGCGTGCTCATCGGAGTTGGCATCGTCCGAGAGCAAATACCCCCAGGCAGCGTAGTCACGCTTTACTTCGGTGAGCGCGGATTGCAAGGTTGAAGCCGCTGCCGCGTTCTTTGGTTGAAGCAGACGCTGCTTCACGATCTTCGGGAGGTCAGCGGCTTGCAATTTGATTTTGGTGAATCGTTCTTCCCAGAACTGGAAGAGTTGCCCTTGTGCCGCACGCTCGGCACCAGAAGAGTGGGTGCCGAGAAAGTCGCGCAGGTCACGTTGTCTGGCCAGAAACGAAACGATCGGAATGGGCAGGTTTGCTGCGGCATTCTCTGCGAGCTGCACCACCTTCTCGATCTCAGTACGCACCCAGTCTTCGTTTGAGAGGTGTTGGCCGAGCCACAGCACGATCTCGTCGATGAGGAAAACTAGCCCCTGATATCCGAGTGATTTTGCGTGTGTCGTGAGGGCGAGCAGCCCGTCCTCCATCGAGAGCCACTGACCTGCACGAGCATAACTGGAGAAATATCCTTCGATGAGGTCGCCGACGAGCCGGTCGCGATCAGCGTTACCTGGTGCTTGCGCGGCTGCCGCCTCAAAACTAATTGAGTCCCATGAGGTTGAGAGCGCACCCCACGCAGAATCTCCGCCGCCAAGTCCCTTGAAGAACGAGTCATCACCCATCTGTGTGCGCATCTTCCGCGCATCGAGCAGCAGCGCGTCACTAGTGTGCAGAATCGGAGCACGTGAGTCTGGGTGCTTTTCTTTGATCGTCTTAAGATACCCCTTGAAGATCGCTTCTTCGAACGAGTTCGCACCAAGCAAGTTGTAGTCGAGCACCAGCAGGTTCTGTCCGAGCACGTCCTGACGCGCTGCAATCGTCGTCTCCAAACCGGAAATCTGGCGCGCCTGGAGGTTTCCGGTGAGCAGCAAGTGCAATACCGCCATGTAGTGGGACTTACCGGAACCGAACGAGCCGTCGAGAAACGCGCCTCGAGAAGATTGTCGTTTCAGGGAACCGTGCACGAGATCGAGGCCTTCACCTACAGCCTCGGCGATGGCGTCGGTAACGACGTAGTCTTTTATCGTCTGTGCGTGGCGTGCGACGCTCTCGTCGAGCTTGATAACGAAGTCGGCGGCCTCAACCCGTTCGGGGATTTCAATGAGGTCGCGCAGAGGCGAGTGTTGCGTATAGTTGGTCATGCGCGCTTCCTTCCACGCTTCGGCGTCGGCGGGAGCCAAGCGAGAACTTCGTCACGGCCGGTACCGAGTCGTGAAAGTAGTGAATTGGTTACTTGGCTGATAGCCGTAGACGGTTTAATTCCACGGGTGTCCATATCGTCGTACCACTGGTCAAGCCACGGTTGTAGCTCTATGAGCGCACCGACGAGGGGCAACACTTGGTCTGGTTCAGATTCAGCTACGACAGGAGCGATTTGTGAAGCAAAGCGTGCGATTGCCTGGCCACGCTCGCTTTGATCCCAACCTGCCCAACCGTACACAGCCGTCGAATCATCAGGATATGAACTGCCAGGAAACGAGATGAAGCGTTCCTTAGGAACATCGAGCTTGCCGCGAGCGTTCCAGTAAGTAGCCTTGAGAAAGTCAGTGGACTTAAATTCTGGTGGGATCGGAACGATGACATTCTCACGGCGATCTTCCGCTCGTTGAAGTTTCCACGTCTGTTCCCAAGCACGAAACTTTTCTAAACCGCTGAGCTTGTACCGCAGCGGCGCATAAGCTGGGGTCGCCTCGGTGTGCATCAACTTGCCTAGTTCGACCGACATATTGTAGTCGCGTGAGCCCGCGTAGATAGTCAAGAGTTCGCGCAGCTCCTCGTCGTGGCGTAGCTCATCGGTGATCTGCGCGACTGACCGTACCAAAGGTCGGCCAGCAGAATCTGCCCACAGCTCGGGCGCTTCGAGACGATCGTGGATCGCAGTGCGTACAGCGGAGGCGAGAAGTTCGTCCCAACTCGCACCAGCCCAGCGACGTTTGTGCTCAGGCTGTTCAAGTAGCCGAAGGTCGTGACTCTCAGCTGTAAATCGAATGCGACGCTCGATTAGCTCTCTATACCAACCCGGCCAGGTTGCCGGTGGATTAGAGATTGCCTTGCGCTTATGACGAGCAAACCATGATGTCTCTCCGGTGCCTGCCAAGATATCGCGGGCAAGCTGAATCTCGAATGCACGTTGATTTGGGGTTGTGCCCGGTACGTCGGGTGAATCGGCAACCAGAGTTGAATCCGCTAATCCATATGCGACATACATTCGCCAATCAAGCTCTTCTTGAAGAGTGACGAGCAGGTGGCCAAGTTGTTCCCATTCGAGACGTTTCGCTTGCAAATCATCAACGTGACCACCTACAAGCACCTCTGCTGGCGCTAACGATGATCGGCGTTTAGCAATTTCACAAATTTCGCGGACTATGCCCAGAGCCCGATCAGTTGGGAGTGGGAAACTGTGGAGCTTGGTCGAGTTGAGTTGATATCGCCACTCCCACGGCTCATCTCCCCCACCTTTTTCATAGCTCACTTGTCTAATCCAGAAGCTGGCGACCGAAGAGTTGAGCGGGCCTAGGAGATTGAGATGGTCATCTTCCGTAGCGTCGCTTCGAAGCTTAAGTACAGGCGCAGTCTGTTTGAATGCCGTTCTACCTGAATCAAGTATGAAATGGTTGTGAGTCGCTACTTCCGCGTACGCGATTGTAAAATTTGATGCTTCCCCATCACGCGGAAGCTGGTGCCACTCGTACCAGGGTCGACCAGCAGACGTGTAGGTACCTCCGCCAAAAGTCGCCCGATGCCCTAGCAATGTCCTGAGCGGCCACATGGTTCTCGCCTGGGTGGGATGGTTCTCGATAGGTTCAAGCTTGTGATTCCGGTCATACGGAAAAAATACTGGAACGGTTTTGGCAATTGACCAATCACGAATGCTGTCGCCTATCGCAAGAGGTCTGAAGGAGCGTTGCCCTTGTCGGCGTCTAACCTCATCTGCAGTCACAATGAACGCATCATCAGAGCCGTGAATACCAAAGAAGCCTGCCCGATATATTTCAGACTTTAGTAGGACTCGGTCGGCTCCTGAAATTTTGGTCAAGAGTGTTTCTGCTCCACCGCCTGAGAGCGACCAAGGGAACTTTGAGAAAGAGGTCCGGGGGAGGTCTGTAACAGTGACATACTCGCCGTCATGATCCGGACTATTAAGGTGTGTGATTATGTCTTGCCAAACTTTTCCTTTCGAAGGAATTGCTGGTTGGCCAGGTTCGCCCCGTTGACCCAAGACAGTCCTTACAACCCGGCTTGCTGGCTGCTGCGGTCGACCCAAGAGAATGACGGTAGGTGTGCCGTCGCTATTGTGCCCTGGGATCCAAGCTCTAGAAGAATCGATCACTTTCTCAAGGTCTACGTATTTGGGATGATGTTCCCCCAAATAATTACCGCTGAGGAATTCCTCGATGAGTCTTTGACCGAACTCACGTGTCATAAATGAATTAGACGTAATTTGCCCTACATATCCTGCTCCGCTGCCCGCAATTGGGGCTTTAGCGAGCCGAAAAAGTAGCTCCATGAAAGGAACCGAGAGAGTGTACTTCTTATGACACATGGGATACATTGCGCGATACCGCTGGTTTAGCGCCTTGTCATTTACCCTGATATACGGAGGGTTCGCCACGACGACGTGGTATTTTCCGTTTTCAAGGATGCCCGCGTATTCGGTGAGATCTTCGGTATCGTACGGCACATATTCGCCGTCACCGAGGTCGAGATGCACACTGCTCGCCGAGCCTCCGAGCAACGAGTCTCCGATAGCAAGATGAAACTTGAACGCTGGCGCGTTAACTAGTGAAGCAACTCCGGATGCTCGCAATGCCGCGACGGTAAGCCTGAACCTGGCGATTG
This sequence comes from Leucobacter fengyongliangi, assembly GCF_052386045.1. Lineage (NCBI taxonomy): Bacteria > Bacillati > Actinomycetota > Actinomycetes > Micrococcales > Microbacteriaceae > Leucobacter > Leucobacter fengyongliangi. The sequence goes on along the minus strand of NZ_CM126356.1, from coordinate 2,441,031 downwards.
CGATAGCGAAAGGGTTAAGGTCGACCCCATGGATGGAGTCGAGTGCGCGTTGCACCCGATCGCCGCGATCGGTGCCGGGCGCGGCCGTACCCCAGGCCTCAAGCAGTTGCTGAAAAGCGCCAAGCAGAAAGTGGCCTGAGCCGCACGCCGGGTCGATGATCTTCAGGCCGGTGAGCCCGAACTCTTTGATTGCAGGGGTCAGAGTTTGATCAAGAATGAACTCCTCGACGAAGTCGGGGGTTTGCAGCAAAGCGAACGTCTTCTTCGCATAGTCCGACAGATCTTGATAAAGGTCACCGAGAAACCGGGTGTCGAGATCAGGGTCAGCGAAGTCATGCACCAACTCACGTTCCGCATCCACCCGCCGAAAGAACGCAAGCAGACGATCGGCAGCGGAGGCAGAGATTGGGGCACGCCACACCGGCGAATATTCGGGGTCGACGAGCGTGCGGCCAGCAGGCAGGTCGGCGAGCGTGGTGAAGGCGTGTTGTAGCCAATCGCGCCCCGTCATTGTTGGAGCGGCCGTATAGAACGCGGACTCATTTTCCACCGCGCGTTCGAGTCCGTCACCAGGGGCCGCGATCCACGGCTGTGCGATGAGCTTGCCATCTCGCTTCGCGCCAGAGAGCAGCCTGTTATCTTCACAGAATCGGATAAATACCGCAGCGATGATCCATGCCACCGCCGCCTGCGAGACCTCGCCTCCGCGCCAGTCAATCCACGAAAGACCCGTGCGGTCGCGTTTCTTTGCCCGATCGTAATCTTCGCGGAGCTGTGAACCCCAGTCGGTCGACGGATCCTCTGCGCGCTCAGTGAGGTCGGCTTCCAGCGCGGAAAGCTCTCTTTTGAGATCGGAAAGTAGTGCCTTTGATTCGATCACTTTGCAGCAGCCTTTCCAACAAAACCGATACCGGTAGAAAACATGGGCAATTCGAGGGGAAGATTTGTCCAGCCGTCAGCCCCAACCGGCATTGGAACGCCATCGAGGTCAGGCGTGCGCCCAGATGGTGGGCGTGCGAGCAGGAACCATCGTGCAGCGACACGTGAGGTTGCTAGGTCGCACACTTGGGCGATGAGATCGGTCAGGCCAAGTCGGGCGAGCACGGCGGAATTCACTAGAAGCAGCGGGTCTTCCGACTCCATAAGCTCTCGCCAGAGTGGAACCACTGCCATTCTTGCGAGTTGCAGCAAGTTGCGACGATCCTGTGTGCCATCTGGTTCAGCATCAGCACGGAGCACGGTCTCCCAAGGCACGCGATTACTCTCTGCGGTGCGCTTCAATGCATCGAGAATCAGATCAGCGAGGTCGATAATTCGCACCCCGTAGCCCGTTGCGATGAGACCTGCCGACTCGTCCAGCGTGCGATGCCTCACTGAGCTTGCGAGCACTAGTGCTCCATGGTCTCGAATTGACGAAGCGAGCTTCGCCGCTAGCGCTGGGTCTGAGCCTGTTTCAGCGATGCTCGTCGTCGAAGCCGTATATGTAGACGAAGCATCGTTTGCTTCACGCAGGACGTACTTGCCAGAGTCGGCCAGCCATTCCAAGTGAGGTAACGCGGATCTGACTGCTTCATCGAGCTGCGGACGCGTAGGAATTTCGGCAGCTTCCGGGAACCGCGCTTTAACACGCTGCTCGATGGTGACTAACGCGAGTTCACGAGTTGCTGCACCGCGGAGCGCTGTCTCCACAGCACGCTCTGGAGTGAGATCCTTTCGGTACGCTTCGCCCATGGACGAGATACGTCCGGTCTGGGAAAGCCCGATCGCCAGCTGCGAGACTCGAATCCCTGGAAGCACAAGCCGCTCGCTATTCGAGCGAGCAAGTGCCTCGCGCAGAGCTGACCCAGAAACAATGTCTGATTGAGTAAGCAAAGTGTCGACGGTGTGCGACAAGCGAACGAGCGCTTCAAGCTGGGTCTCTGCTTCATCGAAGCTCAGACCTTCTTCATCGTCAGATGTGTACGCAACGACCGTTTCGCCCGTGTTCCGAATTTTCTGAGCGAGAAGCCGGGGAGATTTCGCGCGCATATCGAACCTGATGATCGCATCGATAACTGATTTCGCTGCGTCCTGCCGGGGCCCGTCATTGAGAGTAGAGCCATATTCGCGCAAGAGTTTCGCGGCAAGCTCGGTTGAAGAAGCTACGTTGCCAAGTTCTCGTAGCCATAACGAGATATCGCTGAGGGGCTGTTTTAAGGCGCCCTGTTTACGCAGTCGCTCTCGCCATTCGTCGTCGGTTTCGTTGAGCTTCTGGCTCGCGACACCAAAGATTCGTTCCACTGGTCGACGGCCAGGGATGAGTTCTGATTCAACTGTTGAAGTCGCACTAGAAAGTCGCTTTCGCCATTCCCTAATGCGAGAGCTGATCTCACGACGTACTTGCTCGCCAAGGCCACGAATCTGGTTGATGCGCACCGGTGGTACGCCCAGCAGCTCTGCGACGGTTGTGGCGTCGACCCGCGCGAGCGCAGAAAGTGCTCGCGCGCTGAGCCCGGCGTCAGTCAGTGGGGTCGAAAGGTCTGCCAGGCCTGCCTTCTCATCGTTCGCTGTAAAGTCAGCGTCTTCAGCGTCGGCTGTATTGAGTGCATCTGCCCAGGCTTGCCGCATTGCGCTGAGTGAAGGGTGACGCTTTGCTGCTGCGGGTTCGAAAGCTGTGCGAAAGAACTGCACAAGCGCGTCGGAGATGCTTGGCTCAAACTGTGCTGCGCTGACAACGGGAGGGTCAGTAGGCTTTGCGGGCTGATCGCCCGTTTCCCACCACACGGCATCTGCAGTGGCAAGCTCGAACAAGGTTGCCGCAATCGAGAACCGCTCGGCAGCACTGTCGTACTGTGGGCGTGCACGCGAACCTAAATATGGGTCGAGATAAGGCTTTGACCCCGATTTTACGTTTGCGACGGGCTCATCCGAGAGCGAGAAATCGAACAGCGTCAAGTGAGGTTTGCGCGTGCCCGGGTCTGGCTTGACGGCAAGGTTCGAAGGCTTGATATCGCGGTGGAACACGCCCTGCTCTTCAAGATGCGCAATGGCGGAAAAAAGGTCGTCACCGTATCGTTCAAGCTGCTCGATCGTTGCTCGACCTTCGAGCCGAATGCGATCTGCAAGTGTTTCATTTCCGGCATCAGTCATGACGATTGCCCGGCGGTTCCCGACGCTCAGCGGCCCCTCGACTCGTTTCACGATTCGAGGGTGGTTGAGCCGATCGAGCACTGCTGCTTCATTATCAAGGCGCGATGCAGCCGAGTCATCCTTCGCAAGCTTGAGGATCAGGCCTTCACGCTCAAGGGAGTAGTCGTTCACCTCAAGCGCTACGCCGGTGGAGCCGGATCCTCTGCGCTTAATGATCTCAAAGCGGTCATCGACGATGTCACCGGGTGCTGATTCAAGCGGATCCACATCGACGTGAATCGGTTCAGGGCCGCGCTCTGCGCTGCGAGCCATGGATAGATCGTCAAGAAGCACACCAATGTCGATGGTGCGATGCAACTCGGCAAACGCAGTCGCGTTGACGATGACATCGGCGTAAGCGTCAGAGATTTCAGGTAGCACTGCTCGCGGGTCGAGACCCTTTGCGTCGGAGTTCAGCAGAGCTTCGAGCGCGGCAAAGTTCACCGCCGGTGACTTGTTTGTGAGTACCAGGAATGCCAATGCGCCCACACCGTACACGTCAAGCGGCTGCGGCGAGGTCGAGGTAATACTCTTGAGTGTTTCAGGTGCGAGATAAAACAGGGCGTCCTGATCAACGGAGGCAACCACGTCGGTCACGCCACGTGAGATCAAAGTGGCGGTAGTCGTTCCCTCGTCAGGTCGCTTGCCAAGGTCCCAGTCCCTGATACGCACCTCTCGCGTGCCATCTTTGCCTGAATGGATGCGCACACTCCTCGGAGAGAGCGCACGGTGTGTGAGCCGTTGACCGTGAGCAAACCGCACAAGCTCCGCGAGATCTTGAACAATTGCCTCACGATCGGCAAAGGTGAGAGTGTCTCCGTGCTGGGTCAAGTAGTCCGCGAGACTTGACTCATTCGGGTCGAAGTCGAAGACGAGCGCTGAGCCTTCTTCGGTGCTGAGCATGTCGGCTGGGCCGATGATGCCTGGGTGCCTGATCCCGTCGGTCAGTCGGAATTCGCGGGCTGCACGTCGATCAACCTCGGACCGCGACTCTTTTGAAGCACCCTTCGGGTACGCGAACAGTCGGATGCGGCGCTTCGTCTTCGCCTGTGGGTGAGTTACTAGGAAGTCTTGCCAGCCGTTGCCCTCGTCAAGCGATTCGCTGGAGTCGAGTGCATACTGCCCGATCGTGCGCTGCTTTGCGCGCGGCATCAATCCTGCTGCCTTCATGAGGCGGTCGATCTCGTTCGCTCGAACGGCGTCGATCGGATCTCGGTGTGAAGTGAGCGAAACAAGGCTGGAGAAATTCTGGTCGTCTCCAAGGCCGTTCACACGGAAACCATCTAGAGCCCACACCTGTTCAGCGCCGTACTCGTCGAGTTGCACCTTGGAGTCTTGGCCGTGCAACACGATTGCTTCACCGACGAACGGAACAATACGTGGGTTTAGTCGGGCTTTGCTTGCAACGTCCTTCAACACCGACGCAAGCCGTTTGGCCTTATCGTTTGCGAGCAGTCTGGGATTTCTTTCGGTCCGACCCGCATGCGTCCAGTTCCGCTGGTCGCCGCGGATCTCACCATGCCAACCTTTAAGCTCGACGACGTACATGCCGCCACTCGTAATGAGCAACACGTCTACTTCGTTGAGTCGGCCACTCGTGTCAGTGAAGGTAACGTTGGCCCAAGCTCGCGCAATCCCGTCCTCAGGCAGTAGAACACACACTCGTTCGAGGGCGGCGGCCTCCTGAGCCTGGGCGGGATCCCCCATTACGCGCCAGAGCGGTGAACTGCGCTTCAAACTGCTCCTTGGTCGTGATGGATCTGCTGCGCCAACGGAGGCGCTAAGACGTTCCTAATGATTCTCTCAGATGGGTCCGACATTCTGTTGGTTCAGCTGGTACAAACAGCGAGTCGTCGCTTCGCCTCAGCTTGTCGCAATGAGCGATGAACGGCCCGCTACGTGACTCGCGACCGCAAGCAAATCAGCTACCACGCGTCTTGCAGATCGAGGTCGCGACCACTTCCGTGTGAATTCTGAGGCCACCGATCCTGCGTGTTCACCTCCTCCTTGATGGAGGGAAGGTGGGCCGCAATGACGGTGTCGATGCGGGTGATGTCGGCGGGTGACGGCTACAAGTACCTGCTGCGCACAGTGGCTGCGGGGGACGGCGACCGTGACCTCTCGACCCCGCTGACACGGTACTACGACGCGGACGGTACACCGCCGGGGCGCTGGATGGGCAGCGGCCTCCCTGCGCTTGGAAGTGGGCAACTTCACGAAGGCGATGAAGTCACCGAGGCGCAGCTCCAATTGCTGGTTGGAATGGGACGTGATCCTCTCACCGGCGCGCCGCTCGGACGTGCCTACCCGGCGTACAAGTCAGTTGCTGAGCGCATTGAGGAGCGAGTCGACGCGCTCGATCCGGAGGTGGGACCGACCGCTCGAGGCCGTGCGATCGCGGCGATAGAGGTCGAAGAATCTGAGCGCGGTACTCGGCGGGCGGTGGCCGGATACGACTTCACCTTCTCGATCCCGAAATCCGCCTCTGTGCTGTGGGCGGTTGCCGACGCGGGAACGCAATCGCTCATCGTCAACGCACATCATGCCGCGATTGCAGAGGTGGTTGCGTTCATGGAGCGCGAGGTTGCAGCGACTCGCGCGGGTGCAACCCCTGGGGACGGTGCTGTTGCGCAGGTCGACGTGCGCGGACTGACCGCGACAGCCTATGACCACTACGACTCACGAGCGGGCGACCCGCATCTCCACACGCACGTCGTGATCAGCAACAAAGTTCAAACCGTGCTCGACAACAAGTGGCGAAGCTTGGATGGGCGTCCACTCCATGCCGCAACGGTGGCACTCTCCGAGTTCCACGAAGCGGTGTTCGCTGATCACCTTACGCGGCTCTTCGGTGTCGACTGGGAGACGCGTGATCGCGGGCGAGATCGTAATGCAGCTTGGGTCATCGCGAAGGTCCCAGAAGAACTCGTGTCTGAGTTCTCGTCTCGTTCGCGTCATATCGATGAGGAGAAAGACCGCCTCATTACTGCGTACGTGGAGAAGCATGGTAGGCAGCCTTCCAGTACGACGATCATCAAGTTGCGTGCTCAGGCGACACTCGCCACACGACCCAAGAAAGAGATCCATTCTCTGGCCGAACTCACTGTGCAGTGGAGGCAGCGGGCGGGCAAGATCCTTGGGGCGGATGCAACTCGCTGGGCACGCGAGGTCACCGCGAATGAGGCGCCGTTGCTCTTGTGCGCTGATGACTTACCGCTTGACGTGGTTCGTGGTCTGGCGCAAAGCGTCGTGGAGGTGGTCGGGGAGAAGCGGTCGACTTGGCGCCGCTGGAACCTCACCGCAGAAGCTGCCCGGCAAACGATGAGGTACCGCTTCGCAAGTACACGTGATCGCGAAGCGATTATTGGCTTGGTTGTCGACGCTGCCGAGGCAGTGTCGACTCGGCTCACGCCGCCCGAACTGGCGTCCAGTCCAGCTGTCTTTCGAAGGAGTGATGAGTCGTCGGTGTTCAGGCCGAAGAACTCCACGGTGTTCTCGTCAGGTCAGCTGCTCGACGCCGAGGAGCGACTGCTTCAACTCGCGCACGCAACGACGGGACCGACGGTCTCGCTGGCGACGGTCGAACGGGTCACGCGGAAGCCTGACCGTGAGGGGTTGGTGTTGGGGGAGGATCAAGTGTCTGCGCTGACGGAGATCGCGGTCTCCGGTCGTGTCGTTGATCTGCTTGTCGGTCCCGCTGGTGCCGGGAAAACGACCGCGATGAACGCACTACGCTGGGCATGGGAAAAAGAACACGGTCAAGGATCCGTTGTTGGACTGGCACCGTCTTCGAGTGCGGCACAAGTACTTGCCGAGGATCTCGGGATCGCCACCGAGAATACGGCGAAGTGGTGGCAATCTCACCTGCGCGAAGGTGAGACTTTTCAACCGGGCCAGCTCGTCATCGTTGATGAAGCCTCACTCGCGGGAACGCTCTCGCTGGACCGAATCACCCAGCTTGCCGCTGAGGCTCGGGCAAAAGTGCTACTTGTCGGCGACTACGCACAGCTCCAGGCTGTCGACGCGGGCGGTGCATTTGGGCTACTCACCCACGACCGCGATGACGTACCGGAACTCGTCGACGTTCACCGCTTCACACACGACTGGGAAAAGCGTGCGTCTCTCGATCTTCGCCACGGTCACACCGAAGTTATCGACACCTACGACGAACACCAACGCATCGTTGACGGTGACACCGAGGAAATGATCGATGCAGCATACGCCGCCTGGCGCAGCGAACTTGTGGCAGGGCGGGCCACGGTTCTCGTCTCAGACTCCAATGAATCAGTGACCGCGCTCAACAACCGAGCGCGCACCGATCTGATCCTCGACGGCACCGTTCGAGGGTCGCGTGAATCTGAGCTGCACGACGGAACCCATGCGGCATCCGGAGATATCGTCATCACGCGCCGCAACGACCGTCGCCTACTGGCAGGGCGCGGTTGGGTGCGCAACGGAGATCGCTGGAACGTCGTCGATGTTCGACGCGATGGATCGATGCTCGTTCGACGAGTTGGAAGCTCCCGGGGGACAAATGTTCTTTTGCCAGCCGACTACGTCGCAGAGCACGTCGAACTCGGCTACGCCGTGACGTCCTTCCGTGCGCAAGGTCTCACCACCGACACCGCGCACGTGCTCGTCGACCCGACCATGACCCGGGAGAACCTATACGTGGCGATGACTCGGGGACGTGATGTCAACGTCGCCTATGTCGCCGTCGATAAGCCCGATGCTTCCCACGAAGGTCCACATCCTGGTGAGAACGACGAAGTCTCTGGCCGCAGCGTTCTCGCCGAGGTGCTCCAGCATGTCGGCGCGGAACTCTCCGCGCACGAAACCATCGCCATCGAACAAGAATCTTGGGGAACGATCGCGCAGCTCGCTGCTGAATACGAGACGATCGCTGCTGCAGCGCAGCGCGACCGGTGGGCCGCGCTGGTGCGCGCAGCTGGTCTTAGCGGTGAACAAGCTGTTGAAGTGATCGAGTCGGATGCGTTCGGACCGCTGACTGCCGAACTGCGACGAGCTGAAGCCAACCACCATGACCTCGCGGTTCTGCTCCCACGTCTGGTACGAGCACGCGACTTCGGCGACGTCGACGACATTGCTGCGGTGATGCGGCATCGGCTCGTTGCCGCTATCGCCCGTCCTGCCGGAGCTGGACGAAAACGCAGGGCGCCGAGGCTCATCGTTGGGCTTGTACCCGAAGTGATGGGGCCGGTAGACGACGACATGCGTCAGGCGCTTGATGAACGCCGTGACCTCATCACGCAGCGAGCCAGTGCAGTGCTCGATAAAGCTATTGCCGACGGTTCACCTTGGAGCGCGTCACTCGGTGGGATCCCAGCCGCAGTGCCGGAGCGCGAGCGTTGGCGTCTTTCAGCACAAATAATTGCCGCATACCGCGACCGATACTCCGTCACAACATCGACCCCGCTTGGGCTCTTGCCTGACGGCACGGCGCAGCGAATCGATCACGCGAGGGCCGAAACAGCACTCAATACGATTCTCTTTGCCCGCCAGACTCAGAACGGCGCGCAGCATTCCCGCGAGCAGAGACAGCACAGCTCGGTGGATCGGACACTCTGAACGTAGGTTGCGTCATCGAATCAATCCAACCTTTGACGGTCTTTCCTTGAGTGTCGCACCGACTCAGGCTGTATGTGTCCGATGGAGGTCCGTCGCGTCGTGGACACAGTCGGAATCGAAGATGTTCAGCTCCCTGAGCTGTCTTGCGCTTGTTGAGACATCTCGGGCGAAGATCACGACGGCAAGAGCGCGCTCTGCGCGTGAGCAGCCAACATAGAGCAGGCGGCGAGTGCGGTCGATGGTGCTCTCGAGTCCGGCGGCGATGTTCTCACGATCCTTGTCGGAAAGGTCCTGGAGGCCGAGAAGTTTATTGTATGAGAACATGTTCCCGGCGGCGGCGTCATCTTCCAAAAGCACAATCACACGGCCGAACTCGGCACCCTTTACGCCTTGATGAGTCGCGTAGACCGAATGTTCGTTCAAATAGCTCTGGTAGGGGACAAGCTCCCTTGCCGGAACATCCAAGTACCGGGCGATGGCACCGCTTTCCTGTCTGTTGCTGTTGGTCTGGTCGGGCAGATCACTGATGCCAGAGGCATTAGTGATGAGCGACTCATACTCCTTAAACCTCTCGTCGAGCAAGAGTAGGCCGGTTGCGGTTGCATGCTGGAGGACGGTGCGCACGGTTGCGCTGCTGTCTGGTTGCAGCATCTCCGCAACCGACTCAGCGGCCGCTGAGAGCGACTTGAGTGCGGAACTGGGGTTCTGGCTTGTACTCATACCGAGGATGAGAGGGCTGTTGGCACGGACGAGTTGAATCTGCGGGAACTTCTGTCTCGTCCACACTGATTGGGCGAGCGGAGTGAGGTAGGTAACGAAGGGATGAGTTGTCCAGGCAGTGCCTTCGGCGATGCCTGTCTTGAGAATGTCCGTGCTCTTGTCGTGATGCGAGGAGAAGAGGTTCTCGAAGCCGAGTCGTCGGGCGGCCAGGCGGTGCTCAATGACAAGGATTCGCACATCGGAAGAACTGTGATCCTCACTCCACTCCGGATCATGGGTGTTCGTTGCGAGCCACTCGCGGACTCGAGCCAGATGGCTGTCACGCTCCTCATCGATCGGGAGTACGAACAGATGCGCTTCACCTTGAACGTACTCGTCTGAGTCGCCTTTTCGCAGCCGTCGACCGCCCTCTTGGAGCAGTGCCCCGGGGACTTCGCGTCGGATGTTGTTGATGACAGAGAGCACAGCAGCGGGACAGCGGAAGTTTTCGGGTTTGTCGATCTGTTCCCATCCGGGCTCCAGAGTAATATCGCCAGCACCCGTCGCATAGATCTGCTGCATCGGGTCGCCGAAGAAACCAATGCAGAGTTCGCATGACAGATCGTTCGATAGCTCCTTCAGCGCTGCAACTACCTGTGGGAAAGTGTCTTGGCTTTCGTCCACGAAGATGAACGGGTACCGCTTCGCGATCAGCTTCCGGAGGAGGGGTTTTTCGAGAATGAGTTGCGGAACCATCTTGATGACATCGTCGTGACCGAGGATTCCCTTGTCATACCGACTGCCAACCCCATAAGTGAAGGCAGTTACCGTAGTCATGGCAGCCTTGTTCGTTTCTAGCCGTTCGATTTCGAGAGTGTTCTTCGCGATCGTTTTTGCTTGGGTACGGGGTTTGGCATTGTGCTCCTGCAAGCCAGCGATCTTTTCTTCGATGCGCTGAGTTACCCAAGTCGATACATCTCGCTTGAACGGTTTGATCACCGTCCAAAGGAAGCTGTGGATCGTTGACACGTGGAAGAGTGGATCCTCTTCGATCTCGCCGTGGATCTCGCCTGCAGCCACCTCGGTGTAGGTGATGCAGGCGACTTGTTGTCCGTTCTTCCTGAGGTTCTCACCGTTCGTGTCACGAAGGTGGGCGAGCGCTTTGACGAGTGAGGTGGTTTTCCCCGACCCGGCCCCGGCGTTCATAACGAAGCAAGTTGCGGTGGGGCGCGCGAGAACGTCGCGGAGCTTGATATCTGCGTCCGTATCTGGGCTGTCGATTCGGCGAGTCATGACACGACGACCGGTCCTGCCGCGGGCGTCGTGAACGAAGGGTTAATCTTGGCGTCAAGCCATACGAGTCCTTCGACGATGTAGCTGGGGGACTGCCATTCCTCTGAGGAAAGCATGAGGGCCAAGGCAAATTCGGTCTTCCTGAAGCTGGAACTCTTCACCCGGTTGTGGATCCTCGCAACGATATCGTCCAACGTGGCTGTCGTGTGATCGAACCGTGCAGACAGGAGCGACCGCGAACGTTGTTTGTCGCTCAGCACCCATTCCAGGTTCTCGTACGCGAACGTCTCCTCGAACGTGCGCCCGGTCACCGTGGAGGTACTCCCGTCTTTGGTGACGTCGCTGGAGGTTTGGTAAGCCACACGCAGGAGCGTCGGGTTGTCGGCGCCGAGCGAAAATTCCTTCGCAGTGTCGCTAAGCGCCAAGAGATCTTTGACCTTGGTTTTTTGGGGATGCCAATTGCGAAGCGTCGCATTGGAAGTCACTGCCAAGGGAGTGTCCGCAGGGCACGACACACCGGATGTTGACCCAGACTGCCCATCGTCCCCGATACCCTCCTGCGCAAGGTCGGAGTCAGACCCTTCTGGCGCAGCTGAGGGGATAACACTGTCCAAGTCGGTGATCACCAGAGTAGGAATGCCGAGCAGAGCGAGCAGCGGATCGAACTTGTGGGCAAACGCGCCGCCGACCTCGAGAATTGTGAGGTAGTTAGACGTCAATGAACGTTGGCTCTTTTCGATGATCGAAGGCAGCAGCAGGCGCTCCACATTGCCTTCCACGAGAATCACCGCGTCCGCGAAGAATAGATCACAATGTGTGAGCTTCATATACCGCTCGAGGAAGTTCTTCGTGTCCTTCTCTATAGTGTTTAGCTTTGCAACGTCACGAACCTGAGACTCGTGTCTACCAGTGGAAGATTGGACCCGTCGGAAGTACCTGATTGGGGTGAAGCGGCTTTCGTTGATGACGTGAGCCGAGTGCGTGGTCACTATAAGTTGGGTGGTGAGGCCGCTGTCATCGGCGATGATCTCTTGCATCTTGCTAATGAAGACTTGTTGGAGTTGTGCGTGAAGGTGTGCTTCAGGTTCCTCAACGATCACCAAGTGAACTGGTGTTCTCTCGTCCTGCGCGACCCATTGCTGGTGGAAGTCCAGCATCGTGATGACCATGTAGATCAAATTCTTGAAACCAAGTCCGTTGTATTTCTCCGGGAGGTGGATCCCAATTAGATCTCCTTCCGCGCGGGGGAGCGAATATTGGATGGACGTGTCTTGAGCCATGATCTGGTCGGCCGTGAAGCTTGATCTGATGACGAGCTCGGGATCTTCGATGCCTGGATAGCCCAGCGCGTTCAGGCTGCTGAGGGTGGATTCGAACACCTGCGCGAGGTGGTGGTTGAAGCTTGTCTCTGAAATATGCAGAGCCTGAAGAACGCTGGTTTCCGTCTCGAACTTGTCGAGGTTGCGTTGGTAGAACTGGCTGAGACTCCTAGAGAGGTCCTTCGTCCGTGAATTGGTCTCAGAGTCGGAGAGGAACCGTTGGGCATCGAGATAGTCAAGCGTCAGCAACCTGTCAAGAGATGCGGCCGCCTCACCCTTCGAGTTCGGCAAGGGATGAGCGACCGGTGAATACTCGGGCTGCTCGCTTTCAATGGCTTCGTGTTCAAGAACGAAGTAGGCCAGTTCGTATTCAGAGCGGAGTTTCTTCTCGAGGTACTCCTGGAGGCCGCTGGGCCATGGATGATATATTTTGTCCGCTTTCAGCCCTGCCGCTGATTTCGCATCCCGATATCGGGAGAGAAGCTCCGCTTCGTTGCGAGGTCGATACTTCAAGCGAATCCCGACGGGCTGCTCATTCCAGTCGAGACTGGGTAAGAGATCTACAACTCGGTGGAGTTCGTTCCCCGTCACGTCGAACCATAGATCGAGGGTGATTTCGGGAAGTGCTGATTCCTGGCCAGGATCGGATTCTTCGATCTTCCGCAGATCTTCCAAACAACTCGCACTAAAATCAAAGATGGTGAGGTCCTTGGCGCGGCCCTTCACCAGGAGGCGAAGTATGCTGGCGGCGGAAGTCTTGCCGCTGTTGTTCGCGCCAACGAAGATGGTCGTGTTGGTCTCCAAGTCGATCGACACGCTTTTCAGGCGGCGGAAGTTGCTGATTCGCACGGTCTTCAGATGCACGGAGGCCCCTTATTGTTCTGCAACGCTCCCGTTTCGTGCAGAGTGCCCGATGGTGTGCCGTCGTTGGCTTGGTTCGATTGTCTCAGACCAGGTGCGAATTATGATCAATCCGAGCGGGCGACGTGTGACGCGCATATCTCGGACGAGTCGTAGTATTCCAGCTTTCGCAATTTCACAGGTCACCAGAATTACGCAAACCATGCAACACAAACGGCGGTTTGAATTGCTGTGTGCACTGATGCGCTCCAGAGCGTCAATAAATTGGGTTCTTCTGGCTATCTGGAGATAAATAAGTTGATCTTATAACTGCCGTGTTGGGTGCCACACGAATTCGATATTGGCTGCTCAGGAGCATTCGTTGAGGTTCGAGTCCTGCGCGACTACCATTGAAAGAGTCCCACCCGCCGCAGTACGGCGCTGGACACGAGGCCCTTTTCGTAGTGGCACGCTGGGGGCACGACAACTCCACAATTGCCGAGAATCCGCGGAATTACGCGGGTGGTGACGAGTATTGGGACTTCTAGACGCTTATTGAGTGCCCCGGCTGACAAGCCAGGCCAGAGGCCCGGATCCGCGAAATCTCGCTGGTTCGGGCCTTCTTTTTCCGGCCTATATAAGGGTGACAGTCGCTGAGCCTGGCCTCAAACTTGACAAACCCACCCGAAGAAGAAAGCAAATCCGGCTCATCGCATTTGTGAGTGTAGATACGGTCTGAACCCGCCAGCCTCAAGGAGCGACCGGGCGATGTAGTTCGTGAGGTTCCTAAACCCCAGCGCGGACCCGCGGAGGTGCTCGAGCCTGCCGTTGATCGCTTCGGTTGGTCCGTTCGATGTCCTCGGGTGATCGAAATACGCGAGGATGTCCACCCTTCGCCGGTCGAGCGTGTACGCGAGTTTCCGGAGCTCGGTGAACCTGGCCGGCGTGGTCTGTTTCACCGTGTCGATGATTTCCCGTAACCGCTTCCGGCCGAGACCTGCGAGCTTCTCCCGGTACGCGGCGACGACTTGCTGGTACACGCGCCATGCCCGCCACACATCCCCATGACGGGGGTCAGCGAACACCGCATCAAGCCTCGCTTGCTGCTTTACGGTGAGGAACGCCTCCCCGGTTCTGAGGACCCGCCGCACCCCGTAGAGCGGGTCTTTCGCGCGGCCCCGATGCCCAAGGGTTTCCTGTTGCACCCGCTGCCTGGTGCGGTCGAGCATGTCACCGGCGAGCTGGACAACATGGAACGGGTCCATCACCTCGACGGCATCAGGGAGGTGCTCTTTCGATGCGGTCTTGAACCCGGTGAACCCGTCCATCGCGACGACCTCGATCCCGTCACGCCAAGCTTGTGTGCGCTCACTCAGCCAGCGACTGAACACCTGCTTCGAGCGACCCGGCACCATGTCGAGGAGCCTGGCCGGGCCGCGTTTCTCACGTACCGGGGTGAGATCGATGAGCACGGTGACGTATTTGTCTCCGTAGCGGGTGTGCCGCCACACATGCTCATCAACACCGATCACCGTGACCCTGTCAAACCGGGCCGGGTCGCTGATCAGCGCCCGGTGACCCTCGGCCAGGATCGCGGTGTTCGCGGTGTGCCAAGACACCCCGAGATTCGCGGCCGTGCGCGACACGGTGAGGTGATCGATCACGACCGCTTCGAGCGCGAAGCGCAGCCCTGCCCGGGTGATTTTCGCCCGTTCCGGCGCGACCATGCTGGTGTCTTCACGCCATACCTTCCGGCACCAATCACACCGGTATCGGCGCACCCGGATCTGGAGCGTCGTGGCACGATGCCCGAACGGGGTATGCGCCAAGGTCCGCGTCACGGTATCGCGCAGCACGCCCTCAGCGCCACACCGCCGACACCACGGGTCGGGCTCGATGACGCGGCAGTCCAGCACGACCCTGCCGGGCTCGAATCTTTGCCCGACCGCGGTCAGGCCGAGCTCATCAAGTCGGCAGAAAGTCGTGAGATCGGCAGGTTGGAAGGTAGCGTGGTGCATGTCGAGGTCTTTCGGATGGGGAGCGTCAGAACTTCCATCATCGGGAGACCTCGACCCATCTCCACGGCACCACACCGCGGAGCACTTCTACACTCTTAAATGCGAAGAGCCGCAAATCCCAGTTTTCTTTACAACTTCGATTCGAAGGTGAAAGGCGCTCAGCGCTGAAGGCGCGGGGGCTCGGGTAGATGTGGCGAACTCAGGGTTATAGGACAAAACGTGTGGATGGCGTTGGGCGTGTCACCCCCTTCCGGCCCACCCTTCGCGTAGCCATAATCCTTCCTCTGCTGCGAGGCCGGTGTCGTAAAGCGCAGGTCCAGGGTCTGGTTCGCTGAACAGGGGGCGTCGTTTCGCTGATGTGTTGGCTGGGTTGTGAGCGGGGAAGGTATGCGCGGTGTGGAGGAGCCCGGCCCGGTCGATGAGGATCCATTCCGCGGCCCGCTGCTGATGTGTTTCGCTCATCCCACGGTGCAACCGCAATGCCTCCTTAATGATCGAGTTGATACCGCCCTCGAGCCGTGAGGTCGTCTTCTGGCAGCCGACCTCGAGGTAGGTGAAGAGGTGCCCTGCGCGGGCGAAGCGTTGCATGCTGTGGTAGCCGCGGCGAAGCCGCTCGTGGGTGTACCACCACCGTTTCCCGGTGGATGATTCCCACGACCCGTCGGCACGGCGTTTCGCATATGTGCGTTCCTTGATGATGGCTTCGTACACGAGGAACCAGTCATTCAACTGTTGCAACCATGCGGTCGCCTCATCTGTGGTCGTGATTCGGCGCAACTGCTTCCCGATTTCAAGCAGGGACTGGCCTGCCGTGGTACGTGGCTGCAACGTGAGGTGGGTTCTGAGGTTCATCCAGACGTGGAAGATGCAGCGCTGGACGAGGGTGTCTGGCCACTCGTTACGGAGTGCTGCGTGGAGGCCGGACCCGCCATCACACACCACCACGAAGGGCGCGGGGATCTGCCTAAGTAGCGCCGCCCAGGCCGCTTCGGATTCGCGGGCGCACCATTGCCAAGCGAGCGGTGTGAGGTCTTCTGAGATCGCGACGAGCAGGCACCAGGACCCCAGGTAGGTGCCGTCGAGGAGCACCACCCGTGGTGGTTCGGTCACTGCTGGCAGGGACGGGGTGATGTCCCAGCACCAGGCCGTATTCCGGCGGAACGCGCGTGCCGCCGACGGGCCGCCGAGATCTGTCTGCGCACGTTTACTGAGCAACCAAGACAGGAAGGTGTCGAGCTGGTGTTTGCGGGTAACGTCTGCGCGTTTGCGGGTGCTCGAGGCCCCGCAGTTGGGGCAGCGCCAGCGTTGAGTACCGGCCGCTGATTTCCCGTTCTTCACGAGCGGGGTCGCGCATATCAGACAGTGGGTCGCGTTGGATGTTTTCGGCACGGTTAAGGGTGCCGGAGCCTAACGACTCCTGATTTACCGCATGATCACGCGGCTAGATCGAGTTTCCATCCACACGTATTGTCCTATAAGCCCGAACTCAGCACATTACCAACACTTAGTTGTATAAGTGTTGGTAATGTGGAGTTGTGTCAACAGATTCCGCTGACAATCTGATCCCGATCGAGCCGATCTCGTTTGAGACATTCGACTGGATCCCGCGTGCGCCCGGAATGTATTCTCGCGCGGAAGTGACACGTCAGACCGGAACGTACGAGGCTGCTGTCACCGCGTCGATTGTAGGGTGGGCACCCAGGCTTCCAGCCGAAGCGTTGGCTGATGTTGAAGATGCGACCCGCCGGCTGGTCGAGTTTGATCTTCACGCGCAGCGCACGCTCGCAAGCGACAACCCCGCACTTGGCCCAATGGCTGCGATTCTGCTCCGCACGGAAGCGGCCTCGAGTTCTCAGATCGAACAACTGACGACGTCGGCGAAGCAACTCGCCCTTGCCGAGATCGACGAGGGTGATGAGGCGAACGCGCGCGCAGTGGTGGGCAACGTGCACGCGATGGAAGCAGCACTGAGCCTGGCGGGGGAAGTTACTGAGGAATCAATCCTCGCGATGCACAAAGCGCTGATGCTACATCAACGTGGCTTCGATCCCGTGTTTGCCGGTCGCTTTCGAGATGAACAAGTGTGGATCGGGCACGGGGAGGCGGGCCCACGAACCGCGGACTTTGTTGCGCCGCACCATGACCGTATTCCGACTGCGATGTTGGACCTGGTGCGGTTCGTGCGAAGGGAAGACCTTCCGGTGCTCGTGCAGGTGGCGGTGGCACACGCGCAGTTCGAGACGATCCACCCGTTCCCCGACGGCAACGGTCGCACGGGCCGGGCGCTCGCTCAATCAATCCTCCGAAACAAGGGTCTGGTGAGATCAACTGCTGTGCCGATCTCGGCCGGGCTGCTTGTCGATGTCGACCGCTACTTTGCCGCACTTGCGAGCTTCCGCGAGGGAGACGCCGCGCAGATCATTCATGAGTTTGCCCGCGCAAGCCGCGTGGCAGCCGTGACTGGGAGTGGTCTTGTGGATGACCTTGCATCACAGCTCGAGGAGTCTCGCGCAAAGCTGACGGGCATCCGCTCCGATGCAGCTGCATGGCGGATTCTTCCAGCACTGGTAAGCCAGCCCGCGGTAAACACGAAGTACGTCGTGCGGGAGCTTGGACTGGGGGAGATGGCAGCGCTTCGTGCCCTCGACGTGCTGGCGGAGCGTGGTGTGCTTGTCGAGATGACCGGGAAGTCTCGTGCCCGAGTGTGGCAGCACCGCGGCATCCTGGGTGTGCTGGATGACTACGCCGCCCGCATTCGTCGCATGTCGGCGAAGTAGGCGTCCTTCGGGTGCGGCCATCTCTTATCGTTGCTTCACTCTACGGGGCCCTACTCGACGAGCTCGTCGCCAGACGCTAGGCCGTCGCTCCAGCGAGCTCGTTGCGCACGAGGTTCGCTCCCGCGCTTAGGGCGCCAAGCTTGTCGAGGGCGACCCGCCGCGGCAGCGGTGCCATGCCGCAGTTCGTGCTCGGGATGAGCTTGTCGGCGTCGACGAACCGGAGCGCGTCGCGGAGGGTGTCAGCAACGGCTTCTGCCGTCTCGACCTCGTGGCTGGCCACATCGATGGCGCCCAGCATGACCTTCTTCCCGCGAAGGAGCTCGATGAGGTCGACCGGAACCCGGGAATTGTGGCGTTCCAGCGAGATGATGTCGATAGTGGATCGCTGCAGCAGCGGGAACGTCTCCTCGTACTGCCGCCACTCGGCGCCGAGGCTCTCCTTCCAGTCGGTGTTCGCCTTGATGCCGTAGCCGTAGCAGATGTGCACCGCGGTCTCGGCGCGCAGGCCTTCCGTCGCACGTTCGAGCGCTGCGACGCCCCAATCCTTCACCTCGTCGAAGAAGACGTTGAATGCGGGCTCGTCGAACTGGATGATGTCGACACCGGCCGCCTCAAGCTCTCGCGCCTCCTGGTTCAGAATCGTGGCGAACTCCCAAGCGAGCTTCTCGCGGCTCTTGTAGTGGGCGTCGTAGAGGGTGTCGATCATCGTCATGGGGCCGGGGAGGGCCCACTTGATCGGTCGATCGGTCTGCTGGCGCAGGAACCTCGCGTCCTCGACGAACACCGGCCGCTCCCGACTCACGTCGCCGACCACCGTCGGCACGCTCGCGTCGTACCGATTGCGGATCCGCACGGTCTCGCGGCGCTCAAAATCGACACCGCTGAGGTGCTCGATGAAAGTCGTGACGAAGTGCTGGCGGCTTTGCTCGCCATCACTGACGATGTCAATGCCGCCGCGGTGCTGCACGTGGGCCGCGATCCGCAGCGCATCCTGTTTGCCCTCGACGAGGGCATCACCCTCGAGTGACCACGGTGACCACAAGACTTCCGGCTGCGCGAGCCACGTTGGTTTCGGGAGGCTACCGACAGTCGAGGTGGGGAGCAGGGTGTTCATGATTGATCGTTCTCCGTTGGTCATGCGACAGGGGTGGGGCGCTCTGCCGCCCAGGCTTCGAGGAGATCGCCGTGCGGCGTGATGAAGTGCTCGTCGGTGAATGCGCCCTGTTTGCGGGCGAACTCGCTGCGCTCCACTCGGTCGTAGTCGACCTGCGTGCGCGAGAAGTTCTGTTGGTCCAGCGTCGGGCTGTACACGGCTTCTGCGGCGGAGTTGGCGTTGTAGATCTCCGGTCGGTAGATCTTCTGGAAGGTCTCCATCGTGCTGATCGTGCCGATCAACTGCAGGTTGGAGTAGTCGTTCAGGAGATCACCGCGGAAATAGAACGCGAGAGGTGCGACGCTATCCCGCGGCATGAAGTACCGCACCTGCAGACCCATCCTTCCAAAATACGCGTCGGTGAGTGAGGGCTCAGGCTGCTCGTACTCGATGCCGAGGACCGGGTGGACGTTGGCGGTGCGCCGGTACGACTTACTCGTGGAGACGCTGATGCAGATGACCGGGGGCAGGGAGAAGCGTGCTTGGTACGCGTCGGAATCGAGGAAGTGCTGGAAGAGCTTGCCGTGGAGATCGCCGAAGTCATCGGGGATGGTGACGTCGGTTCCGGCACCGTTCGCCCCGGGCAGGCGCACGCTGAAGTCGTGGTCGCGCACGTAGGAGGAGAAGTTGTTCCCCACAATCCCCTGGTGGCGCTTTCCTGACTTCTGGTCGACGATGTGGATCTCCAGCACCTCGAGGAGCGGGAACGTGTGCTCCTGACCCGCCGTTTTGAAATTCAGCGCGGCCGAGACGATGTCGAGCTCGAGGGTGTACCGGTCTCCACCGGGGTTGTCCCAGCGCGCGAGGTCGTTGAATCGTCGGTCGATCATCGTCAGTGCGCTGCGGAGGTTCTGCTGGCGGCGCTCGCCGCGAGCCAGGTTCGCGAAGTTCGTCGTGACCCGGGAAGCCTCGGAGGGCGAGTAGTTCTCGTCGAAGCGGGTAGTGGTGATGCTGAACGTGAACTCGTTCGCCATGGTTCGTCGATCCTGTAGCTGGGAGACCGGGATCGGTCTTCGTGAAGTGGTAACTCCATCGTGAAGGCAATCGTGAGCCATCGGTTAACTCGCGAAAACTATGAAAGAAGATAGGCTGGGCCTATGGCCCGAGAGTCGACCGGCATCACGCTGCAACAACTGCACTACTTCATCGAGGTTGCGGCGGAAGGCTCGATCTCTGCGGCCGCGGACCTGCTCTACGTGGCGCAGCCCACGATCTCCGCGGCGATGAAAGAGCTCGAGGCGCGGGTGGGGCGCGTTCTGCTGCTGCGATCCGCCCGCGGGGTATCGCTCACGAACGACGGAGTCGAGTTCCTCGGCTATGCGCGGCAAGTGGTCGAGCAATCGGCGCTCCTCGAGCAGCGCTACTTGGGGCGGGCGCCGTCGCGTCGACTGCTCGGGGTGTCGACACAGCACTATTCGTTCGCGGTCGATGCTTTCGTGCGCATGGTGAAGCGCAGTGACGTGGATGAGTACGAGTTCTCGCTCCGCGAGACGCGCACCGCAGACATCATCGAAGACGTCCGCACGCTTCGCAGTGAGCTCGGCATCCTGTACCGCAACGACTTCAACCGCAAGGTTCTCGACAAACTCTTCCGTGACTCCGGGCTGGTCTTCCATCCGCTCTTCCGTGCCGAGCCGCACATCTTCATCTCCCGAAGAAACCCGCTCGCATCCCGCGACCGTGTGACCCTCGCCGATCTCGATGACATGCCGCGGCTCACCTTCGACCAGGGCGCGAACAACTCCTTCTACTTCGCCGAGGAAATCCTCTCAACCCTGTCGAGCAAGCGCGAGATCCGGGTCTCCGATCGCGCGACCATCTTCAACCTGATGATCGGGCTCGATGGGTACACGATTTCGACGGGCATAGTGAGCGATGACCTCGACCCCGAGATCGTCGCCATCCCGCTCGAAGTTGACGAGCGCATTGAGATCGGGTGGATCCGCCATGCCGCGAACCCGCTCAGCGATCAGGCGCAGCGATATCTCGGTCTCGTGCGAGCCGTCGTTGCGGACTTCGGCGTCGAACTGATCGATGAGGGTGCGTGAGTGAAGCGACGCCTCGCGCGTGACCTCAGCACGGCACGGTCGTGAGAAAGCCTCCAGGTTCTAGCCTGCCACCAACAGCAACACCCGCCGAGTCGCCATGCCCGTAAGGCGGCGCTGCCCGGGAGGGTCCATCAAAGAGGCTGAGAATGCAACCCCCTGTGCGTGGCTCGGGGTGGCTGGCAGAGTGGAGAGCGTCCACACATTACCGAGAACGAAGGAGGCTCCCAATGGGTGCAGACGACAAGATTTCCGCAGGTATGGACAAGGCCAAGGGTCAGGCCAAGGAGGCCTTCGGCAAGGCCACCGACAACGACAAGTTGGTCGCCGAGGGCAAGATGGATCAGGCCAAGGGCGATCTCAGGAACGCCGGAGAAAACGTGAAGGACGCAGCGAAGGACATGTTTAACAAGTAGGTCTTTGTGGCGCACGAACCCTCGCCCCACCCATGTGTGGGGCGAGGGTTCGTGCGTGTGGGAGAACTATCCTTGAGGCATGCATCCGAACGAAACCCGCGCCTGGAACAGGTTCTACGCACTCGGGACACCCATCGATATTGAACCGGTGACCGGGTCGCTCGTTGACCTGCTCGATGAGAGTGTCACCCGGTGGTCGGGTCGCGACGCCATCAGCTTCTTCGGCGCGACGCTCACCTACCGCGAGCTCGGGGAGCGCGTCGCCCGCGTCGCGAACGGACTCAAGAGCCTCGGCGTCAAGGCCGGCGACCGCGTCGCCCTCGTCATGCCCAACGCGCCTCAGCACGTCATCGCCTTCTACGCGGTGCTGCGCCTCGGCGCGGCCGTGGTCGAGCACAACCCGCTCTACACCCGCGACGAGCTCGAGGTGCAGTTCCGCGACCACGGAGCCCAGGTGGTGATCGCCTGGGACAAGATGGCCCCCACGATCCAGGCGCTGCCGAAAGATCTCGGGATCCACTCTGTGATCGCCGTCGACGTGACGCGAGCGATGCCGTTCACGACCCGTCTCGCACTGAGACTGCCGGTGCAGAAGGCTCGCGAGTCACGCGAAAAGCTCACGGGAAAGACGACCGGCACGGTCTCCTTTGCGAAGCTCGAGCGCAGCGCCGCACTAGCGGGCAGCCACCCCCGCCCCGCGAAAGACGATCTCGCCTGCCTGCAGTACACCTCGGGTACCACGGGCACCCCCAAGGGTGCCATGATCACCCACGCAAACCTGTGGTCAAACGCGCGCCAGGGTGCCGCGTGGATGCCCGATTTCACTCGCGGCGAGGGCAGCATCTACGGCCTGCTGCCGATGTTCCATTCCTTCGGGCTGCTGCTCTCGGTGATCTACTCGGTCGAGACGGGATCGCGCGCCGTGCTGTTCCCGACCTTTGACCCGGAGCTCGTCGCGCAAGCCGCCAAACGGTTCCCACCCACCTTCGTGCCAGCCGTGCCGCCGATGTTCGACCGCCTCGCACGCGTGGCGCGCGACGGCAAGCTCGATCTGAGCGGCGTGGTCTACGCGATCTCGGGCGCGATGACGCTGACCCCCGCCATCGTGAAGCGTTGGGAAGATCTCGCCGGCAGCATGCTCAACGAGGGCTACGGCCTGACCGAGACGAGCCCGGTGGCCCTGGCAAACCCGTTCACCGACCATCGGAAGATCGGCGCGATCGGGCTCCCGTTCCCCTCCACCGACATTCGGGTGGTGGATCAGAACGAACCCACGCGCGAGGTCGCCCTGGGCGAGGTCGGCGAACTGCTCATTCGAGGCCCGCAGGTGTTTCAGGGGTACTGGAACCGTCCGGAGGAGACCGCCGCGACCCTGCTGGAGGGCGGCTGGTTGCGCACCGGCGACCTCGTCATGCAGGACGACGAGGGCTTCGTGACGGTCGTCGACCGCAAGAAGGAGCTCATCATCACCGGAGGCTTCAACGTCGCGCCGAGCGAGGTCGAGGGCGTCATCAACCGACTGCCCGGCGTCGCCGAGTGCGCGGTGGTGGGTGTGCCGCGCGGCGGCGGGGCTGAGGTGGTGACGGCCGCGGTGATTCTCGAGCCAGGCGCCACGTTCGACGAGGAGGCCGCCCGCGAGTTCGCGCGCGAGCACCTCGCCGAGTACAAGCGCCCCTCGACGTACCTGGTGTGGGAGGAACTCCCCAAGTCACTCATCGGCAAGGTACTGCGCCGGCGCGTGCGCGATGCGCTGGTTGCGGATCGGCGCGCGGTGCGCGCGCTCGCCGACGAGGAATAGAGCGCTGGGCCGGTCGGGACACTGCCGCGGCTCGCCTCTTGAACCCTCGCGTGCGCGGGGGTTCAAGAGATCCACCAGTTAGCCGAGCACTGACCGCATCTGATCGAGTACATCGTCGACGTGCGCGTCGCCAGCAGCAATGTCACCGTCTTGCTGAGCCATCGCCGAAATGAGTGCCCCCAACGCGGCGTGCGCGAGCCCCACGGCAAACGTCGCCTCCTGTACCGGGTCGGCCAGCTTCGCGTGCTCGGGATGTTCAGCGAGCCACCCGGCGATCACCGGAATCAGCTTCACCGACCCCTCGACGAGGATGCCCGATGCGAGCTGCAGCGCGGCTGGCTGTTCGGCGCTCAACTGCGCGCGTTTGCGTGCGACCTCGGAGTTCACGTGCTGGTGCCCGATCGACGCGAAGATCAGGCGGATCGCTCCGCGCACCAGGTCGCCGGCTGCGGAGGCGAGCACAGCGGCAGCCTCCTCGCCCTGTAGTGGCTCGACGGCCCGGCCGACGATCGCGTAGTCGCGACCGGCGAAGTAGTTGAAGAACGTGCTGCGCGAAATGTCGGCCTGCTCGCAAATCATCTCGACGGTGACGTGTTCGATACCGTGTTCGAGCGCGAGCGACACCGCGGAGACTTCGATCGCGTTTTCCGTGGCACGCTTCTTGCGTATCCGGAGCCCCAACTGGGGCTGTGAATCTGTGTTCGGCATGATTGCTCCCTGTAGTGCGTCTGGCTCCGCCCCTCGAGAACCTGATCCAAGTTTAGACGAGGAGTCAGAAGGTGTCCTGATAGTGAACGGGTAGTCTTGAGGTATCAATGGGCGGCCCGTCAGGCCGCCTACTCGCGAAGCTTCCGGAGGTGGGTGCGGGTGTCTGAAGACGCGGTCGGACTGCTCCGCGCGCTGATCCGCGAGGCCTGCGTGAACACCGGCGATCCAGCCTCGGGCGGGGAGATTCGCGCGGTGCGGGTGCTGCAGAGATTCTTTGCCGACGCACCGGTCGAGATACAGGTGTTCGAGGCGGCCCCAGGTCGCGCCTCGCTGATCGCGCGAGTGCCCGGCACCGACCCTGCGGCACCCTCGCTCGGCCTGCTCGGGCACCTCGATGTGGTGCCGGTCGATGCGGAAAGGTGGACCCGCGATCCGTTCGGGGGAGACCTGGTTGACGGCGAGGTGTGGGGCCGCGGCGCGGTCGACATGCTGTACCTCACCGCGGTCTTCGCGTGCGCGGTGCGGGAGGTGGCGCTCGCGCCCAACCCGCCTCGTGGCGACCTGGTGCTGCTCGCGGTTGCCGACGAAGAAGCTGGCGGCGAGTACGGCCTCAAGTGGTTGCTCCGGGAACACCCCGAGGCGATCCGGGTCACGGAGGCGCTCTCGGAAACCGGCGGCATGCGCATGGGTGGCCACGTCGCCATCGATGTCGCAGAGAAGGGTTCGGCCGGTCGTCGACTGGTGGTGCGCGGGCGCCCCGGTCACGCCTCGATCCCGTTCGGCGCGGAGAGCGCGGCGGTCAATGCTGGCATCGTGTTGCAGCGACTTGCCCTGGTGGAGCCCGCGGTCGAGCTGGGTCCGCTGTGGGACGCGTTCGTAGCGGCACGCATCGCGGATCCACTGCTCGCCGAGCGAATGCGCGACCCGGTGCGGCTCGACACGGCACTGGGCGAGCTCGGGGGCATCGCGGGCTACGCGCACGCGATCTCCCGTGTCACTATCTCGCCGACGGTGCTGCGCGCGGGGCAGGCGCACAACGTGATCCCGGGCGAGGCGACGATCGATCTCGACATCCGCACGCTGCCCGGCACCACCGACGAGGCGGTCGACGAGCTACTGCTCGACATGCTCGGGGGCGATGCCGAGGGCGTTGAGATCCAGCACCTGCGCGGGTGGCCCGCCTCAGAATCACCGATCGACAACCCGCTGTTTGCCGCGGTCTCGCGTGCTGTGGAGGAGACTTCTGGCACTCCCGTCGTGCCGATCATGGCCGCGGGCGGGTCGGATGCGCGGCTGTTTCGGGGCATCGGCGTGCCCGCGTATGGCTTCGGGTTGCTCTCTGCCGACTGGAGCTACGAGCGGTACCGCGAGATGATCCACTCGCATGATGAGCGCATCGATGTCGAGTCGGTGCGGCTCACGCTTGAAGCGCTGCGTCGGGTCGTCGCCGCGCGCGTCGGTTCCGCTTTCGGCACCTGACCGTCTGGTGCGTAGGCCTGGCTCTCAGGCTTCCGAGTTTGCTTGTGGATCGGCCCAGCCGAACACGATCGCCGGGTGGGTGAGGCGCCACCACAGATCCGGCTCCGCGATGGCAGCTGCGGTGACCACGGATACGCGCTGCTCGCCTGTGGGGGTGGTGGTGATCCACTCGCCAGCGACCGTGCCAGCCGGCGCGATGCCTTCCGAGGGTGCCGAGAGCGTGGCGAGCGTGATCGCGCGGCTTGCGCTCTCGCCGGGCACGAGCACGGCGGCGGAGGCCTCGTTCGACACGAGCGACACGGTGTCGCCGGTCCAGGTGACGAGCGAACCCGCCTCCTCGCCCTCGGCAAGGATCTCGACGGGCTGCGGTTGACCCTCGAGCAGCGCGAGTATCTCTCTGCTTGAGGCGACGCGGTCGGATGCGGTGGAACGCCCGAGCGATACCGAAATCTTCACCAGTGCGCGGCCGCTCGTTTCGCTCGCCTGGGCGGCGAGCAGATTGAACCCGCTGGCGAAGAGGCGGCCGGTCTTCAGCCCGATCACGCCCGGGTCAGTGCCGAGCAGGGGATTCGTGCTCTCCACGATGCCGATGCCGGGGATCTCGGTGCTCTGCATCCGCACGATCTCGGACAGCGTAGGGTCGGCGAGTGCCAGCCGGGCGATGCGCACGAGATCTGCGGGGGAGGCCTGGTTGCCCGCGTCCATGCCACTCGGCTCCACGATGGTGAGTGAATCGAGACCGTGGGTGGCCTTCCAGCCGTTCACCGCGGCGACAAACCCCTCGTTGTCTCCGAAAATGGCATAGGCATAGGCCTGGGCGAAGTCGTTTGCCGAGGGCAGGAGCATGAGCTCGAGCATTTGCCGCTGGGTGTATTCGCTGCCCTCGGGCACCGGGAAGGCAATGCCGTCGAGCGCAATAAGTTCGGACTGTCGCTGCCGATCGGCGGGGGTCCACGCGTGGGTGAAGCCGTCAGACCCGGGCTCGAGCGGGCTCACCACTTGACCCACCAGCGCGGTGACCAACTTGGTGATGCTCGCGATCGGCTGTGGCTCGGCGGTGTTCGCCCACACGTCATCGTCGTGGGCCCAGCCGGCCGCTGAGGGAAGTGCCTGGGCGTTGATGCCGGCCTCGAGCGCGGACGCGTCGGCCTTGTACTCTGCCTCTTCCGCGACGCTGAGGGTGCCCTTGAGCGCCGGGAGTTCGATGGTGGTGACGGCGACGGTGTAGCTTGCGGCGCCGAGCACCAAGATGAGAAGGCCCGAGACGACCGTGCGGCGGCGTCTACGCAGCATGCGCGCCCGTGCGGCGGCCTTCAGAGCCTGCAGATCCTGTTGCGCCCGCTGATGGAGCAAATGAGGCAGGGGGGTGTCTGTCACCCTGTCGAGCCTACCCGCGGGCGAGCCGCTGCGTCAGCCGGTGCGCGTGCTCGAGGAGGAGGCGCCCAAGTGCGGGGCGCCGATCCGCTGAGAATCGGGGTTCGATGCCCGTGAGACTGAGCGCGTACGTCGGCTGCCCCGTCGGCCCAAACACCGCGGCACCCATACCCCAACTACCCTCGACCACGAGGCCGGGGTTCACCGCGTACCCGGTGTGGCGGGTCTCGGCGATGGCAGCCCGAAGCCGTTCCGCCCTGTGCTGCGGGCCAAACTCCTTTTCGAGATGGGCGCGCTCGAGGTAGCTTTCGACGGTCTCTTCGGGGAGGAACGCAAGGATCGCGAGGCCGGCGGAGGCCACCCCGAGTGGAAAGCGCTTGCCCTCGTAGAGCACGAATGAGCGGATGGGGAAGGCACCGTCTTCGCGCAGCAGACACACAGTCTCGTTGCCGCGCCGAGCCGAAAGAAACGCGCTCTCCCCGGTGGCCTCGGCGAGCGCCGCGACGTGCTCGCGCGCGATCTCTGAGATGTCGTAGCGTTCGGCCGCGACCGCCCCCAAGAGGTAGATTTCGGGCCCGAGCAACCAGCGTCCGGTGCGCTGGTCACGGTCAATGAATCCCTGCTCGGCGAGCGAGCTCAATAGACGGTGCGCCGTCGGCCTGGTGAGGGCAGTGGATCGCGCGATCTCACTCGTTCCTCTGCCCTGCGGCATGCCCTGGCTCACGGCGCGCAGTACCTCGGCGATGCGGCCCACGACCTGCGCGCCGGCCACCGAGCCTTCAGTGTTTCGTTCGCCGCTTTTCCGTCCACCTGTGTTCCGTCGACCTGCGTCCTGTCCGACAGCGTTGCGTCGATAGTCGCTCGCAAGTAATTCGTCCATATTGTGAACGATACATCACGGTGGGGTCACCATGCGAGCACTTGATCCGTGACATGTTGTGCGAGATTGACCTATCTCATTAGGTTTCTTACTCTCGAGGTAGTTGATCCACTTGATCACATGATGAACGGAGCTGAGCGACAATGGTGTCAAAAATCGCACAGAGCGCGGCGGAGGCGCTCGACGGCCTCGTCGAAGACGGGATGACTATCGCGGTCGGTGGCTTCGGCCTCAGTGGGATCCCGGTGAACCTCATTCGCGCACTGCGCGACACCGGGAAGCGCGACCTGACGATCGTCTCGAACAACATGGGCGTCGACGGCAAGGGGCTTGGGCTGCTGCTCGAGAACCGGCAGGTGCGGAAGGTGCTCTCCTCGTACGTGGGCGAGAACAAGCTTTTTGCCGAGCAATATCTCGACGGCACGCTTGAGGTTGAGTTCGTGCCGCAGGGCACACTCGCCGAGCGCATGCGCGCAGGGGGCGCCGGCATTCCCGCGTTCTACACGCCGACGGGCGTCGGCACCCCGATTGCTGAGGGGAAGTCCGAGGCCGAGTTCGACGGGAAGCGCGCGATTCTCGAGCGCGGCATCGTGGCGGATCTCGCGCTCGTGCGGGCCCACACTGGCGACTCCGAGGGCAACTTGCGGTACCGGCTCACGGCGCGAAACTTTAACCCGCTCGCCGCGATGTCGGGTCGCGTGACGATCGCTGAGGTCGAGCATCTCAGCGAAGAGTACCTCGACCCCGAGCGGATCGACACCCCCGGTGTCTTCGTGCAGCGCGTCGTGCGCGTCGAGGATCCGACCAAAGACATTGAACAGGTCACCGTGCGGCCGCGCGCCGCCGCAGCCGGAGAGGTGGCGTAACCATGTGGACGCGAGACGAAATGGCCGCGATTGCGGCATCCGAGTTGACCGACGGTCAGTACGTGAACCTCGGCATCGGCATTCCGACCCTGGTCGCGAACCACCTGCCGGCGGGTATCAGCGTGAAGCTGCAGAGCGAAAACGGCATCCTTGGCATGGGACCTTTCCCCTTCGAGGGCGAGGAGGATGCCGACCTGATCAACGCGGGCAAGCAAACGGTGACGCTCCTGCCCGGCGCCTCGATCTTCGACTCGGCCACATCGTTCGGCATGATCCGTGGCGGTCACGTGCAAACCGCGATTCTCGGTGCGATGGAGGTCGCGGCGAACGGTGACCTCGCGAACTGGACGATCCCGGGCAAGCTCGTCAAGGGCATGGGCGGGGCCATGGATCTCGTCGCCGGCACCCCGCGCGTGATCGTGATTACCGACCACGTGTCGAAGGATGGCAGCCCGAAGATCGTTGCCGAGTGCACGCTGCCGTTGACGGGGGCGGGCGTGGTGGATCGAATCATCTCCGACCGGGCCGTCTTCGACGTGGTCAATGGGGCGTTGGTGTTGCGTAGGCTCGCACCCGGGCATGATGAAGGTGAGATACGCTCTCTCACCGGAGCTGATTTCACCGTTGAACTTGAGGAGATCCACTGATGACCGCACTGATTGCCGGATACGCACGCACCCCGTTCGTGAAATTTACCGGACAGTTCGCGGCGCAGCCCGCCACCGTGCTGGGTGCCCACGCCGTTCGCGCGGCGCTCTCTCGTGCGGGGGTCGCCCCCGAGCAGGTTGACCAGGTGGTCGCAGGCCAGGTGCTGCAGGGCGGCGCGGGGCAGAACCCGGCGCGGCAGACGGCGGTCGGCGCAGGAATTCCAATGAACGTGCCCGCGATCACCCTCAACGCGGTGTGCCTGTCGGGCACCGAGGCGGTCGCGCAGGCGGTGCGCCTCATCAACGCGGGCGAAGCCGACGTGGTGGTCGCGGTGGGGCAGGAGTCGATGTCGCTGGCGCCCCACGTGATCCCGATGCGCGCGGGTACCAAGTACGGCACCGCCCAGTTGATCGACACAGTGGATCACGACGGCCTGACCGACGCGTTCGAACGCACCGCGATGGGTTCACTCACCGAGGCCGGTAACGCACCGCTCGGCCTGACGCGCGAGCAGCAGGACGCGTTCTCTGCCGAGTCGCACCAGCGTGCCGCGGCGTCAGCCGAATTCTTTGCGGGTGAGATCGAGCCGTTCACGGTGGTCTCGCGCCGCGGCGACACGGTGGTGTCGGCCGACGACGGGATCCGCCCCGAGACGACCGCCGAGTCGCTCGCTGGCCTTCGCCCGGCGTTCTCGAAAGACGGCACGATTACCGCGGGCAACGCGTCTCAGATCACTGACGGTGCGGCTGCGCTCGTGATCGTGAGCGAGGCCGCGGCAGAACGGCTTGGCCTTTCGCCGATCGCCCGGGTCGAGGCCACCGCGTTCGTCGCGGGGCCTGACTGCCACCTGCACTCGCAGCCGGCGCGCGCAATCACGGCTGCTCTCGCTCGCGTGCCCGGTGGGGCCTCGGTCTCCGACCTTGCCGCGGTTGAGATTAACGAGGCCTTCGCTGCGGTCGGCGTGCAGTCGGCATCTGAGCTGGGGCTCGATCCCGCGATTGTGAACCCGCACGGTGGGGCGATTGCGCTCGGCCACCCGATCGGCGCATCGGGCGCGCGCATCGTGGGCACGCTCGCGCGTCAGCTCGCGTCGCTCGGCTCAGGGTCGCTCGGTGCAGTCGGCATCTGCGGCGGCGGCGGCCAGGGCAGCGCGGTGGTCCTCAGGGCGCTCTAAACACAAGGTGGACGACGGTGCAGGTTTCGACGATCGTGAACCCTGCACCGACGTCCACTCGGTGTGGATGAGGTCGCGTGACCGACGCTACAGCTCAGTCTGGAACGGCCAGCCGGTGTACGCCTCGGCGAGGTACGTGCGACCCGCCTCGCTCTCGACCACCGAGCGCAGCTCACCGAGCTGACGCATCTGGTCAAACTCGGTCGACTCGGGCGAGAGGTGCAGCATGCTCGTCATCCACCAGGAGAAGTGCTGCGCCTTCCAGATGCGCTTCTGCGCGGTCTCCGCGTACCTGTCGAGGGGGCGTTCGTCGTTCCGCAGCAAGAGCGCCTGCAGCGCCTGGTTGAGCAGGATCACGTCGGCGACGGCGAGGTTCATGCCCTTCGCGCCGGTCGGCGGCACCGTGTGGGCCGCATCGCCGACGAGCGCCGCGCGCCCGTGCCGCAGCTCCTTCACCACGAAGCTGCGGAAGCGCAGTACGTCGCGCTGGAAGATCGGGCCACGCTTGAGCTCGGTGCCCGGCACGCGCGACTGGAGCTCGTCCCAGATCTGTTCCTCGCTGAGGGCTGCCGTATCTGCCTCGGGGTCGCACTGGAAGTACATGCGCTGCACGGTGTCGCTGCGCTGGCTAATCAGCGCGAAGCCATTCGCCGAGTTGCTGTAGATGAGTTCCTCCGAGCTCGGCGGCGCCTCGCACAGGATCCCGAACCACGCGAAGGGGTACTCGCGGAAATAGCCACTCGTCCTCGATCCGGTGACCGCCGGGCGCACGACGCTGCGCGAACCATCGGCGCCGACGATGAACTCGGCCTCGATCGTAAACGGCTGGCCCTCGGCGTCGGTGCCCTTGAGGCTGGGGCTCGCGGTGTCGACACCCTCGACGCTGTCGACCGTGGTGCTGAAGCGCAGATCCTGCCCTGCCTCGAGACGCGCGGCGATCAGGTCGATGAGCACCTCGTGCTGCGGGTAGAGCCAGACGCTCCGGCCGGTCAGGCTCGGGAAATCGATGCGGTGCGTTTCGTCGGCGAAGTGAAGCTCGATGCCGTCGTGCCGATGCCCGGCGGTGTGCACGCGGCTGGTGGTGCCGACCTCGGCGAGGATGTCGACCGTGCCCTGCTCGAGAATTCCCGCACGAATCGTCTGCTCGATCTCGTCGCGGGTCCGGGTGTCGAGTACGACCGAGTCGATGCCGGCCTGCTCGAGCAGGTGCGACAGCAACAGGCCAGCGGGGCCTGCGCCGACGATGGCAACGCGGGTGCGGGTGGTGGTCATTGGGTCTCCTTTGACAGTGGATCAGTCAGTCGTTCGTGCGGCTCGCACGCGGTGGTGCTCACCAGTGTGCGGCGGATCCGGATCCACTGCCGCTGAATTCCCATTGAATGGGAGTCCGCTAGGGCCTGGTGTGGCGCAGCTCCGCCTCGATCGCGCGCGCCGCCCCCTGCAATTGGGTCAAGGCGGGCTGCGGATCCACCTCGCGTGGAAGCACCACCGAGAGCGCCGCGACGACCTCGCCAGCGTCCCGGATCGGCACCGCGACACCTGTCGACACCGCCTCGATCGAGCCGCGCGCCACGACCACGCCGGTGCGCCGGATCTCGGTCAGCGCTCGCCGCAGCGTGCCCGGGTCGGTGATGGTGCCCGGCCCGACCGCGACAAGCGGCCCCGCGAGCACGCGCTCGCGCAGGGTCGGGTCGGCGTGCGCGAGCAGCACCAGCCCCGAAGACGAGGCGTGCAGCGGGAGCCGCCCCGCCACCCGGGTGATGTTCGAGACCGCGTCGGGGTGCGAGAGCCGCTCGAGAAAGAGCGCCTCGTCGCGCTCGAGCACCGCGAGCTGGGTGTGCTCGCGCAGCTCCGCCTGCACCGCTTCCATGTGGGGCAGCGCGGCTTGCCTGAGTCTCAGGGCAGTGGATCCGCGCAGCGCCAACTCCCACAGGCGCAGGCCGAGTCGCACGCGGTGCTCCTCGTCCCGCTCGAGCATCCCGGCCCGCACTAGCTCGTCAACCAGCCGGTGCGCGGTGGCGCTCGGGAGCCCCGCCCGCCGCCCGATCTCACTCGCGGTCTGGACGGTCCGATCGGCGCCGAAGGTGTCGAGCACGCGCACGACGCGCTCGATCATCGACTCCCCGCTCGCAGAATTCGCCATGCGCCTAGCTTGCCACGCGCCGCGCGGAGCGCGTTCCGACCCCCACTGCTCAGACAACCTCGCCCGCCCTGCTCTCCCCAGCTTCGCGGCAGCCCCGCTGCATCGCCCCACCCCGCCACATACCACGCTCAACCAAAAGGTGGGCAGTAGATGTCGGAATGCCGCGGGCGGTTTCAGCTTGCTAGCGCAACACCGGTGATGAGTGGTTCGAGTTTCTCACGCGGCGTGTAGTACCCGAGTGTTTTCCGTGGCCGATCATTCAAAAGCTGTTGCATCTCCTCAATGTCGACATCACTGACGTGGTTGAAGTTGCTGCCCTTGGGATAAAAATCACGTATCAAACCATTCAGGTTTTCGTTCGAGCCGCGCTGCCAGGGCGAGTGGGGGTCACAGAAAAACACTGGGCAATCAGTCGCGATCGTGAACTCGGCGTGCTGCGCCATTTCACTGCCCTGGTCCCAGGTGAGGGTCTTGCGCATACTCGCGGGGAGACCCTTGACCAGATCCTGCAGAACATCAATCACGGTCGTTGAATCCCGCTTTCCCGGGAGACGCCCGATGAGCGCATACCTGGTGCGGCGTTCCACGAGCGTCACGAGCCCCGAGTTGTCTGGACCGACCACCAGGTCGCCCTCCCAATGCCCGGGAACCGCACGATCAGCGGCTTCCGCGGGACGATCGGTAAGTCTCGCCCCCTCCAGCCAGGGACGGCTGCTACGCCGCGGCAGTTTCGATTGCGGGATACGGCCGGTCCGACCCGAACGCAATGCCTTCTCAACGGTGAGCTCGTGCCGGAGTGCGCCTTTGCCCTGCACATACAGCGCTTGATAGATCGTCTCGTGGGACACGTGTCTCTCCGGATGGTTGGGGTATTTCAACCGTAACCGTTCAGCGACTTGCTGCGGTGAATGCTTCGCGTTCAACCCTGCCATGACCGCCACACGCAACCAGGGGTCTGCGAGTCTCCCCGGCCGTGTGCGAGGCCTTGCGGTGAGCGCCCGATAGTGGGCGACTTCGGCAACATATCTTCGCTGTGTCGCGTACTCCACACCATGCTGTGAGAGTTCACGCGACACCGTCGATGCGGACACTCCCAGTTCGCTCGCGATGCGACGCATCGAGAGCGGCTCAGGCAACGACCTCGCTGCCTGAATGTAGGACCGGTCAGCGAGCGTGAGTCGACGATACGCACGACCGGAGTGCACAGTGACCACACGGTCCATGTCAACGGCCGCGACACCGCCATGGTGTCCCAGAGTGAAAGTCATGCCAGCGAGTATGGCCCAACGACTCAGCGTCGTACGCGCGACACCCATCGCGCGGCTCACTTCCAAAGCGGACATGCCACGGGTGAGCGCGACTAACACGCGCTCCCGTTCATCCCAGGACAAGATATTCATGTGCGTAACCTCCAAATGGTTGGAGTGTTGCGCTAACCCCCTGAAACCGCCGCGCCATTCGAGCATCTACTGCCCACTGAACGCGAGTTTGCGTGGGCGAGCCTGTGGATAACCAAGGGGGGAGCTAGATGCGGGCATCCGACTGTGGAAAACGAAAGCGCAGGATCCAAGCTCTTGCCACGATGGCCACATGCGAACCCCTTCACCACTTCCGAGCGACCTCGGAAGCGCGTTCACCGTTTCTGCAGCGCGCGAACGCAATGTCAGCCCCGGGAGGCTGCGTGGCAACGATCTTTACTCTCCGTTTAGAGGAGTGCGGATCCGCCAACGCACAGAAGACGCTCACCTGAACCAGTATCAGCGTGCGCACCGGCGGGAGCTCGACCTGATTGAGGCGCTGGCGCACGGCCAATCCGCGGCTCATTTCGTCAGCCACCGAAGTGCCGCACTCATGTGGGGCGCTCCGATGCCGTGGTCTCGGGGCCTGGATTTGCACCTGAGTGTGCTGGCGCCGCGGCGAGCACCCCGGATCGCGGGTGTGCATGGCCACAGGTTCGAATCGAGTCGCTGTCGAGTAGAGGAGCGAAACGGGATGTTGCTCTCCTCCGCGGCCGCGACATGGGCGATGTTGGGTGAGCTGTCGCTCTTTGATCTCGTGGCCGTTGGGGATTATCTCGTCCGCGTGAACCGTGCTGGCTACGGGCGCCCGAACGCGGGGGTTCCTGCGCCCACGACTGTTGCTGAAATACAACAAGTCCTCGCGCTCGGCAGGTGGGAGGGCATGGTGCGACTCAGGCAGGCTCTCACCCTCATTCGAGAAGACTCCTGGTCGCCTCGTGAAACGGCTACCCGGCTCACCCTGGTTCTCGCCGGGCTGCCGGAGCCTGAGTTGAATCGTGACGTTTTCGACGAGTCGGGTCGTTTCCTCGCGTGCCTGGACCTCGCCTTCACTGACTTCAAGGTTGCGGTCGAGTACCAGGGCGAGCTACACGCGGGGTCGTACGCCGAGGATGTTGAGCGCATCGAACGACTGAGGGCTGAGGGGTGGATCGTGCTCCAGGTCACCCGAACCCTCGCCCGCCAGCCTCGCGCACTTGTAGAGCGCGTGGCCGCGGCGCTGCGTGAACGAGGGTGGGAGGACCGCCGGAAAAGCACCCATCAAGCAACCCCGCGGTAAGCGGGAGATGGTCTCTAGCTTGGCCACCGTGGTGACCAGCTGGCATTCGTGCCCACTTTGCCCTCATGGCAAGTGCGGGCGAAGCCTGCACGCGGCAGCCCGAATCGACACGGTCCACGATGCGGCCGATTCACAGGGGTGCGAAAAGCCACATCAATGGGCAGTAAATGTCGGAATCGGAGCGGCGGTTTCAGCTTGCTAGCGCAACACCGGTGATGAGTGGTTCGAGTTTCTCACGCGGCGTGTAGTACCCGAGTGTTTTCCGTGGCCGATCATTCAAAAGCTGTTGCATCTCCTCAATGTCGACATCACTGACGTGGTTGAAGTTGCTGCCCTTGGGATAAAAATCACGTATCAAACCATTCAGGTTTTCGTTCGAGCCGCGCTGCCAGGGCGAGTGGGGGTCACAGAAAAACACTGGGCAATCAGTCGCGATCGTGAACTCGGCGTGCTGCGCCATTTCACTGCCCTGGTCCCAGGTGAGGGTCTTGCGCATACTCGCGGGGAGACCCTTGACCAGATCCTGCAGAACATCAATCACGGTCGTTGAATCCCGCTTTCCCGGGAGACGCCCGATGAGCGCATACCTGGTGCGGCGTTCCACGAGCGTCACGAGCCCCGAGTTGTCTGGACCGACCACCAGGTCGCCCTCCCAATGCCCGGGAACCGCACGATCAGCGGCTTCCGCGGGACGATCGGTAAGTCTCGCCCCCTCCAGCCAGGGACGGCTGCTACGCCGCGGCAGTTTCGATTGCGGGATACGGCCGGTCCGACCCGAACGCAATGCCTTCTCAACGGTGAGCTCGTGCCGGAGTGCGCCTTTGCCCTGCACATACAGCGCTTGATAGATCGTCTCGTGGGACACGTGTCTCTCCGGATGGTTGGGGTATTTCAACCGTAACCGTTCAGCGACTTGCTGCGGTGAATGCTTCGCGTTCAACCCTGCCATGACCGCCACACGCAACCAGGGGTCTGCGAGTCTCCCCGGCCGTGTGCGAGGCCTTGCGGTGAGCGCCCGATAGTGGGCGACTTCGGCAACATATCTTCGCTGTGTCGCGTACTCCACACCATGCTGTGAGAGTTCACGCGACACCGTCGATGCGGACACTCCCAGTTCGCTCGCGATGCGACGCATCGAGAGCGGCTCAGGCAACGACCTCGCTGCCTGAATGTAGGACCGGTCAGCGAGCGTGAGTCGACGATACGCACGACCGGAGTGCACAGTGACCACACGGTCCATGTCAACGGCCGCGACACCGCCATGGTGTCCCAGAGTGAAAGTCATGCCAGCGAGTATGGCCCAACGACTCAGCGTCGTACGCGCGACACCCATCGCGCGGCTCACTTCCAAAGCGGACATGCCACGGGTGAGCGCGACTAACACGCGCTCCCGTTCATCCCAGGACAAGATA
Organism: Leucobacter fengyongliangi; assembly: GCF_052386045.1. Taxonomy (NCBI): domain Bacteria; kingdom Bacillati; phylum Actinomycetota; class Actinomycetes; order Micrococcales; family Microbacteriaceae; genus Leucobacter; species Leucobacter fengyongliangi. Next base: position 2,404,655 of record NZ_CM126356.1, on the reverse strand, counting down.
TTCATGTGCGTAACCTCCAAATGGTTGGAGTGTTGCGCTAACCCCCTGAAACCGCCAGCCAATTTAAGCATTTACTGCCCACAGAAGGTCTGGCAAGGGCCGGGCCGGAAGCCTCGTGCGGTGCGGGGTGGCGCGAGAGTCAGCGGCGAGTCGCAGGGAGTGCAGACGGGAGCGCAGCCAGTGCGGTTCCGGTGAATGGAAGGTACGCTAGGGCTAACGCGCACAGAGGGGTGAAATCGAACCATGTTGCCAAAGCTCCAGCCCACCCAGAATCTCTATGGCCAGGAAGTCGACTCGCACATCCCAGCTGAGGTTGACGGTGCCCTCCGCCTCCTCCCCGAGCACCGCGAGATCTGGGCGAAGGCGAAGCCCTACCTCGGCGTGCGCGACAACGACAGCCACACCCTCTACGCCTACGGCATCGCCCGGGCCCTCTGCGAGGCCCACCCAGAAGCTGACCCCGAAGTGGTGCTCCCCGCGATCCTGCTGCACGACACCGGCTGGTCGCAGGTGCCCGCAGACCTGGTGCTGCAGGCCATCAGTCCGAGCGGCGGGCGCCCGGATTTGGTCGCCTGGCACGAGCGCGAAGGGGTGCGGATCGCGGCCGAGATCCTGGGCGAAATCGGCACGCCGCCAGAAACGCGAGACGAAATCACCGACATCATCTCGCAGCACGACAGCATGAAGGCGGCGAAGTCGCTCAACGACGCGCTCGTGAAGGATGCCGACAAGCTCTGGCGACTCACCCCGCACGGCATTGACACGGTGATGGACTGGTTCGGGCTCACCCGTGAGGCCGCGGGCAGGCTCTGCGCCTGGCGGGTGCACGACTACCTGCACACCGACGTGTCGCGCGCGATGGCGCGTGGCTTCGGCGCGATCGCATCGGTGGATGCCTGGGACGAGCGCATCGAGTTGGGCTGACGGTCATGCGCACGAGTGACGCGGGCCGCACCGTGGCGTCGCGCATTCTCGCGGTGTTTGAGGCCTTCGAGTCGCACGGACCGAGCCTCTCGCTGACGCAGATCGCCGAGTTCACGGGGCTCCCGGTCTCGACTACGCACCGCATTGTGGGCGAGCTCACCGAGTGGGGGGCGCTCGCCCGAGACGCGCAGGGTCGCTACCAGATCGGGATCCGCCTCTGGGAACTCGCGCAGAATGCGGGCCGCCGCCTGCGCGACACCGCTCGCCCCTTCCTGCAGGATCTCTTCTCGCTCACGGGTGAGTCGGTGCTGCTGGCCGTGCGCGAGGGGAACGAGGCGCTCTACGTCGACCGCATCTACGGCTCGAAGCGGGTGCCGCGGGCCTCGCGTATCGGTGGGCGGCTGCCGCTGCACGCGACGGGGGTCGGGAAGGTGCTGCTCGCCTATGAAGAGCGGTGGTTTCGCGAGGCATACCTTGCGGGGCCCCTGGTGTCGCTCACCGAGTTCACCCATGTGGATCCGCACGCCCTTGCCGATGAGCTCGCGCAGATCGCGGGCCAGGGGTTTGCGGTGACCGGCGAGGAGGCCCGGGTGGGTGCGTGTTCGATCGCGGTGCCGGTGGGGGCGGGAACCGGAGCTGGCACGGGTCAGGTGGTCGCGGCGATCGGTATCGTCGCGCATGCCTCGCAGGAGTCGATGCTCCCGAAGCACCTCCCGGTGCTGCTCGGGGTCGCGCGCCGCATCGAGAACGCGGCCACGCACCGGCAGTTCCCCTCCGGTACTTGAGGCCCTTCGGCCCTTCAACCCTTCGATCCTCTCTCGACCCCGCAATCGGGCAGTAGGCGTCGCCTCCGATCGGGCGGTTTCAGGGGGTTAGCGCAACACTCCAACCATTTGGAGGTTACGCACATGAATATCTTGTCCTGGGATGAACGGGAGCGCGTGTTAGTCGCGCTCACCCGTGGCATGTCCGCTTTGGAAGTGAGCCGCGCGATGGGTGTCGCGCGTACGACGCTGAGTCGTTGGGCCATACTCGCTGGCATGACTTTCACTCTGGGACACCATGGCGGTGTCGCGGCCGTTGACATGGACCGTGTGGTCACTGTGCACTCCGGTCGTGCGTATCGTCGACTCACGCTCGCTGACCGGTCCTACATTCAGGCAGCGAGGTCGTTGCCTGAGCCGCTCTCGATGCGTCGCATCGCGAGCGAACTGGGAGTGTCCGCATCGACGGTGTCGCGTGAACTCTCACAGCATGGTGTGGAGTACGCGACACAGCGAAGATATGTTGCCGAAGTCGCCCACTATCGGGCGCTCACCGCAAGGCCTCGCACACGGCCGGGGAGACTCGCAGACCCCTGGTTGCGTGTGGCGGTCATGGCAGGGTTGAACGCGAAGCATTCACCGCAGCAAGTCGCTGAACGGTTACGGTTGAAATACCCCAACCATCCGGAGAGACACGTGTCCCACGAGACGATCTATCAAGCGCTGTATGTGCAGGGCAAAGGCGCACTCCGGCACGAGCTCACCGTTGAGAAGGCATTGCGTTCGGGTCGGACCGGCCGTATCCCGCAATCGAAACTGCCGCGGCGTAGCAGCCGTCCCTGGCTGGAGGGGGCGAGACTTACCGATCGTCCCGCGGAAGCCGCTGATCGTGCGGTTCCCGGGCATTGGGAGGGCGACCTGGTGGTCGGTCCAGACAACTCGGGGCTCGTGACGCTCGTGGAACGCCGCACCAGGTATGCGCTCATCGGGCGTCTCCCGGGAAAGCGGGATTCAACGACCGTGATTGATGTTCTGCAGGATCTGGTCAAGGGTCTCCCCGCGAGTATGCGCAAGACCCTCACCTGGGACCAGGGCAGTGAAATGGCGCAGCACGCCGAGTTCACGATCGCGACTGATTGCCCAGTGTTTTTCTGTGACCCCCACTCGCCCTGGCAGCGCGGCTCGAACGAAAACCTGAATGGTTTGATACGTGATTTTATCCCAAGGGCAGCAACTTCAACCACGTCAGTGATGTCGACATTGAGGAGATGCAACAGCTTTTGAATGATCGGCCACGGAAAACACTCGGGTACTACACGCCGCGTGAGAAACTCGAACCACTCATCACCGGTGTTGCGCTAGCAAGCTGAAACCGCCTCGATGGGGGCGACGCCTACTGCCCGATTGCGAGAGAGGAGCTACGGGGCGCGATCCACTGAGCAAAAAGCCGTTTCCATTCAGCGGAAGACGGGCGCCGAGGGTTCACCCACCAGGCGCATACTTGCGACACACCCTCGATTCAACGACGAAACAGGAGATGGGTATGACTGCAACGGACTCACCGGCCTCCGGCGGTTCCCCCGTGCATCACGGGTTCAAACCGTTCGATCAGAAGGATCCCTTCCCCTCCTACGCAGAGTTGCGCCGCGACGAGCCGGTGATGTTTGACGAGCGGGTCGGCTACTGGGTAGTGAGCCGCTACGACGACGTGCGCGCGGTTTTCGCAGATTGGGAGACCTTCTCGAGCGAGAACGCACAGGCTCCGGTGCGCCAGCGCGGCGCGGCCGCCAAGAAGATCATGGAGGAGGGCGGATTCACCGCATACTCCGGCCTCTCCGCACGCGTTCCACCGGAGCACACCCGCATTCGCAAGGTGGCCCAAAAGGCCTTCACCCCGCGGCGCTACCGCCAGCTCGAGCCCAGCATCCGTGCGCACGTCGTATCGCAGATCGAGAAGATGCTCGCACGCGACGAGGCGACCGGCGACTTCCTCCGCGACCTCGCCTACGACGTGCCGACCGTCACCATCCTCACGCTGATTGGCGCGGACACCAGCAAGGTCGACCAGTTCAAGGAGTGGTCGGACTCGCGCGCGGCGATGACCTGGGGCGACCTCACCGAGGAGGAGCAGATTCCGCACGCGCACAACCTCGTCGCCTACTGGCAGGAGTGCATGCGTCTGGTGAGTGAGGCGCACGAGACGAACCCCGACTCGCTCGTGGGCGACATGGTGCGTGCGCAGCAGGCGGGCGACGAGATCAGCGACCACGAGATCGCCTCGGTCGTTTACAGCATGCTGTTCGCGGGTCACGAGACCACCACCACGCTCATCTCGAACGCGATGCGTGTGCTGCTCAGTCACCCCGATCAGTGGCGGCAGGTCGTCGCCGACCCGAGCAAGATCGGGCCCGCGATTGACGAGGTGCTGCGCTACAGCGGATCGATCGTCGCCTGGCGGCGCAAGGCGCTGGCCGATGCCACGGTCGGGGGAGTCGACATCCCGAAGGGCGCCGAGTTGCTGCTCGTCATGGGATCCGCCAATCGCGACGAGGAGCGCTTCGCGGCAGGCGAGGAGTTCGACATCTCGCGCGAAAACGCCCGCGATCACCTGTCGTTTGGCTTCGGGATCCACTATTGCCTGGGCAACATGCTCGCGAAGCTGCAGGCGAAGATCGCGATCGAGGAGATCGCAAGGCTCATGCCCGACGTGCGCCTGCAAGACGGCGCCGACATCGGGTTCCGCGAGAATCTCTCGTTCCGCGTGCCCCTTGAGGTGCCCGTGACCTGGAAGGAAGCAGCATGACCGCAACCAGCACCCGTTACGTCCAGTTCTTCGACGGCGGGATCGCGCCCGAGCACGACCTGCTCGGTGGCAAGTGCGCCTCGCTCGTGACCATGACCGCGGCCGGCATGCCCGTGCCCCCCGGCTTCGCCGTCACGACCGCCACGTACGACGAGTTCATCGAATCCACGGGCCTCTCCGAACTCATCGCCGAGCAGCTCGCCGGTCTCGATGCCGACGATGTGACGAGTGTGGATCGCGCCTCGCAGCTGATCCGCGACCGCATTTGCGAGAGCCCCGTGCCCGAGCACCTGCGGCAGGCCGTGATCGACGCGTGGGCCGAGTTGCAGGGGCGCTTTTCGGAGCCGGTTCCCGTCGCCGTTCGCTCCTCCGCCACCGCCGAGGACCTTCCCGACGCGAGCTTCGCCGGCCAACAGGACACCTACCTGTGGCTCATTGACGAGGCCGATGTGCACCAGCACATTCGCATGTGCTGGGCATCGCTCTACACGAGCCGCGCGATCATGTACCGGCTGAAGAACAACATCGAAGACGAGGGTCTCTCGATGGCGGTTGCGGTGCAAAAGATGGTCTCGGCCGAGTCGGCGGGCGTGGCCATCACGATGAATCCGAGCACCGGCGATCGCTCGAAGATCGTGATCGACGCGTCCTGGGGCATCGGCGAGGCCGTGGTCTCGGGGCACGTCACCCCCGACAACATCATGCTCGACAAGATCATGATGACCATCGTCAGCGAGCACATCGGCGACAAGCACATCGAGCTGGTGCCGGATCCCGCCCAGCGAGGACTGATCGAACGCCCAGTTGACGTGACACGCCGAGAGATCCGCTGCCTCAGCGACGCCCAGGTGATGCAGGTGGCCGAGCTCGCGAAGCGGGCCGAAAAGCACTACGGCACCCCGCAAGACATCGAGTGGGCGATCGACCGCGATCTGCCGGCCGGAGAGAATCTCCTGCTGCTGCAGGCTCGGCCCGAGACCATCCACTCCAACAAGCCGCAGGAACCGAAAGCCGTAACCGCGACGATCGGCGTCTCGAGCCTCACCTCGATGCTGACAGGCTCGATCCGCATCCCCAACCAGTAGTTCATCCACACACGCAACTCCACCCACGCACGAAGAGGATCACAACAATGACGTTAGATTCGACCACCACCGACGCCACCGCCGCACCCGCGGTCAAGTCTTTCCCCAGCGCACAGGACATCCCGGTGCCCGAGGGGGCAGAGGGCTGGGAGAGCCTCTACCCCTACTACCTGCCCTTCCGTGAGGGTGACGGCTCGGAGAACAAGTTTTGGTTCTGCGACAGCCAGCACTGGCCGACGGTGTACAAGCCATTCGAGACCATCGGTGGCGAGTTCGCCGTGAAGTGCCTCGGCCAGTACAACACGCGGCACCTGCTGATTCCGCCGGCCAACGGCATCGAGTTCAAGGTGCACCTCGGCTACCTCTACATGAGCCCCGTGCCGGTTCCCCCCGAGGAGATCGCGGCCCGCGTGCCCGAGTTCGAGCGCCGCGTCGGCCACTACTTCGGCAACTGGGAGCGACTGCTCGACGACTGGAAGGTGAAGGTGCTGGGCACCATCGCCGAGATGGAGGACTTGCACTTCGCGCCGCTGCCCGACATGGTGCCGTTTGAAGACATCGAGAGCGGCAAGGCGAAGGACGGCTCAGAGGTGCTCCTGGAGGGCTACGACCGCCTGATCCAGCTCTGCTATCAGAACTGGCAGTACCACTTCGAGTTCCTGAACCTCGGGTACCTCGCCTACCTCGACTTCTTCACCTTCGCCAAAGAGGTGTTCCCCTCGATCCCAGATCAGGCGATCGCGAAGATGGTGCAGGGCGTCGACATGGAGCTCTTCCGCCCCGATGACGAGCTCAAGGTGCTCGCGACCCTCGCCGTCGAGCTCGGGCTGCAGTCGGCGTTCGAGAACACCGATGATGTCGCGGGCACGCTCGCCGCGGTCGGTGCGCGAGCGGGCGGCGACCGCTGGCTCGCCCGGTACGAAGAAGCGAAGGATCCGTGGTTCAACTTCACCGTGGGCAATGGCTTCTACGGGCATGACAAGTACTGGAACGAGTACCAGGAGATCCCCCTCAGCTACATCAAGGACTACATTCGTCGCCTTGATGGCGGGCAGCAGATTCTTCGCCCAAAGGAAGAGCTGATCGTCGAGCGCGACCGGATCATCGAGGAGTACCGTAGCCTTCTCGACGGCGACAACCTCGCCGCGTTTGACGGAAAGCGCGGACTCGCCGCGACCGCCTACCCCTACGTCGAGAACCACAACTTCTACATCGAGCACTGGACGATGGGCGTTTTCTGGCGCAAGGTGCGCGAGCTCGGTCGGGTCTTCGTGGCCGCCGGATTCTGGGACGACGAGATGGATATTCTCTACCTCACCCGCAACGAGGTGCGCGACGCGCTCTTCGATTACGTCACCGGCTGGGCCGTGGGCAGCGAGTCGGTGGGCCCGAACTACTGGCCGGCCGAGATTGCCCGCCGCGAGAAGATCGTGACCGCCCTGCAGACGCAGCGCCCGCAGCCGGCGCTGAACACCCCGCCCGTCGAGATCACCGAGCCGTTCACGCAGATGCTCTGGGGCATCACGACCGAGCAGGTGCAGCAGTGGTTGAGCGACGACGAAGACGACGACGGTGCGATCAAGGGTATGGCCGCCTCGCCGGGCATCGCCGAGGGTCGCGCACGCGTGATCGTGCACGCCGATGAGCTCGGACTGGTGCAGGAGGGCGAGATCCTCGTCGCCACCATCACCGCGCCGTCGTGGGGCCCGGTGTTCGGCAAGATCCGGGCCACCGTCACCGACATCGGCGGCATGATGAGCCACGCGGCGATCGTGTGCCGCGAATACGGCCTCCCGGCGGTCACCGGAACCGGCAACGGCTCTTCCAGCATCACCACCGGCCAGCTCATTCGCGTCGATGGTAACTCGGGCCGCGTCGAGATCCTCGAGGGCTAGCGATGTCGCATTCCGATTCCACGGCGGCCGGCCGCACGGTGTTCATCACCGGCGCGGCCGGCGGCCTCGGCCGATCGTTCGCTCTTGGGTTTGCCGAGCGCGGCGATCGGGTCGCCATCGCAGATGTTGATCTCGTGGGGCTGGCCGAGACGGCGAAGCTCGTCGAGGCGCACGGTGTGCCGTGCTGGCAGGGGCGAGTCGACGTCACCTCGCCCGAGTCAACTGCCGAGGCAGCGGCCGCGGTAGCGGAGTTTGGCGGCGGCACGATCGAGGTGCTCATCAACAACGCGGCGCTCTACGCTGGCATCACCCGCGCACCGATCGAAGAACTCGACCCCGACGAGTGGGATCGGGTCATGGCGGTCAACGCCAAGGGCCCGTGGCTCATGACCCGGGGCGCGAGCCCGCACCTCGCCACCGGCGCGCGCGTGATCAACATCGCTTCCGCGACCGTGTTTTCGGGCTCGGCACAGTGGGCGCACTACGTCGCCTCCAAGGGCGCGGTCATCGCGCTCACCCGCGTCATGGCGAAAGAACTCGGCGTGCGCGAGATCACCGTCAACGCGATCGCCCCCGGCTTCACGTTGACCGAGGCGAGCTACGGCCACATGGCCGATGCCGAGCAGTACGGGGTGGATCGCGGCGCGCTGCGCCGCGCCAGCACTCCCGAAGACATCGTCGGTGCCGCCCTGTTCTTCGCCGGGCCCGAATCCGCGTTCATCTCCGGCCAGACGCTCGTCGTCGACGGCGGACGTCAGTTCATCTAGGAAGGATCACCCATGTCGAAGGTTGTGTTCACGAGCGCCGCGGGCGACACCCGCGAGGTTGACGCCGCCGCGGGTGACTCCGTCATGGAGGTCGCCATGCGCAACGGCGTGCCGGGCATCGTCGCCGAGTGCGGCGGTTCGCTCTCCTGCGCCACCTGCCACGTGTTCGTCGCGGAGGCAGACCTGGCAGTACTCTCTCCGATGGAGGAGATGGAAGACGAGATGCTGTGGGGTACCGCGGTGGATCGCCAGCCGAACTCCCGGCTCAGCTGCCAGGTGCGTGTGACCGACGGGCACGATCTCCACGTCACCACCCCTGAGACGCAGATCTGATCATGCCCGAGCACGGACTGCTGATCGTCGGCTCCTCGCAGGCGGGGGTGCAGCTCGCAGGATCATTGCGCGCCCTCGGCTACGAGCCCCCGATCACCCTGCTCGGCGACGAGGACCATCGCCCATATCAGCGCCCCGCCCTGTCAAAAGAGTTCCTGCAAGACAAGATCACGAAGGAATCGCTGATCTACCGGTCGCAGGAGTACTGGGACGAGCACCGCATCGAGGTCGTCAAGGGTGAATACATCGAGCGGATCACGAAGCGCGACGACGGTTCCGGCGTCGCGCATTCGGTGACCGGACGCGACTTCCACTTTGACCGCCTCGCGCTCACGGTGGGGGCCCGCGCGCGCCGCCTTGACGTACCGGGAAGCGAGCTCGACGGCGTGCTGTACCTGCGCAAGGCCGACGACGCTCTCGAGCTGAAGGCTCGCACGCCCGCCGCCTCGCGCGTGGTCGTGATCGGCGGCGGCTTCATCGGTATCGAGGCCGCGGCGAGCCTGCACACGCTCGGCAAGCACGTCACCCTGGTGGAGCGCGGCACGCGCCTCGTGCGCCGCGCCGTGGGCGAAGAGACCGCCGACTTTATCCTCAGGCATCACGTGACGCAGGGCATCGACGTGCGCGTGAATACCGCGGTCGACGAGATCGTCGGCGAGGCCGGCCAGGTGACCGGCGTGCGTGTGAGCGGCGAGGTGATCCCTGCCGACATTGTGCTGGTGGGCATCGGGGTGATCCCGAACACCGGTCTGGCCGAGCAGCTGGGACTTGATGTAAACGATGGCATCGTGGTGGATCGCTTTGCCACCGCCTCGGATGACGTGACCCTCGCCGTGGGTGACTGCTCGAATTTGCCGAACCCGATCCCGCATTCTCCCGCCGGCGAGCGCGTGCGCTTCGAGAGCGTCAACCACGCGATCGAGCAGGCCAAGGTTGCGGCGTACGCGATCATGGGCCGGCAGGAGGAGTACGCCGGGATCCCGTGGTTCTGGTCGAACCAGGGCGACCTGAAGCTGCAGATCGCCGGGCTCTTCACCGGCTATGACCGCGTGGTGGATCGCAGCCCCGATGCCCCCGGAAAGTTCTCGGTGCTGTACTACCGCGGCGACCGGCTGATCGCCGCCGACTGCATCAACGTGCCGCTCGACTTCATGACCGTTCGTCAGGCGCTCGCCAAGGGCGTGAACCTGCCCGCAGCAGACACCGCTGATCCCTCAATTCCGCTCAAGACCATCCTCACCGCACACGACGACACAGGGAAGTGACCCCATCGTGCTGACTCACCCAGTTCCCCCCGCGCCGATCGCCCCGAATGGCCCGATCGACACCACGCCCATCGCACTCACCCCGCCCGCCGGGGCCGATCTCGACGCGCTGTGGTCGGCGGTCGTGACCGAGACCCGATCGCGCTCAAACGACATCCACCTGCCGATTTCCCTGGCGTTTGCCGAACGCCTGCTTGCCGCGCACCCCGAGGCGAACGCCGATCTCGTGCGCGTCACGGTGCTGCTGCACGACACCGGCTGGGGGCGCGTCGACGAGACGCGGATCATCTCCGAGGGTTTCGGCGGCGATTGGCGCAAGGCCGACATCCGTTTTCAGCACGAGCAGGAGGGGTGTGCGATTGCCCGCGAGGTGCTCCCCGGGCTTGGCTACAATGACGAGTTCATAGAGGCCGTGTGTGCCATCATCGACGGCCACGACACCCGGCCCGAGGCGCACTCCCTCGAAGACGCCCTGGTGCGCGACGCGGATCGACTGTGGCGCTTTGATCACGCGGGCATCGCGCTCGCCTCTGGCTGGTTTGGTCTCGACCCAGCGACCTACACCGATCGGCTGCGCAGCGAGATCATTCCCGAGCTGCTCACCGAAGCGGCGATCGCCATGGCGAACACCGATCTCGACCGCTCGCAGGCGCTGCTGAAGACGGCGGTGCTGCGATGAGCGCGACAGACACCGGCACCTGGCCCGGCGACTTCCGCACGGCACCGTGGCACCCCACCGACCATTTCATCGATGGTGTCTGGGTGCCCTCGGTCGGCACGGGGCGCATCGAGGTCGTAAACCCAGCGACGGGGGAGACCTGGGCGAGTGTGCCGGTCGCGGCGGAGGAGGACCTCGAGGCCGCGATGGGTGCCGCACGCCAGGCCTTCGATACGGGCCCGTGGCCCCGCATGACGCCCTCCGAGCGCGCCGAAGTGTTGCTTCGGTTCGCCGCCGAGGTGGAGGCCAGGGCCGAGGCGCTGTCGCTCACGAACACGCGCGAGAACGGCAGCCCGGTCGCAGAGACCGGCGGAGCCGCGGCCAACGCTGCTGGCATCCTGCGCTACTTCGCGGGTCTCGCCCCGCATCTCGAACGTGAGGATGTGCGGCCGTTCCCCAGCGGGGTCGGCGAGAGCGTGGTGCGACGCGATCCACTCGGGGTCTGCGCGCTGATTGCCCCGTGGAACTTTCCCATCAACCTCGTCGTGATCAAGCTGGCGCCCGCGTTGCTCGCCGGTAACTCCGTCGTGATCAAGCCGGCGTCGCCCACGCCGCTGTCGATCCGGCACATTGTCGATGCCGCGCACGCGGCGGGAGTGCCCGCGGGCGTCGTGAACCTCCTCACCGGCAACGGGCGCACCGGCGATGCGATGGTGCGGCACCCCTTCGTTGACAAGGTTGCGTTCACCGGGTCGACCGAGGTGGGCCGCAAGATCGCGGCCGCGTGCGGCGAACTTCTGCGCCCGGTGACTCTGGAACTGGGTGGCAAGTCCGCCGCGATTCTGCTCGACGATGTGGATCTCGACGCGTTCGCCCGCGTCTTCGTGCGCTCGTGCATGCGCAACTCGGGGCAGACCTGCTACATCTCCACTCGCATTCTGGCCCCGCGCTCACGCTACGACGAGATCGTGGACACCATCACCGGGGTGGTGGCGGGGGGCGCGCAGGGCGATCCGCTCGACCCCTCGACCGTGTTTGGGCCGGTTGCCCACCGCGGCCAGTTCGACTCGGTGCTCGAGCACCTGGCCTCCGCGCGCGCCGAGGGTGCCCGGTTCATGACCGGCGGCGACGTGCTGCCGGGCCCGGGGCTCTTCATCGCCCCGACTGTGCTCGCCGACGTCACCCCCGAGATGCGCGTCGCCCGCGAGGAGATCTTCGGGCCGGTGGTCACGATCCAGCCCTACGAGACGGTTGACGAAGCCCTCGAGATCGCCAACAGCACGCCGTTTGGGCTCGGCGGGATTGTGTTTTCGGCCGACGAGGAGCGCGCGTTCCAGGTGGCCGAGCTGGTGGACAGCGGGTCGGTCGGCGTGAACTTCTTCGCCTCGAACCACGCGGCGCCGTTTGGCGGGCGCCACGACTCGGGGCTCGGAGTCGAGTACGGGGTCGAGGGATTACAGCAGTACGTGAGCTACAAGTCGATCCACCGCGCCTCCCGCGCCTGACCGGGTCGCCCCAGAGCCTGACCGGGTAGCCCCAACGCCACCCGGGGCTGACTGGGCTGTGGGCGCGCGATCCACCCCACTCAATGGGCAGTAGATGTCGGAATCCGCGGGAATTCGAGCATCTAGTGCCCACGTTGTGGGAGTAATGGGAGAGGGAGGGAGGGCGCGATCCACCAGGCCCGTGGGGGTCGTAAGCTATGGCAATGATCCGTTCCGGGTGTATCGCCCGAGATAATGGAGCATCGGCCCGCTTCTCCAACGAAGGATGACCAGCCCCATGGCAATCACTGAACTCGACACCTCGTCGGGTGTTCCGCTGTACCGGCAGATCATGGACATTCTGCGCGCCGAGATCACCTCGGGCGCGGTGGGCGCGGACGAACCGATGACGGAGGCCAAGCTGCTCAGCCGGTTTGGGGTGAGCCGGGCGCCGATTCGCCAGGCGCTGCGCGACCTGACGAGCGAGGGCTTCGTCTACCGCAAGCAGGGCCGCGGCACGTTCCCCGTTGTCGGTGTGCGCGTGGATCGGCCCGCCGACCTGAAGTCAGGCAACCTGTACCAGTACCTCGCCGGCCGTGGGCTCGACCCGACCTCGCAGGTCTTCGGCATCGAGCGGATCGCCCCGCCGCCGGCGGTGGCCCGGCGCCTGGGGGTGACGGACGACGAGCGGCTGCTGCACTTCCGCCGCGTGATCGCCGTCGATGGTGAACCCTTCGCCGACAACGATGTGTACGTGCGCTCTCCCGAGGATTTCCTGCCGGGTGAGGATGAGTTGGGCGGCGGCGGGAGCGCGTTCGCGCTGCTGGAGAAGAAATACGGCATCACCCTCGATCGCGCCGAGCACGAGGCGTGGGCCACCTCAGCTTCGCCCGAGCACGCGGAGGCTCTAGGTGTCGCAGCCGGCAGCCCGGTGCTCGTGATCGACACCGTGTTCTTCGCGACGGGCGGGGTGGTGGTCGGCTGGCGATCCGCTGTGCACCGTGCCGAGGAATTCAAGTACCGCTTCGACACCAAGGCCTGAGGACAGCGAGCGAGGGAGTGGGAATCTCTCGCGCGAGGTGTGATGGGGCCGGGAGCGGCCTGCAGGTCAGGTTCTCAGGTGCCAGCCCGAGACGAGATCTACACGTATCGATCGTCAATCGAGAACTTTGTTATGATAACATATCAAAGTACATCGCCGATGAGATCAGGCCCTTGTGGGATCCGCTGATCCGGTGTTTGGCTGGTGCCAATGGTGGTGCCGCTTCCGAGAAAGGTCACGTCAATGGCAGACGAATCAGATCGCCCAAGCGGTGTGGCGAACACGGTCCTCGGCCCGGTTCCCGCCGGGGAGCTGGGCGTGGTGGCGGTGCACGAATCGCTGCTCTCAATCGTTCCGGGAGCCGAATACGCCTACGACGTCACTATCAATCGCGCGGAGATCTTCGACGCGCTGGCCGCACGGCTGCGCGCGTTCAAGGCGGCCGGCGGCGGCACGGTCGTCGACGCCACGGGGATGTTTCACGGGCGTGACGTGCCGCGGCCCGCACTCGTCGCGCTCAGTCCGTATGGCAAGGAGCTGCAGGCGCTCGCGCTGACCATGCCGCCGCAGAAGCGCCCGAGCCCGATGTGGGACGGCTGCATCGAGGCCGGCGACATCACCCGCGTCGTCGACGAGGGGTACGTGCACGTCATTGGCGACCTGCGCGGCTCCGGTGCATCCGACGGTGAGCACATTGGCAACTACAACGCGGGCGGCGTGTCGCTCGGCGAAGACGCCTACGACTTCATCGAGTGGGTCGCCGCGCAGCCCTGGTGTGACGGCAACGTCGGCATGATCGGCATCTCGTACTTCGGGTCGATGCAGGTGCTGGCCGCGGCCGAGCGGCCGCCGAGCCTGAAGGCGATCTTCGTCAGCGGCGGCCACTACGACTTCTACGAGACCACCTATCACGGCGGCATCATGTGGTTCATGCCGCGCGCTGCTCGCGAGGGCCGCGGTGGCGATTCGGGCTGGGCCTTCACCGACCGCGTGAAGTCGCGCATGCTCGAGACCTATTCGCCGGAAGAGATCAAGGCGAAGGTCGCCGCGCGTCTGCAAGACCCCGACGTGGCGGCCTGGCCGAACCTCGTGCACACCCTGCACTACCCGACGAACCACGAGGCCTGGTTCGACATCATCATGAATGATCTCGATGGTGAGTGGTACGAGGAGCGGAACCCCGTCAATCTCGCTCGTAACATCGACATCCCCGTGTACTTGCAGATCGACCAGGGCCGCGGCTGGACGATGGACGGCACGATCGAACTCTTCGACGCGCTGAACGGACCCAAGAAGCTCGACATTGGGCCCTACCCGCCCATGCAGTCGCGCCCATTCATCGAAGAGCACGACAAGATGTTCCGCTGGTACGACTACTGGATCAAGGGCATCGACAACGGGGTGATGGATGAGCCCGCGGTGAGCATCTTCGTTGAAGGCTCGCGTGAGCACGTCACCGGTGCCGCGTGGCCGCCGAAGGCGGTGGATCACCGACCCCTCTACCTGCGCCCGCGCAGGAAACTGCTGCCCGAACCCGAGCTGATGGGCGAGCAGTACGCGGCCCCCGACGGCTTCTACCAGGCACCGCTCACGGTGACCGACAAGGTCGAGATCATCAACTGGTCGACCGAGAAGTTCGAGGAGCCCACCGAGATGATCGGCACGGGTGCCGCGCACATCTTCGCGTCGATCGACCAGGACGACTCGAACTTCATCCTGCGCCTGTGGGATGTGGCGCCGAACGGTAACCGCCAGCTCGTCACGACCGGGTTCCTGAAGGCCTCGCATCGCGAGCTCGACCTCGAGCGCACCACCGCGGGAAGCCCGATCCACCCCCACACCCGCGCGGTGCCGGTGGAGCCGGGCAAGATCGAGGAGTACGTGATTCGGCTGTACCCGTTCGCGACGACGTTCCTGCCGGGGCACCGCCTCGAGCTCGAGCTGTCGTGTAACGAGCCGCTGACCGACGCGCACAACGCGCTGCTGCCTCCCGACGCGTTCCACCTGCCGGTGGGTCGCCCGGTCACGCACAAGATTTACCGCGACGCGGCGCACCCTTCGCGCCTGGTGCTGCCCTTCACGACCCAGTCGTAGGGTTCTTGCGCCCGCGTGCGCCAGCGTGCTCGCGCGTTTCCGCCGTTGCGGCAGGTCTCCCTTACCTTTGTGGGCAGTAGATGCTCGAATACTCAAGTATTCGGACATCTACTGCCCATGAATCGGGCTACGCGAGGCGCGGGGTGCGCGGGGGTTCGGTGCGGCGGGGGCGGATCGCTTCGAACGCCGCCGCGAGTGACAACAGCCGGGTGTCGTCGTAGGCGCGCCCCGCGAAGGTCAGGCCCACGGGCATGCCAATGTCGGCCGTCGTACCCATCGGTACGGTGACGGTCGGAATGCCCAGATGGCGGATCGCGAGATTGCCATTGGCGATCCACACCCCGTTGCGCCAGCCGAGGTCTGCGGAGGCCTCGTTCACATCCATGTCGGCGGGGCCGACGTCGGCAACCGCGGGGAACACGACAGCATCGAGGCCGAGTGTGTCCATCCACTCCTCGAGGTCGACCTGCCGCGTGCGCTCGAGCCCGCGCAGGCCCGCCTCGAGCTCGGGGATCTCGGTGAATGAGGCTACCGGGTGCTCGCGCACGTGGCCCGGGTACTCGGCGATGTCATCGTCGAATCCCGTGTAACGATCGGGCAGCGCGCCCTCGGGGTGCGGGAAGATCTCGGCGCCGTCGACGACGGTGAGATCGGGGAAGGCGGGGTCGCCGTTCGCGCGCAGGAAGTCGTCCCAGGCCCACGCCGACAAGTCGAGGATTTCGCGCCGCAGGTATTCGGGGCTGACCAGCCCGCGTGTGTGGATCTTCGGGGCGCCCGGCCGGTCGCCCTCGTAGTTGGAGACGACCGGGAAGTCGACCTCGACGACCTCGGCACCCCGGGCTTCGAGATCGCGGCGCGCCTGTTCCCACAGCTCGATGATCGAGGCGCGCGTCTCGATGCGCTGCCCGGTGGGGCCGCCGATGCCGGGGGCTTCCGGGTCGCCGGGTGCGGTGCTGCCCGCCAGTGGATCGGCGTTGATGTACATCTTCGGAACGCCGATGCGCCGACCCGCGAGTGCCGACCGAGACTCTTCGGGTGAGACCGGGCCGAGCGCCGAGTAGCTCGCCGGCCGCACCTCGGAAGCACGCGGCAGCGCGATCCACCGTTGCGCGCGCCAGAAATCGCCGCGGGTCTCGGGGTCGTCGGCGACGATCACGTCGAGTACCTCGAACAGGTCGGCCACCGTGCGGGTGTGCGGCACGACGACATCCATGGTCGGCACGAGCGGCCAGTTGCCGCGCGTGGAGATCACGCCGCGCGACGGGGTGTACGCGCAGAGGGCGTTGTTCGAGGCCGGGCCGCGACCGCTCGACCACGTCTCCTCCCCGAGCCCGAAGGCGGCGAAGCTGGCCGCGGTCGCGGTGCCCGAGCCATTCGACGAGCCCGAAGCGAAGGGTGCCGTCAGGAATTCGGCGTTGTACGGGCTCTCGGCGCGTCCGTATACCCCGCGCTGCATACCTCCATTTGCCATTGGCGGCATATTTGTGAGGCCTAAGCAAATGGCGCCGCCCGCGCGCAGGCGCTCGATGGTGAAGGCATCGCGCTGCGCGACGAGATCCGCGAACGCCGGGCTGCCCGCGGCCGCGGTGAGCCCGCGCACCAAGTAGCTGTCTTTTGCGGTGTACGGAATGCCGTCAAGCGGGCCGAGAACTTCGCCGCGGGCTCGGCGCGCATCGGAGTCACGGGCCTCGTCGAGCGCGCGCTCGTTGCGCACGACGAGCGCGTTCAGAGCGGTCGAGGTGCCCGGCGCGTCATACGCATCGATGCGCGCGAGGTAGGCCTCGACGAGCCAGGCGCTTGTGATCTCGTCGCGTTCCAGCGCACCGCGCAACTCGGCGATTGTTGCCTCGACGACGTCGATCATGCGCGGGTTCCGACCCGAGGCTGCTGCTGGGTGATGCAGTGCACGCCGCCGCCACGGGCGAAGATCGGTCGCGCGTCGACCGACACGACGCGCCGCCCCGGGTAGACGGATTCGAGAATCTCGCGTGCCCGCGTGTCGGCGGCCTCCTCGCCGAACCCGCAGGCGATCACGCCGTCGTTGACGACGAGGTGATTGACGTAGCTCCAGTCGACGAATCCCTCGTCGTCGCGCAGGGTTGCCGGGGCGGGTAGCTCGACGATGTTGAAGCGGCGCCCAGCGGTGTCGGTCTGGCCCTCGAGGTGGGCACGCAGCCCGGCGGTCACCGCGTGGTCGGGATGGCCGGGATCCACCTGGGTATGCAGCAGCAGGGTGCCCGGCGTGGGGATCGTCGCGACGATGTCGACGTGCCCGTTCGTGCCGAAGCGCTCGGAGTCGCGGGTGAGGCCGCGCGGTAGCCACACCGCGTGAGTGGTCCCCAGGGTGCGCGCCATCTCGGCCTCGACTCGCTCGCGCGTCGCGTAGCGGTTGCGACGCGGATCGAGTTGCACGGTGTCGGTGAGCAGCACGGTGCCCTCGCCGTCGACGTGGATCCCGCCGCCCTCGTTGACGAGCAGCGAGCTGACGCGTTCGGCCCCGACCTGCTCGGCGACGAACGCGCCGTGCTGAGCAGAGAGTTGCCAGTCGGCCCAGTCTTGGTCGCCCCAGCCGTTGAAGATCCAGGTGACCGCGCCCAGCACTCCGGGTCGGGCGTCGTCGACGACGAAGGTCGGCCCCGAATCGCGCAGCCAGAACTCGTCGACCGGCACCTCGACAATCTCGATGCCGTGTGCGCCGGTTGCTCCCAGCATGCGCCGCGCACGCGCGATCTCGCTCGGGTCAACGAGCATCGTCACCGGCTCGAACTCGGCGATCGCGTGGGCGGTGGCCACCCACGCGGCGTAGCCCTCCTCGCGCTCGGCAGCGGTCTCGCCGAGCGTCTCGCCCTCGCGCGGAAACGCCATCCAGGTGCGCTCGTGGGGTGCGGTTTCGGCGGGCATGCGCCAGGCCATGGTGCTCCTTGGGTTCGCGTGGGGTGATCCACTAAGCTAGTTGATCACCCGATCAATAACTGATCGCAAATCTACCGAGTGGATCCCATGTCGTCAACACCCGCACGTACGCCCGCGGTCAGCGCGCCCGGGGCCCGCAAGCGGGCGACCCGGCGTTCCGCCGCTGAGCGCCGCGCCGAGATCACTGATGCAGCCGAGGCGATCGCCCGAGCCGAAGGGCTCTCGGCCGTCACGATGCGCGCGGTCGCCGCGCGAGCGGGGGTGGCCCCAACGCTCGTGATCCACCACGTGGAGAGCATGGACCACCTGGTCGCGGAGGCGTTCACCCGCATCGTGGCCGCCGAACTCGCCGAGATCACGAGCTTCGCCGGGCGGGTGGCCGAAGCGGGCGAGCGGCTCGACGCCGTGCTCGACACGGTGCTCGATGGTGCCCGCGACGAGGTGACGCTCGTGTGGGTTGAGGCGTGGGCGCTCGGGCGGCGGAACGTTCCGCTCGCTGCCGCCGTGCGCGCGCAGATGGACGCGTGGCGCGCCTTCTTCGCGGCACTGATTCATGCCGGGTGCGATGCGGGACGGTACCGGGTGGCTGATCCGCCCGCCGTTGCCGGCCAGCTGCTCGGCATGCTCGACGGACTGAACGCGCACTCGCTCGTGGGGTGGGAGGGCGGGGTGGATCGCCGCTCGCTCATGCGCCGCGCGGCGGGCGCGATGCTCGGGGTGGCCGAATCCTAATGAGTGAGCCAGCGTGCGAAAGCGGCATGCCGCGCGCGATCGGCGCTGTGCCAGACTTGCTGCAGACCTCTTCGATGATGGGAGCGAAATGAACGCATGGGTGCCGGGAAGCAAGGCCGTACTCGAGTGGACCGTGAAGGAGTCCCTCGTCGGCTACATGCAGCGTGACGAGAGTTTTACGGTGCAGGCGAGTGGCGGTGCGAGCTTCGATCCTGAGCGCGGGATCAGCGTGCCGGGCGAGATCGGTGACGACGGCGTGCTGCGCCTGACCGGCGAAATCACCCTGAGCGCGCACGATGGGTCGCTGGCGATCGCGCTTGTCGCGGCAGAGCTCGACCCCGAGAAGGGGCTCTCGATCGCCGACCCGATCGATGGGCTGCCGCGGCGCATGACGCTGGTCACGGTAAAGCCGCTCGAAGCCGAGGCCTCGGAGACGAAGCGTTTCGCCACGTTTCTGGGGTACGACGCCGACATCTTGTTCATGTACAAGTACTCGACGCGCACGCCGTTTGACGACATTCGCGTCACGATCGTTGAAGAGCAGAGCGAAGAACGTTGACGATGCCCACCACCGTCTACCGCGCCGCCGCCGTCTTCACCGGGCGCGCGGGCGCACCGCTGGCCGAAGCCTTCGCCGTGCGCGACGGGCGCATCATTGCCATCGGTGACCGCGAGCCAGTTGAGCACGCAGCCGGCCCAGATGCTCACATCATCGATCTCGGCGACGGTTTCGTCACGCCCGGCATCGTGGAGGGGCACACACACCTGCTGATGTTTGGCCAAGCGGTCGAGAAGGTGCAACTGCGTGAGTGTGGCACGCTCACAGAGATTCAAGAACGGCTGCGTGAGGCGCGTGCGACAAACCCTGATGCGGCCATGCTGCTGGGCATCAGCTGGAGGTTCGATGCGCTCGAGGGTCGCGATCCCACCGCCGAAATGATCGATGCCGCTGTCTCCGACATCCCCGTCATACTCGATGCCAACGACCTGCACTCGGTCTGGGTCAACAGTGCTGCGATCGCCGAGCTTGGTATCACGTGTGACACTCCAGACCCGATTGGTGGGGAGATTCGCCGGGATGAGCGTGGCGAGGCGACCGGATTCCTGCTCGAGTCAGCCGCGATCCAGCACGCGTGGAACTACCTGGCTGATGCAGCCAGCGATGCGGATCGCGATCGTTTCCTGGCCGCCGCGTTCGACGCGTACCTGGCGACCGGGGTCACGACCGCAACCGACATGTCGTTCGGTGCCCCCGATCTCGCGGCCTTCGAACGCATCCTCGTTCGAGACGGCCGCCTGCCCTTCCCGATCACGGCTCACGTGCTGCTGCACCCGACCGGCGACCCGGCTGCAGACCTTGCACAGGTCGAACGGGCGGCCGCGGATCGCGATCGCGTCGCGGCCACCTACGGCTCCGACTCGTTTCGCATCGTCGGGGTGAAGTTCATTCTCGACGGGGTGATCGATGCCTGCACCGCCGCCATGCGCTCGCCATACGCGAACGGATCCAACGCCGAACCCATCTGGCCGAGGGAGGCGGCGCTCGCCGTCGCAGTGGCCGCCGACGCGCACGGTCTGCAGCTTGCGCTGCACGCGATCGGCGACTCGGCGAGCGACCTCGCGCTCGATCTCGTCGAGGCGTGCGTGCGCGAGAACGGGCCGAGGGCTTCTCGGCGCCCCCGCATCGAGCACCTCGAATCGGTCGCACCCGATACCGTGCGCCGCCTTGCTGCGCTCGGTGTCACCGCGTCGATGCAACCGGTGCACTGCGACCCGGCGGTGCTCGACAACTGGATCGCGATGCTCGGGGACGAGCGAGCCGAGCGTGGCTTTCCGTGGGCCGAGATGCGCGACGCAGGCGTGCGGATCGCGCTCGGTACCGACGCGCCGACGGCCCCGCACGAGGCGCCCCACAACCTCTTCATCGCGCTCACCGCGCGCTCGGTACTCGAGGCTGCCCGCGCGCCGTACCATCCGGAGCGAGTGTTTACCCCGGCAGACGCCCTCGAGGCGATGACCCATGGCGGCGCGTGGGCCACCGGCCTCGAAAACGAGGTTGGCACGCTGGCACCGGGCACCCGCGCGAACTTCGCGGTGCTCGACCTCAACCCGTTCACCGACGACCCCGCTCGGCTGGTCGGCACCCGCGTGCGCCTGACCGTGGTCGACGGCGAGGTGCGGCACCGCGCCGAGTAGCGCAAGCGCGCTTACTATCGGGCGAAGCGGGCCCGCAGGTCGGCCTTGCGAATCTTGCCCGAGGCCGTGCGCGGAAACTCGTCGACCACGATCACGCGCTTCGGGATCTTGTAGCGGGCCAGCTTGCCGTCGAGCGCGGCCTTCACGGCCTCGGTCGAGACGGTTGCCTGATCCACACCCTCACGCACCGTGAGGATCGCCCAGCCCACCTCGCCCCACTGTTCGTCGGGCACGCCGATCACCGCGGCACCGGTCACGCCCTCCATGCTGTTGAGATGATCCTCGATCTCTGCCGGGTAGATGTTTTCTCCGCCCGAGATGATCATGTCTTTCAGGCGGTCGGCGATGAAGAGGTAGCCGTCGTTATCGAGGTACCCGAGATCACCTGAGCGGAACCACCCATCGGGCGTGAACGCCTGCTCGGTCGCCTCGGGCAGGCCATGGTAGCCGGCGAATACGTTCGGGCCGCGCACCTCGATCTCGCCGACCGTGCCACGCGGCACGACCGTGCCCGTCTCGGCATCGGTGATGCGCACATCGGTGAAGAAATGCCCGACGCCCACGCTGCCCTGCTTCTCACGGCTGCGCTCGGGCCGCAGGTAGCTCGCGCCAGGCGAGGTTTCGGTCATGCCGTACCCCTGCGAGAAGCTGAGCCCGCGCCGTTCGTAGGCGTCGAGGATTCGGCTTGGCACCGCGGATCCGCCGCAGGTGAGCTTGGTGAGGCTCGAGAGATCGGTGTGATCCCAACTCTCATGGTCGGCCATCAGCTGATACGTCGTCGGCACACCGCTGAGGCTGGTGATGCGGTATCGCTCGATCAGTCCGAGCGCGCGGCCCGCATCGAACCCCTGTTCGAGCACAATGGTGGCACCCTTGAGCACCAGTGGGAGCGCGCCCATCCCGAGCGCCGCGGCGTGGAAGAGGGGTGAGATGAGCAGTGCGATATCGCGCGAGACGAGATCGTAGTCGAGCGCTGTGTTGATGCTCACCCAGGTGAGATTGCCGTGGGTGAGCACCGCACCCTTCGCCCTGCCGGTGGTGCCCGAGGTGTACATGATCATCGCCGAGTCGTCGAGCGTGACCGCAGTGTCGACGTGCCCGCGGGTGCCCGCGCGCAGCAGCGGGCGGAGCCCCGGCATTCCGTCTGAGCCTTCTTCGCCCGTCTGCAGGCGGTGCCTCACCCCGGCGCGCTCAGCCACCTCCGCGACCGTGTCGGAAAAGTCGGGTCCGTGCACGAGCACGGTGGTTCCGCTGTCGGCGAGCACATGCTCAATCTCGGGCGGTGCGAGGCGCGTATTGATCGGCACGAAGATCGCCCCGAGCTGTGCGCAGCCAAACAGAGTCATCAGAAACTCGGGGCAGTTCTCGCCGATGAACGCGACCCGGTCGCCCTTGCTCACGCCATGCTGATGCAAGAGACCAGACATAGCATCGGTGAACTCGGCGAGCTGCAGGTAGGTCATCTCGCGACCTTCCCCGTACACGAGCGCGACTTTTTCGGGGGTGGTCTGCCGCCGCTTGGGCAACCAAGCGCCGAGTCCGTGGTTCTGCATGCTGCTCTCCGTTGAGTCTTCGGAAGAAATTTCAGGGGTGGATCACGCCCAGCTGGCTCGCGGACGCACGGTTTAGGGCGCGGCCGCGAGCCAGCAGGGCTCGTGCGTGCTTACGCGTAGAAGCGCTGCAGGCTGCGTGCGACGACGGCCGGCTTTTCGCCGCCCTCGATCTCGATGGTCGCGTCGATCGCGAGCTGCACGCCGCCGCGCACCTCTTCAACCTCGGCGATCACGGCGGTCATGCGAATCTTCGCCCCCACCTTCACCGGCGAGACAAAGCGCACCTTGTCGAGGCCGTAGTTGACCTTGGTGGTTACGCCGTCGACGTCGAGCAGCGATTCCCACATCGGAATCAGCAGCGACAGGGTCAGGAAGCCGTGCGCGATGGCGCCGCCGAACGGTCCGTCCTTGGCGCGCTCGGGGTCGGTGTGGATCCACTGGTGATCATCGGTGGCATCGGCGAAGGTGTTGACCTGCTCCTGGGTGACTTCGCGCCACTCGGTGGGGCCGAGCGACTTTCCGACCAGGCTGGAGAGATTGGCGTAGGCAACGTTGGTGGTCATGGGTGCTCCTTGGGTGGTGGTGACTGGGTGAGTGGTCGGGGCGGATCGCTACACGAATGCCGAAGCGCCGGTAAGGGCCCGCCCGACAATCAGTGAGGTGATTTCGTGAGTGCCTTCGTACGAGTACACGGCCTCGGCGTCGGCGAAGAACCGAGCGACGTCGGTGTCGAGCACGATGCCGTTGCCTCCCGCAACCTCACGGGCGAGCGCGACGGTCTCGCGGGCCCGCAACGCGACCCACATCTTTGCGAGTGAGGAATTCGCGTCGCTGTACACGCCGCGATCCTGCAACTCCGAAATCTGGATCACCATGCCGAGCGAGGCGACGACGTTGCCTGCCATGCGCGCGAGCTTCTCCTGGATCAACTGGAATCCGGCGAGCTTGCGCCCGAACTGCTCGCGCTCACGCACGTAGCGGATCGCGGCCTCGAGTGCGCCGGCCTGCAGGCCGGCCGCGATCCACGCGACATCTGCGCGCAGTGTGCCCATGATTTCGGAGACGTCGCGCCACGAGTTGATGCGCTGCAGGCGGGCCGACTCGGGCACGCGTACGTTCGTGAGCGTAAAGTCGGCGTTCTGCATGGGGCGCAGCGAAACCTTGCCGGTGATCGTGTCGATTGCAACGCCCTCGGCCTCGCGGGGCACCAGGAAGCACTTCACTTGACCGTCGGCGGTGTCGCGGGCGAAGACGGCGAGCACGTCGGCGCTGATCGCGCCGCCAATCCAGCGCTTGTGTCCGGAGATGATCCAGTCGTCGCCGTCACGGGTCGCGGTCGTGGCCAATCCACCAGCGATGTCACTGCCGTGCTCGGGCTCGGTCAGGGCGAAGACGCCCGTGAGCTTGAAATCGCGAATCTTCGGGTCGAGTTCTGCCACCTGCTCGGGTGAGCCGCCCATGCGCACGGTGGCGCGGAATAGTCCGGCCTGTGCGTTGTAGACCGTGGCGACCGACACGTCAGTGCGGGCCAGCACGTAGGTGCGGAAGCCCTTGAAGAGTGAGGAATCAGCCTCGGCCTGGGTGACTCCCTCGGGCGCCATCAGGCCGAGCGGGGCGAGCGCGCCGATGATGCCGGGGGGCATTGTCGCGGTGTCCCATGCCTCGTTGACGAGCGGCTTCACGCTTTCGTCGAGGGCGATCTGCAGCTGCTCGAGCGCGGCACGTGCGGCATCGCTCAACTTGCCTTCCGCGAACTGGAATGGATCGAGGCCGATCGCGCCGATCGCGGTGATCTCGGGGTCGCGCAGTTCCTTGCTCATGCGTTCGTCTCCTTGGCATGTTCGAGACCGAGCAAGCGGATGGCGTTGTCTTTGAGAATGCCGGGAAGCGCCTCGGGCTTGATGCTCGTGTGCTCGATGTCTTGCATCCACCGGTCGGGGGTGATGAGCGGGAAGTCGGATCCGAAGAGCACGCGCTTCTTCAGGATCGTGCCCGCGTATCGCTGCAGCTCGGCGGGGAAGTACTTCGGACTCCACCCCGACAGATCGATCCACGTGTTGTGCTTGTGGGTCGCGATCGACAGCGCCTCCTCCTGCCACGGCACCGACGGGTGCGCCATGACGATCTGCAGGGTCGGGAAGTCGGCGGCGATGCCGTCGAGCAGCATGGGGTTCGACAGCCCGAGTCGCAGCCTGCGGCCGCCGGGCATGCCCGCTCCGATGCCGGTCTGGCCGGTGTGGAACAGGGCGACCACGCCCGCCTCTTCGAGTACGCGGTAGAGCGGGTAGTAGCGCTCGTCGCTCGGGTCGAAGCCCTGCACGGTGGGGTGAAACTTGAAGCCGCGCACGCCGTGGTCTTCGATGAGGCGGCGGGCGTGATCCACAGCAGCATCGCCCCGCAGCGGATCGACCGAACCGTAGGGGATCAGCACGTCATTGTGGCGTGCAGCACCCTCGGCGATGTCTTCGCTCGGAATCGGGTCGTGCCCGAGGTTCGTCCGCGCATCCACCGTGAACACCACCGCGGCCATGTTGCGCTCGCGATAATACTCGGCCACCGAGTCGAGCTCAGGCTGCAGGCCACCGCTCTTGAAATACTCGGCGGCGGCCGCCGCGAGGTCGTCGGGCAGTGAGTTGTGTCCGTGCTGATCCATCTCGATGTGCACGTGCGTATCGATCGCGACGAGCGAGTCGAGATCGAGGGCTGGTTCATAGCGGGTCATGAGTACTCCGTAAGGTGCGTTGGCAGCGGCTGGCGGATCGCTTAGGCGGCCGGGGGCTGGAGCTCTTCGGGCAGGGCCGGGAACTTCTCGCCGACCGACTGCAGGTTCTCGCCGACGACGCGATCGAACTCCGCGGCGAGGGCCTCAGCGCTCCATCCGCCATCGTGGAAGGCGGTCACGACGGGCTCGGGGTGCGACCAGACCTGAATGCGATCGCCGCCGACGCCGATTGCCTGACCGGTCACGCCAGCTGCCGCGTCGGAAGCGAGGTGAGCGATCAGCGGTGCGACATCTCCGGCGCCGCCGAAGCCGATCTCCTTGCGGAAGAAGTCGGGCATGGGCTCGCCCTTCGCGTCGGCTTCCACGGCCGCGTGGAAGTAGGGAACGGTCGCCGTCATGGCGGTTGCAGCAACGGGGATCACAGCGTTCGCGGTGATGCCGGCCTTCTTGAGCTCAAGCGCCCACGTGCGCACCATGCCGACGATGCCCGCCTTGGCAGCCGCGTAGTTGGTCTGGCCGAAGTTGCCGCGCTGGCCCGTGGGGGAGCCGATGCAGATGATGCGCCCGCCCTCGCCGGCCTCGCGCATGTGGATCGCGGCCTCGCGCACGCAGGTGAAGGTGCCGCGCAGGTGCACGTTGGTGACGAGGTCAAAGTCGTCGTCGCTCATCTTCCAGAGCACGGTGTCGCGCAGCACGCCGGCGTTGGTGACGAGAATGTCGAGGCGGCCGAAGGTCTCGACGGCGGCGGCAACGAGCTGTTTCGCGGTCTCGCTCGGGCCGACCGGCGCGACCACTGCGGTGGCCTTGCCGCCCGCGGCCTCGATCGAGGCGACGGCCTCGGCCGCGGTGGCTGCATCGACGTCGTTAATGACGACGGCTGCGCCCTGGCGCGCGAGCTCCTGTGCGTATGCGAGTCCCAGGCCGCGGCCTGATCCGGTGACGATGGCGACTTTGCCGTTGAGTGACATGAGAGCTCCTTGAATACGTGCAGGTAGTGGCTTGGTTCACAGGGGTTGACCCGTGAACGTTCGAATCAAGTAAGCCAGATTTAATTGATAAAGTCAACTATTGAGGCTGCCACGTGTTGCTACACTTGCTGAATGGACACGACATCGATCTCAAGCGAGGCGAGCAGGTGGGAGGCGAGCACCCTCGCTTCCGAGCTCAGTTTCTTGCTTGCGAGATCGAACGCGCTGTCGCTCGCCGCAGGTAACGCCGCGCTTCGCGCGTTCGGGCTCAAGGTGCGCTCGTACCCGGTGCTCGCGCTCGTGTGCGACGACTTGCGGCCCACGCAGCGAGAGTTGGCCGATGTCTTACGACTTGACCCCAGCCAGGTGGTCTCGCTCGTCGACGAGCTCGAGGGGCGCGGCCTGATCGAGCGTCAGGTTGATGACCGTGATCGCCGCGCGAAGGTGCTCGTGCCGACGGCTGCGGGGCGCGCGCTGTATCTTGACGCGCGAGACGCCGTGCTCGCCGCCGAAGAGGGTCCGCTTCGCGACCTCGACGCGGCTGAGCGGACGTTGCTCGCCGACCTCCTGCGCCGGGTGGCGTTCGCGCCCGGCGAGTAGCGCGAACCCCTTGGGCGATGCGGTAATCGCTGCATCTAGAGGCAGGGCTACCGATCGAGTACGAACCTAGGTCGCCCGACCGACACCCCGAGGGCAATCTGCGCCACAGCGGCACCCCAGATGAGGGCGAAGGGCGCGATCCACCCGCCGCTCGCACCCAGCAGCGCACCGAACGCGAACGGCCCGACCGCGGCGATGAGGTAACCGAGTGACTGCGCCATGCCCGAGAGGGCGGTGGCGTGCTCGGCGGTGCGCGCGCGCATCGCCATGAGGGTGAGCGCCATCGTGAGTGACCCGCCGCCGGCGAGCCCGCCGATGACAAGCCACGCAATTATCGCGCTCGGCCACAGGGCGATTCCGAGCATCGCAATCAACGTCAGTCCCGGCAGCAGCCCGGGCAGCCAGCGCTTGCGCCGCGGCCCGCGGGCCACGAGTGGCAACGCGAGCGACCCCGCGATGCCGATGATCTGAAAGGTCATCAGCACGAGCCCCGCGGCGACCGGCGTGCGGCCGTTCGCAATTTCATACGGCGCGAGCCAGGCCGCGAGGCTGTAGAAGACCGCCGACTGTGAGCCCATGTAGAGCGACACCTGCCAGGCGAGTGGATCGCGCCAAATGCGCCGCCCCGCGCTGCCCGGGGGCGCGGTGATCGGCCCCGTGGTGACCGGCACGGCCACGGTGGTGCGGCGCCCCAGGCGATTTGCGATGATCCACACGGCGAGTGCGATCGGAATCGGCGCCCCCATCAGGAGCAGCGAGGCCTGCCAGCCGAGGCGATCTCCGCTGAGGGGCAGGTCGGCCAGTGGAGCCGCGAGGCCGGCGCCGATCGCGCCGGTGCCGCCGAGCAGTGCGGTGTAGGCCCCCATGAGCAGTGGCACGCGCGCGGGAAAGTCGCGCTTGATCACCGCGGGCAGCAGCGCGTTCGCGAAGCCCAGGCCTACGCCGATCAGTGCGGTGCCGAGCCAGAGGTTCGCCTCAATCCCGGGCAGCGAGCGCCAGGCAGTGCCCGCGGCGAGCGCGACGAGCGCCCATGACACCGCGCGAGTCATGCCGAGCCGGGCGCTGAGCCCGTGCGCGAGCGGCGACACGAGACCCCAGGTGATCAGGGGGAGCGAGCCGAGTAGACCGAGTGCCGCGGGTGAGACGCCCCGATCCGCAGCGATCTCGTCGAGCAGCGGGCCCACCGCGGTGATGGTCATGCGGAGGTTCGCCGCAACGAGGCACACCGCCACGAACAGGAGTATGCCGGCGTGGCGTGAAGGCGGGCGAAGATCGGGCACGATCCGCACTCTATCGAAGTTGCGACAACACAGGTATCATTGATTTCGACTGACGAAACTCATTTCGCAGAGCGAAATATTGGTGGATCGCCACCGCACGACGGAGCCGCCGTGCAAGCAACGTGATTTACCACCACCGGCCGCCGCGCGCGACCACACCGAGGGAGGAACGCATGATCGACAAGACAGTGCCGTCCATCGAGGAGGCGGTCGCGGGGATTCCCGACGGCGCCACCGTGATGATCGGCGGATTCGGGCGGGCGGGCCAGCCCGTCGAGCTCATCGACGCACTTATCGAGCAGGGCGCGGGCGACCTCACCATCGTCAACAACAACGCGGGCAACGGCGACACCGGGCTCGCCGCGCTGCTCGCGAAGCGCCGCGTGCGCAAGATCGTGTGCTCGTTCCCGCGCCAGAGCGACTCGTGGGTGTTCGACGGCCTCTACCGCGAGGGCGCGATCGAGCTCGAGCTCGTGCCACAGGGCAACCTGGCTGAGCGGATCCGCGCTGCCGGTGCCGGCATCGGCGCGTTCTACTCGCCGACCGCCGTCGGCACCGAGCTCGCCGAGGGCCGCGAGACTCGCGTCATCGACGGCCGCACCTACCTGCTTGAGTACCCGATCCGCGCCGATTTCGCGCTCATCAGCGCGCTGAAGGGCGACCGCTTCGGCAACCTCGTCTTCCGCGAAACGGCGCGCAACTTTGGCCCGATCATGGCGACCGCTGCGACCACCACGATCGTGCAGGTCGACGAGATCGTGCCGCTCGGTGCGCTCGATCCCGAGTCGGTCGTGACCCCCGGCATCTTTGTGGATCGCGTCGTCGCCGTGGGAGAGCGCCGCTGGTTGCAGGGTGGCGAGTTTGTCGGAGGAGTGGATATTGAAGGCCGGGTTTTGGCGCAGGCTGAGAAAGTACAGGAGGACGCACGATGAGCACTCGCATCAGCAGGCAGGATTTGGCGGCGCGCATCGCCGCAGACATCCCCGAGGGCTCGTACGTGAACCTCGGCATCGGCGCCCCGACCCTGGTGGCGAACTATCTTCCGGATGACCTCGAGATCATCCTGCACACCGAGAACGGCATGCTCGGCATGGGCGAGGCACCCGAGGAGGGACGGATCGATCCCGACCTCATCAACGCGGGCAAGCAGGCCGTCACCGCGCTTCCCGGTGCCGCGTACTTCCATCACGCAGACTCGTTCGCGATGATGCGCGGCGGACACCTCGATGTGTGCGTGCTCGGCGCCTTCCAGGTCGCGGCGAACGGCGACCTCGCGAACTGGTCGACGGGCGCCCCCGGGGCGATCCCGGCGATCGGCGGCGCGATGGATCTCGCGATCGGCGCGAAGTCGGTCTATGTGATGACCGACCTGCTCACCAAGCAGGGCGAGTCGAAACTCGTCGACGCATGCAGCTACCCGCTCACCGGCGTGGGCTGCGTCTCGCGCGTCTACACCGACCACGCGATCTTCGACGTCACCCCCGAGGGCTTCGCGGTCACCGAGGCGTTCGGCGACAACACCGTCGCGTCGCTCGCCGAGCTCACCGGGCTTGCCCTCATCGACGCAACCGGTGGATCCGCTGCCGCGACTGCTGCCGCCTCCACCCCAGCCAAGGAGAACTGATCATGACCAGCACCTTCATTTACGATGCCGTGCGCACCCCGTTCGGCCGTGCCGCCGGAGCACTCTCGGGCGTGCGCCCCGACGACCTGGCCGCGCACGTGATGCGCTCCATCGTCGAGCGCACGGGCATCGACCCGGCCCGCATCGAGGACGTCATCTTCGGCGACGCGAACCAGGCCGGCGAAGACAACCGCAACGTGGCCCGCTTCGGCGCGTTGCTCGCGGGCTTCCCCACCTCGGTCACGGGAGTCACCGTGAACCGCCTCTGCGCGTCCTCGGTCGAGGCCGTGATTCAGGGATCGCGCGCGATCGAGTCGGGCGACGCCGAGCTGGTGCTCACCGGTGGCGTCGAGTCAATGAGCCGCGCCCCGTTCGTGGTCGAGAAATCGGCGAAGCCGTGGCCCGCAGTCGGCAACCAGACCATGTGGAACACCTCGATCGGGTGGCGCATGGTCAACAAGGCGCTGCCGAAACACTGGACGATCTCGAACGGCGAATCGGCCGAGAAGATCGCCGGCGAGTGGGGCATCACCCGCGAAGCGCAGGACGAGTTCGCCGTGCGCTCGCACCGGCTAGCCGCCGAGGCGTGGGCCGCGGGTCTCTACGATGCCGAGATCGTGCAGGTACCGGGCCACGAGATTGCGCGCGACGAGGGGATCCGCGAGGATTCGTCGGTGGAGAAGCTTGCCAGCCTCAAGCCGTTGTTTGCCGCCGACGGCACGGTGACCGCGGGCAACGCGTCGTCGATCAACGATGGGGCATCCGCGGTGCTGCTGGGCGGCGAGGGCGCACTGGATTCCGAGCCGCTCGCGCGCATTGCGGGTCGTGCCGCGCACGGTGTGGATCCCGATCAGTTCCCCATCGCGCCCATCGAGGCGGCGAACAAGGCTCTCGCGCGTGCGGGCAAGACCTGGGCCGATGTCGACTTCGTCGAGCTCAACGAGGCCTTCGCGTCGCAGTCGCTCGCGTGCCTCGCTGGGTGGCCCGATCTGGACCCCGCGAAGCTCAACATTCACGGCGGCGCTCTCGCGATCGGGCACCCGCTGGGCGCCTCGGGCGGCCGCATCATCGGGCACGCGGCGCAGGAGCTTAAGCGCCGCGGCGGCGGTGTCGCGGTCGCCACGATCTGCATCGGCGTAGGCCAGGGTCTCGCGGTGGTGCTCGAGCGCTAGCCGGCGCGGAGCGGTAGGGCGCTAGTGATTGCTTCAGCGCCTGGGAAGCAGCCACTTGCGCCCTACTCGGACCGCTAAGCCACCGCGGCGAGACTCCACCCTGCCCTTCGTGCATCATGGGAGATGACATGACCGAGAACCGAGCAGACAGCACTCCAGACGGCACCCCCGACAGCGCCGACTTCGTGCAGTCGCTAGCGCGGGGAATCGGGGTGATCCGCGCGTTCGATGCGGATCACCCCGAACTCACCCTGAGTGATGTCGCCCGCCGTGTCGACATCTCCCCGGCGGCGGCGCGCAGGTTTCTCCGCACGCTCGAGACCCTCGGCTACGTGCGCAGCGACGGCAGGCAATTCGCGCTCACCCCCCGCGTGCTCGAACTCGGCTTCAGCTACCTTTCGGCGCTGTCGCTGCCCGAGATCATGCAGCCGCACCTCGAACGCCTCTCGCGCGCGGTCGACGAGTCGGTCTCCGCGGCGGTGCTCGCCGGTCCCGACATCGTGTACGTCGCGCGCGTTCCGACCCGCCGCATCATGTCGGTGCGGATCACGATCGGCACCCGCTTCCCCGCGTATGCGACGAGCCTCGGACGGGTGCTCCTCGCCCACCTGCCCGAGCAGGATCTCGCCCAGGTGCTCCGCGAGACCGAGTGGCGCGCCCTCACGGAGCGCACAATTACCGAGCCCGCGACGCTCGTGTCCGAGCTCGACCGCGTGCGCAAACAGGGGTACGCGATAGTCGACGGCGAGCTTGAACTGGGGCTCCGTTCGGTCGCGGCGCCCGTGCGCGGACGCGACGGTCGGGTCGCAAGCGCGATCAATGTGTCGACGAGCGCGAGTCGCGACTCTCTCGAGCGCGTGCTCGAGCATCACCTGCCGCTTCTGCTTGACACGACGAGCGCGATAGAGGCAGATCTTCGTCTGCTCTGATCACCGCAGTCTGTCACCCGCGACCCGTCAATTCCCGGAGCCGGCGGTGAAGGCTCAGCCCGGGCCAGCGACCGATTGAAGCGCTCGTCGACGAACCCGCAAACTACACTGGGCAGCGTGAGCGAAGCGCAGATGGCCATCGGGATTGACGTCGGCGGCACAGGGATCAAGGGCGCGGCGATTGACGTCGCGACTGGCGCCCGCCTGACCTCACGACACAGGGTGCCGACGCCCGAGGGCGGGTTGCCGGCAGACATCGCCCGCGAGGTTGGTCTGATGGCGAACGCGATCCGCACTGAGTTGGCCGGAGAGGATCTCGACGAGCGACTCGCCGCACTGCCGGTCGGAGTTACCTTGCCGGGGGTCGTGCAGCACGGCATCATGCGTACGGCGGCGAACATTGACCGAAGCTGGATCGGCACCGACGCAGCAGCCCTCTTCGCTGGCGCCATCGGCTCGCCGTGCGTGGTCGTCAACGATGCCGATGCGGCAGGTCTCGCCGAGGCGGCCTTCGGCGAGGTGCGAGATCTGCACGGCACCACCCTCGTGCTCACGTTCGGCACCGGCATCGGCAGCGCGCTGATCCACAATGGTGTGCTCGTACCGAACTTCGAGCTCGGGCATCTCGAGGTCGACGGGCATCCCGACATCGAGCGCTTTGCCTCGGCGAAGGTGATCGAGCGCGAGGGCATCACGCTGGCGGAATGGGCCAGCCGCGTCGCACGCTACCTGATCCACTTGGAGCTGCTGTTCACCCCCGACCGCTTCGTCGTCGGCGGCAGCATAAGCAAGGCATCGGCCCAGTACCTGCCGTTTCCCGGGGTCAACGCCCCGGTGGTGCCGGCCCGCTTCCGCAACAACGCCGGCATCGTGGGCGCGGCCTGGCTCGCAGCCACCCGCTGACCCGTTCTGCTGTCCGGCTGCGCGGCCAACCGTCAACATCTGCTGACGAGAAATCGTGGGGGACAACCGAAAGTGACCGCTCAGACGCGGGCGCGGGTGGCCCGGGCACGCCACGTGCAGTGGATCGCGCGGCACCCCTGGCGCGATCCATCATCGCGAGGTAAACTTGAGTCAACATCACTCAAGTTTGCAACGCGAGAGAGGACACCATGCAGGCAAACTGGCAGCCCGCCGCTGAAGAAGGCGAGCAGAGCGCACTCGAGCAGTTCGGGATCAACCTCACTGAGGTGGCGCGTTCGGGCAAACTCGACCCGGTCATTGGCCGCGACGCCGAGATTCGTCGCGTGAGCCAGGTGCTCACCCGGCGCACGAAGAACAACCCGGTGCTGATCGGCGAGCCCGGCGTGGGCAAGACTGCCGTTGTCGAAGGGCTTGCCCAGCGCATCGTCGCGGGCGACGTCGCCGAGTCGCTCAAAGACAAAGAACTCATCTCGCTCGACATCTCGGCACTGATTGCCGGCGCGAAATATCGCGGCGAGTTCGAGGAGCGCATGAAGGCGGTGCTGAAGGAAATTAAAGAATCCGACGGCAAGTTCATCACCTTCATCGACGAGTTGCATACGCTCATGGGTGCGGGTGGCGGCGAGTCGTCGGTGGCGGCCTCGCAAATGCTGAAGCCGATGCTCGCCCGTGGCGAGTTGCGCCTCATCGGTGCGACCACGCTCGACGAGTATCGCGAGTACATCGAGAAGGATGCCGCGCTCGAGCGTCGCTTCCAGCAGGTGTACGTCGGCGAACCCTCGGTCACCGACACGGTCGCGATCCTGCGCGGGTTGAAGGAGCGCTACGAGGCGCACCACAAGGTGACGATCGCCGACTCCGCGCTGATTGCCGCGGCGAGCCTCTCGAACCGCTACATCACCGCGCGCCAGCTACCCGACAAGGCCATCGACCTTATCGACGAGGCAGCGAGCCGCCTGCGTATGGAGATCGACTCCGCGCCGCTCGAAATTGACGAGCTGCGTCGCGCGGTCGATCGTCTGAAGCTCGAGGAGCTCGCCCTCAAAAAGGAGAAGGACGACGCTTCGAAGGAACGCCTGGCGAAGCTGCGCGAGCAGCTCGCCGAGAAGCAGGTCGAACTTGACGGGCTTGAGAAGCGCTGGGAGTCAGAGCGCGCCGGCCTGAACCGCGTCGGCGAGTTGCGTGAACAGCTCGATCTCCTGCGCATCCGGGCGGATCGCGCCCAGCGCGAGGGCAATCTCGAGCAGG
Source organism: Leucobacter fengyongliangi (assembly GCF_052386045.1). Taxonomy (NCBI): domain Bacteria; kingdom Bacillati; phylum Actinomycetota; class Actinomycetes; order Micrococcales; family Microbacteriaceae; genus Leucobacter; species Leucobacter fengyongliangi. The sequence goes on along the minus strand of NZ_CM126356.1, from coordinate 2,370,680 downwards.
CGTCCAAGCTGCTGTATGGCGAGATTCCCGTGATCGAAAAGCAACTCGCGGAGGCCGAGCGCGCCGAACGAGAGAACGACGGTGCCGAGCGCATGGTTGGAGACCAGGTCACCGACGAAGACATCGCGAGCGTCGTGGCCGCGTGGACGGGGATCCCCGTCGGCAAGCTGCTGCAGGGCGAGACCGAGAAACTCCTCGCGCTCGAGGCCGAACTGGGTAAACGCCTCGTCGGCCAGACCGAGGCCGTGCAGGCCGTCTCTGATGCGGTGCGCCGCTCGCGTGCTGGCATCGCGGATCCGAACCGCCCGGTTGGCTCGTTCCTGTTCCTCGGGCCCACAGGCGTCGGCAAGACCGAGCTCGCCAAGGCCCTCGCCGAATTCCTCTTCGACGACGAGCACGCCATGGTGCGCATCGACATGTCGGAGTACGGCGAGAAGCACTCGGTGTCTCGCCTCGTCGGGGCTCCTCCCGGCTACGTCGGCTACGAGCAGGGCGGTCAGCTCACCGAGGCCGTCCGCCGCCGCCCCTACTCGGTCGTGCTGCTCGACGAGGTCGAGAAGGCGCACCCCGAGGTGTTCGACGTGCTGCTGCAGGTGCTCGACGACGGGCGCCTCACCGACGGGCAGGGCCGCACGGTCGACTTCCGCAATGTGATCCTGATCCTCACCTCGAATCTGGGTAGCCAGTACCTGATCGACGCGGAAATGCCGTGGAACGAGAAGGAGAGCGCGGTGCGCGAGACGGTGCGCCGGGCCTTCAAACCCGAGTTCATCAATCGCCTCGACGAGATGGTGATCTTCCGGCCGCTGTCCGAGGCCGACCTCGCGTTGATCGTTGAGCTGTCGGTCGACCGGTTGCAGCTTCGATTGGCGGATCGCCGGCTCACCCTCGGGGTCACCCCCGCGGCGCGGGCTTGGCTCGCTCGCCTCGGCTACGACCCGATGTACGGCGCGCGTCCGCTGCGTCGCCTCATGCAGCGCGAGATCGACGACCGCCTCGCGCGGGCCGTGCTCTCGGGCGAGGCGCGCGACGGGCAGACGGTGCGCGTCGACGTGGCACCAGACGGCGACTCGCTGATGCTCGAGGTCGATACCGCGGCCCCGGCTGCCGGCGCGGGCGGGTTTGGTGTCGGCGGGTTCGGCGACGCTGGCGGTGCGGGTGCCCCCGGCACCTCAGGCGACGACGACGTGATCGAGGCCGAGCTTCTCGACGACTAGGCTGGGCGCGAGGCTCACCTCACTCCGGGTGCCCCGCCGATCTCACCTGGTTCGCCAACCGGTTTGAACACCGAAAGCACATCATGACCTCAACGCAGTTTCCCGCCCCGATCGAGCAGGAGCAGAGCCTGACCGACCGATTCCTCTCAGCCTTTCGCAATCATCCCGGAGGGGTCGCCGTCGTGACGGCCGACGCTGGGAAGGGCCCGGTTGCGCTGACGGCAACGTCGGTCTCCTCGTTCTCAGTGGATCCGCCAATGATCATGTTCTCGGCCTCGGTGCGCTCATCAAGCACTCCGACCATCAGCAAGGCCGAGACGCTTGTGGTGCACCTGCTCGATGAGGAGGATCTCCCGCTCGCCCAGCTGTGCGCGACGAGCGGTGTGGACCGCTTTGCCGACACCGCCAGCTGGGATCGCTTACCCGGTGGGGAGGTTCGCTTTCACCGCGCGGCATCCTGGTTGCGCAGCCGCGTGTTGCAGACCGTCGAAGTGCACGGCTCGCTCGTGGTGCTCGCCGAGGTGATCGAAGCTGGCGGTCGCAACACTGACAGCGCACACGTACCTGGAGCCCCCCTGGTCTACCACGCGCGCTCGTGGCACACGCTCGGAGAATCGAGCAAGATCAACTAGTCACTCAGGTCTCGACTCCTCGCGGAGTCACCGAAGCGGCGCAATGACACCTCAGGCCCACTGACCCTGGTGGAATTGCGCCGTTTCGCTGTTTCGGCGTGGATGAGCGGGGGATGAGAACACGTAGAATCCATGTATTGAGTTATCGCAGACATTACGAAATGTTTCGTATGAGCGCTGCTTTCTGCTCGCCGCGGCATACGGTTGAAGCGTCAACATGCCTGTCTATAGCTGGAGTTCCCAGATGACCACGTCATTTCCACGTCCATTTCGCTTGCCGGTCTTTGCGCTCGCTGCCGCTGCCGCCTTGGCTCTCACAGCCTGCGCCGCCCCGATCAGCGAAACCGCGGAAGAAGAGACGACGAAGCTCGCCGTCACAGAGATCACCATCGACACCACGTCGTTGTCGGGGGCGAATGAGATTGCGAAGGTCGGTGGATTCTTCGAGGAGCAGTTCGAACCGCTCGGCATCACCGTCAATTACTCGCAGCTGGGAACGTCGTCCCAGATGCTCGAGGGAATCGCTTCAGGAGATCTTGACTTCACCGACATCGGGTACTCCGCGCTGCCCACGGGCGGTGCTGCCGGAGTGGACTTCACCATCATCGGTCAGGCCTCGGAAGGGGGTGGCGATGTCATTCTTGCGCCGAGCGGAGGAGCCACAAGTATTTCGGATCTTGTCGGTAAGACGGTCGCATCCTCGAAGAGCAGCAGTGGCTGGGCGCTCCTGGTTCGTGCGCTGGATGCCGAAGGGTTGAGCACTGATGACATCGAGCTCATCGATCTGAAGCCGGATGAAGCCCAGAACGCATTTCTCACCAATCAGATCGATGCATGGGCCACCTGGGCCGGGAACACGACCGATGCAATTACCGATGCGAATAGCGAGATCATCGCAAGCGGCGAGGATCTCGGCTTGATCCCCGGTGCGATCGTGGCGCGGGGCGAGCTTACCGCGGGAGCCCCCGAGGTGGTGACGGCATTTCTGACGGCACGCGCACAGGCACTTGCGTGGCTCGCCGATGACGAAGGCGCTGTGGTCGCGGCCATCGCGGCGGACCGTCAGGCGGATCCGGCAATCGTGGAGAAGTTTCTCGGCCTGAGCGTGGCGGTGAGCCATCCGATCGATGATGCGGTGCTTGCCAATTATCAGGCGACGGCTGACCTCTTCTTCGAACTCGGCGAGGTGGGTGCAGCTGTCGACATCGCCGCGCTGGTTGACAGCAGCTTCTTCGACGGTGTCGAGGTTGTCGACTCGACAACAGCTCAGTAGGTGTCTCCGCGCATGACGAGGCCCCAGCACATCAAGTTCGGTCTGCTCCTAGAGCCAACCGGCAACGCATTCAACGGCTGGCTGGATCCAGCGACACCCCGAGATGGCGCGATCGATCTGGCGCTGATCCGCGAACTCGTCGAACTCGCCGAGGAAGCACTGTTTGGCTTCGCCTTTGTCGCCGACAGCGTCTCAATCGAGCCCGGGGCTAAGCCCTACTATCTCAACCGCTTCGAACCGCTCACGCTACTCGGGGCGGTCTCCACCTGGACGAAGCGGATGGGATTGGTCGCGACCATGTCCGCGGGGTTCACCGAACCGTTCAATGTCGCCCGGCAAATCGCCTCACTCGATCTGCTGAGCGGCGGCCGCGCCGGGATCAACGTCGTAACCTCCGCCTGGGGGAGCACGGCGTCAAACTTCGGCGACGCGGAGCTTCTGTCGCACGACGAGCGATACCTGCGCGCCGAGGAGTATGTGGCGGTGCTGCGTGGGCTTTGGGACACCTACGAAGACGATGCCTTTGTGCAGGACAGGGTCTCGCGAACCTATCTCGATCGGTCGAAGCAGCATCTCCTCAACCATACGGGCGCGCACTTCTCAGTGCGGGGGCCGCTGAACATACAGCGGTCTCCGCAGGGTCAGCCGGTGGTTTTCCAGGCCGGTTCGTCGCCCACCGGCCGCGACTTCGCTGCACGGCACGCGGAGGCGATCTTCGCCAAGGAACCCACTTTTGATGGAGCCAAGGAATACACCGGTGACCTGAAGCGTCGCATCGCGGAGGCCGGACGGGATCCCGATCATGTGCAGGTCTTCATGGGAGCGCATGTGATCGTTGCGCCGACGCGGGCAGAGGCGGAGGACAAGTTCGCGCAAATTGCCTCATACACCGATGACGCAGAGGCACTGAAGTGGCTCAGTTTCTTCTATAACTATCATGATTTCTCCGGTGAAGACCTTGACGGCCCGTTCCCCGATCTCACCGCAGTGGGTGACAACCACATGCAAGGCATCACGCGAGCCTGGGAGGATCGGGCGCGACGGGAGAACCTGACGCTGCGGGAGGTCGCGCGCCTCGCCGCCACACCCCGCGAGGACTTCTTTGGTACCCCCGAGGATGTTGCAGATGCACTCGAACACTGGTTCACCCACGGGGCTGCCGACGGCTTCCTGATCAATAACTGGGTGCAACCCTCCGGGCTGCGTGATTTCACCCGCCTGGTCATTCCTGAGCTGCGACGACGGGGTCTGTACCCGGACGAGTATCGCGGCGCGACGCTTCGGGAACACCTGGGCCTGCCGTACGTTCCCAATCGCTATGCGCATGCGGCGCGATCACGATGACCATGCTGCACGTCTCGGAGCCGGCTCACGACGACCTCCACACCCAACTGGTGCTTCGCGGCCTGGGCAAGGTGTACGAGGGGGAGGCTGGCCCGGTTGAGGCCTTGCACGACATCTCCCTCGACCTTCGGGCTGGTGAGTTTGTGACGGTGCTCGGGCCAAGTGGATGCGGCAAGAGCACGCTGCTGAAGATCATTGCGGGGCTGGAAGCGGCGACCGCGGGAGAACTCCTGCTCGATGGACACCCCATTTCGGCGCCCGGACCGGATCGGGGAGTGGTGTTTCAGGAGCACCGACTCTTCCCCTGGCTCACGGTCGAGCGAAACATCGCCGCGAACCTGTCGCTTCGCGATCGAGAGGTTCGCGCGAAAGTGGATCGATTGCTCGCGCTTACGGGGCTCACCGACTTTGCGACGTCATATCCGAAAGTGCTCTCGGGAGGCATGCTGCAACGCGTCGCGATCGCGCGGGCGCTGCTGCGCGATCCGGCGGTCATGCTGCTCGATGAGCCCTTCGGCGCGTTGGATTCCTTCACCCGTTCGCAGATGCAGGATGTACTGACCGATGTCTGGACGAAGAACCGCACCACAATGCTCTTCGTGACCCACGACATCGAAGAGGCCATCACTCTGGGCGATCGAATCGTCGTGATGAGTCCCCGGCCCGGTCGGATCGACCGGGTTATCGAACTCGGGCTCGAGCACCCGAGGGATCGGCGATCGGCCGAGTTTCAGCGCGTGCGCACCGAGCTCATTGAACGATTCGAGGAGATTGGCCAGGGTGATGGCGAGGCGTAATGCGCGGCGTCGCGGGTACTGGCTACTGGGACTCTTCCTGCCCGTAAGCATTCTGCTCGTGTGGCAGATCCTTGCCGCGACCGGCACAATCAATACCCAGCTCTTCCCCGCACCGAGCGAAGTGATCGAGGATTTCCTGACGCTCTCCATGAACGGCGTGTTGCTCGAGAACTTCATCATCAGTCTGCAGCGCGCGACACTCGGCCTGCTCTGGGGCGCAGGGCTCGGCCTGACCGTCGGCCTGATCGTGGGGTTCTCGAAACTGAGCGAGGGAATCCTTGACCCAACGTTGCAGATGCTGAGAACGGTGCCGTTGATCGCGGTGATTCCGCTGTTCATCCTCTGGTTTGGGTTCGGTGAGCCTTCGAAGGTGATCCTGATCGCCGTGGGCTCGTTCTTCCCGATCTACGTCAATACCTTTCTGGGGGTGCGGGGGGTGGATCGCAAGCTCTTTGACGTGGCGGCCACACTCGGCTTCAGCACCTGGCAGACGCTGTGGACGCTCGTCATCCCTGGCGCGCTCCCGTCGATCTTGCTCGGACTCCGGCTCTCCATGGGCATGGCCTGGCTCTGCCTGGTGGTTGCTGAACTCATGGGGGCGACGAGCGGTATCGGCTATCTCATCCAAGATGCGCGCTCGCTCCTCAACACCTCCACCGTGCTCGTCGGAGTGATCATCTTTGCGGCCGTGGGTAAGCTCTCGGATTCCTTCGTGCGTCTCCTCGAGCGCCGGCTGCTGAGCTGGCGAGAAACCTACGCCGGATGACTCCCTCCCCCCTTGCTGATCCCCGCCAGCCACCCCACCGAGGGGTCGCAATTCCACCAGGTTCTCGGATTCCTGGTGGAATTGCGACCCCTCGGCGATGAGGGCGAGGCGAAGGGCGGTGGCGGCTAGGGTGGAACTCTGACGAGGCCGGAGGAGGCGCCACCAAGATGACCGATTCCGCGCGGCAGGTGATGCGGCGGTTCGCGCCCATGATCTACGGGCCCACCATCCTCTTCGCCCTCGGCGAGGGCGCCGTGATCCCGTTGATTCCGATCATCGCGGCGAAACTGGGAGCCGACCTGGCGCTCTCGGGACTCGTCGCCTCGGCGCTCGTGATCGGCCAACTTGTCGGCAACCTCCCCGCCGGTTACCTGGTCGCCCGGATCGGCGAGCGTCTCACCATGGTCGGGGCGGGTACCCTGGCGCTCCTCGGCGTGGCGGGGCTCGCCTTTGCCCCGAGCGTGGGTGTGCTCGCCGCGTCGGTCTTCCTCATCGGCATGTGCGCGGCCGCGTTCGGCCTCGCCCGGCACGCCTTCATGACCACCCGAGTGCCGCAGCACTACCGCGCCCGCGCGCTCTCGCTGCTCGGTGGATCCTTCCGCCTGGGCATGTTCGTCGGCCCATTCCTCGGCGCACTGCTCCTCGGTCTCACCGGCACGGAGGCCTCCGCATCGTGGCTCTTCGCGGCCTGCCTGGTCGCCTCGGTGCTGCTCGTGGGCCTCGGCCCCGACCCCGAGACCAAGCTGCAGGAGCAGGCAGTGCCCAGGGGCGGCAGCCCGCGCGGCGAGCCGCGATCCACCAGTGAAACGGCCGACACCGGCGAGGCTGTGACCAGCGGCATCACCCTGCCCGCGGCTGGCCGGCCCGGCGTGTTTCGCACCATGGCGCAACACCGCGGAGTGCTCTCGCGCCTCGGCCTCGCCGCCGCCTCGCTCTCGGCGGTGCGGTCGGCGCGGCAGGTGGTGCTGCCGCTGTGGGGCGTGTCGCTCGCGCTTGACGCGCAGACCATCTCGCTCGTCGTGGGCATCGCGGGCGCCATCGACTTCGCGCTGTTCTACGCGAGCGGGCAGGTGATGGATCGCTTCGGCAGGCTGTGGGCGGCGTTGCCCGCAATGCTGCTCATGGGTACCGGCTTCATCGTGCTCGCGTTCACGCACGACGTGCCGCAGGCGACGATGTGGTTTGCGATGTTCGCCGCGGTGATCGGGGTCGGCAACGGGCTTTCGAGCGGCATTCTCCTCACCCTCGGCGCAGACGTGGCGCCGAAGGGCGACCCGGCCCCGTTCCTCGGCTCGTGGCGCACGCTTACCGACGCGGGCGGGGCGACGGCTCCGGTGCTCTTCTCGGGCATCGCCGCGATCTCGACGCTCGGGGTCGCGACCGCAGCCATGGGCGTGATTGGTCTCGTGGGCGCGCTCGGCTTCCTACGCTGGGTGCCGCGCTACATCAAGCGGCCGCCCGCGAAGTAGCCGGGATTTCGAGCGACAGGGGTGGATCGGGGCGCCTACTCGCGCTCCCCGAGTCTGGCCCTGATCAGGTCGCGGGCGGTGAGCTGATGCTCGCGTGTGCCATAGTGATCGGCGGTGAGCCCCGCCACGAATACCCCCGGATCGATCTCGAGCGCGGTGGCGATGCGGATCAGCGACTCCACAGTGGGGCTCGACACCCCGCGCTCGATCTTGCCAATCGTCGTCCAGTTGATCGAGGAGAGCTCGCCCAGATCTTCAAGCGAGATGCCGAGTTCGTGTCGCGCGGCCCGAAGGCGGCGGCCGAGTTCCACGGCGGCGTGGGAGTGAGAGGTGGGCACGGCTCAAGCGTGCTCGCCTCGAACGAAAAAATCTAGTGCGGAGATGCACACAGTACAAAAAATGTGACCCACCTGTGAGTCTTGCAGGGGGAGACCTCGCCGCGTGGGGTTTCGCTCCCATAGACTGGAATCCCGCATAAATGTATCGCGGACGCATCGCTCAGCAGCATCAGCAGAGCAGCGGCGAAGCACTGAACAGCCGAGATTTCCAGCGAGGGGCCCCGTCGACCGTGAGCACTAACGATCGTTCCGAGCGTCTGCGCATCGTCATTGGTTGCGACACCTTTGCGCCAGATGTCAACGGAGCCGCCCGCTTCGCCGAGCGCCTTGCCGCCGGCCTCGTCGAGCGCGGCCACGAGGTGCACGTGATTGCCCCCGGGTTTCGGTGGCGCCGATCCACCCCTCGCGTGGAGTCGATCGAGGGCGTGCCCATGATGCTGCACCGCCCGCCCGCCCTGCGCTGGTACCCGCACGATTGGCTGCGCTACGTGCTGCCGTGGCGCGCGCGGCACTATGCCAGGCAGGTGCTCGATCAGGTTCGGCCGAATGTCGTGCACATTCAATCTCACATTGTGATTGGCCGGGCGCTCTCGAAGGAGGCGCAGAGGCGCGGCATCCGCATCGTCGCCACCAACCACGTGATGCCAGAGAACGTGCTTGACTTCACCCTGCTGCCAAAGTGGGCTGAGCGCTCCTTCGTGCGTTGGGCCTGGCGCGACGCCGACCGCGTGCTGAACCGGGCGAGTGCGCTCACCACGCCCACCCGCCGGGCCGCGGCCTTCCTCGAGCAGAACACCAGTCAGCGCGACGTGCTCGCGGTCAGTTGCGGTCTGCGCGCATCCAACTACACGGCAGACCTCAGCCCGCGCGCGCGAAATCGGCTCGTCTTCGTGGGGCGGGTCACCCTCGAAAAAGAGATCGACGTGATCCTGCGCGCCCTCGCACGTCTCGACCCCGACCTGGGGGTGACGCTCACGATTGTCGGCGATGGCGATCAGCGTAAGAGCCTCGAGAAGCTGGTGATCGAGCTCGGGTTGGCTGGCCGCGTGCACTTCACCGGCCGGGTCAGCGACGAGGAACTGCGCCGTCACCTCACCGAAGCGAGCATCTTCGTGATCGCGTCGATCGCCGAGTTGCAGTCGATCGCCACGATGGAGGCGATGGCATCGGGCCTGCCGATCCTCGCCGCCGACGCGGTGGCCTTGCCGCACCTCGTGACCGACGGCGAGAACGGGTTCCTCTTCCAGCCCGGCAACGTGGAGGAACTTGCGGCAAAGATCGCACACGTGCTCGGCTTCAGCGACGAGGAGTACCTGCGTATGCAGCAGGCCTCGCTCGACGCGGTGAAGGTGCACGACCTCGATCGCACGCTCGACACCTTCGAGCGGTTGTATCGCGGCGAAGCCGCAACGGCCTGACCGGGCGGCGCGTCGTGCACATCCTCATCGTCACCGACCAGCATCCCGACTCGCTCGGCGGGGCGCAGGTCGCCATTCGCGCGCAGCGGTGCGCGCTCGAACACGCTGGGCATCTCGTCACGATCGTCGCGCCTGCCGCGCCAACCACGCCTCGTCGGGGCACCGCCCGGCAGGGGGCCGAGTCGACAGACGCGGGTGCTCCGGTTCGCGAAACAGCGGTGGATCCGGTACGCCCAGCAGCCGACGAGCTCCCCGCGGGTTCGATTATTGCGCTCCCCTCGCTCCCCATCACCCGCGACCGCGAGTACGCGATGAGCTGGCCCGGCGCCCGCACCGACCGGGCGCTCGCCGCGGCGCTGCGAGGTCTGCCTCCGGTGGACCTGGTGCACCTCGAGGGTGACTTCTGGGGGGCGCTGATCGGGCTGCGCGCGGCGCGTGGGCTGCGCGTGCCCGTGCTGCACACGCTGCACAACAACGTCGACGAGGGCACCCGCGCGGTGACCCCACTCGCGCCGATCGTGTTTCAGGGGCTGCGCCTGTGGCGCGCGCTGGCCCTGGGCAGGCCGCGTGGGGCAGTGGATCGCGATGCTCGAGGGGCATGGCGGTACCTGGCCGAACTTGCCGCAGAGGCGATGGTTGTGTCAGCCCCGTCGAAGCACTTCGCCGATCAGCTGATGCGGCGCGGCGTGGCGCGCGAGGTGCTCGTGACCCGCAACGGGGTTGACGACGAGCTCATCGCCGCGGTCCGAGGGGTGCCCCGCGCGGAGCGCAGCCGCCCGAGGCTCGTCTGGCTGGGCCGCATGAGCCACGAGAAGCGGGTACTCGAGTTCATCGATGCGCTGGCGCTGTCGCGCGTGGATGCCGACGTTACGCTGTACGGCGCCGGGCTGCTACTGCCGCAGGTTCGGGCGCGCGTGGAATCGCTGGGTCTCTGGGATCGCGTCACGCTCGCGGGCCCTGTGCCGCACGAGGCGGCGCTCGCCGCGATCCGCGATGCGGACGCACTCGTGCAGACCTCGATCGGGTTCGAGACGCAAGGGCTCACCCCGTTTGAGGCGGCGCTCGTGGGAACTCCCACCATCTTCTGTGACCCCGCGATCGCTGCCGATGTCGCGGTCACCCCGTCGTGGCTCGTGGCTGACTCATCGGTGGAGGCTTTGGCCGCGACCCTGGCCGAGTCGGTGACGTCGCTCGCCGCGGCGCCCGGCGAGCTGCGGGTGCCGTTCGCGCAGGCGCGCGAGTTTCTGCAGTCGGCGCAGTCGGAGCGGCTGCTGGAGGTCTACGAGCGGGCCCGCGCGGCGCGCAAGCCGTAACTCCGGTCGGAGTTTTCACTCCGGCGCTCTGTGTCAAGCTGTGTGGAGTCACTCGGACGTTAGTTGTGTGGTTTGTTTCGGGAGATTGATTCCCACGAGGTCCGCTGGTGCCGGCGTAACCGGGCGCCCGCGGAACCGTTCCGGGTGCGTGTCGTAATAGTGTTGCAACGCGAGGTCGCGGGTCTTCCACACCTCACGCCATGACCCGTCACCGACCTGAGCGGGTGAGAACAACGCGATCCCGGAGTGCTTGTGCTCGGTGTTGTACCAGGCCACATACTCGGCGAGATACGTGCGGGCGGCAGCAAGATCAGCGAAGACTCTGGGATAGCCGGGCCGGTACTTCATCGTGCGGAACCCGGCCTCGGAGAACGGGTTATCGTTCGAGACGTACGGCCGGTTATGCGACAACGTGACTCCGTGGTGGGTGAGCGCGTTCAGGAGCGCGTGTGAACGCATCGCTGACCCCGAGTCCGCATGCACCACCTCCGGGGCTCCGTAATGGGCGATCGCGGTCTCAAACATCTCGACCGCGAGGTGATCAGCCTCTCGTTCCTCGACCCGCCACCCCACGATCTCACGCGAGAAAATATCGGTGATCTTGTATGCCTTGAACGTTTTCCCCCACCACGGCGAGTACAAGTCAGTGATGTCCCACGACCACGCTTGCCCGGGCCGGGTCGCCGTCACGACGGGTTTCTCGCGTGGGGCCCGTTTCCCGCGCCGGGTCGGGACCTGCGGGCGCAGCATCTGCTCCTCGATGCCGGCAGCGATCCGCCACCACGTGCGACGCGACGCGAGCATCACTCCCGCATCCCACGCCGACGCGTACGCATGATCCACGGACACGCTCTTCGCCCACCCCGCAAGAATGTACCCCACGATGCGTTCCCGATCGGTCGGACTGATGCGTGCCCGGTACGCCCGCTCGGCCTGCGGAACCGGGGCCATCACCACTTGGCGGGGCTGTTGCCGGTAATGCCACGTCGCCCGGGACACCCCCGCAAGGCTCAGGGCCTTACGCTGTGACCCCGTGATGCGGGTGAGCTCGGTCACGAGGAGGTTCTCGGCGGTGATGAACTCTCTCGCCCGGTCGCCGGCAACGTATCGGGCTCTTGCTCGTTCAGCTTGTGCAAGAGCCCGATAGCTTTTCCCAACGCGTCATTCGTTCCCTCGAGTTCACGAATCCGGGCGTTGAGCGCGGCGAGTTCTGCGTCGTGTTGTTCTTTCGGGATGCTGCGCTGCTGGTGGGAGATCTCCCGGCGGGCCTTCGCGTCTGGTGTCATACCGCTACTCTCTCGCGGAATCATGCCGCGGTCGAGATCGCCCCCGAACACGGCATCTTGCCAGCGCATGATCTGATGCTTGGAAAAGGTTTGCTCTTTCAACCATCTCGTTTTCGTGCCATGGGGAAGGTTCTGGTACTCGTGCACATACTCACGGATTTCCGTGAGAGTGAAGCCCGGCGTGATCGACATGATGGGTGACCTTTCTGTCAACCGAGTGACTCACACACAGCCTGGCAAAGAGGGCGGTCGGATCGCTTCGGCCAGATCCGCCCGACGGGGGTCACATCCCCGACAGGGGATTCCGGGAGTGGACTTAGAAGCGCCAGGCGACGGCCTGGAACCCTGACGGCGGCGCGGGCACCCAGCTCTCGTTTTTTGACACGAGGCCCGATCCGCCTGGGTTATTGGACTCGATGATGCTGAAGGTGCCGTCGCCATTCACGCCGGTGATCAGCACGGTGTGCACGCCCGAAACCCATGATGAGGGGAAGGTGAGATGTTCGTACTGGATGATGTCGCCGGGAAGCGCCGCGCTCACGGGCAGACGGGTCGCACCGTTGTAGTTGGTGACGGGATCGCCGCCGCCGGCCCAGGCGCCGCCGCCGGCGCGGATCCAGCGCTGTGCCGACATGATGCACTCACCTGGCTGCGACCAACCGGTCGCCCGGCTCGTGCCGACCTCGCTCTCGGCGAGTGCGATCGTTGCCTCGACATCGAAGTTGTGTGGGAGCGCCGCGGGCGGGTTCTCGGTGGCATCGGAGAGTAAGAGGAGGGTGTCGAGCGGTGCGTTCTCGCTTGTGCCCAGATCGGTGTTGAGGCGCTGCGCGTTTGCAGCCGCAGGAGCGGCGGCGGGGGTGAGCGCAAAGCTCTCGGTCTCCGGTGCCGCGTACGAGGGTGCTGCGCCAAGGGCGAATGTCATCGCTGAAATCAGGGTGACGATGAACGCTTTGGCGGAAGTCTGCACGCGGTGTACTCCATACATGGCTAGTCAATGGAAATGTCACCCCTTGACGGAGGCGACCCCAACAAGTATGCGTTACCGTTCCGTTATAAACAAACCACGCGCACACGATTCACAGGTTCGTCACCCCCGGCCGAGCCTGCTGAGGAAGAGAGCCTCGCCGAGTGCAATGTGGCGGATCTCCTCCGGGTGCACGCTCTCGTTCGTGGAGTGGATGCGGCTCTCGGGGTCGGGAACCCCGAGCAGCATGATCTCGGACCCGGGGTTGAGCTTCGATAGCGTGGTGGTGAGTGGGATCGATCCGCCCTGGCCGCTCGTGACCGTGGTGACGCCGTCGTAGGCCTCGGTCAGCGCATCGCTCAGCAGGGTAAACGCCGGGCCCGAGGTGTCAGCGCTGAACGGATAGCCGAGTTCTCCAGCCTGCGTCTCGACGTGCACGCCCCACGGGGCGACGGCGTGCAGGTGCGCAACGAGGGCATCCCGGAGCTGTGCCGGATCCTCGCCCGGCGGCACGCGCAGGTTGAGCTTCGCGGCGGCCCGCGACTGGATCGCGGCGACCGCCCCGACCACCGGCGGCGCATCGATGCCCAGAATCGTGATCACCGGGCGGGCCCACAGCTGCGCCGCGATACCGCCCGAACCGAGAATTTCCGTGCCATCCAGCATGCCGGCATCGGTGCGGAATGCGGCCTCCTCGTAGCCGACCCCGTCCCATTCCTGGTCTGCGGCGATGCCGGGCACGGTCACGTTGCCGTGCTCGTCTCGCAGGGTTGCGAGCATCTGCACGAGGGCGGCGATCGGGTCGGGTGCGGCTCCGCCGAACATGCCCGAGTGCACGGATGCCTCGAGGGCCGATACGGTGACGATGACATCGACCGCGCCGCGCAGGGTGGTGGTGAGGGTGGGCAGGCCGTGAGCGGCGTTGCCGCCGTCTTGAATCAGCATCACGTCGGCCCGACGGAAGAGTTCGGGGTTCGCCTCCGCGTAGCGGTCGAGGCTTGCACGGCCCTGTTCCTCCGAACCCTCCGCCACGACGATCAGGCCGACCGGGTAGGGGGAGTCGCCATCGAGCGCCGCGGGTGCGGCGGGTGTAGCCCCCGTGCCGGGTGCTGCGTCGCGCAGCGCCCGCAGCGCGGTGAGGTGCGCCACGAGGTTACCCTTGCAATCGGCGGATCCACGGCCGTAGAGGCGGCCGGCTCTCTCGGTGAGCGCAAACGGCGGGCTGATCCACTCGTGCTCGTCGAGAATGGGCTGCACGTCGTAGTGGCAATACAGCAGCACCGTGGGGGCGCCGGGTGGCCCGGGGCGGTGGCCGATGACCGCGTAGGTGCCGTCGGGGGTCAGCTCTAGCTCTACCGGCACGCCCTCGGCGCGAAACGCGTCGCGCACCCACTCGGCGGCGCGCACACACTCGGCGGGATCCACCACCCGCTCATCGGCAATCGAGGGGATCGCGACGATCTCGGCGAGGTCGGCGAGCGCTCGCGGCATCAGCGCCTCGACGCGTGCGCCGAGCTGTGTGCGATCTGCCGAGGCGAGGGTGCTGGAAAGCGAAGTCATGCCCGTATTCTCTCGCATGTGGCGGGCAAAGTGGCAGGGCTGGACGCACCTGACTCGGCGGCATGGCGGGGCAGTGCGGTGCGGTGCGGTGCGCAGGTAGAGCCGTGTGATCCGTGTACCTGAGAAACCAGCTAAGCTGGAATACGCTGATTGCTTGCGATCAGTGCTGGAGGATTCGCCTAGTGGCCTATGGCGCACGCTTGGAAAGCGTGTTGGGTGCAAGCCCTCAGGGGTTCGAATCCCCTATCCTCCGCCAAAAGGCCCCAGCGTTCTCGAGGGAAGTCTCGAGAACGCTGGGACCATTGTTCACTCCGCGCCGAACCTTTCATCGAATTCCGGATCGTGCTTTTGCCGCTCAGGGTGACGGATCAGGCCGGGATCTTCGAGGCCCTTGCGTGCGTTGGGCGTTGAAGCCTCTGATTCAGCGCTCTCGGTGGATCCATCGAGCACGGGTCGATCCTGTGTGGGGGTGTCGGGGTGTTCGGAGACAGTGCCCTGGCCCGTGCCCGCATCAAACCTGTCGGCCTTGTGCGGTTGATCATGGTGTTCCATGATGGCTCCTTTCTTTCAGCCTTGAGGTGCCAACGGTACGCCCACCCAAGACTGAGGAAAAGGGGTTGCCTTCTGACCCCTAAGTGTGAACCTGCTACTGCGTGTCTCGCAGGTGCTGCTGGAGTTCAACGTAGAGCGACTCGGCATCGGTCTCGTATCCGATGCAGGAACTCACCGCGTCAGCTGGGATGTCGAGCTTGAGTCGGACTTCCCGCGAGGCAGCCCGCTCTTCGGCGGTGTACTCGGGGTACACGCTCGCGTACAGCTCGTCTACTGTGCGCGCATTCATCTCGGTCTGGAGGGTGGGGAGGAGCCTCTCGTTAGAGTCGATGATGGTCATGATCTCGGCCTCCACCACGTCCGGCCACACGTAGCGTTCGTCGCTCAGGAGAGCAATCTCCCACTCGGTGCTGAGGAAAACGTCGCGTGCACTATTTGCCACCGCGGTCACCTGATCTGACAAGGGCTCTTGCCCCGCGTTGATCAGGTCCGCCAGCTCCTGCGAGGCCGCATCCCAGCGACCAATGGCGTCGTTGCGCTGGCACACGATTTGCAGGTATCGTTCGCCGGCCTCAGTCTTTGTGAGTGAGACGGGCCAGTCTTCTGCCGGCGTCTCAACCTCTGGCTCCGCAGTAGGAGTGGGCGAAGTGCTCTGCGAGGGAACTGCGCCGCTGATCAGATCGATTACGCTGCACCCCGAGAGGAGGAGTGTCGCGGCGAGCGCGACCCCAAGGTATCTTTTCTTCATGGTTTGATCATCCCATGCCGCATAGCCAGCGCACAGCATGGGGCCTTGCAAGCCGGAACGAAAAAACCCCGCCTGGTGGGCGGGGCTTTCCGTGACCTAGCTCGGTAGCTGAGGCGGGGCTCGATCCCGCGACCTCACGATTATGAGTCGTGCGCTCTAACCAGCTGAGCTACTCAGCCACAAGGTTCGCCGTGTGGGCGGTGAGCAGATCAGAGCCCCGACCGGGATTTGAACCCGGGACCCCTTCCTTACCATGGAAGTGCTCTACCACTGAGCTATCGGGGCGTGTGCTCCCGTGCGGAAGCAACCAGGAAAGGCTACCATCAACTCTGTGTCAGTGCGAAATCAGGTCATCGGTGGGGTCGGAATTTTGTTGGCTGTATGGATGGGTCAGGGGAGGTGGCTCTTCGGACTCGGCGGTGAATTGACCTGGTGGTACGTTCCGCTCATCACGGTACCGTTCGCGTTGCTGCAACTATGGACGGTGCGTCGCATCCGTATCGCACAGGATCGCGGCCGCCGCGTCGGGCGTGCGCCCTACGTTGCACTGGTACTCTCGTGGGTCTCGGCCCTCGGGTTCGGGATCACCGTGCCCGACGTAGTCGGGGGCGAACTGATCACCGTTGCGGGCCACTTCTGGGGCACGCTCGCGAATGAGCTGGCCATCGCGTTTTGCAACCCGCTGGGAATCGTCGCATTTGCGACCACAATCATCGCACTCGGGTACGCCGCGGCAGCCGGTCGCGAGCCCCGCCCCGAGGAAGACGAGCTCGACGGGAGCGGCATGGTGCCCCACCCGCTCGAGCGCCCCTAGCGTTTAGCTCGCCAGTCCGCGAGCCCGTCGGCCCCACGCGGCCGAACGAGCGTCACCGTCGTTCGGTAGACCTAGTCGGTCACTCGCACGAACACCGCGAGCGACTCGAAGTGATGGGTGTGCGGGAACAGATCGAACGCTCGCAGCGAGGTGAGCCGGTAGCCAAGGCCGTGCAGGGTTGCTGTGTCGCGGGCCAGCGCAACCGGGTCACAGGCCACGTAGACGATGTTCGCTGGGGCAAGTTCGCCGAGTTGCCCGACCACGCCACCACCGGCACCCGATCGCGGCGGATCGAGCACCACCGTCGCGCGCCGCAGCCGCTCGCGCACCGTCGGCGCACCCTTTTCCAGGTCGGCGAGGTACCGATCCACTCGACCAGTCACCGCGAGGCCACCCACGAGTTCCTGCAGGTTCTCGGCGGCGTCGTCGGTCGCACCCGGGTCGGACTCGACCGTGGTCACCTTGAGAGCCGGCCCCGCGGCCTCCGCCATCGCCGCGGCGAGCAGGCCCGCCCCGCCGTAGAGGTCGAGGTTCGCGGCCGACGGGTCGAACCGTCCGTCGTCAATCAGCTGGTGGATCGCGTCACGCACCGCCGTGAACAGCGTCAGCGGCGCCTCCCGGTGCACCTGCCAAAACCCGCCGGCGCGCACGAGGAACTCGCGCCCGCCGACCGACTCGGCGACCCGATCGTTCTCACCCGCGCGCTTCTTCTCGCCTGGCAGGGTCACCAGCATGCGGGAGTCGTCTGCGCTGGGGGCGATGAGATCCACTGTTGCCACATCTGGCATCGCCTCGCCGAGCGGCGCGGAAAGCTCGATGCTTTCGACCGCGAGCGGCAGGCTCTTCACGCGGATCACCTGGCGGCTCCGGCTCGAATAGGGTCCGACCAGGCCGGTCTCGGGGGCAACGTGCAGGCGCACGCGGGTGCGGTAGCCCAGCCCGTTTGCCTCGTCGTCTCCGGGCACGGCCTCGACCTCAAGCGTGCCGCCGGCGACCACGGCGATCTCGGCGTCGGTGAGGCCGCCAAAGCGACGCAGCGCGTCGGCGAGCACCTCGGCCTTGAGCGCGCGCTGGCGGGGGAGCGCGATGTGCCCGAACTCGGCGCCGCCCACCCGGTGCTCGGGGTTGCGCGAGAGCGCGGCCTCGGCCCAGATGTGCGGGCGCCGATCTGCTGATTCTTCGATCACCGACACGGTCGCGGCGCGAGCGAACGACTTCTTGCGTGCCTCGGTGACGCGGGCGCGCACACGCTCGCCCGGAATCGCGTCGGCTACGAACACCACGCGCCCTTCGTGGCGGGCGACGGTGATGCCGCCGTGGGCGATGCCCGTGATGTCGAGCTCGATCTCGTCGCCTACAGCGAGGGGGGTGGGTTCAGTCATGGGCCCATTCTCCCATCCTGCGCCTGGGGCCAGTGATCCACCCTAGAATTTCGAGTATGCGCCTGGTACTTGCTTCGACCTCACCCGCCCGCCTCTCCGTGCTGCGGGGGGCTGGCATTGAACCGCAGTGCTTTGCGCCGGAGGTCGATGAGGAATCAGAGGTGGAGGCACGCGAGGAGCAGCTGGGGCGGGCCCTCAGTGCGCCCGAGCTCGTCGAGTACCTCGGGAGACTCAAGGCGGAAGATGTCGTGCGGCGGCACGGACCTGCCGGCACCGGTGAGATCGACGGGCTCGTGCTCGGCGGCGACTCGGCATTTCTGCTGGATGGCGAGATTCTCGGGAAGCCCTATACCCCCGAGGTCGCGCTCGAGCGGTCGCGGCAGCATCGCGGGCAAACGGGGGTGCTGCACTCGGGCCACTGGCTCATCGACTGCCGGGGCGGCGAGGTGCGGGGCGCGCGCGGCGAGGTCGACACCGCCACGGTCACACTGTCGTCAGACGTCAGCGATGGCGAACTCGAGGCCTACGTCGCGACGGGCGAGCCGCTGCTGCTGGCCGGAGGATTCGCGATCGACGGGCTGGCCGGTGCCTTCATCGAGCGGATCGAGGGATCCCCGAGTTGCGTAATCGGCCTGTCCCTGCCCGCGCTGAGACGCCTCGTCACCGGGCTCGGGCACGAGTACCCCGCGCTCTGGAATCGCTGATCTGCTACGCCGGCAACAGCCACACCGACAACTACAGCGAACCGGCGAGCCCGCCGCTCAGACGCCCGTGGAAGTCACGCGTCGCCTCGTTCATGCCCTCGAGGATCACGCGCTTGCCGAGCTGCTCATACTTCGTGACGATCGCGTCGAGCGCGGCCACGGTCGACGCGTCCCAGATGTGTGAGCCCGACATGTCGATCACGATGCGCGGCGGATCGGCCCGGTACTCGAACTGTGTGGTGAGGTCGTTGCTCGAAGCGAAGAACAGCTCGCCCGAGACGGTGTACACGGCGGTGGGGACCACCGCGAGCGGGTCGGTCGACCGCGTCACGGTCGCGAAGTGCGCCACGCGCCGCGCGAAGAGCACCATCGCGGTGAGCACGCCCACGATCACGCCAATTGCAAGGTTGTGGGTCCACACGGTGATGGCGACGGTGATGAGCATCACCGCGGTCTCGCTCTTCGGCATGCGCCGCAGGGTCGAAAGCCGCACGCTGTGCCAGTCGAACGTGGCAACCGACACGACGATCATCACCGCCACGAGTGCCGCCATCGGAATCACGGCCACCACGTCGCCGAGCACCACCACGAGCACCAGCAGAAACACGCCCGCCACGAAAGTCGAGATGCGAGTGCGTGCACCGGAGGCCTTCACGTTGATCATGGTCTGCCCGATCATCGCGCAGCCGCCCATCCCGCCGAACAGCCCCGACAGCATGTTCGCCACACCCTGCCCCCACGCCTCGCGGGTCTTGCTTGAATGTGTGTCGGTGATGTCGTCGACGAGTTTCGCCGTCATGAGTGACTCGAGCAGACCGACCACGGCCATTGCGAGGGCGTAGGGCGCAATGATCTGGAGGGTCTCCCAGGTGAGTGGCACGTCTGGAATGAACAGCTCGGGCAGGCTCTTCGGTAGTTCTCCCTGATCTCCCACCGTCGGCACCGACCACCCGAAGACCACGACGGCGCCGGTGAGGAGCACGATCGCGACGAGCGGTGCTGGCACCACCTGCGTGAGTCTGGGCATCAAATACATGATGAGCAGTCCCACAACGAGGAGTGGGTACACGAGCCACGGAACACCGATGAGGTGGGGGAGCTGAGCAATGAACACCAGAATCGCGAGGGCGTTCACGAACCCCACCATGACGCTTCGCGGAATGAACCGCAGCAGTTTTGCGACGCCGAAGACCGCAAACATCACCTGAAAGGCGCCGGCGAGCAGCACCGTCGCGATGAAGTAGTCGAGGCCGTGCTCGCGCGCGACGGGGGCGATCACGAGCGCCACTGCACCGGTCGCCGCCGAGATCATGGCCGGGCGGCCTCCGAGGAAGGCGATCGAGACCGCCATGATGAAGGAGGAGAAGAGTCCGACGCGCGGATCCACCCCCGCGATAATCGAGAACGCTATTGACTCGGGAATGAGTGCAACAGCGACGACGATGCCAGCGAGTACCTCCCGCGTGAGCAGTCGCGGGCTGCGCAGGGCCTGGAGCACGGTCGGTTCGATTCGGGCGCGGCCTGGTCGTTCGGTGGTCGCCGAAGTGCTGGTCACGAGCGTCTCCTCAGTGGATCTGGGCACCTGCACGGGGCCGAGTCGGCCACTGCGCGCCAGGGCGTCGGGCCCCAGGGCGCCGCAGACGAGTCTACGCGTCGGCAGTGGCGGGTGCTCCCGCCCCCGGGTTCTAGACGGAAGCGCAACACCTAAAGTGTGAGTTGTCTAGACCACCACCGAAGGGCTGCGCTTCCTTGTCCACACTTTACCGCCACCTCACCCTGAACGACCGGATCGAGATCGAGAAACTCCACGACCACGGCCACACCCACGCCGAGATCGCTCGAAGAATCGGCGTGCACCGTTCAACCATCGGCCGCGAGATCAAGAAGCGTTCCTGGCAACCTGAACACGACCACGCGAATCTTCGCCCCTACCTACGGAACAAACTCGACACCCGTCACCGGCGAGACCGGGTGTATCTCGCTGGTCAAGCACAACTCCACGCCAACACACGCCGAGCACGCTCGCACCAGCCCTACCGAATGACGCATGACCCGCTCGTTGATTGGGTGATCACACATTTGGGGCGGGGGTGGACCCCGGAAGAGATCAGCGGACGCCTCCCTATCGAGCACCCCACCGATCACCGTATGCGGGTCAGCCCAGAAACGTTGTATGCCTGGATTTACTCACCCGGCCAACAGCATCGGCAGCTGCACCAATACCTTGCTCGGGGGCAGAAGAAACGACGCCGCATCAAGGGCCGAAAGGTACACACGGAACGCATCAAATATCGGGTCTCGATACATGAACGACCCGCCGAGGTATTGACGCGGGAAGAGTTTGGGCATTGGGAATCAGACAGTGTGCTGGGCGCACACGGCACCGGCGGTATTCACACCATGGTCGAACGCACAAGCCGTTACTACCTGGGAGTGAAGCTCTCCCGAGTCGCTGCTGCCCCGACTCTGGAGGCGCAGCTTGGCGTGTATCGGGTGCTGCCTGCACACGCCGTCAAATCTGTCACAGCCGACAATGGAAGCGAGTTCGCACACCATTACATGCTTGCCGACACGATCGGGGTGCCCACCTATTTCTGTGACCCGTACAGCGCATATCAGCGGGGCAGTAACGAGCACTTCAATGGTCGGCTACGGAAGTATCTCCCCAAGGGCACAACCTTCGAGGACCTCACCCAGGAAGAACTCGACGAGTACATCGGTGAGATCAATGATCGGCCCAGGAAAGTGCTGGGTTGGGCGACCCCGGCAGAGGTATTCCAGGAGTTATGCTCGGGGTAACTCACTGGGTGTTGCACTCCGAACTAAAATCCGGGGCCCCACCTGCCCAAGCAGCGT
This sequence comes from Leucobacter fengyongliangi, assembly GCF_052386045.1. Lineage (NCBI taxonomy): Bacteria > Bacillati > Actinomycetota > Actinomycetes > Micrococcales > Microbacteriaceae > Leucobacter > Leucobacter fengyongliangi. The sequence goes on along the minus strand of NZ_CM126356.1, from coordinate 2,349,247 downwards.
TGTGAAGCCCGATCTGTTCGGTCATGTCGGTAAGGAAGCGGATCACGACCTCGCGCTCGTGCGGGGCGAGGCGTGCGGCGGCGTGGAATCGCTTCGCCTGCTGCCGACCCACGGTCTGCATGGCGGCCTCGTGAGTTTGGGGGGTGATCGAAATGGCGAGCGCTCGGCGGTCGGTCGGGTGCGGCGCTCGGGTGATGTGCCCGGCCTTCTCGAGTCGGTCAAGCAGCTTCGTGGTGGACGCGCTCGAGATACCGAGGTGTGTGGCAATCGCCCCGGGCGTCGCGATGTTGTCGGTGTTCCCGGCGACGATGAGGTAATGCAGCGCACGCATGTCTGAGCGGTTCAGGTGCATGTACTTCTGTGACGCCTCCGACAGCTCTTGCTCGGCTTCGCGCAGCTTGCCGAGGGCTGACATGAGCCTGCCGATCTGGCGCATCTCCTCGGGTGCGAGGTCTGCACGATCGATCAAACGCGAGTTGGGATCGCTCGTCTCGACGTTATAGAGGGTCGACGAAACCGCGTCCCCTCGATCGTCGAATTCAGGCATGTGGATATATTAACGTACTTCAGACTTCGTGCTAGGTTTATTGCTAGCCCGGCTAATAATATGTTGTTAGCAGAGATACTTACTCGGAGACTTGGAGGTGGGAATTATGGAGATGGTGGTGCTCCTCAGCGAAGCAGGCGAAGCCATTGGCACCGTGCCCAAGGCCGACGTGCACACCACTCAGACCGCGCTGCACCTCGCGTTTTCCTGCTACGTCATGAACGAACGCGGGCAGTTGCTCGTGACGCGCCGCGCGCTCGACAAGCGCACGTGGCCCGGTGTCTGGACGAACAGTTTCTGCGGTCACCCCGCACCCGGCGAAGAAATGCCACTCGCAATCGCGCGCCGCGCCGCCGACGAGCTCGGTGCCACAGTTGGTGAGATTCAGGTCGTGCTTCCCGACTTCCGCTACCGCGCGGTTGACGCCAGCGGCATTGTCGAGAACGAGGTGTGCCCGGTGCACATCGCGCGACTGCACGGCGAACTTGCGCCCAAGCCAGACGAGGTGGTCGAGTGGGCATGGGTGGATCCGCACGCCCTTGCAGAGGCGGTCGAGCGGGCGCCGTTCGCCTTCAGCCCCTGGCTTGCGATGCAGCTGCCGCAGCTGCTCGAGCGGCTGAGTCTGCCGGAGCGCCCGGGCGCCGACGCACCCGCACCGTTGGATGGACGCGAGTCATGACCGCGGTCGTGGGGCACAACCGCACCCGCGCACTGCTGCGCAACGCGGTCGAGCGCGAGCTCAGCGAGATCTTCGCGGCGCAGACCGCGGCAGCGGAGGCGTACGGCAGCGAGTTTTCGCACCTCTGGGGGCTGGCGGCCGAGCATGTGCTCGGCGGGAAGCTCGTGCGACCGGTGTTGATGGTCGAAATCTTCGATGCGCTGGTGTCGGAAAGCGCACCTGAAGCCAGCGTCGAGCGGGAGTCGATCATTCGCATCGCCGCCGCGATCGAGCTGCTGCACTACTCTTTCCTGCTGCACGACGACGTGATCGACGGCGACCTGGTGCGCCGCGGCCGTCGAAACCTCATCGGTGCGCTCCTTGACGATGGCAGCGCGCGTGGCGAGTGCGACCAGCGCGGTGCGCTGCACTGGGCCCGCACCGGGGGCATCCTGATGGGCGATCTGCTGCTCGCCGCCACGCATCAGATCTTCGCGCGAGTGGATCTGCCGCACGCGGTGCGGATCCAGATGCTCGATCTGCTCGAGCACACGATCACCGAGTCGATCGCTGGTGAGCAGCTTGACGTGGGGCTGAGTGACGGGCTCATTGCGCCCGACCTCAGCACCGTGCTCACCATGTCTGCGCACAAGACCGCCACCTACACGTTTGAGCTACCGATGCGGGCGGCGGCGATCCTCGCGCAGGCCCCGCAGCACCTCGAACGGTCGCTCACCGCGGCCGGGTACCATCTGGGGCTCGCCTTTCAGCTGCAAGACGACCTGATCTCGACGTTTGGTGACCCCGAGCTGCACGGCAAAGACCCCTACTCTGACCTGCGCGAGGGCAAACAGACCGCGATCATCTCGTACGCCCGCATGACGAGCGCGTGGCCGACGGTCGAGAGCGAGTTCGGTAACCCCGAGCTCACCGAAAAGATGGGTGCGCGACTGCGCGCCCTCCTCACCGAGTGCGGGGCCGAGAAATTCGTGCGCGGCCTCGTCGAGGAGCAGACAACGGCCTTGTACGAGGTGCTCGCGGGCACCGGCAGCGCGCACTCCATTGCTCCGGGTGCCCGGCGGGTGCTGCTCGCGCTCGCGGCGGAACTCGAGGAGCGGCGATCGTGAGCGACGACGCGTCGTCGCTCGATCGATTCACCCGCACCGCCGAGATCGCGGCGGGAGACGTGATCGGCACGTATTCGACCTCATTTGGCCTCGCGACCAGGCTGCTTGGGGTGCGGCATCGCCAGCACGTGCGCAACATCTACGCGATGGTGCGCGTCGCCGACGAGATTGTCGACGGGGTGGCGGCCGAGGCCGGGCTGAGCGTCGTCGAGCAGACGGAGGCGCTCGAGCGCTATGTGGCAGACACCCACCGCGCGATGCGCGTGGGGTACTCGAGCGATCTCGTGATCCACGCCTTTGCTCGCACCGCTCGCGAGGCAGGAATCGACGAAAGCCTGACGCAGCCGTTCTTTGATTCCATGCGAGCAGACCTGGGCGAGACTGTTGGCGAGACGGATCCGACTTTGGGGCCAGCCCCGCTCGTCTATGACACGGAGGCCCATGCGCGCTACGTGCACGGATCCGCCGAGGTGGTGGGGCTCATGTGCCTGCGCGTGTTCCTGCGCGGGCGCAACCACACAGTCGAAGAACGCGACCGGCTCGAATTCGGTGCCCGCCAATTGGGCGCCGCGTTCCAGAACATCAACTTCCTGCGCGACTTGGCAGACGATACCGACCGCCTCGGTCGCAGCTACCTGAGCGCCGACCACCGACTGAGCGATGCGGATCGCGACAGTTGGGTGCGCACGGTGCGGGCGCAGCTTGACGACGCGAGAGCGGTGATCCCGCTGCTGCCGAAAGACGCGCGCGCGGCCGTGCGCAGCGCGCTGGCGCTGTTCGCCGCGCTGACCGACCGGGTGGATCGCACCCCCGCCGAAGACCTGTACACCACCCGCGTGCGCGTGCCCGACCCGGTGAAAGCCGGACTCGCCGCGCGTGGGCTCATCACCACCTGGATGGAGCGAGACTCATGACCCGCACGATCGTCATCGGAGCAGGCGTGGCCGGCCTCGCCACCGCGGCACTGCTCGCGCGCGAGGGCCACGACGTGCACGTGCTCGAGAAGAACGAGCGGGTCGGCGGCCGCGCAGGGCTCATCGAGCGCGATGGCTTTCGCTTCGACACGGGCCCCTCGTGGTACCTCATGCCGCGCGTATTCGACCACTATTTTGAGATGCTGGGCACGAGCACCGAGGAACAACTCGACCTCACCTTCCTGCGCCCCGGGTACCGAGTTTTCTCGGAGCCCGCCGAGGGGGGAGAGCTGGCCGATCCGCTGACGATCCCACTCGGCAAGCACCGCGTGCTCGACACCTTCGAACGCGTCGAGCCGGGCAGCGCCGAGGCTCTCGCGAAGTACCTCGCCTCGGCCCGCCACACCACCGACATGGCCGAGAAGTACTTTCTCTACAATCCGTTTACCAGGCCGGGATCGCTCGCCCAGCGAGAGGTGCTGGGCGCGGCCCCCGAACTCACCGGCCTGCTCGCCACCTCGCTCGAATCGTACGTCGCGAAGCGCTTCGAGCACCCCGTGCTGCGCCAGGTGCTCGGCTACCCCGCGGTCTTCCTGGGCACGAACCCGGCCGATGCGCCCGCGATGTATCACCTGATGAGCGCGCTCGACCTCGACGAGGGTGTGCAATACCCGATGGGTGGCTTCTGGCAAATCTCCCAGCGGCTCGAAGCGCTCGCCATCGAGGCGGGCGTCAAGATCACGACCGGTGCCGAGGCCAAGCGGGTCGTCACCCGCAAGTCGCGGAAGGCGGGAAAACTCAGCCGCAAGCAGCGCGAAATCGCCGGAGTGATTTGGCAGGGTGCCGACGGCACCGAGCACAGCGAGCAGGCCGACATCGTGGTCTCGGGCGCAGACCTGCATCACACCGAGACGCGACTGCTGCTCGAGCCCGACCGCAGCTACCCCGAAAAGTGGTGGCAGAAGCGCACGAGTGGGCCGGGAGCCGTGCTCGTGATGCTGGGCGTGCGGGGCGTGTTGCCCGAGCTGCCGCATCATTCGCTCTTCTTCGTCACTGACTGGAAGACGAACTTCGACGCGATCTTCGGTGCCGAGACACACGTCCCGTCACCGGCGTCGATCTACGTCTGCAAGCCCAGCGCGACCGACCCGAGCGTCGCGCCGGAGGGTCACGAGAATCTCTTCGTATTGATCCCGGTTCCCGCAGACCCCGGCCTGGGCAGCGGCGGATCGGACGGCGCGGGTGACGCGGAGATCGAACGTGCGGCCGACGCGGCGATCGACCAGATCGAGGCGTGGTCGGGCATCGAGGGTCTGCGCGAGCGGATCGTCGTGCGCGAGACGCTCGGCCCGGCAGACTTCCAGAGCGACTACCACTCCTGGCAGGGCGGCATGCTGGGCCCCGCCCACATTCTCAGTCAAAGCGCGATGTTTCGTGCGCAAAACGCATCGAAGAAGGTCGAGGGCCTGTTTTACGCGGGCGCGACCACGGCGCCCGGCGTCGGTGTGCCCATGTGCCTCATCAGCGCAGAGCTGGTGCTCAAGCGCATCCGTGGCGACCACAGCGCGGGCCCGCTCCCGGTTCCTGCCCGCAGCGGGAGCCAGGCCTAATGGGAGCCCTGTACCTCGCGGCGCTGCTGGTCGGGATCGGGTGCATGCTGCTGCTCGACCACCGGTTTCGCCTGTTCTTCTGGCATGACGCGGCGATCGCGAGCCTGATCACCGTGCTGGGCACCGCGCTCTTTCTCGTCTGGGATGTCGCGGGCATCGCCCTCGGCATCTTCTTGCGCGGCGACAGCCCGGTGGCGACGGGTATCGTGCTCGCGCCCGAGCTTCCGCTCGAAGAGCCGGTCTTCCTTATCTTCCTGGTGTTGTGCACCATGGTGATCTACACGGGTGCGGTGCGTCTGCTCTCCCCACGCGCGTCCACGAAAGAGCTGGTGGATCAGCCATGACCTACCCCACCCTCGCTCTCCTCGGGGCTGTCATTGCCCTCGCAGCCGGTCTCGTGGCGTGGGGCCTGGCTGCCGCTCGCCGCACCCCGACGCTCGCGGGCACCGGCGCCTCCCGCCGGCACTGGTTCGCCGTCGCCATCACGGTGCTTGTTTTGTTTGTGCTGACGGCGGTCTTCGACAACGTGATGATCGGCCTCGGACTGTTCACCTACGCGCCCGAATTTCTGCTGGGATTAAGCGTAGGACTCGCCCCGATTGAAGATTTTTCCTACCCACTAGCCGGTGCCGTGCTGCTGCCTGCGCTGTGGGTGCTGCTCGCGCGCGGTGGGGCGGATCGACAGCGCGCGTTCTCTCAGCTCGTGCTCTCCTCGCGCCCGGTCAGCTGGATCAACACGGCGTTCCCCTTCGGCGCGGCGTACCTGCTCACCACCCGCGAGATCGACTGGCTACTTGTGCTCGGCTTTCTCTATTTCCTCATTCCCTACAACCTCGCGATGTACGGCATTAACGATGTGTTCGACTACGAGTCGGACATCGCGAACCCCAGGAAGGGCGGCATCGAGGGGGCGCTCCTGCATCCGCGCCTGCATCGGGCAACACTCTGGGCAGCAGCGCTCACGAACATCCCCTTCCTGCTCGTGCTGGGGCTCGCTGGAGGCCCCGCCACCTGGCTCGCCCTCGCCGTCAGCGTGTTCGCGGTCATCGCGTATTCTGCGAAGGGGCTGCGCTTCAAAGAGCGGCCGTTCCTCGACTCGATCACCTCCAGCACGCACTTCGTGAGTCCCGCGGTTGTGGGCCTGACGCTCGCCGGTGCCGAGTTCACGCTGCCGCTGGTGCTGACCCTCTCGGCGTTCTTCCTGTGGGGGATGGCGGCACACGCCTTCGGTGCGATTCAAGACATCGGCCCCGACCGTGAGGGCGGGATCCACTCGGTGGCCACCGTCATCGGAGCGCGCTCCACCGTGCGGTTCGCCCTGGTGCTGTGGCTGCTCGCGGGCGTGGCCATGCTCTTCGCCCCTTGGCCCGGCCCCCTCGCCGCGATCATCGTGGTGCCCTACCTGGTCAACTGCGCACCATGGTGGAACGTGACCGACGAAACGTCGGGCCGCACCAACATCGCCTGGCGCCGCTTCATCTGGCTCAACTTCTTCTCAGGTGCCCTCGCAACACTCATCCTCATCACCGAATGGACTCCGGCATGACCTCCCGTTCACGAATCGCGCAGCAAGCGAACGCGCCACACGAACCCCACCACGCACGAGGCCCCATCGACCCCGTGCGCTCGCGGGTACCGAAGTGGCTGCGCATCTTCCTTCCCGCAGTGCTCATCATCATCTGGCTCACCGCGGCCGGCGTTGGCGGCCCCTACTTCGGCAAGGTCGAGGAGGTGTCGTCGAACGACCAGACCACCTTCCTGCCCGAGTCGGCCGATGCCACACAGGTGCAGGCGCTCCTCGGGGAGTTCAGCGACTCCGACGCGATCCCGGCCATCGTGGTCTTCGTGGGCGACACGGAACTCACCGAGGCTGAGCTCACCAGTATCAGCGGCGAGATCGCGGCCCTCACCGAGCTCGAAGGGGTAGGCGACGAGGTGTCGCCCGCGATCCCGTCGGAGGATGGCCTTGCGGTGCAGGCCTTCGTGCCGATTTCCAGCGACGGCGAGATCGCCGAGATCGTGACCGAGGTCGGCGACGAACTGCGCGCGAACGCCCCCCCAGGGGTCAAAGTGTTCGTCACCGGTCCGGCCGGCTTCACGTCTGACCTGTCGGCCGCATTCTCGGGTATTGACGGTCTGCTGCTCGCGGTCGCGCTGCTCGCCGTGCTCGTGATCCTGGTGCTCGTGTACCGCTCACTCTTGCTGCCCGTTGCGGTGCTGTCGACCAGCCTCTTCGCGCTGTGCGCCGCGCTGCTTTTGGTCTGGTGGCTCGCGAAGTGGGAAATCCTGCTGCTCAGCGGCCAAACCCAGGGCATCCTCTTCATTCTGGTGATCGGTGCCGCTACCGACTATTCACTGCTGTTCGTCGCGCGCTTCCGCGAGGAACTGCGGGTGAACTCCGACAAGTGGGTCGCGACGATGCGCGCGATCAAGGGCTCGATCGAGCCGATCCTCGCGTCCGGCGGAACGGTCATCGCGGGCCTCCTCACCCTGCTGCTGTCAGACCTGAAGTCGAACAGCACGCTCGGACCAGTCGCCGCGATCGGCATCGTCTTCGCCATGCTGTCGGCGCTCACGCTGCTGCCGGCGCTGATGTTCGCGTTCGGTCGGGCGGCCTTCTGGCCACGCAGGCCGAAGTTCGAGCCCGAGGTTGTCGCCGCTGAGAACGGCATGCCCGCGAAGGGCTTCTGGGTCTCGGTCGCGCGCCTCGTGCAGCGCCGCCCCCGCCTGATCTGGGTGCTGACCACCGTGGTGCTGCTGGTCGGCGCGCTCGGCATCACCCAGCTGAAGGCCGACGGCGTGCCCGCCTCCGATCTGGTGCTGGGGGCTTCCGAGGCTCGCGACGGCCAGGTCGCCTTGGGCGAACACTTCCCCGGTGGATCGGGCAGCCCCGTGCAGGTGGTCGTCGACGAGGGCGAGTTCCAAGACGCGGCTGGTGTTCTGCTCGCGAACGCCGGCATCGATGGCGTCACGGTCACCGCGGCAGACTCACCGAGTGGATCCGCACCCGTTACCGAGGATGGCATCACCGCGTTCGGGCCTCCCGGCACCCCGGCCCCAGAGCCCACCGTGGTGGATGGCCAGGTGCTCGTGCAGGGCACGCTGGTGAATGCCGCCGACTCCGCGGAGGCGGGCGACACCGTGCGCGAGCTCCGCGCCGAGTTCGCCGATGCTGCGCCGAGCGCCCTCGTAGGCGGGGTGACCGCAACCGCGCTCGACACGAACGATGCGTCGATCCACGATCGCAACCTGATCATCCCGATCATCCTGGTGGTCATCTTGCTGATCCTGATGCTGCTGCTGCGTTCGATCTTGGCGCCGGTGCTGCTCATTATCACCACCGTGATCTCGTTTGGCACGGCGATGGGAGTCGCGGCGCTGGTCTTCAACGGCATCTTCCAGTTCCCGGGTGCCGACCCCGCCGTGCCACTGTTCGGCTTTGTGTTCCTGGTCGCGCTGGGCATCGACTACAACATCTTCCTGATGACGCGTGTGCGCGAGGAGACGATCAAGCACGGCACCCGCGAGGGGATCCTGCGCGGGCTCACCATCACGGGCGGGGTGATCACCTCGGCGGGTCTCGTGCTCGCGGCGACCTTCGCGGCGCTCGCGGTGATTCCGATCCTCTTCCTGCTGCAGCTCGCCTTCATCGTGGCCTTCGGTGTGCTGCTCGACACCTTCGTCGTGCGCACACTGCTGGTGCCGGCGCTCGGGTACGACATCGGGCGCAAGATCTGGTGGCCGTCGAAGCTCGGGCGGGCCGAGCACGAGGAGAAGGTCGCGGCGGAGAAGGCCGCGGCACTGGCTGCGGCCGGGGCGGCGCACCAGCCCGAGCACGCGGCGGCAGCCGTCGCGGCTCCGGCAGCCGACGCCGGGCATGCGGGGGCGGATCGCGCATGACGCTGCGGGTGGTGGTTTCGGGAGCGTCGGGTCTCATTGGCACGGCCCTCGTGCGCGCGCTCCGCGGGGAGGGCACCGAGGTCACCACCCTGGTGCGCCGCCCCGCGCGCGGCGCCCACGAGGTGCCATGGGCGCCAGGAGAGCGGCCCCTCGACCCGGGCCTCATTGACGGGGCCGATGCGGTCGTGGCGCTCGGCGGCGCGAGCGTCGGGCGCATGCCCTGGACATCGAGCTACCGGGCGGAACTCACGGCCTCACGCCTGGGCCCCACTCTCGCGCTCGCCGACGCGATCCGAGAGCTGGGGGAGGGCGCGCCAGCGTTCCTCTCCGCCTCCGCGGTCGGCTACTACGGGTCGGTGCCGGGTGCCGTACTCACCGAGGCTTCCCCCGCGGGGAATACGTTCCTCGCGGGTCTCTGCGTGGAGTGGGAGCGGGCGGCACGCACCGCGGGCCCGCACAGCCGGGTTGTACTGCTGCGCACGGCTCCGGTGATCCACCGTGATGGCGTGTTGAAGCCGATGATTCGCCTCACTAGCCTGGGTCTCGGTGGTCCACTGGGGCGCGGCACGCAGGTGTGGCCGTGGATCTCCTTGGACGACGAGGTGCGCGCGATCCAGCACCTGATCGCGAGCGAGATTGAGGGGCCGGTGAACCTCACGGGCCCGACCCCCGCGACCGCAAACGAGCAGGGGCGGGCGCTCGCCCGCGCGATGCGGCGACCGTTCTGGCTTCCGGCTCCCGAGTGGGGGCTGCGGCTAGCGCTCGGCCGTGCCGCGACCGAGTCGTTGCTGACCGCGGATGCCGACGTGCGGCCCTCCGTGCTTGAGCGCTCGGGGTTCACTTTCGCGTCCGAGACGGTCGAAGCGGCGGTGCAGGCCGCGCTCGCCGAAGTCGGCCGGAAGGGCTAACCGTCGCGATGATGCTTGGGGTGATCGCCCTCGGCGCCGTTCCTGTCATGGGTGCCGTCCGTGTGGTGAGCATCGTCGGCATCTCCCGTGTCGACCGACTCGACATCGACTGACTCACGGTCGTGCGTCGAGATGTCGGTGCGAAGCTCGCCCGTGAACGCATCCACCGCCGCGCCCACAGTCGGCGGGAACCGATCGGGCGTGAACCTGTCACCCAGCCCGTGACGGTGGATGAGGTCTCGCACCGGACCCTTGAGTTCCGCGAGCAGCAGCGTGATCCCGCGGCTCTGCAGGTACTCGTCGAGGCGCACGAGCTCGTCCATCGCCGTGGTATCGATGTCGGTGATGGGCTCGGCCGCGAGCAGCACGGTGTGGATCGCGGGAGCGCCGGGTGGTGCCTCGCGCTCGGCCCGTTTCAATACTCCGCGCACCCAGGAGGCGAAGATGTTCGCGTTCGCGAAGAAGAGCGAGGCATCCCAGCGTACGATGACGATGCCCGGAATGCGTTCCGCCTCGGGGTTGCGCGACCGGTCGTGATAGCCGCGGCGGCCCGGTATCCGGCCGAGTTCGGCACGGTACGGGCGCCAGGAGTGCCACACGAAGGCGACGAACGAGAGACCGATCGCGATGAGGATGCCCTCGAGTACGCCGACGAAGAGCACCCCGAGAAACGCCGCGATTGCGAGGCCGCTGTCCCAGCGGTCGATCTTCCACGTCCCGACCCCGGTGGGCTGAAATACTGAGGAGATCGCCACGATGACGACCGCGGCCAGGACCGATTCCGGGAGAAACTCGGTCACGCCCGGCAGAAACAGCATGAAGGCGAGTACCAGGAGCGCCCCGATCACCGCGGCGAGTTGCGATCGCGCGCCCGCCGCCTCGATCACGGGGGTGCGCGACATTGACCCTGCGATGGGGAAGCCGCCCATGACCCCGCCGGCGACGTTCGCCATGCCGAGGCCCACCATCTCACGACTGCCGCTCACCGTCTCGCCCCGCCGCGAGGCGAGGGTGCGGGAGAGCACCCCGGTATCGGCGAAGGCGATGAGTGCGATCGCGAGGGCGGGGGCGGCAAGAGCCAGCGCATCGGACCACTGGATTCCGCCGAGGGCGGGTGCCGGGAACCCCTGCGGCATCTTGCCCACCACCGGGAGCCTTTCCGAAAGGCCGAGGATCGCAGTGACGAGAATGCCCGCGACCACCGCGACGAGCACCCCGGGGATCCGGTCTTTCAGAAGCAACTTGAAGCTGAGTATCACGGCGAGTGAACCCACCCCGAATATCGTGGCGAGCGGTGTGATCCCGCCCTGCACGATTGCGACGCCGATCGACCAAACGTCTCGCAGCGGCTGCGTCGAATCGATCGAGAACCCCAGCAGCTTGGGCAGCTGCGAGATGATGACGATCAGGGCGATGCCGTTGAGATAGCCGCGGCGGATCGGCTTCGAGAGCAGGTCGGTGATGAAGCCGAGACGAAGGCCACCCGCGGCGATCAGGATCACCCCGACCATGATCGCGAGAAGCCCGGCGAGGGCGACCGCACGGTCCTGGCTACCGAGCGCGAGCGGCAGCACCGCGACAGCAATCAGGGGAGCGAGCCCGGAGTCGGGCCCGACGACCAGAATGCGCGAAGGCCCGAAGACCGCGTACGCGAGGAGCGGAATGATGGTGGCGTAGAGGCCGGTGTAGGCGGGGAGACCCGCTGCCTGGGCGTACCCCATGCCGGCGGGCACGAGGAGGGCGCTGAGGATCAGACCCGCGCGAATGTCGGGCCACAGCCACGGGCGCTGATACCCAAGGGCGGTGTCGAGGCCGGGGAGGAGGGCGCGCAGGGAAAGCCTGATGCTGTGCCCTGTGCCCCGTGTCTGCCCCAGTGAAGCCATGTCGCCAGGATAGCCCTGCGGCCGCGGCGGTGCGGAACGGCAGAATTTGGTTGCTGGATCGGATTGTGTATAACGATCTGGTCTCGGAGAAAACTCCAGGTCAGAGAAAAATCTGAGCACTCAATTAGCGTCAAATTCCACGCCCCTGCTTTGCGCTTTGCGTGAGGACCTTGTTACGGTCAAAGGAGGAACTCACCGTTCCCTGCCCGCCAGGTTGCGCGTCGTCTGCTGTTTGAGAAGCGGGTGCGAAATCGACAGGGCTGAACGGTGAGAGCGGCGCCGACAGCCGCCACACGGAGGTGTGATGTTCGGTGAGCGGCCCAGGGCCGCTCACCCTCACCTCTTTTTCCGCACCGGCGGCGCTGGCTTCACTTGGTCATGCGTCGGCCAGAGAAGCGATGGGCACGTTTGGCGTGCCCGCAAGGAGAAATTGTGGCATTCCCCAGCACTTACCCACAGACCAAACCGACTGCGCAACTCGCCGAGAACGTGTCGCCCGCAATCGAGGTCAGGCGCGTCTTCAAGGTATTCGGTAAGCGCTCCAAAGAGGCGGTGCGCCGACTGCAGGCGGGATCCACTCGCGAAGAGGTGCGGGGCCTCGGAACCGCAGCCGTCATCGACGCAAGTTTCGACGTGCGGCCGGGGGAAATCTTCGTGGTGATGGGCCTCAGTGGATCGGGCAAATCGACGCTCATCCGCATGCTGAACGGTTTGAACGACACCACCGACGGCTCGATCCGTGTGTTTGGCACCGAGGTTGTCGGCCTCACGGGGGAGAAGATCCGCGCCCTGCGCCGGGATCGTATGGCGATGGTGTTTCAGCACTTCGCCCTGCTGCCGCACCGCAGCGTGATCGACAACGTCGCCTACGGTCTTGAGATCCAGGGCGTCTCAAAGGCTTCCCGCATAGAGACCGCGCAGGAGTGGATCGCCCGCGTCGGCCTCACGGGCTGGGAGGACAGCCTGCCCAGCCAACTTTCTGGAGGCATGCAGCAGCGCGTCGGGCTCGCCCGAGCCTTCGCCGCTGGCACCGACATCTTGCTCATGGACGAGGCGTTCTCGGCGCTCGATCCACTCATCAGGCGGGAGATGCAGGAACTGCTCGTCGAGCTGCAGCAGGAACTCGGGAAGACCATCGTGTTCATCACCCACGACCTGAATGAGGCGATGTTTCTCGGCGACCGCATCGCGGTCATGCGCGACGGGCAAATCGTGCAGCTCGGTACCCCGAACGACATCTTGACTGACCCGGCGAACGATTACGTCGCGCAGTTTGTGCAGGACGTGGATCGGGCCCGGGTGCTCACCGCGGGCGATGTAATGGAGCCGCCGCGCGCGGTCGTGCCAGCCACTGCCGGCCCCCGCGCGGCACTGCGCATCATGCGCGATGTACAGACCTCCGCCTGCTTCGTCACGACCGGAGGCCGTTCGCTGCTCGGAGTGGTGCGCGATAAGGACGTGCTGCGCCAGGTGCGGGAGGGGGGTGTCGACCTTACCGCGGTGCTTCGCAAGACGTCCTCGGTCGTGACCGCCGACCAGCTGCTCGTCGACCTCTTTGAGCTCGCCGTGGAAAGCCCGCTGCCGGTCGCCGTAGTCGACCAGAGCGACCGGCTGATCGGTGTGGTGCCACGAGTAACGCTGCTCGCCTCGCTCGCGAATATGCCTCCGATGACGACCGAGATCCCCATCATCGAGCCCACGCCAACGATCCCTGCGGCCGAGATCACCGAGACGCTTGCCGACACCGCCGCTGGTCCCGCCGATCCGGCCGGTCTGGCCGGGACCGCCAGTTCCGCTGGGCCAGATGGCACACGCGGTACTGCCGCCGCAGTCGATACGCCGAGTCGCCCCAACCCGCTGCTGCCCAAGACCCAGGAGGACCGCGCATGAACGACTTCCGCCTGCCCCTCGGCGACGGCGCATCCGCCGTTGTCGACTGGCTGACCACCAACCTTGCCGGGTTCTTCGACGTGCTGAGGAGCATCTTCCTCGGCATGTTCGAGGGCCTGCAGTTTGTGCTGACGCAGCCCCCGTTCTGGGCCATTGTGCTCGTGATCGCGGTCATCGCCTGGATTGCGAAGGGCTGGAAGCTTGCCCTCGGCACCGCGATCGGCATGCTCGTGATCGTCGGCGTGAACCAGTGGGACAACGCGATGGATTCGCTTGCGCTGACCGTCGTCGCCGCCTTCGTGGCGCTCCTCATTGCGATCCCGCTGGGCATCCTCGCCGCACGAAACGACACGGCTTCGCGCATCATTCGCCCGGTGCTCGACTTCATGCAGACGATGCCCGCGTTCGTCTACCTGATTCCCGCGATCGTGCTGTTCCGCGTGGGCGTGGTGCCCGGCATCGTCGCGACGATCGTGTTTGCGCTCGCCCCGGGCGTGCGGCTCACCGAGCTCGGTATTCGGGGTGTGGATCGCGAGGTCGTCGAGGCGGGTCACGCATTCGGGGCGAAGCCCGGTCGCATCCTGCGCCAGATCCAGCTGCCGCTTGCCATGCCGAGCATCATGGCGGGTGTCAACCAGGTCATCATGCTGTCGCTCTCGATGGTCGTCATCGCGGGCATGGTCGGTGCCGGTGGACTCGGCGGGGCCGTCGTGCAGAGCCTGCAGCGCATCAACATTTCCCTCGGCTTCGAGGCAGGGCTTTCGGTGGTGATCATCGCGATGATCCTCGATCGCATCACCGGTTCATTCGGTAGGAAACGCACGCCACGCGCGAAGCAGGTGTCGCCCGCGAAGCAGGCTGGCGGATCCGCCGCCGCGGCCCGCGGCCCTGTGGCAACCGGCACTCCAACACCGGCCAAACCGGCGACCCCCTCCGCCGCGGCTCACGCCTAGCGGTCACTCAAGCTCGGGCGGCTCCGAGCCGTCCGGTCCCGGGCCATGCCCGGGCGCACATCCCCAACAACCGCGCGCTGCGCGGGAGGAAAGGAACACCATGAAGAAGCGTAATGTTATGGGCGCACTCGCGCTCGGCGCCGCAGCTGCCCTCACGCTGGCAGGCTGCTCGGCGGGAACCCCGGCAAACGACGGCGGATCCGCTGATGCGGGAGAAAACCAGGAAATCACGCTTGCCGTGTTCAACGGCTGGGACGAGGGAATCGCCGCGAGCGAGCTCTGGAAGGCCGTGCTCGAAGAGAACGGCTACGACGTCGAGCTCGAGTACGCCGACCCTGCGGCCGTGTACCTCGGCCTCACTACCGACGACTACGACGTGACGCTCGACACCTGGTTGCCGATCACCCACTCCGATTACATGGAGCAGTACGGTGACGACCTGGTCGACCTGGGTGCGTGGAACGAAGAGGCCGCGCTCACCATCGCTGTGAACGAGGACGCGCCGATTGATTCGCTCGCCGAGCTCGCCGAGAACGCCGATTTGTTCGGCAACACCATCGTCGGGATCGAAGCTGGGGCTGGCCTCACTCGTATCACCGAGGAAGCCGTGATTCCGGCTTACGGGCTCGAGGGCATGGACTTCACCATCTCGTCGACACCCGCGATGCTCGCCGAGTTGCAGGCCGCGACTGACGCCGGTGACAACGTGGTCGTTACGCTGTGGCGTCCGCACTGGGCCTACGACGCGTTCCCCATCAAAGATCTCGCCGATCCTGAGGGAGCGCTCGGTGATGCCGAGGGGATCCACTCGATCGGTGGCAAGAGCTTCGAGGGTAACTTCCCCGAGGTCGCCGAATGGTTGAAGTCGTTCAAGATGAGTTCTGAACTGCTGTACTCGCTTGAGAACGCCATGTTCAACGAGTACGACGGTGACGACTACGGCCCGGTTGTGGCCGAGTGGATCGAAGAGAACCGCGACTACGTGGACTCGCTGACCGCGTAGCGGTCCCTCGTTGCCCGGCTCTTGAGTCGGCAGTTCGGGCTTCAACCGGCAGTTTCTTAGGAAATTTGCCGGTTGAAGCCCGATTTGCTGCGGGAAGGTGAGGATCGGATCTGAGCTTCCTCGCCGACAGCCTCTGCGCGCGAGGGTGGATGGTGCCTTACTTGCCGGTTGCGTTATCTGCGCAGGAGGAGTTGGCTGACCTCATGACTGAACAAGAAACACGCGTCAATGAATCCCAGGCGGACGCGGAAGGTGTTCAAGGCACTGACAAATCTAATGCTCCAAAGGAAGTTGCCCCTGCAGAGTATTGGGAAGCTCGCTACGGAAGTGCTGAGCAGATGTGGTCGGGTCGTGTGAACCAGGTGCTGGTTGAGACGGTGGACGAATTTGACCCGGGCCGCGCGCTCGATCTCGGCTGCGGCGAGGGCGGGGATGTGGTGTGGCTCGCGAAGCGCGGGTGGCGTGCGACCGGAATTGACATCTCGGAAACCGCGATTCAGCGTGCCCGGGCCGCGGCCCGCGACGCAGGGCTCACCGAGACGCAAGCGAACTTCCGGGTTGCAGATCTTGCCGAGCTCGCGGCCGACGAGCGCTTTGATCTGGTCACTGCCAGCTTCCTGCACTCACCGGTCGAGCTTCCGCGGGAGCAAATCCTGCGACGTGCGGCCGCACACGTGGCTCCTGGCGGTCATCTTCTCATCACCGCGCACGCCGCCCCGCCGCCCTGGGCCAGTGACCTGCATGATCACGGGTCAGGTGGTCATGGCTCGGCGGATCACAGCTCAGAGGATCGCGACTCGGAGACTCACGAAGTCCCCAGGTTTCCGCTGCCCCAAGACGAACTCGCGGCACTCGATCTGGACCCGGAGGAGTGGGACACGGTGATCGCGCAGACGCGCGACCGTGAGGCGGTCGCCCCCGATGGCGCCCATGTTGTGTTGACGGACGGGATCGTGCTGGTGAGGCGGCGCGCAGCCGCGGTGCCGCAGTAGGCGCGGGAGGCTGGGCACCCCTGACCGCGGACCTAAACCTCGCGACTCAAGTCGGGTATTTGACTTCAGCTGAGGTGAAATGCCCGACCGGAGTCGTGTGGATACGGCCGGGAAGTCAGTGTGAGGCAGAAACCGCACCAGCCTGTGAGAACCGCCTCACTGTTGGTTCTGCTTGGTGCTCGGTATTCTGGGCATCTCGAACCGGCCCAAATTGTGAGGAAACTGTATTGACGCCAAAACCTAAGTACAGTTCCACCTTCATATTTGAAACGAAGGAGTTGAACAACGACTTCCATCGGATTGACAGCGAGATTGCAGCACGCGCGCGGAAGATCCCTGGTTTCTTGGGCGAGGAAGCCTGGCATAACGAAGAAACCGGGTTGCACTCTGAGGTCTACTACTGGTCGAGCATGGAGGCGCTCCGCGAACTCATTGGGATGGACACCCACGGCGTCGCGAAGCAGCGTTACGGCGAATGGCTTGGCGAGTATCGGGTGATTATCTCCGAAGTGCAGGCGGTCTACGGTAGCGCGAATCTCGGACTCGAACATGTCCCGATTCGGGACTGATCCCCAGCTTCGCCGCGGATAGTGAAGTCCTTCGTGAAACGAAAAACCCGACCAGATTTTATCTCTGATCGGGCTTTCTCTCGGTGCGCCCTAAGGGATTCGAACCCCTGGCCTTCTGATCCGTAGTCAGACGCTCTATCCAGCTGAGCTAAGGGCGCATGTTGGTTTCCCAACCACAGAGACATTACCCGATTTCAGAGGGAAATGGAAATCGAGCCCAGGTAGCGGGCCTGCCAGGGTTGCATGACACCATGCTGCCGTCGATCCACTAAACATCACCGCACTCGGACCTCGACCTCCTGCCGGGCAGCCGAGTGCGTCCTCGCTCGGAAGGCCCGCAGCCCGCTCAGGTACCCTTTCGAGGTGATCAACTCCACCACCGCAGTTCCCGCGACATCGCCCGCCCCCGCTGCCCCCGCGACCAGCTCCCTCGAGCGGGCGGCCGGGCTGATCCGCGAGATACCCGACTACCCGGCAGCCGGGATCCTGTTCCGCGACATCACGCCGTTGCTCGCCGATGGCGAGGCCCTGCGTGTGACCGTCGATGCCCTGCTCGAGCCGTTTGCGGGCACGTTCGACGTAATCGCGGGAATCGAGGCGCGCGGGTTCATTCTCGCCAGCGCCGCCGCGATCGCCGCGGGCACCGGCGTCGTGCCGATCCGCAAGGCTGGCAAGCTGCCCCGCCCCGCAGCCTCGATCGACTACGCGCTCGAGTACGGCACCGCCACGATCGAGATGCACGCGGATCTCGCCCCGGGAACCCGCGTGCTCGTGATCGACGACGTGCTTGCGACGGGCGGCACCCTGGCCGCCGCGCTCGACATGCTGCAGCAGCTTGGCTACGAGGTGGCGGGCACCGCGGTGCTGTTTGAGATCGCGGGGCTCGGTGGGCGCGAGACGGTCGGCGATCCACACTTGTACACCGTCTTTCACAGCTGAGCCGCGCATTCTGCCCCGCTGCACTCGCATCCGCACGCGGACGGTGGCACTGCGTGCACCGGGTGGTCAGCGACGCAGGGTTCCGTTGTGGTGAACCCTGCGCGAGTGTCCATCCGTCGAGACAGAACCCATGCCCGGGTGCCCTTCCGGGTGAACAGAGCCCATGCGCGAGAATGGGTGAATGACTCCCAGCGAACAGACTGACGGATCCCGGGCCTTCTTCGCCGCGCGCGACCAGCTCCTCGCCTGCTCCGGCGACTCGGCCCGTGCACGTGCCGAGTTCCAATGGCCCGAAGTGGGCGACGCGTTCAACTGGGCACACGATGTGTTCGACGTTATCGCCGAGGGCAACGACACGGTCGCTCTGTGGATCGCCGACGCAGACGGCACCGAAGTGAAGCGCACATTCGCCGAACTCAGCCGACGCAGTGATCAGGTTGCCAATTGGATGCGCGCGCAGGGCGCACGGCCCGGCGATGTCGCCATGCTGATGCTGGGCAACCGCCTTGAGCTCTGGGAGATCATGCTCGCCGCACTGAAGATCGGAGTGGTGATTTTGCCCACCTCGGTCGTGCTGGGTGCCCACGAACTCGAAGACCGCGTGGCGCGCGGGCAGGTGCGCTGGGTGTTCGCTGCGGCCGAAGACGCGGTGAAGTTCGCAGGGGTTCCCGGTGACTACCGCGGTGTCGGGGTAGGTTTTGACGCGGCGACCCCCGACCAACGGGCGGCGCTGTATGACTGGGCGCGCTTCGAGGAATCGAGCGCGGCCTCGCTCGCGCCAATCGCTCGCGCCACGAGGAGCGACGACCCCGCGCTCATCTACTTCACCTCGGGCACAACCAGCCTGCCCAAAATCGTGGTGCACTCACACACCAGCTACCCGGTCGGGCACCTGACGACCCTCGCGTGGATCGGCGTGCGCCCCGGCGACACGCACTCCGTCGTGAGCGCACCGGGCTGGGGCAAGCACGCCTGGTCGAGCTTCTTCGCCCCGTGGAACGTGGGGGCCACCATTTTCGTCGCGAACTATTCGCGTTTCGATGCGGATCACTTCGTCTCCGAACTCGACCGTGCGCGAGTGAACACGTTCTGCGCCCCGCCAACCGTGTGGCGCATGCTCATCCAGCACCACCTCGAGCACAAGCCCGCGGCGCTGCGCGAAGTGATCTCGGCGGGGGAGCCGCTCAACCCCGAGGTGATCGCGCGCATTCGCGACTGGTGGGGTCTCGAGATCCGCGACGGGTACGGCCAGACCGAGACCACGGCGCTGATCGCGACGATGCCCGGCGAGAGCGTGGTGCCGGGGGCGATGGGGCGCCCGCTGCCGGGCGTGAACGCGGTGCTCATCGACCCGCTGACGGGCGCCGAGACCGACGAGGGTGAAATCTGTCTGCGCCTCGATCCGCGCCCCATCAACTTGATGCCCGGCTATTTCGGCAACGACGGGGCGACCGCGAAGGCCATGCGCGACGGGCTTTTTCACACCGGAGACGTGGCGCAGCGCGGCGAGGGCGGCGTGCTCACGTTCGTGGGCCGCACCGACGACATCTTCAAATCGAGCGACTTCAAGGTGTCGCCGTTCGAGGTGGAGAGCGCCCTCCTCGAGCACTCGTTTGTGGTCGAAGCCGCCGTGGTGGGAGCCCCTGACGACACACGGCTCAACGTGACCAAGGCGTACGTGGCGCTCGCCGCCGGGGTCGCCGAATCGCCAGAGACCGCGCGCGCGATCCTGGCGCACGCGCGCGAGGTGCTGCCGCCGTACATGCGGGTGCGCCGGGTCGAGTTCTTTACGCTGCCGAAGACCGCGTCGGGCAAGATCCGCCGCGTTGAGTTGCGTCAGCGCGAGGTTGCCGCGTACGCTGCGGGCGAGCGGATCGCCACCGAGTGGCGCGAGGAAGACTTCCCGGGGCTCAAGGCGTAACGCGCCGATCCGCTCCCGTCTTTGCGTGTTGAGCGTGGTTGCGAGGGGTCGAGGTTGCCGGGTCTACCCCGGGGCCGACGTTCTGGTCATGGTGTGCTCCTCTGCGGTGAGGGGCGGGGCGCGCCCTGGGTTCGGCGCCTGGGATCCCGCGCGACACCATTCTCCTCCAGCCCGGGTAGGGCGCAAGTGGCTGTTTGCAGAGGCGGCAAGCACCCACTTGCGCCCTATGCGAAGGTGACGGAGCTTCGCGCCCGGCACCCAGTCTGCCCGGCCCGCGCATTCCGTTGCTCATGTCTCTGAATGCCTCCGATTTCGAAACCTGAAGGGTTTTCGCCCGAAGATTTCGTTTGCGTTACACGACGACACGATCGATGCCGCAGGTGGCCCAAATGCGCTAGCGTGACTCCCAGAGTGCGCCGTTGCACACTGACATTCAGACCCGAGGAGACCTCATGTCGATGCGATCCCCCCTTCGTTCGCGCGCCGGTGTGCGCGGCGCCATTGCGACCGCAGGTGCCGCGCTGCTGGCGCTTTCCCTTGCAGCCTGCGGTGGCGGTGCGCCCGCAGCCACCGAGCCCGTCAATCTCGTCGACACCGGTGCGGAGCTCGACGAGATCACCGTCGCCCTGCCGGGCTCGCTCGCGAATCTCTACACGGGGGTCGAGGGCGGCATCCTGAACTACTACGTCGCCTCGACCGTGCAAGAAGGGCTCGTCGGCATTGATGAGACCGGCGCGGTGGTACCGTCCCTCGCCGAGTCATGGGAAACCCCAGACGAGAACACCTACGTGTTCCAGCTGCGCGATGACGCGACGTTCCACGACGGCGCGCCCGTCACCCCCGAAGACGTGGTGTTCAGCCTGCAGCAGGCACAAGACGAGGTTGCCTCGCCTAGCCTCTCCTGGTACCTCTACAACATGGCCAGCGTCGAGGCCACCGGCGAGAACGAGGTCACGGTCACCACGGCCGAGCCCGATCAGGCATTCCTGAAGAACCTGAGCACGGCCGGGTCGGCGTTCGTCACACCCAAGGCGCACTGGGAAGCCGTTGGCGGCGCCGTGGGCACGAGCGAGTCACTGCTCCCGGGCAGCGGACCATACGAGGTCACCGAGTTCCAGCCCGACTCCCACGTCACCCTGGTGCGCAACGACAACTGGTGGGGTGGCACCCCCGCAGTGAAGCAGATCAACATCGAGTTCATTCCCGACGAGAACACCCGCCTCCTCGCCGCGCAGAAGGGCGACATCGACATCGCGTTCAACGTGCCCATCGGTCAGGCCGATCAGTGGCGCGAGATCGACGGCGTGCGGGTTGAAAACGTGAACGACCTCTCCTACGTCGGCCTGCTCTTCGACCAGAACGTCGCCCCGTTTGACGATGCGAAGGTGCGCGAGGCGATCGCGCTCGCGGTGGATCGCCAGACCATCGTCGACCGCCTGCTCCGAGGCAACGGCGAGGTTGCGACGACGATCATGACCCCCGAGTCCATCGAATCGGTGGTCGGCGCAGACGAGGCACGCAAGCTGCTCGCGGGAGTGACTCAGCACGAGTTCAACCTTGATGAGGCACGTGCCGCGCTCGAGGAGTCGAGCGTGCCTGAGGGCTTCGAGCTCGAGCTCACCTTCCCCAACACCGGCCCGCAGCTCGGCACTGCCGCGCAGGCGATCGGCGAGAGCCTCGGGGAGATCGGCATCGAGGTTGCGGTGAAGGAGGTGCCCATCGAGACCTGGCTCGCCACGATCGGCGACGGCGAGCACGGCCTGAGCTACATGTGGTACTTCTCCACGACGGGCGATCCGGCCGAGGTTCCCGCGTACCTCATCGGGCCAGATAACCCCAACGGGTTCGTCAGCGACGAGGCCGCGGCACTGCTGAGCGAGTCGAATGCGGCGGCAGACCCCGAGGAGCGCATCGATCTCATCCTGCAGCTCGAAGAACTCAGCGCAACCGAGGTGGTGAATGCCCCACTGTGGTGGGGTCAGGCGCTCACCTCGTTCACCAACCGCGTCGGGCTCGCTGACTACAGCGCCTACTCGTTCGTTGGGCCGTGGGGCGCAAAGCTCTTCGCCGCCGAGGTTACCGAGTAACGCTAAGTCCCACACGGAGCAGCTATTTTGACGACCACCCCGACCCCCGCCCGTCAGGCGTCGCGCGCGCTCGCGCGCATGATCGCCGTGCGTGTGGTCGGGGTGGTGTTCATTCTGCTGGTCATCTCGCTCTTGACGTTTGGCCTCATGTATCTGGCTCCGGGCGACCTGGTGAAGAACCTGCTCGGCAACCGGCCGACCTCGCCCGAGGCCGTGGCAGCGATCCGCGAGCAGTACCGCCTCGACGACCCGTTTCTCGTGCAGTACTTCACCTGGCTGGGCAACGCGCTGCAGGGTGACTTCGGCACCTCAGTGCGCATGCAACAGCCGGTGACCACGGTGATCGGGGCGCGCGTCGGGCTGACCGTCGCGCTCTGCCTGCTGGCGTTCGTCATCGCCGCGCTCGTCGCCATCCCGCTCGGCATCGCGAGCGCGGCGCGAGCGGGATCCACTATCGACCGCGTGAGCAGCTCGGTCACGCTCATCGGTCTGAGCGCACCCACCTTCGCGCTCGCGCTGCTCTTGCTGTATCTCTTCGCGTTCTTCTTGCCGATCTTTCCCATCTACGGCGGCGGGAGTGGCCCGCTTGACACGCTCTACCACCTGGTGCTTCCGGCGGTGATTCTCGCTGCAGGGCTCGGCGCGATCCTCATGCGCATGACCCGGGCGGCAATGATCCGCGAACTGAGCAGCGACGCGGTCGCCTTCGCACGGGCGCGCGGTATTGCTGAGCGCGATGTGCGGTGGATCGCGCTGCGCGCCGCGGCGATCCCAATCGTGACCGGTGCGGGTCTCGTGCTCACCTTCCTCGTGGGGGGCACGATCATCGTCGAGACCATCTTCGCCCTGCCCGGCCTCGGATCGCTACTGCAGGATTCGGTGCTGTTCAAAGACATTCCCGTGGTGCAGGCGCTCACGCTCGTGGTTGCTGCGGTGATCGCGGTGATCGCGATCGTCGTTGATTTGAGTTATCTCGCGCTCGATCCGCGAGTGCGCACCCGGGAGTTCGCCCGATGAGCGGCCAGCCAGGGGGGCCAAGCGGGGCACCGCTCGGATCACTGTCAGGGCCACCTCAGGGGTCGCCTCACAGCGGACCGAGCGCGACGGTGGGCCCCCGGACCACGCAGCTGCGATTGCTGCCGCGCGGCCCGAAACCCGCGTGGAGCGTGGTGGCATCGTTTGTGCTGCTCGGGCTCGTGGCGCTCGCCGCGGTGCTCGGCCCGGTGGTGTTTGCCGATGCCACGAAGCAGAGCATCCTCGATTCGCTGCTGCCCCCGTTCACCGCGGGGCACCTCCTCGGCACCGATGAGCTCGGGCGTGACGTGTTCGCGCTGCTGGTCGCCGGAACCGCGTCGGCGGTCGTCGGCCCCCTCGTGATCGCCCTCGGCTCGATGACGATCGGCATCGTGCTCGGCACGCTCGCGGGTTACCATCGCGGGTGGCTCGACATGATTATTAGCCGCTTCAGTGACGTGCTGCTCGCGCTGCCGGTGATGCTGCTCGCGATCGTCGTGGCGGGCATCTTCGACGCCGGCTACTGGATGACGGTGGCCCTCCTGGTATTGCTCTTCAGCCCCTCCGACATTCGTATCGTGCGCGCGGGTGTGCTCGAGCAGGCGCCGCGTCCCTACGTCGAGGCCGCGCAGATGTTGTCTCTGTCCCGCTGGCGCATCATGTTCGTGCACGTGGTGCCGAACGTGTGGCCGCTCATCGTGACCAACGTGCTGCTCAATACGTCGTTTGCGCTCGTCACCCTCTCGTCGCTGTCGTTCCTGGGCCTCGGCGTCGCACCGGGCACGGCCGACTGGGGGCGCCAAATCGCCGACGGCCGTGGCCTCATGGCCGACAACCCGGCCGCGCTGATCGCACCCGCGGTGCTCATCGTGCTCGTGTCGATGGCAATCAACGTCGTCGGCGACTGGTTTGGCGAGCGGCTCGAGCGGAAGGGCATCCGATGAGCGGGGTACGGGGCCTTGTGGTCGAGAAGCTCGCGGTGACCGGGCCTTCCGGGGCAATCGTGCACCCCGTCGACTTCGTGGTGCCGCCGGGCCGCACCCTCGCGGTGATCGGGGAGTCGGGGTCGGGCAAGACGATGACCGCACGGGCACTCACCGGGTTACTGCCGTCTGGCGTGACGGCCACGGGTCGGTTTTCGGTGGACGGTGATGCCCTCGAGCTTCCCGCAGACCCGAGTGCCTGGCGCAGAGTGCGCGGTCGCCGCATCGTGCTCCTCATGCAAGACCCGTTCACCAGCCTGAGCCCGGTGCACCGGTGTGGCGACCAGATCGCGCTCACGATTCGGGCGCGGATCGCCTTCGAGCGTGGTGCCGATCGCGCGGCCGCCGTGCGGCGGGATCGGGCGGTGCGCGGGGCGGTGCAGGCCGAGGTGTTGCAGCGGCTGGCCGAGGTCAACCTCCCGGCCGAGGTCGCGCGTGCCTACCCGAGCGCGCTTTCTGGCGGCATGCGGCAGCGGGTGGCGATTGCCGCGGCGCTCGCAGCACGGCCGCGCGTGCTGATCGCCGACGAACCGACCACCGCGCTTGACGCGAGCAACCAGGGTGAGGTGCTCGACCTCCTGCTCTCGCTGCAGCGCGCGCACGACATGAGCCTGATTCTCGTCAGCCACGACCTCGGGCTCGTGAGCGGCCGGGCAGACGAGGTGCTCGTCATGCGGCACGGTGAGGTGGTCGAACGCGGGCGCGCCGACCACGTGCTCGTGCGCCCAGAGCACGAGTACACCCGCAAGCTCCTGGACGCGAACCCGAGCATCAACGATGTGATGGGATCCACTGTCGCGTCGACCGGCCAGGACGGCCCGAACGCCTCAACCGAGGAGATCGTCGCGGCCGGCGCAGTCCCTATTGCCTCCACCGACGATTCATTCGACCGCGAACCGCTCCTCGTCGCGGCGGGCATCGCGAAGCGTTACGGCACCACCCAGGCGCTCGCCGGGGTCGACATCGATGTGCGCGCGGGCGAGGTGGTCGCGGTCGTCGGCGAGTCAGGATCGGGCAAGTCAACGCTCGCCCGCTGCCTCGCTGGCCTCGATGCGCCCGACGCCGGCAGCGTGCGCCTGGCCGGCGAAACGCTGCCGGCGGGGCGGCGCGGACGCACCCCTGACCAGATGCAGATCGTCTTCCAAGACCCGTACTCGACGCTGAACCCGGTGTTCACGGTCGAACAGACGCTGCGCGAGGCGCTACGCGTTGCGGGTCGCCCTGCCGAAGAACTCAGTGAGCTGCTCCAAATGGTGGATCTCGGCCCCGAGTTTGCCGGCCGCAGGCCCTCGCAGCTGTCGGGCGGGCAGCGGCAGCGCGTCGCGATCGCTCGCGCCCTTGCCCCTCGGCCCCGCGTGCTGATCTGCGATGAGTCGGTGTCAGCGCTCGACGTGTCGGTGCAGGCGCAGATCCTCGATCTCATCGTGCGCCTGCGAGACGAGCTGCAGCTGGCGGTGCTCTTCATTACGCACGACCTCGGGGTGGTGGCGAGGGTCGCAGGCCGCGTGCTTGTGCTGCGACGCGGAGAGGCTGTCGAGCGCGGCACCACCGCCGACGTACTCACGCGTCCGCAGCACCCCTATACCCAGCTTCTCGTTGCCGCAGCGCGCGATGACAGCATCGCCCGTCAGAATCACGATCCAGCAGGGAGTCTCCCGTGACCGAACTCACCGTGACCGCAGAGCCGTTTACCCACCTCGGGCCAGAAGGGGCGCACCGACTCGGACCGGCGCGCACCGCGCTGTGGTCGGCCGACCGCGCGCTGTTCTCACCCGAAGTCTTCCGCGCGCGGCATGCGAACGGTGACCTCGCGGCGGCCGCGCTCGTGACCTCGCGCCGCGGCACCGCGTACCGCAAGATCGTCGACCTGTGGTGCGCCCCGGTGCCCGGCACAGACAGTGCCGCCGCCGACGCGCGTCTGTTCGATGACGAGGCGTTCGCCGCGGTGCTTGACGCGATCATCGCGGCGCAGCCGAGCGGCGCGATCGTGCTGAAGTTCGAAGAGCGCCCGGTGGTGGCCCCCCTGTGGCCCGAGGCGCTCGCGGCGCTGGCCGCCCGGGGCTTCGTGCCCGATCCACTGCCCGTGCACTCGGTCGAATCGACGCTGGGCGGCGTGCGCGGCTTCACGCGATGGGAAGAACGGGGTCCCAGACACACCATTGGCTACTACGGCCAAACCACCGACGTGACCTGCGGCGCGGTCACCGCGCTCATGGCGCTCGAGACCGACGGCGCGCACCTGCTGCAGCCGGCGGATCACGCGCACAACCGCACCATCGAGATCGAGCTCTGGCGCAACGCGACGAACATGCCCGCAATCGAGCCGGTCGGGCTCGCTGTCGCCACCGCGCGAGCCGCGGCCGAGCGCAAGGTGCCGTTCGCGCTGCCCCGCGTCTACCTGAGTGCGCCGAGCCCCGTGCTGCTCGAGTGGTACGACGGCGATGAGCGCCAGCTGCGGGCCGACCTGCAGGCAGAGTCGGGTCACCAGGCCGGCGCGCTCGGCATCGAGGTGGTGCGCGAGTGGATCAGCATCGACGACATCGCCGCCGCGATTCAGGCGGGCAATTTCGTCTTCCTCCTCATCGACCTCACCCTGATGATCAACGACCCCACTCCGCACTGGGTGCTCGCGCACGATGTGATCGATGGCTGCGTGATCGTCGACGACCCGTGGATCGAGAAGGACCACGGCGAGACCTGGGTCGACACGCACCACCTGCCGGTGCCGTTTGCGACGGTCGACGAGATGACGCGGTGGGGCGAGCCTGAGGCTTACCGCGGCGTGGTGGTGGTGCCGCGCGTCGGGGCGGCGAGCAGCGCGTAGCAGCGGGCGATCCGCTCCCGCCACCAGGCAACGCGTTCCGGCGATGCCGCGAAGCGGGCCAGCAGATCGGGGTCGAGCGCCGGGCGGCGCACTGCGATGCCGCCGTCCACCGGCACGAGCGGGTCACGGGTCACGTCTCCGGCCAGGAGCGCCACGGTTCCGAGCCCGCATGCCCCGGCGAGTTGCCCGTCGGGGAGCGCTGCGGCGAGGTGCAGCCCCATCGCGATGCCCACCGACGTGTCGAGTGCGCTCGAGACCACCACCGGAAGCCCCGCCTCGCGCACGATCTCGAGCGCCCGCGTCACTCCGCCGAGTGGCTGCGCCTTGACGACGAGCAGGTCGGCGGCGCCGGCGCGGGCGACGGCGAGTGGATCCGCTGCCTTGCGCACACTCTCGTCTGCCGCGATGCGGATCGCGCCGGGCTTCGGCGTTGCCAGACCCGCTCCGTTCACCTCGGTGCTGCTGGACGCGGGGGTCGCCCCCAAACGCCTGCGAAGTTCGGCGAGGTCGGCCACGCTGGCGCACGGTTGTTCGGCGTAGTCGAGATCAAACGGGGCGAGCGCGGTGAGCGCCTTCTCGGCCTCATCGAGCGACCAGCCAGCGTTCGCGTCGATGCGCACGAGGGCGTCGCTGCCCATTTCCTGCCGCACGGCACGCACGCGGGCCACGTCGTCGGCCAGCGACTGGCCGCGCTCGGCGACCTTCACCTTCGCGGTGCGACACCCCGGAAACCGCGCGAGCACGCCGGGCACCTCGCCCGGCGAGACGGCGGGAACGGTCGCGTTGACCGCGATCCACTCGCGATGCGTGGCGGGGGGCTCGGCCCACCCGAACTCGAGTGCGGCAGCGAGCCACGGCGCGGCCTCGGCATCGTCGTATTCGGCAAAGGGTGAGAACTCGCTCGCGCCGTGGGGTGCGGCGAAGACGACGGCCTCGCGCACGCTGATTCCGCGGAACCGGGTGCGCGTGGGGATCGCGACCACGCGCGACGCGGCGAGGATCTCATCGAGCGGGGGGAGCAGGGGAGGCATATGATCCACCCGCTCATCTTCCCACTCGCTCGCCCGCCCAGCGTCTCCAGGAGGCGCAATTCCACCACGACCTTGAGCCCGGTGGTGGAATTGCGCCTTCTGGATGGAGGGAGAGCGCACGGGAGATGAGGAAGGGAAGTGCGAAGTAGGCTGGGGGCATGAGTGAACAGGCGCCCGAACAGGTCTCCGAAATCTTCGACCCCAGCGAGTGGGAGGTCGCCCCCGGCGCCGAGCGCTATACCGACATCACGGCCCACCTGAGTCGCGACGGCCGCATCTCTCGGGTCGCGTTCAACCGGCCTGAGGTACGCAACGCGTTTCGTCCGCACACCGTCGATGAGCTGTTTGACGCGCTCGATCGGGTGCGCATGAACCCGCGCGTTGGCGTTGTGCTGCTCACGGGCAACGGGCCGAGCCCGAAAGACGGCGGCTGGGCGTTTTGTTCGGGTGGAGATCAGCGGATCCGCGGCCGCGACGGGTACAAGTATGCGGCCGAAGATGCCGCGGGCGATGCGGCAGAGACCGCCGCGGGGTTGGATCGTGCGCGGGCTGGGCGCCTGCACATCCTCGAGGTGCAACGGCTGATCCGCTTCATGCCGAAAGTGGTGATTGCACTAGTTCCCGGGTGGGCGGCCGGCGGGGGGCACTCGCTGAACGTGGTGTGCGACCTCTCGATCGCGAGCCGCGAGCACGGCCGCTTCAAGCAGACCGACGCTGATGTGGGGTCGTTCGATGCGGGCTATGGCAGTGCCTACTTTGCCCGCCAGATCGGGCAGAAGAATGCCCGCGAGGTGTTCTTCCTCGCCCGCGAGTATTCGGCCGAGCGCGCCCACGAAATGGGGGCGATCAACGCCGTCGTGCCGCACGCCGAGCTGGAGGCAACAGGCATCGAGTGGGCCCGTGAGATTCTCGGGAAGTCGCCAACCGCGATCCGCATGCTCAAGTATGCGTTCAACGCGGTCGATGACGGGCTCGTCGGTCAGCAGCTCTTCGCGGGGGAGACCACTCGTCTGGCCTACGGCACAGACGAAGCAGTCGAGGGCCGCGACTCATTTCTTGAGAAGCGCGCCCCCGACTGGTCGCCGTATCCGTATTACTACTAGAGGCGCGACCTCACTCCCCGGCGTGCGCCGGTTGCGAGGAGCGCAGCACCCGCACCCAGCAGCAGGAACAGGGCGGTTCCGACATCAGATCCGTCAGTCGCAGCACCCGTGACCGCAAGCGCCTTGATGGGCGGTGGTGAACTCGTGATGGGAAGCGGCGGTGTCACCGAAGCTGGTGGCGGCGGTGGCGGTGGGCAGTCGTTCACAGTGAATGCCTGCATCCCAGTTACCGTGTGCTCCTCCCACTCCCCTTCTTCGGACATGACTCGTGCCATATCAACGGGATACTCCATCGTCCACCAGGTTCCCGTGACGGTGGCGACGTAATCACCAGGCCCGGGCACCGGCTGTTCGATGACGGCTGAGCCATCGACGGGAACCACTGGGGTTTCGCTCATGAAGCCGTCGGGTCCGGTGACCACCAGCGCGTACTCCAGCCCTTCGACCAGGTTGGTGATCGTGACGGTGACGGTGCTCGGCACGTCTCCATCGTGAACGAGGCACTGCACGACCGTCACATCGACCACCGGGTTCGGCGGAGGGGGAGGCGGGCACTCATCTACCGTGAACTCCTGCGACCCCGATACCGTCGGGGGAACGGGGATCACGGAAGCCACTGCTGACTTCAGATCCATCCACGGATACCCGGTAACCGTTGCGAGATAATCGCCCGGCCCGTTAATTAGCTGATTGACGAACGCCCCACCGCCGACCGGGGTGAGTGGCGTTTCGCTTTCGAACCCGCCGGGTCCGGTCACCTCAAGCACGTAATCAAAACCCTCAACCAGGCTTGAGATTGAGATACCCACGGTGCTCGGCACCTCCCCTTCCGGGTCAACGCACTGGTCCACCGTCACCATCACCACAGGGTTCGGTGGCGGGGGAGGCGGCAGCATCTCGCAGTCGTTGTAGTAGATCGCTTGACCCTCTGCGTCCCAATTTTGACCAGGGAATTCGACGATCGTGCCGTCGTGGCTGTACTCAAACGGGGGAATGATGTCGCGGCCATCCTGATGGTCCGACCCCGCGTGTCCGTTGACATCGCCAGAAGCCGACGCGGGCACCATCACCCAGTGATTGACTGCCCCGGTTGCATGACAGATATCAATATCCTCGAATTCCTCCTCCTCATCGCCACTGGGGGCAACCATGGCAGCGGCGGCAGCGGGTGGATCAGCTTCGTCTGCGGGCTCAGCCGTCTCAGAAGGTTCTCCGTCCGGAAGTGCGGCATCGTCTACACCGTCGGCTGGAGCCTCCGGCGCGGCCGGAGGCTCTGGCGCTGCGGGCACTTCGGGTGCTGCGGGGAGCTCTGCTGGAGCCTCGGGTGCTGGAGGTGCCGGTGGTTCGGGTGCCGGTGGTTCCAGCACAGGATCGGCCGCCGGTGCGGCAAGCGCCACCTCGGTGGTCGCGGCGGGATCCACCGGAACCGAATCGTCGGCGAACGCACTCATCGCCCCCGGGCCAAAGATCAATGCCGCCGTTGCGAAAAGGGCGACCAATGTTCGGCCGCCAAAGGTACGACGCCCCGCATCGCTGCGGTTACGCCGTCTCGCTGTACTCATCTGCGTGCTCCGATCGTGAGTCGGTGTAGCACACGAGAAACCCGCAGGCTACACACTGTTGGGTAGACCTGTTCGGAGCCTAAATTTGGGCGCGCATGGGCACATCGGTGCCAATTACGTACTTTGTAATGCAGCTTCGGTGCACGTCTCGCGACACACCTCGGTTCGACAAGCGGCGGTGGATCACGTAAACTCGTTCGAGGTAGTTGACTTCTGCCAGAATTTCCTATGCCCGTAGTGCTTTGAGGCCGCAGTGCTCTCAGAGCGAATCGGGTGCAGAGAGTTCAGGCGCAGAGGTCGCCCATAGGGCGGTGGCTCAATTGGTAGAGCAGCGGTCTCCAAAACCGCAGGTTGCAGGTTCGAGTCCTGTCCGCCCTGCTGCACCCCACAACTCGGTGAGAACCGAGGGGTGGGGCAGATGAAAGGACGGTAGCCAGTGAGCACCAACGAGATCGACGAGACCGGTGGCGGTGTCGTCGAGCGCGCGAAGGCTGACCGGGCTGCAAAGAAGTCCTGGATCGGCCGGATCGTGCTGTTCGTTCAGCAGGTCATCTTCGAGCTGAAGAAGGTCGTCACCCCAACCCGCAAAGAGCTGCTCAACTACACCCTCGTGGTGCTGGGCTTCGTCGTCGTGATGATGGCGCTCGTCTGGGTGCTTGATCAGGCCTTCGGCTGGGTCACCGTATTCATCTTTGGCACGCCGCTGTAGAAGTTGTAGCCGTACTCCAGGCACACGGCCCCAAACATCGGTGTCGCGGCATCGTCCGCGATCCACTATCGAAAGCAAGAAAGTCAGATGACGAGCGAGAACAGCAACACACCCGAGGCCGACCTCGACGCGGCACTCGATGCGCTGGCGAACCAGGCAGATCCCGAGGCAGACGCGATCGTTGAGGATGCCCTCGATATCGACAGTGCCGACGAGGCTGCTGCCGCCGCGGATGCCCTCGCGGACTCAGCTGCAGACGGTGAGCTCGAGTCAATTGACGCGGATGAGGTCGACGAAGACCCCTACGCCACGTTCAAGCGCGAGCTGCGCGCAAAGCCGGGCAAATGGTACGTCGTGCACAGCTACGCTGGGTACGAGCGCAAGGTGAAGTCGAACCTGTGGAACCGTCGCGAGACGATGGGCGCTGTCGACGACATCTATGAGATTCAGGTCCCCATGGAAGAGGTCATGGAGGTCAAGAACGGTCAGCGCAAGATGGTGACCCGCGTGCGGATCCCGGGCTATGTGCTGGTGCGTATGGATCTGAACGAAAACTCCTGGTCGGTTGTGCGTCACACGCCCGGCGTCACCGGCTTTGTGGGCAACGCTCACAACCCCGTGCCGCTGCGCTTCAACGAGGCGTTCGAAATGCTCAAGAGCACCGTCGAGCTCGAGCCGGCAACGACCGCCAAGGGCAAGGCCGCAGCTACCGCCGCAGCCGCTGGCAACGTCGAGATCGACTTCGAGGTGGGCGAGACCATCACGATCAAGTCGGGCTCGTTTGAGGGCCTGCCGGGCACGATCAGCGAGATCAACGCCGCTGCGGGCAAGCTCACGGTGCTCGTGTCGCTCTTCGAGCGTGAGACCCCGGTCGAGCTCAGCTTCGACCAGGTCACCAAGATGGTCTAGCGTCACAGCTTGACAGTGGATCGGGGCCGCGCGCGGATCCGCCACCGTAAGATTTACGCTCACAACTGAAGATTTCCGGGGGCAGCCAGCCCGCGGTTACCGCCCCGAGACCGACTCGGGAAGCGGGAGAAGCCGGTGAGAGTCCGGTTTCGAGAGAGGAAACAACATGGCTAAGGCAAAGAAGGTCACAGGTCTGATTAAGCTTCAGATCTCGGCCGGCGCCGCGAACCCCGCACCCCCCGTGGGTCCTGCGCTGGGTCAGCACGGCGTCAACATCATGGAATTCTGCAAAGCGTACAACGCTGCGACGGAATCCCAGCGAGGCAACGTCGTTCCCGTAGAGATCACCGTCTACGAGGATCGTTCGTTCACCTTCGTGCTCAAGACTCCCCCCGCCGCCGAGCTCCTGAAGAAGGCTGCTGGCGTGCAGAAGGGCTCGGGCACCCCGCACACCGTGAAGGTTGCCAAGGTTACCGCCGAGCAGGTTCGTCAGATCGCCGAGCAGAAGCAGGCCGATCTGAACGCGAACGACATCGACGCGGCAGCAAAGATCATTGCGGGCACCGCTCGCTCCATGGGCATCACGGTCGAGTAAGGGGCTACGAACATGGCACAGAAGTCAAAGGCATATCGCGCCGCCCTCGCCAAGCTCGAGGAAGGCAAGTTCTACACTCCCGCTGAGGCTGTTGCCCTGGCGAAGGAGACCGGGTCTGCGAAGACTGACTCGACCGTTGAGGTCGCCGTTAAGCTCGGCGTGGATCCCCGCAAGGCAGACCAGATGGTGCGTGGCACCGTCAGCCTGCCCCACGGCACGGGCAAGACCGCCCGCGTCATCGTGTTCGCGACGGGCGCTGCGGCCGAGGCCGCAATCGCTGCCGGCGCTGACGAGGTGGGCGGCGACGAGCTGATCGAGAAGGTGGCCGCTGGCTACACCGACTTCGACTCGGCCGTCTCGACCCCCGAGCTCATGGGCAAGGTTGGCCGTCTGGGTAAGGTGCTGGGCCCGCGTGGCCTCATGCCGAACCCGAAGACCGGCACCGTGACCGTTGATGCTGCCAAGGCAGTCACCGACATCAAGGGCGGCAAGATCGAGTTCCGCGTTGACAAGCACTCCAACGTGCACTTCATCGTGGGCAAGGCATCGTTCTCTGCAGATCAGCTGCACGACAACATCACCGCTGTGCTCGACGAGATCGTGCGCTTGAAGCCGACCTCGGCAAAGGGCAAGTACGTGCAGAAGGGTGCCGTGTCGACCACGTTCGGCCCTGGCATTCCGCTCGACACCAGCGCGTTCTAATTCGCGCTCACACAAACCCCTGGCCCTCGGGCCGGGGGTTTTGTGCTGTATGCCTGTGGATGGCATCGGTGTCACGGGCGCGACTTCCGTAGGATTGGTGCATGCCCGCGCCACAGCAGTCTCCCCGCATCACGGGGCTGAGCTATGTGCGTCCACTGGGTGAGGGCGGATTCGCGAGCGTCTATCTCTACGAGCAAGATCTGCCCCGTCGCATGGTCGCGGTGAAGGCGCTGAAGAGTGGGTTCGAATCCGCTGAAGAACGGTCCGATTTTCAGGTCGAGACCGACGCGATTGCCCGGCTTGCCGGCCACCCCGCCATCGTGTCTGTGTATGGTGCGGGGGTGTCGGCAGATGGTCGCCCGTACCTCGTGATGGAGTATTGCCCGGGATCGATGCGCGAGCAGACGCGAAACAGGCCCGCTCAATTGGCACAGGTGCTCGATGTCGGGGTGCGCCTCGCCGGCGCGCTGGAGACAGCACATCGAGCGGGGGTGTTGCATCGCG
Organism: Leucobacter fengyongliangi; assembly: GCF_052386045.1. Lineage (NCBI taxonomy): Bacteria > Bacillati > Actinomycetota > Actinomycetes > Micrococcales > Microbacteriaceae > Leucobacter > Leucobacter fengyongliangi. The sequence continues at coordinate 2,315,410 of NZ_CM126356.1, read as the reverse complement.
ATATCAAACCCTCCAACGTGCTCATCACGACGCTGGGCCGACCCTCTCTTGCCGACTTCGGAATCGCTTCGCTGCGCGGACGAGCATCATCAGAGACGGCGATGACCGCGGTCACTATTCCCTGGTCGGCCCCTGAGGTGCTCGCCGGTCAGACCCCGGGCACGGTGGCGACCGAGGTCTGGTCCCTCGGCGCCACGCTCTACACCTTTGCCGCCGGGCGCTCGCCGTTCGAGCTTCCCGAACCGGAGAAAAACACTCGGAGCCTCATCACGCAGCGCATCAGCAGGGCCACTTACACCCCCATTCCGGGGGCAGCGGGATACGAGGCGGTCGACGCGGTGCTGAAGAAGGCGATGATGCCGCGCCCCGAGCAGCGCTTCGCTTCGATGGATGTGTTTGCCGGTGCGTTGCAGCAACTGCAGCGCCACTATGGGTTCGATGTCACGCCCTTCGACATCACCCGCGACCTATGGCCCGCTGACGAATCGCAGCCGGTGGCACCCGGAGTCGTGCGCGGCGGATCGACGACTGCGGTGCGACCGGTGAGCCGTGCCGAGGCGCGTGCCGCGGTGGCACGCGAGCGGGCCGACCGAGACGGGGTCGTGCCTGATCCACCGGTATCGTCGTTGCGCGCAGGCGTCATGGGTGCGGCTATCGCGGTGGTTGCGATCGCCGCGGTGGTCGCGATTTCGGGTTGGATGGGCCTGATCTGATGCGCGCTCGGGGATGGATCGGGTGGCTTTCGGCAGGGGTCACCCTGGCACTGTTCGTGACGCTCGCGGTGGTGGCCGGAGGCTTCGACGCTCGCGAAACGCCCCGTGAGGAAGCCGGCGTTTGGGTCGCCCGGTCAGCCGGACAGTATGCGCGAGTGAACACCTTGACGGCCGAAATCGATGCCGTGCGCCAGGTCGAGAACCCGAGCGGAGTGGTGCAGGCCGGGGCAATGGGCATGCTGCTCACCCAGGGCCATTCGCGGGCGTGGCCGATAGATGCGGCAGATCCCGCCGACCTGAGTGAAGATCCGACCGTGGGCGCCGGCACCGCTGTAGACGCAGCCGCCGAGCTGCCCGTGCCCGCAGCCGCACCAGAGACCACGGGTGCGGGCGACGCGATCCGCACCCCAGAGGGCACGACCGAGGTGCACGCGTCTCGAGATGCCGTGCTGTTTCGCACGGAGGCGGGCCAGGCCTACCTGGCGGCTGTGGATCCCGCGGCCGAACAGGGGCTCGGCCCCGCACAGTTGCTCGACCCGTTTGCGGGGCAGAGTACCGGTGACGCGACCTTTCGGGCAGACGCGGTCGCGTTCGATACCGAGGCGGGGCTGATCGGCCTGTTCACCGCGAATACCCGCACCGTGCGATGGTTCGATGTCGCCGCTTCGGAATTTCGGCGCGGCGTGAGCGACGTGCCCGAAACGGTTCCGGGTGATGCGCAGTTCGCGATCGTCGCGGGATCATGGGTGCTGTTCGATGCCGAAAGCGGCAACCTGTGGCGCGAACAGGAGGAATCTCCGGCGCAACTCGACACGGAGGGCGTGGCACTCCTGCAGTTTGCGAGCGGGGATGCCGCGGGCACCGACGCACTCGTCGCCGATGAGGGCGGCCTGTGGTCGGTGAGTGGCGCGGGCGCGACTTCGCGCGTTGCCGTGGCCTCGGGGGTTCCCGCCCGCCCGGTGGCGATCGGCGCAGATCGCGTTGCCGCGTGGATCGGCGGAGCCTCGGCGCAGATGTGGACGCAGACGGGCGGGCTGCGGGAACTCGAACTTGATGCCGCGGTAGAACTTCCGGGCGAGATTGAACCGGCGATCCACTCGAATGGCAGTCGCGCGGTGCTCGCGGAAGTGCGTACTGGGATGCTGTGGCGGGTGCCCGACGGACAGCTGATACCGGTGGCGCAGTGGCAGTTGGTGACCCCACCCACGCAGGAGGTCGGGGCGCAGGTGACCGAAGACGTTGCCGAGCAACAACCGCCCGTAGCCGCTGCCGACGCGTTCGGTGTGCGGTCGGGTGAGCCCGCCTCGCTGCCGGTGCTGCTCAATGACTTCGACCCGAATCGACGCGACGTTCTCACAATCGTGCCTGAGAGCCTGGGTGACGAGGCCGGAACGGGCCTTGATGCGAACTTCGGCACCGTCCAGTTGCTCGGGGGTGGGCAGGAGCTCACGCTGCAGCCCAACCCCGAGGCCACGGGGAGCTCGAGCTTCACCTATCGCGTCACTGACGGGCAATCGGTTTCTGAGCCCGCCACCGTGACCGTGACAATTGCCGATGACGCTGTCAATACGGCCCCGGAGTGGTGCCCCGTCGTCGGCTGCCAGCGCGCCTGGCCGGCCCCGGAGCTTGCCCCGGGTGGCACCCTGGTGCTGCCCATCCTGGAGGGCTGGGTCGACGCAGAGGGCGATCCGATGGTGCTCGCAGGTGCGGTGTCCACAGACCCCGAAGCCCCGCTGCGTGCGCTCGTCACCGCTGACGGCAAGCTAGCCGTGCGTCATCTTGACCCCGCTGCTGCCGACGGGGAGGCCACGATTCGCGTGACGGTGGCCGATGCCCGCGGCGAATCGCGCGAGCGCGAGCTGCGGGTGAGGGTGCGCACCGGTGCCGCGCTTGAGTTTGCGTCGATCGCGAGCACCGTGCAGACGGGTGTGCCCACCGTGCTCCGCCCGCTCGAACGCGTCACCGGCGGCTCGGGCTCGTTTGAGTTGCGCGATGCCGCCGTGCAGCAGGGGGCACTCGATCTCACCGTCGGCCAGGGAACGGGAACGCTCACCGTGACGGCTCCAGGCGGCGGCGCACTCGTCTCAGTGACGATTCGCGACACGGTGACCGGTCAAGAGGTGGCAGGTGCGATCCGGATCACCGCGGGAGAGAGCCTCCCGGCTCTCGCACTCCCGCCCCTGCGCGCCTTCGTGCGACCACTCGCCGACACCACGGTCGATGTGCTCGACGCGATTCCCGGAGCCGCAAGCCGCGGGCTCTCGGTGCAGTCGGCAGTGGTGGTCGACGGGCGGATGCGGGCGGATGTCATCGAACACTCGCGAGTCAGGGTATCGGGGGCGAGCTCTGACGGGCAGCCCGGTCGCATCGGCTCGGTTGAGGTGGTCGTGCGTGAGGGCGACGAGACCGCTCGCGGCAGACTCACCGTGTTTCAGATTCCCGCGTCCAGTAGCGGGACCATCGCGGTGCCGGATACGGCCACCGTGCGCGTGGGGTCAGTCGTCGACATTCCGGTGCTCGAGAACGATGTCGCGCCGCCCGGCGAGCGGCTCGTGCTCCACCCCGAGGTTGCTGGTGCAGGCGACGCGCTGGCTTTCGCATCGGGGAGCCTCGTGCGCTACCTCGCGCCGAGTATTCCGGGCACCTATACCCTGAGCTACACGACCTATGGTGCGAGTAGTCCCGAACTTGGCGACACTGCGCAGGTGACCATCACGGTGCTTCCGGCGGGTGCGAACCGTGATCCGCACCCCCCGTCGGTGACCGTCCGACTGGCACCCGGCGAGACCGTCCAGACCGAGGTACCGCTGTCTGGGGTTGACCCTGACGGCGACCGGGTGCGGCTTGTTTCGGTGCAGGAGCCCGACGATTCCCAGGTAGTGGCCCAGGTGCAGCCACGCACCGGCGTGGTGCAAATCGAAGCATCCCCGAGCGCCTCCCGCGGGGTCAGATTCGCGAGCTATACGGTGCGCGATTCCGGTGGCGGGGAGGCGACAGGGAGCCTGCGCATCATCGTGACAGACCCCGACGCGAGCGGGGGTGCACCGGTGGTCTATAGCGACTATGTGCGGATCGCGCGGGGTACGGGCGACGATGCCGTCGTGCGTCCGCTCGACAACGACATCGATCCCTCCGGGGGTGCGCTCGAACTCGTGTCAGTCGAACCAAACGTGCCGGGTGGGGAGAGCTCGCCCGAATACGCGGTGCTTGCCGCGCGCATCGATCTGGACGCGCTCGAGAGTGGTGTCGTGCGCATCGCGGGCGGCGATGAACTCGGCACCGTGTCGTACCGCTATTCCGTGCGCTCTCGCGTCACTGGAAGCACGGCCGACGGTCTCATCGTTGTGCAGGTATCAGAACGAGTGGGTTTGCAGGCACCACGGGTCACCGACACCGTGCTCGCGGTCCGAGATCGCGTCGATTTTGCCGCGGTCGGCGTCGACGTGGTCGAGGGACGGGTGAGCTGGGCCACGGGTGACGTGGCCGCCCTCGATCTTTCGCTCTGGGGGGAAGCGGCTGATCGGTACCGGGTCAGTGGCAACCGAATTCTCGGCGAGTACCGGGCCGAAGGTGACCTCGTGCCCTTCCGGCTCAGCGGAATCGATACCACCGGAGCGGAGGTCGTGGGCTACGGCTTCCTGGTGGTACCACCGCTCGACGAGCTCCGGCTCAGTCTGAAGTCGGGCACCGCCCCGCTGTCGGTGAATGAAGGAGACAGCGTCACCGCGGAGTTGCGCTCGATGCTCGATCTTTCGCCCGGAGACCAGATCGTGATCGGCGATGGTGCCTTCGCAACGCAACGCGCCCAGGCCACCTGCGCGGCGGTGAGCGGTTCGAGTGTGCGCTACTTGGCGGGCCAGGGGGAGCCGTGGTCTGACACGTGTACCGTGCGCGTGCGGTTGCTCGAACAAACGACCTTCACCGCGCTTCCGTTGCCGGTGCGCATCGTGCCGCGTGAACCCGTCGCCCAACTGCGACCCCTCACCCGCACCGTCGCTCCCGGTGCCACCGAAACGGTCGCGCTGGGCTCAATGGTCGAGTGGCAGGGCGGCCGCCAGGGGCAGATGGATGCGCTGCGGTTCACGGTCAGCGGTGGAGGGGCGTCGTTCCAAATCAACCAATCTGGGGCAAGCCTCACCGTGCAGGCACTCGCTGGGGCGACCCCGGGGGCGCAGGAGCACATCACGGTGAGCGTCGCCGGCGCGAGCGAAAGCCAATCCCTCCTGACTCTACGGGTCGGGGAAGCGGCGACCGATGCCCCCCGGGGTGCTTCGGTTGCCCTCACCTGTACTGTGGGCACCGCTTGCAGCACTGACCTCGTAGGGCAGGCGGGAGAGTACGACCCGTTTGCGGGGAGGCCCGGCGGCGGGCTGCGGCTCGTCGCGGTCGACGCGGCAGCGTGTGCGATCGGCGGCTTCCGTGTCGTGGGCAACGCGGTACAGGTGAGCTGGGCCGATCAACGTGTCGCGGGTGGCATATGCGAGGTGACGTTCACCGTGCGTGACGCGCAGAACCGGCAGGGGGTGGGCATGCTCAGCTTTGAGGCGCTCGGTGTGCCCCCGGCCCCGGCACTCGTCGAACAGGTCGGATACAGCGAGACCGGAGTCACCCTGCGGGTCAGCCTGGGTGAGGCCCAGAATGCGTATCCGTCGCTTCAGGGCGTCGCCATCAGGCAAGACGGGGCCGCAATCTCGGCGACGTGCACCCCGGTGGGCGCGACCTTCACCTGCGAGGTGGGCGGGCTGACGCTCGGCACACAGCATCAGTTTTCGGCGCGTGCGGTAAACGCGGTCGGAGAGTCGGCGAGTTCCGCCGCAGCGACGGGCTGGGCGTACCGAGCTCCAGCGATGCCTAACTTCATGCCGCCAGAACAGACAAGTGCCGACCCGGGCGGAAACACCGGCACCGTGAGAGTGCGTATCACCGGGAGCGCAGATGTGCAGGAATACCTGCTGCTACTGAACGGTGCCCCATTGCAGACGCTCGTGCCGAGCAGCGGTAATAACTCTGTCGACGAGGTGATTATCGTTCCCGTCGGTGATTCCCTACTACAGGCAGTGCCGGTGAGCCGTTTTCCTCACCCGTTAAACGAGTCCAATACTGGTGTTATTGCCGAACAGGGACTCAGCGTCGCGGGTCCGCCGAAGATCCACATGCTCACGCTCCAGACTGAGCCCGGCTCTCCGACCGTGCTGGCAACGGTCGATCTGTTCGCGAACTGGGGTGAAGGCATTCGATATGGGATCGTGCAACGAGGTGTCTGTGTTGCGAACAATGATTGGGAAGACTACGAACCCGAGGAACTCACTGGAGTGCCGGGTGAGGCAATGGTGGTGACCGTGTGCGCCACGAACGAGTGGGGCGATGCGGCACCCGTGACGCGCCAGATCATTGTGGGAGGCACGTAGTGCCTCGATCCACTGCCACGAAGCGACCACCCCTGCAACGAGACCACCCGCACCCCGCACCGGACACAGGAAGCCACCGATGAGCACACCACAGAACCCGGAACCTCAGCCGCGCACCTCGCAGGCTTCACCAGAGGGAACGTCGACCGCGCCGCCAACCGACTCGCGCACGGGTGCCCCCGCACTCGCGACCACGCCGGGTCCGCTGTCGAGCGAGCGTGCGACCTGGGCGGGCGACGCGTTGCGCACCACGGTGGACGCGATCGAGCAGGTCATTCACGGCAAGCGGCGGGTGATCGAGCTGGTGCTCGCCGCGCAGATCGCCGAGGGGCACGTGCTGCTCGAAGACGTGCCCGGCACGGGCAAGACCGCCCTCGCGCGCGCGCTCGCCGCGGTCACGCAGGGCCAGGCCTCCCGCATTCAGTTCACCCCCGACCTTCTGCCGGGTGATGTGACGGGTGTCACCGTCTACGACCAGGGGCGCCAGAGCTTCGATTTTCACCCGGGGCCGATCTTTGCGAACGTGGTGCTTGCCGACGAGATCAACCGCGCGAGCCCGAAGACGCAGTCGGCGCTGCTCGAGGTGATGGAGGAACGGCAGATCACCGTCGACGGGATGTCGCACCCGGTACCCGAGCCCTTCATGGTCATCGCGACGCAAAACCCGATCGAGCAGGCGGGTACCTATCGGCTGCCAGAAGCGCAGCTCGACCGCTTCATGCTGAAGACATCGATTGGCTATCCCGACGAGGCCGCGATGCGACGCATCCTGACCGAGCAGACGATGGCGGGCGGGCGAGGTCCGATGGTGCCGCCCGTGATGACCGTCGGCACCCTGATTCAGCTGCAGGACTTCGCCGCCGAGGTCTACGTCAACCCCATCATCGCCGAGTACCTCACCCGGTTGGTCGAGGCGACCCGCGCTGCGAGCGAGGTGCGCCTCGGTGCCAGCGTACGAGGTGCGCTCGCCCTGCAACGCGCGGCGCGCGCCTGGGCGCTCGTGCACAGCCGCGGCTACGTGGTGCCCGACGACGTGCGCGACCTCGCGATCGCCGTGCTGGCGCATCGCCTCGTGCTTGAGCCGGAGGCCGAGTTCGACGGGGTCACCGCCGAGCAAGTCGTTGGCCAGATTCTGCTCGACGTGCCCCAGCCGCAGGAGAACGGCACGGCGTGAAAGACATCCGGCTACGCCCGCTCGGCTGGTTCGCTCTCGTCATCTTGGTGATCGGCGCGTTCGCTGGCGCGCTTTTCGGGTGGATCGAGGCCTGGTTCTTGGCGCTCGCCGCAGCGGCTCTGTTTCTCACCGCGTGGCCATTCCTGTTGGGTTCCCGCGACTACCGCGCGTCGATCCACCTGAGTAGGCACAGCGTCGTCGCTGGTGGTGAGGTGCACGCAGACATCGAGGTGGAGAACGGAGCCACGCGCCCGCAGTTGCCCGCCATCATCGAGCTACCGGTCGGTGAGGCGCTCGGCGAACTCCTGGTGCCGATGCTCGGGGCACAGCAGAGTACGACGTTGCGTGCCGACGTGCCAGCGATTCGGCGCGGAGTGGTTCGGGTGGGTCCGATCACGGTCGCGAGACGCGATCCACTGGGGATCCTGGGCCGCGAGGTCACCTGGCCCGAATCTCACCTCGTGCACGTGCACCCGGTGACCGTCTCGCTGCCACCCGGCACCGCGGGTCTCGTGCGCGATCTCGAGGGCGCAGCAAGTCGACGCCTCACCGATGCCGACCTGTCGTTTCACGCCGTGCGCGAGTATGCGCAGGGCGATGCGCTGCGCCACGTGCACTGGAAATCGACGGCAAAGACCGGCACGCTCATGGTGCGCCAGTTCGAGGAATCGCAGACGGCCCGAGTCGCGGTGCTGTTCGATGCGCGCCGCGATGAATACGCGTCGGATGACGAGTTCGAGCTTGGGGTGAGCGTCGCAGCCTCGCTCTCGGCGCAAGCGGTGCGCGAGGGGCGCGAACGGTTCGTGGCCTCGGCCTGGGCGCCGGGACGGGTACGCCCGAGCGTCGACGGAGTCGAGGAGCTGCCGTCGCGAGATACGACTCAGTTGCTCGACGCGTGGGCCGAACTGCGCCCCGCCACGGAGCGTGCCGCCCGCATTGAGGGAGTGACGCGCGGCCTCGCGGCATCTCGCCGTCATCTCTCGATTGTCTATGTGGTGACCGGGTCGATGCCCGGGCTTGATCGCCTCCGCCGGGCCGCCGCCGCATTCAGCCCCGACGTGCGGGTGGTCGCGGTGCGCTGCGACTGGCTCGCTGACCCGGCCCTACAACATATCGACCCGTTCACCGTGTGTACCGTCGGGGCGCTCGGCGACCTGCCCAGGCTCATGCTGCGAGGGTCGCGGTGACGCGCGTGCGCCCGGCGGCCGTCGCCGTGACTGTCGCCGCGGCCGCCCTCGCAACGCTGCTTGGCGTGCTCGCCGCCTGGCCGATCTACCAGACACCCTGGTTGCTGGTGCCTGCCGTCGCGGGGCTCGTTCTCGGCAGCGGCATCGTCTGGGTGAGCGTGCGGCTGCGCTGGTCGGCGCCGCTGCTCCTCACGGTCGCCGTCGTCGTCTTCGCGCTCACCGTGCTTCCCGTCGCGGTGCCCCTGGCGTTCCTCGGGCCTCCCGAAGGGCTGCTCCCGTGGGCCGCAGATGCGCTCGCCGCCGTGGTCACGGGGTGGAAACAGCTCCTCACCCTCACCCTGCCGGTGGGCACCTACCAGACGGTGCTCGTGCCCGCCTACGTTGTATTCTTCGTCACGTCACTGTCTACCGGGTGGATCGCGCTGCGCGGTCGCCGCGTCGTCTCACTCGCGGCACTCCCGCTCCTGGTCCCGATCGCCTTCGGCACCGTATTTGGCTCGGCGGAGGTGAGCGCACCGCTGCGCGTCGGCGCGGTGGCGCTCTTTGCCCCCCGGGAGGTGGCGCTGTGGGTGGCCGCAGCGGCCCTCGGTGCGGTGTGGGTGGCGTGGCACGCGGGCGCCGATCGACGGGCGGCGCTGCGGCTCGGCCGGGCGGGGCGATCCGCCATCGTACGAGGTCGGGCGACCCGTGTGGCATCGGCGACCGTGATGCTGCTGCTTGCCGGCCTCATCGGATTGACGTTCGCTCCCGCGCTCAGCGGAGAGCGGACAGTGCCGCGCGACAGTGTCGACCCCGAGCTCGTGGTGGCCGAACGGCCGAGCCCGCTCGCCGGGTATCGGGAGTGGAAGACTGACGCCCGCATCGACGTGCCGCTGTTCGAGGTGAGTGGGACCGATGCATTTCCCGGCCGTCTCCGCCTTGCCGTGCTCGATGACTACGACGGCGTCAATTTTCAGGTCAGCCCTGAGGCCGCGGGGCGCTTCACCCGGTTTCCGAGCGGGCCGAGCGTCGCAGACCCCGTGCGCGTCTCCATCACCATCGAAGGCGGCTACGACGACATCTGGGCACCCACCGCGCCACTGGGCGGCCCCCCGCAGTTTGCGGGCCCGCGATCCGATCTGCTCGCCGATGCCTTCTATGTCAATCGCGACACTGGGGCCGCGATCGCGGTTCCGGGTGAGCCCGGCAGCGAAGGGCTCGCCCCCGGCGACGGCTACGCCGCCCAGATGAGCGCCGCCCCAGATGAACAGCTCGAGGGGGCGCCGGCATCCGACACCCCGCTGCTCGACATCGAGACGATGCCCGAACTTGCGGCGTGGATCCGCGCCCAAAATCAGCCCGCCACGGCCGCGGGCCTGACCGAATTGGTCGATCGGCTGCGCGCGCGCGGGTACCTCAGTCATGCCATGAGCGGCACCGACAACGAGTGGATCACCCGGCTCGCCGAGCAGCACGGCACCCGGTTTGAGCCGAGCGTCGGGGGCCACTCGATCGCGCGTCTCGAGGAGCTCTTCGCGCAGCTCAACACGCAGCAACGGTCGGTTGGCGACCGTGCCGGCGAGGCGCAGCTGGTCGCGGCGGTCGGCGATGACGAACAGTTCGCGGCCGCGGCCGCGCTGCTCGCTCGTGCGCTGGGATTCGAGTCGCGGGTCGTGCTCGGGGTGCGTCTCGGTGCGGGGGTACCCGGTGTGACGGGCTGCCAATCGGTGTGCACCGGCGAGCACGTGTCGGCCTGGATCGAGGTGCGCGGCGAGTCGGGGGACTGGGCGCCGCTCGACGCGACGCCGCAGGTCACCCTGCCACCAACCTCGCTGGCGGAGGGTGAACGGCTGCCCGAGTTTCCCACCGCAGCCGAAGAGCGGGACGCGCGTGAGGTTGATCCACCACTGGGGTTCGGCGATCGCAGCGAGGCGGCTGACGAGGCCGAGCAGGGTGCGCCCAATCCTGGCTTGTGGCCGGTGGTGCGGGCGGGGCTGCTGTCGCTTGCGGCGCTCGTGTTGCTTGCCGTTCCGCTCCTCTTTCTTCCGCTCGCGAAGCGGTGGCGCGCTCGCCTGCGGCGCCGCGAGCCGGTGCCGGAGTTGCGTGCGATCGGGGCGTGGCTTGAACTGGTGGATCGCGCGGCCGATGCCGGGGTGAGCGTGCCTCGAGCGATGGCCCGCAGCGACACCGCGCGGCTGCTGGGCACCGAGGCTGCGCGCCAGATCGCCACCGAGGTGGATCGCGCGGTGTTTGCGCCCGGTGAGTTCAGCGATGCTGATGCGGAGCGGCTGTGGCGCCTCGTCGACGACGAAGCCGCGCACCATCGCGCTGAGACCGGGGTCTGGGGCAGACTCCGCGAGGCATTCGCGCTACGCTCATTGGGCATCCGGTTTGGCAGGCGCCGCGAGCATTTCAGTGGCAGTGACAGTGTGGCGAGAGCATCACGACCGGAGGAACTATCTTGAGGAGTGCAAACGCATGGTGAGCATGAATGCCTTCGTGTGGGTGGTCATCGCGATTGTTGTCGTGATACTCGTGGTGGCGCTGGGGCTCAGCGTGTGGTGGGTCCGAGCCGCGAAGGCGAGGCGTGACCACGAGGAGCAGCTGCGAGGCCTGGGTGTGGGGTTCGAGTCTGGTCACGTGGGGCGGGCGCCCGGCGGTGCAGCCGAGCCATTCGGGCCGGGAGTGCCGACCTCCGGCCAGAACGACACCGTGCGGGTGACGCCGCTGAGCGGCATCGAGACTGATTACGAACGACTCGCGGCTGAGTCATTTCAAGCGCCCCCGGGGGTGCCGCTGGGGCAAGCGGTCTCGGCGGAACCCTTCTCCTGGACTGCGGCAATCAGCGAGCACGAGCCCTTCGAGATTCCCGAGGCGCCGCCCCTGTCGGCCAAGCCCCTGCCGGCCCAGCCCCCGCGAACGGCCCGACGCGCGGAGTCGGACTCTGCTGGAACGTCACCTCAGGTCGATCAGGTGACTCCGGTGACTCCAGCCGCTCCCCCCGTTCCTCCCGCTCCGGCCGTGCGCTCCGCTCCGCTCGTCACTCCCGACCCTCCCGTTGCTCCGCCGATTCCCGACGGTTCCGTTTCATCCAGTGACTTCACCGAAGACCTCGACCGCACGACCGTCGTGCGCCGTGAATCTCGCGTGACCGGCCATCTCGTGCTTCCCGACGGCGAAGCACTGCCGCTTTACCGTGACAACGTCGTCGGGCGCAGGCCTGAGAGCGTACCGGGTGTGCACGCGGTCGTGATCCCCGACCCCACGCGCACTCTCTCGAAGACCCACGCGCGGCTCAGCCACGATGGCGAGGGATGGGTGGTCGAAGATCTCGACTCCACCAACGGCGTCGTGTTGCTGCACGACGATGGGCGTGAGCAGGAGCTTGACCCCCGGCAGCCGGTCATCGCGACACCTCGCTTGCTGCTGGGTACCCTCGAAGTTGAGATCCGCGACGAAACTGAGCGTGGCTAACGCGGTGAACGCTCCTGCAGGCCCAGGTGACCGACCATGAACGCCCCCGGCCAGACGAACGAGCAGGCCGCCGCCGACCGCAGCGCGCTGCCCTCGATGAATCGCCGATCGCAGCGCGCCAGGCGGCTGACACTCTGGGGCTTTGGGGCCAGCGTGCTGGCGTGCGCGCTCGGTTTATGGTGGATCGCGCAGCTCGCCTGGGGATAACTCCCTGATCCGCACCAAAGCTGTGGATAGGCCCCGCGCGAGATGACTGCTTTCGAATACAGTCTGCATTTGACCCGTCAGTAATGTCTGCCGGGTGGCAGTAGCCTCCGCGGCCCTGATTCTTGAATCGGGGGTCGTGTGGGGCATTCGAAAGGGACACCGATGTTCGCTCGATCTACTCGTCCATTGCGGCGGTTATCCGGGGTATCCGTTCTTGCTCTCGTTGCCGCGGTGGGCGCGGCCTTGACTCTCAACCTTGCCGGCTGCGCCGGGGCAGAGCCTCGCGCGGGGGCAAGTTCGGCCGCCGCCGAATCGGTCACCGATGTCTCGGGGGCCTCAGGGAGCCTCGAGACGCCGGAATCACTGGAGGGCGCAGTCGTCGGGGGAGAGGCGCAGAACGCGGAGGATGCAGCGGAAACGGAGGCCCCGATCAAGCTCGGCATGCTCGTGCCGCTCACGGGCTCCGAATCCGCGTTTGGCGAATCCATGCGCAACGGAGCTCGGCTCGCGGTCGACGAACTCAACCGCGACGGTGGGGTGAACGGGCGTGAACTTGAGCTCGTCGTGATCGACGACGCGTGCGACGCAGTCACCGCGTATGAGGCCGCGCCGCGTCTCGTCGCGGCGGGTATTGACGCGTCAGTGGGTGGGTACTGCGCGGGTGCCGTGCTACCCACGCTTCCGATATTTGGCGAGGCTGGGATCCCCTCGGTCGTTCCCGCGGGAGCATCACTTGCCCTTGTCGGGCAGGGCGCGTTTCTGATGAGTGGTGGCCCCGTGCAGGAGGCCGCGGCTTGGCTGAATGTCGTGCGTCAGTATCGCCCCGCTGCCGGGGCTTCTGGCACGGGGGCCACGGGGGGCCCAGGTGCGAGAACTGGGACTGGAAGTGCGCGTGGCACCGCTGCTGCCATCTCCGCTCCCGTCGCGGTTGCCCTGCTCGACGATCGCACCGCTTCGGCACGGGAACTTGCCGAGCTGTTCCAGGGGCAGATCGAGTGGGCCGAACGGGGGTCGCAACCCGCCATTCCGACGATCGTGCACTCCGGCTCGGTGACCTCCCAGGGAGGGGATCGCGATGACGCGATCCTTGCGACGCTTGAATCGAACCCCGACCTCATCGTCTGGACCGGAAATCCACTGGGAGGGGTGCCGCTGGTTGATGGCCTCAGGGCAGCGGGTTTCCGGGGCCCCATTCTGGTGTCGGGAACAGCTGAGCGCGTCGCTCCGCTCCCCGTATCTGAGGGTCCCGGTGTGATCTCTCCGCGCACGGATGCGGAACACGTGGCCGCCTCATCGCTGGACAGCTACGCGGCGGCGGGCCTCGCTGAACTGGTCTATGCCACGTCTCCGCTCACTCCGGAGTTGCTCACTTCCGAGGTGCTCACCCCCGAGTTGCCTACCGGCGAAGCCGAGTGGATCGCGGCCTACACGAGCGCCTTCGGGATCGTTCCCGGCCAGTACTCGCTCGAGGCGTACGATGCGTTCCGCGTGGCGGCGGAGGCGATGACCGTGGCGGGATCCACCAGGGGAGACCTCGTGACCACCGCGCTGCAGTCGCTCGAACGCTTTGCGGTGTTCTCGGGCACCGCCGATTTTGACCACGAGGGAATGCTGCGGGGCACCGGGACGGTGCGCATGGTTGCGTCGCTCGGAGACGGGGCGGGTGTGGTGCCGGTGACCGACCTGCGCCGGTGGACCGATAGTCGGGTGACCGGGTGACCGGGTGACCGGGTGCTGGCGTGTTCGGCGGAGCTCACTCCACCGGTTCGGCCACTGAGCATGCCTGAACGTCAGCCGTGGATATTACGAAAACTCCGCACCCGCAACGGCAGCCGGTTGTGTAACTAACTAGCTAAGCTAGATAATTGATAAGCGAGCCTGTCGTCTGTGGTTCATTACCGAAGGAGCATTCCATGTCGATCCGAGACCTTGAAGTCACCCTGCCAGATGGCACCGTTCGTCGCTTTGGCGACATCGCGCCCGGTGCCGCACTCGTGGTCAACGTGGCCTCGAAGTGCGGGTTCACGCCCCAGTACAGCGGGCTTGAGGAACTGCACCAGGAGTTCGGTCCGCAGGGACTCACGGTGGTAGGTCTGCCGTGTAATCAGTTCATGAGGCAGGAGCCGGGTACAGCAGCGGAGATCGGGGAGTTCTGCCAAGTCAACTACGGCGTGACCTTCCCGCTTCTTGAGAAGGCAAAGGTGAATGGCAAGAACGCAGCACCGCTGTTCAAGGAACTCAAGCACGGCAAAGACCCGATGGGCGTGGGAGGCCCCGTGGCATGGAACTTCGAGAAGTTCGTCGTGAGCGCCGATCCGGCCGATGGTTCCGAGCCGAAGATCGTGCGGTTCCGCTCCACGACCGAACCGCAAGACGAGTCCATTCGCGCCGCGATCGCAGAGGCGCTCGGGTAGCCGCTGAGATACCCGGCCGCCGGCGGCACTCCGTGCGCAGGTGTGCCGCTGTGGCGAGGTTCTGAGGCAGGCCGCGATCCACTGTGAACCAACGTGATCCACCTCGTGAAAGCTATGCGTGAGGTGAAAGGTTGTTGAACCCCCACCCGCACCACAGTCCGCGGGCGTAGGCTGGAAAGAGGGGCGCAAAGTACGCTCCGAGTTCGAAAGGTGGGGCGTGAAAACCGTCAGCTACAACCTGAGGAAAAACCGTGCGGTCGGCGAGATCGGCGAGTTGGCTAACCAGCACGAGGTTGACATTCTCTGCCTCCAGGAGGCGGATTCGATCGCGCTTCCTTCGCACCTCGGGCACATGCGCCTGGTGCATGCGACCGAGAACAATCGCCTTGGGCTTGCCATGTACGTGCGCGAGGATCGCTTTGCGGTGCGCGCGGCACACACGTTTCGGCTGAAGAAATCGCTGCACGATCGGGTGCTCGCGCCAGCGCACGAGCGGCTGCTCGGCGCACGCCTGCACGACCGCGAGACCGGGCGCGACCTCGTCGCTGCCTCGTTTCACGCGGCACCGCTCACCGCGCTCAACTCGCTGCGTCGGCACCAGATTCACGCGGCGCTGGCCGAGTTGCGCGTGCTCGGCCCAGGGCTGCCCGCCCTCATGGTGGGCGACTACAACTACCCGGTGTTCCAGAATAAGCTTGATCGCAACATGCGTGAGGCCGGATACGACCTGACGCTCAGCGACAAACGAACTTACACGCGCTACAAGATGTTTCGGGGGCACTTCGACTTCGCCACCTCGTCAGGTATGAACATCGAGAGCGTGCGCACGCTCGATCGAGGTACGAGCGATCATCTGCCCATCTTGGTGCACGCCGTGCTCGATGCCGAGACGCAGCAGCAGCTCATCGACCGAGGCGCGGTCGACCTCTCCGCCGCTTAGGCGTGCCCTGAGATCTCAGTCTGCCCGGGGCTGAATTTGGGGCTGAATTTGGGGCTGAGTCTCGGCCTGGGTTTGTGTCTGGGTCTGGGTCTCGGTTTGAGGCTCGGTCTCGGCCTGGGTCTGGGTCTGGGTCTCGCCAGTGGCAAAACCCCCGTCGGATATCTGAGTTCAGCGCTCTGTGTCAAGCTGTGTGGAGTCACTCGGACGTTAGTTGTGTGGTTTGTTTCGGGAGATTGATTCCCACGAGGTCCGCTGGTGCCGGCGTAACCGGGCGCCCGCGGAACCGTTCCGGGTGCGTGTCGTAATAGTGTTGCAACGCGAGGTCGCGGGTCTTCCACACCTCACGCCATGACCCGTCACCGACCTGAGCGGGTGAGAACAACGCGATCCCGGAGTGCTTGTGCTCGGTGTTGTACCAGGCCACATACTCGGCGAGATACGTGCGGGCGGCAGCAAGATCAGCGAAGACTCTGGGATAGCCGGGCCGGTACTTCATCGTGCGGAACCCGGCCTCGGAGAACGGGTTATCGTTCGAGACGTACGGCCGGTTATGCGACAACGTGACTCCGTGGTGGGTGAGCGCGTTCAGGAGCGCGTGTGAACGCATCGCTGACCCCGAGTCCGCATGCACCACCTCCGGGGCTCCGTAATGGGCGATCGCGGTCTCAAACATCTCGACCGCGAGGTGATCAGCCTCTCGTTCCTCGACCCGCCACCCCACGATCTCACGCGAGAAAATATCGGTGATCTTGTATGCCTTGAACGTTTTCCCCCACCACGGCGAGTACAAGTCAGTGATGTCCCACGACCACGCTTGCCCGGGCCGGGTCGCCGTCACGACGGGTTTCTCGCGTGGGGCCCGTTTCCCGCGCCGGGTCGGGACCTGCGGGCGCAGCATCTGCTCCTCGATGCCGGCAGCGATCCGCCACCACGTGCGACGCGACGCGAGCATCACTCCCGCATCCCACGCCGACGCGTACGCATGATCCACGGACACGCTCTTCGCCCACCCCGCAAGAATGTACCCCACGATGCGTTCCCGATCGGTCGGACTGATGCGTGCCCGGTACGCCCGCTCGGCCTGCGGAACCGGGGCCATCACCACTTGGCGGGGCTGTTGCCGGTAATGCCACGTCGCCCGGGACACCCCCGCAAGGCTCAGGGCCTTACGCTGTGACCCCGTGATGCGGGTGAGCTCGGTCACGAGGAGGTTCTCGGCGGTGATGAACTCTCTCGCCCGGTCGCCGGCAACGTATCGGGCTCTTGCTCGTTCAGCTTGTGCAAGAGCCCGATAGCTTTTCCCAACGCGTCATTCGTTCCCTCGAGTTCACGAATCCGGGCGTTGAGCGCGGCGAGTTCTGCGTCGTGTTGTTCTTTCGGGATGCTGCGCTGCTGGTGGGAGATCTCCCGGCGGGCCTTCGCGTCTGGTGTCATACCGCTACTCTCTCGCGGAATCATGCCGCGGTCGAGATCGCCCCCGAACACGGCATCTTGCCAGCGCATGATCTGATGCTTGGAAAAGGTTTGCTCTTTCAACCATCTCGTTTTCGTGCCATGGGGAAGGTTCTGGTACTCGTGCACATACTCACGGATTTCCGTGAGAGTGAAGCCCGGCGTGATCGACATGATGGGTGACCTTTCTGTCAACCGAGTGACTCACACACAGCCTGGCAAAGAGGGCAGTCGGATGCACTTGGCCAATTCGGTCCGACTGAAATCAAAACTCCGACAGGGGTAAGCGCCCTGGGTCGGCAACCCGGTCAAGCGCCCTGGCCAGGTACCTAGGGTCAAGCGCCCTGGCCAGGTACCTTGGGTCAAGCGCCCTGGCCAGGTACCTTGGGTCAAGCGCCCTGGCCAGGCACCCCGGGTCAGGCACCCTGGGTAGGCACCTCGGGTCAGGCACCCCGGGCAGGTACCTTGGGCCAGGCACCCCGGGTAGGCGCTCCCTGCCAGGCACCCCGGGTCAGTCGCAGATTGAGAGAATCACGCGAGGTGCAGCCCTTGCGCGACCACACTCATTATGCGGGACTGTACCTCGGGCCAGTGCTCAAGTACTTGCGCGTACGAGACACGGATCACCAGATACCCATGAGTGAGCAGGTAGGCATCGTGCCTGATGTCCTCATCACGTTGAGCCCCGGTGTGGTGCGCGCCGTCAATCTGCACGATGAGTCGCTCCCCGATCAGGAGATCGACACGGTGCCCCAAGACCCAAGCCTGGGGCACGACGGGAACTCGCAACCACTGCAGTCGACTCGCCACGATGGACTCCAACCCCGAATCCGCAAACGGGGTCGCCACCTCGAGCAGTCGCCGTGCCGCAGCGCTCATCGGCAGCTTCAAGAGCCCAATCCGAGTGATGAGACGCTTATTCAGCGCCGACTCAAAGATGGTTAACGCCGATTCATGGGGCTGGCAGCGGGCGACACAATCCAAGAAATTCTCCACCGGATCCACCAAAATCTCAGGGTGTCTAGGAATCGGCGGTGTCGCCCAGTGCACGACTCCGCCAGTCTCGGGCGCGCGAGCATGACCACTTCGTGTGGCAAGGTGCGGGCGAGATTCGCTGAGCACCCAGAGCCCCTGCAGCTTC
Source organism: Leucobacter fengyongliangi (assembly GCF_052386045.1). NCBI lineage: Bacteria > Bacillati > Actinomycetota > Actinomycetes > Micrococcales > Microbacteriaceae > Leucobacter > Leucobacter fengyongliangi. The sequence goes on along the minus strand of NZ_CM126356.1, from coordinate 2,297,321 downwards.
GCTGCACTCACACAGGTGAGAACCGCGTTATTCTGGGCAGCGAGTTTCAACAGTGGATCGGCACCGCGGAGCGCGATCCACCCTCTTCTTGGCCGCTCGGCGACCCCAGACTCAACTGACTTAGCGATGGCTTGAAACGAGTGACCCGCACGTCGCAGGTACGCGGTCGACACCACCCCGCCTTGCCGATGCAGGACTGACTCGAGTTTCATGTTTCTAGCGTGGCTGATGCGCAGTGTGGGCGGGGCGAAGCGCCGAGATCTGTGGATGACGCCAGGCTTTCACAGGGAGAGGCGAGGCTGTGGGCGTGAAGCGGGGAAGCTGGGAAGCGGGTCGCGGGGGTTGCGCACGTCGTGGATCTCGGCCCGAGGGCGGGCATCCACGTCGGGTATCTGAGTTCAGCGCTCTGTGTCAAGCTGTGTGGAGTCACTCGGACGTTAGTTGTGTGGTTTGTTTCGGGAGATTGATTCCCACGAGGTCCGCTGGTGCCGGCGTAACCGGGCGCCCGCGGAACCGTTCCGGGTGCGTGTCGTAATAGTGTTGCAACGCGAGGTCGCGGGTCTTCCACACCTCACGCCATGACCCGTCACCGACCTGAGCGGGTGAGAACAACGCGATCCCGGAGTGCTTGTGCTCGGTGTTGTACCAGGCCACATACTCGGCGAGATACGTGCGGGCGGCAGCAAGATCAGCGAAGACTCTGGGATAGCCGGGCCGGTACTTCATCGTGCGGAACCCGGCCTCGGAGAACGGGTTATCGTTCGAGACGTACGGCCGGTTATGCGACAACGTGACTCCGTGGTGGGTGAGCGCGTTCAGGAGCGCGTGTGAACGCATCGCTGACCCCGAGTCCGCATGCACCACCTCCGGGGCTCCGTAATGGGCGATCGCGGTCTCAAACATCTCGACCGCGAGGTGATCAGCCTCTCGTTCCTCGACCCGCCACCCCACGATCTCACGCGAGAAAATATCGGTGATCTTGTATGCCTTGAACGTTTTCCCCCACCACGGCGAGTACAAGTCAGTGATGTCCCACGACCACGCTTGCCCGGGCCGGGTCGCCGTCACGACGGGTTTCTCGCGTGGGGCCCGTTTCCCGCGCCGGGTCGGGACCTGCGGGCGCAGCATCTGCTCCTCGATGCCGGCAGCGATCCGCCACCACGTGCGACGCGACGCGAGCATCACTCCCGCATCCCACGCCGACGCGTACGCATGATCCACGGACACGCTCTTCGCCCACCCCGCAAGAATGTACCCCACGATGCGTTCCCGATCGGTCGGACTGATGCGTGCCCGGTACGCCCGCTCGGCCTGCGGAACCGGGGCCATCACCACTTGGCGGGGCTGTTGCCGGTAATGCCACGTCGCCCGGGACACCCCCGCAAGGCTCAGGGCCTTACGCTGTGACCCCGTGATGCGGGTGAGCTCGGTCACGAGGAGGTTCTCGGCGGTGATGAACTCTCTCGCCCGGTCGCCGGCAACGTATCGGGCTCTTGCTCGTTCAGCTTGTGCAAGAGCCCGATAGCTTTTCCCAACGCGTCATTCGTTCCCTCGAGTTCACGAATCCGGGCGTTGAGCGCGGCGAGTTCTGCGTCGTGTTGTTCTTTCGGGATGCTGCGCTGCTGGTGGGAGATCTCCCGGCGGGCCTTCGCGTCTGGTGTCATACCGCTACTCTCTCGCGGAATCATGCCGCGGTCGAGATCGCCCCCGAACACGGCATCTTGCCAGCGCATGATCTGATGCTTGGAAAAGGTTTGCTCTTTCAACCATCTCGTTTTCGTGCCATGGGGAAGGTTCTGGTACTCGTGCACATACTCACGGATTTCCGTGAGAGTGAAGCCCGGCGTGATCGACATGATGGGTGACCTTTCTGTCAACCGAGTGACTCACACACAGCCTGGCAAAGAGGGCAGTCGGTCCGAATTGGCCAATTGGATCCGACTGAACTGAGATATCCGACCTGGGTGTGGGTGTGGGTGCTGGTGCAGGGCGTGGGGTGCAGGGCGTGGGGCGCGGGGAAGCGTCTTGGAACGTGGAGCCAAGGAGCGACCAGCGGCGCCGCGATGTCGAGGCAACACGGCATACTTGTGGGAATGACGACCACCAGCACCGCGGCCCGCCCCACCGCCACAACCTGGATCGCCCGTGCGCTTCTCGGGGCGTTCGGTGTCGCGCTCGCGCTGATTGTGCTGCTCCCGTCCGAGGGCCATCAAGTTCTTGGCCTGGTCGAGACCCTCGCCGGGATTGCCTCGCGCGCTGGCATCCCGTATCAATTCGCCTTCATGACTCTGGAATTCGGCGCAAACGTCGCACTGTTCGTACCCCTCGGTGTGCTCCTGCCGATCGCTCTCGCGCGACCGGCGAGCCCTGCGACGCGAGGCATAGAGGGAGCGACGCTCTTCGGCACTGTGTGCCTCGGCGCGGCGATCTCCGTGCTGATCGAACTGGCCCAGCAGGTCATCCCGGGCCGGGTGAGTTCCCCCGCAGACGTGCTCGCCAATACGCTCGGCACCGCACTGGGCGTGCTGCTGCTGGTTGCTGTGCGCCGCGGTTTAGCCAGTGGATCGCGCACGCCCCCGATGCGCTGAGTACGGCGCTCAGCGTCTCGGCCGAATCACCCGTGCCCGAAGAGCCCGCACCCCAAGGGGGTCGGGCCTCACAGCCTGTATGGGGGTACGGCGGTGAGGCCCGCATCCCACACGGTACCGAGCGGACCAGCGTGATCCACCCGGAAATGCGTCGTCGAGGCTATGTTCACCCTCAGAATCACCCGACACAGCGAGTCACCGAAATGCTGCGAACGAATCGGAAACCGCCACTCGCCCAACTCCCTCCGCGCAGATGCGCGCACCGCGCCGAAACTGCCATAAAATCAGGTGACTGTTGGTAGAGCGTCAACCGAACGGTGCACGATGCAAAAAAAGAAACAGCTGAAGGCAGAGCTTGCACACTTGCGGGGTCGCCTCCAGGCGCTCTTCGAGCACAGCCCCGACCTGAACTACTTCATCGACCCCACGGGCCGGGTGTTTGAAATCTCATCCGCGGGGGGGCCAATCCTGCGCTACACCACGGAGCAACTGCGGCACATGACGTATCTCGACCTGGTGTTCCAGGAAGATCGAGAGCTCGTTGAGCAGCGGTTCGCGCAGGTGCTCAGCGGTCAGGTTGAGCGCTTCGAGGTGCGCTTGATCGATATCGAGGACGTGCCGATCGAGTTCGAGATTCTCGCGATCCCGGTGAAAGAAGACACTGAGATCGTCGGGGCCTTTGGGGTCGCGCGCGACATCAGTCGTCGCAAGGAGGTGGAGCGTCAGCTGCTGGCCAGCGAGCAGCGGTATCGCGCACTGTTTGACGACAACGTCGACGCGGTGCTCACCTACGACGTCGAGGGGCGCTTTGTGGCGATGAACCACGCCACCGAGGTGATGATGGGATACGTTGCCGACGAACTCATCGGCCAGCCGTTCCTGCCCTTCATCGTGCCCGAGATGCGTGAGTACACGATCGAGCAGTTCATGCGGGTGAAGCAGGGCGGCCCAGTGCAGTACGAGACGGCGATGTTCCATCGCTCCGGCAACGTGGTCGACCTGCACATCACCGTGATCCCGATTATGGTCGACGGCGAGTTGCAGGGTATCCACTGCATCGGAAAAGACATCACCCAGCGCAAGAAGCTCGAGTCGGCGCTGAACGAGATGGCCTATCACGACTACCTCACGGGCCTCCCGAACCAGCGCTCGATGCACCGCCAGCTCGAAGAGTTGATGGCTGCGAAGCGTCCCTTCGCCTTAATGGTGGTGGATCTCGACCGTTTCAAGTCCGTGAATGACAGCTGGGGTCACGAGACCGGCGACCTCCTGCTCAAGTCGGTGACGAAGCGGCTCGCGGCGCACCTGCCGCCGGGCGCGACGCTCTTCCGCTACGGAGGCGACGAGCTCGTCGCGGTGCTGCAGTCACCAGACGAGGCGGAGGTGCTGCGTTTCGCCGAGCAGTTGCAAGAGCTGTTCGAGGAATCGTTCGTCATCAAAGACCACGAGGTGGTGATGTCGGCAAGCATTGGCATCGCGACATCCCCCGAAGATGGAGACGTGATCGACACGATCTTCAGAAAAGCCGACAACGCGATGTACTTCGCGAAGCAGCACGGTCGAAACACCTTCGCCCTGCATCGCACGATCGCGCGCGAGGGCGAAGATCAGCTGCTGCAGCTCGAGATCGAGTTGCGCGGGGCGCTGCGCGGGGGCGAAGTCTCGGTGATGTATCAGCCCCAGGTAAATCTCGAATCGGGAGCGCTGCACGGGGTCGAGGCCCTGCTGCGGTGGGACAACCCGCGACTGGGTTCGATCACCCCGGAGGATTTTATTCCGATCGCGGAAGAGAGTGGCCTCATCGTCGAACTCGGTACCTGGGTACTCGATGCGGCGTGCGCACAGTTGGCCGATTGGCGCGCCCGGGGGCTCGGGCGGCTCCGGGTCTCGGTGAATATCTCGATCCACCAGTTTTATCACGACGGATTTCTCGAGATGCTGCAGCGCACCCTCGCGAAATATGAGGTGGATCCCGCCCAACTCGTGCTTGAGATCACCGAGTCGATCGCCTCGAACGCTGACCTCGTGGTGGCGCAGCTGCACGAGCTGAAGAAGCTCGGGGTGAAGGTCGCACTTGACGATTTCGGCACCGGCTATAGCTCGTTGCAGTACCTCAAGACCTACCCGATCGACTATTTAAAGATTGACCGCTCGTTTCTTGAAGACATGGAGACGAATCAGGCCGATCGCGATCTCGTGGCGACCATCATCACGCTGGCGCACAACCTGGGGCTCGAGACCGTCGCGGAGGGGGCCGAAACGGAGGCCCACATCGAATTCTTGCGCGCCCACCGCGCGGATTACGCGCAGGGTTTCTACTTCAGCGGGCCGCTGACGGCGGCTGAGTTCGAGACGTGGATCGCGGCGCGCTAACCCTCAAAGTAGGGCGTGAGTGGCTGCTTCCTGCGTGCTCAAGCAACCACTTGCGCCCTACCTGGCGGGGAGTGGTGCGCAGCCCGACTGCGGCGCTCGCGCTGCTCGCGACTCTCGCGCTCCTCAGCGTGCCGGGGTGCGCGGCGGGGCCCGAGACGGGGGGCGCCGAGCTGGCGCAGGGGGAAGACGCGCGCATCATCGCGCAGCTCGCCGAGATTGCCCCGCGCGACTCGGGCATCCCGGGCACGGGGGCAGCGCCACACACAGGCACGGTCACCGCGACAGAGTGCTGGAACCCCTCGGCGAACATGCTCGATGCCGAGACATTCCGCGTGCTCTGCCGGCTGCACTTTGCAGAGGCCGACACCGAGCGATATCGCGACATGATCTGCATCGGCAAGGTCACGGAAGATCCAGTGACGGAGTATTGCTACCCCTGGGCGTATTACAGCGAGATGCCCAGATATGAAGATCAGACGGGTTATCGGGCGTCGTAATTGCAGGTCACACCCCGTGTCAGTGGCATGCTTATGAGTACACACCGAGACACTCGCGCAGGCGGGCGAGATTCGGGCGGGCCTGCACATTGTCGAGCCTCGATCCGAGCCCCCACTGCCGCGGCGACACCTGGAGGAAGACGCATGAGCCTGGCACACACCGCGAAGAGCGGGTTACGCATCGGAGCCGCGGTCGCGGTCGCCGCGGCCCTGCTCCTCACCGCCGGCTGCTCGGGGCGGGAGGCCGGCGCGGGTGAGGCGGGCGGAGGCGACGGCGCGGCAACCGCTGGCACCAAGGTCGAGCAATTCGCCATCGTCACCCCGGAAAAGGAATCGGACTACGGCTGGAACCAGCAGGGCATCTGGGCCGCGCAGGCGGCTGCGGATGAGCTGGGCATCACGCTCGACGACAACTCGAACGTGGGCTACGACAACACCGAGACGATCCTCACCCAGGTCGCGGAGGCTGGCAACGACCTCATCATCGCCCACGCCAGCGGGTTCAACGCCGCGGGCCACCGCGTCGGCCTGCAGACCGGGGTGCCCACCCTGGTGGTCGACTTCGAGAAGAACGAACCCGGCAAGGTCGCCACGGTGATCACCCAGGGGCAGCAGGGCGCGTACCTCGCCGGGGTGGCCGCGGCAAAGTCGACCACGACGAAGACGGTGGGCATCGTCGCCTCGGCCGAAGACCTGAACTGGTTTCTGATGGCCGGCGGCTTCGCCCAGGGTGTCTTCAGTGTGGATCCCACAATCAACATCGTCATCGCCTACGTGGGGCCCGCGGCCTACGGCGACTCGGCCGGCGGCCGGGTTGTCACCACCCAGGTGATCGCCGCGGGTGCCGACGTGATCTTCGGCATGGGCGACGGCGCGACCATCGGGTACCTGCAGGCCATCGAGACCGCCGGCACCCCCTACCCGATCCGCTATATCGCGACCATCGGTGATGTCACCGAGATCGTGGACGACCCGGAGATGGTGCTTACCTCGGTGATCTGGAACTTCACCGACGCGTACGTGGCGGCGATCAAGGATGTCGAGGCCGGCACATTCGGCACGCGCACCTACGAGCTGAACGTTGCCAACGGCGGACTGTCGCTGCTTGACAGCCCGGCACTGACGGGTGACGTGGCGGCCGCCGTCGACGCGGCGACCGCGGGCATCATCGACGGCAGCGTGCAGGTGACGCGCACCACCGATCTGGCCGCCGTGCAAGCGATCATCGACGCCAGAGGGCAGTAGTCGGGTCGATGATTCGGCTGACCGCGATCACGAAGTCGTTTCCCGGGATCGTTGCCTGCGACTCGATTTCGCTCGACATCGCGCCCGGCCAGGTGCACTGCCTGCTCGGTGAGAACGGCGCGGGAAAGTCGACCCTGATTGGCATGTTGGCCGGACTGCAGCAGCCCGACGCGGGCACCATCGAGATTGACGGGTGCCCCGTTCAGCTCAGCTCGCCCGCGGTTTCGTTGGCGCACGGCATCGGCGTGGTCTATCAGCACTCCGCGCTGATTCCCTCGATGACCGTGCTCGAAAACCTGTTGCTCAGCGGCGGCGGTGGTGGCGGTGCCGGTGGCGGCGCTGGCGGTGGTGTTCGTGGCGGCGGTGGTGGCGGTGCCGGTGGCGGCGGGGGCTTCTGGCTTGACCGCTCCGGCGCGCGGGCCCGGCTCGTCGAGCTCGCGGGCCTGCTGGGGGCCGAGATCGACCCCGACATGGCCGCGGGCGATCTGGGCCTCGGGCAGCAGCAGCAGGTCGAGATCGCGCGGGCGATGTGGCACGGATCGCGGGTGCTCATTCTTGATGAGCCAACCTCCATGCTGACTCCGCGGGCGGTCGAGCACCTGTTCGCGAGCGTGAATCGCCTGAAGGCGCAGGGTCTGGCGGTGGTGTTCGTCACCCACAAGCTGCACGAGGCGCTCGCGGTGGGCGACGCGGTCACGGTGCTGCGCGTGGGCAGAGTTTTCGGGCGGATCGCGCCCGCCGAGATGCGATCGCTCGACCCGGGGCAGCTGAAGTCGCGCATCCTGGAAGCGATGTTCGGGGCGGATCCCTCGGGTGCAGTGGGTGCTGCGGGTGCTCCGGGTGCTGCGGGTGCTGCGGACTCCGAGAGGGATCCCGCGGCTCCCGCGGATCCCGGCGCGGATCTCGCCGGCGCGGATTCGCTCGAGTCACCGCGGATCGCGCGACGGCCGGAGTACAGCCCAGCCCCGGTCACCCTGCAGCTGCGCGGCATCACCACCCGGGCGCGATCGGGCGAGACACCGGTGACCGAGGCGAGTCTCGCGATCCACCAGGGAGAAATCGTGGGGGTCGCCGGCATCGACGGCCACGGGCAGGCGCACCTCGCGGAGGCGATCGCGGGCCAGCTCGCGCTCGCCGCCGGTAGCATCGTGCTCGACTCGCGCGACATTACGCGCCTCACGGTGAAGCAGCGGCAGCGCCTCGGCGTGCGCTATGTGACCGACGACCGGCTGCACGAGGGCATCGTCGGGTCGCTGAGCGTGGCGTTGAATCTCGTGCTGAAGCGGGTCGGGGAGCGACCGTTCTGGACGTGGGGGCGGATGAACGCGGCCGCGGTGCGGGATGAGGCGCGCGCGCGGATCGCCGAGTTTGACATTCGCACGCCCTCCGCAGAGACTCGGGCGGGGACGCTCTCGGGCGGCAATATTCAAAAGCTGCTGCTCGCGCGCGAGCTGAGCCACGACCCGCGCGCGGTGGTCTTTCACAAGCCCACCGCGGGGCTTGATCTGAAGTCTGTGCGGCAGGTGTGGGCCTCCATTCGGGAGTTTGCCCGCGGCGGGGGGGCGGCCCTCGTGATCTCCCCCGACCTCGACGAGCTGGTCGCGCTCGCGGATCGCATCGTGGTGATGTCTGGCGGTCGGCTCGTCGGCGAGGTGCCGTGTGGCGGGGATCGCGTGGTCGAGCGCGTGGGGGAGCTCATGGTCGGGCATCGGGCGGGTCACCTGTGAACCACTCACCGGCGAACCCGCCATTCCCGCAGCCCGCGGGCAAGCCGGCAGCCGAGTCGCGCAACCGCCTGAGCGGTCAGTTGAGCACGGGCCTGCAGGTGCTGATCCGCACCATTGCGCCGGTGCTGCTGGCGCTCGCCGCAGCGGGCGGCATCATCTGGGCGATGGGTGTCAACCCCCTGCAGTTCTACGGTGACATCATCGAGCTCGGCCTCGGCGGCACCGGCTGGCAGAAGAGTCTCACGCTGATGGCACCGCTGCTGCTCATTGCGCTCGGCCTCATCATCGCCTTCCGTGCTCAGCTCTGGAATCTGGGCTATGGCGGCACCTACCTGCTCGCGGCCGCGGTGGTGGCGGGTACAGCGCCGACCATCATGCAGGCGATGCCGTTTCTGCTCGGGGTGCTGCTGCTGCTCGCGATGGCGATCGCCGTCGGTGCGGCCATCGGCTTCCTCCCCGCATGGCTGAAGGCGAAGGTCGGCACGAACGAGATTGTGACGAGCCTCATGATGTCGTTCATCGCCATCGGGGCCGCGAACCTGCTCGTGAAGGGTCCGTTCCAAGACCCCGGGGTCACCGTGCCGCAGACGCGGGTGCTCGACCTTGGGCTAATGCTGCCGTTCATCCCGGGCACCCGCATTCACGTCGGCTTCGTCATCGCGCTCGTCATCGTGCTCGTGTTTCATGTCATCCTGACGCGCTCGGCGTTCGGACTGAAGATCGACGTGCTCGGCGCGAGCCCGAAGGCCGCGACGCACGCGGGCATCAACGTGAAGCGCCTGATCGTCGTCGTGTTCCTGCTCTCCTCGGGCATGATCGCGCTCGCGGGCGCGATCGACATGTTGGGCCTCTGGGGCTACATGCGCACGGGCTTCAACCCCACCTACGGCGACAAGATCCTGCCGTTCGTGTTCCTCGCGCGGCTGAACCCCCTCGGCTCGATCCCGCTCGTCGCCTTCTACGCGGTGCTCGCCACCGGCGGCACGATCGCCGCCCAGCAGGTGGGCCTGTCGGTCGACTTCCTGCTCATCATCGTGGCGCTGATCCTCTTCTTTATGACGCTGATCGAACTCATCGGCACGCGGCGCGACCTCGGCAAGAGCTACCTCCCGGCCGGTCTCTTCGCGGGGGCGAAGCGGGTGGGCGGCGCATCGTGATCCACCTGTTTTCTGAGGCCATGCTCACAGCGTTCGTGCTTGCGGCGCTCGCCAGCGCGATGCCGCTGCTGCTCGCGGCGATCGGCGAGACCGTCGGCGAGCAGTCGGGAGTGCTGAACCTCGGCGTCGAGGGGCTGCTGCTGGTCGGCGGGTACTTCGGTTTCGTCGCGACGCTCCTGACCGGCAGCTTCTGGCTCGGGTTTCTCGTCGGGGCGCTCGCGGGTGCCGCGCTTTCGGTGATCATGCTGGTGCTCTCGGTGCTGCTGGGGCTCAATCAGATCGTCGTGAGTCTCGGCATCACGCTCGCCGGCACCGGGCTTACCAGCGTGTTGTACGACTTCAGCTACGGCGATTCGAAGCCGCGGCTGGGGCTCGCAGCTCCATGGCGGATCCCCTTCCTCAGTGATCTCCCTGTGCTGGGGGAGAGCCTGTTTTCGCAGCCCGGCATCTTCGCCATCTCGCTGCTGCTCTTCGTGCTGATTTGGGTGTGGATCACGCGCACGACCGGGGGGCTGCGACTGCGTGCGGCTGGCCAAATGCCGGCGGCGCTCGACGCGGCGGGCGGAAACGTCACGCGGACGCGCGCGCTGGCGGTGCTGTGCGGCGGGGCTCTCGCGGGCCTCGGCGGGGCGTACCTCGCGCTGATTTCTGCGGGCACCTTCACCCCCGGCATGACGCACGGGCTCGGGTTTCTTGCCATCGTGGTGGCGATGCTCGGCCGCGGGCGGCTGCCGTGGGTGCTGCTGATCTCGCTGGGGTACGGGCTGCTCGTGGCGCTGGGCACGGTGCTGCAGCTGACGACGGTCAGTCTCCCGAACGACGTGATCACCATGCTGCCGTTCGTGGTGGTGATGGTGGTGCTGACGCTGTTCCCGCGGTCGTCGGCGCTGCCGCCTGCGCTCGCGACCCCCTACGTGCGCGGGGCTCGCTGAGCGCTGTCCGGGCCTCGGGTCGGTCACCGTGCCCCTTGCCGTCGTGCGCTGGGTGGACGGCCGCGCATGGTTCGGCGTCGCGGAACCCTGCGCCCCCGTCCACCCGAACTGGTGGAGTCGTCGCACCCGACCCAATCGAGTACTGGGTGGACGGTGGCGCATGGTTCGAAGCTGCCGAACTCTGCGCCAGCGTCCACCCGTCACCGGTCGTGGAGAGCCCGCGGAGCCTACTTGTAGACGACGTAGACCTTTGACAGGGGTTCGGTAACGTTCCAGGTGCCCGTCCACCCCTGTGGGAAGACCGCGAGGTCGCCCGCACCGATTTCCTGCGGTTCTTCGCCATCGCGGGTCACGGTCATCTTGCCACCGAGCACGTAGATGACCTCACCGCCCTCGTCGAACGACCAGCGCGAGAGCCCCGTGGCGGTCTCCCACGTGCCGGTGTGGAGGCTGCCGTTCTCGGTCGAGAAGAGGTTGAACGTCTTCGTCTCGATCACTGCGCCGAGCGGATCCGCCATGGGCTGCTGCAGCGGCTCGATCGCCTTCTGTGCGTCTTCGAGTGATGCAATGTGGCTGATGATTGCCATGTGTTACTCCTTCGTATGTTGGTGTTCTTCTGAGAATGTAACGGCTAGGGAATACAGAAGTGAGATGGACGAGCGCGCAGGGTTCATACCCGCTGAAGCGTGCGCCGTCGTCAACTCGCGGTCTTGGTGCGAGGTACGCGAGTGCGTGAGTGCGCGGGCAGCCCCTACTGCAGCACCTCGACGATCTCGACGGGCTCGATCCGCCGCCCCGTATAAAACGGGACCTCCTCGCGGGCGTGCCGGCGCGCGTCGACCGAACGCAGTGCACGCATCATGTCGACGAGGTCGGTCAGCTCGTCTGCCTCCATGGGCAGCAACCACTCGTAGTCGCCGAGCGCAAACGCCGAGACGGTATTGGCCACCACGCCGGTGAAGGCGGCACCGGCGCGCCCGTGCTCGGCGAGCATGCGACCTCGTTCGGCCGGGTCAAGCAGGTACCACTCGAGTGAGCGCACGAAGGGGTACACGGTCATCCACTGCTTCGGGTCAATGCCGCGCATGTAGCCGGGGGCGTGCGCCCGATTGAACTCTGCCTCGCGATGCACACCGACGGCGCCCCACACGCGAACAAGCGGCTTGAGCAGCGCGGTGCGCCGTAGCTGACGCAGCGCCCACTGCAGATCTTCTGCGGCCCCGCCGTGCAGCCACACCATCAGGTCGGCGTCGGCGCGCATGCCGCTCACGTCGTACCACCCGCGCAGGGTCACGTTCACGCCCTCGATTTCGCGCACCACGTCTTCTATCTCGCGCACGGCACCCTCGACGTCGCGCCCGTCGAAGACCTCGGGGTGCGACGAGCTCACGCGGAACACGGCGAACAGGGTATACGGCTGACCTGCACCGGGTAGTTCGACGCTGTCGGCCGCTGTCACCTCCGACGCGTGTGCGGCGTGCGCGGGGGCATCGGTCGTGGGGCTGGCGGGGGCTGAGGGTGTGTCCGTGTGACTCATACCCCTATGGTCTTGCGTCGAGGTGGATCAGCGCAACTCGGCACGGGACTTTCGTCTGGGCTCAACTGCACGAATGAGGCGCAGAGGCGCAGCCGTGTTACCGATTCCGCCGTCGTCGCCTGGGCATCGCCCGGCCCGAAGCCGAAAATTCGGGTGCGGGCGACCCGCCATAAACTGGGCGCATGACCGAGGCCAACCAGCAGCACCGCACCCCCACAACGGGCCCAGACTTCGCCGCCCTGCGCGCGGCGCTCGGCGAACGCCTCACCACCGACCCCGCGCTGATCGCGAACGTGGCGCGCGACAGTTCCCGCTACGAGCCCGAGGGGAGCCCGGCGGCGCTCGTCACCGCCCGCAGCACCGCCGACGTGCAGGCTGCGCTCGCCTGGGCGAACGAGCACGGGGTGCCGGTGTCGGTGCGGGGCGCGGGCACGGGCCTCGCGGGCGGCGCCGCGGGGTACGACGGCGGGCTGATCCTCTCGCTCGCCGAAATGAACCAGATCATCAGCATCGACCCAGCGGATCGCCTCGCCGACGTGCAGCCCGGCGTGATCACGGCGGTGCTCGACGACGCGGCTCGGCAGCACGGGCTCTTCTTCCCGCCAGACCCGGCGAGCGCCCGCACTTCGACGGTCGGGGGCAACATCGCGACGAACGCCGGCGGGCTCCGCTGCATCGCGCACGGGGTGACGCGCGACGCGGTGGCGGCCCTCGAGGTGGTGTTGGCGGATGGCACCGTGATCCACACGGGAGCGCGCACGCGGAAAAATGTGGTCGGGCTCGACCTGACCAGCCTGTTTGTGGGGTCTGAGGGCACGCTCGGCGTCATCACGAGAGCGACGGTGCGACTGAAGCCGGTGCCCGAGGGGCCGGTGCGCACGTTCCGCGCGAGCTTCGACGCGATTGGGGCGGCCGGCGCTGCGGTCACCGAGATCGTGGGCAGCGCAGTGCCGGTCGAAGTACTTGAGCTGCTCGATGCCGAGAGCGTGCGGCTGATCGAGCAGTACCAGCCGTCGGGGCTCCAGGTGCCGGGCGCTGCGGTGCTGATCGGGCAGTGCGTGGGTGAGGCGGCGGATCACGCGGCCCGACGGGTGGTCGAGATCTGCGCGCGGCACGGCGCCACCGAGGCGACCGACCTCGCCGACGAGTCGCTACTTGAGGCGAGACGCATCGCGAATCCAGCGTTGCGGGCGGCGGGGTTGCGAGTCTCGTGTGATGTTGGGGTGCCGGTGAGCCGGCTCGCCGAGATGTTTGCGGGAATCGAGCGCGTGGCCGAGCAGCACGGGCGGCGAGTGTCGGTGGTCGCGCACGCGGGAGATGGCAACCTGCACCCCACCGTGGAGGCGGCGGATACGCCCGAGGGCTACCGGGTGGCGGTAATCGTGCTCGACGACATCACCCGGCTCGCGCTGTCACTCGACGGCACCATCAGTGGCGAGCACGGTATCGGCGCGGTGAAGCGGCACGAGTTGCCGTGGCAACTTGACGCGGGCGCGCTCGCCGCCCAGCGCGCGATCAAGCTCGCGCTTGATCCGCGGGGCATTCTGACCCCCGGGCGCGCGATCTAGCGGCCGCACGGTCGCGTCAGCACTCAGGTCGGACATGTGGCTCTGGTCGGGTGGTTGGGGGTGGATCCATCCGCCCGGGGTCAGATCCCCGACGTGAGTTGCCGCGACCCGGGTCCAGCTACGCGAGTTACGTCGTCGTGAGCTCACTGGTGTCAGGAATGCTGACGAGCGCACCCTTGCAGCGACTGACCCCGCCGGAATTCAGACCCGTTCGGCGACCGAGCGGCGGCGGGCGATGTCTGCCAGAGTGTAACCGGCGAGCGGATTCAGGCCCAGCTTCTGTCGGGCAGCGGCGACCAGCAGGTGGCGCACGTGGCTTGCTCTCCCAGCCCGGAGACGATGGGTGCGCAGCGTGTATGCATCTGCAACCACCACGCGCGGCGCCCATACTGGCGCGCGGCGCCGGTTCGAGACGCCCGCGGTGAGGTGCAGGAAGGCCTGCGTGCTGCCGATCCCCGAGGCGATATCGACCCCGTTGGAGATCGACGGCAGAGACGCGGGCTCTGATCCGCCCTCACCCTGCACCGCCTGCAGCGACCGAAGATCGGAGTACGGAGGAATGTACGGGAGGCAACGAGAGAGATCGACGCCGGCCTCTGCGATCTCATCGAGTGGGGTGTCCGAGCGGAACCCCATGAAGCGTTCGAATGACCACGCGGAATTGGGTGCGAAGGAGGTGATCTGCGCCGCGAATCCGATGTTCATCACCAGCAGGTCGGGAATACCCTGTAACCGCGCCTGGCGTGCGATCAGCGATCCGATCTCGGGCTTCGTGAGCTCAGACTCATCCAGCACCAGCGATGCGCCGTGCATGAAGGGCTCGACGTTGTCGGGCGTGACCCCCGAGAGGAATACCTCGACCTTGACCTCGGGATTGATGTCGCGTACGCGGTCGACGAAGACCTCCGCCTTCTTGCGTCCGAACGTCGAGCTGGCAGCGCCTTCGACGCGATTCACGTTCTCAGGCTCGAATACCTCGGGGTCGGCGATGCTGAAACGCTGCACCCCCATGCGAGCGAGCTTCAGGCCCAGCTGAAACCCGTCGCCGCCGACGCCGGCGATCGCAACTCGCGCGTCGAGCAGCGCCTGCTGCTCGGCCTCGCTCCAGAACCCGTAGTTGCGCGAGAACTCGGGCGAGGAGATAGAGCGCGCCATCAGGCGATTCGCTCGCTCAGCGAACCGGTGGACACCCGATCGAAGAGCAACAACTCGGGTCCTCCTGCGAGGTACTGGTCAATGAACCCATCCTTCCGGGCGTTCATCAGCCTGGCTGAGGTGGGGATGTCGACCTCGACGGGGACGTTGTAATCCAGGTAGCGCTCGACGTAGCGAACCTCTCCGATGCGGGAGATCTTCACCGCGCCATTGAGGTGTCGTTCGAGCCAGGGCTCGATAATCGCGAACGTGCGCTGGACGTTGTGTTGGGTGATGTAGGCGAGCATCGCCGCGAACAGGTGCCACTGCAGGAGGTCTTGCAGCGCGGCATTCTCGTGGCGGGCGATCACGCGCGACATTTCCACGCAGCCCACGCTCAATGATTCCAGCGTAAATGCATCCGGGCAGAACTCTTCGATCGGGAGGTGGCTTCCCGGGTCCCTCCGAATGAGTCGTGCCACACCGACGACGCGGACGCCGGTGCGATGGTTCTCGAAGACGGCAAAGGTGACGGAGCGAGCATCGTAATCATCGCGGTCGGTGCCGTCTTCCTGCAGATCACTCTCGGAAAGTTGGCCGGTCTGGTCGACGTAGACTCTGCGGCGCAAGTCAAAGTGCGCCCGGTATTCGGCTTCGAGGCCAGGCAACGCCAGGCCGTTCACAGCGATGAGGCCACTGGCCAGACGCGCGTTGGGTTGCTCCGAGAAGACCGCGGACTCAATGACGGGAATCACTTCGTGATTCGAAACCGATCTGTTTATGTGTGTCACGCCAGGGTCTTTCTGGTGTCTGCGAAGCATCTCACAGAGAGCGTCTGAAGGTTTTGGTGATAGGACATGCAAGCCTTATTCCGGCTCAACACTATCGGGATCGCTCGCGATGAAGCGATGCTTCTTCGATAATTCGCCACTGCGCTGGTGCCCCGTTGGTACGATTAGGGATTAACACCGTTGTGAGGCTGACGCGCGTCAGCTGCGAGAGGGAATCGAGGTGGCCGGGTGCGAATCCAAATGGACCCTGAAGAAGTGCGCGGCAGGGTTCTCGATCGGGCCATTCAATATGTGGAGACGATCGGGCTTTCGTTAGGCATCAGCTCCGACCTAATCGAACAGCTCGCGAGTGACTCAGGGGTTTCGCTGAAGCAGTTCACTCAGGTGTGGCCTACCCCGGAGCTGTTTTTGACCGACCTGTTCTGCGAGCTTGCGCACCAAGCGCACGTCGATCGTGCCGACTCCGAGTCGCTCGTCACCACCTGGCAGTACCTGAGCATGCGGATCGACGACCTGCGTTCCTTCGAAGGGCGTCGCAACTTGATGGTCGACGTGATCCGCACCGTTGCCGAGTACAACTTCGATGTGGTTACCGCGTCGAGCAAGTGGCGCACCTACGCGGCGCTGTCGACCACCATTATGTCGTGGCCCGACGGCCCGAATCGTGCTCGAGTGCTCGATGCCCTGCGCGCGAGCGAGTTGGCGTTCGTCGAGACGATCGAGAGCTTCTACCGCAATATTCTCCTCACGATCGGGTACCGCCTGAAGGCGGAGTACAACGGCGACTACGGCCCGCTGGTGGTCGCGGCCGCATCGGTGATCGAGGGGCTGGGAATCGTACGATCGACCGTTCCCGCACTGGTCGAGGCGCACTTCGAGCGACCAACCGCGAGCGGAACCGAGGTGTGGTCGGTGGCGGCCACCGCCTTCATCGGGGTCGTCGACGCCTTCGTTGAACCAGATCCCGATTTTGAGCCGGAAGACGCGATCTTGCGGCTGAGTGCCGGTATCGATGTGTCCCCGCAATCGCAGTCTGAAGCCGACACCGTGGCCTAAACCGCGCGTCGCGGCCGACGTGCCGCCTGCGCACTGTTCGCAAACGGTGGATCGATCCACCCCTTACGTAACGACAGCCTGTGTGCCGTGGCGCTTGAGGCGGTCCATCGTGAGTGCAAACGAGAGTGGCCGACCGTAGTAGTAGCCTTGCGCGTTGCGCACTCCAAGCTCGGTCATGATGTCGACCATTTCGGGGTGTTCGATCCCCTCGACGACCATCTGGTGATTGAGGTTGGTGCCGAAGCCCTGAAGCGCCTTGATGAACTCGCGCTGCCGCGGATCGCCGAGGTCGTCGATGAGGCTGCGGTCAATCTTCAGGATGTCCATGGGGGAGCGGACCAGGGCCCCCACTGAGGAATCATCCGAGCCATAGTCGTCGAGCGCGATGATCACACCAGCCTGCTGCAGCTTCTCGGCATCGTGCCTGAGCCCGTCCGTGAGGCTGCGCATCGATCGTTCGTTCAGTTCGACACACAGCGACAGGTGGGGTCGGGCGCTGGCGGTCTCACGGATGAACGGCCCGAGTTCGTTGTCGCTGATCTGGTTCAGTTCGAGGTTGACCGTCATACACGTGATGCTCGGCTCGAGCTTCTGGAACTCGTCAGCCGCGGTGAGTGCCTTGGTGACGACCTGCATGGTGAGTTCATTCAGCAAACCCAGGCTCTTCGCGCGTGCGACCAGCGACGGTGGGGAGATCGGGCCCAGCTCGGGGTCGATGTAGCGCACGAGTGCTTCGAACGCCCAGATCTGGCCGTCGTCGATGCTGACGATCGGTTGGAATGCGAGCGACAACCGGTTGCTGCGGATCGCGCGTGCGACGATGTCGTTGGTGCGGGAGGAGCGGTGTGAGGAGATCCCGACGACGCTGCTGTCTCCCTTTTCTCCCTTGCGGCGCGAGCGCTTGACCTGCAGCATGGTGCGGTCGGCATCTTCGACGAGGGTCTGCGCGGAGAGTTCGCGGTGACTGGAGTAGGCAAGGCCGGCGCTGACTACCGGCACCATGTCGCTGCCCTCGAGCGTCAGCGGCTGGCTGATGGCCTCGATGATGCGGTCGGCATCTTCCTTTGCCTGCTCAAGAGACACCTTGCCGGTGAGAATCACCACAAACTCGTCACCACCGACCCGCGCGACGAAATCGCCACCGCCCGACGCGCTCTGCAGCCGTTCGGCAACCACGCGCAGGAGTTCGTCTCCGGCTGGGTGTCCGAACGTGTCGTTAAGATGTTTGAAGTTGTCGAGGTCGATGAAGAGCAGCCCTACCCCGTCGTGATACGGGCGATTCTCGTTCGCGTCGTCAAGCGCGAGCTGGAACGCGCCGTAATTGGGGAGGCCGGTCAGCGTGTCGGTGTTGGCGCGCCGCTCGAGCGAAATGACCTCATTCTGCGCGCGCGCCGCCTCGCTTGCCATGTTCGCGAGGGTGTTGATCGCGCGCGCGTCGTCACGACTGAAGGGCATGCCGTCGACTTTGCGCCCGACGACCAGATACTGCGTAGTGCCGGGTTCAAGGCTCACCTCGCTGCCAATTTCGCCGGGACCGGGGCCAGTGCTGCGCAATGTCACCTGGTTCGTCTGCACAATGGCCCGTGCGCGATCCTGCAGCGTGGCAGCGAGGCTTTCGCCGGTTACGTGCGGGAGCTCGATCGCTGCGTCGAGAATTCCCGTCAGGCGGCGCTCGGTTTCGGCATAGCGGATGCGCTGCCCGATGACGTAAAAAATTAGCGCGGCGAGCAACACGATAAACGAAGTGCGGCGCGCCCCGGCATCATGCTCGAGCCAGGGGATCACGGTGGTATCGAAGGCATGAATGAGTGTGGAAGATGCCGAAACTATGAGCACGACGACGCCAGCGCGTGGGAGGCTGAGCGTTGCGAGACCGAAGCCTCGGGCAGGCCGGTTGCGCACCCACTGGCGGGCGAATTCGCCGAGCAAGAAAATGGCGTAGAAGCCGATGGAAGCAAGAACGAAGCTGAACGGTCGCCACACACCGAGGACGCTCAGGCTACTCTCAATCGCGACGAAGGCGAACGCGGCGAGTGAGTTGAGTCCGGTCACATAGAACGCCTGCAGCACGTCGCGACGCAGAACCAGCTGCGAGACCAACAGGCCTATCGCCCAGATGCACACGCCAAAGAGCGGAGAGTGCTCAGTCGGGGGGATCGCGAGCATTGTGATGGCCATCCCGACGAGCGGGAAGCCGGGAGTACGGCCGACGTGCATCTGGAAGGATCCCGCGATGCTCACGGCCGCGATCAGCGTGAGCACCAGAGTCCAAGAATGCGGCGGCCAGGCGATCAGGCCGAAGATACCGTACCCGATTGTCGCAAGAGCAAAGGCGACGAAGGGCGCAGCAAATGCACTGTCCCTCTGCGTGGCCCCCATGCGTGTGAACACGTGCCCTTTCCCGGTTCTGTCGCTCTTCTGCGTGTCTGCGTAACAGCGACAGATTTTCGCGTTTTCGCAGTGTTCATCTTGGCATGGGCGTGCACTCGCTGTCGATATTATGAGAATGCTATGGAAGGCTCGTGGCTCGTGCGCTGCTTCGTTAGATTCAGTGGATCAGGTCGCCCGACACCCGCGTAGCATCGAGGTATGGAGGCGAACCAGCACGAACGCGAGCACAAGCCCGAGGGCGGGCAGGGCAACGGCGCTGAGTCGGCCTCGGACCACGCGGTGCAGCCTGAGCCACTTCCTGTGTTCGGCGGAGCGACGCTGAGCGCAGACTTCGTAGAGGCGCTGCCCGAGCTCGCTCTCGAGTGGCGGGCGGCAGAGGTGCCGGATCCACATGTGCTGGTGTTGAACGACGACCTCGCGCGCGAACTGCAGCTCGACCCAGGCGACCTCCGCAGCGAGAGCGGTGCCCAGTTTCTCGTGGGCCGCGCGCTCGCCGCGGGCAGTCGCCCCGCCGCGCAGCTCTACGCGGGCCACCAGTTCGGCGGCTACTCGCCGCTGCTCGGCGACGGGCGTGCCCTGCTGCTGGGCGAGATCCACCATCTAGACGGCACCCTGCGCGACCTGCACCTGAAGGGATCTGGCCGCACGCCGCCCGCGCGGGGCGACGGGCTTGCCGCGGTCGGCCCGATGCTGCGCGAGTATCTGGTGAGTGAGGCGATGCACGCGCTGGGTATCCCGACCACGCGGGCGCTCGCCGTGACTGCCACCGGCCGTCGGGTATTGCGCGACGACTTCCTCCACGACAACCTGCTGCCGGGGGCCGTGCTGACGCGGGTCGCCGCGAGCCACCTTCGGGTGGGCACGTTTCAGTACGCACGGGCGACGCGCAATGCGGATCTGCTGCGGCGCCTGGTGCGCTTCGCGATCCACCGCCACGCACCGCACCTTGAACTCAGCGAGACGCCAGCCCTCGATCTGCTGCGCGAGGTGGTGCGGCGGCAGGCCGAGCTGGTCGCGTCGTGGACGCTCGTCGGGTTCGTGCACGGGGTAATGAACACCGACAACATGACGATTTCGGGCGAGACCATCGACTACGGGCCGTGCGCGTTCATCGACGCCTATGACCCAGGAGCGGTGTTCAGCTCGATCGATCACGAGGGTCGGTACGCCTTCGCGAACCAGCGGGCGGTCGCGAAGTGGAACCTCGCGCGGTTCGCCGAGTCGCTGCTGCCGCTGCTGATTGCAGAGTGTGAATCGGCCGCGGCTGCTGGCGGGGTGGCGGCCCCGGGCAGTACTGAGCCCGACTCCGCCCCCGATGCCGAAGCTCAGGACGCGGCGATCGCGGCGGCATCCGAGGCCCTCGAGGAGTTCGACGCCATCTTCGATGCGGCGTGGGTCGCGGGAATGCGCGCGAAGCTCGGGCTTGTTGATGCCGCAGCGAGTGGTCTGGTGGTTGCCGAATTGGCGCGCGATCTGCTGAAGCATATGCGCGACACCGACGCCGACTACACGGGCAGCTTCCGCGCGCTCGCGAGGATTGCAGCTGGCGGGAATACCGGAAGCGGGCGGGCGTCAACGGCATTCCCAGAGCAGTGGATCGCGCGCTGGCTGGCGCTCGGACCAGATGCGGCAGCGATGAACCGGGTGAACCCCATCTACATCCCGCGCAACCACCTGCTCGATGCGGCGCTTGAGGCGGCAACCGACGGCGACCTCGCCCCCTTCACCGCGCTGCTGGAGCACGTGACGCACCCCTACGACGAGCGACCGGGTGATGCCGAATACGCGAGCCCCGCCCCGCCCGGTGCCGGCCCCTTCGTCACCTACTGCGGCACGTAGGCCCCGCTTCCCTTGCCCCGGAGATCCGCACGATCCAGAACCTAAAACGCGAATTCCATCCGAAGTTGTGGGAATCTCCGAGTTAGCGGTGGGTTAGGTCTGCCCAGGCGCCGAGGAGTGCGGTGGGCACACAGAAATGCGGTGGGCCCCAGAGGACCCACCGCACCGTCGCATGCGCCGCTAGACCGCTTCCTTTACCACCACGTCATCCTTAATGCGCAGACGCTCACCCAGGAACCCACCGAGGGCGGTCAGCAGTGAGATCGCGGCGAAGATGATGACGCCCGGCAGCGAGCTCGGCACGTCTTGCTGCGCGATCATCCAGGTGCCGATGAAGGGCAAGAAGCCAGAGAGCGCACCGGCAATGTTGTAGCCCAGCGAGACGCCGCTGTAGCGCATGTTCGCGGGGAACAACTCGGTGAGCAGCGCGCCGGTCACCGCGTAGGTGATCGTGAGGAGACCGATGCCGCTTGCGACAGCGAGGGTGATTGCCCATGCCGAGCCCATGTCGATGAGCCAGAACAGGGGGAAGGCTGCCGCGGCGCTGAGCAGCCCGCCGACGAGGGTGACACGGCCGGGGCCGATTTTCTCGGCCACGCGGCCGAAGATGAGGATCACGACGATCTGTACCACAGCAGCAACGAGGGTGGCGTTCACCGCGATCTGGCGGTCGACACCGAGCGTGTTGGTGGTGTAGCTCACCACGAAGGTGTTCATGACGTAGAACCCACCGACACCGAGCAGTGCCGCCATGATGGCGACGACGAGACGGCCGAAGGCCTTACGGAACACGAGGAGCGCGGGGACTTTCGTGGTTTCGCCGGATTCGAGCAACTCGCGGAAGACAGGGGATTCTTCGACCTTCAGGCGGATCCACAGCGCGACACCGAGCATCGGGAACGCGGCGAGGAATGGCAGGCGCCAGCCCCACGCGTCGAACGACTCGGGTGGCAGCATGATCACAAGGGCGAACGCACCCGACGAGAGCAGCGTGCCGACGGGTGAGCCGACCTGCACGAGCGCCGCGTAGCGGGCGCGCTTCTCGGCCGGGGCGTGCTCGATCGCGATGGTGGTCGCGCCGCCCCATTCGCCACCGACGGCGAGCCCCTGCAGCAGGCGCAGAATAGCGAGGAAGATCGGTGCCATGAGGCCGATGTCCATGAATGTCGGCAGCAGGCCGATGAGGCCGGTCGCCACACCGATCGCCACGATGGTGATCAGGAGCGTTGGGCGGCGGCCGATGCGGTCGCCGAGGATTCCGAAGAAGAACGCACCGATGGGCCGTGCAGCGAACCCAACGCCGAAGGTCGCGAGCGAGGCGAGCAGCGCTGCGGTCGGGTTCAGATCGGTGAAGAAGAGGCGGTTGAACACGAGCGCGGCGGCGGTGCCGAACAGGAAGTAGTCGTACCACTCCAGGGCTGTGCCCACGAAGGCTGCGCGAGCGATGCGCCCAACATCCTTCGGGCTCACTTGCACCGCGGCGGATGCTTCGGTGTTGGCGTTACTCACTGTTTCTCCTTTGAATCTGGGACGTGTGCGCTGCAATTCCGCTGCTGTGGCCAGGTGGCTGTGGCTGCGTATTCGTGCGGTTTCTGCAATATTTGCATTCAGATGCGCCATCGCCAATAGGAATGTGACCTTCGCGCGGCCGCTATTTTTCGACAAATGCACAATGGTGGATCGGCGCGAGCGTCACCGCCCGCAGCGCAGCTGCCCGATCCGCGACCCCGGTGAGCCTCGAACCCGTCGCAGCGGGGCGGCAGTCGTCAGCCGTTGCGCGGCGCCTGCCTAGAGTGTCGCTGTGGCGTTGCGAGCCTCCGCGGTGTCGGCACCGCTCAAGAGTACGAGCGCGAGCGCGGCCTGCGACGGCACGGTGATGTCGAGCCCTGTGTGGGTCTGAAACAGTCTGAACCGGTTGATCACCGTGTTGCGGTGGCAGTCGACCACGTGCGCGGTGACCTTTACTGATCCGGATTCGAGGTAGGCGCGCACCGTGCGCAGCAGGCGTTCCTGCTCGTCTTCGCCAAGCTGGGAGAGGGACTCGAGGATCGAGCTGAAGTGACCAGGCAACAGTGTTTCCAGGTAGTTTGCGGCGCCGAACACCCAGAGGTCTTCGACGTAGGTGAGCGCATGCAGTGGCGGGGCGCTTGCGTGCAGGTCGATGAGCGCACGGGCAGCCCCCGGCACCCGGTCCAGGCCGTCGACGGCGTCGACATAGACGGATGGCACGGGCGCGAATTCTTTGGGCCAG
Organism: Leucobacter fengyongliangi; assembly: GCF_052386045.1. Classification (NCBI taxonomy): domain Bacteria; kingdom Bacillati; phylum Actinomycetota; class Actinomycetes; order Micrococcales; family Microbacteriaceae; genus Leucobacter; species Leucobacter fengyongliangi. Next base: position 2,274,235 of record NZ_CM126356.1, on the reverse strand, counting down.
GTCGACAGAGGGGCATTGTGCGGGCGAAACAGCATCAGCCAGCCTCGGTACATGTAGGCGAAGACGTTGGGCTTCGCGAGCCATGGGTCGACCTTGCTGCCGCGAACCTCTGAGGAATCGCCGGGCAGCATCAACATTTCGAAGCGCTCCTTGGGGCCGACCCCGATGCCGGCGGCGACGGCATCGAGCAGCGCGGGAGTCAGGCTTTGCGCATTGAAGAGCTTCGACAGGTGCTGCTCGGTCACGAGCCGCGAGTCGCGCTGCAGGATCGCGACTTCGCGCAGAAACGCCTGCTGCACATCTGCCACATAGGCGTCGACCACCGCGATGAGCTGTTCGACGTGGCGCACGAGCACATCGGTGCGGTCGGGATGCGCGATGTCGAGCAGGATCTGCCACATGATGCGCAGGTCGAGCCGGATAGCCTGCATGAGCCGCTCGAGGGGCACCCCTTGCCGGGCCCTGCGACGCCCGAGCGGCTCGGCAGAATCTGCGCGAGTGATCTGGCCGGTGCGCAGACGATCGATGAACATGAGCACCGTTTCTTCGGCGGCGCGCTCGAGATCGCCGGGGGGAACGCTCTCGGGGTCGTAGAGGGCCTGCTCCCGCAGCTCCGCGAGAAAGCGATCGACGAATTCTGGCGCACGAAGCTGCATCTCGTCGAGCAGCGTGAGCCATGCCGTGTCTGGCGAGCCAGCCGTCTTCGCGTCAGGTGATGCACCTGTCGAGGCATCAATCGGAGTGGTCGCCGGGGTGTCGGTCATGGCCCCAGTCTGCTCCTAGATGGGCATCTGCACAACACCGTGCTTTGCCGAGTGGCGATCTGGCGATTGCACGGTCGTGGTTGCCGGAGTTTGATGGGAAGGCAGACCCAGCAGCGAAGGAGCACGCATGCGTATCGACCTCATCATCGAACGGGGACGCATCTGGACGGGCGACCCGGCGCGCCCGCGCGCGAGCAAGATCGGCGTGTGGAACGGCCTCATCGTCGGCCTCGACGAACAGCTCGATGGCGTGACCGCCGAGGTGACGCTCGACGCGCAGGGTGCCTTCATCGCTCCGGGCTTCAACGACGTGCACGCGCACACGGTGTGGTTCGGGCAGACGCTGCTCGAACTCGACCTGTCGGGCACCGACACGGGCGAGGAACTGCTGCGCCGCATCGGCGACTACGCTCGCGACGTGCCGGCGGGTGCCTGGGTGATCGGCTCGAACTTCAACCCGCTCGGCATCGGTACCGCGTTGCCCACACGCGACGCGCTCGACGCCGCGACCGGCGGTCGACCCCTGTGGCTCAAGCACTCATCGGGTCACGCATATACCCTCAACGGCATAGGTCTTGCAGAGGTCGGCATCGCCGACTACCCGACCGAGCAGGTCGAGGGCGGGCGGATCGCGACCGATGCGCACGGCCGATCCACCGGGCTGATCGAAGAGAACGCCCAACAGCTGGTGCAGCGGCACTTGCTGCCCGACTCGCGCGCCGACATCGTGCACGCGCTGCACGTCGCCACGCAGCAGTACGTGCGCGAGGGGCTGACCTCGGTCACCGACGCGGGCATCGCGGGCGGGTGGATCGGGCATAGCCCCCAAGAGCTCGGCGCCTATCAGCAGGCGCGCGAGCAGGGAAAAATCTTCACCCGAATGCAGCCCATGATCACTATCGATGCCCTGCACGCGGTTGCTGGACACGCGAGCGATCCGACCGTGGCCACGCTCGATGCGGGCATGCGCACCGGTCTGGGTGATGAGTGGTTGCAGGTGGGGCCCGTGAAGGTGTTCACCGACGGCTCGCTGCTCGGATCCACCGCGGCGATGACCGAAGACTATGCCGCGTGCCCCGGCAATCACGGCTACCTGCTCGGCGACCCGGGGGAGGTGCGCGAGAAGGTGCTGCACGCGGCCGCCGCGGGCTGGTCGCTCGCACTGCACGCGATCGGCGACCGGGCCGTCGACTTCGCGATCGATACCATCGTCGAAGCGCAGAGCCGGTTCGGCAGGCCCCGCATTCCGAACCGAATCGAGCACGGGGGAGTGGTGCGCGATGATCAGATCGTGCAGCTTGCGGCGCACGGCATCGTGCTGGTGCCGCAGCCCTTCTTTATTCCGACCTTCGGCGACGGCATGGCCGCGAAACTCGGCCCTGAGCGCACGCACCTGTCGTATCCGGCGGCGCGAGTGCTGAACGCGGGGGCGGTGCTGCCCGGCAGCTCCGACCGGCCAGTCGCCCCGGGCGCACCGCTCGCGGTCATGCAGGCGTTCGTCGAGCGCCTCACTGAGACCGGCAAGCCCTACGGGCCGAGCGAGCGGATCACCGCCGAGCAGGCGCTGCGCGCCTACACTCGCGGATCGGCCGAGGCCACCGGGTGGGCGCACCGTAAGGGTGTGCTCGCGCCGGGCATGCTCGCCGATCTCGTGGTGCTCGGCGAAGACCTCACCGAGGTGCCGAGCGACCGCATCGCGCAGATCGAGGTCGTCGCAACCCTCGTCGGCGGGCAGCTGCGCCACGGCGGCCTGGATTCGCTTACGCACTAGGCAGTCGCACATATCAAGCGCCGCAAGCGCGATCCGCACGAACCCGATCCACTGAGCAAGAACCAGAGGTGTCACGATGACCGAGAACATGACCACCCCCGCGGCAGACCAGAACGCCACCACCGGCACAGAGTTCCTGCGGGATTTCGCCGAGATGTCGAGTTTCGGCGCGACCGAGCGTGGCGGCGTGCACCGCGAGGCGGCAACCGAAGCCGACCACCAGACTCGCGCCTGGTTCGCGGCGTGGCTCGAACGCAACGGTTTCGAGGTCACTCGTGACGAGGTGGGCAACCAGTTCGGCCTCCTCACATTCGTGCCCGGGGCGCCCTACGTGCTTGTCGGCTCGCACCTCGACTCGCAGCCGATGGCTGGGCGCTTCGACGGGGCGTACGGCGTGCTCGCTGCCGCGCACGCCGCCCGCGACGCCCGCGCCCGGACCGAACGAGGCGAGATCGCGCCGGCGTTCAACCTCGCGGTGGTGAATTGGTTCAATGAAGAAGGCAGCCGTTTCACGCCCAGCATGATGGGTTCGTCGGTGTTCACCGGCAAGATGCGTGCTGCAGATGCACTTTCCACAGTGGATCGCGCCGGCATCTCCGTCTCCGACGCCCTGGCGCAGGGCGAGGTCGGGCGCCTGGCCGAGGCCCCCACGGCAGCACGGTATGCCGAGATCCACATCGAACAGGGGCGAAGCCTCGAAAACGGTGGCCACACTATCGGCCTGGTCGATCGCACCTGGGCCGCGAGCAAGTACCGCATCGTGGTGCACGGCGAACAGGGACACACGGGGTCGACGGTCATGGCCGACCGCAAAGATGCGCTGTTCGGGGCTGCGCTGCTCATCGTTGCCGCGCGCGAACTCACCGAGGCATTTGACGAGGGGCTGCTGCATTCCTCGGTGGCAGAGCTGTCGCTCGAACCGAATTCGCCGGTGACCCTCGCGCGCGAGGTCGTGATGAATCTGGATCTGCGCTCACCTGACGAAGGTGTGCTGCAGCGGGCAAACGAGATCCTCGTGGAGAAGATTACCGAAATCGAGACGCGGGCGCGTGTGACCATCGAGCGCGAACTCACTCATCAGTGGGGGCTCTCGCCCTACCAGTCGGCGGGAGTGGAGTTGGCGCGCGCGTCGGCGATCGATCTGGGGCTGTCACACACCGAGATCATGACAGTCGCGGGGCACGACTCGACGAACATGAAAGACATCGTGCCGACCGTGATGCTCTTCATTCCGAGCATCGAGGGCATCTCGCACAACGAGCTCGAGAACTCGAGTGACGCCGACAGCGTTGCGGGCGTGGTGATGCTCTCGGAGGTGGTGGCCCGCCTGGTGCGCGGCGACCTCGCGGGTTGAGGCGGCAGAGGCACCTGCCTGCCGCCTGCCTGACTGCCTGCTGCCTGCCGCCGCTGCTGCCGCCCCGTGCCTCGGAGATCCGCACAATCCAGGACCCAAACCGCGACTTCCGTTCGAGATTGTGCAGATCTCCGAGCCTGCAGCAGTGCCCGCCACGCTCCTCCCCGCGCGAGCGGGCCCACCGGCGCTACCGTATGACGACGGCCCCGCTCTCCATCATGAACTCGGACACGATTGTTCCGTCGGCCTTCGCGTACACAACATAGAGGGGGTCTACGCCCTCATTGGCGAGGGTCCAGCCGCCGGCGAAGCCGTTCGGCAGGCCGACGGTGGTCGGCCCGAGCGTCACACAGGTGGCCGGGTCGTAGTAGTAGTCGTATAGGGTGTCGCCGCTGCTGTTCAGGAAGCGGAAGTCGACCGCTGCCCCCGCAGCCTGTGCTGGCGTGCAGTTCGTCGCCGTCGGTACCACGAGGTTCGCAGGGGCGGCTGGTGCGGGCTCGATCACCGCGGAAGGGCCGGGTGGATCGCACGCCGCACCGAGTCCTGCGTGGCGGCACGGGGTCGCGGCCATGTCGGCCGGCCCGGAATCGGTGGCGATCTGGAATGCGTCGAGCACCGTGCCGGCGGGCTGGATCACCTGGACTTCGGCCGGGTCGAAGTCGGGCCAGCTTTCGCCCGCGACCGCGCTGACACCGGCGCCGTCGGCGTGATCCGCCTGCGTCAGTGGGTCGCCCGAAATCGTGCGCACGCGCGGCACCCCGTAGCGGTCGACCAGCACGCCCGAGCCCGTCTGCAGCACCGCCTGGGTGGGTTGCGCTGCCCCGTCGACGAACGCGTGGTGCGTGACCCAGGTGTCGTTCGAGAGTGCGACATAGCTGAGTTGCCTGAGATAGCCCTCGAGATCGGCAACCGTGAGCGGCTGCCCCCAACCCAGCTCCGGGTCGCTGTTCAGGGCGGTGACGAACGCTTCGGCGCGTGCCGGGTCGGCGGTCAGGCCGGCGAGCAGTGATGGGGCATCTCCGGCTACATAGGTGGATCCGAGCGGCAGGGCGAAGAGGCTGTCGGTGTCGCCGAGCATCTCGGTGACCGGTACCGGGTCGGCAGCGGGGATGGCGGATCCGCTCGCGTCGAGGGCGAGTGTCGATGCGGGCGTCGTGGCCCACGGCGTGGCGGTAAATGCGTTCGACCCGATCGCTGCGGCGGGAGCCAGCGCGACGTCGATGACCTGGGTTGCCGAGGCAGCCGGCGCTTCATCTGCGACCGTGGCGGTGTTCATGCTTGCGAGCGAGAAGCCGGAGAGCAGCGCCCACGCGATAGCCCCCCAGGTGGCGACCAGAAGCACGCTCAGCGTGATGAGCAGTGCGACCAGCCCGGTGTTCTTCCTGGCCGAAGGGGCAGGCGCCGATGCCGGTACTGGTGTCGGAGCATAGGCAGGGGCACTCGCGGGTGCAGCCGGTGCCGGAAGCCCGGGCGGGGTGCCCTCGTGAAAGTTGCCGTGCTGGTCGTACCATCCGGCCGGAGCCGGAGCCGGAGCCGGAGCGGGCGCAGGCGCGGCCTGCGGGGTGGGTGGCGGCCCCTCGTGGAAGTTGCCCTGCTGGTCGTACCAGCCCTGCGCGCTCACTGGATGCTCCAGGCGTCGCCGCCGTTGACCTTGGTGGCAACTGGGCCGGTTCCGTTGACCCCTTCGAAGGCGGCCCATTGCCCACCCGGGAAACCAAACAGCTCAGCGCTCGTGCCTTGCTTGATGCTCCCGACGTATTGCATGGTGCAGCTGTCGATGGTGCCGCCGTAGGCAGGGTCGTCGCCCGGCTGCGCCTGCCACGTGAGTACCGTGTTCCAGATGTCGACCTCGACCGGGCTCGTGTTGTTCGCTGGGAACTTAACGTCGCCGGGTACGGTCGTGATCACGTTCCCGACAACTCCGGCACACAGGTCCGTGCTCGGGGTGGGCGGCGTCGGCTTCACGAACCAACCGTCAGGAAGCGCCCCGGTCGGCGTCGGGGCGGGGCTCGGTGTCGGTGCGGGCGTGGCCGCAGGCGATGTGTTGCTTGCAGGGGCGAGCTGCAGCGTGCTGCCCGGGTTATTAAGGTTTGCGACGGTGAGCGCGGTCACCGGCTTCGCAGGCGGCGTGAGGTTCGTCACATTGCCGGGGCTAAAGCCCACCCACGGCGTGCCGACGAAGGTGGTCGACGCGGCGGTTCCCTGCGGCAGGGTGAGCGGATTGCCGCAGTAGCACTGCAGGCGGGGCACGCCCCACATATCGACGAGCACCGCGGTGCCGGCCTGCAAGACCGACTGGTAGGGCACGGGCTTCTGGTTCACGAAGTCGTGGTTGGTGACGAGGGTGTCGCTCATCAAGACCACGGCCACAAGAGTGTTCACATAGTCGGGAATCTCTGCGACGGTGAGCGTGCCGTTCTTCCACGATAGCTTCGGGTCGGCATTGAGCGCATCGACCCAGGCCTGTGCCTGAGCCGGCTTCTGCTTCATGAAGGCGACGAACTTCTGCGCGTCGCAGAGCTGGTGGTCGCCTGATCCACCGTAGATTGCCACGTCAGTGGCATTGGTGGTCTGTGAGTTGAGGGCGCCGGTGGGCACCACGCCCGTGTCGTCAACGGGGGTTGCCAGAGCAGGGTCTGGAGCCCCAGCGAAAGGGTCTTCGGCGAAGGGGCTGCTGGTGATGTAGCCGGCGGGCTGCAGCATGACTTCAGTTGTGGTCGGCTTGAGGAGGATCCACCCCAGCCCGCCAAGCGAAGCGAGCAGCACGGCACCGACGGTGATGGTGCTGATGATGAGCGCTTTGGGTTTTTTCGCGCGAGGGGGTTGCGCCGGCGCAGGGGCTGTGAAAGTCACGTATGAGGGTCCGTTCGCTCAGGAAAGTGGTGCACGTCAGAAAAGCGGGGCCCGCAGCAAGAAATCGACCTAGCTGTAGAGCCGTGCCCCCTGCGCGAAAATACTTGGTTGCTCGACGATTCTGTTTGGAAACCAAAGTAAAACTCAGTCTACTTTCGAAAAGTTAGCAAAAAGGGCGTGCGTATGGCAAGTGCGAACGGCGGTTGTGCGAGCGCACTACCCCGAGATTCGCCCCTCAATTAGTTCGGTCAGTCGCGAGGCCATATCGCGCAGCGCGATGACATCGGCTTCGGGCATGTCAAGGTGCTCGACAATTGCACAGTGGATCTGCTCCGCCGCTGCGCGCAGTTTCTCGCCCGCAGTGGTGAGGTGTACCACCACGCGGCGCCCATCGCGCTCGGGCCGAGATCGCGTCACGTATCCGTTGGTTTCGAGGCGCGTCAGGAGGGGGGAGAGCGTGCCCGAATCGAGGTGTAGTTCGGTGCCGAGTTCGCTCACGGTGAGCCCGTCGTTTTCCCAGAGCGCAAGCATCACGAGGTACTGCGGAAAAGTCAGTTTCGTCTCGGCGAGTGCGTCGCGGTAGGCGGTGGCGGTGGCGCGAGCGGCCGTGTAGAGCGCGAAGCACAGTTGGTTTCGCAGGTGCAGGTCAGCCGTTTCCATTCAATTAGTATTGTGCACAATTCAATTGCGCGCAATACTTAGAGGCATGCTTGAGCAACCGATCCCGCCCAAACCCGCGCCACTCGACGAGCCAGAAGCCCGTGCCCGCGAGGCTTCGCGCGGGGGTGGATCAGGCGGCGTAGTCCGCACCATCGCCCGAGCTCTGCTCGGTGTCTCGCTCCTGTTCGCTGGAATCGGTCACCTCACCGCTCTGCGCGCGGAGTTTCAGGCGCAGGTGCCGACCTGGTTGCCGCTCGATCCCGACTTCGTGGTGGTGGCATCGGGGGTCGTCGAGATTCTCCTCGGGGCCGCACTGCTCTTCGCGCCGCGGGTCGCCCGCCCCATCGTCGGGCTGATCGTCGCGGCGTTCTTTGTCGCAATTTTCCCCGGCAACGTCTCGCAGTACATCGAGGGAGTCGACGCGTTTGGTCTCAGTACAGATGCGGCCCGGCTCGGCCGCCTGTTCTTCCAGCCGGTGCTCGTGGTCTGGGCGCTGTGGTCGACGGGTGCGTGGCGCTGGCTGCGATCGGGCAGATTCTCCCGCTCGCGGTAGGCTGCCGCACACCGCACACCGCACACCGCACACCACGCGCCGAACCCCGAACACCGAACCTCGCAGACATCTACAACCTCGGAGGCCACGCATGCACGATGTCATCGTCACCTACAGTTCCATTCCCGATCGCGCCGCATATTCCGCGTATTACCGCGGCACGCACGCGCCTTTGGTGCGCGCCATGCCCGAGCTCGAGGAGTTCGCCTGGGGCTTCGTTTCCGATGCGGGCGAAGACGACCCGAAACTCATCGCGCGATTGACCTTCCCTTCGCGCGACGCGGCGGATCGGTCATTCGCCTCGGATGCGGGCCTTGCCACGGTCAATGACGTGGCGAACTTCGCGACCGAGGGCGTCGCCGTGGTGCACGTGCCGCGGGAGCAGTAACGACACCCACGGGCTGAGCGGGTCTGCTCGCCGCGCCCACTCTGCTGGTGCGCCCCGCGGGCTCTGCTGGTGCGCAGCGCTTGTGAGCACCGCTGGCACGCTGACCCCGGTCGGAGAGTTGACTCTAGCGGTCGGGTCAGATGTGGTGGATCGACCCGACCCTACTCATATCCCCGACCCCAGTGGTGCGGGCAAGGCGCAGGGCGAGGGGCGACACGCGTTAGAACGCCGGCCGCCTACAGCCCGCCGCACACGCCTAACGCCGGGCGACGATCCGCTCGTTGTAGTGCTTGATTTCTGCGATTGCCGCCTCGCGCGTGGAAAGTCCGATGTGACCGAACGCTTCATCCACGTGTTCCAGAATTCCCCGAGAAGTCTCGGTGACAATCGCAAGCACGCGATCCGTGTCGAGGCCGGTGTCGTCTGCGAACTGCTTCCAGCGGCTGGTGTCAAGCCTCACGAGTTGTTCCTCGTCCCCGATAGACATCGAGAGCGCCTGCGCATACTGAGGGTAAAACCCCATGGGCACCACGTCATACAGCGGTGACAACCCGACTGACCCGTCGGGGGCGTGCAAGAACGAGTAGTTCTTCCCGTGCGCATCTGCGTTCTTCACACCGGTGTTGAACGCGAGTTGCTGCACGAAGTCATACGCGACTTCGCCAGCCCCGCGCGAACGCAGGAGTTCAACGATTTCGTCTGCACCGAGGTGGTATTTGAAACCGACTTCCTTCCCGTGAGCTTGCACGGCATCTTCAGCGTGGAGCCTCACGGGAAGACCGGATTCATCAACCACCCGGTCGAACCTCTGCGTCATGAAAGAGGTGTGACCGTTGAACTCGGCTACCTCGGCGACCGCGACAGTGACTCCTGCGAGCCCCGCAAGGCGCAGTGCGGCAGTTTCAAGGTGCTCGAGACCTGGATGTGCCGGTGATTCGGGCTTCAGGATGTGCGTTGAGGGTGTGCCGGCATCAGGCCAGAACCATTCACCGTCGACATTCGCGAGAGCGAACTTTGCTTGCACACCTGCGAGCGAGAAGCGGATCGGCCAGTCGCCTGCGATGAGGCCCCCCGTGGGGATCCCTGTCGCCTTGATGGTCTGAATGCGGCCCGAGATCGCGTTGGTCCTCGCGATGAGGGGTGGATCAATCCATTCACTGGGGGACTCTCCCTCAGGCATGAGCTGTATCGCACCAGCGACGTCACCGCCGACGTGCCGAAGAAGCTCGAAATCATCAGCGGATCGGGCACCTGTCTGGGTGCGCAGCAGTTCCTTCGCCGCCTCCGTTTCGGGAAGCAGGTTCGACAAGAAGTTCCTGGCAGCGCTCTTCTCATGTGGCCTGTCGCGGGGGAGGCTCAGTGACACCACCTGCTCGTCGCCGCCAGATTGCGGGGAATTGCCATAGACGAATTCGACAGTCGCGAGGTAGCGGCGCTCAAATCGACCGATGTGCCGACCGTTCAGGAAGCACTCCAAGACTTCCGTGGCTACGTCAGTGCTCACCGCGGCACCGCCCCCGGCCGGAGCCCTGCAGCGCGAAGGATCCGCGCAGTCCGGCCGTAGTTTTTCAGGCGACCTCGGCTTAACAACTGCTTCACGTCTTCCGTGGTGGCACCCGCACGCTCAGCGAGCGTATCTGCACGGAGTTGATTCACTTGCATGGCATCACGCAGACGTTTCTTCAACAGCTTGGGATCCGTAAGATCATCCGAGTCAACCTCGGCCAGCACGAGCTTCAGGTAGTCGTCTCGACCAAGTTGTGCCGCCCGCAGAATTGCGCGTTGATGGGCCCGGTCAGCCCGCTCAGGGGTGCGCCCGGCCCACTGCGCAAGCAGCGCTGCCGGATGTTCTGAAGCGCGGAGCCCGCGGAGACGTTCCGCAGCGCGTTGTTTTCGGACCCCTGTCACGGAGTCCAGATTCATATCTGCGATCACGGTGAGCAAATCGTTGAGGGACTGTGCCGACAACGGTCTGTGCGTGAACCGAGGGGGCGACGCCTCCGTATCGATCTCCCAGGCTCGCCCGGTTCGCCGAGCGGCAATCTTCCCTGCCCGAGCGAGTTCGCGGGCACGTTGCTGGGAGATTCCCTCCGACTCGGCGTACTCAGCAATCGTCAACGTCATAACACAATGCTTTCGCAGCGCGTCACGAAAGTCAAGTGTTATGTGCTTGGTTTGCCTCTCAGCACCGGCTGGGGTACCCCCCTCAGAACCGGCTGAGGCATCCCCATGGTGCGTCGGGGGAGCGTCGCCCCCGCGCGGCCGTAGCCTCGGAGATCCACACAATCCAGGACCCAAATAGCAAATTCCGCCCAAAATTATGCATATCTCCGAGCCGGCGGATGCAGAACCTCGGGTGTGACCGCACTTAACCCTGCACTTACTCCTGCACTCGCCCCTGCACTCGGCCCTGTGCTCGACCCCGACCCCGACGCCAGCAATGCGGCCACCGCTTACGGCAACAGTGCCCGGTCGAACTCCTGCAGCATTCGGGGTCGACGCCGGTACGTGTCGCGCAGCCCCGCGATGAACGCGTCGATCTCTGCGGCTTTGCCACTGCGGGCGGCGAGCGTGCGCATGTGCGCGAGGCTACGCGCCGCGTATCGGTAATTGCGCACGTTCGTTTCCACGAGCAGCTGATCCACTAATCGCTGGTGGATCGCCAAGGCCGCACCCGGGTCGATCGTTTCGTAGGCGCTTGCGAGTTTGTGCCACACATCGTCGTTGGTGAGATTCAGGTCGTGTGCGAGCTGCCATGCGAGGCCTGGGTCGCGCAGCGTGTCGAGGGTGAACGTGACTGCCTCGGCGGGGTGCGCTGAGAGCGTGTCGGTGACTTCGGCTGCGAGCGACGGCCAGGCTTCGGCTGCGAGGGTGTGGAGGCGGGTCGCGGTAGAAGAAGACGGCCACTTGCGAAACACCGTGAGTCGCGCGTTCAGGAGTTCGGCGGGGCGGTGCTCCGCGAGAAGCTCGCACCAGTACTCGGCGGCGTGCTGCGATTGGTGCCCGGGGCTGAAATCTGTGGCCTGCTGCGCCCAGTCGATGGCGAGGTCGAACTCGTTGATCTCTGCGAATGCTTCTGCCGTGTCTTGCAGCCAGGCGGCGACGCGACGGTCTCGCGCGTGGGTGCGAATGATTGCTTCGATGTCGCGGTCGAGTACGGCGAGTCGCCGATCATTCCAGTCGAGCACCCAGCGCGCGTGAGACGACGGATCTCGCCAGGTGTCTGCATCTGGCTTCGGGGGGAGCGCCGCACGAATCTCGTCGAGACGCGCTCGGTAGGTGCGTAAACCGGGTTCCCCGAGGGCCGGCGCGTAGGCGACGGGGTCGAGCTCGAAGAAGTCGACTTCTCCGTCGAACTGAAACTTCATCATCCACTTCACCAGTTTCGCCGGCGGCACGTGCGCGTCTGCGGCGACCCATGGGTGCAGCTCGAGCAGGCGTCGGCAGGCATCGCCGATGACACCGCTCGAGTCGTCGGCCCGAGCGATCACCTTGATGGCACTGGCGAGAGCCTGATGGGTGACTGTGTAGGCCTCCGCCGGGTCGACGGTGTGGAGTTCGCTTTCGAGCAGGTCGATCGCGTCGTGCATGGTCGAGCCGTGAGCGTTGGCCGCGCTCCACCGGTGCAGATCGGCGCGGGTGCGGATCAGCGGCAGCACCTCTTCGGCAAGTGACATCACTCTCCCATTATTCGCCATTGCCCGGTGGGGTGCGTTCGCCCTGGTTGGGTGTGTGACCCCGGTCGGACATGTGAGTTCAGTCGGATCAGATGGGGTGGATCGATCCGACCCCACTCATATGCCCGACGGCAGCGTATGACCCACGCGTGCGGCGCGGGCCCGCGACCGGCGCGGGCGGCTTGAGCACACCAGAACCCGCCGCCCAGGAGGCCAACGTGCCTTGATCTCGGGTGTGGGAGGGCACAACCACCAAAATTTCCAGGTTAAATTCGTGTTTATTTTCTTAATCACCAATTAGGCGCTGTAGAATCGTGATTGTGAGCGACGAGAGCGCGGGGCTAGGCTGGCCACCGCACGGTGTCGAGAAACTGCCGTGGCAGCAGCAAGTGCGCGGTGGCACGCGAGAGGATCGGATGCTCCGTTCCGTCCACGCAACGATCCCGCCGTTAATCGAGAAGCTCGACTACATGCCGCCGCTTCCCGTGATACTCACGAGTGAGAAGGCGCTCCTCGCCGTTGCTCAGGCGGACACCGCAGCTCAGGGGCACTCCGCAGCGCTTAGTCGATTTATGGTGCGATCGGAGTCGGCTGCTTCGTCAAAAATCGAGCGCATCACCGCATCCGAGAGAGAATACGCACGGGCGATTGCTGGCAACAGAGGGAACGCGTCTGCGACGAGCATGGTTGCCGCCTCGGTCGCGCTGCACGAACTCATCACCACAGTCGGAGCGCAGGGGCGGTTCGAGCTGGAGTACCTCACCGGCGCTCACCGCGCTCTGATGGCAGATGACCCAGAGGATTCCGATTACGCCGGTCGGCTGCGCGACATGCAGAATTGGATCGGCGGGAGCGACCACTCTCCCCGCGACGCGCTTCACATTCCCCCGGCACCCGATCGCGTCGACTCGTTGATGGCCGACCTCATCGCCTACCTCAACCGCGACGACGTGCCCGTGATGGTGCAGGCCGCGATCGGCCATGCCCAGTTCGAGTCGATCCACGCCTTCACCGACGGCAACGGTCGCATTGGTCGGGCCCTCGTCTCTGCGGTGCTGCGACGTCGTGGCGTGACTCGCTACGCTGTCGTTCCGCTCGCAAGTGGTCTCCTTGCGTGCCGCGACGAGTACTTCGCGTCGCTTGGCTCGTATCGGCTCGGCGATCCAGCCCCGCTTATCGATCTCTTCGCGCGCTCTGCGCGGGTGGCGGCCGAATGCTCACGCGACACCATCGGGCGGCTGCAGGCGATGCCCGACCAGTGGGCGGCAGAGCTGAGGCCGCGCGCCAGATCGGCAACGGCCGCACTCATCGGCGCCTTCACCGACCACCCGGTCATGGGTGCCGACGAAATCGAAGCTCACTCCGGCTCGGCCACCTCACAGGCGTACCGGGCCATCGACCGGCTCGTCGACGCCGGCCTCATCGAAGAGATCACCGGCCGTAAGAAGAACCGCGTCTGGGCTGCCTCCGAGGTGATGGCTGAACTCGACGATCTCGACCGTCGCATCCAGGCGGCCATGCGCACAGCAGAGTAAGCGCGCACTATCGCCACCGGCAACGTGGGTGTCACTCTGGTCCCGCAACCCGCTTCCGCGGAGCAAGTTTTTGCCTTGGTCGAGGGTATGGCTCTGGTCTGGTGAGCAGGGGCGGATCGACCAGACAGCCCCAGCCTCTCCGCAACGCCGTGCCTTCAACCGGCAGTTTCACGCAAATCATGCCTTCCGCGCGAGATTTGGCCGGTTGGAGAATGTTTTGCAGGGTGAAGGCGCCCGGCTGCGGATCATGCCCACCACCCTGACCCCTGTTGCCCGGTCCGAGAGTTGACCCCGGCTCGCGGTTTCGTAAGGAAGACTGCCAGTTTCTGAGAGCAAATGCCCGCCACATCAGCAGGGAAACTGGCATTCCTTTGCGATGAGTGAAAGCCCAGGAGGTTCGCGTCAGAGCGAATCCAAATGCTCGAAACCCTACGGCCTCCCATCCAGCGGTACCCCCACCCGGCACCAACACGAATGCCCCCGACCCGAAGGCCGAGGGCACCGTGCAATCAGCGAGTGCTATTTCGTTGCGACGAAAACGTCGTCGGCAAACATGCCTGGCGTCACGCGCAAGATCCCGTCGGCGCTGGATGGAATGAGGAAGGCGAGGTTACCGGTGGCGGTGCCGCCGGCGTACAGCTCTCCGCCGCCGAACGAGGGCTCGGGCGCGACGGCGAACGAATCCCAGGTACTGATGACCTCGCCGGTCGCGGTCACGTAGTCGATCTGCACGAAGGCGGGGATGCCGGTATCGGCGCCCTTGTAATTCACGGTCACGTTGACGACCGCATACTGCTGCCCCTCAGGTGCAGGGTCGTTGAACTGGTTTGCCGCGGCAACTGCGTCGTTCGCCGAGAGGTTCACGCTGTTGATCACCGCGTCCCAGTCAGAGGAGGAAATCACGGTTCCGATTGGGAACGGGTTCTCGCGGGTGCCAGCGTCTGCCACGGATTCCTCCGTCGCGGGATCTGAACCCGCAGGCGCCTCGGCGGTGACCGAGGTTCCCTCCTCGACGGTCTCGACCACAGCGGCAGTGAACGCTCCGGCGAGAATCGTCGCGATGATCGAAGCAATCACCGCGATTCCCGACAGGATGGTTCCGGTCAGGGCGAGCGCCTTCTGCTGGCGCTTCACCAGAGCGAGTATGCCCAGTAGCAGGCCGATGAGGCCGACGATGAGGCCGATAACCGGCACCAGCCCAAGGAGGAACGCGACGATACCGACGATGAGTGCGGCGATTGCGAGCCCCTTCGCTGCCGGAGCCGCGGTGACGTAACCGGGCTGCGCAACAGGAGGGCCCGGAGCTGCTGGCGCTCCTTGTGGTGCGTAGTTTGCCTGCTGTTGTGGTGCTTGCTCAGGCATTGGAGGCTGATTCTCTGTCATGGGCTAATCATTGCATACGGCGTGACTGGTCACGGATTTATCCTAAAAACCAAAATGACAAAGTAGAGGCTTTCTGTAATCAGGCTTCCACCAAGACAGTAGCTCCCGAGCCGCTTAGCTGCTGTATCCCTGCGGCTTCGCTGACTGCCAGGGCCACGCATCGCGGCACGCATTTTCGAGAGCTTGTGGATCAGTCACCACCGCCCCCGCACCCAACCCGTGCAATCGCTGCCCGGTCACGATACTTGAGGCGACTGCGATCCTTGATCGCCATTCGAGCCAGTATTTTGCTTACCCTCAGTTGCCGGGTGGCGGCTCTTCGCCCACCACGCGGCACCGATTGCGCAGTAGCGAGGTGCTCCAGAACCTAGCCTCGGAGAAACTCCGAATCCAGGTTCCCACCTGGTCATTCTCTCCTGGATTGTGCAATTCTCCGAGGCATCGGTCGCTCATGGCACGCCCCGATACCCCCACCCAGCGGGTGCCCCGAGAGGGCCTACTCGCTCTTACTCTTGCCTACTCTCACGTACTCTCACATTTGTGCTCGAGTAGTTGTGAGAGTAGCCACGCGAAAACGTCTCGAGTTGGTTCGCGCAACGATACGAAATGGCAACCGACTCGTCGCGCACGCGCAGCTTCAGAACGCATTGAAGCTCGCCGGCTATGCGCAGTGGATCGGCAAGAGCCAGAGGGATCCGCACGCCACGCGGCGGGCTTAAGGCAGTTGCGCACGTCGACGATGAGTCGCCCGGTGGCGAGTTGAAGATTGGATGGTGATAGTACTTTGTCGGCTTCGTGTCGTTCCCCACGAACCCGCAGGAAAACGGTGGCATGAGGGGCGCCGTTCGCCCGGTGGTCGTTCTACTGCATCGTCACTATTCAGTCACCGCGCAGATAGATTTCGATGTGAGCGGTCGTCCATGTTGCCACCCCCGCGCCGAAGAAATCGCGATCCTCGGTCCAGATCGGGCAGTCCAGCGCGAGAGCAGCAGCCACGACTGGCCAGTCCATCGGGTCGCGCGAACAGATCCGCGCAAGCGCTGCCTGCTTGAGCGGGGAGGTGGCATCCTCAGCGACTGTGTCCACGATCGCACGCAGTCGGCTGAGTGACTCAAGTAGCGCGGTGGCATCGTGGCCTCGCCGTTCAGCGATTGCTGGGAGGTGGCGCTCAGCCTCTGTGAACGCGAGTTCAGGCGTGAAGAACGTGAAATCAGCGCCATACTGCTCGATCAACCCCGGCACGCGCCGACCGAGTACGGCGCGAATCAGAATGTTCGCGTCCAAAACGATGCGCCGTGAACTCATGCGCGCCGCTTTGTCTCGTGTTCGCCTCGCCGCAGTTCCTCAAACTCGACCGCAACTTCGTCTTCGGTCGTGCCCCACTCGGTGATCAGAGCGTTGGCTTTCTTCGCGGCCTCTGTATACGCCGCGATATCTGCCTTGCGGTCTCGGTGCACCGGAATGAAAAGGCCGACAGTCTGCCCGTGTCGGGTAACGGTCACTGGCTCGGTCTGGTCGATGTATTCGGTGAGGCCTTGTCGAAACTCCCGGACGCCCACTGTGATGCTCATCGCCAACCCCTTACGTTTGTGTAACGCTGTGTACACAATAACATGAGCTGACCGCCACTTCTGCAAAGTCGAAACCGGTATGGTGCAGAGGCGGGCACTACCCTGCTTCCAAACCCGCCAAGCGAGCACTCCTCCCGAATCGATTAGCCGCGGTACAATGCGGGTTCGCCGACTGCCATGCCCACGCATCGCGCGTTGTCGATCGATTGTGGATCAGTCACCACCACCTCCGCGCTCAGCCCATGCAATCGCGCCGCTCCGTTGGAGACACGCGCCGGGTCGGCGACGATGGTCGCGAGGTCGCCCACGCGGCACCGATTGCGCAGTAGGTCGAGATCACCGGCGGTAGCTACCGTCGCGTTGCTGCTACTCTGCCTTCTTGCTTTCAGAGCGAACCACGGATCGATCCAACGGGGCGGAGGATATGGTGTGGCTTTTTGGTGGCGAAAGCGTATGCTTGTAAGAACAGATGAGAGGATCGAGGCCCACTATGTCTTCCGTAATAAACAAGCCGAAGACCTCAAAATCGGCCGCCTACAAGCAGGCGCTGAAGCTAGACACTCCCGAGCTCACTCAAGATCTCATCGAGGTGCTCGGCGGCACGCTCGTGTCAGCGCTAGCAGGTGCGAAAGACACCAAGGCTGCGCACAAATGGGCTCGCCCTGATGGAACGACGCCGCGAGATGAAGCAGCAAAGAGGCTCAGGTTCGCCCATGAGCAGTGGAATCGCCTTGCGGCTTCCGAAGGTGCTCATGTGGCCCGAGTTTGGTTCATCGGAGCTAATCCCTGGCTTGAGTACGACACCCCTGTTCAAGCCATTCGTGAGGGTCGCTTTCGGCAGGTCGATGCCGCTGTGAGCGCCCTCCTTGATGACAGCTACAGCGGGTAGTAACACGCTTGGAATCTCATATTTGCACCGCTACCGGACTCGCGCTTGTCTCGAGCCCGGAAGTAGTGCATCGAATCACCAAGAAGGTCCATGGTCCGCTCAAGCCAAAGCTTCGAACGCCCGCTGAAGACCGGGCGCACTGGCTGCGTGGCAGTGAGTCACCGAACCTCCAGCAGCCCACTGTGCTCTCATCAACGGAGCTTGAGCTGACGGACAAGAGCCTGATCGCCGCTACCCGCCTCTGCAAGATCAACGTCCGACAATGAAAGATCGAACGACCGACGGTTGAGGCCTGGCTTAGAGTCCCTCATCGACCTCCTACGGCCGCCCCGTCCCGCGGTGCTCCCACCGGCTGCACGTCACGCGGCGAGCGTTCTCGATCGCCGGTCGATCAGTCACCGCCGCATCAGCGCTGGTTGACCTTCCTGATCTGGCCAGGAAGGGTGAAGATATCGATGATGGTGCCGATCCCGAGCAACCCAAAGGTGAGCAGCCAGATGATGCCGCGCGCGATCTTTCCCATGTAGAAGTGCTGCACTCCGGCAACGCCAATCAGGGTGAACAGCATCAGCGCGTACGCGATGCCAGCTTCCTTCTTGCCGTATGTCTCTGCCATGCCTCGCAGACTACCGGTGGATCGCGTACGGCACCGCACGCCCCGAGGCCGCCTCAAAGCCCCGCACCGCTTCGAGCACGCTCGTGCCCACCCCCGACACCAGGTTGAACGCCTGCACCCCAGGCACGGCGTGCGTGAGCGCGGCGACGTGTCCCTCGGCGAGATTCATCACGTGAATGTAGTCGCGCACCCCGGTACCGTCGATGGTCGGGTAATCGTCACTGAACACCGCGAGGCGCTCACGCCGACCCACCGCGACCTGCGCAACATAGGGCATGAGGTTGTTCGGGATCCCGCTCGGATCTTCACCCATGCGCCCCGACGGGTGTGCGCCAACCGGGTTGAAGTAGCGCAGGTGCACGCGGTGAGGTCGCCGAAGGTGCCGATCGTCAGTCTGGGGCGCGACATTCAGGCCACCGCCTTTCGGGCGAAGCGGGCGGCTACGCCCACTCCCGTTGCTCGGCCACCCAGGCGCGCACGTCCGAGACGATCGCACATGACCGGCAGCATCAGCGCCGTGTCGGAGAGCGTTCCAGCACAAGCGGTGCCGGAGAGGTGTAAACGGTGAGTGCGGCCCCTATGGCTCGAATGCCCGATCGGAGTCGACCAAGCCCGAGCGGACTAGAGCAGCTCGCGCCGATGGTGCACAGTGTCAATGACCTCGTCCAAGGAGACGAGAACTCCATAGATAAGCGCTTGGGCTGCCTCATATCCCGCTTCGATCGTGCCGCGCGTGGGGTGTGCGCGATCAAAGGCAGGACTGTGCGCGTAGCCTTCGATCGGCCGCGGTGTCGACGAGAATCCGGCGGCAGCGCTTTGGCTATCAATATCGTCGACCAGTGCTCTAACCCCTTCGCTGCCAAGCGCCTCAATTGCGTTTGTTACTTGTTCGTCCCGGAGGAGACAGCGGATGTCGTAGAAGTGACGACCGTGCTTGAGGAGTGCGTCACGGTCGGCTCGGCTTGCCGCGTCATGCACCGCGGCAAGCTTCTCGAACAGGGTCCGCTCCGGGGCCAAGACATTGACGCTGAATTCAGCGAACTCCTCCCACGTCGCCTCGCTCTCACCAAGTGTGGTGATCGCGTGCTCGGCGACAAGCGACCGATAGCTGTGCGTTGCTGACGGCTGCGTACCTCCTCGACTCCCGAGCTCGAGCAGAACGCCTTCCTTCAGTGAAGGGTCGCTGTTTCCCGTTGGGTAGAGGTAAGTCGTGTAACGCTTGATCCCGGTCGTCGATGAGCCCACAAGGATCTGCGGGTTCACGAACGCGAGGTGGCTCCTCGCTGCCTGATCAACTTCTTTCAGTACCTTGTGGCGGGCGCCCGCGGCGGCCTCGGACGGGAACACCGCGAGCAAGTCAACGTCTTCCGAGAATCGTTCGATGATCCCGAAGACGCGACTGAGGCTGGTCCCGCCCTTGAACGTGAAGGTCACCGGCGCGGTCGAGCCGTCCGGCAACTCCACAGACCGGTCGATGCTGGCGGCCCGGAGCACCTCGGTTACCCAGAAGTCCTTCTCTACGTAGACCGCAGGCATTCCAAGGGCTTCCGCGGTTATGCCCACGAGTGCTTCGAGATCATCGGGGTTGTCCCGGAGACGCTCGGTCATACGGCGGCCAGGTCGGCGAGTAGCCTGTCGAAGTTCTCACGCGCAGTGACCTTCCGCTCCCCCGCTGCCGCAACGCGCAGACGGCCTTCGTTGACCACGCCGTCCGAAAGTGCGTCACGGACTTTGCTTGCCAAGGTGTTCCAGCCAGCTTCGATGTATACCTCGGGAGCGCGCATCAACTCGAGGAGCGCGATCTCCTTCGGGTTGAGGGTCACGCGTTCCCGGTTACTGCGGGCGTGCTGAGTGACGCCTTCGATCGGGCCGGCTGTCCACAGCGCCGCGACGTGGAACGAAGAGGGAACCTGGGTGGTCACGCCCCACTCGCGCGCAGCGGAGTACCCGGCCGGCCCGTTGCCTGCTTCCCCGAGGATCTCTCGTACGATCTCTTCGATACGGGGCCGCGTCATCCCGTACCGGGTCTTCGCGCCGCGGTAGTAGAGGCCACGACGAACAGGCATGAGCTCTCCGCTCCGTGCAGCTCTGGATGCTGCTTGACGTGCAGCGGTCGCAGTACCGGGCAGCCGGTTGACGTGCACGAACGACCGCGCCGGGGTGTTCCGGATCGCAGTGGCGGGAGAGATGATGCTCATGTCACGAAAGGTTACCGTGAACGTGACATTGGAGCAATGAAACGACGTGCCTCACCTACTATGCCCGCGAAACACTTCCGGTGCATCACGGAAAAGTGCCCGCGAAAAGCTAGTGGATCAGCCGCGATACCCCCGCGGGTTCGCCGACTGCCACGCCCACGCATCTCGGCACGCCTCGGCGAACGACCGCGTCGTGCGCCAGCCGAGTCGCTCAAACGCGAGCGCGGGATCCGCCACCACCGTCGCGAGATCACCGGCCCGTCGCGGGTGGATCACGTACGGCACCGCACGCCCCGAGGCCGTCTCAAAGCCCCGCACCGCCTCAAGCACGCTCGTGCCCACCCCCGACCCGAGGTTGAACGCCTGCACCCCGGGCTCCGCGTGCGTGAGCGCGGCAACGTGCCCCTCGGCGAGATCCATCACGTGAATGTAATCGCGCACCCCGGTCCCGTCGATGGTCGGGTAATCGTCACCGAACACCGCGAGGCGCTCGCGCCGGCCCACCGCAACCTGCGCCACGTACGGCATGAGGTTATTCGGGATCCCACTCGGGTCCTCACCAATACGCCCCGAAGGGTGCGCGCCGACCGGGTTGAAGTAGCGCAGCCCGGCGCGCTGCCGTCGTAAGTTCCTAGTACACGTGCGGGCGCGCGCGGTACGCACTTTCAAGAGCTTGTGGATCAATCAGCACCACACCCAAACACAACCCCTGCAATCGCACAGCGACGTGGAACACATTCGCTTGCGAAACGCCACACCATGCAGCCTTGCAGAGAGGGGTGCGGCTATTTTGGGGCGGTTCGATCTGAGGCCAGGGAAATTGATATGACCTCTCTGCATTCCTCGTGGGCCTGAGCGCAATTCGGCGATCCGAGTCAGTGATTGCCGTACACTTCCTCAGCGGCAAGTGATTACGGGCCCGTACCGCCTCGGGAAACCCGCCAGCTTGGGCATTGCAGAGGAACTTTCACGGTACTCTGACGGTTGTAGCATGATCAGCTAACCTCGTCGAGCGTGATCGCAAGGGCAACCGAATGCAGTACCGTCTGCTCAACGAAGCGGGAGATGGAACGCCCTATGCGAGACCAAAGGGCGCCGCTGACGGTTATTGGTTGCGTCTCCCTTACTCCTACTGGCTTGAAGATTTTGATGCGTCGCTCACCCACCCCGAGAAGCTGATGCTACTGATTTCCCTCGATCAGCAAGATGGATTCAAATTGCCGTTTAACCAGTCCGCGAATTGGTATGGGATTTCGGAGACGACCGCCCGTCGCGGGATGCGAGGTTTGGAAGGTCGCGGCCTTCTGACGAAGTCCAGTTCTTTCGTTGTCTCACCCCGCTCACCTACCGGTTGGGCTGAGGAATTCCGGTACACACTCCAGGGCCCCTTCTCCAAGAAGTCCGCAGCAGCTGCTCAGGATGCCAGTCGGGGAGCGGTGCGTTTTTCTGAAGCAGGTGAGGCGTGAACGCTTTGTTCGTAGACGAGTCAAAGGCCAGAGGATACACGATGGTCGCTGCCCTTGCCGCCGAAAAGGACGTGGGTAAGCTGCGACGCGACATACGTTCTCTCGTGCTGCCTGGACAGCGCAGTATCCATTTCACCAAAGAACGGGATGAACGAAAACGCCTCATCCTCTCGCGGTTTGTCGAGTTTGGGACACGAGCGCAGATTTTTCACTGTGCAACAAAGAATGATGCTCTCGGCAGAGAGAGATGTCTCGCTGGCCTCGTCTCTTTCGCTGCTGCTCAATCGCATACCAAGATAGTGATCGAACGAGATGAGTCGATCGAGCATTCAGACCGCAGAATCTTGTTCCGGGAGGTGAAGCATCACGGGCTCACCGGTGCACTGACCTATTCGCTCGAAGCTCCGCATATCGAACCCCTATTGTGGGTTGCCGACGCGATCGCCTGGAGCTACACCAAGGGTGGAGATTGGAAGCGTCGCATCGAACCCATGGTCGCCGGGGTTATCAAACTGTCCCAATAAATACGCGAAGCTCGGCTCACCGACCGTCCGGAAGGCTGCCGAGCTCACTTCGTGCCGCTACTGCAGCACGCTTAATCATTGTACCCCAGCAAATCGTTAGTTGCTACTCGCTCGCTTGCTCCGCGACGTGTCTCACCTAATATGCTCGCGTAATGGGGTTCGAGCCTCATTTGGAATCTGCTCGCGAAAAGCTAGTGGATCAGCCGCGGTACCCCTGCGGGTTCGCTGACTGCCACGCCCACGCATCGCGGCACGCCTCGGCGAACGAGCGCGTCGTGCGCCAACCGAGCCGCGAAAGCGCGAGCGCCGGATCCGCCACCACCGTCGCGAGATCACCGGCTCGCCGCGGGTGGATCGCGTACGGCACCGCACGCCCCGAGGCCGCCTCGAAGCCTCGCACCGCTTCGAGCACGCTCGTGCCCACCCCCGACCCCAGGTTGAACGCCTGCACACCAGGCTCGGCGTGGGTGAGCGCGGCGACGTGCCCCTCGGCGAGATCCATCACGTGTATGTAGTCGCGCACCCCGGTCCCGTCGATGGTCGGGTAGTCGTCACCAAACACCGCGAGGCGCTCGCGCCGGCCGACCGCGACCTGCGCGACAAACGGCATGAGGTTATTCGGGATCCCGCTCGGGTCTTCACCGATACGCCCCGAGGGGTGTGCGCCAACCGGGTTGAAGTAGCGCAGATTCACGGCGGCGAGCGCGGGCCAGGCTGGCGAAGTGGATCACGGCATCGAACGCGATGCCGTTGAGCCCGGCACGGGTGGCGTGCGGGTCGGTGAGGTCGGCATGCACAAACTCGATGGGTTGAACCGACGGGTCCCGCCTACGGCCGCCCCATCCCGCGGTACTCCCACCCGACTGCTCGCCACGCGGCAGGATCGAGGCAGTTGCGTCCGTCGACAATAAGCCGCCCAGTGGCGAGCGAAGCTGCGTGCGAGGGAGAAAGTTCGCGACGGTACTCGTCCCACTCGGTGACCACGATCACGGCATCGGCCCCGGCGAGAGCGGTGTCTCGGTCGAGTTCGTAGTGCAGGTGCGGGTGCACGCGACGCGCATTTTCAAGAGCCTGTGGATCAGTCACCACCACATCTGCGCCCAGCCCATGCAATCGCACAGCGACGTCGAGCGCGGGGGAGTCGCGAATGTCGTCGGAGTGTGGCTTGAACGAGGCACCGAGCACCGCGATGCGTTTGCCGACCACCGACCCGCCAAGCCCGTCGACCACGAGCGTCACGGCGTGCTCGCGGCGCCGCAGATTGATCGCGTCAACTTCTTTGAGGAACGCGACGGAGGATCCGCGACCCAGTTCCTCGGCCCGGGCAGTGAACGCGCGAATGTCCTTCGGCAGGCAACCGCCGCCGAAGCCAATACCGGCGCCCAGAAAGCGACGCCCGATGCGTTCGTCGTGCCCAATGGCATCTGCCAGTTGGGTCACGTCGGCACCGGTGGCTTCCGCGATTTCGGCCATGGCGTTGATGAACGAAATCTTGGTAGCGAGAAACGCGTTAGCAGCGACCTTGACGAGTTCCGCCGTCGAGAGGTCGGTCACAATGCGAGGTATCCCCGCACCAATGGCTGCGGCATACACCTCGTCAAGAATCTCGGTTGCATGCGCGCCGGCATCACCAGCAGGAACCCCGTACACCAGCCGGTCAGGGGTGATGGTGTCTTTCACCGCGAAGCCTTCACGCAAGAACTCCGGGTTCCACACCAGTGTCGCGCCGGTCTCCGCGACACGAGCCGCGAGACTGGCCGCGGTGCCCACCGGCACGGTCGACTTGCCGACCACCAGGTGATCTGCGTTGAGGTAGGGGAGAAGACCATCAACGGCGGCCTCGACATAGGTGAGGTCGGCCGCGTTGCCGTCGTGCCGCTGTGGGGTGCCCACCGCGATGAAGTGCACGGTCGCGTCTGCGACTCGACTCATGTCAGTAGTGAACGTGAGTCGCCCGGTCTGTCCCGCTTCCGCGAGAATCTCCGGCAACTCAGGCTCAAAGAAGGGGGCCTGGCCAGCCGAAAGCAGCGCGACCTTCTGCGCGTCGACATCGATCCCAACAACTTCGTGCCCGAGCTTTGCCATGCTCGCGGCGTGCACCGCACCGAGATAGCCGCAACCGATTACCGATAGCTTCATGCTTTTCTGATCCCCCGTTGGTGCGTGTACGTGTGAAGGTAGGCGCTTAGCCGCGTTCGGTGAGTTCGTCTCGATGCGCACGGAACCACTCCACCGTGGATCGGATGCCGTCTTCGAGTCCAACCGCAGATTTCCAACCGATCTCGGCCAGTCTGCTCACATCGAGAAGCTTCTGCGGTGTGCCGTCTGGCTTCGTGGAATCCCATACGGTACTACCCGCGAAGCCGACGACCTTGCCAATGGTGTCCGCAATCTCACGAATGGTGACATCGGTGCCGGTGCCCACGTTGACCTGTTCCGGCCCGTCGTAGTGCTCGAGCAAATACAGGCAGGCGTCGGCGAGTTCGTCAACGTGCAGGAACTCTCGCCTGGGTGTTCCGGTGCCCCAGTTCACGACCTCGGCGGCCCCGGTCTGCACTGCCTCGTCATAGCGGCGAATGAGCGCCGGCAAGACATGTGACCCCTTCGGAGAGAAGTTATCGTTCGGCCCATACAGGTTTGTGGGCATCGCCGAAATCCACGGCAGCCCGTACTCACGCCGAACCGCCTGCACCTGCATGATGCCCGCGATCTTTGCAATCGCGTAGGCATCGTTCGTGGGCTCGAGATGCCCCGTCATGAGCGAATCCTCACGAATGGGCTGCGCTGCATACTTGGGGTAAATGCAGCTCGAACCCAAGAACAGCACCCGCTCTACTCGGTGCTGCAGGGCTGCGTCGAGCACATTCGTCTGGATCTGCAGGTTCACGCTGAGGAACTCGACCGGGTAGCTTTCGTTCGCGAGGATCCCGCCAACCTTTGCCGCAGCCAACACCACATAACGCGGTTGTGTCTCCGCAAAAAACGCGAACACCGCAGCCCGGTCTGTCAGATCAAGTTCTCTTGAGCTGCGCCCGATGAGGTTCGTGAACCCGGCCCGTTCGAGCCGGCGCCACATCGCTGACCCTGCGAGCCCACGGTGCCCAGCAACATAGAACGGGGCATCCCGGTCAAGCGGACCCGGCTCGAACTGCACGTTTTCACGCGCCGTGTGATCGATCCGAAATTCGGATCCGGGGCGCTCGGTCACTTGCCCCAGCTTTCCAGGTTCACCGTGTCGATCCACGGCTTGCCTTCGTGTGTGAGCGCTTCAATATCGGCATCAACCATCAGCTTGGCAAGCTCTCGCCCATCAATGGTGGGGGTCCACCCGAGCTTCTCCTTGGCCTTGGTCGGGTCCCCAATCAGCGCGTCAACCTCGGTGGGGCGCAGGTAGCGTTCATCGAATCGCACGTGATCTTCCCAGTTCAGCCCCACGTGTGAGAACGAGATATCAAGAAACTCCCGAACGGTGATGCCGGTGCCGGTCGCGAGCACGAAATCGTCCGGCTCGTCAACCTGCAGCATCCGCCACATGCCCTCGACGTACTCGGCTGCGTACCCCCAGTCACGAATCGAATCGATGTTCCCCATGTACACGTGCTCCTGCGTGCCAGCCTTAATTGCCGCTACCGCGCGAGTGATCTTGCGGGTCACGAAGGTCTCACCGCGACGCGGGGACTCGTGGTTGAAGAGGATCCCGTTCACTGCAAACATGTCGTACGCTTCGCGATAGTTCTTCGTGATCCAGTACGAGTACAGCTTCGCTGCCGCATACGGGGATCGCGGGTAAAACGGTGTCGTTTCGCTCTGCGGCGGCGGCGTCGCTCCGTACAGTTCGGAAGAGGAGGCCTGGTAGAAACGGGTCTCGATCCCTGACAGGCGTACCGCTTCCAGCAGGCGCACGGTACCGGTACCGGTCGTGTCTGCAGTGTGCTCGGGCTCATCAAACGAGACGCGCACGTGAGACTGAGCGGCGAGGTTGTAGACCTCGTCAGGCTTGATCTGCTGCAGCAAGGTCACCAGGCGCGACCCGTCGGAGAGGTCTCCGTAGTGCAGGAACAGCTTCGCACCCTCGGTGTGTGGGTCGACGTAGAGGTGGTCGATGCGGG
Organism: Leucobacter fengyongliangi; assembly: GCF_052386045.1. Classification (NCBI taxonomy): domain Bacteria; kingdom Bacillati; phylum Actinomycetota; class Actinomycetes; order Micrococcales; family Microbacteriaceae; genus Leucobacter; species Leucobacter fengyongliangi. Next base: position 2,247,924 of record NZ_CM126356.1, on the reverse strand, counting down.
AGGTGTTGAACGTTGACGCGCGCCGGATCAGGCCGTGCACCTCGTACCCTTTGCTAAGCAGCAGCTCTGCAAGGTACGAGCCGTCCTGTCCTGTAATACCGGTAACAAATGCGCTCTTCAAGCCAGTCCGATCATTTTGGAGAAAAAATAAGAATTAAAGGAGAATGACAAACGTCACGACACTACAAAAAGAGAAACTATTCACCTGAACAAGATTCTGAATGCTGAGCATCAGGAGTCGGAGAAAGAAACTCGTGAATAAAACCCAGATTTCGTATCCCTAGGTCAAGTCCTTTCCTTGCAAGTCTCGGAGAGACTCGGAAGAAAATAACTACTAATGAGCATAGAATTGCAAGGGCGCAACGAATGAGCAACGATCCTAGGGTTATCTTAGCGTATCTTCGATTAATGAAACAGAGAACTCTTCCATTTGTGAATGAGCGAGAGATTAACCACTTCAGAGCGATTCTAGACCTAGGAACGGGCTCCAGAACTAGTGCATCACGCTCCCAAGAAATGATCTTTCCTCCGCTGGTAATGGCAAGGGTGAAATCAGAGTCTTCACCCCCTCTCAGCGGCCAATCAACGTCGAAATTATGGTCTTCAATGGCGCTTAATCTTAGCAAGAGATTCCCCCCGCCCGCGGCGGGAACTGCTGTGCCAGAAGGTGGGCTTCGACGTTCGAAGAGTGGACCAAGACGGCGAAAATGGACTGGCAGCAACGGCTGTACCGGTCCAGCAACTGCAGCGCAATCAGATGAATCTGCGTGAGTAATTAGTGAAGAGAACCAGCCGCTCGTAACGATCTCATCATCATCAATAAAAACGAGATACTTGGTTCCTATCTCCCTTGCCTGATCGAGGATAAGTTGACGCGCCCTAGCTATGTTTTTCCCTGCCCCGGATTCAATAACATGCACCTCTCCCGCGGAGGATAAGTCCGTTGTGTCGAGTTGTTGCGTGTCGTTGTTAGCCACAACTATCTTGAAGGCCCACTTGGTGTCCTTCAACGCCGCTGATACAGATCGAAGGCACGATAGCAGGGCTTGTGGTCTCTTGTAGGTCACAATTCCGATTAAAATTGAGTCGGTGTCCAGGCGGTCTACGCACTGGGAAAATTGAATTGACTTCAATGGTTATGCCTTAAGAAGTAGAGATAGAAATAGTGCCAACCGTATACTTTGATTCGCCAGGAAAGGTGAATAAATCTCCTCTGATTTCGTTCTGCAATAATCAGGTGAATCGTTGCACCCTCTTATATGTTCATTGGATACAAGTTCAACGGAACTGATACCTTCGCGGTTCGCCTTCGGTAGGTGTGAAGAATTGAACGGTTGAAAAATTGATGGACTTCGAATTCGTGTGCTATCGAAACTGATTAGGGAACTGGGAAAGAGAATCAGGAATAACTGGCCGGTGGTTTCCTTGTGATACCTTCAGACAGAAATGTTGCCACCTGACTGAGATATCGGCTTCTGCCCACCAGGTATTTCGATACATCAACAGGGCTTGACGTGCCAGTATGTAGAAACGGGTACCTCGACAAAATCGGAATATGCTTTTCTGATCTGGTCGTCCAAAGTAGCCGATCAATTCGCCCTTCCCAACGTCTGGAGGAAGGTGTTGAACTGGAAATGAATCCATTCAAGATCTTGTCGTACTCCAGTGATTGGTTCTTTGTGAATCTGAAATCAGGGGCTAAAGAGTACAGTTTATCTGATGAATAGATTCTATTCTTTAGGCGATCAGTAACCTTTCCTGAAAGTTCAGGAAAAATTGAAAGAAACGCTTCTGGGCTGACTGGAATAAGGTTTGATTTGCTACCAATTCTTTCAACGGTCATGTCGAACAGCTCGGCCCAGCTTGTAGTTTCGGGTGAGACAACTTGAACTGTTTGTCCGCTCGATCGTGGGTTGCTTATCAAGTTGATTATGGCGCGACCTAGATCACGAGAATCAGTGATTGAGGTACTAGCCTCCAGTATCTCATTACAGATTGGAACGGGTGCCCCGAGTTTCAGACGATTGAGGATCTCATGACTCTCGTATTGGCCGAGCGGGAATCTGCTCTCTGAGTAGGTAATGTAAGGGCGAACGATCGTGAAGTTTTGATCGTAACTCTGAGCCAGAGCAGGCAATGCAAGCTCGCACTGAATCTTTTTCATCGCGTAGGTCCACCCTGTTTCAATCACGGGCGAATCCTCGGTTATGGGGCTGTCCAATTCCCCTGAGTCAGATACCGAAGCAGATGATAGAAATACGTAATGAGAGCTCGAACCTTTGATTCTCTCCAGCGTTGACGCGACTTGAGAAACATCAAATGACAGGAGGTCGATAGTGAAATCAAAATGTCTGTCAGAAAGAAATCGCTCAAAGTCTAAAGAATTTGACCAATCAAGAGCCATATGTTCCACATTAGTTGGGAGCCCGCTTTGCACAGGAACTCTACGACTTATAGTGGTCACCTTGTGTCCCATGGTGGCGGCTTCAGCGCAAAGAGATCTCCCAATAATTCCCGTCCCGCCAAGAACAAGTAGTGAATACTCCTTGCGTGGCGCTGCGGAGAAACTCATCTCCTGAGGGCTTTCTTCACGGCTTTCTTGACGTCAGGGGGCAGGAATTGTGCGATTCGCTGTTCAAGCGAGCGATGCGTGTTTGCCCTATGAACGATTTCAACCCCGTCTGAGTCATCTTGCATAGTAGTAAATATCTCAAGTAGAACCGGGACATCACTCTCTCCCAGGAAATCAGAGATTGAGGCGTGAAATTCCTCCTTTGTTCGGGCAGAGAGATAGCTCCATCCTGAACTTTCAGCCCAACCGCGTGCGGAACCCCAATGTCCAGCGGCAGCGATATGCTCGTTTGCTGCGTCGCCGAAGTATCTGTTTGCAGAATGACTGTATGTTCTGAATTCTCCTCCACCGCTGTTATTTACTAGAACAATGCGCGCGTTGCCCCTGACGTGTCTTATACCAATGGAGTTCATGTCGTAGAAAAAGGCTAAGTCACCGATTACCAAAACGCAAAGTTGATCAGTAGCCGAACTGTGCCCAATGAAAGTAGAAAGGCAACCATCGATGCCAAAGGCCGCGACGTTTGAATAGCAAGAAATAGTTCGATCAAGTTGAAAGAAAGACCAATTTCTCAGCGCACTCAAAATCGCAAAATGCATGACAGAGTGAGATGGGATCAATGGTGAGAGAACTCCAGCTATATACGCATGGGAAAGTGGAAGCTCTGTGGGGACAACTCGGCGAGCATTAGCTTTTTCCCAAAGCATCCGGTAGGAATCAATGCCTGACGTTTCTGTAAGCGACGAATAGTGGTCGAAGAAGTAGGACTCTGGCATTTGAAATACTGCAGAAAGGGATTGGTAGGTGTCAACAACGGAGCCATCACTGTTAACCCGCCAATGGACAGGTCTAGCTCTCTTCAAAAAACCATCTATATCGTACTCGCCGATCTGTTCGCCAATGGTGATTAGTAAATCCGGCTCATAAAATTTTCTGTCTGTGGAAGGTATCCCTCGGACAATTAGGCTTCCGTTGGCCGCGCCTGCGCCATGATAGTTAGATAGGTGATTTGTGTACACGACAGCGCCGTAGGACTCAACAAATCTCTCCAGAGAAGATTGTTCCAACGGAGAAAAGGGATGGTGTGCGCCCACGAGAACCAGGATTTTTGCGTTGTTGAGTTGAGGCATATCTTCGCTGTGGGCATTGTAATGGCGAATTTCCTTTACTTGCGGCAGATGTGTAACGCTACCTTCCCAGTGCTCAGCAATCGGAACATTAATGTGAACCGGTCCAGAACCATTGAAATGGAGACCAATAAGCGCCTCGTTGATTAACCGTTCGCAATACCAAGCGTCTTGTTGCTCCTCAACTACGGGGAGCTGAACGGAGACCTTCGCTGAGTCGGAGGGTATAGACATCTGCCGGATGGCTTGCATCGTACCTTGACCGATCAGGCTCTCGTGAAAGTCAGCAGTTATAACGACAAGAGGAACCTTGCGATAAAAGGCTTCGGTCATGCCCGGGATGTAGTTTCGAGTAGCTTGCGCGCTTGTGGAACTCATTGCAACTGGCTGCCCGGTCGCGAGTGATATTCCGATCGCAAAGTATGCAGCGCTTCTTTCGTCCACAACGGAGTAGCAAGTGAAGAAAGGGTCTAGCTCCACGCTCCTAACGAATGCCATGTTTCTACTACCTGGAGAAATCACAACGTGCGAAATTCCATGGGCCTTGAGCAGAGCAACGAGCAACTGAACATTTTTTTGCGCGGCGTACACTATATTTCCTCAATGTATTCAAATTATCGGTGCGAAGAGGCAAATCAATTGCAATGAGTATACTTGTTGCCTATTTCTTTTTTCTCGGAAAAAGAAGCGAGAGGTCTCGACCAAGCTGACGGAAACGAGTCATACCCCCAGGAATGACTAGGGTCCCACCAATGAAGATTGTAAGGACGGAGAGTCCAATGAGCAGCGAGGAGAGAAAGGAAGGATCTTCAATGGTCTGTCCCAGAAGGAATCCCGCCGCATATGAGCAGTAGCCTGGAATCAGTAGACGCAAACCCTCTTTGAAGAACGTCATCGATGGCCAGTCTGCGACCTTTCGAAACCATAACAACGCCAAAGGCCAGGTTATTGTCAAGCCTATGGATACTGCTGCTGAAACTGCTTCGAGGCTAATAAACGAAGCGAGTATAATGAGAAGGATCGTGATTGGCTTAGTGACAAGATTGAGCAAAATTAGTTGCCAGCCGTGGTTCCCGATAATTGTTCTCCAGTAATTGATATTCGAAAATACGCCAGCCATGCCCCCCACTGCAAGAACCTGGAAAAAGGACGTGCTAATTTGCCAATCTGGGCCAAGTATCGTGGGTATTAACCAATTCGCGATTGATCCCGAGACGGAAAATGCCAATATTGCGAAGAAACCTAATCCAAACTGTATTCGTAGCATTACTGAATCGGTGTCGCGGCCCTCGCGAGATGCTCGGTTAATCACAGGAAGCACGACTTGTGTCAGTGGAGAAATGAGCTTCGCGCCAGGGATCGAATAGAGCTGAAAAGCGCGATCGTAGAAACCCACGGCAGAAGCTTGCCAACGTGCCCCGATAACTAGGGTGTCTGCATTCGATGACAAATAAGTCAAGAATTGTGCCAGGCCAAACGCAGCTCCGTCTTTCATCACCCCGGAAGATGTGATCTCTCGCTTCGGCGGGCTGGGACGCCAAGCAGATATTGCCTTGTAGCTGAGAAGTAAAAGTATCGAGCCGACCAAGTTAGATATAACTATTGACCAATACTCAAGGCCGAAAACTGCTGCAAGAATCGCTGTGAACAATACAATTACCTGCACTGAAACATCAGCAACGTTTAGCCGCAGAAACTTCATGGATCGAGATACCTGAACCTTGAATTGTGTGGCCAGGCCTCCGAATAGCAGCAATGGGGACAGGGCTGGCACGACTAACCAAAGACGTTCATCACGGTATAGAGCAACAATCAGTGGCGTCGAACACAGAAGAAGTAACGCTGTAGAGAGCCCGAGAATCGCGTTCAACCAGAAGAGATTTGATGCCTCTTGCTGCGTGAGGGAAGGGCGTTGGAGACCGATCGTGGACATCCCGAAGTCTCGGATTAGATCTCCAAGTGCAAGAAAGACGGTCACCATTGCCACCAGACCGAAATCAGTCGGTGAAAGTAGCCTGGATAGAATAACTAAGGACGTGAACTGAACCAGTATCTTTAAGGTTTGCCCAAGGAGGGTAATTGCCGCGCCATGAATCCCAGTCCTCCTTGCCTCAGACACCTGCTTCTCCCTTGTGAGCAGTCTCCCCAGAATTCATCTGTGCTTCGCGTATCGAAAACAAGAACTCAGGAATCTGTTTCTTTATCGGCCCGAAATTCTTTGCCGATATAACCGACAGCTTCACTGAGGAAGCGATCAAAATTTGATCTGAGTCTATCGAGCTCATTCTCGAAGTCTTGACGATGGACAACGACCTTTCTTGCTGAAGGAAGGTCGGAAACAGTTTCAAACTCTAGCCCAAAGAGACGAGATAAGGTGTCGAACCTAGAGTTCATGGAGAATTCGTCTTTTCTGGGAACGACCATGAGTGAGGTGTCAAATAGGAGGGAGAATGTCGCTGCGTGAAACGAGTCAGTTATCACTACCGACGCTCGGTCGATGAGGGCGAGAAAGTCCTGTGGTCCCGCATGAAAACACTTCTTAAAGCGCTCGTCCATTAGAATAACTATTACAAAGCCTTTGCGGCTAGCATATTCCCTAATCTCGCTCAACACACTTTCTTCGTGTTTTCCGAGGAGGTAAACAAGGACGAAGTGGGATGAAGGCACCAGGCGGTGATCGGAAACCGCTCGCCAGGTTGAGATTGGAACGCTAAGTGTCGGGTCAATTAGGACATCAGGTGCCACGCCAATCAAATCATTGACTAGGCGTGAACCGGAAAACTCACGGACCGAGATAAATTTGAACTTTGCCAGTTCAGTCTGCGCGGTAGTTAATCGATTGGATGGAAGCTCCTCAACGCCAAAGCTCGCAGAAAGCGAGACTCGGGGCATGTTCTGGTCCAAGAAGCTACCATACTCCGCGCCATCAAAATCGATGTGATAGGGGTTCCAAATTTGGTCACTTCCGAATACGTACAGGGAGTAGTCTCCAGAAATCCGGTTGAGGTGTCTCTTTGACCAAATGCGTTGCTTCCGGATCACGGCGTCGAATGCTTTGAACGAACGGTACTTTCGGGAAGCCGCATTGAGAAATCTCAAACTGTGTAGGCGATCTAAAATGATGTCTCTCAGCACCTGCCTCGGGTATCGCCTTCGAAGAATTAGAGTTTCCGGCGTGTATCCAAGTCCCAGTAGCTTAGTATGCACTGCATAGTTCTGAAGCCGGTTGCCGTAATTGAAAAGACCATATGGTGTCACCACAGCGATGCGGTGGCTTGTTCTTGGCATCTTGAACTGTCCTTTTGCCTGATTAATTGAAATTCTCTCACCGCGAATGACGGTGAACCTATGCAGATCTATCGGTGTGCAAAGCACTCGGTGAGCGCGAGCCTATAAGCAGCGAGCGCTTAGCTGATTCCAGCGAGGTCTGCGGTGCTGATGTGGTTCTCGTTTCGAACGCTATAGACGGGCTGGGCCTGTAACTCGTCGAGTCAGCCGGCAGCAATGACAGAGTCACACCAAGTACAAACGACATGTATCCAAAGGGTGACTCCATTATGACTCCGCCGAGACCTGCGATAATTGTCCCTATTGTGAGTGCTAAGCCGACAGCGTTTAGGCCTCGGATTCTCGTTGATTGGCAGATGGCATGGGCTATCAAGATTATCAAGGCAATAACGATAATTCCCACCCCTAAATACCCATAAAAACCAAGCCAGGTAAAAATGAAGCTATGAGCCGCACGGACTGATTCATCGCCGGAAAGGTGGGCGACTGCTCCGCTATTCCAGACGGGTTCTCCCCCTGGTCCTGTCCCAAACCACCAGAGCTGATCCGAAGATGAAACATACTCTGCCATCTTGCTCCAAGCCATTGTGCGTGCATTCCACGTGTTTGTGGCGGAGATCTGCTCTGCGCTGCCTGAACTCACAAGCCTTGTGATCCCGACCATCCATGACGGCGGGGATTGGAGAAGCCAGGCTATGGCGGGAGCTGCTGCGGCTAATGTGATCAGCGCGATGACCAGTCCGCCGACACGTTTTTGTTTTGACTTTGGGCGTTCACGAAGGATGAGAGCAATGAAGAGAGCGGTTGCACCTGCAAATAGTCCCGCTCTACTGCTGCCTGCGAATAACACGATGACTGATCCGGCGATTAGTGTTTTACGGAGGAAACCGGGAAGAGACCTATTGGCCAAATACACCGCCACAGATGCGCCGACTAGGACAAGATCAAAATCGTTTCTTCTTGTGAATATTGGAAGTCCAAAAGGTCCGTTAACAGCTATTGGCTGGAGTAAGCCCATTACAGATGGGGCGAACCAAACCAGATGGAGAACACAGGCAACTGTTAGAAGCTGAAGGACGGTTCGTCTTTTCACCTGTCTTAACGAGAAGTAAAGCAAAGGAATTAGAGAAATATAGACGAGCGGCGCGAGATCGCGGGCTGCCGTCGAAACTTCGCTGAATTCAGTCGCAATAAGTCGAAAAATTACAAAGAAGAACAGTACTGAAGACACCCACTTTATTGAAGGTGGCAATCTTCGTCCCGCGTCCACTGAACCCCTACCATGGAGTAGCATGCCCATTAACCCAAGAGCAATTAGGGCGTCAGGAAGAAACAAGTTCAGGCTATGGATGCCGATGTAACTTCCCCAGCGTCCGGCAGCAATCGGGATTAGCAACCCGATGAGAACCAAGACTGGTCCGATTGGAGTCCTTTCTATAGCATGCTTCTCGTGTTCAAACATCCGGGTCTTCATCTACTTTTCTAAATAATCAGCATCGGACCGCATTGCCCTTTTGTAGATGCTGACCAGTTCCAGGGCAAGCGCCTCAGCGGTGAAGTTTTCTTCCCATTTCCTGTGGCACAGAACCGCGAGCTTGTCGTACTCTTCGGCAGTAAGTTGACTCAGTTTTCGGGCGAGGCGGGGTAGATCTTCGATATCTTTCGCATCAAGGGATATGTCATTCGAAATACCGGAGACTATCTCGGTCAGCCCCCCAGAATTCGAAACTATTGCCGGGGTGCCGGCTCCTAAAGACTCGGCTGCAACTCGACCAAAAGGCTCTACCCACAGTGAAGGAACCAATACTGCCAAGGAAGTTGCCATTCGTTCCCCTAATGCGGTTTGAGTGAGGGCCGGAGTGCAGGAGATGTTCTCAGATGCGTTAATCAGTCTTGCATCTTCAGGTTCAAGGGGGCCGGTACCAATTATTTCAAGTTTCAGATCCTTGTGCTGAGAAAATTCTCGAATCAATTTACTGATGCCCTTTTCCGGAGTCGGGCGACCGACAAACAGAAAAACTTCATTTCGATCTGCCCTGGACACAGGCTTCTCGGAGCGGCCTCGGACGGGATTGGCTTTGACAGTGAGGTGACCATGCTCCCTATCTTGCGGCAGCATGGGACGCATGGAATCGCTTAGCAAAATGGTTGTGCGTGGAGGGAAGTATTGGCTGGCCCGGTGCTCTCGTCGAGCGAAACTCAGCGCTGCAAGCGAATCCAGACGACTGTCTCTGTAGCATGCGTTAATTACGCCTGACCATCCCGATCGTGCGCTTACGCAATCCGTGCAAACTGAACTATTACGGAAACAGGTTCCCGCGAGGCACCTCAGTCGGTGATTCCGCAGGGTTCTCACCCATGGCGTGCGAGAGCGCGAAAGGATATTGATAGTCTCCCCCCCGAATAGCGGAAAAAGATTCTGGGCATGTACGATATCTGGTTTGAATTCCCGTAACTTAGCAGCGACCATTCTGGGGCCGATTTTTGGGGAGTGAATCTCGAGCGCAAAACGGTGTTTACCGAGTCTTGTAAGTATGTCAGCATTATTTATGGTTATGAGTTCGACTTCGTGCCCGAGGTTCCGAAGAGACGATGCATCGCTCCTTACTGAGAAGAACTCTCCCCCTCGCAACATATAGTCGTTGTGAATCATTAGAATTCTCATAGTTTTTCCCCATACCAGTGAGCGATACTCAGCTTAAGTCTTTTGCTGGACCAATTGGGTCTTCCCTGGCCGGATGGGCGACTGGAAAGCGGGATTGTTTCATCCGTCGTTGCAGCGTGTCGTTGAGGAGGATTGGCCTCCACTATGAGCCCAGCTTCGCCAGTCAGTGTGTGCGGACCGCCGAACTTATGCGCAACCATCCAAAAGCCTGAGATGACGGCCTCAATTGCTATCCGAAAGGCAGTGTCCTGGAGACTAGGAATCATAGGCAACTTTGAATTACGAAACCGTGCAAGCAGTTCATCCCTGCTTAGTTTCTCACTGACTTTAGTTCGCTGATCTTGATGATCGACTCTGAGTACTTGCCATCCTGCGCCTCGTTCACCATTTCTCTCTGAGGCGCACGGAGGGGCCACCAAGGCTTCCGGTCTAAGTTCTTCCGTGCTCATGAAGCTTCACTCATTCACGGTGGTGGTGGGGGGGGGCATTGGCGGTGCATGAGCCCGACTATGTGCGCATCGAAGTTGTAATGGCGCCTAATATGGTGCTTCGGGGCTTCGTTGGGATTTGAATCTTCACCGCTCATTGTAGGGCTTTCGCCGCAACGCAACCTTTAGGAACCTAGCGTTACCAAATACATATCGGCGCCAGAGCCGCCGGGGCTCGACAGCCCATCGAAATAGCCACTCAAGACCAGAGTTCTGGAGCCAAGCTGGCGCCTCCCTGACGGTCCCGGCCATAAAATCGAATGCTGCCCCGACACCTGCGCTTGGTATGCCTAGGCGACAACTGAGTTCCGCACCGACGTGGTCTTGCTTGGGGGTGCCTAAGCCTATCCAGATCACGGAGGGATTCGCGAGACGAACTTCCTCAGCACAAGAGTCTAGAAACTGTCTGTCCACGGGACCGAATGGCGGCGAATAGGAGCCTGCCACTGTAATCAACGGATACTTCTCCTTGATGCGCAGCATAAGGAGTTCCAAGGCTTGAGGCGAGCCGCCAAGAAAAAAATGACTCACTTCGGTATGTTTCTGTCCTTCATCTAGGGCTGCAGCGAAGAATGACGGCCCTCGCACACGCGATGCACTGAGACTCATCTTCCGGCTTGAGTTGAGGAACCATACAACGGGTGTGCCATCGGGAAAGTTCACGCCGCTGGACTGCAATAGCAGTCCATACTCACGGTTGGTATCCGCCAGAGCCACGCAATATGCATTGGTGAATCTGATGCTTGTTCCGAGTCGGTTGTGGATCGCTTCGTCAAAAAACCATCTCAATGCGTGGCGCATGTTGGTCACCTGAAACGGAACGTCACCTACCCAGCGAATTTCGCCTGGCCCTAATGCTTGCAATTTGCTCCTTCGTTCCGCTGCAAGCCTAATGTGTTTTCAAGGGGCAGGCTTAAGCCTTCTCAAAGAAAAAGACGGCAAAGCAAATTGCAATTGTGGCCTCCAGATGTTTTCAGGCTACTTCTGGTCGTTGCTAGTATCACGCCCAAGCCCTCTTGAAATGCTACTCACCCTGCTTACGTTTCCTATGGATCGAACTGGCGACGAGGAGCCCGCCGCCGACGAGGGCGAGTGATCCGCCGCCGACCCAGATCCACAGTGCCTGGTTCGAGTCTGAGCCGCCGACAGCGAGCTCGGAGGCGCTCGCTGAACCACCAGGAGTAGCCACGGTAATCTTCCAGGTTCGCGTCCACCCAGTGCCAAAAGCGGCGGCGGTGAGGTTGTAGGTGCCCACCGCGTTGGTCGGCAGGGTCACCTTCGCGGTGAGCGCACCCTGAAGAGTGGCGTTGAGCACCCTGCTCTGAGTGTCAATCGCGGTGCGGAACGACGCGATTGTGGCACCCGACTCCGCGTTCTCGCCGTTCAATGTGAAGCTCACCGGTTGATTGCCAGCGAAAGACCCGTCGGGAAACCCGAGCGTCACCGTGCCGCCCGGAGCAATCGACGCGGGGGGTGCCTGGTAGGAATCGTCTGCGGGGTAGCCCTCGCCAACCGCCTGCGCCATCGCCGGAGCCGTCAGGAGCGCCGCCGCCGCGAGTGCCAGCGTCGCGAGTGCGCGCTTCAGAAAGCGTGAATTCATGTGTGTTCCCCCAGCAAGAGTGCATATGTCGAGCAAAACCGCGTGTCGGCATTACACATACTCCGCCTAACGATACACGAGGCCTAACAGAGGCGGCCGGCAGGGTCGGTACCGGTGTGCTGGAAGGTTGGGGTCTGATGCCAGGCCAGCTCTGCCCCCGCGTGGTCGAATGCGAGATACTCGAGCTCGAGCACGCTGCTCTGCCCGGGCGCGAGCCGCGGATTCCAGGTGGCAAGCGAGCGTTCGAAGGCGAACTCCGACGAGCCCGGCCCCTCGGTTGCCCCGTCGAACGTCATTCGCTGCAGTTCGAAGCCCGGTGGTGCGTACACCTGCGCGATCGTCAGGATGTCTCCCTTGGGCATATCGACGAACCAGCCGCCGCCCGTGATGTAGTCGGGCAGCGTCGCCCCCGCATCGGCCGGAGCCGTGTTTGTGAGTGTGACGCGCAGTGTGACGCGCGGATCCACCGCGTCTACCGGGCAGCCGCCAGAGACGACCTCGACACTGCTTGCGAGGTAGTAGTCCATCTTCGAGCCGGTGCCGTCGTTGAGCAGCATCGCGAACCGCGCCTCGCCTGGCGTGCTCTGCGGCAGCGTGCCGGCAATCTGGCTGCCCGCGATAATGGCCTGTTCCGACTTAATGCTGCTCCACACCTTCACCCGGTTCTCCTGGGTGGCGGTCGCCAGCGCGCTGATCAGCGCGACCGGGTCGTAGCCGCCCGAGGCCACCGCGTCGAACACCTGGGCGGCCGCATCTGCAAACACTAGGTCTTGCATGGCCGGATCGGGGTAAGAGATGTAGACATCGTGGAGGAGAAACTGCACCGCGTTGTCGCTCGAGAGGGTCTCGCCGCTGGCCAGGGTGATGGCGCCGGTGGCCCCGAGGATGCCCGCGAGCGTGAACGGGTCAAGTGCGATCACGGCCTGCGGCCGGGTGCCGAACTGCCTCTCCCACATGGTGACCGCGAGTTCGCCCGAGAGAGGAAACTCGGGTGCGTAGGTGACGTTCTGTATCCATAGTGCCGGCCGATCCCCATAAATGCCGCGGATTTCGGGAGGCAGCGTCATGACCGGTTCGTCGAACCTTGGGAAGTCGCGGGTGGAGGCCTGCTGGGTGAGCGAGATCGCGCCCTGGTCGGTGTGCACGAGCGCCAGCGCCCCGGGAATGCCGACCGTCGAGCGCAGCTCGGCGTTGTTCAGAAAGAGCAGCAGCGTATCGCGCGGGCCGTCGGCGCCGAGCAGCGCGGGCACCAGCTGTGTGGCGCCGTGCACCGCGTGCACGCCACTCGAGACCGGAGCCAGCTGGGCGGCGAACTCGTCGACTGCCTCGGCGAGCGGTCGCAGCAGCGCATCGGTGTCGATGCCGGCCATCGCCGCCTCGACCTCGGTGATGCGCGCGGCGGCGTCTGCGGCCACGGGCTGCATCGCGAGCAGGGGGGCCGGGTCGAGTCGGCCATCGACCGGCTTCAGCGCGGCCTCGAGTTTCGAGGCCGGCTCGATCAGGGGCACCCCGATCTCGCGCACCACCGCGTCAAGCGAGTCGGCGGTGATGCGGAACGCGGCGAGGTTGGGCCCGAGGCCCGGCACGATCTCGGCCGCGCGCCAGATCGGGTCGGAGGTGAGGCCAGCGGCCCGCTCGGTGTGTGCGCCCGTCTCTGCGAGCGATGCGGCAGCCGCAGCGGGGTCTGCGGTGAGCTGTTCGCCGATGCTTGTGACCGCGGCGCGGGCCGTCTGCACCTCTTGGTAGGCGAGCCACCCGCGGATCCCGATCCACGCCGCAATTGCGACGAGGGTCGCGAGCAGACCGACGATGATCCACACCCACGTGCGGCGGCCTCTGCGGCGCGGCCTCGTGCGCAGGGGCTGGGCGGCTGGGGCGGCAGTCGTGTCGGTCATCACTCCCAGGGTACTCACTCGCAGGCGCTCAGCCGAAGGTGCCGAGCAGCAGCATGCCCACCCCGGTGGCGTTGAACACGAAGTGCACGCCGATCGCGGTGCCCAGGCGGCCGGTGAAGGCGGCCAGTGCGCCGCACGCGAGCCCCGCGGCGAAGGTCACGGATGCGGTGACCAGCGGCCACCCGCCCGGGTTTAGCGCCACATGCCCGGCCGCGAAGAGCGCCGCGACGAACACCACCGCGACCGCCGTGGCCGTGCCGCGGTGCGCGCCCGCCCGGGTGAAGCCGCGCGCCGCGAGCGGCTGCAGCACGCCGCGAAACACCCACTCCTCTACCACCGGCGAGAGCAGCAGCGGCACCCAGATCATCCAGATCCACTGCGCCGGCACCAATTGCCCGTCGAACTGCACCAGGCCCGGCATGGCGAACCCGCCGGCCGCGAGGGCCTCGAGCCCCACCGCGACACTGCGCAGGGCCATGCCGAAGAGCAACGCGTAGGCGAGGTCGATCGCCGCGAAGCGGGGGAGCAGCATGAGCTTCGTGGGATCCGCCCCCAGATTGTGGGCGACGCGCGGCGCGGGCGCGGCGGGGGAGGAATCGATCACGGTGCCCAGCCTAGCGAGCGTAACTTTCGCGAAATAGGAAGTTCATTGAATGCCGCTAGACTACTCGTCGGTGTGCCCGTGTCGGGCGCTCGGCAGGAGGGGGGCCTGGTGCGGATCGTTATGGTGTGCACGGGCAACCTGTGCCGGTCTCCGCTGGGCGAGCAGGTGCTGCGCGCCAAGCTCGCGCACCTGCCGGCCGCCACTTCTGGGCGACTCGTGATCGAGAGCGCCGGCACGCACGCCGAAACCGGACAGTCGATGCCTGAACCCGCGGCGAGGTGGAGCGCGCGCCTCGGCGGCGAACCCGCCGGCCACGGCAGCCGGTACCTCGGCGAGGCCGTGTTGCAGGGTGCCTCGCTCGTGCTGGGCATGGAACGCGAGCACCGAGCCCGGATCGTGGCGCTCGCCCCCGCACTGCTGCGGCGCACGTTCACACTGCGCGAGTTTGCTCGCCTCGCCGCCCACTTCGACGATGAGGCGCTCGCGCGCGCCGTCGACGGCCCGTTCGTTACCGCAGACCCCGAGTCGCGGCTCACCGCGGTGCTCGGGCTGCTCTCCGACGCCCGCGGCATGACCCCGCCACCCGGCGACCCCGCCGAAGACGACGTTGTCGACCCGTATCTGCGCAGCGAAAAAACCTACGCCCTCTCTGCCGAGCAGATGCAGCCGGGCCTTGACGCCGTCGCCCGCGTGCTCTCACTTCCGGTGCTATGGCAGGATTGACGCAGGCTGGCGCAGGGCGCCTGGCACATCGACTTGCGGGGCTCGACCCCGCTCAAGGGGGAGGTCGCACGCATGGAACTGCGTGACTACATTCGCGTGCTGCGCAAGAACTGGCTACTCATCGTGGTGATCACACTCATCGGTGTGGGGGCGGCTGCGGCATATTCGCTCACCCGCACCCCGCTCTACGAATCGACGAGCAAGGTCTTCGTCTCGGCGCAGGGCACCTCGTCGGTGGCCGAGCTGCAGCAGGGCAACACCTTTACGCAGGCCCGCGTCTCGACCTACGTCAGTCTCGTCTCGACGCAGACGGTGCTCGTGCCCGTGATCGGCGAGCTGGAGCTCAACACCAGCAGCGAAGAGCTGGCGGCGAAGGTCAGCGCCTCGGCCGCGCTGAACACCCTGATCATCAACATCACTGTCTCGGATTCCGACCCGGTGCTCGCCGCCGAACTTGCCGACGCGATCGCCGAGAGCCTGGCCGTGACGGTCGAGGCGATCGAGCGCCCGGCGGGCTCGGAGGTGTCGCCGGTGCGGCTCACGCAGGTGCAGCAGGCGCAGGTGGCGAGTGCCCCGGCCAGCCCCAACGTGCCGGTGAACCTCGCGCTCGGCCTGCTCGTCGGCCTCGCCCTGAGCGTCGGCATCGCCGTGCTGCGCGAGGTGCTCGACACCCGCGTGCGCAACGAGCGCGACGTGCGCGAGATCACCGAGTCACCGATCCTGGGCGGCATTGCCTTCGACCCGAAGGCGAAGGAACGCCCGCTCATCGTGCAAGAGGATCCGCGGTCGCCGCGCTCCGAATCGTTCCGGGCGCTGCGTACTAACCTGCAGTTCATCGATCTCGACGGCCGCAAGAGCTTCGTCGTGACCAGCTCGATCCAGTCGGAGGGCAAGTCGACCACCGCCGCGAACCTCGCGGTCGCGATGGCCGACGCGGGCCTGAAGGTCATGCTCGTCGACGCCGACATGCGTCGCCCCAAGCTTGCCTCGTACCTCGACCTCGAGGGTGGTGCCGGGCTCTCTGACGTGCTGGCCGGGCGCGCGCAGCTCGCCGACGTCGTGCAGCGCTGGGGGCGGCAGACGCTCTACGTGCTGCTCGCCGGCACCGTGCCGCCGAACCCGAGCGAGTTGCTCGGTTCGAAGGCCATGACCCAGCTCATTGGCGATCTCGAGAGCGCGTTCGACGTGGTGCTGTTTGACATGCCGCCGCTGCTTCCCGTTACAGATGCCGCGGTCGTGGCGAAGGCCGCCGGTGGCGCGATCGTGGTGGTGGGCGTGGGTCGCACCACCCGGCATCAGCTGGAGGGCGCGATCGGAAGCCTCGAGCAGGCCGGTGCGAAGGTTGCGGGGCTCGTGCTCTCGATGATTCCGACCAAGGGGCCCGACTCGTATGGCTACGGCCGCTACGGGTACGGCCACTACGGGTACGGGTACACCGCGGCCGCCGAGCCGAAGGGCCGCCGGGGGCGCCGAAGTAAGGCACCGGCAGCGTCGTAACGCCGCGTTCTGCACGAACACACTGACTGCGCAAACACACTGGGGGAGAGGCTGCAATGGGGCGAGCACGCGTGCAATTTGCGCTGAAGCCGCTGCTCACGTGGGCAGGCGTGGTGGTGCTTGCCGTCGTGGTCTTCGCCCTCGTGATGGCCTCGCTGCAGCTGGGTGCTGCTGCCGGCGAGCAGCCGGAGCGTCGCCCGGTGGATCTGGCCGTCGAACTGGTCGACCCCGAACCCGTGCCCACGGAGGAGCCACCCGCCCTTCCTGAACTCAGCCCCTCGATGGCATCGCTCAGCCTCGCCGACGAGACGGTGCTGTGGCGGGCCGCCGCGGCCACCTGCACCGTTGGGGCGGCTGCGGCCACCCCGGTGGCGATGGAGCGTTCAGACGATGCGCAGACCTGGGCGGCCGTCACCCCCGCAGGCATCGACGTGCGCGAGGTGCTGTGGCTGCAGGCCATCAACGCCGCCACCGCCGAGGCCGTCGTGCGCGTCGGCCCCGAGTGCGAGACTCAGGTGCTGCGCACCTTCACCGGTGGCGACTTCTGGCAGGCCTACCCGGCTTCGATCACCGGCGCGGCCGCGGTCGATGCGGTCGCAGGTGTGTTGCTAACCCCGACCGCCGAGTTGCCCCTGCCCTGCGAGGCACCCGCGCGGGCGGTATCCGGGGCACCAGCCGCGGCCCCCGTCGTCGTGTGCGCAGGCCAGGTCGCCCAGTGGATCTCCGGCGTCTGGCAACCGATCGCCCTCGCGAACGTGGTCGCGGCCTCGGCCACCGCTGACGGGGCCCTCGTCACCGCACGCGAAGCCGTGGCCGAGTGTGACGGCGTGCTGCTGCAGCAGTGGGGCGCGGACGGCGCGAACACCGCGCAGCTCTGCACCCCCGGCAGCGGGGTGCTCGCGGTGCAGGCCGCGGGATCCACTGTTTGGATCTGGAGCGACACGGGAATCGAGACCGTGAGCTGGGAATCATGACCGCCGAGCAGGTGAAGACGGCTGGGTCCGCGCTGAACTGGCGTCACCGCTACGCGCGCCGCCTGTTGCTCACCGACCTGCTCGTGCTCTTCTGGGTGGTGTTTGGCACCCAGATCTACTGGTTTGGCGCCGGCAACGCCGACGTTGCGATTCGGGAGGACGGTCGCCTCTCCACTGTCTCGTACTGGCTTTTCTCGACCTGGCTGGTGCTGGCATGGGCGTGGGTGCTCGGCCTCTTCGACTCGCGCGATCACCGCGTCATCGGCTCGGGTTCAGACGAATACAAGCGCATCTTTCACGCGAGCCTGAGGCTTTTCGGCGTCATCGCGATCTTCGCCTTCCTGCTGCGCGTCGACGTGGCCCGCGGCTACCTCCTCATCGCCTTTCCGCTTGGCGTGGTGGCGCTGTGGGCCTCTCGGTGGCTGTGGCGCCAGTGGCTCAGCGCCCAGCGCGAGGTCGGCTCGTACAGCGCGCGGGTGCTGCTGGTGGGGCGATCCACCTCGGTGCTGCGCGTCGCCCGCGATCTCGCGCGCAACCCGTACGCCGGGTACTGGGTGGTCGGGGCCTGCGTGCCCTCGGGGTCGCACGAAGACCTCGAGTCGCTCGGGGTGCCCATCTGGCGCTCGGTCGACGACGTGCAGACCGCGATGGCCCTCACCGGTGCCGACACGGTCGCCGTGACCGGTGCCGAAGAGCTGCCCGCCGAGAAGGTGCGCGAGATCAGCTGGGGGCTCGAGCCGGGCCGGCAACACCTCGTGGTGACGCCCGCGCTTACCGACGTGGGTGGGCCGCGCATCAGCACCAGGCCCGTCGCGGGGCTGCCGCTGATCCACGTCGAAATGCCGCGATTCTCGCGCATCGGGCGCATCATCAAGCGGTTGACGGATCTCGTGTTCACTGGCCTCATCATCGTGCTCGTGTCTCCGATCATGCTTGCGGCGGCGCTCGCCATTCGCCTCACTTCGCCCGGACCCGTGCTGTTTCGGCAGCAGCGGGTGGGGTTTCAGGGCAACACCTTCACCATGCTGAAGTTTCGATCGATGGTGATCGATGCCGAGGCGAAGCTCGCCACGCTGCAGCGCGACGAGACGCTCGGCGAGAACACCGTGCTGTTCAAGATGAAGAACGACCCGCGAGTGACCCCAATCGGGCGGATCATTCGCCGCACCAGCATCGACGAACTGCCGCAGCTGTTCAACGTGTTCGCCGGGCACATGTCGCTGGTTGGGCCACGGCCGCCGCTGCCGAGCGAGGTGGCGCTCTACGACACGCACGTGCACCGCAGATTCCTGGTGAAACCCGGCATCACCGGGCTGTGGCAGGTGAGCGGCCGCTCGAACCTGTCATGGGAGGAGTCGGTGCGGCTCGACCTGTATTACGTCGAGAACTGGTCAATTGCGGGTGACCTCGCAATATTGTGGAAAACCGCGAAGGCCGTCGTGAAGAGCGACGGATCCTACTGATTTCGTCGGTTCATGCGGGCTTAGTCGGGCGATTTCGTAGGTTTATGTTTGCTTCAGCGTGGATGATGCCCCGATTTTTACGCGATGTTAACCTGCCGGACTCGCAATGTTGGACGAAGTCAACTACGTTGGAGCTATGTGTTTAATGTGACCGAGAGACGCTTCAGCGTATTCTCAGTCAAAATGGGGGGAAAGAATCAATGAAGACTTCACGTATTCGGAAAGTAGTCGCTGGCTTCGCGCTGGCCGTGGCCGCACTTGTCGCCGTGCCCGCCGCCGCTATGGCTGTCGACGCCTACCCGCCGGCCCCGTCCGACGGCTACACGGGTCAGACCGTGGTCGCGCCGGGTGGCACCACTACCATTACTTTCGGGGCAACCCTCTTTACGCCCGGTGAAACCGTGACCTTCTTCCTCACCGGCGAGAACGCCGCGGGTGCCACTCTTGCGAGTTTCCGCACCGTGGTGAACAACTCCCCGTCGATCAACAAGGTTGCTGGCGCAAGCGGCACTCCCGTGGCGGTCACGCTGCCGGCCAATGCGTCGGGCACCTACTCGCTCAACGCAAGCTCCCCCTCGAAGGGCACCGTATCCGTTGCCATCTCCGTGGGCAGCGCTGGCGCAGGTGGCGCTGCTGCAGGCGGCGCTGGCACCGGCCTTGCAACGACCGGTGCAGCGGGCGACCAGCTCCTCTGGGCATGGGTTGCCGGCGGCGCACTCGCATTCGTCGGTGGCGGCGTGCTCGTCGCCAGCGCAGTGCGCAAGCAGCGCAAGCTCGCAGAGTAACGCTCCACTTTCTCTCCTCGAAACCGCCGTGCAGCCTTCTGGCTGTGCGGCGGTTTTGCTGTGTGTGGTGCGGTGTGTGCGGTGTGTGCGCCATTTTTTGGCTGGACGCCAGAGGCAGGCGAGGGTAGGCTGGGCGTACTCAACGTACGTGACGGGCGTGACGTACGTTCTCGTGTAAGGTGTCCCCGTCGCTTAAGGAATCGTCATGACCGTCCCTGCAGTGGATTACCCGTCGTACACAGATACGCGCATTCACCTGCGCGAAGTCTTTGACGCAGTAGAACATGGCCGTACGGTCACGATGCGCCGCGACTCCAAGTCCGTGAGTGTTGTTATGGGCGCAGAACGACTTCGCCAGTACTTCTTCGATACTGTTTCGCCGCGAGTAGAGGTCTCATTCGAGAATGGCGGTGCAATCGCACTCATGGAAGGTCGCCCATTTGCGTCGGAGGGGCTCACTGTTGAAGACGCATTGAGCGACCTCATCCTGTCGCTCAGAGAGTACGCAGAAGACTGGGAAGACCATCTTCAACCGGCACCCAACCACGCGGGCGCTTGGGCACTTGTGCAGCTGATCAAGCTTTCGAGCGACGCCGAACTTCTGGAATGGCTGGAACGCGGCAGTGAATAGGCACCCACCCGCGTCTCGCGACGACCACGACACCTTCTGTGTGAATGAGCATTGGGAGATTGTGAGAGGTGCAACCGGTAAGCCGGTGACACATCACCGTACCTACAAGCTGGTGCTTTGGGACGGTCGAGTGCTTCGCACGCGCATCTCACGTCCCGTGAACGGCACTCAGTACTCGGCGAAAGTCTGGCGACACATACTGAGGAACCAGCTCGAGGTCGACGACGGGACATTCTGGAGATGCGTCACCGGCGGTGCGCTTCCAGACCGCGGAGAAGCGCACATCGAGCCACCTCGAAAGTCAATCCCGCTCGGTCTCGTTCGTGAGCTCGTGAAGCTTGGAGCGACCCAGCAGGAGCTGGAAGGGCTTGACGGGGCCGGCGCTGCACGGATGTATGCGCGCCTGTGGGCAGAGCGCGAAACCGGTGATGATCCACTGCCGAAATAGGTGGAAAGATCGACTTGACGCCAGGGCTGGGAGGGCGAATCATGCCTCGCGACGAGGAGCACCCCATTGGGTCTGAGCGCTTTGCGCAGGCGCTCCGGGAGCAGCGCGCGATGCGGCTTAAGGGTGGGCTCTACCATCTGAACCAGGTGCTGATGGCTTAAAACACCAACCGCATCGAAGGCAGTCTGCTCGACGAAGATCAGACGCGCTGCATCTACGAAACTCGCACTGTGACTGGCGATGCTGTGCGGGTCGACGATGTGGTTGAAACGATGAACAGTTGTGAACTTTTTGACGTGATGATTGACAGCCACGACGCGACTATCACCGCTGAGCCACTGAAGAACTATCACCGCCTTCTCAAGGCGGGCACCGGGCGCGTTGGGCGGATCGTGATGTTTCAGCAGTGCTTGCAGAACGGTGTGATGCCGTTCATCGTGCTCGAAGCCCAGAAGGAGTTCTTTTAGAGCGGCCTCGCCGAGTATGCGAACGAGCCGGGTTTTCTGCGTGAGACGTTTCGGTCGTTTCATGATGCGTACTACGAGCGCTTTGCGGAGTTGGTGCCAGGGGAGTAGCCGGGCTGCCGCTTAGATCTCAGCTCCGGTCGTTATGCAGGGTGCGCAATACGGACGTGGTGGAATTTTTGGGCCCAAATCGGTGCTCGCGGGTCGTGAATGTCGGTGGTGCCTGGTTGACTGTACATATGTTCGAAGAAACCCTCACTCGCGGCGAAGCCGGGTCCGCTGGCACTGCCGGTTCGGCGCCCGGTGCGGGTGACGCGCGGGCCTCGCGGGTGCGATTTGTTGCCCCGGGGGGTGGCGGCGCGAATGCGGGCCGTGGTGGGCGTGGGAAGCCTGGCGGGCCCGGTCCGATCCACGATTACGATCTGGTGTTGCTCGCCGGGTATCGCGACGACTGGGTCGCGGCGACGAAGCGCAAGGCCGAGGCCGAGGCAGATCAGGCGCGGGCGCTCGCGAAGATCGTCGCGTTGTCGCAGCATGTGCGCGAGGAGGTGGCGCCGGGGGCTTCGGATACGCAGGATGTGGTGTTGCGGTCGTTCGTTGCGGAGTGCGCGACCCGGGTGCAGGTGAGTGACCGTGCGTTGCTTGAGCAGTGCTCGCAGGCATGGAATCTCGCGACCCGGTTCCCGACCGTGTTGACGGCGTTGGGGGTAGGGCAGATCACCACGGCGCATGTGCGCGCGATCGTCGCGGCGGGGGCGCAGCTGCCGGGCGGGGCCGAGGGCGCCACAGTGCGGGCCGGGTTCGAGTCGCGGGCGTTGGAGCTCGCGGGCGAGCTCACCCCGGGGAGGTTGCGTACGAAGTTGCGGCAGGTCGCAGAATCGCTCGACCCGGTGTCGCTTGACGTGCGCCACGAGGCGGCGGTGGCGTGCCGTCGGGTGTGGGTGCGGGAGCTTGAAGACGGAATGGCGGAGATCGGGGCGGAGGTGTCGGCGGTGCTGGCGTATGGCATTTTCGATCGTCTGACGCAGGGTGCACGCGCCACGAAGCGTGCGATCGGTGCGACGGGGGCCGCGGATCCTGATGTGGATGTGCGGGGCATGGATCAGCTCCGTGCCGATATCTTCGCCGATCTGCTGCTCACCGGTGTGACCGGGAACCCCTGTGAGATCGACGCGGAGCGGTGTGCGGGCCTCGCCGACGATGACGAATCGGGTGCTGGTGCCGGTCGTGTTTGGCGGGCTCCGACGCATCGGGCCGGGATCTTGGGTGTTGCCCCGACGATCACGGTGTTGCTTCCCACCGGGGAGCACGCTGAGCATGCAACCCTGTCGGGGTACGGGCCGATCGACGCGGTCACCGCGAGGCAGCTCTCCGCGGTCGCGCCGGGCTGGAACCGTGTGGGCCTCAACGAAGACGGCGGGGTGACAAGCACCGACCGGTATCGGCTCACGGAAGCGATGCGGCGCACGCTCGAGGCCCGAGACCAGCACTGCCGGTTCCCAGGGTGTCGAATGCCAACCCACTTCTGCGATGTTGACCACACGGTGGAGTGGATGAACGGTGGGAAGACCAGTCTCGAGAATCAGGCTTTCATGTGCAAACGCCACCACGCGCTGAAACATCCCGACTTGCTGGACACGGCACGCTGGTCGGTGCGGCAAGAACCGGGTGGCACGCTGATCTGGACGAGCCCGCTCGGGGTGGATCATCCCGACCGCCCCGAGTACGCCTATGCCGGGTCGCCATCGCCATCGCCATCGGCATCGGCATCGGCATCGGCATCGCCGCCGCCGCCTCCGCCACCACAGCCGGCACCGCCGCCTCCACCCCCTCCAGCACCGCCACCGTCGGGATCACCGCCAGCACAGGGATCATCGCCACCGCCGCCACCGGCGCCGGGCCAGGGGAGAAGTGCGCCAACCGATAGTCCCGCTTAGGTTGCAGCGAGCAACTCCGAATAGTCAAGTTGATCCCATCCAGAACTGCACGGCGTACCCTGTGCGACCTCGAGCGCGCGTGATTTTGGGTGCATGACCACCGACGCGAGTGTGGCCCAGCGGCTCCGCGGGTCAGTCACGACATCGGGGTGACAGCAGATGGAATTGGGGAAGTCGCCGTGATCGCTCAGCGCGCGTTGAATCTCCGTGTGTGAGAGACGCTCGTGCTGATCCACCGCGCGGCACAGCCGGCCGTACCTCACGAAGCTGTCGGGCATCGCAAGCGCCGCGAGATCTGCGCCCCCCGGCACCGGGTCAAGAAAATGATTTGTGTGCACCAGCGCGCCCGAAAGACTCACCTGTGGCGAGATATTCTCGGCAGCTCCCGGAGACGTCTCGATGTTGAGCACAGCCCCCGTCGCCGTCGCCAGCATAAAATTACCCCCGGTCGCGCGAGGAACGCTCGCAAGCATCTCAACAGCCGCCGACACGTGAGGCGCATCAGTAAGCATACGAATCAACACATGAAACGGAAGCCCGGCTGGCGTGCCATCGCGCGTTGACGCGAGGGTCGTAATGCCCATCGCGACCCCGTGCGCATTCATGCTCATTTTGGCGAGTAGCCCCGCCTCAACCAGCGTCACATAGTTGGGCCCGTCCTCTCGCTCGACTTCGAGCAGGATCACTCCGGGTCCGAGCGCCTCAAGCCAGTCCCAGTTCTGAGCCACCAGGGGCTGCCCGGTCGACGTGCGATCTCCCTCCAACGCCATCGCACTGCACTCCCCAAGCAGCGGCATCGCAGGGTACGCGCTTCCGGCCTTGATGCTCGCGTGCGTGCGAACCGTCGCTGCGTACAAGATTTCTGACCGGCAATTCAGCGTGAGAATCTCGTCAAAGCTCAGACCGCTGCCCGCGGCGATTCCCTCCATCTCGCCCCGCAGATGGCTCGCGTGCGCGTCAATGAACGGAAGAAACTGGCGCGCGAAGTCGACCGCGTGCTCCCAGCTCGTCCCCTTCGCGGCAAACGCATGCTCGTACCCGGCACGAATGTGCAGAATCTGTTCGCGCGCGAGTCGCCCGTACTGTTCACTGCGTTCTGCGGGGGATCCACTGATGCGAATACGGGGGAGTGTCACGCCGCCCCTCCTTGCCATCGACGCAGGGCGATCGGGCCACTCGCGCGAGCATGCGCGGCCACCTCGCGAGTCGTCGCGATCCAAGCCCCCTGCTGCTTGAGATGGGTGAGTACCTCATCGAGCATCGCCAGGCGCGAGGGGCGCCCGATGAGCATGGGGTGCATCGTGAGCATCACGTGACCACCAATCTGTGCAATGCCATCGATCTCGGGCAGCCACACCTCGAGCACCTCTCGGGTCGAACGCATGGTCTTCTCCCACGTATCATTCGCGAACCAGAAGTGGGGCGCGTCATCGAGTATCCACGACACGGGCACCTCGATGAGGTCGTGTTGAGCGTGACGGTAGGGTACCAGATCATCAAGCAGGTTCGAGCTGTAGTCGAACCCGGCCTCCTGCAAGAGATCAAGAGTGTCATCGGTAAACTCCCACGAGGGCGAGCGGTACCCCACCACCTCAGCACCGAGTTCACGCAGAGCAGCCAACCCCGATTCGAGTTCGGCTCGTTCTTCCCCCGACGCAAGCGCTGTGGGTGACCGGTGCGAGTGGCCGTGATGCGCCACCTCGTGCCCGGCAGCGATGATGCTGCGCACCGCATCGGGATGCCGCAGGGCATCCTTTCCCGGCACAAAAAACGTCGCTCGAATCTCATGCTGCGCCAACAAATCGAGAATCAGCGGCACCCCCACCTTCGCCCCATACGCACCCTGCGAGAGCACGCCCGGGGCGTTGGCGTGTGCCGGGTTCTCGCCGATCCACACTTCTTCGGCATCGAAATCGAAGCTGATGGTTGCCGCGAACGGTCGGTTCTCGGGCCACGCACTCATCGGTTCCTCCTCGGCATGCAGTTCCAGGCTCACGATGCGTGGATCCGCTCTTCGCTCGTATCCCACTTCACGAGCTCAGGCTCGCGCTGGGCGTGGTCGCCAAATCCGCCGCCGCCCGCGGTCTCCACCCGCACAATCGTGCCGGGCTCGAGAATGCGAGAGGCCTTCATGGGGGTGTCCAGCTCCTCCCCGTCTGGCCCGATCACCGTGATGATGGTCGCCGCAGCGCGGCTGCCGCCCGACGCGCCCTCGGGGGCGAAGCGCGCGTCAGTCTGCTCGGAATAGAACGTGACGTGCTGCGGATGCGCGAGGATCTCATACTCGCGCACAAGACCGAGCCCGCCATTGAACGCGCCGAGCCCTTGCGAGCCCGCCCGAAACTCAGTCTTTCTGATGCGAATGTTGTAGTTCGTCTCGACCACCTCGGTGGGCATCACCCCTACGTTCGACATGTAGGTGTCGACCCCATCCAGCCCGTCGCCCCACGCGTTGGCACCCGTGCCGCCGCCGACGACATCGGCCATGACCGAGGGGATCCCGGTTGAGGGGTTGGTGGATCCCGCGTTGAAACAGAAGAAACTCACTGTGCTCGACGCCACCGCGCGATCTGGCCAGATTGCATACATCGCACGAATGAGCGTGTCAGCCAAACGCTGGCAGCTGTTGTGACGAATCGACACTGCAGCCGGCGGAATCGGGTTCACCACAGTGCCCTCGGGCGCGGTGATGTCGAGCACCCGCAGCAGGCCATCATTTGAGCCGAGCCCCGGCGCCACCACGCAGCGCACCGCATACACCAACGCCGCGCGAGCGCTCGCCCACGGAATGTTCATCGCGCCGGCGGTCTGCCGGTCGGAACCCGACAGATCGATGTGGAGCCGATCGCCGCGCTTCTCGATGCGTGCGTGCACGCGCGTGGGGGCACCGCCCCGGCCATCATCATCGAGCGCCCCCTCGGCCTCGCCCACACCGTCGGGCAGGCCCTGCAAGAGCTTGGCCACCGCGGTCTCAACAACATCGAGCATCCGCTGCATGATCTGCAACAACTGCGCGGTGCCATACAGCCGGGCAAGTTCGTGCACGCGCTCCTCGCCCAGCTTGCACGAGGCCCGCTGAGCCCGCAGATCGCTGAGCGTGCTCAGGGGATCACGGAAGTTTTCGGTGAGCAGATCCACCAGCTCTTCGTTCTCAACCCCGGCGACCGACAGACGGAGTGGGGGAATGATGACTCCCTCGCCGTAGATCTCGGTCAGTTCAGGCCCCTCGCTGCCAGGGTTCACGCCGCCGACGTCGATGTGGTGGGCGGCGGTGCCCGCCCAAGCGATGAGTTCGCCATCGACCATGATCGGCGTCACGATGTTCACGTCGGGCAGGTGCATCGCGCCCTGATACGGGTGGTTGCAGATAAACGCGTCGTTCTCGTTGATGCGTCCCTCCCAGCGGCGCAGCACCGACTTCACCACCAGCGACATCGCCCCGAGCTGCGCGGGGATGTAGTCGGCTTGGGCGACAAGTTCGCCCGTCGCAGTGAAGATCGCGCACGAAAAATCATCCATATCGCGAATGATGGGGCTGTAGCTCGAGCGTTTCAGCACGCTGCCCATCTCTTCGGCGGCGGACTGCAACGCAGCGGAGGCGACCTCGAAGGTCACCGTACCGATGCTCGGTGCGTGTTCACTCGGTGCGTGTTCACTCGGTGCGGTGGTGGCGTTCATGCTGCGTTCCCGTTCTGACGTGCGTCGGTGATGAGGAGATCTCGGGTGCTCAGCACGCGCACGTGCTGCTCGGGCAAAATCACGGTCGTGGCATCCATCTGCTGAATAATTGCGGGGCCCTCAAACTCACACCCCACCGGCAGGCTTGCGCGGTCAATGATCGGCGTGTCGATCCACCCGAAGTCATCGAGCAGCACCCGTCGGGTGCTGAGCACCGCGTCACCCGGCAAGGAAGCTCGGGGTACTTCGGTGAGTGTCTCGCGGTCGCGATCAATGGCCCCCGTAGATGCGAGCCTGATGGTCACGATCTCAACCGGTTCATCAGTGTTGCTGTGGCCGTACCGTTCCTCATGCGCAGCGTGGAACCGTTCGGAGACCGTGTGCAGGGTCTCGGGTGTCCAATCGGGCAGCGTGATGCCGAGCTCGAAGCCCTGGCCGCGGTATCGGCAGTCCAACGAGGCCTCGGTGCGGATCTGCTCGGGCGAAATGCCATCTGCGGCGAACTGTTCGAGGGACTCGGCCGAGCTGAGATCCAGCCACTCGGCGATCTCTGTCGCGCTCTCCTCCGACACGGTGCGCAGGATCGTCTGCGACCGGTCGATGCGGAGGCCGGCAACGAGTAGGCCATCGGCAGAAAAGAGCCCGGGCCGCAGCGGCACAATCACGTTCTTGAGCGCCAGGTGGCGCAAGATGAGTCCGGCGTGCAGGGGGCCTGCGCCCCCGAACGGCACGAGGCAGAATTCTCGTGGATCGAGCCCTCGCTCAACGCTCACCTTTCGCACGGCGCGAATCATGTGGGCCAGCCCGATCGCGATGATCGCCTGTGCACCCTCCTCCACGCTCATGCCCAGCGGATCCGCAATCCGTTTCACCGCGGCCACCGCAAGCTCACGATCAATCGTGAGGCCATCGGCGAGCTCCCCAGCGCCGAGGGTACCGAGTACCGTGTGCGCATCCGTGATCGTGGGCTCGACACCGCCACGCCCGTAGCACGCGGGCCCGGGCACCGCCTTTGCGGACGCGGGGCCAACCTTCAGGCTGCCCGCAGGATCGAGCCAGGCGATGCTGCCGCCACCGGCTCCAATTGTGTGAATGTCGACGGTCGGGGCGAGCAGGGTGTGATCCTGAATCTCTTGTGTCGTAATGAACGGAATCGTCGCTCCCCGCAACAAACACACATCGGTGGACGTGCCGCCCATATCGAGGCTGATCAGGTTGGGCTCTGCGAGCGTTTCGGCGAGCGACTGGAGGCCAGCGACGCCCCCTGCCGGGCCCGAGAGCACTAGCTTGTGCGCCTCAGCGCCAGCGCGCATCGCAGGCACGCTGCCACCGTTGGATTGCATCACGAGCAAGGGGGCAGCCACTCCGGCATCTCGCAACGCATTGCTCGCATTGTTGAGGTAGGTCTCAACAATGGGGCGCAGCGCTGCGTTGATGGCGACCGTCGCGGTTCGGGGATACTCCCGGAACTCACGGGCAATTTCAGAAGACAGCGTCACCGGACGATCAGGGAACGCGTCTCGGATTGCGGCCCCGACCTGCCGTTCGTGGGAATCGTTCAGATAGCTGAAGAGGAATGACACCGCGATCGCATCGGGGTCAGCGACGCGAAGCTGCGCGATCACCGCGTCGATGTCTGCCTTGCTGGGGGAGGTGAGCACCTCGCCCGCAGAGTTCAGACGCTCGGTGATCTCAAAGCGCAGGCCACGAGGGACGAGGTCGGAAGGCCGCTTCGGCGTCAAGCTGTAAACGTCGGGGCGGTTGGATTGGCGATACCCCAGTACATCCCGGAAACCAGCCGTGGTCACGAGGGCAGCGCGAGCCAGGCTGCCTGTGAGGGTGGCGTTCGTGGCGACGGTCGTGCCGTGACACACGAGATTCACATCGGCGAGACGTACACCGGCTGCTGCGAGTTCTCGCACCGCGTGTGTCAGCCCGGTCGACGGATCCTCAGGCGTGGAGGCGACCTTCGCCTCACGGATCTCACCGTGCGAACTGCGCGCGATCGCATCGGTGAACGTGCCGCCGGTGTCAATACTGATCGTCCACCGGGCTCCGGCGGGTGTGCTAGCGGCTCCTGCAGCATGGTCGGGTGCGGCTTCGGACGGTGAAATCGTATTCGGTTCAGTCATCGATGACTCCCCAGAGTGTCTTGTGATGGCAGGCGATAACACGCCTGAGTAACTGCGGCACGGGTGGCCTGGAGCCATTCTCGGCCGACTGCGTCGCCCGGTTCATGCGTCATTCGACGTACATTTATGAAGGTCAATGCGGAGCGTCGGAGGCGCGCCTGCACACGTGGATCAAGAAATACGTCAATCTGCCGATGAGGTGGCCAGCGGGCGGCGCATAGTTTGGCTTCTGATGGTCAATGAAGACGCATTCTCAAGGAGAAATATGATGAAGAAAAAATTTGCGGCACTCGCACTTGCTGGCGCGCTTGGAGTGTCTGCAGCCCTGACTGGGTGCAGCCCCAGCGCAGATGGTGGCGATTCGGGCGGCGGTGAAAGCAAGGGCGCGATTGCGATGAGCTTCGCTGGCCTCAACATCCAGATTTGGGTAGACATGCTCGGCATGATCGAACCCCAAATTGAAGAAGCGGGCTACGAGTTCCTCACGCACGATCCCGCGTGGGACATTCAGACGCAGGTGCAGGATTGGGAGTCGTGGATTGTGCGCGGCGATCTGAAGGCACTGATGGGATACCCCGTGCAATCAGATTCGGTCTTCCCAGTGACCGAGCAGGCAAATGCTGCCGGGATCCCGGTACTCGGGTACGCCACCGAGTGGGAGGGCATTCAGGCCGCTCTGCTCATCGACAACTATCAGGACGGGCTGACGCTCGGCACTGAAGCTGGCGAGTGGATCGTCGAAAACTACGGCGACGAAGAGGTGGGGCTCTTCCTCTACTCCTACTACGAGACCGATCTCGGCCGAGATCGCTCCGAAGGCATCAAGGAAGGCCTGGCTCAGGCCGGCGCGAACGTGAAGATCTCTGAGGCCTCGACCCTGAGCGTTGAAGAGAGCTACGACGCCGCCATCAACCAGCTCTCCGCAGAGCCCGACACCAAACTGTGGCTCTCCGTTGGCTCTGATCAGCTTATCGGTGCCTACCGAGCCCTCGCCGACCGTGGCGTGGCACCCGACGACAGCAGCTACATGCTGGGTGCCCTCGACGCGACCAACGAATCGCTCGACATCATTGTCGAGGAGAACTCAATCTGGCGCTTCGGGTACATCCTGCCCGCGGCTGAGCTCGCCGACAACATCGTGAAGCTGCTGCTCGACGCAGCTGATGGTGGTACGCCCGAGAACATCAACATGTCCTCCACCCGTGTGACCGCGGAGAATGCTGATGATTTCCGCGTTGAGTAGTCACCGCCTCGCAGAGCCGCAGGCCGCCCAGCTTGAGCTGGTCGGCCTGCGGGTCGATTTCGGGGCCACCCGAGCGCTCGACGATGTGTCGCTCTCCTTCGGGTCGGGCGAAATCGTGGGGTTGCTCGGTCACAATGGTGCCGGCAAATCGACGCTCTTCAACGTCGTCTCGGGGGCGCTCGCGGCCAGCAGTGGCTCCGTCTCAGTCGGCGGCGAATCCGCGCCGGTGAAGCCCTCGCCCAGCCAGATGGCGAAGCTGGGCATCACCGTGATCCACCAGGAACCCGCTCTCGCTCACAACCTGACCGTGGTGGAGAACATCTTTCTCGGGCAAGAGGATCTGGCACCTCGCGGCACGCGTCGCGCGCGGGCCCAGGCCGCGCTCGAGCGCGTCGGCGCGACCCTTGACCTCGACCGCGAGGTCGCTTCGCTGGGACTCGGCGAACGACAGCTTGTGGATCTTGCCCGCGGGCTCGTGCGCGGCGACATGCGCGTGTTGATGCTCGATGAGCCGACCGCGGCACTGGGTCGCGCCGAGACCGACGCGCTGCACGCGCTCATTCGCCAGCTCGCCGCCGACGGGGTCACGGTGATCTACGTCTCACACCGCCTCCCCGACATCCTGGATGTGTGCACCCGGATCGTGATCTTGCGAGCGGGTCGCGTGCAGGCCGACGGCCTCGCGTCAGCGTATGACGGGCGCACCCTGTCGCAGGCGCTCGCCCCCGACGCCGAGTTCGACGATCTCGCACGCCGCCACCTCGCCGAGCAGCCGGAGGCCGTCGCGCTCCACGGGACGTTCGAGGGAATCACCGCGCGTGCAGGCGAAATCGTCGGACTCTTCGGGATGGCTGGCGGTCGTCAGTTCGAGATTCTCGAGTGCATGTTCGGGCTACAGGGTACCTACGACTTCAGCGTTGACGGTGCCCGAGTGCAGAGCACTTCGCCGCAGTCGGCAGTGCGCGCGGGTGTGCATCTCGTGCCCGCTGACCGCGAGCGCGACGGCCTGATCAGTGGCAACACGGCGCTCGACACCGTGTTCCTGCCGTGGTATCGCACGATCCCTGGTCGCGGTGCGTGGATCTACTCTGGGACGGGGAAGGAAGCCTACGACCTCGCGCGGTCTGAACTGCAAATTCTGGGGCCCGATGGTGCTGCACCGATCGATGAGTTCAGCGGTGGCAACCGTCAGAAGCACCTCATCGCTCGCTGGGCCTTCGTTCAGCCGCCGAAATTGCTCCTCCTCGCCCAGCCCACCCAAGGCGTGGACGTCGGGGCTCGCCTCGACATCGTGCGCGCCGTGCGGGCTATTGCCGAGACCGGAACCACTGTGCTCGTCGCTTCCTCCGAATCCGACGAAATCGAGCTGCTCTGCGATCGCGCCTATGTCATCGCAGACACGAATTACTCGCCCGTCGAGCGCAGCGAAGATTTCGGAGCCACCCTCCTCACCACTTTGCTCTCTCTTGCCGAAACCACCGGGAAGGTCCGGAACTCATGAAAACTCGCCGTTTTGACTTCAAAACCGAGCTTGCGAAGAATGGCATCTTTGTCGCTCTCATCGCGCTGATCATCCTCTTCAGTATTGTCAACCCGAGATTCCTCTCGCCGCAGAACGGTCTGAATATTCTGCTGCAGGTGGCGGAGCTGGGGCTCATCGTCATTCCGATGGCGTTCCTCCTGATCACCGGCGTCGTGGATCTCTCAGTCGGGTCGATTGCCTCTGTTGCGGCGGTCACCTCCGGCATCACCATGGTCAACTCCGGTTCCGTCATACTCGGCTTCTTGGCCGGTTTGGCATTCGGTGCTGTGGCAGGGGCGATCAATGGATTCTTGGTGGCCTACCTGCGCCTGAACCCGATTGTGATCACGCTCGGCTTCTTGAGCGTGTGGGGCGGTCTCGCCATGCTCTTCACGAACGGGCGTACGATCACCCGCACCGACCTGCCTGAGGCCTTCCGCTCCATCGGTTCGTTCATGGTCGGTCCGATCCCGCTGCGCCTCCTCATTATTTTGGTCGTCGCCGCAATTGCCTGGTACGTGCTTGCGCGCCATCGCGCTGGCCGCACCGTGTACGCCATCGGTGGCAATGAGCGCGCCGCTCACCTCATGGGTCTTAGCGTCGTCGGAACCCGCTTCGCTCTCTACATCATTTCCGGTGTTTTCGCCGCGCTCGCAGGCATTATGCTCAGTGCCAAGGTGCAGTCGGTGAGCCCCGCAATCGGCCTCGGTATGGAGATGCAGGCGCTGACGGTGGTCCTCCTCGGTGGTGTGGCATTCGCCGGGGGCTACGGTCGTATGGGAGGGGTGCTCGCGGGTTTGCTGTTCTTCAGCGTCTTGCGCAGCGGTCTCATCTTTCTGCAGGCCTCTGCCTTCCTGCAGACCGTGATTGTCGGTCTGACCCTGGTTATCGCGGTGAGCCTGGACGAGTCGATCCAGCGGATTCTCAAGCGTTCCTGGGCGAAGCGAGGTCGACTCGCTCTGACCGAGCTTGATGCTGGAAAAGACTCCACCACGCAGGCGCTTGCCGTGGCTGACGAATACGCCGCGCAGGCAGAACGGAAGGGTAAGCGAGATGACTAATTCACGTACAGGCTGGGTATGGCGCGAGGCCTTTAACTGGCACAACACGGGGAATGGTTCGGGTTTCTTCCCGGCGGGCGGGTTCGTGCAGCCGGGCGAGCCCTTTGATAACCCCGACACGAAGGGGCGTTTCGCCTCGCTGGTCGAGGTCTCCGGATTCGACCAAGAGCTGCACGCGATTCGCGCCCACGAGGCGACCGATGAAGAGATTCTGCGAGCTCACACTCCCGAGTATCTGCAACGAGTGGTGGACCTGAATCCGACCGGTGGCGATGCCGGCGAGTTTGCGGTCTTTGGCCCGCAAGGGCTGCCCATCGCGAGGCTTGCGGCGGGTGCGACGCTCGCCGCCACGCGAGCAGTGCTCACGGGCGAGGTGCGCAATGCGTATGCGCTGGTGCGGCCTGCCGGGCATCACGCCGAGCCCGATCGCGGGCGGGGATTCTGCATCTTCGCAAACACCTCAATCTCGGCACGCATGGCTCAGGCCGAGTTCGGTATCGAACGGGTAGCGATCGTTGACTGGGACGTGCACCACGGCAACGGCACGCAGGCCGTATTCTGGGACGACCCCTCGGTGCTCAACATTTCACTGCATCAGGAGCAGCTTTATCCGGTGGATTCTGGCTTCCGCGAGGAAAACGGTGGCGAGCGTGCGCGCGGAACTTCGATCAACATCCCGCTGCCCGCCGGAACCGGAGATGGGGGATACCTCGACGCGATCCGCCGCGTGGTGCGGCCTGCGCTGGAACGCTTCCGCCCGCAGCTGATCATTGTGGGCAGCGGCATGGACGCTGCGGCGACCGACCCGCTCGGACGCATGGTGGTGACCAGCGAGGGATTCCGGGCGATGACGGCCGAGATGGTTGAGGCTGCCGAAGAGCTGTGCGAGGGTCGCCTGGTCTTCTCGCACGAGGGCGGGTACTCCGCCAGCTATGTGCCGTTTTGTGGCATGGCGGTGCTTGAAGCGCTCAGCGGCAAGTCATCGGGAGTGGACGACCCCAACATGGCGTTCTTGAGCGCGTACCCGCAGCTCGCGTTGCAGCCCTGGCAGCAAGTAGCAGTAGACCGCGCGGCCGAATTGGTTCCGCTCGTCCCCGCGCACTGAGCGTGCACGATGACTCATTCAGAAGCACCCGCGGCGCACCAGCCGCACGAGGCGGCCCCGGTAGCCCTGGTCACCGGGGCCGCGTCTGGCATCGGCTACGCGATTGCCCGCAGCCTGCACAGCGATGGGTTTCTCCTCGGTATCTGTGACCGCAACCCTGAGCTGCTCACCACCTGGCGAGACGAACTCATCGCGGGCACCGCAGTGGTTCGGGTGGGCGATGTTGGCGACGAGCTCTTTCGTGCCTCGTTCGTTTCGGAGGTCGCCGAACGATTCGCGGGAATCGATGTGCTCGTCAACAATGCCGCTACCGGGGGCGCCGGAGGGCCGATCGCCCACCTTGCGCTGCAAGATCTGCGTGACACGCTCGAAATCAACGTGGTCGCACTGGTGGGTATGACCCAGCTCGCCCTGCCGCACCTGGCGCGATCGTCGCGGGGGCGCGTCATCAACCTTGCGTCACTGTTCGCGCATGATCCGGCACCCAACGGTGGCGACTATTCGGCGAGCAAGGGAGCGGTGTACAGTCTCACGCGTCTCATGGCGCTCGAGTTCGGCGAGGAAGGGATCACCTGCAACGCCATTGACCCCGGCTACATTCTCACTCCGATGCACGAAGCGGAGGTGGCTGCGCAGGCGGCGGCACGCGGAATCTCCGTCGAGACCCGCTTTGCGCAACTGCGTGCTGAGGTGCCGATGGGTCGGCATGGCACGAGCGATGACGTTGCCCAGGCTGTGTCCTGGCTCGCTTCAGAAGGAGCCTCCTACGTCACCGGTGTGAATCTTGCGGTGAACGGTGGAGTGAGTTTCGCGTGATCACGGATACGCTGACAGCTGCGCCGGGCTTGGTGCTTGCTGGTGCCGCAAGCCCCGCCGCGCAGGCGCTCGTTGAACTCGCCCGCGAACGCGGGTGGAAGATTGCGGTCTTCAGCGATCCGCATGAGAGCTGGGGCACCCTGCCCGACACTCCGACCTATCCCGTGGACCTGTCGGATGCCCAGGCAGTTGAAGAGTGCTTCGCGAGGGTGTCCTCGAACTGGGGGCATCCCGCCTCGGCGCTCGTGTACTTCGCGACATCGGATACGCCCGATGCCCGCGCACGGCTCGCGGTCACCGAGTCAGCCGACGGCTGGGAAGCGACCCAGTCGCATCACCCGCTCTCGGGGTTTCTCTTCGCGCAGTCAGGCGCACGCGAAATGTTGCGACTGCGCGGCGGTCAACAGGTGGAAGATGGTGCCGTCGTGCTCGTGGTCGATGTCGGGGTGGCGCACAGCGCGCCGGGCTTTGGCACTGCATCCATGTCTGCGGCAGTCGGCGGGCTCGCCGGCACCGCACGCCAACTCGCGGTCGAGTGGGGGCCGTTTGGCATTCGGGTCAACACGGTGCACCTCGGCATTACCGAAGGCCTGACCGGCCGTGGCGCGGAACTGCTGCGCCGAGTTCCGCTCGCACGGGTGGCCGATCCACGCGAACTCGCTGAATC
This sequence comes from Leucobacter fengyongliangi, assembly GCF_052386045.1. Classification (NCBI taxonomy): domain Bacteria; kingdom Bacillati; phylum Actinomycetota; class Actinomycetes; order Micrococcales; family Microbacteriaceae; genus Leucobacter; species Leucobacter fengyongliangi. The sequence goes on along the minus strand of NZ_CM126356.1, from coordinate 2,212,539 downwards.
TTGTTACTATCTGATGAGTCGCGCATCTTCCTACGTCACCGGCGCTGTCTTGCCCGTTGACGGGGGGTATCACGCCAGTTGATTCAGAGCCTGAATGATCGTTCGCGAGTACACAGTTCGACGTAGCGAGGGTGGGCTTTGGTGTTAGACCAGGTGTTTGAGAGAACCATCTCCGTCGATACGCCCGAACGCGACCTGCCCCGGCAGGTTCCCGCCGAGATTTGGCGCTACGCCCTCGCGTTTCTCCACCTGCGTCGCCCGACACTCCGCTTTGTGTGGAGAGACGACAAGCAGTGGATCGATGTGCAGTTTAGTCGCGAGAACCGCAGCGGGGTGGGCAACCACGGCCACGATCACGTGCGTGTGTTGGTCTCGCCGACCGAGATGCCACGTGGCATCACCGTGCGAGAACTCGACGTATTGACGCTGGTGGCACTCGGCCTCACCAACGGCGGCATCGCCGAACGGCTCGGCACCTCAGCACGTACCGTGTCGAGTCAGCTGGAGCGACTGCTCGAGAAGCTTGGTCAGACATCGCGAGGTGGATTGGCCGCCGTCGCCGTCGACCTCGGGCTGCTGCGCCTTCCGTTTCCCGGAGGCACTCCCGAATCCGGCGGAATCGGAATTGCAGAGCTCGAACTGGCTCTGCACGCGCAATTTGATCCCAGCCTCTCTGTTGCGAGGGGAGGGCTCGCGGCGCGGGTGCCCATTCGCTTGGGAATCATTGAACCGGGGGGCCTCGGCACCGACTCCGCGCAGACGCTCAACGGTGCGTTGCTCGCGATCGACGAGATCAATGCGCAGGGCGGCATCGGGGGGCGGCGCATCGAACCGATCATCGAAACCGTCGAGATTTTTGATTGGGAGAGCGTCGCACGTGGGCTCGACCGGGTCATCGAGGCCGACGTTGACGCGATCATCACGAGTTACGTGAGCGCCGAACATCCACAGTTCCTCGACGTCATCGCCGACTACGGCAAGCCATTCCTGCATACCGCGACATTCGAAGCTGATGTGCTGCGGGCCGAGCTTGAGCCGTGGCGGTACGGCATGGTGTTTCAAACCTGCGCCTCAGAAACCTATTACGGGCCCGGAATGCTCAGGGTGCTCAAACGCCTCGAGGAGGCACGGTTGTGGGCTCCGCGTGAGCGGCGAATCGTGTGCCTGGAAATGGAGTCAGTGAGCATGCATCTGGCGACCCCAGCCTTCCTGGAGCGCGCGAGTGACGCGGGATGGACCGTCGCCGCCACCATCGAAACCCCGGTCGGAAACACCGACTGGTCGGCCACTGTTGCCAACCTCGCCGTTCTGCGCCCTGACGTGATCCTGATCGCCAACTATGTTGAGACCGAGTTGGTCTCGTTTCAGCGCGCATTTGCCCACTCGCCCCTGCCCGCGCTGGTCTACAGCATCTACTCACCGTCCATCCCCTCCTACCTGCGGGAGTTGGGCGCGGCAGCAAACGGTGTGATCTGGTCGACCACCACCGGCACGTACGACGACGAATTGGGGCGGCGCTTTCGCCACCAGTATGCAACGAAGTTCGGCGAAGATCCGGGGTGGTCGCAGGCCGGGGCGGTGTACGACCAGGTGCGGATGCTTTCCGCGGCGTGGTCGTCAGTGGATTCGCGCAACGTCGAAGCCGTCGTGCAGTACCTGCGGCGGTGGCCGTACCGGGGCGTCAACGGTGTGTACTACTTCGGCGAGACCGGGCATGCGCCCAGGCTCTACCCCGATACCACCTCCGATGCGGCGCTGAGCCAAGCCCATCTCGTGTACCAGATTCAAGACCAGCAGCATGTGCTGTTGCATCCTGAGCCCTTTGGAAACCTCCAGAGTTTCGCACTGCCGCCGTGGTTTGATGCGACGGCAGAGCGCGCCCGGTGAGGTCGCACGTGCTCCCGCACGCGGCCGCGATCCACTGACTACGAAACGAGAAAACCGCCGTCAACCGGCAGAACGACACCCGTGATGTAGCTCGCCGCCGGGCTACTCAGGAAGAGGCAGGCGGCCGCGACCTCGTTTGCCTCGCCGAGGCGTCGGAGCGGGAGCCGCTGCAGGAGGCCAGCCGTCGCGTCTTCGTGCTGCGTGATCGTCGTCATCGGGGTGTTGATGACTCCCGGCGCAACCGCGTTCACGCGGATGCCGCGCGGGCCGAGCTCCGCGGCCAGCTGGGTTGTGAGCGAGACCACCGCGCCCTTGCTCGCGGCGTAGGCTGAGCACGGTTCAAAAAAATCACCCCGGGCGTAGGCGATGGACGTGAGCAACACGAGCGACCCATTGGTCATGATGCGGCTGGCCTCACGCGCCACGAGGAACGAACTGGTGCTGTTGGTGCGCATGCTGTGCTCCCACTCATCGAGCGACATGTCGCCGACCGGGGCCTGCCGGTAAATGCCTGCGCTATGGATCACCGCATCCGGCGGGCCGCCGAGGTCGTCTTCTGAGCGAGCAAACACATGCGCAAGCGCGGTGGCATCGGTCACATCGACAGCTCGAGTGATGAGTCGGCCGGGGCCCGCGTCGCCCTCCGTGGCAGCATCGAATGGTGCGGCAGAATCGACTGGTGCGGCAGGGGCGTGCAGATCGAGGCCGAGCACGGTACCGCCCGCGTTGCGGACCGCGTGCGAGACCGCACGGCCAATGCCTGACTGTGCGCCGGTGACGATGACGCGGTGAGGGAGGGAGAAAGAGGTGTCTGTCATGATTTATCTAGTCCATCATGTTGTCGCGCCTCCCGCGTCGGGTGAATGACGGAAATAGGATGCGAGACAGATGCGAGACAGATGCGAGAGCGGAGCGGCAATGAGTGATCACATCATCGACGAGGCGTGGCTGACCGAGCTGGTCGCCGCGTGGCCCGGGGCCGAGGCCGCGGAGAAGCCCGAGTGGGAGACTTTCGTGCTCACCGTCGCGGGCAAAATCTTCGGCATCTTCGGGGTGGGCAGCGGCGAGCTGCTCCTCACGCTGAAGGGTAATCCGCTCGACAACGAGGCGCTGCGGCAGGAGTTTCCCGAGGTCGTACCCGGCTACCACGTCAACAAGAAACACTGGAACTCGGTGCGCCTCGAGGCGTCCTCGCTCGGCCGCGAGCACCTGGCCGAACTCATCGAAGAGTCGTATGCCCTGGTGTTTGCCTCGCTCACGAAGAAGTTGCAGGCAGAACTTCGCGAGATCCACAAGATGGATCGCCTCACCCGCGAGGAGTAAGCCGGCGCCTCAGCGGGACTAGGCTCTGCCCCACAAAGAATATGAGCCGTCCCTTCCGAATTGACCGAAATGGTGCCTCCGCATGAGAGCCTTGCCGGATCTATTGTCAACATGAACTTTTGCGAAAACGCCGCGTTGGAGCCCCGACGCAGCGTCATGCTCACGCAGCACTTTCAGAAGTTCTCGCATCGCTTGATCCGCGACATCAGTGCCGTGGAAGTCGTTTGAACGGGCAAGGGCTTTTATGAAATGCGGCGAACCCATATCTGCTCCAGTCGCAGTTTCGTAGATCACCACCACCGCGATTTTCCCTAGTGAGCGACCCACGAGAACGTGATCAGGAATGGGAACCGGGTACTTCAAGTTCCGAATGTAACTCTGAACCTCCACTTGCCACTTGCGTGGGTGGGTGTGAGGTCGTGAGCGAAATCTGCTTACCTTGGATGGATAGGCACAAGCAAACTGCTGAAGCTCCCCACGAGTTTCACGGTCTGCTTCTTGCCATTCAAGCCTCACTCTGCTGTGATCGCCATCGCGAGAACTTCAGATGATCGTCGTCTGTTGGAGTGGTCTTTGCGTCGTAGAGTTTGGCGAGTTTTTCTCGTTCGGCGTCTGTAAGGCCGTCACTGCCGACGGAGGCGCGACTGTCCAGATCCAGCCTACTTGGCCGAACTACCTGATTGAGGATCGAGCCGTTCATGACTCATATACTAATCCCCGTTGCTGCGCGTCGTCGGAGAAAAGAAACTCGTCAGTAGTTCAGCGCTTCTTCTCATCGGGGGAGAGGGAGATCGGGGTTGTCGACGCGATCTCGTCCGAGAATTCCTCGGGGTGCACGACCGTAATCGACTGGGTGCGGTCGAGGGTGAGCCGCCACCTCGATTCACCACGGTGGATCCGCCCCGACGTCACCAACCAGACCAGGCCGCCGATGCAGCCAATCAGAGCGGCGATCGCTCCCACGCCGATCGCCCAGCGCGGGCCCATCGCGTCGGCCACCCACCCGATGATCGGCGCGCCGATCGGGGTGCCACCCATCAGAATTGCCATGTAGAGAGCCATCACACGGCCGCGCAGCGCGGGATCGGTCGTGGTCTGCACCACCGCGTTCGCCGTGGTGAGCAGCGTGACCACCGCGAACCCGGTCAGCATGAGGCTTGCGGCATACAACCAGTAGCTCGGCATGAACGCCGAGATGATGCTCGCGACCGCGAAGAACCCCGACGCGCCAATCACGACGCTGATGCGCGCGCGGTCGCGCCTGGCCGCCAGCAGCGCGCCGGTGAGCGACCCGATCGCGAGGATCGAGGAGAGCAGGCCGAAGCCGTCGGCGTCCTTGCCGAACTCCACCGCCATGGTCGAGGCGATGATCGGGAAGTTCATGCCGAACGCGCCCATCAGAAAGACGATGCCGAACACGACGAGCAGGTCGCGGCGCTTCGAGACGTAGCGAAACCCCTCGAGCAGATTCCGCTTCTGGGTGCTGCGCACGCGGGCGGGAAGCTGATCCACCCGGAGCAGCTTGATCATGATCAGCATGATGATGAACGTGGCCGCGTTGGCGAGAAATACCCAGCCGGAGCCGACCGCCACAATGGTGAAGCCGGCCACCGCCGGGCCGATGAGCCGCGCGGTGTTGAACGCCGCCGAGTTCAGGGCGACCGCGTTCGACGCGTTTTGCAGCGACACGATGTCGGTCACGATGGTCTGCCGCGCAGGGTTGTCGAACGCCATCACCACGCCGAACAGAAACGCCAAAAGGTACAGGTGCCAGAGCTGTGCCTGCCCGCTGAGCAGCAGCAAGCCGAGCAGTACCGCGAGCAGCGTGAACGCCAACTGCGTGACGTACAGCACGTGGCGGCGATCGAAGCGGTCGGTCACCCACCCTGTGATCGGCACGAGCAGCAGCGGCGGGGCGAACTGCAGGGCCATGGTGATTCCGACGGCGGTGGCATCGTAGTCGGTGACCTCGGTGAGCACGACCCAGTTCAGCGCGGTCGCCTGCATCCAGGTGCCCACATTCGAGACGAGCGCGCCGATGAACCACACGCGGTAATTGAACGACGCGAATGAGCGAAACATTGCGGTCATAGGCTGGCCGCCTCGACGGTCGCGCGAGCGACGGACATGGGGAGCAGGAGGCTCGCGTGATCTCCGGGGAGACGTTCGAATGCGTACTGCTCGTAGAACGGCACCACGCTGGGGTCTTGCGTATGTACAAGTATGGCCGCCGCGCCGACCGCATCGGCGGCCGAGACGCTGCGCAGGATCGCGTCGCGCAAGAGACCTGCGCCGAGCCCCAGACCCTGGTACGCCTCGTGCACCGCAAGCTTGCCAATAAGCACGACCGGGATCTCACGAGGGGCGCCGCGGCCGATCCGCCCAGCATCTTCGCGAGCCACGTCGTGCATAGAGAGCGCGTAGACGCCAGCGATGCCCGACTGAGGCGTTGTGTGGTTGGGTGGATCTGTGGCAGGTACCGGTACCATCACCGACTCCGTCACGAACACTCGCGAATGGCCCAGAACGTGGTTGCGGAGAGCGTGACGCGCGAACCAGGCATCGATCGAAGCGTCGCCGCATCGAAAGTTCGAACGATCATCATCTGCTGACAGGTGTCGGGGTGGTGTGAAGCGGCTCAAGCCTCGAACACGTTCTCACGGGCAAGCAGGCCGGCGAGTTTCGGGTCTACCCGCGCGGGGGTGTCGATTGCGTCAGCGAACACCTGCCATGACTCACGCCGCAGGGTGATTTTGCGGCTCGCCGCCAGCGTCTCGCGGGCGGCGCTGAGCGCTGCCTGCTGGATGAATGCAGACGTGGAGACGCCCAGCAGGTCCGCGGCCTCAGAAATCTCGACCTTCTGCTCGACCGACACGCGGAGGTCAATCCGGTCGTTTTTCGTGGGGGAACTCATGCACCCAGTGTACGGTGAAATTCCGTACCGCGACTGTGGTGGGTCTGTGATCTTTTCATTCTTCGAGAAGTCGGCGGCGGTGGTGGAGTTCGTGCTGCCAAGCGCGGGTCTGAGCCGCGGAGCCTGGAATCTGCAAGATTGTGCATATTGTGCTGGTTTTGTGCCGTCCGAGGCGTCTGGTGTCATTGAATCTGCGCGATCGTGCATTTGACTGGGCTTGGTGGATCGGCGCGAAGGAGGGTGGGAATGGCAGTGGCCCCCGCGATCCACTGGGGAAATCGCGGGGGCCACCTCATCAGAGGAATTAACCCTTGAAGGTCTCGAAGATCTTCGTGTAGTTCGACATTTCCTCGTTGTTGCAGGGAGTGACCGGCCTCGCGCCGTCGTAGCCCTCGGGAACCACGATCGCCGAGCTGTTCTTCAACTCGTCGCTCATGAGCTCGTCGGTGCCCTCAACGCCCGAGGCGTACGCCTGGAAGTTGACCGCGACGGCCATGTTCTCGGGAACGAGCATCCAGTTCAGGAAGGTCTTGGCCTGATCCACATTCTTCGCACCCGACGGGATCGCGAAGTTATCCTGCCACAGTGCGATGCCCTCCTTCGGGTACACGAACTTCAGGCTCGGGCGATCCTGTGCGGCGCGGTGACCGGCACCGTTCCAGATCATTGCCATCGACTGCTCGCCGTTCGCGAGACGCTCCAAGATGCCGTCGCTGTTGATGGTGTCGACGCGCGGCTTGAACTGCATGAGCAGATCCTGTGCGGCCTGCAGCTCGGCGCCGTCGGTGGTGCAGAACTCACCGCCGGTCACGCGCAATGCCGAGTTCACGACCTCGGTCTGATCGTTCATGGTGCCGACGTTGCCGGCCGAGGCGGGCGGGTTGAAGTAGTCGGCCCACGAGTCGAGCTCTTCGGTGATCACCGCGGTGTCGTACATGAACGACGTGGTGCCATAGAGATACGGGGTCGTGTACTTGCGACCCTCGTCGAAGTAGACATCCATGAAGTCGTCTTTGATGTTGCCGCCATTGGGCAGGCTCTGCGAGTCGAATTCGAGCAGCATGCCGTCGTTCGCGAGGATCTCGACCATGTAGTCGCTCGGCACGACCACGTCGTAGCCGGCACCGTCAGACGCGCGCAGCTTCGCCTCCAGGCTCTCGTTCGAGTCGAAGAAGTCTACGTTGAGCTTGATTCCCGTCTCGTCGGTGAACTTCTTCACGAGCTCGTCGGGGAAGTAGTCGCTCCACGTGTAGAGGTTCACCTCGCCGCTCGTTGCCTCAACGTACTCGGTCGACGCGGTAGCCTCCCCGCCGCCCGAGTCGGAGACTCCGCCGCCGCAGGAGGTGAGGGCGAGCGCGCCCACGGCCGAGATGGCCAGTGCTGAGGCGATCCTGCGCCCCGTTTTGGTATTACGCATGTTGCTTACTCCTTCGTTGTGATTGCCAGAAAGTGATGAGGGTGACGACGATCGCGAGCACGAGCAGCATCGTCGCGATGACGTTCACCGCGGGGCTCGCGCCGCGCCTGATCAAGCTGAACAGGAACACCGGCAGCGGGGTCGCGCCGGAGGCCGACAGGAAGTTCGAGATGATGAAGTCGTCGAGCGAGATCACGAACGCGAGGATCGCGCCCGAGATGATGCCCGGCACCAGCAGCGGCAGCGTGATGCGCCGGAACATCTGCCAGGTGTTAGCACCCAGGTCGGTCGCCGCCTCGAAATAGGTGGTGCCGAGGCTGCGCAGGCGGGCGCGGATCGGCATGAGCGCGAACGGGATACAGAACGAGGTGTGCGCGAGCATGAGTGCGGTCATTCCGGGTGGCAGACCGATCATTCGAATGAAGCCGAGGGTGGCGACCGCGAGCACGATCTCGGGAATCACGAGCGGGGCCGTGAGGATCGCGGTCGCGATCGCGCTGCCCTTCGCGCGCAGCCGCTCGACCGAGAGCGCGAACAGGATCGAAAAGACCGTCGCCACGATGGTCGCGACCACCGCGATCTGCAGCGACACCCACACCGAGCTCAGCAGGTTCGCGTTCTGCGCCACCTCGCCGAACCAGCGCACGCTGAAGCCCTTCCAGATGAGCGCCGAGTCGCCATCGTTGAAGGCATAGATCGTGGTGATGAGAATCGGCACGTAGAGGAACACGACGCCGAAGATCGCGATCGGGGCGATGCCCGGGAAGTCGCGCAGCCGCAGCGCGCGCGGGGGTTTGCGGGGCTGTGTCACAGGCTGGGCTGCCGCGGTGGATGGCACAGCGGCGGCAGCGCCGGGAACGCCGGTCGTTTCGGCGGATCCACTGCTGGTGGTGGGTGCGGTCATAGTGAGATCTCCACCTTCTTGCCCGACTTTCTCGAGTACAACGCAATCGCGATCAGCGCGACCATGAGCAGCACGAGGGTGATCACCGAGAGCGCCGCGCCAAACGGCCAGTTGCGCGAGTCGCCAAACTGCGACGCGATGAGGTTGCCGATCAGCAGCACCTTCCCGCCGCCCAGCAACACGGGCTGCACGTACGAGCCGAACGCCGGCATGAACACGAGCAGAATGCCCGAGATGATGCCCGGGGTCGCGAGCGGCAAGATAATGCGGCGGATCACCGTCGACTTGCGCGCCCCCAGGTCGTACGCGGCCTCGGCGAGGCGGAAGTCGAAGCCCGCGAGCGACGCGTAGATCGGCAGCACCATGAACGGCAGGAACGTGTAGATCAGGCCGAGCTGCGAGGCCATCGGCGTGTAGAGCAGATCCATCTGCGGGAGGCCGAACGCGGCGGCCCCGGTGTTCACGATGCCGTTGTCGTTCAAGATCAGCATCCACGCGTAGGTGCGCACGAGGAGGTTCGTCCAGAAGGGCACCGTGATGAGCATCACCAGCAGGTTCTGCTTTTTCTCGGGGCGAGTGGCGATCCACAGGGCAATGGGAAACGCGAGGATCAGGCAGACGATCGTGGTGACCGCGGCCTGCCACAGCGAATCGCCGAACACCGACAGGTAGCGCGGGTCGAAGGCCGTGTTGCCGAGGAAGTCTGACTGGAAGAGGAAGTTGACGTAGGGCTCGAGCGTGAACTCGTAGATGATGCCGCCGCCGGTGGGCGGGCGAGACATGAACGAGAAGATGACGATGATGACGAGCGGGCCGATGGTGAAGAGCGCGGCCACGATGAGCGCCGGGATTACGGCGATCCACGGGAAGCGGCCGGGCACCTTCGGCTGTTTCTTGCGCTTCGTCGCGAGCGGCACCAGGTTTACGCCCGTGCGGTCGTCGCGCACGGTGGGCGCCTCGGGGGCGGTGCCGGTGCCGAGGTGCAGGCTCATTGCGCGGCCTGCGGTGTGGCGGGCGTCGCGGGTTTCGCGTGCACCGTGGCTCGGCCGGGTGCCCCGTGCCCCGCGGCGGTCTCGGGGGTGAGGGGCCGCAGCGCCACCGGGTCGGCGTAGAGCGACACCCCGGCATTGGGCTGCACCTCGGCGGGGAACGGCGGCGGCACCCGCACCGCGAGTTCCGTGCCGTCGGCCAACATCACGTTGCAGCGCAGGTCGGTGCCCATGTACACGAGCTTCGAGATGCGGCCCGACGCGAAGCGCACGCCGGTCGGGGTGAGGCTCACCCGTTCGGGGCGAATGGTGAGGGTCACCTCGCCATTCGGGGTGTCGACGACCTTGGGCAGGGTCACCGGATCACCGCCCGGGAGCGTCACCACGAGGCGCTGATCCGCGCCGCTGTTTTCACGGCCGTTCTCGCTGCCGCTCTCGTTGGCATGTTCGCTGCCGTGCCCGCCACTCCCGCTGCCGCCCACGCGCTGCGCGGGGGTCGTCACGAAGTTGGTTTCGCCGATGAAGTCGGCCACGAAGCGGCTCGCCGGCTTCTCGTAGATCTCTTCGGGGGTGCCGATCTGCTCGGGGCGGCCCTGGTTGAAGACCGCGATGCGGTCGCCCATGCTCAGCGCCTCCTCCTGATCGTGCGTGACGAAGACGAAGGTGATGCCGGTGGTGCGCTGCAGGCGCTTCAGCTCGGACTGCATGCCGCGGCGCAGCTTGAGATCGAGCGCGGCGAGCGGCTCGTCGAGCAGCAACACCTGCGGCTGCTTCGCGAGGGCCCGGGCCAGGGCGACGCGCTGCTGCTGACCGCCCGAGAGTTGCGCCGGCTTGCGGTTCGCCATCTCCGACAGCTGCACGAGCTCGAGCATCTCGGTCACGCGGGCATCGACCTCCGCCTTCTTGCGGCCCTCCATCTCGAGGCCGAACGCGATGTTCTGCGAGATCGTCAGGTGCGGGAAGAGCGCGTACGACTGGAAGACCGTGTTGACCGGCCTGGCGTGCGGGGCAAGCTGGTCGATGCGCTGATTTCCCAGGTGGATCTCGCCGCCGTCGAGGGTGTCAAGGCCAGCGATCGAGCGCAGCAGGGTGGTCTTGCCACACCCCGACGGGCCGAGCATCACGAAGAATTCGCCCTGTTTGATGGTGAACGACACGTCGTCGATCGCGTTGACGTGCGTCTTCTCGGGGGTGATGAAGGTCTTGCGTGCGTGCGAGATCGTGAGTTCGCGCGAAGGGGAATCGGTGGGATTGACGCGGTCGTGCCCGCTGATTGTCGGGATGGGCGTGGTCATAAATCGCCTGCTTCCTGAAAACCCGAGCCCGCATCGGTGCGAGCCTGTGTGGCTGTGGCCCGCGTTGCCGCGAGCCTGTGTGGTTGTGGCCCGCGTTGCCGCGAGCCTGTGTGGTTGTGGCCCGCTTCGGTGCGGACCCTTGTGATCGATAAACCTAATGCGGTTAGATAAGGAGCGCAAGGGTCGCCATGCCAGCTTTTCCGCTTGGTTACCAACTTGAAATCTTTAAGCAACAACCACACGCGACGATGCGATGGGAGGTGAACGATGGCTGAGATGCCGGTGGTGGATCCACCCCGTAGGCCCGGACGTCCGACGCGCCCCGCGCTCACAGAAGACACCATCGCCCGCGAGGCGCTCGCGATTATCGACGAGCTCGGCTGGCCCGCCTGCACCATGAAGTTGCTCGCGCACCGCCTCGGCGTGCGCTCGCCATCGCTCTACCACCACGTCGACGGGCAGAAGGGCATCGTCGACCTCGTCCGCGCACTCGTGGTGCGCGAGATCCACAACCCGGCGATTCAAGGGATGCGCTGGGACGACGCGATCCGCAGCTTTGGCATCGCCTACTACCGGGCCTTTTCGGGGCACCCCAACACCATTCAGGTGCTGAGTATGACCCCGGTGCGCGACCGCGACACCCTCATCATGTATGAGACGTTTCTGCAGACGCTGGTGGGTCAAGGCTGGGAGTTGCCGCGGGCATTCGAGGCGCTGCTCGGGCTCGAACACCTGGCGCTCGGCTTCGCCTACGAGTGGAACGCGGAGGACCTCATGTTGGACCCCGCGGTGGTTGCCGCGCAGGGTGCCCCGCTGCTCGCCGAGGTCACCCGGGATCGCACCGACCAGGCCAGCGACGTCGAACACACCTTCATGAACCTGCTCGGCCGGCACATCGAAATGTTCCGGCACGAGGTTGACGAATCGAAAGGACCGCACCATGAGCACCCCTGACCCGTCCCACGCCCACGCACCTGCCGCCGCGAGCGACACCACCCCGGCCGGGCCGACTGCCGCGCGAACTACCGCGCCGCCTGCCGCGACCCCGGGCGAGCGCGCCCCGGCCGATCTCGTGATCCACTCGGCCCGCATCTTCAGCGACGGCGAGGTGCTGCCGCACACCGCGCTCGCCGCAGCGGGTGGGCGCATCGTGGCGCTCGGTGGCGACGAAATTGTGGATCGCTTCGCGGCCAGCCGGGTCATCGACGCCCGCGGGGGGCTCGTTACCCCGAGCTTCGTCGACGCGCACGTGCACACCACCATCGGCGGCATCGAGTCGCTGCGCTGCGACCTGACGGCGTGCACGAGCGCCGAGGAGGTATACGCCGAGATCGCGCGGTACGCGGCGGCGAACCCCGAGCTGCCATGGATCTTGGGCGGCGGGTGGCGCATGCCGCAGTTCTCGGGGGGCACGCCGCTGCGCGAAGACCTCGACCGCGTGGTGCCCGACCGCCCGGCCTACCTCATTAACGCCGACCACCACGGGGCGTGGGCGAACACGCGCGCGCTCGAGCTCGCCGGGGTCACCGCCGACACCCCCGACCCCAGCGACGGGCGCATCGAGCGCGACGCCTCGGGTGCACCCGCGGGCACGCTGCAGGAGGGGGCCGCAGAGCTCATCGCCGCGGTGATTCCGGAAACGACCGATGCCGAGATGCGGGCCGGGCTGCTTGCCGGGGAACAGGTGATGTTCCGCTACGGCATCACCGGCTGGCAGGAGGCGATCCTCGGAAGCTACGCGGGGTACTCCGACTTCACCCCGATCTACCGCTCGCTCCTCGACGCGGGCGAGCTGCGCGGGCGGGCGAGCGGGGCACTCTGGGTCTCGCGCGACTTCGACGGGCTCTCGATCGCAGGCTTCGTTGCCGACCTCGAGCGTCGGCGCGCGCAGTACGAGCGCGAGGGGCTGCGGCTCGACACCGCGAAGATCATGGTCGACGGGGTGCCCGAGAACGAGACCGCCGCGATGGAGGAGCCCTACGTCGCCGAGTGCTCCTGCACCGGTGGATCGGGCCTCGCCTACTTCAGCCGCGAGCAACTGCTCGAGCTCGTGCCGCTGCTCAACGCCCGCGGCTTCGCCGCGCACCTCCACGCCATTGGCGACCGTGCGGTGCGATACGCGCTCGACGCGGTGGCCGCGGTTCCCGAGGCGGATCGTGCCCGCGTGCGCAACCACATCGCTCACCTGCAGATCATCAATCCCGAAGACCTGCCTCGCTTCGCAGAGCTTGGCGTGACCGCCAACCTGCAGGCGCTGTGGGCGTGCCTCGACGCGCAGATGCTCACCCTCACGATGCCCCTCATGGGCGCGGAGCGGGCCGGGTGGCAGTACCAGTTCGCGTCGCTCGAGCGCGCGGGGGCCGCGCTTGCCTGTGGCTCCGACTGGCCCGTCTCAAGCCCCGACCCGTGGCAGGCGATGCACGTGGCCGTGACGCGCCGCGAGCCCGGGATCACGGAGTTTGATCCGCTGCTGCCCGACGAGGCGCTGACGCTGTCGTCGATCCTCACCGCGTACACGCGGGGGTCGCACGAACTGCTCGGCATGCCGGGCGGGCGCATCGCGGTCGGCGAGGTGTGTGATGTGGCGGTGGCGGATCGCGACCCGTTCGCGGCAGACGCAGCCGAGATCCACCTCACCCGCAATCGGGTCACCGTGCTTGCCGGAGAGGTCGTGTACGAGGCGGAGTGATCCGCGCCAGCCGCACCCCCGCCCCGCGCGGCCCCGCCGCCCCGGCGCCGCGCACCCCCGGCGCCGCGCACCCCCGGTGCCTTGTTTGGTTCAAGGTGCGTTATTTGCGCAAATTGGGCACCCTGGTGTGAATAAGGCACCGGGAAACGCGACCCCGGACGCGGAAGGAGTCAGGAATTCGTGAGGAGTGCGAGGAGCGCGAGGAGCGCCCCGCCGGCAGCACCCACGAGCACGACCACCCACGGGGGAGTGCGCCACGACACCAGCAGCGCGAAGCACACGAGGGCGAGGGCGAAGGTCGCGGGATCCACTATTGCGGTGACGAAAACCGGGTCGTAGAGCGCCGCCGCGAGGATGCCGACCACCGCCGCGTTCGCGCCGCGCATGATCGCCTGGGCGGGGCGCTTCGTGCGGAAGTTATTCCAGAAGGGGAGCACCCCGACGAGCAGCAGCAGCCCCGGCAGAAACACCGCGACCAGCGCGATCGCGGCCGTCACGAGGCCCGCGGGGCCGGGCTCGGCGAGCGCACCGAGGTACGCGGCAAACGTAAACAGTGGACCCGGCACGGCCTGCGCCGCGCCGTAGCCCGCGAGGAACGCGTCGGGGGTGACCCAGCCGACGGGGTTTCCGGTCACGACCTCGGACTGCAGAAGGGGGAGCACGACGTGCCCACCGCCGGACACGAGCGCGCCCGCCCGATAGAAGGAGTCGGCCACGTGGATCGCGGTGCTGCCGGCGGTGTTGACGGCAGGGTTGGCGGTGCTGCTGCCGGCAGGGTTGGCGGTGCTGGTGCTTGGCGGGGTGCCGAGTGCGGCCGCGGCGACCGGGAGCGCGACGAGTAGCGCAGCGAAAAGGCTGAGAGCGACGATGCCGGCGCGGCGCGAGACCGGAATGCGCAGGGTGGTGGTGTTGGAGCTGGCGTTGGCGGCGCTGGGTGAGCCGGTGGCGAGGCTGTCTTCTGCCTCAGCGGGTTCCGCAGCGGTTGGGCTGGCCGGCTTTCGGGCGGGAGCACTGGTCGGGAGACCCGCCGGAGCGTCGCGACACAGCAGGTATCCGGCCAGGGCGCCGAGCGCGATCGCGCCGACCTGCCCCACCGGGCCGGCGACGAACAGCACAAGAATCGCGGCGACCACCGCGATCGATGCCCGACGCGCGTCCGGCGTCAGCGTGCGGGCCATGCCCCACACCGCCTGGGCGACGATCGCGACCGCGACGACCTTCAGTCCGGCGAGCACCCCCGCGCCGATCGCGTTGTCAAAGAGCGTGGCCCCGTAGGCGAACGCCACGAGCAGGATCGCCGACGGCAGGGTGAAGGCGATCCACGCGGCAAGTGCGCCGAGCGGCCCCGCGCGAAACAGACCCAGCGCGAACCCCACCTGACTCGACGCGGGCCCGGGGAGGAACTGGCCGAGCGCGACGAGATCCGCGTATTCGCTCTCGCGCACCCACCTGCGGCGGGTGACCAGTTCGTCGCGAAAGAACCCGAGGTGTGCGATCGGGCCGCCGAAGGAGGTGAGGCCGAGCTTCAGGAACGCGCGAAACACCTCGCCGACACTGCCGCGCGGCGCCGGGCCAGTTGCGGTCGCCGGTGTGTTTACGGGTGGATCCTCACGCACACCTCGCACGGTACCAGGCCCGGGTGACGCTTCGGGGTGCTCACGCGAGGGGAATCGGCTGCGTGGTCGGCGGCGGTTCGCCCGGGCGGCGCCGCTTCGACCGCGCCAGCCCGACGACCCCGCCGACCACGAGAATCAGCACAGCCGTCCAGATCGCGCCGTAGGTGAACCACTCGCCCGGCGCGATCCGCTCGCCGATCAGCACCGCCGCGACCACGAGCAGGGCCGGCTCGAGGTAGCTCAGCAGCCCAAAGATGCTCATGGAAAGCAGACGAGATGCCAGCAGATAAAACAACTGTGCGAACCCGGCCACCACGCCGAAAATGGGCGCCGCCCACCACAGCATCGGATTCACGCTCGCCGCAGAACCGGTCGACAACTCGAGTACCAACACCACCAAGGCGAGCGGTGCCATCGCGACGAGTTCCCACCAGATCCCGCCGACGCTGCTGAACTTTAGCCCACGTCTCAGCACGAAATAGACGGGGTAGCCGAGCGCCACGACGAGCGTCTCCCATGAGATGCCGCCAACCCGCACGATCTCAAACACGACGCCGGTCGCGGCGACAGCCGCGGCGATCCACTGCCACCAGACCATGCGGTCGCCGTAGAGAAAGCGGCCCACGAGCACCAAGACGAGCGGCAGCAGAAAGTACCCGAGGGCCACCTGCATGGCGCTGCCGTTGAGCGGGGCCCAGCCGAAAATCCACACCTGAAGCGCGAGTAGCCCCCCAGCGAGCATGATGCCGGGCAGTAGCCAGGGCTCGCGCCTGATTCGCCTCCCAATTTCAACAGTCTGCCACCAGCCGCGAGTGAACCACAGCACCCCAGTAATAATGGGCACCGCGATCAACGAGCGCATGGCCCAGATTGCCTCAGCGGGAAGCGGCGCCAGAAGCGGGGTGAGGAAATACAGCACCGAGAAGGTCAGCGAAGACGCAACCGATACCACGATGCCTGTGGTGCCGGCCACAACAGGAGCGCCGTCGCGGTGGTTCTGGGTGGTGTTCACGTTCAGCTTTCATGCGGGTGATACGTGGCAAGCAAAAGGCGCGACAATGCCTCCGGCCCCAACGCGTGGACCGGAGGCTTCGAGAGCTTTGCGCTAGAGGTCGATCGCGCCGATAACCTCGCCATACTCGGTCTCGCCCACGGGCTTGAAGCCGATCCGGAGGAAGAATTCCTCAGGGCCATCCTCGCCCCGTTCCCACAGCACGGTGAGGCGCTCGACTCCGCGACGGCGCGCCTCCTCGATGAGGGCCTCGACCGCGAACCTACCCACGCCCTTGCCCTGCGCGTCAGCGTCGACGTTGATGCGCCACAGCGCCGCCTTGAACTCCTCCTGCAAAGCGTCGGGGTCAAAGTTGCCGTGAATGAATCCGACGACCCGATCATCGTCGAGCACCACGCGCTGCCAGGCGGTGTGTACGGGGGTCACAGCCGCGGCCGCCGCGTACGACACGGGGCTCACAAACTGCTCTTGGCCTGGCTTCAGCCCAAGGCTGTTGACGTGCACGATCGTGGAGGCGGACAGTTCTTCGAGTCTGAGGTGGCTCATGCTTTCAGGCTAGCGTGCATCGCCGCGAGCGCAAGTGTGGTGATCCACCATTGTGGATCGAGGTATCTCGACGTCGAGATACCTCAGAAGCTTGGGATGACCGCTTTGGGCGCATCGCGGCCCTTTCCGGGGGCTGGTACGGCGGAGGCGCTTCGCGTCCTCTCGACTGAGCTCACCATGCTCGCCGCCCCGCCCACCAGGCTCCATCGCACAGATTACGGAGAAGCGATGTAGAAGATCAAGGTAGAAGGCATCGTCGTCGAGCTCGACGGTGACGAGATGACACGAATTATTTGCCAGTTCATTAAGGACCGCCTGATCCACCCCTACCTCGACCTGACGCTCGAGTACACCGACCTCGGGATTCAGCACCGGGATGACACGGACGACCAGATCACGATCGATGCGGCGCACGCCATTCAGAAGCACGGCGTTGGCGTGAAGTGCGCGACCATTACCCCCGACGAGGCCCGCGTCGAGGAGTTCGGCCTGAAGAAGATGTGGCGGAGCCGGAACGGCACGATCCGCAACATTCTCGGCGGCGTGATCTTCCGCGAGCCGATCATCATCGGCTGTCACGCCTTCGCGTACGTCTCGCCGAACTACGGGCTGTCGCGCAACTACCCCGTCTAACTGTCGACGAAGAACGCCATCCTGAAGGCCTACGACGGCGACGTGCAGTCTGACACGGTGGCGCAGGGCTTTGGGTCGCTCGGACTCATGACCTCCGTGCTGGCCACGCCAGACGGCAAGGTTGCGGAGCCTGAGGCCGCACACGGCACAGTGACCCGTCACTACCGCCAGCACAAGCAGGGCAAGCCCACCTCGACCAATCCGATCGCGTCGATCTTCGCGTGGACTCGCGGGCTCGCGCACCGTGGCAAGCTCGACAGTAACCAGGAGCTCATCGACTTCGCGCTGACCCTGGAAGACGTCGTGATCAAGACCGTCGAGTCGGGTGCGATGACCAAGGATCTCGCGATGCTGGTCGGCCCCGAGCAGGGCTACCAGACCACCGAGGTGTTCCTCGAGACCATCGACAAGAACCTGCAATCACGTTTCGCTTAGTGCGAAAGCATTGCTCTCGCTTCCAGGCGTGGTGACGCTCCTGCGTCAGCCTGCTTGGGGTGGATCCGCGGATCGCGAGGGGGGGCGGGTGCTTCGGCACTCGCCCCCTGTCTTCTGTCCGAGGGCTTAGGCCCAGGGTGGCGTGGTTTTCCCTGCGAAAGAGGCGAGGCCTTGCTGGTAGTCCTCGGACATCGCGGCCACCCGCCACGCACGGTCTTCTATCCTGAGCGCCTCGTCCACTGAATGGCCGGCACCTAGGAGCGTGACCTCCTTGATGAGGCGAACACTCTGCGGGTTCTTGCTGGCAATCTCATTGGCTAATTCGAGGGCCGCGCGCAATCCTTCGCCCACTGCGACTACCTCGTCGACCAAGTGCATGCGTTCCGCGATGTCGGCCTCGATCCTGCGGCCTGTGTAGACCATGAGGTTTGCGGCTCCCCAACCGACCCTGCGGGCAAGCAGTTGCGTCCCGCCGCCGCCGGGCACAATCCCGATTCCAGCCTCCGGTAGCGACAGTATCGCCGATTCCTCGGCGATGATGATGTCGGCAGCGAGCGCGAGTTCAAGCCCACCACCAATCGTGAAACCGTGCACCGCAGCAATCACGGGAACTGGGCAAGTGACGAGTGCATGAGTAAGGGCAGCTGAACGTTCGCGCGCACGCAGCAAGCCAGCCTTGTCGAGCCCTTGGCGTTCCCGCAGGTCCGCGCCGACGCTGAAGTGCACAGCAGTTGAATGCAGCACCACGGCTCGTGAGCCTTGTGCGACCGCCTCCTCGAGCTCGTGGGCGACGGCGTCGCACAGGTCCCCGGAGAGCGCATTGTGGCCTTGGACGCGATCGAGAGAAATGGCTGCGGTTCGACCGTTTTGATGAAACTTCGTTGAAGCGAGAGTCATGGTGTTCCTGTCCTCCTTGACACTAATACATTAAGACTATACGTTAATGTGAAACTCGATTAGAGCCAAGTGAGCAAGGAAGCCGCATGAGCACACAAACAGCCGAACCCGAAGTTCCGTTTCTCGACATGAAAGACCCGAACTTCTCCCTGCAATCGCCTGAGGCGAGAGCGGCGCGAGATAAGAGTTGGTACGCGAAGACGCCCTATGGCATTGCCGTGTTGCGTCAAGCGGAGGCGAACAAGATGCTGAAGGATAAGCGACTGCGCCAGGGGAGCTGGGCATGGCCAGATCACAACGGTGTTCATTCTGGGCTCTTCTACGATTTCTGGGGATCCACGCTCATCAATTACGAAGGCGCAGATCACGCCCGGCTGCGTCGCGTGCACAATCCGGCCTTCACCCCGAAGGTCGTTGAGAGCCTCAAGCCTCGCTTTGAGCAGATCGCGGAAGAACTGATTGATGGCTTCATCGAGCGCGGGGAATGCGACATTGTCGCTGAATTCACCGAGCCCTACGCTGCACGAATCATTTGCATTTTGCTCGACCTCCCCGAGGTGGAATGGAAGACGATTGCCGACTGGTCTTCCACTATCGGTTTGGCGCTGGGCGTCACGATTAAAGAAGAACTCCCCAACATTGAGCAGGCGATGGCCGAGTTGAATGCCTACGCAGATGCTGTCATTGCGAGCCGTCGCGCCAACCCGCAGGATGACTTCGTCACCAAGCTGGTCGAGGCTGCTGACGAACGGCAGGCCCTGAGTGAGCTCGAGTTGCGCACCGCGGTCGTCAACGCAGTCTTTGCTGGGATGGATACGACACGCAACCAGCTCGGACTTGCCATCTACATGTTGGTCAAACACTCTGACCAATGGGAGCTTCTTGGACGAGACTCATCCCTCGCCCGGCCCGCGGTTGAGGAAGCGATGAGGGTCGCACCGACGGTCACCTGGGTCACGCGTGAGGCGATTGAGGACTTCGAGTTCGAAGGCGCACAGATCGAGAAGGGCACCACGATCCACCTCATCACAGAATCGGCCGGTACGGACCCGCACGCGGGATCCCGAACAACCTTTAACATCGCTGGGGAGAGTCAATCGCACTTCGGTTTCGGAGGCGGCATTCATCAGTGCCTCGGACACTACCTTGCTCGAGCTGACATGGCTGAGGCGCTGACGATCTTGACGCGACGGATTACGGACGTGACCCTTACTCCGGGGGCCGAATGGCTCCCAGAAACGGGGAATACCGGGCCGACTTCCCTCCCCATCCGGTTTCGTGCTCGGGGCGACCAGTGAACGGCACACCGCTGAGACTGCTTTGCGTGGATCTCCCTTCAGCCCCCCTCTTTACAAAGGCTGAGCCTGGATCCCCCCGTGAAGGCTACGAAGTGGATGTTGCCGAGGCGGTCGCGACCCGCTTGGGTCGTGAGGTGCGGTGGGAATTTCGTCCCTGGAGTCGGATGATCCCGGATCTCCTTGCCGGTCAGGCGGATGCGATTCTCTGTGGACAGGGCATCACGCCTGAGCGTCAGCGGCTCGTGAGCTTCACCCGGCCCTATGCGGTTTTCGACGAGGCGGTTCTCACACTCGCTGGTAGCAGCATCTCAGGTCCCAACGACCTGGTAGGGAAGAAGGTCCTCGCGATCGATGGATCTACCAACCTCAAGCTCGCACACACCTTTGTGGGTGCCGAAGTCATTCCATTCGCTGCGGAGGGCGACGACGTACTCGGCGACTTGGTGAGAGAGTTGACAAGTGGAGCGGTCGACGCGGTAGTGGACGACGAGGTCGTCTTGCATCCGATTTGTCGAGATGGGGTGCTGAAAGTGGCGTTTTCCTCGCCGACTGCAAACCGGTGGGCAATCGCTGTGGATCCGGGGAATGACGAGCTGCTCAGTGAACTGGACCGGGCGCTCGGTTCAGCAATCGCAGACGGCGATCTTAAGCGCAGTTGGCAGCGATGGATGCCGGAGATTGAATACCCAGAACTGGTGCTGCAAGGATGAGCGCCATTCCTGAGGTCTTGGTCTTCGGGTCGGTGAACGACACGAGCCTCGCGAGGCCTTACCTGGATCTCTCTCGGTCGTTTGGCAGAAACGTGCATGAGACGTTGTCCGCAGTGGGTCTTGGGTATCGAATGGTTGATACCGCAGAGCCGTTGCCCGCAATGGGAGAGCTCTTAGAACTCGCGACGGGCGGAATCGTGCTGCTCGGGGGCGGGGATGTCGATCCGACGTCCTACGGTCATCATGAGCCGGTCGCAAATCTCTACGGCGTTCACCCGGAAATTGATGCCGCCGCGCTCGCACTTATCCGTGAGGCAATCGACCGTCAGACGCCAATTCTCGCGATTTGTCGCGGTGCGCAGCTCGTGAATGTCGCACTGGGCGGAACATTAGTGCCGGACATCGAGAACTGGCACATCCACCGCGGAGCCACCCCAGACACTGTGTTCGTTGAAGAACGCGTTCGTCTCGACACGACAAGCAAGCTCGCCGGAATTCTCGAGGTTGACGAACTCACCGTCATGAACGGTCATCACCAGGCGATCGATCGTTTGGGTGCGGGAGTCGTGTGTACCGGACGAGCCGATGACGGCATCATCGAGTCAATAGAGGTCGACGATAGGTGGATCATCGGGGTGCAGTGGCACCCCGAACACGACAAGGCAGACCGTAACCTGCGGCTGCGCCTCTTTGCCGCTTTCGCTGATGCGGTCGCCGCACACGCAGAAAGGATCAAGGGTGATGTCTGATCTCGCTGCCGTTATGGAGTCCGAGACTCCCGAACCCCCGTTGCCGCTCGCGGGTGTCCGAGTACTGGATTTCACTCGGATCCTTTCCGGCCCGTACTGCACGCTCCTCCTTTCCGAGTTGGGGGCCGAAGTTATCAAGATCGAACGCCCCGATGGCGGTGATGACACCCGAGCCTGGGGGCCTCCATTTGTGGACGAAGAGGCTGGTCTCAGCACGTATTTCTCCGCACTCAACCGCGGGAAGCGCAGCGTCGCACTTGACCTGGGGAACCCGAAAGACCTCGATGCCTTTCGGGCCCTGGTGGCACACAGCGACGTGGTGGTCGAAAATTTCCGGCCCGGAGTGGCCGAGCGATATGGGCTCCACTACGACGCGCTGCGGGATGTCAATCCTCGGATCGTTACCTGCGCCATTTCAGGATTTGGGCGGCAGGGTCCGTTTGCCTCGCTGCCAGGTACTGAGATCGTGGTGGAAGCTATGTCGGGCTTGATGAGTGTCACTGGCTCACGAGAAGGAGAGCCTGTTCGTTTCGGTATAGCAATGACCGACATAGCCACAGGACTCACTGCGGCAACTCGCATTGTCGCTGGAGTGCTGAGTGCGCGGGAGTCGGGGACCGGTAGCCACATCGATACCTCGCTCTACGCGACGGCCATTGGTGCGCTTGGGACCCTGGTGGCCGGCGCAAGCATCAACGGTAGGACCCCGGAGCGATGGGGCTCGCATCATCCTTCGATCGTCCCCTATGGTGGCTTCCCCACGAGCGATGGCGATGTGATCACCGGCGTGGTAAATGATCGCACTTGGCCGGCGTTTTGTGAGGCCATCGGCCTGCCCGAACTCAGCGAAGATTACGCCCTCAGCACGAATGCTGGACGAGTGCGACAGCGTGAATCGCTGGAGAAGCGGATCGGCGAAGCGACCCGCGCCTTTACTACGGTGGGCCTGCTCGAGCATTTGCAGTCGCGCGGCTTGCTCGCGGCACCGATCCGAACGGTTACTGAAATGCTCGCTGACCCGGACACGAGGGCGTTAGGTCTGATCGCTGAGGGCGTGGATCATCCCGGCCTCCTCACCACCCGGGTGAGTGGGATGCCCTCTCCTCAGGGGGTCGCCGACGCTCCAGCGCTTGGGGTTGATACCAAGCAGGTTCTGCGCGATGTCGCCGGGATTGAGTACTAACACACTTCCCATGGGCTCTGCCCCGGGCACACGAAAGGACGACAATCATTAACACTCTTCCTCAGCTTCCACCCGCTCGGCTTCATATCGGTGGGTGGATCGAGAACTCCCACAACGCAGAGGTGCGTGACCCAGCAGACACGAGAAACATTGTGGCCTCCGCGCCTCGCGCTACGCGTGCACAGGCGATTGAGGCGGTGCAGGTTGCCGTGCGCGGATCACTCGAGTGGCGGGCAGTTCCTGCGATTCAGCGTGGCGAGGTGATTCGTCGAGCGAGTGAGATCATCGCCGAACGTGCAGAGCAGCTCGCCGTCGCAGCAACACTTGAAATGGGGAAGCCCATCGCGGAATCTCGTGGAGAAGCCGCACGCGCGGTTGAGCACGCGCGGTACTTTTCGACTGTGGGGCGTGAGGCCCAGGGATACACCGCTAATCTCAACGAACCGGATGCGCAGGCGTTCACTCTGCGCTCACCTATCGGTGTGGTATCAGTGATCACGCCTTGGAACTTTCCGATCATGATCCCGAACTGGAAGATTGCGCCAGCGTTGGCGCACGGAAACTCAGTCATTCTGAAACCCGCCGAAGTGTCGCCGGTCACCGCCACGCTCCTCGTGCAGTGCTATCTCGATGCTGGAGTGCCTGCTTCCGCGCTCTCACTGCTGATCGGAAAAAGTTCAGAAATTGGTGACGTACTGCTTACTGCGCCTGAGATCGCGGGGGTCACGTTCACCGGGTCGACTGAGGTGGGGCGAAAGATCTCAGCCACGGCGGTTGGGCTCGGAAAACGAGTACAAGCCGAGATGGGCGGAAAAAATGCGCTCGTGATCATGGATGACGCCAACCTCGACAAGGCGTTAGAGGCAGTGATGGTCGGAGGGTTCGGAACATCCGGCCAGCGCTGCACCTCTAGCAGTCGGATCCTCGTGCATGAGGCAGTGTTTGAGGAGGTTCAGCGACGACTCACCGAGGCGGTCGGGCAGTTGCGCGTGGGGCACGGTCTCACGGCAGGGATCAATGCCGGCCCGCTCGCTTCAGAATCTGCGCTCGAAGATGTCATGCAGGGCCTCGAACGCGCGGTCGCTGACGGAGCCACCGTGGTGGCAGGGGGAAGCCGGGCCGAGGACAGCGACCTGGCGAATGGCTGGTTCTTGCAGCCCACGCTCCTCACCGGCCCGGCCACAGGAGCAGCGTTTAGCGAGGAAATCTTCGGGCCTATCGTGTCACTCCATTCCATCAAAGACATCGATGAGGCGATCCGACTGAATAACGAGGTTGAGTACGGGCTCTCCGCGTCGATCTACACCTCCAACCTCGAAGCCGCCAACCGGTTCATTTTCGAAACTGACACCGGAATGGTGCACGTCAACCGCCCGACGGTAGGTGCCGAGCCGCATCTTCCGTTTGGTGGATCGAAAGCCTCGGCGATTGGGCCGAGCGAGTTGGGTGCAGCGCACCAATTCTTCACCAAGACCCGCTCGGCGCATGTGCGCTGGAAGTTTTGAGGTCACTTTGATGACACGCGAAGTACGAATTGAGCATCCCGAGAACTTTCCGGGGCTCGCCATTCTGCGGCTTGATGCGCCGGACCGAAAGAATGCCCTGACCGGTGACAGTGCGCGTGAGATTCGCGCTGCATTCGCTGAGTTGGAAGCTGACTTGGACATCGCAGCGTTGGTGATTACGGGGGGAGCATCTTTCTGCGCCGGAGCACATCGGTCGCTGCTGGAGGCTGCTGGTAGGGAAGAACCCGGAGCGCTGACGGACATGCGTGATGTTTACGGAGTCTTCTCTGACATGCGTGCCTTGCACGTGCCGATCATCGCGGCGGTGTGCGGGCCGGCAGTTGGGGCCGGGTTCAACATCGCCCTGGCCGCGGACGTGCGTGTCGTAGCCGACGATGCCTATTTCCGTTCGATGTTCATCGCGAACCAGATTCACCCGGGAGGGGCGCACCTACGTATGCTCAGAGACCTAGGTGGCATCGAAATTGCCACGTATCTGGCAGTACTTGACAACCCGATGTCGGGCTCAGAATTCGCCCAGAGGGGACTAGCCAGTCGTGCGGTGCCCGCCGAATCGGTGGAGCACGAGGCGCTTCGTCTTGCTGGACGAGCTGCAGCGCAACCGGGCCTCGCTCGATTGATCAAGGAGAGTATTTCGGCGACGGCCGCCATGGATGTCGAAGATGCGGCGGATTACGAGGCCTCGAAACAGGCGGAGACCTTGGCCGCACGCGAGCGACCTTAGAACCCGCCTGTAAGTTTCTCACGCGCGGAACAGTGGGAACTTGCCTCAGACCCACCCCGCTGGGCTTCCATCAGCGCGGGCCGTGCGGGAGGAACTCACGAATCGCAGTCCCGATAAAAACCTTGACTTCATAACTTTAATGAATAAGGATAATTTATGGAGTCGATCGAAGTTGATCGACTCCACCTTCCGAAAGTCAATAGAAATTCTCGGTTGAGAGTCCAATGGAGGACGAAACATGGCAACACATGACAGAGTCGCAATCGGTACAAGCGACGACGATCAGCTCGCTTCGCTTGGGTTTAAGCAGCAATTTAAGCGAGAGATGAGTCCTTGGGCTAACTTCGCTCTCGGCTTTACCTACCTTTCGCCGGTCGTCGGTATTTACGTCACTTTCGGCATCGCACTCGCCACAGGTGGTCCGCCCATGATCTGGGCGCTGGTTATTGCAGGCCTCGGTCAGTTGCTGGTGGCTCTCGTATTCGGCGAAGTTGTTTCGCAGTTTCCGGTTGCCGGTGGTGTCTACCCGTGGGCGCGGCGTCTGTGGGGTCGCAAGTGGGCCTGGGTGACCGGCTGGATCTACCTCTTTGCGCTGTGGGCAACTATCGCAGCGCTCTCGTACGGAGCTGGACCGTACATTGCTGCACTCTTTGGACTTGAGCCCTCTTCGCGACTGAATGTTGCGCTTGGACTCGTACTCCTGACGATTGTGACCGTAATCAACTTCTTTGGAACTAAGGTCCTCTCCGCCTTCCTGAAGTTCGGATTTGCGGCAGAACTGATTGGTGCGCTCGCGGTCGGTGTGTGGCTGCTCACCACAAACCGCTACCACGACATCGGAGTGATTTTCGACACGCAGGGAGCTGGCGAGCCTGGTTCATACGTGGCGGCATTTCTCGCCGCTGGTTTGATTGGTGTCTACCAGTACTACGGCTTTGAGGCGTGTGGTGATGTGGCGGAAGAGATCAAGAACCCGAGTCGTGTCATTCCGAAGACGATGCGCATGACGATCTATGTAGGCGGAAGCGCAGCGATATTCATTACGCTAGCGCTAATCCTCTCGGTGAGTGACTTCGGTGCGGTGATCAGTGGTGAAAACGCAGACCCGATCAACACGATTCTCGCTGACGCATTCGGACCGTTCGCACCCATCGTGCTCGGCATTGTGGTTATCTCCTTCATTTCCGGAGGACTGAGCCTCCAGGCTGCAACCAGTCGGCTACTCTACTCTTACGCTCGCGACAACATGATCTTTGGAAGCAAAATCCTGTCGAAGTTCTCTGAGCGTCACGGCGTGCCAGTGGCTGCGATCCTCGTGGCGGGTATCGTGCCTGCGCTGATTACCTTCATTGCTCTGTTCTCTGAAGACGGCCTATTCAAGATCGTTTCCTTCGCGACTGCTGGAATCTACATCGGTTTCCAAATGGTGGTTCTTGCCGCTCTTCGGGCGCGTGTCAAGGGCTGGAAGCCCAAGGGCGAATTCACGATGGGGCGTTGGGGAACACTCGTAAATATTGCCGCACTCGTCTGGGGTGTCGCAGCGATTGTGAATATCGTGTGGCCGCGCACACCCGATGCGCCGTGGTGGGATAACTACATCGTGCTCCTGTTAGTCGCGATCGTTGTCCTTGGTGGCACCGTCTACATGCTGATCTCTGGTCGAGCTGAGCGCAGCACCGCACCGTACACCGACGCTATCCCGGTCATCGGAGAGTAAACGGAGCGAGGTAGTCGCTCCGAAAACCCACCTGTAAAGGAGAATCTCACTTGCTCAATCACACAACGCCGGAGCAGCAGCGAAGGCTCGTCACCGAGATGCCGGGTAGCCGCTCTGCGGAACTCGATCGGCGTCGCCTTGAGGCGGTGGCCCACGCGGTTACCCCGACTCTCCCGGTCTTTATTGAATCAGGAGGGCAAGGAATTCTCGTTGACGTTGACGGGAACCACTTGATCGATTTTGGCTCGGGAATCGCCGTCACAAATGTCGGGAATGCTGCTCCGGCCGTTGTGAGACGCGTGCAGGAGCAGGCTGCGAAGCTCACTCACACATGCTTCCTGCTCGCACCATACGAGAGCTATGTCGCCGTGTGCGAAGAACTCAATCAGGCGACCCCGGGCGACTTCGTCAAGCGCACTGCACTCTTCAACTCGGGCGCTGAGGCGGTTGAGAACGCCGTAAAGTTTGCGCGTTCGTTTACAGGACGTAATGCGGTGGTGGCCTTCGAGCACGCATTCCACGGCCGCACGAATCTGACGATGGCACTCACTGCAAAATATGATCCCTACAAATCCGGGTTTGGGCCGTTTGCGCCGGAGGTCTACCGCGCGCCGCTGTCCTATCCTTATCGTGACGGTCAGACGGATGGGGTGGCAGCCGCAGAGCGAACCATTGCATACCTCGACAAGCAGATCGGTGGACCGAACGTCGCCGCACTTGTCATTGAACCGATTCAGGGTGAGGGAGGCTTTATCGTGCCTGCAGAGGGGTTCCTTCCTCGACTGCAGCAATGGTGCAATGAGCACGGAGTGGTGTTTGTCGTTGACGAGATCCAGGCAGGCTTTGCCCGAACAGGAAAGATGTTTGCCAGCGAGCATTTCGGGATCGAGCCCGACCTGGTCGTCACTGCCAAAGGCTTAGCGGGTGGGCTTCCGCTCTCTGCCGTCACCGGGCGCGCGGAAATCATGGACGCGCCGCAAAAGGGCGGGATCGGCGGAACCTACGCCGGCAACCCCCTCGCCTGCGAGGCCGCGCTCGGCGTGTTTGAGACGATCCGGAGCGAGGGGCTGCTCGACCGTGCGGCCTGGATTGGATCCGTGATCCGCCCTCAACTCGAACATCTGCAGGAGACGCTCGGGATTGTTGGTGATGTTCGCGGAATCGGAGCGATGCAAGCGATCGAATTCGTGGATCCTGTCACGCAGGTACCCGCACCGGAGCACGCCGCAGCGGTAGCGCAGGCCTGTCATTCCGCCGGAGTGGTGGTGCTTGTTGCGGGCACCTACGGAAACGTCATTCGCCTCCTGCCACCCCTGGTAATCCCCGAGGATCTCCTTCGTGAAGGGCTTGAAGTCTTCACTCGTGCGATCACTGAACGTGACGCACTGGTTGGTCTCACCGGGTAGTCGCGATGTAGCTCCGTACCCGTCTGTTTTAGGTCATCTTGTCGGTACGCGTGATACCTATGGAATGCTACATATTATGGAACAACCAAGAGACCTGCGTAAAGCTGCTCTGCTGATGCCATTGGCCGCAGGCGTCCGATCAGACACGGTCGTTGAACGGCTGTCTGCGGCGGTTCGCCTGGGGCTCATGGTTGACGGTGAGCAACTCCCTAATGAGACGGATCTTGCAGGGCAGCTCAACGTCTCGACGGTCACCTTGCGGGAGGCACTCGGTCGATTGCGGCAACGCGGAATCATCGAGACTCGACGCGGCCGCAACGGTGGAAGTTTCGTGCGGTTCGTCGACGACCAATCGCCGGCAGATCTCCTGCAGCGGCTTCGTGAGCGCTCTTCCGCGGAGTGGAGGGACTTCGGGGAAGAACACATAGCGATCAGTGGGCGGATCGCGTGGCTCGCCGCGCGGCGAGCCACGCCCAGCGAGGTAGAGCGTCTCAGAAACCTTGCGGCTGAACTCGATGGATCGGTGAGCCGCGCTCAGCGTCAACGCGCGGACAGTCGGTTTCATGTCGCGCTCGCGGTTGCCGCACAGTCTGAACGGCTGCTCCAAATCGAGGTGAGGCTGCAGGCGGAATCGACCGAGCTCGTCTGGTTTTGCGGGGAAGAACAACTCGAGGTGTCCTCGGTGCGTGCTGCTCATCTTGCGCTCGTGGACGCGGTGGCGAATGAAGACGAAGCGCTCGCGCGGAAACTGGCGGAGGAACATGTACAGTTCAATACTCGCCTGATCGCTGGGAGAGCTTCGGCGGAAGTTGAATCCACTTCTGCAACGAACATGTTTGCACCAAAGGAGGTGAGCTGATGGGGAAAGGACAAGAATTGCGGAGCATCGTTGAATCTCTGGTGAATGTGCAGGAGCAAGCATTCACGCCGCTTCGCGAGGGTGCCCGGACCGCCTCACTGTTGTTCGATCGAGTTCAGATAGACGGGCGTGTTATGGCGGATGAGCTCAATGCGCTCCAGCCAGAGATCTTCCGTCGCCTTGAGAATATCCCGGCCTTTTATGGCACGGGGTTCGTTGCGGATCCCTCAGCGCTTGCGGATGCAAAACTCTATGAGGAGTGGTGGCTCCGCAGCGAGGACGGAGTGCCTAGACGGCTCTCGGTGAACCGCGAATACGACTACACGACTATGCCGTATTTTGCGGGCGCCTCGCGAGGTGCCGAAGTCATCGTCGGGCCATATTTGGATTTCACTGGAGCTGACAAGTTCGTGTTCACCCTCGCAGTGCCAGTGGTGGCAGGAGATCGATTTATCGGAGTGTACGGTGCAGACGTGATTGTCCCGACAATGGAGCGAACCCTCATGCCTATCTTGCGGGCTTTCGTTGGGGAATTGGTGTTGTTCGGCGATGATCGCCGGGTCGTTGCGTCGACATCGGCCGACTATGGCCCCGGGGATCGTATCGCCCTCAACGCGGATGAAGTGGGTGCCTCGAGCGCCGTCGGCACACACTGGCAAGTGGCACAGATCCGGCGGTAAAACACATGCCACTGCTCGAAGCTCAGGGGGACTTCTCGCGCGACGGGCGCTAGTAGTCCATATGAAACGAACTGAAAGTCGACACATATGTCATCAAGACAATCGACAGCCGTTGGATTCGACATTATCCGAGATCTGTTCGATCTCACGGGTCGAACTGCGGTGGTCATCGGCGGAACGAGCGGTATTGGGGCTCGCGGAGCATTGACGCTCGCTCGCGCTGGCGCGCGGGTGTGCGTTGCTGGCAGAGACGCGAGGCGCGCTGACGAAGTTGTGGGACAGATCCTTGCGGAGGGAGGGCATGCTGTAGCCGAGCAGGTCGATATCACCTCAGAATCCTCGGTGCACTCCCTCGTGGAACGGGTGGAAGAGCGCCTAGGGCAAGCGGAGATTCTCATCAATTCTGCTGGCATCTTCCACATGAAGCCTACCTTCGACCTCTCGCTGGCCGAGTGGGAGGAAATGGTCTCGGTGAACCTGACCGGGACATTCCTCGCGTGTCAGGCCTTTGGGCGTGCGATGTGCGCGAATGGATACGGGAGGATTATTAACCTCGCGTCCACGGACGCGCAGGTCGGAGTGAGTGAGGAAGCCGCCTATTGCGCGTCAAAGGGCGGGGTACTGCAACTGACGCGCGCGCTCGCCGCTGAATGGTCGAGTAGTGGGGTTCGGGTCAATGCACTGGGACCCACGGATTTTGAGACACCACTCACGAGTGCGGTGCTTAGCGACCCCGACTACCTCGAATGGGCGAAAGCGGTAATCCCAGTCGGCAGGCCCGGCCAGGTTCACGAGCTTGATGCCGCGATGCTGCTTCTGGCATCCGCAAAAGGGGCCGAGATGATCGCCGGCCACTGCCTGATGGTCGACGGTGGACGGACCGCGATTTAGTGCCGTGTAATGCGAGAAAAGATGTTTTTTGAAATATAAACCTATACAAACTAAAGTTTCTAAGATAATGTTCAATGAATCGATCCCGTGCAAAGGAGTACCGTGTCGCTCACATCACCGCTTCGCGTGGCCATCGTTGGCAGTGGTCCGAGCGGCTGTTATATGGCGCAGGCGTTACGTCGAGCGTCTCCGGATGCGGAGATTCAGATTTTTGAGAAGCTGGTGTCGCCATTCGGTCTCATTCGTTACGGCGTGGCCCCCGATCATCAGCACACCAAGAGCATCGTCCGCCAGTTCGAACGACTCTTCACCTATCAGGGAGTCGGGCTTGTCGGGAACGTGGAACTGGGGGTTGACGTGAGCCTCGCCGAGCTCCAGGAAGCGTTCACCCTCGTAGTGTTGGCGACTGGACTCACCCAAGACCGGACGCTTATGCTTCCTGGGTCGCAGCCGCTTCCGGCGATTGGCGCAGGAGATCTCATCCGCCAGTGGAACGGTTACCCCGGATCCGCACCGAAGAGCGAGCATCTCGGGGAACGTGTTGTTGTGGTCGGGGCCGGAAACGTGTCGATGGACATCCTGAGGATCCTTGCCAAGCGACCGGCCGATTTGGTCGGTAGTGATATCTGCGATGAGGCGCTTGGGTCGTACTTCGATCGACCAGCGCACACCATAACAGTGGTGAGTCGTTCGGGCCTGGATGCAGCTAAATTCGATCCCGTGATGCTCACTGAACTGGGGCAGATCCCGGGCGTTCGTTTTTCTTTCGCCGGCGAACTCGGCCGGGTCAGCGACAGTTCCGCGCGCGCGAAATCCCGACGCGAAGCAATGGACCTGCTGTGTGATCGGGAGGTTCCCGAGCCAATTCGCCTGCAGGTTGAGTTCCTTTTCGGGTGGGCCCCGATCTCCTACGGACGCAATCTCGCGGGTACGCAGGTTGGGATTCAGGCATCTGGTGGTGAGATCCGCACGCTCACGGTTGATTCCGTGGTCACTGCCATCGGCTTCCAGCACGGAATCGATCACTCTGGATTTCTCGACGCGGAATCGCAGCACGTGCTGGGTGCGGGTGCTGCCTCGGGCAAGGTCCGAGATGGCCTGTACTGCACCGGTTGGCTGCGGCGTGGGTCGGATGGCGGAATCCCCGAAAATCGGCGCTGTGCGCAAGAGGTCGCGGCCACCATCATTGCCGATCTCTCGACCGGCAAAGTGCGGCCGGAGCCGAGTCAGCGCGGGCTCGAAATGCTCCCCAAATCAGTCACGGACCGGGCCACCGACTTCCAGGCGTGGGTGCGGCTCGATCATGCAGAAATCTCTGCCGCGCGACCGCAACGAGTCCGACGAAAGTTTCCCGACCATGGGGCGATGCGTGCGCTCGCCCTCACCAACGATTGAAGGAATGGCGATGAAGTTTGTTTTTTTGTATGGCACCGAGTCAGGGAACAGCGAGATGGTGGCTGAGGACCTTCGTCTGGCGCTCAACGCTGAACATGAATCAGAACTCTCGGACCTCCGCGATTACCCCGTATCCGAGCTCGACCTAGGGGCCTTCTACGTCATCGTGTGCTCGACCTACGGCGAAGGTGACCTCCCCAATTCGGCAGTTCCATTTGCAGAGAAGCTCGTAGAGGTCTCGCCCGACCTCACCGGGTTGAGATATGCCATGTTTGGGCTGGGCGACACCTTTTACGAAGAAACCTACAGTCAGGGGTCCGAAGCACTTGATCGGCTCTTGCGCAGTCTCGGAGCGCTTCGTGTGGGTGAATACGGTCGGCATGACGCATCCACCTGGGAAGCCCCGAGCGATGTGGCGCTGGCCTGGTTCCCGCCCGTGGTCGAGGCCGCACTATCTGAAAATGTCAGCGTGTAGACCGGGCATTAGCCACGCCATCCAGCACACACAAAGGAGTGAAAATGACACACCGGTACAACACGATAAATCCAGCCACCGGAGAAGTCGTGGCCTCGTTCCATGATGCCACAAACGAGGAGATAGCCGAAGCACTTGACACGGCGGAGTCATGCTATCGAGACTGGCGTTCGCGGCCGCTCTCCGAACGTGCCGCGGTCGTGGCAAAGGCCGCTCAGCTGTATCGCGAACGCGAAGACGAACTCGCGCATCTCATCACCCTCGAAATGGGCAAGCCCATCCAACAGGCCCGGGGAGAGATCCGGGTTTCAGCACGAATCCTGGACTACTACGCGCAGAATGCAGAGAACTTTCTGGCGGATGAACCAATTCCGGTGGAGAGCGGCTCCGCCTACGTCCGATCGGAGCCAGTTGGTGTGCTTCTCGGCGTCATGCCGTGGAACTACCCGCACTACCAGGTCGCGCGATTTGCCGGGCCGAACTTGGTGCTGGGAAACACGATCCTCGTGAAACATGCCGCGAACTGTCCGCAGTCAGCACAGTCGATTGAGCAGCTCTTCCTCGATGCTGGCCTACCCAGCGGTGGATATCGGAATCTCTTTGCCACGCATGAGCAGACCGCCACGATCATCGCAGATCAACGGTTGCAAGGTGTCTCACTAACCGGCAGCGAGCGAGCGGGTTCGATCATCGCCGAACAGGCGGGCCGTCACCTGAAGAAGGTAGTGCTTGAGCTGGGTGGCAATGACCCTTTCATCGTGCTCGACGATCGCGACTTCGACGAGACGGTGAAGGCCGCAGTTTCCGGCCGCATGTCGAATGCTGGGCAAGCGTGCACCTCACCAAAACGCTTCATCGTGCACGAGTCTGTGTACGAGCGATTTGTTTCCGCTGTCGCGCAAGGCCTCCTCGAGTTCGAGCCGGGCGATCCAATGAGACCTGAGACAAAAATGGGCCCAGTGTCGACCGAGGGTGCACGGGCCGATCTCCTGGAACAGATCGGCGATGCCGTCACCCGTGGAGCCACGCTCATCCACGGTGGCACAGAAGGAATTGGCGAAGGCTCCTTCCTCATGCCGACTCTGCTCGCTGATGTGGCACCGGGAATGCGCGCGTGGTCCGAAGAGCTGTTCGGTCCGGTGGGAATCGTGCACAAAGTCGCGAGCCCCGATCACGCGATTGAACTCGCAAACGACTCACCGTATGGGCTTGGCGCGGCAATCTTCGGTGGAGATTCCGAAACTGCGCGCTATGTCGCCGAGCGTCTGGAGGCTGGAATGGTCTTTATCGGCGGTAACACCGACTCCGAACCAGAACTTCCTTTTGGTGGCATCAAGCTTTCAGGCTTCGGCCGGGAACTTGGGCCCCGCGGCATGGACGAATTCGCCAACAAGAAGCTCATTCGGATCGTGTAATTCCAGAACCCACCCCCTCACGTCTCCTGGTTGCAACGATGCGACCGCATCACCGTGAGACACGTACATATTTTGAAAGAACAGGCAAATGACTGAACTAGACCTCCACCGCGAAGCAAACAGTGTGGTGCCGGAGCAGATCCGCGAACAGATTCGAGACCAAGGTGTGGAGTACATCTACTACCAGACAGTGACCCTCAATGGGCGCATCATGGCAAAAGTTGTGCCAGCCGCTCAACTAGAGCGCAATCTCGATCGTGGGGTCTTCATGCATCGATCCGCCGCTGCGGACTTCCAGGAGACCGTTGGCGGGGTCATGCTCGGGGGCGGAGCCCAGGCAACCGAGTTCGTCGCGATGCCCGATCTCGACACGTTCGCCGTGCTCCCGTGGGATACGCGAATTGCTCGTTTCATGTGCACGATCTATGAGCCGGATCACCGTCCAGAAATCGGAGGGCGAACCTTCGCCGCTGATGCTCGAGGGCACCTGAAGCGAACGCATGCAGCTTTCACCCAGTCGACCGGCTATGAGCTCAAGACGGGCTGTGAACCCGAGATGACCTGGTTTGGACCACAAACAGAGGTGAAATCCCGTGCTGGAACCGGACCCTCGTACCTCTACAACGAACTCGAGCGGGTTCGTGAAATCTACACCCGGGTGATGGGCTACGCGACCGCCATGGGTTTCGAAATGGTCGAGGGGGACTATGAGGATGCCGGCCAGATTGAGTTGAATTGGATGTTTGACCGGGCCGAAATTACCGCGGATCGGCTCGTCACCTATCGGACCATTTGTGCCCAGGTTGCCCGGGAACTGGGAATTAAGGCATCATTCATGCCGAAGCCGATGCAGGGTTCGATGGGGTCTGGCTGTCACCACAACCTCAGCCTGTGGCGCGACGGAGTAAACCAATTTGCAGAGCCGGGCCGCAAGGATTTCCATCTCACCGAAGTAGCACGTCATGCATTGGGCGGTATCCTCACGCACGCCTCCAACTCCATGGCAGTCATGGGATCCACCGTTAATAGCTACAAGCGCTACTGGGATCCGGGTCAGTTCGCGCCCACGAAAGTGAATTACGGTTTTGACGACCGCACATGCTCAGTGCGCGTGCCCTCGGTGGGACGCGTCGAATACAAACTCCCCGATGCCGCAGTCAACCCCTACCTCTCACACACGCTCCTCCTTGCCGCCATGAAGGATGGTCTGGATCGGCAGATTGATCCCGATGCGGTGGAGGCAACGCAACTACCGCTCAATCTCGGGGAAGCGGTGAAGAAGTTCACCGAGGACGACGTGGTGTGGGGCGCGTTCCCGACAGAAATGTCCGAACTCATTCGTGACCTTCGAACTGATGAGTGGTCTCGGTTTTGCGGGGCTGTCACCGACTGGGAACGTGAGCAGTACCTGGACTTCCTTCCGTGACCTTGCCGCTCATTGCGGTCACCGCGATGGCCTCCGAACGCATCGAAGGGCTGCGTTTCGGGGGGCACGCGGTGTCTGCCGCTGTCCTCCAAGCAATTGCTCGAACCGGTGCAGTCCCCGTGTTGATCACGTCGGTCAGCGCCGCCGAGCAGTTTCCCCTCGAGCGCTTCAGCGGGCTCGTGGTTCCCGGTGGCGGCGACATCGATCCGAGCCTGTACGGCGGAGACCCTGCGTTGGCGCACGGGACCCCAAACCGCGTGCAAGACATTTTTGAGATTGAACTGCTCCAGAGGGCCATCGGAGAGCGCATTCCGGTGTTCGCGATTTGCCGGGGGATGCAGGTGCTCAATGTTGCATTGGGAGGAGACCTCGTCGGAGACCTCCCCGTGAACGTGGTACCGTATCGAAAGGGCTACCACGATGTGACCCTAGACGAGGGGTCGTTGGTGGCGCGAGCAGTGGGAGGGTCGCGCATTTCGGTCTCCACTTATCACCATCAGGCACTCGGTAGACTCGGTGCAGGACTTGCAGTAGTAGGGCGTGCGGATGACGGTTGTATCGAGGCAGTGAGTCACGAGGAGGCACCCGTTCTCGCTGTGCAGTGGCATCCGGAGGACGATGCGGCTGAGAACGCGCAGGATCAGGGCTTGTTCGATCGGTTTGTCGACATGTGCGTAGCGTTCCGTAGGGGCTGAATCTTGCAGCGCACGCAGTAGCTCCGCTGATCAGTCGGCTGAGTGTGAGAGCGTGGGGTGATCCACCCTCGATTTGATCGGAAAGCCAGCCACCAGACTATGACTGACTCATCACCCGGTACCGCTGCCCCCGCTAACACGCGCCATTCGCGCGCTCACTTCGAGCTGGCGGGCACCACTCCTCGCGAGCTCGGTCGCGCACGCGGGCTCGCCATGCGCGGCACGATCGACGCCGCCTACCAGGGGTATGCCGCGATCTTTCGCGCGGTCGGCGTCAGCGAAGCGGCCGAGCGCGAGGCCGCCGTCGCATCGTTCGCCGCGGTTGAGGCCTGGCGCCCCGAAATCGCCGAGGAACTCCGCGCGGTCGCCGATGCGTCCGGTCTCTCCATCGACCGAGTGATGGCGCTCAACGCGCGCACCGAGATCCTCGCTATGGGCACCGCGCCTGCGCACGAGTGCTCGACGGTGTCGATCCGCCTCGGCGGTGCGATGCACAGCGTGCAGACCTGGGATTGGCACGTGGATCTCGCCGAGTTCTGGCACACGCAGACCGTATCGGGACTGGGCTACCGCTTCGCGGGCATCACCGAGCAGGGCATCCTCGCGAAGATCGGACTCAACGAGGCCGGACTTGCCGTCAACTTCAACATTCTGGGTCATGCTGCAGACGGGCCGGGAGGCGTGCCCGTGCACCTCCTCGCCTACGCAGTACTACGCGAGTGCGCGACCGTCGAAGAGGCAGTCGCGCTCGTGCGAGCTACCCCTGTGAGTGCCTCGACCTCGCTCACGCTCACAGACACGGGCGGCGCCGTCTCGCTCGAGGTCACCCCAGTCGGCGTCTTCGAAGCGCCGCTGCGCGAGGGCTACCTGATCCGCACGAACCACTTCCAGCACCCGACGCCGCTGCGCGAGCAGAAGGCCTCCTACGAGCCAGACTCATCAGAACGCTTCGACCTGCTCGAACAGCGGATCGCGGCGGATCGCCCTGCCGATCTCACCGCGCTGGTGTCACTGCTCGAGAGCGGCGAGGGGGATCCGCCGCTGAGTTGCGTGGCAGACCCCGCAATGCCCCTCGGTGACCGTTGGCAAACACTCGCAACCGTGGTGATGACCCCGGCCGAACGCCGCATTCGCGTGCTCGACGGCATGCCGACCGAGGCCGCGACGGGCCCCTGGGTGGAGTTCACGCTCTAGGCAGCGCGATCCACTATCACCCTTCACTTGCCGAGCCGCCCGTGCTCGCTTTCTCGCGCACAATCGGGCAGTAGGTGTCGCCTTGATCGCTCAGAAGCGACACCTACTGCCCGATTGTGGTGGGGTGTGCGGGGCGCGGGGCGAGTGAGGGGCGCTGGGCGCGCCCCGCCCGCAGCTAAGACGCGAGCAGCTCGCGCACGCGCGGGATTACCTCACGCCCGTAGCGCTCGATGCTCGACATCAGCAGCGCGTGGGGCATCGTGCCGTTCGCGTACTTCAGATCGAAACGATCAGCACCCAGCGTGCGCACGGTCGCGGCGATCTTCTGGGCGACGGTTTCGGGGGATCCGACGTACATCGATCCACTGTCTGCCTCGTGCTCGAACTCGGCGCGCGCCGCCGGCGGCCACCCGCGCTCGCGCCCAAGCCGGTTGCGGAACGCCTCGTAGTGCGTCCACAGTTCGTCGCGCGCCTCGGCATCGGTCGCGCCCACGTGACCCGGCGAGTGCACGCCGACGGGCATCTGCTCGCGCCCGAGCTCGCGCTGCGCGTTGCGGTACAGCTCGACAAACGGCAGGAACCGCTCGGGCTCGCCGCCGATGATCGCGAGCATCATCGGGATCCCCACCTGCACCGACCGCATCACCGAGTGCGGGCTGCCGCCCACGCCGATCCATGCGCGCACGCCGCCCTCCTGCTCGGTCTTCGGGAACACCTCCTGGTTCACGAGCGCCGCCCGATGCTTGCCCGACCAGGTCACGGCACCCTCGCCGCGCAGCTGCGCGAACAACTCGAGCTTCTCGTTAAACAATCCCTCGTAGTCGTTGAGGTTCAGCCCAAACAGGGGGAACGACTCGGTGAACGAGCCACGCCCCAGCACCACCTCGGCGCGACCGTTGCTCACCGCGTCGAGCGTCGCAAAGCGCTCGTACACCCGCACGGGGTCGTCGCTCGAGAGCACGGTGACGCCGGTGCCGAGCAGCATGCGCTCGGTGCGGCCGGCGATCGCCGCGAGTACGATCTCGGGTGAGCTGATCGCGAAGTCGTCGCGGTGATGCTCGCCGAGTGTCAGCGCGTCGACCCCCAGTTGATCTGCGAGAACCGCCTGCTCAACCACATCACGCAAAACCTGCGCGTGGTGGATCGGCTTCCCGTCCGGGCCGACGGTGACGTCGCCGAAGGTGTCGAGTCCGAGGATGAGCTGCGAATGATCCACTGCGGGAGAAGTATTCAGATTCATATAATCTTCAACTAAGCGCGCGCCCGCGGTATTCCCGCGAATCTTGCCCGGTTTCTGAGGGTGGATCGCGCAGCCCGCCCTGTGTAGTGCGCCTGCCCCACTTCAATGTGACGCAAAGTGTGGTCAACCTTGCTTGGGGGCGACATTTCGTGTCACATTGCCCGAGTCATGCGCGCATAACTTAGGCCGGAGCGAGACGACTCGGCGCGAGGTACCCGACCACCGCGGCCACGACACCGAACGCAACTGCGACCACCCAGTGCACGCCGAGGGCGAGCATGGCGCCCACTCCCGACGCGATGAAGAGCAACTCGATGAGCCCCTGGCCAAAGCGATCGGTGTGCAGCACCGGCTTTGGCGAAAGGAATAGCGCCCAGATGAGGATCGCGAGGAGTGTGAAGCCGATTCCGGTAAGGAGCCCAGGCCACGGCCATGCCCAATCGAGGAAGGCCCAGAACGCCACGATGACGACGGTGATGAGGTGGCATGCCGAGCGCACGAGTTGCAGGATCAGCGTGGAGCGCGAGGGGGACGCGGGCGATGCCGGTGAGGCGGGGGTCTCAGAAGTCACCCCAGGAGTCTACCCGGGGTCCGCTTCGCGCTCGCCCTGACCGATGACGGGGGTGCTCGATAGACTGAATTCAACGCACAGTGAGGAGGCCGCACGTGAACGACATCATCTCGTGGTTCGAGCGGCTCATCGATGGCTCGCTCGTCGCCGGCGGCATCTTCCTCATCATCGGAATCGCCGGCGCGATCCTGCTCCTCATCTCGGTCTTACTCGACGGCGTCTTCGACTTCTTCGACTTCGGCGACGGCCCGCTCAGCCTCACCACGATCGCCGCGTTCACGGCGATCTTCGGGTTCACGGCATTTGCCACGGTCGGGGCGGGTGCTTCTACTCCGGTGGGTGCGGTGGTCGGCTCGTTGGCCGGGGTGCTGGGGGGAGCCATCGCCTGGTGGCTGAGCCGAGCGATCCGCCGGGCAGAATCCACGACCTCGGTGACCGCTGACGAACTCGTGGGGGCCGAAGCGAGCGTGGTGCTCGCGATCCCCGCGGGCGGGCTCGGCGAGGTCGCCCTCGTGCGCCACGGCGAGCGCATATCGCTCTCCGCCACCGCCGACGCGCCCATCGCCCGTGGCGCGCGCGTGCGCGTCGCGCAGACCCTGACCGCCACCTCGGTTCATGTTGAACTATTGAATACCGACCCGTAACCGCCACCGAACCATCGGAGACGACATGCTTTTCGCCACCCCGGCCATCATCGGCATCTTCGGCGCGGTCATCGCGCTCGTGCTCGTTGCGCTCGTCATCATCAAGCGCTACCGGATCGCCAAGCCAGACGAGGCCATCATCGTCACCGGCGGGAAGGGCAAGGAGATTCGTGGGGCCGACGGCAGCGTCAACCGCGACCTCTCGGGCCAGAAGGTGGTCACCGGCGGCGGCGTGTTCGTGCTGCCGTTCGTGCAGAAGTCGTTCACCATTTCGCTGCGCTCGCGCCGGCTCAGCATCACCACCGAAGCGCAAACCACCGACGGCATCACGATTCAGGCGCAGGCCGTCGCGGTCGTGAAGGTCGGTGGTACGCAAGAGATGATTCGCGCCGCCGCCCAGCGTTTCCTGTCGAACTCAGACGAGATCGACGAGTCGACGCAGGAGGTGCTGTCGGGTTCGCTGCGTTCGATCATCGGCGGGCTCACCGTGTTGCAGATCATTCGGGATCGTGCGGTCGTCGCGCAGAGCGTGCTCGAGGCGGCTGAGGAGGCGCTGACGAAGCAGGGCCTCGTGGTCGACACGCTGCAGATTCAGGAGATCCGCGACGGCGCCGACTACATCACGAACCTTGGTCGGCCGGAGGCCGCCAAGGTGCGTCAGCAGGCCGACATCGCAGAGACCAATTCGTACCAGGCGTCGCAGGAGGCCAAGATCGCGGCCGAGCGGGTGCTGCTTGACCGCAACCGTGAGCTGAAACTGCGACAGGCCGAGATTCAGGTGGAAACCGACAAGGCGAACGCCCAGGCAGGCGCCGCGGAGCCGCTCGAGCAGGCGATCCAGCAGCAGGCCATCGTGCAGCAGCAAGAGATCACCGCGCAGCGGGAGGTCGCACTGAAGAAGGAGCGACTGAACGCGGAGGTGCGTGCGGTCGCCGAGGCTGAGGCGTTCCGCGTCGAGGCGCTCGCGAAGGCGCAGGCCTCGGCCACCGTTGCGACGGCCGAGGCCGACGCCCGCACCATCGAGACCCGCGGCCTTGCCGAGGCGCGGGCTACCGAGGCGAAGGGTCTCGCCGAGGCGCAGGCGATCGATGCCCGGGCTCGGGCGCTCGAGACGCAGTCGCAGGCGGTGCTGGCGCAGGAGCTGATCCACCTACTGCCCGCGATCGCGCACGAGTACGCGCAGGCGATCAGCGCGATCGACACCATGACAGTGGTCTCCGCCGACGGCACAGCCAAGGTCGCTGGTGAGGCCATGGGCAATCTGAAGGGGTTGCTCGACATGGCGCGCGACACCGTGGGCATCGACCTGGTGGGCGTGCTGAACGGGGCCGTGACCGGAGGTGCTGCGGGTGCCGCCGCCGGGCACGCGTCGGCGCGTGCCGAGCGTGCCGAACTCGCGGGCCTGTCCGAGCGTGCCGGGCAGATCGCGCGCACGCGCCTTGATGCCGCCGCGAATGAGGCGGGTGACCGGGGAGCCTCGGCCGTAAGCGAGCCCGGGGCGGCAGAATAGGGGCATGTCCACACCGCGACCCACTGAACCTCCGATTCAGGCGGAGTCCGTGGTGCTGCGGCTGCGGAGGCACGGGCGTGCGCTCACGCTTCCGGTACTGATACTCGCCGCGCTCGCGGTCGCCGCGGGATTCTGGGTGGGGGCGCTGCCGGAGGCCTGGATGAATCTGGCCGCTGCCGGCGGCGCGGCGGCGCTCGCGCTGCTTCTCGGCGTGGGTCCTGTGCTCAGCTGGCTCACGCGGCGAACGATCATCACCAACCGGCGAGTGATCGCCCGCAGCGGGGTGTTCGTGCAGCACCGCAGCGAGGTGCCGCTCAGCCGCGTGCGCGAGGTTCGATCGAGGCGCACACTGGTGCAGCGCATGTTCGGCTCGGGCGACATCGAGCTCGTGGGGGGCGCGGGAGGGGTCGGCGGGTCGACCGTGCTGCGCGACGTTCCCGGCTTCGATGCGGTAGCGGATGCTCTGCAGGAGCTCGTCGAGCAGGACTTCACTCGCGCTCAGGCCAACGCGTCGGGCCGGGTGCCGGGGTCTCCCGCGCCGCAGGTGTCGTTCGGACAAGGCGACACGGTCTCGATTCCGCGCTAGGTGTAGGTCGCGAGATCACCGCTTCGCGCGAGCGAGCGAATCCGCCGCAAGCACCGGCACCGGCACCGGCCGCCGAAACTACCGCGAGCGAGCGATCAGGGTGTCGATCAGCTGACCCGCAAGTGCCACAAGCTTTGCGATCTCGTTCTCGTCGCGATCCACCCAGCGATACTGCGGATCGCCGACCGGCATGAAGTTCTCGTGGCGCTCCCACACCATGAGCGTGCGCTCCGCGCCCAGTACGTGCTGCTGCCACCACACCTGACGCAGGTACGAGCGAGGGATCGAACGCCACTCCTTGTTGGTGGTCTTGATCTCGGCGAGCTCGAGGTGGCCCGCATCTCGCAGCACGAGCCCGTCAGGCGTGGCCAGGTGCCGCGCGTCGTCCTGCGCGTGGAAGAGCGCCTGGCTCGGCTCGATGCCGTATTCCCGAAGCACCCACGCCGCGATGACCGGCTCGCGCGACTTGCCGTGATCGGTGAAGGCGTTGCCGGAAAATCCGCTGCCGTGCAGTTTTTGCCAAGCCGCCGTGTCGATGGAGCGGGGTGTCGACAGCTTCGCCACGTCGGTCGCGGTGATGCCGCGCGCACGCGCACGCATCCAGGCCGCCCGATCGGTGCCGTCGGTCACGATGCGTCTCAGGTGCTCAGGCGTGTGGATCATCGCCCCTCATTCTGCCAGTGATTCCGGCTGCGAGGTGTCAGGGCGGCGGCGCGAGGTGCAGGGAAACCGGCGCGGAAGTGCTGTTCAGCCTTGCAAATTGATGAACTAAGTGTGGATTAGACTCCAGTATGCTGTTGGTAGCCGTGCAGAAAGTGCTCAGTTCCACAACGATTTCCCTCGATTTTTTAATACATGCGTGCGTAATCTTTTTATTACCAGCCCCCGCATAGTCGGAACCGTCATACTTGCAGGTTATGGGCGCAGCAAAGATACAGCCGAGTGACGGAGCGAAGATCCGCGCACTCGTGGTTGATGACGAGGATTCAATTTCCAACCTCATTGCGATGGCATTGAGATACGAGGGATGGGACGTAGATACTGCGTCGACGGGAGCCGAGGCAATTGAGAAGCTCCGCAGCTTCAATCCCGATGTCGCGGTGCTCGACATCATGCTTCCCGACTTCGACGGCATCCAGGTGCTGTCACGTTTTCGCAGTGAGGGCTACCTCCTGCCGGTACTTTTCCTCACGGCGCTCGA
The DNA here is from genome assembly GCF_052386045.1 of Leucobacter fengyongliangi. NCBI lineage: Bacteria > Bacillati > Actinomycetota > Actinomycetes > Micrococcales > Microbacteriaceae > Leucobacter > Leucobacter fengyongliangi. The sequence goes on along the minus strand of NZ_CM126356.1, from coordinate 2,169,887 downwards.
CTCGGTCGATGACCGAGTGAACGGCCTCACCGCGGGCGGCGATGATTACGTGTCGAAGCCCTTCAGCCTCGAAGAGCTCATTGCCCGGCTGCGCGCCCTCGTGCGCCGTTCGCAGTTGATGCAAGATCAGCACCCCGATCCGATCCTGCGCGTCGGCGATCTCATGCTGAACGAAGACAGCTACGAGGTTGAGCGCGCCGGCGAGCCGATCGACCTCACCACCACCGAGTTCGAGTTGCTGCGGTATCTGATGCGCAACCCGCGTCGCGTGCTTTCCAAGTCGCAGATTCTGGATCGCGTCTGGAGCTATGACTTCACCGGCAAGCCAAGCGTGGTCGAGCTCTACATTTCGTACCTGCGCAAGAAGATCGATGCGACCAGGCCCCCGATGATCCACACGGTCAGGGGCGCGGGCTACATGCTCAAACCATCGGTTTGAGTCGGCCCCCGGGTGCCGAGATCCGCTAACAATGCGACAGAAACTTTGCTTCTGAGGCGCTGACAAGCGGAGCTTCTGTCGCCTTGTTGCGGTTGGCACCGGGTGGCAGCGGATCGCAGCCGCTCGCAACAGACTTCACTGAGGAATTCCGACGTATCGGGCTAGACCTGCAATAGTCTGCTGCTATGGATCAGCGGGTACTGGGGCTCACGCGCGAAGAAGCCGAACAGCGACTGCGTGAGGGCCTCGGCAACGCGGCGCCGAACTCCAGCAGCCGCACCCTGCGCGAGATCCTCGCGGCGAACGTCTTCACCCTCTTCAACGCGATTGTCTTCACGGGCTTCGCGACGCTGCTCGTGCTCGGCCGCTGGCAAGACGCGCTGTTTGGCTTGCCGGCGCTCTTCAACACACTGATCGGCGTGGTGCAAGAGTTTCAGGCGAAGCGCACGCTCGACCGGCTGGCCGTGCTCAACGCTCCTTCGGCGCGGGTACTGCGCGACGGCGAAGAGACCGAGATTCCCCTTGAACAGGTGGTGCTCGGCGATGCGCTCGTGCTGCGCGCGGGCGACCAGGTCACGGCCGATGCGCGCGTGATCCACACCGCCGATCGCGGCCCCGGCACGCTCGAACTCGACGAGTCGCTCCTCACCGGCGAATCCCACTCGGTGCCGCGCCACACCGGCGACGAGGTGCTCTCGGGCTCGAGTGTGGTGGGTGGATCCGGGCTCGCCGAGGTGACGCGCGTCGGGGCCGATTCATACGCCGCGAGCCTCACCGCCCAGGCGCAGCGCTTCTCGATGGTGCGCTCGGAACTGCGCGGCAGCGTCGACCGGCTGCTGAAGTGGATCACCTGGGCGCTCGGCCCGGTGGTGCTGATCGTCGCGAACGGGCAGATGCAGTCGCACGGGGGCTGGGAGGCGGCGATTGCGAGCGGGGCCTGGCGCGAGGCGGTGGTGGGAGCGGTCGCCGCGGTGATCGCGATGGTGCCGCTCGGCCTCGTGCTCGTCACCAGCATCGCGTTTGCGGTGGGCGCGGTGACGCTCGCACGCCGAAATGTCCTCATCCAGGAGCTCGCGGCTGTCGAGGGGCTCGCCCGCGTCGACGTGCTGTGCCTCGACAAGACCGGCACGATCACCACCGGCGAGATGACGCTCGACGGGGTCGAGTCGATCACCGAGGCCCCCGGGTGGGAGGCGGTGCTCGCGCACCTCGGCGGCGCCCAGGGTGCGAACTCCACTGCCCGCTGCCTCGCCGAGCGCTTTGAGCCCGGCGGGCGCGCGCTCGAGGTGGAGCACGAGATTCCGTTCGGCTCGGCGTGGAAGTGGAGCGGGCTCGTGGTGCCCGCCGGCATCGCCCCCGGCACCTGGATCTTTGGCGCGCCGGAGTTCGTCTTTGAGGCTGGCGGGGCGGATCCGCTCATCGCACAGACGCTCGACCGGGCCGGCGTATGTGCGGCGAATGGCCTCCGCACCCTCGTGCTCGCGCACACCGTAACGGCCGCGCCACCCGCCGAAACTCCTACCCTGCCCGCGGGGCTCACGCCCGTGGCCCTCGTCACGTTTCGCGAGCGGGTGCGCCCCGACGCCGCACGGACCATGAGCTACTTCGCTGAGCAGGGGGTGGGGATCCGCATCATCTCGGGTGACGACCCGCGCACTGTTGCCGCGGTGGCGCGCGAGGTGGGCATCGACTGCGACGGCGGGTTCGATGCGCGCGAACTGCCCACGGGTCTGGCCGAGCTCGGCGAGGTGCTCGAGCGCGAGCGCGTATTTGGCCGGGTCACGCCCGAGCAGAAGGTGTCGCTCGTGCGCGCGCTGCAGGCGAAGGGTCACGTGGTCGCGATGACCGGCGACGGGGTGAACGATGCCCTCGCGATCAAGGAGGCCGACCTCGGGATCGCGGTCGACAGCGCGGCGCAGGCGACCAAGGCGGTGGCGAGGCTGGTGCTGCTCGACGGGCGCTTCGAGCGGCTGCCGGGGGTGGTCGCTGAGGGGCGACGCGTCATCGCGAACATCGAGCGTGTCTCGATGCTGTTCCTCACAAAGACCACGTACGCGCTTTCGGTGGGCGTGATCTTCGGGCTTCTCGCGTGGGCGTTCCCGTTTCTGCCCCGTCAACTCTCGATCACCGACGGTCTTACCATCGGCATCCCCGCCTTCTTCCTCGCGATCATGCCGAACTCGGCCCGCTACCGCGAGGGCTTCCTGCGCCGCTCGCTGCTGTTCGCGATCCCCTCCGGGCTCATCGTGACCGCGGGACTCATCTCGGTGTATCTCGTGGGGGAGCGGCTCGGACCCTTCACCGTGAGCGAGATGCAGTCGGCCTCGACCCTGACGCTCGCGGGCATTGCGCTGTGGGTGCTCGCGGTGCTCTCCCGCCCGTTCCACGCGTTCCGGCTGCTTATCGTGCTGGCAATGTACGCGGGCCTCGGCCTCATCTGGGCGATTCCGTTGTCGCAACAGTTCTTCGAGATTGGGTGGCTGCCCGAGCCGCTCGGTGTCGCCGTGCTGGTGATCGTCGGCGTCGGCGTGATCCTCGTCGAGCTGCTGCGCGCCTGGCACGTGCGGCAGATCCGCAGGACTGACCCGCAGGACTGACTCGCAACCTGTGATAAGCTAGCCGACGGCCCAAGACCGCCGGTAGAAACTCGCAAGAGTTCTGTAACAATCGCAAGAGCGAAGACCTGCGCAGGTACGAATATTTGAGTGTGGATCTCGATCCGCCCCCGAAGCTCCGTGCATGCGCACCGGAGCTTTTTTTATTGTGACGGGTGGTTCGGCCCCCGGGAAGCATCCGCTTCGCGGGGACACACAAGCTAAGGAGCGCCATGGCTACGAAGGATGCTAGGCTCGCCGACCTTCAGAAGAACTTTGAAGAGTCGGCCGCCGTATTGCTGACTGAGTACCGCGGTCTGACGGTTGCCGAATTGCGCGAACTGCGCGCCGGTATCCGTGAGCACGCGACGTACGCCGTGGCGAAGAACACGCTGACCAAGATTGCCGCGAACAACGCTGGCATCACCGCATTCGACGACGAGCTGACCGGTCCTTCGGCTCTCGCCTTCGTGCACGGTGACGCTGTCGCGGTCGCTAAGTCTCTGCGTGACTTCGCTAAGGCACACCCTCATCTGGTGGTGAAGGGCGGCTACTTTGATGGCAAGCCCCTTTCTGCTGCTGAGGTTGGCAAGCTCGCCGATCTTGAGAGCCGCGAGGTGCTGTTGGCCAAGGCTGCCGGCGTCATGCAGGCGTCGCTGATCGGTGCCGCACAGCTGTTCAACGCTCTGCCCGCCAAGGCCGCTCGCGGTTTCGGTGCGCTGCAGGAGAAGCAGGACGCGTAAGAACCGTTTCGGTTCACCCCCATAAGACCCGCTCGTCGCGCGCAGCGTGACAGGCACACATCAAGGAGATACATCATGGCAAAGCTTTCAACCGAAGAGCTGCTCGAGCAGTTCAAGGAGCTCACCCTCATCGAGCTCTCGGAGTTCGTCAAGGCATTCGAAGAGACCTTCGACGTGTCGGCTGCTGCTCCGGTTGCAGTTGCTGCTGCTCCCGCTGCTGCCGCTGAGGCCGTCGAGGAGAAGGACGAGTTCGACGTGCTGCTCGAGGCTGCCGGCGACAAGAAGATCCAGGTCATCAAGGTTGTGCGCGAACTCACCGGCCTGGGCCTGGGCGAGGCCAAGGCTCTCGTTGAGGAGGCTCCGAAGAACGTTCTCGAGGCCCTCAAGAAGGACGCAGCTGAAGAGGCACTCGCGAAGCTCACCGAGGCTGGCGCAGTCGCAAAGCTCGTCTAGTTTGCTCTCACTAGCTCGCTAGTGGATCAGGGCGGGGTGCGTACGCACCCCGCCCTTTTGCGGCTCATCGCATTTGTGAGTGTAGATACGGTCTGAAACCGCCAGCCTCGAGGAGCGACCTCGCGATGTAGTTCGTGAGGTTCCTAAATCCGAGCGCGGACCCGCGGAGGTGCTCAAGCCTGCCGTTGATCGCTTCGGTTGGTCCGTTCGATGTTCTCGGGTGATCGAAATACGCGAGGATGTCCACCCTTCGCCGGTCGAGCGTGTACGCGAGTTTCCGGAGCTCGGTGAACCTGGCCGGCGTGGTCTGTTTCACCGTGTCGATGATTTCCCGTAACCGTTTCCGGCCGAGACCTGCGAACTTCTCTCGGTACGCGGCGACGACTTGCTGGTACACGCGCCATGCTCGCCACACATCCCCATGACGGGGGTCAGCGAACACCGCATCAAGCCTCGCTTGCTGCTTTACGGTGAGGAACGCCTCCCCGGTTCTGAGGACCCGCCGCACCCCGTAGAGCGGGTCTTTCGCCCGGCCGCGATGCCCGAGGGTTTCTTGTTGCACGCGCTGCCGGGTGCGGTCGAGCATGTCACCGGCGAGCTGGACGACATGGAACGGGTCCATCACTTCGACGGCATCAGGGAGGTGCTCTTTCGATGCGGTCTTGAACCCGGTGAATCCGTCCATCGCGACGACCTCGATCCCGTCACGCCATGCTTGTGTGCGGTCGCTCAGCCAGCGACTGAACACCTGCTTCGAACGACCCGGCACCATATCGAGGAGCCTGGCCGGGCCTCGTTTCTCACGTACCGGGGTGAGGTCAATGAGCACGGTGACGTACTTGTCACCTCGGCGGGTGTGCCGCCACACATGCTCGTCGACACCAATCACCGTGACCCTGTCAAACCGGGCCGGGTCATTGATCAGCGCCCGGTGACCCTCGGCCAGGATCGCGGCGTTCGCGGTGTGCCAAGACACGCCGAGATTCGCGGCCGTGCACGACACGGTGAGGTGATCGATCACGACCGCTTCGAGCGCGAAACGCAGCCCTGCCCGGGTGATTTTCGCCCGTTCCGGTGCGGCCATGCTGGTGTCCTCACGCCACACCTTCCGGCACCAATCACATCGGTATCGGCGCACCCGGATTTTCAGCGTCGTGGCACGATGCCCGAACGGGGTATGCGCCAAGGTCCGCGTCACGGTATCGCGCAGCACGCCCTCAGCGCCACACCGCCGACACCACGGGTCGGGCTCGATGAGACGGCAGTCCAGCACGACCCTGCCGGGCTCGAATCTTTGCCCGACCGCGGTCAGGCCGAGCTGATCGAGCTGGCAGAAAGTCGTGAGATCGGCAGGTTGGAAGGTAGCGTGGTGCATGTCGAGGTCTTTCGGATGGGGAGCGTCAGAACTTCCATCATCGGGAGACCTCGACCCATCTCCACTGCACCACACCGCGGAGCACTTCTACACTCTTAAATGCGAAGAGCCCCTTTTGCGTCCCCGCGTCTGCGCCCCCGCGTGCCCGCACCCCGCACCTGCACCCGCACGTCCCTGCACCCGCGTACCCGCACCCCCGCACGTCCCGCAGCCCGCCGAGAGGGCGCAAGTCCACCACGTCGGGCGCGATCCACGTGGAATTGCGCCTTCTCGGTGCGGGTGGGGCGGCGTGAGTGAGTGGGCCGGCGTTAGCGGGTGGGGCTGCGCTCGATGAGGGCCGTCGCGATCGCCGCGAGCCCCTCGCCGCGACCCGTGAACCCGAGTCCGTCGGTGGTGGTGGCGCTCAGACTCACCGGGGCGCCCACCAATTCGGACATGCGGATCTGCGCCTCAGTACGGCGCGGTGCGAATTTTGGGCGCTGCCCCACGATCTGCACAGATATGTTGACGGGTTGCCAGCCCGCTTCTGCAAGGCGGGCAAGCGCGAGCGTCACGAAGCCGGTGCTTGCCGCACCCGCGGTGTGGGGCTGATCCACCCCGACGAGCTCGCCGATATCGCCGAGCCCGGCCGCACCCAGCAGTGCATCGACCACCGCGTGACAGACCACGTCGCCGTCGCTGTGCCCGGAAAGCCCGGGTTCGCCCGGCCAGTCGAGACCGGCGAGCCGAAGCGGCGCGGTGGGCTCATACGCGTGCACATCTACGCCGGTGCCGACGCGGATCATTTCGCCGCGTGGCTCTGTGGCGTGGCCGAATGTCGCCCCGACCGTGGTGCGAAGCTGTTCGCTTCCGAATGCAGCAACGTGCCCTCAAGCATGACGAGGTCAGCCGGAGTGGTGACTTTGTGTGCCAGCGGATCGCCCGGCACGACGTGGACGGTACCGCCGAAGCGCTGCACCACCTCGGCATCGTCGGTGGGGGTATCGCCCGCGCCGGCCCCGCCGGGTGCGCCTGCGCGAGCCTGCACGGAGTCGTGTGCGGCGGCGAGCCCCTCGCGGGTGAACCCCTGCGGGGTCTGCACGGCGACGAGCGACGCGCGATCCACAGTGGAGATGACCGTGCCGTGATCATCGACCTGTTTTAGCGTGTCGGCCACGGGAACACCGGGCACGACCGCTTCGCCCGTCTGGTGCACGCGATCGAGCACGCGCTCGAAGACCGCGGCCGGGGTGAGCGGGCGGGCCGCATCGTGTACCAGGACGGTCTTGATGGTGTCGTGCAAAGCCTCGATGCCGAAGCGCACCGACTCGTGGCGCTCGCGGCCCCCGGGCACAACCGACACCTGCCACTGGGAGCCCTCGGGCACCAGTTCATCGGCAAGTGCCAACGCCTCGCCCGCATGCCCCTCGGGCACCACGAGCACGAGCTGGCCCGGATGGGGGAGCGAAGTCACCGTGCGGATGCCGTGGGTCAGCAGTGGTGCGCCGCCGAGCTCGACAAACGCCTTAGGCAAGGAAGCGCCCAGCCGTTCGCCGCGGCCCGCGGCTACCAGAATGACGCCGAGCTCTGCAACGTGATGCAAAGAAGTATCAGCAATCACCGACGTGTCAGCACGCACCGGTGTCTCAACACGCACAGGGGTGTCAGCGCTCATGGCCGGGGCAGCTCGCTAGGAAGCGAGCACCTCGTCGAGCACTTTCGATGCCTGCTCTTCGTCGGTCTTCTCGGCGAGAGCGAGCTCAGACACGAGGATCTGACGCGCCTTCGCGAGCATGCGCTTCTCGCCAGCGGAGAGCGAGCGCACCTCTTGGTCGCGACGCCACAGATCGCGAACGACCTCGGACACCTTGATGACATCGCCGGAGGCGAGCTTCTCAAGGTTGGCCTTGTATCGGCGTGACCAGTTCGTCGGCTCTTCGGTGAACGGCGCGCGAAGCACCTCGAACACCCGCTCGAGCCCGTCTTGATCAATGACATCGCGCACACCGACCAAGTCGCAGTTCTCTGCGGGAACCTCGATGGTGAGGTCGCCCTGGTTGACCTGCAGCTTCAGGAAAAGCTTTTCCTCGCCGCCGAGCTTCCGCTTCTTCACCTCGATGATCTTGGCAGCGCCGTGATGGGGATAGACGACGGTCTCTCCGACCTCAAATTGCATCGAGTTGGCTCCTTATATCAGTCCAACCCTTAGTTTACCACATCACTCGCCGTCAGTGAGGTGAGCCTAAGCTGCGGTCAAGACCTCAGGCGAGATAGTATAGTTTCAAACCGTCAGCGCCGTTTGTGATGCCTCGTGCATCGCCCACCGTCCGGAGGACACCCACCTTGAAGACTCGTCGGATCGCATCTTCCATCGCTCTCGCGGCGGCCATTACCCTCGGGGCAACTGGCTGCGGCTTTGCAGTGCCACAGGCGACGACAGATCCGTACGCACCAAGCGACGGCATCGACGCATCGGTTGCCGGCGTTGAGGTGCGCAACCTGATGCTGATCGCCGACGAGAAGAGCGAGAATTTCAACGTCGTGTTCACGGGCGTGAACACCGGTACCACCACGCTCGATCTGCGCATCACCTTTGTGAGCGAGAGCGGATCGGCCGAGGCCTCCGCCGACTTCACGGTCGAGCCGGGCAGCACGCTCTTCGGCGATCCCGAGGGCGACAACCCACCCGTGTTCGTGTCTCTTCCCGACCTGGCGGCCGGTGCCACGATCAACGCATTCCTCCAGGTTCCGGGCGGTGCCGACGTCGAGCGCGAGGTTCCCGTACTCGATGGCACGCTGCTCGAATACCGTTCGTTCGTGCTTTCGCCGTCAGACATCGCCGAGGAAGAGGAACTCTCGACCGAGTCGGTCGATGCGAACAACACCGACACCGGCGCTGAGGGTGCGGCCGAATAACCTCCCGCGCACAGCGACGACGAAGGGCCCCTGGGATTCCGGGGGCCCTTCGTCGCGTGTGGGGCAAGAGCGCCGCGTGTAGGGAGCGGTGCGGCGGGCGCACAGGCGATACGCGGGCGGGCGTGCCGGCCAGCGTGGAGGTCTACGCGAAGCGGTAGCCGACGCCGCGCACGGTCGTCACGAGCTTCGGGTCCTTCGGTTCTTCTTCGATACGTGAGCGGATCCGCTTGATGTGCACGTCGAGTGTTTTCGTGTCGCCGTAGTAGTCGCTGCCCCACACGCGGTCGATCAACTGACCCCGGGTGAGCACGCGACCCGAGTGTCGCATGAGCAATTCGAGCAACTCGAATTCGCGTAGCGGCATCGAGATTTCCTCGCCTCGCACGGTCACCGTGTGCCGCTCGGTGTCGAGCCGCACGCCCTGTTCGTCGAGCACGCCCTCCTCGTAGTAGTCCTCCTCCGGGTCATCACCCTCGCCCTCGCCACGTCGCAGGGCGGCGCGCACGCGAGCCAGCAGCTCCCGAGTGGAGTACGGCTTCGTGATGTAGTCGTCGGCGCCCAGTTCGAGCCCCACGACGATGTCAATCTCGCTGTCCTTCGCGGTGAGCATGATGATCGGCACTCGCGAGCGAGCGCGGATCGACCGGCAGACCTCGGTGCCGGGCAGCCCAGGAAGCATAAGGTCAAGCAACACGAGGTCTGCGTCGGAGCCAGGAAATACCCGTACCGCCTCCGTGCCGTCAGCCACGATCTGCACGTGATAGCCCTCACGCTCGAGGAGAAACGCGAGCGGCTCAGAGATCGAGGCCTCGTCTTCTACAAGCAGAATGCGCTTACTCAATTATTTGCCCTTTCAGTACGTGAAGGTGCTGTGTCCGGTGCCGCGGTGCGCGGGCCGAACTGATCGGTCAAAGCTTGGGCCTCAGCCTGCCTCCGCTTGCGCTTTGGTTTCTTTTCGGCCCCGCCTTGATTGACCAGTGGGAAGGTGAGGATGAAACTCGCGCCGACTCCGGGTTGCGACCACACATCGATGTCGCCGCCGTGCGCGCGCATGGTGTGCCGGGCGATCGAGAGCCCCAGGCCGGTGCCCCCGCCCTCGCGGCTGCGTGCCGCGTCGACCCGATAGAAGCGCTCGAAGATGCGGGGCAGATGCTCGGGCGGAATACCCTCGCCCTGGTCGGTAACGGTGATCGTGCACGTGCGTTTCGTCGATTCGACACCGATGCCGACTCGCCCGCCCTCGGGCGAATGGCGGATCGCGTTACTCAAGAGGTTCGCCAGCACGGTGCCGATCGAGGCAGGGCGTCCGAGCGTGACCAGCTCTTCGCTCGCGCCGCCGACATCGGTGAGCACCAGTGTCACCCCGTGTTGTGACGCGAAATCGCGATGCGCCTCGACTTCGGTGCGCACGACGGCGCGGAGTGAGACCTCTTCCCGGTCTTCGGGGCGCAACGTCGACTGCGCCTCGGAGAGCTGGATGATGTCGCGCGACAGGTCGCCAAGTCGGCGGGATTCCTTGATGAGCCGCCTCGCAAAGTTGCGCACGATGTCGGGCTCATCGGCACCCTCGAGAACCGCCTCCGAGAGCAAACCGATCGCGGCGATGGGAGTCTTGAGCTCGTGGCTGACGTTGGCGATGAAGTCGCGGCGCATGGCGTTCACCCGCTGCTCCTCGCCGAGATCGAAGGCGAACACCGCCAGAAACCTCTCCTGTATGCGCACGATCAGCACACGCACGGTGTCGCCGGGGTCTTGGGGGTCGGGCAAACGGGTGTCGGGCACCCCCGTGGTCATGACGCGGCGCGCCCGCTGCAAGAAGTCGGGGTCGCGCAGTTCCTCGCCCGTGACCCGGCGATCCTCGCGCGCCACGGGGTTCGCATACACGACCGACAGCGAGGCATCGAGCATCACCGCAAAACTATCGACCGCATTCAGGATCTCGACCGCAACCTCGGGAAGCTCTGGTCGCAGTGCTTGTGCCCGCCGCTTGCCCGCCGCCCGGGCTGTGACGACCATCCATGTGGCCAACGAGCCGGCAAGGGTGCCGAGGGCCACGGAGGCCAGCACGATGGCGGTCGGGGTCATGCCCCCATCGTATGCCCGGCCGTCACCCACACCCTCGCGCGTTCAGTTCCTGTTTACCTCCCGGGAGGTGACTGTTCACCTGTGCAAGTGAGACTATGGAACCAGTGCGTCGATTGTGGCGTGCCTGCAACGGTTGTCAATTGGCGACTGGACGGCGATCCACAATGACACGACTCACCTTTTTGGAACCGGAAGGGAACCGTTCGACATGCGCGAAGTATTTCAGCAGGAGCTCGCCGAGGTGCAGAGCCGCCTGGTGCAGATCGCCGAACTCGTGGAGATCGCGATTCAGCAGGCCACCACAGCGTTTCGCACGAGCGATGTGTCACTTGCCGAGCAAGTGATCGAGAGCAACGAGCGCGTCGAGCAGATGGCCGCCGAGCTCGACGAACTCACGATCGACATTCTTGCCCGCCAGCAGCCCGTCGCCAGCGATCTCCGCCTCATGGTGGGCGCGCTGCGCATGGGATCGTCGCTCGAGCGGATGGCCGACCTGGCCGAGCACATTGCCCAGCTCGCGCGGTACCGCTACCCCGAGAGCGCGATTCCGCAGGGCCTGCGCAAGACATTCGCGCGCATGGGCGAGCTCGACGCCAAGATCGCGGGCAAGCTCGTGGAATTGCTGCGCACGCAGGATCCCACATTCATCGACGACATTCGCGACATCGACGACGCGATCGACGAGTTACACGCGAAGGTGTTCGAGAAGGTTCTGAGCGACAAGGTCAGCACAGACACCACGGGTGTCGTTGACGCGACCCTCGCGAGCCGCTACCACGAGCGATTTGGCGATCATGCGGTGAACATCAGCCGGCAGGTGAACTACTTCCTGCGCGGCGCGCTGCTCTAAGCCGGTTTTCGTGCATCCAGGTATTTCCTGAATCCCCAGGTGGATCGCGATGCTCGTGCCCACTGCGCCCGGGGCCTGTCGTTGCCCTAGTCTTGAAGCGTGAAACAGCGCATCTACGACTCCCGACAACAGGACGTGGTCGACCTCGCACCGCGGGTGTCGGGCGAGGTCTCGATGTATGTGTGCGGGCCGACGGTGCAATCAGCCCCGCACATCGGGCACTTGCGCAGCGCCCTCGTCTACGACCAGATGCGTCGCTGGTTGACGGCGATGGGGCAGCGAGTCACGCTGATCCGCAATGTCACCGATATTGACGACAAGATTCTCGACAACGCACGCGAGGCACAGCTTGCTGGGGGCGAGGAGCAGTGGTGGGCGCTCGCGTACCGCGTGGAGCGCGATTTCACCGCAGCTTACGACGCGATCGGGGTGCTGCCCCCCACCTACGAACCGCGCGCCACCGCGAACATCGCCGAGATGGTGGCGCTGATTGCGCGACTCATTGAGCGTGGGCACGCCTACCAGGCCGAAGACGGTTCGGCGAGCGTGTACTTCGACACGGGCAGTTGGCCCGACTACGGCGACCTCACCCGGCAGCGCCGCGATCAGATGGAAGATGCTACTGACTCGGAGCCGGTCGGCAAGCGCGATCCGCGCGACTTTGCGCTGTGGAAGGCGCGCCGCGCGCACGAGCCCGAGAGTGCCGCCTGGCCGTCTCCGTGGGGGCTCGGCCGTCCGGGCTGGCACATCGAGTGTTCGGCCATGGCGACGAGATACCTCGGCGAAGAGTTCGACATTCACGGGGGCGGGCTTGACCTGCGCTTCCCGCACCACGAAAACGAGTTGGCACAGTCGGCGGCGGCCGGGCATGCCTTCGCGCGGCACTGGATCCACAACGGCCTCGTCAACACCGGCGGCAAGAAGATGTCGAAGTCGCTGGGCAACTCGCTCTTCGCGCACGACCTGCTGCGCGCCGCGCGCCCGGTGGTGCTGCGCTACTTCTTGGGCTCTGCGCACTACCGCTCGGTGCTCGAGTATTCTGCCGCTTCGCTCGCCGAGGCGGCGGCCGCGTTCGAACGCATCGAGGGGTTCTTGGAGCGTGCGGAGACATTCGTGTCGGAGGGTCATGCGGGTGGCGGCGCGGCCGCGCATCTCGTGCGCATGATGCCGCTCGGCGGGACCGCGACGAGCGAGATGCTGCCCGATGACTTTATTGCGGCTATGCTTGACGACTTCGGGGTGCCGCAGGCGCTCGCGACCCTTCACGGGGCCGTGCGCGCAGGGAACACCGCGATAGACGCGGGTGACGCAGGGTCGGCCCTGGCCCGCGCGACCGAGGTGGTCGCCATGCTTGACGTGTTGGGCCTTGACCCACGCGACGAGCACTGGGCTGCCTCGGGAGGAGTCGCGGGCGGTGCGGAAGCCGCAGCGCTCGACACCCTGGTCACCGCCCTGATCGAAGAGCGCCGAGAGGCGCGCGCACGCAAGGACTTCGCCACGAGCGACGCGATTCGCGATCGCTTGCAGCAGGCGGGGGTCGCCCTGGAAGATAGCCCGAACGGAACCCGCTGGAGTCTCGCATGAACATGAAGAAATCGCGCCCCGGCGCAGTACGTAAGAAGAGTCGCGGCAAAGCCGTCGGTTCGGGCGGGCAGGGGCGCCAGGCCCTTGAGGGCCGCGGCCCGACGCCGAAGGCAGAGGATCGACCCTACCACCCCGCGGGTAAGGCGAAGGCCGCAAAGGATCGCTACGTGGCGGCCGGCGGCAAAGACCCGCGTCGCGGCGCCAAGCCCGAACGGCAGCAGCGCGGCACGCGCAAACCCACCGACGATACCGAGCTGGTCACTGGCCGTAATTCGGTGCTCGAGGCGCTCCGCACCAAGATCCCCGCAACCGCGTTGTACGTCGCGGCCAAGGTTGAGATGGACGAACGCATGCGCGAGATCCTCGGCATCGCCGTGGGTCGCGGCGTGCCCGTGCTCGAGATTATGCGCCCCGAACTCGACCGCATGACCTCGCGCGACACCGTGCACCAGGGCGTGGCGCTGAAGGTGCCCGCGTACGAGTACGCGCACCCGTTCGACCTGCTTGAGTCGGCAGTGGATCGCGGCGAGACGCCGTTGCTCGTCGCCCTCGACGGCATCACCGACCCACGCAACCTCGGGGCGATCATCCGCTCCGTCGCCGCGTTCGGCGGGCAGGGTGTCATCGTGCCCCAGCGCCGATCGGTCGGGCTCAACTCCGCCGCGTGGAAGACCTCGGCCGGGGCCGCCGCCCGCATCCCCGTCGCCATGGCCGCGAACCTCACCCAGACGCTGAAGGCGTTGAAGGAGCAGGGCGTGTTCGTGCTCGGGCTTGACGGCGACGGCGACGTGTCGCTGCCGGGTCTTGAACTGGCGGATCGCCCGCTCGTGATCGTTGTCGGCAGCGAGGGCAAGGGTCTGTCGCGGCTCGTCACCGAGACCTGCGACGCGGTCGTGTCGATCCCGATCACGGCGGCCACCGAGTCGCTGAACGCGGGCATCGCGGTGAGCGTCTCGCTGTATGAGATCTCGAAGCTGCGGGCCGAACGCGCGCCAGAGCAGTAGCCGCACCGGCACCAGCACCGAACTCGCACCAACACCCTCACCGAACTCACACCGATACCGTAACCACTACAGCACCGTAATTTCGGTCGCCCGCCAGCGGTCGGTCACCCACTCGAGTCGCATGGCGACCGCGTGGGTGCGCCGATTGGTTTCGAGCACCACCGATGCTTCGATCGCGTGTGGTGCTGGCCTGCACAGCACCACACGCTTCGGCCTGGGCGCGGAGTGACGCTCATCCTTGAAGAGGTGACGTCGCTCCATGCGCGCGGCGCGTACCTGGCCGAGGTGCACGGCGAGCTTCCAGGTGATCGCGTTGCCGAGTTGAGCCAGGCCCCGGGTGCCCTCGAGCGCCTCAAACACGTGCACCGCCATCGCTCCGATCATTCGTGGATCGGGGCCGGGTAGCTCCTGAACACGCCGCTCGGCACCGGGCAATTCCGTGCGCGAGCGCTGCGCCTTGGCTGCCTGATGGGAGCCCGACTGCGAGACCAGTTGCGTGGGCGGCTCCGGTGGCGTCAGAGGGAGCGGCGGAGACGGGGTCGGCACCAGGGTGAGGTGTGCGGGTGTTGCTGGAGTTGCTGGAGTTGCTGGTGTGGGCGCAACTCTGAGCGTGGCGACAGGGGGCATTGCGGGCTCCGTTCGAAGATGTCTCTCGCGGCGCCGTGCCCCCTGTTTCCCCTGGCTGCGCCGAAAGCTCGGCATTGTACCGAGAGTCCCCACGATAGGCGTGAACGGCTGCCGCGTGTCAATGAGCAATTACGCCCAGTGTCAGGGCGCTTTGGATCAGCCGGCGCCTCAGTACACTCGAACCATGGCTACGCTGCGCAACCTCGCAACCAAGTACTCGACCCTGGGCGAGGAAGAGATTCAATGGCTTGAACTCATGGCACCCGACTTCCCCCTGCTTGCCGATCTCTCGCTGGGCGATGTCGTGCTCTGGGTGCCCACCGCTGACGGCAATTACATCGCGGCCGCGCACAGTCGCCCGGCCGGCTCTATCACGCTGTTCTACCGTGATGTCATTGGCGACGTGCTGCGCCCCGACTGGCGAGAGGTCGTAGACGAGGCGATGCAAACGCGGCAGCCCTCAAACTCACGCGCCCCGATTTGGGTCGAGGAGAACGCTATGAAGCTGTGGGCGTTTTCCGTGAGTCGTCGAGACGATACCGGCGGCACCACGGCCCGCAACACCGATACCGGCGTGATCACCACACCAGCTGGCTACCAGACCGAACCATTCGCGGTGGTCACGGTGCACACGAGTGCCTCTGATATGCAAAGCGATACGCGCATTGGAAAGGCATTCCGAGAGGTCGCCTCCGACCTGTTCGTCATGATTCAGCAGGGCCTGTTTCCCTCACCAGGTTCGACGCGCGGCCGTGAGCGCGGGGCCCCGCGTGCATCTGACGGTCTCGTGCGCGTTAATACCCAGGGCATTGTGACCTTTGCGAGCCCGAACACGCAGACCACCTTCGCTCTCCTGGGGCATCGCGACGAGCTCGAGGGCGAGAACTTCGCCGAAGATGTGGCGAGCCTGGTGCACGGCCAGTCAGACACCAACGAGTCCCTGCCGCTGATCACCCAGGGCAAGGTTGCCAAGCGCGCCGATATCGAGGTGAACGGTCGAACCGTGACCCTGCGGTCGATTCCCGTGATCCGCGATGAACAGCGCATCGGGGGCATCGTGCTCACCCGCGATGTGACCGAGTTGCGGCATCAGGAGCAGGAACTCATCACCAAGGATGCGACGATTCGCGAGATCCACCATCGCGTGAAGAATAACCTGCAGACCGTGGCGTCACTGCTGCGCGTGCAGGCCCGCCGGGCGCGCAGCGAAGAGGCGAAGCAGGTGCTCGGCCAGGCCATGCGACGCGTCGCGGCGATCGCGGTGGTGCACGACACGCTCTCGACCGGATTTTCGCAGATCGTCGATTTTGACCTGGTCTTCGACCGGGTGATCAGCCTGGCCGCCGAGGTGGCCAGCCTGCACAACACCACGGTGCACCCGAGCAAGGTGGGGCGCTTCGGCGAACTGCCCTCGAGCTACGCCACGCCCCTCTCGCTCGCACTCACCGAGATCGTGACGAACGCCGTCGAACACGGGCTTGCTGGCCGCGAGGGTGAGGTGATCGTCACCGCCGATCGCACCGATAATCGGCTGGCGGTCGAGGTGATCGATACCGGCACCGGGCTTCCCGGCGGCACCGTCGGCGACGGGCTGGGCACCCAGATCGTGCGCACCCTCGTTGAAGGCGAACTCGGCGGATCGATTACCTGGGGCGCGCACGAGGGCGGGGGCACCCGAGTCGCGATCAACATTCCCCTGCACTGGATCAACACCGACGAGTAAGGGAACTAGCGCGAACTCGCGCCCCGAATGACCACGGCGATGCCGACCGCGAGCAGCAGCACGCCGAGCCCGATGACGGTGGTTGCGATCCACACGGCCGTGTCGACGGAGCTGGGTGCCAACTCGCGCTGCACTACGTAGGCGCAGAACACGAGAAACAGGGCGCCCCACACGATCGGGCCGGTGCGTGGCCGGGGCCTTTCTGATGCAAGGTGTGGATCGGTGCCATACGTTTCGGCTCCGGAGCCCGGAGCAGCGGGACGCGGTTCGGGGGTCGAGTCGGTAGTCATCGGGTGGCCTCGCTTTCTGATTCAGTGCCGTCGATTCTGGCGTTGCCGGCGAGCATGCGCACCTGCACCTCGGTGATGTCTGTGGCCGCGGCACCCTGCAGATTCGCGCCGGTCACATACATCTGAAACGGGCCTCTGATCGTGCGCGTTTCACCGTCAGTCGAGGTCGCGATGGTATTGCCTGCCAGCAGATTCACCGTGACGCGGGTGGGGTGATCGTCGGGCAACTCGATATCGACATTTCCTGCGAACATCCAGACCTCAATCGTGCGGCCCGCGTCGCGTTCGTCGAGCGCGCTCAGGTCGAGCTCGGCGTTGCCGGCAAACACCGCGAGACCTGAGTCGGATGGGGTGTTTTCGGTCACCCGAACCTCGGCATCGCCGACCGGGCGGAACGTGAGATTGTCGGGCATCAGCGAGGTGTACGGGGTGAAGAGCAGCGCGATCGCGCCGACGAGGGCCGCGAACCCGACCCACCCGCTGTACTTGCCGCGGACCCCGGCGATGATCATCGAGAGGGCGCAGACCGCGACCGCGGCCACGATCGACGTCGTGTACACGAACCGGCCGTCTTCGCCGATGCTCAGCCCCCAGGCGGCGACCCCGCCCGCAGCCAAGAGCGCGAGTGCGAGGGTGATCAGGATGTGACCGGCGCCGAGCTTGCGCGCTTCGTAGCGCAGTCGTTCGCGCTCTGCCCACGCGGTGGTGTCTTCTCCCACTTTTTGCCCCCAAGCGGTTGCCTGTTCAGAGGCCTTCTGACCCCATGCGGTGGCGTCGTCGGCCAGCTTCTGGGTCCATTCGGCCGCATCGGGTTGCGGTGCGGCGCTGGCCCGGCGGAGTCCGCCGCGGCTGATCCACACGATGAACCAGATGAGCGCCGCTGGCAGCAGCACCGCCCACCAGATGATCGACGCGGTGACCTGCACCCAGTCGGGAACGCCGAAGACGTCCCACATTACCCACGTCGTTGGGCCACGGAAGATGCCCGAGATGGTTGCGACCACGACCGGCACGAGCACCAGGGCCGCGATCAGCACGGCGGCCACGATTACGCCGGGGCGAGCGCGCCCACGAAACAGCTCTTCCAGGTGGATCTTGCCGCTCGGGTCGGGCAGCAGCAGCCAGCCCGCGAGGTACAGCACGAGACCAGGGCCGCCCAGCACGGCGAGCACGACAAAGATGCCGCGCACGATGAGGGGGTCGATGTTCGCCCGGCCGGCGATGCCCGCGGCGACACCCGCGAACCAGCGATCGCTACTATTGCGCACGATGCCCAGGCCGCGCAGCCACCCAAAGAAGCCGCCTGCGGCGTGCGGGGGCTGCTGCGGGCCCGATGAAGAGGGTGCGGGGGGAGGAATGTCGTTCATGCTTCGAGTGTGCACCCGTCTGCGGCCCGCCGCCATGGGGGTTCTTACTGATTCGACCCTGAACAATGCCGCCGGCTGGCCCGTATGTCGGTGCCGGGTGCTTGGATAGAACCATGTCCCAGATGCCGCTGCAGCGCCCCCGTGAGGGGCGAGTGCTCGCTGGAGTGTGCGCGGGCCTCGCGGCGCACCTCGGTCTGCCGGTCTTTTGGGTGCGCATCGCGATGGTCGGTTTCGCGCTCTTCGGTGGGGCGGGCGCGCTCTTCTACGCGTGGCTGTGGATCCTGGCCCCAGCCGAGGTGGAGGATTCGGTGGTGCCCATGCGCCGTGCACTGACGCAGCCGGTGCTCGAGTCGGATGCGAGCCAGGGAGCGAATCCGGGGAGCATCCCGGGCTTGAGTGCGAAGACTCGCGCCGATCCTGGTGGCAGCGCGAGCGTGCGGCCCGGGGCCTCAGCGCCCGCGCGGAGGCACTGGCCGGTCGCAGAGCTGCTCTTCGGAGCGTGTTTCTTGGTCGCCGGCGTAGCCCTCGTGCTCTCGCAACTGGGGGTGGAGCTTCGGCTTGAGATCCTGTTGCCCACGCTCGCGGTCCTCGTGGGCGTGGGGCTCGCGTGGTGGCAGATTGCCGACCGCGACCGGCCCGAGCGCCACTCGGTACCCCGGGTGCTCGGCGCGTTGGCACTCGTCGCGGTGGGCGTGCTGATGTTCTTCGTCACGGCCCGGGAACCGAGTGTCGTCACCGTCGTCGCTGCGGCTCTGGCGGTGCTCGCCGGGGTTGCCCTCGCCATTGCCCCGTGGCTGCTGCGGCTCAATCGCGAACTGGTCGCCGAGCGGGCTGGTCGCGCGCGCGAGGCGGAGCGCGCGGAGATCGCAGCGCACCTGCACGATTCGGTGCTGCAGACGCTCGCGCTGATCCAACAGAGATCGGAGCCGGGCAGCGAAGTCGCACGCATCGCCCGGGGCCAGGAGCGTGAGCTTCGCGAATGGCTCTTCCGCGGGGCGGACGGTGCGCCCCCGGCTGCGAGCTCGGCGGTCGACGGAGAATTGCGCCAGCACGCCGCGGCGCTTGAGCATGAGTATGCGGTGCGGTTCGAGATCGTCGCGGTGGGGGCGATGGCGGAAGCCAGAGTTCCCGAGGCGATCGTGTCGGCCGCGCGCGAGGCGATGCTGAACGCGGCCAGGCACGCGGGGGGCGATGTGACGGTGTATCTCGAGGTGGGCCCCGAATCGGTCTCGATCGACGTGACCGATCGAGGGCCGGGCATCGATATCACGCAGCTCCCCGACGGTCGCATGGGCGTGCGCGAGTCCATACTCGGGCGAATGGAACGCGCGGGCGGATCCGCGCGGATCGTGGCCGGGCCGGGCGGCACCGGCACGTCGGTGCGCCTCTCCATGCCTCGCGGCGAGGCTGCCGGGCTGGGTGCACCCCCGATCGAACAGGACACGAGATGAACGAATACCAGCGCCCGGGGCCGCATGCCCAGTCGGATCATGTTCCTGAGCTCGCGACTGAGCCGACCCCGATCCGCGTGGTCATCGTCGACGATCACCAGATTTTTCGCACGGGACTGCGCGCGGAGTTGGGGTCGCAACTTGAGGTTGTGGGTGAGGCCGCGACTGTCGATGAGGCGATTGCGTGCATGCCGAAGGCGCTTCCCGACGTGGTGCTGCTCGACGTGCACCTGCCGGGTGGGGCCGGGGGCGGGGGTGCCGAGGTATTGCGCAAGCTGAGCGGCGTGCCTGCGCTGCAGGGCACCCGATACCTGGCGCTCAGCGTTTCAGACGCGGCAGACGACGTGGTGAGCGTGATCCGCTCGGGAGCCCGTGGGTATCTGACGAAGGCGGCATCGGGGGCCGAGGTGACCGCCGCGGTGCTGCGCGTGCACAGCGGCGACGCGGTGTTCTCGCCGCGGCTCGCCGGGTTCGTGCTTGACGCATTCGGTGCGGGGCTGGGCGAGACCGCGGCGGCCGACGACGAGCTCGATCGACTGTCGGTGCGCGAGCAGGAGGTCATGCGGATGATCGCCAGAGGGTATACCTACAAGGAAGTCGCCGCCGAGCTCTTCCTCTCGGTGCGCACGGTCGAGACTCACGTGTCGAACGTACTGCGCAAGTTGCAGCTCTCGAACCGGCACGAGCTGACCGCATGGGCGCTTGCCCGACGGCTGCTGTAGCGGTCTCGATCACCGACTTTCCGGTTAATCCCACCCGGGCAGCCACAGGTGGGCGCGCCAGAACCACTCGGCAATCGGCATGCCCGACCACGCCGGGAAGAACAGCACTGAGACCACCAGTGCGATGGCGAGGAAGATCGTCACGGCGATCCGCCGACCCAGGAGCGCCTCCGGTGAGCTATCGAGGTGGATCCCGGCGAGGGCCAGCAGCCCCGGGTGTCCGGGGCGGTGTCGGTGCCAGAGCGCGCCCAGTACGAGCGCCAGGGCGAGCGCGGCGAACGGTGTGAGCACCACCGCGTAGAACTGGAACACCGCTGAACGCGAGAACGTGAGCACCCAGGGCAACCATCCGGAGAGGTAGCCGACCAGCACGAACGCCGATGCCGCGCCGAGACCCGGGTTGCGCGCGAAGCGCGGGCGGCGAACCGCGATCCACCCGCTGCGCACGACCACCCACGTGAGTAGGAGCAACGCGGCGACCCCGCCCCACGTGACGAGCAGGTTGGGGAGCGGGGAGATCGCTGCGACGCAGCCGCTCGGCCACGGGCAGCCGTCGCCCTGCGGCCAGTTCACCTCGTACATGGCGGTGGGGCGGAGCCCGAGCGGCCAGGTCAGCGGGTGTGACTGGTAGGGGTGTGGGGCGGAGAGGGTCGCGTGCCAGGCCAGGGCATCCGCGTGCCACTGGGCGAGCGACACCCACCAGGGCTCGCCCGGTTCACGATTCTGCGCGGTGGGCGAGGCGATCCACCCCCACCAGCTGACGAGATACGCGAGTGCCGCGGCGGGGAGGGCGAGTGCCGCGGTGACGAGGGCCTGCAGGGCCGCGCCAGCGAGGGGGCGCACCCTTGCGCCGCCGGGAGGTCGAATGCTGAGCGACGGGCCACTGTGAGTCTGCCCGCTGTTGGCCTGATCCGTTCGAAATCTGCGCCAGGTGTCGACGGCCACGATAAACAGCAGGAACGCGGCCAGTGGGTAGAGACCCGACCACTTGATCGCGGCCGCAGCGCCGAAGGTGAGGCCTGCCGCCAGCAGCCACGGCCTGCGCCAGATGATGTGCCGCCCAGGCTGCCCTGCCTGAGTCACCCCTGCCTGTGCCACTCCTGCTTGTGCTGCTCCTGCTTGTGCCACTCCTGCCTGCGCCGCTCCTGCTTGTGCCGGTCTTGCCTGTGCCGCCCTCTCTTCGCTCGGAGATCCGCGCAAAATCGGATCGATTTGCGGCTTTTCCTCCTGGATTGTGTGTTTCTCCGAGCCACGGGAAGAGGTTGTGCTCGAACACACATCCCGCCACACGAAAAGCGCCCCCAACAGCACGAAGAGGGTGAGTAACCCATCGAGCAGCGCCACGCGGGTGAGCACCACATGCACGCCGTCGATTGCGAGGAGGAGCCCCGCGACGCAGGCGACCCACAGGCTGCGGGTCATGAGCCAGCCAAGCCGCATGGTGATTCCCACCGTCGCCACCCCGGCAAGCGCGACGGCGGATCGCCACCCCCAGCCGGTGTCGGCACCAAAGAGCAGAACGCCCAGACCGATGAGCCACTTGCCGAGCGGAGGGTGCGCGATCGTGCTCGCCTGATCGCTGAAGGCGAGGGCGCGCTCGCCGCCGAATGCGGGGTCATCGTCGGGCCAGGTCGTCGGGAACCCGTTCGCCAGCTGGCTCACCGCGTCGCGCACGTAGTACAGCTCGTCGAAAACGAGCGAGTCCGGGCGGCCGAGCGCCCAGAACCTGAGTGCCGCCGCGAGAGCCAGCACCGCGATCACCGCCAACGGCGCCAGCAGGGAGCGAGGTGCACGGGGCTTCTGCCATCCCAGCGGCGCACCTGAATCCTGCGCTCCGGCGCTTATGCGCGAGCGCGGCGACCGCGAGGCAGCGGCGGGTGGAGGAACGGGCACGCCTCCAGCCTAGGCTGGGCGGATCGGTGCCAGGGCCGCGGGTGATCGGCTGATCCGCTGGGCCATCGAGGCCTCGCCTGCGGCTACGATAGATTTCGTGCTTACACGCCTCTCGAACTACTTTCTGAAGACGCTCCGCGAAGACCCGGCTGATGCCGAGGTGACGAGTCACCGGCTGCTCGTGAGGGCTGGCTACATCCGCCGCCAGGCCCCCGGGGTGTTTGCCTGGTTGCCACTCGGGCTGCGCGTGAAGTCGAAGCTTGAGCAGATCGTGCGTGACGAGATGGCTGCCGCCGGGGCGCACGAGGTCCACTTTCCGGCGCTGCTTCCGCGCGAACCCTACGAGGCGACCGGCCGATGGGACGAGTACGGCGACGGATTGTTCCGCTTGCAGGATCGGCACGGCGCCGATTACCTCCTCGCGCCGACGCACGAGGAGGTCTTCACGCTGATGGTGAAAGACATCGTGACGTCGTACAAAGATCTTCCGCTGTCGCTCTACCAGATTCAAGACAAGTACCGCGACGAGGCGCGGCCGCGCGCCGGCCTGCTGCGCGGCCGTGAGTTCACGATGAAGGATGCCTACTCCTTCGATGTCACCGACGCGGGGCTCGAGGCGAGCTACCAGGCGCAGCGCGATGCCTACGAGCGCATCTTCACGCGGCTCGGGCTCGAGTACGTGATCGTCTCGGCAGACGCGGGTGCGATGGGTGGATCCAAGAGCGAAGAGTTTCTGCTTCCCACCGAGATCGGCGAAGACACGTTTGTGCGCTCGGCCGGTGGATACGCGGCCAATGTCGAGGCGTATGTGACGCCTACGCCCGATCCGCTGCCCATCGAAGGGCAGCCTGAGGCGGTCGTGTACGACTCGCCAGACACCCCGACCATCGAGACGCTGGTCGCGCTCACCAACGAGGTGCTGCCGCGCGCCGATGGCCGTGCCTGGGAGGCCGCCGACACCCTGAAGAACGTGGTGCTCGCGCTGACCGCGGCCGACGGCACGCGCGAACTGGTGGTCGTCGGTATTCCGGGAGACCGTGACGCCGACATGAAGCGCGCCGAGGCTGCCTTTGGTGGCGCCGAAGTCGAGCCCGCGAATGCCGCAGATTTCGCGAAACACCCGCTGCTCGTGAAGGGGTACATCGGCCCGGGCGCCGCAGGGGCGCCGGTGCTCGGCGAGGCGGGATCCACTGGTGTGCGTTACCTGCTCGACCCGCGCGTGGTTGCGGGAACGTCGTGGGTGACCGGCGCGAACGAGCCCGAGAAGCACGTTGCGTACCTGGTCGCTGGGCGCGACTTCGCGGGCGACGGCGTGATTGACATTGCTTCGGTGCGAGACGGCGACCCGGCACCCGACGGGTCGGGCCCGATTGAGACGGCGCGCGGCATGGAGATCGGTCACGTGTTCCAGCTCGGGCGCAAGTATGCCGAGGCGCTCGGACTCAAGGTACTCGACGAGAACGGCAAGTTGGTGACCGTGACGATGGGGTCGTATGGCATCGGCGTGACTCGCATCATGGCGATTCTTGCCGAACTGCACAACGACGATCGCGGGTTGATTTGGCCGCGTGCGATCGCCCCGTTCGACGTGCATCTTGTCGCGACCGGCAAAGACGCGGCGATCATCGGGATCGCCGAATCGCTGGCAAGTGCCCTTGATGCAGCCGGCGTGGAGGTGCTGTTTGACGACCGCCCGAAGGTGTCACCAGGCGTGAAGTTCGGCGATGCCGAGCTCATTGGCGTGCCGCGCGTGGTCGTGGTGGGCCGCGACGCGACCGAAGGGTTCGCCGAGGTTTGGGATCGCGCCACCGGCGCCAAAGAGAAGGTCGCACTGGTCGACGTGCCTGGGCTGTTTGGGGCATAGGCTCGCTTTTTCCCAGTGGATCAGGGGCGCTGCCGGTGGCAGCGCCCCTTCTTTTTTCGCTCACAGGCGACCGTGCTCGGACGAACATCCACGAGTTCTCCACAGATCGGCCTCCGCCTCGTTTCCGACGCCCGCGCTCCGCTGAGATAGACGCAGAACGGTAGCGCCCGGTGAAGACATCGGGGCCGTGAGCGCGAGGGAGCGGATCCACATGACAAATATTCGGGTGACGTACGGCGATATTGAGCAGGTGGCGGGGCAGCTCGCCCAGGGGCGAGACGAGATCACCGCGAAGCTCCGCCTACTTGAATCGCAAATCACTACCCTCGTGTCGACCGGGTTTGTGACCGATCAGGCATCGGTGCGATTTCACTCGATGTACAGCGAGTACACGTCGGGCGCGGCGATCGTCGCGGAAAAGCTCAGCGAGATTCAATCTTTTCTGACACAGACGGCGGGCGCGATCCGCGATCTGGATTCACAACTCGCCGCCCGCATCAGCTGAGCACGGCCCGGTGACCTCGGATGCGCGATCGATTCGAAATCGACGACGAGAGTTTGCTTGCTGCTGGCTCGCTTCTCGCGCACGCTGCCGCTGCGGTGGTCGATGGGGGCTCCTCGGCGCCGCACATTGAACTGCAGTTGGTGACCCGCTCTGGTGACCGGGTGCGCTGGTTCTTGGAGGGTGTCGCTACTGCTCGTGCTGCGCTCGCCGACGCGGCAGGCACCGCCGGTCGGGCGGTTGCCGAAGTCATGCAGGTGAGCGCGGAGCTTGATGCCCGGCTTGCGGTGCAACTCGGTGATGGGTTTGCGGTGCCCCAGGTGAGGCGACCGAAGACATGACCTGGATTCCTTCGTCGGCCGAGGAAGTGTTGCCGAGTCAATCGCCTATTCTGGGATGCCCCGATGAGCCTTCTGCCGTGGCGCGGTACCTCGGGGGAACCGCGGACGGGGTCGCTCAGTATCGCGCGGCACTCCAGCGGGCGCAGCACACGCTCGGCCTCGTGCAGAGCGACGGTGTGACCGAGATTTCCGGGAAGATCGGGCAACGGCTGGAGGTCGGCGCGGTCGCGCTGAATCAGACGGCTGTCACCGCGCGGAGCGCGTTCGAGCACTACGCGGCCGAGATCGACCGCATCCACGCTGCGGCGCGGTGGGTGCACACGCGAGTCGAGGGGTCGCTGGCAGTGATTCGTGGCCAGCGCGACACGATTGACGAGATCTGCCGGGCGCTCGGGGCACGAGTTGAATTCCACTGGCGCGCTGGCCCGCCCGTCGTCATGCCCGCGCTGGCACTCGGGATCCCGGCCCCCGGAGCTGGCTGGATCGGCGTGCTTCCGCACGACGGAGGAGCGACCACCGGCGGCGCGATGGAGGCCCTCGCGGTGCGTGCTCGGTTCGAGCCACTGTGGGCCGCCGCCGTCTCGCGGTGGCGGGGCGCGGTCGACCAGATCGATGCGGATATCGACGAATGGCGGCGACTGTTCGATGAGCGGTCAAGTGCCGAACTCGCGCTACTGACGGCCCTCAACAGCACCGCCCTCGGGCAACTCATCACGGTCAGTGAGACGACGGTCGCTGCGCGTCGCAGCATCGTTGCGTTCGGCTTCTCGGGTGAGCTCTGGGGGCTCACTCGACCGCCAGTTTCCCCGGCCACGGAGCATGCCCTCCTGGTGCAGCTCCTGGGCACCCGCTCTGGGGCGGATACCTGGCACACCCCTCCCGCTCCGGCTCGCATAGCTGAGGGTTGGAGCGAGCTCACCCCCTCCGAACAACAGCAACTGATCGCGGAGGTGCCGTGGGTGATCGGCAACCTACCCGGCCTGCCGTTTCACGTGCGCGATCAGGCCAATCGGCGTCTGCTCGAGTACTACGCGCTTCACCACGACGGGCTGAGCCCTGAGTGCGTGGAGTTGCTGAGAGAGCTGACCAGCGCATTGCAGGACGACACCGGCAGTCCGCCGGTGTCGGTCGTCGCTCTGAATCTCAGCGGGAGCATTCCGATGGTTGCGGTCGGCTACGGCACCCTTGACACGTCATCGAGCCTGACCTGGGAGGTGCCCGGAATGTCGAGTGATGCCCACCTGGCACTTGGCTCCTGGCACCAGGCAAGCCAGAACCTCTACGGCACCCAAGAGCGCCTGCTCAATGCGCAGCGAAAACACACGAGATCGCGCGGGGGTGTGGCGCAAGCACCCGGTGTGATTGCGTTTCTCGCCTACGACACCCCGCACCTGCTGTCGGTCCTCTTCGCACAGTCGGCGCGAACCGGCGCTCACCGGCTTGCCGCCGAGCTTGACGGGGCCGCGGCGACCCGGGCGCACGGAGTGCCGCTGCCCACTCACGCGGTGATCGCGCACTCGTACGGCACACCCGTGACCGCGAACGCGCTCACTCTGACTCAGTACCCGGTGCAGTCGTTCACGATGCTCGGATCAGCAGGCCTCGACGACGAAGTTGTGAGGGCATTCTCCGACCTGAATATCGAACGGGATCACGCGGGAGCACCCAGAGTATTCACCACTCAGGCTGCGGGGGATCAGCTCGCGCCGCTGGGCGCGGCCCTCTCTGACCGGGCGCAACCAAATCCTGGGGCAGTAGCCGCCGGACAAGATCACATTCCGGGCGCGTATGTGTTCGGGTCAGACGGCTGGGGTGCCCTGCTCTCCACAGATGGCCACTCGGTCATCGGGGCGGGCGATCGAGGCCTGCTCGGCGGCAATGCTTCGACAGGTCGTGGCTACCTCGACATCGACACGCAGGCGCTTGTCGGTGCGGCCGCGACGAGTCTTGGCGCACTGCCGCATGTGCCCGGCGGGCTCACTCGGAATGGCCAGCCGATGGTCTCACCCGATACTCCATGGATCCTCTCGAAGGGAAACGAATAGTGAAGTGTCACCACAGGGTCGGAAGCCTGGCAATCGCACTCGCGCTGTGCGCAGGTCTCGTGGGTTGCGACGAAATGTTTGGCCCCAGTGACGGGCCTGAATCAGAGTCACGTTCCGTCGATGTCTATGGCACACGCAAGTTCAGCCCGGCTTGGGAAACCGGACAGACCGACATGCTCGCAACCTCAGATCTGCAGATCGCCTGGGCGATTGCGGAGACCGAAGAGGCGCTCCTCGTGCTGGGAGACCCGGATGGCTGGGACATGCTGGTGGCTGAGGGGAATTGGGCAGAGTACCGTGACGTGAGGATGCCCGAGTTGCGTGGAACCATGTGTGATTTGGACGATGCGGGCCGTCGCGGTGGCCAAATAGTTGTCTCGATCATTCACGCGAACTACGAACTCACCTACGAGGCGGCCGAGAGGCTTCGCGTGCATTGGATGAAACGCGGGTGGGTCGTCACGGACATCTTCCGGGGCCCGCTTCCCGACGGCATGCCGCTGGTCTATATGCGGGCCGATCGCTACGGCGGGTCTCGCATTTCGTTGTATGCGAGAGACAATGCGGTCGACCTGCGAGTGACCTCCGCGTGTTCGCCGAGCAGTGGCCTGGGGTGAGTGAGAGATGCAACTTAGGCTTGCGGCCCAGTCCAGTTCGGGTGAGACCCAAGAGATTATTTTGTCGTGTGACGTCACGGCGACCGTTGCCGAGGTGGCGCGGGCATTGATCCGCTCGGGGCTCACTGGCGATAGTGAACTCGAGCGGATCGCCACCGCGAGGGCCGCCCCGGCGACCTTGGTTGGTCGTGCGGAGGAACTGGGACCGTGGGTCATGCTTGACCCCGCATCATCAATCTCCCGCAGCGGGCTCCGGTCGGGATGGTCGATTCGGGCGGTGCGCGAGGACGGCACGGAGAGCACCACCCCGCGGCTCATTCCTGCTGTCGGCACGGTCGAAGTGCTTGATGGGCCGCAACGGGGCGCCACATACAGCCTGGTGGCCGGCACCAACTCCGTGGGGCGCGATCCACGCAGTCGGATTCTGCTTGACGAGACGAGCGTCTCCCGCCGTCACGCGTCCATTGAGGTGGGCGAACGGGTGCTCGTGCGTGATCTCGGTTCGGCCAATGGCACGACGGTCGACGGCACGGTGCTGGATGGCTCGCCTCAGGGCGGGGTGATCTTGGGCGGCGTCGGAGATGGCCGGGGAGCGGCAGCAACCGCAATGATGAGCGCTGAGGTGACGGTCGGCACCGTGCGGCTCAGGCTGCACCTCACCGGGGTGCCCGATCTGGCACGCAGCGATGCGCTCTCCCCGACACACCCCCACACACGAGAGCCGCACGTGTCCCCTCGATTCTCGGGTTCCGAGCGTCAACTCCCGCAGCCGCCCGCACCTTCACCAGCCAGTAAGCTGCCGCTCCTCGCCATGCTTGCCCCGGCGATGCTAGGCCTCGCGATGTATGCGGTGACGGGATCGGCGATCAGTCTCCTGATGATCGCCTTCAGCCCGCTTATGATGGTTGGCTCGTGGCTTGACGGCAGGGTGACGGGGCGGCGCGCCTTTCGACGCGACAGCGTCGTCTTTGATGCGGCGGTGCGGGCGGAGCGCGCGGCACTCGAGGCGCTTCGAGATGAAGAAATTGGGGCGCGCAAATCCGAGGCGCCGAGCATCACGGATATTGCTGGCGCGATCGAATCGCGAGGCTCGATGCTGTGGATGCGGCGTCCCGAGCATCGGGCGTTTCTCGAGCTTCGCCTCGGTGAGGGAACCCTGAGCAGCCGCACCGCGACGCTGATGCCCGACCGCGGCCAATGCCGTCCTGAGCACTGGTCGGCCCTGCAAGATCTTGCTTCGCAATTTGCGTCGGTCGGACCGGTTCCGGTGCTCGAACGCCTCGACCGCAGCGGTTCAATTGGCGTTGCCGGAGAGCCGCACTGGGCGGAGGGGTGCGCCCGCTCCCTGGTGCTGCAACTCGTCGGCCTCCATTCTCCGGCTGAATTCGCGCTGGCCTGTTTCGCAGCCCCTCGGCACCTCGGCGAGGGGCACAGTGATTGGCGGTGGCTCGGGTGGCTGCCCCATGTGGATCCACCCGCCGGCCCACTTCGTGCCTGGCCGCTCGCGAGCGACGAACACACCCAGGCCACGCTGCTTGCAGGCCTGGAGGGTGTGCTCGCGGCACGAATGGCGCACGCTCAGTCCCGACGCACCGTGCGCTCGCACCTGGATCCCGGTGTTTCTGGTGGCTCCGCGGAGGCTGTCACCGAGTTGCCCATGCTGCCCGTCATCCTCGTGCTGGTACTCGACACGGGTGGCATCGATCCGGCGCGCCTGATCGCGCTTGCCGAAGCAGGGCCGGATGTGGGCATTCACTTGCTGTGGGTCGCCGCGCGAAGTGCAGAGGTTCCTGCGGCC
Source organism: Leucobacter fengyongliangi (assembly GCF_052386045.1). Lineage (NCBI taxonomy): Bacteria > Bacillati > Actinomycetota > Actinomycetes > Micrococcales > Microbacteriaceae > Leucobacter > Leucobacter fengyongliangi. Next base: position 2,140,625 of record NZ_CM126356.1, on the reverse strand, counting down.
TGCCGAACCCTCATCGACATCGATCGCGGTGAGGCGCACGTGCGCGTGACCCGCAGCAGCGAGACCGTTCGATTGAGCAGGCTGGAGTTTCTTGATGAGCCCGGGGGGCGTGCCCTCGCACGGTCGCTCGCCCCGGTCGTCGACACGGCCACACGGCCGCTGGATGATAGCGACCTTCCCGAGGCCCTCGCGCTGCGAGACGTGCATCCCATCGATGTGCTCGGCGGTGGCCACCCAATACTCGCGTCTTGGCGAGCCTCCGGATCACTGAAGGAGGCCTGGCAATCAGGGGAGCGGCGCGAACCAATCTGCCTCGACGTGGTCGTCGGGCAGGGGCCAGAGGGCGCAGTCAGGCTCGATCTCCGGGCACAGGGTCCGCACGCTCTCGTCGGGGGCACGACGGGATCGGGAAAGTCGGAGTTCCTGCAGAGTTGGATCATGTCGCTCGCAGCGACGGTCAGCCCCGACTGTCTCTCGTTCCTTCTGGTCGATTACAAAGGCGGAGCGGCGTTCGCAGAGTGCGCCGAGTTGCCGCACACGGTGGGGCTCGTGACCGATCTCGATCAGCATCTCGTGCGGCGCGCGCTGACCTCGCTGCGGGCCGAGCTGCGTCACCGGGAGGAACTGCTCGCTAGCCGGGGAGCGAAAGACCTGGTCACACTGGAGCGACGATCAGAAGCGGCGGCTCCGCCCGTGCTGGTGATCGTGATCGATGAGTTCGCGACGCTCGTGCGGGAGGTGCCCGAATTCGTCGAGGGCATCGTCGATATCGCCCAGCGTGGTCGATCGCTCGGCATTCATCTGATTCTCGCGACGCAGCGGCCTGCGGGTGTCATCACCGAGAACCTGCGGGCGAACACCAATCTTCGTATCGCGCTTCGTGTGGCTGATGGCGCAGACAGCAGTGACGTGCTTGGGGTAACCGATGCGGCGAGCTTCGACCCGGCACACCCCGGTCGCGCCGCCTATCGAGTCGGAGCGGGGCCTATCGAGCATTTCCAGACCGGGTATCTCGGAGGCCACCCCGCGCAGGCGATCGATCCGGGGATTGCCTTCCATTCGCTCGGGTTTCGACGCACCGAACCCTGGCCGATTCCACCCGAACCCGCATCCCTGCGACCACACGGAGCGCGCACTCGCGACATCGTGCGTCTGCTCGCGGGAATCACGGCTGCATCCGCGGCCGCGCGGCTCGGTGCACCCCGCAGGCCGTGGCTCGATCCGCTTCCTCTGGTGATCGACTGGGCGTTGCTGTCGCAGTTGGTGCCGAACGAAGAGGAACAGGCCAGCGGCGAATCGCCAGTGATCGGACTCGCAGATCTGCCTCAGCGACAGCGGCACGACATCTATGCGCTCAACTTCGAGCGGCTCGGCAACGTCGCACTCGTCGGCGCAAGCGGCACCGGGAAAAGTTGCGCACTCCTCACGATCGCCGGGGCGCTTGCCGCCCAAGCAATCGAGGATCCGGTGCACATCTACGCGATCGACGCCGCTGGCGGAGCGCTTGAGACGCTTCGTGAACTCCCGACGGTGGGGGCAGTCGCGTCGCTTCCCGATGTCGAGCTTGTTGATCGGATACTCCGACACGTCTCTGAGCTTGTCGCCGAGCGGGGAAATCGATTCGCAGCGGCACGCGCCAACAGCCTCACCTCGTTTCGCTCCACGGCAGATGGTGCGGCGGAGCCGAGAATTGTGCTGTTCATCGACGGGTTCTCGATGTTCCGCTCCGAAAGCGAATCCCTGGGTGCGCGAAATGCACGCTTGACGCAACTCGCCGACATTATGCAATCGGGCAGATCCGTGGGGGTGCACGTGGTCGTTACAGCGGATCGGCCCGCCGCGCTTCCTGCGGCGCTCGCCGCCAGCGTGCAGGAACATCTCGTCTTTCGGCTCGCGGGCGCATTTGATTATGCGCAGCTGGGGGTGCCCGCGGAAATGCTCGCGAACGCACCCGCCGGGCGCGCGGTGATCGCGAGGAATTCGGTCGAAGTGCAGCTTGCGCTGCTGGAGGGAAGAGCGGATCTCGGCGGTCAAGCTCGCGCGATCGAGGCCCTGGCTGTCTCGCTTCGTGACCGTGGTGTGAGCCCGGCGATGCCCCTGCGCAACACCCCAGAGCGCGTGCTTTTGGAATCGCTCCCGACAGCGATCGAGGATCGACCTGTCGTGGGAATCGAGTCGCAGGACTTCAGCCCGATTGGGATTCCCCTCTCCGGGCTGGCTGTGGTGTCTGGGCCGCCAGGATCAGGCCTCACCAGCGCGCTGAAGACCTGTGTGGCCGCCTGTGACCGGCGTGCATCTGGACGAGGAGAGTACGTGAGGCGGATTCTTCTGAGTCTTGCTGAGGACACGCTCCTGTGGGGCCGGCCGTGGGACAGAGCGGCGCACGGGGCGGAGGCGGTCGCCGCGATGGCACGCGAGTTGATCACTGAGTTGGGTCAAGGTGCGTCACCCAACGCTCACACCGTCATCGCGGTCGAACGTGCGGCCTATGCAGAAGGCACCGAGGCGCTTTCTGCGCTCGTAGCACTGGCGAAGGCCTGCCGGCGAGCGGAGGTGCTGCTCATTGTGGAATACGAACTCGGAGCCGCTGCGGGTGTCTGGGATCTCCTTGGGGTACTCAAACAGGCGCGGTGGGGGGTCGCGCTTCAGCCCGACGAAACCGACAGCGGCACCCCGTTTCGTAACGTGTTTGGACGGGTGCGGCGAGGGGACTTTCCACCGGGGCGGGGCTTCGTTATCGAGGGCGGCCGGGCGACACCGGTGCAGCTTGCGCTTGGCTGGGGTATTCTGGAGGACTGATCCGCCAGGGCGGAACCTGACAGCTGAATAATATGGAGGCCACTGTGAAAATCGACCTCGCCATGCTTCGTGGGCTTGAGCGCGAAAAAGAGATCCCCTTCGAGGAACTCGCGGAGATTATTGAGCAGGCGATCCACTCGGCCTACATCAAGCACATCGTGGGTCTCGGTCAGCCCGAACCCAAAGATGACCAGGTGCGCGTGACGCTTGACCGGAAGAGCGGCGAAATCTCCGTCTTCGTTCCGGAACTTGACGACGCCGGTCAGGTGATCGGCGAGGCCGTTGTGCCGACCGAAGAGTTTGGTCGGATTGGCGCGAATGCCGCAAAGCAGGTCATCAACCAGCGACTGCGTGATCTCACTGATGATGCGGTTCTTGGCCAGTTCAAAGACAAAGAGGGACACATTCTCTCCGGAGTTGTGCAGCAGGGGCCAAACCCGCGCATGGTGCACATCGACCTCGGAGACCTTGAGGCGATCCTGCCACCCGAGGAGCAGATACCCGGCGAGGACTACAGTCACGGCACGCGGCTTCGGGTGTATGTCACCAGCGTTTCCAAGGGCCTCAAGGGTCCGCAGGTGACCGTCTCGCGCACGCACCCAGGCCTGGTACGTCGACTGTTCGAACTTGAGGTTCCCGAACTCTCCGCCGGCATCGTTGAGATCGTCGCTCTCGCCCGTGAAGCCGGCCACCGCACAAAGGTTGCCGTGCGGGCGCATCAGCAGGGCATCAACGCCAAGGGCACGTGCATCGGCGAGATGGGCCGACGTGTGCGCGCGGTCATGAGCGAACTGGGCGAAGAGAAGATCGACATCGTCGACTACTCACCCGACCTCCCGACGTTCGTCGCGAACGCGCTGTCACCCTCCAAAGTGACCGATGTCTTCATGCTGAACGAGTCGTTGAAGCAGGTGCGCGCGCTGGTTCCCGACTTCCAGCTCTCTCTGGCCATCGGCAAGGAGGGCCAGAACGCTCGCCTCGCCGCGAAGCTCACGGGCGCGAAGATCGACATTCAGCCGGATTCCGTTATGGAATCCGACTGATTGGAGGTCGATCTTCGCGCATCCTGCGGAGCGCTCACTAGCGTGACGGAGGATGTCCGGAGTTTCGACATTCAGCCGGATTCCGTTATGGAATCCGACTGAACTCCCACAACGACACGCCCGGGGAACGATCACAGAGGAAGCTGGTAAGATGATTCCGGTTCGAACGTGTGTTGCGTGCCGCCGAAAGGCGTCCCGCAGCGAGTTGTTCCGGGTCGTGTTGCGCGAGGGTCGATTGAATTTCGACGAGCGTGCGGTACTCCTCGGGCGCGGAGCGTGGGTACATCCCACTCCGCAGTGTCTTGAACTAGCGGTGTCGCGCGGAGCCTTCGTGCGTGCATTGAAGGCATCAGGGAAACCTGATCCTGGCCCCTTAGAGAACAGGCTAGAAACACTCATGGACAACTAATGAGCGGCTCACAATGAGGCCCGTCCGATAATTATGGTTCTCGCCTGTCTGGGGCGTGAACCCAGACAGGAGAAAAGTGGCAAACCCACGCGTACACGAGATAGCTGCAGAGCTCGGTGTAGATAGCAAGGTCGTTCTGGCCAAGCTGAAAGATATGGGCGAATTCGTCAAGGCGAGTTCGTCGGCCGTTGCGCCGCCAGTCGCGCGCAAGGTCAAGGCAGCGCTTCAGGCAGAGGGCGTCGCAAGCCCCAAGGCTGAGGAGGCCGCAGGAGCGACAAAGCCCGCGACGAGCGCACCTCGCCCCGGCGCCCGGCCCTCGGCTGCAAAGCCCGGCCCGAAGCCCCCGGCTCCGTCGGCGCCGCCGGCACCAGTCGAAGCGCCAGCTCCGGCGCCGGTTCAGCAGGGCGCACCGGAGAAGCCAGCCCCTTCGCGCCCCGCTGCGAAGAAGTCCTCGGCGCCTTCCGCGCCCACAACGCCCGCGGCAGCATCAGATGCGGCCGAAGCACCTCAGGCAGAGGGCGCCGCGACCGATGCTGCAAAGCCCGCGGCCGCAAAGCCCTCTGGCTCGAAGCCAGGACCCAAACCCGGTGGTCCGCGTCCGGGTAACAACCCGTTCGCAACCAGCCAGGGTATGGGCATTCCTCGCCCACCGCGTCCGGGCAATAACCCGTTCGCTCCCGCTCAGGGAATGGGCCGGAAGGGCCCGAACCCGGGGAATATTCCGCGTCCGACCCCTCGTCCGGCTCCCGGTGCAGCTGGTGCTCGTCCAGGTGGTCCAGGCCGTCCGGGTGGTGCCGGTGCGCGTCCGGGTGGTCCCGGCCGTCAAGGTGCCGGTGCCGGTGGTGCCGCACCCGGTGGGGGCTCAGGCTTTGGCCCGCCACGTCCACCCGCCGGTGGGTTTGCGGGTCGAGGCCGTGGAGGCCGCGGTGCTGGCACCGCCGGCGCGTTCGGCCGTGGTGGCTCCAAGAACAAGGCACGGAAGTCGAAGCGGGCGAAACGGGCAGAATTCGAACTGCGGGAGGCCCCGTCGCTTGGCGGCGTGAGCGTACCCCGCGGTGACGGAACGACCGCGGTACGACTGCGCCGTGGCGCGTCGCTCAGCGACTTTGCCGACAAGATTGGCACCAGTGCCTCGAATCTTGTCACCGTGCTCTTTCACTTGGGTGAGATGGCTACCGCGACCGAGTCGCTCGATGAGGCAACGTTCCAGGTCCTCGGTGAGGAACTGGGTTACCGCATCCAGGTTGTCTCGCCCGAGGACGAAGACCGCGAACTGCTCGAGGGCTTCGATATCGATATCGAGAGCGAGCTCGAGGAAGAGGGCGACGATGTGCTCGTCATCCGTCCTCCAGTCGTCACCGTCATGGGTCACGTTGATCACGGTAAGACCCGCTTGCTCGACGCGATCCGCAAGGCGAACGTGGGCGGCGGCGAGGCCGGTGGTATCACCCAGCACATCGGTGCTTATCAGGTGCACACCGAGCACGATGGTGTGGATCGTGCGCTGACGTTTATCGACACCCCGGGTCACGAGGCGTTCACCGCCATGCGTGCTCGTGGCGCACAGGTCACCGACATCGCGATCCTCGTGGTTGCGGCTGATGACGGCATCATGCCGCAGACCATCGAGGCTTTGAACCACGCACAGGCGGCCAACGTGCCAATTGTGGTCGCGGTAAACAAGATCGATAAGGAAGATGCCAATCCGCAGAAGGTACGTCAGCAGCTGACTGAGTTCGGGCTGGTTGCCGAGGAGTATGGCGGCGATGTCATGTTCGTCGACGTCTCGGCAAAGAGTGAGATCGGTATTTCCGAGTTGCTCGATGCGGTGCTGTTGACCGCAGATGCCGGGCTTGATCTGCGCGCGAACCCCAACAAGCACGCCCGTGGTGTTGCCATCGAGGCCAAGCTCGACAAGGGTCGCGGTGCGGTTGCTACCGTGCTCATTCAGTCGGGTACTCTGCGCGTGGGCGACGCGATCGTGGCGGGCACGGCCTATGGCCGTGTGCGTGCCATGCTCGATGAGAACGGCGACGCGGTTGCAGAGGCCCTGCCTTCTCGCCCCGTGCTCGTTCAGGGCTTGTCGAGTGTTCCGCGTGCTGGCGACAACTTCATTGTGGTCGGTGAGGATCGCACCGCGCGCCAGATCGCTGAGAAGCGTGAAGCTGCTGAGCGCAACGCCCTCCTGGCGAAGGCGCGCAAGCGTATCAGCCTTGAGGACTTCACCAAGGCGCTGGAGGATGGCAAGGTCGAATCCCTCAACCTCATCATCAAGGGTGACGTGTCTGGTGCCGTTGAGGCGCTGGAAGAGTCGCTCATGAAGATCGAGGTTGACGATTCGGTGCAGCTGCGCATCCTGCACCGCGGTGTGGGCGCGATCACCGAGAGCGATGTTGACCTGGCGACGATCGATAACGCGATCGTCATCGGCTTCAATGTGCGCCCCGATGTGAAGGCCCGCGAGCGTGCAGCGCGCGAGGGCATCGACATCCGCTTCTACAACGTCATCTACAACGCGATCGACGACATTGAGCAGTCCCTCACGGGCATGCTCAAGCCTGAGTACGAAGAGATTCGTTCGGGTGTGGCCGAGATCCGCGAGGTGTTCCGTTCCTCCAAGATCGGTAACATCGCCGGCGTCATTGTTCGCAATGGCACCATCACGCGCAACGCGAAGGCGCGCGTGATTCGCGACGGCGTGGTGGTTGCCGATGGCCTCGCCATCGAGTCGCTCCGCCGCTTCAAGGATGATGTCACCGAGGTCAGGACTGACTTCGAGTGTGGTATCGGCCTCGGCAAGTTCAACGACATTCAGATCGGTGACGAGATCGAGACCACCGAGATGGTGGAGAAGCCGCGCGCGTAGAGCATCAGCGTGACAGACGACGCAGGGGGTGGGTCCGAATCGGACCCACCCCCTGCGTCGTTTGTTCTGCGCGGTACTACTTGTCGAAGCGTCGACCCTCGGGCTTCGGCGGCAAGAGCGACATGATGAACAGAATGAGGCCACCGACAGACGGGATGAGCGCCAGGAAGTAGAACGGGCCAGCCAGGTTGACATCGTGAAGTCGACGCCACTGCAGGGCGATCGACGGAACGAGCGTCGCGAGCGCAAAGATGCTGAGTACGACCAGGAGCGCAATCGCGAGACCCGGCAGCTCAGCGGTGCCGTCTTCGGTGACACCGGCGGTGGCCGTGACGATGCCGATGAGCGCACCGAAGACTGCCGAGACGATGACCATGAAGAGCGTGAGCATCCAGTACTCGCTGCGCGAGGCGCGCCCGGAGAACGTCGCGTAGTTCTTGAAGAACCGCGAGATTGCCTGCCCGAATGTTGCGCCGTAAAGCGGGCGGTTCAGAACGCTGGGCGATGTCGCGCCGTCGTAGGGTTCGCCCGGGCCGGGGTTGCCGTACCGGGCGGTAGAAGCCGCGGGAGGTGTTGTCATTAAGAAAAATCCAATCTTGTATGGTGTGCAATTTCTGACTCTAGTGGAGTGCAGACGGTCCGGGCACAACGGCGCGGTGGTGATCTTGGAGGTGGCACGTGTGCACCCCCTCGGGAGAGCGAAGCGCGGTAGTCTGAAGGCATGAGTAATCCCAGGGCAGGCAAGGTCTCAGAGCGGATCCAGCAGATCATCGCGCGTAGGCTCGAAAAGGGTCTCCGTGACCCCAGATTGGGTTTCGTGACCATCACCGATGTGCGTGTCACGGGTGACCTGCAGCACGCGAGCATCTTCTACACCGTGTACGGCACGGAAGAGGAGCAGGCAGACTCTGCCGCCGCGTTGAAGGCAGCGACGGGCATGTTGCGGTCCGAGGTGGGGAAGCAGCTGGGCACGCGTTTAACTCCTACGCTGGAGTTCATTCACGACGAGCTACCTGAGAGCGCCGAGCACCTGAGCGAGCTGCTGGCCGAGGCGCGGCGCCGCGACGATGAGGCGAAGGCACTGGCCGCAACCGCCCAGTATGCCGGTGATCCCGACCCCTATCAGAAACCCCGCGACGAGGAGGCCGACGCAGACGGCGACGACCTCGAGGAGGAAGCCCTCGAGGCCCTCGACGAGGTCGACGATGAGTTTGACGACGAGGACGAGGACGGCCTTGACGAAGAAGAGCTCGAAGAAGAAGAGGAACGCGACTAGGGCAGTCGCAGCCGACCGTCGAACTCCACGAGGAGTCCATCGCTGAGTAGGGAGTCGAGCGCCCGCTCAGCCTGCAGTGGATCACGCGCCGACTCAGCACCCATAGCGTCGAGCGCGTGAAGTGCGTCACCTCGTGGCACGGGTTCGCTGGCGCTGCGCAACAGCGCCATGATTCGCCCCCGAGTTTGCCGGTCGCTGCCAGCGAACGCGGCCTGCTTGGGTCGCCGCTCGGGCGCGTTTGCCGGGTAGCCAGCCCCGCGCCACTCACACCAGGCTGCCACGGGGCACTCGACGCAGCGGGGCAACCGGGCGGTGCACACGGTCGCTCCAAGCTCCATCGCCGCGGCGTTAAAGACTTGCGCCTCGGCCGGTGCCTCGGGGAGCAGCGCGGCCATATCGTCGAGATCACCGGCACGCGGCATGCCGGCTGCGGCCCGTCCGTGCACGACGCGAGCAAGCACGCGCCGGGTATTGGTGTCGACTACCGGGTGCCGCTCGCCAAACGCAAATGCGGCGACCGCGCGGGCGGTATAGGGCCCCACGCCGGTCAGGCCCAGGAGGGTGTCGAGGTCGCGTGGCACCGCATCGTCGTGCTGGGTGGCGATCTCGCTGGCAGCGCGGTGGAGCCAGAGGGCGCGGCGAGGGTAGCCGAGCCGATCCCACGCCCGCACCGCCTCGCCCGGTGCCTCGGCGGCAAGGCGGGAGGGAACCGGCCAGCGTTCGACCCACGCGAGATAACGCGGCACCACCCGGTCGACCTGAGTCTGCTGCAGCATGAACTCGGAGACGAGCACGTGCCAGGGGGCGACCCCCGCGCCACGCCAGGGAAGCGGGCGGGCCTCGCGAGCGAACCAGGCCCCGAGCGCCGCGGCAAGCCCCGAGAATCGTTCCCTCGCAGGCCTGCCGTCCTGATCCTTCACACGTTCGCTCACGCGCCCAGTGTAGTGAGCGAGTGAGTTCTCACACTGATACGAAGTAGGCTGAGACAAATGGAACACACACCGAACGGCATCCTTCTCATTGACAAGGCCGAAGGCTGGACAAGTCACGACGTGGTCGCCAAAGCGCGGCGAGCGCTGGGCACCCGGAAGGTTGGCCACGCCGGCACCCTCGACCCGATGGCGACGGGCTTGCTTTTGCTGGGCGCGGGCCCCGCGACCCGGCTCCTCACGCACCTTGTGGGCCTCGACAAGACCTACCTCACCACCATTCGTCTCGGCTACTCCACGGTCACCGACGATCGAGAAGGCGAGACGGCGCGTGTCGCCGAGCCCGGACATATCGCGGAGCTCGCGCGGCACCCGGCCTGGCTGCACGAGGCCGTCGCGGCCCTCACCGGCGACATCAAGCAGAAGCCGAGCGCCGTCAGCGCCATCAAGGTCGACGGCAGGCGCGCGTACGATCGGGTGCGCGCGGGCGAGCAGGTTGAACTGACGAAGCGCCCAGTCACGATTCATGAATTCTCGATCGGTGAGCCCCGCATGCTGACCATTCGAGACGAGGATGGGCACGAGATCGATGTGCTCGAGATCGATGCCACGGTGCGCTGCAGCTCGGGCACCTACGTGCGCGCGCTGGCACGTGACCTCGGTGCCGCTCTCGACGTGGGTGGACACCTGACGGCGCTGCGGCGCACCGCGGTGGGTCCCTTCACAGTGGATCAGGCAGCATCGAACGAAGCGCTCGCCGACGGCGGCATTGGGCGCGAGGCGCTGCTCACCCCGACCGATGTGGCCGCCAGTCTCTTTCCGGTGCTGCGACTGACCCCCCAGCAAGAGATCGACCTGGGGCACGGGAAACGACTCGACCTGCCGCACGGGCAGTGCGAGAACACGCCGCTCGCCGCGGCGATCGCCGAAGACGGCAGGCTTGTGGGATTGGTGAAGGTCGAACGCGGACGCACCCGAGTCGTCACGAACTTCCCTCCGGCGACCGTTGAGGTGCCTGAGACTCCTGAGACTCCTGAGGTTCCTCAGGACCCAGGGGCTCCCAGCGCTCCCGAGTCCACCGATGCTTCAACGACAGCGGAGGCCTCGGAGACCTCAGCATGATTCTGTGGTTCGCTGTCGCGCAGATGGTGGTGGGCGTGAGCGGCGCGATCGTAAGCCTCTGGGTGTTCGCGCGCAAGGGCGGCCCCAACGACTACACGCTCGGAGCCACCCTCCTGCTCGGGGTGCTTTTGCTCGCGCAGATGGTGGTCTCGATCGTGGCCCCGTTCTCGGGCAACCCGGCGGTGGGCGATCCACTGGAATTCTGGATGTATCTGATCACCGCGGCCGCACTGCCGTTTGGGGTCGGCATCTGGGCCCTGATCGATCGAAAGCGCACCGCGAACCTCGTGCTTGCGGTCATGCAGGTATCGGTCGCGGTGATGGTCTTTCGCATGCTGGTGATCTGGGGCTAAACTCGCCGCGGTAAGCTTCTAGGCGTGCCAAATTTCGAACGCAGTGGGGTGACTGACGCTCAGCGAGCCGCACAGCCGCGCACCGACGGCCTCGGTCGGGTGCTCATCACCGTGTACTTGATCCTCGCACTCGCCGCGACGCTGCGCGCGGTCTATCAGATCGTCGCGAAGTTCGACGAGGCACCGGTCGCCTACAGCCTGTCGCTGGCATCAGGTGTCGTGTACATCATCGCCACCATCGCACTCATGCAGCGCACGGGCCACTGGCGCACCGTGGCCTGGGCGGCCCTCATCTTTGAGTTCGCCGGGGTGATCATTGTGGGCACGCTGAGCCTGGTCATTCCAGAGTGGTTTGCGCACGACTCGGTGTGGTCGTTCTTTGGCATGAACTACTTCTGGATCCCGCTCGTGCTTCCGGTACTGGGCATGATTTGGCTGCGGCGCGATGCGCGAGGCCTGGTCGAACCCGACCGCACGTCTGCAAGTGAATCGGAGAGTCAATACTGATGCAGATCTACACGACCGTCGACGAGATCTCCGCAGACGCGTTTGCAAACGGCGGCGCCGTCGCCATTGGGAAGTTCGATGGAGTACATCGGGGCCACCGCGCGCTCCTCGCGCGCACAGGGGAAGCTGCCGCGGAGCGAGGGCTTGATCCACTGGTCTTCACCTTCGCGAATAACCCGCTGAGCTTTCTGAAACCCGAACTTTGCCCGGCCCCCATCATGAGCCGCGCGCAGCGACTTGACGCGCTGGCCGCCGCCGGAGTGACCGCCTGTGTGATGGTGCCCTTCGACGCCGCACTCGCCGCGCTGTCGGCCGAAGATTTCGTGACCGAGATGCTCGTGCAACGCCTCCATGTGAAGTACCTCTGCGTCGGGGCCGATTTCAGGTTCGGGCGTGGCGGCGCGGGAGATGTCGCTCTGCTGGAAGAAATGAGCACCAAGCTCGGTTTTGTCGTCGAGGTCATCGACGAGGTCGAAGACGAGGAGGTCGGTCGAGTATCTTCGTCCCGTGTTCGGGAGGCGATCATCGCCGGCGATGTCGCACGTGCCGCTCGGATGATGGGTCGCCCGATGTCAGTGCGCGGCGAGGTTGTGCACGGAGACGCGCGGGGTCGAGACCTCGGCTTCCCGACCGCGAATCTGGGCGGCGAGGTTGAGGGCCTGCTGCCCATCGACGGCGTGTTCGCCGGTTGGGCGATAGTTGACGGGGTGCGTCACCCGGCCGCAATCTCGGTCGGAGTGAACCTCACCTTTGAACCCGAGGGTTCGCCCCGAGTCGAAGCCTTCCTGATCGATTTCACCGGCGATCTCTACGGAAAGCGGATCGAGGTGCAGTTCGTCGAGCGTCTTCGCGGCATGGTTGCCTACTCGGGGGTTGAAGCGCTCGTCGTTCAAATCGAGGAAGACGTGCGTGCGACTCGTGAGATTCTGGCAATGCACTAACTGGGCTGCGCCGTTGTTGGCGGGTTGTCAGCGGGCGGATCCCGGCGACTGCTAGAATTAGGCTTGGTTTCACCCGCGTGAGTTCCCCCCGCCGCCGTGCAATGCACGTCATCAGGCCGAGAACCTCGGGTGGCCGCGCATCCCTCCACTCTGAGGGTGTGCGTTTTCGCTGATCAGGAGATCCATGGCATCCACCACTGCCACGCGTTCGGGTAAGTCCAAGAGCTCAGGCAAGGGCACCGCGCGCAAACGCCACACCAATAACGCCGGGCTCATCCCGCTCCTCGCTCGCGCCGTGCGCGAGGTCGAGGCATCGGCCCAGCGTGGCAAGGCCACCCCGGCGAATCGTACGAAGTTTCACGTTATTGCGTTGCTCATGCGCGAGGAGCGCGCGCGAGTGAAGACCGAAGAGGGTCTTAGCGACGCAGAGCGCGCCGAGACGCTCAAGCGGCTTGACGGTGTTGCCTCGATCCTCGCGAAGACCGCCGCGCGCGACACCTCGCTCATCACGATGCTCGAGCCGGCCGCCCCGATCACCGAGGCCACTCGCGCGCTGAAGCGGAAGATGATGGAACAGGCCGGCATCGACCTGCCTCGGCTGGTGATCGAGCCCGAGCCCGTGGCTACGTACGTGCCGCCCGAACTCGCAGAGCGGCAGGTTGAACCTCCCGGGGTTGACTCCCGACTGCTGTCGCAGCCGTTTCTCGCGCCGGATCTCTCGCGCACGCACACCCCGACACCCGTGGTGCGACTCGCCAACTGGGAATTGCTCTCACCGCTGTTGAAGTCATTTGAGCAGGGCGGCGGCGGATCCGCCTGTATGGATCTGCCCGAGGCGCCCGTGCCCGACCGGCTGGCACCCAAGGGTCTTGAACTTATGCCGCACCAGGCGAGGTTCCTCGCGAGCGTGCGCGACGGCCACCGCAGTTTTCTCCTGGCCGACGAGCCTGGCCTGGGAAAGACGGCACAGTCGGTGATCGCAGCCTCGGTTGCCGATGCCTACCCGCTGCTCGTCGTCGTGCCGAACGTCGTGAAGATGAACTGGGCCCGCGAGGTGGAACGCTGGACCCCGCAGCGTCGGGTCACCGTGATTCACGGCGACGGCGCAGATATTGACGCGTTTGCCGACGTGTTCGTGGTGAACTACGACATTCTCGACCGACACCTCAACTGGATCTCACGCTTTGGGTTCAAAGGTATGGTCGTCGACGAGGCGCACATGATCAAGAACGTGCAGTCGCAGCGTTCGCGCAACGTGCTCGCGCTGGCGGATCGGATCCGTGACCGAGTTCCCGGCGGGCGCCCGCTGCTGCTTGCTCTGACCGGCACCCCGCTGATCAACGACATCGATGACTTCCGGGCAATCTGGCGCTTTCTCGGCTGGACCGATGCGGAAAAGCCGGGCCCTGAGCTGCTGTCGGCCCTTGAATCGAACGGGTATACGCCCGCAGATTCGGCCTTCTACCCGGCGGCCAGGCAGACCGTGATCGATCTCGGCATCGTGCGCCGCCGCAAGATTGATGTCGCGGCGGATCTGCCCGCCAAGCGTGTGGTTGACCTGCCGGTCGAGCTTGACGATGATTTGGGTCGCGGTATCCGCGAAGCCGAGCGTCAGTTGGCCACAAAGCTCATGGATCGCTTCGCTCGCATTAAGGCGGGTAAGCTCGGCCGCGACCTCAGCGACGAGGCCGTCATCCGGATGGCCTCTGCCCAGGAGCTTGAGGATTCGACCGCGCAGGCAACGGGCCTCAATGTCTTCACCATGGTGCGTCAGATCGGCCAGGCGAAGGCCGGCCTTGCGGCAGACTACGCTGCGCAACTCGCGCGCTCCGTCGGGAAAGTGGTCTTCTTTGCGAAGCACATCGACGTGATGGATCGCGCCGAGGCCGCCTTCGCCGATCGCGGTCTGAAGACGATCTCGATCCGTGGCGACCAGACGGCGACATTTCGGCAGGCCCAGATCGACGCGTTCAACAGCGACCCCGAGGTTGCCGTTGCGGTGTGCTCGCTGACCGCGGCGGGCGTCGGCGTGAACCTGCAGGCCGCGTCAGATGTTGTGCTCGCGGAGCTGAGTTGGACGGACGCCGAGCAGACGCAGGCGATCGACCGTGTGCACCGCATCGGCCAGGAAGAGCCGGTCACCGCCTGGCGTATCGTTGCCGCGCAGACGATCGACGCGAAGATCGCCGAACTGATCGACACCAAGGCGGGCCTGGCTGCACGCGCGCTCGACGGTGCCGAGGCGAAGCGTGAAGAAGAGGAATCGGTGCAGATGCTCGCACTCATGCACGTTCTGCGCGGGGAGCTCGGCCTACGGTAACCGCCGGTACTTGCGTCGGGCGGCCCGCCTCAGCCAGATCGCCTCGGGCCGCGCGCTCCCGAAGGCTCGCTCCTCGCGGGCTAGGCGGTGAGGCGCTGCTTCACTTCGTTGAGCGAAGGGTTCGTTGCCGCGGTGCCGTCGGGAAAGAGCACGGTGGGCACCGTGCGGTTACCTCCATTAATGGCCTCGACGAGTTCCGCGGTGCCGGGCACCTCCTCAACGTCGATTTCGGTGTAGCCGATCCCTTCGGCATCGAGCATCTTCTTGAGGCGCTTGCAGTACCCACACCACTCGGTTGAGAACATGGTGATCTGTCCAGCTTCGGGCACGAAATCGATGCTCATGGAGTCCTCCTGGTCGGGCTACATCGCGGCTGGCGCACGCGAGAATGCCGTGATTGAGTGTACCCGGCGAAATGGGGAGGAAAGCTTCGGAGCAAAACACCCAGCTCGACTTGACCTTGCCGCGGCGAGATGTCAGCATAAACTGCACGCGCGCGCTAGTGAACTTTGGGTGAATCCTTCGTGGCCAGCAGGTGTGCGCCACGAAGCAAACTCTCGAACGAAAGACGCCGGTGGACCTCACTCTGATCGTGTTGCTCGTCATCGTGCTCGCACTCTTCTTTGACTTCACCAACGGCTTCCACGACACGGCGAACGCCATGGCCACCCCGATTGCCACGGGAGCGCTCAAGCCGAAGACCGCAGTGCTCATCGCGGCGATCCTCAACCTCATTGGCGCGTTTCTCTCGACTGAGGTTGCGAAAACGATTTCGGGCGGGCTGATCAACGAGGGCGACGGCGGAGTGCTCATCACGCCTGAGATGATCTTTGCGGGGCTCATTGGGGCGATCATTTGGAACCTCCTCACCTGGCTGTACGGACTGCCGTCGAGTTCCTCCCATGCGCTGTTTGGTGGCCTCATCGGTGCCGCGTTGGTCGGTGCCGGAATCGAAGCGATCAACGGTGGGGTGCTGCTCTCGAAGATTCTCATCCCCATGGTGGCGGCACCGCTGACCGCCGGGGTGGTGGCCTTCACGGCGACGAAGGTCGCCTACGCGATCACTCGCCGTCACGACGGTCGTAAGGACGGTCGCGGTCGGTTCCGCCACGCCCAGGTCGCCTCGTCGTCGCTCATCGCGCTCGCGCACGGCACCAATGACGCGCAGAAGACCATGGGCGTCATCACGCTGACGCTGGTCGCCGCGAACCTGCAAGCGCCGGGCAGCGGGCCACAACTCTGGGTGATCGTCGCCTGCGCCCTCGCCATCGCGATCGGCACCTACTCCGGCGGGTGGCGCATCATCCGCACGATGGGCGCCGGTCTGACCCAGGTCAAGCCGGCTCAGGGCTTCGCCGCAGAGACCAGCACCGCGGCGACGATTCTCGCCTCCACCCACCTGGGTTTTGCGCTTTCGACCACCCAGGTCGCCTCCGGATCGGTGATCGGCTCGGGCCTGGGGCGTCGGCGGTCTAGCGTGCGTTGGGGAACCGTGGGCCGGATCGCCACTGGGTGGCTCTTCACGCTGCCGGCCGCAGGTGCGGTGGGTGCCCTCGCGGCCGTCATCGCGCACCTCGGCACCGTGGGCATCGTCATCGATTCCGTGCTCGGCTTCGGATTCATCCTGTTTATCTTTTGGCGTTCCCGGCGCAATCGGGTTGATCACTCCAATGCGATTGCCGTGCCAGACGTCAACCGGGCGGGCCGCGCGGTGCACATCGGGCGCAAGAAGGGGGCTCGCTCGTGATCGACTGGATGTCGTTTGTCATCGTCTTCGTCGCGTCGATCGCCTCAGCGATCACGCTCGTGGCACTGTACTCACTGGGTATTCGTTTCCTCGCCACACCCCCGCGCGTTGAGGCCGGGCCGGTGCCGAGCGCCCCGCGCGACGATGAAGACGACGACGTTGATCCGCTGGGTCGCCCGCGCTGGGCCACCATCGCCGCCTATACCTGCTTCGCGCTCTCCGCTGCTGGCGTACTTTTTGGTATCTATTTGATCGTGCCTGCCCTGCACGGTTAGGTTGTGAGCATGCCCGAGTCTCACGTCACCGAATCAGCGATCACCACCATCGTCGCTGGGGTGCGCCACTCCTTCGCGCAGGGTGTGACGAGGCCGGAGGCGTGGCGCAGGAAACAGCTTCTCGCCTTGCGGAGCATGCTCATTCGGCACGAGGGCGAGTTCGAGGCCTCGTTGCACGCAGACCTGGGCAAATCCGGTGTCGAATCGCAGCTTACCGAGATTGGGTTCTTGGTGGGTGAGATCGATCACACCCTCGCGCACCTCTCACAGTGGATCAAGCCGCGCCGCGTTGCGGCGCCGCTCGCGCTCCAGCCGGCGACCGCTCGTATCGTGGCGGAGCCCCTGGGTGTCGCACTGATCATCGCCCCGTGGAACTATCCGCTCATGCTCGCGCTGTCGCCGCTAGTGGGTGCACTCGCCGCCGGCAACGCGGCGATTGTAAAGCCGAGCGAACTCGCGCCAGCCACGAGTGCCACCCTGGCGAGGCTCATACCCGGGTACCTCGACCGGCGCGCGCTCGCGATCGTCGAGGGCGGGGTGCCCGAGACCACCGCGCTGCTTGCAGAGCGGTTTGATCACATCTTTTACACGGGCAACGGCAGAGTCGGCCGCATCGTCGCCCGGGCGGCTGCGGAACACCTCACCCCGATCACCCTCGAACTTGGCGGAAAGTCACCGGTCTACATCGACGAGACCGTGGCACCTGCCGACGCGGCAAAGCGGATCGTCTGGGCAAAGTACCTGAACGCGGGTCAGACCTGCGTCGCACCCGACTACGTGTTGGGTACGCGCGAGGTGCTCGCACGGCTCGCCCCGCACCTGGCCGACGCGATCCACTCGCTGTATGGCAACGCCGTGCAGCGCAACCCCGACTACGGTCGGATCGTGAATGATGCGCAGTTCGCGAGGCTCGTCGGGTATCTCGCCGACGGAACCGTCGTGGCGGGTGGCGGAAGTGACGCATCCGAGCGCTTCATCGAACCGACCGTGCTCGCGGGAGTCGCACGCGACTCGGCCGTGATGCGCGATGAGATCTTCGGGCCGATTCTGCCGCTGGTTGAGGTATCCGGCATTGACGACGCGCTGGAGTTCGTGAGCGGTCGAGACAAGCCGCTTGCGGCCTACGTGTTCAGCGACGACAGGTCGGTGCGCGCACGGTGGGAGCGAGAGACGAGCTCCGGTGCGCTCACGTTCAATGCGCCGATCATGCACCTCACCGTGCCCGATCTCCCGTTTGGCGGGGTGGGGCCAAGCGGCCAGGGCGCCTATCACGGCGAGCGATCCTTTCTCACGTTCAGCCACGAGAAGGCGGTGCTCGCGAAGTCGCTGCATCCCGACACCCTCGGCCCGACGGTGATGCCACCGTTCACCCGAGCAAAGGAGGCGCTCGTGCGTGGGTGGCTCGGAAAGCTGCGGTAGTCGGCGCCACACACGGCGGCATGCGCCCCATCGCTAGGATGAATCCGTGGAAGAGCAAAGCCGACAAGTGAGCGCGGAGACCGAGCTGCCGCTCGGGGTGCGCGTTGCCGCGGCGTGGTCATGGCGACTCATCATTATCGGAGCCGCGATCGCTGCACTGTTGTGGCTCATCGTGCAGGTGCGAGTGTTGGTTGTGCCGGTCATGGTCGCGATCCTCCTCACCGCCCTGTTGCAGCCCATTGTGAGCCTGTTCGTCAAGCGCGGCTGGCCCCGCTGGGCAGGGGTGGTGACCGCGCTTCTCGCGTTCCTGCTCGCGGTGACGGCGCTCGTCTGGCTGATCGTCAGTCAACTGCGTGGCGGGTTTGGCGATGTGGCTCGGCGATCCAGCATCGCGTGGAATGACTTTCTGAAGTGGATCGAATCGGCACCGTTCGGCCTTTCGGCCGAGCAGGTCAATGGCTTCATCGGTCAGCTGGTGAACACCATCGAAACCCACCAAGATGAGATTTGGAGTGGCGCTCTCGCGGTGACGACCACTGCAGGACAACTCATCACCGGTTCTCTGCTGGCACTTTTCTCCCTTATTTTCCTCCTGATCGATGGCAAGAGAATTTGGTTTTGGGTGCTCGGGTTCCTCCCGAGGAGCGCCCACGCGCCGGTGCACTCGGCCGGCCTCGCCGGGTGGATCTCAGTGGGTCAGTACGTGCGCGTTCAGATTTTCGTCGCCTTTGTCGACGCGGTGGGGATCGGCCTGGGTGCGCTGATTCTTGGAGTGCCGCTCCCGATCCCGATCGCCATCCTCGTCTTTCTGGGGTCGTTCATACCCTTTCTGGGTGCCATCACCACCGGGCTTCTGGCCACGTTTATCGCACTCGTGTACAACGGCCCGGTCAACGCGTTGCTCATGCTCGGCGTGGTCATCCTCGTGAACCAGATCGAGGGGCATGTGCTGCAGCCGCTCGTGATGGGCAACGCGGTTCGGGTGCACCCGCTCGGGGTCGTGCTGGCGGTCTCTGCGGGCGCCCTGCTGGCGGGCATTCCCGGTGCACTCTTTGCGGTGCCGATCGCGGCATCAGCAAGCGCCATCGTAAACACGCTCATGGCTCGAAAGTGGGATCCGGATGACACGCCGGTCGCCAGCTTTCTCCACCACGATAAACGTTCGCGGGAAGCCAAACACCGGGCCCGTAACGTCGCGCGGATCACGCGCAAGGAAGGAAAAGTATGACCGAGCAGGTCGTGGTTTCGCCCGAGACCGAGTCATTCGTGCCGCCGACCCTGTCGGAGTTCGAAGACACACTCGACATCGTGCACCGTGTGGCCCGCGTCACGCCATTGGAATCGTCCCGCTATCTGGCCGAGATTCTGGGAGTGCCGAAGGTCTATCTGAAGTGCGAAAACCTCCAGCGCACCGGTGCCTACAAGCTGCGGGGGGCCTACAACCGACTTCGGCAGCTGAGTCCCGAAGAGCGTTCTCGGGGGGTCGTGGCGGCTTCCGCCGGCAACCACGCGCAGGGTGTGGCCTTCGCCGCACGCGAGCTCGGCATTCAGGCAACCATCTTCATGCCGCTCGGAGTGGCGCTCCCCAAGCTGCAGGCGACGCGTCGATACGGCGCCGAGGTGCACCTGATTGGCGACAACTTCGATGCCACCTTGGCAGCCGCGCGCGAGTTCGTGGCAGAGTCCGGTGCGATGTTCATTGCGCCCTTTGATCACCCCTCGGTGATCCTCGGGCAGGGCACCGTGGCACTCGAGATGCTCGAGGCGGCCCCGGAAATAGAGACCATCGTTGTGCCGATCGGCGGCGGCGGACTGATTTCCGGCGTCGCCGCTGCGGCGAAACTGATCGCCGAGCGCGATGGGCGAAGCATTCGCATCGTGGGGGTTCAGGCGGAGAATGCCGCCTCATTTGGCCCGTCACTTGAGGCTGGTGAGCCCGTGAGCATCCAGACCAGCCCGACCATCGCTGACGGGATCGCCGTCGCCAGGCCCGGCGATCTGACCTTCCAAATGGTGCAACGGTACGTCGATGAAGTCGTCACGGTGAGTGATGACGACATCGCGCGTGCGATCGTGATGCTGCTGGAGCGCACCAAGCTGGTGGTCGAGCCGGCAGGTGCAGCGGGCGTGGCCGCCCTCCTCATGAACCGGGTGCAGGTGTCGGGCCCCACCGCGACGATCCTCTCGGGCGGCAACATCGATCCACTGTTGCTGCAGCGGGTCATTGGTCACGGGCTCGCCGCCTCCTCGCGATATCTCAAACTGCGCATCCTCTTGCCCGACATTCCGGGGCAGCTTGTGCGTACGGCGAGTATCGTCGCCAGCAAGAATGCCAACGTCGTCGAGGTCGTTCACACACGGCATGCCACCGAGCTGCCCATCAGCGATGTCGAGCTGGAGCTGCACATCGAGACCCGAGGCCCCGAGCATGGGCAGGAGGTCGTCAGTGCGCTTCGCGACGCTGGATACCGTGTTCGCCTCGGTGAGCGCTACTAGGAAGGGATCGCCCGATGCTACGTAGCCCGAAGCGAAGCAGATCGGCCGCCGGGGCGGTCGTCGTCATCACCGGTGCCGCGCGTGGCATGGGTGAAATCTATGCCAGGCTTGCCGCAGACGAGGGTGCCGCGGCGATCGCTCTGTGGGATCTGACCCCCGAACCCATGGAAAAGCTTGCGCGAGAACTCGAGGCTGTGGGATCCAAGGTGCGTTGCTTCACGGTCGACATCGCCGACCGAAACCAGGTTGCCGAAGCAGCCGAGCGCACCCTCGCTGAGCTCGGCACGCCAGACATCCTGGTGAACAACGCGGGGATCGTGCGCGGGGTGCCGTTCTGGGAGCATGATTCCGAACGTGACATCGAGGCGACCATGCGGGTGAATACGCTCGCCCCGATGTGGCTCACCCGGGCCCTTCTGCCCGCGATGATGGCCGACCGCGCGCGCTCGAAGCGGATCCTGAACATAGCCTCCGCAGCCGGAACACTCGCGAACCCCAACATGAGCGTCTACGCGGCCTCGAAGTGGGCAATGATCGGCTGGAGCGAGTCGCTGCGGCTCGAACTTGAACGCGCGGGCACCGGCAATGTCGTCGTCACCACGTTCGTGCCCAGCTACGTGTCGACCGGCATGTTTCAGGGTGCTCGGGGGCCCCTCTTGACCCCCATCATGCGGCCAGAAGCCGCGGTCCGGGCTGCCTGGTCGGGCATGTTGTCGGGCACGCCCGTTGTTGCCAGGCCGTGGACGGTGAAGCTCGCCATGGCGCTGCGTGGGGTGCTCCCCACGAGGGCCTGGGATCTCATCGCAGACCGGGTGTTCAGAGTGTATTCGTCAATGGATCACTTCGTGGGCCGGGGCTAGTCAGCTGACCATTGACGACTGAGGGCGCCGAGTCGGTTGACCCGGCGCCCTCGTTCGAGTGTCGTCGCGTCAGCCGGCGTAGGTGTCGACGCCGAGAATCTTCACGTCAATCTCTTTGCCGTTCGGCGCGGTGTAGCTCGCGGTGCCGCCGACTTTCAGGCCCAGGATCGCGGAACCGAGCGGGCTCTCAGCGCTATATACCTCGATGCCCTCGCCGTCGGCGATTTCGCGGTTGCCGAGCAGGAAGCGCTCCTCGTCGCCCATGATCTCCGCGGTGATGACCGTGCCCACCTCGACGATTCCGCGGCTTTTCGGCGCCTCGGCCACAACAGCGTGCTTCAACAGTTCTTGGAGATCGCGGATCCGCGCCTCCATCTTCCCCTGCTCGTCTTTTGCGGCGTGGTACCCGCCGTTCTCCTTGAGGTCGCCCTCTTCGCGCGCGGCCTCGATGCGCGCGGTGATGTCTCGTCGGCCGGGGCCGGAAAGGTGGTCAAGCTCGCCCTTGAGCCGGTCGTAGGCTTCTTGGGTGAGCCAGGTGTGATTGTCTTCCATGCTGGATCCTCCATCGAATCTGCGAATCTATCATTGCTGCGGATCTCCCGCAGATGTAGCTATGCCCCAGCAGTGCCGGGGCTTGCCCGACAGACTATCAGCCGGTCGGCTGCATCGTCTGGAGGCGGCACCGAGTGCAGGCGGCGCGTCTTAGCCCGCTGCGCCGTCTTCGCGAATCCAGCACGAGCGCACGATGCCGGTGGTCGCCGGGGATGTCGTCACGAGCATCTCAGTGAAGCGGCGGGTGCGATCGGCGGAGGGGTCGAGCTCGAGCACCTTCCAGCCCACTGTCGCAAATGAGGGGCTGAGAGCCTCGAGCGCGCACGCGAGATCGGCACCTGCGAGCGCGGTGACTTCAAAGCTGACGCTCACTTCGCGATCGCTCTCGACCGAATAGGAGAGGTCGCGAAACTCGACCTGGCTCGTCTGTTGCCAGCCCCCAAAGAGAACCACGGCGAGACCGCTGAGGAGCAGCACCCCCGCGAGGATCCACCCCACTCGCTTGTCGATGCCGCGCTGTCGTCCGCGACCGTAGCGTTCGTCGATCGACTCGGGGGTCGTTTGAGCGGCCTGGGTAGGCACCGACGGGTCAGCCGTCTGCGTCACGGGTTCCTCCGAAGTCAAGCCAGTAGAGTGGAGACTTACGCCAGCGTACCGGGCCCTCCCGGGAGTCAGATGAGAGGCCGCAATGGCGCTGAGGTTGATCGCGGTGCACGCGCATCCCGACGACGAATCGAGCAAGGGCGCAGCCACCTATGCGCACTATCTTGATCAGGGTGCCGAGGTGCTGATCGTGAGTTGCACTGGCGGCGAGCGCGGCGACGTGCTCAACGAGCTCGTGGCGCGCGACCCGAAGAGTCGACGCGATCTGGCCGGCCTGCGCCGTTCTGAGATGGATCACGCCCGCGAGATCATCGGCTTTCAGCATCGTTGGCTGGGCTACGAAGATTCGGGGTTGCCGCCCGAGGGCGTGGCGGTTCCGCAGGGGAGCTTCGCCGATGTGCCGGCAGAAGTTTCGGCTGAGGCGCTCGTGCGGTTGGTGCGCGAGTTTCGCCCCCACGTGATGATCACCTATAACGAGCAGGGTGGCTACCCGCACCCCGACCACATCAGGTGCCACGAGATTTCGAAGATCGCGTGGGATCTCTCGGGTGACGCGGAGTCGTATCCCGACGCCGGTGAGCCCTGGGCCATCAAGAAGCTGTACTACGAATCGATCTTCAATACTGAGCGCATGACCCGCGTCTACGAGGTGCTGCGTGAGCGTGAGCCCGAGTCGCCGCTGATCGCCCAGTTTGAGGAGATGGAGCAGCGCTTTCGGAGACGGCCCAGCGATGTCACCGCGCGGGTCGAAGTCGGCCGTTTCTTTGATCAGCGAGACGCGGCGCTGCGCGCCCACGCGAGCCAGATCCCGCCCGACAGTTTTTTCTTTTTCTGGCCGAATGATCTCCAGCGCGAGGCCTGGCCCTACGAGGATTATCGACTCGCTGCGTCGCGCGTTGCCACAAGCGAGTTTGAAGCAGACCTGTTTCAGGGGATTGACGAGGAGACGGCATGAGCGTTCTGACAACCGTGGTCGCGATGATCGCACTGTTCGCCGAAGAGGAGGCCGAGTTTGATCCGGCCTCCGTCTCGCCGGGCGTCATCGGTTTCGCGGTGACGGCGCTCTTCGCTCTCGCCGTCATTTTCCTCGGCTTCGACCTGGTGCGTCGGCTTCGCCGCAGCAAATACCGCCACGAGATTGGTGAGGCGCTCGCCGCGGAGGTTGCCGAGCGCGATTCCGCGGCTTCTGCTCAGAGCGGCACTGCTGCTGGGGGCGCGGCTGGCACCCAGCCAGATGCGGGGAACACTGATTCCGAACCCCGCGTGTAGCTCGAGATGACCGCGGCGCCCCACACGGCTGACCCGGCACGCGTACTCGCCGACGTCTTCGGTTTTGACGCGTTCCGCGGCGAGCAGGAAGCGATCATCCACCAGGTGAACGCGGGCGGTGACGCGGTGGTGTTGATGCCCACCGGAGGCGGCAAGTCCATCTGCTTCCAGATCCCCGCTCTGTGCCGTGAGGGTACGGGTGTCGTGCTGTCGCCCCTCGTCGCACTCATGCACGATCAGGTTGCGGCGCTCAGGCTCGCGGGCGTGCGCGCAGCGGCTCTGAACTCGTCGATTAGCGGATCGGATCGACAGGCCATCGAGGCGGCCTACCTCGCGGGCGAGCTCGACCTGCTGTATCTCGCGCCCGAACGGCTCTCCGCCCCGGGCACCGTTGACTTTCTGCGGCAGGGAAAGATCGCCGTGTTCGCGATCGACGAAGCGCACTGTGTCTCGCAGTGGGGGCATGACTTTCGGCCCGACTACCTGCGCCTGGGCGCGCTCGCCGAGGTGTGGCCCGAGGTGCCGCGCATCGCACTGACCGCGACGGCGACACCCGAGACGCACCGCGAAATCACCGAGCGATTGCATTTAGGCCGCGCCCGACATTTCGTTTCGAGCTTCGACAGGCCAAACATCACGTATCGCATCGTGACAAAGGGGACGGTCCGGCAGCAGCTGGTCGACTTCGTGACCCGCGGGCACGCGGGGGAGGCTGGGATCGTCTACGCGCTGAGCCGGAAGCGGGTCGAGCAAACCGCGGCCTGGTTGCGAGACGCGGGTGTCGACGCGGTCGCGTATCACGCGGGTCTCCCCGCCGAGCAGCGTCTGAACGCGCAGACGCGCTTCCTGCGTGAGGAGGGGGTGGTGGTGGTCGCCACCATCGCGTTTGGGATGGGCATCGACAAGCCAGACGTGCGATTTGTCGCGCACATCGATCTGCCCAAGTCGGTCGAGGGGTATTACCAGGAGACGGGCCGCGCCGGGCGTGACGGCGCCCCGGCGGAAGCGTGGATGGCCTACGGGCTCGCCGATGTCGTGCAGCAGCGGCAGATGATCGAGTCAAACGACGGCGACGCCGAGACGAAGCGCAACCAGGTGCGTCACCTCAACCACATGCTCGCGCTCTGCGAGACCACCGGGTGCCGCAGGCAGTACCTGTTGCGCTACTTCGGCGAAGAACTCAGCACGCCCTGCGGCAACTGCGACGTGTGCCTCGAGCCTCCGAAGCTCTGGGACGCGACGATTCCCGCGCAGAAACTTCTCTCGACGGTGGTGCGAATCGGGCGCGAGCGCGGCAAGACGTTCGCCGCCGGGCAACACATTGACGTGTTGCGCGGGGTGCGCTCACCGCGAGTGGATCAGCTGCGACTCGATGAGCTGTCGACCTGGGGCATCGGCAGTGACCTCTCGGCGACGCAGTGGCGCGGCGTGGTTCGGCACCTGTTGGCCACGGGCGGGGTGGATTCGCTCGGGGAGTGGGGCGTGCTCGCCCCGACCGAGCAGTCGAAGCTGATCCTCCGGGGCGAGGCTCAGGTCATGATGCGCGAGGAGGTCGCGGCCAGACGCGGCGGGGGCGGATCCACTGGGAGCAAGCGTTCCGCTGCCGCGGCCGATCTTGACGAGGCGCAGCTCGCGGTGTTCGATCGGTTGCGGGAATGGCGCCTCGCCGAGGCGCGCGAGCAGGGAGTTCCCAGCTACGTGGTGTTCGGTGACGCGACGCTCAGCGCGCTCGCCCTGCATCGCCCGCAAGATGAGGAAGAACTTTTGGGCATTTCCGGGATCGGCCAGGCCAAGCTTGAGCGCTATGGCGAGGCCGTGCTCGCGCTCCTCGCGGACTGACGCATCGGCAGACTCGCCGACTGAGGTTCCTTACATATATGCGTCGCAGATTCTGTGGATTTCGTACACTAGGTGCATGACTGCGCGCGATCCACACTCGTTCCCAGAGCCGGATAGCCTCTCGCTTCCGCTGCTCGAAGACGCGGTGGAACATGAGGCCCACCATCGGGTAGGTTCGGCCGACGCAGACATCAAGCCGAGTTGGCGCGGGTGGATCCACGCGGCCACGTTTCCGATCACCGTCGTTGCCGGCATCGTGCTCATCTCGGTGGCCGATGGTCCGGTCGCCAAGTGGGCCGCGGCGGTCTTTACCTTCACGAGCATGATGTTGTTCGGTATCTCTGCTCTCTACCACCGCGTGAACTGGAGCCCGAGGGTCAGGCAGACCTTCCGTCGCCTCGATCACGCCAACATCTTCCTGCTGATCGCGGGCACCTACACCCCCATCGCGTTGCTCGCGCTGCCAGCAGAGAAGGGCATCCTGCTGCTGGTGCTCGTCTGGGCTGGCGCGCTCCTGGGCATCGGGTTCCGCGTCTTCTGGATCGGCGCCCCGCGTTGGCTGTATGTGCCGCTGTACCTCATCCTGGGCTGGGCGGCGGTCATGTACATGGGCGACATTTATGGTGCCAGCCCGGTCGCCATGATCCTGGTCATCGTTGGTGGTCTGCTTTACACCCTGGGCTCGATCGTCTATGGACTGAAGCGCCCCAATCCCATTCCCGGAGCATTTGGGTTTCACGAGATCTTCCACGCGCTGACCGTGCTCGCGTTCCTGTGCCACTGGGCCGCCGCGCTGCTTGTGGCACTCGATCCCGTGTACTTGCGTTAATCGCGAGCCGATACACTCGCAGGGTGAATCCCGAGCGAACCTCACCACGGCCCGGGCTGCTGTACCGGCTGTATCAGCGGCGCCTCAGGCGTGAGATCGACACAGCGCGAGTGCCGCACCACATCGCCGTGATCGTCGACGGCAACAGGCGCTGGGCGAAGCAGCGTTTGCAGGAGCGCGCAGCGGTCGGCCATCGTGCCGGTGCCCGGAAGATTCCCGAGTTTCTCGGGTGGTGCGAGGAGAGCGGCATCGAGGTGGTGACCCTGTACCTCCTGTCAGCCGACAACCTGGCTGGGCGGGAGAGCCAGGAACTCACCGATCTCTTCGGCATCATTGCGGATCTCGCCACCGACCTGGCGGCGATCGATGCCTGGCGGGTGAAGCACGTGGGGTCGATCGAGGGGCTGTCACCCGAACTCGCCCTCGCGCTTGAGCGCGCCGAGCGTGACACCGAGGGTCGCGACGGCCTCCATATCAACCTCGCAGTCGGGTACGGCGGCCGCAGCGAGATTACCGCCGCCATGTGCAGCGTGATTGCTGAACACCAGGCCGCAGGTGGCACGATCGAGACGCTCGCCGAAAGGCTCACTCCCGAGATGATCGGCGAGCACCTGTGGACCAGGGGCCAGGCCGATCCCGATCTGGTCATTCGCACCTCGGGTGAGCAGCGACTGAGTGACTTCATGATTTGGCAGTCGGCGCACTCCGAGTTCTACTTTGTCGAAGCGCTCTACCCCGACCTGCGCGAGGTCGACCTGCTGCGCGCGCTGCGCGACTATTCGCGCAGGCAGCGGCGCCTTGGGAAGTAGCACCCGTTTGCGGCGACGGTGCTGGCGCGCCGATGGCACGGGCACGGGTGATCGTGCAGAATGAAGCCATGGCGATTGACACGGCCGAGCGGCCGGAACCCGGTGACCCCGACGACCGGCCCGCGCCAAACATGAATCCGGGTTGGCTGAGCGACGACGAGCTTGCGTTCGTGCGCGGCCGCATGCCCATCGTCTACGTCGAGGCCGTGCCCGTCCGTGTTGATGGGCAGGGGCAGGTCACCGAGGTGGGGCTGCTGCTGCGCAGCAACGCCGACGGCGTGATGAACCGGGCCTTCATTGCCGGGCGCGTGCGCTATGGTGAGTCGATTCGAGATGCCCTCTTCCGGCACCTCGAAAACGATTTGGGGCCGATGGCGTTCCCGCTGATCCCAGCCTCGCCGGTGCCCGCGCAGGTCGCGGAATACTTCCCGCTACCCGGCATTTCACCGTTTGTCGACGAGCGTCAGCACGCGGTGTCGCTGGTGTTCGTGGTGCCGGTCACGGGCAGCTGCAACCCCCGACAGGACGCGCTTGAGGTGACGTGGATGTCGCCCGAGCAGGCGCTCGCCGAGGGTAACCTCGCAGATCTTACGGGCGGCCGCGGCAAGCTGCTCAGGCAAGCTCTGGCTTCGGTCGGGTGTTAGCGGCGCTTGTTCCAGGCGATGAGGTGGGCGGGGGAGAAGCTACGGGAGCAGAGCGCGCAACTCGTCTCGCGCGTCGGGCGGCGAAAGCGCACGTGTTCGTGCCCCCCGGGGCAGTGGCCGACCCACGGAGCTAACTCACGCGCGACATCCCCATCGTGCGTGCGCCCGCCCACGTAGCCGATCTCCCCGGCAATGCGCTTCCACGCGGGGCCGTGGCCTGCGTTTGGCCCCGCCATCGCGTGCGCCACCTCGTGCAGCAAGATCTGATGGATCTCGTCGTCGTCGAATTTCGCCGCAAGATAGCGAGAGACCGTGATGCGGCGATCCGTGAAGTTACAGAGTCCCGCGCGTCGCTTAGCGTGGTCGAAGCCGAAGCTCCATTCGGCCGGGTCTAAATGCATGCGAATCAACGCATCAGCCCAGACGCGCACGCGCGTGAGGTCAGCCACGAGTAGGGTCACCGGAGGCGCTGGAAGTTGTCATGAACGTTCGAAGAGCTCGCGGGCCGGACGAGGGGAGTCGGTCGCATGCTCGTCGGTGACGGGCTTCACGCCTCCCACGAACGCCTCGAGCTCACGGCCGATTAGCATGCGTGCGGGATGTGGACCGCTGGCGAGTAGCCGGGGCAGCCAGTCCAGTTCGTCGGTGTGCTCAGCCGCGAGCAGCACGATATTGCCAAAGCGCCGACCTTTCAGCACCTGAGGCTCGGCGATCGCGGCAACCGTGGGAAACAGGCTTTCCAGGGTGGCGATCTGGCCGCGCGTGAAGTGCTGCCCGGTGCCATCGGTGACGTTGACCACGACGATCCCGTCGGGTGAAAGGAGTGGCCGCACGAGCTCGTAAAACTCGACACTGGAGACATGGGCGGGAGTGCGATCCCCCGCAAAAATATCGACCACGATCAGATCCATGGCCCCGTGCATGCCCTCGGGAAGCTTTGAGAGCATCTCGCGTGCATCGCCGCGTCGCACGCGGATGCTTGCGCGCTTGGGGAGGGGGGCGGCCTCGCGAACCAGATCGACGAGTGCGCCCTCAAGCTCAACCACCTGCTGCCGGCTGCCCGGGCGGGTGGCCTCGATGTAGCGTGGCAGTGTGAAGGCGCCGCCGCCCAGGTGGAGCGCAGAAAGGGGCCTTCCAGGCGTGCGGAACAAGTCGATGACATGGCCGATCCGCCGAATGTACTCAAAGAAGAGCTCGGACGGGTCGCGCAGGTTGACGTGAGACTGGGGCGTGCCATCGATGAGGAGCTGCACGGCTCCCGGCACCCATCGGTCTTCCTCAAACTCTGCGATGAGCCCCGAGGTCAATGTGATGGGGTCGGGGAGCTTCACCCGAGGCCGAGTTCGGTGAGTTTCGCGCGCATATCGGCGTCGCTTGGCTCGACGTGATGGCTACCGTCGGGGTAGATGATGACCGGGATGTTCGTGCGCCCACTGATGTCGCGGGCGACCTCTGCAGCCGCGGGTTCCGCCTCCAGATTGATGTACTGGTAGGAAACTCCCAGTTCACCAAACAGGCGCTTCGCCCGGCGGCAATCACCGCACCAGTCGGCACCAAACATGCGGATCTCGGGGGAGGAGGTGCTCTGATCAGGCATAGTCATATCTTACCCGAGGGGCTCGGCACCAGGCCTGATCCACATCGCCGCTTGCCGAACGGTAACAGATCGATTACAGTAGATAGTTGCGCTTCGAACACCTATCTGCCTTCATATTGCGGTCGGCCGTCATGCCTGTTTTCACGGGCCTTTCAACTTGTGACTCGAAGCCTTTCTGCAAGACCAGGTCAACCGGCCCGACGGGGCCCACGGAGGTAGTTTCCTTGGCTGCTGCGCGCAACGCAACTTCCACCCATTCGCCGAAGAACGGTCGCGATCACTCGCGACTCAGCTTCGCTAAGATTTCCGACACGTTGGCGGTGCCAAATCTGTTGGCACTCCAGCTCGAGAGCTTTGATTGGCTCGTCGGCAATGACGTGTGGAAATCACGCGTCATTGAGGCTCAAGCTCAGGGGCGCGACGACATCGCGCTGAAGAGTGGCCTCGAAGAGATCTTCGACGAGATTTCGCCGATCGAAGATAACGCCGGCACGATGCAGCTCTCGTTCGAGAACCCGATTCTCGATGAACAGAAGTTCTCGATCGACGAGTGCAAGGAGCGTGGCAAGACGTACTCTGCCCCGCTCTACGTCGAGGCGGCCTTCTACAACACCGAGACTCAGGTGCTGAAGAGCCAGACCGTCTACATGGGTGATTTCCCCATCATGACCGACAAGGGCACCTTCATCATCAACGGCACCGAGCGCGTCATCGTGTCGCAGCTCGTCCGTAGCCCGGGCGTCTACTTTGACCGCAGCCAGGAGAAGACCAGCGATAAGGATGTCTTCTCGGCTCGTGTGATTCCGAGCCGCGGTGCGTGGCTCGAGTTCGAGATCGACAAGCGCGATCAGGTTGGCGTGCGTATCGACCGTAAGCGCAAGCAGTCGGTCACCGTCTTCCTGAAGGCGCTGGGCATGACCAGCGAGGAGATCCTCGAGGAGTTCGCCGGTTACGAGTCGATCGCGCTCACCCTTGAAAAAGACGGCATCACCACGCAGGAAGATGCCCTGAAGGACATCTACCGCAAGCAGCGTCCGGGCGAGCAGGTTGCGATCGAAGCGGCGCGCGCGCTGCTCGACAACAGCTACTTCAACTCGAAGCGCTACGACCTCGCGAAGGTTGGTCGTTACAAGATCAACCGCAAGCTCGGGATCGACGCTCCCATCACCGATTCGGTGCTCTCGCTCGAAGACATCGTCGCGACGATCAAGTACCTCGTTGGCCTCCACGCGGGCACCGAGACCCTGCCGGGCGTTCGCGACGGCAAGGCAGTCGAGTTGCGTCTTGACACCGACGATATTGATCACTTCGGCAACCGTCGCATCCGCGCCGTTGGCGAGCTGATTCAGAACCAGGTGCGCACCGGGCTCAGCCGGATGGAGCGCGTGGTTCGCGAGCGCATGACCACGCAGGACATCGAGGCGATCACGCCGAACACCCTGATCAACACGCGCCCCGTGCTGGCCGCGATCAAGGAGTTCTTCGGCACCTCGCAGCTGTCGCAGTTTATGGATCAGAACAACCCGCTCGCGGGGCTGACCAACAAGCGTCGACTCTCTGCACTCGGCCCCGGCGGTCTGTCGCGTGACCGCGCAGGCG
The DNA here is from genome assembly GCF_052386045.1 of Leucobacter fengyongliangi. Taxonomy (NCBI): domain Bacteria; kingdom Bacillati; phylum Actinomycetota; class Actinomycetes; order Micrococcales; family Microbacteriaceae; genus Leucobacter; species Leucobacter fengyongliangi. Next base: position 2,109,522 of record NZ_CM126356.1, on the reverse strand, counting down.
TTGAGGTGCGTGACGTTCACCCGTCGCATTACGGCCGTATGTGCCCCATCGAGACCCCGGAAGGCCCGAACATTGGCCTGATCGGCGCGCTCGCGACCTTCGCGCGCATCAACGCGTTTGGCTTCATCGAGACGCCGTACCGTCGCGTGATCGACGGCAAGGTCACCGACCAGGTCGATTACCTCACCGCCCATGAGGAGGACGAGTTCCTCATCGCGCAGGCCGGCGCCCCGCTGACCAGCGATGGCCGCTTCGCCGACAAGCAGGTGCTGGCTCGCCCCCGTGGCTCTGAGGTCGAGATGGTCGATGCGGGCCGCGTCGATTACATGGACGTGTCCCCGCGTCAGATGGTCTCGGTAGCGACCTCGCTCATTCCGTTCCTCGAGCACGACGATGCAAACCGCGCACTCATGGGTGCCAATATGCAGCGCCAGGCGGTGCCGCTGGTTCGCAGCGAGTCGCCGCTCGTGGGTACCGGTATGGAAGGCTACGCCGCGATCGATGCTGGCGATGTCATCACCTCGGAGGCTGCCGGTGTCATCACCGACGTGTCGGCCGATTTCGTCACCGTCCAGCACGACGAGGGCGGAACGAAGACCTACTTCCTGCGCAAGTTCGATCGTTCTAACCAGGGCACGAACTACAACCACCGCGTGATCGTGAAGTCGGGCGAACGGATCGAAGCCGGCGAGGTTATCGCCGATGGTCCAGCGACCGAGAATGGCGAGCTCGCACTCGGCAAGAACCTGCTCGTCGCGTTCATGTCGTGGGAGGGTCACAACTTCGAGGACGCCATCATCCTGAGCCAGAACCTGGTGAAGGACGACACGCTCTCGTCGATCCACGTTGAGGAGTACGACGTTGATGCCCGCGACACCAAGCTCGGCAAGGAAGAGATCACCCGTGATCTCCCCAACGCCAGCATGGAGGCGCTAAAAGACCTCGACGAGCGCGGCATCATCCGCATCGGTGCCGAGGTTCGCCCCGGCGATATCCTCGTCGGCAAGGTCACGCCGAAGGGCGAGACCGAGCTGTCGGCCGAGGAGCGCCTGCTGCGCGCGATCTTCAACGAGAAGAGCCGCGAGGTTCGCGATACCTCGCTGAAGGTGCCCCACGGTGTTGCCGGTACCGTCACCGCGGTCAAGGTCTTCGACGCTGAGAACGACAACGATGACGATCTGGGCTCTGGTGTGAACCAGCGCGTGGTTGTCTACATCGCTCAGAAGCGCAAGATCACCGAGGGCGACAAGCTCGCCGGTCGTCACGGCAACAAGGGTGTCATCTCGAAGATTCTTCCGGTGGAAGACATGCCCTTCCTCGAAGACGGCACTCCGGTCGACGTGATCCTCAACCCGCTGGGCGTGCCCGGTCGAATGAACTTCGGCCAGGTGCTTGAGATCCACCTCGGGTGGATCGCCAAGCAGGGTTGGAAGGTTGACGGTCTGCCCGAGTGGGCCGCAAACCTGCCGAAGGAAGCGTTCGAAGCTGCACCGAACACCAAGGTCGCAACCCCGGTGTTCGACGGCGCGACCGAGGCAGAGATCGGCGGTCTGCTCGATTCGACCCTCCCGACTCGCGATGGCGAGCGACTCATCGGCGCAAGCGGCAAGACCCGCCTGTTCGACGGTCGCTCTGGCGAGCCGTACCCGTACCCGATCTCCGTCGGCTACATGTACATCCTGAAGCTGCACCACCTGGTTGACGACAAGATTCACGCGCGCTCAACCGGACCGTACTCGATGATCACGCAGCAGCCGCTGGGTGGTAAGGCACAGTTCGGTGGACAGCGTTTCGGTGAGATGGAAGTGTGGGCGCTCGAGGCCTATGGCGCCGCATACGCGCTGCAAGAATTGCTCACGGTGAAGTCCGACGACATCCTTGGCCGCGTCAAGGTGTACGAGGCGATCGTTCGTGGGGAAAACATCCCCGAGCCGGGAGTTCCTGAGTCGTTCCGCGTACTCATGAAAGAGATGCAGTCGCTCTGCCTGAACGTCGAGGTGCTTGGCGCCGGTGGAGAAGTCGTGAATCTGCGCGATAACGACGATGAGGCTCACCGCACTGCGGAGGAGCTCGGCATTAACCTCTCGACCCGCTTCGAGACCTCGTCAATCGACGAGATCTGAGTTGATGGCCGCATCATCCTCGGATGATGCGCGCGTCGGAATACACCACAGAGATTTACATCCCCAAGGAGACACATTGCTCGAGGGTACGAGTTTTAACGAGCTGCAGATCCGCCTGGCGACCGCTGACGATATTCGCAGCTGGTCGTTCGGCGAGGTCAAGAAGCCAGAGACCATCAACTACCGCACACTGAAGCCCGAGAAGGACGGCCTGTTCGGCGAACAAATCTTCGGACCGAGCCGCGACTGGGAGTGCGCTTGTGGCAAGTACAAGCGTGTTCGCTACAAGGGCATCGTCTGCGAGCGTTGTGGCGTAGAGGTTACGAAGTCGAGCGTACGTCGCGAGCGGATGGGCCACATCGAGCTCGCCGCACCAGTCACGCACATCTGGTACTTCAAGGGTGTGCCCAGCCGTCTGGGTTACCTGCTTGACATGGCGCCGAAGGATCTCGAGAAGGTCATCTACTTCGCCGCGTACATGGTGATCGATGTCGACGAGGAAGGTCGGCGCGACGATCTTCCCGAGCTCGAGAATGAGTTGCGCCTCGAACTCGAGTCGCTTGAGAAGCAGCGCGATCTCGCCATCGCCCAGCGTCAGCAGCAGGCAGAATCGGATCTCGCGGCACTCGAGGCCGAGGGTGCGAAGGCAGATCAGCGTCGCCGCGCCGAGGCTTCGGCCGAGAAGGAGATGGCATCGATCCGCAAGGGATTCGATGACGATATCGCCAGCCTGAAGCGCGTGTGGGAAGACTTCCGCACCCTGAAGGTCGGCGATCTCAAGCCAGAAGACGCCACTTTCGCTGACCTGATGGATCGCTACGGCGACTACTTCGAGGCCTACATGGGCGCCGAGGCCATCAAGAAGCGCCTGGAGGCCTTCAACCTGCAGGAGGAAAGCGACATGCTTCACCTCCAGATCTCCGAGGGCAAGGGTCAGAAGAAGATCCGCGCCATCAAGCGACTGAAGGTTGTCAGCTCGTTCCTGCAGACTGGCGCGAGCCCGGCTGCGATGGTGCTCGATGTCGTTCCCGTGATCCCGCCGGAGCTGCGCCCGATGGTGCAGCTCGATGGTGGCCGCTTCGCGACGTCTGATCTCAACGATCTGTACCGTCGCGTGATCAACCGAAACAACCGTCTGCGCCGCCTCCTCGATCTTGGGGCCCCCGAGATCATCGTGAACAACGAGAAGCGCATGCTGCAGGAAGCTGTGGACGCGCTGTTCGACAACGGCCGTCGCGGTCGCCCCGTGACGGGCACCGGAAACCGTGCGCTGAAGTCGCTGTCAGACATGCTGAAGGGCAAGCAGGGCCGGTTCCGTCAGAACCTGCTCGGCAAGCGCGTTGACTACTCGGGCCGTTCGGTCATCGTGGTCGGCCCGCAGCTCAAGCTGCACCAGTGTGGTCTGCCCAAGCAGATGGCGCTCGAGCTGTTCAAGCCGTTCGTGATCAAGCGCCTGATCGATCTGTCGCACGCGCAGAACATCAAGGCCGCCAAGCGCATGGTTGAGCGTTCACGCAGCGAGGTCTGGGACGTGCTCGAGGAGATCATCCGCGAGCGCCCCGTGCTGCTGAACCGCGCACCCACCCTGCACCGTCTCGGAATTCAGGCGTTTGAGCCGCAGCTCGTCGAGGGTAAGGCGATCCAGCTGCACCCGCTCGTTTGCACCGCCTTCAACGCCGACTTCGATGGCGACCAGATGGCTGTGCACCTCCCGCTGTCGGTTGAGGCTCAGGCCGAGGCCCGCGTGCTGATGCTCGCGTCGAACAACATCCTGAAGCCGTCTGATGGTCGACCGGTCACCCTGCCCTCGCAGGACATGATCATCGGCCTGCACCACCTGACCACCGTGAAGACTGGTGAACCGGGTGAGGGGCGCGCGTTTGGCTCAATCGCCGAGGCAATCCTTGCCAAGGATGAGGGGACTCTCGATCTGGGTTCCAAGGTGAAGATTCGCCTGCACGGGTACACCAACGCAGAGGGTGTCACCTCCGAGCGTCCGCTCATTGTGGAAACCACGCTGGGTCGCGCGATCTTCAACGAGGCGCTCCCAGTGGGGTACCCGTACTTCGAGCGCGTGGCAGACAAGGGCACCCTGTCGAGCCTGGTCAACGACCTTGCCGAGCGGTACCCCAAGGTGGAGGTCGCCGCAACGCTCGACCGCATCAAGGATGCCGGCTTCTACTGGGCTACCCGTTCGGGTATCACGGTGGCGCTGTCTGACATCGTGACGCCGTCGAACAAGGCTGAGATTCTGGCACAGCACGAAACTGCTGCCGCCGCAGTGCAGAAGAAGTTCGACAAGGGCATGATCACAGATGCCGAGCGTCACACTGAGCTCGTCGAGATCTGGACCGAGGCGACCGAAGAGGTTGCGTCGGCCATGCGCGAAGCGTTCCCCGAAGACAACACCATTTACCGCATGGTGTCGTCGGGTGCACGTGGTAACTGGCTGCAGATCCGCAACATTGCGGGCATGCGAGGCCTGGTGAGTGACCCGAAGGGTGAAATCATCCCTCGTCCGATCATCAACTCGTACCGCGAGGGCCTGTCAGTGGCGGAGTACTTCATCGCCACCCACGGTGCGCGTAAGGGTCTTGCTGACACCGCGCTGCGAACCGCCGACTCGGGCTACCTGACTCGTCGACTCGTCGACGTCTCGCAGGATGTCATCATCCGTGAGGAAGACTGCGGAACGACACGAGGGCTTGAATTGCCGATCGCAACCGCGGATGCCGACGGCACCCTCGTGCGCGACGACAACGTCGAGAACTCGGTCTACGCCCGCACCCTTGCGAGCGAAGCGATCGATGCGCAGGGCAACGTCATCGCAGTGGCCGGCGCTGACGTGGGCGACGTGCTCATCGACACGCTCGTTGCGGCTGGCGTTACCGAGATCAAGGTGCGCTCGGTTCTGACCTGCCAGTCGGCAGTCGGCGTGTGCGCCACCTGCTACGGTCGCTCGCTCGCAACCGGTCAGCGCGTCGACATCGGTGAGGCTGTGGGCATCATCGCCGCTCAGTCCATCGGTGAGCCCGGCACGCAGCTGACGATGCGTACCTTCCACACCGGTGGGTCTGCCTCGGCTGACGACATCACGCAGGGTCTGCCCCGCGTGCAGGAGCTCTTCGAGGCGCGCACCCCCAAGGGTGCATCGCCGATCGCAGAGGCCGCGGGTCGTGTCACCATCGAAGACACCGAAAAGGGTCGTCGTATTCTCCTCACGCCGGATGACGGCACAGAAGAGAAGGCCTACCCGGTGCTCAAGCGTGCCACCCTGCTCATCGAAGACGGCGACAGTGTGGTGTTGGGTCAGCCCTTCATCGCGGGCACGCTCGACCCGAAGGACATTCTGCAGGTCGGCACCACCGAGAACGGCAAGCACATCCCAGGTGAGCGCGCCGTGCAGCGGTACCTCGTTGAGGGCGTACAGAACGTTTACCGCTCGCAGGGCGTGCCGATCCACGATAAGCACATCGAGGTCATCGTGCGTCAGATGCTGCGCAAGGTGACTGTGGTCGATCACGGTGAGACCGATCTGTTGCCGGGTGAGCTGGTGGATCGCGCGAAGTACCAGCGGCTGAACCGCGAGGCGCTGCTTGAGGGCAAGCGCACCGCGACCGCACGTTCGGAAGTCATGGGTATCACCAAGGCTTCGCTGGCGACCGAGTCGTGGCTGTCGGCGGCCTCCTTCCAGGAGACCACTCGCGTGCTCACCCAGGCTGCGATGGAGGGATCGCGAGATCCGCTCATCGGCCTCAAGGAGAACGTCATCATCGGTAAGCTCATCCCGGCCGGCACCGGCCTGTCTGTCTACCGTGACGTCGATGTGAACGCTACCGAGGAAGCGAAAGCGGAGCGGTACCCGAGCCGTTTGTTCGCGACCGAGTCGAACTTCGACGAGAACGATCTGTCGTTCGTCGATTTCGACAGCTTCACCGCTGACGAGTTCAACCCGGGTAACTACAACTAGTTCGTAGTTTCTCCGCAGACGGCGCTCACCCTTCGGGGTGGGCGCCGTCTGCTTTCTGCTGGGATCGGCAACACTCGCGCGTGCTGCGCGAGAACTTCATCGCCCGCTTGTACTCTTGCGGCAAACCGGTATGTGTTGTGACGTGATGCAATGCGGGCCGGGTCGCGACGAGAGGTGAGGCCATGAGCGAAGAGCGCGAGACGCAGACGGCGGGGGCACCCGTCGAAGAGAATGAGCCGTCCGGCACCGAGGTGCAGGCTGCCGTTGAACGCGCCACCGAGAGCGCTGCTGCAGACCCGGTCGATCCCCAGGGTCCTGTGTCGTCAGGGTCGGGAACCGGCGAGCCCGCGGTCATTGACGACACGATCGAGCGCCCGATTATCGCGCCGGTGGTCGAGCAGCCGAGCGCAGCGCCCGGGCCGACCGCAAGCGAGATTTTTGCAGCTCAGCCCCCGCACGGCGGATCTTCGCGGCCGACGCACGAGTCGCAGTCTGTGGCTGCTGCATCCGCGGCACCCACAACTCAGGGTTCGGGTCTTGCTCAGCGACTCGAGGCCGATTCGGTCACTCCAGTGGTGCCCGCAGCCGCCAGTGCGGCAGCTGGCGCGTCCACCGGAACAACACCTGGTGCGGCCCCGGCTCCCGCTGCTGCGGGCCTCGGCCCGGCACGCGACGGGGAGATCCGCATCAGTGCCGATCACCCGATGGCCGCGCTGTACATGCAGACCCCGATGCCGCCTGAGATTAAGGGGAATCGAGGCGCAGGCATCCTGATCGCCCTTCTCGCGACGGTCGGATTCGCGTTGGTGTTCGCGGGCATCATCGCGCTGATTGTTGCACCGTCATACCCACCTTCGACGTTCCTCACCGAGGGGCTGCTGCCAGCCTTGCTCTCGTGGAGCTACTTGGGCTCAGTTGCGGCCTTCTTCGTCGGCCTGGCGTTGGTTGTCCTCATCTCCGGTCGCGCCGGATGGTGGGCCTATGTCATCGGCGGATTTCCGGTGGGCGTGCTCGTGTTCGGGGTTGCGTTCCTCGGCACCGTCATCGATACCGGAGAGGAATTCCGTAGCTCGGTCAGTGACCTCCTGGCGGCTCGGCTGAGCTTGGGTGCACTCGTTGTCGCACTCGTCGCTGGCATCATCGCGCGCGAGGTCACCGTCTGGTTTGGCGCGTGGATCGGCTCACGCGGACGCAAGGTGGCGCGCAAGAACGCGGCTGCCGTCGCCGAGTACGAGGATGCCCTGGCCGAGGTGCAGGCGAAGGCACTGTGACGGAAAGCTCCCGACGCGGCGTCACCCGGGGCTACGTCGGGGGCTTGATACTCGCGACCGTCATGGTGGTCTTGGCCTTGGTCGTTGCGGTCTGGGGGCTGATCGCCCTGTTCTCCGATCGGGAGCCGGTGCAGACACCTGGTGTCGTCTCGGCCGCCGGTCCGGTGATCATCGCGGTCGCGCTCGGAATGCTCGCTTGGGGGCTCTGGTTGCAGGCTGTTCAGCTGCTACGCGGGCTCCGCACGCCGCCCTGGGGTCATACCCTCGTGCTGGCAGTTGGTGCGTATCTCATCTGGTGTCTCGGCGGGCTCCTCGCGGGCCTCACAATTGAAGACACCTGGTTGAGTCCGTACGCGGCGACCCTTCCGGTCATGTTCGCGCTCGGTTCCTTCCTGTTTTGGGCCGTGCTCGCGCGCCGCGTCTTCACCGACAGGCCCCCTCCGCAGTGGCCGTGGGAACGTCGCGGTGAGACTGGAGCCGAATCGGCAGGTGGACCCGAAGACGACGACGATGCTCGGGGAGAATAGACAGGTGTCGGACGTTATCGAGGATCGCGTCGACGCAGCCGTAGACGCCTGGCTGCGTTGGCTGCCCAGCTGGAAGCCGGGTACCCATCGGGGGCGGGTGCGCATGTGTCGGCGATGCACCGGATCACCAGTTCTGGCCGCGGCGGGCATCGCGGGCGACGTCCCGCACCAGGTCGCGCACGCGCTGACGAGCCGCATGCAGCGCATTGTGGATCGCGCAGTGGATGAGTTCACCGAGCGCCAACTGCCTGGCCTGCACGCCGAACTCACCGGCGACGCCCTCTGGGATGCGGGAGGTTTCAACCCCAGCGAGGGGCTTCCGCCAGAATTTGACGGGCTCGATCTTGACCCAGAGCCGGAAGACGGCCAACCTTTCCTCTTCACGCTCGCCGGCCTCGCCGAACAGGCGAAGCCCGAGCCCGTGTTGCCCAGGCCACCCCTCACTCCGGAAGAGAAGCGCAGGCTGCGCACCGAGATTGAGTTGGCGGATCAGTGCGCCCACGATGCCGGTCAACGGGTGTGTTTCGCCCTTGCGGCGCACCGTCCGCGGGTACAGGCAGCGATTGAGCGCTTCGTGGAGCCGCAGATCCAGGCCATGCTGGAGGAACTCTCGCGCCACCTCGAGCCGCCCCAGTAGTAGCTCTTCCCTGCGGCGGCGTGGATCCGCCATCGTGAGTGGGACAGACCCCTGCACATGTACAACCGGCGATTTGACCCCCGATCGGTGTATTCTGCTCCAGTCTGCAGGGTGGGACTTATTCTGCAGGTTCTAGGTTTACACCTGCGAGCTTGCGTGCCCGCGTAACTGAACCACTGAGTCGGTTCGGCTCGAGACGGCTTGGCTCTTCTGTCGATAGGGCGCGAGATGTGTATTGAACCTGTAGATAGGTAGGTCAGTTGCGGGCGCCGGAAATCCGAAATCTTGACCATCGAATCTCCCACAACTTACTATCGGCGCGAATTCGCGCTCCCAGGCAGAACTCGCGACAGGTTATCCACAGATGCTCTGGATGCCCGAATCGTGACATCCGCGCGCCGCAGACTGGGCAAATGAGTATTGAACTGGATCTCCAGCGTCTCGGCGGAGTCGCCACGACCCGAGCGCTTGGGGAATTGGGCCACACTGCAGCGAGGCTGCGCAACGCGGCGGCGGCAGGTATCGTCACGAGGCCTCGACGGGGCTGGGTGGCGATACCAGGAATCGATCCAGCACTCATGTTCGCCGTCGCCCACGGGGTTGTCCTGACGTGCGTGACTCAGGCGAAGCGAATGGGGCTGTGGGTCATCGAGGATTCAGATCTGCATGTCGCGATTCCGGGGCGAGGTGATCATCCTGAGTTGAAGCAAGGCGTTGCGCATTGGTGGCTCATCGCATTTGTGAGTGTAGATACGGTCTGAACCCGCCAGCCTCAAGGAGCGACCGGGCGATGTAGTTCGTGAGGTTCCTAAACCCCAGCGCGGACCCGCGGAGGTGCTCGAGCCTGCCGTTGATCGCTTCGGTTGGTCCGTTCGATGTCCTCGGGTGATCGAAATACGCGAGGATGTCCACCCTTCGCCGGTCGAGCGTGTACGCGAGTTTCCGGAGCTCGGTGAACCTGGCCGGCGTGGTCTGTTTCACCGTGTCGATGATTTCCCGTAACCGCTTCCGGCCGAGACCTGCGAGCTTCTCCCGGTACGCGGCGACGACTTGCTGGTACACGCGCCATGCCCGCCACACATCCCCATGACGGGGGTCAGCGAACACCGCATCAAGCCTCGCTTGCTGCTTTACGGTGAGGAACGCCTCCCCGGTTCTGAGGACCCGCCGCACCCCGTAGAGCGGGTCTTTCGCGCGGCCCCGATGCCCAAGGGTTTCCTGTTGCACCCGCTGCCTGGTGCGGTCGAGCATGTCACCGGCGAGCTGGACAACATGGAACGGGTCCATCACCTCGACGGCATCAGGGAGGTGCTCTTTCGATGCGGTCTTGAACCCGGTGAACCCGTCCATCGCGACGACCTCGATCCCGTCACGCCAAGCTTGTGTGCGCTCACTCAGCCAGCGACTGAACACCTGCTTCGAGCGACCCGGCACCATGTCGAGGAGCCTGGCCGGGCCGCGTTTCTCACGTACCGGGGTGAGATCGATGAGCACGGTGACGTATTTGTCTCCGTAGCGGGTGTGCCGCCACACATGCTCATCAACACCGATCACCGTGACCCTGTCAAACCGGGCCGGGTCGCTGATCAGCGCCCGGTGACCCTCGGCCAGGATCGCGGTGTTCGCGGTGTGCCAAGACACCCCGAGATTCGCGGCCGTGCGCGACACGGTGAGGTGATCGATCACGACCGCTTCGAGCGCGAAGCGCAGCCCTGCCCGGGTGATTTTCGCCCGTTCCGGCGCGACCATGCTGGTGTCTTCACGCCATACCTTCCGGCACCAATCACACCGGTATCGGCGCACCCGGATCTGGAGCGTCGTGGCACGATGCCCGAACGGGGTATGCGCCAAGGTCCGCGTCACGGTATCGCGCAGCACGCCCTCAGCGCCACACCGCCGACACCACGGGTCGGGCTCGATGACGCGGCAGTCCAGCACGACCCTGCCGGGCTCGAATCTTTGCCCGACCGCGGTCAGGCCGAGCTCATCAAGTCGGCAGAAAGTCGTGAGATCGGCAGGTTGGAAGGTAGCGTGGTGCATGTCGAGGTCTTTCGGATGGGGAGCGTCAGAACTTCCATCATCGGGAGACCTCGACCCATCTCCACGGCACCACACCGCGGAGCACTTCTACACTCTTAAATGCGAAGAGCCGCATTGGTCCAGACCGTTGGTTCCGAGAAATCCCTCGGCGCTCATTGACCCGATAGAAAATGTGCTCGGATATGTGGCAGCCTGTCAGCCCTATGAATCGGCCCTAACGATATGGGACTCTGCGCGGAGGAAGGGACTGATCGACGTCGAACGTCTCGAGATGTTGCCCTTGCGTCCGGCGGCTCGCAAGCTTTTGTCCGAGTCCACCCCGTACGCAGATTCAGGTCTTGAGACCATCTTTCGTACGCGATTGAGGTGGCTCAAAGTTGAGCTTCGAACCCAGATTTGGTTGTGTGGTCATCGGGTCGACTTCCTTCTCGGGAGCCGGCTCGTGGTTCAGATCGACGGCGGGACCCATGTCGGGGCTCAGCGAGACATCGATAACCGACATGATGCCGAGTTGCGCCTTCGCGGCTATCACGTGCTTCGGTTCAGCTACGTGCAGATAATGAATGAGTGGCCGCGGGTCCAAGAGATCATACAGGCGGCGATTGCGCTGGGCTTGCACCGTGAGCCGCGCAGTCGCGCGAGATGATCTCGCGGGCTTGCCTAGCGCGCGAGACCCTTGCCAGCCGGGCCCGTGCTCGCGACCTGAGGAATGTTCGCCGGCAGTGTCGCCTGGGTGACTTCCGCGTCACGGTTGTGGCCAGTACCTGCAGTTTCACTGATTTTTGGAGGATCTCGACCAAAGTTGCAGGTTGAAGGTCAAACTGCAGCAGAAACGTCTCTGAGTCGGCGAGCCTGTTGGCGGCGGATCTGCCATCGAGTGGGGGGATGGGCGAGTGGGCGAGGGGCCCTGTCTGGGAGTGTGGTGAAGGCGGCCCGATCCACGAGGAAAGCATTGCGGAATTCAGGGAACGACGCGTATAGTTGGTAGCTGGTGTGTTCCACCGTTTTTTGCTGTGCGTGCGCAGGAGAGGTCGGGGGAGTCGCCTTCTGGGTTAACTCGTCGGAAACGAACGATACCCCCACGGCATACCTGCACCGGTCGCGCAAGCGGCAGCAGGTTAGCGAGCACGTGAGTGCCCGCGCATGCTTGTTCATGTAAGCAGTCCTGTCACCGTGCAGGAGCAACTAGGAGAATCAGTGCCTACTATTCAGCAGCTGGTTCGCAAGGGCCGGTCGCCAAAGGTCACCAAGACCAAGGCGCCCGCACTCAAGGCGAACCCACAGCAGCGCGGTGTGTGTACCCGTGTGTACACCACCACACCCAAGAAGCCCAACTCGGCGATGCGTAAGGTCGCTCGTGTGAAGCTCTCGAACGGTACCGAGGTCACGGCCTACATCCCCGGTGAGGGCCACAACCTGCAGGAGCACTCGATGGTGCTCGTGCGCGGCGGTCGTGTGAAAGATCTCCCCGGTGTTCGTTACAAGATCGTGCGCGGCGCACTTGACACGCAGGCGGTCAAGGATCGTCAGCAGGCTCGTAGCCGCTACGGTGCAAAGAAGGTGAAGTAATGCCTCGTAAAGGTCCTGCTCCGAAGCGTCCCGTCGTTGCCGATCCGGTATACGGCGCACCCATCGTCAGCCAGCTGGTAAACAAGATTCTTCTCGACGGCAAGAAGGGCCTCGCAGAGCGCATCGTCTACGGTGCACTCGAGGTCGTTGCTGAGAAGAGCGGCCAGGATGCCGTGACCGTTCTCAAGAAGGCGCTCGATAACGTCCGCCCCACGCTTGAGGTACGTTCGCGTCGTGTTGGCGGCAGCACCTACCAGGTGCCCGTTGAGGTCAAGCCGCACCGTGCGAACACACTCGCACTGCGCTGGTTGACCAGCTACGCCAAGGCTCGTCGTGAGAACACCATGACCGAGCGTCTCACCAACGAAATTCTCGATGCATCCAACGGCCTCGGTGCCGCGGTGAAGCGTCGTGAAGACACTCACAAAATGGCCGAGTCGAACCGGGCATTCGCGCACTACCGCTGGTAAGACGCGCACTACCGTTGGTATTTCACCGGTAGCCAGGCGGCTGTGGTGGTGGATCACGCAAGCGATTCACCACCCGGCCAGCTGCCGCGCCAGCGGCCGCGATCCACAATCTTCACATTCACCCCCACGCGGAGGAGACACCTGTGGCACAAGACGTGCTCACCGACCTGAGTAAGGTCCGCAACATCGGCATCATGGCCCACATTGATGCTGGCAAGACCACCACCACCGAGCGCATCCTGTTCTACACGGGTGTCAACCACAAGCTGGGCGAGACCCACGATGGCGCCTCGACCACCGACTGGATGGAGCAGGAGAAGGAACGCGGCATCACGATCACCAGCGCCGCGGTGACCTGCTTCTGGAACAAGAACCAGATCAACATCATTGACACCCCCGGCCACGTTGACTTCACCGTTGAGGTGGAGCGCTCGCTTCGCGTGCTCGATGGTGCCGTTGCGGTGTTCGACGGCAAGGAGGGCGTGGAGCCCCAGTCGGAGACCGTCTGGCGTCAGGCCGACAAGTACGGTGTGCCCCGCATCTGCTTCGTCAACAAGATGGACAAGATGGGCGCCGACTTCTACTTCACGGTCGACACCATCATCAACCGACTCGGTGCACGGCCGCTCGTGATGCAGCTGCCCATCGGTTCGGAGTCGGAGTTCACCGGCGTCGTTGACCTGCTCACGATGAAGGCCTTCGTCTGGGAGGGCGACTCTAAGGGTGATGTCACCCTGGGTGCGAACTACGAAACCCAGGAAATCCCGGCCGACCTGCAGGAAAAGGCCGAGGAATACCGCGCCAAGCTCGTCGAGACCGTCGCCGAGACCGACGACGCGATGCTTGAAAAGTACTTCGGTGGAGAAGAGCTGTCGATCGACGAACTGAAGGCGGGCATCCGCAAGATGGTCGTCAACAGCGAGATCTACCCGGTCTTCTGCGGCTCCGCCTTCAAGAACCGCGGCATCCAGCCGATGCTCGACGCCGTGGTGGATTACCTCCCGAACCCGCTCGATGTGGGTGCGATCGAGGCACACGATCCCCGCGACGAGTCGATCGTCATCGAACGCCGCCCCTCGTCAGAGGAGCCGTTCTCTGCGCTTGCGTTCAAGGTCGCAGTGCACCCCTTCTTTGGTCGTCTGACCTACGTGCGCGTGTACTCCGGTTACGCGGAGTCGGGTGCCCAGGTCGTCAACACGACCAAGGGTAAGAAGGAGCGCATCGGCAAGATCTTCCAGATGCACGCCAACAAGGAGATCCCGGTCGAGAGCGTTACCGCAGGCAACATCTACGCGGTGATTGGTCTGAAGGACACGACCACGGGTGACACCCTGTCGGATCCCAACAACCAGGTCGTTCTCGAATCGATGACCTTCCCCGAGCCCGTGATCGAGGTGGCAATCGAGCCGAAGACCAAGGGTGACCAGGAAAAGCTGTCGCTCGCGATCCAGAAGCTTGCCGAAGAGGATCCCACCTTCCGTGTCAGCCTGAACCCCGAGACCGGCCAGACCGTGATCGCCGGTATGGGCGAGCTTCACCTCGACATCTTGGTCGATCGCATGAAGCGCGAGTTCAAGGTTGAGGCCAACGTGGGCAAGCCCCAGGTCGCCTACCGCGAGACCATCCGCAAGACGGTCGAGAAGCACGACTACACCCACAAGAAGCAGACCGGTGGATCCGGCCAGTTCGCGAAGGTGCAGATCGCCATCGAGCCGCTCGCGGCAGATGCCGAAAAGGTCTACGAGTTCGAGGACAAGGTGACCGGTGGTCGCATTCCTCGCGAGTACATCCCGTCGGTCAACGCAGGCATCCAAGACGCGATGCAGTACGGCATTCTTGCCGGCTTCCCCGTCGTGGGTGTCAAGGCGAGCCTGCTCGACGGCCAGTACCACGATGTCGACTCTTCGGAGATGGCGTTCAAGATCGCTGGCTCAATGGCATTCAAGGAGGCTGCCCGTAAGGCTGGCCCGGTTATCCTTGAGCCGATGATGGCCGTCGAGGTTCGTACTCCTGAGGAGTACATGGGCGACGTGATCGGCGACTTGAACTCCCGTCGTGGGCAGATTCAGGCGATGGAGGATGCAAGTGGCGTGAAGGTCATTCGCGCGCTTGTGCCGCTGTCTGAAATGTTCGGGTACATCGGTGACTTGCGGTCGAAGACCAGCGGTCGTGCGGTGTTCTCGATGACCTTCGACTCCTATGCTGAGGTGCCGAAGGCTGTGGCCGAAGAAATCGTTCAGAAGGCTCAGGGCGCGTAACAGTGCCCCCGTGCTCGGGGGGAGAGCCCATGGGCTTCGCCCCCCGAGCAGTTCAGGTCGCAACATGCGGCGTGAGCAAGTAACATAGAAACACACCCCCCGTGCTCGAACTCTCCGAAACCGTCGGAGGGAGAGGGTACTTTACGTCCTGAGGAGGACCACAGTGGCGAAGGCCAAGTTCGAGCGGAACAAGCCGCACGTAAATATCGGTACGATCGGTCACGTCGACCACGGTAAGACCACTCTTACCGCGGCGATCTCGAAGACCCTTGCCGACAAGTACCCGTCAGCCACTAACGTGCAGCGCGACTTCGATACGATCGACTCGGCTCCGGAAGAGCGCCAGCGCGGCATCACCATCAACATCTCGCACGTTGAGTACGAGACCCCGAAGCGTCACTACGCTCACGTTGATGCACCTGGCCACGCTGACTACATCAAGAACATGATCACCGGTGCTGCGCAGATGGATGGCGCGATCCTCGTGGTTGCCGCAACCGACGGCATGATGGCTCAGACCAAGGAGCACATCCTCCTCGCGAAGCAGGTTGGCGTTCCTTACCTCATGGTGGCACTGAACAAGTGCGACCAGGTTGACGATGAGGAAATCCTCGAGCTCGTCGAGATGGAGGTCCGCGAGGAACTCTCCAAGCAGGGCTACCCGGGAGACGACGTTCCCGTGGTGCGCGTTTCGGGCTATCAGGCTCTCCAGGGCGAAGAGAAGTGGGTCAACGCAATCGTTGAGCTCATGGACGCCGTTGACGAGTCGATCCCGGATCCCGTACGCGACAAGGACAAGCCGTTCCTGATGCCCGTTGAGGATGTCTTCACGATCACCGGTCGTGGCACCGTGGTGACGGGTCGCGCCGAGCGTGGCACGCTGAAGATCAACTCCGAGGTCGAGATCGTGGGTCTGCGTCCGACGCAGAAGACCACCGTCACCGGCATCGAGATGTTCCACAAGCAGCTCGACGAGGCATGGGCCGGCGAGAACTGTGGTCTGCTGCTTCGCGGCACCAAGCGCGAAGACGTTGAGCGTGGCCAGGTTGTCGTGCAGCCCGGTTCGATCACCCCGCACACCAAGTTCGAGGGCACCGCCTACATCCTCAAGAAGGAAGAGGGCGGCCGTCACAACCCGTTCGAGACGAACTATCGTCCCCAGTTCTACTTCCGTACGACTGACGTGACCGGTGTCATCACCCTTCCCGAAGACAAGCCGATGGTTATGCCCGGCGACACCACCGACATGGTGGTTCAGCTGATCCAGCCCATCGCTATGGAAGAGGGCCTCGGCTTCGCGATCCGTGAGGGTGGCCGCACCGTCGGCGCCGGCACGGTGACCAAGGTTCTCGAGTAGTCACTCGCTGAGTACAGGAACGGCCCCCGAGGATTCTCGGGGGCCGTTCCTGCGTGTAGGCAAATGGTTATTCATTCCCGATCTTGCCGTCGAGGTTCGCGCGCACATCTTCGATTTTTTCTGCGTGCTTCCCGCCGGTGATCTTGTTTGCGAGATCAGCGGCACCTCCGAGCAGCTTGTCGCTGATGCCCTCGGCCTGCTCGCTCTGCAGGGCGTCGTTGATCTTCGCAGAATTCTCCTTCGCGAAGTCGCTGGCCTTCTTTCCGAGATCCTCGATTGCCATGGTGTGTCCTCTCGCCTCTCCGCTCAGATGCGGACTTGCCACGGAGCGTGTGCACCGATGCTTCATTATTGCAATTGCGTCCGCACTTTGACAGGGCAGGTTGTGCTGCACCCTGCACCCTGCACCCCGCACACGTCGCCCAGATCCCGCACTGCTCGGGCACGCGGCCGACATGCGGCATTGGCGGCGCTCGCGCCGGTATCCTGTCAGTGACTGTCCCTCTGGCGAGTCAACCCTCATTTTCTGGAGATTTGGTGCCTCAACGACCCAGTGCTCGCATTTCGCACTTCGCCCGCCTGTACGGGCTGATCTTTGTGTGCGACGCCGCGGCGTGGGCCATTGGCATCCTGGCGGCGCTCGTGTTGAGATTCGACTTCAACGTCATGCGGATCCACTGGGGGTGGACGTTCGCGCTGATTGGAGTGACCGTTGCGCTCCAACTGGCATGGGGTTGGTTGTCTTGGCTGTATCGGAGCAGATACGAGATAGGCAGCTTTGATGAGGTACGGGCCCTCGTCTTCGATGTCATCGGTGTGATGGTGCTTGCCTGGGGATTCGCCTACTTGGTCGGCTATGGTAACGGGATCCCGCGCAGCACCATGATCATTGCCGCTCCGATCGCGTTTTCGATGATGGGGGTCGTGCGTTACCTGATGCGGCTCTCCGCGGAGCAGCGCATGAAGCCGGGCGTGGGCGCGGAACGCGTGATCCTGTACGGTGCCGGCTACCTCGGACATCAGACCGCGAAACGGCTCCTGACAGACCCCGTGGCCTCTTCTCTGCCTGTGGGCTTCCTCGACGAGGATCCGCTCAAACGAAACCTGGAGGTGCGCGGGGTTCGCGTGCTTGGCGGTCTTCGCGACCTCGAGCGTGCGGCGATGGAGACTCGTGCAACCGCGCTCATCGTCTGCATCGGAGATGCAGACGCCATGCTGATGCGCCAGATCGATGAGGCCGCCGACAAGATCGGTCTCAAGGTCATGGTGCTGCCGCCCCTTGAACAGCTGCTCAATAATAAGTCGTCGATCGCCGAGGTGCGTGAATTGTCGATCGAAGATCTGATCGGTCGCCACCCCGTGCGACTTGAAACGGAATCGATCGCACAGTATCTGCAGGATCGCACGGTGCTCGTCACCGGCGCTGGAGGATCGATCGGTTCGGAACTGTGCCGGCAACTCGCGAGGTTCGCTCCGAAGGAGCTGATCCTGCTCGATAGAGACGAAACGTCACTGCAGGCAACGCAGCTCGCCATCAGCGGACACGGTCTCCTTGACACCCGAGATGTTGTGCTCGCAGACATCCGTGATTCGGAGATGCTGATGCGCATCTTCGCCGAGCGGCAACCCGAGGTCGTCTTCCATGCGGCGGCGCTCAAGCATCTCCCCATGCTCGAGCAGTACCCGGACGAGGCTTGGAAGACGAATGTGCTGGGCACGCTCAATGTTCTCCGTGCGGCACAGTCGGTCGGTGTCACCACGTTTGTGAACATTTCCACCGACAAGGCGGCGAACCCAACGAGCGTGCTGGGCCATTCCAAGCGTGTCGCCGAGAAGCTCACGGCGTGGATGGCGGAATCGACTGGCCAGCGCTACCTATCGGTGCGATTCGGCAATGTGATCGGCAGTCGCGGCTCGATGCTTCCCACCTTCCGGGCACTCATCGACGCTGGTGGGCCGCTGACGGTCACACACCCCGATGTCACTCGGTTCTTCATGACGATTCCCGAAGCCTGTCAGCTCGTGATTCAGGCCGGCGGCATCGGTCGTCCCGGGGAGGTGCTGATCCTCGACATGGGTGAGCCGGTGCGCATCCTTGACGTGGCCAACCGTATGATCGCGCAATCGGGTAAACCGATCGAGATTGTCTTCACTGGCTTGCGTCACGGTGAGAAGATGCACGAGGAGCTCACCGGAACGGGAGAGGGCAACGAGCGGCCCTTCCACCCTAAGATCTCCCATGCAGTCGTGAGTTCGATGAGTCCTGAAGTGCTCGATCACGCTGGTTGGGTCGCCCGACTCAATCTCACAGACGAAGCGGGGGAGCGGGTTCAGTGATCCCACTGATCGCAGGCCTGGTGACGTTGGGGCTCAGCCTCGCTTTGCCATTCGTTATCAAGCCGTTTCTCATGAAACTCGGTGTCATGGACGTGCCGACCGAGCGATCTTCGCACGAGCGCCCAATTCTTCGCGGCCTGGGGCTCGCGGTGCTGCTTGCGATGCTCATAGGTGGCCTCGTCGCTCTCGGCTGGTTCCTCGCCGCCGACGCATCGAGGTGGTCGCTCCTGGCCGTGGTGGTGGCGACATCGCTGGCTGCCGGACTGCTTGGTTTTGCTGAAGATCTTCAGGGGCTCAGCGTGGCGGTGCGCAGCTTGCTTCTCCTCGCGATCGCTGGGTTGGCCATGGGTGCGCTGGTGTGGGTGGGCAGCACATTCCCCGAGTACTGGATTGCGGGCACCCCAATCTGGGTGCGCGCCCTCCTCGTTCTATACGGCGTGCTCTTCATCTCCAGCTTCATCAACGTCGCGAACTTCATGGATGGACTCAACGGGATTAGCGGCCTTCACGGTGCAGTCGCCGGGGCAACCTTCGCGTCGGCGGGCCTGATTTCCGAACAGGGATGGCTCGTTGCGGCTGGCCTCGTGCTCGCCGCTGGGTTCCTCGGGTTTCTCCCGTGGAACCTCACACCGCCCGGTGCCTTTCTCGGTGATGTCGGGAGTTACCTGCTTGGTGGCGCGATCGCGGTCACGAGCTTTGCTGCCCTCATGTCGGGCGTTCCAATTCTCGCGACCATCGGGCCCATGATTATCTACTTCGGCGACGTTGGGGTGACCCTCGCGAAGCGTATGCGGGCCGGCTACAGATGGGATGAGCCGCACAAGGAGCACGTCTACCAGCGCATTCAGCAGCTGGGCTACAGCCATGTGACGGCATCGGGCATGACCGCCGGATTTACCGCATTAGCCTCACTGCTTGGTCTCGCCTCGTTTTTCGTGCCGCCCATCTGGTGGATCGGCCTCCTCCTTGCCGGCCTCGCTGTCCTCGCGGTGTACCTCAGACTCCCGAGGCTCCTCCCCGCCAGATGATCGCGACAGCGATGCCGTTGGCATCGCGACACGCCCGGGTTGCACAACACCAGAATCCGTGCCAGAATGTACAGGTTCAGTACTTTCCGCGATGCGGGAATCACTGCCCTGCTGTGCATAGTCGTGGGACGCAATGCGATCCACTCTTTGACTAGGCCGCGGGTAGCGAACGCCACGCTCACCAGACTCGTGAGACCGGGCTTTGCCGGGTCTGTACTGCTGCGTGATCGTTTGACAGGTGAACAGCGAATGCGCATTCCTCCGCGGATGCCAGGGCACTGATAGCAAGACGTCCAATGCTGGGCGTGCTCGAGAGAGCGCGAACGGTAAGACGCACACAGAAAGAGAGAGTCACATGGCGGGACAGAAGATCCGCATCCGACTGAAGTCGTATGACCACGAAGTCATCGACAACTCGGCACGCAAAATTGTCGACACGGTCACCCGTGCTGGTGCCACAGTTATTGGCCCAGTGCCCCTTCCCACGGAGAAGAATGTGATCGCTGTGATCCGTTCGCCTCACAAGTACAAAGACAGCCGGGAGCACTTCGAGAAGCGCACCCACAAGCGTCTGATCGACATCATCGATCCCACCCCCAAGGCCGTTGACTCACTCATGCGTCTCGACCTGCCTGCCGATGTCAACATCGAGATCAAGCTGTAGGGGGGGGGCCGGAAATGTCGAACGTAAATCGTAACGTCAAAGGCCTGCTGGGCATGAAGCTCGGTATGACCCAGGTGTGGGATGAGAACGGCAAGGTCGTTCCCGTCACCGTCATCGAGGTGTCCCCCAACGTGGTCACGCAGATTCGTACCCCCGAGGTCGACGGCTACAGCGCCGTGCAGATCGCCGCGGGTCAGATTGATCCCCGCAAGGTGAACCAGCCGAGTGCAGGTCACTTCGCGAAGGCTGGCGTCACACCCCGCCGCCACCTCACCGAGGTGCGCACGGCTGATGCCGCGGAGTACGCGCTGGGCCAGGAGCTCACGCTCGACGCCACCTTCGAAGCCGGTCAGAAGATCGACGTCGTCGGTACCTCGAAGGGCAAGGGCTTCGCTGGTGTCATGAAGCGTCACAACTTCAAGGGTGTCAGCGCCTCGCACGGTGCGCACCGTAACCACCGTAAGCCTGGCTCAATCGGTGGCGCTGCCACGCCGGGTCGCGTATTCAAGGGTCACCGTATGGCTGGCCGCATGGGCACCGATCGCGTGACCGTGCAGAACCTCACCGTCCAGGCAATCGACGCCGAGAAGGGCCTGCTGCTCGTCAAGGGTGCTGTTCCCGGTGGTCGTGGCCGTCTCGTATTCGTCCGCAACGCTGTAAAGGGGGCGTAGTACATGGCTACCGCAACCACGCTTGAGGTCATCGACGTACAGGGCAAGAAGGCTGGGTCGGTTGACCTGCCCGAAACTCTGTTTGCCGTCGAGACCAATGTCCCGCTCATCCACCAGGTCGTCACGGCTCAGCTCGCTGCTGCACGTCAGGGCACCCACAAGACCAAGAACCGCGGCGAAGTCAGCGGATCTGGTGTGAAGCCGTTCAAGCAGAAGGGCACCGGCCGCGCTCGTCAGGGTTCGGTTCGTGCTCCTGAGCACCGTGGCGGCGGAATCGTGCACGGCCCGGTGCCGCGCGATTACTCGCAGCGCACCCCGAAGAAGATGATTGCTGCCGCGCTTCGCGGTTTGCTGTCCGATCGCGCTCGCGGCGGACGCCTGCACATCATCGACACCTTCGGGATCGACGACAAGCCCAGCACGAAGGCTGCACGCGATGTGCTTGCCGCAGTCGCTCCGGGTCGCCGCGTTCTGGTGGTGCTCAACCGCGATGACGAGCTCAGCACGCTGAGCCTGCGCAACATCCCGAACGTGCACATCCTGCCGTGGGATCAGCTCAACGCGTACGACGTGGTCGTCAGTGATGACCTCGTCTTCACCAAGGGCGCTTTCGATGCCTTCGTGGCAGATCGCACCGCCAAAGACACCGCGAAGGGGGCCGCGAAGTGAGCCTGAACAAGTCGCCGCACGACGTCATCATTCGTCCGATTGTCTCTGAGAAGAGCTACGGGATGATCGATGCGAACGGTCAGTACACCTTCGAGGTCCAGCCCACTGCAAGCAAGACCGAGATCAAACTCGCAATTGAGCAGGTATTCAACGTGAAGGTTGACAAGATCAACACGCTGAACCGCAAGGGCAAGACCCGTCGCACCAAGTTCGGCGCTGGCAAGCGCAAGGACACCAAGCGTGCCATCGTCACCCTGAAGTCGGGCACCATCGACATCTTCACGGCTGCGCTGTAGCTCGGAAGCGAAGAGGAATAATCATGGCAATTCGTAAGTACAAGCCGACGACTCCGGGTCGTCGCGGATCAAGCGTCGCTGACTTCGCTGAGATCACGCGTTCGACCCCCGAGAAGTCCCTCCTGCGTCCGCTGTCAAAGACCGGTGGCCGTAACAACCAAGGCCGTATCACGACCCGGCACATTGGTGGTGGCCACAAGCGCCAGTACCGCGTGATCGACTTCCGTCGTCACGATAAAGACGGCGTGAACGCGAAGGTCGCTCACATTGAGTACGACCCCAACCGCACCGCGCGTATCGCGCTCCTGCACTACATCGACGGCACGAAGCGTTACATCATCGCGCCGAACAAGTTGAAGCAGGGCGACATTGTCGAGGCTGGGGCTGGTGCCGACATCAAGCCGGGCAACAACCTTCCGTTGAAGAACATCCCGACCGGTACCGTGATCCACGCGATCGAGTTGAAGCCCGGTGGCGGCGCGAAGCTCGCTCGTTCGGCTGGTGCCTCGGTGCGACTCGTCGCAAAGGATGGCCCCTACGCCCAGTTGCGTCTCCCCTCGGGCGAGATCCGCAACGTTGACGTGCGCTGCCGCGCAACCGTCGGCGAGGTTGGCAACGCTGAGCAGTCAAATATCAACTGGGGTAAGGCTGGCCGTATGCGCTGGAAGGGCGTTCGCCCGACCGTGCGTGGCGTCGTCATGAACCCGGTGGATCACCCGCACGGTGGTGGCGAAGGCCGCACCTCAGGTGGTCGTCACCCGGTTAGCCCGTGGGGCCAGAAAGAAGGCCGCACGCGCAAAGCCAACAAGGAAAGCGACAAGCTCATCGTTCGTCGCCGCAACGCTGGCAAGAAGCGTTAGCCGGCAGGTAGGAAAGAGTAGAAGATGCCTCGTAGTCTCAAGAAGGGCCCCTTCGTCGATAACCACCTGCTGAGCAAGGTGGTTACTCAGAACGAAGCCGGTACCAAACATGTAATCAAGACCTGGTCACGCCGTTCGATGATCATCCCAGCCATGCTGGGACACACCATCGCGGTGCACGACGGTCGTAAGCACATCCCGGTGTTCGTCACCGAAACCATGGTGGGTCACAAGTTGGGCGAATTTGCACCGACTCGTACCTTCCGCGGTCACGTGAAGGACGACAAGAAGGGCCGTCGCCGCTAGCGCGGTGACGTGAAGGAGGAAGAGAAATGGTGGAGTCGATCGCACGTGTGCGTCAAATCCGCGTTACCCCCCAGAAGGCCCGTCGTGTCGTTGACCTGATCCGTGGCAAGAACGCTCAGGAGGCCCTGGCCATCCTGAAGTTCGCCCCGCAGGCAGCATCGGAGCCCGTGTTCAAGCTGGTGGCAGCCGCCATCGCGAACGCACGAGTTAAGGCCGACAATGAGAACTTGCGCCTGAACGAAGACGAACTCGTCATCGCTCGCGCGTTCGTTGACGAGGGTGCAACGCTCAAGCGTTTCCGCCCCCGCGCTCAGGGTCGTGCATTCCGCATCAATAAGCGCACGAGCCACATCACCGTCATCTTGCAGACGGCTGATGAACTCGCCGCCGCGAAGAAGGGAGCCAAATAATGGGCCAGAAGATTCATCCCTACGGCTTCCGCCTCGGGATCACTACCGATCACGTGTCGCGGTGGTTCTCGGATTCAACGAAGCCGGGACAGCGTTACGCGGATTACCTCGCTGAGGACATCCACATCCGTCAGTACCTGACCAAGACCCTTGACCGTGCTGGCGTGAGCCGTGTGGAGATCGAGCGCACCCGTGACCGCGTGCGCGTTGACATCCACTCGGCA
Source organism: Leucobacter fengyongliangi (assembly GCF_052386045.1). Taxonomy (NCBI): domain Bacteria; kingdom Bacillati; phylum Actinomycetota; class Actinomycetes; order Micrococcales; family Microbacteriaceae; genus Leucobacter; species Leucobacter fengyongliangi. The sequence continues at coordinate 2,085,835 of NZ_CM126356.1, read as the reverse complement.
CGCCCCGGCATCGTGATCGGCCGTCGTGGCGCCGAGGCTGAGCGGATTCGCGCAGATCTCGAAAAGCTCACTGGCAAGCAGATTCAGCTGAACATCCTCGAGGTGAAGAACCCCGAAGCCGACGCTCAGTTGGTTGCGCAGGGTGTTGCTGAGCAGCTCGCCGCACGTGTGGCGTTCCGTCGCGCGATGCGCAAGGGCCTGCAAGGCGCACAGCGCGCTGGTGCCAAGGGTGTGCGGATCCAGGTCTCCGGCCGTCTCGGCGGCGCCGAGATGAGCCGTTCGGAGTTCTACCGCGAAGGTCGTGTGCCGCTGCACACGCTACGCGCAAACATCGACTACGGCTTCTACGAGGCCAAGACCACCTTCGGCCGCATTGGTGTGAAGGTCTGGATCTACAAGGGTGACCTCACCAACAAGGAACTCGCTCGTGAGCAGGCGGCCCAGAAGCCGTCGCGCGATCGCGGCGACCGCCGCCGTGCCCCCCGTGGGGCACAGGCCGAGGCTGCGCCTGCCGCAGCAGGAGCGGAGAAGTAAGCATGCTGATTCCTCGTCGAGTCAAGTACCGCAAGCAGCATCACCCCGGCCGTAGCGGTCAGTCCAAAGGCGGAAACCAGGTCACCTTCGGTGAATTCGGTATCCAGGCGCTGACCCCCGCGTACGTGACGAACCGTCAGATCGAGTCCGCTCGTATCGCGATGACCCGTCACATCAAGCGTGGCGGCAAGGTATGGATCAACATCTACCCCGATCGCCCTCTCACCAAGAAGCCTGCGGAAACCCGCATGGGTTCCGGTAAGGGTTCGCCCGAGTGGTGGGTGGCCAACGTAAAGCCGGGCCGCGTCCTCTTCGAGGTCGCCGGTGTCGATGAGCAGCTTGCACGTGAGGCGCTCACCCGAGCCATTCACAAGCTGCCCCTCAAGGCCCGCATTATCAAGCGTGAGGAGGGCGACGCGTAATGTCTATTGGAAGCAAAGAGTTGGCAATTACCGAGCTCGATACTTTTGAAGACGAGCGACTGGCTGAAGAGCTGAAAAAGGCCAAGGCCGAGCTCTTCAACCTGCGCTTCCAGTCGGCCACCGGCCAGCTGGAAAGCCACGGGCGCGTGCGTCAGGTGAAGCGCGACATCGCTCGTATCTACACCGTATTGCGCGAGCGTGAGCTGGGCATTCGCCCGACCCCCGCTGCTGCTCCTGAGCCCGTAAAGGCCAAGAAGAGCACGAAGAAGACCGAGCAGGCGGACGCCGCCGCTGAGACGAAGGAGGCCGAGTAATGGCTGAGGTCGAGACTGTACAGCGCGGCTACCGCAAGGCTCGTCGCGGATACGTTGTCAGCGACAAGATGGATAAGACCATCGTCGTTGAGGTGGAAGATCGTGTGAAGCACCCGCTTTACGGCAAGGTCCTGCGCCGCACCTCGAAGGTGAAAGTCCATGACGAGCAGAACACCGCCGGCATCGGCGATCTCGTGCTCATCCACGAGACCCGCCCGCTGAGCGCCACCAAGCGCTGGCGCCTGGTCGAGATCCTCGAAAAGGCGAAGTAAGCCCCCGGCTTACGGAAGAAGGAGTAACAAGTGATTCAGCAGGAATCGCGACTCAAGGTAGCGGATAACACCGGCGCCAAGGAGTTGCTCACGATTCGTGTGCTCGGGGGTTCGAGGCGCCGCTACGCGGGTCTCGGTGACACCATCGTCGCGACCGTAAAGGACGCGATCCCCGGGGGCAACGTGAAGAAGGGCGAGGTCGTTAAGGCGGTCATCGTTCGTACCCGCAAGTCCACCCGCCGTGCTGATGGTTCGTACATCAGCTTCGACGAGAACGCGGCCGTCCTTTTGAAGGCGGACGGGGAGCCTCGCGGCACCCGTATCTTCGGGCCGGTTGGCCGCGAGCTTCGCGACAAGAAGTTCATGAAGATCGTTTCGCTCGCACCGGAGGTGATCTAGCACTATGGGTAGCAAGATCAAGAAGGGTGACCTCGTTGAGGTCATCTCGGGCCCCACGCAAGAGCGCGGTGGCTACAAGGGTAAGCAGGGCCGCGTCATTGCGGTGCTGACCGAGAGCGATCGCGTCGTCGTCGAAGGTGTCAATTACGTCACCAAGCACGTGCGTCAGGGTCAGTCGTCCCGCGGTACGAAGGAAGGCGGGATCGAGACTCACGAGGCTCCGATCCACGTCTCCAACGTCGCGGTCGTCGACCCCGAGACCAAGAAGCCGACTCGCGTTGGCTTCCGCGTCGAAGAGGTGGAGCGCAACGGTAAGAAGAAGACCGTGCGCGTTCGCTACGCCAAGAAGTCTGGGAAGGACCTCTAATGACTGAGACTGCTGCGTCCGCTGGCACTGTGTCAGCGGCGAAAGCCTTGCCGAGCCTGAAGCAGAAGTACCGCGCGGAAATCGTGCCGGCACTTCGCGAGGAGTTCGGTTTCGCCAACGTGCACCAGGTTCCCGGCGTCGTCAAGGTCGTCGTGAACACCGGTGTCGGCGAGGCCGCCCGCGACAGCAAGGTGATCGAGGGCGCAATCGCCGACCTCGTGAAGATCACCGGCCAGAAGCCCATGGTCACCAAGGCCCGCAAGTCCATCGCGCAGTTCAAGCTGCGTGAGGGCCAGGCCATTGGTGCACACGTCACTCTTCGTGGTGACCGTGCATGGGAATTCCTCGATCGCCTCATCTCCCTCGCCCTGCCCCGTATCCGCGATTTCCGCGGCTTGTCGGCCAAGCAGTTCGATGGAAACGGTAACTACACCTTCGGCATCACCGAGCAGAGTGTGTTCCACGAGATCGATCAGGATAAGATCGACCGGGTGCGTGGCTTCGACATCACCGTCGTAACCACCGCCAAGACCGACGACGAGGGTCGGGCGCTGCTGAAGGCGCTCGGTTTCCCGTTCAAGGAAGACAACTAAATAGACCAAGTGGAGAGGCGCCCCGTTCGCGGGGCGCCTGATCCACGTATCACCTAGGTCTGCAGTCGCGTAACGGCTGGAGAAACCAGGCGAAAAAGAAAGAGTCACTTATGACGATGACCGATCCGGTCGCAGATATGCTGACCCGGTTGCGCAACGCTAATTCCGCGCACCATGATGACGTTTCGCTCCCAGGCTCAAAGCTGAAGGAGCGGATCGCAGAGATCCTCAAGCGTGAGGGCTACATCGCAGACTGGAAGGTGGAAGACGCGCGCGTCGGAACCACCATCACCATGTCGCTGAAGTACGGCCCCAACCGCGAGCGTTCGATCGTAGGCATTAAGCGGGTTTCTAAGCCCGGCCTTCGTGTGTACGCAGGTTCGACCGAGATCCCGAGCGTACTCGGTGGCCTTGGTATTGCGATCCTTTCCACCTCCTCCGGGCTCTTGACCGACCGCGAGGCCGAGCAGAAGGGCGTAGGCGGAGAAGTTCTCGCCTACGTGTGGTAATCCGTCATGTCACGTATCGGTAAGCTTCCCATCGCCGTTCCCGGCGGTGTCACTGTCTCGATCGATGGCCAGCAGGTCACGGTCAAGGGTTCAAAGGGTGAGCTCGCGCTCGTCGTTTCCGAGCCCATTCGCGTAGCTCTCGAGGATGGCCAGGTGCTCGTCACCCGTCCGAACGATGAGCGCGACTCCCGAGCGCTGCACGGTTTGACCCGTACGCTCATCAACAACAACATCATCGGCGTGACCGAGGGCTACGTTAAGCAGCTTGAGGTTGTCGGCACCGGTTACCGCGTGCAGCAGAAGGGCACCGGCCTGGAGCTGGCGCTCGGCTTCTCGCACCCTGTACTCGTTGACGCTCCCGAGGGCATCTCGCTCGAGGTCGAAGGCAGCACTAAGATCACCGTTCGCGGGATCGATAAGCAGGCTGTCGGCGAGGCCGCAGCCAACATTCGCAAGCTGAAGAAGCCGGAACCCTACAAGGGCAAGGGCATTCGTTACGCCGGCGAGGTTGTCCGTCGCAAGGCTGGAAAGGCTGGTAAGTAACCCATGGCCGCTTCAATTTCACGGGCTAAGGGTCGTTCGGCAGCGCGTATTCGCCGCCACGTCCGCCTCCGCAAGAAGATCGTCGGCACCGAGGCGCGTCCGCGTCTCGTGGTCAACCGCTCCTCGCGTCACGTATTCGTTCAGGTCATCGACGATTCGAAGGGTTTCACCCTCGCATCGGCATCGACCATGGAAGCCGATTTGCGCTCTTTCGAGGGCGACAAGACGGCAAAGGCTCGCCGCGTTGGCGAGTTGGTAGCCGAGCGCGCAAAGAGCGCCGGAATCGACGCTGTGGTCTTCGACCGCGGCGGTAGCAAGTACGCCGGCCGCGTAGCCGCGATTGCCGACGGCGCACGCGAAGGGGGGCTGACCCTGTGAGCGAAGTAACGAAGGAGCAGGAAGTGAACGCAGAGGCCCAGGCCGAGACCCCGGCCGCTGAGGCACAGGGCGCCGCGGCTCCGGCTCAGGATCACCGCAGCGAGCCCCGCGAGGCTCGCCGTGGAAGCCGCGACCGCGGCACCCGCAACGAGCGTGGTGGACGCGACCGCAACGAGAGCCAGTTCCTCGAGCGCGTCGTCACCATCAACCGCGTCTCGAAGGTCGTCAAGGGCGGCCGCCGCTTCAGCTTCACCGCGCTCGTCGTGGTCGGAGATGGCAACGGCACCGTGGGTGTTGGCTACGGCAAGGCGAAGGAAGTTCCCCTCGCAATTGCCAAGGGCGTTGAGGAAGCGAAGAAGAACTTCTTCCGCGTCCCCCGCGTTGGCAGCACCATCCCGCACCCCGTGCAGGGTGAGGCCGCAGCAGGCGTTGTTCTGCTTCGTCCCGCAGCCGCCGGTACCGGTGTTATCGCAGGTGGCCCCGTTCGGGCCGTACTCGAGTGCGCAGGCATCCACGACGTGCTCAGCAAGTCGCTGGGTTCGTCGAACACCCTGAACATCGTGCACGCGACCGTTGCGGCGCTGCAGCAGCTGGAGGAGCCCCGCTCCGTCGCAGCTCGCCGTGGCCTCGACTTCGATCGTGTCGCTCCGGCTCGCCTCGTGCGCGCTGAGGCGAAGGCGATGGCCGATGCCGCTGCTCAGGCGAAGGCGGGTGCGTAATGGCTAAGGCACTGAAGATTACGCAGACCAAGTCCGTTATCAGTGAGAAGCAGAACCAGCGCGACACACTTCGCAGCTTGGGTCTCAAGCGAATCGGCGATTCCGTCGTACGCGAAGACACCCGTGCGAACCGCGGGTACGTCCGCGCTGTTGCTCACCTGGTTCAGGTTGAGGAGATCGACGCATGAGCGAGAAGAACGAGGAAGGCCGTTCGCAGGTACTGAAGGCTCATCACCTTCGTCCTGCGCCCGGTTCCAAGAAGGCTAAGACCCGCGTGGGTCGCGGCGAAGGCTCCAAGGGCAAGACCGCTGGTCGAGGCACCAAGGGCCAGAAGGCGCGCTACCAGGTCAAGGCTGGGTTCGAGGGTGGGCAGATGCCCCTGCACATGCGCACCCCGAAGCTGCGCGGGTTTAAGAACCCGTTCCGCACCGAGTACCAGGTTGTCAATGTTGCGAAGCTGGCCGAGCTCTACCCCGAGGGCGGCGTCGTTACCGTTGCTGACCTCGTGGAAAAGGGCGCGGTTCGCAGGAACCAGCCCGTGAAGGTGCTGGGCAACGGCGACCTTCAGGTGAAGCTCACCGTGCAGGTCGACAAGGTCTCCGGCTCAGCTGAGCAGAAGATCGTTGCCGCCGGCGGCGAAATCAAGTAGTTAGACCCGAATATTTTCGGGTGGGGGCCGGGTGAAGCCGCAAGTTGCGGGCGTCACCCGGCCCCTTTCGCGTACCGGGTACATTCTCTGCGTGTAGGCTGATGTCTTGGTCTATGTCCCCCGGGCGAGACCCATCACAAACTCTTCAGGAGGCAGGCTTTGTTCAGCGCCATCGGCCGGATTTTCAGAACGCCCGATCTTCGGCGGAAGATTCTCTTCACGCTCGGTATCGTGGCACTATTCCGGCTCGGCTCGTTCGTACCCGCGCCGTTCGTCAACTTCGACAATGTGCAGGCGTGTCTCGTGGCCAACCAGGGCACCTCAGGGCTGTACGAGATGATCAACATGTTCAGCGGGGGCGCGCTCCTGCAGCTGTCGATCTTTGCGCTCGGAATCATGCCGTACATCACGGCCTCGATCATCACGCAGCTGCTGCGCGTCGTAATTCCTCACTTCGAGACCCTCCACAAGGAGGGTCAGGCTGGCCAGGCCAAGCTGACGCAGTACACGCGCTACCTCACCATCGCGCTTGCCGTGCTGCAGGCCACCACGCTGATCACGGTTGCGCGCTCCGGCATGCTGTTTGGCGCGAACGCAGCCAGTGCAGCTTGTCAGAACCTGGTATCTCAGGAATGGTGGGCGATCATCATCATGATCCTTACGCTCACTGCAGGCACCGGCCTCATCATGTGGTTCGGCGAGCTAATCACCGAGCGCGGCATTGGCAACGGCATGTCGCTCTTGATCTTCACCTCGATCGCGGCCCTCTTCCCCAACGCGCTGTGGACGATTCAGACCACCCAGGGTTGGGAAGTCTTCCTGTTTGTGCTCGCAGTGGGCATGGTCGTGATCGCCGCGGTTGTGTACGTCGAGCAATCACAGCGACGGATCCCAGTGCAGTACGCAAAGCGGGTCGTCGGTCGCCGCACGTATGGGGGCAGTAGCACCTACATCCCCATCAAGGTCAACATGGCAGGCGTGATCCCGGTGATCTTCGCCTCGGCCATCCTCTACCTTCCGATGCTCATCGCGCAGTTCAACCAGCCCGGCATCGGCGAGGAGCCGAAGGTGTGGGTCGTATGGATCTCGAACAATCTGATGCAGGGTGATCAGCCGCTGTACATGCTCGTGTTCTTCTTGTTGGTCATCGGGTTCACGTTCTTCTACGTGCAGATCACCTTTAATCCAGAAGAGGTCGCCGACAACATGAAGAAGTACGGTGGCTTCATCCCGGGCATCCGTGCGGGGCGTCCGACGGCCGAGTACTTGAACTACGTGCTCACTCGCATCACCAGCGCGGGTTCGCTCTATCTCGGGCTGATCGCGCTCATTCCGCTTATCGCACTGTCGTTCTTCGGTGCGAACCAGAACTTCCCGTTCGGTGGAGCCTCGATCCTGATTATCGTGGGCGTCGGCCTCGAGACGGTGAAGCAAATCGACGCGCAGCTGCAGCAGCGCCACTACGAAGGGCTACTCAAGTAATGACTGAAACCCCCCAGGCACGGCTCCTCATCATCGGTGCCCCCGGCGCCGGTAAAGGCACTCAGGCCGCTCGCATCGCCGAGCGCTACCAGGTGCCTGCGATCTCCACCGGTGACATCTTCCGCGCGAACATCAAGGCGGGCACACAGCTCGGCACGAAGGTGCAGTCGATCATCGAGAAGGGCCAGTTGGTTCCCGACGAGCTCACCAACGAGATCGTGGCCGATCGCCTCCAGCGCGACGACGTCGACAATGGGTTTCTGCTTGACGGCTACCCGCGCACGGTCGATCAGGTGCACGCGCTCGACGCGGTGCTCGAGGGCGAGGCGCGGCGTCTCGACGCAGTGATCCTGCTGGAGGCTGACACTGACGCCGTCGTCGCGCGACTTCTGAAGCGCTCCGAGCTCGAAGGGCGCATCGACGACACCGAAGAGGTCATTCGTCATCGTCAAGAGGTATATGCCGAGCAGACTGCTCCGCTCATTGAGCTTTTCCGCGCTCGCGGTATCCTCGTCGTCGTCGATGGCCTGGGTGAGGTCGACGAAGTGGCGGATCGCATCGCCGTCGCGCTCGATGCGAAGCTGGGCGAATAGTCGTGAGTCGGGGTTTGCTGCGCCGGTCGATCTACAAGTCACCGGCGCAGTTGCGTTTGATGGTGGATCCGGGCGCCGCCACGGGGGCAGCCCTCGCCGCGATGGCCGCCGCCGTGCGGCCGGGCATCACCACGCTCGAGCTCGATGCGATCGCGGAGGACGCGATCCGCTCGCTCGGAGCTGAGCCGAACTTCATGCTGGAGCCAGGGTATCGTCACACGATTTGTGCGAACGTGAACGAGCACGTTGTGCACGCGATCCCCACCGATCGGCAGTTGGTTGCCGGAGACATCGTTGCGCTCGATGTCGGCGCGATTGTCGGCGGGTGGAATGGCGATGCTGCGATCACTGTCGCGCTGCCTGACCCGTCCCGCCCGGAGCGCACGGAGCTGATTCAGAAGCTTGATCACGTGACCGAGCAGGCCATGTGGCGGGGCATTGCCCGGCTCGCCACCGCCACGCACCTGAACGAGGTCGGCGAGGCAGTCTCGGAGTATGTGCGGGCGAACAGCGACTTTGGGGTGCTGGAAGATTACATCGGGCACGGAATCGGGCGAAAGATGCACGAAGATCCGCCGGTCTTCAACGTGCCTGTGTCACGCCGGGGGCCCGAGGTGAAGCCCGGGCTGGTCGTCGCGATCGAACCGATCATCTCGGCGGGCGGCATCGAGACGATCGTGCAAGACGACGACTGGACTGTCACGATGGCTGATGGTTCACTCAGCGCGCAGTGGGAGCACTCGGTCGCCGTGCACGCAGGCGGCATCTGGGTGCTCACCGCGCCCGATGGCGGCGCAGCGGGTCTCGCACCGCTTGGCATTACGCCGGTCCCGATTCCCTAGGGACCGATCTGGTTCGGGCATGGGAGGATACATTCCATGCAGCACAGGGTGTCGGGGGGCGGCGCGTGGCCGAGACGCGCGTTTTTGATTTCTGCAGTTGGCGGTGTCGCCACCCTGGCCTTCGGATGCGCGCCGGAGGTTAATGGTTCTCGCCCTCGCTCCGTGACATCGCCTACGCCTCCGGCATCGCTCTCGCCCGAGACCTCGGCTGATCCGCTCGCCGAGAAACCGGCCACTACAGCGCCCAGTCCTCCTGCACCTCCGGATCTGGAGGCGATTATTGCCGCCCACGAGGGCCAGGTGCCCCAGCACTGGGGCATCGACATTCCGGGAGTGGTACGCACCGGAATCGAAGCGGGTTCCGCGCAACCTGAGCGAGTGTTCCTGACGCTGGACGCGTGCGGTGGGCCGCACGGGTCTGGCGTCGACGAGCGGCTCATCGCAGGCTTACGCGAGGCATCGGTGCCCGCCACACTGTTCTTGAATCTGCGGTGGATCGAGGCACACGCGGGGCTGGCGGCGAGTCTCGCCGCCGATCCACTGTTTGAGCTTGCCAACCACGGCAGCGATCATCTGCCGCTCAGTGTGACTGGCAGGTCGGCATATGGCATCTCGGGAACCGCGACGGTACGTGAGGCTGCGCATGAAGTTTGGCAGAATCACGTCGCGCTGACCGAGCTCATGGGGCGGGTGCCGCGCTGGTTTCGGCCCGGCACCGCCCACCTGGATGATGTTGGTCTGCGCATCGCGGAGGCTATGGGGGAGCGGGTGCTGGGCTTCTCTGTGAACGGAGACGCGGGGGCGACGTTTCCCGCAGCGACGGTGGCCAGCGAGGTGGGAGCCGCCGGACCCGGGGCGATCATCATCGCCCACATGAACCAGCCCGGTTCGGGGACAGCCGACGGGGTGCGCGCTGCGGTCGATGTGGTGCGTGCGCGGGGGCTCGATTTCGGGCTGTTGTGAGAATTCTCTGTGCATTTTCTGGTGCAGTGGGAGAATGAAGTATGGATGAGAACACGAACCCGGTGATGGTGCTCGACACTGCAGAATGCTGGCGGCTGCTCGCGACCCAGGAGGTCGGGCGAATCGTCACGCATGTGGGGGAGGTGTTTGACATTTTTCCCGTGAACTACGTAGTCGACGGTGAGTCGATCGTGCTCCGTACGGCCGAGGGTAACAAGCTCGTCGAAATGGTCATATCGGGCGAGGTGCTCTTCGAGGCCGACGACCACACCGATGCTGAGGCCTGGAGTGTGGTGTTGCGCGGGAAGGCGCACAGGCTCGAGACCGAGGCAGAGATCATCGCTGCCGAGGCGCTACCGCTGAAACCTTACGTGCCGACAATCAAGCGCAACTTCGTGCGCATCGAAGCGGACTCGCTTAGCGGTCGCCACTTTCAGGTCGGGCCCGAGCCGGATCGTCACGGGGTGCAAGACTACTGAGCCGGTTCGCGGGTCGCACTGTGTGTCGAGTTCGGGTGCGGATCCGCTGTGAGCCAGCGGCGCTCGTGTCTGCGTCTCTGATGCGTGGTCAGAGGCCACGCGTTTTGTGGCTAAGATAGAGGGGTTGCCTGGTTCTCGTGACCAGAACAACGGGCTGTGGCGCAGCTTGGTAGCGCACTTGACTGGGGGTTAAGTGCAGTAGCCTCTCGTCAGCCCAAAATAACTAAACAACGGGTTGTGGCGCAGCTTGGTAGCGCACCTGACTGGGGGTCAGGGGGTCGCAGGTTCAAATCCTGTCAACCCGACGAAAAAGCCCTGATGAGAAGCTATTTCTCGTCAAGGCTTCTCTCGTTTCTGGTGGGCTCCGAAATGCCTCAGCTGGTGCAGAACGGTGCACGAGCGCGATTCCGGCGGCTCTCGCCTATTCTGCTCGTGAAAGATCTAGTGGGCCAATTAGTGGCCGCTAGTGGGCCAAATATCGGGGCATGGCGAAGCCCTGATCCCTTTCGCGGCAAGGGATCAGGTGTCTGCTCGCTATAACAGGGGTCTTGTGGGCTGTACGTTGTCCTTCCGTCTGGCTGAGTTCGCTAGGAAGCGGTTGGCGAGTTTCGCCGCTTCTCCGAGGTGCCGGTGGTCGGGGTGCAGGTATCCCTTGGTCGTCTCGATTGACGCATGACCCAGGATGCGCTGCAGGACGTGGAGCGGCACTCCGGCGTCTGCAAGCCAGGTCGCTCCGGTGTGTCTGAGCCCATGCCGGGTCAGGCTCGGCATCCCGAGCCTGTCGACGAGCTCTTCCCATTTCGTCGCGTCGCGTACGGTGGCCGTGGTGAGGACGCCGCCGCGGGGGCCGCGTAGCAGCGGCTCGTCGGGCTTCTTGCCTGCGGATAGGCGGATGAGGATTGGTTCGAGCGGATCGAGAATGGGGACGTAGCGTTCCCTTCGACCTTTGGTCTGTTTCGTGACGAGACCGCCTTTGCCGGGGTATACCTGACGTTCGATCGTCACGATCCGGTTCTTCCAGTCGATGTCGCCAAGTTCGAGTCCTGCGACCTCCGATCCGCGGGCGGCGAGCATGGCGCAGAGCATCACATGGTCCGAGTAGCTCTGGTGCACCGCGGCGCACGCCTCTGCGAGCCGGTTGAGCGTGTCGAGGTCGGAGATCGCGTACGCGCGGAGCGAGCCGGGGGTGAGGGCGGACTCCTTGTGGAAGGCGCGTCGGGAGCGGTTCTTTGCCGGGTTCGACGGGATGACTTCGTCGCGCACGGCGACGTCGAGCACCCTGACGAGCGGCCCGATGGTGTTCTTGATCGTCGAGGGACTGTGCTCTTCCTCCCATCTGTCGATGGTGCGGTCGATGAGGCCGGTGGTGATCTTGCTGACTTTGAGGTGTCCGAGCGCGGGCAGCACCCGGAGCCGCAGGCCGGCGTCGTAGTAGGAAGCGGTGGAGGTGGGATCGAGGCCTCGCTGCCACCGGTCTCCGATCGACTTCACGTAGTCGGCGAAGGTGATGAGCGCATCGGTGCCGGTCTCGGTTGCCCGCTGCATCCGTTCGAAGAACTCTTCCGCCTGCTTCGTGGTTTCGACGAACACCGACCTGCTGGGTCGTTTCCTCGTGTGCGGGTCTGTCCATCTGACGCGTGCGAGGTAGCCCCTGCCTCGGTTCTCGATGCTGGTAGCGAGTTTCGCGCCGATCGGGGGAACCTGGTGATTGTGCGGGTCACCCATCGCGGGCCTCGCGTTCCAGCACCCAGGCCCGTACCGTCGGCGGGTTGTAGCGTGCGATCGTCCCGACCTGCACGAAGGGCGGGCCTTCCTGTTCGCGTCGCCACCGGGACAGCGTCGCCTGGGATACGTTGAGGAACTCGGATGCCTCGCGCGAGTTCCACAGAGGCTCAACCTGGTTCGTTGTCGCGGGCACGATCAGCCGCCTGCTTCGCACGAATGAAGTCATCCTCGATGTCTTGCCGCGCTTGTACATCGGCCGCGACGAACGCGACGAAGTCTTCTGCCCGGTCGAGGATCAGTACGTCTTCGATGGGTGCTTGCGGGGTTTCTCCCGGCCAGGTGGCCTGCCGGGTTGGGCGGTCGTAGTTGAGGCGGGTGCCGCAGGTGGCGGTCCAGTAGCGGAGACGGTCTTGAGCGAGCTGGAAATCGGTGTGCCACGCGATCGGCCCTGAACCGTCTTGCTCGGGATCGTAGCTCGCTATCCAATGCAGATGCAGCGCCGAGAGTTCCCACACCAGTTCGGGATGGCGGTACCAGAGTGGCGGGATGACCGCTACAGGAAGGCCGTAGGTGCGGCGGAGCTGATCAACCCATTGATTCAACGCGAGCCATTCGGCCTCTGCCTCGTCTGCGGTGAGAAGGTACCAGTTGATCGGGTGCGGCGGCTCCGGCAGAGTCGTGTTTGCCATGAGCTGGTCATAGAGGTCGTCGTCCTCGAGCTCTGCGTCGAAGTCGTCGTCCAGCTCTGCGTCGTCCGGCTGCGCTTCGGATGCGGGTGCGGGAGTGGCGTCGTGCATTTCGGTCACCGCCCGACTGCAGCCGTTGGGGTGCGGTGCGGTGCCCGGAACTCGACCGTCGTGGCTGAGGGCCGGGTGAGCGCCGGCTGCGTGGTTCTGGGGGCGCGTTCCACCAGGTAGCGGCGGCGCGTGGTATCGAAGAGCAGCTTGCTTGCCTGAAATTGACGTTCCTCGCGGTGTTCTCCGCGATGCTCGTAGCTTCGGGTCTTGAAATTGCCGACGGCGACAACGTCATCGCCCGTGACAAAGTCGTTGAACGCGGCTTCCGCTGCCTCACCGAACATGACCAGGCGCACATACTCGGTGCTGACCAGTGTCAGGGTGCTGTCTTCTTCTTCGCGGTAGCGTTTCTGCCCGAGCTGCGCGATGAACAGCGCCAGCCCATCCGAGAGGCACTTCAGCTGCGGTGTCCGGGAGAGAAATCCCGGGAGCGCGCTTTTCGTGCGAACGTCCATCGTCCTGACCTTCTTCTTCCTGGCCGCACCCGTCGTGCGGCTCCTACGAGGCAGGTGCGCGCTCCGTGCCCGGTGCCGGTGGCTTCTGCAGGGCGGCTTCGACGGCGGTACGATCTGCGCGGAGTTGTGCAGCGTCGGGGCGTTCGGTCCATTGCGTGAGCCGGGCGATGATGGGTGGTGCGGAGCGCAGCAGGATGAGCCCGGTACCGAACGGGAGCTCCCTGATCGTGTCGACCGGCATGATCGGCACCCGGCGGATCGAGCGTTGTGCTGATCTCGAGCCGTGATCGCCGACGGTCGTGGAATCGGTGATCTCGTCACGCTCACCGATAAGGGTGGAGAGGTCTTGGAGGTCACGGCTTTCGGCACCGCCGCCGAGGATAATCTTCACGATTGACGCACCCCAGATCGCCGAGGCTGCGTGTTCTGACCATTGCTCGCGGGCTTGCGCGAGGGACTGCAACACCGGCACCGTCGTGATCCCCGACCCGCCGCCCTCGGCCATGAGCGTCGGCAACGACGGCAGCGGGCTCAAGTTGGCGACCTCATCGAGTGCCAGCAGCAGGGGCGGGTCGAGCCGTGCGCCAGGGCTCCTGGCGGCCAGGCGGCGAGCGGCCTCAACCACGTCTTCGATGAGCGCCGCGACGAGTGGCGCGCTGTTGTTCGCGCCGGCTGCGGTAGCGAGAAGGTAGAGCGTTCCCTTCTGGATGAGAAAGTCTTCCGGGTCGAAGTGCTCGTCCGGGCCGGGGGTGACGGCATCGAGCACGCGGGGGTCTGCGAGGGCTGCGAGCGAGAGGGAGACACCCTGCCAGATGGAATCGCGGGTGCGGGGGTCGGCCTCGATCATCGCCTGCAACGCCTCCGCCCAGCCACCCGCCGCCATCGGGTGCGAGGCGAGGATCGCCACCGCATCACCCGCTGCGGCGGGGTCGAGTGTCCATCTGAAGAGATCAGCAGGCTGCCGCTTATCGAGCGCCGCCGCATGGAGCAGGCACTGTAATGCGACGCGGGTTTTCGATTCCCAGAAATCACCGCCCTCGACGCCGCCTTTGCCGAGACCGGTTGCGGAGGCGAGGCCAGCAGCTCGGATCATCGCGGTCAACGGGTCTGCACAGCCGCGGATGGGTGACCAGCGAAGCCCAGCGGGGATGCCTTCTGCGAGGTGCTGCGGATCAAACACCGCGACCGGGCCGATCTTCTGCCGGGCGGTGATCGTCGCCGTCACGTTATCCGGCCTCGTCGAAGTCGAGATCACAGCGCCGGGCGCATCCAAGATCATGTTGATCACGATGTGAGCACCCTTACCCATACGCGGAGCGCCGATCAGCAAGATCGAGTCTTCGACCGACGCCCAGACCTCGACCCCCTGGGCGGTACCGATCCGGTAGCCCACGTCTTCGGGCCCGGGATGTTTCAGCGAGGGGCGCAGATTTTTCGCTCGACGCAGGAGTGAGCGCGCTGACCCCGCCACCGCGACCTCAGTACGGGTCGCGATCCCCACGATGCGGTGCGGATCCTTCTGCTGCCGCCGCGATAGGTGCCGAAGCTGCCGCCACACCCACCACCCCAGGAAGCCAGCCCCGAGACTGAGCAGCGCAGCGACAAGCCAGTAGACAATGACATTGAGACCCGGCACCTCGAGCGCCACTGCCGGATCGCCCGGATGCAGAAGCACTGCTGCGCCTGCGCCGAGGCCCGCTTTCGGTTGAGCCGCCCCGGTAAGAAACGCGGCCACATTCCCTGCGACCCGCAGCAGAACCGCTGTCATCCCGAGAACGGCAAGACCTGCGAGGGCGGCGTTCGTGAGCTCGTCGCCGAGACTGCCGGTGGGGCGGATCGGGGACCTCATTGCGGTTTCCCGACGCACACCGTCGCGGAGATGCGGCCTAGCAGCACGGCTTCGCCGGTGGGCGAATGCTCGAGGTAGCGGGAGTCGATAAGCGCCCGGGCGATCCCGTCTGGTCCTGATTCGGCGTGCGCGATGATGATCGCCACCGCGACCTCTTCGCCGGGGATCATCCCGGATCCGGCGAACTGCATCAGACGCGGCGGCGGTGCGGGCTGCATGGTCGGTGCGCCTGGGGCGGCTTCGACCGTTTGTGGTGACGGGTGCGCGTCGGTTCGGCGGGGTGGGCGCGGGGTGTAAAAGTCGGTGATGGTGCGGCCGTCGGTCTCGATCACGTCGACACGGAGGGTGCGGCCGGCCTGCTGGCTGATTGCGTCGACGATCGCGGGGAACGATGCGCGCCGCCACGGCGGTGAGTACTCGGGCGGCAGATACGGCGCCCCATCGACAGTGACAGTCAGGGTGCCGTCGCCTGCGACGACGATCCGCACCATCACAGCAGTCGGGTCGGTGCGCCTGGAGTGGTCGCGTTTCGGCATTCTGGGATCTCCTTCGTGATGGCTTGAGGGCAGAGCTCGACCCCGACGCGCAGCACGCCAGGGCCAGGACTGGAATGAGTTCAGAGCGCGGCCCTGCCCGCCGAGCGACCGGCATCCGGCGCGGCGCGGCGGGCAGCCCGCTGATAGGCAGGCGGGAGACGGGATACCCCGGGGAGGGGATCGAGCATCGCCTCGATGTCCCCGGCATTCGTGACGACCTCGGCAAACCCCTCCGCAAGGAGCAGATGGCATCCAGACGATGCTGCCGAGGTGATCGGTCCCGGCACCGCGCCCACGCGGCGACCGAGATCGTAGGCTTGCACCGCGGCCCGTAGACTGCCCGACCGCGATCCGGCCTCGGGAATCACCGTCGCCCCACTGAGCGCCGCCATGAGCCGGACACGAGCGACAAAACGATCCTTGCTCGGTGAGAACCCGGGCGGCACTTCGGACAGCAGCAGGCCGCCGCTGTCGGTGATGCGCCGAAACAGTGAAGCGTGCGCGGCCGGGTAGGGGCGGTCGACGCCGCCCGCGAGCACCGCGATCGTCGATCCGGAACGCACTGCGAGCGCGGCACGGTGCGTCTCGGCATCGATGCCATAGGCGCCCCCGGAGAGGAGGATGCGCGGTGACTCGGCCAGTTGCTCGGCAAGCTCGTGGGTGACGTGTACGCCGTAGCCAGTGGCGGCTCGGGCGCCGGTGATCGTCACTCGGGAGGTGAGCGACGAGGTGAGCAGTTCCGCGTTCCCCTTCGCCCACAGCACCAGCGGGGCCGAAGGCCCGAGGTCTGAGAGGTCGGCCGGCCAGCCCGCGCGCCCCGGCGCGAGCAGCTTGAGTCCGCCTCGCTCGGTGAGGGAGACGAGTTCGTCTGCAAGGGCGTCCTTCTGCCGTGCGGCGGCTTCCTGCCGCCAGCGGATGCCTTCGAGCGGGTCGACCTGGGCGGGAATCGCAGCGCCCGGGTCGCGGATCAACGCGAGCGTCTCGGTGAGGCCGATAGCCTGCACGAGCTTCCCGGTGACCGGGTCTCCCGGGTCGGTGAGCACCGCGAGCGTCATGCGCGCGATCATGTCTTCCGTGTAGTCGGTCACCGTCGCCTCCTGAGCCGTGTTGCTGTCAGAGGGCAGGTGCACCGGACCGGCATGACGAAGCGGGCGGAACCGCAAGACCTGGGGGTAGGGTCTGCCGGTTCCGCCCGCTCAGTGGGGGTGTCTAGTCGTTCATGAGTTCTTCGATCCCTTCGTCCTCCTCTCTGACGTAGCCGCCCTGCTCCCGGGAGAGCGCGAGCCGGCGCCCGAACCACAGCGTGACCCCGGCCGCGAGAAGCGCGACGGCGCCACCTGCGGCGATGAGCCACGGGAACCCAGCCCCGCCGGTGACCGCGAGCTCAGGCGAGAGCTTCGGCAGATCCGGCGTCTCAGGTGTCGGCGGCGTCGGCGGTACCTTCGGTGGGGCGCCGGTCACGACCGTGGTCTCGCCCGGTGCCCCGCAGCGCCCTTCGGCGAGCACCTTGCCGTCCTTCCCGTAGAGGGTCTCGACCCAGTAGACCTGCCCGGCCCGGTCGACGCTCGTCTTCCCGGAACGGTAGATGCCGGCCTGGGTCACCGGGATCTTCTCGGAGGCGAAGAACGGCGTCTCGCACACCGGCTCAGCCTCGGGGTCGTGGGGGCCGTAGGCGCGGAACACGAGATACGCGTCCTTGGGGATCTTCGATCCCTGCACGAGCGCGGCATCGTCGAACTCCTCGCCGACGCCCGCGGCCGGGGTGGCCTGCGTGATGACCGACAGCGGCTGCTGGTCGTCGGGAACGTAGAGCCGCTCCCAGATGTCCGAGACGGAACTCTCGAAGGGCTGCACCCGGTCGTCGCCCGCGAAGGTCGTCACCACGACGTAATAGCCAGGATCCTCGGGCTGGATGCGGTCATCGTCGGTGTAGCCGATGTCGTAGACGCCGTTCTTCGCCGGGGTGCTGATCGTCGTCAGCACCGGCGCGTTCTCGAGGTCGAGATCGTCCGTGAGCTCCGAGTCGGTCTTGAACGGCCCGTAGACGGTGTGCGTGAGCTCCTTCTGGTCCGGGCCCCAGTAGCCGTCGCCCTCGAAGTCGGGGTGATTGTCGGGGAACCCCGTCACGGTGATGCGGTCGAAGGCTCGGCCTCCGGCGTGCACGTTGTACTCGCGCACCTCGGAGGTGATTCGCAGGGGCCAGCGCACCGAGTGCGACTCGATGTTGATGCCGTAATCGTCCTGCCAATCGGACGCGATGTAGGGGCGCACCCACTCGGGCTGCGACGCCTTCTTGACCTGCCACACCCAGGTCACGAAGCCCGCATCCGGGAGGATCACCTCGGGCGACTCGTAGGTGCCCGGACCGGTCGCGGTGACCTGCACCGTGCCGATCGGCACCGCACCCGCCGGAACCTCAGCACCTTGCACGGGCGGCAGGGTGCCGGGCACCTGATAGGCGGTGCCCTCGAACACCACCGGGATCAGATCACCATTGTGCTTCAGCCACCTGCCGTTGCTCGACTCGACGGTGATGGTGTCGGTCACGGCATCGCCGGGCATCACGAGGCGGCCGTTCGCCTTCGACACTGCTTCGGGCTGGAACGGGGTGACCGAGGTCTCCGCGACCCGGCCGAAGCGATCCGTGAAGGAATCGGTGAGGTACTTCGCGTTGCCGCCTTGCTGCTGCTTGTCGATCTTCCACACCCACGTGTAGAAGCCGCTCTCCGGGGCGGTGAGCGTGCCGGGCGAGACGTAGCTGCCGGGATGGGTGAGCGTCAGCGTCTCGGCGCCGAGCACGGGTGCACCCTGCGGGGGTGCGTTCGCTTCGACAGGCTGCGCATCGAACGGCCCGTACAAGGTGCCCTCGGCGAGCACTGGCACCGGGCTCCCGTTCACCTTGATCCAGGAGTGCTTCTTCACCGACACGGCGAGCTTGTCGGTGAACACGTCGCCGGCCTGGACGAACTTCGCCGAGACGACCGTCTCGATGACCGGCTGGAAGTCGAGCGGGATCACCGGGGACTTCGCGGTCGCCGACAATGGCTCGAAGGACGCAGCCGCGAGAATGCGCTGCTCGCCGGGGGTGTAGAAGAGATCGACGCCCGCCCCGTAGCCGATCGCGGGCGCCTGCATGGCAGCCGTGATCTGGTAGTCGGGGGCCGAGACGGGCGGGGCGCCGACAATCTGATGCGTGCCCGCGCCGAGCGTCGCGGTGGCCGACCCGTTCGCGAAGGTGGCATTAGTGAGAGTCACCGCGCCCGTCGCAGACGCGGGATTCGTGCTGACCGTGAGCTGCCCCTGGTACTGGTCGCTCATGCTGATCGACAGCGACACCGACGGGTTCGCGACCGCGTTCGCTGCCGCAGCGTCACGCATCGCGGCCAGGTTCGCGAGCACGGTGCCCTGCACATTCGCGGGTACGCGGGTGATGAAGTGCGCATCCCCGCCACGGCCGACATAGTTGCCGTGATCGGCGACATCCCACACGTACAACTGCACCGCAGCCGTGATACTCGGATCGTTGCTCTCACCCCAGCGGCCCATGACGTAGTTCAGGCGGGCGAGGTTGGTCTTGCTGAGGCTGTCGAGGGTGGTCTTCAATTCCGGGTGCTGCGTGGTCCCCCACGGTGGGAGCGCATCGAGGTCCATGCAGTACGCCTGCCGGCCATGCGAGGAGAACGATCCGAGCCATAGTGACTCGTTGCCGTAGCCGACGCCGAGGGTCGCGGCCTGCGCCTGCGGAGCGGGGAAGAAGATGAGGCCGCTGAGTAGCAGCACCAGCAGCGTGAGTGCCGCAGCGACCCTGCTCGTAAGACTGCCGGGTGGCCTCGCGGTGTGGGGTGTGTGGGGAACGGTGGACATGCGGAGGACTCCTGACGGTTGGAAACGGGATGCGAGCCCCGCCAGAGAGCGGCGGCCGACAGTCAGGTGCACCCGAGCCATCACGAAATAGAGGCTTGACAGAATTCAAGTGCGGCCGTTTAAGGTGGCCACATGCCGATCACCATGCCTGAAGGCGACGGCTACCGCACCTGCGACATGTGCGGTGGCGATGCTCCGCCGGAGCACTTCGACGGCACTGGGCAACTCCGGCTCGCCTTCGTCTGCCCCGAACACGGCGTGCAGAGCATTGTCTCCCCGTTCGAGGAGTACCACCCTCCGCACGGCGGCGCGTGATCGGGTAGCTCCGACCGCGAACGACCGATGGCATTGCAGTTGGATGCTATGCGAGCGTTCGTTGCCCGTGCCGTGCTTCTCCCTCTCGTGCCCGGTCAGAGTTCCTTGAGCTCATGCCAAGTTTGTCCGTCCCAGAACCAGCCCGTGCCTGCGCCTTCGTGCACGATCCAGAGGTGCGTGATCGCTGCCTCTATGGCTGGTGGCTCAGTGGGGGTGCCGAAGCCGTCGTGCCAGGCCGGCGCTTCACGACTGAGAGGGCGCGCGATACTGAACTGGGTGTCGTCGTCGATCCAGACGAAGAGGTGCCGTTGCTCGGCACGAGCGGCTTTCAGCTTCTGCGCGTTGTCTTCTTTTTCTGCGAGCGCGCCGACGACCAGCCGGAGCGCTTCGTTGCTTCCGCTGACTGTTCCACCGCTCCCAAGCGAGGGGATCACTGAATGCACGTGCTGTCGGTGTTCATGATCTGGGACCGCAGATGCGCGCTCGACACCAGCCATGATGAGCGTGCGATAGACGGCCGACAATGGTCCCCCGTCCAGCACGTGCACTGCGGCGCGCCGTCGATCGAAGTCGGTCTCGCCTGCGTGCTCGAGCGCTACTAGCGCCGGGTGAACCTGCTGGATGAACTTCCGAAGCCCCCACTGGGTGTCAGCGGCCATCGTGACCCAGCAGGTCCGAAGTTTTCCGGTTGGGGCAGCAGTCTTGCGGGAGGAATCGAGTGCCTTGCGGCCGGCACGCCTCCGCCCGTCAGTGACGCGGGTGACCTCCAACGCATAGCGCTTTTCGGCCGAGAGATAGTCGACACCGCCGGTCTTGTCGGCGTGCACCAGCTTGATTCCCAGAGCGCTCTCGACGATGGCTTTCGCGGCACGCTCATCAGCATGCTCATCATTCATATCGCCTCATCGCTCGTCACCCGGGTGAGGTGTCGGTTTCGGTGTCCGTCAGTATCACTTCGATGGCCACCGGGGCCGATTCTCCCGCATCAATTGTTACGGTCGCGATCACGGTTACCTCGCTGCTGGCATGGAAGTAGTGCTCATTCCAGTCTTCGACCCAATCCGCGATTTCGCCGTCTTCCATGTACCAATCTGACTTCGCGACAAACCCGCTGATGGACAGCAAGATCTCAGCGGTCGCAGTGACAGTATCCGCATCTTCGGTCAGCGTGAACTCGGTGACCTGGTCAATGGCATCGATGGTCGCATCTTCAAACGGCACGGAGAACTGCACGAAATCGGGGTAGGCGTAGTCTCCGCCGTAGACCATCTGCATTGAGATGTTCTCCGACTCGAGCGCGAGAACTGCGTTGGTCGCGACGGTGATGAGGTGTGCGTCCGCCGCAGCTTCGGCTGTCGCTTCGACAATCTTCTCGACCTGGGTCGCCGAGTGCCATACGTTTCGCACATGCGCTAGACGGGAGGCGTCGATTCCGAGTTCTGCCAAGTCGCCCTGGAGATCGCCGTGAAGTGAGTTGCCTGAATCGTCCAGGAAGCCTCTGTCCGCCGCAACGAAGATGACCCGCTCATAGCCGCGGCCCGGATCCAGCAGTGCAAGAACGGTCTCCCAGATGGCAGCGTCTCGGAATCCCACGGATACGACAGGATCCGAGCCGACCTCCTTGAAGGGGCGGCGTCTCGCCAGATCCCTCAGCACAAGCCGGTGTGTCGCATCCGCTGGAACAGGCTCGCGACGGAGACCCGGACCATCGAAGAGTGCATCAAAGTTGGTCTCGACCTTCGGTAGAAGCGCCGCAAACGCGGCACCCAGCTGTTGCGAGACCTCTTCCATCGGCGTCCCATGGTGTGACAGTTTGTCCACCAGCACGCGCGCGTCCTGCGAGACCTCCTCGACGTTCTCGTGCTGCCGTCGACTTAACTCCAAGACCACCACTTCCGGGAAGACAATCTCGCAATCACCAGCTGCCGCCAGATCCTTCAGCCGGCGGCCGGCAGGGCTGGCGAGCCACGGGTCCTTGAAGACGGCGTTGGTATCAGGTACGACGGCAATCACCTCCTCATCATGGCGGAGATCGAAAGTTGGGACAATCTTGTTATACGCTCGCGCCGCAATGTGCGATTCGTGAACTTACGGGGTTTCAGAGCATCCGAGCGCGCGTGTCGAAGAGTTCGAGTTCAGCGGGGTGGAGCTGGTGCTGGATCAAGTACGAGTGATCCTTGATCTTCCAGAGTCCTTGCCCGATCCCGAGCCCCGGCAGCAGTGACCGTTCGGTGCCCGTCAGGCCGAGTGTCTGCGCGGTCACGCCAAGCTGGTCGCTCTCTTGCCGATAGGTGATCCTCGTTTCGGCGTTCGCGAGCAACGAGGACGCGAGCGCCCGCATCTGGGAGCCCTGATCACCCACGTTTTCTAGGTCGGTGAGCTTGTGGAAGATGAGCAGGTTGCTGATGCCGTAGTGCCTGGCGAGTCGCCATTGCGCATCCATGCGGGCGAGAAGGCTCGGGTAGGACATGAGGCGCCACGCCTCGTCGTAGACGACGAAGCGTTGCCCGCCGGCCGGGTCTTGGAGCGCGGCTTCCATCCACGCGGCCGCGCAAGTCATCAGCACCGCGAGCAGTGCGGAGTTCTCGGCCACTCGGGAGAGATCGAGCGAGAGCATCGGGAGGGTGGGATCGAACTTTTCGGTACTGGGGCCGTCGAACATGCCCGAGAGGTCGCCGACGACGAGCCGGCGGAGTGCGTGCCCCACCATGCGGCCGTCTTCGGCGAGCCTGCCGTCGGGATCGTCGGCCTTCGCAGGTGCGAGGATGCGGTCGACGACCATTGGCAGGATCGGTACCTCCGCGCACCGCACCGCATCGGCGAGGGCAACGTCGATCGCGGTGTGCTCCACCGGCGTGAGGCGGCGGTCGAGCACGGTCTCCGCGAGCGCCCCGATAAGATCCCTGCGACGGGCGGCGACCTGTGCCGCCCAGTCCTCATCCGGGATGCCGGCCGCCCTGTAGCCCTCATCCAACGGGTTCAGGCGAGTCGAGAGCGATGGGCCGAGCACGATGGCACGGCCGCCGACGGCCCGGGCGACGGAAGTATGCTCGCCTTTCGGGTCTCCCGGGATGTAGACGCGACGCCCGAACGGGAGCGCCCGCGTGTAGAGACTCTTCGCGAGCGAGGACTTCCCAGAGCCGACGATACCGGCGAGGATCATGTTCGGGGCGGTGATGACCCCTTGCTTGTAGAGCTGCCAGGGATCGTACACGAAAGAGCCGCCCGAGTAGAGGTCTTGCCCGATGAAGGTTCCGGCTGAGCCGAGCCCGCCTTCCGCGAGGAACGGGTAGTGCCCCGACAGCGTTGCAGAGGTGTCCTGGTGGCGCGGGAGCCGGAACCGGCCCGGTGTGCGCAACGCTGCCGGTCCGTCTTCGCCGGCCCGCGGCAGATAGCGGGTCGCGCGGCGAGCTTCGCGTTCCTCGTCTGCTAGGGCTCGGGCTGCGGCGATGGCGGCGGCTCTTGCTTCGGTTTGGAGGCGGGCCGCGGCTTGTGCGCGGGCTCGGCGGTGCTTGCGCAGTTCCCCTTCCGGGCCGACGAGCACGGAGGTATGGAGCCGGCCCGGCTCGGCTTCGCCTGGTTCGTGGCTCATCGTCCGAGGCCCCGCAGTACGGGCTGGTTCACGTAGTTTTGTCGGTTGATCGTCGGGGTGCCCAGACGTTCCCGCCGCGCCTGACGCGAATCCGCAGCAGCACCGTCGCGCTCGGGGGTGCCGGTCGGTGCGGCGTGGCGGGGTTCTGCGATGCCGAGCAGCACGGGGCTGGGCAGGCTGTCTTCGGCCCGGTAAAGGGCAATGTGCCGGTGATGAGGGTTGTAGACCAGGGTGTACGCATCGAGCGTCGTCACACGGTCGAGCTGTGCGACGGGCACCTTGTCGTAGACGTACCCATTCTCGAGCGCAGCATCGACGGTCTCGTCGCCGAAGTCGTAGCCGGCGAGCTCCTGGATCACGGCATCCGCGCCCCCGACTTCGATCAGGTCGAGCGCGTGGTCGGCTTCGCCCCCCTGCAGGAACACCACGTTGATGAGTCGCGAAGGGGCTTCGTTCGTCTGAACCGTGGGCTGCCAGGCGATCCGGCCAGCCGTCGCCATGCCCGCGTCGAGCCGCCTCTCTGCCTCGCCGATGAGGGCGGCGGCCTGGCGAAGCTCTGCCGCTGCGGTGAGCGCGTCCTGGGTGCCGGCGGCACGATCCCCTGCGTCATCCGCTGCCCGTCCGCGGGGTTCGGTGTGGCCTTTCGCGAACTGGCCGAGCACCTGTTCGAGGGATCTGACCGCGCCGAGCAGATCGCTGAGCATCCCGTACATGCGCTCGGGCTGGTCGAGCACGATGCTCGCTTGGGCGAGGCCGCGCATCGCCTCGTACATCTCGGCCGCGTCGGCGGCAGGATCGGTGAAGGTCGGCATGATCGGGACTCCGTTCGAGAGGAAGTGGCGGTGGTCAGATGGATCGGCACAGCGGCAGTGCCGCCGCGGTGAAGGCCTGGGCTTGTTGTCCGACGAGCCTTCTCGTTTCGCAGGAGGCCTGGATCGCGGCCTGCTCGATCTGCGACACGGCAGCATCGAGCTCGCTCGCAGTCGGCGCCGAGACGGAGACGAGGCCGACGACCCGCAGAACGCCGTGACCTGCGGTGAGCTCCGACTCCTGTTGCAGGACATCGCTGTACTCGGCGGAGGCTTGCGTGTCCTCGACCTGGCCGATCTTCCGCCGTTGCGCTGCGTCGGCGATCATCTCGGTCTTCTTCTTCCGCAGATCCCGCGCCGCCTGATCCGCCCGGACCGGGAGATAGTGCAGCGAGAGCGAACGAAGCACACCTCCGGTGAGAACGAGCGGAGCGAGGAACCCTGGAAAAGTCTGCGCCCTCGGCCACTCGCTGATCCACAGCACCGCGTGATGTGCGCTGTCGGAGCGCAGCCGATCCCACGACTCATTCACCGCGACCGGGCCAGCGATCGCGAGATCCCGGCCCAACTCGCCGTGCCGTTCTAGTGCGGGGCCCGCAGCGGGATCGTAGGCGGTGCGGAGGATGAGTGCGACGTCGCCCGGGGTGAGCCAGCCGGTCATGTGCAGCTCGGCGCTGCGGAGCGCGGTCTGGAACGACTGCATCTCCTGCCGCAGCACCGCGGCCGCGCCCTTCATTCCGCCGCCTGCGGAACGGATCTGTCTGGCGGCGGCGCGCATGTCGATCGACAGCGACACCGTGGTGGCGTGGCGCTCGCCTGCGGGGCCGGCCCGCTCGATGAGTTCCCGGTAGGTGGTCGCCGCCCAGGAGCCGTCGTCGGTGCCGTGCTGCCGCCACCATTCTGTGAGTCCGGATCCGGAATCTGGGAGGGTGCGCTCCATGACCTGAATGCGGGCGATACGGCCCGAGCGGCAGGCAGCGGCGAGCACGCGACCCCAGCCGGTGACGCGGCGCTGCTGCTCGGCGGGGTCCAGGAGCACGAACGCGGGATGCTGCACCCCGCACACCGCGGTGAGGGTCTGCGCGTGCGGGTCGTGGATCATCGCCGCCCCCGTTTCGGGATCGACCCATTCCCTGAGCGCGGCCATGTCGCCGGGGAGCGCGAGCGTGCCGGCGGGGCGGGGCTTCACAACGCGCCGGCGGTATCGGGTCTGCTTCGCCCGGGTGCGGAGCATCCACCGGGTGACGATGGGCGCCCACTCGATGAGCTTCCGCCCGCCGACGGGCACCCATGCGACCGCTACGAGCGACGCCCACGCGGGCGACGACCAGGCGAGGCCCGCACCACCGTTCGTGTAGAGGCCGATGACGACGGTGAGGAGCGCGACGGCGAGGACGATGAGCTGCGAGAGGGAGAGGCCGAGGATGATGCCGCGGCGTGTGAGCCGGGAGAACTGCACCGGTCGCAGCTCGAACCGCTCCGGTGCGGAGGCCGTAGACGCATGCGAGGTCATGGGGTCATCCCTTTCCGGTCGGTGCGGGCGGGGCCTTCGGCGTCGGTGGCGGGAGCACCGCTGGCGGCTGCTGCACCGGCGAGCTCGCCGGCGGCGGGGTCGCCTGCTCAGACGCGCTGCCAGCGTGGGAGTCTGCGGCATTCCCGATCGCTCCGCCGAGCTTCAGCCCGGCGGTCGCGGTCTCCTTCACGACGATCGCCCCGGCCACCACCGCAGCAGCAGGGCCAGCCGCGGCTGCACCGCCCGCAGCACCGCCACCTGCCGCACCGGCACTCCCGCCTGCGGCAGCCCCGCCGCCGCTCGCAGCCGCGCCGCCACCAGCCGCCGGCGCCGCCGGTGCGGGAGCGGATGCAGGGGTGGTCTTCGGGGCGGTCGCGCCTGGGTCCGCGCCGTCGAGGACTTGCTTGGGGGCGGAACCGGATGGTTTCGACGGGAGCGGGATCGGCCGGTTGAGGGCATTCTTCGCTTCCTGCTCCATCGACGCGGCCTGGTACATGTCGAAACCGACGAAGCTCAGGAACTTGTACGCCATGTACGGTGCGAAGGCTGCGACGAACAGCAGCACTATTCCGGCGATGGGCTCGGAGAGGGATTTCAGGTCGAGGCTGATGGGGGCGGCGACCTGGGTGGTGGCAATCAGGAAGATCACCACGATCACGAGCTTCGACGCGATGAGCGCGACGACGAAGGTCGCCCACTTCCCGAACCAGCCGCGCGAGGCCTCCCAGGTGAGGCCCGACAGCGCGATCGGCCCGAACACGATCGCGACCAGCAGCAGCGCTTTGCGGATGAGGAGGGAGAACCAGAGAATGAAGACTCCTGCGACCATGAGGCCGGCGAGGAAGATCGTGAGCAGCACCCCGGCTCCGCCGGTCGCGGGCGTCACCGCCGTCGCGCCGATGAGGAGCGCCAGCCGGTCGCCCATGCTCTCGATGGTCTGCCCGGTGGCCTGGATGATGCCGACGCACAGCTGGTCGGTGATCTCGAGCAGAAGTGCGGTGCAGGTGATGAGCACGAACGATCCAAGCACGGACTTGGCGACGCCGGTGGCGGCGTGGGAGAGGGCGGAAGGGTCGCGGCGGGCGAGGCCGGTGATGAGCTGGAAGCAGAAGAACAGCACGGTGATGAACACGGCGATGCCGAACAGGATGTTGTAGACCTTCACATACCCGTCCGAAGTGACATCGACCGAGGTGGTGGTGGAGAACACCTCCCACATGCCCTGGAACAGGGTGGACACGGCGAGGCCCATCGCCGACGCGATCCATCCGAAGAAGAGCCCGGCGGGTCCTTCACCGATCGTGGTGCAGACGGTGGAGATACCGGGGATGTCGCAGATACTCACCCTGAACCACCGCCGGTTAGCTGACGGCCTGGCCGACGGTCCAGAAGAAGTTGATCAACGTGACCGCAGCCCCGCACAGCACGGCCGCACCGCAGGACACCAGCACCCCCGTTTTCCCTCTCGATGCCAAGTGCGGGTTTGAGGAGTTCGCGCCGAGACCCCAGACGATCGCTGAGACGATCAGCGCGAGGACGCTGAGAATCAATCCCACGGTCATCACGGCGCCCACGATGTCGCGCAGTTGCGCGATCCCTGGAAGCCCGTCGCTGTTCGGGTCGATATCGATCATGGTGAAGCGCTCCTGCCAGTCAGAGAGATGGACGCGAACCGTCCGACAAGCAGGTGCACAAGCCGATCCCGGCGAGATCGCAGCCTCGCGTTCTCACGCGGAACGGAACCAAGGCGAGCAAGCGGCCCGTTCCGGGCCACGGGCCTCAGATGTGGTCGCCGACGGTTAGGAGGAAGTTGGTCCAGGCGATGCCGGCACCGGCGAGGGCTGCGGTGCCGAGGGCGACGAAGACGCCGACGCGGGCTTTCTGCGCCGTGTAGGGGTTCCCCGTCGAGGACGACACCGCCCACACGATCGCGGAGACGAGGAGGGTGAGCACGGCGCCGATGAGGATGATCGTGAGGAGCGCACCGATCACGGACGCGAACTCATCGGACGCGCCGACGGCTCCGAAGTCGGGAAACACGTTCATCACAGACCTCCCACGTTCGCACGGCATCCGACCGCGGTGCTCGTGCCGTCGCTGGGCACTGCCCCGTGCAGGGCGAACCACTCGATCGCGTTCACGGGCGGCTGACCTCGCCCGCCGGGGCGGATCTCGACGTGCAAATGCGGGCCGGTCGAACGACCCGACGACCCGACATCGCCGATGTGCTGCCCGGCCGTCACGGTCTCGCCGGCCGTGACGTAGATCCCGTGCTGCCACATATGCGCGTAATAGGAGGCGACGCGGGCACCCTTCACGGTGTGCTCGATCACGATGAGCCCACCCCAGGCGGCACTGAACTCGGCGACCGCGACGCGGCCGTCTGCGACGGCGAAGATCGGGGTGCCGTCGGCCGCCGCAAGATCCGAGCCGGAATGGAACTCGCGCTCCCCGGTGAAGGGGTCGCTACGCCACCCGAAGCTATCGGTGCTTGTGTAGCTGCCGTCCGGGAGCGGGAACACAACACGCGACGTCTCTGGCACCTGCCCGCCACCCCCGTTGCCGCTGTTGCTACCGGGAGCGGGGGTGGTGAGGGCGGTGAGGATCGCCTCGGCGACGGGCTGCCAGTTCCGGTACCGGTCGGGATAGGCGCTGACCTCGACCGCCTGCGCCGCAGCGCCCGGGTCCATGGACTGCCAGCCGGGAATGTCGAGCAGGCCGCGCGGCGTGGGGTAGTTCGGCCCGTCCTTCCCGCCATAGAACGCCTGGGCCTGATACACCGGGTTCATGAGTTCTGCGACCGTGCCCCAGCCTGCGGCGGGGCGCATCTGGAACAGGCCCAGGCTGTCGTGATCGGCGGCGTCGCCGTCGTTCGGGAAGCCAGCGGATTTGGGGTAGGCGCTCGTGTTGGCGAGCATCCGCAGCCGTGATTCGGTGAGCGCCGCCATCAGCGCAACACGAACGCCGGCCTGCCCGACACCAGGGATGCTAGCTCCGGTGGTGATGATCGTCGCCGCGTGAGTGAGTTGCCGCTTGTCGAGCGTGACCGGGGTGCCGTCGGCAGTCTTGGCGGTGAGGCTCTCGGGGATGGGGCCGACCACGAGTGAGCCGGTGAGGCAGAACCCGGCCGGCCCCATGAACGCGCCCAGGCCCACGAGCGCGGTGGACGGGCCGATGCAGAACAGCGCCAGCAGGAGGACGAGCAGCTTCTTCGCCATGAGCTACGACATCGGGGTGTCGACGGCCGAGAGCCGCAGCAGCCGACAGGAATCACCCGAGGGGCAGGCGGCGAAGATCGTGAACGACACCGGGCGGGCATCCGAAACGTCCTGGCCTTCCCAGGAGCCTACGCGGTGCCGGCTGCCGGTGATCGTGTAGGCGGCCGCACCAGGCGGAAGCGTGCCGGGCCGAGCGTTGGCGACGACCCCCGGCCATGTCTCGGGGACGGTGATCGTGTCGATGGTGAGCCATTGCCGGGTCTCGTAGTTCCGCAGCTCGCCCCATGCCGTATCGTCTGGGAAGTAGGCGCGGAGGTCCGCTGCAAGGCCGGGCGCTTCCTCGCGATCAGCGACATCGACGATCGCTTGCATGTACTCGTGCGCGCCGTAGCCGAGGCCGGTGTCCCATGCGAACAGTCCCTCCGCCACCGAGCGAGAGAACCGTTCAGCTTCCGTGCTCTCCGGCTTTGGGCGGGGTGTGAGGTCCCGGCCAGGTTCCGGAGCCTTCGTCGACGTGCTGTGGGTGTCCGGTGCGGGCTGAGCGGCGGGGCCGCGCAGCAGCCCGTAGACCCCGATGCCGACGAGCAGGGCGAGTACGAGGCCGCCTCCGATCAGGGCGATGCGGAGGCGACGCGACGACTGCTCCGGTGCGGTGGGCTGACGCATGAGACGGGGTTCCTTCCGAGGAACGGCTGGATTCGGTACTCGGAAGGTGCACCCGCGCACCCGCGATGAGGGAAGCTGAGGTCGTGGCTGCCGTCGTCAGATCGCGTGCGCAGACGGGGTATCGGTGACCGTGCTCTGGGCGCGTGCGGTGCGGATGAGGGCGAAGAAGGCGACGGTCTCGGCGAGCACCGCTTCGGCGCGCTCCCACTCCGCCACGGTGAGTTCGGATGCGAGGACGACGGGATCGTGCTTCTTCGTCCATCCGTCCATGTCGGCCCAGAGCGCGACGAAAGCGCGCGGCGGCAGTACGACGAGCGTCAGCTTCGGACGCTCCACCGTTCCCGCCCGCTTCTTCTCCTTGCTGTGGCCTTCGGCGGTGACGCGGGCGATCGCTTCGGCAGCGAGTGCGGCGAGTTCCGCCGTGCGGGCCTCCTGGCCGGCCGCCGCCCGCACTTCGGCCGCCGAGGAGACGGCTTGCGTTCTCACGGTTTCGGGCTGGGCAGGGTCGGCGGCGATCCGGTCGAGTTCGTCCAGGGAGAGGACGGTGTTCATGCGCAGGTGCGCGCCGTGCACTTTCCCGCCCGCCTCGATCCGGGCAAGCTCGGCCATGGCTTGAGAGCGGATGTGGCCGGGACGGGTCTCGTCGTGGGCGAGATCCTTCAGGCGGCCGATCTGTTCGAGCATCGTCTGCGACCCACGCCCGGTGACCATGCGTGCTGCCTGCACCCGGGCTTCGCCGGCCGATCGCGGTGCCGTCGATTCGACGGCACCGGATACTTCCGCGGAATCCTCGGGTGCTGCGCCTTCCGCACCGAATCTTGTGGCAGCCTGGCGGCGTGCCGCATCCTCTGCCAGCACGACCTTCAGCTCGCGGTACAAGGATTCTGCTTCGATCAGGGAGAGCGGCTTGTGGAGGGAGTTGTCGTTCTGCTCCGCGAGGAGCTGGGAGAGCCGGTCGGATAGGTTCGAGCGCACCCACACGTTCGTGGACCGCTGCCCGAGGAAGCGCAGCGCTTCGAGCCGGCGGCGTCCGCACACCAACGCCCCGTCTGGGGTGACGGTGATCGGCTGCAGCAGGCCTTCGTTCCGGATGGACTCGGCGAGCGCTGGAATGTCGCCGAGGTCGGTGCGGTGGCGCTTGCCGACGGTGATGGAATCGAGGGAGCGTTCCAGCTCGATATGGCCGGGGCTACTCGCGGCCACGGCACCCACCCCCGTCGGGTGCCGCCAGCACCACCTCCGAGAGCACCCTGTCGTCGGTGAGGAACGCGCGGAGCGGTTCGCCGGTGACGAGGCGATGCAGGACACCGCGTGCGGCACTGGTGTGCGCGTGGTTCGGGTCTTGTGTGCCGAGCACGACTTTCAGCATCGTCAGCCAGGAGGTGGTAGGGATGTCGAGGAGGGCGCGGGCGTGGTAGTCGCGGCGCAGCGACTCGAAGGCCTGAGCCCGCGACGCCGATTCCGCAAGTCGGGTCATGATGTATTCGATCCCGACCCGTGCCGCCTCCACTGGCCAGCCGAGCAGATGGAACAGAGCGACCGTGTCTTCAATAGCCTGCGCGACCTGCACAGACGTTTTGCTGTCGTCCGGGGCTTCGACGGAGTCGGGGGGCGGGATGGCGAGGCTGTGGTGGTAGTCGGTGAGCGGGTTCTCCCGGTCCGAGAACCGTTCGGCGTCGTGGTGTGCGGAGAACTTCGGCCGGCGTGCTTGGTGCACCGAGCAGAGTAGCCCGTTCGCGCGCTCCTCGGCGATGCAGGTGATCTTGACGGCTCGGGTGATGACCGCCCACGGGTCGTCGGCGCGGCGGACGGCGCCGGTGCGCATCGCGTCGAACGCGGCCGCAGCTGCCTCCCACGGGTCGAGGCCGTGCCGGCGCGCGAGGGCGGCGTACTTGTCGGCGGCGTACTGCATGAGCGCTGCGACCTCGGGATCGTGCCGCCACGCCCACTGGCCCTCCTCGTGCAGGCGGATAAGCAGGGCACGCAGCCCCTCGGAATGCTCGAACCCCCGCCGCACGCCCGGTGTTCCGGGCTGCGCGGCAGGGGTTCTCGTGCTGCTGGTTCTCTTCATGGTCGTGGCACCTCCTACAGACGAGGTGCACCCGGCCTGCATGGGGCCGGGAAGGTCCTGCGCGAATACGCGACTGGTGGCGTTCATGGCGGATCACCTCAGACCCATGCCCGAACGCTCCTGCCCAGGGGCGCGGCGGGCACGGCGGCCCGAGATCGACAGATCAGGCAGACGCTGAGCGCGTTCGCTGCGGCGTTCGGCGCGATCCTGCTTTCGTCCGGTACGCGCGTCGCGAACCCGCTGCCCGAGCTCGGCGCGCAGATCGACTCCCCAGCCCGTGGCCCCCGAGCCGCCCTGCATCGCGAGCTCGGTCGGGCGCACCCACCGCACCTGCGTGCGCGGCTTCTCTTCGGCGCCTGCCTCGGGTGCAGGGGTCTCGGCCTCCGCCTCAGAAGCGTTCAATGTGGGATCGCGATGCACGGCGAGCATCGACCGCTCCGCCTCTGCAACCTCTGCCGCCACCGGGTCTGTCGAGCGGGCGGTTTCTGATTGCATGGCCGCCGCAAGCGCAGGATGCAGGCGCGACCGCGCCGCCTCCGGCCCGCCGACGGGCTGGTATTCAGGGTTCATGAGGCTTCCTCCTCGCTCTCGGTGGATGTCGCATCAACGGGATGCGCCATCGGTTCTGCTTCGGGGCTGCCACCCGCTTTCTCGCCTCGCTGGTCGGTGTCGTGAGCGAACCATCGGCCGACGGTCGAGGGGTGGACTTCGAGGTAGCGGGCGATCTTCTTGTTCGACCAGCCTCCCGACCGCAGCGCCCCGGCCACCTCGCGGCCAGTCCAGCCATCCAGCACGGCCTCGCTCGCCCAAACGTGATCCTGCACCGGAATCGCCAAGGGCTCGTGCTCCGGCGGCGCGACGATCGCAGGCACGCCGATCAGCGGCACCTTGGAGTCGACATCAGCCGATATGGCTCCCTCGGTGGCGGGTTGATACCGGGTGAGGATCACCGTGAGGTGCGTGATCGCGAGCAGCACCAGCGGTGGCACCGCCGCCACACACGCCGCGAGCACCGCGGGCACATCGGCGTCCGCCGCGACGATCGCGTGAATCGAGTTCGCCGTCACCGACAATCCGGCACCGCAGATCAGCAGCAGCCACGGATACCACGCAACCCGGGTGCCGGCGAGGGCAACGACGGCGACGGTCGCGACGACGATGATGCCGTCCACGATCAGCGGCCACGCCCACGCCTGCCCGGCATCGATCCCGGACCGGCGGGCGAGATCGGCCAGTGCGGTGAAGCTGAGCCAGAACGCCCCGGCCGCGATCAGCACGGTGCCCGCGACCGCCGTCATCACCGCGAGCCGACCACCCCGTCGTGTCGTCGTGTCGTTCATGCGAGTACCCGCCCTCGACCGACTGAGGTGCGCTGCGCGCCCGGCCGCGGTGGCCCCGCTGCCGATGCCGACGGTACGGGGGTGGGGCCGCGGTAAGCGGAGCGGATCGTGCGCTCAACCTCCCGCGGCGGCAACCCGATTCCTTCCGCGACCGGACCCAGCGCCTCGAACGCATCGGACAGGGCGACACCGTTCTCGGCGAGGCGGCACGACGCCCAGAACAAGCCCTGATTCCTCTCGCCCTCACCTTGTCCTTCCAGCCACGCCGCGATGCGCTGAGTGCGCTCTTCGAGCGTGCCGCTGAACGGGCGCGCCTCCCATGACGAACGCTGCGGTGGCCGCGGGTCCAGGAACTCCCGCAACGCGCCGGCATTGACGGGCTGCACGTCGCCGGTAGCAAGGTCGAGGAGCTGATACGCGACCACCTCGCCGCCGACCACCGTTCGAGACGGTGGGGCGACGATGTATCCGGCAGTACCACGGTAATCGAGCTGCGCGTTCCCCGACGCCCACGAGCGTTGCTCCATGTCAGCCGCCGGATAGTAGACGTGGAGCCCACCCGAAGGGGTGACGACGTGCGCCGCCCAGCCGTCGAGGAAGCCTGCCTGCGTGGCTCGCTGCCAAGAGACGGGCCCGCGAGGTTCGTCGCCCTTCACGTCGACATCGACGACTTCGATACCGGAGGCAGGGCCGGTCGGGATGCCGATGTTCGCCTCCGGCCAGCGCCGCCACCACGCACCCACCTGGGCCGTGTCAGCGGTCGCGTCTTTGAAGCCGTGCGCCACGAGCGGCCGCTTCTCACCGGGCACGCACGGGAACACCGGCACCCCGAGACCCGCATAGTGCTGCGCGGCATCCGCCAGCGACAGGCCGGCGACCGGGCCGAGGAGCTGTTCGGCATCCATCACAGCCCCCGAACCGAGGCCAGGGGCCGCGCTGTCTGTGCTGGTTTTCGTGCAGCGGGGCGTGCCGGTGGCTTTCGTTCGGCCTGCTTCGCAGTCGCGCGCTCGGGGGCGTCGCGGGTGAGGCCGGGTGGGGTGCCGTCGCCGATCTGCACGGTGTCGAGCTGGTCCAGGATCTCGAGCGCGACTTTCCGCACGCGCTCGGCCGTGGCCTGCACGATCTGGATCGGGTTCTTCCCGTCGGCGGCCATCGCCCACCCCGAAACATACGGGATCGTGTAGGCGCTCGTATCCATGCCGTGCGCGGCACCGACCATGAGCGCGACCGACTCGGCCTCCACTTCGCCGATCCCGCGATGCTGCCGCGCCTCCACCTGGTAGGGGCCGTGCATCTTCAGATGCGCGAGCTCGTGCACGAGCGTTTTCACCTGGGCGGCATCGTCCATGTTCGTGCGGACCGCGACCTGACGGTCATCGAACTTCGTGATGCCGTTCGCACCGTGGATCATGCCATCGTGCGGCACCGGCATGAACGTGAATCCGGCCTCCTCGACCTGCTGGATCAGACCCTCGCGAAGGCCGGCCGGCGCTTCGCCTGCGAGGAGCTGCGGTGACGGTGGGAGAGGCACGTCGGGGCCGGTGGTCTGGGAGATGTCGAAGACGTGGGCGACTTTCGCGCCGACCATCTCGGATTTCACTTTCTCGCCCGGCAGTGGAGCTTCGCGGGGTGCGAGCTGGCGCCATGACATCGGATTCGCCGGGGTCTTCGAAGCGAACTTCCCGATCACTGGGGCGAGGATCGCGTACCCCTTCTGGCCCTTTTCGACGTGGCGACCGAGCTGCTCCCACTGCCGGAACCCCGCCACATACGTCGGCATTGGTGCCGGGACCCGGCCGGTCTCCCACGCGGCCTGATGCTGCGCGAAGATCAGCCACGAGTTGTTCACAGAACGCGACCGGAACTTCGCAGCGAACGACAGCGCCCGCTTCCAGTCCTCGCCCGTGACGAGGTTCTCGACCTGCGCGTTGAGATGCTCGCGCACCTCGTCAAGCTTCGCTTCCCGCGACTGCGCTGGATTGTGATTGAGTGCAACCATGATGCCCTCTCATCCTTGATTGGCCACGTTTCTACGTCGCTCCACAGATCAGGTGCACCAGCTTCGTCCGTGAAGTCCGCTCTCGGGAGGCTCCGACAACGCGCTGTACAAGGGTCTAGCTCAATCAAGGCACGAGGTCGATGTTGAACTCCGTAGGCTGGTTCAATTCCCGAGTTTCGTGGGTTATTTAACGAAGGACCTGGCCAGAAAAATGTCGCTGCATATCGCGACAGGCAACACAAATATGACTGGCTATTGCGCGACGGTGAGGGCGAAGGCGATAGTGCGAAGGGGTCATGCCGAACCGCCGCGTAAACCAGGCTGCAGCAACACGGGGATCAGTCCACCCCACAGTGCGCGCAGCTTGCTCAACGGAAAGATCGGTCTCATCTATCAGTCGTGTGAACTCGACTAGACGAATGCTAGTTAAGTAGCGCATTGGCGGCGCACCGACTTGAGTGACGAACTGACGAGTGAGCTGGTTCCTCGAGATCTGGACAGCATGGGCAAGTCTGCTCACTGTCCAACTCTCGTTCATACTTGCCCAAAGGAGTTCTGTGGCGCGGCCCACGTAGCCAATGGAAGATGTATCAGAGAGGCGTCCCGCAACAGGGGATCTCAGAGTTCGGGGCTCTGCAATCGCACTTTGGTGAGAGACAAAGGTAGGAACAATTTTTCTCATCCAACGCGCAAAGAGTTCGACTGTGCTGATGGCAACTACCTCGGGCGAATCGACGCCGGCCAGGCCCGCGATCTGCCGCCAGAGAGGCTCTATCTCCTCGAGCGCCCTCAGTCCGGGGTTAAGGACTATCGGAGCGCCGTCCCACTCGAGAGGGTGTAGCCCGTGAGAGACACGGGACCTGTCTGGGAGAAACCATCCCATCACGGTTCGGAAGAATCGTTCGTCTAGGTACGCTGTCCAGAGACGCGTACGAGAGTGCGGCAGCAGCCTGCACCAGCGCCCGGCCCCCAGACACAAGGTCATGCCGGGATCAAGAGTTGCGAAACCGCCCAGAGTCTCAATCGAAACGTGTCCCTCGAGAACGTGAATGATTTTGGCCTGACAGAACGCAGCCCGCTGGGTAGGAGTGGTGCGGATACTCTCGACGGTTGTGAGAATTGGATGGGAAAGAGGCGCTGAAGCACTGAGTTTAGTGCTGGTCATTGGGAATGTGGTGGTCCGATTCGGAGTTGGGCAGGAATCACGGAGAGCGCCACCGACGTAGTGTGGTTTGCGGAATCCCGAGCTTCGGCAGTGCCTGTCGGTCCCATGCGCCGGCCAGGCTCAGTGAGAATGTCCGGCCAGTCAGAAGCACACCTGTCACGGAATTGGATTGTTGCTGGTATCCAAACACCATCAAATTACTAATTGATGAGTCCCGGCGTTGAAAGGGATTGCAGGTATTGCAACGCCGGGACGCAGTAGAAGGACCCGATTCAACCAAGTCGGGAATGTTCGCCCAATGCATGCCAGGTGCGATTGTGGTAAACGAGGGGAAGACGATCGTCGTGCTCGACGTCCTCACGGGGCTTGGCTTGAAGTGCTTCGACGACAACGAGTGTTGATCCGTTAATGTCCAGTCGGCCAATAATTCGGCCGCGGAGCCACTCGCTAGCTTCTGGATAGTACGGCTCACCGGTGGGGAGGCGGTCCCAGTTGACGTCCTCGCCGAAACGGTCGACTCCGCTCGTCGATGCAAGCTTTGCTAGCTCGACCTGATCTGCGGTCAGCATATGGACGACCAATGTACCTGCTTCGCGGATGACGGGCGTTGCAGAGGAACGGGGAGATGCGGAGAATACTAGAGTCGGAGGAGCAATACCCACAGAGGAAAGTGAGCTGACTGTCATTGCAACCGGACCGTTCCCGGCATCTGCGGTGACCACGGCCACTCCGGCGGGATGGTGTCGAAAAGCAAACTTGAAGTCCTCGGCAGAGACGCTGGTGGTCAGTGCTGCATCAATCATGAATGTCTATCTTTCTCTTTCGGGGTTGTGCCACATGACGGTAGAGGAGAGTGGGCAAACGCTATGCGTCGCCGCGGCCCCAGGAAGTGTTCAGGTGCGACTGCGAGTCGCGCAGCGTCGGCAGGTCTGCGCCGACCGCGTGGTAGCGGGGCCCCGCGACGAGCAGCTCCTCGGCCGGGAACTTGGTGATGACCTCGCAGCCGTCGGCGGTCACGACGACCTCCTCCTCAATGCGCGCCGCGCCGATGCCGTCGGCCGACGGCCAGTAGGTCTCGAGCGCGAACACCATGCCCTCCTTCAGCTCCTCGGGGTGCTCGAACGAAATGAGGCGCGAGAAGATCGGCTTCTCCCAGATCGACAGGCCCACGCCGTGCCCGTACTGCAGGGCGAAGGCCGCCTCCTCGTCCGGGAAGCCGAACTCTTCTGCCTTCGGCCAGACCGCGCAGATGTCGGCGGTGGTCGCGCCCGGGCGCACGAGGGCGATCGCGCGGTCCATGTATTCGCGGGCCCGCGTGTAGGCGTCGACCTGGGCGGGGCTTGCCGAGCCGACCGCGAAGGTGCGGTAGTAGCAGGTGCGGTAGCCCTGGTGGCTGTGCAGGATGTCGAAGAACGCCGGGTCGCCGGGGCGGATCAGGCGGTCCGAGAACACGTGCGGGTGCGGCGAGCAGCGCTCGCCCGAGATCGCGTTGACGCCCTCGACGTACTCCGAGCCGAGGTCGTAGAGCTTCTTCGCGACGAGGCCGACCGTCTCGTTCTCGCGCACGCCCGGCTTCAGGAACTGGTACAGATCGGTGTAGGCGGCGTCGACCATGGAGCACGCCTGCGTCAGCAGCTTGATCTCCTCGTCGATCTTGACCGCGCGGGCGTTCAGGAACACCTGCTGGCCGTCGACGATCTCGATGCCGGCCTGCTGCATGGCGAAGAGGATCGGCAGCTCGATGAGGTCGACGCCCAGCGGTTCGCCCAGCAGCCCGAACCTCTCCAGCTCGCGCTTGACCTTGCGCGCCACCTCCTCGGCGATGCCCGCGTCGGGCGGGAACGCCCCGCGCAGGGTCGAGATCCCGGCGCGGGCGCCCGACTCGAGCCGCATCCTCTTGGCGCCGTGGTGCGGGGCGTGCGGGTCGGCGTCCATCTCGGCGGTCGTCGTGTGCAGCCACGGGTTGTAGAGGTCGTGGTGCTTCGCGGCCGACCCGAAGTCCCACACGATCGGGTCGCTGTGGCGGGTGAGCAGGGCGAAGCGGATCGCCTTGTCCATCGCCCAGGTGCCGATGTGCGTGGCCGACATGTAGCGGATGTTCGAGAAGTCGAAGGCGAGGATCGCACCCATGCTCGACTTCTCGAGCTCGGCCTTCAGCCGCGCCAGGCGTCCGTCGCGGAGGCGTTCGAAGTTGATCCGCTCCTCCCAGTCGACTGCGTTGGTGCCGTACGTTGGAATTGGCATACTCGCACACCTTCCGTTGGTGGTGGGTCGCTCATAGCGATTTCTATGGGCGATTGGGAAACATCATGTTTATTCTAGCTTAACAATAAAGAAGTGTGTATTTGCAATAGTTGATTCACAATTAATATTGCACATGACTTCGCCCTAGCATTGAGCGCTACCGGAGTGACCAATTAGTTTCTGAACAGAGGTGCACGTGAATCAACAGGTGTGTCGAACCTTTGGGCGACGTGGTATCCAACTGGGAAAAGCCTGAAGCCCGTCTTCTGGCTGAACGCGCCCCAGAGTCCCTTCGGGAACCATGCAGCAGCGCAGATGGCTAGAACGCCTAGCAGCATTAGGTACCAGGTCCCCATCTCCGCAAGAAACTGCTGCATTGCGAAAAAGACAAGTGCCCCGATCAGGGGTCCTTCAAGATAGCCGATGCCGCCGATGATGACGATGAAGATCATGTACGCCGACCACGAAACACTGAAGATCGCGTCCGGCTGAACGCGAAGCGCGTCCACGACGAGAATGCCGCCCGCCAGGCCGCACCCGGCGGCCGACACCAGATAGACGATGCGCTTGATCCGCGTCGCGTCAATGCCGCCTGCCCGTGCCGAGACTTCGTCATCGCGAATCGCGGTGAGCGCTAGCCCGATCCGGCTTCGCAGCAGCCAGAAGCAGCCGAGGACGGTCAGGATCGCAATGCCGAGAGCGAACCAGTAGGTGAGAGCGCTTCGCATGACCGGATCCAGTCCCGAAAGACCAACCAGCGATTTTCCGTCAGCGCCGCCCACGAATTGGAACTTGATCATGACGAGTCGATAGACCTCGGCGATCACCCATGTTCCGACGGCGAAATAGTCACCACGCAGGCGGAAGGCGAGCCAGGAGGTCGGAAGTGCGAGCATCGCCGAGGTCAGCGCGCCGAAAAATACGCCGATCAGGGGATGGACCCCGAGATCCGCCATAACGATGACCGTATAGGCGCCGATGCCAATGTAGGCCTGCTGGCCTATCGACACGAGTCCTCCGAAGCCCGCGAGGAGATTCCACATGCTTGCGATGATCACCAGGACGAACAGCATCACCATTGACGAGGTGACGGATTGGTATACCACGTAGGGCATCATGACGAGGCCGACTGCCACGAGTCCCAGGGCGACGAAGCTCAGGTTTGAAGATCGCCGCGACCGGCGAATGAGGAGAGAGTTCGGGGTGTTCATCAAAGACTCCTTGCCGGGATCAGACCCTGCGGACGGAACGCGAGCACGAGCAGGAAGAGGAGATGGCCGGCCAGAATTGAACTCGAAGGATCAAAATGTGCGACGAGCGTCTGCACAACTCCGAGCGAAAGCCCACCGACGAGGGTGCCCCAAAGGGAACCCAACCCGCCGATGACAACGGCTTCGAATGCGAATATCAGTCGCATCGAACCAGCCGTGGGCTCAACAGACGAGCGTGCGGCGAGGAGTAGACCCGCGATCGCCACAGCTCCGAAGGCAATGCCGGTCGCGAAGCCATAGATGTGGCGGGAGTTCGCTCCCGTGAGTCTGGCAGTGTCCGGGTCGTCGGAAACCGCACGCGTCATACGGCCGGTGGCAGTCCGGCGCAGGAACAGCTCGATCGCCACGATGCAGAGGATCGCCAGCATAAGTCCGAGCACGCCGATGTAGGGAATCGCAATCGGTCCCACGGGGAACGATGCCGTCGCAAGTTGGCCGACATCAAGCCGCTGCGGGTTCGCGGAGAATGCCTCGAGGAGGGCATTCTGGATAACGATCGACATGCCGAATGTGACGAGGAGCGTCGAGAGCGGCCCGGAATTCAAGCTCTGCTGAAAGAGGGTGCGCTGCAGGAAGTAGCCGATGGCGGCGAACGCCGGCACGGTAATCGCGACGACGAGCCACACTGGGAATGAAGTCTCGCCAACGAGGAGGATCGCGAGGAATGCCGCGAGGATCGCGAAGTCGCCGTGCGCCAGGTTGACAATCCGCATGACGCCAAACATGATCGAAAGACCGACGGCAAAGAGCGTGTATAGGCCTCCAAGCAGGATCCCTTGCGCCAAGGCATCAAGAATCTGCATCTGAATTTCTTTCCTTCCTACCGCCTCGTCCGTGTGCGACGCCAAAGTAAGCGTCCTCCACCTCTGAGCGTTCGAGTTCCGATGCCACTCCCGTGAGAACTGTTCTTCCTTCGAGCAGGCAGAGCGCGCGATCCGCGACGGAGAGAGCCTGTGCGACGTTCTGCTCGACGAAGAGAACCGAGCATCCAGTCTCGACGACGCGGGGAATCATGCCGTAGATGCGTGCAACGATCGACGGTGCGAGGCCCAACGAGAGCTCGTCGATCAGCAGAACGTCGGGGTTGCTGAGTAGTGCTCTTCCGATGGCGACCGCCTGCTGCTCGCCGCCGGAAAGCCGCGCTACCGGCTTCGCGCGGCGCTCCTTCATCCAGGGGAACAGCTCGAAGATAGCCTCGAGCGACCATGTACCGCGGCGCTTCCGGTAGGTGCCGGTCAGTAGGTTCTCCTCGAGGGAGAGGGAGCGGAACAGCCGCCGTCCCTCAGGAACCAGCGCGATGCCGGCCTCGACACGCCGACCCGCATGCAGGTCGGTGATGTCCTCCCCCCTCAAAAAAATACGACCGCTGGTCGGACGATGAGTTCCGGCGATAGCTCTCATCAACGTGGACTTCCCAGCTCCGTTCGCGCCGATGACGGCCGTCTTCTCACCGTCGTTGACGTCGAGAGAGAAGTCGCGCACCGCGTGCAGCTGGCCGTGATGAACATTGATCTCTTGTACCGAGAGGAGGGTGGTCACGCTGTGTCCTCTTCCGTAGTCAGGGTGGTGCCGAGGTAGACCTCTCGAACAACTGGGTCGTCTAGGACCTCGAAGGGATCACCATCCGCGATCAAACGCCCACCAGCAAGGCATGCAAGACGGCGCACCGTTTGGGTGAGTGCATGCACAACATGCTCGATCCAAACAATTGCCAGCCCCTCCTGCTGAACCCCGCGGATCAACTCAACGAGATCGGCAACCTCCGGCTCCGTCAGACC
The DNA here is from genome assembly GCF_052386045.1 of Leucobacter fengyongliangi. Taxonomy (NCBI): domain Bacteria; kingdom Bacillati; phylum Actinomycetota; class Actinomycetes; order Micrococcales; family Microbacteriaceae; genus Leucobacter; species Leucobacter fengyongliangi. The sequence continues at coordinate 2,044,570 of NZ_CM126356.1, read as the reverse complement.
TCCGGCAACCTCGTCGAGGAGCAGTACTGTCGGATCTGATGCGAGCCCGCGAGCAAGCTCGAGCCGCTTTCTAGCAAGTAGACCGAGCGACCCGGCCTGAGCGTTGAGAACATCACCCAGGCCGACACGCTCCCCTGTCTCAGCGGCTCGCGTGTACGCGGCATGACCGTGGAGGCCAGCCCCGGACGTTGCGAAGACGAGGAGATTCTCGAAAACGCTCATACCCTCGAATGGGCGAGGGATCTGGAATGTGCGGCCGATCCCGATCCGGGTGCGGTCCTGAGCGGGGAGAGAGCTGATATCCCTCCCCAGCATCGAGATCGCACCCGAATCGGGCTTCTGCTCACCCGCGATCATTGAGAACAGCGTGCTCTTCCCAGCGCCGTTCGGACCTACGATCCCGATTGCTTCTCCCGGAGCCACAGTTAGATCGAGATCCTCGGCCACGACTACCTCACCGAACCGTTTCGAGATTCCTCTCAGAGCGAGTACGGGCTCGGTCATGCGTTCGTCGGCTCAAGGTCGCCGCCAATCGGGATATCCGGGCGTGTCTTATTGTCGACCACAACCAGGTCCCACTCGAAGTCGGTGCCTGGGCGCCACTGGATCCCAGCGCACCTTTGGATCGCCACCCCGCGCTCTGGGCCGGAAGAAAAGTCGAGTTCACCGCTGATACCCGTGTACTTCAGATTCTGGAGCTGATTTGCGACATCGTCCCGATCCTTCGGGTCGTCAGCACCCTTGAAACACTCGACCGCTACCTCGAACAGTGAGTACAGCGAGCCAAGCGCCTGCGACCACTGCTTGCCGGTGTCGCTTGTAAAGGCGGCGGCCAGATCCTTGGCCGACGTGCCGTCGATGCTCGACTCGTAGGGAAACGTCGGCAGCCACCAGCCGAGTGTGGCGATGTTGTTGGCCAACGGGCCGAGCGCCTCCGCCTCGGCTGGGAACAGCATAGACTTCATGATCGCTGCGAGCTGCGGACGGTAGTTCTGCTGCTGTGCCTGGCGCCAGAAGTTCTGAAAGTCCGGCGGGATCGGGATTCCGGTGAAGAGCTCGGTTCCTGCGTCCTTGAACCTCGCAATCTGAGGAGAGAAGTCCGAGGCACCGTTCTGGTAGCTGCCGCCATCGCTGACATCGAAGCCCGCAACCGGAAGTGCATTGGCGAAACCAGAACGAACTGCGTTGCCGTCCGTGTCATCAGGCCAGAGACTTCCCACCCGGCGATTGGTGTCCAGTCGGTCAAACATGCCGATGAACGTATCGCCCATGTCGCCGAGACCCGCGTAGAAGTTCGCGCCGTACTTGAACGTCTGGCCGCCTGGCTCGCCGCCGCGACCGTAGTACCAAGACTCCCAGGGCACGATCGTGGTCGCGTGGGGAATGCCATCGGCCTCGCACTGATCCGACACGGGGTTCGCGGTGTCGGGAGTGCCCGAGGCGATTATGAAGTCCACCCCGTCAGAGGTGATCATTTGCTTTGTCACCTCGGTGGCACGCGTCGGGCTTGACTGCGTGTCCTTGACGATGATCTCCACACGACGCTTCATGCCGCCCGCCGTGAAGCCGTTCCGCAACGCTTCGTTCACGTGTTTGATCACGAACTCGTCGGGCTCGGCGAAGCTCGCCAGCGGGCCGGTGCGCGGCGATACTAGCCCGATTTTCAGCACGTCGGATCCGCCTGCACCACCGGACGAGCCGCGAAGTCCACCGCAGCTGCTGAGGAGCATCGATCCGCCGACCACGGCGGCACCGAAGCCTGCCCCCTTCAGAAGACCACGACGATTGAGTTGAGGAAGATTGGACATAAGTGTTACTCCTATTGCCAGGATCACCCGGCTCTCTACGCTGAGACATTGGAGCAAAAGAAGCACCAACGCACATAATGTACATCTAGACTACATAACATGTCCAGCGTAACTTATCTTTGTTACTGATTTGTTGTTCACGTTGCGGCCGCGGACGCCAACAAGGGCTGTCATTCAGAGTGCCGCGATGGCGTCGATCTCGAACTCCGCGTCCGCGAATAGCGAGTCCACGCCGATCACCGTGCTCGCCGAGCGTGGCACGTCCCCATACACCTTGTCCCGGGTCTCCCGCCAGATCGTGAGCCGCTCTTGGTCGAGGTGCTTCACATAGGCGTTGACCCTCACCAAGTCGGAGAATGTCAGTCCCCAGACTGCTAGTGCTCGCTCCAGCTGCTGGTACCCCAGCTCGACGGCACGCTCGAACGTCGCGGGATTCGAGCCATTCTCTTCGAAGCCAATCTGCCCAGAGACGAAGATCGTTTCACCGATCGACAGCTTCAGGCTGTCAGCGATTCCAGGAATGACCGGAGCTGCATTCCTAACAATTCTCGAATTCGACATTTGCCGAGCTTCTCTCACTTCTCGTACGCCTGTGACAGCAGCTTGAACGCCGCGTCCAGTCCATCGCTGAGGTTGAGTTGCTCGAGCTGGTACACTGACGGCCGGCCCGAGGCCATCGTCTTGCCCGCTCGAGCAGCCTTGTTCAGCCACTCGCTCGCAAGTGCGTCGACTTGATCCGCGCTGCCGATCTCGTTGAGGAGACCAACGCTGACCGCCTGGTCTGCCGTGAAGGGCTCGCCGCTCGCGATGTTCTGGATCGCCGCGCGCGCGCCGAGGCGCTTGATCAACGGCACCTGGGCGACAATCGGCCAGACGCCGACGCTCACCTCATACGAGCCGATCTTCGCATCGGGTACGGAGATTGCATAGTCGGCAACTGCGACGAACGCGCCGCCCGAGGCCACAGCATCGCCATTCACCACCGCGACGACCGGCTTCGGCAGCTCGGGTATCAGCTTGAGGATGCTGATGAGTGCCGAATAGAAGGGAATTGGATCGGCACCTGCCTGGATCGCCGGCACATCGAGGCCCCCGCAGAAGACATCACCAACGCCAGTGAGGATGATTCCGCTCGTGTTGGGGTCCTCGCCCGCAGCACGAAGGCCGGCCTCGAGCTTAGCCATAACCTCCGGGTTCAGCAGGTTACGACCGGGACCGGTGATTTCGACTCGTGAAATAGCAGCAGTTGCGCTCATTTCGGGATCCTCCTTCAGTGATGGGTAGCAAAGGCTTCGAATCTGCTGTTGAGCTTGGAAGGCGCTCCGCAGCTTCTTAAAAGCGTTCCAGAGTGGTGGAAACAAGTCAAGACACACTTGATTTGTTGTTCTATGAAAATGACCGGCCGCATGTCAGAGCGTGAGGGATGCGTCGTGCCATCAGTGCCTGATAGGCGGCAGGATCCGCATATTCCCGCTGAATTCCGTTGCTGTTTCGCGGTCGCCTGGGCCGTCGGGACATCGGACCACTCGTCACGTTGGAGGTATAGTAAGACTGGACACGATGTGTTCGATGACCTTATGCTGTTGGTTGTCGGATCTGGCGGGGCTGCGGCTTGTTCCCACCGGCCACGACCGCAACAAAGGCAATGGAGCATTAGTTTAGGGAGTAGAAGATGACCGAAAACCGACTCGTCAGAATCGACGCACCGTTAGTTCCGGGTATCTCGGACAGCGTGAAGGTGGCACCCGGTGAGTTGCTCTTCGTCTCCGGCGCGGTCGGCTTCGAGAACGATGGCAGCGTTCCCACCGACTTCTCGCGCGCGGTTGAGCTGACTCTTAGGGATGTCGAGCGTGCGCTGCACGCCGGTGGGGCGACGGTCTCCGATCTGGTGCGCATCAACGTATACATCACGGAGCTCGACGATGAGAAACTTGCTGTTTTCCGCACGGTGCGGGACACGATCCTCGACCTCGAGAGTGTCCCTGCGAGCACTGTGATCGGTGTTCATTCGCTTTTCAAAGACTCGACGATCGAAATCGACGCGATCGCCGCCGTTTAGACCTTCACTTATCCCCTTGTCGGTGCAATTCGCGAACGACATCGATCGCGACTGAACGCAACGCAACCACGAAAGGAAAGAAATTACCGTGAACGATACAGTGGCTCCGGATGTACCGAGCCTTATCCAGATGATTGACGAGCTTCGCCCAATGCTCCAGGCGAATGGAGCCCAGGGTGAGCTGGATCGGAGGGTGCTCCAGGAGTCTGTCGACGCCCTCGAGAAGATCGGTGCGTTCCGCGTGACCCAGCCCAAGCGCTACGGCGGCTTCCAGGGCACGTCCCAGGACCATGTCGACGTTGCGCGCGCTGTTGGACGCGGCGATGGAGGAACGGCCTGGATCACTGCATTGCACAATATGGCTGGCTGGCTCACGGCACTGATGCCAACTCAGGCGCAGGACGAGGTTTGGGGTGAGGATCCGAACACTCGCGTTACTGTTGTGCTCTCCACGAGCGGCAAGACGAGGCGGGTAACGGGCGGCTACATGGTGAGTGGTGAGTGGGGCTACGCGTCAGGGTCGCTCCACGCCGGATGGTCGTTCCTCGGTGCCGAGCTCGTCGACGAGGAAGGGAATTTTGACGACACTGCTCAGCTTCTCGTCCCCGCTAGCGACCTGACGCTCAAGGACACTTGGTATGTCGCCGGTATGCGCTCAAGTGGCAGCAACACATGGGTTGCCGAGGACATTTTCGTACCGGACCATCGCGTGATGCGGGGTACCCCCGCGCTGGGCGGTGAATACCCGGGCACAACTGAGGATACGCCGAACGTATATCGCGCGGGTTGGATCCCGTGGCTGAACGTGATCCTTGTCGGCGCCCAGCTCGGCATTGGGCGCGCTGTGCTCGACAAGGTGCTTGACGGGGCTTCGCGGCCCATCGCCTACACGAACTTCGCGCACAAGAGCGATTCGATTGCGTTCCAGCTTGACATCGCCAAGGCCGCACTCACGCTCGACTCAGCTGATCTGATGATCGGTCGCGCCTGCCGCGAGATCGACGAGCCTGCGGCTGCCGGCGTGTACCCGGACTACATGACCCGCGCGCGCAACCGGGCCTATGTTGGGTGGGCTGCCGAGACCGTGTCCAACGCGATTAACATGTTGCTCACGGCGCACGGCTCCGGTGGGTTTGCGGAGGTCAACGTGCTGCAACGGTATTGGCGCGACCAGGCCGTCGCCGCCCGCCACGCCTTCATCCTCCCCGCACTGGGCTACGAGCTGTACGGTAAGGCTCTGCTCGGCCGGACCGATGGGGATAGCGTGACGCCGCTGGTCTGATTCAGGCGAAGAACGCGAATGGGGGCCTTTGGTGCGTACACCGGAGGCCCCCATTCGTTCTGCATTCGGGGGCGAAGTCACCCCACTAGACTGTAGTTGCCGAACCAGGGTCGGGCTTCTTCGAACGCAGCAGCCGCGGCGAAGACACTCGCATCTTGGAACTTCTTGCCAACAATCAGCATGCCGACCGGAAGACCATCGACGAGGCCCGTTGGGACGCTGGCGCTCGGGAACCCGGTGAAATTCGTGAGATAGGTAGGGCACCATCCGATTAGGGGATCCACTGCGTGGCCTTCAATCGTCGTCGGGCCGGCCGTCTCACCATCTGTTCGATTGCTCACGGGCATGCTCGTGACCGTCGGGCCGAGGAGCAAGTCGAAGTGCTCCGTGGCCTCGATAAAGCAGTCAAGTACTGCCGTCCGCATCACGCGGTCGCGCACGATCTCGTCGAAAGCCATCCGGCGGGCCACTTCCACCCACTGCAGCACGGCCTCCGGGGCCCCGAGCTCGTCGGGTGAAACTCCACGAGCCGCGAAGCCGTCGACGTCCGCGGCCATCAGGGTTCCCATCGCTCGGAGCCACATCTGCGTGAGTTCATCGTGCGGGTGGGAGAGGTTCAGGGTGACTGGCTCGACGATCGCGCCGAGGCTTTCGAACGTCTCTGCCGCCCTCTCGATACGGTCCGCGATGCTCGGCTCGACTGGAAAACCACCGAAGTCCAGCGACAGGCCCATCCGTTTGCCCACGACTCCCGCGGTGAGCACTCTCGACGAGATGGGGCTCTCGGGCGTTGAGTACGGGTCATGAGGGTCGAAGCCTTGGAGCGCGTTGAAGGCAAGCAGGCCGTCCTCCACCGTTCTCGTCACCGCTCCTTCGTACAGGTGCGGGCCGAGGTGGTAGAGGGACGGCCGAGGCGATGAGGGGACACGCCCCGCCGACGCCTGAAACCCGAAGGTGTTCGTCCATGCCGCCGGAATCCGGATCGAACCTCCGGCATCGGAGGCTCCCGCTATTGGCACCATTCCGGATCCGACCGCGGCCGCGCTGCCGCCCGAGGAACCACCGGCGTTCCGACCGGCGTCGAAGGGGTTCCGTGTGGGGCCGAAGCACGTGTTGTCGGTCACGCCCCGGAACCCAAAGGTCGAACTGTTTGTCTGCCCGATCAGAATGCCGTCGTGCCGTAGGACCTGAAGCGGGTACCGTGACCAGACACCGTCCGGGGCCGAGTCTTCCAACGCCGCCGGCAGACCGCCAAGCGTGGTTGGCCACCCAGGACGGAAACCGTAGAGGTCCTTCATGAGCGTAGGTATGCCTGCCAACGATCCGACAGGTTCGCAGCGCGCGAGTCGCTGATCGAGCGCTGTAGCCGCGGACACCGCTTCTTCCTCGGAGAGGAAGGTCGCTGCGCCGTAGACGGGATTCAGTGCGTGAATCCGCTCGACCGCATCGCTCGTCACTTCGACGGCGCTGCATTCACCCCGACGGATGCGCTGAAGTATTTCGCTCGCCGATGTCCACCGTTCCGGCAATTCAGCCTCACCCATGCCGCCATCCCTCCAAGAAGCAATAAGTCTCACTGCTCATGCTGTATAGTAAGACTAAATGTAGTTGAGAGTGTACGTCAAGGAGCAAGGGTGCGACTTTATCGAGACTTCGAGACCCAAGAGGAAATCGACGCAGAATACGATCTCGAGTCGGTTCTCGACATGAACTCCTACGGAGAGTGGATGAAGGAATCGGCTCGCAGCGCTCGTCGAGACCTTGCTCACGAACGCCAGATCCACTATGGGCCGACAGTGGATGAGTTCATAGACATATTCCCATCTGAAACGCCGAACTCGCCGGTGCTGGTGTTCATCCACGGCGGCTGGTGGCGAGCAATGCTGAGTTCTGATTTCCACATGGTCGCCCGCGGCCCAGTGAGTCTAGGCATGACGGTTGTTATGGTCAACTATTCTCATTGCCCGAAAGTCTCTATCTCCGAAATTACTCGACAGAACAGAGCGGCTCTGGCGTGGACGTACCACAACATCTCCCGCTTCAACGGCGACCCCGAGGCTATCTTCGTCTCAGGTCATTCTGCGGGAGGACACCAGGTAGGTATGCTGTCCGTCACCGACTGGGTGGGTGCGTACGGACTACCGTCAGACGTCATCAAGGGTGGCATTCCCATCAGCGGTCTGTTCGATCTCCGACCGTTCCGCTACTCCTGGCTGCAGCCGAAGCTACTTCTCACTCACGAGACCATTGCAAGAGAGAGTCCTCTGTTCCTTGTTGAACAAGCACCTAAGCTCCCGCCGCTTCTGACCACGCTGGGCGGCGATGAGTCGGCTGAGTTTCATCGTCAGTCGAGCGATTTTTCCGATCAATGGAGGCTGTTCGGCGGGGAGGCCACAGGACTCGATCAACCAGGAAAGGATCACATCAGTGCTATCGCTGGCTTCGAAGATCCTGGGAGTACTTTGTGTTGCGCCATTAAGGATTTTACGAACCGCATCCAATCGAAGCGCGCTTCGTTCGACTAGAGCGCGCCCTCGCTGTTCAAAGAGCAGGTCGTTGGTCAGCAGGGACTGTCTTGACCCTTGGTTCAACGTTCTCCGGGGATGATGAAAGCCCCGAGATGGGAGGACTCATGCAGGAGAGTCGGATACATAGCCGAGGATCTTGGTCGGGTCGAGAGTGTCTAGGTTGAATTGGCGCAAACGTAAATGACCGGACAATGCTGATGGACGCGTCCGCTGATTGGGTTCAAGAAGTCATCTCGCAACAAGCCCAAACTCATGCCACATCAGCGGTAGCGCTAATGAGTGGACCCATCGGGAAGGACTGGTTTGAGGATTGAGTGTCAGATCAGCGGTTCGCAAACCCGGCTGAACATGCGGTCGGGCGCATTCCCGCAAGGTGGAGAGGGGATCCGTCCATTGAGCTAGTCGACATGCACGAGACCGAGACCCTCGGGCATATCCACCTCGAAGTCCATGACTCTATGAAATCTGGACAATGCGTTCCAGATGCTGATGCTGAAAGTCAACTCCAGCAACTCCACATCGCTGAACGCGTCGCGCGCACGGCGTCGGGTTTCATGCCGCACACCGTACGGCAAAGCTTGGCGAGACCGTTGAGAGGTTTCCAAGGTCATTTCTTTAGTGAGCTCAAGAGCGATCTTGAGCCGTGGGTCAAATTCCTCCCATTCTTCAAGTACTGTCTGTTGGATAGTTCTCGCTGCAATCCCGTTGCGTAAGGCGGAAGCGACTCGGTGGCTCACCGTATAAGTGCAGTGGTTCAACTTAGCGACGAGCAGTGCACTGAGATCCTTGATTTTCATATCAAGCTCTCCAGGAGCAACAACCTCATGGAGAAACGGCAAGTACGCTGCGAATAGATCGGGTTTTACCATGAGCGCTCGCCACGTCAGGAGGATTTGTCCGTACTGTTCTGCTCCCGCGTTCGCAATGTCACGGGCTGGCCCGTGGAGATCGCCGACTTCCTTGAGCTCAATAAGCGCCATGTTCTACACCTTCTGGAATAGGGAGTCGAACTTTTCGGCAGCAGCGTCCAGCGCCACGTCGTACGGGAGGTCTTCGATGCTGTAGAAGAAGCGTCGGTTCGAATAGACGCCATGACCGCGCGCAGCCGCTGCCAACCAACTTTCGACTCGGTCACGGACTTGGTTTGCAGGCACTACTTCGTTCACAAGTCCTACATTCGCAGCCCGTCGTGCAGTGAACGGTTCCCCGCTCCCCACCGTTTCTATGGCGTTCCTAGCGCCAATTCGCTTCACTAGCGGTACCTGGGCTATGACGGGCCAAACACCAAGACCGACCTCGTGGCTACCAATCTTCACCTCAGTAGACGCAACAGCATAGTCACACGCCGCAACCAGCGCGGCGCCAGACGCAATGGCATCCCCACATACGGCGGCAGCTATGGGCTTTTCAAGAGTGGGGAATACCTTGAGGAGTCTGGCCAATTCGTGCGCGAAGTGTTGAGGACTTTCACCTGAGCGAATGCTTGCGAGGTCCAGGCCCTCGCAAAATGACTCGTTCGACCCAGCGAGAATGATGCCAGTTGCCCTCGAATCATTGTTCGCAGCGATCAGTTCTTCTGTGAGCCTTCGCATGCGCTCGGGGTTAAGCATGTTGCGCGGGTCGTCACCAATACGCACGGTTGCAAATTGCTCAGTTGCTGAGTTCATAGTGTTTCTCTCCTAGGTTTCCGCAGCGTTGGCGTGTCACTACTGTGGTCTGCGTCCTTCCATGCGGGTGACCAGTATGTGACCGTGGACGCGGCCCGAATCATTCGGCGGGCCTGGCAGGGTGCCAGAGCTTGACAGCACTCGTTGTCTCGTAGAGCTTGCCGTTGGGAAAGCTCACGAGTTCGAACTGCATGCCCCAAGGTGCGCGGAAATAGATCCACGTCTGCCCAAGACTGTGACTGGAGCTCTGCGTCGGTTCGCCCATGATTTCGATATCGTGCGACCGGAGATGCTTGAGAGCCGCATCGAAGTCGTCAACATAGAAGGCGACATGGTGCCCACCAACGTCACTGTTGCGCGGATAGGGGCCCTGACTGTCGGCCGCCTCGTACTGAAACACCTCAAAGTTCGGGCCAAACCTACACCGATAGAAGCGGAGTTCACGCATGACCGTGCGCGGGTGCACTCCGAGGTGGGTCTTCATCCACTCATCCTCGTGTTCGAAGGGTCCGAGCGAGTAGACCCGTTCGCAACCGATAGTGTCCACGAAGAAGCGTTCGGCTTGATCAATATCGGGCACAGTTATGCCAATGTGCTCGACTCCTCTTAGCCCGGGCAAACCGTCAGATATAGTTTGGCTAAACACAATTGATCCAATCTAGGTGAATTCGTGATTAGCATACCTCTCCGCCAGCGCTTGCAACAGCCTGCGTTGCAAGCAGAACGGCACGAGATGAACTGAATCGGACTTGCTTGAACAAATGAAATTGTTTAGCCTGAGTGAAGCATTTGATCGGAATGTGTGTAGTTAAACTGACCGTGCATTCATTCTTCTCAACGCCCTAACTAGATGGAGTTCCCCATATGTCCAAGCGCAGCAAGCTGGAGACCGGCGTCCCCTGGGTCGAGCTCACGACCACGCCGACCGACTGGAAGAAGGCGGACCCCGCGCTGCTGGCTACCATGCTTGGCCAGATTCAGCTCATTCGATCCTTCGAGGAGACCGTGCTCGATCTCGCCGGCCAGGGGCTCGTGCACGGACCTGCGCACTCCAGCATCGGGCAGGAGGGCGGCGCGGTCGGCTCGATCCTCACCCTGCGCTCGGCCGACGGCGTGAACGGCTCGCACCGCGGTCACCACCAGTTCCTCGCCAAGGCCATCACCCACGTCTCGGGTGGCGCCCTGAACCTCGACACCCTCGTCGACGCGGATATGCAGGCGATGCTGCAGCGGACGCTCGCCGAGATCCTCGGTCTCGCGCAGGGCTTCTCGGGCGGCCGCGGCGGCTCGATGCACCTGCAGTGGCTTGAGGCCGGTGCGCTCGGCACCAATGCGATCGTTGGCGGCGGCGGCCCGCTCGCCGCGGGCAACGCGTGGGCGCAGCGGTACGCGGGCACCGACGACGTATCGATCAATTACTTCGGCGACGGCTCGAGCCAGATCGGCTCGGTGCTCGAATCGATGAACCTCGCGGCGACCTGGAAGACCCCGGTCATGTTCTTCATCGAGAACAACCTCTACGCGGTCTCGACGCACGCGAGCGAGGCCTCAGCCGACACGCGATTCTCGGTGCGCGGCCAGGGCTTCGGCATTCCGGCCTGGCGGGTCGACGGCATGGACCCCCTCGCCGTTCACCTCGCGACGCAGGAGGCGCTGAAGCGCATGCGCGCGGGCGGGGGCCCCGCCATCATCGAGGCCGAGGTCTACCGCTTCTTCCACCAGAACGGCCCATACCCGGGCAGCGCCTTCGGCTACCGCACCAAGGCGGAGGAGGCCGAGTGGAAGGCGCGCGATCCGCTGGAGCGGGTCGCCTCCGAGATGATCGCCCTCGGTCACATCACCGAGGAGCAGGTGGCCTCGGTGCGCGCGCAGGCGAAGCAGGCGATGGCCTCCGCCGTCGAGGCGCTCACGGAGGACGATCCGGAGAACGAGGGCAAGCGCCGCATCCGCCCCGAGCTGTGGCCCGATCCCGCCGTCGTCGACACCGGGATCCGCGGCGACGCGAGCGAGCTTGCTTCGCTGACGGCGGTGGAGCCCGCAGCGCTCGGCGGCGAGTGGCGCGAGGCGAAGTTCGTCGACGTCGTCGCGCAGACCATGGAGCGCCGCATGGAGGCCGACGAGCGCATCGTCGTGCTCGGCGAAGACGTGCATCAGCTCGGCGGCGGCACGAACGGCGCCACCAAGGGCCTCGCGAAGCGCTTCGGCCCCGAGCGGGTCGTCGGTACGCCGATCAGCGAGAACGCCTTCTTCGGCTTCGCCGGCGGTGCCGCGCTCGACGGCCGCATCCGCCCCGTCGTCGAGTTCATGTACCCCGACTTCATGTGGGTCGCCGCCGACCAGGTGTTCAACCAGGTCGGCAAAGCCCGCCACATGTTCGGCGACAACAACACGCTGCCGCTCGTGCTGCGCACGAAGGTCGCCATGGGCTCGGGCTACGGCTCCCAGCACCTCATGGATCCGGCGGGCCTCTTCGCCACCGCGCCGGGTTGGCGCATCGTCGCCCCGTCGACCGCCGCCGACTACGTCGGCCTCATGAACGCGGCGCTCGCGCTCGAGGATCCGGTGCTCGTGATCGAGCACCTCGACCTCTACCAGCGCGCGGACCGGGTGCCCGCGGGCGACCTCGACTACGTCATCCCGCCCGGCACGGCGGCACTGCGCCGCGAGGGCTCGGACGCCACCGTGATCAGCTACCTCTCGATGGTGCACCACTGCGCCGAGGCGCTCGATCTGACCGGGCTCGACGCCGACCTCATCGACCTGCGCTGGCTCGACCGCGCTTCGATCGACTGGGACACCATCGAGGCGAGCGTGAAGAAGACCAATGCGGTGGTCATCGTGGAGCAGGGCGCCCGCGGCACCTCCTACGGCGGCTGGCTCGCCGACGAGATCCAGCGCCGCCTCTTCGACTGGCTCGACCAGCCTGTGCAGCGCGTCACCGGCGGCGAGGCCTCGCCCAGCATCTCGAAGGTGCTGGAGCGCGCGGCGATCGCCCGCACCGAAGAGGTCGTCACCGCCTTCGAGGCGCTCAAGCAGAACATGGGGGGCAACTGATGGCCGTGCTGATCCGCATGCCGGAGGTCCTCGCGAACGTCACCGAGGCCGCAATCCAGGCGTGGCTCGTCGGAGTCGGCGATGCGGTGAGCGCCGAGACCCCGATGGCGGAGATCGAGACCGAGAAGGCGATGGTCGAGTTCAACTCGGAGCACGAGGGCGTCATCGCCGAGCTGCTCGTGCCCGCCGGCGAGACCGTCGAGGTAGGCGTGCCCATCGCGATCCTCCGCCAGCAAGGCGACGACGACGCTGCAGTGGATGCGGTGCGGCCCGCGGGCGGCGCGAGCGCGGCCCCGGCCCCTGAGGCGGCGGCCGCACCGGCTGCGGCACCCGCACCGGCAGCCACTCCCGCTGCGAGCCCCGCACCGACGGCCACGCCACCGGCGGCACCCGTCATGCCCGCCGCGTCCGCTGAGGCCGCGGCGCCCGCCGACGGCGCCCGCCGCTTCTCGAGCCCCATCGTGCGCCGCCTCGCCCGCGAGCGCGGCATCGACCTCGCACTCGTCACCGGCACCGGTCCCGGCGGGCGCATCGTGCGCCGGGATCTCGAGGCCTTCGAGGCGCAGGCGCCCGCGGCTCAGGCGGCGCTCACGGCCGCCGGCACCGCTGCCGCGAGCGCGGCCACGGTCGCGAGCGACGGCGGCGAGGTGGTTCCGCTCACGGGCATGCGCAAGGCGATCGCGCGCAGGCTCGCCGAGAGCAAGTCGACCGTGCCCCACTTCTACCTGACCGCGCACTGCCGCGTCGACGATCTGCTCGCGCTCCGGAAGCAGATCAACGAGGCCGCGCCGGGCAAGGTCTCGGTGAACGACTTCGTGGTGAAGGCCGCCGCGCAGGCGCTCATCGATGTGCCCGAGGCGAACGCCGTTTGGGGCGGGGATCACGTCCGCCGCTTCGACACGGCGGACATCGCGGTGGCGGTCTCCACGGACGGGGGGCTGCTCACCCCGGTGGTCGGCGGCATCGAGTCGCTGAGCCTCACGGCGCTCAGCGAGCGCATCGCTGAGCTCGCCGGCCGCGCCCGCGAGGGCCGGCTGAAGCAGCACGAGCTTGAGGGTGGCAGCTTCTCCATCTCGAATCTCGGCATGTACGGCGTCGACGAGTTCAGCGCGATTCTGAACCCGCCGCAGTCGGGCATCCTCGCCGTGGGCGCGGCGACGCGGCAGCCCATCGTGATCGAGGGCGAACTCGCCGTCGGCACGGTGATGACCGTCACCCTCTCGGCGGATCACCGCGTGGTCGACGGCGCCCTCGGCGCCCAGTGGCTGCAGGCCTTCAAAACCCGGATCGAGCACCCGCTCACGATCCTCATCTGACCGTCGTGTCGCGGGCGGCCAGTGCCCGGTTGCCCGTGGCACGAGAGTCTCTCCCGGACCATGCGCTCACGCGCAGGAAATGAGGTAGCAATGACCAGCATCGGTTTCATCGGACTCGGCAGCATGGGGCAGGCCATGGCGGCCCGCCTGCTAGATGGCGGCCTGGACGTCGGCGTCTGGAACCGCACCGCGGCGGCAGGCGATGAGCTCGTCGCGGCAGGCGCGACCCGCCTCGACTCACCCGCCCAGGCCTTCGAGCGCGACATCGTGATCTCGATCCTCGCCAACGATCAGGCGGTGGACGCGGTCTTCAGTGAGGAGCTGCTCACGGGCGCAGGCACCGGCGGCTCCTTGCACGTGAACATGGCCTCCATCAGCCTCGAGATGGCGCGCACCATCGAGGCGCGGCACGCCGCGGCCGGCATGCGCTATCTAGGCGCCCCCGTCATGGGCCGCCCGGACGCGGCCCGCGACGGACAGCTGAGTATCCTTGCCGGAGGCCCGCAGGAGGTCGTCGAGGCGGCCGCTCCCGCCTTCGAGGTGCTCGGCAAGAAGACCTGGCACGTCAGCACAGAGGCCGCCGGAGCGAGCCTCGTGAAGATCGGAGTGAACTACAATCTGATCCACGCCCTCGGGGCACTGGGCGAGTCAATCAACCTGGTCGAGCGCGGCGGTATCGATCCCCAGCTCTTCGTCGACATCCTCTCGGCTGGCTTCTTCACCGGCGTGGTCTACCCGACCTACGGCAAGATCATCTCTGAGCGCAGCTACTTCCCGGCCGCCTTCAGTGCGCAGTTGGGGCTGAAGGATCTCACCCTCACCGAGAAAGCCGCAACGGAGGTTGGCGCGGCACTTCCGCTGGCTTCCGCACTTCATCATCTGTTCGTTGGTGCAGTCAGTAGGCGTGATCTGAAGGAGGGGGATTGGTCCGTGATAGCTGAAGTGATTCGCGACCTCCAACCGCTTTAGGTCTCCCTATTCCTGCAATGTCATCTAAACTCGTGTTAAGTCAGGCTTTTCCGACAACAGGAGGTTCAGTGGACCAGGTGGAACTGGGTTCCCGATTGAGGGCAGCTCGCGAAGAGAAGAACCTCACGCTCCGTTCACTCGCGTCAAAGATTGATGTGTCGTCGAGTCTCTTGTCGCAGATCGAGAATGGGAAAACAAAGCCGTCCGTAGATACCTTGTACGCCCTGGTTCGGCAGCTAGAAATCTCGATTGATGCAGTACTCGGTTTGGCGGCTGTGTCAGGTCCGGAGACGGAAGAGTTTAGACCTCAGGCGACCTTCGTACTTCAGTCTGCGGAGGAAGCACCAGTTCTCGAAATGGAGAACGGCGTGCGCTGGGAACGCCTCGCTGTTCTACCAGGTTTGGATATTGAAGCTCTGCGGGTGACTTACCAGCCAGGCGCCGCGAGTTCCATCGAAGGACGTCTCATGAGGCACCTTGGATACGAGCACATTGCAATGATCAGTGGGGAACTGAGCCTGAGAATCGAGTTCGAGGAGTATCCGATTCGCGCCGGAGATACGCTGGCATTTGATTCGCAGCGTCCACATATGTTTCTCAATCCTGGCAGTGTCCCGGCCATAGGGATTTGGTATGTCTTTGGAAGAAAGGCCCTGAACAATGCGGCATCACACTATCCGGAGCAACCAGTGGACAAACACGTTGAGAGACTGAACACTGCTGTTGATGTATTGCAGTCTTTCCGAGAGTCATGATTTTTGTCGCGCTCATGGGTCTCGCAGGGATTCGTCAAGTACCGTTTCACTGACCTGTCACCTGCGTTTAGGGCTGGGTGCGAGTACGTCCTTCTGATGGCAGCCCCCAAATCAGCTACTAATGTTAGGGTCATCAATTGCTAGGAAACTTGAATGGGCCAACACTTCTGGTCATAATCTTCCTTGTTCTCCTCCTTTTTGGAGCCCCAAGGCTTCCTAGCCTTGCGAGAAGCATCGGGCAGTCAATGCGGATTCTCAAGAAGGAAATGACTGTTGACGCAGATACGAGCGGCAGTGTCTCTGCGCCAGACGAGGAGAACCCTCGCCCTTAGAACACTTTCGGCCACAGACTCGGCCCGTTCAAAGTCAATCATCGTGCCTTTCCTTTCCTCGCTGGTCATTTGACGGCAGTCAGTAGCGACGAGACGGCAAGGCACGCGTGCAGAGGCTGGACGCCGTTACCGAGGGAGGCGACTTGATGGTTCGAAGTGAGCAGATGTGTCGAGTTCGCAACCCACCCTGACGGAAGCCCCATGAGCCATTCTACGAATTCCGCCGCTGGTCTTGGACTCTGCTCGTTGTTCAGGGTTGTCGGTACTGGGGCATTTCGCCCAGTGATGTGTTCCCATCGGGCGATGGCCTCTGCGTATCGGCCCCATCGCAGAGTTTGCCGTCGATCAGCCACCACAATGTCTCGGGTTCGGGCTTCCATTCGACTGAGCCAGTTGGCCCGTTCAGTGCAAGGTCGATGAGCTGATGCGAGAGTGCGATCGTGCCGCGACGTGCTTTCACCTGATCCAGGTTCTCGCCGCCCCTCGCTGCATCGGACGCGAGCGGAGTTCTGAACAGGGGCGTGCGCGAGGATGAAAACCCGAAACCTCGGGTGCGGGGCACCGACAGCGGAAGCGGGTAGGCCGATCCATTGCGCGTCATACCCGATGTCGGCCAGGTCTCCGAGAACGGCACCGATTGCCCGGAGAGGTCGAGCTGTGTCGTCTCCCACACCCCAGAAACCGGGTTCCAGATCGCGAAGGGTTGCGGGTTCAGGGGTTGCACGATTGCCTCCTTCAGGTGTTGCACGGATTGCGGGCGCCGAGACCAACCCGCGCACGTTCTCGATGACCACGAACTCGGGGCGGAGCTGCTCGATCGCTTCGGCCATGTACGACCAGAGACCTGATCTCGTGCCGGGAGCGAGGCCTGCCATCTTCCCAACGGTGGAGACATCTTGACAAGGAAACCCACCGCAGAGAATGTCCACAGGCTCGACCTCAGCCCATTTGATCGCGGTGATGTCACCGAGGTTCGGGGCGTCGGGCCAGTGGTGAGCGAAGACGTGCCGCACAGGGCTGATCTCCGAGAACCAGATCGTCCGCGCGCGGAAGACGTGCTCTACGGCGAGGTCGAGGCCACCGTACCCGGAGAACAACGACCCGATGCGCAAAGGTGCAGAATCGGCGGGTGTTTCGGATGCTTTTGACACTGGCGCTCCCGGTGATCGGTGATCCCGGCCCGCACGCACGGTGCTGCCGGGTGGTCACCTCTCAGGTGCACCCCTCCCTCATCCGCCACTTCATCCCTCGCGCAAAGCCCGCACTTCCGAGCCGCACCCAACGCCGCTCAGCCCGACCCGCCGAACCCGTCGTTCGCCTCGCTCCCGAACTACCACGCGTCTTGCAGATGCGGTTTCAGAGCCCGCGAGTACACGCAGAGCCACCCGCGCGCACCTCCTTCCGAACGCGACCGAGCGTTCAGGAAGGACGACCCCGATGAGTACGAGAACGACATACCAACCGGCCCAGTTCGAGGCGTCGGGGTGGGATTCCGGCACCCCGGAGCGCAAGGCGAGGTTCGTGAACTCCCTGCTCCGGTTCATCGCGGCGGACTGCCCGCGCGAACGCTTCACCCGATCGCTCTACCAGGGGCTCTCGACCCACGGTTATTTCGGGTTCATCGCGCACTACGACCTCGACGGGTTCTACGACGCGCAACTGTCCACCCCGGCACGACGAGCGGGCTTCCTGAACGAACTGCGCCGCGACTGCGAGCGTGATGCGCACCTCGACCGCCCAGACCTGTGGAGCGACGTGAAGCGAGTGCTCGCCGAGGGGCTGCAACCCCAAGCGTTGCAGACACCGGCCAGACGGTTGCCTGCACCTGTGCGGCGGCGACCCCCGGCGGGCAAGCGCGACGGGCTGACGCTCTTCTGATCTACCGCCGGGGTTGCGCGACGTTGCGCAGCGCAACCCCTGACGCACCCCCTCTCCGGTTGCGCGGCTGCGACGAGGGACGAAAACGGGAATCGGGTTGCCGGTAGTGTCTCGCCTGCCTGGGCTCGTACTAGTGCTACGCGACCGCGACGCCGAAGAGCAGCCCGATGAGGTAGGTTGCGATCATTGTGGCCGAGCCCATAATCACGTTGCGCAGGATCGCCCTGCCGCGCGGAGCACCACCGAGAGCAGCGCTGATCCATCCCGTGAGGAACAGGCCGAGCACGACGGCGACTGCCGCGACCCAGATCCGGTGTTCCCCGAGGGGGAGCAGGATCATCACAAGGGGGATCAGCGCGCCGACCGTGAACGCAACGAACGACGACAACGCGGCCGCCCAGGGGCTGGTGAACTCTTCGTGGTCGATACCGAGCTCGACTTCCGCATGGGCGGCAAGCGCATCATTCGCGGTGAGTTCGACGGCGACCTGATGGGCGAGCTCATCGGAGAGGCCGCGCTGCCGGTAGAGGCCAGCGAGCTCTTCGAGTTCTTCGTCGGGCATCGATTCGAGCTCCCACTTTTCCTTGGCGACTAGCGCCTGCTCGGTGTCGCGCTGCGTGCTGACCGAGACGTACTCTCCGCCCGCCATCGAGAACGCGCCCGCGACGATCGCGGCGATACCGGCAGTGGCGATCGCGAGCACGTTGTTTGGGGTGGCTGCGGCGACACCGATCACGACGCCCGCCGTCGACACGATGCCGTCGTTCGCGCCGAGCACCCCGGCGCGAAGCCAGTTCAGACGCTGGCCGATGTCCTGGAGGTGAGCTTCACCGGGATGCTGCGTGTCAGATGAGCGACGAGTCATGGATCAGTTCCTTTGTGGAGTGTGTGCTGCCTGAACGGGGGCGGTGGTCTCGTGTGGCCCGGCGCTCACGAGGCGTTCGGATCGTGGCCCAACCGCGCGAAGCGCACCGAGGATCGCAACGAGATCGACCAGCTCCTGCATCCACGCGCCCAGGAGCGCCGGTAAAAATCCGAACGCGGCGATGAGCATGAGGGCGACGCTAATGATGATGCCCAGCCAGATGCTCTGCAGCGCGATCCGCACGGTATCTTGGCCGATCCGCACCGCGCGCGGCAGCGAGGAGAGTGTGTCGTAGCGGTTGACGACGGCCGCTGATTCGCTCGCAGCGGTCGCGCCGCGAGCACCCATCGCGAATCCGATGTCGGCGGCTGCGAGCACAGGTGCGTCATTCAGGCCATCGCCAACCATAATGAGCGGGCGGGGCCGCACCTCGCTCACGATGCGCACCTTGTCTGCGGGGCGGCACTCCGCGTGCACCTCGCTGATTCCGAGTTTTTCCGCGATCGGCTGAGCGGTGGCGGTTACGTCTCCGGTGACCATCAGGGTGCGCTCGATGCCGAGTGTCGTGAGTTCACGGAGGGCGGCCTCTGCCTCCTCGCGGACCTGATCGCGCATGATGATCGCACCTGCGAAGCGGTCATCCGCCGCAACGTAGATCGCAAGCTCGCCTGGCGCAAGGTCAGCCACGGTAAGCATTGGCGCGTATTCGCGTACCCAGGAGGGCTTGCCGACCCGCGCGAGCACTGTGTTCGGTGTCTCGGGCGTGCGGAGGGTTGCGGCGACACCGTTGGTGGCGAACTCCTCGGCCTTGGATGCTTCGAGGAGCGGAATTTGACGCTGCTTCGCCGCTCCGACGACGGCGCTGGCGAGCACGTGCGAGGAGTAGACCTCGGTTGAGGCCGCAAAGCGTAGCACTTCGTCTGCGTCGAACCCCGGCGCAGCCACGATGCGTTCGAGGGTGGGTTTCCCGGTGGTGATGGTGCCGGTCTTGTCGAATGCGGCCGAGCGGGCGCGGGAGAGCTGTTCGAGGGTGCCGCCGCCCTTCACAATCAGTCCGAAACGCGCCGCCCGACTCATTCCGCCGAGGAACGCGACCGGGGCCGCGATCAGCAGCGGGCACGGGGTCGCGACCACCAGCACCTCGGCGAACCTGACCGGGTCACCGCTCACGGCCCACGCGACACCGGCGATGACCAGGGAGAGGATCGTGAACGGCACCGCGTAGCGATCCGCGAGCCGCACGACCTTCGCCTTACTGCTCGCGGCCTGCTCGACGAGCCGCACGATCTGCTGGTACTCGCTCTTCGAAGCCGGCGCTGCCGCGCGCACCGTCACCGCGGCCTGGCCGTTCACCGCACCGCTCGACACCTTCTCCCCGGCCTGACGTTCGACCGGCAGGCTCTCGCCCGTGAGCGACGACTCATCGAACACGGCGTGCTCGGAGACGAGGATCGCGTCCACCGGCACCAGTGCGCCCGGGCGCACGAGCAGCAGGTCACCGACCGCGACCGCATCGACTGGCACCTCCTCGGTGGCTGTATCCGCCGTGTGCGCCGAGGTTTCGGTGTCGAGGATCTTCGTGGCCTGCTGCGGGGCCTTGCGCAGCAGCGCGGTGAGTTCTCTCTTGGAACGGTGCTCGGCGTAGTCTTCGAGCGCCGCACCTCCGGTGAGCATCAGCACCACCACGAGCGCCGCCCACGGCTCCCCGACGAGCACGGCCGCAGTGATCGCGGTTACCGCGAGAATGTCGAGCCCCGCATGCTTCCGTAGGAGCTGCCGGATCATCCCGACTGCCTCCCACGCCGCGATCGCGAGCGCGTACCCGCCCACGATCCACCGTGCCACGCCGCTCGCTGGCGTCGCGAGGAGCAGGAGCCCAATCGTCGCGACCAGCAGGGTTGCGAAGACGAGCGGATACGCCCTGACTGCGGCGAGAAATCGGCTCATGCTACTCATTTTCGCAGGCGGGCGCTGCCCCCGCACCGCAGGCCAGCCTCACCTACATCAGTGACAGCTGGAATCTGGACTGTTCACAGCAGCACGATACCTAGTCCGGCGGCGGCGAACACCACCGCCCATGCCGGCGCTTTCCACGAGGCCAGTGCCACGAAGGAGAGCACCGCCACGAGGAACGAAGCGACACCCGTAACACCCTCGACGAACACGGGATCGTAAAGTGCTGCGGCGAGTAAACCCACGACCCCGGCATTCACGCCCATCAGAGCACGCTGCACCCCGACTATGCGGCGCAGTCGCCCCCAGAACGGCAGTACCCCCAGCACGAGCAGCGCGGATGGCAAGAAGATCGCGATCAGGGCGATTGACGCTCCTGCCATCCCGCCTGGGCCGCTCGTGGTGACCGCACCGAGGAATGCGGCGAACGTGAACAACGGCCCCGGCACCGCCTGAGCGGCACCGTAGCCAGCAAGAAAGGTGCCGGACTCCACAAGCCCCGTCTGCACCGTCTCGGCTTCCAGCAGCGGCAGGACGACATGACCGCCACCGAACACGAGCGACCCTGTGCGATAGAAGATATCGAATAGGCCCACCGTCGCATTCCCGGTGAGCATGGTGAGGATCGGCAGGCCTCCCAGTAACAGCCCAAACACGGCCAGGCTGATCGCCGCCACGGCAGGTCGTATCCGCACCGGAAAAGTGTCTCCGCTTTCTGCGGGGTCGTGCTGAGGGCGGCAGACGAGCAGCCCCAAGATGCCCGCCATGAACAGGGCGCCGAGCATGGTCAGGGAGCCGGGAACGAGCACGACGGAAGCCATAACTGCGACGGCGATCGTCGCGCGGCGAGCGTCAGGCGTCAAAGACTTCGCCATGCCCAGCACCGCATGGGCGACGACCGCGACCGCAGCAGCCTTCAATCCGAGCACCCACCCGGCCTGAGACAGATCGCCGAGCGCAGAGACCCCGAACGCGAACGCGAGCAGCAGCACGGCAGAGGGCAAGGTGAAACCCGCCCAGGCCGCTGCCATTCCAAGCACTCCGGCACGCTGCAGCCCGATAGCCATACCGACCTGGCTCGACGCCGGGCCCGGCAGGAACTGGCACAGCGCGACAAGGTCCGCATAGGCACGATCACTGAGCCACCTGCGCCGTTCCACGAACTCGGTACGAAAGTACCCGAGGTGCGCCACGGGGCCACCGAACGATGTCAGCCCCAGGCGAAGAAAAACCAAGAACACACCGAGGGATGACCCTGAGGGCAATGGGGGCCGATGCTCAAGCGATGACATTTCCCTCCCAGCATGGCGCATGGCTCGTGCACCATGGGCCACGACTTCACCACCGCTACCGAAAGTTCACTTTCTTTCCGTCAGACACTCGAAGTCTGTCGAATGCTCCTCATACACAAAGCGTCGAATCTCTGGCATCGCCCTTATTACGCACACGAGGCAAGCGACGAAGACACGGGGACAAGTGACATGTCTTCGGAAACGCTGACGATGTCGGGTTCACCTTATTGGCATGACTGTCTCGATGCGGGTGATGAGCGCCGGCGACGGCTACAAATACCTCCTGCGCTCCGTGGTCGCGGGCGATGGTGACCGGAGCCTGTCGACGCCGTTGACTCGTTACTATGCCGAGGCCGGGAACCCTCCCGGCCGGTGGCTCGGCTCTGGCCTCACCCAGTTCGGCGGAGGCCGCATCACTCCCGGCGATGAAGTATCGGAGCAGCAGCTCCAGCTCCTCATCGGGATGGGCTGCGACCCGGTGACAGGCGACCCGCTCGGCCGCGCCTACCCGGTGTACAAGACCCCGGCCGAGCACATCGCCGAGCGCGTCGAAGCCCTCGACCCGAATCTCGGCCCGGCGTCGCGTGCGGAAGCGGTCGCGGAGATCGAAGCCGAAGAACACGCACGCGGCACTCGGAAGGCCGTCGCCGGATACGACTACACGTTCTCGCTTCCGAAGTCGGCGTCGGTGCTCTGGGCGGTCGCCGATGCTGGCACCCAGGCGCTCATCGCCGAAGCGCATCACGCGGCGATTGCCGAGGTGATCGATTTCATGGAACGAGAGGTCGCCGCGACCCGCGTCGGCATGATCGGCGCGGACGGCGGCGCGGTCGCGCAGGTCGATACCTTCGGGCTTGCCGCAACGGCCTACGACCACTACGACTCCCGCAGCAGTGATCCGCATCTGCACACCCATGTCGTCGTGTCGAACAAGGTGAAGACCGTGCTGGATGGGCGGTGGCGGTCGCTGGATGGGCGGCCGATGCACGCCGCGACCGTCGCGCTCTCCGAACTGCACGAGGCGATCATCGCCGACCACCTCACCCGGCTACTCGGCGTGGCATGGGAGGCGCGGGATCGTGGCCGCGACCGCAACCCCGCCTGGGCTGTCAGGACGGTGCCGGAAGAGCTCGTGGTCGAGTTCTCCACTCGCGCCCGCCAGATCGATGCCGAGAAAGACCGCCTCATCGCCGAGTATGTTCAGAAGCACGGCCGGCAACCGTCCGCGGCGACGATCATCAAGCTCCGCGCTCAAGCCACCTTGTCTACCCGGCCTGAGAAGCAGGTGCGCTCCCTTGCCGACCTCACCACCGAATGGCGCAAGCGCGCCACAGCGCGGCTGGGGCGGGAGGCGTCGGAATGGGTGCGAGAGGCGATCCCGGTAGCACCCGTGCGGGTGTTGCGTGCCGATGACCTTCCTTTGGAAGAGATCGAGAAGATCGGTCGCGAGGTCATGAACGCGGTGGGTGAGAAGCGGTCGACCTGGCACCGCTGGAACCTGACCGCCGAGGCTGCACGGCAGACGATGGAGTACCGCTTCGCGACAGCACGGGATCGGGAAGCCGTCACCGGCATGGTCGTCGATGCCGCCGAGCGCGCTTCGCTGCGGCTGACGCCGCCGGAGCTCGCGTTGACGCCGGTGCGGTTTCAGCGGCCGGATGGGTCGAGCGCGTTCCGGCCACGCCACGGCACCTTGTACTCGTCCGAGGCTTTGCTTGATGCGGAGAAGCGGCTCCTCGAACGCTCCCGCAATCTGACCGGCCCCGAGCTCCCGCTTGCCCTCATCGAGAGGGTCACGAGACGCCCGGATCGGGAAGGGCGGATGCTCGGCCCCGATCAGGCCGACGCGCTCACCCGCATCGCGGTCTCGGGCCGTCAGCTTGATCTCCTTGTCGGCCCGGCTGGTACGGGGAAGACGACCACGATGCTTGCGCTCCGCACGGCATGGGAACAGCAGTACGGTGCCGGGTCTGTGGTCGGGCTGGCCCCGTCGGCGGTCGCCGCGGAAGTGCTCGCCGGGGATCTCGGGATCAAGACCGAGAACACCGCGAGATGGTGGACGCGGCACCTCATGACTGGCCGAACCTTCCAGGCGGGTCAGCTCGTGATCGTGGACGAGGCGAGCCTTGCCGGCACCCTCGCACTCGACCGCATCACCGGGGCTGCGGCGAAAGCTGGCGCGAAGATTCTGCTCGTCGGCGACTACGGGCAGCTCCAATCCCCGGCAGCGGCCGGCGCGTTCGGGCTCCTCGCCGGCGACCGCCCTGATACCCCGGAGCTGTCCAGGATTCACCGCTTCACGAACGAGTGGGAGAAGCGAGCATCGCTCAGGCTTCGGCTCGGGGAACCCGACGTGATCGGAGTCTACGAGGAGGCCGGCCGGATCATCGGCGGCACCACCGAAGACATGACCGCACGAGCCTACGAGGCGTGGCGGGCAGACCGTGCCGCCGGGATCGCGTCGATTCTCGTCTCCGACTCCGGCGACGCGGTTGCGGCGCTGAACCTGCGCGCCCGCACCGAGCTCATCCTCGCCGATGTCGTCAACCCGCTCAAGGGTGAGGTTACCTTGGACGGCGGCGTGCAAGCTTCTGTCGGTGACACTGTGATCACGCGGAAGAACGAGCGGAAGCTGCGCACCCGGTTCTCGTGGGTGCAGAACGGGAACAGGTGGACGATCACGAACGTGCGCCGCGACGGATCAGTGACCGTGCGCCCCGCCGGCACAGGCCGGGGCGAGTCGATCGTGCTCCCCGCCGACTACGTCGCCCAGCACCTCGACCTGAGTTACGCCGTGACCGCGTACCGCGCGCAAGGCGTGACGGTGGACACCTCGCATGTGCTGGTCGACCCGTCGATGACCCGCGAGAACCTGTACGTCGCCTTGACCCGTGGCAAGGATGCGAACCTCGCGTACGTCGCCACCGACACCCCGGACGATGCGCACGCGCACTCGCACGAGGTCGAAGACATGGAAGAGGCAGCCCGGCGGGTGCTCTACGGGGTGCTGCATCATTCCGGGGCTGAGCTTTCCGTGCACGAGACGATCCAGGCGGAGCAGGAACGGTGGGGATCGATCCTGCAGCTCGCCGCCGAGTACGAGACCATTGCCACCGAAGCACAACACGACCGCTGGGCCACCCTCATCCATGCATCCGGCCTCAGCCCCGTACAAGCGGATGCGGTGCTCGATTCCGATGCTTTCGGTGCCCTCGCTGCGGAGCTTCGCCGTGCCGAGGCGAACCACCACGACGTTGACCGGATCTTCCCGCGCCTCGTCAAAGCGCGCGGCTTCGATGACGCCGGTGACATCGCCTCCGTGCTGCACTGGCGCGTCGCAAACGCCACCGCCCAACCGGCCAGCACCGGACGCACCCGCCGGGCATCGCAACTCATCGCCGGCCTCATCCCCGTCGCGGTCGGGATCACCGACCCCGATATGAAGCAGGCGCTCGCAGAGCGGCACCAGCTCATCGAGAACCGAGCCGCCACCCTCGCCGAACAGGCGATCGCCGATGGCACCGCGTGGGCTCAGGCGCTAGGGAGTCGCCCCGACGAACCGCGCAAGCGGGAGGCGTGGTCACGATACGCGTGCACGGTCGCCGCCTACCGCGACCGCTACACGATCACCAGCGCCGACGCGCTCGGCCCGGAGCCGGACGGGGTGGCGCAGAAGATCGACCACGCCCGCGCTGCGCAGGCGATCCAGCGCGCCCATGCGCTCGCGGCTGAACGTGCTCGGCCGCAGGCGGGTGGGCGAGCGTCCGCGAGGGAACGAGGACGCACTCTCTGACGCGAGGGTTCCCGGTCGCGCCGCCTCGACGTACAGTAGAAGCAGAGCGGTCACCCCTGTGATCAACATTTCCGCCTCCGGGCAGGCCTTCGGGCAACTCTCCTAGCGCCGCTTCTGAATAGCTCTGCGCTAACGAGAGGAACTCACCATGTTCAGCGGTATCATCGCGGGAGTGATCAACGCCTTCGGCTTCCTGGCCAGGTACCTGCCGAGCCTCCGGCTCATCATGCGGATCATCCACCGCCGCGACAGCCACAAGTGGGGCGTGCCCGCCATGCTCATCGCGGCTCCCTACTTCCTCGTGGCGAACATCTTCAAGGAACTCATCGAGGGCGGCGGCGAACCGTGGCTCAGCATCCCGATGCTCTGGTGCCTCGTCATGGGTCTCGTCTTCCTGGCGATGGGGCCTGCCAGTCTTGTTCTTCTGGCAATCGCGCGCACTCGGGAGGTCGTTGCCCGAAGGAAGTAAGACGTGAATCCTTCGCGGAGCCTTCATGCTCATGGGACCGAACAGCCTGCTGCTCAGGGCATCGCGAAGCATAGATTCTCCACCGCATCCGCACACGAGATAATCGATGCATGAGCGAAGAGCCACACCCGATGCAGACGGTCACCGACATCTTGTTCGGCAGAGGGTGGAGCAGTACTCTGCCGCCCGCCGTCGTAATCCTTTTCGGTGAACTCGCCAGCGCCGGCCCCATCACGCGGACCGCGCTCGACTCCATGCTCCGCGCAGAGAACCCACACACTCCGGATGGTCTCGACTCCTCAGTTTGGGAACCCCTGGAGCCGTGGACAGAGGAGAAGCTCGCCGAGCTCGATGAGGACTTCGGCGAACCCGATGAGTCCCGCACCGCGGACGAACTGAACGCCCAGGACAAGGCCCAACGAGAACTAGACCAAGCAGATTTTGCACGCTACCTCGCCTCGAAGAACCTCCCTGTCTCGCACGCTTTCGGGGCCTTGGTCGACCTCCTCGTCTCCTGCAACGTCCTCAGCGCGAACGAGGCAGGCGGGCTCTTCCTCAATCCGCACGCACCACTTCCTGCGGAGGTGCTCCCGCTCGATGCGCGAGAAGCAGCGCGGCAAGACAAGATCCGCTGGGAGAGGCTTCACGAGCGCACCGCGCAGGCGATTATTCGGTTCTTCCGCACCGACGAGCAGGAAGTCGATCACATCCTGGTGAGCCTTGATCAGCTCGCGAAGGAACTTGAGAGTGACCCGGAGGATGTGCGCAGCGCCGTCAAAGTACTCACCGACGAAGGGGACTTCTCCACCTCAATCGACATCGAGCGGGCGCATCCCCAGCAGTCTTTTGTCCTGCACGTCGACTGGGATGTTTTCAACCGGAACCGCATCCACGTGAGCTTCGCCCCGCCCACATCCGAGTAGCTGCCTCACCGCCAGAACGGCTGCACCCCGAGTTCCCCGGGGAACGGATCATGGGCTGCCAAACCAGTGATTTGCCGACGCGACATCGGACAGCGGTGTCACGCGCGAAGCAGCTTGCGCGTTCAGGCGATCGATCGCGATCTGCACCAACTCCATGGGCCAAGCCCCCGGCGTCTCAAGGACTTCCTTCGCAAGCCCGATCGTTATCGTCGCCAACTGCGTGGGATCGGCCCACCCACCGCCCGGAAGCGAAGGCCGCGCATGCCGGAAGCAGTCGAGCTTCACCTTCCGAGATGTCCGGGCCGCCGCCACCACTGGACGTCCATCTGTCGGCCCCGCAAGGAACACGTCGGCCAACTCCTTCTCGAGGTAGGTTGGGATTCTCTCGCGAGTGGACTCTGTCGCAAGCTGCCAGATCAGCCAGAGCACCCGACCCGAGAGGCTCACACGGTGCAGACGCAACGGCTCGTGCAGGTCGAGGGGCTGCACCCGATATGAAGCGGCATCCTGCTGAAGAGCGCGCTCCACAGCACGGAACTGCTTGAGATCGAGCCTCCGCACGGCCGCGTCAAGCTCGGCCGCCACCGCAACAATCGTCGCGGTCCGCGCCTGCTCCACAAGCGCGATCACCGCCAGCATGAGGTCATACCCGTCCCCAACCGACGAGAGTCGATCTCGCCACCAATCAGGGTCTGATCGATGCCCACGATAGTCAGCCTCGATCCTGGCCGCGGCCGTGAGCGCAGGAGATCCGGCCCGAGCTGACATGAGCGAGACATCGATCGTTTCTGGAACCCGAGCAACGGCCCGACCAAGCACCCATCCCGGACCCCAAGCCTCCGCGACGACGGACAAGTACTGATCCCACTCCACCGCAGCGGAGGCCGTCGACACCGGTCGCAGGGAACGGGCGGCTTCGCATACGCGAACCGCAAGCGGGGACTGCGCCTGCGAGTTCTCCTCGGAAGCAATCAAGGGAACAGTCTGGCTCCCGGCCAGGATTGAACTCGCGCACGCGATGAGAGCATTCAGATCGCGACTCGGGCCGTCTGGGTCGGTGTCGCATCCGGCGTTGAGGTCTTCCCACACCAACTGGACCGCGTCTGTGCTGTGCCCTGAATACCCGCCCTGCCGCAGCAGATCTGCACGCCACTGGCCTGGCTCGTTGTACGACGAGAGCACCGTATGCAACCGAGCCTCTTGCTGCACACTGAGCGGAGCAAACACTCTGAGACGCGCGGCAGTCTCCACCCAAAGGGGGGTCGGAGTGAACTGCTCCCACCACCAGGCGGCGAGATCGTCGGTAGGCAGAGAGTGGGCGAGAAGGCTTGTCGCTGCGGCCTGACGTGCCTCAGCATCGGGGTCCTGCTCAAGGCGCGTCTTGAGATGGGCAATCGCCTGGGCGCGGCCTGCACGTTCCCCGAACCGGAGAGGGTTGCCCGCGGCGTCCAGCACGCCGTCCTCAGCAAGAAGCAGCCCAGGGCCAGAGAGAACGAAGTCGACGACACCCTGGATCTCGTCGCTAGTCAGACCGTCGTAGACGCGATCGTTCAGCAGCGTAACTGCCATCGATCGCACCAGGGGCCGGGGCGTGACCTTCTTCTCGACCGTGAAGAAGTTCCCGATCAGGGCGCGAAGTTCCCCCTTGGCGAGCATCCCGATGAAGAATCGGCACGTGTTCGCCCAGTAGGGGCGCTCCAGTAGCGCGTTCAGCCCGTCATCACGAGAGTTACCGATGCCCTTCGGCGTCAGGTTCTCATAGAGATGCAACGCCGCGAAATACTCGCGCAGAGACTGCACCTCGAACTCGAATGCATCCTCGCGCTCAACCAGACACAGCACCCGGTCGGTAATCGCAGAGTATAGGTCGTCCGCCAGCTGCTGTTCTTCCGGCTGCCCGGCAAGATAGGCCCGCAGAAGGGCACGAAGCTCATCTCGAGTGATCGACCCCGCGCTTCCCTCTTCTTCCGCCTTGGTCTGGAGATACCATCCCAAATAGGCGTGCGTATCCTCGACCACGCGCCGCTGGTCTTTGAGCAGGGGCTCCTTGTCCTCGGTCTGCTCACGATCCAGGAACGTCTTGAGATACTCCGCATAGAGCTCCGTGCGCTGCTGCGGCAACAACTGGCGACGATGAAGCAAATGCAGAAGGATCGCCAGCTGCATCGGATACGAGGCGAGTTCGCTCACATGCGGCACATGCTGACTATCCATGAATGTGGACTGCAGCTTCTCGGCGGACTCTTCGGAGAGCTGCAGTACCTCCACCCACTGCCTCAGATACTGCAGCCGGAGTCCTTGTGTCAGACGCTGCAAATGGAGAACCGGGAACGCTCCCGAAGCAGTCAGCGGGCGGAGAGCAGCACCCGGGCGAGTCGCTACCAAGATCACCAGATCAGCAGCATCTGCTCTCAGGCGTCCGCGCATGCGACTGATCTCCTCGACCACGCGGGATCGTGTCGCGAGGTTCGCAACCTCGTCCAGGCCATCCAGAGCGAAGAGCACCGGCTCGGTCGCGAGGAGCAGCGCAAGGTCCTCCGGAGCGAACTTGTGCATGCCGATGTTGCGACGAATGTGGTCGACCACGTACTCCTCAAGACTCGACCAGCGGTCCTCTTCCTGAGGCGACTGTCGCTGCTTCTTCTGACGTTTCCCCGATTTCAACCGAAGCTGCTCGGCCCACTGCGCATACCGACGAAGATCAATCCGGATAGGGAAGCGCGCCGGCGATTCCGCACGAGTCAGCTCAGACTGCCCAGCACTGTACCCTTCTTCACCGAGTCGACGAGCACGATGGAACTGACACACATACTGCAATACGGTGGACTTGCCCTGACCAGGTCCACCCACCAGAATCGCGTTGCCCGTCCAATTCGGATGAAGAAGCGCCTGCGTCGCACCGGTGATCAGAAGACCCGAAGATCGTTCAAGTTCCTCCGTATCACCGGGCGCCTCTGCGGAAATATGTGCAAGGAGATCCGCAAGCGCCGAGCCATCTCGCCGCCCTCCGACGGGGACATCTACGAACATCGCCTCCACTGAAGGCCCCCGCAGCTCAGCCTGCTGGAACTGCACCGTGTTCTCCGCAGCAAATCGGTCGCCGAGATACGCGCGCAGCGCCCCCTGCAGCTCACCCCGTCGCTTCTGCTTACGCTCATGTTCGGCCTTCATCTTCTCAAGCGACTTGACCGAGTAATCGGCGCCATTGTTTGCGTCGATCATTGCATGATGCGTCGGACACATCAGCATCAGGTTGTCGTACCCGTCAACATCGGCATAGCCGGCATCGTAGCGAGGGCCGCCTGCCCGCTGTGCGCGGATATGCGCTTCCTCGCCAATGATCCTCACTCCCGCGGCGGCCGTATCGGATGTCTCGCTATCAAACGTGAGTTCCTGCAAGCAGGTGGGGAATGCACACTCATTGTGAGCGCGACCCCACAGAGTCTTCCGTGTGGTAACGCTGACGCCCATTCCCGCTCCTCGTGATTGAAGGTGTCTCCATTCTTCCAGCAACCCCCGACACCCGGCTCGGCACGGAGCCGCTGCTCCGTGCGAACAGAGCGTCGGATCACACGCCAAACTGATCTGATGCCTACACGCCACGCACAGCATCCGAACACCCCGCCTTGGCGGCACACCGCAAGACTCTCCGCACGGACGGGGTCCCGACATGGCTAGACCCAGGACACCGATCGGCACCTTCGGAAAGATCAGCCACAGACGGCTCGGCCCAGGGACCTGCCAAGCGCGAACTCGGTACCGCGACTGGGACGGTAAGCTCCGAGCGGTTCAATGCACCGGGCCGACCTCCGCCGCAGCCGAACTCGCGCTCAAACGAAAGCTCTCCGAACGATCCCTCTTCCAACCCACGTTCATCGGAATCACCGCCGACAGCAGCTTCTCCGCGCTCGTCCACTACTGGCTCGAAGACATGGAGATCGAAGACCGGCTCTCTCGCACGACCCGGCTTCTCTACGAACGAAACATGCGAACCCTCGTCGCGTCCGCGTTCGCCGAGCTCACGCTCAGAGAGATCGGGGTCGCCCGCTGCGACTACTTCATCAAGCAGCTCGCCAGGCAGAGCTACAGTCGCGCCCGGCAAGCCCGAGTCGTACTCCGCCTCGCACTAGGACTCGCCGTCCGCCACGAGATCATCCCGCGCAATCCGATGGATCACATCTCTCGGCTGCAACGCCCCGCCAGATGCCCCGACGTCTTCGAGGACTCCGAAATCTGGCAGATCCGAGACGCCATCCGCGAATGGGAAGAACGACCCATGGCGAGCGGCCCGAGACCAGACGGGCAGCTCGGCCAGATCGTCGAAGTGAATTGGCCTGGTTTGAGTTCCGACCGGTTTTCCTGTCAACCTGTCGGTGACAGAAGTTCCTCGGCCTCAGCATAGTAGGCCTGCTCGACCTCGATCGGGGTACGCATATCGAGCTCCCCGTGAAGGCGCTCATGGTTCCACCACCACACGTATTCGAGGGTCGCGAGTTCGACCTGCTCAACCGTCCGCCAGGGGCCCTGCTGTCGGATCAGTTCGGTCTTGTAGAGGTTGTTGACCGCCTCAGCCATGGCATTGTCAAAACTGTCGCCGACCGTCCCGGTCGAGGGCACTGCTCCGAGTTCCGCAATGCGATCCGTATAGACCATGGCGGTGTAATTCGACCCGTGATCGGCGTGATGGATCAGCCCATCGAGCCTGCCGCCCGATTGCCACGCAGCCATATCGAGTGCCTGCATCGGCAGAACCTCAGATTTCAGCGTCGCAGCGACATTCCAGCCCACGATTCTGCGCGAGTACACGTCAGTGACGAACGCGACATAGGCGAACCCAGACCAGGTGGCGACGTAGGTCACGTCGCACACCCAGAGCTTGCGCGGCCCGTCAGCGGCGAATCTCCGGTTGACGAGATCGGCAGGCAGTGCCGCCGTTTTGTTGGGGCGTGTGGTGAACACGCGCTTTGATGTCCGTACCCCGCGCACGCCGGCGAGCCGCATCAGACGCTCGGTCTGGTCGCGGCCGATCTTCCACCCCTCACGCTTCAGCAGGGCATGCATCTTCCGGCGCCCGTACACGCCATAGTGCTTCGCGTGGAGCCGCCGGATCTCGGGGAGGAGCAACTCGTCGCGCAGCTGCCTGGCTGAGGCCGACCGGGCTTTCGCGGCCCGGTATCCGCGGGAGGTGAGGAACCCACGAACTGCCGCACGCAGCGTACGACAGAGGAACTCGACCCCGAAACGATCACGGTACTCGTCGATGAATCTGATCATTTCGTTCGTGGCCGGTCGAGTTCCTTCGCGAAAAACACGCTCGCGGCTTTGAGTACCTCGTTGGCCTTACGGAGCTCGCTCACCTCGCGGCGTAACCGCCGGTTCTCCTGGGCCATATCGATCGAGGTGCCAGGCTTCGCGCCGGTATCGATGTCGTAGCGGCGCTGCCACACGCGCAGCGTCTCCGGGCTCACTCCGAGGAGCCCACCGACGTGTCGGCAGGCCGCGGTCAGCGACTCGTGCTCGGGGCGGGCTTCGGCGAGCATCCGAAGTGCGCGCTGGCGAAGTTCAGGGTCATATTTGCTTGGCATCGTAGTTCCATCCTTGTATAAAGATCGGAACTCAAACCAGGCCAATTCAGAAGTGCTCCTCGGAACCTCCGTGCGCATCAGGGAAGTGCTCGCCATCCGAATCCGAGACATCGATCTTCGCGGCGCACAGCCCACCCTGCGCATCTGCGGCACCATCATCAGCAGAAAAGGCGAACCCACGCACCGACAGAACCACCCCAAGACCTCACGCTCGGTCCGCACCATCGTCCTCCCACTGTTTGCGGTGCGAGCCATCCGAGAACGACTGCGGAATCGGCTCTCCATCGACCCCAACGCACTGCTCTTCTGCAACCGCAAGGGCGGCCCGCTCACCACGAACAACGTCCGCAGACAGCTCCGCACGATCATGGACAAGGCCGGACTCAAGAAGGTCACACCGCACCGTTTTCGCCGGACAGGCGCGACAGCGATCTATGAAGCAGGCGGAATCGACCTCGCTGCCGGTCTACTCGGGCACACAGATTCGAGGATCACCGAGCAGCACTACATAGTCCGCGATGATCTTGTCGATCCAGCCACCGCATCGATGCTCGAGAACCGATTCGGGCGGTGACGGCCCCGCGAGCCACACGGTGGCCGTCCAGCACCAGCTTCCACGAGGCTCAACTCCCATCGCGTTCACAGGTGAAGGCGCGGCTCTGGCGACTGCTCCGAAGGACTCCAGTTGGTAAGGACTATGGTCATCGTATGCCCTGCGGTATAGTTGTGTCATGAAGGTCACGGAAGCTGCCACCCAGATGGGCGTTTCGCCACGCAGGGTGCGCGCGATGGCCGCCGAAGGGCGTATCCCCGCGCGCAGAGAAGGCTCGGCATGGGTGATCGAAGGTCTCGCCTCTCCGAAGGGGCGCCGAGCGCTCTCTGCGCGTTCCTGGCAGCACCTCGCGAAGGCGTTGAAACAGCGCAGTCTCGAAGGGCTCTCTGGTCAGGAACGAGCACGGACAGCGGCCCGCATCAAACAACTGCGTACTTCTGACCACCCTTCGAGGCTGTTGACCGACTGGCAACCTTCAAACGCGCCTCGCGACGTGTTCCTGGACAGTCTCGTGGCACATGCCGAGCGCAACGATGATTCCTATCTGAAACGCGCACTAGGCAGGCCTGCCGAGTACCTGCGCAGCAGCCAAGAGTTGGCGCAGATTGTGTCGTCCGAGCGCGCCATTCGCGGCGAGAGTCGACGGAGGCTAGCGGCAGCAGCAGGAGTATCTGAGGGTCTGGTGCGTGACATTGAGTCGGGCCGGCCACTGGCTTCTCCTGGGCAAGTGCGACGAGTTTTGCGCACCCTCGAGGTCAAACCGACGGCGCTTCCCAGCATGGCGCTGAAATGAGCGAACGCATTGAGGTATGGCTAGAAGGACGCCATGTCGGGCAGTTCGTGTTCGACGAGGGAGACGTGACCTTCGTCTACGACGAGGACGCACCTCCAACTCCGATTTCTCTCTCCTTGCCGCGGGATCGGCCGGCAGTGCGGAAAGCGGCGAGGAACTTTCTCGAGAATCTGTTGCCCGAGCATGAGCAGACCAGAGCACGAATGGCGAATGCATATGGAGCGAAGAGCGCCGGAGCGTTTGACCTCCTGAATGCAGCCGGTGGTGATCTTGCCGGAGGATTGGTACTTCTGCCAGAAGGAGAATCACTGCAGGATCGCCTATCCGAGTTGAGCCCGGCGCTCAAACGCGACATCGCGGACCGAATCTCGGCAATCAAACGTGACTCTTCGGACACAACGCCGAGAGATGTAGCGGCTCGCTTTTCGCTTGCCGGTGCCCAGGGCAAGTTCGCGCTTGCCTGGGTGGATGGCGATTGGTACTGGTCGAATGAGACAGTGCCATCCACTCATATCGTGAAGCCCGGCAACTCGAAGTACCGCGGCATCGAGGCGGCCGAAGTAGCTGCGATCGATCTCGCCTACTATGCCGACATCCTCGCGCCAGAATCCGAGGTTATGAGCTTTGGGGACCAGACCGCCTATGTCGTGACCCGATTCGACCGTACAGAGGAGCCAGATCAGCTTGCGCGACGACTGCATGCGGAGGACATTGCGCAGAGTCTCGGTCTGCCGCCGGAGAAGAAATATGACGTGTCGGCGGGCAAGGTTATCTCTCTCCTAAAGCCGATCGATCCTTCGGGAAAGCTCCAACGTGTGTTTCTGAGTCAGCTGATCCTCAATGTGCTCGTCGGCAATGCCGATGCGCATGCCAAGAACTACTCATTGCTCCTGCGGCCCGACGCCATCTCGTTTGCCCCGATCTACGATGTCGTGCCACTATTCCTCTACCCGGAGGTCGAGCAAGAACTCGCGATGAAGATTGGAGGTGCGCGCCGGTCTCAGGAGGTGACCCCAGCCCACTGGAGAATACTGGCTCAGAGAATCGGATTCGACGTCGACGAACTACTTGCGCGGGTTCGCGAGATCGCTGAATACGTCGGTAAGAAGAATGACCGCGTCTGGGACGCACTAGACGCGGATCAGCAGGTTCAAGCCAGAGAGTTCGTTGCTAGAAACGTAGAGCGAGCGGTCCAGATCAGCTGATGAACCACACCGCTGCTAGAGGGGTCAGTGCCCGCGAGAGGCTCTGGTTGAAATCCGTAAGGGCTACTTGCGGATCAACTTGCTATGGCTCGCAATCACCTGTTCCGCAGTGAGGCGATGGCGGGAGAGTGCCGAGGTCACCGCGTCCTCGTCTCTCCACGAAGCAGTATCGCTGAGCTCCCGTATGAAGGCCTCCACGTCGTTGCGTAGAGAGGAGAGATGACTCTCTGTGATGACGCGCGTCCCCGAGGGAACGTGGGCTTGGGGATCAAGCTCCATTGATGGATGCACCAGTACGGGAGTCGCTTTGTTCTCATCCATGTAACGGTCTTGGAACCAGGTCATAGAGGAGTGCGTGATCTGTTCGGCGTCGTCCTTGATGATTTTCGGATCGGGACGACTGGTGCCGGTCTTAAGTTCGATTACCGCGTAGTGACCAGGGGTTAGGGCCCAAAGATTGTCCGGTCCTCCATCATTCATTTCCTTCTCAGGCCGGCTTGATCCGAACCCCAGGTGGAGACCCAAGAGCCTGAACTGTTCCTCGGCGCGATCTGCTGCTTGTTCGACACCCCAGATGATGTTGTCGAAGATCGCAGATACCGACAGCTCCATTTGTCGTGCATCGGTGTACCTGCTCAGATGTGAAGTGGCGGATCTACCCTGGACCACAGGGGGCGTCAGCTGCTTATACTTGGGAGGGACAGCAGGCTTGAGCACACCCCAGTTGAGCTTCTTTGCTGCTGAGAGCGTACGTTGTGACTCCGTGGGGTTGACGAAATGTTGATAGCCAGCGAGCTCTTCCAGATACCACCCCTTCTCGAAATCATCATCGACAGAATCGATTGCGTCTCGGAGCATCTTGACTCCCGCCGCGGTATCTCCTGAAATCGCCAGGTTGAAGGCTGTACGGCGCCCGATTGCGAGTTCAGTCACCTTGCCGCCAGGTTCGTAGGTCACATCCGCAGTCGCTTCGAGGCTCTTAGCGACCCATTGCGGATCACGTCCAAGGAACATGTTCAGCAGATCGGTCATCACCGTGATTCCCTCACCCTGAATCTGGTCAGCAATCTGGAGGCTGAGTTCAATCTGAGCGCGTGTCGCCGGAGAGTAGAACTGGCGCAGACTGGTGTCGCGCAGCGTGAGAGCGACTTCACGGGTCAAGACCAATACTGCGCAGTAGTCCTCGACATCACGGATTCCTCTGCCCATGCCTTGTTCGACCCGCTGCACCTCCCGAGATTTGAACGACATGGAGCCAGTCAAGGCCGCTGCAGCCCTCTGCTCGTGGGGAGACAATGGCGTGGGGACGCCATCGATGATCAAGAGCCGGCAGGCACCCCCAGGGAGATCGACGCCGTCATACTTGTTGACCAGCACGACAACACCCAGCTGCTCACCACTCTTCATTCTTTCGATGTAAGGCCGCATGTTTTTCACATGGAGGATTAGGTCGGCGATACCGGACCACTGCTTCGCCGCGTAGTCGCTCGGTACAAGTACGACGACATTCACGGCTTCGCATTCCGCAACGCCATCTCCATCGCGATCACCATCGGCGAAGTTCCTTGCAAGGTCACGTATGGCATCAACCGACAAACGAGGATTGATCGACAACGGCGCAAGAATCAGCCTGTCGCCGAGGTCGGAGGCTTGATTCGGTGTGATTGGCTCGCGGACTGTCTTCGGATTGGCATCGAGTTCAGTGACGAGCACCCCCTCGTCTGCGAGGGTCGCGGTCAGATATACGCGGCGCTGCGCCTGGCTGAAGGCTGGGATTATCGACACATCAGGGCATGGGGTCTTGATCTCGATGCCTTTGTTGGCCACAGTGACGATTGCGAGCTTGAGAAGATCGGCCACGTATGGCCACGAGAAGAATAGCGAGGGGATTCCGGAGTCGTTGGCAATCGGTTGAACGATCCTCATCATTTCGTCGGCGCGATCGGCCACGGCCTTCGGTGGGACTCGCATCGGGGCACCAAAGTCATTCGCCTCGATTTCGGCGAACGACTTTGGGCTTTGCTCACGCAGGTCTGCTGCGAATAACTTGAGCAACTGATCGAATGCTCCGCTTGATCGTGGGATGAATGCGGTGAACAAGTCAGTTGTGGCGGCCAGGGCCGCATGAGCGTCATCAATGACGACAATGCCCAAGGGGATGACAAGCTTGACCCCACGAACCCCGAACGCGCTTCGACCGTTGAGGAGCTTATGGAAGGTGGTTACGAGTATTGACTGCGAGGACCGGAACGACTCGTCATCCATATCGGTCGTGACCGGGATCTGTGCCTCGTTTGCCTCGCTCACGACCTGTCGGATGAGGAAGCTGTCAGGAACCAGGAATACTGCGGGACCAACACCTTCATGCAGGCTGGATTGGGCGATCAGAAGCCCAGTGAGCGTCTTCCCGCCGCCAGTGTTCTGCTTTAGGACAAGATCAGAATGGTGGCGCCGTTCGTACCATTTCTCGAGAACTTCATTCTGCTCTGGTCGAAGGCGAGGCCATTTGCGCCCCTGAAGAGAGGCGTAGATCTCGCGAGGTCGCGTAAGTTTGGCACCCTTGCTCGGGTTGATCTCATTCCAACGAATCACCACGGTTCCAACTTACCGGCAGCCCCCTTCTGCGAGGACAGCGAGTGCATGCAAATCGACCGCGATGACAGTGCAGGAAACGAGCCGAGCTTCCCAGAGGTGAGGTCACCATCCTTGCGCTCACCACAATGGGAGTGAAAGGTCGGCGCTCCCGAGAACAAAATAGACCACAAGAGCGGCCAACGTCAGAGCAGCGATGCGAGGCGCAGACAGGAACGTTTGAGCAGAGAAAGCTCCGGCCAGATGGGGTCTGATTCCGATTCCGGCTGCCTTGGGACAGGAATGTCAGTGGTGGAGAGCACCATCTGTGTGTGGCGGAGTTGCGCACCACGGTCGGGGCGTTGCATTGAGATTCACTGACGAGGCGAGCGGGTGAAACTGATATGACTACTACAGTGAGTCTCGTGAGGGACCTTCCACTTTCTGCCGGAGTCGATCTGGTAACGCGTCTCGCGCGAGAGCGTGACCCGGTGCGCGCCGTTGTCGAGCTGATCTGGAATGCGCTCGATGCTGAAGCAGATAACGTCCGTGTCGTTCTCGAATGCTCCGCGATGGACGCAGTCGAGAGCGTTTCCGTTGAGGACGACGGGCATGGGATTACCTCGGACGAAGTCGCCTCAACATTTGGTCGGATTGGTGGCTCGTGGAAGGCGCTAGCCACCAAGACGAAGAATGACAAGCGTGGGCTGCACGGCAAGCTTGGCGAGGGCCGCCTGCGAGCCTTTGCGCTGGGTTCACGTGTGACCTGGGCTAGCGAGAGCGTCAACGCTGCTGGCGAGCGTGAGCATGTTGTCATCGAGGGCGCGAAAGAACGTTCCGAACCGTTCAGTTGGGAGGCTTCTCCGTCTAACGCAACGAAGACTGGAACACTCGTTACTGCAGTCAACGAGCAGGATCGAAGCTTGAACTCGCTGATGAGCGATGCCACGGTATCCACTCTCACCTCGCACTTCGCGCCGATTCTTCTTAACGATGATGCGGTCACGATCGTATTCGATGGCGTCAAGCTGAATCCGGCTGATGAGATCCTTGACGACACGACACTGGTGGTGCCCCTAGACACGATCCCCGACACGACTGTGTTGATCCGGATCATCGAGTGGAGAACTGGGAAACATCGTGCTGTGTACTTCGGAGAAGACTCCGAACGTTTCGTCGTAGAGACTTCCGGTGCTGAGCTTGAGCCACAGGCTGCGTTTTCCGCCTACGTCACCTGGCCTGGGTTCGACCCTGATTCGCTCGCTGTGCTCGGACTCACCGACATGGCCCCGGACCCAGCGGGAGCCGTCTGGCGCGCTACGCGCTCGGCGGTGAAAGACCACTTCGCGTCTCGTCGTCGCGCGCGTCGACGCGACCAGATCGAGGACTGGAAATCGAAGGGTGTGTACCCATACGAGAAAGCTCCTAGTACCGAGGCGGAGAAAGCGGAGCGCGCAGTCTTCGACATTGTCTCGAGCGCTCTCGTGCCACAGATCCCGAAGCGCAAGGATGGGGCGCAACTCACACTCAACCTTCTGCGCGATGCGCTGAAGACCGACCCGGAGAACCTGGCCGTGCTGGTTAGCGAGTTCGTTGCCCTCAGCGAACAAGATCGCCATGCGCTCACGAAGCTTCTCAGCGAAACGACGCTCGCGGGTGTGATCCGGAGTGCCAACCTCGTAACCAGCCGAAGCAAGTTCCTCGCGGGACTGGAGCATCTGCTGTTTGACCCCGAAGACTCCCAGAAGGTGGGAGAACGAGACCACCTTCACAAGATGCTCGAACACGAGTTATGGATCTTCGGCGAGGAGTACCACTTCATGAACAGCGAACGTGGACTCACCCAGATGCTACGAACCCATCTCAAGCTCGAAGGGCTTCCCGCAAGTAAGGTCGAACCAGTTAAACGCTGGGACGGGAAGAGCGGACGCGTGGATCTGCACGTAGCCGCGAAGTCCCAACAGCATGACCGTGTGCGGCACCTCGTCGTCGAACTCAAAGCGCCCGACATCGTGGCTGGACGAACAGAGCGCGACCAGATCGAGGACTACGTGAACGTCGTGGTCACGGCTCCAGCATTTGCGAGCGAGCGGGCAAGCTGGGACTTTGTCCTCGTCGTCACGGACTATGACGAAGTGATCGAGAACTCTTTCAAGAGTGACGATCGAGAGCGAGGGCTCGTATTCGAGCCGGACACGAAACCCGGGCGACCGACGGTGCGGGCCTACGTTCGTCGCTGGCGAGATCTCATCGATGAGAACAAACGACGCCTCGACTTCGTGACCGAATCGCTTGAGTTCGACCCCTCGCTGGCAGAAGGCCTCGACTTCATCCGCGCCGAGTACGCCGAAATGCTGCCGGACGATGTGGCATCTCCAGAAGACTCAGGCGCCGAGCCGATCGATTCGCAGCTGGTCTGAGGCACCTGAATCAATTGGGTCGATCTAGTTGCCAACACCCTGCAGCAGGTGGAATCTTTGACGCGTTGTGCAACGCATGCGGCCCCGAGGCGCAGGTCGAACGGGGCCCGGGTGCTCGATCGTCTGCCTGCGCGGGTAGGCAGAGGAGACTGAAGGCAACTCCAGTTAGCTGCCATAAACTCACCAGAAACCTCGTTATTGCAGTCCCTTGGGTCGCGAAGTTAGTGGGCCAATCTAGTGGTCAACTTCCTGCAAAGCATGAAATCTATGACACGCTCTGCAACGTGAGAACGGGAAAGACCCCGGTCAAATGGGGTAAATGGGTCAGCTTCTTGCCTGGGGGTCAAGGGGTCGCAGGTTCAAATCCTGTCAGCCCGACCAAAAAATCGCGGAAACTCAAGGGTTTCCGCGATTTTTTCGTTGGTGAGATTTGATCCGGCCATCTAATACCCATCTAAAACCCCTACTGAAACACCTTCTGACCAGTGCTTTGCTCGGTTCGCAAAGGTCGCTTGCGGGTGGTTTCGATTGCTTCGGGGCGTGTGGCGCACCTGGTCTGCATGACCAGCTCAACTTCGCTTCCGCTACCTCTGCCCGACTTGCCGCCTCTGCTCGATATCCGCGAGCTGTCGGCCTATCTCGGCGTGCCTGTCTCGACCATTTACGACTGGCGCTCGCGGGGCATCGGTCCGCGTGCGTACCGCTTCGGCAAACACCTCAAGTTCGCCGTCACGGACGTGACCGAGTGGATCGAAGCGCAGCGCGACCCCGCGCCGTCTTCACAGTCTTTGCCGCCTCAATTGCCTCGACGGTGACGCTGTGAGCCGCCCGCGCCTGACGATCGGCACCTACGGCGAGATCACGACCCGTCGTCGCCCGAGCGGGCGCATCGAAGCTCGCGCCCGCTACCGGGACTGGGATGGTGCCACCCGCCTCGTGCAGGCGAGCGGCGACACTGCAGCCGCTGCAACGCACGCGCTCAAGGCCAAGTGCGTCGACCGCAATCTGATTGCACCGAGTGCAGGCTTGCTCACGTCTGACAGCCCGTTCCCTGATCTGGTCGCGTACTGGCTCGAAGATATCGAGTTGGAGGATCGGCTCGCAACGGCCACCCGGCAACTGTATGAACGCGATATGCGCACGCTCGTACTGCCCGCATTCAAGGATCTGACGTTGCGCGAAATCGGAGTGGCCCGGTGTGACCAGTTCTTGAAGCGGCTCGCGAAGGATTCGTGCTCGAAGGCGAAGCATGCGCGCGTTGTGCTGCGACTCGCGCTCGCGTTGGCGGTGCGACACGAGGTGCTGCTGCGCAACCCCGTCGATCACGTTGCGCGGTTGCATCGCGACGTACGGATTCCCGACGCCTTCACGCCCGAGGAAATCACCGCAATCCGTGCGGCGATTGCGTATTGGGAAGCCGGACGCGACGTCTCGGGGCCGAAGCCCGACGGGCAACTCGGTGCAATCATCGAGGTCATGCTCGGCACGTCCGCGCGCATCGGCGAGGTGCTCGCGATCCGCCGACGGGATATTGATCTGAGCGTGCCGTCCGTACGAATCACTGGAACGATCATCAGCCCGAAAGGCGAACCGACGACGCGACAGGATCACCCGAAGACCGCGCGATCGCGACGCACGATTCAACTTCCTGGGTTTGCCGCGACGGCCGTGCAGTTTCGATTGAAGCAACTCGACACGATCGACCCCGACGCACTGCTATTCTGCTCGCGCGGAGGCACTCCGCTGACGACGAACAATGTGCGCCGCCAACTCCGCCATGTCATGAACCTGGCAGAGATTGAGGGCGTGACTCCGCACAAGTTCCGCCGCACTGTCGCGACCACGATCAACGAAAGCGCGGGTGTCGAATTGGCATCTCAGCTGCTTGGGCATACCGACCCGGCAATCACGATCAAGCACTACATCCGCCGCAACGAGACCGTCGACCCCACGACTGCGGGCCTGCTGGAAAAGGCGTTCGGATCATGATCAGTATTTTGGGTGGAAGATTTACCTCGCGAAACGAAACGTACTCAGATAACATTAGCTGTGTACGAAACGTATCAGGAGGTGATTACGTGAAAGCTCTAAGGCCAAAGGCTGCCGCCGAGAAGCGAAGTGCCTTGTACCG
Source organism: Leucobacter fengyongliangi (assembly GCF_052386045.1). Taxonomy (NCBI): domain Bacteria; kingdom Bacillati; phylum Actinomycetota; class Actinomycetes; order Micrococcales; family Microbacteriaceae; genus Leucobacter; species Leucobacter fengyongliangi. Next base: position 2,002,369 of record NZ_CM126356.1, on the reverse strand, counting down.
GGGGCATGCTGAGGGGCGGTGGGACCGCATCGGCCGAGGCATCTACTTGCCCGCAGACGCACCCGCGATCGATTGGGATCAGCTTGAAGCCGCAACCCGACGACCGGAAGCGACAATTTGTCTACTTTCTGCTCTCGCTCGCTACGACCTCACCGATCCGATTCCAGACGCCCTGGACGTCGCAATACCACGCGGAATGCGTACACCAATGACCGAGAGTGCAATTTGCTGGCATCGCTTCGATGCGGCGACGTTCAAGCTTGGGCGAGACGAGATCTTGATTCCGGGCAGCTCGCAGCACATCGGTTTGTACAGTGCAGAGCGCACGATTGTCGACTGCTTCCGCCTTCGATCGACTGTCGGGTACGAAGTAGTTCGCGACGCAACCAAAGAATGGCTCCGCCGCGGCGGCAAGCCCGCCGAGCTGATGGCATTCGCCACACAACTCCCTCGAGCTAAAGCCCCGCTCCTGCAAACCTTGGAGGTAATCACGTGACCGGCGGGGGGTTGTAACGCTGTGGTGGGCTTCGGCGCACTGATCCGCACCGCGCTGGCGGAGCTGGTTGCACGGAGGCCGGTGTTCCACTCAGAAGCTGACTTCCAGCATGAGCTCGCAGTGCAGATCGCGCGGCTTGACCGGGGCGTGGAACTGCGGTTAGAGCGGCCGGTGCGGGTGCCTGGAGCACGACCGATCAACCTCGACATCCTTCTACGCCGCGGCGATGTGCAGTACGCGCTCGAACTCAAATACATCACCGCAAGGCTTGAGGTGAGCGTCGGTGACGAAGAGTTCATGCTGAGGTCGCAGTCGGCCCAGGATCTGCGTCGCTATGACATCCTCAAGGATGTCATGCGAGTCGAAACGCTCATCGAAGCTGGTGTCGTCGCAGGTGGTATGTCCGTCACTATCACCAACGACCGTGGGATGTGGAGCGAGACCAGGAAGATCGGCCCCATCGACGAAGCCTTCCGGCTGCATCACGGCCGTACCGTCACCGGGAACCTTGCATGGGGTGCGCACGCCGCGGCTGGTACTGTTCGCGGTCGAGAATCGGCACTCGTGTTAGGCGGCAGCTACACGCTCGAGTGGGCGGCGTACTCGCGGGTCGATGCGCAGCGAAACGGGGAGTTTCGCATGCTCATCGCCGAGGTCGGGGCGGGGCGATAGGGCATCATGTCAGCACTCGGCCGCAGTCCGGGTCGGCTGAGTGCTGTGCAGCATTCTTGCGTTCGTGAAACCCCTCGTCTCCGCAAGCAGCGGAATCTATTAGTTTTCAGAACGCTATGATACGATGTTCTGAAAATGGCGTGATTCCGCTGACGTTGGAACGTCATAGTTATCAGAACGAGGTGAAGTATGAACCGTGACGAGCCTAAATCAGAGCGCGAAATCCTACGACGCGCCATCGAAGCTATCTCCAAGCGCTTGCCCACCGGGTGGTTACTTGAGGAACAGTATGACGTGGTCGGCGCGAACGATCTTCGAGCCGATGCAGCGCTTGCAATCGTCGCGCCTGACGGTGCGAACACGCGACTGGTTCTAGAAGCAAAGCGAATGGTCGAACGCCGAGATGTCGGCGTTATTGCCGACAGGCTAGAAAGCTTGGCGGGCATCGACGGCAGGCCCGTCTTGGTCGCAAAGTACCTCACAACGCAAGTGCGCGCCGACCTGACCGAAAAGGGCATTGGGTATGTCGATGCGACTGGGAATCTACTCATAACTGCCGGGCAACCGGCGATCTTCCTTGCTGATCGTGGCGAGGATCGCGACCCATGGCGGGGCACGGGTCGCCCACGGGGCACGTTGCGTGGTGACCCCGCTGCGCGGGTTGCGCGCGCTCTCCTGGACTTCGATCGCAAGTGGCGCATACGCGACCTTATCGACACCTCAAGCGCGTCGACCGGCGCTACTTACCGGGTGCTCGAATACTTGCAGCAAGAGGGACTTGCGGAGCGCGACGACGACGGCACAGTGCGAGTGCCTGACTGGCGACGCTTGCTCGAAGCCTGGGCAGAAGATGCCGCATTCTTGTCCACGAACCGTACTGTTAAGTGCATTGAACCGCGAGGAACCGAAGCGTTCCTGGGGAAGCTGCGCGAAACAAAGAGCATGCGCTATGCCGTAACAAGTTCTGCTGCCGCCGCCGAATGGGCTCCTTACGCACCAGCTCGCGTCATCTACGTGTACGTCGACTCTGTCGAGGAGGCCTCCAAAGAATGGAACCTTCGCTCGAGCGAGTCGTCTCCGAACGTCATTCTGGTGGAGCCGCGTAAGCCCAATGATGTCGCGTTCGACCGGGTAGCCGAGTCCCAGCGAGGATTCGCCATCGCGGCCCCGGCACAGGTTGCGGTCGATCTGTGGAACGGGCCGGGCCGTAACCCTTCAGAAGCGCAGGAACTGCTTGCGTGGATGTCGGCGAACGAGAGCGAGTGGCGCAAATGACCGACCCAGAGGTCGTAAAGGCGCGGCACGCCTTGCTAGATGCATTAGACGCGCTCGGCTCACATAAAGAGGCTGTCATCCTTGTTGGCGCACAGGCGATCTACCTGCACACCGGAAGCGCCGAAGTCGCACTTGCCGAGTTCACGACCGACGCCGACCTCGCTATCGATCCCGAACTTCTCACTGATCACCCGCTGATCGAGGCAGCGATGACCACGGCAGGATTCAGCCCCGATCCTGATCCATCAGCACTTGGAACCTGGCGGTCGCGCGACGGCGTACCAGTAGATCTGCTCGTTCCCGACGCCGTTGCAGGCGCAGGTCGACGATCAGCCGAACTGCCACCCCATGGAAAGCAGGCCATGCGTCGAGCAGTGGGCCTTGAAGCCGTGCTCAAAGACAATGCACCGATGCTGATCTCAGCACTCGATCCGGCTGATGCGCGATCGTTCACGATCAGAGTTGCCGGTCCAGCCGCGTTGCTAGGGCGTGTTGATTAACTCTGTGTTGATCCAGATCAGGATCGATGCCAACGCCACACCCGCACGATAGTTCCGTGCGAGTTTGTCATACCGCATCGCGATACCGCGCCACTGCTTCAACTTGTTGAAGCACCGCTCGACCACGTTCCGCCCCCGATAGCGTCGCTGCTGTTCCTCGCCGAACTCGATCGGTCGGCCCGGCCGCTTGCTGCGGTGCTTGATCTGATCGGCACGCTCAGGAATTGTTGCTGCGATTCCGCGCGCACGCAGCCATGCCCGGTTCGCCCGCGAGGGGTACCCCTTGTCGGCGAGCACACGGTCCGGGCGGGAACGCGCACGTCCTCGTTCTCGTGGCACCCGGATATCGTCCAGCGTTGCAGCGAACATCGTGGTGTCGTTCACGTTCCCCGCGGTCACGACCATCCCCAGTGGTCGGCCTTTCCCGTCCGCGACCAGGTGCACCTTTGTTGTGAGGCCTCCACGCGATCGCCCGATCGCGTGGTCGTCAGGCTCCGCGAGCGGATTCTTGTAATTCGACAGATCCCTTTTTTAGGCGCGGCAATGTCGCACCGTGCTGATGCACGCGCGCGATCGTCGAATCGATCGACACGACCCAGTCGATCGCCCCGAGCCGATCAGCTTGCTTCTGCACCTCAGCGAGCATCCGCTCCCAGGTGCCATCCTCCGCCCACCTCGTGAAGCGTTTGTAGATCGTGTTCCACCTCCCGAACCGTTCTGGAACGTCCCGCCAGGGGGCACCGGTCCGATATTTCCATGTCATGCCCTCGACTGCGAGCCGGTGATTCGACCATGGGCGAGAACGCCCATCAGGAACCGGCATCAATGGCTCGAGCACCGCCCACACTTCATCAGGGATCTCTTGACGTATTGCCATGGGTCAAGTTTCCCCGACGAGCACCTCAGAAGACTTGATCAACACGCCCTAGTCGCAAAGACGCACAAGGTAGCTGAGCGCATCAACAGCCCAAAGCGATGGGACGCAAAGGACGCGCACGACATCTATCGACTCCTCCGAGCCATCGACACACACGTGCTGGTCGCCTCGCTAAAGGTGCTTGCCAGCGACCCGATCGCGGCGTCCGTCACGAAAGCTGCTATCGATTCGCTTCGCGACCTCTTCGCTGCAGGTGACGACGCGCCGGGGTCACGGTTCGCGGGGCAAGCCGAAGAGTTCATTGGAGACCCAGCCCAAGTCGCACTCGCGGTAAGCATTCTCGCCCAAGACCTGATAACCAGTCTCGATGCAGGAAGTGCCGAATAGGATCCATCCCATGCATCGTCATATGCCCGCTTCATATTCGGCTTAGCCCGGATTCACCGATGAGTCTTGGGCGGGGCAAGCTTGAATGCTCGGCGCGCGGTGACGTGTCAGGGGCAGGGGTGAACCCCGGGCGTCGCATCCCGGTCGTCCACTTTCTCCTCGGTCGTGCCGCGGTCGCGGCGATGGTCAGCTGATGGGGACTGGTGGCGGCGCATGTGTCGCGGTGAAGATGCTTACGAACGCTGCCTGCCATGGCCAGGCCTCCGGCAAGTGCAGTGTGATCCGACGCGCAGAGCACGCTAACCGTGCAGGCACTGAGATGAGAGTGCGGCGGATCGTCGCGGTCGTCGCTTTCGCGAGGCGTCCCGTGCGGTCGGCGATCACGCCGGCAGCACGTGTGAGGTTGAACGCGATCACGGCAAGAACCAGCCAAGGGTCTGCTGTCGGTTTTGTTGAGTCCAAGACTGCATAGCTTTTCGGGGCTGTGCTGGAAGGATGATGATCATGCCGATCAAGTACAGCGAGGAATTCAAGCGTGACGCTGTCGCGCTCGTGGAGTCCGGTATCGCGCAGAAAACCGTGTGTAAGGACCTCGGGATCTCGAAGTCAGCGCTCGGCGCGTGGGTGCAGGATTCCAGGTTCAAGACCTTTGGGATGACCCCATCGAAGGACCCTGACGAGCAACGCGAAATGCGGGCTGCGTTGAAGCGTATCCGGGAGCTCGAGATGGAGAACGAGGTGCTCAGGCGTGCGGCAGCGTACCTGTCGCAGGTGCACATCACACCCCCAAAATGATTTACCCGCACTAATCGTGAGATGGCCGCGACCGGTGCCCGTGTCAGGGTGCCGGTCGCGGTGGCGTGCCGGGTGCTCGGGTTCAGTGAGCAGGCGTACTACCAGTGGCTAAAACGCCCAGTGTCAGCTCGTGAAGCCGAAGAGCAACACCTAATCGGGGTGCTGCGAAAGCTGCATATCGATGACCCCGAGGGAGGGTACCGGGTCCTCGCCGATGACCTCCAAGATCTGGGGTACGAGGTCTCGGAACGTCGGGTATGGCGTCTGTGCAAGGTTGCTGGCATCCAGTCGGTCATTACGAAGCGCAAGCGCCGTTACCGGCGGGCTGGGGCGCCGGTGGGTGATGATCTGGTGCAGCGTGATTTCACTGCGAGTGGGCTTGACGAGAAGTGGCTCGTGGACATCACCGAGCATTGGACCGGTGAAGGTCGCCTGTATATGTGCGCGTTCAAGGACGTGTGTTCGAACCGGATCGTGGGGTACGCGATCGATACGCGAATGAAGGCGTCACTCGCGGTTCGTGCGCTGCAGAACGCCGTCATGCAGCGCGGGTACCCGCAGCTGGCAGTGAGTGATTAACGGACACTCCGGGGGCGAAGTTGGCCTCGCTCGTGACCGAGGAATGCTGCGGCTAGAAAGGGAGGGGGACCTCCAAAAGGGGGTTACCGACCGAAACAGGTGGATACGGCCGGGCATGTCACCCTCTGCCAGCCCAGCCCAGCCCAGCCCAGCCCTGCCGTTGCGTAGCCAGTCCGCTGATCCACACCGCAAGCTGATCGACGAGCTCGCCCTCGGCAAGAAGATGGAGAAGACCCTGCGCGCTTCAGACGAGTGGGCAGCGTCTAGGGTTATGACTGTGCTCAAGCGACTTGTAGTGGTATCCCGACCTGTGCTGTGGATCAACACCATCGGAACCACGATGATCGCAGTGTGGTTGACCGGCGAACTGTGGCGGTGGGATGCCATTTGGTTGCTGCTCTGGGTGACGCTGCCATTCAACCTGCTGATCTACGGCATCAACGACATTTTTGATCAGGAGACCGACAACATCAACATCCGCAAGGGCGGATTTGGTGGTGCAAAGATTGCTCCGCGTGAGGTTGCCTGGATCGCCTGGGGTGTGGCGGTGACGAACATCCCGTTCCTGATCTTTTTCGGCCTGAACTACTCGCTCGAAGCGAACCTATGGATCTGGGCCTACACTCTTTTCTTCCTCCTCTATTCTGCGCCCCCTGCGCGTTTCAAAGGCCGGCCGTTTCTCGATTCAATCAGCAACGCCGACTACGCATTTCCGCTCGCGTTTGTGCCACTCGCGCTCGGGTATGAACCCGTCTGGTTGGCGCTGTTTGGGCTGATGGCGTGGAGTCTGGCGAAACACACCTACGACGCCATACAAGACATCGAGGAAGACAGCTTTGTGAATATCACCACCACGGCGGTCTTCCTGGGCGCGAAGAAATCGCTCGTCTACGTCTCGTTTTGGTGGCTCGTCTCGAGCGTGTTCTTCGCGTTCATTAACATTCCTCTTGCGGTAGCCAACATCGCATACGCCGCCTGGCTAGTCTGGTTGATCAACCGCGATGACACCCCGGAAACTGCGAAAAGGGTCTACAAGTACTCAGTCGCGTATCCCTACGTGGTGGGCTCGGTTGCGGGCGCGCAGTTGATGATCGCTATTTTCTTCGGCTGGATCACCCCGTGAGCGCGATGGGGGAGCGCCCTCACGCTACGCCCAAGCGCATCGTCATTGTGGGCGCGGGACTCGGCGGTCTCTCCGCGGCAGCGCTCCTGGCACAGGCGGGGCATCGCGTTACGGTTCTGGAGAAGAACTCGTGGGTAGGGGGTAAGTCTCGTCGTATCGAGGTTGGGGGTCAACGCATCGATACGGGCCCTTCTCTCGTCACCTTTCCAGGGGTCATCAGGGAGCTATTTCGCCGCTACGATCAGCTCGGTGCCCAAACGGGTGATGCGGATCATGATCGCCTCTCCGCCGAACACATCGCTCACCTCACCTTCGAACGGCTCCCTGAACTGGGCAGGTATTTCTTTCGCGATGAAGTTGTGGATCTGCCGGTGCAGGCCGGGCATGCGTGGTCTGATGCCTGGAAACGCTTCGACCGCGAACACGGCTCACTCAGCCCAGAAATCGTGGAGCTCCTGACCTCTGATCCCTTCGACGTAAAAACTCTGTCGTCGGTGACGACGCTCACACGGCGATACGGGCGGAGACTCTCAACCAGCTCGTATCTATCGGCTCTCGAGTGGATGCCCGACGAGCTCAAAGAAGTCATCGCGATTCACACGCTCAACGCCGGGATTGCCCCGCAGCGCACGCTCGCCCTGTACGCAACCATGCCCGCGGTGATGGCGCGTGAGGGAATCTTCGTGCCGCAGGGAGGTGTCTACGAACTGGCCCTTGCCCTGGAGCGGCTCGCAACGCAAGCCGGGGCGACCATTCACACGGATACTGACGTCACTGTAATCACCAAACACCGGGTGATGACCCGATCGGGCAACTATCCAGCAGACGTGGTGGTCGGCGCGGCTGACGCTCAGGTCATCGACAAGCTCGCTGGGAACCGCGTGCACTCACCGAAACGAGTCTCATGCTCGGGCGTTGCCGTATTCGCGGTGCTCGATGAACCGCTGCCGAGCGGCACGGTGACGCACTCGGTGATTATGCCGAGAGACCCGGGTGAGCTGCATCGCTCGCTCGATGCCACGCAGGAACCACACGAGACCATGGCGTTCGTGAACTACTACAAACCGGGACACATCTACCCGAACGCCAAAGCCACTGCGGCTCTGCTGCTCACCGCACCCGCGAACGGCAAGCATTACGATCTGAATTCAACGTTCGTTCAGCGAGAGCTCGCCCGGATCAGCGCCATGATGGGGCTCGAGCGTGGCCTCGCCGATCGCATCGTCGCCCACAAGATTCTCGACCCCGACTACTTCTCTCACTTTGGCGCCGCAGGCGGGGCGTTGTACGGTGCGACGAGACCGCTGTGGCAGGGGGGACCGTTCCATCGTCCTGGCTATTCCTCGCTTTCGAAACCGTGGTTGTGGAGGGTGGGTGCATCGGTGCATCCTGGAGGAGGCATTCCCGCGGTGCTTGGCGGTGCCATGAACTCCGTCGGGCGGCTGCTGAAGAAAATCGGCACTGCTGCTGATGAGAGGAAACACGACGATGAAAGCGCAGCTCAATAATTTGGCTCCTTTCCTTGGCTGGTCAGCGGTTGAGTGCTTACGCTGGGCTATTACCGACCGAAGGGATTCTCATGTCTCTCTCCCCTGAACGCTTCCCACAGAAACACGTTCCCACTGCGGAGGAACATTCCGTCCCAGAAATCGAGATGGACCAGACCGTCGCGCCGCGTCCCGAGGAAGAGATTGCCGACTCCGTGCGGGCGGAACCTGACCTCGAGGATCACAGTCTTCATCCTGAGTGATGAGGCACCGCGCTCGGGGCACACTTGCGATAATGGGATGTGATCTCCCAACGTGAACTGGCCCAGCGACTCGATATTTCGATCGAAATGGTGAGACGCCACGGTCTGCCACTTCACATGACCGAGGAGGAGTTCGAGCGCTTCGAGGCCAATCCGCCGGCTTGGCTGGTGCAGTCGCGCGCTAATCGCACGGGCAATCGACCCGTATGGGTGGAGTTGAACTGCGTCATATGTGGATTCTCCGAGATGACCCGCCCAAAGAAATGGTGGCCAGATTTCACCTACCTCTCTTGCTTTGAACATCATTACAGCGAGCTGCCAGACATGGCCTCCGGGATGCGCCGGATGGAGGTCAACGGTATCGGGAGCCGTTTCATCGGGGTCGTCGACAGTCCCAGTGAGACCGCCACGGACTAAGGATCGCAACGACCCGTTGCAGGCAGTCGTGAACTCTGGCGACGGCGGCCATGATCAGGTACCGGCACCGCGCGAAATCTGGAAAACTGGGTGCATGGCTACTGCAGCAAGCAACATCGCACGCATGCGTCGCATGAGCGTCGCGAGCGTCTATCCCCTTTACGTCACGAAGGCGGAGCGCAAGGGTCGCACGAAGGCAGAGGTCGACGAGATCATCACCTGGCTCACGGGCTACGACGCGTCCGACCTCACGCGCCTACTTGCAGACGACACGAGCTTCGAGGCATTTTTCGCAGAGGCACCGAACCTGAACCAGTCGCGGGTTCTGATCACCGGAGTCATCTGCGGCGTGCGCATTGAAGAGATCGAAGATCCATTCATGCGCGAGGTGCGTTATCTCGACAAACTCGTTGACGAGCTCGCCCGCGGGAAAAAGATGGACAAGATCCTGCGCGCACCCGCAGCCTAGCTTCGTCGCGACGCCTGGCGAGTGGCCAGGATCACAAGAGGCTGCGCGTCCGCAGGCCCCGGGTCGGCCGCCGCGCGAGTTTAGGATGTGCGTATGACTCCTCCGCGAGCAGCGCCCGAGCGCCGGTTCGCGATCCGAGGCAAGCGCGCGGCTCGGCACCGGCGGAAACACGCTGATCGCGGCGGCGCTCGCGGCGGGCATCGCCATGTGGGGCTTCGGGCTGTGGTGTTGCTCGCCGTGTGGGCGCTCGTGCTCGTGCGCACGCTGATGGGCGTTGTGCGCGGCACTATCTGGGAGTGACGACCGCGGTCGGTCGACGTTCCCGACGGGATCCGCAATCGCCGTCCGCGTCCACGTGCCCGACAATTCCCCTATATCGTTCAGCCTTTCAGTGATATGTTGTTGAGTATCGTTCACGGTTCGCCGGAACGCAACACCGAGGAGGACATCATGAGTCAATCATTCCCAGCCGGAGGGTTCGGCGCGGGTCTGAACACAGACAGCATGTGGCAGGCCATGGAGCAGCTGAAGACAGTGTTTGAGAAGCGCGTGGGCACCCGTGTCGGCAAGGGTGAGGTGCGCACCGCGGTGTTGGCCTTGCTCGCCGAGCAACCGATGCACGGCTACCAGATCATTCGCGAGATCGAGGAACGCACGGCGGGCGCGTGGAAGCCGAGCGCTGGCTCCGTCTACCCGACCCTCCAGCTTCTCGCAGACGAGGGTCTCGTGAGCGCCGAGGAATCCAACGGTCGCAAAACCTATTCCCTCACCGACTCGGGTCGTGCAGAAGCGGCAGAGCTCAGTGGATCAGCTCCGTGGGAATCCGCTGCCGAGGGGCAGAGTCACGGCTCCAAGTTTGCCGCGCTCCCGAAGGCGGGGGTCGAGCTTGCGCAGGCTGCCGCTCAGGTCAATCGCACGGGCACCCCGGAGCAGATCCAGCAGGCCGTTGCAGTAATTGACGAGGCGCGGCGCAGGCTCTACGCGATCCTCGCCCAGGACTGACGCGGGTGCCACCGGTTCGACCGGGCTCCGAGCATTCGGGGCCCGGCGCTGCACGACATCGAGCGCGGTATCGTCGCATCCTCCGCTTCGCGGGATGGAATCTCGCGGTCACCTGGTGGTACGAGCTGTTCTTGCCCCGGATTGGCCTCGTGAAGATCGCGGAGCGCACCCGGGCCAGGCGCATGCGCCTCTTCGCTCGCCGGTTTCACGTGCTGGCGGTGGAGTTGGGTGGCCTAATGATCAAGGTCGGCCAGTTCATGTCGTCGCGGCTCGACGTGTTGCCGCCTGAGATCACGGCCGAACTTGAGGGGCTGCAAGACGAGGTGCCTCCGGTCGACTTTGCGCAGATCCGCGCACGCGCCGAGGCAGAACTGGGCATGCCCCTCGAGCGGGTGTTTGGATCGGTTGAGGAGACACCGCTCGCCGCGGCTTCGCTCGGCCAAGCACACCGTGCAACGCTCGCATCCGCGGATGCCGAGGACGTTGGATTCGCCGCTGTCGTGATCAAGGTGCAGCGGCCCGGGATTGACGAAATCGTAGAAGTCGACCTGGCCGCGTTGCGCAAGGTCGGCGGGTGGCTGAGCCGAGTGCGACTCGTGTCGAGCCGCGTCGATATGCCCGCGCTCGTCGAGGAATTTGCGGTGACCAGCCTCGAAGAGATCGATTACCTGCACGAGGCGCAGAACGCCGAGCGGTTTGCCACGAACTTCGCAGGTGACAGTCGGGTCGGGGTGCCAGCAATTGTGTGGGAGCGTTCGACTCGGCGCGTGCTCACCCTCGAAGACGTGACCGCGATCAAGATCACCGATGGGGACGCCTTGCGCGCGGCCGGCATCGACCCGGCCGAGGTCGCCCACGTATTTGCCTCGGTGATGTTCGATCAGCTCTTCACCCACGGCTTCTTCCACGCAGATCCGCACCCCGGCAACGTGTTCGTGACACCACGCACCGCGAACGCCGACAGCGCACCCTGGCAACTCACGTTCATCGACTTTGGGATGATGGGCGAGGTTCCCGCGAGCACGCGCAGCGGCCTGCGCAAGCTGCTGTTCGCGGCCGCTTCGCGCGACGGAAAGGGGCTGGTGGAGGCGATCCGAAACGTCGGTGTGCTGCTTCCGTCGGCCGACACTCGGGAACTCGAGCGGGCGATGACCGAGCTCTTCGCCCGCTTCGGGGGAATGGGGTTCGCTGAACTCCGAGAGGTGGATCCGCGCGAGTTTCGCGATTTTGCCGTGCAATTTGGCGACGTGATTCGGTCTCTGCCCTTTCAACTCCCCGAGAACTTCTTGCTCGTGATCCGAGCCATGTCACTCGTATCTGGAGTGTGCAGCGCGCTCGATGCAGAGTTCAACCTGTGGGACTCGGTCGAGCCCTACGCGGCACAGCTGCTGCGCGACGAACGCGGCAACGTCGTGATGGACGCTGCACAACAGGTTCTTGAGGTCGCCGGAGTCGCCTGGCGGCTGCCGAAACGCCTCGATGCGGTGCTCACGCGTATCGAGGAGGGATCACTTGAGGTGGCCAACCCCCGCCTGGAACGCAAGGTGGCGCGCCTGGAACGCACCGGCCGCCGGGCAGTGTCGGCCCTGCTCTTCGGAGCCCTCCTGATCGCCGGCTCAGTGCTGCGTGCAGACGATACGGTGCTGGGCACCGTGCTGATTGCACTCTCGGCCCTCCCTCTCATGCATGTGCTGTTTGCTCGCGGTGTGCGAGACGGTTCGTGATAATTTGAGCAGTGTGGACCACAATCCTCCTGCCCCGGCCGTCGAGTTTCGGGGCGTCTCGAAGCGCTTTCCCGATGGCACGCTCGCCGTCGATCAACTCGACCTGGCATTGGGCCTCGGCACCATCACCTGCCTCGTGGGTTCCTCCGGCTGCGGCAAGACAACGGTGCTGCGGATGATCAACCGCATGATCGATCCGACATCGGGGCACGTGTTGGTCGGCGGCATCGACGTGGCCGGCGTGGAACCGGTCGAACTGCGCCGCTCGATCGGATACGTGATGCAGCACGCTGGCCTGATGCCGCACCGAACCGTCATCGACAACATCGCGACCGTGCCGGTGCTGCGCGGCGCGAAGCGTGCAGATGCGCGCGAACGTGCACTCGCGTTAATGCGCGATGTGGGGCTGGATCCGAAGCTTGCACGTCGATATCCCGCCCAACTCTCTGGGGGGCAACAGCAGCGGGTCGGGGTGGCGCGCGCGCTCGCCGCCGATTCCGACATTCTACTGATGGACGAGCCGTTTGGCGCGGTCGACCCGGTGGTGCGCGCCGATCTGCAGCGAGAATTGCAGCGACTGCAGCGAGACCTGGGGAAGACTGTGGTGTTCGTGACGCACGACATCGACGAGGCCTTCCTGTTGGGGGATCGCGTCGCGCTGTTCAAGCCCGGAGGGGTGCTCGCACAATTCGGCAGCCCCGAGCAACTGCTGCACGAGCCCGCCGATGCGTTTGTTGCCGAGTTCATCGACGCAGGCAGACCGCGAAGCATTCTGAGATGAGCCTGCCGCGATGAACTGGGTGGTCGACAACTGGGTGCAAGTCGCGCAGTACGCCGGGCAGCACATGGTGCTCGCGATCGTGCCGATCATCGTCGGTACGGCGCTTTCGTTGCCGATCGGGTGGGTCGCGAACCGACGCCGCTGGAGCCGCGGCACGATCCTCGGTGCGGCGGGGATCCTCTACGCGATCCCATCCCTTCCCCTGTTCGTCGTCATGCCTGCCCTTATCGGCACGCGCATTCTTGACCCCATCAACGTGGTCGTCGCGCTCACCCTGTACGCGCTCGCGCTGATGGTGCGCACCACCGCCGATGCGCTGGCCTCGGTGCCGAACGAGCTCCGTCTCTCGTCGCAGGCCATCGGTTTTAGTGCCTGGCAACGATTCTGGGGGGTAGAACTGCCCGCCGCCGGCCCCGTCCTGCTCGCCGGAATCCGGGTGGTCTCGGTGAGCACCGTGAGCCTGGTGACCGTGGGCGCGCTGATCGGTGTGCAATCGCTCGGCTACTTCTTTGTGAACGGGTACCAGCGGGCATTTCCGACAGAGATCGCCGTCGGAGTGATTGGCACCGTGGCCATTGCGCTGATATTCGACACGTGCCTCGTGTTTCTGGGCCGCCTGCTGATGCCGTGGACACGGGTGAGCAGTCGAGCACGTCCAGCCACCAGGGCAGCGGGCCGATCCACCATCGAACCCGCCGGAGCACACGCATGAACCCGCTCGAGGAGGCGTTTGTCTGGCTCGCTACCCCAGGCAACTGGGAGTCGCCGACCGGCATCTGGCAACGACTCATCGAACACGCCGGGTATTCGGGTCTCACGATCGTGATCGCCGCGTTGATCGCGCTGCCCGTGGGGGTGGCGATCGGCCATACGGGTCGCGGGCGCGAAATTGTTGTGCCGTTCACCGGGGCACTTCGGGCACTACCGACACTCGGGCTCGTCACCCTGCTCGCACTGTTGCTTGGTACCGGTCTCGTGCCCCCACTCATCGCACTCGTGATCCTTGCGGTGCCACCGATCCTTGCGGGCGCGTACTCGGGCCTTGACGCAATCGACCCCGCCACCACGGATGCCGCTCGAGCGATCGGTTTCACTCGTTGGCAAGTCATCTTTCAGGTCGAGCTGCCGCTCGCGCTCCCGCTGATCGTTGGCGGTATACGCGCAGCCGCCTTGCAGGTCATTGCCACCTGGACCGTCGCCGCGTTCCTGCCGCTGGGCGGCCTCGGTCGGTTCCTCATCGACGGGCTCGCGGTGCGCGACTACGCACAGATGCTCGGTGGATCGCTGCTCGTCATCGCGCTCGCGCTTGTCGTCGATGTGCTGTTCGCCGCGATCGAGCGGTGGATCACGCCGCGCGGGGTGCGTGCCCGTGCGTCCGATCGCGGCACCAGTGTTCGAACCCCAGTACCGTCATAAACAACTCCGATGAAAGGAACGCGTCATGACTGCAGGAAAGAAACTCATGCTGGCAGGGGCGGCGCTCGCCGTGGTCGCGCTGACGCTGACGGGGTGTGCGTCGGGTGATCCGCTCGGGAACGATGCGGGGAGTGGCGGCGGAGACACCGGCTCTGCGGGCAGCGTCACCGTTGGCTCGGCGGCGTTCGCCGAATCTGAGATCATTGCGTACATCTACGCGGGGGCGCTTGAACGTTCGGGCGTTGAGGTGAGCGTGACCCCGGCGATCGGTGCACGAGACGTGTACATCGCCGCGCTTGAGGACGGTTCGATTGACCTGGTGCCCGAGTACACGGGAAACCTGCTGCAGTTCTTTGACGCGGAGGCCGAGGCGCAGGGGAAAGACGAGGTGTATGCGGCGCTCGTCGCGGCGGTACCCGAGGGCTTCGAGGTGCTTGACCAGGCCGAGGCAGCCGATGCCGACTCGTACAACGTCACCGCCGAGTTCAGCGAGGAGTACGGGGTGACGAGTCTTGCCGACCTTGTGAACGTGCCCGTGCCGCTGTCGGTCGCCGCGAACCCCGAGTTCGCCGAGCGCCCTTACGGAATCCCGGGGCTGCGTGACATCTACGGCGCTGAGGTCACCCTCGTGCCCATCAACGATGGGGGCGGGCCAAACACGCTGAAAGCGTTGCTCGACGGGCAGGTGCAACTGGCGAATATCTATTCGACCACTCCATCGATCGCCGAGAACAACCTGGTGACGTTGGCCGACCCAGAGAACATGATTCTCGCCCAGAACGTGGTGCCGCTGATTTCGTCGGCGAAGGCTGAACCTGTGGTGGTGGAAGCGATCAACACGGTGCAGGGTGCCCTCACCACGGCGATGCTGATCGAACTCAACACGCTGAGCTCAGTCGACAAGCTCTCGGTACAGGTCATCGCCGAACGCTGGCTCGACGAGTCGGGCCTGTTCGACTAATCGGCCACGGAATTCGGATGCTTCGGGGAAGCGAGTGCAACATGACACACACTGATACCGTCATCGTGGGGGCCGGCATCGCTGGGCTCACCGCAGCTCGCCTGCTCGCGCGGGCAGGGCAACGAGTCGTGGTGCTCGAGACGCGAGACCGCATCGGTGGGCGCGTGCACACCGACCGCACAGGTGCGTTTCCGGTCGACCGCGGTGCCTCGTGGATCCACGGCATCCACGAGGCACCGGTCGCCGCGGCCGCCCAAGCCTTCGGCATGCGCACACGCGAATTCACGGTCGGCAGCTTCCAGCCCGACGGTCGGCCCATCGCCTACTTCGGCCCCGACGGCACCCGGCTGAGCGACGAGGAGGCCGCCCGGTTTGCCGCTGACGTGCACGCCTTCGACACGGAGCTCGCCGTGACGATTGGCCGATCCACCCGCGGCACCTCGTACGCCCAGGTGGTCGACGAGACGCTGGATCGGCTGCGCATGGGCGCGGCCCGCACCGCGCGAGTGCGCGAGTTCATGCAACACCGCACCGAGGAGCAGTACGGGGCGTGGATCGGCGACCTCGATGCGCACGGGCTTGACGACGACACGATTGACGGCGACGAGGTCGTGTTTCCCGACGGCTACGACGAGCTGGCGGGCCACTTGGCCGGAGGGCTCGACGTGCGACTCGATCACGTCGTGACCCGAGTCGACTGGCACCCGGCGGGGGTTGCCGTGTCGACCGCACGGGGCGAGTTCACAGCCGACCAGGCGATCGTCACCGCGCCCGTGGGGGTGCTGAAATCGGGGGAGCTTGAGTTTGAACCGCCCCTTCCCGAGAAGACCCGGGAGGCGCTCGACGGCCTCGAAATGAACGCCTTCGAGAAGGTGGTCTTGCGCTTTCCGCACCGCTTCTGGCCCGAAGATGTATACGCGCTGCGCAGGCAGGGTGTCACGGGGGAGTGGTGGCACTCGTGGTACGACCTCACCGAGCTGCACGGGGTGCCGACGCTGCTCACCTTCGCCGCCGGCCCCTGCGCGCGCGAGACCCGCGATTGGGCCGACGAGCGCATCGTGGGGTCGGTGATGCTGGGCCTGCGCGACCTCTTCGGTGACGCGGTAGTGGATCCGGTCGAGGCCGTGGTGACCCGCTGGCAAGACGACCCGTACGCGCACGGCTCGTATGCCTACATGACGGTCGGATCGCGCATCGAGGATCACGAGCGGCTTGCCGACCCAATTGGTGGGGTGCTGCACCTCGCTGGCGAGGCTACGTGGTCAGACGATCCGGCAACCGTCACCGCGGCATTCATGTCGGGGCATCGGGCGGCCGAGCGCGTGCTGCGTCGTGAGATCCCGATCGCCGCGGTGTGGGAGGCCGCGGGGGCCTGAGCCCGAAATCTCATATTGACATTCATCAATGCGTGGTGCACACTCGTACGTATTGACGTTCATCAATGGAAGTGAGACACGCCACATGCTCCCCACCGTCGTTATCGGAGCTGGCCCGCAGGGCCTTGCCGCAGCCGCGCACCTCATCGAGCGCGGTCTCGATCCGCTCGTGCTTGAATCAGGTGACACGCCCGCCGCGGCCGTCGCAGGCTGGGCGCACGTGCGTCTCTTCTCGCCCTGGCCCGAGCTGGTCGACGAGGCGGCGCGCCGTCTGCTTGAGCCCACGGGCTGGGTGTCGCCTGAGCGCGGCTTTCCGACCGGTGCGCAGTGGATCAGCGAGTACCTTGCGCCACTTGCTGTGGCGCTCGGCGACCGCGTGCTCACCGGGGCGCGCGTGGTGGGAGTGGGGCGCAAGGGTCGCGACCTTTCGGTAGACGAGGGCCGGGCCGAGGCACCCTTCGTGGTGCACGTCGAGCGGTCGGACGGCGGCGAAGAGCGCATTGAGGCCGCTGCCGTCATCGATGCTTCAGGCACCTGGCGTTCACCGACCCCCGCGGGTGCCGATGGCCTACCCGCGCTCGGCGAGCGCGCCGCGCAGGCGGCCGGCATCGTGAGCTACCGCATTCCCTCGTCCGACGAGATTCCGGCGTGCGCGGGTCGCCATGCTGTCGTCATCGGCAACGGCCATTCCGCGGCAACCGCGATCCTTGAGTTAGTGAAGGTCGCGAAGAAGCACCCCGACACCCGCATCACTTGGGTGCTGCGTCGCGGGCAGGTTGGGAATACCTTCGGCGGCGGCACCGCCGACGAGCTGCCCGAGCGCGGGGCCCTGGGCCAGAAGGCGAAGGAAGCCGTCGAGGCTGGCCTCGTCGATCTCGTCACCGGCTTTCGCACCGAGCGCTTCACGCTCGAGGGTGTCCGCGCGGTCGTGCACTCAGAAGACGGCCGATCCCTTGCACCAGCAGATCAGGTGATCGTGCTCACCGGCTTCCGACCCGACCTGTCATTCCTGTCCGAGGTGCGCCTCGATCTTGACGTGCGCCTGCAGGCCCCCGTGCGGGTGGCCACCGAGGTGGATCCGAACCTGCACTCGTGCGGCTCGGTGCGCGCAACCGGCGCGGCGGATCTCGCACACCCCGAGCCGGGGTTCTTTATTGTGGGCGCGAAGTCGTACGGCCGGGCCCCCACGTTCCTCGCGCTCACCGGGTTTGAGCAGGTGCGGAGCGTCGCGGCGGAGCTCTCCGGCGACCGCGAGGCGGCCGCCCGGGTCGAGCTCGTACTGCCAGACACCGGGGTGTGTGGCGGAGCTGGCGTGTTCGACGCGCCCGAGGCGGCCGGTGGGGGAGGGTGCTGCGCGCCAGCCCCGCAGCCGATTCAGCTCGGTCTCATGCCTGTCCGGGTCTAGGCCGATGGCTGCCACCGCGCAACGCTCGGGTCCCGCCACAGACACAGGCTGCTGCGTCACACCGGTCGCGACCCCGCTGAGCCCCAGCGATGCCGAGGCCACGGCCCGCGTCTTCAAAGCACTGGGTGACCCGGCTCGTTTGCGCCTGATTGCATTGATTGCCGCAAGCGAGACCGGCGAGGCGTGTACCTGCGATCTCACCGATCCGGTGGGCCTCTCGCAGGGGACCGTCTCGCATCACATGAAGATTCTCGCGGAGGCGGGGCTTGTGACGCGCGAACAGCGCGGCAAGTGGGCGCACTACGCAATAAACCGCACGGCCTTCGCCTCGGTTGCCGCGGCGCTTAGCCTGTGAGCAGTGAGGCAGCGCGCCAAAGATAACCGGCTCTTCGCATTTAAGAGTGTAGAAGTGCTCCGCGGTGTGGTGCCGTGGAGATGGGTCGAGGTCTCCCGATGATGGAAGTTCTGACGCTCCCCATCCGAAAGACCTCGACATGCACCACGCTACCTTCCAACCTGCCGATCTCACGACTTTCTGCCGACTTGATGAGCTCGGCCTGACCGCGGTCGGGCAAAGATTCGAGCCCGGCAGGGTCGTGCTGGACTGCCGCGTCATCGAGCCCGACCCGTGGTGTCGGCGGTGTGGCGCTGAGGGCGTGCTGCGCGATACCGTGACGCGGACCTTGGCGCATACCCCGTTCGGGCATCGTGCCACGACGCTCCAGATCCGGGTGCGCCGATACCGGTGTGATTGGTGCCGGAAGGTATGGCGTGAAGACACCAGCATGGTCGCGCCGGAACGGGCGAAAATCACCCGGGCAGGGCTGCGCTTCGCGCTCGAAGCGGTCGTGATCGATCACCTCACCGTGTCGCGCACGGCCGCGAATCTCGGGGTGTCTTGGCACACCGCGAACACCGCGATCCTGGCCGAGGGTCACCGGGCGCTGATCAGCGACCCGGCCCGGTTTGACAGGGTCACGGTGATCGGTGTTGATGAGCATGTGTGGCGGCACACCCGCTACGGAGACAAATACGTCACCGTGCTCATCGATCTCACCCCGGTACGTGAGAAACGCGGCCCGGCCAGGCTCCTCGACATGGTGCCGGGTCGCTCGAAGCAGGTGTTCAGTCGCTGGCTGAGTGAGCGCACACAAGCTTGGCGTGACGGGATCGAGGTCGTCGCGATGGACGGGTTCACCGGGTTCAAGACCGCATCGAAAGAGCACCTCCCTGATGCCGTCGAGGTGATGGACCCGTTCCATGTTGTCCAGCTCGCCGGTGACATGCTCGACCGCACCAGGCAGCGGGTGCAACAGGAAACCCTTGGGCATCGGGGCCGCGCGAAAGACCCGCTCTACGGGGTGCGGCGGGTCCTCAGAACCGGGGAGGCGTTCCTCACCGTAAAGCAGCAAGCGAGGCTTGATGCGGTGTTCGCTGACCCCCGTCATGGGGATGTGTGGCGGGCATGGCGCGTGTACCAGCAAGTCGTCGCCGCGTACCGGGAGAAGCTCGCAGGTCTCGGCCGGAAGCGGTTACGGGAAATCATCGACACGGTGAAACAGACCACGCCGGCCAGGTTCACCGAGCTCCGGAAACTCGCGTACACGCTCGACCGGCGAAGGGTGGACATCCTCGCGTATTTCGATCACCCGAGGACATCGAACGGACCAACCGAAGCGATCAACGGCAGGCTCGAGCACCTCCGCGGGTCCGCGCTGGGGTTTAGGAACCTCACGAACTACATCGCCCGGTCGCTCCTTGAGGCTGGCGGGTTCAGACCGTATCTACACTCACAAATGCGATGAGCCAGATAACCACTGGGTATCATTCCGGCCCGGATGTGGGCCCGGGGCGTTACCCTTCGAGTATGCACCCACGTCGCTCGCTTGTCGCCCTCCTTGCCGCCGCGCTTCTCGTCGTGCCGCTCTCCGCGTGCACCAGCGGGCTTGCCGGGTCCGATTCCGCGGCCAGCCTCGACCAGTCCACGCGCAGTTCTGAGGGCGTCGCCATTTCGCCCGAGGGGGCCGAGATGGCGGATCAGGCCACAGAGGCGCAGCGCGTGGGGCAGCAGGTGATCCACTCGGGGGATGCGACCCTGGTGGTCGACGACCCCACTGGCGCAGCGGAGGAGGTGCGCGACCTCGCCGAGCGTCTCGGTGGGTACGTCGATTCGCAGACTGTCAGCGAGGCCGGCGAAGACTCGCGGGCCCGCGCAACCCTTTCAATTCGGGTGCCGGCCGACGAGTTTGACGCGGCATTCGACGCGCTCGGTGAGGTGGGTGAGGTGGTGAACCAAAGCCGATCGGCGACGGACATCACACTGCAATACGTCGACCTTGAGGCTCGCGTTGATGCGCTACAGGGTTCAGTGGATCGGCTCACGGAACTGATGTCGGGTGCCGCGACTACTGGCGAACTCATCGAGGCGGAGGCTGCGCTGTCGCAGCGGCAGCAGGAGCTCGACTCGCTGCGCGCTCAGCTGCAATCACTCGAGAGTCAGGTCAGCTATTCGAGCATCTGGATCTCGCTCGAGACCGAGAGCGTGCTGCCGGGTGGGCCGTCCAACTTCTGGGAGGGCCTCGTTGCCGGTCTTGATTCGCTTCTCAAAGCGGGTGCCGCGGCGCTGGTGCTCTTCGGTGTCTTGCTGCCGTGGACGATTCTGGTCGCCGCCATCGTGCTGCTCGTGCTGTGGCTCGTGCGACTCGGGCGGAAGCGGCACACGCTTCACGCCAGTCACACGGAGCAGGTGCAGGCGGCTCCGGCTCCCGGCCCCGCTGCACCGATCGAGTAGCCGAACAGCGCTCAGGCTGCCGGCTCCTCGCATCTCGGGTTAGCCGCGGCGGTACTCCGCGGTGATCGGGCACTCGAACGGGTCGCGTGCTGCAAGCCCGACGCGGTTCAAGTAGTCGATCACGATCGCGTAGGAGCGAAGCAGTGTGGTCTCGGTGTAGGGCACGTTCATAGTCTCGCAGTACTCGCGCACGATCTCGCGTGCCCTCGCGAGGTGCGGTCGAGGCATGTTGGGGAACAGGTGGTGCTCGATCTGGTAATTGAGACCACCCATCAGCCAGGTTGCCCACCAGCCGCCGGAGATGTTTCGTGAGGTGCGCACCTGCTTCGTGAAGAAGTCAATGCGAATATCGCGCTCAAGGATCGGCATCCCTTTGTGGTTCGGAGCGAAGGAAGCTCCCATGTACACGCCGAAGACGGCAAGCTGTACACCCAGGAACGCGAAGGCCATGCCGATTGGCAGGAACATGAAGAGTGGCGTCAGGAACAGCGCGAAGCGGAGTGTGATCAGACCGAGCTCGGTCCAGCGACGTTTGATCGGCTCGCGGGAGACCAGGTACTTGATGCTCTGGAAATGCAGGTTCGCGCCCTCAAGGGTGAGCAGCGGGAAGAACAACCAGCCCTGCTTGCGGGTAATCATGCGAACCAGGCCGCGCGACTTCGCCGCGTCCTCCTGCACAAATGAGATTGTGTCGACGTCGATGTCGGGATCTTTGCCCACCACGTTCGGGTTGGAGTGGTGGCGACTGTGCTTCGAGTCCCACCACGAGTAGCTCAGCCCGACGAACCCGGCAAGCAGGCGAGCCAGACGATCATTCGCAGTTACCTTTGCGAGCACCTGACGGTGCGCGGCCTCGTGCGTGATGAACGCGACCTGCGTGAACAGTAGTCCGAATGCTGCGGCGATGAGGAGCTGGAACCAGCTGTCACCGAGCAGAATGAATCCGGTAATCGCTCCGCCGAAGCCGAGCGCGATCAGGGTGCCGACCATGGCGTAAAACCATGGTGCGCGGCGCAGCAGGCCGCTTTCCTTGACCGTCTGTGAGACCTGCGAGTATGCGCGGGCCATTTTGGGGAAGTCCTCGGTGCGCGAGTAGGTCTGGCGCAGTGGTCCGAGATTCGAAAGCGATGTGACCTGAGTAGCAGAAATACTGAACATCCTTGGCATTCGGCCAACCGTGTGCCGGTTCGCTTGTCTTATCAGCCAAAGGCAGGTGCCGATCGCTTCTTCTCAGGCTAGAGGGGGAAGTATACGCAGGGCTGTATGTACCGAGGAACTCAGCACCTTCGCAGTGTGAACCCATCGCGTGGTGCCTAAAAATGTGCGGATTGCTCCAAAAGTGCTGGAAATACACAGTCGATCGTGAGTGGCGCAAGATCTGTTCGTGCAGTCGATGGGTGGATCCACTCGAGGTGATCAATTTCAGCGAGTGCGCGCACACCCGCGACGAACGGATGTGTGAATACGTGCGCGATGAGGGTATGGTCTGGCTCGTTCGCCGCAGCGGCCCGAAACTCGCCGAGTGGCTTGAGAAGCGCGGGATCGAGGCCGATTCCCAGTTCCTCCTGGAACTCCCGGATCGCGGTCTCTGCCGGGCTCTCGGTTTGCTCGGGCTTGCCACCGGGAAGCATCAACATCGTGGTGCCACGTTTGCGCACATTGAGCACATATCCGCGAGGATCGCGCATGACGATCGCGCTGACCTGAATAACCTGCATGACACCCAACCTAGCGGCGGCGACAAACTTGTTCGAGTGAGGGTGTGCGTGCGAGAGAATCAGGCACAGGCGCACCCTCCACAGTCGGTGCAGAGAGAGCAGGGAGCTCATCAGTGAACGTACAAGGCAAAGTTTTCGTTGTGACGGGGGCCGGGAACGGTATTGGTCGCGAGGTCACCCTGCAGTTACTCGCGAAGGGCGCCCGGGTCGCCGGGATAGACCTCAATGAACAGGGGCTCGCGGAAACCGCAAAACTTGCAAACGCCGGTGCCCACTTCACCACGCACGCGGTGAATATCACCGACCGTGACGCCACAGCCGCGCTCCCCGCGGTAGTTCAAGAAGCGCATGGGCAGGTCGATGGGCTGATCAACATCGCCGGCGTGATCCAGCAGTTCGTTCGTGTGATCGACCTCCCCTTCAGCGAGATCGAAAAGATCATGAACGTGAACTTCTGGGGTGTCATCAACATGGTGAAGGCGTTCCTGCCTGTGCTTGTTGAGCGGCCCGAAGCGTCGCTGGTGAATATTTCGAGCATGGGTGCCTACGCGCCGGTGCCCGGTCAGGCCGTCTACGGCGCGTCCAAGGCGGCTGTCAGGCTGCTCTCCGAGGCCCTGTACGCAGAACTCATGGACACGGACGTGGCGGTCTCCGTCGTGTTCCCGGGCGCGATCGGCACAAATATCGCTCAGAACTCGGGTGTGCGCATCGGAAGCGGTGCCGAATCGGCCGCAGAATCCACGCACAAGACGATGTCCCCGTCTGAGGCGGGACGAGTCATTGTTGAAGAGGCCATTGAGAAGGGCAAGTTCCGCGCCACGATCGGTAAGGATGCGGCGATCATGGACAAGCTCGCGCGGCTGAGCCCCAAGAAGGCAGCCGAGACGATCGCCAAGCAAATGGGTGACCTGCTCGGCTAATTATTCGGGGTGGATCGATGGGTGAGGGGTGGGCCGACGTTTTCGGCCCACCCCTCACCCATCTGTGCCGATCGTGCTAGAGTGCGACCCCGCGCTTCGCCAGGTGGTTTCGGTGAGACACTCGGTGCCCCACCCAGAACCCCACGGCGATGAGGCCCGCGAATACGATCCCCGCGACCCATGGCAAGATCGTCGGCCCGATGCCGGCGGTCGCCTCGGCGAGAGTGCCCGCACCCTCGTTGATTTGTGTGCTGCCGTCCGCCAGGGTGGTGGCACCCTCGGAAAGTTCTCCGGTGCCGTCTTTGAGTGTCGTCGCCCCCTCCAAGAGATCGCTCGTACCCCCGCTCAGCGTGCCGGTGCCGTCTGCCAGGCTCGCGGCACCGTCGCGCAACGTACCGGTCCCTTCGGCCAGTGTGGTCGCACCGGTGTTCAACTCTGAGGCGCCAGCAGCGAGACGCGAGTTACCCGCAGCGAGGTTTGCGGCGCCCGCTGCGAGCGTTCCGGTCCCAGCCGAAAGGCTTGCCGCCCCAGTTGCGAGTTGGTTGGTGCCGGCAGCAAGACTCGAGGCGCCTGTAGAGACGCGACTCGCACCATCGCTGCCCGAGATGATGCCATTGGCGAGTGACGTGATTCCCGCCTCAATTGCGGGACCCTTGGTGGCGAGAGTGCCAGCGCCAGTGGACACCAGGGCGGCTCCTCCTCCGAGAGTGCTCGTCGGAGCCGTGCCGGCCCGAAGCGATTGAATGGTGGCATTGAGCGTCACCACTTGCGTCTGGAATGCGGGATCATTGAGTATTCCCTGCAACGCGGCCAACTTGGAAGCATCATCAAGTAGCGGGTGGTTGATTGTTCCGATCATGGTGGCGATCTTGCTGACGCTCGCGTCGACGTTGGTTGCGGGCTGGCCCGGGACGTTCAGGAGGGTGCTCGAGAGACTCTGCGCGCTCCCGAGACCTGCATGAACCTGCTGAATGCCGGCATCTACCTGAGCTGCGCCCTGACCCAGGGCAACGGTCTGCGCCCCGAAGCCCACAATGTCCTGTTTGGCTTGGCTAGCGGCAGGTATACCCGCAGCTAGCTTGGTCGCGAGCTCAGTCGCACCTGCGGCGAGCGACTGTGCGCCTGCGGCTGCCGTGCTGGCCCCACCCGCGAGCGTGCCCGCACCCGCAGCGGCCGAGTTTGCGCCGTTCGCGAGCGTTTCTGCTCCGATCGCAG
Organism: Leucobacter fengyongliangi; assembly: GCF_052386045.1. Lineage (NCBI taxonomy): Bacteria > Bacillati > Actinomycetota > Actinomycetes > Micrococcales > Microbacteriaceae > Leucobacter > Leucobacter fengyongliangi. The sequence goes on along the minus strand of NZ_CM126356.1, from coordinate 1,977,720 downwards.
CGGTGCTGGCTCCGGTGTTCAGGGTGCCCGCCCCAGTGAGGAGCCGTGCGGCCCCATCGGCGGCCGAGGTAGCTCCCGCAGCGACGCGGCTTGCGCCAGCGTTCGCCGACGTTGCGCCGGTGTTGAGGCGCTCGGCGCCAGCGGCGAGGTCAGAGGCTCCTGCCTCAAGGCGTGCTGCGCCAGCGGCGAGCGTCGCCGCTCCGTCGTTGGCCTGCACCGTGCCTCTGGCAAGCTGCCCCGCACCGCCCGCGACCGTCGAATGTGTGACGAAGAAGAGCGCGGTCATCGCGATCAGGAGGAGGCTGAGCACCACGACGGTGATGCGCATTCCCACTCCGTGAGTGTGGACAGGTGTGTCAGTGCTCGACATTGAGGACTCCATTGCTTGGGCCGCGTGTGCCCCCTCCATTGGGAGCGCACGCCCTGCGGACGCAGACGTGGCTCTGATTGTTGGGCATGCGACCCAGCTGGGAAATCGCTTTGCGTTCTCGCTGCGCTACGCACAGCAAATCATCGCTCAGCTTGTCAGTAACCTCTAAAAAGTCGGAGAGAATATATACTCACACCATGCCCATAACCCTGCGACCGAGCAGTCTGCTGTGGGTGTTCCTGGGGGGCGCTGCAGGCACTGGAGCCCGCGCGCTGATCCTCCACTGGTTCCCGGACACTCACGGTTTCCCCTGGGTCGTAATGGGTATCAATGTGCTGGGAGCCTTCCTTCTGGGCGTGCTTCTCCAGGCGCTCATCAGCCGGGGGCTTTCAGTGGGAGGCTGGCTGAAGCTTCGACTCCTCCTGGGAACCGGAGCACTCGGTGCGTTCACGACGTACAGCGCACTCAGTGAGGGCATCCTCGCACTGATCCACGCGGGCGATGTGCTGGGTGCATCACTGTACGGTCTCGGCACAGTGATCGTGAGTGCCGCAGCAACCTGGTTGGGGATCTCCATTGGCGCAGCTCGTCGCGGACCGAGCGACCCTGCCACTGATCCCGATATTTCCGAGGGGGCATCGAATGCCTGACCCGTTCTGGCTGGTGACGATCACCGCATTACTGGGCGGAGTAGGTGCGGTCTGCCGCTTCGTGCTTGACGCGTCCATGATGTCTCGCGCGGTCCGGTCCGCGCGTAGCCCGCGGCTGCCGTGGGGCACGCTCGTGGTTAACGTTGGGGGTTCACTCGCCATTGGTATTGTGGCGGGCTTTGCCATCAGAGGCGCGCTTCCCGAAGCGTGGACCTGGGCGCTGGGCATCGGGTTCTTGGGCGGATTCACCACTTTGAGCACGGCCAGCTTCGAGACGGTCACGCTGCTCCAGCGCGGCCAGTGGAAAGCTGCGCTGGTGACTGGATTTGGTCAGTTGCTCGCGGCAACGGTTGCGGCTGCGCTCGGCTGGTGGATCGGGGCGTTTGTGTTCCAGAGCGTCTGAGCCGGGCCCGAATCAGACGCTGAAAGTCTGGGTGCGAATTCATCACTGACCGCACACATGGCGAACGCCCGATCCACTGAGTGGATCGGGCGTTCGCGGTGTTACAAAGCGTGCGATTTAGAGCGCGCGGATGTTGGTTGCCTGCAGACCCTTTTGGCCCTGCTCGGTGTCGAATTCGACGCGCTGCTCTTCGAAGAGATCGCGGCGGCCGTTGCCGGAGATCGCGCTGAAGTGCGCGAACACGTCGGCGGACCCGTCATCGGGAGCGATGAAGCCGAAGCCCTTTTCGGAGTTGAACCATTTCACAGTGCCAGTGGCCATGCTGTATTTCCTTATTTCATTTGTGGGCCGATTTTCTGACCCGGGTGCCACGGCGACGGCGCCGACGTGGAGCTTGGCGCAAGTTCGCGACAGATACGCGATTTCACGATGCACACAACTGTAGCCCATGAATGCCCTCATGTCACTGCCCAGTTTCCGTGAACTTGCCTTGGGATGCGCTGAGGGGGAGCGGCAGGGGTTTTTGACATCCGCAAAAAACGGCGTAGGCTTACTTATAGTCAAATTGACCATAAGTCGAGACTTGCGGTGCCTGCGTGCAGATCATCGCCGGTGATCAGAGCCGAGAGACACAGGAGTGGACGTGGAATTTTCACGTGCGAGTGCGAATGAGCGCCGCTTCCTGCCTCCGGCCGTTGCGGTCTCGAGCGTGGCCTTCGCGCTGAGTCCGCCCGCTGAGGCGCGGAGGGATTCCCGCGAGCCTGTGGATACGGCGGTGACGCTCTGGATCCCGCTCGTGCGGAGAACGCGCCCGCCGTTTGAGGGTATCTGGGCGCTTCCGGGCGGTCCGATCCCGTGGGATGAGGCCCTCGTCGACACTGCGCTGCGTACCCTGCACGCCGCCGTGCACCGGGCCCCGGGGTACCTGGAGCAGCTGTACTCCTTTGGTGCGATTGAACGATCTGCGCAGGCGCAGCGGCTGGTGACCATTGCGTACTGGGCGTTGTACGGTGAGCGGGAACTTGCCCAGGTGCCCAGCCTCCCGGAGCGTGCCGCGGCGAAGCCGGGGCACGGATCCACCCGCCGCTGGGATGACCCGCAGCCGCCACCGTTACCGCAAACGAGCGCCGAGCGGCTGCAGGAACCCGCAGCCCAGGCCATGGTGGCGACTGCGGATTCGCTGGATGCCGACCGAAACGTCGCCTGGTTCTCGGCCGACCGGTTACCCGAGCTCGCCTTTGATCACGCCGATATCGTCGCCACCGCGCTGTGGCGCCTGCGCAGTAAGACCGAGTACTCAGCGGTCGCGCACCGTTTCCTGGGGCCGACCTTCACGCTTGCGCAGTTGCGCGTGGTGCACGAGGCAATTCTGGGCGAACCGGTTGACCCGGCGAATTTTCGCCGGCAAGCCCTCGCGCAGGGCAACCTTATCGACACCGGCGACACCACTACCGGCACCGGGCATCGGCCCGCGCGCCTCTACCGCTTCCGCAGTGATCCTGAGGCTCCCGGTGCCGGGGCAGGGCCGCTCGCATTCACCTCCGAACAAAGGAAATCCGCATGACCAGCGTTGCCGAACTCATTCGCCAGGCGGCAGAGACCGAAGCGGCGCAGGCTGAGTGTGCCGTGCCCGTACCCGTTCTCGCGCCCGCGCACCGGCGCCCCATTGCGTTGCAGTCGACGGGGCTCTCGAGCTGCGACACCGATCTAGTCCGTGACCCCTGGGCGATTGACCGCGCGCCAGGGTATGGCCCCGGGGCATCGACCGCCGACCCGGTTCCCGGGGACGCGCCGAGACAGGGCCCGCTGCCCGCCAGATACACCCAGGCGAGTGATGCCGAGCTCGACCAGTGGATCCGCGATGCGAAGTCGCAGCTCGGGGAACGCGTGCAGATTCTCGGCCACTTCTACCAGCGTGATGAGATCGTCAAGTACGCAGATTTTGTTGGCGACTCGTTCATGCTGGCGCGGGCCGCAAAAGACCATCCCGAGGCGAACGCATTCGTGTTTTGTGGCGTGCACTTCATGGCAGAGACCGCCGATATTCTCTCGGGCCCAGATCAGGCCGTGGTGCTTCCGAACCTCGCAGCCGGCTGCTCGATGGCCGACATGGCCACCATTGATCAGGTCGAGAGCTGCTGGGACCAGATGATGTCGGTGCTGGGATCCGAGGTGCGCGAAGACGGACTTGCGCCGGTGATCCCTGTGACGTACATGAATTCTTCGGCCGCGATCAAGGCTTTTTGCGGCCGCAACGGTGGCATCGTGTGCACCTCGTCGAACGCGCGAACCGTGCTGGAGTGGGCTTTCGCGCGCGGTCAGCGCGTCGTGTTCTTCCCCGATCAGCATCTCGGGCGCAACACGGCGAAGGCGATGGGCATCACCGAGGCAGAAATGCCGCTGTGGCGACCTCACCTTGCGCTCGGTGGCAACACTGCCGAGGAGCTTCGCGATGCGAGGGTGATCCTGTGGAACGGTTTCTGCTCGGTGCACAAGCGTTTCACGGTGAACCAGATTGAGCAGGCGCGGGCTGACTTCCCGGGCGTGCGCGTGATCGTGCACCCCGAGTGCCCGGCCGCGGTCGTGGAGGCGGCCGACGGCAGCGGCTCGACCGAGTACATTCGGCGCGAGATCGAATCGGCCGCACCGGGCTCGGTGTTCGCCGTCGGCACCGAGATCAATCTGGTGAACCGACTGCAGCAACAGCATCCTGAACTCACCATCTTCTGCCTGGACCCGGTCGTCTGCCCGTGCTCCACGATGTACCGGATCCACCCCGCCTATCTCGCGTGGACCCTCGAATCGCTGGTTGCGGGCGACGTGCCCAACCAGATTCGGGTCGCCGAGGAGGTCGCCGCGGATTCGCGGGTCGCACTCGAGCGGATGCTTGCGGCCCGGCCATGATGCTTATCGTCGGAGCGGGCGTCGCGGGGCTGAGCTGTGCGATTGCGGCGGCCCGGGCCGGGGGCGAAGCCACGCTGGTGACCCCCGGGGTATTGCGGCCTTCCGCGGATGCAGGCCTCGCCGCGCTCGCTGGAGGCAACACCGCGATGGCGCAGGGTGGCATTGCCGCGGCCGTCGGAGATGACGATACGGCTGCAGATCACGCCGCTGACACGGTCGCCGCCGGCGCTGGCCTGGTGGATCCGCGCGCCGCCCACGTGCTCACCGCAGAGGGGGCCGAAGCGATGCGTGCAATGCTCGCGGGCGGCTTCCCCGCCGATCGAGACGCGAGCGGTCGGCTGTCGCTGGGGCTCGAAGCCGCGCACCGACGCGCCCGGATCGTGCACGCCGGCGAGGATCGCACGGGGGCTGCGCTACACGCCTTCCTCGCGCGAGAGGCGCTGGAATTCGTTCGGCGGGGCCTGATCCGGCTGACCGAGCGCACCTCTCTGGATTCGCTCCTTACCGACTCGGGTGCGGTGAACGGCGCAGTGCTGCGCGATGCGGCCGGGCACCTGGTGACCGTTCGTGCGGGCGCCGTGGTGCTCGCGACCGGAGGATACGCGGCGCTCTACCCGCGTACGAGCAACCACGCGGGGGCGCGCGGCGAGGGCATCGTGCAAGCCGCGCACGCGGGAGCCGTCGTTGCCGACCTGGAGTTCGTCCAGTTCCACCCCACCGTGCTCGCGGGCACCGGGTTCCTGATCTCGGAGGCGGTGCGGGGCGCGGGTGCAGTGCTGCGCGACGGCAGCGGTGAACGGTTCATGACCGCAGTGCATGCCGCCGCGGAGTTGGCCCCGCGCGACGTGGTGGCCCGCACCATGCACCGCGTGCTGCGTCAACGGGGGGAAGACGCCGTGTGGCTCGACGCGACCGGAATCGAAGTGGCGGGCGGGAGCGGCACCCTCGCGCGCCGCTTTCCCAGTATCACCGCGGCAACCCGCGCGCAGGGGTTCGATTGGACCCGCGAACCGGTGCCCGTGGCCCCGGCGGCTCACTACACGATGGGTGGGGTCGCGACCGATCTCGAAGCCCGGACCACAGTGCCAGGCCTGTTTGCCGCGGGGGAGGTCGCTTCCACCGGGGTGCACGGGGCGAATCGCCTCGCCTCAAACTCCCTGCTTGAGGGTCTCGTCTTCGGCGCTCGCGCGGGGCGCGCGGCGGCCGAATACCTCGGCGCGGGGGGGTCAGGTGCGGGATCCTGGGCAAACGGCACGGGCATGCTCGCCGAGCTTTCTGCGGGTGCGTCTGTCTTCGCGGGGCTCCCGGGCACCACAGGCGACCCATCGCGGGATCTGGCTCCGACCGGGGCAGATGCGAGCGGCCCGAACTCACAGATCGCAGCCGTTTCGGAGCTGTCAGCGGTCTCGGCCGCGGTCGCCGCGGGGCTCGGAATCGAACGGGACGCGACCGGGATTGACGCGGTGCGTCGCGACTGTGCCTCGTTACCCGGGCACGCCGCGCAACTGGCAACCATGATCGCCCAGTCTGCGGCGGCCCGCACCGAATCGCGCGGCGCGCATCAGCGTGCGGATCACCCCGCCACCGACCCCGCACAGGCAGTTCGCCAGGGGTGGGTGGCGCGATCCACACCGCACCGAAGCGCGGGGGACGACCACCGTGCGCAATTCGCCACACCATTGAGGAGCCTCGCCGCATGTTGACCCCGCAAATTGTTTCCGACTCGGTGCGTCGGGCGCTCGCCGAAGATGCGCCATGGGGTGACCTGACCGTCGAACTGACAATCCCACAAGAGGCGCAGCTCGACGTGGTGCTCGCGGCGCGAGAGCCCGGGGTCTTTGCCGGTGGGCCTCTCGTCGTTGAGGCGTTCCGGCAGGTTGATACCGAGATATCGGTCAACGAGTTGGTCGCTGAGGGGCACGTCTTCGGTGCGGGGGAGGCGCTCGCTCGAATCTCGGGTCCGGCGCGGGGAATCCTGACCGCCGAGCGGGTTGCCCTGAACTTCAGCCAGCGCATGAGCGGCATCGCGACCCTGACGTCGCAGTTTGTCGCCGAGGTGGCGGGGACGCGCGCGCGCATCGCGGACACGAGAAAGACCACACCCGGGCTGCGTGCGTTGGAGAAGCACGCGGTGCGCGCGGGTGGCGGATCGAACCATCGGTTCGGGCTCTCAGACGCCATCATGGTGAAAGACAACCATCTGGCGGCGCTCGGCGCGATGGACGGGGCGGCCATCACTGCGGCGTTGCGGGGCCTGCGCGAGCGGGCCGGGCATACCGTTTCGATCATCGTCGAGGTGGATCGCATCGAGCAGCTCGAACCCGTACTTGCCGCGGGGGTGACGGGCGTGCTTCTCGACAATTTCTCGGTCGACGAGCTCGTCGAGGGTGTGCGGATCGTCGCGGGGGGTGCGATTTGCGAGGCGAGCGGGGGCGTGACGCTCGAATCCGTCGGTGCCATCGCCCGCACCGGGGTCGACGTGATTGCGGTCGGTAAGCTCACCCACGGGGCGACGGCACTCGACCTCGGCCTTGATGCGATCTCCTGATGAGTGACGCAGGCGGAACATCGGGATACCTCGATGCCGCAGCCACCGCGCCAATGCGGGCGGAGGCGCGTGACGCGATGATCGCGGTGCTCGCTGGCGAGCAGGCGAATCCCTCAAGCGTGCACCAGTCGGGGTTTCGGGCGCGAGAGATCGTGGAAGGGTGCCGCGAGCGGATCGCAAGCGCACTGGGCGCGAGGCCCGCGGAGGTGATTTTCACCTCGGGAGGCACGGAGGCCAATAACCTCGCGATCATCGGGCTGGCCCTCGCGAACCCCCGGGGTCGCCACCTGGTCACGACCCCGATTGAACACCCCTCGGTCATCGAGAGTTGCCGCTTTCTCGAACGTGTGCACGGCTTTGAGCTGAGCCTGGTGCCGGTTGGCGCGGATGGCGTGGTGGATCCTGCCGACGTCGCTTCCATGCTGCGCGACGACACCACGCTCGTGAGTGTGGGGCTCGCCAACGGCGAGATCGGCACGGTACAGCCGGTCGTGGAAATCGGTGAGTCGGTGCGAAGCCGGGGCGCGATCATGCACACCGACGTGGTCCAGGCCGCGGCGACCCTGCCGGTGTCGTTTGCTGCGGGCGGGTGGCCTGGCTTGAAGGTCGATGCGATGACCGTCGCCGCACACAAGTTCGGAGGTCCCCAGGGCGCCGGTGCGCTGCTCGTGCGCCGCCACCTCGCGCTGGAACCCGTGCTGCACGGCGGCGGGCAGGAGGGCGGCGCGCGCTCGGGCACCGAGAACGTGGCCGCAATTGCGGGCTTCGCGGCCGCGGTGACCGCCACCGTTCGGGAGGTGGGAACGCGTGCGCTCGCGCTGACGATCAGCCGTGATGCGCTGATCGCGCGGGTGCTCGCGGAGGTGCCGGGAGCGGATCTGACCGGGCATCCCAGCGAGCGGCTGCCGGGCCACGCGTCGTTCGTGGTGCGCGGGGTCAGCGGAGAATCGCTGCTCGTCGCACTGGACGCGGCAGGGATCGCCGCGTCGTCCGGCTCAGCCTGCGCGGCCGGAAAGGACGAGCCCTCGCCCACGCTTCTTGCGATGGGATACACGCCCGAAATCGCACAGACCGCGATTCGTTTCACCCTCCCCGCGCCGTTCATTGGTGACAACGGTGAGGCGTTGCTCGAGCGACTCGTGCGGGTGCTCGCGCAGGAGGTTCTGGCCGCCGCTGGAATGCGACGCGGGGAGCTGCCGGCTCGTTAGCGAGCCGCGCCACCGTTCAGATGCCACGCAGGAACCGATCGATTGAGTCGCTGCACCATCGAAGCGAGCTCGTTGCCCGGATCTATGTCGAGCGCGTGAATGACGTGGCGCTCCGCGACCGTTTGCAGGCCGAGCATCCACCAGGCCCAGGCGAGGAGCGCGAGGAGCGCGGGCCGCTGATCCACTGGAGCGTGTGCGGTGCAGTGCGAGACCGCAGCGATAGCTTGGCGCAGCTTCTGCTGGTCGGGTGCTTCCTCTGCGGTCGAGGCGAGCAACCCACGAATTGACCAGCCCCGTCGGCCCGTCTCGGATGCTGCAGGCACGAAATCGACGGTGAACTTCTCAAATCGCTCGGCCCCGACCGTCGCCGCGAGCTCGAGCACGAACTCTGGGCGAGTGATTGCCGAGAATGCGAGAAGCAGCCAAGGCGCGGGGCGCTGGGCGTGCCCGATGAACTGAGCCAACGCCGCTGGATCCGCCTGAGTGTCCTGCTCCTGCAGGATGACGCGCGCGCACTCCATCGTGCGGCGCACCCAGTCGAGCTCATCGTGGGCACCCGCGCGAGCCAGCTCGCCCGCGACCTCCGAGGCGAGAGCGGGGTCTGGCTGGGGCAGCTCGCCGATCGTGTCGAGGGGCCCGTGCGGGCCGCCGAGCGCCTCCCCCTCCTTCGTGATCGGACTCGCCCTGATCTCGCTGAGCGGGCGCCCGCGACGGGGCGTCGACGGGTCGCGGTACGCCGCCCAACCGTCGGGGGCGATGCAGGCGAGCTCGCGCAGCCACCAGCCCTCCCGCACGAACCGTCGCTCGAGCCGCTTCGCGAATCGGCGCCACGGAGCATCGCCCGACTCAGCGAATGTGCGTTCGCAGCTGATCACGAGGGCGGGCCCGTCGAATCCGGCACCGGTCTCTCGCATCAGCGAGCAGATGGCATCAAGGAGGAGGCCAGTGTCGCTCGGGCTATCGCTGAGCGGCAGGTCGATGCGAATGGCGCGGCCAGCCCGACGGCCCTCAAAGAGCACCAGAAACAGGCTGTTGTGCGCGGTGAAACCGGTGAGGAATGGCAGCGCCGCGAGGAAATCTGCGGTGCCGGAGCAGCGCAGTACCGTGAGGTCGCTGGTGGGGGAGATCTCGGGTGGTGTCGTGAGTGTCATACTCCGATGCTCGCCGAGATCGGCGAGGCACGAACGGCTATCCCCAGGGTTGGGCTCTCACCAGGAAAATGTCAGGGTGCCACGGAGTGTGAGCGCCCATTGGCGCGCACACGACCCTCACGTGCGCGCCCGGCCGTGGCCGGAGAGCTACCCGGCGGCTTCGATTTGGCGCATGTCGGCCTCCAGCGCGACCCAACCGAGCATGGCGCACTTCACGCGCATGACGAACTTGGAGACCCCCTGCAGTGCAATCGCGTCGCCCAGCAGATCCTCGTCGGGCTCGATCTCTCCGCGAGATTGGATCATCTCGCGAAAGGCATCGACGCGTGTCTGCGCCTCGGCCATCGTGAGGCTTTCGTCGCGCAGCAACTGAGCCAGAATCGACACCGAGGCCATCGAGATGCTGCACCCCGCTCCGTCCCAGGCGAGTTTCTCGATCTTCCCTGTTGCCGGGTCGACAGCGATGCTCAGCGTGAGTTCGTCGCCACAACTCGGGTTGAACTCGTGGTGGGCGGCGGTCAGGGCGCCCAGCGGGGCCTCAAGCTCGCCCTTGCCGATCGGGCGCTTCGAATGGTCCAGAATGAGTTCTTGATACAGTCCGTCGAGCGCACTCATGCCGATGCCTCCAGGCCGAAGTACCGCTGCGCGCCGCGGATCGCGTCGAGGAACCGGTCAACCTCATCCTCTGTGGTGGTTAGGTGCACGCTCGCGCGAGTGCTCGACGCCAGGCCGAGTGCGCGATGAAGTGGCTGCGCGCAGTGATGGCCGACGCGTACGAGCACGCCCTGCTCATCGAGGAACTGGCCCACGTCGTGGGCGTGCAACCCCTCGATCGATACTGCGGCGAGGGCGACGCGATCAGTCATGCCCTGCGGGCCGAGCAGGCGTACGCCGGGCAGCTCAAGAATACCGGCAACCAGGCGCTCAACGAGCTCATGTTCGTGTGCAGCGGATCGGCGCATGTCTGCCTGCTGCAGAAAGTCGACGGCGGCACCAAGGCCCACCACCTGAGACACGGGCTGGGTGCCAGCCTCAAATCTCAGCGGCGGCGGCATGAACTCGGCACCCTCCATGGTGACTTTGGTGATGATCGATCCACCGGTTCGGGCCGGGGGAAGGGCCGCGAGCATCTCGGGGGTGCCGTAGAGCACGCCGATGCCATTGGGGCCGAGCATCTTGTGGCCGGAAAACGCGGCAAAGTCGACACCGAGTTCGGCCAAATTGACGGGGATATGCGGCACTGACTGGCAGGCGTCCAGCACCGTGATCGCGCCGACCGCCCGCGCCAACTGGACGAGGTCTGCCACTGGAGCGACGTAGCCGGTGACATTCGATACGTGTGCGAAAGCGAATATGCGCGTGCGGGAATTGAGTGCCGCGCGCGCGGCATCGATCGACCACGTGCCAGTTTCGTTCACAGGTATGTAGCGAAACGTCGCGCCGGTCTTCACCGCGAGTCGCTGCCACGGGATGAGGTTCGCGTGGTGCTCTGCCTCGGTGACGAGGATCTCATCGCCCGGGCCGAGCAGGAAGCGTTCCGAGCCAGCGACGCCCAGGCCGGCGTTCGCCTCGCCGATTCCGAGGGTCACAATGTTCAGTGCATCGGTCGCGTTCTCAGCCCACACGATCTGCTCGGGGGTGTGAGCCCCCACAAAAGCCGCAACCTTCGCGCGGGCACCCTCAAAGTACTCGGTGGCGGTGCCGACGGCCTGGTAGGTGCCGCGGTGCACCGGGGCGTTTGCCGTCTCAAGGAAGTGCCGCTCGGCATCCAGCACCGCGGTGGGGCGTTGCGAGGTTGCGCCCGAATCGAGGTAGGCGACGGGCTGGCCTCCCACCAGTGGAGGGGTAGCGAAGTACGGGAACGCTGCGCGCAGCCGATCCACTTCGGCGGGAGTAAGTGAGGGCTGCATGCTCCCATTCTCCCACCTTGCCTGGAGGTGGGTCCCCATCAGGTTGCGCCCACAGCGAAGCCGAGCGCGGGCGGCTGTCCCCACCAACAGCCTTCCGGCACCTACGGAATCTGCACCGGACCGGTGAAGCGCACCAGGCGGCCGGCGGGAGTGATCGCGAAGTTTGCAATGCCCGCCACGAGCACGAGCACGGCGGCGGCGAGGGGGAGCGTGAGCGCAGCCCCGGTGCCGAACTGCCCGGCGATGATTCCTGTGAGGGCCGACGCCAGCGACTGCCCCACGATGACCCCTGAACCGAGCATCGTCATCACCGTGGCTGAGCGCCCCACGGGGGTGCGCGCGGCCCCGAAACCGTAGAGCGTGACGAGCAGTGGCCCGATCCCGAGACCCATCACGGCGAGGCTCAGCAGCATTCCGGGCACGTCACTCACGGTCTGCAAGATCACGGTACCGATCGCGAGAACCGCGCCGAAGACCAGCCAGCGATACCGCAGGGTGAACTTCGGCGAGAACCAAGCCGCCGCAATCGCAAGCACCGCGGATCCCACTCCCATCACCCCATACAGCAGGCCAGCCTGCTCGGCCGCGCCCCGGTCTTGGAGGAAGGCGGTGAGCGAGGTCAACATTGCGCCGAAAAAGAGCCCCAGCGAGAAGATTCCCGCGATGGTGACCAGGAGGGAGGGCCTGCGCAACTGCGCGATCGGGCCCAGCGTGGCCGCGCGTTCGACAGCCGACTTTGCGGGCACGCTGGTGCGGTGACCGGCAAACGCGGTCACAAACACCAGGGTGAGGATCGCGGCCGCCGCGATGGGCACCCACGCATCGAAGGCGGTGGCGAGCAGCCCCACGATGACGGGGCCAAACACGAAGACCACTTCGTCGGCGGCCGACTCAAATGCGAGCACCGAGTTGATAGCGCGTGGCTTGTGCGAGGCGGGGACCTCGGCCTGAATGATGGTGACGAGTCGGGAACGCGACATCGGCGAGGTCTGGGGGGCCGACGCGCCCGCCAGGAACGAAACAAGCAGCATGACCCAGACGGGAACCGAGCTGAACGCCACCCAGGCGAGCGCGCCCAGTGCGACGCTGTTGCACGCCGCGGTGAGCAGCAGGACCGGACGCTGCCCGAACCGGTCGGCGGCCGAACCGAGCAGCGGGCCGAAACACGCGACACCGAGCCCGACCATCGCGGAGGTGATGCCGCCGAGCTCAACGGAGCCTCGCGCCGCGACAACCAGGGTGAGTACCCCTACCACCATCATCGCGAAGGGCACGCGCGCGATGATGGTGAGGGGGAAGTAGGCGGCCCCGGTGCGGGAGGCGAGCTGGATCAATAGCCTGCGATCTCCGAGAGGAACTCGGTGAACGCCTCCGCGTCGTCTGGGTTGCCCGCGTAGGGGATGCCGTTCACGACGACGAAGGGCGTCGCAGTGACCTGTAGCTCCGGGTCCTCCGCGTGTGGCACCGGGGTGGAAAACACCCAGCTGGTGAGCGCCTGCGAAAACGGCACGAAACGTTCCGTCCTGATGCAGTCTTCGACCGACGAGTTCAGCCCACCGGTACTGCCGTCGAGGATCGCGAAGAGCCCTTCGTTGGTGTGTCCCGGGCCGCCCTCGGCGGGCTGCACCTCGGGTGCCAGCAGAGTGGAATGTGCCGCCCACGCAGATTCGGGCTGACCGTCGACCACGCAGGCGACGGCCGCCGAGGCCCGAGACGAGTAGTAGCTGCCCTCGGACAGCTTGTCGAGAAACGTCAACGGCACCAACTCGAGGGTCGCGGCCCCGCCGTGCACGAGTTCAGACAGCATCGGGCCGTTCGTCTGCTCGAAGATGCCGCAGTATGGGCAGCGGTAGTCGACATACAACCGAATATCGAGCACCCCGCTGCCGCGATCCACCTCGCTGGCGGCGGGTGCCTCGCCCGGCTCGAGCGGGGCCGACGCCACCGGTTCCAGAAATTCGCCGAAGATGATGCCGCCGGTCGCCATGTTTGCGGGCCATTCGATGAGCGAGGGCTGCGTCTCAGCCTCCCCTGGGCTCGACTCGGGGCCCTGGCCTTGCGAATCCTCCGCAACGCCCGGCGAGGCGCTGAACGCCTGCAGCGCCATCGCGCCGACACCGAGCGCGCCGATCACCAGACCCAGCAGCATCGCCAGAGCACCAGCCGCGAGGCCCGTGATCCACGTGCCGATGGGCCGCTGCTTCTTCACCAGCGCGATGATGCCAAGCACCAGCGCGATGAGACCGAGGAAACCGCCGATGAGTGCGGCGGGCGCAAAATACGCTGCGGCAGTCATCGCGGTGAGGAGTGCGACGAGCCCGACCGCCATCGATGCGATGCCTAGGCCCTTACCCGGACGTCCGCCGCCCGCCTGCGCGTACGGGTTCGGCGGTGGCACCGGGACCCACTGCGGCGCAGGGGATTGCGGGGTCGCCTGCGGTTGCTGTGGCTGCTCGGGCTGAATCGGGGGCTGCGGGTCGCTCATGCCTCTCATTCTGGCAGGACGCCGCGGGCGTAGCATGGGAGCATGCTCTGGCTCGCCGCGACACCCATCGGAAATCTCGGCGACGCGTCGACCCGGCTGCGGGAGGCCCTCGCCTCGGCGGACGTGATCGCCGCGGAGGACACCCGGCACACCGCCCAGCTGCTGCGTCTGCTCGGCATTGACGCCCGGCCCGAGCTCATCGCGCTGCACGACCACAACGAGCGCGATCGCGCGGCATCACTGGTGGATCGCGCGGCCACCGAAGAGGTGCTCCTCGTGAGCGATGCGGGCATGCCCACCGTCTCCGACCCAGGGTTTCGGGTCGTACAGCTCGCCGCAGAGCGAGGTGTGCAGGTGAGCGCGATCCCGGGCCCGAGTGCGGTCATCACCGCGCTCGCAGTCTCCGGGCTGCCGACCGATCGGTTCGCATTCGAAGGCTTCCTGCCGCGCAAGGCGGGCGACCGGTCGCGCGCGCTGCTGGCGCTCGCCGCCGAGCGTCGCACCCTCGTGTTTTTTGAGGCGCCCAGTCGCATCGCCGAGACCCTCGCGGCCGCGGCAGAAGCGTTTGGCCCCGAACGCCCGGCAGCCGTGTGCCGCGAACTCACGAAGCTGTACGAGGAGGTGCGCCGCGGCGGCCTCGGCGAACTGGCCGAGTGGGCATCGGCGGGAGTTCGCGGCGAGATCGTGCTCGTGGTGGCCGGTGCGCCCGAGGCCGCTCCCTCGCCCGAGAACGCACTCGCCGAGGTGCAGGTGCGGGTGGCCGCTGGCGACCGGTTGAAGGATGCCACGCGAGAGGTCGCGGAGGCCACGGGCCTTTCCGCGCGCGAACTCTACGCCGCGGCGCTCGCGGCGAGATCCACAGCACACGATGTGACGAAGCAAGCCGAACCCGCGAGCTTGCCCCCACGCCGGTGAGAAGGAGCGAGACCATGGAGACGAAGCTGCGGCTCGAGATGTGGCGGCACGCGCTGCCGGTACTGTGGATCGGCCTGATCATCGCGATCTCGTTCATCGAGGCGCCGCTGAAGTTTCAGGCCGAGGGCATCACGATTCCACTCGGCCTGGGCATCGGCAGGCTCGTCTTTGCCGCGCTGAACATCACCGAGGCGGTGCTGCTGGTGATGCTCACGATCGTGACATTCTGGCCACGGGTGGCGCGCGTCTCTCGTGGCCGGGTGCGGTGGTGGCTCGCGCTGGCCCTCGTGTTTCTCTTCAAGGTGGCCATCGTTCGCCCGCCGCTCAACGCTCGCACCGACCTGGTGCTTGCGGGGGCGGACCCCGGGCAGTCGCTCTGGCACTACGTCTACATCGCCTGCGATCTGGTGACGCTGGTGCTGCTGCTCGTCGTCGCGCTCCAGGCGGGAAAGGCCGTGCGCCGCGTCGCTGGCGAGGCCGTCGCTCGGGCGGGTGACGCTTCGGCAAACGAAAGATGACAGTTTGGGGTATCGGCGACTGAGCCGCGATTCGGGCACCTCTCGCAGGTCAGAATGACAGGGGCGCCCCGTCTGGTGCCCCGAATTCTTGAAGAGGACACACCGGTGAAGAGGACCCCCGTCGCCATGCGCGCGCTCGCGCTGTTCCCCGCTGCTCTGCTCGCCCTTCCCCTGCTCGCGGGCTGCGCGTCCGCACCCTCCGCGTCGCTCGCGCTTCCCGGCGGGTGCGCGGCCCCGGGAAGCGCGAGCGACTCGATCAGGGTCACGGGTGACTTCGGCGGAGATCTGAATCTCGAGACTCAGGTACCGATCGCGGCAGATGGATTCCAGCGGACGGTACTCGACACCGGCGAGGGCGACGAGATCGCCGAGGGCGATACCTTCGTCGGGCACCTCAATATCTTCGTGGGCAGCACCGGCGAGCCGTATGCGCAAGAGGCCACTCGGCACGTGCTGGATAGTGAGGGCCTCGCGCCCTGGTACTTCGACACGATGAGGTGCGCGAGCGGGGGCGACCGTATCGCGAGCACGGTACCGGCCATCGACATGCTGGGAGAGGGCGGAGGCACGCCGGCGGGAATTGCCGACGAAGACACCATGATCGTCGTCGTCGACCTTCGGGCCGTGCTGTCCGCGGGAGAGGGGCGGGCGGTCGGTTCCGCTCAGGAACTCCCTGCCGGCTTCCCGCTTGTTACGCTCTCCGAGGACGGGGCACCGACGGTAACCATACCCGCAGGGGTTTCAGGTCTCGCGGAATTCGCGGTTGCCCCCTCGATCGTTGGCAGCGGAACCCAGGTGGAGGATGGTCAGACGGTGCTCGTGCACTCTCAGGGACTCATCGCTCGCACCGGGGAGGTCTTCGAGCAGAGCTATGGCGGCGCGCCCGTATCGTTCCCCCTGGACGAGGTGATCCCCGGGTTCCGGAAGGGCCTCGTCGGTCAGACCGTCGGCTCGCAGGTGGTCATCATCGTGCCGCCGGGCACCGGGTACTCGGCCGAAGATCTCGAGCTCATGGGCTACCAGGCCACAGATGTGATGGTCTACGTCGTCGATATCCTCGACGCCGGGTGACACGCCGGCGTGCCGGACGCGCTCCTCACGGCTCACCCTCAGACACCCGTAACCTGCGTGCGACAGAATCAAGATGACCATCCGGGTGGCATCCGCGACCCTACAGTGAATGAGGAATTTGTGAAGCGCTCCCGTGCCTTGGCCGCCGCCATCCTGCCCGCGACTCTCGTGGGCACCCTGCTTGTAACCGGCTGCACCGCCGGCACCGACGTGAACTGCGCCCCCGAGGGAAGCGTCAGCAAGGCCATCACCGTCGAGGGGAAATTTGGCGAAGATGTCACGCTCACCTCGGAGACGCCGATTCAGGCGACCGAGTTCGAGCGTTCCGTGCTCGAACAAGGCGACGGTGAGAAGGTCGAGGCTGACGAACTCGTCGTCACGAACCTCACGGCGATCAACGGCGACACCGGTGAAGTGATTTCGACAGAATCCGCGCAGATGCAGAATTCCGCCGAGACCATGGCCCCGTGGGTCGCCGACTCGCTGACCTGCTCGTCGATCGGCGATCGCGTGGTCGCGGTGTCGCCCGTGGTTGACATCGTGGGCGAGGGCAACGAGGCAAGCTTCGGCATGGAGGCCGGCGGCACCATCGTGCTGGTGCTCGATCTGATGGAAAAAGCGCCGACCCCGCCAGGAACCCTGGAGCCCGGCGATCTGCTCGAGGGTCCCGACGGCAAGGCGAAAGACGCGCCCGCGGGCTTCCCGACGGTCACGGTCGATGCCGATGGCTCGCCGATCATCACGATGCCCGAGGGTGTGGTGCCTCCGACCGAGTTGTCGGTCGCGACCCTGATTACGGGCACCGGCGAGAAGGTGCAGCCGGGTGACCGCGTCTACGTGAACTACCGCGGCGTCATCTGGCGCACGGGCGAAGAGTTCGACTCGAGCTGGAGCCGGGGCGAGGCCACGAGCTTCCTCACGACTGAGGTGATCGAGGGCTTCAAGGTCGCACTCGAGGGCCAGACCGTCGGCTCGCAGGTTATCGCGGTGGTGCCGGCGAACGATGGCGGCTACGGCAGCGACTGGCTCGTCTCGCAGGGCTACGAGGCCGAAGACGTGATGGTCTTCGTGCTCGACATCCTGGGTACCGCGCACGCTGGCTAGTCCAGATACTTCCCAGTGGATCGTGGGGCGCGCAGCCGAGGCTGCGCGCCCCACTTCCGTCTCCGGCGCCTGAGTCGGGCAGAATGGGGGACATGAGACGCGTCGTCATTTTGGGGTCCACAGGTTCGATCGGCGAGCAGGCGCTCGATGTGATCCGCGCGAACCCCGGCAGGTTCCAGGTGGTGGGTCTCGCTGCAGGCACCCAGCACGAGCGAGTGCGCGAGCAGGCCGACGAGTTTCACGTCGAGCACACCGCGATGGGGGCGGAAGAGGCGGCGACCCTCGTGCGCGAGGTTCCCGCAGACGTGGTGCTGAATGGCATCACCGGGTCGATCGGGCTCGGTCCGACCATCGCAGCGCTTGAGGCCGGCCGTACCCTGGCGCTTGCAAACAAGGAGTCGCTGATCGTGGGCGGCGACCTGGTGACCGGGCTCGCCGCGCCCGGTCAGATCGTGCCGGTCGACTCCGAGCACTCGGCCATTGCCCAGGCCCTTCGCTCGGGCGAGGCCTCCGAGGTGCGTCGACTCGTGCTCACGGCCTCGGGCGGCCCGTTTCGCGGGCGCACCCGCGACCAGTTGCGTGACGTCACCCCCGCCGAGGCCCTCGCGCACCCCACCTGGAATATGGGTCGGGTGGTCACGACGAACTCGGCGACCCTCATCAACAAGGGCCTCGAGGTGATCGAGGCGCACCTGTTGTTTGGAATCTCATACGGTGCCATCGACGTGGTCGTGCACCCGCAGTCGATCGTGCACTCGATGGTCGAGTTTCACGACGGTTCGACCATCGCGCAGGCGTCGCCGCCAGACATGCGGCTGCCGATTTCGCTCGGGCTCGACTGGCCGAAGCGCATCGCCGGCGTCGGCGCCCCCATCGACTGGACGCGCGCGACATCGTGGGACTTCGAGCCGCTCGACACCGTGGCCTTCCCCGCGGTTGAGCTCGCGAAGGAGGTGGGGCGGGCCCGCAAGACCTTCCCTGCCGTGTACAACGCTGCGAACGAAGAGGCGGTCGACGCGTTCCACGAGGGGCGCATCGGGTTCACCGACATCGTCGACACGGTACAAGAGGTGTTGCACGCGCACACCGCACCCGAGGTGCTGACTCTCGAGGCGCTGGCTGAGGCCGAACGATGGGCGCGCGAACGGGCGCAACGCGTGATCGCGGCCCGCGCGGCCTGATCCACTCCGCTCACAGTCCGACTTTCCCGAAATTGATGCTCGAGGGGCGTGTATGCATCAACTTGGGGAAAGCAAGCGTGATTCCGGGGTAGAATTGCCAGCGCAGACACAACTCAACACGCCGCTCACCCGTCGCGGGAGAGCCCGGCCCAGGCCGGCGCCGTAGGAGCAATCCCTCCCCGGGAATCTCTCAGGCCCATGTACCGCGACGAATAGGCAACTCTGGAAAGCAGCGGGCACGCGCCCGCTCACCGACGGTGCAAGGGAGCCCACAGGCACCCGAATCTCTCAGGTTCCCTACAGAGCGGGGAGGATCACAGTCGCGAGGCCCGAGGGCCCCGCCCGATCCGGAGAACCCCTTGAGCACACGCGCACACGCCGCCACCTTCGCAGACCGACACATCGGCATCGCCCACCCCGCAGACCGGGCCGCCATGCTGGCGGAGCTGGGCTACCCGAGTCTCGACGCGCTCGTCGACACCGCGGTGCCGGAGAGCATCCGCTCGCACGAGCCGCTCGATCTGCCGCCCGCCCGCAGCGAGCAGGAAATCCTGGCGGACCTTCGGGACTTCGCGAGCCGCAATGTGGTGAAGACCCAGATGATCGGCCAGGGCTTCTACGACACGCACACGCCGCCGGTGATCCTGCGCAACGTACTCGAGAGCCCGGCCTGGTACACGGCATACACGCCCTACCAGCCCGAGATCTCGCAGGGCCGGCTCGAGGCGCTGCTGAACTTCCAGACCATGGTGGCCGACCTGACGGGGCTGCCGATCGCGAACTCGTCGATGCTCGATGAATCCTCGGCGACGGCAGAGGCCGTGCTGCTCATGCGTCGGGCGGGCAAGGCCACCGCCGATGCGGTGACCGTGCTCGATGCCAATCTGTTCCCGCAGACCATCGCGGTGGTGCGCGGGCGCGCCGAGGCGCTGGGCTTCGAGGTCATCGTTGCCGACCTCACCCAGGGGCTGCCAGAGGGCGCGATTTCGGGCATCGTGCTGCAGCAGCCGGGTAACGACGGCGCGGTGGTGGATCACGCGGCCCTCATCGCCGAGGCCAAAGCGCGCGGCGCGATGGTCACCGTGGTGGCCGACCTCCTGGCGCTGACCCTCATCGTGCCGCCGGGCGAGCAGGGTGCCGATGTCGCGGTCGGGAACACCCAGCGCTTCGGGGTGCCGCTCTTCTTCGGCGGGCCGCACGCGGCCTACCTCGCGGTGCGGCAGGGCCTCGAGCGCACGCTGCCGGGTCGCCTCGTGGGGGTCTCGAAGGATGCCGCGGGAGCCTCCGCGTACCGGCTCGCGCTGCAGACGCGTGAGCAGCACATCCGCCGTGAGAAGGCCACCAGCAACATCTGCACCGCGCAGGCGCTGCTCGCGATCACCGCGTCGATGTACGCGGTCTACCACGGGCCGCAGGGGCTGCGTGCGATCGCGCAACGCACCCACGCGCACGCCCGCACCCTGGCCGCGGCGCTCGTGGCCTCCGGCATCGAACTCGCGAGCGATTCCTTCTTCGACACGGTCGTCGCCAGGGTGCCCGGCCGCGCGGATGCCGTCGTGACGGCGGCGGCCGACGCGGGCATCAACCTGCGTCGCATCGACGCAGACAGCGTCGGGGTTTCGGCCGACGAGACTACGACCGCCGAAACCATCGCGGCGGTTGCACGAGCATTTGGCGCGACGGTCGCGGAGGCGACCGTGATCCACCCCGGAGATCTCGGCTTCGCACCCTCGCTTGCGCGCACGAGTGACTATCTCACGCATCCGATCTTCCACTCGGTGCGCAGCGAGACGCAGATGCTGCGCTACCTGCGCCGCCTCGCCGACCGAGATCTGGCGCTCGATCGCACCATGATTCCGCTGGGCTCGTGCACGATGAAGCTCAACTCGACCGCCGAGATGGAATCGATTTCGTGGCCGGAGTTCGCCGGGATCCACCCGTATGTGCCCGCGGAGCAGAGCGTGGGCTGGCGCGATCTCATCGCCGATCTCGAAGCGCGGCTCATCGAGATCACCGGGTACGCGGGCATCTCGCTGCAGCCGAACGCTGGCTCGCAGGGCGAGTATGCGGGTCTGCTCGCGATTCGCCGCTACCACCTCGCGAACGGCGACGCGGCGCGCGATATCTGCCTGATTCCCGCCTCCGCGCACGGCACGAACGCGGCATCCGCGGTGCTCGCGGGCATGCGCGTCGTCGTGGTCAAGAACACCGAAGACGGTCACATCGACATGGTGGATCTCGATGCGAAGCTCGCTGCGCACGGTGAGCAGCTCTCGGCGATCATGCTCACCTACCCCTCGACCTATGGCGTATACGACGCCGACGTGCGCGAGGTGTGCGACAAGGTGCACGCCGCGGGTGGGCAGGTCTACATCGACGGCGCGAACATGAACGCGCTCGTGGGTCTCGCGCAGCCCGGCAAGTTCGGCGGTGACGTGTCGCACCTGAACCTGCACAAGACGTTCGCGATTCCGCACGGCGGCGGCGGGCCGGGCGTCGGCCCAGTTGCGGTGGCCGAACACCTGCTGCCGTACCTGCCGGGAGACCCGACCGGCGATTTCGCGACCGCAGACGGCGGCGTGCCCGTGGTGGCCACCCTCTTCGGCTCGGCCGGGGTGCTGCCGATTTCGTACGCGTACATCGCCATGATGGGCGGCGACGGGCTGACGCTCGCCACCCAGGCGGCACTGCTGTCGGCGAACTACATCGCTTCGCGCCTTGCCGACTCCTTTCCGGTGCTGTTCACGGGAAATCAGGGGCTCGTCGCGCACGAGTGCATCCTCGACCTGCGCGAGCTCACCGCGAAGTCGGGCGTGACCGCCGAAGACGTCGCGAAGCGTCTCATCGACTTCGGGTTCCACGCACCCACCCTGGCGTTCCCCGTCGCGGGCACGCTGATGGTCGAGCCGACCGAATCTGAAGATCTCGTCGAGATCGAGCGCTTCATCGAGGCCATGATCGCCATACGCGGCGAGATCGACGCGGTGATCGCGGGGGAGATCCCACTCGCGGAGTCGCCGCTGCGGAACGCCCCGCACACGGCCGCCGCGGTGGTGAGTGACGAGTGGACGCGCCCGTACACGCGCGAGCAGGCCGCGTTCCCGGTGGATCGCCTCCGGCAAGACAAGTACTTCCCGCCCGTCGGTCGCATCGACGGCGCGTTCGGCGACCGCAACCTCGTCTGCGCGTGCCCCGCCCCCGAGGCCTTCGAAATCTGACACCGCGCGATCCACCTGACAGTGGATCGCGATGAACGAAAGGCGACCCGATGATCGAGGCGCAGCACACCCCGCTTCGCGCCGAGCACGTGAAGCTCGGCGCGACCTTCACCGACTTCGGTGGCTGGGACATGCCGCTGAAGTACGGCTCGGAGCTCGCCGAGCACCGTGCCGTGCGCGAGGCCGCGGGGCTCTTTGACCTCTCGCATATGGGCGAGATCTGGGTCGAGGGGCCGGATGCCGTCGGGTTTCTGAACACCGCGCTCGTGGGTGACCTCGGGAAGGTGGCGGTGGGTCGGGCCAAGTACTCGCTGATCTGCGACGAGCGCGGCGGCATCATCGACGACCTCATCACGTACCGCCTCGGCGACGAGCGGTTCCTCGTGGTGCCCAACGCCGGCAACGCCCCGGTAGTGTTCGAGGCCTTTCTCGAGCGGGCGGCGGGCTTCGACGTCAGCGTGACCGACGCGTCGGCGAGCACCTCCCTGATTGCGGTGCAGGGGCCGGCGTCGGCGCAGATCGTGCGTGAGCTGATTTTGGCGGGTGCGGTTACTGGTGATGTTGCTGGTTCGGGCACACAGTCTGGCGCTCGTGCTGTAGATGCTCCTGCTGTGGGAGCTGGCAGCGCTGACTCCATAGAGACTGCGGAACGCGTGCTGGCGCTGCGCTACTACGCCTGCACCGAGGCGGAAATCGGTGGCATCCCGGTGCTCGTCGCGCGCACCGGCTACACCGGCGAAGACGGCTTCGAGCTGTACGTGCCGAACGAGCGCGCGGCTGAGATGTGGGTCGCGCTGCTCACCGCGGGGGAGCCGCACGGGTTGATTCCGGCGGGGCTCGCCGCGCGCGATTCGCTGCGTCTCGAGGCCGGGATGCCCCTCTACGGCAACGAGCTGAGCCGGGAGGTCACCCCAGTCGAAGCCGGCCTGGGCACGGTGGTGTCGTTCGCGAAGCCGGAGGCATTCGTCGGGCGCGAGGCGCTTGAGCGGGTGCAGGTGCAGGGAGCCGGGCTCGCGCTTGTGGGCCTACGCGGCCTCGGTCGCCGCGCGGGCCGCGGCGGGTACCTGGTGTACCCGGGTGATGCCGCTGATCCCGCGATCGGCCGCATCACCAGTGGACAGCCGAGCCCCACCCTCGGCACCCCAATCGCGCTCGCCTACGTCGAGCCCGAGTTTGCCGAGATCGGCACTTCCGTGAACGTCGACCTGCGTGGCAAGCTCGAACCATTCGAAGTCGTGTCACTGCCGTTTTACCGTCGGCACGCATAGGCGCGCGATCCACCATCGTTCCTACCCACGTCTTTCAACCACATTTTCAGCCCAGCAACGAAAGAAGAATGACATGAGCACAGTTCAGCCAGGCCTGCGGTACTCGGCAGAGCACGAGTGGATCAACGACGACAGCCCAGTGACGGTCGGGATCAGCGCCGTCGCTGCCGACGCGCTCGGCGAGGTCGTCTACGTGGAGCTACCCGAGGTGGGCGCACAGCTGACCGCGGGCCAGGTCTGCGGCGAGATCGAGTCGACCAAGTCGGTCTCCGAGCTGTTCGCTCCCGTGTCGGGAGAGGTGGTGCAGATCAATGAGGCGGCGGCCGCCGATCCCGCGCTGATCAACTCTGACCCCTACGGGGAGGGATGGCTGTTCCGCGTCGCGGTCAGCGACGAAGGCCCGCTGCTCTCGGCTGAGGAGTACGCCGCCGCGAACGACGCGGAGCTGTAGCCCGCAGCGCTCACCAAGCTCCGCGCGCTAGCCTGATCGGGTGCAAGACGTGCTGCTGTATCTCCTGGGCATCCTCATCATCGTGATCGGGCTCGCCGTGTCGATCGGCCTGCACGAAATCGGGCACCTGGTACCCGCGAAGCTCTTCGGCGTCAAAGTCACGCAGTACATGATCGGCTTCGGGAAGACCCTGTGGTCGCGGCGCCGCGGCGAGACCGAATACGGTGTGAAGGCGATCCCGCTCGGCGGCTACGTCGCTATGACGGGCATGTACCCGCCCGAGAAACCGGGCGGCGGCGCGCGCGCCTCGAGCACCGGGTTCTTCGACACCATGGTGCAAGACGGGCGCGACGCGAGTGCCGAAAGCATCGCCGAGGGCGAAGATCACCGCACGTTCTACCGGCTTGCCGTGTGGAAGAAGATCGTCATCATGCTCGGCGGGCCCCTCATGAACCTTGTGCTGGCGTTCGTGTTTTTCGGCATCGTGCTCATGGGGTTTGGGGTTGCGCAGAACACGACGACCCTGGGCGCGGTGAGCCAGTGCCTCATTCCGGCGTCGAGCAGCGCGGTCGAGTGCACGGCGGCGGATCCCGCGGCTCCCGCCGCGGCTGCTGGCCTCACGCCCGGCGATCAGGTCGTCGCTATCGATGGTGCCGAAATCACCACCTGGGAGCAGTTTCGCGACATCGTCAGCCAGGCCCCCGGGCAGGCGCTCCGCGTGACCGTTGAACGGGCCGGAGCCGAACAGACGGTGACACTGACCCCCGCGCCCAATGAGCGTTGGGCGACCGATGAGAACGGTCAAATCGTCGAGGGCCCGAATGGCGACCCCGTAGTAGAGACCGTTGGTATGGTCGGGGTCACGCCCACGGCCGAGATGGTGCGGCAACCGGTTACTGAGGTGCCCGTCTTCGTCGGCGAGAACATCGCGAGCGTCGCCCAAATCATCATCGGCCTGCCTCAGCGCATGGTCGATGTGTGGAACGCGGCATTTGGCGCGGAGGAGCGCGACCCGAACGGCCCGATCAGCGTCGTGGGTGTCGGCAGGCTCGCGGGCGAGGTCGTGAGCATGGACGAGGCCCCGGTCGCCGCGCGGGCGCAGACGATGCTTGGCCTGCTGGGCTCACTGAACGTTGCCCTGTTCGTGTTCAACCTGGTACCGCTCATGCCCCTCGATGGTGGCCACGTCGCTGGCGCATTGTATGAGGGCGCGAAGCGCGGTCTGGCGAAGCTGTTCCGCAGGCCCGACCCGGGCCCGGTTGACACCGCAAAGATGGCCCCCGTCACGTTGGCCGTCGTCATTGTGCTCGGCGCCATGAGCATCCTGCTCATCTACGCCGATCTGGTGAAACCGATCTCGCTCTTCGGCTGACCGTCAAGCGTGATTCACCGCGTTAGTACCCGGGTGCCGCGGGAAGACCGAAGTACTCCTCAAGGTTGACGATACCCTTCGCGCGCATATCGGTGGCGATGTCGATGCCCACGTAGCGGAAGTGCCAGGGCTCGTAGATGTAGCCCACCACGCCCTGCTGCCCGTTGTCGTAACGCAGGATGAAGCCGAACTGGTGCGCATTCTCGCGCAGCCACAGGCCCGTAGCGGTCTCCCCGAAACACGACATGAAGGCGCAGCCGGAACCGTCGTCGAGGTCGGCGGCGAGCCCGGTCTGGTGCTCGGAATGGCTGGGCCGTGCCGAATAGGTCTCGGCCGCGGCGACTCCGTCGCGGGCTGCGTAGTTGTTGAACAGGCTGGTCTGCATCCAGTAATCGCGATGCGCGCTCGTGATGATGAACGGCACGCCTGCTGCGGTCGCCGACTGATACATCTGCTGCAGCGCACCCGCAGCCTCGGATCGCAGGGGCTGCCCGTTGGTATTGGGGATGCCCTGCGGCATCACGAGATCACTCGGTGCCCACTCGGCAGGCTGCAGTGGGCGCTGCTTGTTCACGACGACAGTGATCGAGTTTGGGTCGTCGAGACTTCCTTGCGGTGCCGGGGCCTGCTCGGGTGTGGGTTCCGGTATCGGTTCGGGCGCTGGCTCGGCAGTTGGGGTGGGTGTGGGTGTGGGTGTGGGAGTGGGAGTGGGTGTTGCCTTCTCCGGTGGATCGGGTCGCTCAGCCGCGACTTCGCCGCGGCTGCCGTTCGCCGCAACCGCCCAAGCTGTGGCTCCGCCACCGAGCACCACGAGAAGAGCGACCGCTCCGGCGATGAGGGCGCGACGCTTGCGCGCGAGCGTCCGCGCCGGCCGGCGGCGGAGGTGCGACTCAGGGAGTGCGGTTGCACCCGGAGCTTCGGGGGTGGTCTGATCCTTGCGTGCCGGGTTGGTGGGGTCTTCAGGAGGTGAGATCGACATCAGCTGTTTCCGTGAGTTTCTATGGGGCACTGCGATCCTACGTCAGGAGGCTGGTTCCAAGGTCGCCCCGGGTCGGCCGCGCTAGACTCCATGTCGTGGCTGCAATCAATCTCGGAATGCCGAAAGTACCCGAAGTTCTCGCCCCGCGGCGCAAGTCCCGCGAGATCAAGGTCGGGTCGGTGATGGTGGGCGGAAACGCGCCCGTGTCTGTGCAATCTATGACGACGACCCCGACGACCGACATCAACGCGACACTGCAACAGATCGCCGAGCTCACGGCTTCCGGCTGCGACATCGTGCGCGTCGCGTGCCCGAGCCGGGATGATGCCGAGGCGCTGCCGATCATCGCGAAGAAGAGTCAGATTCCGGTCATTGCTGACATTCACTTCCAGCCCAGCTACGTCTTCTCGGCCATCGATGCAGGGTGTGCGGCGGTCCGCGTGAATCCGGGCAACATTCGCAAGTTCGACGACCAAGTCGGCGAAATTGCCCGCCGAGCAAAAGCCGCGGGAGTGTCGATCCGCATCGGTGTGAACGCTGGATCGCTTGACCCGCGTCTGCTCCAGAAGTACGGCAAGGCGACCCCCGAGGCGCTCGTCGAGAGCGCAGTATGGGAGGCGTCGCTGTTCGAGGAGCATGACTTCCACGACTTTAAGATCTCGGTCAAGCACAACGACCCAGTTGTGATGGTCAAGGCATATCGGCAGCTCGCAGAGCGGGGCGATTGGCCGCTGCACCTCGGCGTGACCGAGGCCGGCCCCGCCTTCCAGGGCACCATTAAGAGCGCGACCGCGTTCGGCATCCTGCTGTCCGAGGGCATCGGCGACACGATCCGTGTGTCACTGTCGGCGCCTCCGGTCGAGGAAGTAAAGGTGGGGCTGCAGATTCTGCAGTCGCTGAATCTTCGCGAGCGCAAGCTCGAGATTGTGTCGTGCCCCTCGTGCGGACGTGCGCAGGTCGACGTGTACACGCTGGCGGAGGAGGTCACGAAGGGCCTCGAGGGTATGAGCGTGCCCCTGCGCGTGGCCGTCATGGGCTGCGTGGTGAATGGCCCGGGCGAGGCGCGCGAGGCCGATCTCGGGGTCGCATCCGGCAACGGCAAGGGCCAGATCTTCGTGAAGGGTGAGGTCATCAAGACCGTTCCCGAGAGCGAGATCGTGCGCACTCTGATCGAAGAGGCCAACCGTCTCGCCGCCTCAATGCCCGCGAGCGAGACGGGCACACCCGAGGTGGTCACCGTTTCGTGAGCAACACTGACGCGCGCGCGTCGGTGGGCGCGCCAGATCCCGAGTTGAGCGACGCACTGTCGTCGTTGCTCGACCAGGCTGGCGTGACCTCGCACAGGAAATTGGTATCGCGGATCCTGGCCACGGGAATCGGGCTCGGCCTCGATGACACCGAACGGCTTGACCTCAAGATCTCCGCCGCAGCCCTCGAAGAAATGCGTGAGGCGTTTCAGGTGTTTGCAGCGCATCGCGGAGTGCCGAAGGTCACGATCTTCGGATCCGCGCGCACACAGTCGCACGATCCACTCTTTGAGCAGGCTGAGGGCGCGGCCCGTGGTCTCGCGCTTCGCGGGTGGATGGTGGTTACCGGAGCCGGGCCGGGCATCATGGAGGCGGCAACCATCGGGGCCGGGCCCGATCGTTCGCTCGGAGTGTCGATCCGGTTGCCCTTCGAGGAGAGGCCCAACGCTGTTGTCGCCCACAACGAGCGACACGTCTCCATGAAGTACTTCTTCACTCGCAAACTGATGCTGGTGAAGGAATCGCGCGGATTCGTGTGCTTGCCTGGCGGCTTCGGCACGATGGACGAGACGTTCGAACTCCTCACCCTGCAGCAGACCGGCAAGATGGTGCCCGTGCCGATCGTCCTGCTTGATCGACCTGGTGGAACATTCTGGCGCGGATTCGAGCGCTTCGCGCTTGAGCAGCTCGAGGGCAGCGGGGTTATTTCACCCGGAGATCTCGACCGAGTGTTGATCACCGATTCCGTCGAGGAAGCCGTGGCCGAGGTCACGGGCTTCTGGCGCAACTATGACTCGCTGCGCTGGGAAAAGAAGCGCCTGGTTATGCGGCTCAGGGTGGCACCGACCGTCGCGGAGCTTGACGAGCTGAACCATCGCTTCTCGGGAATCTTGGAATCCGGTCGCATCGCACACACCGATCCGCTTCCGGCGGAGTTACGTGACAACGACCGGCTTCACCTTGCTCGAGTGGTGCTGGTTCCCAAACAGCGTGCCGTCGGAGAACTCCACCGCCTGGTTCGCGCGCTCAACTGCCTCGCATCTGCCCCGGAAGAGATGGGGCTGCCCGGTGCGGAGGCAGAGGGCGACGACTCGGGGACGACGGTGCCCGCCGAACGCCGGAGTGACAAGGATCCGGTTGAGCCAGGTCTTCCTCAGGATCCGCTCGCCGATTGACCGCTCCCTACGTACTGTGCGAGATGCTGCCCGGTCAGGGTTGATTGTGTCGCAACAAGCTCTGCTGGCGCGCCCGCGAACACCACGCGGCCGCCCGCCAACCCGGCACCCGGACCCAGGTCGATGAGGTGATCGGCGTGTGCCATCACCGCCTGGTGGTGCTCGATGACAATCACCGTTGTGCCGGCATCGACCAGACGATCGAGCAGCGCGAGCAACTGCTCGACATCGGCCAAGTGCAGGCCAGTCGTGGGTTCATCGAGTACAAAGATCGAGGCATTCTCTGCCATCGCGATGGCAAGCTTGAGGCGCTGTCGCTCTCCGCCTGAGAGCGTCGTGAGGGGTTGCCCGAGCGTCAAGTACCCGAGGCCCACATCGACCATGCGCTCAAGGATATTTGCGGCCTTCGCCACCTTCGATTCGGGCGCAGCAAAGTACTCCCGAGCCTCAATCACGCTGAAGGCGAGTACCTCGACGATGTTCCGTCCCCCGAGTCGATAATCGAGCACATCGCTCTGGAACCTCTGCCCCTCGCACACCTCGCACACGCTCTCGACGCTCGCCATGACACCCAGGTCGGTGGTGATGACTCCGGCACCCTTGCACTCAGGGCACGCACCCTCCGAGTTTGCGCTGAAGAGTGCCGGTTTGACCCCGTTCGCCTTCGCGAACGCACTGCGAATCGGGTCGAGCAGCCCGGTGTACGTCGCCGGGTTGCTGCGGCGCGAGCCCTTGATCGCGCCCTGATCCACCGAGATCACCCCGTCTCGATTCGCCACCGAACCGTCGATGAGGGAACTCTTGCCGGATCCGGCGACTCCGGTGATGACGGTCAGCACCCCGAGTGGAATGTCCACCTCGAGATCGCGCAGATTGTTGCGGGTCGCGCCCCGAATCTCCAGCACACCGGTGGGGGTCCGCACTGCGGGCTTCAGTCGCGCCCGGTCATCCAAGTGCCGACCGGTTACGGTGTCGCTGCGGCGGAGGCCGTCGACGGTGCCCTCGAAGCAGATTCGCCCGCCCGACTTGCCTGCCCCTGGGCCGAGATCGACGACGTGGTCGGCGATCTCGATCATCTCGGGTTTGTGCTCGACTACGAGCACCGTGTTGCCTTTATCGCGGAGACGTAGGAGCAACTCGTTCATGCGTTGAATATCGTGTGGGTGCAGGCCGATGCTCGGTTCGTCGAAGACATAGGTCACATCAGTGAGGCTCGAACCCAGATGTCGGATCATTTTCGTGCGCTGCGCCTCACCACCGGAAAGCGTGCCTGCCGGGCGGTTGAGACTCAGATATCCGAGCCCGATCTCCACGAATGACGTGAGGGTGTCGCGCAGGTTCGCCAGCAGTGGTGCGAGCCCGCGCGCCTGGGGCTTCGCAGCGAGATCGGCGATCCACTGCGCGAGGTCACTGATCTGCATCGCGCAGGCATCGGCGATATTCACCCCCTCGATGCGCGATGAACGCGCGGCCTCGCTGAGGCGCGTGCCCTCACACTCGGGGCAGATTTGAAAGGTGATCGCTCGATCCACAAACGCGCGAATATGCGGTTGCATCGCCTCGCGATCCTTCGAGAGGAATGACTTCTGGATCTTCGGAATGAGGCCCTCGAAAGTGACGTTAATGCCGTCGACCTTGATTTTGGTGGGTGCTTGATACAGCAAGGCCTCGAGCTGCTTCGGGGTGAAGTTGCGGATCGGGGTGTCGGCATCGAAGAACCCGCTGGCTCGATAGATGCGCCCGTACCAGCCGTCCATGCTGTACCCCGGGATGGTCAGGGCCCCCTCGTTCAGGGTCTTTTCGGCGTCAAACAGCGCGGTGAGGTCGAAATCGGACACACTGCCACGACCCTCGCAACGCGCGCACATTCCTCCCGTGATGCTGAACTCGCGCCGCTCTTTCACCGTGCGACCGCCCTGAGTGTGCGTGAGTGCACCGGCGCCGCTCACTGAGGCGACGTTGAACGAGAAGGCCTGCGGTCCGCCAACATGGGGCTGGCCCAGTCGGCTAAAGAGAATGCGCAGCAACGCGTTGGCATCGGTCGCGGTACCCACGGTGGATCGCGGGTCGCTGCCCATGCGCTGTTGATCGACGATAATCGCCGTCGTGAGTCCCTCGAGCACGTCGACATCGGGGCGTGGAAGCTGTGGCATGAACCCCTGCACGAACGAACTGTATGTCTCGTTGATGAGGCGCTGAGACTCGGCGGCGATGGTCGAGAAGACCAGCGAACTCTTGCCCGATCCTGACACGCCCGTGAAGACCGTGAGGCGGCGCTTGGGCAGTTCGACGTTGATGTTCTGCAGGTTATTTTCGCGTGCGCCCAGCACTCGGATCGTGTCGTGCGTATCAGCGGGGTGCGGTGTATCCATGGCGACAGGGTACTCGCTCGGTCGGGATCAGAGTCGATACGCTGTTGGCTATGCGCCCCGACACTCATGCTCTGGCAGTGAAGAGACCCGTTCGCCTCGGGTACCTGGCTGCGGCGCTGCTGGTGTGCCTTGCGGCCCCGGCGTTTTTTGTCGCCGAGATCGCGTGGCTCGGGTGGGTGCTGCTTGCCACGGGTCTCGTCGGTGCGTGGATCGCGGAGCGATACGAGGCTGGGCGAGCCGGGGCGAACGCGCCGGCGATCCACCAACCCGAGATGATGCCGCGACCAGCGTCGCTGCTGCGCGACCTGTCACTGATTGCGATCGGCCTCGCGATCGTGCGTTCGATTCCCCTCGCCGCCGAGCTCGACAACTTGGCGTTCGTGCGGTTTACGCTGGCCCTCGGTGGGGCGGTGCTTGTGCCGTACCTCATCTCGCGGTACGTATACCGCGACCGCGCGACCGGGTTTCCGTGGCGCGGGCGTCTAGCGGCATCACAGAGTGATGTCGTAGCCCGCGGTGCCGCCCACGGCGGCAGCCCACGGAGCGAAGCGCGGGGTGGCGGGCGTCTAGCGGCATCACAGAGTGATGTCGTAGCCCGCGGTGCCGCCCACGGCGGCAGCCCACGGAGCGAAGCGCGGGGTGGCGGGCGTCTAGCGGCATCACAGAGTGATGTCGTAGCCCGCGGTGCCGCCCACGGCGGCAGCCCACGGAGCGAAGCGCGGGGTGGGGGAGGTGGACAGTGGGGTCTCCTGCACTGGGGGTGGCTCGTCGCGGTGCTCGTGCTCGGCTGGTTGATCCTGCCCTTCTACTTCATCGGGTCGGGGGTCTACCAGAACTGGCCGGTTGTCGACTCGCCCGAACTCATCGCGCGACTCTTCGTGGGTGTGGGCGCCGTGGGTATCTGGGATGAGCTCTTCTTCATCTGCACGGTGTTCGCGCTGCTGCGCCGACACTTTCCCGATTGGCTGGCAAACGGGCTCCAAGCGATTGTCTTCGTCTCGTTCCTCTGGGAACTCGGCTACCGCGCCTGGGGCCCGGCGCTCACGATCCCGTTCGCGCTCATTCAGGGGTGGATCTTCGTGCGCACACGATCGCTGTCGTACGTGGTCACCGTGCACCTATTGTTTGACGCGGTCGTGTTTGCGGTGCTCGTGCACGCGCACAACCCCGACTTGTTTGCGATATTTCCGACGGCACCGTAGATCGGCTGATTGGGGGCGTGGCGGCGGCACCTGCCGCCACAGCAGGTGCGGCGAGCTCGCTGCGGCTAGCCGAGCAGGTGCGCGAGCCTGCGCACTGCGAACTCATACCCTTGAATGCCCGCGCCCGCGATCACGAACTCGGCGATGGGGGAGATGTAGGAGTGGTGACGGAATTCCTCGCGCGCATGGACGTTGCTCAGGTGCACCTCTGCGACGGGAAGAGCGACACCAGAGAGCGCATCGCGCAGGGCGATCGACGTGTGCGTGAGGGCACCCGGGTTGATGACGATGGCATCGCAGTCGGTTCGGGCGGCGTGGATCGCGTCGATCAGCACACCCTCGTGGTTGCTCTGTGCCGCGCGCACGCCGAAGCCGAGCCCGTCTGCGGTTTCGGTAACCAGGTCAACGATGTCGTCTAGGGTGTCGGTACCGTACACGCCGGGCTCGCGCACGCCGAGCAGGTTGAGGTTCGGCCCGTTCACGAGCAAGATCTTCCGCGTCATGCCCCCATGCTACCGATCGGCATCCATTCAGTGCGGCTGCGCTACCGTTGAAGCGTGAACGAGACCACCGTGCAGCCCCTGCCCGCCAAGAGCTTCGACCCGCGCACCTTTCGCGACAAGCCCGTCTCGTTCGTGCGCCGCAGCGGGCGGATGACGCCCTCGCAGGAGCGCGCGTGGGAGGATCTGGGCCCGCGCTACCTGGTTGAGCTGCCCCGCGGGCACGCGGTGACGAGCATTTCGGAGGATGCCAGTCTGCACCCCGCCGAGGCATTCGGCCGTGATGCCCCTCTTGTCGTCGAGATCGGCTCGGGGCAGGGGCACGCGATCGTGCACGCGGCGAAGGAGCGCCCCGAGCACAACTTCCTCGCGATTGAGGTGTTTCGTGCGGGGCTTGCCCGCACGATTATTCGCGCGGATTGGGCCGAGACCGAGAATCTGCGACTCGTCGAGGCAAACGCGCCCGAGGTGCTGGATCAGGCGTTGCCCGCGGGGTCAGTAGATGAGCTCTGGGTCTTCTTCCCCGACCCGTGGAAGAAATCTCGGCACACCAAACGTCGTCTCGTGTCGGAAGACTTCGTGCCCACGGCACAGCGTGCGCTCAAGTCGGGCGGCGTATTGCGGCTCGCGACCGACTGGGCCGACTACGCAAAGCAGATGAGGGAAGTGTTGGACGCGGCACCAGGCTTCGAGCGCGACTTCGACGGCGACTGGGCCCCGCGTTTCGAGGGCCGGGTTCTCACCGCGTTCGAGGAAAAGGGCGCAAAGGCTGGGCGAGACATTCGCGACCTCACCTACCGCCGCACAGAAGCGAGCCTGTAGCTCGGGGATCGCCGAGAGTCTCTAGCCCGCCGCGTAGGCCGCAGCAACCGAGTCGCGGAGCTTGCGCGCGAGCGTAGGTGGCCCGGCGATGAGCAGCGGCTCCCCGGGAAGGGTATCGCCGTCGCGGCCAAGAATCTCGGCTCCCGCCTCGCGCGCGATGAGCACGCCAGCGGCGTAGTCCCACGGTTGCAATCCCCGTTCGTAGTAGGCATCGAGTCGCCCCGAGGCGATCATGCAGAGATCCACCGACGCCGATCCCATACGGCGAAGATCCCGAATCTGGGGGATGATGTGCCGCGCGACGTTTGCCTGTTCGGTTCGACGTTCCAGCGTGTACCCAAAGCCGGTACCCACCAGGGCGAGGCCGAGATCCTCTTCGGTCGAGACAGCGACGGCCACGCCGCCCAACATGGCGCCACCGCCCTCGAAGGCGGTGAAGAGTTCGTCTGTGACCGGGATGTACACGGCCCCCGCGATTGCGCGTCGCCCGTCGTGGGTATTGCCTGACTGCAGGCCAGCTGCCGAACCATCGGCCACGGTGGCCGCCACGCTCACGCCGTAGGCGGGCAGACCGTACAGGTAATTCGTGGTGCCGTCGATCGGGTCGATCACCCAGGTGATACCTGTGGTGCCAGTCAAGTCGGCGCCTTCCTCCCCGAGAAACCCATCATCGGGGCGTGCCGCCAGGATTCCAGCGACTAACAGTTCTTCTGCCTCGCGGTCTGCCGCGGTGACGACATCGGTGAGGCTTGATTTCGTGGCCGCGACATCGACTCCCTGCTCGCGCATCGCACGGATCCGCACTCCGACGCTTCTGGCGAGTTCACCCGCAAGACGAGCCAATTCGGAGGGATCAACGTGCAGTGCGGGGGTGGGGGCGCCAGGCATGACTCCGAGCCTACTCGCGCCGATCCACCCCCGCACACCATAGGGGCGGGCCCAGACGACGCTGCCTGGACCCGACCCGCTTGGTGAGGTGCTTCGCCTACTTGGCGATCGCAACCTCGGTCTCATCGAGAGCGTAGGCCTCTTCCCCGTGGATCGAGTCGATCCCGCCCTCTTCCACTTCAACTGGCACTCGCAGCCCGGTCGCGAGCTTCACGCCGAAGGCGATGAGCAGCGAGACCACGAAGCTGTAGAGAGCGACCGCGAGAACCGAGATTGTCTGCACCAGCAGCTGCCCGCCGTCGCCACCGGTGAAGAGGCCGGTGTCGATCGCAAAGAATCCGAGGTACAGGGTGCCGATGACGCCGGCGACCAGGTGCAGCCCAACCACATCGAGCGAATCGTCGAACCCAAGGCGGTACTTCCAGTCGATCGCGATGGCGCTCGCGGCTCCTGCGATCAGGCCGAGGAGCAGACCCCAGATCGGAGACACATTCGCGCAGGCCGGGGTGATTGCCACGAGACCGGCGACAGCACCCGAAGCTGCGCCGATAACGCCCGGTTTGCGTCCGCGGGCCGCGTCTGTGAGGAGCCAGCCGATGATACCCGCTGCCGGGGCGGCGATCGTGTTGACCACGATGAGCCCGACCTGCACGTCGTCGCCGGCGGTGCCAGCGTTAAACCCGATCCAGCCGAACCACAGGAGCGCTGCACCGATGGTCACGAGTGGCACGCTGTGTGGGCGGTGTGAGCCGCGGGCGAAGCCAACTCGCTTGCCAGCCACCAGCGCCAGTGCCAGTGCTGCGGCACCCGCGTTGATGTGCACGGCCGTGCCACCTGCCCAGTCAATGACCTCTGCGGTGCCGAGCATGGTGCCAAGGGTCTGGATCCATCCACCGCCCCAGACCCATGCGGCGACGGGGAAGTAGACGAGTGCAGCCCAGAATCCGGCGAACAGCACCCATGAGCCGAGGCCGACGCGGTCTGCGATTGCGCCCGAGATCAGGGCGGTGCTGATCATGGCGAAGGTCACGCCGAAGCCGGCGCCGACGAAGCCCGCCGGGTCAGTCGAGATGAGGCCGAAATCCTTCAGCGGATCGCCCGCCCAGATCGGCGCCTCTCCGTCGGCGAAGTACGTCATGCTGTACCCGAAGATGATCCAGAGGATCCCGACCACGCCCATTGCGCTCAGGCTGAACAACATCATGTTGACGACGGATCGCACCCGCACAAGCCCGCCATAGAACAGGGCCAGGCCCGGGGTCATCAGCAGCACCAGTGCGGTGCTGGTAACCATCCAAACGGCATTTGGAGTCATGTCTGCCGCCTTTCTCCGACAAGCTGCCGGGGTTTGAGAGATCGTGTGCAGTCAGTTTGCGCGCCGGGTGTTTCGACAGCGTTACGCGTCAGTTGCCCGGGCGTAACCGTTTTCGAACAGCTTCGCGCCCGGCGTTGTCGAACAGCAGTGGTGGATCGCGCAGACGTCAGGCCGATCCACTGTGCGCCGGCGCTGCAACTCCTGGTAGGCTGTACAGGTTGCCGTCAGAACGGCCGCGGATCGAGAGAGCCACAACATCGTGTTATTGGCGCCGCGCAACAAACGAAAGGGAGCCCCTATGTCATTGAACGCAGAGGTCAAGAAGTCCATCATCGATGAGTACGCAACCAAGCCCGGTGACACCGGTTCTCCCGAGGTGCAGGTGGCAATGCTCACCCAGCGCATCAAGGATCTGACCGAGCACCTGAAGGAGCACAAGCACGATCACCACTCGCGTCGTGGTCTGCTGCTGCTCGTGGGCCAGCGTCGTCGTTTGCTCGGATACCTGCAGCAGGTCGACATCGCCCGTTACCGTTCGCTCATCGAGCGCCTGGGCCTGCGCCGCTAGTCGCGCACGCTCGAAGCCAGAAGCCCCGTTCCGTTTGGAGCGGGGCTTTTTGCGTGCCCGCCTGGTTCTCGCGTGCCACACGTGTGCCACTTGTCTGTCATCGGTTTGTCCCCGGTTGGCGCTCAAGGCTCAACCGGCAGTGTGACCTCTATCCGGCAGATGATGCGAGATTCTGCAGGTTGAAAGTGATTCTGCAGGTTGAAGGTGACTCTGAAGGTAGGAAGTCAGCGAACGCAAATGGCCCGCGCCTGCCGAAGCAGAGCGCGGGCCATTCCGAGGATCACCCGAAGACTAGATCTTCGAGGAGGCATCCTTCAGTACGCTGCGGAGAATGCCACCAATTTCGGCGAACTCGGCCGGGCCGATCGTGAGCGGCGGCGCGAGCTGGATGACGGGGTCTCCCCGGTCGTCAGCGCGGCAGTAGAGGCCGGCCTCCCAGAGCGCGGGGGAGAGGTAGTCGCGCAGCAGGCGATCCGACTCCTCGGCGTTGAAGGTTTCCTTCGTCGCCTTGTCTTTCACGAGCTCGATGCCGAAGAAGTAGCCCTCGCCGCGCACGTCACCGACGATGTCGATGTCGAGCAACTTCTCGAGCTCGGCACGGAACAACGGGCTGTTCTCGCGCACGCGACCGTTGAGGTCTTCTTCCTCGAAAATGTCGAGGTTTGCAAGCGCAGCCGCGGCTGCAGCCGGATGGCCAGCGAAGGTGAAGCCGTGGTAGAAGGTGTTCTCGACCGAGTTGAACGGTTCGGATACCTTGTCGCTCACGAGCATCGCGCCCAGGGGCACGTAGCCCGAAGTGATGCCCTTGGCCGAGGTGATGATGTCGGGCTCGTACCCAAGCGCCTTCGACGCGAAAAAGTCGCCGATGCGGCCGTAGGCGCAGATGACCTCATCGCTGACGAGCAGCACATCGTACTGATCGCAGATCTCACGCACGCGCTTGAAGTATCCGGGGGGAGGCGGGAAGCAACCACCCGAATTCTGTACTGGCTCGAGGAAGACGGCCGCCACGGTGTCTTCACCCTCGAAGAGAATCGCCTCTTCGATGCGGTTCGCTGCCCACTGGCCGAACGCCTCGATGTCGTCAGACGGCGCGCCGGCCTCGCTTGCGCGGTAGAAGTTGGTGTTGGGCACGCGGTGACCACCCGGGGTCAGGGGCTCATAGAACTTCTTCATGTCGGGGATGCCGGTGATAGCCAGCGCGCCCTGCGGGGTGCCGTGGTAGGCAACCGCACGCGAAATCACCTTGTGCTTCATCGGCTTGCCCTGGATCTTCCAGAAGTGCTTGGCCAGCTTGAAGGCTGACTCAACGGCCTCGCCACCACCGGTGGTGAAGAACACCTTGTTCATCTCGCCGGGTGCGTAGCTCGACAGGCGCTCGGCCAGCTCGACGGCGGCCGGGTGCGCATATGACCACAGCGGCATGAAGTCAAGCTGCTTCATCTGCTTCGCTGCGGCCTCAACGATCCGGTCGCGGCCGTGGCCGGCGTTGACGACGAACAGGCCCGAGAGGCCGTCGAAGTACTTCTTGCCCGATGCGTCGTAGATGTGGTGACCCTCTGCGCGCGTCACGACGGGGATGCCGTCGTTCAGCACCTTGCGGTTGGTGAAGTGAGGCCACAGGTGTTTCTTGGCGCTCGCCTGAAGGGCCGTGGTGTCGGCCTGGGCTGTTGGATCGTAAGACATGGTTATCGTGTTCCCCAGTCGTATTTCTGTTTCTTCAGTTGGAGGTAGACGAACGTCTCGGTTGTTGAGACGCCATCCAGGGCCCGGATCTTGTGATTCAGGAGTTCAATGAGCGCGTCGTCGTCTTCGCAGACGACTTCAGCAAGAATGTCGAACGAGCCTGCGCTGAGGACAACGTAGTCGACCTCGGGCATCTCGGAGAGGTGGTCGGCCACGACTCGGGTATCACCCGAGACCCGGATCCCGAGCATCGCCTGGCGACTGAAGCCGAGACGCATCGGGTCAGTGACCGCAACGATCTGCATCACGCCCGCCTCGGTAAGTTTCTGCACGCGCTGGCGCACGGCCGCCTCGCTGAGACCAACCGCCTTGCCGATTTCGGCGTACGAACGGCGACCGTCGAGCTGCAGCTGCTCGATGATCGCCTTCGAGGTCGCGTCAAGCGCGACGTTGGTTCGTTTGGTGCTCACACCACTGATCTTGACACCTCGTCGGCAAAAATGCAAAGGAATTCGCAGAGAAGAGGCACCTGCCCAGCTGATTTTCGAAGTTGCCTAGTGTTTGGGCGGTCGATTTCATCTAGGCTGGTCGACATGCGTGTACTACAGAACTTCATCAACGGTGATTTCGTTCCATCCGAGTCTGACCAGAGTTTTGACGTGATCAATCCGGTCACGGAGGAAGTCATTGCGACGGGTCCGGTCTCCTCTGCTGCAGAGGTGGATCGCGCCTATCGCGCCGCGCAGTCGGCCTTTGCGGGCGAGTGGGGTGCGACCACCCCGCAGCAGCGTTCACTTGCGCTGCACAGGATCGCCGCTGAAATGGAACGCCGCGCTGACGACTTTGCCGACGCGGAGTCACTCGACTGCGGGAAGCCACGGCACTCGATCATCGCTGACGAGATCATGCAGTCCGTCGATCAGCTCCGTTTTTTCGCGGGAGCTGCCCGCAACCTTGAAGGTAAGGGCGCGACCGAGTACCTTGCTGGCCACACCTCGTATGTGCGCCGGGAGCCCATCGGGGTCGTCGGTCAGGTGACGCCGTGGAATTATCCGCTCAACATGGCGGTGTGGAAGATCGGGCCCGCGCTCGCGGCGGGAAACACGATCGTGCTGAAGCCGGCCTCGGTCACCCCGCTCTCGACACTTCTCCTCGCCGAGATCACCCAGGGCATTCTGCCCCCGGGAGTCTTCAACGTCGTTCTTGGCGATCGTGTGACGGGACAGGCCCTGAC
Source organism: Leucobacter fengyongliangi (assembly GCF_052386045.1). Lineage (NCBI taxonomy): Bacteria > Bacillati > Actinomycetota > Actinomycetes > Micrococcales > Microbacteriaceae > Leucobacter > Leucobacter fengyongliangi. The sequence continues at coordinate 1,939,005 of NZ_CM126356.1, read as the reverse complement.
CGAGCATCCGGTGCCCGAGCTCGTCGCGATCACCGGCTCTGTGCGCGCGGGCATGGAGGTCGCGCACTCGGCAATTGACGGCATGAAGCGCACGCACCTTGAACTCGGTGGCAAGGCGCCGGCGGTGGTCTTCGCCGACGCTGACATTGCGAAGACCGCCGAGGCTATCGCGACAGCCGCGTTTTTCAACGCGGGCCAAGACTGCACGGCCGCGACCAGGCTCATCGTGCAGGCCAGCGTGCACGATGAGTTAGTTTCCGAACTCAAACGCTTTGTGGAATCGACGGTCACGATTGGCCCCGATGTTGCCGAGCCCTTCTATGGGCCGATGAACAACGACCGCCAGTTTGCGAGCGTGCTGGGGGTCATTGAACGGCTGCCAGAGCACGCGACGATGGTCACCGGCGGGACGCGTATCGGCGAGTCGGGATACTTCATCGCGCCCACCATCGTGACCGGCATGCGTCAAGACGACGAGGCTGTGCAGGAGGAAATCTTCGGGCCGGTACTCACCGTGCAGACGTTCGAAACCGAATCCGAGGCGCTTGAACTTGCCAACGGCGTGCGTTATGCGCTCGCCGCCTCAGTGTTCACGAAAGACCACGGCACCGCCATGCGACTCACCAAGCGCCTTGACTTTGGGTGTGTGTGGGTCAACACGCACATTCCCTTTGTCTCTGAGATGCCGCACGGTGGCTTCAAGTATTCCGGCTACGGGAAAGACCTCTCGATGTACGGATTCGAGGACTACACCCGCATTAAGCACGTCATGCACTTCCTTGACGAGTAGCCAGATCCACTAGCGGATCAGGGTGCCCTTGTCACCCGGATAGGGTGCACGTGCTTCCGTTCACGACGAGATTCACTCCCAAAGCGAGGATTTGCAACTGATTCCGTAGCTCGAATTTCGACTGTGTAACTGTTTCATGAAGAATCTTCGGATTTGGGTGCGGTGAGGTTGTCTCATAGGGCGCACCTGTGACATTCTCTGATTACCGACCCCGGCGAGGACGCCACTGGCGACTTGAACGGGATCCATTAGCTGTAAACGAGTCAAGGAGTCCCCTCGTGGTACGTCGCATTCCCCAAGACCCCATCGTCCGTGATCTGGTGAGCATGGTTCGCCAGTCTCAGTTCAACCGGCGCGCCCTCCTGCGCGGCGGCGCTGTCGGTGCCGCGGGTGCCGGCGCGCTGGCTCTCAGTGCTTGCGCGGGCGGAGGTGGCGCGGGGGTCGAGCAGGGCGACGGCTCTGCGGGCTCGATCGTCTGGGGCAACTGGACCTACTACCTCGATTACGACGAGGAAACTGGCACCTGGCCAAGTCTCGATGCGTTCATGGCACAGACCAACATCGGTGTCGAATACATCGAAGACATCGACGACAACAACACGTTCTACGGCAAGATCAAGGATCAGCTGGCGCTCGACCAGTTCACCGGGTACGACACCATTACTCTGACCGACTGGATGAATGGCCGCCTGATTCAAGACGGGCAGGTCCAGGAACTCGACGCGGCGAACATGCCGAACACGAAGAACCTCCTCCCGTCGCTGCTGAACAGCCTTGACCTTGACCCGGGTCGGAAGTTCACGATGCCGTGGCAGGCTCCCGCCTCGGGCTTCGTCTGGAACACCGAGGCAGTGCCGAACGGCATCATGACCCTCGACGATTTCCTCCGCCCCGAGCTCAAGGGCAAAGTGGGCGTGCTCACCGAGATGCGCGACACGATGGGCATCATCATGTCGGCGCAGGGTGTCGATACTGCTGGGGCGTGGGGTGATGCCGAATTCGACGCTGCACTCGCATGGCTTGACGACGCGATCCAAAGCGGTCAGATTGCGCAGATCAAGGGCAACTCCTACACGCAAGACCTGGAGCAGGACGTGACGCTCGCGGCGATCGCGTGGACCGGTGACATCGCGATCCTGAACGCTGAGCAGGGTGAGCGGTGGACCCTGGAGGTGCCCGAGTCGGGCGGCATGATCACCGCTGACTCGTTCACCGTTCCCAACGGCACGAGTGCAGAAAACAAGGCTCTCGTCGAAGAACTCATCAACTACTACTACGAGCCTGAGGTCGCGGCGGAGGTCGCCGACTACGTGTGGTTCGTGACTCCGGTTGTCGGTGCACAGGAGGCAATGGAGAAGGTGAACCCGGATCAGGTGAACAACCCGCTGATCTTCCCCGACGACGAGATGAATGCCCGCCTGAAGGGGTTCCGCACGCTGACCCCGCAGGAAGACAAGAAGTACACGAGCGACTTCAACAAAGTTCTGGGGCTCTAACGATGGCCGATGTGCAAGCATTCGCCGAGGCAGGAGCCGACCTGGAATTGGTCGGAATCCAGAAGCGGTTTCCCGGGTTTACCGCGATCGAGCACCTCGACCTGAAGATCCCCGCAGGATCGTTCTTTGCGCTTCTCGGGCCTTCTGGCTGTGGAAAGACCACGACATTGCGCCTCGTTGCGGGTCTCGAGGATCCCACCGCAGGCAATATCCTGATCGGCGGGAAAGACGTGACCTCGTTAAAGCCGCACAAGCGGCAGGTCAACACGGTCTTCCAGTCATACGCGCTCTTTCCGCACATGACAATTCTCGAAAACGTCGCCTTCGGCCTGCGCCGACGCAAGGTCGCTGATCCACTCGCGAAGGCGCATGATGCGCTGAAGCTTGTGGAACTCGATCACGTGGCGGATCGCAAGCCAGCACAGCTCTCAGGCGGCCAGCAGCAGCGCGTGGCACTCGCCCGAGCTGTCGTCAACAGGCCGGCGCTTCTCTTGCTCGACGAACCGCTCGGAGCGCTTGACCTGAAGCTTCGGCGCCAGATGCAACAAGAACTGAAGCAGATTCAGCAGGAGGTCGGCCTGACGTTCCTCCACGTCACACACGACCAGGAGGAGGCCATGACCATGGCCGACACCGTGGCCGTGATGAACAAGGGGCGCATCGAGCAGATGGGAGCTCCCGCGGAACTGTATGAGCTACCCCGCACGGTCTTCGTCGCCAACTTCCTGGGGCAGTCGAATCTCTTCGCGGTGCAGGTGGTCGGGGGCACCGATCAGGTGCTCCACACCGACCTGGGGGGGCACCGCATCACGCTGCTTCGCAGTCGCAGCGCCCGAGACTCCGGAACGATCACGGTGGGCGTGCGCCCGGAGAAGATGCGGCTGCACACCCAGGCTCCGCCTGAGGATCCAGCGGTCAATGTCATCGGCCCTGGGCGGATCACCGATGTCTCCTTCACTGGCGTAAGTACTCAGTATTCGGTGCAAGCGCCGGAATTTGGGGAGGTTCAGGTCTTCGCGCAGAACGTCGAAGCGGGCCCCGCCGCTCACCTGGGTGACACTGTGTGGCTCAGCTGGTTGGCAGAACATACCTTCGGGCTCGCCGATGACCGACTTGATACGGGAGCTCTCAACGGCGACTTCTCGACTCGGGCCATCGCCACCCAGGCGAGCCTCGCGGAGTAGGGGGAGGCTATGGCTTTCACCGCTTTTGCCGGGAACGCGCCGGTTATCGAGCAGGCACCGCGTACGCGCTCATGGACGGCCCTGGTGCTGCTGGCACCGGGCATCGCCTACATGGCACTGTTCTTCGTTGCGCCGTTCATTCAACTCATCATCACGTCGCTGCAGATGGCACCCGAAAACGCGGGCATCGGCGAGTACGTTACGGCCTTCCAGATCTCCAACTACGGCGCAGCGATTGCCGAGTACTGGCAGCATATTCTGCGGTCGTTCGTGTACGCACTCGTCGCGACCATCGCCGGGTTGCTGATCAGCTACCCCCTGGCCTACCTGATCGGTGTGAAACTGCGCCCGTTCCCGATGCTCCAGGGCCTGGCACTCATCCTCGTGATCGCGCCCTTCTTCATCAGCTTCTTGCTGCGCACCCTCGCGTGGAAGCAGATACTGCCCGCCGAACTCATCGGCACCGATTTCTCAGTGATTTTTGGCTTGACGTATAACTTCATACCGTTCATGACGTTACCCATCTTTGCCTCGCTCCAATCGCTTGACCTGCGCATGTTGGAGGCGGGTTCTGACCTGTATGCGTCGCCGGTGACCACGTTCTTCAGGGTCACGCTGCCGCTGTCGATGACGGGGGTGGTGTCGGGCACGCTGCTCAGCTTCATTCCGATGTCGGGTGATTACATCAATGCGTCGCGCGAGTTCCTCGGTGGCACCGGAACCGCGATGATCGGTAACGTCATCGAATCGAACTTCCTGTCGTCCCAGAACTATCCAATGGCGGCAACGCTCTCGGTGATCCTGATGGCGATCATTCTCGTGATTGTCGCCACCTATGTGCGTAGGAGTGGAACGGAGGATCTGCTGTGAGAAATTTCAGTCTCGGCAAGGCGTTCGTTCCGACGGTCGGAATCATCGCGCTCATCTACTTACTGCTGCCGATTTTCTGGGTCATCGTGTTCTCGTTCAACGACGCGGGACGCAACAACATCACCTGGCGAGGGTTCACCTTCGACAATTGGATGAATCCCTGCGGCGCTCCCAATGTCTGTCAGGCGTTTGGCAACAGCATTCTCGTCGGCGTTGTTGCCACGATTGCCGCGACCGTGCTCGGAACCATGATCGCGATCGCCCTCGTGCGCTACAAGTTCAAGGGTCGCTCGACGGTCAGTCTGCTGCTGTTCACGCCCATGGCCACCCCCGAGGTCGTCTTGGGTGCCGGTCTTGCGGCGCAGTTCCTGCTTGCAGGTGTCGAGAAGGGCATCGGCACGATCATCCTCGCGCACACGATGTTCTGTGTCTCGTACGTCGTGGTGGCAGTCAAGGCCCGCGTGGCGGGACTGAACCCGGCCATCGAGGAAGCGGGACGCGATCTGTACGCCTCGCCAGGTCAGGTGTTCTGGCGCATCACTCTCCCGATGCTCATGCCCGGCATCATTGGGGCGGCTCTGCTGAGCTTCGCATTGTCGTTCGATGACTTCATCATCACGAACTTCAACTCGGGCACGGCAAGCACCTTCCCGAAGTTCATCTACACCTCCGCACTTCGCGGGGTGCCCGCGCAAGCAAACGTGCTCGCCGCGATGGTGTTCCTCACCGCGATCATCCTCGTTATCGCGGTACAGATGTCGCGCATCAACCGAGCAAAGCGGCTTGCGAAGGCCGCGTAGCGACTCCACAGTGGATCGGCCGCGTGCCCTGGCCATGCCAGAGCCGTGGCCGATCCACTGTGCGTGAGGCCGCCCGCTGTGCCGCAGGAAGGTAGGCTTGCAGGATCATGCTTGATCTCGATCTCGGTAGCCGCATCCGCGCGGTGCGCTCTACATACGCTGACATTGCCGCTGTCATGGACCTGCCGAAGCTCGAGCGCGAGATCGGTGAACTTGAGGAGCAGGCCGCCGTGCCCGGCCTCTGGGATGACCAGGAGGAGGCGCAGCGCGTCACCAGTGGCCTGAGTCACCGCAAGGCGCGGGTCGCGAAACTGCGCGGGGTGCAAAACCGGCTCGATGACCTTGAGGTGCTCATCGAGTTGGCCCAGGAAATGGACGACGACGACTCCGCCAACGAAGCGAAGAGCGAACTCGCGGCCATCGAGGCGCTCGTGGGAGAACTCGAGGTGCAGACAATGCTCTCGGGGGAGTACGACGACAATCCGGCGGTGGTGACGATTCGATCGGGTGCGGGTGGCGTCGATGCGGCTGACTTCGCCGAGATGCTCCAGCGCATGTACCTGCGCTGGGCCGAAAAGCACGGGTATCGGGTGCAGGTCATGGAGACGAGCTACGCGGAGGAGGCCGGCATCAAGTCGACCACCTTCGAAATCGATGCTCCCTATGCCTTCGGTACACTCTCGGTTGAGGCCGGCACGCATCGCCTGGTGCGCATGAGTCCATTCGGCGCAGCAGGGAAGCGACAGACCAGCTTCGCCGCGGTCGAGGTGATTCCATTGATGCCCGAGGCTGTTGAGGTTGAGATTCCCGAGGGCGACTTGCGCATCGACGTGTACCGATCGAGCGGGCCTGGTGGCCAGTCGGTGAACACCACCGACTCGGCTGTGCGCATCACCCATATTCCCACCGGCACCGTGGTGTCGATGCAGAACGAGAAGAGTCAGATTCAGAACCGGGCCGCCGGCATGCGTGTGCTGCAGTCTCGACTGCTGCTGCTGCAGCGCGAGGAGGAGGCGGCGAAGAAGAAGGAGCTCGCTGGCACCATCACCGCAAGTTGGGGCGATCAGATGCGCAGTTACGTGCTCGCTCCCTACCAGATGGTGAAAGATTTGCGCACCGAGCACGAGGTGAACAACCCCCAGGCGGTGTTCGACGGAGACATTGACGGCTTCATCGCGGCGGGCATCCGGTGGCGCTCGCTGGGCAAAGCGAGCTAAGACCTGCCCGCTCCTCCGCGAGTCGCGGGGGAGGAGGCCACAGCTCGGCGTAAGGTCGATCCGTCATGATCCTCTTTGAGAACGTCAGCAAGAAGTACCGGGGCACTCAGCGCCCGGCGCTTGACCGCGTCAACCTGCGCGTCGACCGCGGTGAGTTCGTCTTTATTGTCGGGGCCTCGGGTTCCGGCAAGTCGAGCTGCCTCCGGCTTATCCTCCGCGAGGAGCAACCCTCTAGCGGCAGCATCCACGTCTTGGGTCACGACCTGAGTAAGATCTCGAACCGCAAGGTGCCCTACTTCAGGCGCAACTTGGGCGTGGTCTTCCAAGACTTTCGGTTGCTTGCGAACAAGACGGTGTACGACAACGTGGCCTTCTCTCTGCAGGTGATTGGGAAATCGCGCGGCTTCATTCAGGAGGCGGTGCCTGACACGCTCAAAATGGTGGGTCTCGAGGGCAAGTTCAAGCGCTTCCCGCACGAGCTTTCGGGTGGCGAGCAACAGCGCGTCGCGATTGCCAGGGCCATCGTCAACAAGCCCGCGATCTTGCTCGCCGACGAACCGACCGGCAACCTCGATCCCGCGACGAGTCTCGGCATCATGCAGTTGCTCCGTGCAATCAACGCCTCGGGTACCACGGTCGTCATGGCGACGCACGAGGCGACGTTTGTCGACATCATGCAGCAGCGTGTGGTCGAGCTGTCGCAGGGTGTTGTCGTGCGCGACGAACAAAGCGGCGGGTACGGCGAAACGGCCTCCATTCCGTTGGCGGATCTGACGGCCGCTGGTGCGCAGGTGTTGCGTGCGAGTGAAGATGTCGTGCGTCAGACTCTTGCCCCTGAGCCCGGCCCCGAGACAGAGGGTGCCGAGGCGTTGGATGCCCAGCCAGCTCCGTCCGCGCAGCCCACCGCGACCACTCCTGACAGCTCGGCAGAGGCAGCCCCCACGATGGTGAAGCCAGTATCCACGGCACCAGCGCAACCGGCCGAAGCGCTCGCGCTGCCAGAGACACCTGACGATCTCGACCGCACCGTTCGCGCGACTCGGGCCCCCGGTTCCCGTATCCCGGCGTTCTTGGAACCGGGCGAAGACATGGACCCGGTGCGTCTGGCCGAGCGTGGAAGCTTGGCCGAGCGGCTGGGGCTGAATGCCCGAGATGACGATGATCAAACAGATGTGGGGCCCGTGCGATGAGGGTGGGGCTTGTTCTCGGCGAGGTGTGGAGCGGTCTCCGTCGTAATCTTTCCGTGGTGATTTCTGTCGTACTTGTGACCTTCGTGTCGCTCACCTTCGTGGGGGCCGCGATCCTGATGCAGCTTCAGGTGCAGCAGATGAAGGCGTTTTGGTATGACCGAGCCCAGGTGGCGATTTACCTGTGCACGGACTTCGACCAGAGCGCAACCTGTTCGGGTGACGATGTGACTCCGGAGCAGATCACGGCCATCGAGGAAGCCCTGAACTCTCCCACGCTGCAGCCGTACATTTCCGAGTATTTCTTTGTGGATCACGACGAGGCCTACACCGAGTTCACCGAGCAGTTCGCCGGTAACCCGATTGTTGACATCACGACCCCCGAGCAACTCAACCAGACGTTCTGGCTGAAGCTTGAGGATCCATCACGGTCGGCAATTATCCAAGAGACCTTCACCGGCATTCCCGGAGTGCAGAGCGTGACCGATCAGCGCAGTCTGCTCGATCGCATCTTCCTCTTCCTCGGTGTGGCCAGCTACACCGCAATCGCCATCGCCGGTCTCATGCTGGTCGCTGCGATGCTGTTGATCTCCACCACCATCCGGCTATCCGCCTTCTCCCGCCGCCGCGAGATCGGAATTATGCGGCTCGTCGGTGCGTCGAACCGGTTCATCCAAACTCCGTTCATTCTTGAGGGCATCATCTCGGCGCTCATCGGGGCGGTGCTCGCGGGAGTGGCATCGGTGGCCGTGGTGAAGTTCTTCGTACAGGACTACTTGGTGGTCAATCTGCCCTTCACGAGCTACGTCACGGTAGAGCAATCGCTCATTGTTCCACCGATCTTGGTGGGCATCGGTGTTGTGCTGTCTGCGATCGCCGCGAAGATCGCGATCAGTCGATACCTGCGCGTCTAGAACTCCAGTTCCTTGCACGGCTTCGGCGGTAAGCTGAGAGTCCGTGTAGCGATCCACTGTGGGAAGAAACTGGGGTATCCGATGCCGAAAGAGACCGGTCAGAAGCTGATCGCGTCGAACAAGAAGGCGCGGCACGATTACCACATCCTCGACACATTCGAGGCCGGAATGGTGCTCTCCGGCAGCGAAGTGAAGTCGCTGCGAATGGGGCGCGCATCGTTGCTCGACGGCTATGTGTTTATCGAGAACGGTGAAGCCTGGCTCGATGCCGTCTACATTCCCGAGTACCTGAATGGATCGTGGACGAATCACGCGCCCAGGCGTAAGCGCAAGCTGCTGCTGCACCGCCAACAGATTGACAAGCTGTATAGCAAGACGCGCGAGGGTGGCATGACGATTGTGCCGCTGCAGCTGTACTTCTTGAACGGCCGCGCGAAGGTGGAAATTGCACTCGCGAAGGGCAAGAAGGAATACGACAAGCGCCAGACGCTGCGCGAACGACAGGATCGGCGCGAGGCGGAGCGTGCGATTTCTTCGCGAAAGCATCTCGGTGAATAGTTCGCGCTTTGCGTTTGGGAATTCGAGGCCTACAATGGGGATTGCAGTATTTAGAATGTGTGTTCACATAGCGAACACGTAGCGGCGATCAGCCTTGAACGCCGCTCACAGTGCAGTGAGGAGACAGCGTGCAATTCCACCACTACGGGTATGTATCGGAAGACCCGAGGCTCCTGCCTGCCGCAGGTGTCGGGCTGAACCGGCCCGAAGAGTTGCCCGAGGAAATCGATGTGCTCATCGTGGGCTCAGGTCCCGCTGGCATCATCGCCGCGGCTCAGTTGGCCCAGTTCCCAAATGTCGTGACGCGCATCATTGAGCGTCGGCCGAGCCGCCTCGTTCTTGGCCAGGCCGACGGCATTCAGGCGCGCAGCGTCGAGACGTTCCAGGCGTTCGATTTCGCCCCGCAGATCGTGCAGGAGGCCTATCAGATCACCGAGATGGCGTTCTGGAAGCCCGACACGAAAAACCCGGGCTCCATCACACGCACCGCGATTACCCCGGATGATCCCAACGGGATCAGCGAGTTCCCCCACCTCATCGTGAACCAGGCGCGTGTCATCGACTACTTCGCCGAATACGCCGCAAAGGCGCCCGCGCGCGGCAAGGTCGACTACGGATACGAGTTTGTCGGTCTTGAGGTTACCGGGGAAGGCGACTACCCGGTGACCGTGACGCTGAAGCACACCTCAGGTCCCCAGGAGGGGCAGGAGAAGGTGGTGCGAGCCAAGTACGTTGTCGGCGCTGACGGTGCTCGGTCGGGGGTTCGCCACGCGATTGGCGGCAGCCTGAAGGGCGATCAGTCCTTCCACGCCTGGGGCGTGATGGACGTGCTCGCCGAGACCGACTTCCCCGACATTCGCAAGAAGTGCGCGATCCAGTCTGAAGACGGCGGAAACATCCTCCACATCCCGCGCGAGGGAAACCACCTCTTCCGCATGTACGTCGACCTCGGCGAGATCGACGAGAACGACAATGGAAAGGTGCGTGAGACGCCGCTCGAAAAGATCGTCGAGCGCGCGCAGGCGATCATTCACCCATACACGCTTGAGGTGCGCAACGTCGCCTGGAGCAGCGTCTACGAGGTGGCACACCGGCTGACCGATCGCTTTGACGACGCGGCGACCTCGCCCGACGGCAAGCCACGTGTCTTCCTCCTCGGCGACGCCTGCCACACGCACAGTGCAAAGGCTGGCCAGGGCATGAACGTGTCGATGCAGGACGGCTGGAACCTCGCCTGGAAGCTCGGGTACGTGCTTGAGGGGCGGAGCCCAGAGAGTCTGCTGGAGACCTTCAGCGACGAGCGTCAGGTGATCGCGAAGAACCTGATCGACTTTGACCGTGAGTGGTCGTCGATGATGGCCAAGCGTCCGGAGGAGTTTGATTCCCCTTCGGAGCTCGAGGACTTCTATGTTGCCACCGCCGAGTTTCCCGCGGGCTTTATGACGCAGTACCAGCCGGGAACCCTGACCGCAGACAATGCGAATCAAGAACTCGCAATTGGATACCCGTTGGGAAAGCGCTTCCGGTCGGCCGAGACCGTCCGCGTCTGCGACGCGGTGCCCGTGCAGATCGGGCATCACCACCGCGCCGACGGCCGCTACCGAGTGTACGCGTTCGCCGATGCCGACCGCACGCAGCTCGATGCGTGGGCTGATTGGATGTTGACAAGCCCCGAGTCACCGCTGCAGCGTTTTACCCCGCTCGGCGCAGACATCGATAGCATTTTCGACGTGAAGGTCATCTTCCAGGAGGGTCACCGCGAGGTGGATTTCGGTGGGGTATCGAAGCTCTTCCTGCCGAAAGTGGGCCCTTTCCAACTCGTCGATTACGAGAAGGTCTACGCCGCGGGCTCGGGCGACACCTCTCACGGAACGGGTGAAGACATCTTCGACAGCCGTGGCATCAGCCGTGACGGTGCCGTCGTGGTCGTGCGTCCCGACCACTACGTCTCGCACATCTTGCCGCTGACCGCCACGCAGGAGCTGGCAGACTTCTTCGCTGGTTTCTTGACGCAGCGCGCGTAGCCCGAGAAGGCACAAGAAAAGGCCCGGGGAAACCCCGGGCCTTTTCCCGTTCAGCAGCTGAAACTATTCAGCGAAGCGGAAGAGCTTCTTGTTTGCGAACTCGAGCATGCCGCCCTTGCCCATCTCGCGGCCGAAGCCCGACTTTTTCACGCCGCCGAAGGGCACGTCAACGCCCTCGAGGCCGGCGCCGCCGATGAAGACCATGCCCACGTCGAGTTGGTTACCGACGCGCTCAGCGCGCTCCAAATCGTCGCAGATGATGACTGAGCCGAGGCCGTACGGCGAGGAATTCGCGAGCGTGATGGCCTCTTCATCGCTGGATACGCGGTAGAGCTGCGCGACGGGCCCGAAGAGCTCCTCGCTGTACACGTCCATCGAAGGGGTGATGTCGGTGAGTACCGTCGGGGTGAACACGTTGCCCTCAGGCTCGTTGTCGCCGACAAGTACCGTGGCGCCCTGATCGAGCGCACTCTGCACCTGCGCGGCGAGGGTCTGTGTCGCAGCGTCGCTCGAGAGCGGGCCGAAGTCGTCGCCGTAGCTCAGGCCGCCGATGGCTGCCTTGTACTTCGCGGCGAACTCATCGTAGTACTTGTCGAGCACCACGATGCGCTTGGAACCGTTGCAAGCCTGGCCCGTGTTCTCCATGCGGCCCATGACCGCGTGCTCGACCGCGTGGTCGAGATTGTCGGTGTCGAGCACGAGGAACACGTCACTGCCACCCAACTCGAGCACACACTTCTTGAGCGCGCGGCCAGCCTGCTCGCCGATGATGGCACCTGCGCGTTCGCTGCCGGTGAGCGAGACACCCTGAATGCGATCATCAGCGATGATGTCTGCAATCTGCTCGTGCGTCGCGAAAATGTTGACATAGGCACCCTCGGGGAACCCCGCGTCGCGGAAGATTGTCTCGATCGCGAGCGCCGACTCGGGGCACTGGTTCGCGTGTTTCAATACGATGGTGTTGCCGAGAATCATGTTCGGGGCAGCGAAACGCGCGACCTGATAGTACGGGTAGTTCCACGGCATGATGCCGAGAATGACGCCGATGCCCTGGTTGCGGACGAAGGTTTTCATTCCGTCTTCAACGTTGAGCACCTCGTCTGCAAGCCACTCTTCGGCGTTCTTGGCGAACGCGCTGATGATGCCAGCCGAGAACTCGACCTCACCGATCGCGTCGGCGAGGGGCTTACCCATCTCGCGATTGATGATCGCACCGAGTTCTTCCTTGCGCTCCACGAACAGGTCGGCTGCACGCTGCGCCAGTGCCGCACGCTCGGCGACGGTGGTGGTGCGCGACCACGCGGTGTATGCCTGCTGGGCCGACGCGATGGCCTGCTCAATTTCAGCGGCGGTGGCATCGGGGTAGGTGGCGAGTTCTTCGCCAGTAGCCGGGTTAATGACGGCGTATTTGCCCATGAATCATTCACTCCTCAGTGCACTTCATCGTTGACGGGTGCAGCCAGTTTGACACACCAGGCCAGGCAACTCCACATCAGGTGGGCGCGGCACTGACGATTCGCAGAATCAATCCTTTTCGATAGTGGATCAGGCCTGCAGCGACGGATTCCGTCGTGGTTTTCGCTACAGCGGGGGAAGGCGTACCGGCTCGGTGTCGGCAAGGGGGCTCGCATCCCTACCGCGAAGATCGGGCACCCAGGGCACCGCGATGACCGCCGTAATTGCGGTGGCGATCAGCAATGCCGCCGACACGATGATCCCACCATTCGCGCCAACTTGATCGATGGCGACGCCCGCAGCAGCGGAGCCAAGTGCGACCCCTACAAGCATTCCGGTGCCGACCCAGCCGTACGCTTCTGCTGTCTCTGAGAACTTCACCGTTGAGCTCACGATCGCAAGTGACGCGGCGAAGAACGGGGCGATACCCGCGCCACCAAAGAACAGCACGATTGACAGCCAGATTGGGTTCAGGCTCACCAGGCACAGCAAGGTGCCAACGAGCACGATCATGACCCGCCAGAACATCGACCACGGGCGCACGTCTCGGTGCCCGAGGATCAGCCCGCCCACAACGGATCCGGCCGAGAAGATCGCAAGGATGATGCCCGCTTCGATCCCACCGTGTCCGAAGGCGGCGACGATGCCCGCCTCGACTGCGGCGAAAGACGCGACGAAGAAGAAGGTCAGCACGGTCGAGACCACGACGGTGGGCCGGGTGAGCACCGCCCCCAGGCGGCGACGTGAGGGTGGGACCGTGATCCGCCCCACCTCTGGGCTCAGAATGAACCAGAACCCACCGACAAACATGAAGCCCGCCGCGATGAGCAGGCCCCAGACGGTACTGATCTGGCCCGAGATGACGACGGCAACCACCGGACCGATGATCCAGATGATCTCCTGCGCGGAAGCGTCGAGAGAGAAGAGCCCGGTGAGCCGGTTTCCCGGAACCATGGTGGGGTATAGGGTGCGCACGGCCGGCGTGATCGGCGGCGTTGTGAGCCCAACGACAAACGCGATGGCGGTGAGAACTGCGATCGGGAAATGAGTGAGGGCTATCGTGACGAGCAGGGCGGTGCATACGATGGTGGTGGCGGTCAACACCGGTCGCATACCTAAGCGGCCCATGAGCCTGCTCGCGAGGGGACCCGAGATTGCCTGGCCGATGCTCTGGGCGGCGAGAATGAGCCCGGCCGAGGTGTAATTGCCATAGGTCAGTTGGATGTGCAGCAGCACGGTGATCGACAGCATCCCGAACGGGAAGCGCGCGAGGAGCTGCGCTGCAAGGATGCGGAAGACCCCCGGGCTGCGGCTGAGTTCGCGATATATGCCCACCGGGTGATTCTAGTGCTCTGTCAGTGATTTCTGTATGCGCGCGAGAGAAGCCGGCTCCGCGGTGCGCAGGTGCTGTGCGAAGAGGCTGACTCGCAGCTCCTCGATGAGCCACCGGGCCCGCACCAGATGCGGTGGCGCATCGGCTGGCAGTGGAATCACGCCCCCGGCCTCGGCGAAGAGTTCCAGCGCGCGATCCACCTCGTTTTGCCAGGCGCGGTCGCGGCCGGGCTGCGCGGTGAGCTGGTTCATGCGATGGCGGATCGCCTCGAGGTACACGGGCAGACGCTCGAGTCGCGCGCTGCCCGTGCGGGAGACGAAGCCGTCGCCACCAGCCGCGGCCCACACGAGTAGATCGAGTTGCGTCGCTGCGTCGGATACCTGGCTGAGCACCTGCAACGACTTGGCTGCCTTGATGGCCTTCCGCGCCTGGCGCGCTCCCTCGAGCACGCGCGCGGTGAGCGCGATCGTGCCATAGATCTCGTCGATGAGCGCGGCCGCGTAGTCATTCGCGATCGCCTCGAATTCGGCGGCCCGCCACACCATGCCGCTCGGGGCATGCTTCCTGATGAGCTTGTCGGCGACCGCGAGCGACACATCGGCGATCGCCTGATAGAGAGAGCGGTAGGGCCCGGCCGCGAGAAGCAGCTTCTCGGAGTTTGACAGGTGTTCGCGAATGTAGCTCGCGGGCGACGGGGAACTGAGCGCCACAAGCCGGCGTAGGCCGCGGATCGAGAGCCTGGCCTGCTCACCCGCATCTGCCACCAGCATGAGGTCGACGCTGGTGCGACGATCCACAATCGCCGGGTAGGCGCGCACGACCCCGCCGCCCCCGCGCCCGCCAGAGAACGCGGTGTCGACGTGCTGCGGGAGGTCGCCAAATATCCAGCTGGTGGCACCCTTGTGTTCGAGTTCGCTGCGCGCCTGCGCGGCCGCGGCCACCCGGGCGACACCGCGGGTCGACTGCTCCTTGTGAGCGGCCTGCAGCTCGGTCAGGTTCTTTCCGGTGCCGACGCTGCGGCCACGCGCGTCGACGACACGAAAGGTGGGGGTGAGGTGCGCGGGGAGCCGGGCGACGTCGAAATCAGCCGCGGTCACCTGCACGCTCGTGCGGCGGCGGATCTCGGCCGCGAGCAGCGCGGTGAGCGTATCTGCGGTGTCTGACGGCCCGGTGCCCGCGTGGGTGGTGCCGGATGTCTGAGCGTCGCGGCGGTCGAGCTGCGGGCCCACTGCCTGCAGCAGCGTTCGCGCCCAGTCGCCGGCGGGCACCACGTGTTTGCGGATCGCCTTGGGCAGCGTCTTGATCAGGGCGGTGACGAGTTCTTCGCGCAGCCCGGGCACGAGTTTCTCGAACTCCCGGCCGTCGATGCGTGGCAGGAGCGGCAGGGGAACCGTCACGGTGACCCCGTCGTCGTCGGAACCCGGTTCAAACCGGTAGCGCAACCTGAGCGTCTGGTCGCCGTGCCGCCACTCGCGTGGGAACTCACGCTCGTCGACCTCCGGGGCCTCCTCCTCGAGCAGGTCCTCGCGGCGCATCGAGAGCAGCTTGGGTGTCGCGCGCTGTGCCTTGCCCCACCACCCCTCGAAATCCCGCACGCTGGTGACCTCGGCGGGTACACGCGCGTCGTAGAACTCGAACACGCGATCGTCGTCACCCACGAGCCCGCGCTGGCGGGTGCGCTCCTCGAGCTGCTCGAGCTCGCGGCGCAACTGACGGTTTGCCCGGTCGAAGGCCTGGGGCGAATCCCAGTCGCCCTCGACGAGCGCGTGCCGGATGAAGAGTTCTCGAGCGTGCACCGCGTCGAAGCGCGAGAGCAACACGCGGCGGCGATCCACAATGGGAACCCCGTAGAGGGTGACACGCTCATACGCAACCGCGGCGCCCTGCTTGCGCTCCCAGTGCGGCTCACCGAGTTGCCGTTTGGCGAGCGGACCCGCGAGTTCTTCAGCCCAGGCGGGGTCGACTGCGGCGTTGCCCCGCGCGAAGAGTCTGCTGGTTTCAACGAGTTCGACGCTCATCACGACTTCGGGTGGGCGCTTCGCGAGGCTCGAGCCTGGGTACAGCGCGAAGCGGGTGCCGCGCGAGCCCAGGTATTCTTGCGCGGGCTTGCGGCGGCCCTGCGGTGCGCGCCGATCTTGCCGGTCGTCGCGCACGCCGAGGTGCGAGAGTAGCCCCGCGAGCACCGAGCGGTGGATCGCCTCTGCCGATCCGCCCGCCGCTGTGGGTAGCTCTTGGGGTGTGTTCTGAGGTTTCTCCAGCCTCCGGGACGCCTGCTCGCGAGCCGTGGATCGCCCTGGCCGTGCGATGCGCTCGAGCTGGCGCACGAGATCCATCCACTCGCGCACGCGCAGAAAGTTCAGAAACTCGGCCTTGCAAAGGCGCCGAAACGCGCTTGACGAAAGCGCCTGCTGCTGTTCTTGCAGATAGTTCCAAAGATTCAGTAGCGACATGAGGTCGCCCAGCGGATCGGCGAATCGTGCGTGCAGTTCGTCGGCCTTGCCCCGCTCTGCCTGCGGGCGTTCGCGCACGTCTTGAATGGTGAGGCCCGCGACGATCGCGAGCACCTGGGGAAGGACATCGTGCCGGCGGGCTTCGATGACCATGCGGGCAAATCGCGGCTCGATGGGAAGGCGCGACAGTTCGCGCCCGACCTTGGTGATGCGATGCGTCTTGCCGTGCTTCGACACCGCTCCCAGCTCAAGCAGCAGGCCCAGTCCGTCGCTCACGCCGCGGCTGTCGGGAGGGGTGAGGAACGGGTAGTCGCCGATCTCGCCGAGATCAAGGGCAAGCATCTGCAAGATGACGCTCGCGAGGCCGGTGCGGAGAATCTCGGGCTCGGTGTATGCGGGCCGGGCCGCGTAATCTTCCTCGCTGTACAGGCGGATCGCGATGCCGGGGCTCGTGCGGCCCGAGCGGCCCGAGCGCTGGTTTGCGCTCGCCTGCGCGATCGCCTCGATGGGGAGGCGCTGCACCTTGCTGCGCGAGCTGTAGCGCGAGATGCGTGCGGTGCCGGCATCGATGACATATCGGATGCCCGGAACGGTGAGGCTCGTCTCGGCGACGTTGGTCGCGAGCACGATCCGGCGGGCCCCGGCACTGGCGCCGCTGCGGCGCTCAAACACGCGGTGCTGCTCCGCGGCGCTGAGACGCCCGTAGAGCGGCAGGATCTCCGTCCGGGTGCTCCGGCCGCTCGCGCGGAGGCGGCCGTTCAGCACGTCCGCGGCATCGCGGATCTCGGCCTCGCCCGAGAGGAAGACGAGCACGTCACCCGGCTGCTCCTTCGCGAGCTCGTCGACCGCCTCGCCGATCGCATCAAACATGTCTCGCTCGACCTTGCGTATCTTCGGGGGGCCACCCTTCGGATCCGGCACCTCGATTTCCTCGACGAGCGGGCGATAGCGAATCTCGACCGGATACGTGCGACCCGACACCTCGATGATCGGCGCGGGTTCACCGGTGCGAGGGTCGGCGAAGTGGGCGGCGAACGACGCCGGGTCGATCGTCGCCGAGGTGATGATGACCTTGAGGTCGGGGCGGCGGGGGAGGAGGGTCTGCAGGTATCCGATCAGGAAATCGATGTTGAGGCTGCGTTCGTGCGCCTCGTCGATGATGATCGTGTCGTACGCCAACAGATCGCGGTCGCGGTGGATCGCGTTCAGCAAGATGCCGTCGGTCATAAGGCGGATCCGCGTGTTCGCGCTGACCTTGTCGGTGAAGCGCACCTGGTAGCCCACGAGATCGCCGAGCTCTGAACCCAGCTCCTCCGCGATGCGCTCCGCGATGGTGCGGGCGGCGATGCGGCGGGGCTGGGTGTGGGCGATACGCTCGCGACCGAGCGCAAGGGCGATCTTCGGGAGTTGGGTCGTCTTGCCCGAGCCAGTCTCGCCCGCGACGATCACGACCTGATGCTTCGAGATGGCGGCCTCAATCTCGCTCCGCATTTGGCTGACGGGCAGCTCTGGCGGAAACTCGATTTTCATTACTCTATTATCGCGGTCACGGGGTGGGGCGCTTGACCTGGGATCGTGGTGGATAAGCTGGATTCGCCAGTAGTTTCGTAATCTGTTTGATAGCCCGTTCACAAGGAGTGACGCATGACTGCTCTACCGATCCCCTCGATCGCGTTGAATGATGGCCATCGAATTCCCCAATTGGGGCTCGGAGTATTCAAGGTCGAACCCGGTGAGACTGAGCGCATTGTCAGCGAGGCGCTTGAAGTCGGGTACCGCCACATCGACACGGCGTTTATTTACCACAACGAAGATGGGGTGGGCCGCGCGATTGCGCAGAGCGGCATCCCACGCGACGAACTGTTTATCACCACGAAGCTTTGGAATACCGATCATGAGGATCCGCGCAGCGCGTTCGAGAAGAGCCTCGATCGACTCGGGCTTGATCGACTCGATCTGTACCTGATCCACTGGCCGATGCCCATGCTGGGTACCGCGTTGGAGGCCTGGCGCGGAATGGTGCAACTGGTCGGCGCGGGGCTGACCGAGTCGATCGGCGTCTCGAACTTCGAGGTTGAGCACCTGCGCGAGCTGCACGAGGAGACCGGGGTTGTGCCTGCCGTGAACCAGATCGAATTGCACCCGTTCCATCAGCGGCGTGAGCTGCGCGCATACTGCAAAGCCAACGGCATCGCCGTTGAGGCCTGGGGTCCACTCGCCCAGGGGAAGAGTGATCTCCTGAGACGCCCGGAGATCACGAACGCTGGCGTTGCGCACTCGAAGTCCCCGGCTCAGGTGGTGCTGCGCTGGCACGTGCAACAAGGAACCATTGTCTTTCCGAAGACCACTCGCAAGAAGCGGATGCTCGAGAATGCCGACGTGTTTGATTTCACCCTCACCGAGGCGCAGATGGCGGCGATCGGCTCGCTCGAGGCGGGCCAGAACTTCGGCCCGGATCCTCGCACCTTCGACGTACTGTAGGCAGGGTGTCGGGCCTCTAGACTAGAGGGCATGTCTAAGGTTCTTTCTTCCCTGCCCGTAGGCGAGCGTGTCGGCATCGCCTTTTCCGGCGGTCTCGACACCAGTTGCGCGGTCGCGTGGATGCGCGAGAAGGGTGCGATTCCCTGCACCTATACCGCCGATATTGGTCAGTACGACGAGCCCGATATCGATGGGGTCGCCGGGCGCGCGACCGAATACGGTGCCGAGATCGCGCGCCTCGTTGACGCGAAGCTTCCGCTCGTAGAGGAGGGCCTGGTGGCCCTGCAGTGCGGTGCGTTCAACGTGCGCTCGGGTGGCAAGACCTACTTCAACACCACGCCACTCGGACGCGCAGTCACGGGCACCCTGCTGGTGCGCGCGATGAAAGACGACGGCGTCGACATTTGGGGTGACGGTTCCACCTACAAGGGCAATGACATCGAGCGGTTCTATCGGTACGGTCTCATGGCCAACCCGGGGCTGCGTATCTACAAGCCCTG
The DNA here is from genome assembly GCF_052386045.1 of Leucobacter fengyongliangi. NCBI lineage: Bacteria > Bacillati > Actinomycetota > Actinomycetes > Micrococcales > Microbacteriaceae > Leucobacter > Leucobacter fengyongliangi. The sequence continues at coordinate 1,919,746 of NZ_CM126356.1, read as the reverse complement.
GCTCGACTCGAGCTTCGTCGAGGAGTTGGGCGGGCGCCACGAAATGAGCGAATGGCTCGTTGAGCGCGGTTTCCCGTACCGCGACGCGACGGAGAAGGCCTACTCGACCGACGCGAATATTTGGGGCGCGACGCACGAGGCGAAGAAACTCGAGTTTCTCGACACCGGACTCGACATTATCGAGCCGATCATGGGCGTCGCCGCGTGGCGCGACGATGTTGAGGTCGCCACGGAAGAGGTGTCGGTCACGTTTGAGGCCGGTCGCCCGGTCGCGATCAACGGGGTTGAATTTGCGGATCCCGTCGCTCTCGTGCTCGAAGCCAATTCCATCGGCGGCCGTCACGGGCTCGGCGTCAGCGACCAGATCGAAAACAGGATCATTGAGGCAAAGTCGCGTGGCATCTACGAGGCGCCCGGCATGGCGCTGCTGCACATCGCCTACGAGCGGTTGCTGAACGCGATTCACAACGAAGATACGGTCGCTTCGTACCACAACGAGGGCCGCCGACTCGGACGACTGATGTACGAGGGGCGCTGGCTTGACCCGCAGTCGCTCATGCTGCGCGAGTCGATTCAGCGCTGGGTAGGATCCGCGATCTCTGGCGAGGTCACGTTGCGACTGCGCCGCGGCGACGACTACACGATCCTGAACACCACCGGACCAAACCTCAGCTACCACCCCGAGAAGCTCTCGATGGAGCGCACCATCGGTGCTGCGTTCGGCCCCGAGGATCGTATCGGCCAGCTCACGATGCGCAACCTCGACATTGCCGATTCCCGCGCTCGCCTGGAGCAGTACGCGCAGCTGGGCCTCGTGGGTGGCCCGACCGCGGAGCTCGTGGGTGAGCTTGAGCGAGGCGGCGCCGAGAAAATCGCCGATGCGGTGTCGGGTATCGACGAGGAAGCCGACGAGCTGGGCCTGTCGGCCGCGTTCGACTCCGGCACCGACTGAGGCAAGCCGCGCGCACACCCCACACCCCACACCGCATGCCGCACACCGGGTATGTGGTGTTTGGTGTGCGCGGATTCAGGCAGGTCGGAGGGTCCTTGGTGCGGGTACGCAAGTGATTGTGATATGGGATCGCTCTTGTTAGGATGCGAGCAATAGGGGAACGCCACTTTGTGAGTTGGGACCCTAACCATGTCTACGTTGATCTATCATCGGAAATCGAGTCAGCGGAAGCAGGGGGTTGGCTTTGTCGCCGGCGCCCTACTCTGCGTCGCAAGTCTGGTCTTTGCGCCAGCAATTGCGTATGCGGACGATGGTCCGCCCGCGGAAGAGGTGACTTTGGAGACGGTGGAGGCGCCGGCGCCCGAACCGGCGCCCGAACCGGCGCCCGTTACTGAACCAGCGCCCGCGCCTGCCTTCGAACCAGAACCCGTGGCTCCACTGGAGGTGGTTACCACCGACGAGGATGTCGAAGCCGTGTTGAAGAGCGAGGTTACAGAACCAACGGTGACCGTGTTCGCGGAGACACCGACGGTCCCCGAACCGGGAGACCCGTGCTATCCGGCGGTCTGCATCGACAATGGCACCATCCTCCTCGCGGTCAACCCCACGGGTGAGCTGAACGCCGATGACGGCACAGGCTCGGAGGCTGGCCCGGGTGATGTGGGGCTGCACTTCATACCCACCGGCAACGAGGCGACGTCGCCCGGGTGCTTGTGCGAGGGATGGGGTGTCGCCGATCCCGCGACCGGAACCTGGGGTGGTGCGAACATTGCAGAGCTCGGAGAAGGCGGGGAGAACCTGACGCTCGAGAGCTTCGAGTGGACGGATTCGACCGCGAAGTCGGTCGTGCTCGTGAACGACGAATCGGGTGCCCCGGTCTTCCGCGTCACGCACGAGTACGTGCCTTCGCCTCTCACGCCGAACCTCTACCAGGTCAACGTGTCCATCCAGAACGTGACCGGCGAGACGATCGCGGTGGTGCAGTACCGACGGGTCATGGACTGGGACATCGAGCCGACCGAGTTTGACGAGCTCGTGACGCTCGACACGGGCACCGCGGTCGCGATCACCTTTACCAGCAACGATGGGTTCGCTTCATCAAACCCGCTTGACGGTCCGAGTGACATTGGCTTCACCGGGAACTTCACCAACGCCGGGCCCGACGATCACGGTGCGCTGTTCGACTTCACCTTTGGCGCGCTGAGCCCGGGACAGGTGTTGACCTTCATCACCTTCTATGGGGCGGCTGCGAATGAGGCTTTGGCAATCGAGGCGCTGCGTGCGGTTGGTGCCGAGGCATACTCCTTCGGCAAGCCGAATCTCGAACCCTACGACGGATCACCAAACACCTTCATTTTCGCGTTCGGCAACGTAGGCGGAAGTGTGATCTTCCCGACCGATTCCGAGCCCGAGACGCCGGCCGCGGTGCTACCTGCCCCCGCACCCCAGAATCGGGTGCCCGCGATGATGGCAGCAGCGCCGATGCTCGAAGTGACCGGTGCCGGAGAGGAGACAGGGTTGCAGGGCATGCTCGCGGCAACGCTGTTGCTTCTCCTGGGCGGAGTGGCACTGGGAGCAGGCCGTCGGCTCGGAAACCAGAGAAGCTGAGGTGCGAAACTGACAGGACACCAAACGCAGCGAAACCCCGGACTGAACGAGTCCGGGGTTTCGCTGCGTTTGACGAGGGAGTCTCGGGCTTTAGCGCACGGTGGTGTGCCAGCCTCACCTTCGCGTGAAACTAGGAGGCGCGGCGCGCGCGAGCGGCGCGACGCTTCAACGCCCGACGCTCATCTTCGCTGAGACCGCCCCAGACACCAGAATCCTGACCTGTGTCCATGGCGTACTGCAGGCACATCTCGGTAACCTTGCACCGGGCGCACACCGACTTGGCACGCTCAATCTGGTCAACAGCCGGGCCGGTGTTGCCGACCGGAAAAAAGAGTTCAGGGTCTACTGTGAGGCAAGCTGCCTGTTCGCGCCAGTCCATGTGGTTCCTCCTTGTGTGCATGCGCGAAGAACCAAGGCCGGGTAGGTAATGATCTCGCGCAAATCCTAAATTGCGGGCTGAGATTGCCCACCACGACGTGCGCGAAACTCGATAGATATATAGTTTCATGGTTGAAGGCGCAAATCAATAGCCAATTTGCAACCTCCTGGAAAGGAACCCGTAATGCCGAGTTCACACGATGTTACTGGCCGCGCACGTTCCGCCTGGGGTGTGTTGCTGGCGGTGCTCGCGGTGGAGGCGTTCGGCGGGATTGCCGCGCTCGTTCCGATCACGACGGACTTTCTTGGGGCGAGCGATGAGCCGCTCGGGCCCCGTCTGAGCATTCTGCTCGCAGCGCTTATCTCCTGGGCGTGGGTGCTCATCACCCTGTGGGGCGCAGCGCGCACCAGAGCGAGTTGGGCCCGCGGCTCCGCACTTACCATGCACGTGCTGATCTTTGCCGCGGGAACCGGGGTACTGCAGATGGGCGGAGCAATCGGCGGCCCGATGCTCGGGTGGGGGCTTGTGGTGCTCGCGCTCGTCGGCTTCTTCGCCGCAATGCTTGCGCGCCCTGCGGGCACAGACCCTGAACTCAGCGCGGCAGGCTAGACACCCAGAAGCTTCCGCACGCGGGCGACGTGACCGGTCGCCTTCACGTTGTAGAGCGCATGCTCGATGGTTCCATTCTCGTCAATCACGAACGTCGAACGGATGACACCAACCGTGGTCTTGCCGTACATGCTCTTCTCGCCATAGGCACCGTAGGCCTGCAGAAGCTGATGATCGGGATCGCTCAGTAGCGGGTAGGTGAGACCGTCACGCTCGGCGAAGCGCTGCTGCTTCTCAGGTGCGTCGGGGGAGACGCCGAGTACCTGGTAGCCAGCCGCCTGCAGCGGCGCGAGCGAGTCACGGAAATCGCACGCCTCAGTGGTGCAGCCGGGGGTCATGGCAGCCGGGTAGACAAAGAGGATGACTCGCTGGCCGCGGAACTCACTGAGCGATACCGTGGTGCCACTTTGATCGAGGAGGTTGAAATCTGGGGCGGTTTGACCGGCTGCAAGTACGACGCGTTCACTCATGTCAACAGCCTAGCGAAGCTGGATCAGTGTAGGAGCCGTCGCAGCGACTCCACGCGGGCCGCGCCAGTGGCATCGAGACGTCCATCTGCGATCGCGGCATCGAGCTCGCAGTCGGGGGCGTCGCCAGAGTGCGTGCACCCGCGCGGGCACTCATCGATCAGGGAAGCGAGATCTACGAACCCTCGAAGCACCCCGTCGCTCGTTACGTGCCCCAGACCGAACGATCGCACGCCTGGGGTGTCGATGACCCAGCCGTGGTCGCCGCCCGCACACCCCGGCGTGAGTGCCCGCAAGGCCACCGACGACGAGGATGTGTGACGGCCGCGCCCCGTGACCTCGTTGACGTGCCCAATGGCCCTCAGTGCATCTGGCACGAGCGCGTTAATCAGCGTCGATTTGCCGACCCCAGAGTGTCCCACGAACACCGTCGTCTTGCCCGCGAGCGCCTCACGGATTGCTTGGAGTGGCTCGTCGCCCGGGCGCGAGCGAAACACCGGCACCTCGAGCGCTGCGAAGTGGGAGAGAAACGGCTCGGGGTCAGCGACGTCGGTCTTGGTGATGCAGATGAGGGGCGAGATGCCCGCGTCGTAGGCGGCTACGAGGTAGCGATCCACGAGCCGCACCCGCGGTTCGGGGTTCGCGGCCGCGATGACGATGAGCATCTGGTCGGCGTTGGCGACCATCACGCGTTCGAGCCGATCGGAGTCGTCGGCGCTTCTGCGCAGCAGAGTGCGTCGCTCCTCGAGCCCGACGATGCGCGCGAGCGAGCCCTCGTCGCCGCTCGTGTCGCCGACCAGCTGGGCGCGGTCTCCGATCACGATGGGAGTGCGGTGCAGTTCGCGGGCGCGTGCAGCAGTGACGGTGCGCACGTCTCCGGTTGCCGTGGATCGGGAGTCGCCGACGAGCACCTGGTAACGCCCCCGGTCGACTCCCGTGACCATACCGATCACCGCGTCGGCGTGTTCGGGGCGTCGCTTGGTGCGCGGCCGGTTAGCCTTCGGATTCGGTCGCTGACGCACCTCAAGGTCGGCGTACGCGCCGTAAGGCTCGTCAGCATCTGCGTCGTCGTCGATAGGAAGCCAGCTCATGCGCCCGACACGCCGCCCATGAGGGGGAAAACCCCGTTGCCGCCGGAGGCGCTGCCAGCTCCCGCACCGCCGAGCATGCGCTCCCAGAGTTGAGTGAACTGCGGGAGGGTTTTCGCCGTGCTTTCGACATCTTCGATCTCAACGCCCGCGGTGCGAAGCCCCAGGAGCGCTCCGGTAGTGGCCATGCGGTGATCGGCGTACGACTTCCACAACCCATTGTGCAGGCTGGCGGGGCGAATTGCGATGCCGTCTTCGAGCTCGTCAGCGCCCCCGCCGAGGCCGCGGATCTCAGCGACAAGCGCCGCGATGCGGTCGGTCTCGTGATGGCGAATGTGCCCAATGCCGGTGATCTCGCTCGGTTCATCGGCGAGCGCTGCGAGCCCCACCAGGGTCGGGGCGAGTTCGCCCGCCTCGGGCACGTGCAGGTGAACCCCGCGAATCTTGCCGGAACCCGTGACGGTGAGCAATCCGCTGCCCGAGGGGCCCGGCGTGTACGTGACCTCGGCACCAAACGCCGGCAGCAGCCCGCGCAACTGGTCGCCGACTTGGGTGGTGGTGGCGGGCCAGTTCGGCACGGTCACGTGCCCGCCCGCGACGAGCGCCGCCGCGAGAAACGGTGCAGCGTTCGACAGATCTGGTTCGATGGTGAGGTCGCGCGCGCGGATCGGGCCGGGTGCTACTCGCCACTCGCCGGGTGCCGGGCTGTCGGCCTCGACCCCGCGAGCGCGCAGCACGTCGAGCGTCATCTCGATGTGGGGCACGCTGGGCAGCCGTGCGCCACGGTGGATCACGTGCACGCCCTCGTCAAAGCGGGCGGCGCTCAGCAGGAGCCCCGATACGAACTGGCTTGAGAGCGAGGCGTCGAGTTCGACCAGGCCGCCTCGCAGGGATCCCGTGCCGTGCACGGTGAAGGGAAGCGCGCCGCGGCCCTCGTCAGCTATGTCGGCACCGAGGGCGCGGAGCGCCTCCAAGATCGCGCGCATGGGGCGCTTGCGCGCGTACGGGTCGCCATCGAAGGCGGTCGGGCCGAGCGCGAGTGCCGCCACCGGGGGCATGAAGCGCATCACGGTGCCGGCAAGGCCGCACTCGATACTGGTCGATCCGGTGAGTGTCTGTGCGGGGGTGATGCGAAGGTCGGAGCCAAACGGGCCCGGCGTGCCGACCTCTTCAATGGTGGTACCCAGAGCCCGCAGCGCCTCGATCATCAGCGCCGAGTCGCGCGAATGCAGGGGTGCGCGAAGAATGCTCGGTCCGTCGGCGAGTGCCGCCAGGATAAGTTCGCGCCCGGTGAGCGATTTCGATCCGGGAAGTGGGACGGTCGCGGCGAGCGGGCCAGTTGCCTGGGGTGCCGCCCAGGGCGGGGTGACTCCCGCACCAGCATCGCCCTGGCCCGCCGGATCCTCGTCATCACGACCGGAGTTCAGCTTGGCGATCAGCATGTTTCAGGCAGCTCCAACGGGGAATATTTCGCGGGTGACAGTCGTTGTGAAGTGTACCGGCACACGATGGGAAACGGGGAGGTGGCATGGTCACGCTGACATTGGTTGACCGCCCCGACACACGCACTCGCGTCGCGGAGGAGTGTGTGCAGCGAGTGCGGATCCGCCCCCCGGTAAGCTGTGCAAGTGTGAGCCGCACAGAATCTTCGCCAACCGATCGCGCCGATGTCGAGCGCCGGTTCACTCGCGATGCCATGCCGTATCTTGATCAACTCTACGGTGCCGCGATGAAGATGACGCGAAACCCTCAAGACGCGCAGGATCTCGTGCAGGAGACCTTCATGAAGGCCTTCGCCGCTTTCGAGAGCTTCGCCGAGGGCACAAATCTGAAGGCTTGGTTGTACCGCATCATGACAAATGCGTACATCAACACGTACCGAAAGAAGCAGCGCGAACCTTACCTTGGGGTCGTCGAGGATCTTGAAGACTGGCAGCTGGGCGGTGCCGAATCCACGACCGCGATGGCCTCGCGCTCTGCCGAGGCCGAGGCGATCGATCGCACCCCGGCGACGGTAGTGACCGATGCTCTGAACGATCTCGCCGAGGAATTTCGCATGGTGGTCTACCTCGCCGATGTCGAGGGCTTCAGTTACCAAGAGATTGCCGACATCATCGAGCGTCCGATCGGAACGGTGATGAGCCGTCTGCATCGCGGTCGAGCGAAGCTGCGCAGTGTGCTCGGCGAGTATGCGCGTGAGCAGGGCGTGGGTCTTGATGCGCAGAGCGTTGCGAACACGGGAGGTGCACGATGAGTGGATGCGGCTGCGAGTACGCACAGGCCAACCTCGAAGAACTCATACGCGGCGAGCTGTGCGCGACTGATTCGGAGACCATTCGCGAGCACCTCGACGACTGCCCCGAATGTCGAGACGAGCAGCAGGTCTTCGAGAAACTCACCGTTGCCGTGCGGCGCGCGTGCGAGGGTGCGGCGCCGCCGACCCTGCGCGACGCGATCCTCGGGTCGATGCGCGACCTGCACGCGTAAGGAGCAGGTCTATCTGCGGCCCCGCGATTTCGGCAGGTATCCGCCGTCTTCGAGACCAGCCTCGATTTCAAATCGGTTGCGCAGAGGATCGCGCCCGGAGAGCAGGTAGAGAACGGGCAACGCCATGCCGTAGTGCCGCCACTGTTCGCGGTGCACGCGCTCGTGGCGGAGCACCGCCTCGCTCGCGTTGTGCGCGGTGAGATAGCATCCCCCGACGCAGCTGCCGCCGCGGCCGAAGGTCCACCTCGGCATGCCGGTGAAGACCCAGAGCCCGCCGATGCGCCTGATGGGCCCCGTGCTCCAGAGTGCGCCCCAGGCGAATCCAATGGCTGTGGCGTAGAGATACCCGAGCCCGGCGAGCGGCCACGGGCGCGTGCTGCGACCGGGAGTCGGTGCCGCCTGTGACCCCGTCACGCGGCCTCCCGCCCACCTGAAGTGAGGGCCGCGAGCACGCGCAGCACGCTCGGGAGATCCGCCGCCGCGGCCTCGGCATCACGCGGCGCGAACTCGCTAATGTTGGCCCCGGCAAGGGGGAGGGTCGCAACCGCGCTGCGCACCGACTCGGTGAGTTGCGCGAGACTCAACCCAAAGGGCTCCGGGGCGTGCACCGCAGCGAACTCGGCTGGGTCGAGCACGTCGAGATCGATGTGCACGTAGACGTGGGTCGCGCCAGTTGATCGGAGTCGTTCGGCCACCGCATGCGCGAGGGTGTCATGCCCGGGGTCCGTGGGTACCGCAAGGTGGGCAATGCCGCGCGACGTGACTTCAACGACTTCCTCGTCGTCAAAGGCGCGTGTGCCGACCAGCGTGAGCAACTCATGTCGCACCGGATCGGCGAAGGCCAGGTCTTCGACTCCCTCGCCGAGCGCGTGACGAAGCGCCATCCCTGAGATGGCACCGCTCGGAGAGGTGGCCGGGTGCTGCAGATCGGGATGCGCATCAAACCACAGCACGGCGAGGCGATCCGCACCGTGCCGCGCGATCGACGTGGCGAGTCCCGCCAAGGTTGAGGCGCAGTCGCCCCCCACCGTGATGTGCGGTGCCTGGAGTTCGCGGAGTGCCTGTGCCGCAGCGTCGCGCGAGCGCAGCACACTACTCAGCCGCAGTGCTGGCGTACCCAGCGCGTCACCTGCGCCGAGCGGAACGGGTACCTCGATCGTCGTCGAGGGGAGGTCTTCGCGTATGGCAGAAGCACCCTCGATGAGCTGCATCGCTCGCGACGATGACGACCCCTGCCACTCGGCCATGAGGATGTATACGGGCCCAGGCATATTCTTCCCTCGCCTTCGGTCAGGATTCTACGGTGACGAAATCGATGAGCTGCTCGACCCGGCCCACGAGGCTCGGCTCGAGGTCACGGAAGGAGCGCACGCGACCCCTGATGCGTGACCAGGCATCGGCGAGGTCGGCAGGCTCCTCAGCCGGCCAACCGAGCGCGCGGCAGATTCCGGTCTTCCACTCCACGTTCCGGGGAATCTCTGGCCACGCGGTGAGTCCCACTCGTTCCGGTTTGACCGCCGCCCAGATATCGACGAACGGGTGGCCGACGATGAGCACGCTCGTACCGAACGGGCCGCGGCCAATGTGTTCCGCTATGCGTGTCTCTTTGCTGCCCGCAATCAGGTGATCGAGCAGGACCCCCGCGCGTCGCTCCGAGCTCGGCCCAAACTCAGCGAGCACCTGCTCGAGATTGTCGGCACCCTCGAGGAGTTCGACCACCACGCCCTCAACGCGCAGGTCGTCGCCCCACACCTGCTCGACGAGTTCGGCATCGTGTTTGCCTTCGACGAAGATGCGGCTGGGCATCGCGACCTTGGCGCGATGCTGATCCACCGCGAAAGAGCCCGACGCTGTGCGCTGCCGCTGCGGAGCGCGCTGCGGCATGGCGAGCGTGACGGGCGCGCCATCAACGAGGAAGCCGTCGGAGAGCGCGAAGGCGCGCACCTTGCCGCGGAAGTCTTCGAGGTGCACAAGTCCGTCACGCGCACCCACCACCGCGCCGCACCACTCGGTCTCGGTGTGTTCTACGACGAGGCCACGTGCGAGGGTGACCTGTGGCCGCGGGGCGGACCCGCGGCGAGGCTTCATCGCGTTCACCGGGTCGTGATCGTATCGGTCGTCGTACACGCCCCGAGTTTACCCCTCCGCGCAGGGAATCGGCGGTGCGGTGTAGGGTTCGGGGGTGGGTGAACTGGAGACATCGGGGGACCAAACGAGCGCGCGCCGGGGTCGCCTCGCGTCACTGCTCGTCGATCTCAGCCCCCTGCAGCAGAGCCCCCAATTCGCCAGACTGTGGATCGGCACTTCCGTCGCGCAAATTGGCGCGCAGGTGACGATTGTCGCCGTTGGGCTGCACGTCTACGCGCTGACCCGATCCACCCTCGCCGTCGCCCTCGTCGCGCTGTGGGCGCTCGGCCCAATGATCCTCGCCGGGTTCGTCGGCGGCGCACTCGCCGACCGCTTCGACCGTCGCGCGGTCTCGCTCGTCACCGCCACCGCTGCGTGGCTCAGCATCGGCGCAATGACGACCATCGCGTTTTTCGACGTCACCGCGACCTGGCCGTACTACGCGCTCGCGGCCATCAACGCCGCCTCCGCTACAATTCTCGGAGCCACCCGCGGCGCGATCCTGCCCCGCCTGCTGCCGACGCAGCTCCTTCCGGCCGCCGCCGCGCTGAGCGGCATCACGATGGGGCTGTCGGTAACGGTGGGCCCGGCCATCGCCGGGGTGCTGGTCGCCACCGCGGGATTCGCGTGGACCTACCTGCTCGATGCCGTGCTCTTCACCGCGGCCTTCATCGGCATCCTGGGGCTTCCGGCGATGCGTCCGGAGGGCAGGCCAAGCGCCCCGGGGTTCGCCTCTCTGGTCGAGAGCCTGCGCTTTCTGCGTCGCGCACCCAATGTGCGCGCGACCTTCATCTTCGACCTGGTGGCGATGACGCTGGGTACGCCGCGCGTGGTCTTTCCCGCGGTGGGTGCGCTCGTGCTGGGGGGCGGCGCCGTCACCGTCGGTCTATTCACCGCCGCGTTCGCGGTGGGTGCGCTCGTGAGCGGGCTCCTGTCTGGGCCCCTCGGCCGCGTGCGCCGACAGGGCCTGGCCGTGACGTGGGCGATCGCCGCGTATGGCGCATTCACCGCCCTGTTTGGCCTGGTGCTGCTCATCACCGGTATTGTTCTGCCCGCACTCCCGGGGGCGGATCGCAACACCGTCTGGCCCGCACTGCTGCTTGCGGGCACAGCGCTCGCGGGGGCGGGCGCGGCAGACAACGTGAGTGCGGTGTTCCGCACCACGATTCTGCAGGCGGCAGCCCCCGACGAGGTGCGCGGGCGCATGCAGGGGCTTTTCTACGTGGTGGTCGCCGGCGGGCCGCGCGTCGGCGATCTGCTCGCCGGAGCTCTCGCGACCTTGATCGCACTCTGGGCGCCCGCGCTCCTGGGCGGCCTCGTGATTCTCGCCCTCATGCTGGTATTTCTTCGCGTATTTAGCGGGTTTCAACGCTACGACGCGCTGCATCCCACCCCGTAGTCGAACGTCACTGCGACGCGCGCTGCCGTGGCGTCGCCGATGCCTCTCTCGCGCCCTACCGCGCCTGCGCGAGAAGCGCCCGGTGGAAGGCCGGGTCTCCCGAAATTTCGGGATGGAACGCGATGCCAGTCAGCGTCCCGAGCGGCAGGCGACTGGCCGGGGTGGTTGCCCCAAGCGTCGCACCCTGCGGGAGCGAGGTTGCCGCGAGGATCCGCCCATCGCGAGCGGCGAGCACCCGGGCACCCGCTCCGACCGAGACGATCTCCGGCGCGCGGATCAGAGCGCCGCGCACATCTCCGAGCGCGCCGAGCCCCGAGACCCCGGCCGCCTGCACCGTGAACTCGGACTCGATCGACGCGATCTGCGCCCCGAGAGCGTTGCGCCTTACGAACACGTCGAGCAGGCCGAGCGTGCGCTGTCCCGGTGCGGGATCTTGCACCTCGCCCGCGAGCAGAATCAGCCCCGCGCAGGTGCCGAGCGTGGGGAGTCCGCCCGCGATGATCTTGCGCAGCGGATCCGCAAGATCAAAGAGCCGCAGGAGCCGGTCCTGCGTGCTCGACTCACCGCCGGGCAGCACGAGGGCATCGAGCCTTGGTCCGTCGGGCCCGATAAGATCGCTCGCGCGCCGCACCAGCGTGACGGTCGCGCCCAGCTGTTCGAGCATTGCCGCGTGCTCCGCGACCCCGCCCTGGAGTGCGAGTACTCCGGCGCGCAGCGTCTGGGCCCTCATGCCTACCAGCCGCGCTGGGCGAGGCGATGCGGGGCGGCGAGGTCCGAGACGTTGATGCCGACCATGGCCTCGCCGAGCCCACGTGATGCCTCGGTGATCGCTTGTGGGTCGTCGAAACGAGCCGTGGCAGTGACGATTGCGGCGGCGCGCCTCGCGGGGTCGCCCGACTTGAAAATGCCGGAACCGACGAAGACACCGTCGGCGCCGAGCTGCATCATCATGGCAGCGTCGGCCGGGGTGGCGACTCCGCCCGCGGTGAAAAGCACCACAGGGAGCTTGCCGGTGGCCGCGACCTCGGCGACGAGGTCGTAGGGTGCCTGCAGCTCCTTCGCCGCGACGAAGAGCTCGTCGGGGCTGAGCGAAGCGAGCCGCGCAATTTCTCCCGTGATGGTGCGGATGTGCTGGGTCGCCTCAGATACGTCACCCGTGCCGGCTTCGCCCTTTGAACGGATCATCGCCGCTCCCTCGGTGACGCGCCGCAGCGCCTCGCCGAGGTTAGTCGCGCCGCAGACGAAGGGCACAGTGAAGCCTCGCTTGTCGATGTGGTTGACGTAGTCGGCGGGGGAGAGCACCTCGGACTCGTCGATGTAGTCGACCTCAAGCGCCTCGAGTATCTGGGCCTCGACGAAGTGCCCGATGCGGGCCTTGGCCATGACGGGAATCGAGACGGCCGCCTTGATCCCGTCGATGAGTTCGGGGGCGCTCATGCGGGCGACGCCGCCCTGCGCGCGAATGTCGGCGGGCACACGCTCGAGCGCCATGACGGCGACGGCACCCGCGTCTTCGGCGATGCGTGCCTGCTCGGGGGTGACGACATCCATGATCACCCCGCCCTTCAGCATGTCGGCGAGGCCGCGCTTGACGAGCGGGGAACCAGTGGCGGGCGAGTGGGCAGCAATGTTCTGAGTCATGCGTTCCACTTTCGCGGTGAATCTGGTACCTCACAAGTGCCAAAGTTTGCTACTTTCAATAGACCAAGCCTCTGGTCGCGTGCCAGAATATTGTGATGCCCGACGTACGTACCGCAGCCGAGTTGCCGATCCACCTCGACCGCAGTGCCGGATCTCCACTCCCCGCGCAACTTGCGGCCGCGCTGCGGAACGCGATCGACGGTGGCGCGCTTCTCCCTGGGGAGGTCGTGCCTGCGACCCGCAATCTCGCATCACGATTGGGGGTCGCCCGAGGAGTGGTCGTCACGGCCTACGAACAGCTCACCGCAGAGGGCTACCTCTCGGCTGGCCATGGCCGAGGCACCCGCGTAAGTCCAGATCTCGGGGTGGCGCATGCGCCCGCGTTCTTGCCTGGCCGCGCTTCGGCCGCGATGCCGCAGGCCCAGGCTCGGCGGGCGGATCACGCTCACTCGGCGCGGGTCACTCGCCCTGTCGGCGCGGCGACGGTGCGACGTGCCGATCCACTGCCGCTCGCACCTGGTGTGCCAGATACGAGCTCGATCGATCGCCCCGCGTGGCGCACCGCGTGGCGGCAGGCTGCCCTGCGCGCACACGTCGAGGCCCCGGAGCTTGGTGACCCGAGGCTCCGGCTCGAAATTGCCGAACATCTGCGCCGCACACGGGGCACGACGCGCACGGCTCAGGATGTGATCGTGACGGCAGGTACGCGCGAGGGCCTTGGGCTGCTGCTCACCGCGTTGGGTACCACCAGCGGTCGCGGGCTGGTGGTGGGCGTGGAAGATCCCGGGTACCCGTCGCTGCGGCGCGTGGCCGCGCGGCACGGTGCGCACATCGTCGCACTTCCCGTTGATGCTGAGGGGCTCGACGCCGGGGCGCTTCCCGTCGGCATGCTCGACGCGATCATCGTGACACCCAGCCATCAATATCCACTCGGTGGATCATTGCCACTCGCCCGGCGCCGTGAGCTTCTCGCATGGGCGACCCGCACCGGCGCGGTGATTGTCGAAGACGACTACGACTCCGAACTGCGCCACACGGGGAGTCCGCTGCCTGCATTGGCGGCGCTCGACGACCCCGAGTCTGGGTCGGTCGTACTGCTCGGCACCTTTTCGAAGACGGTGTCGCAGTCGCTTGCCGCCGGGTACCTCCTCGCCCCACGCAGGCTGCGCGATCTCATCGAGCCGGTGCGCCGTGACTTGGGCGGGGCGGTATCGGCTGTCGTGCAGTCCGCGCTCGGAGACTATCTCGGAAGCGGTGAGCTGAGGCGCCACACGACGCGCATGCGACGCCGCTATGCGATGCGACGCGAGACGGTTCTCACCCACCTGTCGGGAGTGCCGGGCCTGAAGGTGCGACCGATGAGCGGTGGCCTGCACGCCGTGCTCGAGTTGGGGGTGGGAGAACGGGCACCGTACGTGGAGTCACGGGTGATCGCGCGATCCACGGAATGTGGGCTTGGTGCGGTGCACCTGAGCGGGTACTGGCAGCGGCACAATCACCCTACCGAGAGGTTCGGCCTGGTGATTGGCACGGGTGGCCCGGACGGTGGGCAGTTCGAACGCGCGCTGGTCACGCTGCGCGAAATCGTCGTCGAGGAAATCGGTGCCGGGAATTGACGCCGGAAATGGGTGCCGTGGAGTCCCCGATCTAAGAGATACTGGGAAGACTATTGAGATCGGTAGGAGAAACATGGTGGTCAGCTGGTTTAAGCGTCGCGGACCCAAGCTTCCGCGGAAGCTTCCTCAGCGCCAGCTTGCTCCCGTTGCAGACATCGTTGAGCAGGGCTTGCTCGTCGCCGATGTCGCCGTGCGCATGAGTGTGAAGAACGCGATCATCATGAACGCGCTCAAGCGGAAGGTCGACTACGACGAGCAGGAAATTGTCGACATGGTGCGCGACTCAATCACCGAACTCGCGCTCGAGCGCGAACGCGATGCTCGGCACATCGAGCAGATGCGCAAAGAGATCCGGAAGACGGGCCGCAGCGCATGGAGTGATTCGGAGTATGGCGACGGCGATAACCGCACACTTCGGCACCGGCAAGAAGTGTACGAAGGCGTGGCGGTTGAACTGCGCGCGCGGGCAACCGACCAGGAGTATCTCAGGGTCACCACGGCGCGCGCTCGGGAAGCGGCCTGGCATGAAATCGGTGATTCGCTGAAGGAGCGCGCGACGCATCCGTACTACTCGGGTGGGGCGAGCGAGGAATATCAGGCTGCGCGAGACGAGCGCATTGATCTGCTGATTTCACGCGACCTGACAGAACTCATTCGGCAGCAGGGTGCGAATTCGGATGGCGGAAAGAAGCGTCGGTTGGGGAAGAAGGCCGAAGCATCGTAGGGCTCTCGATGCGGTCGCGCGCCGCAGTGTGGGGCCGACGGTGCCGGCTAGTGAGGTGTCGTGCCCTGAAGCTCGGGGTGCTTCGCGAGGTAGCCCTCGATGAACCAGCATGAGGCCGCCACCCTGCGCCCGCGCACGATCTCGTCGGTGACCGCACGGTGCGCGAGCAGCCCGGAAAGTCCGGTGCCGCGGAGCTCGGGCACCACGACCGTGTGATCAAAGTCAATGCCGGTGTCGCCGAGCAGGCGATAGTGCGCTTCGCCAACAACGCGTCCGTCTCTGATGGCAACGAATCGCTGCCGCTCGGCCTGGTGAACGATCTGGAGGCCGTTCTTGGCTGCGTCATCTTCGGTGAGGGTTCTGACCATGCCCTCACCCTATGCCTGAAGGCTGTGGTCTGCGAGGGGTGAGCCGAAGTGAACCCTAGCCGGGATCTGAAGCGATCCCAGCATCGCCATCGGCAGCGCGGGACGTGCGTCGCACGATGACGAGTGCGCTGGCGGTCAGTACGGCGAGAGCAAGCACCGCCACGCTCATGGGGAAAGCGGAGTGAGTACCTCCGAGTCCGACCAGGGGAATGATGAGTGCCCCAGACAGGTACTGTGCGGTGCTGAGCAGCGCAGAAGCCGACCCGCGCGCGGCCCCGCCCGACGAGAGCGCGAGGGCAGTGGTGTTGGCCATTGAGATCCCGAAACCAGAGATGAGTACAAACCCGGTTCCGAAGTACAGCGGGGGAGTGAGTGCCCCGGTCGTCGACATGAAAATGAAGATCAATCCGGATCCGCCGAGGAGTGCTTGACCCACCATGAGCATTCGCACGGCACCAAATCTCGGGGCGAGCCACATGTTGAGGAGACTCCCGATGATCATCGCGGATGCGGAGGCCCCAAACCACCATGAGAATTCCCGCGGCGTGAGGCCCATGATTCCGATCGCGATGAAGGGCGAAGAAGAGATGTAGGCCATCATCGCGGCGTACGTCGCGCCGAGGATCACTGCGTACATGGGAACCGATGGGATCCGTGCGGCGATCAAGAGCGAGGAGAGCGCACCGGTTCCGCGAGCATGTCGTTTCTCTGCTGGGAGCGACTCCGGCAGGAAGGCAATCGCCAGGGCCAGCATGATGGCACCGATACCAGCGAGGGCGAGAAGTGCACCGCGCCAGCCCCAGGTCGCCCCGATGAGGCCCCCCAGTGGTGCGGCAACGATGGCACCGATGCCGACGGCGACCGCTATCGCGCTGAGCGCGCGAACGGCGGCACTCCCCTCAGCAAGGTCGACGACGATGGTACGGCTCAGCACCGTGCCAGCGGCGGTCGCCATCCCCTGGATGAGGCGCAGCGCGATGAGTATCCAAATTTCCGATACCAGCCCCATCAGTGCGCCGGAAGCCACGAATACCGCAAGCGCAACGAGGAGGACGCGCCGGCGACCGTATCGATCCGACAGTGGGCCCACGATAAGCGGACCAGATCCGAGCCCGAGGAGAAACCCCGTCAGGGTGAGCTGCACCGTCGCAGGAAGCACCCCGAGGTCTCCCGAGATATCGGTGAACGTCGGGAGATAGAGATCTGTCGAGAGCGGACCGATGGTACCAATGAAGCCGAGGAGAAGTACCAGCCAGAAGGTGAGTCGCGTGCGCGTGATGGCCTCGATCCTCTCTGCTGAGGCGGGAGGATCGCGCTTGGATGCTCGCAGTCCACTGGTGGGCCGGTGAAATCTCTAAGACCGGCACACTCGATCGTAGGAGTAACGGCGATCCATCACCAACTTCAGGCTGCTGGGTCGAAGTGAAGCCCGCTCGCGCCAATGGTCTGTTCACCTGCCCCGGTGCTGGGAGAAGCAGCGCACACGTGTGTGAAACGCATAGACTCGGCACGTCGGAGGAGGTGGAGATGAACGAACCCGGAGCGACCCAAGCGCCGGCTCAGCTCTCACTGAAGGCAGCTCGAAAGGTCGCGCTCGCCGCGCTCGTCGGCACCGCGATGGAATGGTTTGACTACTACCTCTTTGGGCTCGCCGCGGCGCTGGTGTTCAACCGGTTGTTCTTCACCGAGCTTGACCCGCAGGCCGCCGCGCTCGCCGCATTCGCGACCTTCGGCGTGGGGTTCGTTGCACGGCCCCTGGGCGCGGTGCTCTTCGGGAGCCTGGGCGATCGCATTGGCCGCCGACCCACACTGATTCTCAGCGTCGTGCTGATCGGTGTCGCGACCGCGCTCATTGGCATGTTGCCCGACTTCTATGCCATCGGAATCGTCGCCCCGATCATGCTCGTCGTGCTGCGACTCCTGCAGGGGGTCGCGGTCGGCGGCGAGTGGAGCGGTGCCATGACCATGGCGGTCGAGCACGCCCCTCCGGCCTATCGCAACCGCCTCTCCGCGCTCGTGCAGCTCTCCTCGCCGATCGCCACGCTGCTGTCGAGTGGCGCTTTCACGCTCGTACTGCTCCTGCCTCCTGAATCGTTCGATGCGTGGGGCTGGCGACTCCCGTTTCTTGCCGCGCTCCCGCTCCTGCTCGTCGCGGTGTTTCTGCGCGTGGGCATCGAGGAATCTCCGGAGTTTCAGCGGCTCGTCGCCACCGGCGAGCGGGTGCGCGTGCCGGTGATCGAGCTCTTCCGGCGCACACCCGGCCGACTCGGCATCGCGATCCTCGTGTCGCTTCTGGGCGTTGGTGGCTTCTACTTCATGAACACCTTCCTCGTGAACTTCGGTGCCAACGAGCGCGGCCTCGACCGGCAGCTGATGGTGAACGCGACCCTCATTGCCGCGGTCGTGCAGGTGGGTGTCACGCTGCTCTCGGGCCGTCTCGCCGAGCGCTTCGGCCCCGGCCGCGTCACCTCCTGGGGTGGCCTCGCGACCGCGCTCGTCGCGTTCCCGGTATTCTGGCTGATCGACAGTGGATCACCCGGTGCCGCGATCGCCGCCGTCAGCCTCGGCCTCGCCGCCGTGATCCTCGCCTACGGGGTTGCTGGCCCGACGCTCGCGCTGCTCTTCCCAACCGAGTTGCGTTATTCGGGTGTCAGTCTCGGCTATAACCTGGCCGCGGTCGTGGGTGGCTTCTTGCCGCTCGCCGCGCAAGCCTCGCTCGGCTGGTCGGGTGGAGGATCCTGGGGCCCGGCGATCCTCTTTGCGGTCTTTGGACTCGCGACCGCTCTGGGTGGCGCCCTCGCGCGGCGGGTTGTCGCGCATGACTGAGGCTGGAACCTCGGCGTTGGCCGCGGAACGGATCATACGTCGAGCCGCGCGCGCGGGCAACCGGCTGATTGCGGGAAGCCGCGTGCTGCTGCGCACAGATCACGCGGATCACACCGAACTCTCCGGCACGCTCGAACGCATGCTGACGCGCATGGGTGCGCGGGTGACCGCAGAAGAAGATGGGCCCGCTCCCGATTTCGTGTTCGACGAAGCGGGCGAGACCGGTCAGGCGCGCGGAGCGAGCGCCCGTGACCGCATCGACTGGGCCGCCGCACACATGCCGGCGACCCGCGCGCTCGCCGCGGAGCTCGCCGCGGCCGGCACCCTCGCCGGCACACGGGTTGCCGTGAGCCTCGTGCTCGAACCCAAGACCGCGGTGCTGGCCCTCGCGCTTCGCGCTGCCGGGGCTGAGGTTGCGGTCTTTGGCGCGGTGTCTGAAACCGACCCCCGGGTGGCGGCCGCGCTCGCAGGGCCCGGGATCCGGGTCTTCGCGCCCATCACCCAGGCTTCGGCGGAAGAGGCACCGAGCATCGATGCGGCCAACGCCGCGGCGGTGCTCGACTGGCGACCCGAATTGCTCATCGACGACGGTGCACACCTGATCCGCTTGGCACACACGACCCGAGCTGAGGCCTTGGCCTCGCTGCGAGCGGCGAGCGAAGAGACCACGAGCGGCGTGCGTCCGCTGCGCGAAATGCAGGCCGAGGGGGTGCTGCGGATCCCGGTGATCGCGGTCAACGATGCACGCACCAAGACCGACTTTGACAACCTCATTGGCACCGGGCAGTCGTGCGTGTTCGCGATTGCCGACGCACTGGACACGGCCGAGATTGCCGGCCGTGGCCGCGCACCGGGCACGGCCGGCGAGCGCTGGGTCGTCATTGGCTACGGCCCGGTCGGGGTCGGAGTCGCCCGCTTCGCCGCAGCGCTCGGTGCCCGAGTGACCGTGGTTGAGCGTGACGCGGTGCGTGCGCTCGCCGCGCTCCACGACGGGCACGAGGCGCTCCCGGCGGCCGAGGCGCTCCCACTTGCCGATGTCGTCGTCAGTGCCACCGGGGTGTGGCACACGCTCGATGCACCCGCGCTCTCCCGCGTCCGGCCGGGTGCCGCGGTCGCGGTCGCCGGGGGTATCGACGGCGAACTCGCACTTGACGACCTTCTCGCGGCCGGCTGGGTGCGCGAAGAACTCACCGAATGGGTGACCGAGTGGATCCCGCCAGTGAGGAATGTCGGAGAGATTGGTCTCCTCGTTCTCGCCGAGGGCGCCGGCGTGAATTACACCGCGGCGGAAGGCAATCCGATCGAGGTCATGGACCTCTCCTTCGCCACGCAACTCGCGAGTCTCGAACACCTCGCGACGAGCGAGCTCACTCCCGGAGTCCATGCCTTGCCCGCGGAAGCTGAGCAGAAGGTGGCGCGCGTGGCGCTTAGCGCACGGGGAGGGGGCGCCGATCCACAATTCGTGAATGCACGGGAAGGTGGCGCGGCGCAGTCCTGGCGGGTACACCGTTACCAGCCAGCTGGGGTGGGAGCGAGCGCCGTGGCTCCGATTCGGCCGCCCGCGCAAACGCCCTAGACTCGATGCGTGCAAGCCGAGCCTGAGATCGTCGTCTACTCCGCCGGCATGGTTGTGCCCGTGACGAGCCCCCGTATTCGCGACGGTGCGGTCGCGGTGCGCGGCAAGCGGATTCTGCACGTCGGTGACCGGCGGTGGGTGCTGGGCGCGCTCGCCAATCGCGGCCTGCCGTTTCGTGAGGAACGCTGGGAGGGGGTGCTGGCTCCCGGACTTGTCAACGCGCACACCCACCTGCAATACACGCACATGAGCGAGGTTGCGGCGCGCCACTACACCGGCTTCGACGACTGGGGCAGTGCGTTCGACCACGCGTACGAACGCGACGGCCATGATTGGGCTGCCGCCGCTGCCGACGGGGCACAGCAGTCGATCACCGCGGGGGTCACCGCTCTCGCGGACGTGGTGACCGACGAGGCGGCGCTCTCGGCGTTGCACGACGCACGGCTGCACGGCATCGCCTACTGGGAGGTCTACGGCAAGAGCAACGAGGACTGGACGGCCGAGGCGCGCCAGGAGGTGCGTGAGCAGATCCGCCGCATCCCCAAACCGCCGGGCGGGGGAGTGTCTCCTCACGCGCCCTACTCGCTCGAGGTGCAGCCCCTGCTCGAGATCCCCGACCTCGTGCGCGAGGAGGGGTTGCGCCTGCACATTCACCTCGCCGAGGCGCACATGGAGCGCGAGCGGGGCGTGGGTGCGGCCGGTCATGAGGCCTGGCCCGAGCTCGAGGCTGACAGTTTCCGGGCGCTCCGGTCTCGCGGCATCGGGGTCTCGTCGACCCAGTTTGTCGATCACCTCGGCGTGCTGGGGCCCGACTGCCACATCGCGCACGGGGTCTACGTCAGCGCTGCCGACCGGGCGCTCCTGCGCGCGCGGCACACGAGCGTCGCGCTGTGCCCGCGCTCGAACGAGATCATCGGACTCGACATGCCGCCGGTCGCTGACTACCTGCGAGAGGGCAACCCGATCGCGGTCGGCACCGACTCGCTCTCCTCGTCTCCCTCGCTCGACCCGCTCGCCGATGTCGGGGTGCTATACCGAGTCGCCCGCCAACAGGGCTACGCGGACCGAGACCTGCATCAGCGGTTGTTCTCCGCAGCCACCCTCGGGGGCGCCACCGCTCTCGGCCTGCACGTGGGGAAAAAGCGCATCGGGCAACTCGTGGTGGGGGCGATCGCCGACCTGGCGTTTTTCGAGGTGTCCACAGTGGATCCCGACGACGCGCTCGCCGAGCTCGTCGAGGCCGGGTCCGGCCGCTGCGCCCGCACGGTGGTCGCCGGGGTCGAACGCTTCCGCCGCTGAGCGCTAGCCGCGATCCACACCTCGCAGCCTCACTGTTCGTGCAGCGTGTGGGGGCGGTGTGTCGGACTGTGACACGGTGTCCAGAGTCGCTCATGCCGCATCGCTAGGCTGGAGGAGTTCCCACACGTTCAACTCAGCGCCTTTCACTCGGTGAGAGGGTCGCAGAAGGAGCCCGCATGTCTCGTTCACCCCGCCTCGCCGCACTCGTTGCCGCTGGTGCCGCCGCAGTTCTCGCACTGACCGCCTGCGCCGGCGGATCCACCGGGTCCTCCGAAGAGGCTGGCGGCAGCGCCGGTGTGGGCCCCGTCACCGAGGGCAAGCTCACCATCGCCACCGGCGAATTCGCCTACGAGCCGTGGGTGCTGAACGACGCCCCCGAGAGTGGCGAGGGCTTCGAAGCCGCCGTCGCATACGCGGTCGCTGAGGAACTGGGCTATGCGCCGGAAGACGTCGAGTGGGTGCGCACGAGCTTCGATCTGGCGATCGCCCCCGGGCCGAAGGACTTCGACCTCAACATCCAGCAGTTCTCGGTTACCGAAGAGCGGGCGAAGGTTGTCGATTTCTCGTCGCCGTACTACGAGACGACGCAGGCCGTCGTGGCCGCGACGGGAACGCCCGCCGCTGATGCCACGAGCATCGCCGAGCTGAAAGACGTCGTCATCGGTGTGCAGACCGGCACCACCTCACTGAAGGCCGTTGAGGAACTCATCGCCCCGAGCACCGACGTGCAGGTGTACAACAGCAACGACGACGCGGTTGCCGCGCTGCAGAACGGCCTGATTGACGCGCTCGTGGTGGATCTGCCTACCGCCTTCTACGTGCGTGACGCACAGCTCGAGGGCGACGGGGTCATCGTCGGCCAGCTCGATGCGGCCGCTGGCGATGAGTTCGCGTTCGTCTTGCCGAAGGGCTCGACCCTCACGGCAGAAGTCAGCGCTGCGGTCGACACGCTGCGCGAGAACGGCACCCTTGAGAAGCTGGTCACCGAGTGGCTAGCGAACCAGGGCGCTCCGTTCCTGAAGTAGCCGATCTGCGCCCGCGACGCGTAACTCGCGGGCGTGTACACCGAAACCGACGTTCTGAGGATTTGTTGTGACCTCCGCAACCGACACGGCGCGACCGTTCGAACCGAGCCCCCTCGAGCTCGAACGGCGCGCCTTTCGGCGTGCGCGCAAACAGCGTTCGATCCTCGTGAGCGTGCTCAGCACCGTCGTGTTCGCGGCGGTGCTGGCGCTCGCGCTCACCAGTAGCCCCGGTTGGGAGCGCGTGCGAGACACGTTCTTCAATGCCGAGGTCGCGCTTGGTGCGCTCCCTCGGATCCTCACCGGGCTGTGGCTCAACGTGCAGGTGCTGTTTTTTGCGGTCATCGGCGTGGCGATTTTCGGCACGTTGCTCGCCATCGCGCGCACGCTCAAGGGTGCGGTGTTCACCCCGATTCGCTTACTGGCCGCCGGGTACACCGACATCTTTCGCGGCATCCCGCTGTTGCTGGTGCTGTACATCGTTGGTTTCGGCGTGCCCGGCCTCGAACTCACGGGCCGCCTCCCCGCGCAATTCTGGGGCACGATCGCGCTGATCCTGACCTACTCGGCCTACGTCTCGGAGGTGCTTCGCGCGGGCATCGAAGCGGTACACCCGTCGCAGCGCCTCGCCGCGCGCTCGCTGGGGCTCAGCCACGCGAAGACTCTGCGTCTGATCGTGATGCCACAGGCCGTGCGCAAGGTCACGCCCGCGCTGATGAACGATTTCGTGTCGATGCAGAAAGATGTCGGCCTCATCTCGGTGCTCGGTGCCATCGACGCGGTGCGCGCGGCCCAGCTCGAGGTCGCCGCGAGCTACAACTTCACGCCGTACGTGGTCGCGGGGATCCTCTTCGTGCTCCTGTCGTGGCCATTCATTCGCGTCACCGACTGGGTGACGGCGCGCGCGCAGAAGCGTGAGCAGATCGGTGGTGTCGTGTGACCGTGTCCAGTGGATCCGCTTCCGTCCCCGTGCTGCGTGTTGAGGGCGTGGTGAAGCGCTTTGGTGACCACACCGTGCTCGACGGCATCGATCTCTCCGTCGACCGGCACGAGGTGGTCGTGCTCATCGGCGCCTCGGGCTCGGGTAAGTCGACGCTGCTGAAGACCATCAACCTCCTCGAAGAGGTGGACGACGGCCGCATCATGCTGGGCGAGGAAGACATCACCGACCCACGCGTCGACGCCGACAAGATCCGTGCGCGGATCGGTGTGGTGTTCCAACACTTCAACCTCTTCCCACACATGCGGGTGCTCGACAACGTCACCCTGGCCGCGCGGCAGGTGTTCCGCACACCGCGCGCCGATACCGAGCGCACGGGTCTCGCGCTGCTCGAACGCATCGGGCTCGGGGAGAAAGCGCGCGAGTACCCCGATCGACTCTCGGGCGGGCAGCAGCAGCGTGTCGCCATCGCGCGCGCCATTGCAACCGATCCCGAGCTGCTCCTGCTCGACGAAATCACGAGCGCCCTCGACCCGCAACTCGTTGGGGAAGTGCTCGATCTGGTCGGCGAGCTGAAAGCCGCCGGATCCACCATTGTCATGGCGACGCACGAGATGTCGTTCGCCAGGCGCGTCGCGGATCGGGTCGTGTACCTCAAAGACGGGCGCATCATCGAGTCGGGCACGCCTGAGCAGATCTTCGACTCGCCCGTGCGCGAGGAGACCCGGGAGTTCCTCTCGAGGCTCTCCCCGAATTGATTCGTGCGGGTCTGGCGGATGCTTGAATGAGATAGCATTGTTCCCTTATGCCTGCGCACACTGAACCCACTTCCTCACCGCACGAACCGGCGACCGAGAAAGTGTTTGGTCCGCGCGAGCGACTGGCCATTTGGTTGCTTTTGGCGAGCGCGTTCGTGGTGATCTTGAACGAGACCATCATGAGCGTCGCGCTGCCCAAGCTCATGTCTGAACTCGACATCACCGCCGCAGCAGGTCAGTGGCTGACGACCGCGTTCCTGCTGACGATGAGCGTCGTAATTCCCATCACTGGCATGCTGATCCAGCGAATGAAGACGCGCACGCTCTTCATGATCGCGATGGGACTGTTCACAGCGGGAACGCTGATTGCGGCGCTCGCTCCGGGGTTCTTTGTGCTTCTGCTCGGCCGCATAGTGCAGGCCGGGGGAACCGCCATCATGATGCCGCTCCTCATGACGACCGTGGTGGTGCTGGTGCCCGAGAAGCAGCGCGGGAAGCTGATGGGGCGGATCGCGATCGTCATCTCCGTGGCACCTGCGCTCGGCCCGACCGTGTCGGGACTCATTCTGCAGTGGCTGAGCTGGCGCTGGCTCTTCATTTTCGTTCTCCCCATCGCGCTCGCCGCGCTGATTCTCGGCATCCTGCGCCTCCCGAATGTGGGGATTCTGCGCAAGGTGCGCGTCGACCTGCTCTCGGTGCTGCTTTCCGTCATTGGGTTTGGTGGCATCGTGTGGGGACTCAGCGCAGTCGGTGAGAGCGCGAATGGCGAGCACTCGATCCCGCCGCTTGCCCTCATCTTGGTGGGCGTTGCCGGCCTGGCGCTCTTCATCTGGCGGCAACTGCTGTTGCAGCGGGAGGATCGAGCGTTGCTTGACCTCCGGACTTTCAAGACTCGGCCGTTCACACTCTCGGTAATCCTATTTACCTTCGCCTCGATCGCGATGTTTGGCAGCTTGATTTTGCTCCCCATTTTCGGGCAGAACGTACTCGGATTCTCGGTACTCGAGTCTGGTTTGGTGCTCCTACCCGGCGGTCTGCTGATGGGCCTGCTGGGGCCGCTGGTGGGGCGGCTGGTGGATCAGCGAGGTGCCCGCTTCCCGCTCGTGCCTGGCATGATTATCGCCGCGTTGGCGCTCTGGAGCATGGCGCTGCTCAACGATACGAGCACCATCTGGCAGGTTCTCGCCTCGCATATGGCGTTGAGCCTGGGGCTCGCTGGGGTATACACGCCGCTGTTCTCCGCATCACTCGGGTCGCTGCCACCTCGCCTTGCCTCACACGGCAGCGCGACGCTCTCCACCGTGCAGCAGGTGGGCGGTGCGGCTGGCACCGCGCTCTTCGTGACCGTGTTGACGATCGTGTCGACGGCGGCCGCGGGATCACCCGATGCCGTCGACGCGCACGCGCTGGCCGCGGGTACTCGAGTCGCCTTCATGATCGGCGGGCTCGCGATGACGATCGGAGCGATCATCGCCCCGTTCGTGACCGAGGCGCCGAGGCCCTCCGAAATGGCTTCTGGAAGAGCCTAGGTTTCGCCGCCGAGGCATCGCGCTGACCGAGCTAGTCCAGTGCGGCGATCGCCCGCCGCACGGCCTCGGCGAGTTGGCGCACGGCGGGAGAGGGACCGCCCGGTGACGCCGGGGTGGCGAGGAGTATCTCGCGTGCGAAACGCGCGTCGTCGATGGGCCTGAGTACCACGCCGATCGGCACGTGTTCGGTCGCGAGCCGGGGCACGAGCCCGACCCCCAGGTCGGCCGCGACCATCCCGAGAGCCACGGCGTAGTCGTCGGTGCGCACCGCCACCTGAAAGGGCTGAGATGCCGCAGCGAACACGTCGCGCACCACGTCGTCGAGCGTGTCGCCCGGAGTCGCGCTGAAGACCCATGAGGAATCGCTGAGCGCGAGCAGGCCCTCCACGTCGATGCTGGCCCGCCCCGCGGCGGGGTGCTGCGCGGGAAGGGCAAGCAGGAGCGGGTCGGTGAGGAGGTGCGTGGTCTGCACGTCCGAGCGGAAGGGCAGGGAGTACCCGCTCGCCGTGTACACGAGGGCGGCATCGAGGGTGCGCTGATTGACCTGGGCAACGAGGGGTGAGATCTCCTCGAGCACCGCAGCGAGTTCAATGCCGACCTCCCGGAGTCGTGTGGCGATCGCGGGCAGCAGTCGTGCCGCGGCCGTCGGGAAGGAGCCAAATCGCAGCTTGGTGCGGCCAATCTGTGCAAACTCCCGCACGTCGGTGAGGGCCCGGTCGGAGAGCGCGAGGATCTCAGCGCCTCGCTCGAGCAAGAGCCGCCCTGCCGCGGTGAGCGTGCTTCCCCGTGTGGACCTCGCGACCAGTGGACTGCCGACGAGGCGATCGAGCGCCTTGAGGTGGTAGTCGACGGTGGGCTGGCTCCAACCCAGGCGGCGAGCGGCGCGTGAGACGGAGCCTTCAGCGGCAACCGCGGAGAGGGCCTGGAGCTGTCGAGGGTCGAGCACAGGCTCACCAGCTTTCTTGATGAGTAGAGGGCTGATCCACTGCTCTTGATGCATACAGTATATGGGGGCATCGAGGCATCTGGCGGGTACCGAATACGGCTCACGACGGACACTATGGAAGCATGCTGCAGCAACTGAGCGACTCGATGGTGCCCGGAGAAGAAACAGGCGCGCGGGCCCAGGCCTACGCGCATGCCGAATTCGGGGCGACCCCACAGGCGCACGCCGAGGCCCAGTCGCGCGCGCCCTATATCGAGGCGCTGCAGCGACACGCTGACTCGCACCCGATGCACGTGATGGTGCCGGGGCATGGAAGTGATGCCGGCGGCGGCGCGGCGCACCTCGCGGCGGTGTTTGGTCCCCGCGTCACCGAGCTTGACGTGCCGCTGATGCTTGACGGGATCGACCTGGGCGAGGGTTCACCCCTAGCCGAAGCGTTGCAGCTGGCGGCGGATGCCTGGGGTGCCTATCGCGCGTGGTATCTCACGAACGGCGCGTCGCAGGGCAACCGCACCGCGGCGCTCGCGGTGCGGGGGCTCGGCGAGCGCGTGCTTATGCAGCGCAGTTCGCACTCGAGTTTCACCGACGGGGTGCTGCTGGCCGGCCTGATTCCGGCCTTCGTGGCCCCGAGCATCGACGCACGCAACGGGATCGCCCACGGTCTCACCCCCGCACAGCTTGAGGCCGCGCTGGCACACGAGGTCGAGGCGGGGCGCGCCGTGTCGAGCGTGTATGTGGTGTCGCCGAGCTACTTCGGGTCGACCGCCGATGTCGCCGGCCTCGCGGAGGTGGCGCATCGCTACGATGCCGCACTCATCGTTGATGGGGCGTGGGGAGCGCACTTCGGGTTTCATCCCGAGCTGCCCGAATCACCGGCGAGAGTGGGTGCGGATCTCGTGATCTCCAGCACCCACAAACTGGCCGGGTCGCTCACCCAGTCAGCGATGCTGCTCCTGGGCGATTCACCGATTTCCGAGCGACTCGAGCCGCTCGTCGCACGCGCCTTCACCATGACCTCCTCGACCTCCGCCAGTGCGATCCTGATGGGATCGCTCGACGCGGCCCGGCACGCGCTCGTGCAGGGCACGGAGGCAATTGGCCGCGCGATCCACCAATCGAATCTGTTGCGACAGTTCTTGCGTGCCGACCCGAGGTTCAGCGTGCTCTCGGATGATTTCGGGCAGTATGCCGACATCGTGGCGATCGACCCGCTGCGGGTGCCGATCGATGTCTCGCGGCTCGGGCAGAGCGGGCATTGGGTGCGCGAGCGATTGATCACGGCGCACGGGGTGTACCTCGAGATGTCGACCGCGACGAGTGTGGTGGCCGTGATTGGGGCGCTCTCGACGCTCGATCTTGAGCGGCTGCAGGCGGCGCTCGTGTCGGTCGCCGACGAGGCCGAGGCGTTGCGTGTGGCGGAGGCTTCTGGCGCTGCCTGGGCTGGAGGTGCTCTCGGCGCTGACACTGTGGCACCTTCTGCGTCTGAGCAGCCTTCTTTCCCGCCGCTTCCCGCGGCCGGAACCCTGCGCATGTTGCCACGTGCGGCCTACTTCGCCGAGAGCGTGGTGATGCCTGCCGAGCGTGCGATCGGTCGCGTGTCCGCGGATACCCTCGCGGCGTACCCCCCGGGAATTCCGAACCTCGTGCCCGGCGAGGAGATCACCGAGGAGACGGTCGCGTTCTTGCAGGCGGTCGCAGCATCGCCGACCGGGTTTGTGCGGGGTGCGGCGGATCCGCGAGTCGCCACACTTCGCGTCGTGCGAGACCCGGTGAGCGCCAGCCTGCAGGCGTAGACCGAACTAGTTGCCGGGGAAGTTTGGCTTGCGCTTCTCCACAAAGGCGGTCGTGCCCTCAATCATGTCGCCCGTGCCGAAGCAGGCGGCGAACGCTTCACGTTCGATTACGAGCCCCTGGTCGGTGGGCAACGACTGGGTGGCGCGCACGGCCCGCTTGGCCATCGCCACGGCCACTGGTGACTGCTTCGCGATGAGCCGCATGGCCTCCTCAGCGCCGACGTGAAGCGCCCCGGTATCGGGGAAGACGTGGGCCACGAGGCCGAGTTTCTCGGCCTCGAAGGCATCGATACGGCGGCCGGTGAAGATCAGGTCTCGCGCCGCCGCGATCCCGACGTACTGCTGTAGGCGCACGCAGCCGCCGAACCCGGGGATCAAGCCGAGACCGACCTCTGGCTGTCCGAAGCTTGCATTCTCGCTCGCGTAGATGAAATCGCACGCCATCGCGAGCTCGCAGCCCCCGCCGAGGGCGAATCCGTTCACCGCCGCGATGACGGGCACCGGGAGGGTCTCGATCCAGCTCGTGAGTTCTTGCGCGCCCGCCGCATACTGTGCCGACTGCTCGGGGGTCATGTCGCGCATGACCGAGATATCGGCGCCGGCGACAAATGACCTGCTGCCTTCGCCCGTGAAGATGACACCCCGGATCGACCAGTCGTTTGCGGCTTGCTCGGCTGCCTCTCCGCCGGGCTGGCCGGGCAGAGTCGGCTGGCCGAGCGATTCGCGTAGCTCGCCAAAGACCTGGCGCAACTCGGCGATCACCTGCGGAGAGAGCGCGTTGAGCACCTCCGGGCGATTGATCGTGACCGTGAGGATCGCATCGCGAACCTGCAACTCGATCGTCTCGTAGGTGAGTGCCTCAAGTCGCGCGGCGGTGTTCAAGGTTAGGCGTCTTTCTTCTCGAACAGGTTGCCGACCACCTGGGATGCCCCGAGTATGACGACCAGCAGGATCGCTCCGACGATGAGAATAGCGACCACGTTCACCGGGTCACCGGCCGCGGAGAACTGCTCGCGAGGGTCGAACTTCTCGCCCCCGTCTTCGGAGGCGAACGCTGGAGCCGCCACGAAGAGCGACACGACGACCGCGACGATGGCGGTGGTGATACGGGTGAGAGTCTTCACTTCGGTTCTCCTCGCGGTGATGCGATGTCGGGCGCGGCACGTCGCCGCACGCGTCTGGTGTTGATTCTATTCTGCCGTGCTCGTGCGCTTCGCGCGAACTCCCGCTGCTCTAGGCTCGTGGCATGGCTCTGGCAGACGGTGACACCCCGCTTTTCTCGGTGGATCAACCCTGCCCCTGCGGGCGCGGCGAGGCGTACGGGGCGTGCTGCGGCCCCCTGCATGCCGGCGCGGCCGCACCCACGGCGGAACGCCTGATGCGCTCGCGTTACAGCGCATTCGCCCTGGGGAAGGCCGAGTACCTGTTCGACACCTGGCACTCGTCCACGCGCCCGGATGACCTCGAACTCGACCCGGGCTGGGAGTGGCGACGCCTAGTGATTGAGGCAACCACTGCGGGCGGCCCCTTCGATGACGCGGGTACGGTGACGTTCACGGCGATCGCGCGCACCCCGGAGGGTCGCGTGTCGCAGCGCGAGCGGAGCCGTTTCGTGCGCGAGTCGCGCTCAGGTTGGGGTGCGGCCGCTGGTGCGGGAAGTGCGCGCGTTGGCGGCGCTGCGGGGACTGAGTCCCGCTGGGTCTACCTCGACGGAGACCAGCTCGAGGGCTAACTCGGAACCCCGTGCCCACTTCGCGGGCTCGTGCCACGCGCCCGCGCTCGTGCCCCGCGCCGAGGGGTCGCAAATCCACCGTGTTCCCCCTCGGGGTGGTGGAATTGCGACCTCTCGGTGGATCAGCCCTGCGCGCGGCGCGAGCCCTGGCTGCGCGGTGCGGAGGCCTGGGAACTGGTCGAGTACATCGCCCCGCCGGTGCTGCCCGCGCGGCGCGGCGCGGATCCACTGGTTGCACCGCGACGCTGGCCGCCCTGCGGCTGACCCTGCGCACGCGACTGACCCGACTGACCGGACGCAGCCGAACGGCCAGCTGCTGCACCCTGGCCGCCGCCCTGGCCACCCTGGCCGCCTCGACCGCCGCGCGAGCGCTTCCGCTTCGCGTTGGCGCCCTGCGACTGGCCCCCGCCTGACGGGTTGTGACCAGCGGCACGCTGCTGCGCGACGTGAGCCTCATTGCGCTTGCGCTCGATCTCGCGCGGATCCATCCGCGGAGCGACCTCGCCGATCAACGACACCACCTCGGCATCGGCGGCCGTGACGGGGCGCGGGGTGACCTGAATCTTCGCGGCCTTCAGCAGCTGACGCATCTCGGAGCGCTGCTCGGGCAGCACCACGGTCACGACATCGCCCTCGTTGCCCGCACGCGCGGTGCGGCCCGAGCGGTGCAGGTACGCCTTGTGCTCAACGGGCGGATCGATGTGCACGACCAGCTCGACCCCGTCGACGTGCACGCCGCGGGCGGCGACGTCGGTCGCGACGAGCACGCGTGATTCGCCGCTCACAAACTCGGCGAGGTTGCGATCGCGCGCATTCTGCGAGAGATTACCCTGCAGCTCGACCGCGGGAATCCCGGCGGTGGTGAGCTGCTTCGCGAGTTTCTTCGCCTGGTGCTTCATGCGGGTGAAGAAGATGCGGCGGCCGGTGCCCGAGGCGAGTGCCTCGATGAGGGCTTCCTTGCCGGCCTTGCTCTGCACCTCGAACACGTGGTGGGTGAGCTGGGGCACGGGCGATTCGGCACTGTCGACCGAGTGCATGATCGGATCGTGCAGGTACTTTTTCACGATGTTGTCGACCCCGTTGTCGAGGGTCGCGCTGAACAGCAAACGCTGCCCCTGCTGGGGGGTCTTGTTCATGATGCGGGTGACGACGGGCAGGAAGCCCATGTCGGCCATGTGATCCGCCTCGTCGAGCACCGTGATCTCGACCCTGTCGAGGTTGACCAGGCCCTGCTTCATCAGGTCATCGAGACGGCCGGGGGCTGCGACGATAATGTCGACTCCGCGCTCGAGTACGATTTCCTGACGACGCTGCGGCACGCCGCCGAAGATGGTGGTGACGCGCACGCCCACCGGGTCGGCGAGCATCTTCACGGTCTCGGCGATCTGCGTGACGAGCTCGCGGGTCGGGGCGAGCACGATGCCGCGGGGGCGGTTCGGCTGACGCTTCTTGTCGACATCCTGTGCGATGTTCGCAACGAGCGGGATCGCAAACGCGATGGTCTTGCCCGAGCCGGTGCGGCCGCGGCCGAGCACGTCGCGGCCCTTGAGCGTGTCGGGCAGGGTGTCGCGCTGAATCGGGAAGGCCTCGGTCTTGCCGGTCTTTTCGAGTGCGTGAACGAGGGCGGTGGGCACGCCGAGATCGGCGAAGGTAGGAGTGGTCACTGGGACCTTTCATGCTGGTGGCATGCCGTGCGCAGCTCAATTCGATCGTGTGATCGTGAGTGTCTGCGCGTCGCTGCCGATATTTCGAAGGCGCGGGATCGCGCTTCCGTTCGCCGCAGATCCGGCCGAACGGCGCCCAGGCTCGTAGAGCGGGCGGTACGGTGAAAGCGACGCGTGACGCCAAGAAAGGCATCACTGGTTTCCAGCATAGCCTATGCAACATGTCGGAGGCCTGAGGTAGCTTCGAAATGACCCCCGGCGGCGACAGCAGCTCGGGCCAGCGAAGGGAATCCGCATGTTTGTGCAGCACCTCACGGGCGATGACATTCGGCTGGTCACAAGCGCGAGCGACCTGACCGCGGCGAGCACCTGCGAGTTCGCATTTCTGCGCCGCGTTGACCGCAGGCTCGGCCGCGACATCGAGGTGCCCGACAACGACGACGCGATGCTCGCTCGGGCGGCCAAGCTTGGCGAGGCTCACGAGGCTCGGGTGCTCGCGAGCTATGTCGCAGAGTTCGGCAGCGGATCGGCGGGCGAGCCCGGCGGGGTCGTCGAGCTCCCGCCTCGCGGCGCCATGACCCCGGAGGCGCTGACCGCGCTCGCCGAGCTGAGTCGGCGCGCACTGCTGGGCGATGCCGACATTGTGTTTCAGGCCACGTTCTTCGACCCCGAGGTGCGCCCGGCCGATCCACGCATCGGCGACCCGGCCATCGGGTTCGTGGGCTTCGCCGATTTTCTAGCGCGCACCCCGGACGGCGCATACGAGGTGCAAGATTCGAAACTCGCACGCCGGGCCAAGGTGACAGCGCTCTTGCAGCTCGCGGCCTATGCCGAGCAGCTCGAGCGCATCGGCGTGCCGGTCGCACCCTGGGCGGTGCTCGTGCTGGGCGACGGGGCGCGCAGCGAGCACAAGCTCGCCGACATCGCCCCCGTGTTTCGCTCCCGCCGCGACCGGCTGCATCAAATCCTGCTCGAGCGGGCGTCGGCGGTCGGAGCGGACGGCCGACGCGAGAGCGCCGAGCCGCTCGCCTGGGGTGCCGCAGGCGTGATGGCGTGTGGCCGCTGCGAGGTGTGCGTGCCCGAGGTGGAACGGGTGCGTGATCCACTGTTGATTGCGGGGCTGCGCAACGCGCAACGCGACCGCCTGTTCGCTGCCGGGCTCACCACCATCGATGAGGTCGCCGCAGCGCTCCCCGAGATTGCCTCGGGTGCGCTCGCCGTCTCTGGCATCGGCCAGGCCGCGCTTGCGCGCATCGCCGCGCAGGCCGCGGTGCAGATGGCGGCGGTGGCGGGGGAGGCGCCCCCGGTACGGGTGATCGACCCGGCGGCGCTTGCCGCAATCCCGGCACCGAATCCGGGCGACCTATTCTTCGATTTTGAAGGCGACCCGATGTACCGCGAACCCGGGGCGGAAGGCACCGCGCGCTGGGGCATCGACTATCTGTTTGGCATGGTGGATGTGCACGAGCAGTTCTTCACGATCTGGGCGCACAATCTCGATGCCGAGCGGCGCGCGCTAGAAGACTTTCTCAGCTTCGTCGCCGAGCGGCGCGCGCGGTTTCCCGAGCTGAAGATCTATCACTACGCGTCGTACGAGCGCACCCACCTGTCGAGCATCGCCGCCCGGCACGGCGTGGGCGAGCAGGAGGTCGACCAGCTGCTGCGCGAGCACGTGCTCGTTGACCTGTACCCGATCGTGCGCCAGGCGCTGCGCGTCGGCTCCCGCTCGTATTCCATCAAGAAGCTCGAGCCGCTGTACATGGGCGACGAGTTGCGAGACGAGTCCGGAGTGACGAACGCAGGCGACTCGGTGGTTGAGTACGCGGAGGCAAGCGCGCTGCGCGTCTCTCTGTCGGCGGTGGATCAGGCGGAGGGTGAGCGGCGCCTCGCCGACATCGCCGCATACAACCGCTACGACTGCGTCTCCACACTCCGCCTGCGCGACTGGCTGCTGCGGCTGGCCCGCGAGCACGGGGTCGTGCCACTCGCCCCCGGAGAGGCGAATGAGGAGGGTCGCGAGCCGAAGCTGCAGAGTTCGACCGCGCTGGCTCTGGCAATGCACGCGAGCGTGGCCGACGACGCGCGTGATCGCAAGGCCGCGGCCCTCGCGGCGAGCGCGATCGACTACCACGCCCGCGAGAACAAGGCGTTCTGGTGGGCGCACTTTGCGCGCCTCGTCGACCCCATCGAGGATTGGGCCGACACACGCGATGTGCTCGTGGTCGATGCGACTCGGAGCGAGGTCATCGATGACTGGCACGTGCCGCCCCGAGGCCGCGCGCAGCGGCGCAACCTGCGGCTGCGCGGCGAACTGGCACCGGGCAGCACGCTCAAGGGCGGTACCAACGTGTACGCGCTCTACGAGTACCCGCCGCCGTTCGCCGAGCACGGGGCGGCCCCCGGGGCCCGGGGCGCGCGGAGGGTCGAGATCCTCGATGTCGACGATGACGGGGTGACCGTTACCGAGACGTTCCCGCTCGGCGACACGTCATTCAGCGCCCTCCCCTCCGCGCTCGCCCCTGGGTCGCCCCCGCCAGGGCTGACTCAGCCCGGCGCGATCGAGGAGTGGGGGGCGAGCCTCGCGAAGTCGCTCGACGAGGGCTACTTCCTCGCCGACCCAGTGGTCGACATCATCAGGCGGGTGCCGCCGCGGCTCGTGGGCGGGCGGCCGCTGGTGGATCCAGGCTCCGCCGAGGCGCTCGCCGCAGCCGGCGGGTTCGACGAGGCCCGCACCATTGGCGCGGTGGTCGCTACCCTGCGGCAGCTCGACCGCTCGGCGCTCGCGGTGCAGGGCCCGCCGGGCACCGGCAAGACATACCTGGCCGCGCGCGTGATCCGCACCCTGGTTGAACAGAACGGGTGGCGGATCGGGGTTGTCGGGCAGTCGCACAAGGTCGTCGAAAACGTACTCGCGGGGGTGGTCGCGGCGGGGCTCGACCCGACTCTCGTCGGGAAATCGCTGCAGCGTGGCGCGTCGAAGAGCGAGCCGAGGCCCTTCACCGTGCTGCCCGATACCGGGCACCTGAACTTCGTGGGGCGCCACCGGGATGCCGGGCGCGGGTGCGTCATCGGCGGGACGGCCTGGACGTTCAGCAACGCGGCCCGGGTCGAACGGGGCAGCCTTGACCTGCTGGTGATCGACGAGGCCGGGCAGTTCTCGCTCGCGCCCACGATCGCCGCATCGGTCTCGGCCGAGCGGCTGCTGCTGCTCGGAGACCCGCAGCAGCTGCCGCAGGTGTCGCAGGGGTCACACCCCGAACCTGTGGACACCTCGGCGCTGGGCTGGCTGCTGGGCGCGCACGAGACGATCCCCGACGGTCACGGCTACTTTCTCGCCGAGACGCGGCGCATGCGCCCCGAACTCACCGAGGTCGTTTCCGAGCTCGCGTACGAGGGGCGGCTGAATGCCCACTCGACGGCCGCGCTGCGCGAGGTACGCGGCGCGGGTTCCGCTGGCCTGCACTGGCACCCCGTGCAGCACGTGGGCAATTCCACCCGTTCGCCGGAGGAAGCGGCCGAGGTGGTGCGCATCGCGACGGCGGCGCTGCGCGGCTCACTCTCCGAGCCCGGCGAACCAGACCGCGAGCTCACCGAGGCAGACATCATCGTGGTCGCCGCCTATAACGCACAGGTCGAGTGCCTCTCGGGCGCGCTCACAGCGGCGGGCCTCGGCGGGATTCGCGTTGGCACGGTTGATAAGTTTCAGGGGCAGGAAGCGGTGATCGCGATCGTCAGCCTGGCTGCCTCCAGCGCGGAGGATGTGCCACGCGGGCTCGAGTTCCTCCTCATGCGCAATCGCCTGAACGTGGCGATCAGCCGAGCCCAGTGGGCCGCGCATCTCGTCTCCTCAGACCGGCTTGGTGCGGGGCTCCCAGCGACCGCGGAGGGTGTCGCCGCGCTCTCGGGGTACCTGCGCCTCACCGAGCGCGGGCGGCGCTGAAGGCGGCGCTGCCTCAGCGGGCCGCATATGGCCCGCAACCTTGCCTGCCAATCTCTTTACCTCACCGAAGGGTCGCAATTCCACCAGAAGATCGCGCGGAGTGGTGGTATTGCGCCTCTTCGGTGGCGGGTGGCGGGTGGCGGGTGGCGGGTGGCGCGTGGCGGGCGGCGCCTCGGCGGGGCGGGCTAGCGGGCCTGGAACGCCAGGATGCGCGCGAGCGCCTCCCGCACGGCGGCCTCGCCAGCCGCGTACGAGATGCGCACGGCGCGGTCGCCCGCGATCGGGTCGAAGTCGACGCCGGGCACCAGCGCTACGTCGGCCTGCTCGAGCAGCGCCTGCGCGTACGCGGTGGCGGTTCCGAAGCGCTCGAGCTGCGGCCCGAGTTCGGAGTAGTAGTAGAACGCACCGTCCGAGGGTGCCGCGACGCCCCAGTCCAGCGCGGGCGCGGCATCGAGGATCAGCTGGCGCGCGCGTGCGAAGCCCTGCACCACGAGGTCACGCTCGGCGTAGGTCTCCGCGGTGAACGCGGTCATCGCGAGCTCCTGTGCCGGGGCGGGCGGTGAGAGGGCGAAGTTTGATGCCAGAGCCTCGAGCGGCCCGACGAGATCTTGCGGCAGCAGGGCCCAGCCGAGGCGCCAGCCCGTCATGCCCCAGTACTTCGAGAACGAGTTGATGACGATCGCGTTCGGGTCGAGCTCCACCGCGGTGACGCCGCGAGGATCGGGGTCAGCGGCCGCGGGGAAGGTGATGCCGTGGTAGATCTCGTCGCTGATGAGGCGTGTGCCGCGTGCGCGGCACCAGTCGACCAGCGCGGTGAGGTCGGCCCGGCTCAGCATCGTTCCCGTCGGGTTCGCGGGGGAGGCGACAACCAATCCCGCGAGGTGGCCGTGCTCGGCTTCGGCCGCGTCGAGCAGCGCCGGAGTGGGCTGGTATCGGGTCTCAATCGTCGTCGGGATCTCGACGACCTGCACGCCCAGCGCCGCCAGAATATTGCGATAGGCGGGGTAGCCAGGGCTCGCGAGCGCCACACGGTCGCCCGGGTCGAACGCGGCGAGGAATACCAGCTGGAACGCCCCCGAGGAGCCGGTCGTCACGGCGACATGGGCGGGATCCACTGCGACGTTGTACCAGTTGCGGTAGTGACCCGCGATGCCCTCACGCAGCGGAGTCGTGCCGAGCGGGCCAGTGTATCCAGCGGGCTTGAGCGTGCCCGGCGTGGGCCGCGCGCTCGGCTCGCCCGCGCACAGCGAGACGACATCGTGCCCCGCGGCCCGGCGCGTCGCGATCTGGTCGGTGATGCGCATCACCTCGAACGCGGGCACCGCCGAACGCTTCGATGCCTGCATGAGCCTGGGCCCGCCATGTATCGTCATGCTCTGCTGCCTCCGCAATTCGTCGTGCTGGGTTGCTGCGTGATCGCCGCCCGGTGCCGCTACGCGCCGACGCGCTCGAGACGAATCGGGGTGCCGGCCGAGATGCCGGTGCGGGCCTGCAGCGACTCGCTGACGGCGGGGTCTGTTGCGTCGAGCTCGAGCTGCTCCAGCACGGCACCAGTCTGCTCGCCAAGCGCGAGCACCACCGCAGACACCGTGCCCACGAGCGGGTCGCCCAGCTCGGCCCCCGCACGCGCGATGGCTGAACGGACGGCGGCGGCGAGGCCGGCGGGGCTCAGATCCACAGTGGATCGCGTGGCCCGCGCATACGACACCCCATTGCCCGACAGCGCCTCGGCGATCACCGCTTCGCCCGCGAGCGTCACGCGTACCTCGAGCACGGTGGAGGCCGGGGTGAGCGACGTGGCCGCCCCGGCGAAGGGCAGCGGAATGCCCGACGGGGCACCACCGTGATCGTGTTGATCGGGTGATGCCCCGCCGAAGGAGAATTTCAGATCCATGGCTGCAAGGCTACGCGAGTTGCCTGGCCCATGCCTGCGCGAACTACGCGTTCGCGACGATCTCGGCGTACGGGGTGTACGCGAGCTCGGGGAACGCCTCGGCGACGCCGGCGTTGGCCAGAATGCCGTCGTGTGCGTTCAGTCCCTTCGCGAGCGCCTCGTCGGCGGAGAGTGCGGCCACCCAGCCCTTGTCGGCGAGTGCGACGACGTAGGGGAGGGTCGCGTTGGTGAGCGCCGCGGTCGAGGTCTCGGGCACCGCGCCCGGCATGTTTGCGACGCAGTAGTAGATCGAGTTGTGCACCGGGAAGGTGGGGTTGTCGTGCGTGGTCGGCACGGAGTTCTCGAAGCAGCCGCCCTGGTCGATGGCGATGTCAACGAGCACCGAGCCGGTCTTCATCTGCGCGACCATCTCGTCGGTGACGAGCTTCGGAGCCTTTTCGCCCGGGATCAGAACGGAGCCGATCACGAGGTCGGCATCCTTCAGTGCCTCGCTGATGTTGTGGGCGTTCGAGGTGCGGGTCTGGATGCGTCCGCCAAATTCGTCCTCCAGCTGCTTCAGTCGGGGGAGGGCGATGTCGATCACGGTGACCTCGGCGCCCATGCCAAACGCGATGCGCGCGGCCTGCTCGCCGGCAGCGCCGCCGCCAATGACGACGACCTTGCCGCGACGGGTTGCGGTGACGCCGCCGAGGAGGATGCCACGGCCACCGTTCGCCTTCATCAGCGAGTAGGCGCCGACCTGCACCGAGAGCCGCCCGGCGACCTCGCTCATGGGGGCGAGCAGCGGGAGGCCGCGGTTCGCGAGCTGCACGGTCTCGTAGGCGATCGCGGTGGTGCCCGAGGCGAGCACCGCGTCGGTGAGCGTGCGATCCGCTGCGAGGTGCAGGTAGGTGAAGAGCACCTGCCCCTTGCGCATCTGGGCGTACTCCGAGGCGATGGGCTCCTTGACCTTCAAGATCATGTCGCTGTCGGCCCACACCGCATCGGCGGTGGCGACGATCTTCGCGCCCGCTGCCTCGTACTCGGCATCGGTGATCGCCGAGCCGAGCCCGGCACCCGCCTGCACGAGCACCTCGTGGCCGCGACGCGCCAGCTCAAACACGCCCGACTGCGTGATGGCGACACGGTTCTCGTTGTTCTTAATCTCGGTAGGAATGCCGACGCGCATGAGCTGCTCCGATGCTTCTGTGTTTGGTGGGTGTTGTTTCGAGGGGGGTGTGTGTGGATCCGCACGGCCCGCGGCACTGCGGTGTCTTGCGGCCTCAACAGGGCGCGCGATCCACTTTCCCAACTGCGATGATTCTGCACTATATTCGTTTCAAGTGGATTACGGGGGAATTCTCTTCGGAAATCGTTGAAAATCAACTTCAAATCATCTGAAACGCGGGGTGCAGTGGTGGAACGATCGAAGAATCTGCGAGTCGAGCCAGCGCTCGACGAGGTGGATCGCCTCATCGTCGAGGAGCTCCAGCTCAACGGGCGCATGACCAACGCCGAGCTCGCCGAGCGCGTCGGCATCGCCGCGTCAACCTGCGTCGCGCGCGTGCGCAGCCTGGTCTCGCGACGCGTGATCACCGGCTTCACCGCGCAGGTCGACCCGGGCGTGATCGGCATGACGCTGCAGGTGCTTGTGAGTGTGTCGATTCGCTCGGGCGCGCGCCAGCGCATTTCGGAGTTCATGGAGGAGATCCGTGGCCTCCCCGAGGTGATGCAGCTGTTCTTCCTCGGCGGTGTCGAGGATTTCATCATTCACCTGGCGGCGCGCGACTCCGATCACGTGCGCGATTTCGTGATGGAGCACCTCTCGGCACACCCGGCGGTGTCGTCGACGCGCACGAGCATCGTGTTCAGTCACCACCAGAATCCGGTGCGCATCGCCGGCTAGTGCTGAGGGCGCGAGCGGGGCTCGGCCGCCGACGCAGGCGGACGGTCAGTGGCCGGCGATTGGCGGAGCAAGCCGCAGTTCGTGCGCGTCGAGCGCCTCCTCGGCGAGGCGCAAGGCCGCGCTGTCGTACTGCCCGATCGCGCGCTCCTCGAGCAACAGGGAACGCTGGGCTTCGAGCGCGGCGCGCGCGAGGCGCAGGTAGGTGAGCGCCTCTTGTTCGCTGGCTGACCGCGCGGTATCCGAGGTGCGGGGGATCGAGTAGCCAAGCGGAGCGACCGCGTCGTGCACGCTCACCTTCGCGCGCTGAATCGTGCGGTCTGACGGCTCGGGGTGCCGTGGGTCTTCGAGCGCGAGGGCACGCTCGTTTTCGAGTGCCGACTCCACAGCTTGGGCACCGGCACGCGTGAGATCCGTGTAGAGACCAACGAGTTCCTCAGCTCGATCACTGTGGGTCGGTCCGCTCGGCCGAAGCCGGCGAACCACCGCGGGCAGCGTCAATCCGTGCAGCAGCAGGGTGACAACCGCGACGATGAACGCGATGAGCACGAGGTGCGAGCGGTAGGGCACCTCGGTGGGGATCGACTGTGCCGCGGCGAGCGTGACGACTCCGCGCATTCCGCTCCAGCCGAGCGTGAATCCGCCGCGCCAGTTCAGCCCTTGACTGCGGGCGTGCTCAAGATCTGCAGCACTGCGCCTCGCACGTCGATCGGCCCGCAGTACCCGGATCTCCTGCGTGTCAGTGATGGCCTCGGCGTCAGCGAGTTCTCGGGCTCGGCTCGCCGCGCGTTTCGTTCCGGCGGCTCGCACACGGTGCTTGTTGAGTGTGCGCTGGAGCGACCAGAGCAGCGGGGCCATGAACGCCATGCGCAGCAGGAGCAGCACCATCACCATGCCGAGCCCGATGAGTCCGGTGTGGGCGAGGGTGAAGCTGCTCGCGCCGACATCGGTGAGGAGCGCCTGCAGCTCGAGCCCCATGAGTAGGAACACGCCGTGCTCGAGCAAAAACTGCACGGTGCGCCAATTCAGACGCTCATTCACCCGGGCCCTCGCGTTGAGCTTCTGTACCGCATGGTGGCCGGAGTAGAGCCCGGCGACCACCACGGCAATCACGCCTGAGCCGCCCGCGGCCTCGGCGGGCACGAACGCAATGAAGGGCACAGTGAACGAGATGACGGTGTCATAGACCGGGTTCACGAGCTTCGAACGCACCCACACCGTGATGAATCCGATGGCCAGGCCGATGAGCGCGGCAACGATGACGGCGTACACGAAGATGCCAAACGCCTCCCAGAAGACGAAGCTCCCGGCGACCGCGGCGATGGCGGTGCGGAGCAGCACGAGCGAGGTCGCGTCGTTGACGAGACTCTCGCCCTCAAGGATCGAGACCAGTCGGGGCGGCATGCCGAGGCGCTTGCCGATCGCGGTGGCCGCCACGGCATCGGTCGGGGCGACGACGGCGCCGAGAGCGATAGCCGCTGCCAGCGGAATCGCGGGCACAATCAAGTGCAGGAGCACTCCCACAGCAAGTGCCGAGATAATGACGAGCGCTACGGACAGGCCCGCGATGGGGCCGAGGTTTCGGCGCAGGTCAAGAACCGGCACGTTGACCGCCGCAGAATAGAGGAGCGGCGGCAGTAAGGCGACGAGAATGATTTCGGGGTCAATCTCGATGAGTGGGATCCCGGGAAGGTATCCGACCCCCATGCCGAGCACCACCAGGAGGAGCGGTGCCGCGATGCCGATGCGACTCGAGAGAAGCGACACGGCCACGACCACGATGAGCACGGCAGCCGCAATAAGCAACCCCTCGGTGAGTTCCATTCTGAGAGCGTACTGGTTCGGCTAGAAGCGCGCGCGCCAGTACTGCGCGGGTACGAGGTCTGCGGCGTGCTCGTCGCGCAGGGTGTGCGCCCACTCGAGCGGCAGCGCGGGGTTCACGAGCGCCGCGCGCCCGATCGAAATCACGTCGGCCTGCCCGCTAGCGAGGATGCCCTCGGCCTGC
Source organism: Leucobacter fengyongliangi (assembly GCF_052386045.1). Taxonomy (NCBI): domain Bacteria; kingdom Bacillati; phylum Actinomycetota; class Actinomycetes; order Micrococcales; family Microbacteriaceae; genus Leucobacter; species Leucobacter fengyongliangi. The sequence continues at coordinate 1,878,475 of NZ_CM126356.1, read as the reverse complement.
TCGGCGGTGGTGATGAGGCCGACCGCTCCGACGGGGAGGCCGTTGCCGCGCAGGCGCTGCGCGATCCACACTTGGTATGACGGGCCCACAGGAATGCGCGCGTCGGCCACGTTGCCACCCGAGGAGGCATCGACGAAGTCGGCGCCGTCTGCGGCGATCCACTCGACCACCTGCGCGGCTGCGGCGGTATCGAAGCCGCCCGCCGTCCACTCGTCGCCCGAGACACGCACGAGAATCGGCAGTTCGGGGTGCGCGGCGCGGATGCCACGCACGATCTCGCGCAGTAGCCGGGCACGGTTTTCGGGGGTGCCGCCGAACTCGTCGTCGCGATGGTTCGAGAGCGGCGAGAGAAACTCGTGGATCAGGTACCCGTGCGCGGCGTGCAGCTCGACCGCGTCAAACCCGGCCCGCACCGCGCGGGCGGCGGCCGCTATGAAGGCCGCGATCACGTCGCGCACCTCGTCGGTGCTCAGGGCGCGTGGATCGGCCAGCCCGGTGAACGCCGCAAGCGACGGGGCGACGGTCTGCCAGCCGCCCTCAGCCTCGGGCACCGAGCCGCCCGGGGCGTCGCGCAGCCAGGGGTGCGTGGAGGCCTTGCGCCCCGCGTGACCGAGCTGGATCGCGAACCTCGCGCCGTGCGCCTTCGCGACCGGAAGCATGCGTGCGAAGGCGGCTTCCTGGGTGCCGTTCCAGAGGCCCAGGCAGTTCGGGCTGATCCGCCCCTCGGGCACGACCGCGGTCGCTTCGACGACCACAAGCCCCGCGCCGCCTCGGCCGAGCGCGCCCCAGTGCACGAGGTGCCAGTCGTTGGGCACTCCCTGCTCGGGCCCCTCGGCCACCGCCGAGTACTGGCACATGGGCGGCACCCAGAGTCGGTTGCGCACCTCCATGCCGCGAATTGAGATGGGCTGGAACAGGTGCGGAGTAGCCATACTTCGACTTTACCTGGGCAAACTCCTGTCGCTCCGGTCGCCTCTTCCTCCCCAACCCCCGCCGAGGGGGCCTAATTCCACCACACGTTCGGAGAACATGGTGGACTTGCGACCCCTGGATGACTGGTTGCGGTGGTCGGCGCGGGTTCGCGGGGGTCCGGGGCAAACTCTGGCACGCGGTGTCGGTAGGGTGTGACACGCTTAGTGGGAAGGCGCAGCACGCGCCGCGTGAGGATCGGCCCGGTACCCGAGCCTTGCGCGAGTGGATCAGCCCGGCTCCCGGGCTACAAACGGAAGCGGGACGCTGCATGAGCCTCGGCCGAATACTCGACGAGATGCTCGACGACGCACGCGCGAGCGGAGCGACCCCCGAGGCTGATGAGATCCACGCACTGTTTGAAACCTGGGCCCTCGAGGAGCGCGGGCTCAGTCTCTACCCCGCGCAGGAGGTGGCGTTGCTCGGCCTCGCGCTCGGCTCGAACGTGATCCTGTCGACGCCCACGGGCACCGGCAAGTCGCTCGTGGCGATCGGCGCCCACTTCGTCGCCCTCGCCGAGGGTCGCCGCACCGTCTACACCGCACCGATCAAGGCGCTCGTGAGCGAGAAGTTCTTCGATCTGGTCGAGGTGTTCGGCGCCGAGCGAGTGGGCATGGTGACGGGCGACACGTCGATCAACGGCGATGCCCCGATTCTGTGCTGCACGGCCGAGATTCTCGCGAACCTGGCACTGCGAGACCGCGAGACCGGCGGCATCACTCAGGTCGTGATGGACGAATTTCACTTCTACGCCGAACCCGAGCGCGGCTGGGCGTGGCAGGTGCCGCTGCTGCTCATGGGTAACACGCAGTTCCTGCTGATGTCGGCGACGCTCGGCGACGTGACCGAGTTGGCGGAAGACCTCACTCGCCGCACCGGGCGCGACACCGCGCGGGTCACGGGCGTGGAGCGCCCCGTGCCGCTCCACTTCGCCTACGAGGTGAAGGGCGTGCACGAGGTCATTGAGGAACTGCTCGAGACGCGCCGCACCCCCGCCTATCTCGTGCACTTCAACCAGTCGCACGCGGTCGAACAGGCGCAGGCGGTCGCCAGCATCAAGCTGGTGGATCGCGCCGGGCGAGACGAGATCGCGGCCGCCATCGGCGAGTTCCGGTTCTCCACGGGATTCGGGGTCACCCTGTCACGGCTCGTGCGCTCGGGCGTGGGCGTGCATCACGCGGGCATGCTGCCGCGGTATCGCCGCCTCGTCGAGCAGCTCGCGCAGCGCGGCTTGCTGCGGGTCATCTGCGGCACCGACACGCTCGGCGTGGGCATCAACGTGCCGATCCGCACGGTCGTCATTACCGCACTCGCGAAGTACGACGGCACCCGCATGCGGCGCCTGTCGGCCCGCGAATTTCACCAGATCTCGGGGCGCGCTGGCCGGGCGGGGTATGACACTGAGGGCGATGTGCTCGCGCTGGCGCCCGAGCACGAGGTCGAGAACGCGCGATCCGCTGCCAAAGCCGAGGCGCAGAAGGCTGGCGGCAAGAAGGCCAAGCCTGCGAAGAAGAAGGCCGCACCGCAGGGCTTCGTGGCCTGGAGCGAGCAGACGTTTGAGAAGCTCATCGTGGCGGAGCCCGAGCCGCTGGTCAGTCGCATGCGGGTGACCCACTCGATGCTGCTCGGGGTGATCGCGCGCGGTGAGCAGCGCGAGGGGGAGGCGCTCGATGTGATGCGCACCCTGATTTTCGGCAGCCACGAGCCGCGGGCCGAACAGTTTGCGCACGCCCGCACCGCGCTCGGCATCTTCCGCACGCTGCGGCAGGGCGGCATCGTCGACGTGTACCGCGACGCGCAGGGGCAGCGGCTGCTCAGGCTCACGATCGACCTGCAGGCCAACTTCGCACTGAACCAGCCGCTCTCGCCGTTCGCGCTCGCCGCAATTGAGTTGCTTGATCCCGATTCGCCCGAGTATGCGCTCGACGTGATTTCGATCATCGAGGCGACGCTCGAAGACCCGCGGGCGATCGTGCGGCAGCAGGAGCACCGGGCGCGCGGCGAGGCGGTCGCGGCGATGAAGGCTGAGGGCATCGAGTACGAGGAGCGGATGGAGCTGCTCGAGCAGATCACGCACCCGCAGCCGCTGAAGGAGCTGCTCGGGGAGGCGTTCGAGGCGTACACCCGCGAGGTGCCCTGGGCGCGCGACTATGAGCTGCGCCCGAAATCGGTGGTGCGCGACATGATCGAGCGTGCCTTCAACTTTCGCGACCTGGTGTCGTTCTACCAGCTCGGGCGCTCGGAGGGCACGGTGCTGCGCTACCTCAGCGACGCGTATCGCGCCATCGAGCGCACGGTGCCCGAGCAGTCGAAGAGCGAGGAACTCGCGGCGCTGATCGACTGGCTCGGCGAGCTGGTGCGTCAGGTGGATTCCAGTCTCTTGGACGAATGGCAGGCGCTCGAAGCCGGAAGCATCGCTTTCGGCCGAGCGACTGGTGCCGCCCACGGCGGCAGCCCACGGAGCGAAGCGAGGGGTGAGGAACTCGCACACCCCGACCCCGAGGCGCATCGCGCGGCGATCGCGGCCCGCGCCGAGGTCGATACCGCGCCGCCCGCACGGTCGCTGCTCGCGAACGAACGCGCCTTCCTAGTGATGGTGCGCAACGCCGTGTTCCGGCGGGTGCGCGCGGCCGCCTTCGACCAGCTCGACGAGCTCGTAGCGCTCGACGGGCCGCACGGCTTCGGCGAGCAGGCGTGGGGCGCGGCGCTCGACGCGTACTTCGCCGAGTACGACACGATGGGCACGGGCGCCGAGGCGCGATCCGCTGCATTGCTCTCGATCGACAAGGCTGGCGCGAGCGGGAGCGCGCCGACCGGCGAACCGGGCGAGCGAGTCTGGCGCTTCCGGCAGGTGCTCGACGACCCAGCGGGCGACCACGACTGGGCGATCGAAGGGGTGGTGGATCTCTTCGCTTCCGAGGAAGCGGGCGAACCGGTGATCCGGGTCGAACGGGTGGGGGCATTCGGGGCCTGATCCGAAGCGTTTTTCGCGCCAGAATCATAGGAAACCCGCGTAGTCTGAACGGACAAGCAGAGCCATCCGGGGGGACGCGGCTACGAACAAGTTTTTTCAGCGAATCGTCGGGCTCGCCGTCATGTGGGTCGTCTTGGCCGCGGCGGGCCTGCTCTGGTGGGCGGTGACCGTCGAGCATCCTGAAACCATGTGGGATCCCGTTTCGGTGACCATCGGCGGGGCGTGGACGCTGATGTACAGCACGGAGTTGCCCAAACTGCGCCTCCTCGCAGTTGCCCTTGCCCTCGCGCTCGTGATGATCTTGATCGTGGTCGCCGCCGAACGCATCGTCTCGCGCCGCTACCGGCGCACCCCGCCGCACCGGCGGGATCGTTCGCTCGCACCCCGACAGATTATGGCGCGCACGCGCGGAGTGTTTGCCGGTGAGGTGACGGTCACCGCGCTGATTCCTGCCCACAACGAGGAGGCATCGCTGCCCGCGACGATCGCGTCGTTGCGGGCGCAGACTTCGCCGCCCGATCGGGTGATCGTGGTCGCCGATAACTGCACCGACGGCACCGTGCGCGTCGCACACGAGGCGGGCGCGGAGGTCTTTGAGACGGTCGCAAACACCCACAAGAAGGGTGGCGCGCTGAACCAGGCGCTCGCGGGTCTGCTGCCTGAGCTCGGCGACAACGATTCGGTGTTGGTGATGGATGCAGACACCCAGCTCGGCGCCGAGTTCATTGCGACGGCGAAGCGGTACTTCACGAACGATCGCGCACTGATGGCCGTCGGTGGACTGTTCTCGGGCGAGGAGGGGCACGGGCTGCTCGGCCAGTTCCAGCGCAACGAGTACTTCAGGTACCAGCGCGAGATACGTCGCCGCGATGGCCGGGTGTTCGTGCTGACCGGCACGGGCACGGCGTTTCGGGCGAGCGCTCTGCGTGCAGTCGCCGAGGCGCGCGGAAGCGCGATCCCCGGGTTAGCCGGCGACGTGTACGACACCTTCGCGCTCACGGAAGACAACGAACTTACGATCGCGATCAAGTCGCTGGGCGGCCTGATGGTCTCGCCACCCGAGTGTTCCGTTGTCACCGAACTCATGCCCAACTGGCGGATGCTGTGGGCGCAGCGGCTGCGCTGGCAGCGCGGTGCCCTCGAGAACCTCGGTGCCTACGGGGTGACCCCGCAGACCTTCCGGTACTGGGCGCAGCAGATTGCGATCGGCTATGGCGTATTCGCTCTCGCCGCCTACTTTGCGCTCATCTTCCTGATGATTTTTGCGACCGACACCTGGGTGTGGTTCCCCTTCTGGATCGCGATCGGCGGGCTCTTTGCCGTGGAGCGCGTGGTCACGTCTTGGCGGGGTGGGTGGAAGGCCCGAGTGCTGGCCGTGTTCATCATCCCCGAATTGATCTACGACTCCTTCCTGAACCTTGCGTTCCTGAAGGGTGTGCTCGAGATCTCCGCTGGCCAGCGGCCCACGTGGAAGCACGTTAAGCACACGCCCTCCACCGCGCTGGAGCAGGAGCCGAGCTCCGTTGACGAGCACGTGGTGAGTGAGGAACCGGTCTCCATCGTCGATCTCAGCGCGCCGGGCGAACCGTCCAGATCGGCTGCGCTTGGCAGCCATGCCACGCCTGAACACACGGAGGTGCGGGCCTGATGGTCGTGCAAGGAATCTTGTTTCCGCAGGAGTGGCTGGCGAGCGACTGGTTCGCGGTCTTCGCGACCGTCGTCGCAATCAACACCCTCGTCTACGTGGTGCTCGGCATCTCGAAGCTCTTCCCGGTGTGGCATTTGAAGCTCTTTCAACGCAACGGGAGAAACCGCCGAGGCGAGACTCGCAGCATCTACCCTGACGCAAGGCCGTAGATGTCTCTGATTCAACGCGCGTCGTGACGATCTGTGTCGGCATGTTGCGCTTCGTGACGGTGCGTTTCGTGGGGTGACGGGGGCGCTTTTCATGGCGGGGGAGAACAGGCACAGTGGGTGACACCGCGAGAGCGGATCCCGATCCTCGCCCGGCGCACCAGCCCGGGCGAACCCACATCGCCGCCGAAGAAGGGCACCCTGATGAGCACCACCGCAATCCCCGTTGCCGAAATCCCCACAGTCGATGCGCAGGCACCGTTTGCGCCGATCACCCCGGCGGAGCGATCCACCAAGCTCGCGAGCCTCGGTGCCTGGGTGCAGGGCATCGCCGCCGACCCGTCGAAGGCGGCGCTCACCGTGCGCGTGAGCGGCGCGGCCGCCGGCGCGGTGGGCAGCGTGTACTCGGCCGGCGGGCATCGCCTCGTCGTTGACGAGCCCGCAGCGCTCGGTGGCGACGGGCTCGCGGCGAACCCGGTTGAGTTCGCGCTCACCGCGCTCCTGTCGTGCCAGGTCGTCACCTACCGGGTGTGGGCCGAGAAGCTCGGGATCACCCTCGACACCATCGAGGCGACCGCCGACGGCGCGCTCGATGTGCGGGGATTCCTGGGCCTTGACGATGCCGTGCGCCCGGGCTTCCAAGGCATCAGCGTGCAGGTACGGGTGAGTGGGCCCGAGACCGCGGAGCGCTACCGCGAACTTCAGGATGCCGTCGATGCGCACTGCCCCGTGCTGGATCTCTTCGCGAACTCCACTCCGCTGCAGACCGAGCTGATCGTCGACTGAGCGCGGGTTTCTCAAGTGGGCAGTAGATGTCGCTTTGCCAGGGGCGGTTTCAGCTTGCTAGCGCAACACCGGTGATGAGTGGTTCGAGTTTCTCACGCGGCGTGTAGTACCCGAGTGTTTTCCGTGGCCGATCATTCAAAAGCTGTTGCATCTCCTCAATGTCGACATCACTGACGTGGTTGAAGTTGCTGCCCTTGGGATAAAAATCACGTATCAAACCATTCAGGTTTTCGTTCGAGCCGCGCTGCCAGGGCGAGTGGGGGTCACAGAAAAACACTGGGCAATCAGTCGCGATCGTGAACTCGGCGTGCTGCGCCATTTCACTGCCCTGGTCCCAGGTGAGGGTCTTGCGCATACTCGCGGGGAGACCCTTGACCAGATCCTGCAGAACATCAATCACGGTCGTTGAATCCCGCTTTCCCGGGAGACGCCCGATGAGCGCATACCTGGTGCGGCGTTCCACGAGCGTCACGAGCCCCGAGTTGTCTGGACCGACCACCAGGTCGCCCTCCCAATGCCCGGGAACCGCACGATCAGCGGCTTCCGCGGGACGATCGGTAAGTCTCGCCCCCTCCAGCCAGGGACGGCTGCTACGCCGCGGCAGTTTCGATTGCGGGATACGGCCGGTCCGACCCGAACGCAATGCCTTCTCAACGGTGAGCTCGTGCCGGAGTGCGCCTTTGCCCTGCACATACAGCGCTTGATAGATCGTCTCGTGGGACACGTGTCTCTCCGGATGGTTGGGGTATTTCAACCGTAACCGTTCAGCGACTTGCTGCGGTGAATGCTTCGCGTTCAACCCTGCCATGACCGCCACACGCAACCAGGGGTCTGCGAGTCTCCCCGGCCGTGTGCGAGGCCTTGCGGTGAGCGCCCGATAGTGGGCGACTTCGGCAACATATCTTCGCTGTGTCGCGTACTCCACACCATGCTGTGAGAGTTCACGCGACACCGTCGATGCGGACACTCCCAGTTCGCTCGCGATGCGACGCATCGAGAGCGGCTCAGGCAACGACCTCGCTGCCTGAATGTAGGACCGGTCAGCGAGCGTGAGTCGACGATACGCACGACCGGAGTGCACAGTGACCACACGGTCCATGTCAACGGCCGCGACACCGCCATGGTGTCCCAGAGTGAAAGTCATGCCAGCGAGTATGGCCCAACGACTCAGCGTCGTACGCGCGACACCCATCGCGCGGCTCACTTCCAAAGCGGACATGCCACGGGTGAGCGCGACTAACACGCGCTCCCGTTCATCCCAGGACAAGATATTCATGTGCGTAACCTCCAAATGGTTGGAGTGTTGCGCTAACCCCCTGAAACCGCCAGGGGGGAAACGACATCTACTGCCCACGTGCGAGGTCGGCGGGCAGCGGGTGAGTGTCAGCGCATCGCGAACGCACACGACACGTGAGTTAGGGTCGAGGCGTGACTCTCACCGCCTCGGATTTCCTCGCAATCGCCGATCACACGCTCCTGACACCGGGAACCACCGAACCTGAACTGCACCAGTTTCTCGGTGAGGCGCTTCGGCTCGGGGTTGCCCGGGTGTGCATCAGCCCGTCGCTTCTCCCAGTGGATCCTGTCGCGCTCGGCGAGCTCGAGATTGTGACGGTCGTTGGGTTCCCATCCGGGGCGCACACGGCCCCGGTCAAGGCGTTTGAGGCCGCCCGCGCGATTGCGGCCGGCGCGCACGAGATCGACATGGTGGTGAACCAGGGGCTCGTGCGGGCGGGGGAGTGGGACGCTGTTCGGGCCGAGATTGCGGGGGTGCGGGCCGCGTGCCCCGGCCAGGTGCTCAAGGTGATTCTCGAGACCGCCACGCTCACAGATGACGAGATCGTGGGGGCCTGCCGGGCCGCCGAGGAGGCCGGTGCCGACTTTGTGAAGACGTCGACGGGTTTCAGCCCGGCCGGCGGCGCGACGGTGCACGCGGTGCGGCTCATGGCGGCAACGGTGGGCGGACGGCTCGGCGTGAAGGCATCGGGCGGGATCCGCACGGCCGACGCGGTGCGCGAGCTGTGGGCGGCCGGTGCCACCCGCTTTGGCGTCTCGGCGACGGCCGCGATCGTCCACGGCTGGGAGGCGGGGGAGCCGCCAGCAGTCTTAGCGTCACCACCTACGTACTGAGGCGACGCTCGCGCAGGGTTCACGCTCACTGAACCGTGCGTCGGTGTCCACCCGAGCGCGGTTTTGAGCTGGCACCGCGTCATACACTGGGGGGATGCGCCTCGGAGTGATCGACGTCGGATCCAACACCGTCCACCTGCTCGTCGTTGACGCGCACGCGGGCGCGAGCCCGGTGCCATACCACTCGCAGCGCTCGACGCTCCGACTCATGCGCTATCTCGACAAGCAGGGCGCGATCACAGAGGAGGGTCAGCGGCTCATCATCGGCGCGATCCGCGAAGCGCTCGACACGGTCGCCGAGATCGGCGTCGACGACCTGATCGCGACCGCCACCTCGGCGATTCGCGAGGCGACCAACGGCGAAGAGGTGCTCGCCCGCATCACCCGCAAGACGGGCCAGGTGCTGCAGGTGCTCTCGGGCGAAGACGAGGCCCGCATCACGATGCTCGCGGTGCGCCGCTGGCTGGGCTGGTCGGCGGGCGAGATCCTGCTGTTTGACATCGGTGGCGGCTCGTTCGAGATCGCGCAGGGTGCCGACGAGTACCCCGACGTGCAGGTCTCGTTGCCGCTCGGTGCCGGCCGTTCGACGATCAACTTTTTGCCAGAGGATCCGCCGCAGCGCGAGGCGGTGTCAAAGCTTCGGGCGCACGCCCGCGCCGAGTTCACAAAGGTGCGCGACACGCTCTTCGCCGACCGCCCGAAGCCGAAACGCGTGGTGGGCACATCGAAGACGATCCGGTCGCTGGGGCGGCTTGTGGGCGGGCCGGCAGACCCGGTGACGGGGGATCTGGCGCCGATCCACTACACCGGCCTGCGCGAGTGGGAGCCGACGCTGCGCGACATGCCCTCGAACGTGCGCCAATACCTGCCGGGCATCACGCCCGAGCGTGGGTATCAGATTCTGGCGGGCGCGATCGTGCTGCGCACCGCGATGAAGGTGTTCGATGTGCCGACCCTCACGGTGTCGCCGTGGGCGCTGCGCGAGGGCATCGTGCTGCGCTACATCGACGCACTCGATTCGCCGGGCGCGGCGGCTCCTCCGCTGGGCGCACCATAGGGCACTCGCCGCTCACAACCTGGATCAGGCATCCGACCGCGGTGACTTATCCACAGATTGGCACTTCTGCCACTCGGAATTGACCTGCACCAGCAGGCTGTAGGAATGAATCACAACTCCACGCCAATGAAAGACCGCGCACTACCGACCGATACCGAGCTGCGAGACCAACTGCAGCTCATGCTGGATCGTGCATTTCGCACCCAACTTTGGATGCTCTTCTTGAGCAGCGACCACCGTATCCTCGATCCGATCATGCCAATGGATGACCTTCCAAGATCTCCCGATGTGCTGTGCAATACCGAAGACTTCGGCAAGGTGGCTTTCTCTCGGGTACTTGTTGACCGTGCGAACGCGATCCGGCAGATGGTCGGCGGGGAATCGACCGTGTTCGTCTGGGAGCGTCCCGGCCTCGCGCGGCCGACTTCCAAGGATCTCGCTTGGGCGCGGGCGATTGCTCATGAGGCGGTGGATCAGGGGCTCCGCGTGCGCGCACAATTCACCTTGCACAGTGGGGGTGTGCGCCGGATTGCGGAAGACCTGAGCTGACGCTGATGCTGTTTGCGAGCCAACCTAACCAACTTTGGTTGACCAAGTTGAAATTCAAACGTACTGTTGGGACATGGAGCACGTGAAGGTTCAGTATGCGAAGACACATCTCTCCGCTCTGCTCGCACTAGTTGAGCGAGGGCAGGAGGTAATCATCTCGCGCGGGTCGACGCCAGTCGCGAAGTTGGTTCCATTTGAGCAGCATCGGGAGCGGGAGCTCGGCTTCGTCGACTACACCGTGCCGAGCGAGTTCTTCGACGCCTTGCCCGAGGGAGAGCTACAAGCTTGGGAGAGGCAGGGGTGAAGTACCTGCTTGACACTCATGCGTTGCTCTGGGCGCTGACGGAACCTGATCGAATTGGCGACAGAGCCAAAGAAGTCATGGCTGTACAGTCATCGAATCTGGTCGTCTCGGCCGCTACTACATGGGAGGTGGCGACAAAACGCCGCCTGGGGAAGCTGCCACAGGCTGATGCCCTGGTCGCGACCTATTCGCGACACCTCGATCGACTGGGTGTCGAGCGGCTCGAAGTTACTGAAGATCATGCACTTCTGGCAGGTTCCCTCGAGTGGACTCACCGAGACCCATTCGACCGGATGCTCGCGGCACAAGCCGTGATCGAGTCTATGACGCTGGTCACACGAGACCTTGCGTTTGGCGAAGTTGTGGGTGTGAAAACTCTGTGGTGAAGGATGCGTCCGCGCGATGCCCATACGCGCGGCTTTTTACATGCGCAGTTAGTTGAGCGGGCGCGCGCGGGTGTCCCGCTTTTGGCAAGTAGAGGCAGATGGGGTATCGTTGAACCTCGGTGCTGCACTGCTTGCGGAGTAGCCCTTGGGGTATGGTGTAATTGGCAACACGGAGGTTTCTGGTACCTTTGTTCTTGGTTCGAGTCCAGGTACCCCAGCCAGTGAAGTCCTGATCTTCTTCGGAAGATTGGGATTTTTTCATTTCCGTGGATGGCTGGTTCGTTCCGCGCGCTGGCTCAGCGTTGGCGACGGCGTGGGCATGCGTCGGGCGTGCCGATCCATCCGCATTAGCAGGTCGCTGCGACGGAAGTCGCACCACACGGAAGCGAGAACGCGGTGCGTTCTCTTCAACTTCCGTGTGCCCTCCAGACCCGGCCAGGCACCCCCGCCGCGTGCCCACGCCGACGTTACGAGGTCTACGCCGGCTAGGCTATGAACGATGGACAGCGCAGACACCACTCCGAAGCCGAAACGTCGTATCAACGTTGTTGGTGCAGTGCTGATTCGGGACGAAAAGATTCTGGCAGCGAAGCGTGGAGACCACATGTCGCTGCCTGGCCTGTGGGAATTTCCTGGCGGAAAGATCGAACCCGGAGAAACGCCACAAGAAGCACTCAGGCGGGAGCTCGCAGAGGAACTCCTGTGCGCTGCTGACATCGGTGAGCACTTGGAGACTACCGAGCACGAGTACGACTTTGGCATCGTAATCCTCACGACATACTTCTGTACGCTCAGCCAGGATGAGCCGCAGCTCACCGAGCACGCAGAGATTCGCTGGCTCGCTGCTGCTGATCTCGAATCCGTCGAGTGGGCCCCGGCTGATATTCCGGCAGTTCAGCGGCTTCGATCAGTGAGCCTGTAGTGGCATCTGAAACTCAGAGAACTTTGCAGGCAGACACTGCCTTTGGGTTTCTAGATTCCTCTCTCGCCTCGAGCCAGATTTATCATCCACAGCTCATCTCTAACCAGGATGAGCATATGATGCTTCGTGCGATTCGACACGAAATCGTGCGTGCGGAACGGTTCACGTTCTCGGTCGCCTTCATTACACCTGGCGCCTTGGCGCTGCTCAAACAGGCACTCGTGGACTTCCGGGGAAGCGGCGTCATCGTCACTTCAACCTATCTCAACTTCAATGCTCCGGACACCTTCAGAGAATTGCTGGGGTTCAGTGGCGTCGAGGTCTTCGTGCATCACGAAGTGGGCAAGGGCTTTCACCCTAAAGGCTATCTATTTGAAGAACCGGAATCCTCAACGGCAATCATTGGTAGCTCAAATCTGACTGCACGAGCTTTGCTCCAGAACAAGGAATGGAATCTGCGTTTCTCCGCACTGCCGGGTGGAGACATTGTTGAGCAGCTCAGGCGAGAGATATCTGGCCAGATGCAGTCGTCAGTCCCTCTCACCGTGAGTGGATTGCGGCATATGAAGCTCACTATTCCCGGAGCAATCGCAACGTCGTGGCTGAAATGCCATCTCTTGTCAACGCCGCGGAGGATTGGTGGGAGGAGAAACCGGGTCGTTCTGGAGCACTGATTCTTCCGAATGTAATGCAGGTTGATGCATTGCGAGCAATTGAGGAAGTGCGCGCAGCCGGAGAGCGGCGTGCGGTCGTGATCTCAGCCACGGGAACTGGAAAAACGATACTTTCGGCCCTGGATGTTCGGGCAGCAGACCCGAACAGGGTTCTCTTTGTGGTGCACCGAGAACAGATTCTTGATGCTGCAATTGAAGCGTTCCGGCAAGTCATCGGGGCCGCGGAATGCGACATTGGGAAGTTCGTGGGAACTCGCAAGGAGCTCGACCGAAAATACGTGTTTGCCACGATTCAATCGATTTCACGACCTGAGAACCTGGGTGCCATAGATCCGGCGCACTTCGACTATGTGCTGATCGACGAAGTGCATCGTGCAGGGGCGCAGAGCTATCGTCGGATCATTGATCATCTTGAACCGGATTTCCTTCTTGGACTTACCGGGCTCATCGCATTTGTGAGTGTAGATACGGTCTGAAACCGCCAGCCTCGAGGAGCGACCTCGCGATGTAGTTCGTGAGGTTCCTAAATCCGAGCGCGGACCCGCGGAGGTGCTCAAGCCTGCCGTTGATCGCTTCGGTTGGTCCGTTCGATGTTCTCGGGTGATCGAAATACGCGAGGATGTCCACCCTTCGCCGGTCGAGCGTGTACGCGAGTTTCCGGAGCTCGGTGAACCTGGCCGGCGTGGTCTGTTTCACCGTGTCGATGATTTCCCGTAACCGTTTCCGGCCGAGACCTGCGAACTTCTCTCGGTACGCGGCGACGACTTGCTGGTACACGCGCCATGCTCGCCACACATCCCCATGACGGGGGTCAGCGAACACCGCATCAAGCCTCGCTTGCTGCTTTACGGTGAGGAACGCCTCCCCGGTTCTGAGGACCCGCCGCACCCCGTAGAGCGGGTCTTTCGCCCGGCCGCGATGCCCGAGGGTTTCTTGTTGCACGCGCTGCCGGGTGCGGTCGAGCATGTCACCGGCGAGCTGGACGACATGGAACGGGTCCATCACTTCGACGGCATCAGGGAGGTGCTCTTTCGATGCGGTCTTGAACCCGGTGAATCCGTCCATCGCGACGACCTCGATCCCGTCACGCCATGCTTGTGTGCGGTCGCTCAGCCAGCGACTGAACACCTGCTTCGAACGACCCGGCACCATATCGAGGAGCCTGGCCGGGCCTCGTTTCTCACGTACCGGGGTGAGGTCAATGAGCACGGTGACGTACTTGTCACCTCGGCGGGTGTGCCGCCACACATGCTCGTCGACACCAATCACCGTGACCCTGTCAAACCGGGCCGGGTCATTGATCAGCGCCCGGTGACCCTCGGCCAGGATCGCGGCGTTCGCGGTGTGCCAAGACACGCCGAGATTCGCGGCCGTGCACGACACGGTGAGGTGATCGATCACGACCGCTTCGAGCGCGAAACGCAGCCCTGCCCGGGTGATTTTCGCCCGTTCCGGTGCGGCCATGCTGGTGTCCTCACGCCACACCTTCCGGCACCAATCACATCGGTATCGGCGCACCCGGATTTTCAGCGTCGTGGCACGATGCCCGAACGGGGTATGCGCCAAGGTCCGCGTCACGGTATCGCGCAGCACGCCCTCAGCGCCACACCGCCGACACCACGGGTCGGGCTCGATGAGACGGCAGTCCAGCACGACCCTGCCGGGCTCGAATCTTTGCCCGACCGCGGTCAGGCCGAGCTGATCGAGCTGGCAGAAAGTCGTGAGATCGGCAGGTTGGAAGGTAGCGTGGTGCATGTCGAGGTCTTTCGGATGGGGAGCGTCAGAACTTCCATCATCGGGAGACCTCGACCCATCTCCACTGCACCACACCGCGGAGCACTTCTACACTCTTAAATGCGAAGAGCCACTTACCGCGACGCCGGAACGCACTGACGATTTCAACGTGTTTGAGTTGTTCGACTTCAACGTTCCATACGAAATTCGTCTGCAGGCTGCGCTCGAAGCAGACATGCTTGTTCCGTTTCACTATTACGGTGTGACTGACTATGTGGATGAAACAGGCGAAACTGTCACCGATGCTTCAGACCTCTCGCGACTGATAGCGGAGGAACGGGTGGCCCATCTCTTGGAGGCTATCGAGCAGTATGGGCATGCCGGTCCTACGCGAGGGCTGATTTTCTGCAGCCGCAGGGAGGAAACCGCTGAACTCTCGCGCTTGCTCAATGACTCAGACTCGCACGGCAAACGACTGAGAACACGCGCACTAAGCGGGCTGGACCCTGTCGAAACCCGCGCGAACGTGGTTGCGGCTTTGGAACGCGGCGAACTCGACTACATCATTACCGTCGATATCTTCAACGAGGGAATTGATATTCCATCGGTGAATCAGGTTGTCATGCTCAGGCAGACACAGTCGAGCATCGTGTTTACGCAGCAACTTGGACGCGGGCTGAGGAAGGCTGCTGGCAAGGATCATCTCCGAGTCATCGACTTCATCGGGAACTACACCAACAACTACCTCATTCCGATTGCACTAATCGGTGACAGTTCCCTGAACAAGGACGTCATTCGACAGAAGCTCATCAAAGTTGATGAAGCCGGCGCGATCTCGGGGCTCTCCAGTATCAACTTCGACAAGATCTCACGTGATCGGGTTCTGCAGTCACTCTCAGCGGTTTCTCTAGACAGTATGAAGAATCTGAAGTCGGCGTTCCTGGAAATGGAGCAACGATTAGGCGCGCCGCCAAAGCTCATAGATTTTGCGCGATTTGAGGCTGTTGACCCGGTCGTGATTGCCACCAAACGAAAAAACTACTGGCAGCTTCTGCGCACGCTGAAACGGGAAACTGAAGCTCCGGCAGAGCTTGCCAATGCGGTATTGAGCTTCCTGTCCGCAGAGCTCCTGAATGGCAAGCGTCCGCATGAACTTCTCCTGCTCAAGGAACTCCTTGCTGGGCGGCAAATGAGTCGTGCTGAGTACCGCATCTTCCTTTCCGTTCACGGTTGTGTCCACGACGCGGGAACTCTCGACTCAGTTCAGAGGGTGTTGTCCCTCGAGTTCTTCACAACCAGTGAGCGGCAGAAGTACGGAAATCAAGCACTGGTCAACCTCGACGGGGAGCATTTCACCTTTCCGGATGTCATTGCGGACTCACTCGTAACGGACCCGAAATTCCGAGCCCACTTCGAAGACGCAATTGAAACTGGTCTCTTTTTGGCCAGGCATCGATATAACTGGACTGGCGAACTCGAAGTTGGCAGGCAATATTCCCGAAAAGACGTCTGCCGGCAGCTCAACTGGAACTCAAACGAGTACAGCACCATCTACGGCTACAAGGTGGACTTTTCTTCCAACTCGTGTCCGATCTTCGTGACGTATCACAAGGCGGATCATGTATCCGAGAGCACACAGTATGGGGACGAATTCCTTGACCCAGCAACGCTCCGATGGTTCACGCGGAGTCGAAGAACGTTGCAGAGTTCTGAGGTGAAATCTATTGTGGAGAATGCAATCCCTCTTCACCTCTTTGCAAAGAAGGACGACGCCGAGGGGCTGGAGTTTACCTACCTCGGGCGGGCTGAATCGCGAGAGCCGGTCCAGGAGCAGATGCCAGGTGGCGACGGCAAGATGCTGAATGTGGTCACGATGAAGCTCGCCCTCGAATCTCCGATGGACGAAGGTCTCTATCGATACTTGGTCACTTCGGAGTACGCAGGGCCAGAAGCCTAAACAGAAGCTCCTGCCAGACGGGCCGCTTCAAACACAGATGCCGATGATGCCACCGCATCGAAAGGGAAAGGCAGAATCTCATGACACACGAACGCATCGCACACAGCGGGTTCACCCTGCCCGCAATCGGGTTTGGCACCTGGCAGTTGTGGGGCGTCGAGGGTTCCGCCACCGTGGCGCGCGCGATCCACAATGGGTACACGCTGATTGATTCGGCCGTGAACTACGAGAACGAGGGCGCGATCGGGCACGGGGTGCGCACCTCGGGAGTGCCGCGCGAGCAGATCATCGTCACCTCGAAGCTGCCCGGCCGCCATCACGCGCCGCATCGCGCGAAAGTCGCGATCGAGGAGAGCGTGTACCGCACCGGGCTCGACCACATCGACCTGTACCTGATCCACTGGCCGAACCCGGCGCAGGGCCTCTACGTCGACGCGTGGCGCGCGCTCATCGCCGCCAAAGAGCAGGGGCTCGTGCGGGCGATCGGGGTCAGCAACTTCCTGCCCGAACACCTCGAACGCCTGCGCGTGGAAACCGGGGTGGTGCCCGAGGTGAACCAGATCGAGGTGCACCCGTACTTCCCGCAGCAGAAGGCGATCGATTACCATGCGCAGCACGGCATTATCACGGAGGCGTGGAGCCCGCTCGGGCGTGGCAACGATATGCTCAGCGACCCGGTGATCGGGCGGATCGCCGACGCGCACGGGGTCGGCCCCGGCCAGGTCGTGCTCGCCTGGGCGGTCGCCCGCGGGGTGATCCCGATCCCGAAGGCCAGCTCGGCGGTGTGGCAGCGCGAGAATCTCGCTGCGGTGGATCTCGTGCTCGCGCCGGAGGAGGTCGCGGCGATCACCGCGCTGGGCTGCCCGGATGGCCGCATGGCGAACCAGGACCCTGCGCACTATGAAGAGTTCTGAGTTCGCTCGGCCAGATAGTCAGAGCCGAGAGGTATCTTGGCGGGGCAAAAACGTCAACCGAGGCTTACTCTTGGGACATGAGCCGATCTCAAATTGTTAGCCAGCAGGAGTTATTCACGCGCGTTGAGGCAATTATGGATGGGTTGGAGGCTGGCGAGAGCTACACAGTGACGCGGCGTGGCCGAGAAGTTGCCGAACTCATTCCAATTCGACGCAAACGGAGATATGTAACCCGTGAATCCTTCATGGCAATGGACCAAGTGGGCCCTGGCGTTGACGCGGATAGAGCGATCTTAGACGTCCGTGGTGCTTTTTCGGATGACTTGCGAGACCCATTTGACAGATAAGTCGAGCGTCATGAGATCTTGACGGCTCGCAACATTCGATCTCGTGAGGCAACGGGCACGCGTGCTCCGTCAGCCGTGCGGCACTAGCCGAGGGCGACGCCGAAGGCCAGGCCAATCAGATACGTCGCGAGCATCGTGGCCGAGCCCATCACGACGTTGCGAAAGATGGCAGGGAACACCGGAGCCTTACCGAGTTTCGCGCTGATCAGGCCCGTCAGGAAGAGCCCGATGACCACCGACGCTGCGGTGAGCACAACGGCATTGCCGAAGGGCAACAGGATTATGGCGAGCGGAATGAGTGCACCAACGGTGAACGCCACGAACGACGACAGCGCGGCAACCCACGGGCTCGTGAGTTCTTCGGGATCGATCCCGAGTTCCACCTCGGCGTGAGCTGCGAGCGCGTCTCGTGCGGTGAGCTCGACCGCGACCTGCCGGGCCAGCCCAGCCGACAGCCCCCGCTTGCGGTACATGCCGGTAAGTTCGGCGAGCTCTGCGGCGGGCTGTTCCTTGAGTTCGCGTATCTCTTGGGTAATCATCGCCTTCTCGGTGTCGCGCTGAGTGCTCACCGACACGTACTCGCCACCGGCCATCGAGAACGCACCCGCGACCAGGGCTGCGATACCCGCGGTGGCGATCGCGACGATGTTGCCCGGGGTAGCGGCGGCCACACCCACCACCACACCCGCCACCGACACGATGCCGTCGTTGGCGCCGAGCACCCCGGCGCGCAGCCAATTCAGCCGTTGCCCCACTTTGTCGTCGGCATGCGATTCGTGCAGATGGTGGATCGCGGCCTCGATCTCAGATTGCTCATTGCTCATATGCTCATAATGCTCCGGTCGGGGCCCCGCCACAAGCAAGGTAAGGCTGGCATAACCGGGCGCCATGGGGTGCCTCCCGTATTCGCTTCGCCAGGATCCACTGGCGAAATACTTCGCTGTGTTACGGGTGGTTTTTGTGATGCGGGCAATGCCCGGCAGATTAGTTCTCATGCCCGAACACCGAGAGAACGTCGCGACCGCGCCCGCGGGCCGCGTGCACATCGCTGGGGTGGAGCGCACCTTCCCCACCAAGGAAGGCGCGCGCACCGTGCTGCGCGACCTGACGCTCGACGTAACCGCGGGTGAGATTATCGCGGTGGTCGGACCGTCGGGATGCGGCAAGTCGACCCTCCTGCGTCTCATCGGCGGGCTCGACTCGCCAACGGCCGGGGCGATCACGCTTGACGACGAGGTGGTGCGTGCGCACGACGACTCCACCGCGATCGCGTTTCAGGAACCGCGCCTGCTGCCGTGGCGCACGATCGCGCAGAACGTCGCGATCGGGCTTCCGCGCGGCACCCGGGGGCGTGACGCCAAACAGCGGGTCGCCGAGCTGCTCGAACTCGTAGGGCTCAGCCACGCCGCCGACCAACGTCCCAGCGAAGTCTCCGGCGGCATGGCGCAACGCGCCTCGCTGGCACGCGCCCTGGCGCGCAACCCGCGCGTGCTGCTGCTCGACGAGCCGTTCGGTGCGCTTGACGCCCTCACGCGATTGAAGATGCACGACCTGCTGCTCGACATCCACCGTGCGCAGCCCACCACCATCGTGCTCGTGACGCACGACGTGGAGGAGGCGCTCTACCTCGCCGATCACGTGCTCCTGCTGCGCAACCTGTTCGTCACGGATGCCCAGCCCGAGCGTCCCCGTGCGAAGGTCGTCGCGCTCGGCTCATCTTCGGGTATCGGCGCGCTCGGATCCGCACGAGCCTCGGAGCTACTACCCGAAGCAGAGGTCGACACCCCGGCCACGAATGGCTCGATCGCCCGCCTCGTGTCGGTTCCCGGCAGCCGCCCGCGCGATCGCGGCGCGCGCGCCTTCACCGACCTCCGCACCGGCCTGCTTGGCGGGCTGGGCGTGCACAAGACCACAACAAAGGAGAACCCATGAGTACCTTCACCCGCCGAATTATCCCCGCGACCGTCGTCGCAGGAGTCATGGCGCTGACCATGGCCGGCTGCGTGCAGGGCGAGGGCAGCGCGACCACCGAACCCGTCGAGGGCTCCGAGTGGTCGTCGAACACGCTCTCGATCGACTGGGCAACGTACAACCCACTCAGCCTGGTCGTCAAGGATCAGGGTCTCATCGAGGAAGCCCTCGGTGAGTCGGTCGAGGTCGAGTGGATTCAGTCAGCCGGCAGCAATAAGGCCAACGAGCTGCTGCGCTCAGGCTCGATCGATGTGGGATCGACCGCGGGATCCGCCGCCCTCTTCGCCCGCGCCAACGGCTCGCCCATTCAGGTGATCGACATCTACTCGCAGCCCGAATGGTCGGCCATCGTGGTCGGAGCCGACAGCGAGATCACCGATGTTGCGCAGCTCGCCGGCACCTCAGTCGCCGCGACCAAGGGCACCGATCCGTACTTCTTCTTGCTTCAGTCGCTCCAGGAAGCTGGACTCAGCGTCGACGACGTTGAGGTGCAGAACGTGCAGCATGCCGATGGCCGGTCGCTGCTCGACGGCGGTTCAGTCGAGGCCTGGGCCGGGCTCGACCCGATCATGGCCGCCGCCGAGGTGGAGTCGGGTGCCAAGCTCATCTACCGCAACGTTGACTTCAACACCTACGGGTTTCTGAACGCGACCGAGGAATTCATCACCGATCACGCCGACATCGCGCAGGTTGTTGTCGATGCCTACGAGGAGGCGCGGATCTGGGCGCTCGAGAACCCAGAAGAGACGGCTCAGCTGCTCGCCGATGCCGCGTCAATCGATATCGAGGTCGCAAAGACCGTGATCACCGAGCGGTCGAACCTTGATGTCTCCGGCGTTCCCGGTGAGGCGCAGATCAAGGTGCTCAAGACCATCGCGCCGATCATCGCCGAGTCGGGCGATGTTCAGGGCGGTCAGGAGGCCCTCGACCGGGCAATCGACACCATCATCTTTGATCAGTTCGCGCTCAAGGCAACCGAATGACCGAAGGTGTGACCACGACCACAGGGGCGGCGCAGGTGCGCACGCCCCTGTGGTCGCGCACGTGGGTGCGGATCGCGGGCGGTTTCGCGGTTCCCATCATCATCATCGCGGCATGGCAGTACGTGACCACCACGGGGATCGTACCGCCGTACCGACTTCCCGCGCCCTGGTCAGTCGTGGAGGCGGGGACCGAACTCATTCAGCGCGGTGAGCTGTGGCTCAATATCGCGATTTCGGTGCAGCGCGTTTTCATCGGTTTCGCGGTCGGCTCGCTTATTGCGCTCGCTTTCGCCGCGATCGTCGGACTCTCTCGCGCAGGTGCCGTGCTGCTCGCTCCGACGCTCGTCGCGCTGCGTGCCGTACCCTCGCTTGCCTGGGTGCCGTTGCTGATTCTGTGGCTGCAGGTCGGTGAGGAATCGAAAGTGACCCTCATTGCGATTGGCGCCTTCTTCCCGGTGTACACCACCGTCGCAGACGCCCTGCGTCATGTGAACCCGCAACTGGTCGAGGCGGGTCGTACCTTCGGACTGCGCGGGTGGTCGCTGTTCCGCACCGTGCAGTTACCGGCCGTCGTGCCGTCAGTTGTCTCAGGCCTGCGCCTCGCGCTCGCCCAGGCGTGGCTGTTCCTCGTCGCCGCCGAGTTGCTCGGTGCCTCGATGGGGCTGGGCTGGATGCTCAACGACTCGCAGCAGACCGGTCGCGTCGATCGAATCCTGCTCGCTATCGTGCTCCTGGCGCTCCTCGGCACAATCACCAACGCGATCCTGGTGCTCTTTGAAAAGGCGGTGCTGAAACGGTGGATGTGACCAGCGAAGTACGCCTGACGGAAACCCGCTCGTTTCCCCCGACCGCCGAGTTCGCCGCGCGGGCAAATGTCGACGCGTCGATCTACGCGACCGCGAACGCCGACCCTGTCGCGTTCTGGGAACGCGCCGCCGCTCGCCTCGACTGGGTCGAGCCGTGGCACACCGCGCATACCTGGTCGCCGCCTGTGCAGGGGGCGGACGGGCTGAGCATTCCCGAGGCGACGTGGTTTGCCGGTGGCACGTTGAACGTTGCTGTCAACTGCGTCGACCGACACGTCGACGCAGGGCGCGGCGACCAGGTGGCCCTCTTTTTCGAGGGTGAGCCTGGTGACCGGTTCGCCGTGTCATACGCTGATCTGCAGCGTCGGGTCGCGCGCGCCGCGAATGGGCTCATCGCACTGGGCATCGGGCCCGGCGACCGGGTCGTCGTCTACCTTCCGGTACTCGTCGAGACCGTCGTGATCGCACTCGCGTGCGCGCGAATCGGCGCGGTGCACTCGCTCGTCTTTGGCGGGTTCTCGGCCGAGGCGGTGCGCTTTCGGCTCGAAGACACCCGGGCCAAACTCCTCGTCACGACCGATGGGCAGAACCGCCGCGGGAAGCAGGTGGAGGTGAAGTCCGCGGCCGATGTTGCAGCAGAAGGCCTCCCAGACCTCGAGCACGTGCTCGTCGTGCGCCGCACCGGCCAGGATGTGCCGTGGACCGAAGGGCGAGATGTCTGGTGGCACGACGCGATCGACAGCCAGCCCGACGTGCACGATCCACAAGCATTTGATTCCGAGCATCCCCTCTTCATCATCTACACCTCCGGCACAACGGGGAAGCCCAAGGGCCTCGTGCACACCTCGGGCGGGTACCTCACGCACGCGAGCTGGGCACACTGGGCACACTTCGACGCGAAGCCCGACGACGTGCACTGGTGCACGGCCGACCTTGCGTGGGTCACGGCCCACACCTACGAGATCTATGGTCCCCTCTCGAACGGCCTCACGCAGGTGATCTTTGAGGGCACCCCGGATACTCCGGACCGCACGCGGCACCTCGACATCATCGAGCGTTACGGCGTGACCGTCTACTACACGGCCCCCACGCTGATCCGTTCCTTCATGACCTGGTTTGGCGACGACCTGCCCGCCGGCCACGATCTCTCTTCGATTCGGCTGCTTGGCACCGTCGGTGAAGCGATCAACCCCGAGGCGTGGGTGTGGTTTCGCCGCAACTTCGGGCGCGACGAGACCCCCGTGGTAGACACCTGGTGGCAGTCGGAGACCGGCGCGGCGATGATCGCACCGCTCCCGGGGGTGACCACGCTGAAGCCCGGCTCCGCAACCGTCGCTCTGCCCGGGATTGACATGTCGGTCGTTGACGAGCACGGCACTCCGGTCGCCCCTGGCCGGTCGGGTACCCTGGTCGCCCGCCGGCCCTGGCCCGGCATGGCCCGCACGGTCTGGGGCAACCCGGAACGCTACCGTGATTCGTACTGGGCTCCCTTCGCGGGGCACGGCGAATACGGCGCGTACTACGTTGCGGGTGACGGCGCGACGGTCGACGCAGATGGATATATCTGGATCCTCGGCCGTCTCGACGATGTGGTGAACGTCTCGGGGCACCGCCTCTCCACGATCGAGATCGAGTCGTCGCTTGTCGCGCACCCGGCCGTCGGGGAGGCCGGCGTGACCGGCGTATTCGATGCGATCACCGGCCAGGCCGTCGCAGCCTTCGTCGTCGACGGGGCCGCGGAGCCGGTCGGCTTCGACGAACTGCGCGCCCAGGTCACGCGTGACATCGGGGCGATCGCCAAGCCCAAGATCATCGTGCGCGTGCCCGAGCTTCCCAAGACCAGATCGGGCAAGATCCTACGTCGCCTGCTTGCGCAGCTGTGGCAAGGAGATACGCTCGGCGATACCACCAGCCTGCAAAACCCCTGGGCCGTCGAAGGCGTGCGCGAAGCCGTGCGCCAGGCCCGCGAAAAGGAGACCACATGAGCGAGCACGAGTTCGGGTTCCGCACCCGAGCCCTCCACGCGGGGGGAACACCCGACGCGACCACCGGCGCGCGCGCCGTGCCGATCTACCAGACGACCTCGTTCGTCTTTGACAGCGCGAAAGACGCCGCCAACCTCTTCGCGCTGCAAAAGTACGGCAACATCTATTCGCGGATCGGAAACCCCACCGTCGCCGCGCTCGAGGAACGCATCGCGTCACTCGAGGGGGGCATCGGGGCGGTGGCCACGGCGAGCGGCATGTCGGCCGAGTTCATCACCTTCGCCGCGCTCGTCGGCCACGGCGACCACGTCGTCGCCTCTGCCCAGCTCTACGGCGGCACGGTAACGCAGCTCGACGTGACGCTGCGCCGTTTCGGCGTCGACACCACCTTTGTGGCGAGTTCCGATCCCGAAGAGTTTCGGAAGGCGATTCGGGCCAACACCAAGGTGCTCTACGTCGAGGTGATTGGCAACCCGGGCGGCGAGATCGCCGACCTCGAAGGGCTGTCGAAGGTCGCGCACGAGGCGGGCATTCCGCTCGTCGTCGACTCGACGCTCGCCACCCCGTACCTGGTGCGTCCGATCGAGCACGGTGCCGATATCGTGATCCACTCGGTGACGAAGTTCATGGGCGGCCACGGCACGACGCTGGGCGGCGTGGTTGTGGAAGCCGGCACCTTCGACTGGGGCAACGGTAAATTCCCGGCGATGACCGAGCCCGTCGAGTCGTACGGCGGCATTAGCTGGTGGGCGAACTTCGGCGAGTACGGCTTTCTCACCAAGCTCCGCAGCGAGCAGTTGCGCGACATCGGGCCCTCGCTCAGCCCGCAGTCGGCGTTCAACCTGCTCATGGGGGTCGAGACGCTCCCGCAGCGGATCGATGCGCACGTCGCGAACGCGCGCATCGTGGCCGAGTGGCTGGCAAGCGACCCGCGTGTCTCGTTCGTCACCTGGGCCGGTCTCGACGGGCACCCGCACCAGGAGCGCGCCCAGAAGTACTTCCCGCTTGGTCCTGGCTCGGTCTTCGCGTTCGGCGTGCGCCCATCGGGTGAATTTGCCTCGGAGGCTGAGCGCCTGCAGGCGGCCCGCGCCACCGGCGAGAAGCTCATCGAATCGCTGCAGTTGGCGAGCCATCTGGCCAACATCGGCGACGCGCGCACCCTCGTGATCCACCCGGGATCGACGACGCATCAGCAGCTCACCCCCGAGCAGCTCGACGCCGCGGGGGTTCCCGCCGACCTGATCAGGATCTCGGTGGGCATCGAAGATCCGGAAGACATCGTGTGGGATTTGGATCAGGCCCTCACCCTCGCGACAGGAGTACAGCGATGAGCGACGCATCCATCCCCACCTCGGCGGCGCAGGGTGATGCCTGCGCGCTGCCGGCACCCGCGGCACCCGCATCTCCCCACGGGCAGGCGGAGCGCACCTGGCAGAGCCCGAGCGCGGCGGCCCGCCTCGGCATCCTGCGTCGCGCGAAGTCGATCGCGATTGTCGGGGCATCTGATAACCCGGCGCGCGCGAGCTACTTCGTCGCCACCTACCTGCTGTCCAGTGCGCCGTATGACGTATACTTCGTGAACCCGCGTGCCACCGAAATCCTGGGGCACAAGGCCTACGCGTCGTTGGCGGATCTGCCCGTCGTGCCCGACATCGTCGATGTCTTTCGCCGAAACGAGGATCTGCCGGGTGTCGCCCGCGAGGCCGTCGAAGTTGGCGCGAAGACGCTGTGGCTGCAACTGGGCTCGTGGAACGAGGAGGCCGCGGCCATCGCCGAGGCTGCCGGGCTTGAGGTGGTCATGGATCGCTGCGTCAAGGTCGAGCACGCACGATTCCACGGCGGGCTGCACCTGGCCGGCTTCGACACCGGAGTGATCTCCTCAAAGCGTCAGGTTGTCGCGCGGTAGCGCTGATGCGCTGGGGTGGCCCGGCTCTGGGGTGATCCGGGGCCGGGCCAGCCGCGCTAGCGGTCGAGGCGGGTGGCCTCGGTGTCGGCATCGAGCTGCGCGGCCGACTTGACCTCGTCACCGCGACCGGCCTGAGCGAGTTCGATGCCCGCGGCGCTCGCCGATATCAGGTGCTTGAGCGCCCGGGTGAGTGGGCGGAATCCCTCGGTGGCCACCGCGACGTCTGGCGCCGAATGATCGATGCCCAGCGCCGAGAGCGCGTCGCCGATCGCGCCCGCCGCGAGGAAATCTTCGACCGAGAAGCCGCCGTCGTCGCCCGCGAGCACCAGGTTGATTGAGGTGCGTCCGCCACGCGCCACCTGCTCGTCGACGATGGCCCTCGCGGTCGCGGTCGCGTTGCGCAGCGACCCGAGAAAGACCGCTGGCCCGTGCGGGAGCGCGGCGGCCTCCGCGGCGAGTTCGGCGGCGAGCCCGCCAGCAGAGCCGAGCACATCGATGACCACGACCATGCCTGACTCGGCAAGGCGGGTGAGCCCATCCGCCCCCCATCCGAGTCGCACCTGATACGTCGATTGTGAGCGCGGATCCGTCATGGGTTCAGCCTATTCCAGCCCGTCGATCGGGTGCGCTCGGGCCGTCACGAGGCGTCATTCAGCGGGCAGAATCCAGCCCGCCGTAAGCCTCTACGCCTAGACTTGCACGCATGGCATATGAAGTCGAAAAGACCGAAGAAGAGTGGCGCGCCGAGCTCGGCGACGAGCAGTACGCGATCCTGCGCGGCGCTGGTACGGAGCGTGCCTGGACGGGGGAGTTGCTCGACGAGGAGCGCGCGGGCGTCTATGCGTGCGCCGGGTGCGGCAACGAGCTCTTCGTCAGCGGCACCAAGTTTGACTCGCACTGCGGCTGGCCCAGCTTCTACGAGTCGGTGCGGCCTGACGCGGTCGAACTGCTGGAAGACAACTCGCTCGGCATGGTGCGCACCGAGGTTCGCTGCGCCCGCTGCGGCGGCCACCTGGGCCACGTCTTCCCCGACGGCTTCGGCACGCCCACGGGTGATCGCTACTGCATGAACTCGCTGTCGCTGAGCTTCACGCCCGAGGCGTAACCCGCTCAGAGCTTTCTCTCACGCGAAAGATCACAGTCGTTTTTATGACTGTTGTGGCGTATTCTGTTCTTTATGGACGCAAAAGTGGCCACAACGACTGGTGGCACCGACCTCTGGGAAGAACGGTTAGGTGAGCAGCTTCGGCGTGCGCGTTTAGACAGAGACTGGACGCAGGCGCAACTCGCTGAGCGTGCGAACATCGCTCTTGGAGCGGTGAAGAATCTCGAATCCGGGCGTGGATCGACCCTGAAATCTCTCATTCGGGTGGTGCGCGTGCTCGGGTTCGAAGACTGGCTGGGGCAGCTGAACCCAGATCCCGGCATCAGTCCGATGGCACTGCTCCGCGCACAGCGGGCCTCGGAGTTGCCGAAGCGTGCGACGGGTCGCGGGTAAGAAATGGCATTTCAACAGGTCGAGGTGCTCGAGGTTCGCGCGTGGGGGCGAACGGTCGGCGCACTCGCGCCCGTGCCGAACTCAGACCTGAGCGCGTTCGAGTTCGCGCGTGCCTGGCGCGCCCCCGACCTATCTCCGCTGCTGATGCCTGTTGGGAGCAGGCGCCGGACGTGGGTGTTCCCAGGCCTCCCACGCGAAACGTTCCATGGGCTTCCGCCGCTCGTCGCTGGATCCGCACCCGACGACTTCGGCAACGCGGTCATCAACGCGGCGCTCCAGCGCGAGGGCCTGCCGCCCGAGTTCGTTCGACCAATCGACCGCCTCGCCTACGTCGGAACGCGAGCGCTCGGAGCGCTTACCTTTCATCCGGCGCAGTCGCCTGCGTCCGAACCCACCGCAATTGAGATGGCACACCTCGTCGAGGGTGCCAGGCTGGCAATTCGCGGATCTCTCGCAGAAGGTCAGCGAACTGAGGCGCTTTCGGAGATCTTCTCGGTCGGTGTATCGGCCGGCGGGGCCCGGGCAAAGGCAATCATCGCGCTCGATCCCGTCACCCACGAGGTCAGGGCAGGCGGGGTCGACGCTCCGCCGGGCTTCGAGCAGTGGCTGCTGAAGTTCGATGGTGTCGGTGAAGACAACGAGCTCGGTCGCGGCGGCGAGTATGGGCGAATTGAGTATGCGTACTCGTTGATGGCAGAGCAGGCGGGCATCGCGATGTCCGAGAGTCGATTGCTCGAGGAGGGTGGCCGCGCGCACTTCATGACGCGGCGATTCGATCGGCCGGGCGTTGAGGGCGAGCGGATCCACATGCAGTCACTTAATGACTTGTCGGGCCTAGATTTTCGGCAACGCGGTGCGCACGATTACGGGGCGCTGTTTCAGGCAGCGAATCAACTGGGAATTGACGCGGGTGATCAGCTGTTCCGACGAATGGTATTCAACGTGCTGGCCTCAAACCATGACGACCACACCAAGAACCACGCCTTCCTCCTCCCGGAGAATGGGCCGTGGGAGCTTGCGCCCGCGTATGACCTGACGTTCGCCTACAACCCGCAGGGGTTTTGGACCTCACAGCACTTGTTGTCGGTCAACGGGCGCTTCACAGATATCCGACGAACCGACCTCCTGGCTGTGGCGGATCGCTATCTGGTGGGCGGTGCCGCGCGCATCGTGCGCGAGGTGCAGGAGGCGGTCGATGCCTTCCCAGAATTCGCTCGCGCCGCGGGTGTTGCGTTGGATCGTGCGCGCGGGATCGGGGACCGACTGAAAGAAGTGCGCGCCGGG
This sequence comes from Leucobacter fengyongliangi, assembly GCF_052386045.1. Lineage (NCBI taxonomy): Bacteria > Bacillati > Actinomycetota > Actinomycetes > Micrococcales > Microbacteriaceae > Leucobacter > Leucobacter fengyongliangi. Next base: position 1,850,485 of record NZ_CM126356.1, on the reverse strand, counting down.
CTTTGACGGGGGACGTAGAGTCGATCCGCTCGCTTAGCCCGTGATGATTGAGGCACGATCCGCGAACTCGGCGAGTGCGTCGACCCCGCCGCTGCGGTACGCGAGCCAGTCTCGGCTGGCTTCGCGCGCTTCGAGCGCCGCGAGCTGTTCTCGCCAGTGTGCGCCCAGTCGTTCGGCGGCCTCGCGATCCGCACCCTGCGATCTCAGTTCCCTGAGCGCCGCCCACCGCCCCTCGGCGTACTTCAGCGACGGCACCGAGATGCCCGCTTTGGTGAAGCTGCACGCCGAGGCGCCACCGGATGCCTGGTTCATGAGGCGGCCAGCATCCTCGAGCATCAGGCCGAGCAAGGTCTCGGGGTTCGGGATGCTGCTCTCCGCGGTCTCGTCGATCACGCTTCTAGGGTAGTCGCGTCGGAATCGCTCACCAGATCGTGAGCTCGCATCGCTTTGATGTCTAGGGTGTGGATCAGCGCACCGTGTCGAGGCTCCACGAATCGGGGCTGCGCGTGACTGCCTCGCGCCAGTCGTCGGTGGCCCACACGAAGCGGGCCACCGCGCAGGTCGGCATGTGCTCGATGCCACCTGCGGACAGGCGACTCGCAAGGTCGGTGATGCCCGGGTTGTGGGCGACGAGCATGATCGTGTGCGCACGGGCTTCGGTTCCCGCCGCGACGGCCGCCTCGAGCAGCGTGTTTGCCGAGGAATCGTAGAGGTGCGGCGTGAGCTCGACCTCGCACCCGAGCGCCGTGCCGAACGCCGCCGCGGTGGTGCGGGCACGCACCGCCGTGCTCGACACGATGCGATCCACTGTGATGCCGGTATCAGCCAGGCGCCGCGCCATCATCGGGGCGTTCGCCGTGCCACGCGCGTTCAACGGCCGTTCGTGGTCTGGCAGACCCGGGTCACCCCAGTCTGATTTGGCGTGTCGCACGAGTATGAACTCGACCATGCTGTCGCTCCTTCACTTCGCGGGCGGATGCAGACACTGTCTCACATCGCGAGAGACTGCGGCCAGACGCGCTAGCCTGGTCGGGGGCCACAACGGCCCGACATATTTCACCGTCGAGGGAGAACCGCATGGCATATCGAGTGCAGGGCGTCGTGGCGCGGGCAAAAAACGCAGCACCGACCATCGAGACCGTGATCGTGCCCGATCCGGGCCCGGGCGAGGCCGTCGTTGACATCATCACGAGCGGCGTCTGCCACACCGATCTGCATTACGTGCAGGGTGGCATCAGCGACGACTTCCCCTTCCTGCTTGGGCACGAGGCCACCGGTCGGGTCGCCGCGGTGGGCGAGGGCGTGAGCGAGGTCGCGGTGGGGGATCGCGTGATCCTGAACTGGCGCGCCGTCTGCGGGCAGTGCCGCGCGTGCGCGAAGGGCCAGCCGCAGTACTGCTTCGCCACGCACAACGCAACCCAGAAGATGACGCTCGAAGACGGCACCGAGCTTTCGGCGGCGCTCGGCATCGGCGCATTCATCGAGAAGACACTGGTCGCTGCCGGGCAGTGCACCAAGATCGACGAGGAGTCCGACGCGGCCGCGGTTGGCCTGCTCGGGTGCGGCGTGATGGCCGGTATTGGTGCGGCGATCAACACAGGTGAGGTGCAGCGCGGCGAATCCGTCGCCGTGATCGGCTGCGGCGGAGTCGGCACCGCTGCGGTCGCCGGCGCGCAGCTCGCCGGAGCCACCACCATCATCGCGGTCGACATCGACGACGCGAAGCTCGAGCAGGCGAAGCGCTTCGGTGCCACGCACACGGTCAACTCGCGCGCGGAAGACGCAGTTGAGGCGATTCGCGCCCTCACCGGTGGCTTCGGTGCGGATGTCGTGATCGATGCCGTTGGTCGCCCCGAAACCTACACGCAGGCCTTCTACGCGCGCGACCTCGCCGGGCGCGTAGTGCTCGTCGGTGTGCCCACCCCCGAAATGCGCCTCGAGTTGCCCCTGCTCGACGTGTTTGGCCGCGGTGGATCGCTGAAGTCCTCCTGGTACGGCGACTGCCTGCCCAGCCGCGACTTTGCGATGCTCATCGACCAGTACAAGCTGGGTCGGCTCGATCTCGACGGCTTCGTGACCGAGCGCATCGGGCTCGGCGATGTGCAGGCCGCGTTCGACAAGATGGCCGCGGGCACCGTGCTGCGATCGGTGGTAGAGCTGTGAGCGCGCGCATCGAACGCCTGGTCACGAGCGGCACCTTTTCGCTCGACGGCGGCACCTGGGACGTCGACAACAACGTGTGGATCGTGGGCAACGACGACGAGGTCATCGTGATCGACCCCGCGCACGATCCCGACGACATCGCCACCGCGGTGGGCCGTCGCACCGTGCGCGCGATCCTCCTGACGCACGGACACGACGACCACATTCGGGCCGCGGTCGAAACCGGGCAGCTGCTGCGTGCACCGGTGCTGCTGAATTCCTCCGACCGGATGCTGTGGGACGCCGTGCACGACACCGCGCCCGATGGGGAAATCGCAGAGAGCGATACGTTCACCGTCGCCGGCATCGAGCTGGTCGCGGTACACACCCCCGGTCACTCGCCCGGATCCACCAGCTTCGTGGCCAGCACCCTGGGTGCTGTCTTCACCGGCGACACCCTGTTTCAGGGTGGGCCGGGAGCAACGGGGCGCTCGTACAGCGATTTCCCGACGATCGTCGACTCGATTCGCGATCGCCTGCTCACCCTGCCCGAAGACACCGTGGTGTACACCGGGCACGGCGACACCACGACCATCGGCGCAGAGAAGCCCCACCTGCAGGAGTGGATCGACCGCGGTCACTAACTCGCGAGAGCGCACCTTCGCCCGCCTCGGTGCACTGCGCGCTGGGGCGGGCGAACGCGTTCACACCCCGAGGTCGGGCTCGGGCAAATAATAGTCGTGGCGCAGCGCCGAACGCGCCGCGTACCAGCCCGGCAATCCGTGCACTCCGGGGCCGGGGGAGGCCGACGACGACGCCAGGTAGATGCCGGGTGCCGGGGTGCGGTGCGGATCCACTGAGAGCTTGGGGCGGGCGAACAGCTGCCGCAGCGTGATCGCCCCGGCGCTGAAATCGCCGCCGTGATAGTTCGCGTTGTAGCTTTCGAGGCCAGCGGCAGTCGTCTGCTGCACGCCGACCACGCGGTCGCGAAACCCCGGCGCGAAGCGTTCGATCTGCGCGGTCACTCGTTCCCGCATGTCAACGTCTGAGCCGCTCGGCACGTGCGTGTAGGTCCAGACGGCGTTGAGCCCCGCGGGGTTTCGGCCCGGGTCGAAGTCGGTCGGCTGCACGAGCAGCACGTAGGGGTGCGCTGGGTGTTGCCCGCGGCTCACCAGGCGTTCTGCAGCCGCGCCCTCGGCGCGGGATCCACCGAGGTGCACCGTCGGAGCCCCCGCCACCCGCGGGTCGGCCCACGGCACGGGCCCGTCAAGCACGAAGTCGACCTTCGTTGCGCCGTCGCCATAGGCAAAGTACTGCAGGGCGCGGCGGTACTTCGCGGGCAGCGCGGGCCCGGCGATGCGGGCGAGGCCGCGCGCTGAGGTGTCGAACAGCTTCACCCCATATCCCGAGAGCTCGCGCACGTCGGTGATCTCGTGCTGGGTGTGGATCACGCCACCGTGGGCCAACAGGTCTGCGGCGAGGGCGTCGGTGATCGCGCGGCTTCCGCCCACCGGCACGGGCCAGCCGCCGGCGTGCCCGAGTGCACCAAGCACCACACCCACCGCGGCACTCGCGAGGTTTGGCATGCGACCGACGCTGTGCGCGGCGACCCCGGAGATGAGGGCCGGTGCCGCCTCCTCGCGAAACCTGGCGTTCCAGAGTGCGGTGCCCTGCTCGAGCGTGCGCAGCCCCACCGTGGCCGCGGCGAGCACGTCGCGGGGGAGGGCCAGCATGGTGGGCCCGAGGGTGAAGTCGGTGATGCCCTCGAGCCGCCTGACGAGCGGCCGATAGAACCGGGCGTATGCCTTGCCGTCGCGGCCGAGCTCTTCCGCGGTGCGGTCGAGGTCGCGGTAGGCGAGAGCGGCGCGGTGTCGACCACCCGAGGTATCGAGCGGGTTCGCGTACGAGATCTCGGGCACGACGAACTCCATGCGACGGGTGAGCTCGAACTGTCGAAAGAACTCGGTCGCGAGTGCCATCGGGTGGATCGCGGCACACACATCGTGCAGCACGTCCGGTCGCACCACTTCGGCCGTGCGGGTGCCCCCGCCGATGGTTTCGGCTGCCTCGAAGACCGTCACCGGCACTCCCGCACGTGCGAGGGTCACCGCAGCCGCAAGCCCGTTGGGCCCGGAGCCGATCACCGCGGCCGGTTTCAGGGAAGCCATGACACGACCCTAACGGAGCGGGCCGCTGCCCGCGCAAAACCGAGATCAGCTTTTGATGTCAAGCCCTCGCGCTCTCGGGTGACGGCAGGCAACACTGGTATCACTGACGCAGAGAAGCCACACGGCACCGCGAGGCCAAACGGCACCGCACCGACGGGAGAAGACTATGGCCAGGAATCAACGAAGGTTTCACTGCAGCCCTGATGCGGTATTTGAGGTACTCAGCGACGGCTGGCTCTACCCGTCATGGGTCGTCGGGGCATCCCGAATGCGCGACGTTGATGAGCACTGGCCCGCGCCCGGGTCGAAGATTCAGCACTCGGTTGGCGTGTGGCCCGCGCTTCTGAACGACACGACCAGCTGCGAGGTGTGGGATCCGCCTCATCGCATGGTGCTGCTCGCGCGTGGACGGCCGATCGGCAAGGCGAGGGTTACGATCACGGTAACCCCGGTCGGGTCAGAGTGCGTGGTGACCATCACCGAGCATGCGGTGAGTGGCCCGGCAACCCTGGTGCCGAGCGTCATCGAGGATGCCGCGTTCATCTGGCGAAATGGGGAAACCCTGCACCGGCTGGCCTATCTCGCAGAGGGGCGCTCAGGGCGCTCGGGCACGACCGCAGACAAGGAGCAGGCCGACGAAGAGTCGAGCGACGCGACTGCAGACGCGCCTGCTGGTAGTCAGGCCAGTGACGGCAGCGATGTGGCTGGAACCTAGTGCTCGGTGTCGGCGACGGCATTCTCGGGCTCTGACACGAACGCATCGCGGTTGCGCGCGTTCAGCGGCTCATCGCATTTGTGAGTGTAGATACGGTCTGAAACCGCCAGCCTCGAGGAGCGACCTCGCGATGTAGTTCGTGAGGTTCCTAAATCCGAGCGCGGACCCGCGGAGGTGCTCAAGCCTGCCGTTGATCGCTTCGGTTGGTCCGTTCGATGTTCTCGGGTGATCGAAATACGCGAGGATGTCCACCCTTCGCCGGTCGAGCGTGTACGCGAGTTTCCGGAGCTCGGTGAACCTGGCCGGCGTGGTCTGTTTCACCGTGTCGATGATTTCCCGTAACCGTTTCCGGCCGAGACCTGCGAACTTCTCTCGGTACGCGGCGACGACTTGCTGGTACACGCGCCATGCTCGCCACACATCCCCATGACGGGGGTCAGCGAACACCGCATCAAGCCTCGCTTGCTGCTTTACGGTGAGGAACGCCTCCCCGGTTCTGAGGACCCGCCGCACCCCGTAGAGCGGGTCTTTCGCCCGGCCGCGATGCCCGAGGGTTTCTTGTTGCACGCGCTGCCGGGTGCGGTCGAGCATGTCACCGGCGAGCTGGACGACATGGAACGGGTCCATCACTTCGACGGCATCAGGGAGGTGCTCTTTCGATGCGGTCTTGAACCCGGTGAATCCGTCCATCGCGACGACCTCGATCCCGTCACGCCATGCTTGTGTGCGGTCGCTCAGCCAGCGACTGAACACCTGCTTCGAACGACCCGGCACCATATCGAGGAGCCTGGCCGGGCCTCGTTTCTCACGTACCGGGGTGAGGTCAATGAGCACGGTGACGTACTTGTCACCTCGGCGGGTGTGCCGCCACACATGCTCGTCGACACCAATCACCGTGACCCTGTCAAACCGGGCCGGGTCATTGATCAGCGCCCGGTGACCCTCGGCCAGGATCGCGGCGTTCGCGGTGTGCCAAGACACGCCGAGATTCGCGGCCGTGCACGACACGGTGAGGTGATCGATCACGACCGCTTCGAGCGCGAAACGCAGCCCTGCCCGGGTGATTTTCGCCCGTTCCGGTGCGGCCATGCTGGTGTCCTCACGCCACACCTTCCGGCACCAATCACATCGGTATCGGCGCACCCGGATTTTCAGCGTCGTGGCACGATGCCCGAACGGGGTATGCGCCAAGGTCCGCGTCACGGTATCGCGCAGCACGCCCTCAGCGCCACACCGCCGACACCACGGGTCGGGCTCGATGAGACGGCAGTCCAGCACGACCCTGCCGGGCTCGAATCTTTGCCCGACCGCGGTCAGGCCGAGCTGATCGAGCTGGCAGAAAGTCGTGAGATCGGCAGGTTGGAAGGTAGCGTGGTGCATGTCGAGGTCTTTCGGATGGGGAGCGTCAGAACTTCCATCATCGGGAGACCTCGACCCATCTCCACTGCACCACACCGCGGAGCACTTCTACACTCTTAAATGCGAAGAGCCCGTTCAGCGTCACGAACAGGGTGAACGCCGCGAGCAGAATCATGAGGAGTGCGGGCAGCAGATCCCGTCCCACCCATCCGAGGGTGGGGGCGATGATCTGCTGTGCCTGGTCGGAGGTGCTCGCCTCCATTCCGTCCGGCAGCGAAATCACTCCGTCGTCGATGGTCACCGCAAGTGTCACTTCCAACTCGACTCCGTCGGCGCCCTGCGCGTTCAGCATCAGGGTGTACTCACCGGATTCGAGCTCGGGAGGGAGCGAAGCCTCTCCTCCGAGATAGCCCTCCCAGTCGACTTCCGATTCAAGGAGCACCGTGGATCCGGGCTCCAGTGTCACGGTCACGTCTGAGTTTCGCTGCAGGTCGTAGCCGTTGATCATGACGGTGAACTCATCGCCCTCGGTCAGATCAAACTCCCCGTTTTCCTTCAGCGGCGCGTTCGAGTATGCGCTGATCGACAGGAACGTGTTCACGCGGAGTTGCTCGGCGGCCGAGGCACCGTAACCGAGCGACATGAGGCCGACGGCGGCCGCGAAGATAATCGACAGCACGAGGTTCAGGTTCTTTGCCCCGACGCTCGCGCCCGCGGGCCGCGACATGTGGAGGCGTCGGGCATCGAGCGCCTTCGCCGCGTAGATGGTGCCCGAGACGATGCCCGCGCCCACACCCGCCTGTACGATGACCCAGATCCACACCGGCAAGGCATTCTGTGTCAGGTCGTAGACGATCAGCCCGAAGATGAGCGCCGCAGCCACCGCGATGATCGGCACGGTGAACGCGAGCGCCGTGGCGCGCTGAGCAGCGGGATCCGGGGCGGCCTCCACCGCAGTAGCGGGGGCTGCGGCACCGGCGTGACCGAACGAGTCAGCAGCGTGCACGGACGCAGGATCGGCAAGGCCCGCATGCCCATGGCCGGCGGGCTGATCCACCAACTGAACCCGGGGGATGTGTCGAGTAAAGACGAAGCCGGCGAGCAGCACCGTCACCGCGAGCGCTGTGAAAAGCACGATCGGCAGATACGTGTCGAGGACACGGGTGACAACCTCTACGCCCGAGGAGCTGTCGAAGAAGCTCGACATAAAGACGCTGAGCGCCATGATGGCCGAGAGCACCAGGGTGATGATCACCACACTGCCGGCAAACGCCTCGACAGTGGGAGTGAGCCGAGACGCGGGGGAGGCCGAGGCGAGCTGCGCCCGCATACGGTTCTTGGCCCACACTGCGGTGAGCGCGACCAGCGCGATCGCCGCGAAGATCAGATATTTTGATGGGCGCACGATGTCGACCCGGTCAACGCCGTAGAGCTGCTCGGGCGTGAGCCCCGACTCCACCACGATGTCGGTGTAGATCGCCAGTACGAACAACCCCCACCCCACGACGGCGCTGAGCAGGATGGTGACCAGGGTGCGCTGGGCCGCACTACGGGAGGCTGAGGGTTGCATAGATGCAGTCTATGAAGTGGATCGAAACCGGTCCACGCGCAATTGGATAACGGGAGTCGGAGTCGAGGAGAGACCCACCCACCTGGCCCCGGCAGCGTCGAATTTTCGCTGGGAAGTCAACCCCGCAGACGGATGGCGGTAACCCGCCTACGCTCGGAGGCACGCCTGGCGGGGGCCGCCCGCAGACCGTTCACCACCACTCGAGTACAAAGGAGATCGAAGATGCATACTGTGAGCAGCGATATCGATATCGATGCACCTGTACACACCGTTTACAACCAGTGGACACAGTTCACGGACTTTCCCGCTTTCATGAGCGCGGTTGAGCATGTGGATCAACTCACCGACACCACCACCCGGTGGAAGGTCAAGATTGGTGGGGTCGAGCGTGAGTTCGATGCCGAAATTACCGAGCAACTCCCCGACGAGCGCATTGCGTGGAAGAGCACGAGCGGCCCGCAGCACGCCGGGGTCGTCACCTTTCACCGTCTGAACGACGAGCAGACCCGCGTTCGCCTGCAGTTGGACTGGGATCCGGAGGGGTTCGTCGAGAACGCGGGTGCGATCCTCGGTGTCGATCGGGCCCAGACCGCTGCAGATCTGAAGCGCTTCAAGCAGCTGCTTCACTCGAACGGATTTGCCACCGGCTCCTGGAGGGGCGAGATCACGCCTCCGGGGAGCGCCGGGGGTCGCTGACCGGAGAGTCGCTACTGACCCTTCTGTTGCGATACCACTGACCCAATACGCTGGACCCATGGCTGTTTCGAAGAAGGCACCCCAAGCCGGGCCAGGCTCGCGAGGGCCAATACAGAAACTCACGGCGCTCGCCCTCCAGCTCAGCCTCGTTCGCGCCTTCTTGCGATACTCCTCGCACAAAGGGTCGATGCTTGCCGACAGCATCACCTATCGCGCGCTCTTCAGCGTTTTTGCGGCCATCCTTCTCTTCTTCTCTGCGGCGACAATTTGGATCGGCGGCAACCCCGACGCTCTGCGTGCAGTCACCGACGCGCTCGATTCGTTCGTGCCCGGTCTGACTGACCTCGTCGACCCTGAAGATGCCCGTGTGCCCGTGGGATTCACCATTGTCGGGGTGTTTTCGCTCGTCGGCCTGATTGGTGCCGCGCTCAGCGCAATCGGGAGCATGCGCAATGCCTTCCGCATGCTGGGCGACGTGCTGACCGACGACACCTTCATCCTCTGGGCGCTGCTGCGCAACCTCCTTGTGGGGGTGGCGTTTGGTGCTCTCCTGCTGGCGGCCGCGGTCGCGAGTCTGCTCACCTCCAGCGGTATTTCGCTGGTCTCCGAATGGACAGGAGCCAACGAGGCATCGACCGCTTTCGTGGCGACATCGCGCCTCGTCGGCATCCTCCTTGCTCTTGTGATTAACACTCTTGCTCTTGCGATTGCTTTCCGTCTCCTGTCGGGCATCCGCGCGCCCTCGCGGGCTCTGTGGACGGGTTCGCTGGCCGGCGGTATTGGACTGTTCGTGTTGCAGGAGTTTTCAGGGCTCTTTGTGCGCGGGGCCGCCTCGAACCCGCTGCTCGCCTCATTCGCCACGCTGATCGCGCTGCTCCTGTGGATCAATCTCTCGGCCCAGGTGATCCTCATTGCCGCGAGCCTCATTATCACCCTCACTGCCGAAGCGGAGGATCGCATTCGAGAAAAGTACGGTGCAGCGACCCTGGCACAGCACCGCCGCCTGCGCGCGGAGGAGGCGGTATCGGCGGCTGCACGCGAACTCGCCGCGGCGAGAGCGGCGGAGCAGAAAGAGCGAGCCGGGTAGCGGGAGCATCGTCAACCCATAGACTGAGAGTCAGATTTGGGGGAGCGTTGACTCGTGCAGCGAAGCGCGACGGAGTCAACTTCGAAGGGGGTAGCCGAGTCGATGTTGCCAGAATCACGCGCCCGGTCGGAGCAAGAAGCGGGCCGAGCCGTTGAGTCCGACGGATTCCCCGAAGAAACACCCGAGAGTCAAGAAGTTACGCGCCAACTGCAGGAAAGCGAACAGAGATACCGTTCGTTGTTCGAGAACAACGTTGACGTGGTCGTGACGTTCGGCCTTGAGGGTAAATTCCTCCAGATGAATCGGGCGACTGAGCAGTTGCTCGGTATCCCTGCGAAGGAGCTCGTTGGCACTCCATTTCTGCAGATGATCGTGCCCGAGAGGCGCGCGCACTCTGAGCGGGAATTTTTCCGGGTGCTTGAGGGCACCCCGGTGCAGTATCAAACTGCCGTCTATAACCGCCGTCGAGAAGTGATCGACCTGCATGTGACGGTGATTCCGATCCATTATGAGGGAGAAATCACCGGGATCCATTGCATCGGGAAAGACATCACGAAGCAGAAGCAGCTGGAGCGGAAGCTGAACCAGCTGGCTTACTTTGACCCACTCACCGGGCTGCCCAACCGAAACTCGCTTGATACCAATCTCTCTCGCCAGGTGGGAGAGCGTCGAAAGTTTGCGTTGCTCGCGCTTGATCTCGACCGGCTGAAGGCCGTGAACGAAACCTGGGGGCGTGAAGCCGGAGACCGGCTCCTCAAGATCATTGCGCACCGGTTGCGCGACTTCCTACCATCGAGCGCCGATTTCTTTCGGAATAGCGGGGATGACTTCATCGTCACCTACTACTGCGATACCGACGACGAATGCCTGGGCTTTGCTCGGTCTCTCGAGGCACGTCTGCGCGATCCAGTGGTGCTCGGTGAGATTGAGCTCTCGATCACCTCCCGTATTGGCATCAGCACATTCCCGGATGACGGCATCGACCCCGACGCTCTGCTCAGGAAAGCTGACACTGCGATGTTCGCGGCTCGGCGCAACGGACGCAACCGGGTGGCGTTCTACCGAGACGTCAAGAGCAAGGACGATGCTCGGCAGTTTCAGCTTGAAATTGCACTCAGGTCAGCGATCGCGAACGACGAACTCTCGCTTGCGTTCCAGCCGCAGATTGACCTCGCGACGGGCGAGGTGCACGGGCTGGAGGCTTTACTGCGCTGGCTGCACCCTCAGCACGGGCAGGTGCCTCCGGACCAATTCATTCCGGTCGCGGAGGAGAGCGGGCTGATTCACGAGATCGGGATGTGGGTAATCGAGGCCGCCTGCAGGCAAGCGGTCGAATGGAACCACGCAGGGCTGGGGAATCTTCCCGTGTCAGTCAACATCTCGATTCATCAGTTCTACGACGATGAATTCGCTGGGCAGCTCGAGAACGTCATTCGTGTGTCGGGGATGGATCCGTCGCGACTTGTACTCGAAATCACCGAGTCGATCTCATCGAACTCAGATGTGGTCGTGGCGCAGTTGCACCGTTTCAAAGCCATCGGCGTGCGCATCGCGATTGACGACTTCGGCACGGGGTACAGTTCGCTGCGTTACTTGAAGGATTTTCCGGTTGATTATCTGAAGATCGATCGTTCCTTTGTGGATCACCTCGAGTCGAACGAAAAGGAACGCAGACTGGTAGCGACGATCACTGCGCTCGCGCACAATTTCGGGCTGCAGACGATCGCCGAGGGCACCGAGACCGCGGAGCAAGTGGCGATCATGCGGGAGCTCGGAGCGGATCACGCGCAGGGGTACCATTTCAGTCGTCCCCTCGCCCCGGACGCGTTGGTGAGCTGGCTCGCCGCCCGAGCGTAGGCGCGGAGTCGGCTACTCGGCCCGGCTCTCGGCCTCGGCGATCGCGACGATCCGCACGGCCATCCCGGAGAAGATGAGGTCGTGGAAGGGCAGCACCGCGAGCCAGTACAGGCGACCGGCGAGCCCGCGCGGAAAAAATACCGCGCGTTGCCGGTAGACCAGCCCGCCTTCGCTCTCTTCGCAACCCAGCTCGAGCCAGGCAGACCCCGGAAGCTTCATTTCGGCACGCAGCCTCAGGAGCCGCCCGGGTTCACACGCCTCGACCCGCCAGAAGTCGACCGCGTCACCGACGGCGACGGTCGATCGGTTGCGGCGGCCGCGCCGCAGGCCCACTCCGCCGACAAAGCGATCCATCCACCCGCGAATCGCCCACAGGATCGGCGGCGAATACCACCCGTTTTCGCCGCCAATGCCCTCGATGACCGACCACAGGGCCTCGCGCGAGGCCGTGGTGGGGCGCGATCGGTCATCGGTGTAGACGGTGCGCCCGGTCCACTCGGGATCGCTGGGTAACGGGTCGCTCGGTGCCCCCGAGATCTGCGCGTCGAGCCAACTCGTCTCGATTTGGTTATTGGCCACGCGACCGAGCGCCAGCCTCACCGAACGCTGATAGCTGGTGAGCCCACCGGGTGGCGGAGGGATGATGGCATCAATGTCGTGATTGCGCATCACGCAGTCAACCTGCAGTGACTCGACGAGCGGCCGCGCGAGCGACTGCGGCACCGGGGTGACGAGCCCCACCCAGTGTGAGGCGAGACGCGGCGTGAGTACCGGCAGCGCGGCGATGTGGCGCTGCCTGAGGCCAGCGACGACCGCGTAGCCGTTCATCATCTGACCGTAGCGGAGCACGTCTGGCCCGCCGATGTCGACGGCACGGCTGACCTCTGCGGGCACCCGTGCCGCCGCGAGGAGGTAATAGAGCACATCGCGTACCGAGATGGGCTGAATAAAATTGCGCACCCACTTCGGGGCGGGCATGTAGGGCAGCACCTCAGTGAGGTGACGAATCATTTCGAACGATGCCGACCCCGAACCGATGACGACCCCGGCCTGTAGCACGAGCGTGGGCACGCCCGACTCGAGCAGGATATCCCCGACCTCGGCACGCGAGGCGAGGTGGGGGGAGAGCTTCGCGCCCTCGGGGTGCAGGCCGCCCAAATAGACGATGCGAGAGACCCCCGCGCTCGCCGCAGCGGCCGCCACGGTCGTGGCGATAGTGCGGTCGAGGTCGCCGAACGCCTTGTTGCCGGTCATCGAATGGACGAGAAAGTACACGATGTTGACGCCCTGCATGGCCTCTCGCACGGCACCGGGATCTTGCGCCTCGCCCGCGACGACCTCGATGCTGTCGCCCCACCCGTGCGCGGCGATGCGCTCGGGGGAGCGCACGAGCACCCGCACCCGGTAGCCACCACGAATAAGGCGGGGCAGGAGGCGTCCGCCGATGTATCCGGTGGCGCCGAGCACGAGCACGCGAGGGGCGATTCCCGTGCTGTCGGGCACGGCCCGAAGACGAGGTTCGGCACCGGTGGGGGAGCTCAGCGAGTCCACGCTGTTCTCTCCCGCCGACGCCGAAGCTGGAGCACCCTCAGGGTCTGTCACTCGATGATTTCAGTCTCGTGGGTGCGGGCGCGGCTTCGACGCGAAGCCATGAGCACGATCCCGATAAGGAAGATCACGACTCCGGCACCCATGAGGATGTATCCGATGAGATCGAGGTTGACGACATTGACCTCGACGTTGACCGCGAACACGAGGATCGCGCCAATGACGAACAGTGCAATTCCGGTACCAATACTCATGATGGTTCCTCCGTTTCAGGCCGCAAAGGTTCGCGACTTCGGTTTCATCGTCTCACGGCTGCAGATCCCCGTCTTGGTTTGCCTCACCCCGTTGACTATCGCCAGTGGAGGCGGTATGAGGTGGAGGTGTGATCCGCCCGCTGCGTTCGTCGCTGGCGTTGAGTTTGCCGCGATCGCTACAGATAGTGAGATCGTCTGTGCCGATTTCTGAAGCGGAACGTGGGCCGCCGTTGCGCTTCGCGGCCTCGCGCTGCACCTGTTCAGTGAGTGAGGAGATCACCGTGGCGGTCACGATGCCGACGATCACGATGCCGCCCAGCATGAGGATCACGGCGATCACCCGGCCGGGTACTGTCACTGGTGTGTAATCGCCATAGCCGACGGTAGCGATAGTCGCGAACCCCCACCAGATCGCGTCGCCAAACGATGTGATGTTCGCTCCCGCAGCCTGGTGCTCGACCAACCACACCAGCGTCGAGGCAACATACACAAAGACGAGCCCGAGTGAGGCGGCGACGAGCATGAACCTAAGTCTCTGATGCGTGCGCGATCGTTTGAGCGCGGGAAGTCGCCAGATGTAGAGTACGAGGAGAAATGCGCGGAGTAACGGGATCACCAACGTGACCACTTCGAAGGAATTGAGTCGCACATATCGCCAACGATCTCGCGTGAGAAACAGTCTCACCGCAAAATCGAGCAGGAACAGCGCCCAAATCGCAAAGAGTCCGACCGTGGCCCAGTTTTGCGTGCTCGCGTGGATGCCATTGTCGGCGAGTACCACCGTCGAGAGCGCCAGGAAACCGATCGCCAACAGCAGGAGGGGCCAGGCCGTCCACTCTTCCCAGCGTTCAGCGCGGCTCGTCTCGGCCTGCACCACAGAGTCTGTTTCTGTCATCGAGCTCTCCTCAGTGCTGTATCACCCGCACGCGCGGGGCGTACCCACACTCTAGAACTCGGCACGAGGGGTCGTAATCGCCTCGGCGTGTAGCTGCGCGACCTCGCGAAGATCTGCTTCGTGGCTGAGCGCGAGTGTCGCCCGATCGAGCCCGTCGACTGCCTGCGCGCGCAACGCCTGGGCCCACGGGCCGTCGGCCTCGGAAATCAGTGCCCCGATCTCGCGTTGCACTCGCATCGCCACTTCTACGATGCCCGCACCGTCTCGTGCGGTCGGCCGAAGCGCATCGATCACCATGTCGTCCGGGTCGATCAGGGGCACGTGCACGAGGGCGCAGGTCACGGGCGGGCGATTCGCTGCGCGCATAGCGGTGCTCAGCACACGCTGCGCGGCACTGAGCACCTCGATCGCCGTTCCTGGATCGTTGATACCCGGCGAGAGGGCCCGGCTAGAGATCTCCGACAGCGCGATGAGGCCCAACCGTGGATCCTGTTCAAAGGTGCGGTGCGGTGCGACGACGAAGGCCTGCTGCACCGCCGAGCGCAGTTCTTCCGTGACGTCTCCGGTGAGGTAGGCAAGCGGCACGTGCACCGTCACCCGTGCCCCCGCGCGGCGTGCGACCCAGACCTCGCAGCCACCGTGTTCGGCCACCCGTTGCAGGGCGGGCACGTCAACGCGCACGACGAACCCCGCGTGGTCGGACTCCACGGGAGTGGCGTGGGAGGGCGGGTCGATCCACTCGTGACCCCCGAGTCGCGGGTCGGAGGCGTAGCGTTCCATTGCTTGCTGCGCCGCGTGTTCGACCCGGTCGATGATGTCTGCCATGCGGCCGAAGCGGGTCAGGAACGAGATCCAGTGCAGCAACGTGAACATCACTGCGGCGATCACCACGAGGGTCCCGAGGAACAGCAGGGTGCGACCGGTATCGCTGTACGCCTGCATTGACAGCGCGACGATGCCCACGATCGAGAATGCGAAGGCTCCCACGAAGGTAGACAGGGCGTTCTGCGAGGTGCGGTCGCTGATGAGCAGCTGGGTGGATCGCGGCGTGCCCGACTGTGTGGCAGAGGAGTACGCCGACACCATCGCCGTGAGCGAGAAGGTCGTCACCGCAAGCATGGAACTCGCGAGAATCTGCAGGATTGGCGAGACCGCGTCTTGGCCCAGATCGATCGTGATGGCATCGGGCACCGCAGAACTCAGCAGGTGCGCGGCCACCGCGAGCACCACCCCGGCGAGCGCAAACAGCGTCGCCCGAAACCAGATGCCCTTGAGGAAATTCTGCAGGTAGGTGCGCCAGCGGGTCATCGGTGGGCCTCTCCTCATGCTCGTGCTGTTGGTGTTGGCGTTGGTCTCGGAAATTCAGGCGAAATTGGCTGCTCGGTCGCCCGTGGATCAGTCGCGGGGCTTGAGCCGTGCGATCGGCAGGGCAGGTGCGGGGAGCGGAGGCTCGGGTTCGTCGTCAGGCAGCCCAAAGATGGGCTCGCTTGCGTGTCGCGGCGCAGGTTCCGTCGGGCTGTCGGCGGCCGCGTCAATCTCCGCGTGCCACGCTCCGCGAGCCGCCACGATCTCGTCGTGCGTGCGGGCGACGAAGTTCCACCACATCACCAGCTGCTCGCCGAATGGCGCGCCGCCGATGAGGATCATGCGCGCGCCAGCCTCGCCCACGACGAGGCGCAAGGTGCTGGCACCGGCCGAAATGAAGGCGAGGGTGTCGCGTGGCACGGAGACCCCGAGGGTGTCAGGTGCGCTCGCCACGCTGAGGGATCCGTGATCCACCAGGATGCCGTGTTCGAAACCGGGGTCGACCGCGAGCTCGAGCACCGCTCCCGGCAAGAGGTTCAACTCGGCACCCACAAGCGGGGAGTACGTCGCGACCGGCGAGGTCTCGCCCAGGAGCGTGCCGAGAAACACCTGCGCAGCCCAGCCCGGGCCGGTGCGCACGGGGGGCACGAAGTGCTCGAAACCCCGGGAAACGTTTCGGGAGTGGTCGGGCAGGGCGATCCACAATTGCACCCCGTGGAGCAGGGTGGTGTCTGCGGTCGACCGTTCGGAGTGACTGATGCCGCTGCCCGCGGTCATGAGGTTCAGCTCGCCCGGCCGCACGAGGGCGTGCGCGCCCGAGCTATCGCGGTGCTCGATCGTGCCCGAGAACAGCCAGCTCGCGGTCTGCAGGCCGGTGTGCGGGTGCGCGGGCACGTTCATGCCGCCCGACACCGCCACGTCGTCGGGGCCGTAGTGGTCGAGGAAACACCACGCGCCGATAAGGGTGCGGCCGCGCTGGGGCAGCGTGCGCCGCACGTTCATCGCGCGGAGGCCGCCGAGCGGCACGTCGCGTGGATCGAGCAGCGCGATCTGCCCTCCCGGGCCTCCCGCCTGCTCGTCGCAGATCGTCTCTTCGGGTGTGGCGTCGAGGTTGCTCATGCGGATCGCCACCCCGGCGCGAGCTTCCTGATGCGGCGCGCGCGCCACGCCCACGTGGCCCACAGCACGGGCCAGGCGAGGGGGGCGAATGCGCCGCCGAATTCTAGGCGATCGCGCCAGATGGCTCGGCCCGGGTCGCCCGGGGCCTGCGTGATCGTCATGCGGTGGTGCCAGCCGTTCACGAGCGCGAGCGGGCCGCTGACCGGGTGTCCCGTGTCGTGCATCGTGCGCACGAGCGACTCGCCCGTGCCGTGTGTCTCATCAGTGACGCGGATCACCTGGCGACCGACGGGCACGAGCCCGGCGAAGCGCAGTTCGACCTCTACCTCGTCCCCCGGCGAAAAGTGCTCGGGCATGGCGGTGAGCGGGGTGAGTTGCATCACCGAGCCGTAGGGTTCGGCCGCGACCGCGGTGGTGTGCACCGCCCCCCAGGCCGTGTCGGGGGGGCAGTCGATTTCGAACCGCAGGTCGATCCTCATGCCCCCATCTTCGCAGAGCCGGGAAGACACTGTCTGGATTGGAGGCCACGTTGATCTGATGTGCTCGATGATTGGAGTCTTGCTGTCGAACTCCCCGACACGCCATTCAGGGTCGGGCGCTAGTGGTTTTTTCTTTGAACTGGAACCAGCCACAAGTGCCCGACACCGAGTGTGGTCCCCAACTGCTACTGCTTGACGTTCGCCCTAGAGTTAATCCGTGACGACACTGGTTTGGTTCCGAGATGACCTGCGCACCGACGATCACCCGGCGCTCGCCGCAGCCGCGAGCGACCCCGGTGGGGTGGTCGCGCTGTACGTGCTCGACGAGGAGTCGGCGGGGGTGCGGCCGCTCGGGGGGGCCGCGAAGTGGTGGCTGCACCACTCGCTCGAGTCGCTTGCGGCCGCGCTTCGCGCGCTCGGGGTGACGCTCGTGCTGCGGCGCGGCGCGGCGGGCGAGATCGTGCCAGCTGTGGCCCGCGAGCTGGGTGCGGGCCGGGTGCTCTGGAACCGGCGCTACGGCGCGGCCGAGCGTCGCGTCGATGCCGAGCTGAAACAGGGCCTGCGCGAGTCCGGCCTCGATGCCCACTCCTTTGCCGGGTCGCTTTTGTTCGAACCGTGGACGATCACCACGAAGACGGGCGGCCCATACCGGGTGTACTCGCCCTTCTGGCGGGCGTGCCTCGCGTCGCCTCCGCCCCGGGCGCCGATTGCGGTGCCGGTGTTTGCGGATCCACCCGCCGTGGCGGCAACGATGGCCTCGGTTCCGAGTGACGCGCTCTCCGACTGGCAGTTGCTGCCAACGCACCCCGACTGGGCAGCCGAGTTTGGCGCACACTGGCGGCCGGGGGAAGCGGCCGCGCGCGCGAGGCTGAGCGAATTTCTCGCCGAACGCGCCCACCGCTACGCGAACGAGCGCGACCTGCCCGCGAGCGAGGCGACCTCGGGGCTCGCGCCGCACCTGCGGTTCGGCGAAATCAGCCCGCAGCGCGTGTGGCACGAGTCGCTCGCCTCGGGCGCCGACGTGGGCATGTTCCTCTCCGAGCTCGGCTGGCGCGAGTTCGCCTGGCACACGTATTTTCACCGACCCGATCTCGCGACCCAGAACCTTGACCGCCGCTTCGATGCGTTCCCGTGGCGGGAAGGCGCGGGTGAGTCGCTGGCACGCTGGCAGCAGGGTCGTACGGGCATCCCGCTCGTCGACGCGGGCATGCGCGAACTCTGGCGCAGCGGCACCATGCACAACCGCGTGCGCATGGTGGTCGCCTCGTTCCTCGTGAAGAATCTGCTGGTCGACTGGCGCGAGGGAGAGGCCTGGTTCTGGGACACCCTCGTCGATGCCGACGCGGCCTCGAACCCATTTAACTGGCAGTGGGTTGCCGGGTGCGGTGCCGATGCGGCGCCCTACTTCCGCATTTTTAACCCCGTGACGCAGCAGCAGAAGTTCGATGCCGAAGGCGTCTATGTGGATCGCTGGGCACCCGACTCGGTGCTGACCCCGCCCTTGGTTGACCTCAAGGCGACCCGCGTGCGGGCGCTCGCCGCGTTCGACCGGGTCAAGGTTGCGGATCGCACCTGAGTCGCACTTCGCCTCGCCTCGCTACCCAACCCCGCCACACACACAAGGGCGCTAGTGGCTGCTTCAAGTTCGAAGAAGCAGCCACTAGCGCCCTCTCGCGTGGGGGATTTCTTCCCCCACGGGTTACAGCGTGTTGCCGAGCTTGAAGCCCTTGTCGCCCTCTTCGTCGCGAGTGTAGGAGAACCCGTCGGCGCCAATAGTCACGGCCATCTCGCTGGCATCGGTGCGCGCCACGACGGGCTGTGGGTTGCCGTCGAGGTCGAGCACGAGCGATGCGTTGGTGTACCAGGAGGGCACGACCGGGTTGCCCCACCAGTCGCGGCGCTGGTTGTCGTGCACGTCCCAGGTCACGACCGGGTTGTCGGGATCGCCGGTGTAGTAATCCTGGGTGTAGATCTCGACGCGGTGGCCGTCGGGATCGAGCAGGTAGAGGTAGAACGCGTTCGAGACCCCGTGACGGCCGGGGCCGCGCTCGATGCGATCGCTCATGCGCAGCGCGCCGAGCTTGTCGCAGATCGCGAGGATGTTGTGCTTCTCGTGCGTAGCAAAGGCCACGTGGTGCATACGGGGGCCGTCGCCTCCGGTCGCCGCGGTGTCGTGTACGGTGGGCTTGCGTCGCAGCCAAGCTGCGTACACCGTGCCCTCCTCGTCCTGGATATCCTCGGTGACGCGGAAGCCGAGATCCTGCATGAACTTCGTCGCGCGCGGCACGTCGGGGGTGACCTGGTTGAAGTGGTCGAGACGCACAAGCGCGCCCGGGGTGTACAGGTCGTAACGCCATGCCAAACGCTCGACGTGCTCAACGTCGTGGAAGAACTCGTAGGGGAATCCCAGCGGATCCTCGACGCGCACGGAATCACCGATGCCCTTGGTGAAGCCGTCGGCACGACGCTCGACACGGCAGCCCAGTTCGGTGTAAAAAGCGACGGCCTTGTCGAGGTCTTCGGGGGTGCGCACGCGGTACGAGAAGGCGGCGACCGCGGCGACGGGGCCCTTGCGCAACACGAGGTTGTGGTGAATGAATTCTTCGAGCGAGCGCAGGTAGATCGCGTTCTCGTCCTCCTCGGTCACGTACAGACCGAGCACGTCGACGTAGAAGTTGCGCGAAGCTGCGAGGTCGGTGACCACGATCTCCATGTATGCGCAGCGGAGAATATCGGGCGCCTCGGCCTTCGGCGTGGGCACCGGGTTGTCGGTGTGGATCGGGGCTTCTTCGGTGACGTAGAAGCCGCTTGAGGTCTTGGTGCGACCCTTGAGTTCAGACATTTCTGTGTCCTTACGTGTGTTGGTGAGTGGGGTGGATCGGTGGCGGGCCGTGCGGCCCGCCACCTCACGTGTGAGAGCGGAGGGTTACTTCCCGGCACCGAAACGAGGCGAGTGAGCTTCGTTCAGGGTGATCTGGATCGACTGCTGGGTGGTGTAGAAATCGATCGAGCGGTAGCCGCCCTCGCGCCCGAGGCCCGATGCCTTGACGCCGCCGAACGGGGTGCGCAGGTCGCGCACGTTGTTCGAGTTCAGCCACACCATGCCCGACTCGATGCCGTGCGCGAAGTTGTGCGCGCGCTTCAGGTTCGAGGTCCAGACGTACGCAGCCAGGCCGTACTTGGTGTCGTTCGCGAGCTCAAGCGCCTCTTCATCGGTGTCGAAGGGGGTGATGGCGACAACTGGCCCGAAGATCTCCTCCTGGAAGATGCGGGCATCGGGCTTCACGTCGGCGAAGACGGTCGGGGCGACGTAGTTGCCCTCGGGGAAGCCCTCGGGGCGGCCGCCGCCGGCAACGAGACGGCCCTCGGTCTTCCCGATCTCGACGTAGCTCATGACCTTGTCGAAGTGACTCGGGTGCACGAGTGCACCGACCTCGGTGGCCGGGTCGGATGGCAGGCCCACGACAATGTTCTTCGCGCGCTCCGCGTATCGGGCAACGAAGTCGTCGTAGATGTCGCGCTGCACGAGCACGCGCGATCCCGCTGTGCAGCGCTCGCCGTTCAGGCTGAACACGCTGAAGACGGTGGCATCGAGCGCCTCTTCGAGGTCGGCGTCGGCAAAGACCACCGACGGGCTCTTGCCGCCGAGTTCAAGCGACAGACCCTTCAGGAATGGCGCGGCGTTGGTCGAGAGCATGGCACCGGTTGAGCTGTCGCCGGTAAACGAGATGAGCGGCACATCGGGGTGCTTGACGATGGCATCGCCAGCCACTCCGCCGGATCCGAGGATGAGGTTGAATACGCCGTCGGGCATGCCCGCCTCGCGGAAGATCTCGGGCCACAGGGCTGCCGAGAGGGGTGTGTAGCTCGCGGGCTTCAGCACGACCGTGTTGCCGGTGGCCAGCGCCGGGGCAAGCTTCCACGACTCCTGCATGAAGGGCACGTTCCACGGGGTGATGAGGCCAGCGACGCCGATCGGCTTGCGGTTGACATAGTTCATCTGGCGACCAGGCACCCGGAACGCGTTGTCTTGCTGCGCGACGATGAGGTCCGCGAAGAAGCGGAAGTTCTCGGCGGCGCGGCGGGCCTGGCCCTTGGCCTGGGTGATGGGCAAGCCGGAGTCCCAGCTCTCGATCAGGGCGAGCTGTTCGTCGCGCGACTCGACGATGTCGGCAACTTTGTGCAGGATGCGCGACCGCTCGCGGGCCAGCATCTTGGGCCAGGGGCCCTCGTCGAACGCACGCTTCGCAGCTGCGACGGCGAGGTCAACGTCTTCCTTCTGCGCCGACGCAGACATGATGTAGGTCTCGTTGGAGACGGGTTCGATGACCTCGAACTCTGCGCCACCGATCGAGTCGACGAACTTGCCGTCGATGAAGTGCTGGATCTTCTCGGGGAGCCCCTCGGGCTTCTGATAGGTCATGCGTTGCCTTCTTTCGTTGCGAGCAATTTCTGGGTCTGGTACTTAGGCCGCTGAGGCCCGGGGGTGCGCTTCGGCTTGGGTGTCGGCCAGTCGCTTGGCGTGCTGAGCGTTCTGCGCGAGTACTGCGTGCAGCGTGCCGAGTCGGTGTTCGCGGGCAGCGATCTCGATCTCGATCGTGGGCGCGTGATCCACAATTAACTGCAGGATGCGGTCGTGCTCGTTCACCGATTCCTGGGCGCGGCCGGGCACAAAACTAAACGACGAGTTGCGCAGCACCCGCATGCGATTCCAGCCGCGGTGCACGAGGTCGAGAATATGCGGATTGGGGCATGTCTCGAACAAGACGCTGTGAAACTCGAGATTCAACTCGGTGAAACGCTGCGGATCGAAGTGCGTGAGGCTCTCCCGCATGCGCTCGTTGATGGCCCGGGCCCGCGCAATCTGGTCAGCGGTGATGGCCGGTGAAGCGAGGGCCGTCGCCGACCCTTCCACCAACGCGAGCGTCTCCATCGTGTGCTGGTACTCGGTCTCCTTGATGAGTGCCACCTGCGCGCCCACGTTGGTCTCAAAGGTCACGAGCCCCTCTGCTTCCAATCGGCGGATCGCCTCACGCACCGGCACCACCGACATGTCGAGCTCGGCAGCGATCGGCGCAAGCACGAGACGGTACCCGGGCACGTAGCGCCCGCTTTCGATGCGCTCACGCATCAGGCGATACGCCTGTTCAGATTTTGATATCGGTGCCATCAGGAATACCTAGCCCTGCGTCTTTTGCTCGGCGCGGGCGGCCTCATAGCGAGTGCGCCATTCGGCATTCATCGGAAAGAGTCCGTCGACCGCGGCACCGCCGGCGACCTGCTCGGCGACCCACGCGTCCTCGACCTCCTGCGCGGCGGCCTCGCGCGCAACCTCCTCGAGGAGGAACGGCGGGATCACAATGACACCGTCCCGGTCGCCGTAGATGATGTCGCCGGGCTGCACGGCGGCTCCGCCACACGCGATGGTGACGTCGGTCTCCCAGGGCACGTGACGGCGACCGAGCACGCTCGGGTGCGCGCCCTGCGAGAACACGGGAATGTTGAACTCCTGCACGGCGGCGAAGTCGCGCACCCCGCCGTCGGTCACAATCCCCGCAGCACCGCGCACCTGGGCGCGAAGAGCGAGCACGTCACCCACGGTGCCGGTGCTCGGGATGCCTCGGGCTTCGACGACGAGCACCTCGCCCGGGTTGACAGTGTCAAACGCGCGCTTCTGCGCGTTGAAGCCGCCCGCGTGCGCCTTGAAGAGGTCGGGGCGAAACGGGATGAACCGCAGGGTTTTCGCGGTTCCCAGGATGCGGTCGCCCTCGTGGTTCGGGATGACCCCGTCGATGAAGATGTCGACGTAGCCGCGTTTGCGGAGCGCCGCGGAGACCGTCGCGACCGCGACACCGTCGAGCAGGCCGCGAATCTCGTCGGTCAGCGGACCGACGGTTGTGGCCTCGTTCGGGTTCTGCTCCAAGCGACTCGCGCGGCCGGCTGCGACGGCGGCCGCATGCTCCGCCTCGCTGCCCCACGCCTCAATGCGCTGGAGATCGTCGACCTTGGGCTTGTTCCCGAAATCGCCGAATGCTGTGGTTCCCTGGGTGACCGTGGTGACGAGGCGGCCTGAGGTCGGCGCGCCGGGCGCGTTTGGTGCGTCGACCTCAACCTCCACTACGTCGCCGGGCAGCACAACCGAACTGCCCGCGGGCGTGCCGGTCAGGATCACGTCGCCGGTCTCGAGGGTCATGTGCTGCGAGAGATCCGCCACCAACTGCCCGAATGGAAATTTGAGCGTATCGCTCGTGTCGTCTTGCACGAGTTCGCCGTTCACCCAAGTGCGCACGCGGAAGTCACCCTGGCCGAGGCCCTCGGTCGAGATCGCGGCGGGGCCGATCGGAGTGAATCCGTCGCCGCCCTTGTTGCGCACGTTCGATCCCTTGTCTGCCGCGCGCAGGTCGTACAGGCCGAAGTCGTTGGCGGCAGTGACCTGGGCAACGTGCGACCAGCCCTGCTCGGGGGTGACCCACCGGGCGGGCGTGCCGATAACCAAGGCAATCTCACCCTCGAAGGCGAGCAGTTCGGTGCCCGCGGGGCGCTCGATGGTGCCGCCGGTCGCCGCGAGCGACGAGCTCGGCTTCAGGAAGTACGAGGGCAGCGCAGCCTCGCGACCGCGTTGCTGCATGCGTGAGGGGTAGCTCAGGTGCACGGCGATGATCTTGCCGGGGGTGTCGATTCCGTAGGTCATGTGACTGCCTCGTCTCTTTGTATCTCAAATGATATACGATTCGCGATGGTTTGTGAAGATCGCCTGGGTGTTGTGAAAAATACCCCACCTACAACTTCGGAGACCCGCCTGTTTTCGGACCAATTCAGGGGTATTCGTCCGAAGGTGTGTGGATCTCCGAAGTTCTGACGGTGCCGATTGTCTCGGTGTTGGGGCCAGTGGTGCGGGCTCAGATGCCGACCGCCGCGACGCGGTGTGTTTCAGTACGAGGCGCGGGGGGTGGAGCCTGCTCCCGGAGCGGCCGCAGACGCGGAGCCTGTGGGGATGAAGCGATCCACCAGGGCCTCGGTTTGGCGTGCGAGCATCGCAACATCCGCTCCCACCGCGACGAACGCGGCACCGGCCTCGATGTAGCGCTCGGCATCGGCAGCCACGAACGCGTTGACACCGACCGGCTTGCCGGCGGCCGCACCCGCCTCGATCGCGCGCAGCACTCCCGCAACCACGTCGGGGTGCGACTGCTGCCCGAGCAGCCCCATCGATGCGGCGAGATCGGAGGGCCCGACGAAGATCGCGTCGACCCCGTCGACCGCAACAATCTCCTCCATGTTCGACAGCCCCGTCGCCGACTCGATCTGCACGGTGAGGCTGATCGTCTCGTTCGCGCGCCCGAGGTAGCCCTCGACGCGATTCCAGCGGGCGGATCGCGCGAGCGCCGACCCCACCCCACGCACGCCCGCAGGGGGATAGCGCACGGCCCGCACGATCTCTTCGGCCTGTGCGGCGGTGTCAACCATCGGGATCAGCAGGTTCTGCGCACCCAGGTCGAGGAACTGCTTGATCAGCACAGTGTCGCCCGAGGGCGGGCGCACCAGCGGAGCCACAGGATAGGCGCTCATCGCATACAGCTGTGCGAGCGTCGACTCCAGACCGTTGGGGGAGTGCTCGGCATCGAGTAGTACCCAGTCGGTGCCGCTGCCGGCAACAATCTCTGCGGTGACGGCGCTCCCCGAGCACACCCAAAGGCCGATCAGGGGGCGCTCGCTCGCGGCAAGACGCTGCGCGAGTGTAGACGGAAGCTCTAGGCGAATCGGCATGTCACCGACCCCAGGGTGCCGTAGTCGGCGTGCACGGTGTCGCCCTTGAATACCCACATGGGCCGCGTGAACGAGCCCGCGAGGATGATCTCACCCGCCTCAAGCGTTTGGCCGTGCTGCGCGAGCTTGTTTGCGAGCCAGGCAACGCCCATCGCTGGGTTGCCCAGCACAGCACCCGCCACGCCCGATTCCTCGATGGTCTCGTTGCGATAGAGCATCGCTGAGGCCCAGGGCAGGTCAACGTCGTCGACCTTCATGGGGCGGCCGCCGATCACCATTGCGCCCATCGCGGCGTTGTCGCTGATCGTGTCGACGATCGTGCGACCCTCCAGTTCGAGGTGTGAGTTCAGCACCTCAAGCGCAGGCACGACGTAGGCGGTCGCGTCAAGCACGTCGAAGAGGGTGACATTGGGGCCAGCAAGCGGCTTGGCAAGCACGAAGGCGAGCTCAACCTCGATACGCACGTTCGAGAAGCGGTCGAATTCGATGACCGAGCCAGACTCAAACACCATGTCATCGTGGATCACGCCATAGTCGGGCTCGGTAATGCCGGTGGCGACCTGCATCACCTTCGAGGTCAGCCCGATCTTGTGTCCGACGAGGCGTGCACCCGCCTCGATGCGCCGATCCGACCAGATCTTCTGGATCGCGTACGAATCCTCGACCTCCATGCCGTCGTATCGGGCAGTCAGTCGCGGCAGAATGGTGCGGTCGATGTCGGCCTGCACCAACTCGGCGGCGATGGCTTCACGTTGCGTCTGATCGAGCACTGGGCCTCCACTTTTGTCGGGTGTACTGTCGATCGTATACGATCCACGGCTCGCTCGCGAGAGTTCCGGGTGGATCCCGGTGACCCGTGCGCCCCATCGCTCACGCGGCGCTCAAGCCGTGCTCAGGCCTCGAAACCGCCCGGTTCGCTGGTTCACAGCGCAATTTGTCCAGGTCGCGGTAGGATGAAGTGATGAATACTCCCGATAACACAATGCAAGACAGCGATCGGGAGCCACGAACTTCCGAAGAAATCCAAACTTCTGAGGCTGCAGTAGTAGCCCCTGCTGAAGTTTTGACTGAAGCTTCACCCGAGCAAGCCGAGGTATCTGAGGCGCCCGTCGCGGCGACCGCAGAGCCCGCCGCGGTCGCTCTCACAGAAGCGGCCCCTGAAGTTCCCGATGCACCCGCACACGCAGAAGATGCCACTGAGGCTCCTGCGATTTTGGTCACCGAGGCTCCCAACTCTTCCGAACCCACCGAGACCCCTGCGAGCGCGTCTGCGCCCGCGAACGAAAACACCTCAGTTGCTGACGCGACTGGAGAGACCGTGAAGGCCGAAAAGGTCACCAAGACCGAAAAGGTCGAAAAGGTCGAAAAAACCGAACCCGTGGAGAAGCCCCGCCCGGGTTTTGACACGCTTGGCCTTGATGCCCGCGTGCTCAAGGCAGTGAAGGGTTTGGGTTACGAGACTCCATCCGCGATCCAGGAAGCCACGATTCCTGTGCTCCTGACTGGCCGCGACGTTGTTGGCCTGGCGCAGACTGGCACCGGCAAGACCGCGGCGTTCGCCCTCCCGATCCTTTCGCGCATTCAGCCTGGCCAGGGAAAGCCCCAGGCGTTGGTGCTTGCGCCGACGCGCGAACTCGCGCTACAAGTGTGTGAGGCGTTTGAGAGCTACGCCGCGCACCTCCCCGAGGTGCACCTGCTGCCGATCTACGGCGGCCAGGCCTATGGCCAGCAGCTCAGCGCTCTGCGTCGTGGCGTTGACATTGTGGTGGGTACACCCGGCCGCATCATGGATCACCTCAACAAGGGCTCGCTCGATCTCACCGAGATCAAGTACCTGGTGCTCGACGAGGCCGACGAGATGCTCAAGATGGGCTTCGCTGAAGATGTCGAGACGATCCTCGCTGATACGCCCACGGAGAAGCAGGTTGCCCTGTTCTCGGCAACCATGCCGGCACAGATCCGCCGCATCTCGCAGCAGTACCTGAACGACCCGCAAGAAATCAAGATTGCTGGGAAGACGCAGACGAGCGCGACAATCACGCAGCGCTACATTGTGGTCTCGTACATGCAGAAACTCGACGCGCTTACCCGGGTGCTCGAGGTCGAAGACTTCGACGGCATGATTGTGTTCACCCGTACTCGCGGCGACAGCGAGCAGGTCGCCGAGAAGCTGCGCGCGCGCGGCTACTCAGCACTTGCCATCAACGGTGACGTTCCGCAGAACATTCGCGAGCGCACGGTGGAGCAGCTGAAGTCGGGTCAACTTGATATTCTCGTTGCCACCGACGTCGCCGCTCGCGGTCTTGATGTCGAGCGCATCAGTCACGTCGTCAACTACGACCTGCCGATTGATACCGAATCGTACGTGCACCGGATCGGTCGCACGGGTCGCGCAGGCCGCACGGGCGACGCAATCAGCTTCGTTACCCCGCGCGAGCGTCGCATGTTGACCGCCATTGAGAAGGCCACGAAGCAACCGTTGACCCCGATGGCGCTTCCCAGCGTCGACGAGGTCAATGCGACCCGCTTGTCGAGGTTCGACGATGCGATAACGATGGCGCTCACCGAGACCTCGCGTCTCGACGAGTTCCGCGACATCATTGCGCACTACGTCGAGCACCACGACGTTCCCGAGAACGACGTGGCGGCCGCACTTGCCATCGTCGCGCAGGGCGACACCCCATTGCTGCTCACGAGCGAAGACGACAGGAAGTTCCAGCGCGACCGCGTTCAGGCCGCCAAGTTCCTCGAAGACGATCGTGACTCCCGCGGAGGCCGCGACCGTGGCGACCGGGCCCCTCGTGAAGACCGCGGGCCCCGCGAGCGTCGTGATGACCTGCAGATGTACCGTATTGAAGTGGGTCGTCGCCAGAAGATCCAGCCCGGCCACATCATTGGTGCGATCGCAAACGAGGGTGGGCTCACCCGAGACGACTTCGGCCGAATCCAGGTGCGCGACGACTTCTCGCTCGTAGAGCTTCCCAAGAACCTCTCGAGGGAGCAGCTTTCCCGCCTCGCGCAGACCCGTATCAGCGGCAAGCTCATCGAGCTCACCGCTGACCGCGGCGGTCAGCGCAGCGGAGGTGGCGGTGGCGGCTACGATCGCGGCGGAAGCGGTGGCCGCGATTCCCGCGGGGGCTATGACCGGAATGATCGCGGCGGCGACCGCGGAGGTTACAACCGCGACAACCGTGGCGGGTACAACGACCGCAACGATCGTGGCGGCAGTGGTACCGGTGGTGGCGGGTACAACCGCGACGATCGCCCGCGTTCCAACGACCGCGACACTCGTGGGAGTGGCTACACCCGCGATGCGCGACCGCAGCGTGACAATCGCGCCGGTGGCGAGCGCCCGAGCCGCGACGGTGGGTACGGCGATCGCAACAGCCGCGACACCCGTAACGACGGGCCGCGTAAGCCGCGCTGGTAGTTCTGAACACAGCAAGGGGCGGGCATCTCACCGATTGGTGGATGCCCGCCCCTTGCTGTGTGCGTGGGCGACTAGCCGGAGACGACCTGCGGCACCGAGACGGCCTTCAGCCCCTCAACCCCGAACCGGTGCCCGCGAGTGTATGTCGACCGGGGTGGCGCTGGCCGCTATGGACAGTACCGGCCGAGTTCAGGTGGGTCGGTGGCACTTTAGGTCTTCCCAACAGGCGGGCAACATGCGAGAGTGTGTTGCCCGCCTGTTTCGTCAATATGACATTTGCGTTTCGAGCGGCTAAAGTGAGTGGGTTCCATATATTGCGACGCGAGTTCGCTATCTGAATCTAAATATATTTTCACTTTATCGAGACAAGGGAGTCTGACAGCCTCATGTCACAGACATCTGCGAAGGCCGCCAACCCGCGCGAGTTGCGCAGGGTCGCCGCTGCGACCGTGATCGGCACCACCATCGAGTGGTACGACTTCTTCCTCTACGCGAGCGCCGCCGGCCTCGTCTTCGGGAAGCTCTTCTTTGAGCCCGCCGGCCCTCAGGCCGCGACCATCATTGCGTTCGCGACGGTCGGTGTCAGCTTCCTCTTCCGCCCGCTCGGCGCATTCCTCGCCGGCCATTTCGGCGACCGCATCGGTCGCAAGTCCATGCTCGTGATCACCCTGATCCTGATGGGCGCGGCAACTACCCTCATCGGTGTCCTCCCCACCTACGATCAGGTCGGCATATTGGCACCGATCCTGCTCATGGCGCTGCGCATCCTCCAGGGTTTGTCCACCGGCGGCGAGTGGGGTGGCGCGGTGCTCATGGCCGTCGAGCATGCCCCCACCGAGCAGCGCGGCCGCATGGGTGCTTTCCCGCAGATCGGCGTGCCCATCGGCCTCCTCCTCGCATCGGGGGTGCTCGCGCTCATGACGGGCGTCATCTCGCCCGGAGAGCAGTTCCTCGAGTGGGGCTGGCGAGTGCCCTTCCTCTTGAGTTTCGTGCTCATCGTCGTCGGCATCATCGTGCGCCGTGCTGTTGAGGAGAGCCCGGTCTTCACCGAGATCTCCGAGCGCAAGGAGCAGACCAAGATCCCCATCGTCGAGCTCTTTCGCAAGCACTGGTTACTCGTCGTGCTCGCCGCGCTGACCTTCGCTGGGAACAATGCAGCAGGGTACATGACCACCGGTGGCTACATCCAGAACTACGCCACCATGCCCCTCGCAGACGGCGGGCTTGTCGGGATGGAGCGCACACCCGTTCTGCTCGCGGTAGCTGGCGCATCCGTCGTCTGGCTCATTATGACCTTTGCCGCGGGCACGATTTCTGACCGAATCGGACGCAAGAAGACGTACATCTTCGGGTGGATCGCGTTCCTCGCGGTCATCTTCATCCTGTTTCCGCTCGTGAACACGGGCAACGTGTGGCTGATGTTCCTCGGCCTGTCGCTCTTCGCGATCGGTAACGGCTTCACTTACGGGCAGCAGGCGGCGTACTTTGCTGAATTGTTTCCCGCCTCGATCCGCTACACCGGTGTCTCGATCACCTACGCGATCGGAGCGATTCTCGGTGGCGCGTTCGCGCCCATGATCGCCGCGTGGCTTGTCGCGTCGACAGGTTCGGCGACGGCGGTGGCCTTCTACATTGCGGCCGTGATGGTGATCGCATTCGTGGCGACCCTCGTGCTGCGCGACCGCACCGGTATCCCACTCGGTGCCGAAAATCAGGAGGCGCAGGAGAAGGGTCACTTCATCTGGGAGAAGGCTGCCTAGCCAAGATTCCACGTTCTTGAGGTTCTTGAGCTCCTTGAGCTTCTCGAGCTTTACCCTCGCGAGGGGTCAAATTCTGCGCTTCGGTTTCGACGAAGCCAACAGATTTTGACCCCTCGCGTTCGTGCAGGTGGCTCCAAGCCCCAAGCCCCCTCGCGCAGGCGTGGGGCCAGGGGGCCGGGGGAGTCACTTCACCCCGTTGACCTTCAGGATCTCGTGCTGGTACGGTGCGACGACCGACCTAGAGATGCGGCAATCTAGGAGAATCGTTCCCGTGCCGCCAGCGTCGCGCCACGCATCGAGTGCGGCGAGGTCGGACAGGCGATCCACCCGAACTCCAGTGGCGCCGAGAGCGCTCGCGAGGCCCGCGAAGTTCACCTCGGGAATGAGCATCGGCGCCTCGTCGAGCCCCATCCGGCCATACAGGTGCACCTCGGCACCATAGGCCCCGTCGTTCCACACCACGATGACGCAGCGCTGAGTGGTGCGGATCGCGGTCTCGAGATCGGCGAGTGACATCAGGCCGCCACCATCGCCGGTGGTCAGCACCACGGTGCTCTCGGGGCACGCGGCAGCCACCCCCGCCACGGTCGAAAGCCCGAGCCCGATGGTCTGATACGCGGTGCCGACCATGATCATGCGCTCAGGGGAAGCGACCGGCCAGAACATGTTTGCCCAGCCAATGAAGTGGCCGCCGTCGCTCGTTACGTGGCGGTCTTCAGGCAGCAACTCGGCCAGCCGAGCCGCGACCGCGCGTGGATCGAGCTTGCCGTCGGCAAGGAGGCCCTCGGCATCCCCCGAGCCGGTGTCGAGCGCGCGCAGCGCGCCACCGGCTTCAAGCCCGGCGACGCTCTCGCGCCACCCGCTGGGCGAGTTGCGTGCGTTCGCGAGGTGCGCGCTGAGCGTATCGAGGACTGTGCTCGCGTCACCGCGAAGGAACACGTGTGTGATCGGGTGGGTTGTGCGCGGGGGCGCGACCTGGTCGAGATCAACCCGTATCACCGTGGCACCCTCGCCGAGCAGATCGCCGAACCGCATGGTGAATTGATTCAGGCTCGCGCCGACCACCAGCACGACATCCGCTTCGGCAATTTTCGACATGGCACGGTCCTGGCCGAATCCGCCGGTGAGGCCAAGATCGTACTCGGGCCTGGGGAAGATGCCACGGGCAAGCGCGGTGCTCGCAGTCAGCGCGCCGAGCCTGTCGGCGATGGTGCCCAGTCGCGAGCCGGCCCCCGCGAGCCAGGCCCCGTGGCCGGCGAGGACGACGGGGCGCTTGGCCCCCGCGAGCGCGCCCACCGCAGTCTGCAGGTCTGCCGGGTCGATCGAGGTGAGTGAGGGCGAATCGGCAGCGGTGGAGCTGTCGGATCCCCAGGATTCGGCCGAAGCTGCCTCGGACGCGGCGGGCAGCGTTGCAGAAATGAGTGAGGCGATGACCTCGGGATCGTTGAGGTCGATCTCCTCGTCAGCCAGCGACGCAGCCGAATCTAAGGCGGGGGATGTGACCCCGTCGACGGAAATGCCCGCCACGACATCGCGCGTGACCGGCGACGCGACCAGGTCGTAGGGAATCCCGAGGATCACTGGCCGGCGGCCGCGGAGTGCGGCGGCGGCAGCGCGATCCACCATGTCACCTGGATTCTCGAGACTCAAGAGATACGACCGCACCCCAATGGCGGCGCCAAGCATCTCCTGATCGACGTCCCACGGTCGGGGACCGCTCGTGGGAGCGTCGCCGACTACGAACAGCAAGGGGGTGCGGGCCTGGGCAGCCTCGGCCAGCGCGGTCAACGCATTGGTAAAGCCGGCCCCGTAGGTCGTGGTGGCGATGGCAAGCTTGCCGGAAACGCGGGTGAACGCGTCGGCTGAAGCGACGGTCGCGGCTTCGTGTCGCACCTCGGTCAGTGGGATGCCGTACGCCCCGAGCGCGTCAATGAGGTGGGCATTGCCATTCCCCATCAGTCCGAACGCGTGGTGCGCGTGCCGAGCGAGCGCGGCAGCGAGTGCCTGTGTCAGCGTGGGACGTGGGACTTGGGGCGCATCGGGGGTCTGCGCAGGCGGCAGTGGCAGCGAGGGGTGCGAAGATACGGTGGATGAAGCAGACATGACGGTTCCTTGGAGAGACGTGGGTACGGGATTCCGTGTATGTCTCGCCGAGATCGGCAGCAGCGCCCCTTTTTCGAGCGCCTTCCCGGCCGTGCGCCGCGAGAGCGGGCCGGTCTGGACCTCCAGAGTCTAACGCCTCGGGATGCCCTCCCGCCAGTGAAATACCGGTGACGGTATATGCGGGAGGAGGAAATAGAGGCTCTGGAGGTGCTACCTCGGGTCGCGGGCGATGCGATCGGCTGCGGCCAGCATGTGCGCAACGAGCGTTTCTAGCTCGCGATGCATCCCGATTTGCACGATCGCGAGAGCCGCCGGTGGCTCGCCCTCGACCCGCAAGGGCACGGCAAGGCCGGTCAACCCAGGAATCACCTCGTTCTCGCTGAGTGCATAGCCGCGTGCTTGGGTTTCCAGCGCCGCTTCGGTGAGGGGGGCACCCCGGAACGCAGCGCGATGCTCGCGGGGCGTGAGCGATGCCTCGATGGCGTGCCCCGTCGCGCCGTAGAGCGCAGAGTGCCTGGCACCCGGTCGTTGCGTGACCGAGGCATGGCTGTGTGCCGGTTCGACACTAATCAGTGTGATGACCTGATCGTCATCGAGCACCGCAATAAAAGCGGTGACACCAAACATGTTCGCGATCTCGGTGATCTCAGGCAACGCCGTTTCGTTCAGTCGCGGAGCGGCTCCGCGAGCCAGGGTAACCAGGCGGGGGCCGAGGCGGATCTGCCCGGCCTCGTCACGCAGCACCAACCGGTGATCTTCGAGCGTGCGCAGAATGCGGTACGCACTCGAACGGTGCACCCCCAGTGCCTCTGCAAGTTCGGCAATGGTCATCGGTGCACCAGTTTCGGAAAGCACCTCGAGTGCGCGAAGGCCGCGGTCGAGGGTCTGTGATCCCGCGGTGGGCGCGGCAACTGCGGGTGTCGACATCATGCGTCTATTCTGGCGGAGCCGAGTCGGGATGCCGAACCGCCGAGCCGTGATCCACTCGTTCAGCGGCGCAAGAGCGGAGCTGCTCGGGGTGTTAGACACGTGTCGGATACCCTGGGATGGCTGAAGCAGCGCGAGCGCGCCGAAAGCGTACCGAGAGCAAGAGGTTGAAAGTGACACAGGCAGTCGACAACACGCCAGACTCTGAGACACGGTGGCTCGACCCCGCAGAGCGTGAAATGTGGATGCGGCTCGTCGGCCTCACCATTCTGCTGCCGGGTGCGGTCGAGGCGCAGCTCAAGCGCGACGCGGGTATTTCCTTCTTTGAGTATCACGTGCTTGCCATGCTGTCTGAGGCGGAGAATCGCACGCGGTTGATGAGCGACCTCGCGCATTGGGCGAACTCGTCGCTGTCGCGGCTCTCGCATGTGGTGACCCGGCTCGAAAAGCAGGGGTGGGTGCGCAGAGAAGCCTGCCCGACAGACGGGCGCGCGACGAACGCGGTGCTCACTGATGAAGGTCTTGCGCACCTCGCGCTGCACGCGCCCGCGCACGTGAGCGAGGTGCGGCGGCTTGTGTTTGATCAGCTCGCCGAGGGTGACGTGGCATCGCTGTCTGCGGGGCTGGGTCGCATTCTTGAGGGGATCGATCCCGATCGAAGGCGCGCCGAGAGCTAGGCCTGGCGAGCGGCCTCGACCACGCGCACTGTGGCATCGTGCAGGAGTCCGTTCGTGGCAAGCGAGCTGCCGCCCCACACGCTGCTGGATCCGCAAATATCGGTGAACGTGCCGCCGGCCTCACGCACGATAGGTGCGAGTGCGGCCAGGTCGTAGGGCTTGACGTCGAACTCGGCGACGATGTCGACGAGCCCCTCTGCAAGTGCCATATAGGCCCACATGTCGCCGTAGGCGCGATCGCGCCACACCGCTCGGCTGAGTGCAATCAGTGGATCGAGGTAGCCTGCCTGATCCCATTGCTCGATGCTCTGGAAGCTGAGCGAGGCATCTTCGAGTCGCTCCACGCCCGAGACGCGTAGGCGTCGCGGATCAGCACCGGCCTGGAGGCCCCACGCCCCGGTGCCGGTCTCTGCCCACCATCGTGCGCCGAGTGCCGGAGCGCTGACGACACCGACGCTCACTTCGCCGTCTTCTTCAAGCGCAATCAACGTGCCCCAGTTGGGCACGCCGCGGAGAAAATTTGAGGTGCCGTCGATCGGGTCCACGATCCAGCGGCGCTCGCCACGGTCTGTTCGGCCTGACTCCTCGCCGAGGAAGCCGTCGTTCGGGCGCTCAGATTCGATGAGAGTGCGAATCGCGCGCTCTACCGCGGTATCTGCGTCAGTGACGAAAGTGCGGTCGGGCTTTGTGTCGACGCGCAGATCGGCGGATCGGAAGCGGGGGAGTGAGATGCCGTCTGCAAGGTCGGCGAGTGCCAGGGCGAATGCAAGGTCAGCGGACTGGGCTGGGGGCTGCTCGGTCATGTTCTACTCCTGCCGGTTCTACGGCGAAACCCCCACCGTAATGGTGGGGGTTTCGTGTGGTGCGCCCCCCGGGACTTGAACCCGGAACCCGCTGATTAAGAGTCAGCTGCTCTGCCAATTGAGCTAGAGGCGCGTTCCGCTGCGTGGGCAACAGAAATACACTAGCACGTGGCTGGATGGAACAAAAATCCGCGTGATTCCGCCACTCAATCGAGCTGAGTTGCCCGAGCCCTGGGCTTCCTGACGAGGAGAGCGGCTGCCACCGCCGCCGCGATGAGCGATGCCACCATGACCGCGAGACGCGCGGTGTCCGCGTCAGCTGGGTCAGTGAAACTGAGATCCGCAATCAGCAGTGACACTGTGAAGCCGATGCCGCCGAGTGCGGCAACGCCAATGACCTCTCGCCAGCTCGCCTCGCCGCCGAGCTCGGCCCTGGTGAAGCGCAGAATCGCCCACGTGGTGGCGCTGATGCCCACGGTCTTGCCAATGACGAGCCCGGCGATGATCCCGAACGCGATCGGATCGAATGGGAACCGGTTCTCGCCACCGACGGCAACCCCAGCAGCAAAGAAGGCGAATACCGGCACGGCGAAGCCGCTGGAGAGAGGTCCGAAGCGATACCCGAACAGGTGCGCAAGGTCGAGCGATTCGCGGGAGTTCTCGTGATCAGTGTCAGCCACCCGTGGTGCGCCCTTCTGGGGCTTTGAGACTACTGGCACGGTGAACGCCAGCACTACACCCGCGATGGTTGCGTGTACCCCTGATTCGTGCACCAGCGCCCAGACCACAATTCCCAGCGGAAGCAAGATTGCCCACGCTGCCCATCGGTGATCTGCAAACCAGACGGCGAATCGGCGCGCCAAGAACGCGTACAGTGCGAGCGGGACCAGCGCGAGGGCGAGGTAGGCGAACTGCACACCGCTCGTGTAGAAGATCGCGATGATCGAGATTGCAATGAGATCGTCTACGACAGCGAGCGTCAGGAGAAAAATGCGCAGGGCGGTGGGGATGCGTGGCGCGATCAGACCGAGAATCGCGACAGCGAAGGCGATGTCAGTGGCGGCCGGAATCGCCCATCCGTGCGCGGCTTCGGTGCCGAAGGTGAATGCGAGATAAATCAACGCGGGCAGGGCGACCCCACCAAACGCTGCCGCGACCGGCACAATCGCGGTCGTGAACTTACTGAGCGCCCCAGTCACGAACTCACGTTTGAGTTCAAGTCCCACCATAAAGAAGAAGACTGCGAGCAATCCGTCCGCGGCCCAGGTGCCGAGCGAGAGATTCAGGTTCAGTGACTCGGGCCCGATGCGGAAGTCGCGCAGATCCATGTATGCGCCAGCTAGGGGGCTATTCGCTGCGAGAAAACCGAGGAGCGCCGCGGCCATCACCGCGATGCCGCTGGCGAACTCATTGCGTAAGATCCGGGTGACGCGGGCGGCCTCGCGGCGACTCACCTTCGCCAGGGAAAGGCGGGTATGGGGCATAGAGAAAAACCTCCGGGGTCAACAAATGCGAACTGCCGACCAGGCTTCCCGGCTCACCGGGACCTAGCCTACCGTTCGCGACCGGAGTCCTAGTGCAGTGCCCCCAAACATCTCAAACAGGAGGTGACTCTTGTCAGGCGGATGTCCGTCGCTTGCGCCGGGCCTTGGCCGCAGCCTTCTCTTCTCGCGCGGAAAGGTGCAGCGACTCGGCATACTCCTCGTCTTGCTGCTGCTTCGCGGCACTCGCGATGGCGAGGGCAAGGCCCGCTGCCCACACGCCCCAGATGAGGAACCGTCGCCAGTCCCTCGGCATCTGCTGGGCCTGTTTTGCCGCGCCAAAAGCGCTGAAAACTGACCCCAGCACACCCGCATTGGTCAGGTACTTGCCGATTGACATGAAGCCTCCTTCGCGTTCGGCACCAGACTAGCGCGTGCCGTCCGGGCGAGCGCCACACGAACGGCCGGTGCGCTAGGCTGGCTGTCAGTATCAAACCGCATAGAGGAGGACCACTGTGGCGAAGAACGAGGCGCTGTTCGAGGAAAGCTCGCAGGGTGCAGTGAGCGCGGTCACCGCGTTCGTATTCGTCGTGTCCTTGGTTCTCGCCTTTGGCGGAATCTATCTGGCAAGCTTCGCGTTCGACTCAGGGATCACTGAGATGGCGGGAATGTGGTTGTTCGGCGGTGGGCTCATCGCCAGCGTTGTCGGTTTCATGCTCCCCTTCACGTTCCTGGGTGCCACGGGTAAGTAGCTCCCACGGATTTCGGCTGAACGTCTGCCACCTCAGCACGTGCAGCGTTTCTGGGTATGCGCTCGAGTCCTCCGGGCGGCGCTAGACTGGGAACCATGTCTGAGATCGATATGAAGCCGCGCAGCCGCGACGTCACCGACGGAATTGAAAAGGCCGCTGCCCGGGGTATGCTCCGCGCAGTGGGCATGGGGGACGAGGACTGGGCGAAGCCGCAGATCGGCATCGCCAGTTCCTGGAACGAGATCACTCCTTGCAACCTGAGCCTCGATCGTCTCGCGCAGGGTGCCAAAGAGGGTGTGCATTCGGGAGGCGGATACCCGCTCGAATTTGGCACCATATCCGTTTCCGACGGTATCTCCATGGGCCATGAGGGGATGCACTTCTCGCTCGTCTCGCGTGAGGTCATCGCCGATTCGGTCGAGACCGTCATGATGGCCGAGCGCCTCGACGGTACCGTGCTCCTCGCGGGGTGTGATAAGTCACTTCCCGGCATGCTGATGGCTGCCGCGCGACTCGACCTCGCAGCTGTCTTCCTCTACGCCGGCTCGATCGCTCCGGGCTGGGTCAAGCTCACTGACGGTACGGAGAAGGAAGTCACGATCATTGACGCCTTCGAGGCGGTTGGTGCGTGCAAGGCCGGCACGATGAGCGAGGAAGATCTTAAGCGCATCGAGTGTGCGATCGCCCC
This sequence comes from Leucobacter fengyongliangi, assembly GCF_052386045.1. NCBI lineage: Bacteria > Bacillati > Actinomycetota > Actinomycetes > Micrococcales > Microbacteriaceae > Leucobacter > Leucobacter fengyongliangi. The sequence goes on along the minus strand of NZ_CM126356.1, from coordinate 1,812,903 downwards.
GGGCGAGGGTGCGTGTGGTGGAATGTACACCGCCAACACCATGGCCTCGATTGCTGAGGCGCTCGGAATGAGTCTTCCGGGCTCTGCGGCACCCCCCAGTGCCGATCGTCGACGTGATTACTATGCACACCGGTCTGGCGAGGCGGTCGTGAACATGCTGCGTCTGGGTATCACTGCCCGCGACGTGCTCACCATGAAGGCCTTCGAAAATGCCATCACACTGCTCATGGCACTGGGTGGCTCAACGAACGCGGTGCTGCACCTGCTCGCAATTGCTCGTGAGGCTGAGGTCGACCTCACCCTCGCAGACTTCAACCGCATCGGCGCGAAGGTTCCGCACCTCGCTGATATGAAGCCGTTCGGCAAGTACGTCATGGCAGATGTGGATCGGCACGGCGGCATCCCCGTCGTCCTGAAGGCGCTGCTTGATGCTGGGCTGCTCCACGGCGATGTGATGACCGTCACCGGCAAGACGATGGCAGAGAACCTTGCGGCGCTGAACCCCGATCCGCTTGACGGCGACGTGATCCACCACCTTGACAACCCGATTCACGCGACCGGCGGGCTCACCATTCTGCACGGCACCCTCGCGCCTGAGGGCGCTGTGGTGAAGACCGCTGGCTTCGATGCGGAAGTATTTGAGGGCCCGGCGCGCGTGTACGAGCGCGAGCGCGGTGCGATGGATGCGCTGACCGAGGGCAAGATCGGTAAGGGCGACATCTTGGTCATTCGCTACGAGGGTCCGAAGGGTGGCCCGGGCATGCGTGAGATGCTCGCGATCACCGGTGCCATCAAGGGGGCAGGCCTGGGTAAAGATGTATTACTATTGACCGATGGACGATTCTCAGGCGGCACAACCGGCCTGTGTATTGGACATATAGCGCCTGAGGCATCGGACGGTGGTCCGGTAGCACTGGTGCGCGACGGTGACCTGATACGGGTTGATATCGCCGCACAGACGCTCGATCTCTTGGTAGACCCCGCCGAGCTCGAGGCCCGCAGAGCAGCCTGGGCCCCACTTCCCCCGCGTTACACGCGAGGTGTACTGGCGAAGTACGCGAAGCTCGTCCATTCCGCCTCAGAGGGCGCGATCACCGGGTAGCTTCAGTCGCGGTGTCACCCGTGTAGGGGCATTTCCGCGCGGATCATGCGTACTGCCGTGCGCATGACACATCCCAGCCACTGTCAACAGAAAGTGTGAAATGAACTCGGATACGAGTGCCATACCCACCCAGACGCGTGCCGATTCCGGCGTGAAGGGCGAACGCATGAGCGGTGCAGCCGCCGTCGTTCGTAGCCTTGAGCTGCTCGGTATTCGCGATGTCTTTGGTCTTCCGGGCGGCGCGATCTTGCCGGTCTACGATCCGTTGATGGACGCAAAAGACCTTCGTCACATCCTCGTCCGTCACGAGCAGGGTGCTGGCCACGCTGCTGAAGGCTATGCCTCGGCATCGGGTAAGGTCGGCGTGTGTATTGCCACCTCCGGCCCGGGGGCAACCAACCTCGTGACCGCGATCGCTGATGCGTACATGGACTCGGTTCCTCTGCTTGCGATCACCGGTCAGGTCTTTTCGACTCTGATGGGTACTGATGCCTTCCAGGAGGCTGACATCGTCGGCATCACGATGCCGATCACCAAGCATTCCTTCCTGGTGCGCAAGGCCGAAGATATTCCAGCTGCCCTGGCGGCCGCGTATCAGGTTGCCACGACCGGTCGGCCCGGCCCGGTGCTCGTTGATATCACCAAAGACGCGCAACAGGCCGAGCTTGACTTCGTCTGGGACCCGCGGGTTGACCTGCCGGGGTATCGCCCGATCACCAAGGCCAACAGCAAGCAGATTCAGGCCGCTGCCGAACTCATCGCGACAGCCGAACGCCCAGTGTTCTATGTGGGTGGGGGCGTGATCCGCGCGAAAGCATCGGACGAGCTCTTGCAGCTCGCCGAGTTGGTCGGTGCACCGGTCGTGACGACGCTCATGGCGCGCGGTGCCTTCCCTGATTCGCACCCGCAACATCTCGGCATGCCAGGAATGCACGGCACGGTTCCCGCGGTGCTGGCATTACAGGAGTCCGACCTGCTGATCACGCTCGGCGCGCGGTTTGACGATCGCGTTACGGGCAAGGCTGAACTCTTCGCGCCCGATGCCAAGGTCATTCACGCTGACATCGACCCGGCTGAGATCGGGAAGATCCGCGCCGCGGATGTGCCCATCGTGGGCGATGCCGCGGAGGTCATTTCTGATCTCATCGCCGCCGTGTCCTCGATCAAGCGGGATCGTGACTTTGCTGACCTCAGTGCCTGGTGGGAGAGGCTCAATGTGCTCCTCGCCGAGTACCCGCTGGGCTTTCAAGCACCTTCAGACGGTTTGCTGTCACCGCAGCACGTGATTCAGCGAATCGGTGAACTCACCGGGCCCGAGGGTGTCTACGCCGCTGGTGTGGGTCAGCACCAAATGTGGGCTGCCCAGTTCATCAAGTACGAGCGTCCCAACTCTTGGCTCAACTCGGGTGGCGCCGGCACCATGGGGTATTCGGTACCAGCGGCCATGGGCGCCAAGGTTGCAGAGCCCGATCGTGTGGTGTGGGCGATCGATGGGGACGGCTGCTTCCAGATGACCAACCAGGAACTCGCAACCTGCGTGATCAATGACATCCCCATCAAGGTCGCCGTGATCAACAACTCATCGTTGGGTATGGTGCGACAGTGGCAGACGCTGTTCTACGACAAGCGCTACTCGAACACCGAGCTGAACACCGGCCACGGCAGCAGCCGCGTGCCCGACTTCGTGAAGCTCGGCGAGGCCTACGGATGCCTCGCGATTCGCGTCGAGCGCGAAGATCAGGTCGACGACGCGATCAAGCTCGCGCTCGAGACCAACGATCGACCGGTGGTCATCGATTTCGTCGTCAGTTCTGACTCCATGGTCTGGCCCATGGTGCCGCAGGGGCTGTCGAACAGTGAAGTGCAGTACGCGCTGGAACACCGGCCGTCGTTTGATGGAGATGATTGATCATGAGCCGCCACGTTCTGAGCCTCCTCGTGGAGGACAAGCCCGGCCTGCTGACCCGTGTCGCAGGTCTCTTCGCCCGCCGTGGGTTCAACATCTCGTCTCTCGCTGTTGGGCCGACCGAGCTCCAGGGGCTCTCGCGCATCACCGTCGTCATTGACGAGGAAGACTTGCCGATCGAGCAGGTGACGAAGCAGCTCAACAAGCTCGTCAACGTCATCAAGATCGTCGAGCTCGAAGAGTCGCAGTCGGTGCAGCGCGAGCACATGCTGATCAAGGTGCGGGTGGATCACCAGACTCGTTCCCACGTGCTCGAAGCAGTGAACCTGTTCCGCGCCCGCGTGGTCGATGTCGTCACCGACGCCCTCGTCATTGAGGTGACCGGCGACACCGGCAAGATCCAGGCCTTCCTGCGTGTGCTCGAGCCCTACGGCATCAAGGAGATCGCACAGTCCGGACTCATTGCGGTAGGGCGTGGATCGAAGTCCATCACCGAGCGCGTCTTCAAGAGCTAACACCCACCTGGACTCGGCCCAAAGGGCCGCGATCCACCAACGAACCAACAACAATCAAAAGGAGGCCACTCGTGGCTGAGATGTACTACGACGGCGATGCCGATCTGTCGATCATTCAGGGCAAGAAGGTGGCCATCGTGGGCTACGGCTCGCAGGGCCACGCCCACGCGATGAACCTGCGCGACTCGGGCGTGCAGGTTGTTATTGCCCTGAAGGACGGCTCGAAGTCGATCCAGAAGGCCACCGAGGCTGGCTTCGACGTGAAGAGTGTTTCAGATGCCGCCGAGTGGGCTGACCTCATCATGATCCTCGCGCCGGATCAGTACCAGCGCACGATCTACTCCGAGTCGATCAAGCAGCACCTCACCCCGGGCAAGACCCTCGCGTTTGCGCACGGCTTCAACATCCGCTTTGGGTACATCGAGGCACCCGAGGGTGTCGACGTGATCCTCATCGCGCCGAAGGCTCCCGGGCACACCGTGCGCCGCGAGTTTGTCGCGGGCCGCGGTATCCCCGACATTATTGCCGTCGAGCAGGACGCTTCGGGTAGCGCGTGGGAGACCGCAAAGTCGTACGCGAAGGCGATCGGCGGCACCCGCGCCGGTGTCATCAAGACCACGTTCACCGAAGAGACCGAGACCGACCTGTTCGGTGAGCAGGCAGTGCTCTGTGGCGGCGTTTCGCAGCTCGTGCAGTACGGTTTCGAGACCCTGACCGAGGCCGGCTACCAGCCGGAAATTGCGTACTTCGAGGTGCTGCACGAGCTGAAGCTCATCGTTGACCTCATGTGGGAGGGCGGCATCGCCAAGCAGCGCTGGTCGGTCTCCGACACCGCCGAGTACGGCGACTACGTGTCGGGCCCCCGCGTGGTGGATCCCCGCGTCAAGGAGAACATGCAGGGCGTGCTCGCCGACATCCAGTCGGGTGCGTTCGCGAAGCGCTTCATTGACGATCAGGACAACGGCGGCAAGGAGTTCCTCGAACTCCGCGCCAAGGCAGAAAAGCACCCGATCGAGGTCACCGGCCGCGAACTGCGTGGTCTCTTCGCCTGGAAGCAGGAAGACGAGGATTACGTCGACGGCAGCGCTGCGCGCTGACGACGACGTAATCCAAAGGGCTGCACCGTTTTCTGCGGATCGTGCGCGATCCGCAGGCGTCGACGGCAGCGCTGCGCGCTGACCTACGCGCTGACGACCAGTAACGAAACGCCCCGGGCTTGCCTCGGGGCGTTTCGTTATTTTTTGGGCGGCTTGGTCGGTGCCGCACCCTTCGCTCGGACATTCGACCTGATTCGGACAGGTGCAGACGATTAGCTCCTGGATCACGCGGATCTCCGAGGCAGTGGAGAGTGAGTCCATCCAGGAGCCCTCAGGTGTGCCTCGGTAGGCTTGCAGTATGCGAAAGAAGGCAGACCGTGAGCCCCGCGAGAGCAGCTTGGCGAGCGGGTGGACGGTCGAAGCGGATCCCTCGGCAGCGCCCCAGGCGGAACGAAACGTACCCCAGGGTGTCCCCGGTGGTGCACAAGAAGTTCCACTGAGTATCGAAAATGAGGGATCAGGCGAGTCATCCATCCAGGGAGCGGCATCGACCGTGCAATTGTCGAACGGTGGGCTCGTGCTCCTTGGTGTGGTCGGCGGGCTGTACCTGCTCTACACCTGGGTGTGGTTCAGTTGGGCCAATTATTACTCCCAGATGAATTCGGCGGTGGCTGAGGGTAGCGGTGCGATCGGTGCGGTGTTGCAGCAGGCCGTGTTCTGGGCCGCCCCATTCGCGCCTGCTCTATGGTTCATCGCTGCATACCTTCTATGTCGCGCTTCCCGCACGTGGAACCTAGCCCTGTGGCTCCTGATCGGCGCGGTCGTCTTGCTCCCGCTTCCGGCGCTCGTGACCGTAGGAGGTTCTTGATGGCTGGCAGACTGGCAACATGGGGCATCGGCGGTCTGGTGACGCTGCTGTACGTCTACCTCGTCGTCGCTGGTATCGGTAATCTGCTCGGCTTGACCGAGATGTCTTCGCTACTCGGACTCTCACTCACTGGCGCCGGATGGTTCTGGGTGTGCTTTGGCATCGCGTTACCGGCAGTGGGATTCGCGGGGGCATTGTTGATCTCGCGCGGCAGATCCGGTGCGCTGCGCGTGCTGGTGCTAGCAACGGGGTTGGCCGTTGTGGCGGCCGTGCAACTTGAAGTGCTGCACCTGGTACCGCAGTCGAGCTTCTTCGCCTAGATTGCGCGGGGAGTGCTCAGCTGACGGTAACGGTCGGTAGAATGGGGTCGTGGCTCGATCCGCGAGTTCACGTTGCCGTCGACCTCGAAGGAACCGCCCGTTGCCTGCGCCAGTCGTACTGATCGCCGAAGAACTCTCACCCGCCACCATCGCCGCGCTCGGCCCCGACTTTGAAGTCGTGAATGTTGACGGCACCGATCGCGATGCCCTGCGCTCGGCGCTGGCCAACGCCGATGCCGTACTCGTGCGCTCCGCGACTCAGATTGACGCGGAGGCGCTCAGTTGGGCGCCGAAGCTCAAAGTCGTCGCCCGCGCTGGTGTGGGCCTCGACAACGTCGACATCAAATCGGCCACCCAGGCTGGTGTCATGGTGGTCAACGCGCCCACCTCGAACATCATTAGTGCGGCCGAACTGACGGTCGCCCATATTCTTGGTCTTGCCCGCCATTTGCAGCGTGCACATGCGTCGCTCTCGGCCGGTCAGTGGAAGCGTTCATCATTCACCGGAATTGAACTCTTTGAAAAGACCATCGGCATCATTGGGCTCGGGCGGATCGGGGCCCTCGTGGCTGAGCGTCTCCGCGGCTTCGGCGTGGAACTGATTGCGTTTGATCCCTACGTCACCGCGGCTCGCGCGCAGCAGCTCGGCGTGCAACTGGTTGAGCTGGACGAGCTCGTCGAGCGTGCCGACTTCTTGACGATCCACATGCCGCGCACGCCCGAAACGCTCGGCATGATCGGCGAGGCGCAGCTCAAAGCCATGAAGCCAACCGCCTTTGTCGTCAACGTGGCACGCGGCGGCCTTATTGACGAGGCCGCTCTCGCTCAGGCACTCGAGGCCGGCGAGATCGCGGGTGCCGCGCTCGACGTGTTCGTGCAGGAGCCCCCGGCAGATGCCTCGCTGACCGGTCTTGACCGCGTCAGCGTTACGCCGCACCTGGGTGCATCGACCGAGGAAGCTCAGGAGAAGGCTGGCGTCTCGGTCGCGAAGTCGGTGCGTCTTGCTCTCGCGGGTGAATTGGTGCCTGACGCCGTAAACGTTGCTGGCGGTTCGATCAACGAGTACGTCAAGCCCGGGCTTCCGCTGACCGAGAAGCTCGGCCAGATCTTCGCCGCACTTGCCGCCGGTCCGATCACCTCGCTTGACGTGGAGGTGCACGGCGAACTCGCCGAGCACAACGTCGAGGTGTTGCGCTTGGCCGCGCTGAAGGGGCTCTTCACGCAGGTTGTGAGTGACCCGGTGTCGTACGTGAATGCGCCACTGTTGGCCGAGCAGCGCGACCTTGAGGTGCGCTTCAGTGTTGACGCGAACAGCGAGAGCTACCGAAATGTCATCACTCTGCGTGGAAGCCAGGCAGACGGCACTCAGATCTCGGTCTCAGGCACGCTGACCGGCCCGAAGCAGGTCGAAAAGATCGTCGAGATCAACGGATACGAGCTCGAACTGCCGATCTCCGAGCACCTCATCGTGTTTAGCTACACCGACCGACCGGGCATCGTTGCCACCTACGGCAGTCTCCTCGGCGAAGCTGGCGTGAACATCGCCGGCCTGCAGATCGCGCGCGATGATAAGAAGGGCACTGCTCTGTCGGTGCTTTCTGTGGACGCGCCAGTGCCCGCCGAGCTTGTCTCCGAGCTCGGTGACGCTATTGGCGTGGATGTGCTGCGCGCCATCGACCTGATCGTCGACTAACGTCGGGCGATCCGCCCGCACTTCCGAGAGCCCCGCACGCGAGTGTGGGGCTCTCGGTATTTCTCCACGCCTCTTCCCTTCGGCACTGAGTGCCATTATGGTGGGCCATGGAGGGGCATCGACGGCGATGCCGCAACTCCGGAGGAGCCTCCGACGAATCTCAACGAAGAGAGGAACGGGCACATGGGTCTGCTTGACGGAAAAGTTGTCATGGTCACCGGTGGATCGCGAGGGCAGGGGAGAGCTCACGCAGTCACGAGTGCGAGAGAAGGTGCGGATGTCATCATCATTGACACACTCGATCAAATCTCGACGGTCGCCTACCCGATGGCGAAACAAGAAGATTTTGATGAAACGGTGCGGCAGGTCGAGGCTCTCGACCGCCGCATCGTTGCTGTTGTGGGGGACGTGCGGAAGCAGGCAGATCTCGACCACGCGGTGTCTGAGGGCCTCGCGCAGTTCGGCAAGATCGACGCACTGATTGCAAACGCCGGCATCTTTTCTCTCGCACCTGCACACGAACTCTCCGACGAGGCGTGGGACGACATGATCGCGGTCAACCTCACTGGGGTGTGGAAATCAGCCAAGGCCGTGCTGCCGCACATGATGGAGCGAGGCAGCGGATCCATTGTCATGACCTCCTCGATCAATGGTTTGGAACCCGGTGCGCAGTACGTGCACTATTGCGCGTCGAAGTTTGGTGTCGTCGGAGTGATGAAGACGCTCGCGCTCGAATATGCCCGCCACGGCATCCGAGTGAATTCGGTGCATCCCGGCGCGATCCTCACCCCGATGACCAGCTGGCAAGGGGCCTGGGACATGATGTCGGGCAAGCCTGCTGGCACGGGTACCGAGGCCGACATGCTCGAAGCCGGGTACTCGTTCCACGCGCTGAAGGGTGCCGGGTTCCTGGCACCCGAGCGGATTGCCGATGCGGCCCTGTGGTTGAACTCGGAGTTGGCCTCGGCAGTCACCGGGATCTCGGTGCCGGTTGACGCGGGCCACCTGTTGCAGCCGGGCTATAACCCTGACCCAGTGAAGTAGCGCCGATCCACCATCTGAGAAAACTCGTCTCGAGACTGATCTCAATCGAACGAAGCAGGTAAGGAGCAGGAATCATGGGAAGACTTGAGGGAAAGGTCGCCTTCATTACTGGCGGAGCCCGAGGCCAGGGTCGCTCGCACGCCGTGCGACTCGCGCAAGAGGGTGCCGACATCATCGTGATCGATGCCTGTGAACCGCAGCCAAATGTGCCGTCGCCGCCAGCAACGGAAGCGGATCTCGCCGAGACGGTGCGCCAGGTCGAGGAACTGGACCGTCGGATTGTGGCGCGAGTCGCCGACGTGCGCGTGCAGGAGCAGCTTGACGCGGCGGTGGCAGACGGAATTGCACAGTTCGGCCGACTCGATGTTGTGTCGGCGAACGCGGGCATTGCGATGACCCCCGCGCTCGCACACATGATGACCGACGAAGAGTTCATGGACATGCAAGATGTGAACCTCGCGGGTGTGTGGCGCACCGCGAAGGCGGCGATTCCGCAAATGATCGAAGCGGGGAATGGCGGGTCGATCGTGCTCACGAGCTCAGAAGCTGGTCTGAAGGGGTACGCGCACGCGGCATCGTACGTTTCCGCAAAGCACGGCGTTGTCGGTCTCATGCGCACACTCGCGATGGAGCTTGCGCCTCACATGATCCGGGTGAATAGCATCCACCCGACGCAGGTCGACACCCCCATGATCATGAACGAGACGATCATGAAACTGTTTCGGCCCGACATCGAAAACCCGACCAAGGAAGATTTTGCGGAGGCATCACAGCACACGAACCTGCTGCCGATTCCCTGGGTCGAGGCCGTTGACATTTCGAATGCGCTGCTGTTTCTCGCCTCAGATGAAGCGCGGTACATCACCGGGGTCACGCTCCCCGTCGACGCGGGGTGCTTTCTGAAGTAACGCCGATTGTCTGTGGTGGCCCAGGTTTGCACAGGCGCGATCCGGGGCCACCGCATTTCCCGTGTTTCCGCGGAATACCAGGGGCCCGGTGGTAGTCTGTGAATGTGGGTCAATACCCACGTCATCGATGAATCGAGCACGCCGGCTGGCGGGCTGGTCTTCGGTGGTGGATCCCTCTCGATCTCGGCGTTCGCGCCGCGCGAGCCAGTTGGCCGCATGCGGGGGTGGTTTTCTACTGTTGATCAGCGCCCGTGGTCGCACGCAGCGCTTCGGGCTGTCCGCCGCGTGCTCAGACACAAAGGAGTTCCCGTGGAGGGTCCTGAAATTAAGTTCGCCGAGGCCGTGCTCGATAACGGCAAGTTCGGCACCCGCACCATTCGCTTCGAGACCGGCCGCCTCGCGCAGCAGGCGCAGGGCGCAGTAGCCGCGTACCTCGACGAAGAGACCATGCTCTTGAGCGCCACGAGCGCGTCAAAGCACCCGAAGGAGCACTTCGACTTCTTCCCCCTCACCGTTGACGTAGAAGAGCGCTCCTACGCCGCCGGCAAGATCCCCGGTTCGTTCTTCCGTCGCGAGGGGCGGCCCTCGACCGAGGCGATCCTCGTATGCCGCCTCATCGACCGCCCGCTGCGCCCGTCGTTCGTCGACGGCCTCCGCAACGAGGTGCAGATCGTGATCACCGTGTTGTCGATTGCCCCGGGCGAGTTCTATGACGCACTGGCTATCAACGCGGCCTCGGCATCGACCCAGATTTCGGGTCTCCCCTTCTCGGGCCCGATCGCTGGCGTGCGCCTCGCGCTCATCGGCGACCAGTGGGTTGCCTTCCCGAACGTTGAGCAGCTGCAGAACGCCGTCTTCGACCTCACCGTCGCAGGCCGCCTCGTGACTGACGCGAACGGCAACGAAGATGTCGCGATCATGATGGTCGAGGCTGAGGCCACCGAGGGAAGCTGGAACCTGATCAAGGCCGGCGCCACGAAGCCCGACGAGGCCGTGGTTGCCCAGGGCCTTGAGGCAGCAAAGCCCTTCCTGGCCAAGCTTGCCAAGGCTCAGTCCGAGCTCGCGGCTCAGTCGGCCAAGGAGGTGCAGAACTACCCAGTATTCCTGCCCTACTCTGATGAGGTTTACGCGGCTGTGGCCGCTGAGGCTGAGGCTGAGCTCGCTAGCATCTACCAGATCGCAGACAAGGTCGCCCGTCAGGAAGCAGATGACGCGCTGAAGTCCCGCGTGAAGGAGACCATTTCGGCGAAGGTTGCTGCGGGCGAACTGCCCGCAGATGCTGAGAACCAGGTTTCCGGCGCGTACAAGTCGGTCACGAAGAAGATTGTTCGCGGTCGCATCCTCACCGAGGGCGCTCGTATCGACGGCCGTGGGCTGCGCGACATCCGCGCGCTCGACGCAGAGGTGCAGGTCATCCCGCGCGTGCACGGTTCGGCGATCTTCCAGCGCGGTGAGACCCAGATCATGGGCGTCACCACGCTGAACATGCTGAAGATGGAGCAGCAGATTGACTCGCTGGCGCCGGTCACTAGCAAGCGTTACATGCACCACTACAACTTCCCGCCGTACTCGACCGGTGAGACCGGCCGCGTGGGAAGCCCGAAGCGTCGCGAGATCGGGCACGGCTTCCTCGCCGAGCGCGCACTCGTGCCGGTGCTGCCCGCCCGAGATGAGTTCCCCTACGCTATCCGTCAGGTTAGCGAGGCGCTCAGCTCGAACGGCTCGACCTCGATGGGTTCCGTGTGCGCGTCGACACTGTCGCTCCTGAACGCCGGTGTGCCGCTGCGCGCCGCAGTAGCTGGCATCGCGATGGGCCTCGTCAGCGACGTGGTCAATGGTGAGACTCGCTACGCGACGCTCACCGACATCCTTGGTGCCGAAGATGCGCTCGGCGACATGGACTTCAAGGTCGCTGGTACCTCCGAGTTCGTCACCGCGCTGCAGCTCGACACCAAGCTTGATGGCATCCCCAGCGACGTGCTCGCTGGCGCGTTGTCGCAGGCGAAGGAGGCTCGCACCACGATCCTCGGTGTCATGGGTCAGGCCATCGACGCACCCGACGAGATGGCTCCGACCGCTCCGCGCGTGATCACGGTCAACATCCCGGTCGACAAGATCGGCGAGCTGATCGGCCCGAAGGGCAAGACGATCAACGGCATTCAGGATCAGACTGGTGCCGACATCTCGATCGACGACGACGGTACCGTGTACATTGGTGCGGTCGACGGTCCGTCGGCTGAGGCTGCGCGCGCGCAGGTCAACGCCATCGCGAACCCGCAGAACCCCGAGGTGGGCGAGCAGTACCTGGGTACCGTCGTGAAGACGGCTGCGTTCGGTGCGTTCGTGTCGTTGCTTCCGGGCAAGGACGGCCTGCTGCACATCAGCGAGGTGCGCAAGCTCGCCGGTGGCAAGCGCATCGATTCGGTTGACGACGTGCTCTCGATCGGTCAGAAGATCCTCGTGAAGATCACGAAGGTTGACGATCGTGGCAAGCTCTCACTCGAGCCAGTTGTCGAGGAGGCCGCCGCTGAGACGGCTGACGTCATCGAGTCGGTCGAGGCTACTGAGGCTCCCTCCGCCGAGTAATTATTGGTGGATCAACGATGCCCCGGGCGCCTCGGCGCCCGGGGCATCGTTGTGCTCGGGAACCTTGTTCGGGAATCTCGCCACCTCAACTTCCACCTCCACCACCCTCGCGAGGGCGCTAGTGGCTGCTTCCCTCTGCGGCAAGCAGCCACTAGCGCCCGACCTGGCGGATGAGGTGGGTTGAGGTGGGATGAGGTGGGATGAGGTGAGTGGATTTGGGAAGGGGACGAGATGAGAGCCGGCGAGAGAGTGACCGGGGGTACAAAGAAGGCGAACCTCGCACGGGTAGGGTTGAGGGCGTGTCTGAACCCGTGATCTTCCCCCTTGACCTGCCCGAACTCACTGCCGATCTCGAGGGGGGGCTTCTCCGCCGCACGGTGCACCCGAGTGGCCTGCGCATCCTCACCGAACGCATGCCGAGCGCTCGCAGTGCCACGGTTGGTTTCTGGGTCGGCGTAGGTTCGCGAGACGAGCAGGCCGATCGGGGCGATGCCCCGGGCAGCCTGGGATCCACCCATTTTCTTGAGCACCTGCTGTTCAAGGGCACGCCCACGCGCGACGCATACGAAATCGCGACAAGTTTTGACCGCATCGGAGCGGAGAACAACGCGCTCACCGCGAAGGAATACACCTGCTACTACGCCAAGGTGCGCGACGCCGATCTGGAGGGCGCAGTCGGCGTGCTCGCCGACATGGTGGTGAGTTCGGTGATTGACGAGGCCGAGTTCGAAAACGAGCGCGAGGTGATCCTCGAGGAACTTGCGATGGCCTCGGACGATCTGGCAGACGTGGCGAACGAGCGTTTCTTTGAGGCGGTACTTGGCGCACATCCGTTGGGCCGGCCGATCGGCGGACACCCCGAGACCATCCGCGCGGCCCGACGCGACGACGTGATGGCGCACTACCTCACCCAGTACGACCCGTCGACGCTCGTGGTGACTGCAGCAGGAGGCGTCGATCACGACCGCCTTGTCGAGTGGGTGATACGTGCGCTCGAAGCCGCAGATTCGTCTCGCTGGAGCCTCGATGTGGATCGCGCGCCGGCGCGGCGCGCCCAGGCCACTGGCGACACCGCCGAAGCGGCGAAGACATCAGGCACCCAGGTGCTCCTCACCGAGCGGCCCTCGGAACAGATCAACCTCATGATTGGCACAGAGGGTCTGCGCTCGAACGATCCGCGCCGCTTCGCCTTTGGCATTATGAATTCGGTGCTGGGTGGCGGTATGTCGAGCAGGCTCTTCCAGGAGATTCGTGAGAAGCGTGGACTCGCCTACACGGCCTATTCGTTCGGGGCCAGCTACTCTGACGCGGGCGTGTTCGGCATGTACGTCGGGTCGGCTCCGCAGAAGGCCTCCGAGGTCATCGAACTCGCGACCGCGGAACTGCGCAAGGTTGCAGCATCGGGCATCACCCCTGAAGAGCACGAGCGGGCGCTCGGGCAGATCGCTGGTTCCTCCGCGCTGGCGCTCGAAGATTCCGACACCCGCATGGGTAGGCTGGCGCGTGCCGAGCTGGGCACGGGGGAGTTCTTCAATCTCGACACCTCCCTCGAACGGTTTTCCGCGGTGACCGCCGACGACATCAGGGAGGTCGCGGCACTGCTTGCAGCGCGGCCTCAGACCGTTGTCGCAGTGGGCGATGCTTCCCGCTCGACACTCGTCGCGAGCGAGTAGCCTGGAGCCATGTCAGTACACGTAGCCGTCAGCGGCGCCAGAGGGCGACTGGGGTCGCTCGTGTGTGAGGTTATCGAGTCGCACCCCGCTTTTGCGCTTGGAGCGCAGCTGAGTAGCGCCTCAGGGCCCGACTCGGGCGCGGAGGATGCGGTTCTCTTTGATGTCAGTCACCCAGACGCTTCTCCCGAGATCGTTGAGCGCGGCCTGCGCCGCGGCCAGCGAGTCATCGTTGGCACCAGCGGCTGGTCTGCGGAGCGGCTGGATCGCCTCCAGTCCGTTGTCAAAGAGGTCCCGGGAAGCGCAGTTCTCGTCGTGCCGAACTTCTCGCTCGGCTCGGTGATTGGCACGGTGCTGGCTCAAGTTGCAGCCCCCTATTTCCACTCTGTCGAGATCGTTGAGGCACACCACCCGGCAAAGGTCGATTCGCCCTCGGGTACCGCGGTGCGCACCGCCGAACTCATTGCCGAGGCGCGCGGAGGCGAACCCATCGATGCCCCGAACGCAGAGCAAGCAGCCCGCGGGCAGGTGATCGCGGGGGTTCCCGTGCACAGCCTACGACTGGCGGGTGTGATTGCCCGCCAAGAGGTGCGTTTCGGGGGTGCGGGCGAGGTGCTCACACTCACTCACGACACCCACTCGAACGATGCCTATCGTGCGGGCATCCGTGCTGCGCTTGAGTCGATTGTCGACCTTCATGGACTCGTGGTCGGGCTCGAGAAGGTGCTGGGCATCGCAGCGGATCCGCGCGCATGAGCGCGCGCGCCCGGGCCCTCACTGGGGTCATCGTGATGGCGGCCCTGCTCGTCCTCTACTTCGTGTTTGCGGGAATGCGTGCGGTCGCGCTACTCAGTTCCGGCACTCCGGTCGCCGTCATCATGGGGGTGGCGCTTCTCGTTTTACCACTGATTGGTGCCTGGGCGCTCGTGCGCGAGGTGCTCTTTGGGTGGCGATCCACACAGCTGGTCGATCGGCTCGATGCCGACGGTCGCTTCCCCGATGACCTTGGTGATACAGGTCCGACTGGCAAGCCTAACCGGGACAACGCCGACAGCGTATTCCCGAGATACCGGGAAGAAGCGGAAGCCTCCCCGGGTGATTGGCGTGCCTGGATGCGGCTGGGGCTTGTCTACGATGCCTGCGGCGACCGAAAGCGTGCCAGAGGGGCGATACGACAAGCAATACGGCTGGAACGCGACGGTATCGGTGGAGAAATCGCGCACTGATTAGGGAAATGCACCGATTTGTGCTTAGACTCAGCGGTGCGCCGAGGGCTGGGGTGGTATCGCCCTTGAACTCCGTAGACGGCGTCCACACAGAGGTGATCGGGGCGACAGCCCTCCCGACCGGGGTCTCGACCCCAAAGAAAGCCTGGTATGTCTGAGAACGCAACAGCGAGCCCTCCAACGCGGGCCCTCGATTCCGTCAGCGGCATCAGCCGCAAAGGACTGCCGCAGGGCACCGTTGGTGTCTTCGGCGCGGTCATCATCGGCTTATCGGTGTGCGCACCTGCCTACACCCTGACCGCCTCAGTCGGGCCCGCTGCGCAGGAGGTCGGCTGGCAAATGCCCGCCATCTTCCTCGCCGGCTTCATTCCGATGCTCCTCGTTGCGCTGGGGTATCGTGCGCTAAATGACCGCATGCCCGATTCGGGCACGTCCTTCACCTGGGGCACGCGCGCCTTCGGCCCGTGGATCGGTTGGATGGCTGGCTGGGGCCTCATTGCGGCGACGGTACTCGTGCTTTCGAACCTCGCGGGCGTTGCGGTTGATTTCCTCTTTGAATCACTCGACATTCTCATGAATGGCGGCGGCGAGGTCGCAAATCTCGCGAGCGTCGTGTGGATCAATATCATCGTGTGCCTCGCGTTCATGGCGATGGCGACGTTCATCTCTTACCGGGGCATGACCTCGACAAAGATCTTCCAGTACATCACCGTGTTCTTTCAGCTGGGTGTCATGGCGTGGTTCATCCTTGCGATGTTCTTCTTCGCAGAGCCGAACCCTGACAGCGGTGTGCGCAACATGCCCGAGTTGTCGTGGTTCAATCCCTTTGCGGTTGATAGCTTCGGCGCATTCTCGGCGGGCCTGGCAGTCTCGATCTTCGTCTACTGGGGCTGGGACACCGTGCTGACTCTCGGCGAGGAGACCAAGGCCTCGAAGGGTCGCATGTCGACCGAGGGTAAGGCCTCGATGATCCTGGTCGCGATTCTGCTCGTGATGTATGTAGGCACGGCGACTGCCACACTAGTGTGGGCTGGCACGGGCGATGGCGAGTTTGGCCTCGGAAACACCGACATCGCTGAGAACGTGTTTGCGGCGATCGCGCACCCAGTCATGGGTCCGCTCGCGATTTTCCTGACACTCGGAATCTTGTTGAGTGCGGTTTCCTCCATTAACACGACCGCCATCTCCCCGGCACGCACATTGCTCGCGATGTCGCACTACGGTGCGTTGCCCGCATCAATGAAGAAGATCCACCCGAAGTACAAGTCGCCGTACGTGGCTCTGCTGTGGTCGTCGGTCGTCGCCTCGGTGTTCTACGCGGTGATGCGTTTCCTCAGCGAAGACGTTCTCTGGGATACCATCACGGCACTTGGCATGATGGTCTGCTTCTACTACGGCATTACGGCGCTCTCCAGCACCTGGTACTTCCGTAAGACCGCAGCGAAGCTCGGCTGGCGATTTTTCACCACTGCCTTCCTCCTGCCTGGTTTGGGTGGAATCTTCCTGCTCATCACCTTCGTGACCACGACGATCGACAGCTTCGATCCGGCCTTCGGATCCGGGAGTAACATCGCCGGGCTCGGTCTAGTAGGTATCCTCGGCGTGGTTGTGCTGCTGATCGGCGTGGTGATCATGCTGGCATGGTCACGCAAGTCGCCGGCGTTCTTCCGCGGTGAGGTGCTGCGAGTGGGCGACGACAGCACCGATCCCCGGAGTCTCGAACTGTTCGACGACCACATTGAGTCTCACGAGCGACGCTAGTCGCGATTAGCGGTGGATCAACACCCCTGGGGCCCCGCCTCAGGGGTGTTGTCTTGCCCTGGATGTCACCAGATCTCGCGGACTTCTTCCAGGTGGTTCATGGTTAAAGCATAGGATGCGTTGATTGTCTGTGTCCGCCGGTACGTTAGATGCAGATGCACGGCCCATGGGGGAGCCATGAAGAAGTTGATTGCCAGGCAGTCGGACCTGTCGCTCGCGACCGGGGTATTTTTCTTGGCTGGAGCGGCGTTTTCCTATCTCACGTTCACGGTGTTTTGGGTCGAGACCCCACCTCGGAATCCGATTTTGCTCGCCGGCGGAGGCATCGCTCTGGCGATCGCCATCGGGGTGTTCGTGAGGGGTTCGCGGTTCACCCTGGTGACAGCAGCTGTGCTGATTTCGCTGACCGCAGGCGTTCTGCTGCTCCTCGTAGTCACCTCACTCACCGAGATTCGCGCGTTGAACTCCGGCGTACTGTTCCTTACGCTCTTCATCTACGCCATTTGGTTCATGCCTCGTTGGCTAGCGAGAGTGCTCGGGTATACCTGGTTGAGTCTCTACACGATCATCGTAGGGATCCATTACGAAGGAGAGATTGGCCTCGCGCTTGCCACGCTGGTTGTGACAACCACCGTAATTGGCGAACTGATCGGGCGCTTCAAGGATGGAATTGAAGCCGCCACGCTCACCGATCCGCTGTGTGGCGTGTGGAATCGTCGCGGTTTTCAGCTGGTGCTTGATCGCGCAGTTGCCGGCGCGGCGCGCACGGGGGAACCCGTCTCGATGCTGTTCATTGATCTAGACGGGTTCAAGGCGATCAATGACACGCGGGGCCATGCAGACGGCGACCGGGTACTCGTGAGCTTTGCACGGTCTCTTGAGGAACACACCAGGCCTCAGGACACTCTGGCGCGCATTGGCGGCGACGAGTTTGCGCTGCTGCTCCCAGGAACTGACCGTGACGAGGCACACCGCATGGGCCTGCGTTTGCGCGATCAGGTGACAGCGATCGGCTGGTCACTGGGCGCGGCGGAACTTGACGCTGGCGAGACGCCGCAGGCCCTTATCGCGCGAGCCGATGAGTTGATGCTGCAGGACAAGCGGCTGCGCAAGTCGGCTCGTGCCAATGTGAGTGACCCAGCATGAGCGGGGCCGAGGCCGGTAGTCTGGTGTGATGTCTGAGCCACGCATCGAGACCCCCTATGAGGACCTGCTGCGCGAGGTGTTCGAGTATGGCACCCCGAAGGGGGACCGCACCGGCACCGGTACGCGGAGCCTGTTCGGTCGGCAGATCCGCTTTGATCTCGCCGAATCGTTTCCCTTGATCACGACGAAACGGGTGCACTTCAAATCGGTTGCTGTCGAACTCTTGTGGTTCCTCCGAGGCGAGGGCAACGTGAGCTTTTTGCGCGAGCACGGAGTGACCATTTGGGATGAATGGGCAAACGACCAGGGTGAACTTGGCCCGGTGTATGGGGTGCAGTGGCGATCGTGGCCGACCCCAAATGGTGAGCACATCGATCAGATCGCCCAGGTGATTGAGCAGATTCGCCAGAGCCCCAATTCGCGGCGGCTCATGGTCTCGGCCTGGAATGTCGCCGAACTCGACCAAATGGCGCTTGCCCCGTGCCACGCCTTCTTCCAGTTCTATGTCGCCGATGGAAAGCTGTCGTGCCAGCTGTACCAACGTTCCGCCGACATGTTTCTCGGTGTGCCCTTTAATATCGCGAGCTACGCACTGCTCACCCTGATGGTGGCGCAGCAGACCGGGCTCGAGCCGGGCGAATTTATCTGGACCGGTGGAGACTGCCACATCTACGACAATCACGTTGAGCAGGTACGCACGCAGCTGAGCCGGGATGCATTCCCCTATCCCACGCTCGAGCTCCGCAAGCGTGACAGTATCTTCGACTACGAGTTCGAAGACTTCACTCTGATCGACTACCAGCATCACCCGGGCATCAAAGCTCCGGTCGCGGTATAGTCCGTGGATCCGCAGGCTGGCCCCCGTATCGCACTCATTTGGGCCCAAGCGAACGGCGGTGCAATTGGACGTGATGGGCAGATGCCCTGGCACCTCCCGGAAGATCTCGCACACTTTCGGCGGGTCACGTTCGGCGCACCCGTAGTCATGGGCCGCCGCACCTGGGAGTCGCTGCCTGATCGGTTTCGCCCGCTGCCGGGTCGAGAGAACGTCGTGGTCACACGCGACCCCGCGTTTGTGGCCAAGGGTGCGCGCGTCGCGCGATCCACTTTGGAAGCCCTGACATCGGTGGAACCGAACCTGTGGGTGATCGGTGGTGGCGAGATGTACCGGGCCGCGATGCCGCACGCCGCAGAACTCGTGGTGACTCGCATCTCGCTCGACGTGCCTGATGCCGACACATTCGCCCCCGAGATCGGGCCGGAATGGCACCTTGACGAGGCGGGCGAGCCACTCGTTTCGCAGACTGGGCTGAACTACCGCTTCGAGCGCTACCTGCGTCAGATACCCTAGAGTAGTGACGACTGTAGAGAACCCCTTCGGCCAGGTATTGGTCGCCCTGATCACCCCATTTCACGCCGATGGTGAGGTCGATTGGGCCGCGACCGAACGGCACATTGAGCATTGCATCACCAGCGGTGCTGACGGCATTGTCGTGACTGGCACGACAGGTGAGACTTCGACGCTCACCGACCCCGAAAAACTTGAGCTCGTGCGCGTGGCAAAGTCGGTGAGTGCGGGCCGTGCCAAGATCATCACCGGGGGCGGCTCGAACGAGACCGCGCACGCCATTCAGCTCTACAAAGACAGCGAGAAGGCCGGTGCCGACGGTGTGATGATCGTCACGCCCTACTACAACAAGCCGACCCAGGCTGGCCTGCTCACTCACTTTCGCATGGTCGCCGATGCAACCGACCTGCCCGTAATCTTGTACGACATTCCCGGACGCACCGGAGTGCCGATCATGTACGAGACAATCCTGCGGCTCGCGAAGCACCCCAACATTCTTGCGGTGAAGGATGCCAAGGGCGATTTCAGTGAGGTCAGTCGGGTACTGAATCAGACCGATCTCCTGTATTTCTCCGGCGATGACGCAAACGTATTGCCCCACCTCTCGATCGGCGCGAGCGGGCTCATCGGCGTGACCGCGAACATCACGGCGGCACCGTATCGCACCATCATCGACGCGGTGAATCGCGGCGACCTCTTCACTGCACGTGCCGAGCACATGCGGCTCGAGCCGCTGGTGCGCGCCATCATGACGCACGTTCCCGGCACCGTCGCCGCGAAGTATGTGCTGCATGGGCTCGGTCGCATCGGCAGCCCGCGCGTGCGCTTGCCCCTCGTGGGCCCCGAAGAGTGGGAGGCTGCACTCATTGAAGATGAGCTCGCCCTGGTTTCCAACCTGACTGGTGCCGACTTCTCGAACTTCCGCCCCGACCGCAACGCGGCCGCGGGCGGCGCGCTGCCGCAGATCGCTGGCACCACACGCTAGAGCCCCTAGGAGGCTGAAACACTTGACCACCCCCCACTACGCTCCGCCCGCGCTCGAACCCGGCACGCTGCGAATCACCCCTCTCGGTGGCCTCGGCGAGGTCGGCCGCAACATGACCGTGTTCGAAATTGACGGCAAGCTGCTCGTGGTTGACTGCGGCGTACTCTTCCCGGAGGAGACACACCCGGGAGTTGACCTGATCTTGCCCGATATCTCCAAGATCGAGCATCGCCTGAATGACATTATTGCCGTGGTGCTTACGCACGGCCACGAGGATCACATTGGTGGCGTGCCGTACCTGTTGAAGCGCCGCGCTGACATCCCGCTCATCGGGTCGAAGCTCACGCTCGCGTTCATCGACGCGAAGCTCAAGGAGCACCGGATCCGCCCGGTACTGCACGAGGTTGCAGAGGGTGTACGCGAGACCTTCGGTCCGTACGATCTCGAATTCATCGCGGTCAACCACTCCATTCCTGACGCGCTCGCGGTGGCCATCCGTACCTCTGCCGGTACCGTGATCGGTACGGGTGACTTCAAGATGGATCAGTTGCCGATGGATGGTCGAATCACCGACCTGCGCGCATTTGCCCGGTTGGGTGAAGAGGGCGTGGATCTTTTCATGACCGATTCCACGAACGCCGACGTACCCGGCTTCACCCCGCTCGAGAAAGACATCGGGCCAGTGCTTGAGCGAGTGATTTCGCAGTCACGGGGCAAGGTGGTGGTGGCAAGTTTCTCGAGCCACGTACACCGAGTTCAGCAGGTCTTCGATGCCGCACACGCGAGTGGTCGACGCGTGGTCTTGCTGGGCCGCTCCATGGTTCGCAACATGAAAATCGCCTCCGATTTGGGATACCTGAACGTGCCCGAGGGGCTGCTCGTTGACCTGAAAAAGAGCGGTCAGATCCCGAACCATCGTCTGGTGTACATGTCGACGGGATCGCAGGGCGAGCCGATGGCAGTACTCAGTCGGATGGCGAATCGCGAGCACCAGGTCGAGGTGGGCGAGGGCGACACCGTGATCCTTGCCTCGAGCCTGATCCCCGGCAACGAGAACTCGGTCTACCGTGTGATCAACGGGCTCATGAAACTCGGCGCACACGTCGTCCACAAGGGCAACGCGAAGGTGCACGTCTCCGGGCACGCAGCCGCTGGCGAACTGCTCTACGCCTACAACATCGTGCAGCCCAAGAACGTCATGCCGATCCACGGTGAATACCGCCACCTCGTGGCGAACGCCGCGCTCGCGATCGAAACCGGCGTTCCGCAGAACCGCACGATCATCGGCGAGAACGGCACCGTGGTCGACTTGATTGACGGGGTTGCACGCGCGGTGGGGCAGCTCGATATTGACTTCATCTACGTCGACGGCTCGAGCGTCGGTCGCGTGACCGATGACGATCTGCGTGACCGCCGGGTGCTTGCGGAGGAAGGCTTCATCTCGGTTATCACCGTAGTTGAGACGAGCCTCGGCCAGATCGTGTCTGGCCCCGAGGTGCACGCCAAGGGTGTCGCCGAAGAAGACCACGTTTTTGACAGCATCAAGCCGAAGATTGCCGACGCACTCGAAGCTGCGATGAAGGACGGTGTCGTTGACCACCACGAGCTGCAGCAGATCGTGCGCCGCACACTCGGCCGCTGGGTCGGTACAAAGCTGCGCCGCAAGGCAATGATCGTTCCCGTCGTTGTGGTGGTGTAACGGTGGCTGATTTCTTCCAGACCCAGGCGTGGTGGGATTTCCAGCGCGAGCTCGGGGAAGAGGTAGTGCACGCAAGCGGAGACGGTTGGCACTATTTCGGTCGCATGGTGAAGGACGCGGTCGGTACGTATTTGTACCTGCCATACGGTCCGGTGGTGGCCAGTGAGCAGGCACTCGACGACGCGGTAGAACACGCCAAAGTCCAGGCACGTGAACTGGGAGCGTATCGGCTGCTACTGGAACCGTCACTGCCGATCACCTCTGCGCAAGCGGAGGCGCGATTTGCTACGCAGCGATTGGGTTTCCAGCCCAGTAGATCGCAGATTGTCCACCTTGCACAAAGCGAGGAGGACATCATCAAGGGAATGTCGACGACACGTCGGAAGCAGCATCGCGGGGCTGAGCGAAAGGGCATGACGTTCTCGGAAAGCCGCGACCGCGGAGACTACGAGACTGGCGTGCGACTCCTTCGCGAGTCCGGTGAGGCAAAATCATTCTTCGTTCGCGATGAGGAATACTTTGACAAGTTCCGAGTCGCACTGTTTGAACCGGGGATCGCGAAGATATTTGTCGGCCGGTTCGAGGGTGAGATTCACATCGTCGCCTTTGTGATCGACGATGCAGACACTCGCTACTACCTCTATGTTGGGCGCGATCTCTCGAACAACAGTCTGCAGATCTCGGCTCCGCTGATCTCCCACATGATCCTTGACGCGAAGGCCCAGGGTCTCAAGGAGTTTGATCTCTTTGGTATTTCGGCAAGTGATGATGTCGAAGACGATATGACCGGCTTCACAGTATTCAAGCGAACCTTTGGTGGCGAGACCGTGCAATACGCGGGAACGTGGGAAGTTCCGCTGAAGGTCGGTCGATACGCGGCTCGTCGCGTCATCGACACGGTTGAGAAACTGCGACACCCGCGCAACTCGGAGTAATCGGTGGCGTCAGGGCTCCTGCGGGCGAGTGCGGTGATGGCCGCCGGCACCGTGCTCTCGAGACTTCTCGGCTTCGCCAAGGCCGTGTTGTTGGTCGCAGCAATTGGTCAGACATCGATTTCTGCGGACGCATTTGCCAACGGCAACATGCTGCCCAACACCGTGTATGTGATCCTCATGGGTGGCATGCTGAACGCGGTCTTGGTTCCGCAGATCGTGAAGGCAGCGACAGCCTCGGACGGGGGCTTGGGGTACATCAACAAAGTGATGACCTTTGTCATCATCACCCTCACCGCGATCACGACGCTCGCAATGGTGAGCGCGCCAGTGCTCGTGTGGCTCTTTCAGCTCTCGTGGTCGACCGAGCAGCTCACCCTGTCTCTCGCCTTCGCTTACTGGTGCATCCCACAGATCATCTTCTACGGCATATACACCGTGATGGGGGAGGTGCTCAACGCACGGAGCGTGTTCGGTCCGTACACGTGGGCGCCGGTGCTGAACAACCTCATCAGCATTGCAGGCATCCTCGCCTTCATGGTGATGTTCGGCGCAGACCCTGATGGGCTTCGCGGAGTCACCGATTGGAACGCACTCAGCATCGCGGTACTCGGTGGGAGCGCAACGCTCGGTGTGGTAGCACAGGCACTCATCCTGTTTGTCTCGTGGCGCAAAGCGGGCATCACGTATCGTCCCGACTTCGTCTGGCGGGGGATCGGGCTCGGGCAGACCGCGAAGATTGCGGGTTGGAGCCTGGCCACCATCGTCATCACGACGCTCGCGGGAATCGTGACGGGCAATGTCGTCGGAACGGCGACCGGAGAGGGGCCCTCGACGATTGCGCTGCAAAACGCCTGGTTGATCCTCATGTTGCCGCACTCGGTCTTGGCGGTGACTCTCGCTACCGCCTACTTCACCAGGCTCTCTGAATCCTGGCGAGACGGACGCGTCGCGGATTTTCGGTCAGATTTTTCTAGCTCACTGCGCCAGATCTCCTTGGTGATGGTTCTCGCGTCGGTTCTCATTTTCACGGGCGCCCCATTCCTCAGCCGCCTGATGCAGTTGAGTGCGAGCGCAGAGTTGATCGATCCCTTCGCGTTGGTACTGCAGGTATATGTGTTTGCGCTGGCGCCCTTCAGTTTTCTCTTTGTGGTGCAGCGTTCGTTCTATGCGCTCTCTGACACCAGAACGCCATTCTTCTTCACGATCGTTCAGGTGCTTGTGTTGGTAGCTCTGTCAGTTGCCGGTCTTGCCGTGGTGGGGCCGGAGCACATCGGAGCGTGGGTCGCGGGTGCGTATGCGGTCTCGACGGCATTTCAGGTGTTGCTGGCCATTTGGCTTCTGCGACGCCGAATCGGCAGCGTCGATGGCCGCCGAATCCTTCGGAGCCTGGCAACGTTTGCACTGGCGGCGATCCCCGCGCTCGCGGTGGGACTCTGGGTGGCGCATGTGTCGCGTCAGATGGCTCCCGCGCTCGGCGTAGGGGAGGCGCTCGTGGCATCGCTTGTGCTCGTGGCCGCGTGCAGCGCGCTGTATCTCCTGTCGCTTGCAGGCTTGCGCTCCCCAGAACTCCGCGAGGTAGTGGGAGTCCTCCGCCGCAGGTTCGGGCGCAGTAACTGACGAGATCAGTGAAGGATCATCATGCCCGCTCGGAAATGAGTGTTCTTGCCCACGTGTAGACGGCGTAACTGAGCCGCTTGACGGGGAGTTCCCACGTGCCGGAAAAGTCAATCTGGGTGCCGCCGAATGATCGTTTGAAGTCAGAAAACCCAGACCACGCGTGATCCTTGATCTCTGGGGGGACAACCCCGTAGAGGTCAAACTCGCCGAGTCCCTTCTGGTGCGCCTGTTCGATCATCGTGCTGACCAGGATGCCGCCGGCCGACAACCTCCGGTGCGCCGTATCTGCGGCAGCGTGGCCGTAATAGCGTCGCTCGGCATCATCGTAGATCAGCGCCGCGGCGACCGGAGCGGCCTCGCCCTCGAGATCGACGAGATACATCTTTGCGTCGCCCGACGGCATCAATGTGCGGGCCTGTAGCCGCAGATAGTCGCTGCTGTGCGCGTGCATGCCGGTACGGTCGGTGACTTCGCCCAGCAGACGGATGAGCTGCTCGATGTCATGGGGATCCTCGCTCATCCGCACGGAGAGGCCCTTCGAGGTGTAATTACGGTGCAGATTGCGGGCCGACTTTGACATGCCACGCAGCACCTCGTCGAACGGGCGACTGAGGTCGATTCGCTGGGTGTGTTCGGGTTGCACCCGAGAGACTCTGCGGAGGCCAAGTTCCGACAACGCAGCACCGGGAAATCCCAGATTCGGGCCCTCGGTGGTAAGTGTCGGTTCGACCCGCACGAAAGCTGCGCCGAGTCGCCGAGCCTCGGCTCGCAACGCGGCGAGGGCCGGGCGGAGCGCAGACTCGCGCTCAAGTTCTGGTCCGTACGGCACATACAGTCGCGAGTTCAGCTTGCCGCGCTCGACAAAGGCCTGAGCTTTCCAGCCGTCGCCGGAAAGATTGACGACGGTGCGGCCGCGTGCCTCTTGAAGTCGGCCCCAGGCCGCACTCTGCAGAAAATGACCCATGGGTGCAGGTGTGTCCTTTGGTCTAGTAGAGTCCGAGATCTTGAAAGCGTGTGCGATGCAGCTTGCTCACGATGCGTTCTCCCCAGCGTTTCCAAAGTTGGAACCGTCGCGGTCGCAGTACCAAGTCAAATGCCCCGACGTAAGTGGTGCGCTCGCGGGAGAAGGAGAGTTTAAAAAGCCCCAACCCGTACGCGGGGTGATCGGCCGTGCTCTGTGCCCATGCGGGTGCGACTCCAAACAGGTCGATCTCCGTGGCCCCGGAATCTCGTGCATCGCGCATCATCTGCCACAGCAAGAGGTTGGACATTCCGGGGGTGACACGGTCTCGCTCAGATCCGCCGTCTTTGTAGAATGCGCGGTCACCGACGCGAATCAGGAACCCCATGACCGCAGGGGTGCCATCAGCGTCAATCGCATAGAACTGTCCCTGTCCTGCGCGGGTGAAGCCCTGCCACAGTGTTTCTGAGTATTCGGGTGCACGAAGGGCGAGATCCGCAGTGCCGCCACCCACCAGGCGCATGAGGCGATGCATGTGGGCGAACGTCTCGGGTGAAGGCGGAACCTTGCGTACGATGGCACCGTCTCGCTCTGCACGCCGCACCATGTTGCGGCACTTCTTGTCGAAGCTGGCAAGCAGCTCCTCGTCGCTGCGATCAATGCGCACGATGGCGGTTGTTGCATTGCCCTGCAAGGCGGGGCGGTTGCGCACATCGAGGCCCCGTGCGATGACCTCGGGAAGCGGAGCCTGGCCAGCGTTCTCATCAGCAACGATCGGCGGCTCTACGGTGACCGCGAAGACCCGTGGGGCGGCTTCGCGCGCGAAACGGTGAAGTGCCCGAAGGTGCTCTGCAAAGGCATCGAAGTCCGGTGCTGCAGGGCCACGCGGTATGTACCACAGGTGCCCCAGCAGGGGGATCTGGCGTTCACAGACGAGCGCCACGCTGTGGATCGCCGATCCGCGTGTGAACACCAGGTATCGAGGCACCCATCCCACCTGACTCTTGGTGTCAGCGAAAGCCCGAGCGGCGAGAAATTCGCCGCCCCCCGGGTTTGCGGCCACGAGCGAATCCCAACGGTCGATTTCCGTGGAAGTGGCGGTTCGCGCAGTGAGCGTGGTGTCATTCATGTCTTACTCAGGGTACCCGGTTCGTAAGCTGAGAGTTTGAGTCTGCGGCTCGCCGCTGCCCATCCGGGCCTCCTGGCGAGTGGGTTGTAGCGTGAACGCATGGCTACCAAGTCTTCGGCGCGCGGCAAAGCCTCCGCCCCCGCGCGCGGCGCGAGAGCGGGGTCGACCGCAAAAACCAGAGTGCTCGTCGAGGCCGCTGAACCAGAGAACGTGATGGTCAGGGCGTGGCTCGGTCTGTCACACGCGATCGGGGGAGGGGCGCGAGCGTTTCGTCCAGAACCCATGGCTCCCGAGGAGCGTCGTGACGGCATCCCGATGCTGCTTGTGACGCTCGCAATCGTGGGAGCAGTGATCGAATGGTTCTTGCTCGGCAATGCGGTGGCCACGCAGGTCAGCTCATGGAGTTTTGGTGGGCTGTTTGGTCGCGTGGCCTTCGGGATGCCGATCATTATGGTCGGTTTCGCCTTCTGGCTCTTCAATCATCCCTCTGGGGTGCACGACAATCGTCGCATCGCCATCGGCCTCGCGATCGCGATTCTGAGTGTCTCGGGCTTGGCTCATGTTTTGGGCGCGCAGCCGCAGCCGTCGGACGGAATGGTCGCTCTCGCGCAAGCTGGGGGGCTCCTCGGATGGATGGTGGGTGCACCGCTTGCGATGCTCACCGTGTGGGTCGCCGTGCCCGTGCTTTCCGTGCTCGCGGCGCTCTCAGTGCTGATCGTCACGAAGACCCCACCGAGTCGAGTATTCGCACGCATGCGTGAGGCGTATGGGTATCTTTTTGGCGCGCAAATCGACGAAGTCGAATCAGACGCACATGCCGCTGGGGGATCCTCTGCGGAACGCCCGCGACTCACATCGCGAGGCGACTCCGAGGTGCTCTTTGACCTCAACGAGACCGGGAACACCGGAGGGCTGCCCTGGTGGCGGCGCACCGAGTCGGGTCGTGAGGAAGAACCAGAGTACGCCTCCACCGAATCCGGTCTGACTGAAGTGTTGGGCGTCGACCCCGGGGCTGCGGCGAAGGGGGCCTTTGACACGGCGCTCGAAGCAGAGCAGCCGACCGACGTGTTTGCTGACGATCTGTTTGGTGGCAACGCCGACGAGCCGACCTCGAGTGTCGCCGAAGATGTCGAGATCGCGCAGCTGCGGGGCGAGGCTGCCGCGACGACGACGTTCCAGGTGGCTCAGCCGCACGAGAATGCGCAGCACCCCTACGTGCTTCCCGACCAGGGCACGCTTTCGCAGGGCGACCCGCCGAAGTCGCGTACGCAGGCGAATGACACGATCATGGCCTCCATTACCGATGTGCTGACGCAGTTCAACGTCGACGCGCAGGTCACCGGGTTTTCTCGCGGCCCGACGGTCACGCAGTACGAGGTGGCGCTCGGGCCCGGGGTGAAGGTTGAAAAGGTGACTGCGCTCACCAAGAACCTGGCGTACGCGGTTGCCTCGAATGAAATCCGCATCCTTTCGCCGATTCCGGGAAAGAGCGCGATCGGTATTGAAATCCCGAATCAGGATCGCGAGAACGTGGCGCTTGGGGACGTGCTCCGCTCGGCGCGAGCCCAGCGCTCGCCTCACCCGATGACCATCGCCATTGGCAAAGATGTGAAGGGCGATTTCGTCGTCGCGAATCTCGCGAAGATGCCTCACTTGTTGGTCGCCGGAGCCACGGGGTCTGGTAAGTCAAGCTTCATCAACTCGATGATCACCAGCATTCTCATGCGCGCGACCCCCGCCGAAGTGAGGATGGTGTTGGTTGACCCCAAGCGGGTTGAGTTGACTGTCTATCAGGGCGTGCCGCACTTGATCACTCCCATCATCACGAACCCCAAGAAGGCCGCCGAGGCGCTGCAGTGGGTCGTGAAGGAAATGGACATGCGTTACGACGACCTGGCAAGCTTCGGGTTCCGTCATATCGACGATTTCAACGAGGCGGTCCGGTCGGGCTCGCTCGTGCTTCCCGAGGGCAGTCAGCGCGTGTTGAAGCCCTATCCCTACCTCTTGGTTGTGGTGGACGAGCTCGCCGACCTCATGCTCGTGGCTCCTCGCGACGTTGAAGATTCGATTCAGCGGATCACCCAGCTCGCGCGAGCGGCGGGGATCCACCTGGTGCTTGCGACCCAGCGCCCATCGGTCAACGTCGTCACCGGGGTGATCAAGTCAAACGTTCCGAGCCGCTACGCGTTCGCGGTGGCTTCCGGCACCGACTCTCGAGTGATTCTTGACGAGGTCGGGGCCGAACGACTTATTGGGCAGGGTGACGGGCTGCTCCTCCTGAATGGTGAATCGACAGCGATCCGCGTGCAGGGTGCGTGGGTCAACGAGGCCGAAATCGCCCGCGTTGTCGAACATGTCAAGACTCAGGCCCGACCGGAATACCGAGCCGACGTGGCTCAGGTCGTGGAAAAAAAGGAAGTCGACGCCGATATCGGCGACGACCTCGATGTCCTCCTGGCGGCCATTGAGCTCGTGGTCAGTTCGCAGTTCGGATCCACGTCGATGCTGCAGCGCAAACTCCGCGTGGGATTTGCCAAGGCGGGACGCCTGATGGATCTGATGGAGTCTCGCGACATCGTTGGTCCGTCTGAGGGTTCGAAGGCGCGCGATGTACTCGTCGCACCCGAGCAGCTCGCGGAGGTACTCGCGGGTGTCACCGGCAACGGGCCCACTCAGTCCTCGGCAGCCGCATCAGGCGCTTCGGCATCCGCTCAGGTTTCGGTGCCCGCACCGGCTGCGGCGCAGGCACCCCAGAACTTGCAGGATGCCTCGTCTTCCCACGCCTCGCAAGACTTTGACGTTGTGTCCGAAGCGGCGACCGATGTCATCGAGCCGCTCCGGGCTGACAGTTCCGGGTTCGGTGACGATCGTTATGACGACCCAATCACGCAGAAGTACACTGGCCTGGAAGAGGTCGACGGTGACGATGAAGACGCCTGGCAGCTCACCGGTCGCGACTAGGGTGAGAGTGTGACTCAACCACCGGCCAAGCCAAGCAACTGGAATGCACCGAATGTCATCACCGGCGCGAGGATCGTTGCCACGCCGTTCTTCGTCTGGATGCTTCTGGCGGATGACGGCCACATGGGCCCACTTCGCTGGGCCGCCGCCGCCTTCTTCGTCGTAGCTATCGCGACGGATGCGTGGGACGGATACATCGCCCGTTCTCGCAGCCTGGTGACCGACCTCGGCAAACTCCTCGATCCCATTGCCGACAAGTTCTTGACCGGAGCCGCCCTCGTAGGCCTGTCTATCCTCGGTGAGCTTCCCTGGTGGATCACGGTTCTGGTGCTCGTCCGTGAGATCGGAATCACCGTGCACCGGCTGTTCGAAGCGCGTACCATCGTGGTCGCCGCAGCGTGGATGGGAAAGCTGAAGACTGTTGCACAATCGGTGGCCATTGCGCTGGCGCTCTTTCCGCTCGCCTCGCTGCTCGGTGACTGGGTCAACTGGGTGAACCTCGTGACCATGGCGATCGCTGTGGCGCTGACAGTTGCGAGCGGCATCGATTACGTTGTGAATTTCGCGCGTCTGGGCCGCGCTGGGCAGGCTTCGGCCCGGCCGAGGTAGCTCACATGCCACACCGAATTGCCAAAGCAGGTGAGCTCGCGCGGGCGGTAGTACACAGAGCCGATGAGCTAGGCGTGAGATTCGCTGTTGCGGAGTCACTCACTGGGGGGCTGTTGTCGGCCACGATCGTGTCGGTACCCGGTGCTTCTCGGGTCTTTTCGGGTGGCATCGTGGCATACGACACCGCACTAAAGTCGTCACTTCTCAGCGTCGATGCCGCATTGCTGGCGGCTCGAGGACCGGTGGATCCCGAGGTGGCGACTCAGATGGCTCGTGGGGTGCGTCGCGCCTGTGCGGTGCCGCAGGGGCGCGCGAGCGTGCCGGTGGAGGTTCAATTCGGAATCTCCACGACTGGAGTGGCCGGGCCCGACCCTGACCCGCAGACGGGCCAAGGTGTGGGCACGGTGTGGCTGGGCATCAGTTCCGGCCATGGGGAGCGTGCGATGCTCTTCGAAATTAACGGGAACCGGCAGGCGATTCGAGAAGCGACTGTTCGAGAGGCGCTGCAGCTCCTCCATGACGCGATCGGCGAGTGAATATGAGTCGACTTGGCTCACATTCAGGAAATGCTCAGGAATACACCGCCTGTTCTCGCGGTTATTCCCAGTGACACCCGCCAGACTAGAGGTGTCACCCCGAGGCGCATCCCAGCGCATCAGCGGGTAGTCTGATAGGCATAGCCTCACGGTCGTGCAGAGCAAAGGAGGACGCGATGGTACTTGTTCGTCAGGAGATTGGCGATGTGCTGCGTGACTTCCGCCTGCAGAAGGGGCGCACCCTCCGTCAGGTAGCGGGCGAAGCGAGCGTTGCGCTTGGCTACCTCAGCGAGGTTGAGCGCGGCCAGAAGGAAGCCTCAAGTGAGATTCTCGCCGCGGTCGCAGATGCGCTAGATACGCCTCTCTCGGTCATCATGGGTGAAGTGAGTGAGCGGCTCGCGATGGTTGAAGGTCTGAGTGTTCAGCTTTCGTCTCGCGTGCCCGACACCGTTCCGGCGGATCTTGTCTCCGGATATCGACCTTCTCTGCTCGCAGGAAAGTAGTGCGGCTGAGCGAATTTCAGCGAGCAATGGCTGAGGAGTTCGGGGAGGTCTACTCCGGAGTTCTCTTGCGTGACTATTGGCTCGCGGAGTTTGAGGGAACCGCGCGGGACGCGCTCGATCGGGGCGTGCCGGCTCGACGTGTGTGGGATGCCTTGTGCGTCGAAATGCAGGTTCCCGAGCAGCGTCGGTATGGCCGCGGCCTCAGGGACCCGCGAGAATGATCGCGCTGGCGTGCGATGGCTCACCTGGACTGTTCCGACACGCCGAGTGATACTTTCGAAAGTTTGTTCGAATATGGGTATTCTCGCTCCCAGGTGATCTTGTTGCCGTTCCTCTCCACACATTGCCACTTTCGACGCTGAGTGTCGGTGGTGCAATCTAGGGTCGGAAGCACGAGCCACCTACGCCTTGTCAGTTCTGAGCATTTCGCTCCGGACACGACAGCAGGTAGGCAGCAACCCGGCGACCCACGCCCCGACGGCAGGAGAACAAGCTCATGGCAGCACCCAAAGATCGCGAGAAAGCCCTTGAAATGGCGCTCGCGAATATTGACAAACAGTTCGGTAAGGGTGCGATCATGCGCCTCGGGAGCACAGATCGCCCGAAGGTTGAGGTCATCCCGACCGGCTCGATCGCTCTTGACGTCGCTCTCGGTATCGGTGGACTCCCGCGCGGCCGCATCGTGGAGATATATGGCCCCGAATCTTCGGGGAAGACGACACTCACGCTGCATGCCATCGCAAACGCGCAGCGCGCCGGCGGAATCGCCGCCTTCATTGATGCCGAGCACGCGCTCGACCCCGTATACGCAGAGAAACTGGGTGTTGACATCGACGCGCTCCTTGTGTCGCAGCCCGACACTGGTGAGCAGGCGTTGGAGATCACGGACATGCTGATTCGTTCGGGATCCGTGGATCTGGTGGTGGTCGACTCGGTGGCTGCACTGGTGCCGAAGGCCGAGATCGAGGGCGATATGGGTGATAGCCACGTCGGCTTGCAGGCACGCCTGATGTCACAGGCGCTCCGTAAGATCACCGGTGGCCTGAGCCAGACCAACACGACAGCAATCTTCATCAACCAGTTGCGGGAGAAGATTGGGGTGTTTTTCGGGAGTCCAGAAACTACGTCTGGTGGCAAAGCGCTGAAATTTTACGCATCAGTGCGCCTCGACATTCGTCGCATTCAAACGCTGAAAGACGGCACCGACGCAGTAGGCAACCGCACGCGTGTCAAGGTGGTAAAAAACAAGATGGCGCCGCCCTTTAAGCAGGCTGAATTCGACATTCTGTACGGCGTGGGCATCTCACGCGAAGGCTCACTGATCGATTTTGGCGTGGAGCATGGTCTCGTGAAGAAGAGCGGTGCCTGGTACACCTATGAAGGTGATCAGCTGGGACAGGGAATGGAGAATTCGCGTCGCTTCCTCATTCAGCACCCTGATATTGCCGCTGAGATAGAAGAAAAGATTCTCGTGAAGCTGGGCGTGAAAGACGACCCGAACGCTCCCGTGGTCGCGGCGGTCGAAGAAAGCCACGCAGAACCTCTTCGCGACGAGCGACTGGGCGCATAGCGCATCCTCATGGTGGTGCGTTTCCTGCCCGTTCCTCCGGCTTCGGAGCCTGAGAACAGAGATGACCGACGGGGCGACCGACCCGATCTCGCGGAGGTCATTGAGCTTCGATCCCGACTCCCGGAGGCGATTCGAGCCGGGGTCGAGACCCAGTACGCTCCTCGGCTGAATCCTCCCTTTGTGTCCGAGTCAGAGATTGGGTCCGAACCAGGAATTGAGTCGGAGTACGCGGGAGAGCCCGGATTCGAGTCAGAGTCCGCACCTGAGCGAAGCACCCAGGAGGATGGTGTGCGGCTGCTCGCGCGCCGCGCGCTGTCCTCTGGGGAGCTTCGAAGAGATCTCCTGAACATCGGCCACCCGGCATGGGACATTGATGCGGCGATTGACGAGTTCGTCGCGAGCCTCTACCTCGACGATCTTGGCCTCGCTCGGAGAGTCACTGAGTCGCTCCGGGAGCGCAAAGGATCGAGCCGCAGCCAGATTCGGATGAAGCTCCGCGACCGCCTGATTCCTCAGGGTGTTATCGAGGAAGTGCTCGGTGAGCTCGATGATGACGAGGAGTTCGCGCTTCTCCGGACCGCGGCTGCGGAACGTGCACGGAAGATGAGTGGTCTCGATCGCCAGACCGCCGAGCGGCGGCTTCTCGGTTTTCTCGCACGCCGCGGCTGGTCAGGTGAACCGGCCTCGCGTGCCGCCCGTGAGGCACTGGATGGGCTTCGTTCCGGATCTGGAGTGCGGTTTCAATAGCGCCCCGAGCGCGGCTTGAGTCGTGACCCGAGCGCTCGGCCGCAGCACATTTCACGGTCGGTAGAATTGGGCACATGCCCTCTGCAGTTGTCACCCCCATAGCTCCGTCGCCCGCTGCACTTGGCCCTGATGGAACTCCGCGCAGTTACACGGTTCGCACCTTGGGTTGTCAGATGAACGTGCACGACTCAGAGCGATTGGCAGGTTCTCTTGAGGCCGCCGGCTATGTTGCAGCGAGCGTGCCCGATGAGGCCGACGTGGTGGTCATCAACACCTGCGCGGTGCGCGAAAATGCGGCGAATAAGCTCTACGGCAATCTCGGCATTCTCGCGAGCGTGAAGCGCGAGCGTGCAGGCATGCAAATCGCGGTCGGGGGTTGTCTCGCTCAGAAGGACCAGGGCACCATCGTGAAGAAGGCACCCTGGGTGGACGTGGTATTCGGCACCCACAACATGGGATCGCTGCCGGTCCTCCTCGAGCGAGCGCGGCACAACCAAGAAGCGCAGGTCGAGATTCTCGAGTCGCTCGAGGTGTTCCCCTCGACGCTCCCGACCAAGCGCGACTCAGCATCGAGCGGGTGGGTGTCCATTTCGGTCGGCTGCAACAATACCTGTACCTTCTGCATCGTTCCCGCCCTTCGAGGAAAGGAAAAGGATCGCAGGCCTGGCGAGATCTTGGCTGAGGTGCAGGCGCTCGTCGACGATGGTGCGATCGAAGTGACACTCCTGGGACAGAACGTCAACACCTACGGGGTGGAGTTCGGAGATCGAGAGGCGTTCGGTAAACTCCTTCGCGCCATGGGAGACATCGAAGGGCTCGAACGGGTTCGCTTCACCAGCCCGCACCCCGCAGCGTTCACCGACGACGTGATTGCGGCAATGGCCGAGACTCCAAACGTCATGCCGCAACTGCACATGCCTTTGCAATCCGGCTCAGACGCGATCCTCAAGGCGATGCGACGTTCCTATCGGAGCACGAAGTTTCTCGGGATCCTTGACCGGGTACGTGCGCAAATTCCCAACGCCTCGATCACCACCGACATCATCGTGGGATTCCCGGGTGAGACCGACGAAGACTTCGAGGATACGATGCGCGTGGTGGAGGCCTCTCGGTTCTCGAGCGCGTACACGTTCCAATACTCGATCCGTCCGGGCACCCCAGCAGCCGAGATGGAACAGCAGGTTCCGAAGGCGATCGTGCAGGAGCGCTACACGCGGCTGCACGCGTTGCAGGAGCGGATCTCCTTTGAGGAAAACCACGCACAGATCGGGCGCACCGTCGACGTTCTCGTCGCCGCGAGCGAGGGTCGTAAAGACGATGCCACCCGGCGCTTAACGGGCAGGGCCGAAGATAACCGGCTCGTGCACTTCGCCATCCCGGCGAATGCAGATGTCCCGCGTCCTGGCGATGTCGTCACGGTACAGGTCACGGGCGCGGCTCCGCACTTCATCATCGCCGACCCCGCAGCCGGTGGTCCCTATGCGGTGCGGCGCACACGAGCGGGCGACGCATGGGATCGACGAGAGGCCGACAGCTGTGCAGCTCCGGCACCCACCGACCTGAGCGGCGCTCCTCGGGCGGTCAGCCTCGGGCTCCCGACGCTTCGGGTGCTGTGACCGGTTCGCTCTGGGCCATCGTCGGTGCCACTGGTACCGGTAAGACCGCGCTGTCACTGGCACTCGCGGAGCAACTGGCAGCGTCGGGTCGCACGGCCGAGATCGTGAACGCGGATGCGATGCAGCTCTACCGCGGCATGAATATCGGTACGGCAAAGCTCGCCCCCGCGCACCGACGCGGAATCGTGCATCACTTGTTTGACGCGCTGGAACCCAGTCAGGAAGCCACCGTGGCCTGGTATCAGCCCACCGCGCGCGCACTCATCACTGAGATCCACGAGCGCGGTCATGATGCGATTGTGGTGGGCGGATCGGGCCTGTACGTCTCCAGCCTCATCTTCGACTTCCAATTTCCCCCTCGCGATGAGGCGCTTCGCGCCACGCTCGAGCGCGAGCTCACTGAGCTCGGGGTGGCGGCTCTCGCGCAGCGTTTGCGCGCGCTTGATCCGGTGGCGGCGGCTGCAGTCGACTCGCGGAACGGACGACGGGTGGTTCGCGCGCTTGAGGTGGCTGCGCTAGGCGAGAGGGCCCACGGTAGCCTGCCTCAGGTGCCCGAGTACTGGCGTATGCGCACCCGCACGATCGCCGTGCACGCCGAGCGCGCTGACCTGGTGAGGAGGCTCGACCGACGCGTCGAGCAGATGTGGTCTGACGGGATCCTGGATGAGGTGCGCGCACTGATTCCCCACGGTATAGAGCACGGAAAGACCGCCTCCCGCGCCATTGGGTATGCGCAGGCACTCGCGCAGCTCGCTGGTGAGAAAACCGAGGCCGAGGCGATCGCCGAGACACAGGCGCTCACGCGCCGTTACGCGCGACGGCAGGTGAGCTGGTTTAAGCGCTACCCCGACATTGAGTGGATCGCCTCGCCCGACCCTGAGCTGATCTCCCCGCAGCCCACCACCGCCGGCTGATCAGTTCACGACGCAGCGTCCACAGGTCCGGTTCGTCGGGCAAGCTTCCAGCCATGTGAACTCCCGTTTACGTCGCTGGAATAGACTTCGCCGCATGAGCCACGCTGATTCGCAGGAAGCCCTGAACCGGGCAGCATTCGCCGCGCCCGAACGCACGCTGATCGACATCCTGCGCCAGTCGACCCTTGCCCATCCCGACGCGTCCGCGCTTGACGCGGGGGCGGGGGCGCTCAGTTATCGTGAGTTGCTCGCCGCGGTCGAACTCCTCGCAGGCGACTTGCGAACTAATGGGGTCCGGCCCGGAGACCGGGTGGGCGTTCGGATTGATTCCGGCTCGGCAGACCTCTACATCGCCATTCTCGCGATCATGTTCGCCGGGGCAGCCTACGTGCCGGTCGATGCCGACGATACCGACGAGCGGGCTCGGCTGGTCTTCGGTGAAGCAGACGTCGCCGGGATCGTGGGAAACGGCCCGCAGTACGTGCGGAGCACCCGCCCGGGGATTCGCGAGGAAGCCTCCGTGGCTGACTCGGGGCCAGTGGATCCAGCAGGCGAGGACGGCGCAGCAGTTCGTCAGGGAGCTCAGGCCGGACCGGATCCAAAGCCGGATGACGACGCCTGGGTCATCTTCACGTCGGGTTCGACCGGGGTACCCAAGGGTGTCGCGGTCACGCACCGATCGGCGGCTGCGTTCGTCGACGCCGAGGCGCGCATGTTCGTGCAGTCTCGCCCGCTCGGTCCCGGCGACCGGGTGCTCGCTGGCCTCTCGGTCGCGTTTGATGCTTCGTGCGAAGAGATGTGGTTGGCCTGGCGTCACGCCGCGTGCCTGGTGCCCGCTCCGCGTGCGCTCGTGCGGGCGGGAGAGGACCTGGCCCAGTGGCTCGTGCGCCAGGGCATCACGGTGGTCTCCACGGTGCCAACACTCGCTGCCATTTGGCCGCGCGAGGCGATTGAAAACGTCCGACTCCTGATCTTTGGGGGAGAGGCGTGCCCGCCCGAACTCGCGGCCAGGCTCGTCGATGAAGATCGAGAGGTGTGGAACACCTACGGCCCCACCGAGGCGACGGTCGTCGCGTGCGGCTGTCGCCTTGACGGCGCCTCCCCGGTGCGCATCGGACTGCCGCTCGACGGGTGGGATCTTGCGGTGGTCGATCCAGGCGGTTTCCGCGTTGCTCCGGGGGAATCGGGTGAACTCATCATCGGAGGAGTGGGTCTTGCCCGGTACCTCGATCCTGCCAAGGATGCCGAGAAGTACGCGCCAATGCCGACGCTGGGCTGGGAGCGTGCGTATCGTTCCGGCGACCTGGTGAAGTATGAGCCTGAGGGGCTGCTCTTTCTGGGGCGCGCGGACGACCAGGTGAAGGTTGGGGGTCGACGCATCGAGCTCGGCGAGGTCGAATCGGCGTTGCAGGATCTTCCCGGCGTGACGGCCGCGGCCGTGGCCGTGCGCAACAGTGAGTCCGGGGTGCCGCTGCTCGTCGGCTACCTGGTGGTCGAGAGCGAGACGCCATTTGATCGGACCCACGCCCGAAGCTCTCTCGCTGGCAGGCTGGCCGCCGGCGTGATGCCACTGCTCGCGGTGGTCGAAGACTTGCCCATGCGTACCTCCGGCAAGGTAGATCGGGATGCCCTCCCATGGCCGCTGCCTGGAGTCGAGGAACCGATGCCTGAGGGATTCACCGAGACTGAACGCTGGCTGGGCGAACAGTGGCAGGCGGTCTTAGGTATCGCCCCGAACTCGGCACAGGCGGATTTCTTCGACCTCGGCGGCGGATCCCTCACCGCAGCGCAGCTCGTCTCTCGCATCCGCACGCGAGTACCCGAGTACTCCGTCGCCGATGTCTACGATGTGCCCAGGCTGTCGGCCATGGCAAAGGCCATCGCCGCGGTGGAAGAGGTGAGCGACCCCGCGAGTTTTCACTCGCCCGAACCCACGTCAAAAGGTACCCAGTGGGTGCAGAGCATCGCCGGCGTGCCATTGTTCCTGGTTAGCGGGCTGCGGTGGCTCATCTACATCCTCACCGCGGGAACGATCCTGAACTTGACCACGGGCTTTGAGGCGCTGCCGAGCGCGCCGATCTGGGTGCTGCTCTTCGGTATTGTGCTGATCCTGACACCGTTCGGTCGCATGGCCATCGCCGCGCTCGCCGCACGAGTGTTGCTCGCAGGGGTCGCCCCCGGGGACTACCCTCGGGGCGGGTTCGTGCACATGCGGCTGTGGCTGGCCGAACACTTCGCCGATCAGATCGATGCCGTCGGAAGCGCGGGAGCCCCCTGGGTGATGCTCTACGCGCGCGCGCTGGGAGCCAAGATTTCGCGAGACGTCAACCTGCACACGCTGCCGCCCATCACCGGGATGCTTGAGATTGGGCGGGGATCCGCAATCGAGCCTGAAGTCGATCTCAGCGGTTACTGGATTGACGGCGATGTGCTCCGGGTCGGCAGGGTGCAGATCGGCGAGCATGTCACGATCGGGGCACGATCGGTGCTGGCTCCGGGAACCCGCATTGATGACGGTGCGGAGATCGCTCCGGGCTCGGCGGTCTTCGGTCGGGTGAAGGCGAATCAGACCTGGGCCGGTTCACCCGCGGTGCGGGTCGGAGGAACCTCGGTTCGGTGGCCCGAGGCGCCCCCGCGTCAGTCGCCCCTCTGGCGCGCGGCCTATGCGTTCTCCTCTCTGGGACTCGCACTGCTCCCATTCGTGTCGTTCGCGGCCGGGGGCGGGCTCGTGGCACTCGCGGTACGCGGCCAGGGCACGCTCCCCGAGATCTACGGCCTGGCACTCCTGGCGCTCGTGCCCGCGGTTCTCGTTGCCGGCTTCATCTACGCCGGTGCCGTCGTCGTGCTGGTGCGCCTCCTCGCGCTCGGGCTCCGCGAGGGAACCTTCCCTGTGCACAGTCGTGTCGGCTGGCAGGTGTGGACCACCGAGCGACTGCTAGACGCGGCCCGCACCTTCCTCTTTCCGCTCTACTCCAGCCTGTTCACCCCGGTGTGGCTGCGCCTGCTGGGAGCGACCGTCGGCAAGAACGTCGAGGCATCCACCGTGTTGTTGCTTCCGTGCATGACACGCATTGACGACGGTGCGTTTCTCGCGGACGACACGATGGTGGCCTCGTACGAACTCCACCGCGGGTGGATGCGGATCGGCCCGGTACGCATCGGCAAGCGCGCGTTCCTAGGCAACTCCGGGATGGCCGGCCCGGGGCACCGAGTCGCCAAGGATTCACTCGTCGCGGTGCTCTCCGTCGCCCCGGAGAAGTCGAAATCGGGCTCATCCTGGCTCGGTTCCCCCGCGGTGAGGCTGCGCCGAGTGGCGCAAACGGGTGACGATACCCGCACCTTCAACCCCGGCGCGAAGTTGCGGATCGCGCGTGCGCTGTGGGAACTCGGCAGACTTGTGCCGGTCTTTGTGACCGCGGCACTCGGCTTGAGTGTCTTGCTCGTCATGGCATGGCTGTGGCAGTCGCTGGGGCCCGTGTGGATCCTGCTGCTGTCAGGAGTCGTGATGCTCGTTGCGGGTGCGGTCGCTGCCGCGATCACCACGCTCGCGAAGTGGATCATCGTCGGCATGATTCGCGCCGGTGAGGCGCCGCTGTGG
Source organism: Leucobacter fengyongliangi (assembly GCF_052386045.1). Classification (NCBI taxonomy): domain Bacteria; kingdom Bacillati; phylum Actinomycetota; class Actinomycetes; order Micrococcales; family Microbacteriaceae; genus Leucobacter; species Leucobacter fengyongliangi. The sequence goes on along the minus strand of NZ_CM126356.1, from coordinate 1,773,393 downwards.
TCAAGCTTCGTCTGGCGCACCGAGGTCTCCGACACCTTCACGGAAATGGTCGCGGCACCGTGGTTTGCCCGTGCGGCGTCTGGCACACCGGCGCTGGCGCTCTGGCTGCGTTCGCTGGGCGCGCGCATCGGTACCGGGGTGTGGTGCGAATCGTATTGGCTCCCAGAGCCGGATCTTGTCACGCTGGGTGCCGGATCCACTGTCAACCGCGGGTGCGTTGTACAGACCCACCTCTTTCATGATCGAATTATGAGCATGGACACCGTCGAACTCGAACCCGGGGCAACGCTCGGGCCCCACAGCGTGATTCTGCCCGCTGCCACCATTGGCGCGAACGCGACGGTGGGGCCGGCCTCGCTCGTCATGCGTGGGGAGACCGTGCCGGTGGGATCTCGCTGGAGCGGCAACCCAATCGGGCCGTGGAAAGCGGTCAAGGTGCGCGCCTACCAGACCACGAAATAATGGGTGACCAATACACGCCCAATAGCGGAGACTCCCGGTACGAGGTCGAGCGATACGCACTCGACCTCACGTACACGCCGCGAACGAACCGGCTGTCCGGCACGGCGAGACTGACGATCACAATCGTGGAACGCACGAGCGCGATCCGCCTCGACCTGGTCGGGCTTCGGGCCAAGAAGGTGCGGGTGAATGGGGCACCTCACCGCGACGTGAAACAGACCGACCACGCACTCGTCGTGAAGTTTGCCGAGGCCCGCGAAGCGGGAGCCACGCTGGTCGTCGAGATTCAGTACGCGGGGAGCCCAGCTCCGCGCCGCTCGCATTGGGGGCAGCTTGGGTGGGAAGAACTCGAGAACGGGGCGCTTGTCGCCGCCCAGCCCACCGGGGCACCGACCTGGTTTCCGTGCAACGATCGCATTGCCAACCGCGCGACCTACGAGATCCGTTTCACCACAGATGCCGAATTCTTCGTCGCGATCAGCGGGGTGCCCGGAGAGGTCACCCAGCGCGGGGGCACGCGAACCTGGTCGTTCACGAGCGAGGTACCGACGGCGACCTATCTCGTCGCCGCGCACGTGGGGCAGTATGCGGAGTTTCCCCTCAACATCCCGCTGCGTTCGGGGGCGACGGTCGGTCGACTCGTGACACCGCGCCGTCAGGCACCCGAGATGCTGCGCGCGTTCGCTCCGATGGTCGACATGGTGCGCGAGTTCGAAACGTGGTTCGGGCCCTACCCACAGGAGGACCTGACGGTGGTTGTCGTGGAGGAGGAGCTTGAGATTCCCCTCGAATCGCAGGGCCTCGTGACATTCGGCTCGAACCACGCTGCGGCCGCCGAACAGCGACTCCTGGCGCATGAGCTTGCGCACCAGTGGTTCGGGAACAGCGTGGCGATTTCACGTTGGAAGGACATCTGGCTGAACGAGGGGTTTTGCTGCTTCTCCGAGTGGATCTGGGCCGAAGCCTCGGGCCGCCAGACGATCGCCCAGTGCGCACAGGAGCACCATGAGCTGCTCTCGGCACTGCCGCAGGATCTCCTACTTTCGAATCCCGGCGCGGCCGACATGTTCGACGACCGCGTCTACAAGCGGGGGGCGCTGCTCCTGGAGGCTCTCCGGCGAACCCTGGGAGACGCGAAGTTTCGTGCGCTTCTGCTGGCCTGGTCCACGGAAAACTCCCACCGCCAGGTGCGCAGCGAAGATTTCCTGAGGTTGGCGCAATCATTCACCGCAGAACCGCTCGAAGGCCTGTGGCACAGCTGGCTCCTCGACGAGAAGCTTCCGAAGCTGCCGAAGCCTTCCAAGCTTCCGAAGGGTGACAGAGTGCCCAAGGCCCAGAAAGCACTCACGCCCCTCAACCAGCTGAAGCCGACGAAGGCGGGAAAGTAGCGGGCGCATCCGGTGACGGGGTGGCGGCGGCGAGCGCCACGCTGATGAGCGCGGTTCCGTGCTTGCCGGGCAGGGTCAGCGTGAGGTCGACTCCGCGCAGTTCTGGGAGACCGGGCATCGGCGGGGCGATCCACCCGTGTGCATCACCGGTGCAGTCGAGCGCGCGCACCTCGTCTCGCAGACCGGTGCGCCTGGCCTTGGCGACCGCCTCAAGCCGTGTCCAGTCGCACAGCTCCGCGCTGCCGATCGCCTCGGAAATGGCTCGTCTTCGATCTCCCGAATCGATCTCTGCGTCAATGCCAAAGGCCACAGTCAGGGCCGGTGCCGCTCCCACGACGACGAGCGTGCCCGCGTAGGTCATGCTGACGAGGGGGGCAGGGCCGCGGGGGAGCCGTGCCTGTACTGGGCCGTGTGCGCCTCCACACTCCGGGCACACTGAGGAAAAGCGCGACTCTTCGCCCAGCAACTCGCGCAGCAGTGATCGTGCCAGCGCGTGACGGTCTTGCGTGGGCGTGGCGAGCTGCCAGGCGAGGGTCGCTCCGAGTGCTGACAGCCGGTTCCCGTGGAGTTGATCACCTCGTTCGCCCATGCCGCGATGCTAGCAAGCCAGGGCCGAGGGTGGCCCCCCGGATTTTAGTTCGGAGTGCAACACCCAGTGAGTTACCCCGAGCATAACTCCTGGAATACCTCTGCCGGGGTCGCCCAACCCAGCACTTTCCTGGGCCGATCATTGATCTCACCGATGTACTCGTCGAGTTCTTCCTGGGTGAGGTCCTCGAAGGTTGTGCCCTTGGGGAGATACTTCCGTAGCCGACCATTGAAGTGCTCGTTACTGCCCCGCTGATATGCGCTGTACGGGTCACAGAAATAGGTGGGCACCCCGATCGTGTCGGCAAGCATGTAATGGTGTGCGAACTCGCTTCCATTGTCGGCTGTGACAGATTTGACGGCGTGTGCAGGCAGCACCCGATACACGCCAAGCTGCGCCTCCAGAGTCGGGGCAGCAGCGACTCGGGAGAGCTTCACTCCCAGGTAGTAACGGCTTGTGCGTTCGACCATGGTGTGAATACCGCCGGTGCCGTGTGCGCCCAGCACACTGTCTGATTCCCAATGCCCAAACTCTTCCCGCGTCAATACCTCGGCGGGTCGTTCATGTATCGAGACCCGATATTTGATGCGTTCCGTGTGTACCTTTCGGCCCTTGATGCGGCGTCGTTTCTTCTGCCCCCGAGCAAGGTATTGGTGCAGCTGCCGATGCTGTTGGCCGGGTGAGTAAATCCAGGCATACAACGTTTCTGGGCTGACCCGCATACGGTGATCGGTGGGGTGCTCGATAGGGAGGCGTCCGCTGATCTCTTCCGGGGTCCACCCCCGCCCCAAATGTGTGATCACCCAATCAACGAGCGGGTCATGCGTCATTCGGTAGGGCTGGTGCGAGCGTGCTCGGCGTGTGTTGGCGTGGAGTTGTGCTTGACCAGCGAGATACACCCGGTCTCGCCGGTGACGGGTGTCGAGTTTGTTCCGTAGGTAGGGGCGAAGATTCGCGTGGTCGTGTTCAGGTTGCCAGGAACGCTTCTTGATCTCGCGGCCGATGGTTGAACGGTGCACGCCGATTCTTCGAGCGATCTCGGCGTGGGTGTGGCCGTGGTCGTGGAGTTTCTCGATCTCGATCCGGTCGTTCAGGGTGAGGTGGCGGTAAAGTGTGGACAAGGAAGCGCAGCCCTTCGGTGGTGGTCTAGACAACTCACACTTTAGGTGTTGCGCTTCCGTCTAGAACCCGGGCCCAGCGGATGCGCGGGGGCCACCCTTTAGACTTGAGGCATGCCCTCTCTGACGTTCACTAAAGGCCATGGCACAGGGAACGACTTCGTGCTCTTTACCGATCCAGACGGCGAGTTGACGCTCACCCCCGAACAGATCAGGTTCCTGTGCGATCGACATTTTGGTATTGGGGCAGACGGCATCATTCGCGCGGTTCGCTCACGCGCACTCCCCGAGGGTGCAGCTGTGCTTGCCGAAGAGCCGGCAGCCGAATGGTTCATGGATTACTGGAATGCCGACGGCACGCCCGCTGAAATGTGCGGAAATGGCATTCGCGTCTACGCCCACTACCTCATCACCGAAGGGCTGGTGACGCCCGAGCGGCGCGACACCCTTCCCATCGGCACGCGTGCCGGGGTGAAAGACGTGCTCGCTGGCGTGTCTGGCTACACGGTGGATCTCGGTAGGTGGCGTCTCACCGAGGAGTACCTGGTCGCCGCGCGCGGGTTGCACGTGCCGAGGCCCGGCCAGGGCATAGACCTCGGGAATCCGCACGTGGTGACGGCGCTCGCCGCCGATGCCAAGCTCGACGGTCTGGAGCTCAGCGACGCGCCGACGCTGGATCCAGCGCCCGAGTCGGGCGCGAACGTCGAGTTCGTCGTGCCGGAGGAACCGCTCATCAAAGACGGTGTCGCCCGAATTCGCATGCGGGTGCATGAGCGCGGTTCCGGCGAGACCCTCTCGTGCGGCACGGGAACTGCGGCCGCGGCGCTTGCCTTCCGCTATTGGGGAGGCGAGGGGATGCCCAATCACTGGAGCGTGGAGGTTCCCGGCGGTCGGCTCGCGGTGCGCATGTTTCCGACCGAGGAGGGGGAGCACGTGTCGCTGTCGGGGCCAGCTGAACTCGTCTATCGCGGCACGATCGAGCTGCCTGAGTAGGTCCCTAGTCTTTGACGGCTCTGATGACCGAAAATCCCTTGTCGCGCGCGATGCGGGTGACAGAGAGCTCAGGAAACTCGGCCGCGATCCACGATTGAAGCGAATCGGCCCCCAGATGCTTCGCGACAACGAGGGTGGCGGATCCGCCGGGCGCAAGTCGCGGGAGCCACTGTGCGAGGAGCGCGTGCAGCGCCTGCTTGCCGATACGAATCGGAGGGTTCGAGTGGATCTCGGCAAATTCAACGGCTGTCGGTACGTCAGCAGGCGCGGCAACCCGCAGATTTTCCAGGCCCAGGCGCGCGGCGTTTGCTGATGCGAGCGACCGCGCCCGTTCGTTGATGTCGACCGCCCAGATCTCCGCATCTGGGTGGGTTAGCGCTGCAGAAAGGGCGAGGGGACCCCATCCGCACCCGAGGTCGAGCAGCGGCCCCGCGAGGGGTGTCGCGCCGTGCGATGCCTTCTCCAGCGTGCGAAGCAGCACCGCGGTTCCCTGGTCGAGGTGTTCGGGGCTGAAGACGCCGCCCGCGGTCACGAGCAGCCTGGGTGCTCCGGCGAGCTCGACCTCGATCTCGCGCTGCCTGGCATCGCCGACTGGGGATTCTGAGAAGTAGTGCTGTGTCACCGACCCAGTATCTCAGTCTCACCGGGCGCGTGCCCCACGGGTGTGGTGCGCTGTGGGTGAACAGCAGGGCCGAAAACCACGTCCCGACTTAGACTGGAATTCAGATGACCAAATCAGAATCGCCCTCCACAGCAGCGGATCAGCCGAACACCCCAGCTTCGCACGACCCTGGAGATCCGCTTGACCGGGTGTTGGCGCGCGCCCAGGGTGTCGGCCACGCCACGGTGATTCGCGACCTCACCGGCGGCGCGCAGGCGCTCGGCGCTGAGGCTCACGACCAACTGGGGAAAGACCTCGACTCGATTCGGCTCGAACGCGAAGAACGCGCGTCACTCAAGCGCGTGCCCGGGCTCTCGACCGAACTCGAAGACGTCACGGAGGTCGAGTACCGGCAGCTGCGACTGGAAAATGTCATTCTGATTGGTGTCTACAGTTCGAATGGAAAGCATGGGCAGGAGGACGCTGAGAACTCGCTGCGCGAGCTCGCGGCGCTCGCTGAGACTGCCGGGGCGCGAGTCATCGACGGCTTGCTCCAGCGTCGGGCAAACCCTGATCCGGCGACCTACTTCGGCAAGGGGAAGGCACAAGAGCTTGCCGAGATGGTGGCGGCGGAGGGAGCTGACACCGTTGTTGCTGACACCGAACTCGCGCCGAGCCAGCGCCGAGCACTCGAAGATGTCGTGAAGGTGAAGGTGATCGACCGTACCGCGGTGATCCTCGATATTTTCAGCCAGCACGCGAAGAGTCGCGAAGGTAAGGCTCAGGTTGAGCTCGCACAATTGCGGTACTTGCTGCCGCGTCTGCGCGGCTGGGGCGACTCGATGTCGCGGCAGGCAGGCGGGCAAGTGGGCGCTGCCGGGGCCGGCATGGGTTCACGCGGTCCGGGTGAAACCAAGATCGAGCTTGATCGGCGCCGCATCAACACGCGAATGGCGAAGCTACGCAAGCAGATCGCTGAGTTCGCTCCGGCGCGCGAGGCCAAGCGAGCGAACCGCAAACGCGGCGAGGTGCCATCGGTCGCAATCGCTGGCTACACCAACGCCGGGAAGTCGAGCCTGCTCAACCGACTCACGGGCGCGGAGGCGCTCGTGCAGAACCAACTCTTTGCCACTCTCGACACCACGGTGCGACACGCGGAAACCTCGGATGGCCGCAGTTTCACCTTCACTGACACCGTTGGGTTTGTCAGGAGCCTGCCGCATCAGCTCGTTGAAGCCTTCCGTTCCACCTTCGAGGAGGTGGCTGGGGCCGACGTGATCGTGCACGTGGTTGATGCGTCCCACCCCGAACCGGAGGCGCAGCTGAAGACCGTGCGCCAGGTGATCGCGGAGGTCGAGGCGCAGTCGATCCCCGAGATCGTGGTCTTCAACAAGGCCGACCTGATCGACGACACACAGCGGCTGGTGCTGCACGGGCTCGCACCCGACGCGGTGTTCGTCTCAGCCCGCACCGGCGAGGGCATCGCCGAGTTGAAGGCCCGAATCGACGCGACGCTGCCCGTTCCCGATCGAGAAGTGACCGTCATCGTGCCCTACGAACGAGGCGACCTGGTCGCCGAGCTGCACGAGCGAAACCGGGTACTCGAGACGGAGTACGTCGAGCAAGGCACCCGTGTTCGGGCATACGTAAGCGGAGAGACGCTCGCCAAGCTCGAGCCGTTCACTCTGAGCACGCCTCCTTCCGGCTAGACGGGCCGTCGCGGCCGCCTGGCGCATGTCTTGGGAGCCAGTAGCTTCGCCGAGGTCATATTTCTGCCGACTGTTGCAGTCGGTTTCGAGCGGGCAGATCCACCTCTGTAGGCTCAATGCATTCACTACTCGCAATCAGTTGGAGGCGCCGCGTGTCGCTCGAGAAGCCCGCCCCTGGTGCCCCGGCGCCACTGCGCTTTTCATTCGAAGTTTTCCCCGCGCGCACCTCCGCCGCAGCGCTGGCGCTCGGGCACGCGGTGCAGCACCTCGCCGCAGCGGGGCCGGAGTTCATCTCCGTGACCTACGGTGCGAGCGGATCAACCCGCGATGCCTCGCTTGATCTCCTCAAGTACCTGCGGCAGTACACCGACGCGCTGCCCATGGCTCACCTCACGACGGTGGGCATGACGCGCGACGAGGTGCGCGCCGTCATTACTGAAACGCATGAGGCGGGTATCTACGACTTCCTCGCACTTCGCGGCGACCCCCCGCGTGGGCTGAGCGAAGACGACATCGAGGTGACGGCTTCACTCAGTTCCGTCGACCTGATTCGACTCATCGCTGAGATGCGCGCCGAGATTCCCGCAGCGTCCAACGCGGGCCGCATCGCTGTGGCCGTGTATCCCAACGGCCATCCGTTGTCGCGCTCCCGCAGCGAGGACATTGCCTGGCTTGTGGAAAAACAGGAGGCCGGAGCTGAACTCGGCATCACTCAGCTGTTCTTCCACGCCGAGGAGTATTTGTCATTCGCGGAGGAGGCGCGGCAGGCGGGCCTGCATATCCCACTTCTGCCCGGCATGATGCCGGTGTCCAACCTGGGCCAATTGCGTAAGGTGGCAGATTTGGCAGGACGCCCGGCACCGCCGCAACTGGTGCGGGCGCTCGAAGCCGCGGGGGGCACCTCGCCAGAACTGGGTGTTGAGCACACGGTTGAGCTGGCCCGGGAGCTTCTCGCGGGTGGCGCGCCGTCGATTCATCTCTACACTTTCAACCGTCACGAGCAGGTCACCGCGGTGTTGCGCGCGCTCGGGCACGTCACTCCGCACCCGCTCGCACCCTCGACCGCGGCACCTGTCGACGAAAGTCGAAACGCGCGGACCTGAACGGTTGCTCCATTCTGATCGCCCGTCGAGAGGCCGGCCTTACACCGAGCGGAACACGGCAACGACCTTGCCGAGGACCTCGGCATGGTCGCCGAGGATGGGTTCGAATGCGCTGTTGCGCGGCAGAAGCCAGGTGTGACCGTCGCGGCGACGAAAGACCTTGACGGTCGCTTCCCCGTCAAGCATCGCGGCCACAATGTCGCCGTTTGTTGCATCGCGTTGTTGTCGGATAACCACTAAATCGCCGTCGCAGATTGCGGCATCAATCATCGAATCTCCGACGACACGCAACATGAACAGGTCGCCGTCTCCGACGAGCGCGCGCGGTAGGGGCATGAGTTCTTCGACGTGCTGATCGGCGGTAATCGGCACACCGGCGGCAATCTGACCAACAAGCGGAATATAGGCGGTCTCTTCTGCCTGCACCGTCGGGAAGTCTGAGACGTCTGCCTCGATGGCCTCAGGGACTGTCAGGAGTTCGATCGCCCGGTTCTGATTTGGATGCCGTCGCAGGAAGCCCGCAAGCTCGAGCTGATCGAGCTGATAGGTGATGCTCGAAGGCGAGGAGAGGCCGACTCCCTCGCCAATTTCCCGGATGGAGGGCGGGAAGCTCCGGCTTGCGATGAAGCGAGAAATGAACTCCAAGATCATCTGTTGCTTCTCCGACAGCGGCTTGGGGTGCTGCGCCTGTGTGGTCACGGGTTCCTCCCGGAAATAGCGGTGGATCGCGGTGTCATCTGAGACGAACTCTCGTGTCACCCCAACACCAACGTGAATGTCGGTGGTGTCTGGTTCAGTGAAGCCAGTAATCGAAACCATAGTTCTTTTGTTCGAATCCGGGCAAATATGTGTACGAGTGTCGCGGAATAGTTGCGAAACATACGCGGAACCAGGGCTTGCAGTTTCGATTATTCGAAGGTATGTTCGAAACAAATGTTCGAAATACATGTGAATGTGTTCGAGCAGTGAAACCGAAAGGACGAGCGCATGAGTATTCAGACGGCTTCCGGGGCAACACAATTCGCCACAGTTGTTTCACTGGAGGAGGCGCGGTCTCGGTCGGCTGCGCACCAGAGCCCCCGGATGCGGCTCACCCGCCGCGGTCGGGTGGTATTCGGGGTGATGCTCGCCGCTCTCATTACCGGGCTGGTCGCGTCCGCTGCGATCTTCGGCGCTACTCAAGCGGTTGCGACGAGCGAAGCAAGCTCCGCCGAATTTGGTTATGTCGTAGTGCAGCCCGGTGCGTCACTCTGGTCTGTCGCTACGGAGCTTGATCCGAATGCAGACCCACGCGATGTGGTTGCCGAGCTGGTTCGTCTGAATCAGTTGGGCGGCTCGGGAGTGCAGGCGGGGCAGCCGATCGCTGTGCCGCTGCGTTATTCAGGAGCTGACGGGGTAGTGAGTGCGACAGACTTGGGCCTAGATTCGTAGGTCGGCGTGTCACTTCGTGTCTGTGGGGGAGTTGCGCGAGTTCTAGACTGGTCAGGTGACCAGCCTGAAAGATCTCCCGCTTCGCCAAAATCTCGTGGGGAAGACCCCGTACGGCGCGCCCCAAGACCCAGTTGCTGTGAGTCTCAACGTCAACGAGAACACGCATCCCATTCCTGAAGCGGTGATCACCGAGATTGTGGCGGAACTCACCCGCGCGGTTCGCGGCGTGAACCGATACCCCGATCGCGATTTCGTGGAGCTGCGCGAGGCGCTCGCCGGGTATCTCGGGCATGGGTTGACGGCCTCGCAGTTGTGGGCGGCGAATGGATCGAATGAGGTGCTGCAGCAGATTCTGCAGGCATTTGGTGGACCCGGGCGAAGCCTCCTGAGCTTTACTCCGACGTACTCGATGTACCCCTTGCTCGCCGATGGCACCGACACTCAGTGGGTGCCGGTGGAGCGCCCCGCAGACTACGCATTAACTCCCGATTTTGTGTCGGAAACGCTCCGGTTGCACGCTCCGAGCATTGCCATACTCTGTGGTCCGAATAATCCGACGGGTACCCCGCTCGATCTCGACACGATCACTGCTGCCTACGATGCGTTTGACGGCATTCTGGTTGTTGACGAGGCCTATCACGAATTCGATGCCGAGCGCGAGAGTGCGGTAACGCTACTCCAGGGTCGTCCGCGCCTCCTGGTTTCACGCACGATGAGCAAGGCGTTCGCGTTCGCAGGCGTGCGGCTCGGGTACCTTGCGGCAGATCCGGCAGTGGTCGATGCCCTCAAACTGGTGCGCCTGCCATATCATCTCTCGGCGCTGACACAAGCGGCGGCTATGGCGGCCATCCGACACGCAAGCGAGATGCTCGCCACGGTGGCAGATATTCGCGTGCAGCGCGATCGCCTCGCCAGAGCGCTCAGTGAACTGGGGTACCTTGTGCACCCCTCTGGGGCAAACTTTCTTCTCGTCGGCGGCTTTGCGAACCCAACAGCGACCTTCGAGGCCTTGCTCGCTGAGGGCATCCTGATTCGTGATCTGGGCATTCCCGGGCACTTGCGCATCACCGCCGGCACCGAGAACGAGACGACGATGCTCATCACTGCGCTCACCGCGCTCACTTCTGCTGAGCGGTAGGCTTAGCGATATGAACGCATCCCCACGCACCGCGTCCCTCGACCGCCACACCAGCGAGTCACAGATCAGCGTGCAGGTCGACCTCGACGGAACCGGCGAGGCAGATGTCGAGACCGGAGTGCCGTTCTTCGATCACATGTTGACGGCGTTTGCGCGGCACTCGCTTACCGATCTCACCGTACGCGCGATTGGCGATATCCACATCGATGTGCATCACACGGTCGAAGACACGGGAATCGTGCTCGGGCAGGCTCTCCTCGAGGCGCTTGGAGACAAGTCGGGAATCTCGCGCTACGGCGATGCCCTGGTGCCCCTCGATGAGGCTCTCGCGCAAGCTGTCGTTGACATTTCCGGTCGCCCGTATCTGGTGCACTCAGGAGAGCCCGCGGGGTTCGAGTTTCACTTAATCGGTGGGCACTTCACCGGCAGCATGGTGCGCCACTTTTTCGAGGCGCTGATCCTGAATGCGCGGTTCACGTGCCACATCCGACTGGTTGAGGGCCGCGATCCGCATCACATTGCTGAGGCGGAGTTCAAGGCCTTTGCCCGCGCATTCCGGCAGGCAAAGACACGCGATCCGCTGGTCGCGGGGGTGCCGTCAACCAAGGGCGCGCTGTGACCCGCAAGAAGGTGGCGGTGCTCGACTACGGTTCGGGCAACGTGCACTCGGCGGTCAAAGCGCTTGAGCGCGCTGGTGCTGAGGTCACGCTTACCCGCGATCCTGAGACCGTGATGCAGGCAGATGGACTGGTCGTGCCCGGAGTGGGTGCGTTCGACGCGGTCATGCGTGCGCTCACCGCGGTGAACGGTGACGAGCTGATCGACAGGAGGCTTGCCGGAGGACGCCCGGTGCTGGGCATCTGTGTTGGTGAGCAGGTAATGTTTGCCCGCGGCATCGAGCGCGGGGTGGAAACGGATGGGCTCGGACAGTGGCCGGGAACGGTGCGTCAGTTGCAGGCGGACCGGCTGCCGCACATGGGTTGGAACACCGTGCAGCCCGCCGAGAACTCCGTGCTGTTCGCAGGAATCGAACACGAGCGCTTCTACTTCGTGCACAGTAACGCAGCCACAGAGTGGACCATCGAGGGTCGCACTCCGTCGACAAAGCCACGGGTGACATGGGCAGAACACGGCGAGCGATTCATCGCCGCGGTCGAGAATGGCCCCCTCTGCGCTACTCAGTTTCACCCAGAAAAGTCTGGCGAGGCCGGAATTCGCCTGCTTCGCAACTGGATCAATTCGCTCTAACTTCAGTGAAGGAACACGATGACCGAGCTCAGTAACAGCCCGAAGCTTGAACTTCTGCCCGCAGTGGATGTCGCCGACGGAAAAGCGGTGAGGCTCACCCAGGGCGAAGCGGGCACCGAGACCAACTACGGCAGCCCTGTAGATGCGGCCCTCGATTGGATCGAGCAGGGTGCCGAGTGGATCCACCTGGTCGATCTCGACGCTGCGTTTGGGCGAGGCAACAATGCGGCGCTCTTGCGTAAAGTCATCAAGAACTCGAAGACGGTGAAGGTCGAGCTGTCTGGCGGCATTCGTGATGATGCGAGCCTCGAAGCAGCACTTGAGCTCGGTGCGAAACGCGTGAACCTCGGCACCGCAGCCCTTGAGAACCCCGAGTGGACACGCGCGGTCATTTCTCGATACGGGGAGCAGATCGCTGTCGGCCTCGATGTTCGCGGGGAAACTCTCGCTGCGCGCGGTTGGACCGAAGATGGCGGCAACCTCTGGGAGGTGCTTGACCGGCTCGAGGAGGCAGGCTGCCCGCGCTACGTAGTGACCGATGTGACCAAGGATGGCACCCTGCGTGGGCCAAATATCGAGCTTCTGCAGAAGGTCGCTTCCCGCACCGACCGACCAGTCGTGGCATCGGGTGGGGTCTCGAGCCTCGATGACCTCGCCGCACTTCGTGAGCTGGTGCCATTGGGTGTCGAGGGCGCGATTGTCGGGAAGGCCCTGTACGCGGGTGCGTTCACTCTCGCCGCGGCGCTCGACGTGGCCGGTCGCTAGCCAACACCATGGTCATCCAGCGTCTTCCGTCAACCGGGGATGCGCCCCGTTCGACGGGTGTGCCTGCCGGCCTCGTGCCTGGGGGCGAAGGGGATTCGGCCGGGTTCCCCTGGCGAGGCCGAACCTTCGAGCACCACGGAACAGCGTTCGCTGACGATGATGGTGAGACTCCGGAGGGCTTCGGGCGGGCGGTTGACGCGCTCCGGGCCGCCGCGTCGTCTCGCGATCGTGACGTGCTGGCCCATGCGGCCGCGCTCGCCCTCCAGGAACTGTCTGAGTGCCGTGTGCTCATCCCGCTGCTGGCCGACGCCGGAGACCTCGGAGTGACCCCAGACGGGCGCACCGTCGAAAAAACGCAAGAGCTTTCGATCGTGACGGTTGCCGGCCCGGATGGCCGACGCGTCATGCCCGTCTTCAGTTCGGTTCTCGCTATGCGCACGTGGAACCCCACGGCGCGTCCCATCCCGGTTCCCGCACCGCAGGTGGCGCTGGCCGCGGCGCAGGAGGAAACCGACCTAATTATTGTGGATCCTGGGAGCCCCGCGCGGGAGTTCGGTGTGCGCCGCACCGGGCTCGAGGCACTTGCTCTTGGCGGGTACCTCGTGCCTGCCTGGGCTGACCCCGGGGTTCTTGAAGCGTTCGAGCTCTCGGTGGCTGACGATCCCCGTGTTGAGTCGGTCGAGGTGCTTCCGGGTGATCCCGACTCCAGGCTCCTCGCTCCCGAGATCGACGTGGTGCTTCATGTTGCGCCCGGGCTCGATCGCGAAGCACTCACCGAACTCATCGAACGCGCACAACACAGATGGGCCGTGAGTACACCCATCGCCCAGCGTGTCGACTCGATGCGGTTGCTGCCACGGGCAAGCGTTTAGAAGGCGTTCAACAGCAGCACGTACACTCCGGTGCCCGCGAAAATACTGACGAGGGCTCGACGTCCAGCGAAGAGATGCACCAGGATCGTGACCGCGGTCGCGACGGCCACCACCCAGAGTCTCTCCGGTCGCGCGGCTATTTCCCCCTTCAGCACGACCACCGCGAGGATCAACAGGATGCCCACCGGCATCCACTGACCGAGCTTCTGCACGAACTTCGATTTCCGCAGCGGCTTCAGAATGGCAAACGGCAGTGCTCGAAGCAGCAGGGTGATGAGGCCGCTCAGCGCGACGGCGGCAATCATGTACCAGAGCTCAGGCATGCGTCACCTCGTCATCGGGCCGTTGCCGGCGAGACCAGGCATATCGCAGACTCAGCATCAGGGTGAAAATGGTGAGCGCCGCGAGCAATTCGGCACCGGGCACCGCGAGCATCGCAATGGTTACTGAGAGGCCAGCAAGCACCACCGAAGGCACCTCGCGCCGGGAGCGGGCCGCATCGAGAGTCATCACAATGAAGAGCGAACACAACGCGAACTCGAACCCCTCGATGGGTTCCGGAAGCAGCGAAGCCAGCGCCACCCCCACGAGCCCGCCGCCAACCCAGTAGGCCTGCATGAACAGCTGACCGGTGATCATCCGCCGCGATGAGTTCTCCGCGCGCGGGAGCAGGACGTAGGTCGCATACGCCTCATCGATCATGGCGTAGACGGAGTACGCGCGTGCGATTCCGGGCCGCGCGATCGTGATCGGAAACGACAACGGATAGAACACATGCCGGAAGTTCACGGCAAGCACCGCGGCCGCGATCGTGACGAGGGGGAGGCTCGCGGCGATCATGCTGACCAGCAAGAGTTCGACGGAACCGGCGAAGACACCGATCGAGAGCGCTGGCGCGAGCCACCAGGGCAATCCGGCCTGAATCACGAGCACGCCGAGGGCGATTCCCAGCGGAAAGATCCCGAGGCCCACCCCGAGTGAATCGAGAAAGCCCGCGCGAACTTGCGCGGTAGGCACCAAAGGGCCTGACTTCTCTTGCTGCGGTGACCCGTGAGGCATCGCTTCAGCTTAGACGAGCGGAAAAGTGTCGACTAAATAACCGACCCGGTCCATTTCTCACCCGGGCCCGCACCCGGCGCGTCAGGGAAGCTGGAGGCCTCGCGGAACGCGAGCTGCACGGATCGCAGTCCGTCGCGCAGGCTCCTCGCGTGCATGTCGCTGATCTCCGGTGCGGCGGCAGTGATGAGTCCAGCGAGGGCGTTGATCAATTTCCGTGCCTCGTCGAGGTCGGTCTGGTTCTCTGGATCGTCGGCGAGTCCACACTTGACCGCTGCCGCGCTGAGTAGGTGCACCGCCGCTGTGGTGATGACCTCTACCGCGCCGACATCTGCAATGTCTCGCGCCGCTTGCTCCGCATTGATCGGCTGGTGATTCGCGTCGGAAAGGTTGTCTTCACTCATGCTGTCCTCTTCTTGAACGCAGGTCCGAATGACTCCGGTTGGCTGAAAGGCGCGGTTCTGCTAGAATTCTTGAGGTTCCCCGCATTTTGCTGGGAACTCGCAAGTGGAGTTACTCCCACCCGGCACCGACATACAGGTTATCGGGTTGTTGACACCCCGTCGTACACGACAGCAGAAAAGGGTGTTGGAAAGCGCGTGCGCGATCCACTATCTCAGCTTGCGAATGCCCTAGTCCGGGGCGAGTTCAGCACACGAGATCAGAGGAGCCGGCGATCAGCGATCCCCGTACGAATGACAAAATCCGCGTCCCCGAGGTGCGACTGGTAGGGCCCAGTGGCGAACAGGTTGGTGTCGTGTCGATCGAGCATGCACTGCGCCTCGCGGCGGATGCGGATCTCGATCTCGTCGAGGTTGCCCCGAACTCGAAGCCGCCCGTCGCCAAGATTATGGATTTCGGGAAATTCAAGTACGAGGCTGCGCAGAAGGCAAAAGAAGCTCGTCGCAACCAGGCAAACACCGTACTGAAAGAGGTGCGGTTCCGTCTGAAGATCGACACTCATGACTATGAGACCAAGACGAAGCGCGCGATCGGATTCCTGGCACAGGGCGACAAGGTGAAGGCCATGATCCTGTTCCGCGGTCGCGAGCAGTCCAGGCCCGAGCAGGGCGTGCGGTTGCTGCAGAAGTTCGCTGAAGACATCGTTGAGTTCGGGACGGTCGAGAGCAGTCCGCGCATCGACGGTCGCAACATGGTCATGGTTATCGCCCCACTGAAGAACAAGAGCGATGCAAAAGCTGAGCAGAACGCTCGTCGCGCGGAGGAGAAGGCGACTCGTAAGGCCGCCGAGAACTCCGAACCCGCCGAATCGGATTCGGCGAAATAGACCAACGGCCCTCGCGGTCGTGACTCACGTTGTCGCCCAGGCGGCGCACCACAACAAGGAGAAATGATGCCCAAGCAGAAGACCCACTCCGGGGCCAAGAAGCGCTTCAAGGTGACCGGCACCGGCAAGCTCATGAAGCAGCAGGCAGGCATGCGTCACAACCTCGAGGTGAAGTCCTCGAAGCGCAAACGCCGTCTGAACGCCGACCAGGTGCTCTCACCCGGCGACGTGAAGCAGGCCAAGAAGCTGCTCGTTCGCTAAGCACCCGGTTTACCCACAAATTTTTAAGGAAGATCTGAAATGGCAAGAGTCAAGCGGGCGGTAAATGCCCACAAGAAGCGTCGCGTAATTCTTGAGCGCGCCGAGGGTTACCGCGGCCAGCGTTCACGCCTGTACCGCAAGGCAAAAGAGCAGGTCACGCACTCGCTCGTCTACGCGTACAACGACCGTCGCAAGCGCAAGGGCGACTTCCGTCGTCTGTGGATCCAGCGCATCAACGCTGGTGCCCGCGCGAACGGCCTGACCTACAACCGCCTGATCCAGGGCCTCAGCCTTGCTGGCGTTGAGGTCGATCGCCGCATGCTCTCTGAGCTGGCCACCAACGAGCCGAACGCGTTCGCGGCACTCGTTGAGGTTGCCAAGAAGGCTCTCCCCGAAGACACCTCGGCGCCGAAGGCTGCTGCCTAAGTCGTCACGCAAGTGAAACGGGTCTCGTCGCGTGTGCGACGGGGCCCGTTTTGGTCTTGCCCGGCTAGGCTGGGCCGGTGATGGAAAATCCAAAATCCCCCCGGGTACGCAGAATCGCCGCGCTGGCACGGAAAAAAGATCGCCTGCTCGAAGGTCACTTCCTGGTCGAAGGGCCACAGGCCGTGCGCGAGCTGCTCACGCATCGCCCGGATCTGACCGAAACGGTGTTCGTTACCACCGGAAACGACCCGTGGCAGCACGAGGTGGATCGCCTAGCCGATGCCGGCGATGTGCTCATCGAGCGGGTGACCGATCAGGTGCTCGCTGCGATGGCAGAGACCGTGCACCCTCAGGGGGTGATTGCCGTGGCGCGCATCGAGGAGGTCTCGCTGTCCGATGCCCTCGATGGGGCGAAGCTCGTCGCAATCATGCATGAGGTGCGCGACCCGGGCAACGCCGGCACCGTGCTCCGCGCGGCCGACGCGGCGGGGGCCGACGCGGTGATCTTCGCAGGAGACAGTATCGACCCCTGGCATCCCAAGGTCGTGCGATCCACCACCGGGTCGCTGTTCCACCTTCCGGTTGCGACGGCATCCACGCTCTCTGAGGCCGTCGACGCGGCACGCGCTGCCGGACTTTCGGTGCTCGCGGCGGACGTGCGGGGCGATGATCTCATGAGCGCGAACCAGGCGCTCGCGGGCCCCGTCGCCTGGGTGTTTGGCAACGAGGCCCGCGGGCTCGGCGAAACCGAGAGGGGCCTCACGGATCGATCCCTGCGACTTCCTATCTTCGGCAAGGCCGAATCGCTCAATCTCGCGACCGCAGCCTCCGTCTGCCTATACACGACCGCATTCGCGCAACGTGCTTAGGCGAGCAGGCTCTCACCGATGGTGCCGCCGGGCCTGAAACCGGGCAGGATCGCGAACACTGCCGAACCGGTGTGCGTGATCCACTGGTTCAGCATGTCGGCCTCATCGAGCCGTCGCTGGATGGGAACGAACTGTCGCAGCGGATCCCGCTGGTAGCAGCCGAAAAGCAGCCCCGATTCTTCACCGTCGGTATAGTTCACCGCACGTCGGACGATGCGCTCGGAGGGATCCACTGAGTGCGCACGTCGGATGTGCGCGGCGCTCGGAATCACCGTGAACCCGAGGGCATCCTTCGCCTCGAAATCGACGGGGGTTCGCTCGTCGCCGCCCGTCAACGGGGCGCCGTCGGCAAGCCTGCGGCCAACGCTTTGCTCCCTCCCAGGGCGGTCCACCATGTCCCAGGTGTCGAGTTCCATGCGGATCCGCCGCAACACGAATGCGCTGCCGCCGTTCAACCACCCGGCTTCCGCTCCGAGCCAGAGCAGCTCCTCGAAATCCTCCTCTTCCGGCGACGGATTGACGGTGCCGTCCACCTGCCCCATCAGATTGCGCATAGTGGTGCCGTCGCTCTCGGCACCGCGCGCTTGCCGAAAACCTTGCTGAGACCACAGTGGATCCGCGAAACTGCGGAGGTCGCGATCGAACATGCGCGCAGCGTGCGCGATCGGGAGGAGGTCGTCGGACTGCAGGATGAGCAGGAGATCACCACCAGAAAAGCGATCCTCGAGTTGATCCCGACTGAAGGCGGGCAAGGGCCCGAGCCACGGAGGGAGCTTCGCCGGATCCACCCGTTCGACCAGGCCCGGGCCGACGCCGACGGTGACCGTGAGCCGCGCCGGACGTGTTGCGAGCTCGGGTTCCGGATCCGCGAGGGGGCCTTTCCCTGAGGTGAGACTCTCGATATCACCGGTGAGTACGCGAAACATGCGCGAGAGCGCCGAAGCATCGGTCTCCGGGTGGAGCCGGTACGACACGAATCTGGAGTGTGCCGCCGGTACCGTCACGATCCCCGCCTGGTGGGTGCCGTGACAGGGCAAGCTTTCCCCGCCGAAGCCGGGCAGTTTTCCGCCCGCACCGGCGGCTCGCACGGCCTCCTCGGTTGCGGCATTGACGGTCAACTCGGCATCCGGACGCAGCGCCGGGATGCCGAGTGCGGCCCCGGCACCCAGCACTGCGCCAAGCCCGATGCCCGCCGCGCCCCCGGTCAGGAGGGCGCGGCGCCCCAGACGCACCTGCGAATCTGCAGCCGCGTCGGGTCCCTGGGCGTCGTCTGGGGAGCGTTTACTCCGTGCCATGCGCTGCACCGCTGTCGCCGGCGCTGTCGTTCATGCCGTGCTCCATGCCCTCACCAGCGATGTCCTCGTAGCTCTCGTTTGCTCCGCTGAACTCCTTCGCGAGTGCCGTCACGGTCACGCTGCTGCCGTCGTTGAACGTCAGGGTGACTTCGACGTCTTCACCCGCGAGCAGCGGCGCGGACATCTGCATGAGCATGATGTGGTTGCCCCCGGGCATCAGTTCGAGCGTGCCGCCGGCGGGAATCACGACGTCACCCTGAATCTTCTGCATCACGCCGTCGGCGGTCACCTCGTGCAACTCGACCATTCCTGCGGCCGGGCTCTCAGCGCCGGTGATCACGAGGTCGGTGTCACCGGGGTTTGTGAGCGTGCCGAACACGCCCGTCATCCCTTCCCCGGCCTTGGCCCAGCCGTCAACCAGGGTCACACCCTGCTGAGCGACCTCAACCTCAGCCGCGACCTCCGCGACAGGGGCGGTGCCTGCGCCGGAGGTGCAGCCCGACAGCAGGGGAGCGGCAATCAGGAGCGCAGCGGCGCTCGAAAGGACTGAAATTTTACGCATGGTATTCAACTTTCAGATAGTCAGTGTGAGTCTGTTGTCGGGGTGGATCCGGGCTCGTGCCCGTCGCTCCCGTCTGTACGCGCCCGCATCCGTGATCGCGCAATGAGTGTCGCAACAAGCGCACCGGAAACCCCGACCGCGCCGACAGCGACGAGAGCCCATACCCACGCTTCGACAGCTCCCGTGCTCGGGTTCACCGTGTCGCTCAGTGCGTTCTCGCCAGCTTGCGTGGTCACCTCGGGCTCCGTCTGCTCCTCTGCCTGGCCATCCGAGTCGCCCGTCGCGGCACCAGCATCGGCCACCGCGATGGTGCCGATGCCGTCCGCCGAGACGGCGAGCGTGAGTGCCCCGGAAATCGGGTGTCCATCGCTCGAGACGACCCGCCACGCGATGGCGACATCTCCCGCGGTGAGCGGTGTCTGGAGCGCCTGGGTGACATCCCGTCCGGCGACGACGGGGAGACCGTCGAGCACATCGGCACCGGACTCGTCGGTAGCAATGAACTCTGCCCCGACATCCAGGATCTCGTTGCTGAACTGCAACGACACGCCTCGAACCGCGCCGGTGCTATCTTCCGCGACGACGTCAAACCCGACCAGCTCATCGTGCGCGAGAGCCGGGGTGGCCGCCCCAAGGGTCAAAGCCCCAAGGGCGATCCCGGACGCCGCGATTGCTGAGATTCGCGACCAGATGGTGCCGGTGGAGGTCTTCGACGATGGGCGCGCAGGGACGCGTGCGAATGTGAACGCTCTCATGATGTACTCTCTCCCGGCTGCGGCCGGGCCTGGCGAATGACCGCCGCGAGAGGCGACGGTTAGGAAGCGGGAGCGAGCGTGGTCGGAGGGCCCCGATGACTGATCGCAGAGAGCGACATCAGGCGGTCGCGAAGCGGGTGCGGGCGAGAGATCCCGGTGTGCGGCTTCAGCAGTGCCGGGAGTGTGACGGGGGACCGGGGCGCGACGAGAAGCAGCCGGTCGAAGAGGGTGACGAGACCAAGGATCGCTCGCTCTCCGCGCGCAAGCAGCGCAATGGTCGCGACGGCCGCGAGCGCGTGCGCGATCCACATTGTCCAGCCCGCAGAACCCGCCTCTGTGAGTGCTGGCACGAAGCTGACCGCGCCCAAGTGCTGCATGTGGGCGGAAGGCTCGGGAGAGAGCGCCGGTGCCGATCCGCTCGCCACACCCAGCCCGGCAAACGACCAGTGATAAAGGAGTTGACTCGCAGCGACACCGAGCGATAGCCGCCAGACCGAGGCGATGCGCCCGGCCAGCGCGACGCAGATCGGAAGCGCAAGCACCGTCGTGGCGACGAGTGCGAGCAGAGTCACCTGCCCCCCGGCGAGCGCGTGCGATGCCGCGGCGAAGATCGTGGCGGAAAACGCACCCAGAGCACCCCGCGCGGTTCGCACCGCGCGGCTCGGGGTCGCGCGCGGGTGCGCGGCTAGGGAACGGGCCACCCAATAAGTCTACGCCCGGTAAGATTGACAAACGTGTCAGAGACCAATCCCATTACCCAGTCTGCGGCCGATGCCGCGGTTGACGCGGCACTCGCCGCATTTGCCACCGCCACCACGCTCGCCGAGCTCAAGCATGCCCGCACCGAGCACGCTGGTGAGTCCTCCGCGCTGGCCGCGTTGAATGCGCAAATGCGCGCGGTGCCCAAGGATCAAAAAGCCGCGACGGGCAAGCTCATGGGCCAGTCCCGTGGGCGCGTTGAGGGCGCCTATGCGGCGCGTGAGGTCGAACTTGCGGCCGCAGAGGCCGCTGCTCGCCTCGTCGCCGAGACCGTCGACGTCACCGAGGCCCCGACGCGCCGCAGGAGCGGCACTCGGCACCCGCTCGCGCAGCTGCAGGACGAGATATCTGAGGTCTTCGTGGGTATGGGCTGGGAAGTAGCCGAGGGCCCGGAACTCGAGCACGAGTGGTTTAACTTCGATGCGCTCGGCTTTGACCCTGACCATCCGGCACGCGCGATGCAAGACACATTCTTCGTCGAGCCTGCCGAGCGGCACCTGGTACTGCGCACCCACACCTCGCCGGTCCAGGTGCGCTCGCTGCTGAGTCGTGAGCTTCCGTTGTATGTCATTGCTCCCGGTCGCGTCTATCGCACCGATGAGCTTGACGCGACCCATACCCCGGTCTTCCACCAGGTTGAGGGCATCGCGATTGACCGTGGCCTCACCATGGCACACCTGCGAGGTACGCTCGAGCATTTCGCTCGCCAGATGTTCGGTGAGGAAGCGAAGATCCGCCTCCGGCCGAACTTCTTCCCGTTCACCGAGCCTTCCGCCGAGATGGACGTGTGGCAGCCGAACGCCAAGGGCGGAGCCCGTTGGGTCGAGTGGGGCGGGTGCGGGATGGTCGACCCGAACGAGCTGCTCGCCGCGGGCATCGATCCCGACGAGTACCAGGGCTTTGCTTTTGGAATGGGTATCGAGCGCACGCTCCAGTTCCGGCACGATATCAACGACATGCGAGACATGGTTGAAGGCGATGTGCGCTTCAACACCCAATTCGGAGGCCTGGTGTAATGCGTATTCCGCTCTCATGGCTCGGTGAACACGTCACCCTGCCCACAGGCACGACACCCGAGCAGGTGCACGCGGATCTCGTGCGCGTCGGTTTCGAGGAAGAGGCGATCCGCCGGTTCGAAACTACCGGCCCGGTAGTCGTCGGCCAGGTCATCTCCCGCGATCCCGAGCCGCAGTCCAACGGCAAGACGATCAACTGGTGCCAGGTGCGCGTCGCGCCCGAGGGGCAGATGGCCGCTGATGGTGGCGAAGACGTGCGGGGCATCGTCTGCGGTGCGCACAACTTCGAGGCGGGCGACAAGGTCGTGGTGACACTGCCGGGCGCAGTGCTTCCTGGCGACTTCCGTATTGCTGCTCGCAAGACATACGGCCACGTCAGCGACGGCATGATCGCCTCCGCAAAGGAGCTCGCCCTCGGAGAGGATCACGATGGCATCATCGTGCTCTCGCGCCTCGGCCTCGATCCCGAGATCGGTGCCGACGCGCTTGAACTCCTCGGCATGCGCGACACCGCAGTTGAGATTAACGTCACTCCGGACCGCGGGTACGCGTTCTCGATCCGAGGGGTCGCCCGCGAATACTCGCACGCGACAGGAGCAGAGTTTCGCGACCCCGCGCTTGGCCTCTCAATCGAGAGTGGATCGGGATTCCCGATCGTGCTTGACGACCAGGCCCCGATCCGCGGCCGAATGGGCGCCACCGGCTTCATCGCCCGCGTGGTGCGCGGTGTCGATCCCACGCGCCCGACGCCGCCGTGGATGGTGTCTCGACTGCAACTCGCGGGGATCCGCTCGCTCGGCCTTGAGATCGACATTTCCAACTACGTGATGCTCGAGTTTGGGCAGCCGTTGCACGCGTACGACCTCACGAAGCTCTCTGGCGGTATCACCGTGCGTCGTGCGCACCCGGGGGAGACGCTGGTCACGCTCGACGGGCAAGAGCGGAAGCTCCACCCCGAGGATCTTCTGATTACCGATGAATCTGGGCCGATCGGTCTCGCGGGCGTCATGGGCGGCGAATCCACCAAGACTGACGACCGCACGACTGATGTGCTCATCGAAGCTGCGACCTTTGACCCGGTGTCGATCGCGCGCTCTCTGCGGCGGCACAAGCTTCCGAGTGAGGCGTCGAAGCGATACGAGCGCGGCGTTGATCCGCTCGTGGCTCGGGCCGCGGCACAGCGCATGGTCGATCTCTTGGTTGCATTGGGAGGGGGCACGGTCGATTCGCTGGGTGCTGAGATCGTCGCACCGTTCGAGCCTGTCGCCGTCCGGCTGCCGTTGGCACGCGTCAACGGGCTGCTGGGCACCGACATCTCAGACGAGGAATCGCGTCGCGCGATCGAGATGATCGGCTGCGAGGTGACGCTCGAAGCGAACGAACACGGCGATGTACTCGTGGTGACGCCCCCAAGCTGGCGCAGTGACCTTACTCGGCCCGCTGATCTCGTGGAGGAGGTCGTGCGGATTGTTGGCTACGACCGCATCCCCTCGGTGCTTCCCGTGGCTCCCGCAGGCCGGGGGCTCACTCGCGCGCAGCGGCTGCGTCGCCGCGCTGCGGAGGTAACAACAGCCTTTGGATTCGACGAGGTGCAAAACTACCCGTTCGTCTCCAGCGCCCAGTTGCAGAATTTCGGGGCGCTGAGCCAAGACGGCGACACAGAGGTTTCGGCGATCAAGCTCGCGAACCCGCTCGACGGGGAGGCCCCGTTCCTGCGCCGCTCACTCCTTCCGGGTCTGGTCACCGCGGCCCAGCGCAATGCCTCGCGTGGACTTACCGACCTCTCACTCGTGGAATTCGGCTCGGTGTTCGAGCCGCCCGCCGCGGGTGAGCCGCTCGGCACCGACTCGGTGCCGCCGCTCGCCGAACGGCCAAGCGATGAGACACTTGCAGAGCTGAACGACTCCCTCCCGTCACAGCCTCGGCACGCTGCCGGCCTTCTCCTGGGAGACGCGGTCGCGAAGCAGCCAGGGGAATCGGCCCGAGCCGCCGACTGGGCCGACGCGCTCGACGCCGCCCGCGTGGTCGCGCGAGCGCTGTCGTGCGAGCTCGTCGTTCGTCAGGGCGCGCATCGCGCGTTTCATCCGGGACGCACGGCCGAACTGTGCGTGCAGGTTGAAGGCGAACTGCGGCCCGTCGGTATCGCGGGGGAGCTCCTCCCTGAACTCTCCGCAGCGTCCCACCTTCCGGGCCGCGTTTCGGCCTTCGAACTCGACCTCGGCAGGCTCATCGAGTGGGCACCGCGCGACCCGCTCACTCGCCAGCTGTCGACGTACCCGGCCGCCACGCAAGACCTCACGCTACTTGCCGGCATCTCGATTCCCGCCAGCGCGGTGCTTGCCGCGGTGGTGGCGGGTGCTGGCGACTTACTCGAGGATGCCAGGATCGTCGACGACTACCGGGGTTCGGGTGTTCCCGAGGGCCAACGAGCACTCACATTCGCGCTCCGGTTCCGGGCCGAAGACCGCACGCTAAAGGCCGAGGAGGCCAGCGCGGCGAAGCTCGCCGGTGTGGCGACCGCCGAGCGTGCTTTCGGCGCGAAGCTTCGCGAGTGATCACGCTGTGGTACGCCGTCTCAGAGGAGGTCACGGGCGCGGTCGACACCCGATCGTGAGTTTGCTGCTTGAATAGAGGCAGAGGGCGCTCGCTGCGCACAGATCCTGAAGGAGCACTTGGTGAAGTTCATCTCGACGCGCGGGGGCATGGATCCCGCGCCGTTCAGCGAAACTCTGATCGAAGGGCTGGCCCCAGACGGGGGACTTACGGTTCCCGAGCACTTGCCGACAGTGAGTCTCGCTGAGATCGAATCGTGGCGCGACCTTCGCTACCCTGAGCTGGCCACCGAGGTCATCAGCCGTTTTGCGACCGATATTCCTCGCGCGGAACTCGCGCGTATGTGCGCGGCTGCCTACGACTCCGAGAAGTTCGTGTCGCCAGAAATCGTGCCGCTGACACCGATCGGCGAGACCATCACGTTGGTTGGTCTCTCGGAGGGGCCGACACTCGCCTTCAAAGACATGGCGATGCAGTTTCTCGGAGAAGCGCTTGAGTACGTGTTGACGCAGCACGAGCGCACGCTCAATATCCTGGGGGCCACCTCGGGTGATACCGGATCCGCCGCCGAATACGCGCTCCGCGGGAAAGACGGTGTCTCTGTGTTCATGCTGTCCCCACAGGGTCGCATGAGCGCCTTTCAGCGAGCACAGATGTACTCGCTCACAGAACCCAACATTCACAACATCGCGATCGACGGAGTCTTCGACGATTGCCAGAATCTGGTGAAAGAACTCTCTGGCGATCTGGAGTTCAAACGCGCCCATCATCTCGGCACGGTGAATTCAATCAACCTGGGTCGTATTACCGCACAGGTTGTCTACTACTTCTGGGCGTGGTTGCGCGCGACTGATGCGCTGGGCGCAGAGGCGCGATCCACCCAACACATCTCAGTCACCGTGCCCTCAGGAAACTTCGGAAACATTCTGTCGGGTCACTTTGCGCGGCGCATGGGCGTGCCGATCCGCCGGCTCGTGCTCGCTGCCAACGAGAACAACGTGCTCGACGACTTCTTTCGGACCGGCATCTACCGGCCGCGAAGCGCGGCACAGACGCACGCCACCTCGAGCCCATCGATGGACATTTCGAAGGCGTCGAACCTGGAGCGGTTCATTTTTGACTTGGTCGGTGGTGACGGGACGGCACTGGCTGGCCTGTGGCAGCTACTCGACACCGAAGGCTCTTTCGACCTGACCGCCGAGCGTGATCGTTTCGCTGACGAGTTTGGGATCGTCAGTGGGACGAGTACACACGAGGACCGCGTATCGACCATCCGATCGGTTCACGCCGAGACGGGAATCATCATCGATCCCCACACTGCGGACGGTGTGAAGGTTGCGCGAGAGTACCTTGAACCCGGAGTGCCGATGCTCGTGCTCGAAACCGCAAAGCCGACGAAGTTCCCTGACATTGTTGAGGAGGCAATTGGCGAACGGCCAGCGCTGCCTCCGCATCTGGGCGGTTTACTTGATTTGCCACAGTACGTGACAGAGATGCCCGACAGTGCAGCCGAGTTGCGGAACTTCATCTCGGAGCGCGCGCTGCTCTAGAGACCCGCGTTAACGGAGGGAAGAAGTATGTTCGGGAGTCGGAAACGACGGCCAGGTCCAGAAGTGGGCGCCAGTCAGCCTCACCGTTACCCGCCGGTCGCTTCGACAAGCGTTGACGGTGGTAGCGTGTCCGCACGCGGTCCGTGGCGCGACGGATTGGGGCTCCTGGCCACCCGTTCATTGCAGATCATCATCGTGGTGCTGCTTGTGGCTGGCCTCATCTGGGGGCTTCGGATTCTCAGCACCGTGGTGATCCCGATTCTTCTGGCGCTGATCCTCGCAAGCACATTCTGGCCCGCGACACGTTGGCTCCGCGCGCGGGGTGTTCCGGGAGCCTTGATTGCGGTGATCGAGCTCTTTGCCATCGTTCTGATCCTCTCGGGCGTCGCCTGGCTGATCACGTGGGCGGTGCGCGATCAGTGGGACGAGCTTTCGGCTCAGGCGCAGAGCGGTCTTCAGGAGTTGCTGAGCTGGATCAATACCTTGCCGTTTGCGCCCAGCAGCGAGCAACTCGATGAGTGGCAGGGTCAGCTCGTGGATTTCATCACGACTGCCGACTTTGGCTCTGGTGCGGTGGCCGGCGTTGGCGCAGTCGCGAGCTTTGTCACTGGCCTCATTCTCATGGTCGTCGTGCTGTTCTTCTTCTTGAAGGACGGGCCAGCAATCTGGCATTTCGTCGTGCGACCCTTCGAGGGCCGATCACTTGCGCGTGCGGAACGTATTGGAGCAAAGACGGTAGACACGCTCGGATCGTACATTCGCGGCACTGCAAGCGTTGCACTGATTGACGCGGTGGGCATCGGCATTGGCCTAGTGATCTTGCAGGTGCCACTCGCGCTTCCGCTCGCGGTCTTGGTATTTCTGCTGTCGTTCATTCCGCTTGTCGGGGCGACCGTCGCCGGAATTCTCGCGGCTCTCGTCGCTCTCGTCGCAAATGGGCCGCTTAGCGCCGTTCTCGTGGTTGGGGTGGTCATTCTCGTGAATCAACTGGAGGGCAACTTCCTACAGCCCGTTCTCATGGGCCGCGCACTTCGCCTGTACCCCCTGGTCATTCTGCTCGCACTCACCGTGGGCACGGTGCTCGCAGGCATACTCGGAGCGGTGCTTGCGGTCCCTCTGGCCGCAGTGGCCTGGGGCATCATCCAGGTCTGGGACGGACCGGATCTCCCGGCGAAGTGGTTCAGAAATAACTCACCGCAGACAGAAAGGAGCGTCTCATGATTCGCTTCCTGCTCGGAGTGGCCACGAACCTCGTGTTGGCCGCGTTCGCCCTGTTGATCGCCGACTGGCTGCTCGCCGATGTCACGCTACAGCTCGGCGGGTTTCTTGTTGCGGTGGCCATCTTCACCCTTGCCCAGTCGATTCTCGGTCCGTTCGTCTTCAACATGGCTCGTAAGTACGCCTCGGCCCTGCTGGGTGGCGTGGGATTGGTTTCGACCTTTCTCGCACTCTGGGTCGCCACGCTGTTTTCCGGCGGAATTCAGATCAGCGGCACTGGCTGGGTCCTGGCCCCGCTAATCGTGTGGATCATCACCGCGCTCGGAGGGTGGATCATTCTGGGAATTTTTGTCGAGCGCTACCTGAAGAAGCGAGAGAAAATGAAGCTCGTCCGGCAGGCGACGAAACACAGGTAGCCTTGAGCACCCGTTCCCCCACTCGGCCTGCGGTGTCCTGCATGGAGGCAGGGGTGAGATCCTTGTGTTGACGGGAAACTTGAAGGCGGACGAAGTTCTTTCACCGCCACGAATACGACGCGTGAGAAGGAGGTGGCGGTGCACCTGAAGAGCCTGACCCTCAAAGGGTTCAAGTCGTTCGCTCAGTCCACCACCTTCCAATTCGAGCCCGGGGTCACCGCGATCGTCGGCCCCAATGGTTCGGGCAAATCGAATGTGGTCGACGCGCTCGCCTGGGTGATGGGTGAGCAGGGGGCAAAAACCCTGCGCGGCGGAAAGATGGAAGACGTCATCTTCGCGGGAACCTCTACGCGGGGCCCGCTCGGCCGCGCTGAGGTGAAGCTCACTATCGACAATTCAGACGGCGCCCTTCCCATTGAGTATTCCGAGGTGACGATCAGTCGAACCCTGTTTCGCAACGGGGCGAGCGAGTACGCCATTAACGGCGAGGGGTGTCGACTCCTCGACGTGCAGGAACTCCTGAGCGATTCTGGATTGGGTCGCGAGATGCACGTGATCGTTGGGCAGGGCCAACTCGATGCAGTGCTCCGTGCGACTCCGGATGATCGTCGGGGATTCATTGAGGAAGCCGCCGGTATCTTGAAGCATCGTAGGCGCAAGGAGCGTACCCTGCGCAAGCTTGACGCGATGGAGGCGAACCTCACGCGTCTCAACGATCTCGCGGGTGAGATTCGCCGTCAGCTGAAGCCTCTGGGCCACCAGGCCGAGGTGGCGCGGGCTGCCCAGGGGATTGCGTCGGAGCTGCGTGACGCGAAGGCGAGGCTTCTCGCCGACGATGTCGCCAGGCTGCGCGTGGAACTCGATGCACTCGCTCAAAGCGAGGCGGAGCAGCATTCTGAGCGCATTGTGCTGCAGGAGCAGGTGGAACAGAAGCAGCTGCGGATCCAGCGACTCGAGCAGGATCAGCACAGCGACGAGCTCGATGCCGCCCGCAGGATCACGCTGGGTCTTGAATCTGCGCAATCCCGCCTCCGCGGCGTCTTCGCGCAGGCCCAGCAGCGACTGACCTTCCTCGCCACCCAGGCCGAGCCGCCCGAGCAGCAGGGCCGGCTGACCCGTGCCGCGCTCGACGAGGCGAACGAGGAGGCGAAGCAACTGGGCGAGGCATTGCCAGCGGTTGAAGCTGCGTGGCAACAGGCGGGCGATGCCACCTTGCGAGCCCAACGCGCCCTCGACGCGGTCGATGAGCACCTCGCTGCACAGAGCGCGCTGGTCTCCAAACACGACCTCGAGTTGTCGAAGCTCCGTGGCCACAGGGAAACGGCAGAGCAGAAGCTGGCCACGGTCGCTCAGGAGGTCGCGAGGCGCGAACTCGCCCTCACGCAAGCCGATGAGCGCGCACATTTAGCCCGGGAAGAACTGTCTGCCTTCGTATCGGAATTGAGCGAGGTCGAAGCCCCAGAGACCGGTCTCGACGATGCCTACCGCGGCGCACAAGACGCGCAGAGAGAGGCGGAGCGCGAGCGCGACGAGGTTCGCGAACGTCTCCATGAACTCGAACGAGAACGTGCGGGGCTTGATGCTCGCATCAGCGCACTGGCGCGCTCGCTCGATCAGCGGGATGCCTCCGGTGCGTTGCTTTCACAAGTCCCTCGCGGACTGTCTGGCCGGGTAAGTGACCAAGTCCGCGTCGACGAGGGGTATAGTACCGCTGTCGCGGCCGCACTCGGCAAATTTGCCGACGCGTTGCTCGCAGACGATGCTGTAGCTGCCGATTCTGCGGTGGAGGCGGCCCACCGCCAGGATCTTGGTCGCGTGAGAATCGTAATCGCGCGTTCCGAGAGCGGTTTCGACCGTGAATCCGCCGGACCGAAGGTGCCGGGAGCTATTCGCGCGATCGACGTGACGCGCGCCCCCGACGGCGTAATTGGCGTGCTGGCGCGAAGCTATATCGTCGACAACCTGGAATCGGCTCGCGCGGCGGCGAAGCTCCTCCGCGAATGGTTGCCGTCGGGCGGCTTCACCCTGGTCACCCTGGCCGGCGATGTCCTGACCGAGCACACGCTTACCGGGGGGTCTGGACTCGCTCCATCTCGCATAGAGCTCACCGCCGACCGCGAACAGGCCGAGCAGCGTCGTACCGCTCTGGTCGGTGAAATCGAGGAATTGAGCGCGCAGCTCACCGACCTTCGAGAGGCGGCTGGGCGTGCCAAGATCGAGGCAGACCGAGCCTTCGCCGACCTGCGGGCCGCAGATGCCCGGCTCGCTACCGTGGCGGAGCAGCGAAATCGGTTGACCGTGCGCGCCGAGGCAGGCCATGCCGAGGCGGATCGGGCGCGTCAGGCGCTGGCATCTGTTGCTGAAAGCGTCATCGATGCTCAGGCAGCGGTGGATCACGCCGTGCGTGAATGGGAGGAGGCCGAGGCTCGACCTCGCCCGATCTTCGACGCGAGCGAGCGTGATGCTCTTGCTGAGGAGGTTGAGCGTGCACGACAGGCCGAGGTCGAGCTGCGGCTTGAGCTGGAGACCGCCCGGGAACGCGCGAGAGCCGCCCGAGCGCGACATCTGCAGCTCGCCGATCAGTTCGATGCCGAGCGACATGCGGCCGAGGATGCCGCGCGTCGCGCCGTGCTTCGCGCCCGACAGGTCGCCCGAGCGGAGCGGGTAGCCAGTTTGTTGCCCGACATCCAAGCATCCTGCGACCGCTCGCTCGCCGAGGCGCGGGTGGCACAACAGGCGGCCGAGCAAGAGCGTGCGAGGCATAGTCAAGAACTCACGCTCCTTCGCTCGGAGGAAGCCGAGCTGAGAAAGCGGCTGGGGGCGCTGACCGAGCGCGTGCACGGCGCGGAACTCAAGAGCTATGAGCGGAAATTGCAGATTTCCGCGCTTCTCGAGCGCTCGGGGAGTGAGCTTGGCCTGGTCGAGGAAGTCCTCATCGCTGAGTACGGGCCCGATCAGCTCATTCCCGTGCTGGGTGACGAGGAATGGGACGGCATCGCGCCAGAGCACGAGACCCCGACGGTTCCGTTCGTGCGAGCCGAACAGCAGAAGCGTCTCGCACGGGCCGAGAAGCGTCTCGCAGAGCTCGGTCGGATTAATCCGCTTGCGCTTGAGGAGTATTCGGCGCTTGAGCAGAGGCATGCCTTCCTGGCGGAACAACTGAAAGATCTATCGAAGACCCGAGCCGATCTACTGAAGATCATCGCCGATCTCGACGGGAAGATGCAGGGCATCTTCGCTGAGGCATTCGTGGACACGCAGGCGGCCTTCGCCGAGGTCTTCCCGGTGCTGTTCCCGGGCGGGTCGGGAGAAATCTTCCTCACCGATCCTGACGATCTGCTCGGTACTGGTATCGAGATGAACGTGCGGCCAGCAGGAAAGAAGGTCGAGCGGTTGTCGCTGCTCTCGGGTGGCGAGCGCTCGCTCGCGGCCGTCGCCTGGCTGATCGCGATCTTCCACGCTCGGCCTAGCCCGTTCTACATCATGGACGAGGTGGAGGCCGCCCTCGACGATGCCAACTTGGGTCGGCTCCTGCAGACCTTCGAGGGCCTCCGCAAGAACTCGCAGCTCATCGTCATTACCCATCAGAAACGGACAATGGAGATCGCGGACGCTCTGTATGGGGTGTCGATGCGGCAGGACGGGATCTCGGCAGTGGTTGGTCAGCGACTCGCGCGCGACGAGGAGACCGCGGTCGCATAGCCGGTTGGGTCACGACTCGCTAACATCTGGGCCACAAATGGGCCACGTCGGCCGTTCCCAGGTGTCAATTCGCTAGGCTCAAGCCCAGTGTCGCAATGTTGCGGCCATGGCCATTCGGTATGAAAGGTGTCATTAATGAAAATGATTTCCCAGAGATCGGCGGGCGCGCTTGCGCTGGTCGCAAGCGCTGCGCTGGTACTGACCGCCTGCTCCGGAGGTGAGCCAGCCGAAACCGCTCCCGCGGAGGAAAGCAGCACCGGTGCGCTGAAGATCGCAACGCTCCTCCCACAGACCGGGTCCCTCGGCTTCCTCATGCCACCAGTTCAGGCTGGCATCGCTCAGGCGCTGGTCGACATCAATGCCGCAGGCGGTGTGCTCGGCGAAGACGTCGAGATTGTTGCCGAGGCCAATGAGGGCGACGGCGCCGACATCACCATCGTGGAGAAAGGCGCAGACGATGTCATCGCCAGCGGAGCTTCCTTCGTTCTCGGAGCGATGAGTTCCTCGCGTACCCTGCACGTGGTCGAAAAGATCACCGGCGAGGGGCTCCTCATGGGCTCCCCATCGAACACCGCATCAGGCTTGAGCGGGATCAGCCCGAACTACTTCCGCACCGCTCCGCCGGACTCGGTACAGGGCAACGCACTCGCAAACCAGATTCTTGCCGACGGTAAGAGCAGCGTGGCCTTTATGACCTTCAACGATGACTACGGTCTCGGTCTACGCGACACTATTCAGGAAGTGCTGGAAGCCGGCGGCGCCGAGATTGCGTACGGCGCGAAGGGCGAAGGCAACGAGTTCCCGGTTGATCAGACTTCGTTCTCGGCTGAGGTGACGGCAGCGAAGGCTTCCGGTGCCGATGCGCTCGTCATCGTGACCTTCGACCAGATCAAGGCGATCATTCCCGAACTCGTGGCGCAGGGTGTCGATCTTTCGACCGTCTACCTCGTCGATGGCAACACCAACGGTTTCGAAGCTGACTTCGATCCGGGCACCCTCACGGGTGCTCAGGGCTCGATCCCAGGTGCACAGGCCGACGAGGAGTTCCAGACTCAGCTGAAGGAGATCTATTCCGCTGAGTTCGGTGGAGAGCTTGTCAGCTTCACCTACGCTCCCGAAGCCTACGACTTGGTGACGATCGTTGCTCTGGCCGCAACCAAGGCAGGTGCGACGGATTCGGCATCGATCCAGGCTGAGCTCGCCGCGGTCACCGGTGCGAACGGCGGCGAGGAGTGCAACACCT
This sequence comes from Leucobacter fengyongliangi, assembly GCF_052386045.1. Classification (NCBI taxonomy): domain Bacteria; kingdom Bacillati; phylum Actinomycetota; class Actinomycetes; order Micrococcales; family Microbacteriaceae; genus Leucobacter; species Leucobacter fengyongliangi. Next base: position 1,741,007 of record NZ_CM126356.1, on the reverse strand, counting down.
TCGCCGATTGTGCAGCGCTCTTGGAATCCGGTGAAGAAATTGCCTACGTCGGGAAGTCGGGCACGGGCCCGTTGAATGCTGACAACGATCCGTCGTCAGCGTCGATCGGCATCTACAAGTACGACGAGTCGAACAACCCCGTGTTCCAGCGCGCGGTTGAAGGTGCGATCTAGGCCTCGACCCGGGTACACAGAAAGGGCCGGTTCCTGGGAACCGGCCCTTTCTCATGCCCTACTCGCGCGACCCATCCGCCTGTGTTTTGCTCGCCTCAGACTCGACATCTGCGGCCAACGTGCCTAAGTAAAGCTCAATGACCTTGGGATCGTTTGCGAGTTCGCGACCGGGCCCCTCGTAGGCGTTCTTGCCCTGATCGAGAACGTAGGCGCGGTCGCAGATCTGGAGGCAGCGGCGTGCATTCTGCTCGACCATGATGATAGTGACTCCCGTGCGGTTGATCTGCCTGGTGCGGATGAAGGTTTCATCTTGTCGCACGGGAGAAAGGCCCGCACTGGGCTCGTCCAGCAGCAGCACCTTCGGATCCATCATCAGTGCGCGCGCCATGGCGACGGACTGCCGCTCTCCGCCGGATAGGGAGCCAGCGCGCTGCCGTCGACGCTCGGCCAACATCGGAAACAGATCCCACATTTCCGCGACGCGAGACTGAAACTCCTTTGGCTTCAGGAAAAGTCCCATCTGTAGGTTTTCTTCAATCGTCAAGGAGGGGAACACGTTGTTCGTCTGCGGAACGAACCCGACCCCCTTGCGCACGAGCTGATTCGTTGCCTGATTCGTCACATCTTCTCCGTCGAGGGTGACTGTTCCCTCGCGAATATCTACGAGCCCAAAGAGGGCCTTCAGGAGCGTCGATTTTCCGGCACCGTTGGGCCCAATAATTCCGATGAGTTCTCCCCGGTATGCCTCAAGCGAGCAACCGTTCAGAATGTTGACTCCGGGCAGATACCCTGCGGTGACGTTGTCGGCCTTCACCACGAGCGGCTGATCTGTCATCGCGATTCCTCCTTGACTTCCTGGGTAATCGCCCGGATCACACCGGTCGTGAGCACGTCATCGTCGCCGAGATCTCGGTCATGATGTGCCCCGAGGTACGCGTCGACGACAGCGGAGCTCGTCATGATTTCTTCGGGCAGCCCCTCGGCGATGAGCTCGCCCTGTGCCATGACCACCACCCAGTCGCTGATGTGCCGCACCATGTGCATGTCGTGCTCGACGAACAGCACGGTGGTGCCCTCGTCGCGCAGTGCCTGAATGTGATCGAGCAGACTCTGCGTGAGGGCTGGGTTTACGCCAGCCATTGGCTCGTCGAGCATGATCATGGCGGGGTTTGACATCAACGCGCGTGCCATTTCAAGGAGTTTCTTCTGACCGCCCGACAGGTCTCCCGCCATATCCTGCTTCTTGGTGTCGAGTTTGAAGCGAGCGAGAAGTTCTTCGGCCCGCTCGATGTTTTCCTTTTCTCGCTTCACCCAGAGCGGCTTGAACAACCCCACGAGAAGGTTCTCGCCCGGCTGATTGTTCGCGCCAATCAGCATGTTTTCAAGCACAGTCATTCGACCCAGCGCTTTGGTGAGTTGAAAGGTTCGCACCATCCCCGCACGGGCCGCCTGAGACGCGGCTGTGCGAGTCATTGTCTTCCCGTTGAATGACCAGCTTGCGTCGCCGCCACCGATCAGTCGCCTCGCGTTCGAGGGTTGGTCAAACCCAGTGATGAGGTTGAAGAAGGTTGTTTTCCCCGCCCCATTGGGTCCGATGAGTGCGGTAATCGCTCCTCGTTCAACCTCAAGGTGTTCCACATGTACAGCGGTCATTCCGCCGAAGCGACGTTCAATATGATCGACTGTGAGAATCGGGTCGAATTTTGCGACACCGGGAACCTGATCGAGGGTGCGCAGCCGTGCGCGGAGCGCCTGGCGATCATAGGGGTAGCTCTGCTCACTAGACATTGAACGACAGCTCCTTCTTGTTCCCGAGTATTCCTTGCGGTCTGAATATCACCAGCAACATGAGCGAAATGCCGATGAGGATCCAGGCGAGTTGCTCAGTCTGCTGCGCATTCAAGAGGGTCGAGGGTACAAACTCACCAGCCAGTGAAGTCAGCAGCAAACGGACGATGAAGAAGATCAGCGTGCCGAGGAGGGGGCCAAAGATGGTCGCCGCGCCACCCAGCAACATGATCATCCACAGATTGAAGGTAGCTGGGCGCCCCATTGAATCGGGCTGCATGGCGCTTGGCAGGGCCATGACGATGCCGCCCAGCGCACCGAGCACACCGCCGAGAATGAGCGCCTGCATCTTGTATGCGTACGAGCTCTTGCCCAGGCTTCGCACCGCGTCTTCATCCTCGCGGATACCCTTCAGCACGCGACCCCAGGGGCTACGCATGAGAGACCATGTGATCAGGATGAAGAGTGCAACCAGGCACCACGCGACGATCCTCGTCCACCAATCGTCAATGCCCGTGTTGTTGTAGGTCAGGCCGAGGAAGGTTGTCTTTCCCTCGGGGAGTGGCGACAAAGCGGTAAAGACGTGCCGATATTGCGATCCGGCGAGTCCTGTAGGACCTCCTGTCACGTCTTGCAGTGACGCGAGCCGAACGATCATTCGCAGGATCTCGGCCGCCGAGATGGTCACGATCGCGAGGTAATCTCCCCGAAGTTTGAGCGTGGGGATACCGAGGATCAGTGCGAAAATGATCGCCGCGACCATCGAGATCAGGATCGCGGTCCAAAATCCCGCCCCGAGCACGACGGAGACACCGAAGCCATAGGCGCCGACCAACATGAATCCGGCTTGTCCCATGTTCATCAGGCCGGTAAACCCGAAGTGAATATTGAGACCTATCGCTGCGAGCACAAAGGCCGCGGTCGTCGGCGAGAAGGCCGTCTGCAGCAGGCTTGTGAGAAGTCCAGTCCAGAAATCCATGAGATGTTCCTAGCCGATCCGCTCTTTGCGACCGAAAATGCCCTGTGGTCGAACCAACAGGATCAGGATGAGAAGTAAGAGTGCAGTCGCGAATTTGAGGTCGCCAGGCAGCCAGAGGTTGGTGAGTTCGACCATCATGCCGATGATCATCGAACCGACGAACGCCCCGAACGCGGTTCCCAGCCCACCCAGAGTGACCGCGGCAAAGAACAGCAGCAGCATCTGACCGCCAGTGAACCACGTCAGGCCGTTGAAGACGAGCCCAAAGAAGACCCCGGCGAGGCCAGCCAGGCCACCTCCAACGATCCAAACAAAGTTGATGACGCGGTCAACATCGATGCCTGAAGCGCGAGCTAGCGCAGGATTGTCTGAAATTGCTCGAGTGGCGCGGCCGAATCGCGTGAATGTGAGACCGAGGCCGACGGCAATGATCGCGATGAGAGAGACGCCCATTGCCAGATATGACTGCACGGTGAGGGTGACCCCGAAGAGAGTGAATGTAGACGGGGTCGCGGTGTCGATGCGCACCACGCTGGAACCGAAGAAGAACTGGAACAGGTACTGCATGGTAATCGAGAGGCCGATCGACACGATCATGAGTTGCATCAGGCTCAGCCTGCGTTTACGGAGTGGTTTCCACAGCACCTTGTCTTGGGCCCATCCGAACGCTGCCGATGCCGCCACCGCAAGGATTGCCGCGAGCCAGAGATTTCCGGTAAAGGTCATGAAGAGTGCGGCGAGGAGGCCACCGAGCGTCACCATCTCGCCCTGGGCAAAGTTGCTGAGCCCGGTCGTGCCAAACACGAGTGAGAGGCCCAACGAAGCGAGTGCGATGAGGAGTCCCATCCGAATGCCGGAAACAAACTGCTGCCAGAACCTGGGCCACGAGAAATCGGATGAGGATCCGGCAGACGACCCTGAACTCTCGGCCGCTGCGCTCGCCGCAGAGGCCTCGGGATCGTCACTCAGCGGGAAGAGTGCACTCGCGAGGTTGTTCAGCTCAACCGTCACCTCGCGGCTATCGACCGATTTGAAGTATTGCCCATCGGGAAGTGTGTCTCCATCGACCGTCACGGTGTAGGTGCCAGCCGCAGTGACAGCGAAGACCCACTTACCCTCGGCATCGGTCTCAACTGACTGCTTTTCAGAGCCGCCGCTCAGCGACACCTTCACTCCCGCAGCTGGCGATCCATCGGTGCCTTTGATGATGCCTTGCACGCACCCGGTGCTCGCGTCGGGTACGCATTCCAACGCGAGAGCCGGTGTGGCGACGAAGAGACCGCTGAGGAGTGCGAGGACTATCCCAAGCAGCAGGGCCATGCTCAGCGGGCGTCTTGTGCGGACGGATAGGGCCGTTGTTCCGGTCACGGTACCTCCGTTGGCTTACGCGCCCGGCCACATTACGCAGGCGCATCGAATAGTGAGAAGCGTAGCGGAGTATCGACGCGGCGAGAGGTGAAAACCGCACTCCTAGCAGGGCTTCGTAACCAAACGGGAATATACCCTCAGATATGACAACCAAATTTGTGGGTGAGCGCTGACAGATACACTCGACTTATGGCTGAGCGATCCTGGTCAATTGCACACGTGTTCCGCGGCCTCAAAGGCGGCACCGAGAAGATCACCGACGATACCTGGGATGACTTGGAGACGGCACTCATCTCCGCCGACTTCGGGCCTGACATTGCCGAGTCGGTTCTCGATGACTTGCGCGCGGAGGTCGAACGGCACCGGGTGACCGAGGTGAAAGAGTTGCGCCGGATGCTGCGCGAGGCGATCGAGGCTCGCCTCGCAAGCTTTGATCCGACCCTGCGCTTGTCTGAGCGCCCGGCTGTGGTGCTTGTCGTCGGAGTCAACGGGGTGGGAAAGACAACCACCATTGGCAAACTCGCCAAGTACCTGACAACGTTCGACAAACGCGTCGTCGTGGGTGCCGCAGACACATTTCGTGCGGCCGCGGTTGAGCAGCTCGCAACGTGGGCTGAGCGCGCGGGCGTCGACATTGTGCGGCCGCAGCAGCACGGTCAGGATCCGGCCTCCGTGGCGTTCCAGACGGTCGAGCGTGCCATCCGTGAGGGGTACGACGTTGCGATCATCGACACCGCCGGACGCCTGCAGACAAAAGGTGGCCTGATGGATGAGCTCTCGAAAGTGCGACGAGTGATTGAAAAGCAGGCACCCATTGCCGAGGTGCTGCTCGTGCTTGATGCGACGACCGGCCAAAACGGGCTTGCCCAAGCGGAGGCATTCATCGAGCACGCCGGAGTCACGGGTCTCGTTCTCACGAAGCTCGATGGGTCTGCAAAGGGTGGATTTGTGCTTGCGGTTCAGCAGAAGACGGGCCTTCCCATCAAATTGATTGGCCAGGGCGAAGGGATCGGCGACCTCACCGGCTTCACCCCGCACGTCTTTGCACAGCAGCTCATCGGGTGACCGTGGAGACACCCCGCTAGAATTGAGCCACCATGGCAACTTTCGGAAACCTCTCGGCCCGTCTGACCGACACCTTCAAGAACCTTCGTACCAAGGGCAAGCTCTCTGCGGCAGATATTGACGGCACGGTGCGGGAGATCCGCCGCGCGCTGCTTGAGGCCGACGTCGCGCTCGAAGTGGTGAAAGCCTTCACCGCGAAGGTGCGCGAGCGAGCGCTCGGAGACGAGGTGAACAAGGCGCTGAATCCGGCGCAGCAAGTGGTGCAGATCGTGAACGAGGAGCTGATCGGCATCCTCGGTGGCGAGCAGCGCCGATTGCAGTTCGCTAAGAATCCCCCCACGGTCATCATGCTGGCGGGCCTGCAGGGCGCGGGTAAGACGACGCTGGCGGGCAAGTTAGCCAAGTGGCTGAAGGATCAGGGGCACACCCCGATGCTGGTGGCTTGCGATCTGCAGCGACCGAACGCGGTGACCCAGCTCGGGGTGGTTGCCGAGCAGGCGGGTGTCGCGATCTTTGCTCCAGAGCCAGGCAACGGAGTGGGCGACCCGGTGCGGGTCGCGAAACAGGGTGTTGCCGCGGCGAAGACAAAGTTGCACGACTTTGTCATTATCGACACGGCTGGCCGACTCGGCGTTGATGCCGAACTGATGCGCCAAGCAGCAGACATACGGAAGGCGACGAACCCTGACGAGGTTCTCTTCGTGATCGACGCAATGATCGGCCAAGATGCGGTTGCCACCGCACAGGCGTTTCAGGAAGGCGTTGACTTCACGGGCGTGGTGCTCACGAAACTCGATGGAGATGCCCGCGGCGGTGCGGCCCTGTCGATCCGGAGCCTCACCGGGCGCCCGATCCTCTTTGCCTCGACGGGCGAGGGGCTTGCGGATTTTGAACCCTTCCACCCCGACCGGATGGCCAGTCGAATTCTCGATTTGGGAGACGTGCTCACCCTCATCGAACAGGCGCAACAGGCCTTCGACGAGGATGCGGCACGTCAGGTAGCGGATAAGATCGCGAACGATCAGTTCACGCTCGACGACTTCTTGAAGCAGATGCAGCAGCTGCGTGGTGCCGGGTCCCTGAAGAAGATGATGGGCATGCTGCCAGGCATGGGCAAGATGAAGGAACAGCTCGAGAACTTCGACGAGCGTGAGATCATCCACACCGAGGCAATCATCCAGTCGATGACGCCAGCGGAGCGACAGAACCCGAAGGTCCTCAACGGATCGCGTAGGCTCCGCATCGCCAAGGGATCAGGGATGACCGTCACTGAGGTGAACTCGCTGGTTCAGCGCTTCGAGCAGGCTGCGAAAATGATGAAGACGGTCGCGCGCGGGGGTGTGCCACAGATTCCCGGTATGGGTCCCATGCCGGGAATGGGACACGGTGGAAAGAAGAAGCCCCAGGCAAAGAAGAAGGGATCGTCCCGATCCGGCAACCCGGCCAAGCGTGCTCAGCAGGCAGAACTGGGTTCTGTGAGTGCGGGATCCGCTCCCGCGGGGTCAGGGTTTGGGGTCGGCGGTACCTCCGCTGCGCCCTCGGAGCAAGACCTGGCGCAACTGCAGCAGATGCTGGGCAAGGGGCTGCGCTAGCTACAGCGCCAGGCCATGCTCGAACTCTCCGATGAGTGAGTCAACGACCGCCCGGAGAGCCTCGGGTCCACGTCCGTGCGCCTCAAATACAGCCAGTTGACGTTCGGCGCTACTGCCGGATCGCAGCACGCGAGTGACGTCCGCGAGTTCGGCGGCGCAGCCCAAGCGATGAGCGATGGGGGTGAGCGCGGCGACCAGTTCGCTCAGGTGTGCTCGCAGCGGCATCTCCGAACCGTGCCTATCGACGATGATGTGTGCATCGAGACCGTAGCGCGCTGCGCGCCATTTGTTCTCGCGCACGAACCAGGGCTGGAGGCGGGGGAGGCTCTCTCCGCGGTCGAGGAGGGTTTGGAAATGCTCCGTCATGCACTGGGCGAGCGCAGCCAGAGCGCCGATCTCCGCGAGCGTCGATGCGCCATCGCACGCGCGAACCTCGATAGTGCCCCAGCGTGGCGCCGGTCGAATGTCCCAGCGGGCTTCCGTTGGCTCCGCGATAATGCTCGTCTTTGCGAGGTCAGCGAGCACCCGTTCGACATCGCACCACTCGTCGAAATCCCAGGGGAGTCCGGCCGTCGAAAGCTGCTGGAACATGAGGGTGCGATTGGACGCGTACCCGGTGGCTTCGCCGGCCCACAGGGGGCTGGAAGCGGAGAGAGCAAGCAGGTGGGGGAGATGGGCAAGGAGTGCGTGCATGAGCGGCACCACGCGATCCTTGCGATCCACTCCAATGTGCACGTGCACGCCCCAAATGAGCATGTTCCTGCCCCACCAGCGGTAGCGTTCGATGAAGCGGTCGTATCGTTCACTCGGGGTGACGGTCTGTTCCTCCCAACGGCTAAACGGATGGCTTCCCGAGCCGATCAGCGTCGCGCCGTGATCCGCCGCAACCGTTTGCACTGCGCCAGCCAGGGTACGCAGATCCGCGGTCGCGTCGCACACCCGTGCGTGGGGTGCCGTAACCAGTTCGACGGTGTTCTCGAGCAGCTCACTTGCCAAGTGCGGAAACGCGTTGCTCGGATATTGGCTCCGCAGGTCGCTGAGGATCCGGGGAGCCACGCACGAGAGGGCGCGGGTGTTGCGGTCGACCAGGGCCAACTCCCACTCGATCCCGAGCGTGGATCGAGGGGACGTTGCGAACGCAATCGACATCGGTGCCTCCAGGGTGTGCCGTGGGGCTCCAGACTACTTTGATGTGCGGAATGGTCATAAAAGCCCAGGTCGCGACATAAATTGCATTTCCACCAAGTTCATGGGAGGATTGATCGGTTCGCGCACACTGCGCGTCAGGCTTCCGCGTCACTTTGGCGCGGCGTCGTTTACACATGTTGAAGGAGCCCTCATGGCAGTCAAGATTCGCCTCAAGCGTCTCGGTAAGATCCGCGCACCCTACTACCGCATCGTCGTTGCCGACTCGCGCACCAAGCGTGACGGTCGCGTGATCGAGGAGATCGGCAAGTACCATCCCACCGAGCAGCCCTCGTTCATTGAGGTGAACAGCGAGCGCGCGCAGTACTGGTTGAGCGTTGGCGCGCAGCCGACCGAGCAGGTTGCCGCGATCCTGAAGCTGACCGGCGACTGGGGCAAGTTCACCGGCAAGGGTGACACCGAGTCGAAGGTGCTGCCAGTCGAGCCCAAGCCTGTCTTTGAGGTCAACGCCTCGAAGAAGCCTGTGCTTCGCCCCAAGACTGAAAAGGTAGTCGAGGCTCCCGCAGAGGCCCCCGTCGAAGCTCCTGCTGACGAGGCCGTAGAGGCCGAGACGACCGAGGCGTAAGACTGTGGCGGTATCGCTGGCTGCGGCACTGACGCACCTTGTGAAGGGGGTCGTTGAACATCCTGACGAGGTGCGCGTCGAAAGTAGTGACACTGCGCGTGGCGAGCTGCTTGAGGTGCGCGTGCATCCGAGCGATCTCGGTCGTGTGATCGGTCGCGGCGGTCGCACCGCACAATCGCTGCGCACGGTGATCGGCGCGATGAGCGAAGGTCGTCGCGTGCGCATAGACGTGGTCGATACCGACGCGAACGAAAGTGCGTAATGTCTGACGCACCCAAGCGCGCGCAAGCTCCCCGTCCCTCAGAGGGGCCGGGGAGCTTGCGCGTTGGCCGCTTGACCAAGCCGCATGGGCTCAAGGGTGGAATTAAGCTCGAGCTCTACACGGACAATCCCGAATTGCGGTTCGTTCCCGGGGCAGTGTTTCACCTCCAGGTTCCCGACGATTCTGAGTGGTTTGGCCGCACCATCGTGCTGCGCGAGCTGCGCTGGTTCAACGGGGTTCCCGTCGGCTTCTTCGCAGAAGTTGCCGATCGTTCCGCTGCCGAGAGTATTGTGCGGGCGATTCTCTGGATTGATGAGGCTGCGGTCGAAGCAGGCGAAGAAGAAAATGCCTGGTATGACCATCAACTCAAGGGTCTCGACGTGCGTCGCGACGGTGTCTCGGTGGGCACCGTGGCTGAGGTGCAGCATTTTCCGGCGCAAGATCTGCTCGCAGTGAAGACGGCGAACGGTATCGTGCTGGTGCCGTTCGTCGAGGCAATCGTGCCCAGCGTTGATCTAGAAACGGGGATCGTGACCGTCACCCCACCGGAGGGGCTATTCGAAGAACTGCCCGAAGACAGCGCACAACAGGAGGGGGCCGGCACGTCGAGCGAGTCCTCGACCGAAGGGGCCGACACGGTATGAAGATCGACATCGTGACGATCTTCCCGGGGTATTTCGACACGCTTGAACTCTCGCTGCTCGGCAAGGCGAAAGAGCGCGGCCTCCTCAACGTGCAAGTGCACGACCTCCGTGGTTTCGCCTTTGACCGGCACCGCACCGTCGACGATACCCCGACGGGTGGTGGTGCCGGCATGGTGATGAAGCCCGAGCCCTGGGGTGCAGCACTTGACACGATCCTTGCCGCATCTCATACCGAAGCTGCGTCTGAACCAGACTCGGTTGCAGAACCGGCTGGCCGATCCGCCGAGCCGCTCATCATCTTTCCCTCACCGGCGGGCGACGTGTTCACTCAGGCGATGGCCCGCGAACTCGCCACAGAACATCATCTGATATTTGGCTGCGGGCGCTACGAGGGCATCGACCAGCGCGTCGTCGACGAATACGCTGACCGCGGTCGCGTGCGGCTCGTGAGTCTGGGCGACTATGTGCTCAACGGTGGTGAGGTCGCGACCCTTGCGATGATCGAGGCGATCGGGCGCCTCTTGCCCGGGGTCGTCGGAAATCCTGAGAGCCTCGTTGAGGAGTCCCACGAAGACGGGCTTCTCGAATATCCGAGCTTCACGAAGCCGCCGTCGTGGCGAGGCCGCGACGTGCCGCAAGTGCTCCTCAGTGGCAATCACGCCGCAATCGCTGCGTGGCGTCACGAGCAGCGGATCGAGCGCACGCGCCAGGTGCGCCCCGAGCTGCTTCCGCCCGAAGCCTAAGAGTCGGTCCACACCCAAAATTTGTGGCATAATAGACACTTGTGCCACGGTGCGGCACTGCCGCGAGGGTCCGCACACACCGTGAATCACACTTAGCTTTCACCACTATTCATTTGCGTGCCGACTTGCGGCGGGCGCAGAGAGAGACAATCATGCAGAAGCTCGACCTGGTCGATGCCCCGTCGCTGAAGAGCGACATTCCCGATTTCCGCGCCGGTGACACCGTAAAGGTACACGTCAACATCGTTGAGGGTAACCGTTCACGTATTCAGGTGTTCCAGGGCATCGTCATTTCCCGCCACGGCGAGGGCGTACGCGAGACGTTCACCGTGCGTAAGATTAGCTTCCAGGTGGGTGTCGAGCGTAAGTTCCCCGTGCACACCCCAGCGATCGAGAAGATCGAGGTCGTGAGCCGCGGCGACGTCCGTCGCGCGAAGCTCTACTACCTGCGCAGCCTCACCGGCAAGAAGGCCAAGGTCAAGGAGAAGCGCGACTTCTAGTCGCCCCCTTGAGACGCACTCAGGCTCCCCCCGGTTTTCGGGTGGGAGCCTGAGTGCGTGTTGAGACCTCCCAGTGGGAGTCATCCACTTATCGATACAGTGGATCGCAGCGTCTCGCGGCCTCGCATCCCGCTCGTCGACCGAACTCCCGGAGCCTCATGACCGATGTACCAGCCAGCGCCGAACGCACCTTCGGTGGCGGCATTCTGCGGTTCCTCCGAGATCTGCTCATCATTTTGCTCGTCGCGTTCGTGGTGTCGTTTCTCTTGAAGACCTTCCTCGTCCGAAGCTTCTATATTCCCTCAGGTTCCATGGAACGAACGCTCGAGGTGAACGATCGCATCCTGGTGAATCAACTCGTTCCTGAACTCGTCGATGTGCAGCGTGGTGACGTCGTCGTGTTTCGAGACCCGGGTGGGTGGCTGAACCTCCCGATTAGCGTGACGGGTGCCACTCCCGGCCCAATCGAACAGCTTCTGCAGACCGTCGGACTCGCCGCAGACACGAGCGCCGACTACGTCATTAAACGGGTAATCGGTATCGGGGGCGACCATGTGGTGTGCTGCGATGCGGACGGTCGGGTGACGGTGAATGGGGTGCCGCTCACCGAGCCGTATGTCGTCGTTCCTGACGGCATCACCCGCGTCTCTGAGATGGATTTCGACGTGGTGGTGCCAACCGGCTCGGTATGGGTGATGGGCGACAATCGATACAGCAGTCGTGACTCTCGGTACAACCAGGATCAACCGGGCAAGGGCTTCGTTTCCGAGGAAGAGATTGTTGGTCGTGCGTTCGTGCTGAACTGGCCGCTCGATCGTTTTGGTGTGCTGGGCAACTATCCCGACACTTTCCTCGGAGTTTCCGAGGCTGCCAAGGCAGAGACTTCGGGAACGAACGAGTCTTCCACGGGCGAGGCCGATGCCCCCGAGTGACGTCTCGAAAGAGCCCACGCTGGAGTTCGAATTTTCCTGTTTCGAAGATGGAGTCCCGCTCGTCATCGGGGTAGACGAGGTCGGGCGAGGGGCGGTTGCGGGTCCCGTCGCGGTGGGTGTGCACGCCGTCGTTGCTGGCACGCTGGGCTTCCCCGAGGGGCTTCGCGACTCGAAGCTCCTGAGCGCGAAGCGCAGGGAGACCCTGGCGCCACTTGTGGCCGAATGGGGTGCAGGTTCGGTCGGGTATGCTTCGGCTGCCGAGATCGACGAACGGGGGATCATCTGGGCGTTGGGCGAGGCGGCCCGACGCGCGCTGCTCTCACTGCACGGCTCGGGGGTTGCAGTACAACAGGCGCTGATTCTGGTCGACGGTTCCCATGACTGGCTGACCCCCGCTCTGCGTACGCCGCTCACCGTGCGCACGCGGGTGGGTGCCGATCGAGGCTGTGCGAGTGTGGCCGCGGCATCGGTGCGGGCAAAAGTGGATCGCGACGCCGTCATGCGGGAGGCGCACCTTGCGCATCCCCACTACGGTTGGGACTCCAACAAGGGCTACGGGGCACAGGCGCACTACCTGGGCATCAGTGAGCACGGGCTCACCGAGTTTCACCGGAGGTCTTGGATTCACTGATGCCCGAACGTCCGAGGGCCCAAGCGATAGGCTGATGTGGTGAGCACGCACGGAACTGCGAACGACGCGCCGATCGGAGTATTTGACTCGGGAGTCGGTGGGCTCACCGTCGCCCGGGCCATTCGCGATCTCCTGCCTGGTGAATCGATGATTTACGTGGGCGACACCGCCCACACCCCCTACGGACCGCGTCCGATCGCCGAGGTGCGACGCTTTTCTCTGGAGATTCTCGATGGGCTCGTCGACCAGGGCGTAAAGATGCTGGTCATTGCCTGCAACACGGCGAGCGCCGCAATGCTGCGCGACGCGCACGAACGCTATGACGTACCGGTCGTTGAGGTGATCGGCCCGACGGTACGAAGCGCAATGTCGATTACCCGCAATGGGCGCGTGGGTCTCATCGGCACGCAGACCACGATCCAGTCGCGCGTGTATGACGACCTGTTCAGCATGCGCCCCGAGATCTCGCTCTCGACCCAGGCCTGTCCTCGTTTTGTCGAACTCGTGGAGTCTGGGCAGACCAGTGGATCCGAGGTGCTCGAGATCGCCCGCGAGTACCTCTCAGGGCTTGTCGAACACGACATCGACACCCTGGTACTCGGGTGCACCCACTACCCGTTCTTGCGAGGGGCGATCGGTCAGGTCGTGGGTGCCGACGTTGCGCTGGTTTCGAGTGACATCGAGACCGCGCGAGAGGTCTACCGGGTGCTCACCGAGCGAGACCTCCTGCGTGACCCCGCGGCTGGGGAGCCGAGCCTGAGGTACGAGGCCACCGGCGCAGACACGGCGAAGTTTGTTGAACTTGCCCGGCGCATGCTTGGCATTGGCATCGAATCGGTCGATCTGCTCCACACGGGTGCCATTCAACTGCCACAATAGGGCCGAATCCTGCCTGTTGTTCCCTGTCTGGATCGGGTATTGATCCTCCAGCTGTCGACGGATCCACGTGTTGCGAAAGACAAACCGAAAGAGTGTTATGAGTGAGCCAAACCGCGCCGACGGGCGCACCGCATCGCAGTTGCGCCCAGTGACCATTGAGCGCGGGTGGAGCAAGCAGGCCGAGGGGAGCGCGCTCATTTCCTTCGGCGATACGCGTGTGCTGTGCACCGCCTCGTTCACCCCGGGCGTTCCGCCGTGGCTTCGTGGCAAGGGCACGGGGTGGGTGACGGCCGAATACTCGATGATCCCGCGATCCACCAATGAACGCATGCAGCGTGAATCGGTGAAGGGCAAACTCGGCGGACGCACTCACGAGATCTCACGTCTGATCGGCCGCAGCTTGCGGGCAGTGGTCGACATGAAGGCCCTGGGAGAGAACACCCTGGTCATCGACTGCGATGTGCTGCAGGCCGATGGAGGCACACGCACGGCGGCGATCACGGGAGCCTATGTCGCACTCGCCGATTCGATCGAGTGGGCGCGTGCCGCTGGCCACATCGCGAGGAAGGCAGTGCCCCTCACCGACAGCGTTGCGGCGGTTTCCGTCGGCATCATTGACGGTGTGCCGATGAGCGACCTGGCATACGTCGAGGACGTGCGTGCCGAGACCGATATGAATGTGGTCGTCACTGGATCGGGCGACTTCATCGAGGTGCAGGGCACTGCGGAGGGCGCGCCATTCAACCGCGCTGAACTCGACGCGCTGCTTGACCTGGCGCTGGTATCCACTGCCGAACTCCGACAGATGCAGCGGGCGGCGCTCGAAGGCTCGCTGTGACCACGCGAATCGTGCTCGCCTCGCACAACGCTCACAAGCTCGAGGAACTGCGGAGAATCCTTGCGCCGTTGGTGCCCGGCATCGAGCTCATCGGGTACGACGGGCCAGAGCCAATCGAGTCCGGGGTGACGTTCGAGGAGAACGCCCTGATTAAGGCACGCGCGGCGGCATCACACACGGGTCTGTCGGCGCTCGCCGACGACTCAGGAATCTCTGTCGGCGTGCTCGGCGGCAGCCCCGGCATCTTCTCTGCCAGGTGGGCGGGTCCCGCCCGAAGCGATGAGGCGAACGTGCAGCTCCTGCTGTGGCAACTGAGCGACATCGCCGATGGGCATCGCGGCGCTGCCTTCGTGTGTGCTGCGGCGCTCGTGACACCCGACGGGAGTGAGCGGGTGGTGCGTGGGGAATGGGCCGGGTCGATCCTTCGCGAGCCAGCGGGTGCGGGAGGATTTGGCTACGACCCCGTCTTTCTGCCTCACGGAGAGACGCGCTCGGCTGCCGAGCTGAGCCCTGCGGAGAAGGATGCCGAGTCGCACCGGCGACGCGCGTTCACCGCGCTTGCGCCAGAAATCCAGAAACTCACCGCGCAGTAACGCACACTGCCGAGACACCGAGAAGGAACACGCAATGACCGAGCAGATCACGGGTGGGTTGATCCGCCCAGCCGTCACCGAGGCCGAGGCCGAACGCATCGCCCTCGAACGCTACGGCCTCACCGTGGTGGCGACCGAGCTCGGGAGCAATCAGGATCGCAACTTCCTCCTCGAGGAGCCGGACGGCACCCGCAGTGTGCTGCGGGTCGACAACCCGGTCTTCGGTGATGAGGCACGAGACGGTCAGCACGCGGCACTCGAGGCCTATCGTGCGGCTGGTGTGGCGGTCGCCTCGGTGCTGCCGGGTCTGAATGGCGAGCTGACGCAGCGCTTTGGCGACTTCGCCGTGCGGCGCAGCGAGTTTGCGGCGGGTGAGGCCATGGTCGATCATGGATACCTCGCCCCGGGGGTGCTCGCGGAGTTCGGTGCGCTCGCCGCCGCATCGGTGCAGGCGCTCGAAGGCCTCAGCCACCCCGGGCTTGACCGCGCCCACATGTGGGACATGCGGGTGGCGCATGCCGAGACCCTGAAACTGGCTGCGTCGATAGCGGATCACGCGCTGCGCGCTCGCGTGCTCGACGCAGCGGAGGATGCCCAACGGGAACTTGCGAAGGTCGCCGAAGCGCTTGCCGTGCAGGCGATCCACGGCGATCTCACCGACGACAACGTCATGGGTCGGCGCGGTGACGACTCGCGACTGCACCCGCATACCGTGCTCGACCTCGGTGACCTCGCCTACGGGTGGCGTGTGGCAGAGCTCGCGGTCACGGTGGCTTCGATGCTGCATCACGAACCCGCACGGCCCCTGCGGGCACTCGAGACGATTGCGGCGTTCCATGAATCTGCTCCGCTGACGCTCGCGGAAGCCCGTGCACTCTGGCCGCTGGTCGTGCTCCGCGCGACCGTGCTCGTAGCGAGCGGATGGCGGCAGTTGGAGATCGACGGCGACAACGCGTACGCGCGTGACCGGGTCGCGGGGGAGCAGGCGATCTTCGATGCCGCCACCACGGTGCCGCTTGCCGAGGTCACCGAACTTGTGCTCGCACGGCTGGGGTTTCCCGGCCGCGCGGCGGGTGCGGGCCTCGCAGCGGTGAGTACTCCCACGGGAGCGGGAGGCCGCCCGCTGAATGCGATGCTTCCCGGTCTCACGGGGGAAGTGCGCATTCTCGACCCGGGGGTCGAATCCGAGACCCTTGACGCGGGGAAGTGGATGGCGGGAAACGCAGAGTCATGCCTCGTGGCAGACGCACTTGCGGGTGGCGCAGACGCCGCGGTATTCCCTTACGGCGTCTACCGGCTCACTCGCACGGTGGTCGACGCAACCGACCCAGCCGCCACCTGGCCATCTTTCACGGAGATTTGGGTGGCCGGGGGAGCCGCCCTCGAGGTGACCGCGCCGGTCGATGCGCGAGTGAGATCGGTCAGTGCAGACGCGATCACGCTTGAGGTTGATGTCGATTGGCTCTTGCAGATCGCGGGGGTGCTGCCTGACGTGCGCCCGGGTACGGTACTCCGCGCAGGGGCGGGCATCGGATCGCTCGCACGATCCGCGAAAGCTCGTCCCATCACGGTGAGTCTCCTCCGGGCAGATGCGCCGCTTCGGGTGACGACCGCCGAACCTGCCCCACCGACGTTCGCTCTGCCCGATCGGGTGCCAGCCTGGCGTCGATTTACTCACGACCCGGCATCGTTTCTCGGGCTTCCCACGCTTGCGCAGCGCGACGAGGCGGCCGATGAGCAGCTCCGCCGCGAGCACATCTTTGCCTCGGCGCAGGAGCGGTATTACGAGCGCCCCATGCAGATCGAGCGGGGCTGGCGGCATCACCTGATCGACACGACCGGCCGCGCATACATCGACATGGTCAACAACGTCACCGGCATCGGTCACGGGCATCCGGGAGTGGCCGATGCGGTTAATCGCCAGATCCGCATCCTGAACACGAACTCCCGTTTTCTCTACCGCGAGCTCGCCGAGTACAGTGAGCGGCTGCTCGCGCTGCTGCCGCAGAACTCAGGCCTCGATACGGTGCTGCTGGTCAATAGCGGATCAGAGGCCGTCGATCTCGCTCTGCGGCTGGCGCAGGCGGCGACTGGTCGTAAGACCGTTGTGGCGCTGCGCGAGGCGTATCACGGCTGGACCATGGCATCTGACGCGGTAACCACCTCCGCCTACGACAACCCTTTTGCGCTGCAGAACCGTCCTGACTGGGTACACGTTTCCGACGTGCCCAACCGGTTCCGCGGCACCTACCGCGGCGAGGGCACGGGGCCACGGTACGCGGCGGATCTCGGCGACGACCTGCAGGCCCTCGCCGAAGCCGGGCGCGATGTCGCGGCATTCATCTGCGAGTCGGTGCTCGGCAATGCCGGCGGTGTCGTGCTTCCGGAGGGATACCTCGCCGACGTCTATGTGCGCGTGCGGGCGGCGGGAGGCCTGTGCATCGCAGACGAGGTGCAGGTTGGCTTTGGCCGAATGGGGTCAAGCTTCTGGGGATTCGAGCAGTCGGGTGTCATTCCCGACATCGTCACCATCGCGAAGCCGATGGGCAATGGCTTCCCGATCGGCGGTGTCATCACCTCCAAGCGGATCGCCGATGCCCTTGCCACTCAGGGCCAGTTCTTTTCCTCCGCCGGCGGAAACCCACTGAGCTGCCGCGTGGGCATCGCGGTGCTCGATGCGATGCGCGACGAGGGACTGCAGGAGAACGCGCGCATCGTCGGGGGTCGCCTCGCGGACGGCTTCCGTGCGCTCGCCGAAAAGCACCAGATCGTCGGGCCGATCCACGGTGAAGGGCTCTACCTGGGTGTCGAACTGGTGCGGGATCGCGGAACGCTGGAACCCGCGACCCAGGAGGCCGCGGCGATTTGCGAACGGCTGCGTGAACTCGGAGTGATCGTGCTCACCACGTCCGAGCGTTCAAACGTGCTGAAGGTCAAGCCGCCGCTCACGCTGAGTGCAGAGAGCGCAGACTTCGTGGTCGCGGCGCTCGACCGGGTGCTCACCGAGGGCTGGTGACGAACCAAGCCAGACAAGCGAGCCCCCTGTTCAAATATGGGGGGCTCGCTTGCGCTCCACCACCTTGACCTAGAGAGCTTCCGATTCGGAGACTACCTGCACTGCCCCGGTCCGCTGGCGCAGCTTCGTTCGAGAGGTATTCGTGTAGATCGCCTCGACGATGGTGTCTGGGGTGATGTCCTCGCGGATCTCCTGACGGATCTCCCCGTCAGAGACGATGATGACGCGATCACACAACAGCGCAAGCTCGTTTTCATCCGACCCGGCAACGAGCACGGCAGCGCCGTCTCGAGCGGCACCACGCACGGCAGCGACGATCGTGTGTCTCGCACCGACATCTACGGCCTGAGTGGGCTCATGCAAGAGGAACAACTGGGGAGTCATCGACAGCCACTTGGCAAGCACAACCTTCTGGGCGTTGCCACCACTCAGCGTGTTGACCGGAGCATCTGGCAGTGGTGGGCGCACGTCAAGGCGCACGATCCAGTCCTGTACCAGTGCGCGTTCGCGCTTCGAGTCGAAGGGGAGGAGTTGCCGCTTAGAACGGCAACTCTGCGGGAAGGATGCGTTCTCCGCGACGGTCATCCCCATCGCGAGACCGCCGCGCTCACGGCCCTCAGGCACGAGCATGATGCCCGAGTCGATCGCGTCGGCCGGTGTGAGCTTGGTCACGTCGATCGTGCGGCCAGGGAGTTCAAGGGTGCCAGATCTGGCGGGAGATACCCCAGAGAGGAGGTAGGGGATGTCCTCAAAGCCACCTCCGGCAAGCCCGGTGATGCCCACGACCTCACCGGGGAAAATATCGAGCGAAAGGCCCCGGATCCCGCCACCAGATAGACCCCCTACGTGAACCGGAGTGGCGCTGCGGTCGATGCTCATAACACTGTCGTGTTCGAGATCCGCGAGGTTTCGTCCCAACATGAGCTTCGTGAGTTCTGCTTCGCTCATTCCCTCGACGACCTTGCCGCTTTCCACGACGCGTCCATCGCGAAGCACGGTGACTCGGTCAGCCGCGTCGACAACTTCCTCGAGACGATGCGTAATCATGAGCACGGCGGTTCCGGTGGACACGATGTCGTCGAGGATCTCGAAGAAGTGCTCGAGCGACTTGCGCCCGAGAGCGCGAGTGGACTCGTCGAAGATAATGAGGCCAGTACCGGGCTTGGCGTCCTGCACCGCACGAGCGATTGCGACTGTCGCGCGGTCCTCTTCCCTCAGTGAACCGACCGGAACATCGAGAGGAATCGATCGACCAAGCCGTTCAAACACCTCCAGCGCGGCAGCACGCTCCTCTTTCCAGTTGATTTTACGCCAGAGCCCGTGCCCCCGCAGACGGCCCACCCGAACGTTCTCAAGCACGCTCTGGCTGTCGACCAGGCCGAGGCTCTGGTGAACGACAGCGACGCCGCGCTGCTTCGACTCAGTGGGGTGCACGGGAAGGCTCAGGTCGTGGCCGTCGACAGCGACGCGGGTGCCGGCATCCGGCGTGTACAGGCCTGTCAGGACCTTGGCGACGGTGGACTTACCCGAGCCGTTCTGGCCGATGAGCGCGTGAATTTCTCCGGGTCGCACGTCAATTGCGACATCCCGCAATACGCGGGTGCTTCCGAATGTCATCCACAGGTTTTCGACCTGCAGACGGGGGGTGCCCTCAGGGGCGGGTGCAAGCACCCGCCCCTGAGAGGTCTCCGGTGAGAGCGGTTGGGTCACTTGACACTCCAGAGCGACTTGAAGTCGTCCTTGAAGGAGTCGGGGCCAAACCACTCGCCCGAGGCCTCGGCGCCTTCGCTGACATCTACGTCACCGATGTTTTCAGCGGTGAAGAGACGGGTCGGCATCACGTACGGGTAGATGTCCTGCCCGTTTGCCAAACGAAGGGCGCTGTCGATAAAGGCCCAGGCACCGAATGGAGCCGACTGGCCGGAAGCTGCGGCAACGTCGCCGTTGGCAACAGCTTGCAACGCGCCGAGGGTGGCAGCAGTGGTGCCGATCTGAGCCTGTGAACCCGAAGCGCGGGTCGCCGGGATGACGATCGGCAGGTATTGCGCGAACTGCGGTGCCACGTACTGGATGTTGGGATCCTGCAGGAGCTTGGTGTTCAGTTCACCCTCCAGTTGATTCTGGGTCGCCGTGGTGATGTCGATGGTCGTGACCGTGCAGTCGGGACAATCGGTGGCGAGCTGCGCGAGACCTTCATCAGCGAACTTCTGCGTTCCGGGGCCATCCGCACTGCGCACGAAGAGCAAATTGCCCGCACCCTCTGAATCGACTGCGACCCAGGTGGCCAACTCGGTGACCATCTCAGTGCCGGGTGAATTCACGTTCGCCTGTGTCTCGCTCTCGGGGAACGCATCCTCGGAGAACTGGTTGCCATAGATGACCCTAACGCCGGCTTCTTGTGCGGCGTTCAGGGCGTTTGCCGCCATGCCGTAGTAGAAGCCGTCAGTAATGATGGCACCCACGTTCGCATCATTGCGCGCGGTGTCCACGCAGCTGCCGATGGTGGTGGGGTTGCCGCCACCATCGCACACAGTCAGAGAAGCACCCACGGCGGAGACCGCCTCTTCGAGCACGGCCGCAGTCAGTGCGAACTGGGGTGCATAGTTGGTGATCGGGATGTAGTGGATCGTCTTGCCCTCGAGCACCGTGCCATCCTTGATGGGCTCAGTCGGCATGTCGTATTCGTCCTGCAGTGCCATGAACTCGGCGAGCTGTGCTTCGAGCCCCGACCCACCCTCGGTCGTGGTGGTCTCCTCAGTGGTTTCCTCCGGGGCGGCATCCCCGCTCGAGCAACCGACGAGTACGAGTGCCGCGGCGACGGTGCCGGCGGCAGCGAGCGAGCGGAGGCGGCCGCCCCTGGTGGTGGTGATCTTCATGTGTCTCTCCTTTGTGACAACGGTGGGTTTTGAGGAAATGAAGGTTTGCGTGGCTAGCGGGATCGCCGACCGAGGATGGTGGAAATGGTCACGGCGATGACGAGCACCCCTCCGTAAAAGACCTGTTGCACCCATCCCTGCGCGCCGAGTATTTGGAGGCCCAGGACGCCGGTCGAGAGAAAGAATATGGCGATCAGGGTGCCGAGGGGGTTGAAACGACCTGGCTGGAGCACCGCCGAACCTAGGAATGTCGCCGCGAAGATCGGAAGCAGGTACATCTGCGAGACACCCGCGTCGAAGCCGCCGGTTCCAGCCGCTGCCAGCACGCCGCCGATACCAGCGATGAGGCCGGCCATGACGAAGGCGCCAAAGCGGATTCTCGTCACGCGAACCCCAGCGAGCCGACTCACCTCGCGATTCTCGCCCACAAAGCGCATGTTGCGTCCGAGGGGGGTGAACCTCAAGATGTAGGCAAAGATCAGCATCAAGATCAGGCCATAAAAGAAGCCAACAGGAAGGCCAAACACAGTGAAGAGGGTGATCTGCGAAAAGTCCTTCGGGAGACCAAACACGGTGGTCATGTTGGTGGCCCAGAGCCCTACGCCGAGAAGGAAGGTTCCCATACCGAGAGTAACCACAATCGTGTTTACGCCCAGCCTGACGATGAGATAGGCGTTGACCACTCCGACCACGGTCGCGACGACGATCGCGACGACCGATGCAATCCAGACGTTCCAGTCGTGATTGACATTGAGCACCGACACGGTGACGGCGGCGAGACCGAAGTTTGAGGCGACCGACATGTCGACGAATTCGCCCACGATGATGGTGCAGAGCAGGGCTGCAGTCAGGAAGATAAGCGCCTGGTTCTGCTGGCTGCCGAAGATTGTTCGGAACGTGCCCTGGGTGAGAAAGGTCTGCGGTATCAGTGCGGCGTAGAGCCCCGCGAGTGCGATCCAGACGCCGACCACGGCGTATCGGGAGCTGAACTGGCCGAGTCGATTACGGAAGGAGGCCTCCGCTGAATCGACGCTGATCACACCCGTGTATTCGTCGGTGGTGGTCGAGGTGTCGGCCATGTGGTCGTGCTCCCGTCTGCCGCTACTCTGCGGCGGTAACTCCGTCCTCGCCCTTCGCGAATCACGGCTGACAGGTCGGGACTGACGACACTGTCGGACTAATAATATTATTATGCTAAATTGATTATAGACAGAAAAGCGGGCACGACTAACGCCAAGGCGATAACGATTTGGATCATGGTGCAAGCTCCCTTGATTGCGGTGCCTGACTTAAAATTGACAATCTCGAAACCTGTTCGCACGATCGCACCAAACATCACGCATAAAGATATACACGAAATCGTGTGCGATCTGAATTTGAAATAGAGACCCTTCAAGTGGGGCCGCCGGCGATGAGATGCAAGCGTCGAGATCCCTGGAGCGTGTGTATAAATCGCCGAGTTTTCGGGGGGACGGACACGACTATTCGCATGAGCGAGATAGGGGACACACACAGTCCCAGCGCTGATAGATGTCAGTCAATTTGGTGCGCGAGGGGGGACTTGAACCCCCACACCCGAGAGTACTGGAACCTAAATCCAGCGCGTCTGCCAATTCCGCCACTCGCGCGAGCGAGTATTAGCCTACCGCCCTCTGACGCGGGAGTAGGCTAGGTCATGCTTCAGCGCGCCGCTTTGCGCTGAGAATAGTGAGCGATAAGGAGCCCCAGTGACCCGCAGCATTCGGCTTGCAGTGATTCCCGGCGACGGCATCGGGCCGGAGGTGATCGAGCAGGCGAATCGAGTGCTTGACGCCGTCGTAGCTGGCACAGGGGTGTCGTTCAATCGCATGTTCTTCGAGCTTGGGGCGGAAAGATACCTTCGCACTGGCGACACGCTTCCTGAAAGCGAGCAGGCGAGGCTCGCGGAGCATGAGGCCATTTTGTTCGGTGCAGTCGGAGGGGTGCCCGGCGACCCTCGCCTGAAAGACGCAAATATTGAACGTGGCCTTCTCCTGAAGCTACGTTTCGACTTTGACCACTACGCAAATGTGCGCCCGTGCAAGCTGTTCCCCGGAGTCGTTTCCACACTCGCGAACCCGGGGGAGGTCGATTTTGTCGTCGTTCGTGAGGGGACCGAGGGGCCGTATGCCGGTAACGGCGGTCGGCTGCGCCCGAACACGCCCGCCGAGGTTGCGACGGAGGTCTCGGTCAACACCGCCTTTGGTGTGGAGCGCGTCGTTCGCTACGCCTTCGAGACCGCATCCCGTCGCCCTCGGAGAAAGCTCACGTGGGTGCACAAGACCAATGTCCTTGTCCATGCTGGATCGACCTGGCAACGCATTGTGCGGGCGGTGGCCGCGGATTTCCCAGAAATCGCCGTCGATTACATGCACGTCGATGCCGCGACTATTCACATGGTGCAAGACCCGGCACGTTTTGACGTCATCGTGACAGACAACCTTTTTGGTGACATCTTGACCGATCTCGCTGGCGCGATCGGTGGAGGTATTGGCCTTGCCGCATCGGGAAACATCAACCCCACTGGATCGTTTCCCAGCATGTTCGAACCGGTGCACGGTTCCGCCCCTGACATCGCTGGACAGCAGATCGCTGATCCGACCGCGGCGATCCTTTCCGCGGCCCTCATGCTTGACCACTTGGAGCTCCCAGAACTCGGCGACCGGGTGCGCGACGCGGTGCGGGAGGATCTCGCGACGCGGGGGAGCGTTCCGCGATCCACCCGTGACATTGGCGATGCCATCATCGCGAAAATCACTTCCCGCTGACGCTTAAACCCCTACGCATCACTAGCATCGCCGCTTTGCTCGGCAGAAAGCACTCGTCATGACCGATCTCACGTTTACACATACCGAGGCCAGTCGGCTGCCCGCGGCCGAGCGACTCGCGATCCTCGAAGATCCGGGATTCGGGAAGCGGTTCACCGATCATATGGTCTCCATCATCTGGGATCGCGAAATTGGCTGGCATGACGCAGAGGTAGTGCCCTACGGGCCCATTCCCATGGACCCGGCATCGTCTGTGCTGCACTACGGGCAAGAGATTTTCGAAGGGATGAAGGCGTACCGACACCCGAACGGCGACATCGTCACGTTCCGACCGGAGGCAAACGCAAAGCGGTTGAACGAGAGCGCGCGGCGACTTGCCTTGCCCGAATTACCAGTGGATCTCTTCGTCCGCGCGGTCAACGAACTGATTGCGATTGATGCCGAATGGGTACCGAGGGGCTCGGACCAGAGTCTGTATCTTCGCCCATTCATGATCTCCGATGAGAGCTTCCTCGGGGTGCGTGCTGCGGAACGCGCTCGATTCATGGTAATCGCGAGCCCGGCTGGTCCGTACTTCACCGGCGGTGTGAAGCCGGTGTCGATCTGGCTCTCTGAGAGCCATTCCCGAGCCGGGCACGGAGGCACTGGAGCTGCGAAGTGCGGAGGCAACTACGCAGCCTCGCTCCTCCCCACCCGTGTCGCACAAGAACATGGGTGTGCGCAGGTACTCTTCACCGACTCGAATACTCCTGACACGATCGATGAACTGGGCGGGATGAATCTGTTCCTTGTGCGCGCAGATGGCACCCTGATCACACCCCGACTGAACGGAAATATTCTGGCGGGAATCACACGCGACAGTCTCATCCGGCTCGCGAAGGATCATGGGCGAGAAGTTGAGGAACGGGAAGTGACGGTGAGCGAGTGGCAGGCGGGCGTAGCTGACGGATCGATCGTCGAAGCGTTCGCGTGTGGCACTGCGGCAGTGATCACCCCAATTGCCCGGTTGGAAAGCGAGCGAGGGGTGCTCGTTGATTTCGGCGACCAAGCTCCGGGTGAACTCACGATGTCGCTGCGTGAGGAACTCACGGGCATTCAGTTCGGCACCGTCGAGGATCGGTTCGGCTGGGTGTCCCGGGTTGTGACTGGGGGAACAACGGAATGAAGGTCGCGCGCTTTCGTACCGACGACGCAATCACTTTCGGAGTGCTCGATCACGCCGAGCACGGTGACGGTGTCGAGCTTGTCGAACTCGTCGCAGACCCGATGGTCGCCGGGTATGAGACTACCGGGCGCCGCTTTCGACTTGAAGATGTCAAGCTCCTCGCGCCCGTGATCCCACGATCGAAGATCATCGGCATCGGAAAGAACTACCTGGCCCACGTCGAGGAAATGAAAGACGTGACCGGAGGTGAGGCTCCCGAAGAGCCCCTTCTGTTCCTCAAACCCAACACCTCGGTGATCGGTCCCGATGACACGATTATTCGCCCGAGCATCTCTCAGCGGGTTGAGCATGAGGGTGAGCTTGCGGTAATCATCGGAGCCGTCGCGAAGGAAGTTCCGGAGGAGCGTGCACTCGAGGTGGTCTACGGATTCACGTGCGCAAACGATGTGAGCGCCCGGGACCTGCAGGTGAAGGATGGTCAATGGGCGAGAGCTAAGGGCTTCGACACCTTCTGCCCGCTGGGGCCGGTAATCGAAACCGATCTCGATCTCTCCGACGCGCATATCGAGACCCGAGTGAACGGTGAGGTCCGCCAGAGCGGCTCAACCGCTCAGTTGATTCACTCCATTGCGAAGATCGTTGCACACGCGTCACAGGCGTTCACGCTCCTGCCGGGCGATGTGATTCTGACTGGCACCCCTGCAGGAGTTGGTCCACTTGAGTCGGGAGATGTGGTCGAGGTTGAAATTGAGGGAATCGGAATCCTGCGCAATTCAGTAGTGTGAATCTCAGTTCACTCGGCAAACGAGTGAACTGAGAGAGGACGGTCTTCAGTGACAGCTTCCGATGGGGCAGACCTCGCAACTCGGGTGCGACTCCTTGAGGAAGAGAACGAGAGATTGCGCGCAACTGTTGCGGCTTCTGGAACAGGTACGGGCTGGAAGACGCGGGTCCGCACGATCGTCGCGGTGCTCTGTATCTCCCTCGCCGCGATCCTGATTCCTTTTGGTGTTCTCGCTACTTGGGCTGAGAGCCAACTCCTTGACGAAGGACGGTTCATTGAGACCTTTGCGCCACTGGCTGAGCACCCCGTAATACAGGCGGAGATCACCGCTCAGGTCTCCAACGTTATCGATGCTGAGCTCGATATCGATGGATTGACGGATGCCGTCTTTGATGGCGTGATTGGGCTCGGGCTCCCAGATACCGCCAGCGCTGCGCTCAATCTTCTGCGTCAGCCAGCGGCGGATGGCGTGCGCGGCGCCGTAGCGAACGGGGTATCGCAGGTCGTGGCCTCCGATGCCTTCGCTGCGGCGTGGGAGCAAGCGCTCCGAGTGAGTCATCGTGCCTTTATCGCGGCAGCGAGCCAAGATGCGAACACAGACAACACATTGACGATCGACAGCGACGGAACGGTCGCGATTCAACTCGCCCCGATTATCGAGGCGGTGAAGATCTCGCTCAGTGATCGGGGCTTTGCGTTCGCCGCTGCCATTCCTGTCATTCAGGCCGAGATCCCCATCGCGCAGAGCGACGCTCTGCCAGCGCTGGCACTCGCGGTCACACTGACCACACTGCTCGGTTGGTGGCTACCGGTAATCTCCGCGGTGCTGTTGATCGCCGGCGTTCTGACTGCGCCCCGCCGTTCACGAGCCGTATTCGGGGCAGGCCTCGGCCTGATGATTGGGTCCGTCATTCTGCTGGTGCTGTTCGAAGCCGTGGCCGCAGTGCTGAGATCGCAGGCATCCTCCATCGGGATCGGGGCCGAAGCTCTTGCCGTGCTGTTTTCGCAGGTCGTGAGCGGATTGCGGTCTGTGACATCCGTGATCCTCATCGTCGGATTGGTGATTGCCACTCTTGGACTCAGTTTCGGCGGATCCCGCAGGTCTGTCGCACTCCGGGCGTGGATTGCAGTGACGACAGTGCGGGTGCAACGCCGGTTCACGGAGTGGGGTCTGCGTTCTGAGATAGTGGGTCGCTGGCTCGTGAAACTCAGGGTCCTCACACGAGTACTGCTGGTGGCACTCGTGTGGCTGTTGCTCGCGCTGCTTCCGTTAACTGTTGGATGGGTGCTGGTGATCGCAATATTCTCGCTCTTCCTATGGTGGTTGCTCATCGTTTTTGAGCTTCCAGGTGACCTTCGTGGTGAAGCTGCGACAATAGAGAGTAATGGATCCTTCGAAACTCACTCATGATGCGCAGCCCGGCCAAGGTCGACTCATTCCCACGGTCTCGGCTGCCGAGCGAACGCGCCCGCAGGCCAGGCCTCGCGCCGAGGGTTGGAAGCAACTCACCGGCCCCGACGGTCGACCAATCCTGCAATTCGCCTCGCCTCGGGTAAAGCAACCACCCACGCACCTCGCCGACCTCACGTTGACGGAGCGAGAGGCGAAGATGCGAGAGCTCGGACTTCCTGCGTTTCGTGCAAAGCAGGTGTCCCAGCACTACTTCGTGCACCACACCACCGATCCCGAACTCATGACCGATCTCCCGCGCGATCGTCGCGATGAGATCGTGCATGAGTTTTTCCCGCCGCTTCTGACCGAAGTGAAGCGTTTGACCACCGACGACGGTGCGACGGTCAAGTTCCTCTGGCGACTCTTTGATGGAGCCTTAGTGGAATCGGTACTCATGCGCTATCCCGGCCGCATCACTCTGTGCGTCTCGAGCCAGTGCGGGTGCGGCATGAACTGCCCTTTCTGCGCCACGGGACAAGCTGGCCTGACCCGCAACATGTCAACCGCTGAGATCCTGGATCAAATCGTGCAGGCGAACCGCGTCATTTCCGAGGGAGGCCTAGGTCGAGGCCGCGAGGTCGGCAACGGAGCTGAGCCTGAGCGCGTCAACAACATTGTCTTTATGGGCATGGGTGAGCCGCTCGCAAACTACAAGCGTGTGATGAACGCCGTCCGTCGGATGGTTGCGCCGGGTCCGGAAGGCCTGAGCATGAGCGCACGGGGCATCACGGTTTCGACGGTCGGGCTGGCTCCGGCGATCCGAAAGCTTGCAGATGAAGATATTCCAGTCACCTTTGCGCTGTCTCTCCACGCCCCAGACGATGAGCTTCGTGACGAACTCATTCCGGTGAACAGTCGCTGGAAGGTCGATGAAGTGCTGGATGCGGCGCGAGGCTACTTTGAAAAGACTGGCCGACGAGTCTCAATCGAGTACGCACTGATTAAGGACATGAACGACCATGCCTGGCGCGCAGATCTCCTCGCCGACAAACTGAATGCGCGGGGTCGAGGCTGGGTGCATGTGAATCCCATCCCGCTGAACCCCACTCCGGGTTCGGTGTGGACGCGGTCGGAACCAGGTGTTACTCGGGAATTCGTCAATCGTCTGAATGACGCGGGAATCCCCACGACGTTGCGAGATACGCGTGGCAAGGAGATCGACGGGGCATGCGGTCAGTTGGTGGCCACTGAGTCGGATCGGCGAGATGCAGACCGCGTGGGGAACGCGAACGCATAACCTCAGCGAATACGTCTCGCGTTTGTGTGTCGGCGGGATTATCATAGGGACATGAGCACGCCCCGCACGCCCGATCCGCTCGGTTCTATTGACTCGACGGAACTGAGAATTCTGCATGCGCTGGCGACGACCGGTTCGCTCACCGCAGCCGCCGCAAGTCTCGGCCTGAGCCAACCCGCGGTGAGTCAGCGCATCAAGCGGGTCGAGACACGACTTGCAGTGCCGTTGATCGAACGACAAGGGCGCGGTATCCGGCTGACCACCGCGGGTAATATATTGGCGGATCATGGCCGCACCGTCGTTGCCGAAATCGATGCCGCACTTGCCGCTATCGACGACCTGCGCGGCGAACGCGGTGGGGTACTCAGGCTTGTTGGCTTCCCCTCGGCCTCTGCCACCATCGTTCCGGCAATAATGCGGCGCCTCGCAGAAGAAGCGCCGGAGGTCTCGCTGCAGTACCGAGAAGCCGAACCTCCGGGTGCGGTGAGTCTGCTGCGCGACGGCGAGGTCGACTGTGCGTTGATTTTTGATTATGCAGGTGCGGCGGAACTTCCGGCAGGGAGCGTGTTCACCCCGCTTTGGCGCGAGACCGTGAGCCTTGTGCTTGCGCGCGATCGTGCGACGGGGGTCAGTGAGGCGCACCTCGGCGACTACGCGGAAGAGCATTGGATCGCGGGCTGTGAGAAGTGCCGGGGTCACCTCCTTGCGGCCGCCGCAGAAAACGGCTTTGAACCCGACATCATTCAGGAGACTGACAATGTGCCGGCGATGCTGGCGATGGCCGCCGCTGGGGGTGCTGTTGCACTGGTTCCAGGGCTCGCGCTCGCCGCCGCGCGCACCCTGCCCGATGATGCCGCGGCGCTGCCGCTCGATCCGCCTCGGTATCGCACCATTGGACTCGTATCCATGGATACCGCGAACGAGAGTCCGCAGGTTCGCCTATGTAAGCGACTGCTCTCACACGTCGATGGGTCTGCCTGGCACCTCGAGCCTGCAGCATGAGCCCGGCGCCCGAAATTCGACAGAACGCGACGAACGCGACGGCATTTCTGACACCGGATGAGCAAGTCCGCGTGCAGCGTCGCACGGTACTGATGCTCGCGACGACCACCATTCTGGGGGGGCTCGGAATCGGTGCAGGGTTCTCCGCGGGTGCTCTCCTCATCACCGAGGTGACCGGCAACGCCGCAATTTCTGGACTCGCCGCCACCATGAATGCGGTGGGAGCTGCCCTCGCGGGCATCCCACTGGCCCGACTTGCCGCACGGCGCGGCCGCCGCCTGGCACTGTCGCTCGGCAACCTGATCGCTGTCGTCGGCGCGATGATGGTGATTATCGCGGCCGTGTTGAACGCCGGACTGTTTCTCTTCGCGGGGCTCGCCGTGCTTGGTATTGCCACCGCGGTGCAACTACAGGCGCGCTTCAGCGCGGCCGACCTGGCGGCTCCCGACCGGCGAGCGCGCGATCTGTCGTTGGTGGTCTGGTCGATCACGATCGGCGCTGTGGTGGGACCAAACCTCATCGGTCCGGGTGCAATTGTCGGCACGTCGCTCGGCCTCCCAGAACTCTCGGGGGTCTTTGTATTCACCCTGCTTGCGCAAGCGGCCGCGGGCGCGGTCACGTGGTTCGGACTCCGGCCCGATCCGCTACTGGCGGCCCGGGCGTTGGTTGGCCGGCAGGAAACTGGTCCGGCTCCGGCAAAATCTGTTGGCACTTCGATGGCCCACTTCGGGTCGAACCGCGTAGAACTCTCTCAGGTTTCGGGGGCAGCCAGAACCTCGACCCAGGTGATGATTATCGCGCTTATTGCGACCGCGCATGCGGTGATGGTCGCGATCATGGCGATGACCCCGCTCCACATCACCGAGCACGGCGGAAGCATCACGCTGGTGGGGCTCACTATCAGTTTGCACATCGCAGGAATGTACGCACTGTCACCGGTATTTGGCATGCTCGCAGGTCGTTTCGGATCTCCTCCGGTGATGCTTGGTGGCTTAGGGATCCTCGCGGCGGCGGTTGCGTGCACGGCCTTCGGAGGGGACTCACACGTTGTAATTCAGATTGGGCTTGTGCTTCTCGGGCTGGGCTGGGGCGCAGTGACGGTCGCGGGTGCGGCGCTTCTCACGGAGGTGACCCCGGCAGGAATCCGTCCGAAACGACAGGGGCAATCAGACACGGTCATGAATGCCTCTGGGGCGCTTGCCGGCGCTACTTCGGGTGTGCTTTTCGCAATCGGTGGTTTCCCGCTCCTCTCGCTCCTCGGGGCTATCCTGGTTGCCTCGGGAGTGGTGCTCGTGCTGCGCCTCTTCTCACTCGTGCGTCGCTAGACTGGGGGCAATGTCTACTTCCGTTGAACCCCAGTTTTCCACCGCCACCGGTAGCGACGTGCGAGTGCGCTTCTGCCCGTCCCCAACGGGTACCCCGCACGTCGGCATGGTGCGCACTGCGCTCTTCAACTGGGCCTATGCGCGGCACACGGGCGGCACATTTGTCTTCCGCATCGAAGATACGGATGCGGCTCGTGACAGCGAGGAGAGCTATCAGCAGATCATCGACTCTTTGCGTTGGCTCGGTCTTGACTGGGACGAAGGAATTGATGTCGGCGGCCCCCACGCGCCCTACCGGCAGTCTGAGCGCAGTGAGATATATCGTGAGATCGCGGATCGCCTCCTGGCGGCCGGATACCTCTACGAGAGTTTCTCCACGGCGGAAGAGATTGACGCTCGGAATGCAGCGAGTGGTCGACCGAAGCAGTTGGGCTACGACAATTATGACCGCGATCTGACCGACGAACAGCGTGCCGCCTTTCGTGCGGAAGGACGCGAGCCAGCATTGCGTTTTCGCGTTCCTGAGGTAGACCTTTCATTTCCCGATCTCGTTCGCGGAGAGATTTCCTTCCCGGCGGGTTCCACGATTGACTTTGTGGTCGTCCGACCCAATGGTGCCCCGCTGTATACGCTGACGAACCCTGTTGATGATGCACTCATGGGCATCACGCACGTCCTCAGGGGAGAAGACCTGCTGTCGTCGACCCCACGCCAGATTGCACTGCACCGCGCACTGGTCGACCTGGGAATTGAAGAGGCGATCCCCCAGTTTGGGCATCTTCCTTACGTCATGGGGGAGGGCAATAAGAAATTGTCGAAGCGCGACCCCGAGTCAAACCTGCTGCATCATCGCGAACGGGGTTTCATTCCGGAGGGTCTCCTGAACTACTTGTCGCTGCTCGGGTGGTCACTCACTGCTGACCGCGATATCTTCACTCGGGAAGAAATGGTCGCGGCATTTGACGTGGTGAATGTGAATCCGAACCCGGCACGCTTCGATCAGAAGAAGGCCGACGCGATTAACGCCGCCCATATTCGGTTGCTCTCGGCGACCGACTTCGGCGAGCGGATCATGCCCTATCTCGTTGCGGGTGGCGTCCTCCCCATTGAAGCCAGTAGTCAGCAACTCGCCACGGTGCAAGCTGCCGTGCCGCTGGTGCAGAGCCGTGTCACCGTGTTGAGTGAAGTCGTAGGGATGCTGGGCTTCCTCTTCACGACTGCGGATGCGCTCGAGTACGACGAAGCCGCGCTCGCATCGCTGCAGGCTGATGCTGCGCAGGTGCTTGCAGCAGGGCAGCGCGCACTCGAATCGATCCCTGCAGAAGAGTGGAATACGGAGCACATTCAAACGGCGCTGCAGGAGGCCCTGATCGACGGGCTGGGACTGAAACCACGCGTCGCCTTTGGCGCGCTGAGGGTCGCCGCTTCAGGGCGCCGTGTCTCGCCACCGCTCTTCGAATCGTTTGAGTTGCTTGGCCGTGAAGATTCCCTTGCCCGGCTTGACCGCCTTGCCCGGCGAGTGGAGGAGGGGTTGAAGTGACCACCCCTGTCTCGGCGAGCGGTCACCTACCCGTCGGTGTCGCGATTATTGGCGGCGGTCCGGCTGGCCTTTCCGCAGGTGTCAATCTGGTTCGCGCGAATCGCCGCATTGCGATCATCGATTCGAATCGACCTCGGCATTCGGCGACACTGCAATCTCACGGCTTCCTCACGCGCGATGGGTCTTCCCCGCTTGAGTTGCGGAGCCTGGGCCGTCAGGAATTTGAGCGGTATCCCACCGCAACGTTCGCCCAAGCGATCGTGAACGAGGTCACTCCGCTGTCAGTAGAGGATGCCCAGGCCACTGGATTTCCTGACGGCATAGGCTTCCGGGTGCGCGGGAGCGGTGTACGCGGTGCGGCAGATGTCGAATTCCTGGCCCGCCGGGTACTGATCACGGCTGGCCTCACCGAGGAATTACCTCCCTTCCCGATGATCCGCGCCTTTTATGGCACGGCACTGCACAGCTGCGTGGAGTGCGACGGCTTTGAGAAGACCGATAAGCCGCTGGTGCTCATTGGTGAAACCTCTGATGTATTTGGGCGGGCATTGCTCATCAGTCGCTTCAGTAGTGACCTGATTGTCTTCACCAACGGCGCAGACACGGTTCGCCCGGATCAAGAACGGCAGCTGGAGAGCATTGGCATTCGTGTCGAGCGACGTCCCATCGACGATATCGTCGGGGAGAAAGCAGAAATGACCGGCGTCCGGCTCACGGATGGCACGGTAATTGCAAGGGTCGGCGGTTTTGTGAGGCCGCGATGGCACGCACCGGTTGAGTTCATTGGTGAGCAACCGCTGAGTCGAGACGATTGGGGTCTCGTAGTAGTGAGCGATCGGGGTGAAACCTCAATCCGCGGTATCTACGCGGCCGGCGACATTGTGCCGCCCGGCCCGCAACAACTCATCATCGCAGCGGGTGGCGGGGCACGGGTCGCCGCGAAACTGAACATGGACTTGATCCACGGAGCCCTCGGGGTGGGTCAAATTGACGACTGAGATGAAGACTCCCGTGATGCCAGCCACCGGGGAGAAGGTGGCTGCACTTGGCCATCGGTATGCGATCCTCCTGTCGACCTTCATCGGCCTGCTCCTGATCAGCAATATCGTTGCAGTGAAGCTCATCTCTGCAGGCCCGTTGATTGTTGACGGTGGTGTGTTTCTGTTTCCCCTCGTATACATCGTGGGGGATGTGCTCGCAGAGGTATACGGCTGGAAGGCATCCCGCCGGGCGATCATTACCGGGTTTCTTCTGTCTGCACTTGCCTCACTCACGATCTGGGTGGTTCAGCTCAGCCCGGCAGCGCCGGGATGGGAAAATCAGGATGCATTCGAGGCGGTTCTCGGATTCGTTCCTCGAATCGTACTCGCGAGCCTCACGGCGTTTTTTGTTGGACAACTCGTGAACGCCTGGGTCCTGGTGCGCCTGCGCGAACGAACCTCCGGCAGGTTTCTCCGCACACGCCTGATCGGATCCACACTTATCGGTCAGCTCGTCGACACGGTTGTGTTTTGCACGATCGCATTTTATGGCGAGATTTCAGGCTGGGACTTCATCGGGTATGTCGCACTCGGATATGCAATTAAGTGCCTCGCTGAAGTCGTGCTTCTCCCTGTAACGACGCGAGTGATCGCTCGAGTGCGTGCAGCCGAAGCTGCAGCTATCTTGTAGAACCGTAGATTCGTCCGAGGGTTTCTTCGCGAAGTTCGACGAACGTGTCGTCGATGATGCTCTGGCGAATCTTGTCGACGAGTCGCACGATAAATCGCACATTGTGGATCGTCGCGAGGGTCGATGCCATCATCTCATTTGCCTTGTAGAGGTGGTGGAGGTACGCGGCGGTGTAGTTCTCGCACGTGTGGCAATCGCATTCCGGGTCGAGCGGCTCGAAGTGGCGACGCTGTTTCGCAGATTTCGCGTTGATCCGCCCGGTGGATGAGTACATGGTTCCGCCGCGAGCCTGCCTCGATGGTGCGACGCAGTCAAAGGTGTCAGCACCTGCAGCGACACCCGCGAACAGATCATCAGGCTCGGCGATACCGAGGAGATGTCGGGGTTTGTTCTCGGGGAGTTCATCACTGACCCATCCGACGATCTTGCCCAGCTCGGTCTTCTCGAGCGCACCGCCAATCCCAAAGCCATCGAAAACCTGATCCTCGTGAAGGTCTCCGGTCAGGCTGGCCAGACCGCGTGCCGCTTGTCGCCGCAAATCCTCGTACTGAGCACCCTGCACGACACCGAATAGGGCCTGGTATGGCCGATGGCTCCGTTCAAGGGTGAGTTTCGCGTGCTCGTCGAGGCACCGCACGGCCCATCGCTCAGTCCGAGCAACCGAATCCTCTTGGTACGGGCGGGTGTTTAAGAGGGTGGTGCACTCATCAAATGCAAACGTGATGTCTGCGCCCAGCTGGTGTTGGATCTGCATCGACACCTCGGGAGTGAACCTGTGCTTGTCACCGTTGATGAATGATTTGAACGTCACACCGTCTTCGTCGACGTGCGCGAGCCGATCCTTGGTTTTCGCGATCACTTCGGCGTCGACGTATGCCTGCTCGGACATAGAGATGACCTTCTTGAAGCCAACGCCAAGCGACATCACCTGGAAGCCACCGGAATCTGTGAACGTGGGTCCGCTCCAATTCATGAAGCGGCCAATGCCTCCAGCTTCATCAATCAAATCCGCGCCGGGCTGTAAGAACAGATGATAGGCATTCGCCAAGATCGCCTGGCCTCCAAGTTGTCCGACCGTTTCCGGGTGCAGTGACTTCACCGTGGCTTTCGTGCCAACAGGCACGAAGGCCGGAGTCTGGATGTTTCCATTCGGAGTGTGGATCACGCCGGCCCTGCCGAGTGGCTTGCCATTGGTACCGCGAAGCCCCCCTCGTTCTAGTCGGTGTTCGATTTCGAAACTGAAATCGCGAGAAGAGGGAAGGCCTGAGGGGGGAGCTGTTTCTTGCACCCGTCTATCTAAGCAGGTCGAAATTGATGCCT
Source organism: Leucobacter fengyongliangi (assembly GCF_052386045.1). Classification (NCBI taxonomy): domain Bacteria; kingdom Bacillati; phylum Actinomycetota; class Actinomycetes; order Micrococcales; family Microbacteriaceae; genus Leucobacter; species Leucobacter fengyongliangi. Next base: position 1,706,074 of record NZ_CM126356.1, on the reverse strand, counting down.
CACTCGGTGAACATCAGCCAAATATATGGCGACACGCCCGGACACCTGGGCTGGTTTGCGGGGGTGGTGGAATCCGTCCTATAGTTAACACTCGTTGGCAGGGAGCGAAAAGCTCCTGAGTCAGACAAGATCTCCACCAAGATCAGCGAGTTGTAACTACCAATTCGTTCTGATAAAGTAGGAAGTCGCCTCTCTCACCACCGTGTGTGGTCTCGGGTCTTCGGGCGTGGGAAATCAGTGTTGATCGTTACTGGTTCGCTGGTTCAACGATTTGCAGGAATGATTTGGGTGTGGTAAGTTAGGAAAGTTGCTCTTCGGAGGGCCTGCGGGTCGTTACGGGGGGTGTCTGGTCCTTGAGAACTCAATAGTGTGCACTTAATTGTCAAATGCCAAATTTTATATCCCGTCATCGGGGCCTGTATGGGTTTCGGTGGTGTGATTCTTTTGGATGAATAATTCGGATTGTCAGTACTGGCCTCTTTCGGGGGGTTGGTTGATGGTTTGTTTTTGTTTGTCAGGTCAAACTCGTTGCTTGCTGGCTTATTCCGCTGGTTGGTGACATCAGTATTTTACGGAGAGTTTGATCCTGGCTCAGGACGAACGCTGGCGGCGTGCTTAACACATGCAAGTCGAACGATGAAGCCCAGCTTGCTGGGTGGAAGAGTGGCGAACGGGTGAGTAACACGTGAGTAACCTGCCCATCACTCTGGGATAAGCGCTGGAAACGGCGTCTAATACTGGATATGAACAGCGGCCGCATGGTCAGTTGTTGGAAAGATTTATTGGTGATGGATGGACTCGCGGCCTATCAGCTAGTTGGTGAGGTAATGGCTCACCAAGGCGACGACGGGTAGCCGGCCTGAGAGGGTGACCGGCCACACTGGGACTGAGACACGGCCCAGACTCCTACGGGAGGCAGCAGTGGGGAATATTGCACAATGGGCGCAAGCCTGATGCAGCAACGCCGCGTGAGGGATGACGGCCTTCGGGTTGTAAACCTCTTTTAGTAGGGAAGAAGCGCAAGTGACGGTACCTGCAGAAAAAGCACCGGCTAACTACGTGCCAGCAGCCGCGGTAATACGTAGGGTGCAAGCGTTGTCCGGAATTATTGGGCGTAAAGAGCTCGTAGGCGGCTTGTCGCGTCTGCTGTGAAAACCCGAGGCTCAACCTCGGGCTTGCAGTGGGTACGGGCAGGCTAGAGTGCGGTAGGGGAGATTGGAATTCCTGGTGTAGCGGTGGAATGCGCAGATATCAGGAGGAACACCAATGGCGAAGGCAGATCTCTGGGCCGTAACTGACGCTGAGGAGCGAAAGCATGGGGAGCGAACAGGATTAGATACCCTGGTAGTCCATGCCGTAAACGTTGGGAACTAGATGTAGGGCCTGTTCCACGGGTTCTGTGTCGTAGCTAACGCATTAAGTTCCCCGCCTGGGGAGTACGGCCGCAAGGCTAAAACTCAAAGGAATTGACGGGGGCCCGCACAAGCGGCGGAGCATGCGGATTAATTCGATGCAACGCGAAGAACCTTACCAAGGCTTGACATATTCGAGAACGGGCCAGAAATGGTCAACTCTTTGGACACTCGTTTACAGGTGGTGCATGGTTGTCGTCAGCTCGTGTCGTGAGATGTTCGGTTAAGTCCGGCAACGAGCGCAACCCTCGTCCTATGTTGCCAGCACGTTATGGTGGGAACTCATGGGATACTGCCGTGGTCAACACGGAGGAAGGTGGGGATGACGTCAAATCATCATGCCCCTTATGTCTTGGGCTTCACGCATGCTACAATGGCCGGTACAAAGGGCTGCGATACCGCGAGGTGGAGCGAATCCCAAAAAGCCGGTCTCAGTTCGGATTGGGGTCTGCAACTCGACCCCATGAAGTCGGAGTCGCTAGTAATCGCAGATCAGCAACGCTGCGGTGAATACGTTCCCGGGCCTTGTACACACCGCCCGTCAAGTCATGAAAGTCGGTAACACCCGAAGCCGGTGGCCTAACCCTTGTGGAGGGAGCCGTCGAAGGTGGGACTGGTGATTAGGACTAAGTCGTAACAAGGTAGCCGTACCGGAAGGTGCGGCTGGATCACCTCCTTTCTAAGGAGCTCTCGGAACCTTTGGTTTCGTAGATTGCCCAGATCATCACCGAGTGTGTGGTGCTGGGTGCTCATGGGTGGAACATTTGATAACAGGGTGTCTGCTGGTGTGGTGGGGGTAGTACGCAAGTCTTCGGGTTTGTTGGAAGGTTCTGTCATGGTGGTGGGTGTCCGTTTTGTGCACATTATTGGGTCCTGGAGGCCTAGACCGGTCATGCTCTTTCGGGGGTGTGGGTGGGCTTGGTTTCTGACCCTTCGCTGTAAGACGTGTTGCTTATGGTGGGGGGATCGACCGTACGTTGAGAACTACACAGTGGACGCGAGCATCTTTGAAACACAATGTGTTTCATGAAAAAGGTCTGAGCGCGTGGGTGCCCTTTGGGGTGGTCGCGTGTTTATTCTCTTTACTTATGTGATTTCAAGTTTTAAAGAGCAAACGGTGGATGCCTTGGCATCTGGAGCCGAAGAAGGACGTAGTAATCTGCGATAAGCCTCGGGGAGTTGATAAACAAGCTGTGATCCGAGGATTTCCGAATGGGGAAACCCCGCCAGGGCGCGTGCGTGCCTGGTGACTCCCGCCTGAATATATAGGGCGGGTAGAGGGAACGTGGGGAAGTGAAACATCTCAGTACCCACAGGAAGAGAAAACAATAGTGATTCCGGGAGTAGTGGCGAGCGAAACTGGATCAGGCTAAACCGGTCATGTGTGATACCCGGCAGGGGTTGCATGGTCGGGGTTGTGGGACATGCCTGGAGATTCTGCCGAGTCTTCGACGTGAGCGTCAAGTTATAGAGGAACAGCTTGGAATGGCTGATCGGAGAGGGTGAGAATCCCGTACTCGAAATGGCTTGGCCGCGTGGTGTGTATCCCAAGTAGCACGGGGCCCGAGAAATCCCGTGTGAATCTGTCAGGACCACCTGATAAGCCTAAATACTTCCAGATGACCGATAGCGGACTAGTACCGTGAGGGAAAGGTGAAAAGTACCCCGGGAGGGGAGTGAAATAGTACCTGAAACCGTTTGCTTACAATCCGTTGGAGCAGCCTTGTTGCTGTGACAGCGTGCCTTTTGAAGAATGAGCCTGCGAGTTAGCGGCATGTGGCGAGGTTAACCCGTGTGGGGAAGCCGTAGCGAAAGCGAGTCTGAATAGGGCGATTCAGTCGCGTGTCCTAGACCCGAAGCGAAGTGATCTATCCATGGCCAGGTTGAAGCGACGGTAAGACGTCGTGGAGGACCGAACCCACTTAGGTTGAAAACTGAGGGGATGAGCTGTGGATAGGGGTGAAAGGCCAATCAAACTTCGTGATAGCTGGTTCTCTCCGAAATGCATTTAGGTGCAGCGTTGCGTGTTTCTTACCGGAGGTAGAGCTACTGGATGGCCGATGGGCCCTACAAGGTTACTGACGTCAGCTAAACTCCGAATGCCGGTAAGTGAGAGCGCAGCAGTGAGACTGTGGGGGATAAGCTTCATAGTCGAGAGGGAAACAACCCAGATCGCCAACTAAGGTCCCAAAGCGCGTGCTAAGTGGAAAAGGATGTGGAGTTGCTGTGACAACCAGGAGGTTGGCTTAGAAGCAGCCACCCTTGAAAGAGTGCGTAATAGCTCACTGGTCAAGTGATTCCGCGCCGACAATGTAACGGGGCTCAAGCACGCCACCGAAGTTGCGGCATTCAGCGTATAGACAAGCCTTCGTGGTTCAGTCCGTTGGATGGGTAGGAGAGCGTCGTGTGGGCAGTGAAGCGGCGGAGTGATCCAGCCGTGGAGCCCACACGAGTGAGAATGCAGGCATGAGTAGCGAAAGACGGGCGAGAAACCCGTCCTCCGGAAGACCAAGGGTTCCAGGGTCAAGCTAATCTGCCCTGGGTAAGTCGGGACCTAAGGCGAGGCCGACAGGCGTAGTCGATGGACAACGGGTTGATATTCCCGTACCGGCGAAAAACCGTCAAACGCTGATCCATGAGTGCTAAGTATGTGAAGTTGGGTTTGATCCTTCGGGTGATTTCCTTTCGGAGTGTACGAACCCGAATTGGTGAGGTGAGCGTATTAACAGGTGTGACGCAGGAAGGTAGCTGGTCCCGGGCGATGGTTGTCCCGGGCTAAGCATGTAGCCCGAACCGTAGGCAAATCCGCGGTTCATTGAGGGTGAGATGTGATGGGGACCCGTAAGGGGAAGTCAGTGATCCTATGCTGCCAAGAAAAGCATCGGCGCGAGGTTTTAGCCGCCCGTACCCCAAACCGACACAGGTGGTCAGGTAGAGAATACTAAGGAGATCGAGAGAATCATGGTGAAGGAACTCGGCAAAATGCCCCCGTAACTTCGGGAGAAGGGGGGCCATCCACTTATACGGATTTACTCCGGAAAGGGTGTGGTGGCCGCAGAGACCAGTGGGAAGCGACTGTTTACTAAAAACACAGGTCCGTGCGAACAAGCAATTGGATGTATACGGACTGACGCCTGCCCGGTGCTGGAAGGTTAAGAGGAGAGGTCAACCCTTCGGGGTGAAGCTTTGAATTTAAGCCCCAGTAAACGGCGGTGGTAACTATAACCATCCTAAGGTAGCGAAATTCCTTGTCGGGTAAGTTCCGACCTGCACGAATGGCGTAACGACTTCCCAGCTGTCTCCACCATGAACTCGGCGAAATTGCATTACGAGTAAAGATGCTCGTTACGCGCAGAAGGACGGAAAGACCCCGTGACCTTTACTACAGCTTGGTATTGGTGTTCGGTGTGGCTTGTGTAGGATAGGTGGGAGACTGTGAAGCAGGGACGCTAGTTCTTGTGGAGTCATTGTTGAAATACCACTCTGGTCATATTGGATATCTAACTACGGACCCTGATCGGGTTCTGGGACAGTGCCTGGTGGGTAGTTTAACTGGGGCGGTTGCCTCCTAAAGAGTAACGGAGGCGCCCAAAGGTTCCCTCAACCTGGTTGGCAATCAGGTGGCGAGTGTAAGTGCACAAGGGAGCTTGACTGTGAGACTGACAGGTCGAGCAGGGACGAAAGTCGGGACTAGTGATCCGGCAGTGGCTTGTGGAAGCGCTGTCGCTCAACGGATAAAAGGTACCTCGGGGATAACAGGCTGATCTTGCCCAAGAGTCCATATCGACGGCATGGTTTGGCACCTCGATGTCGGCTCGTCGCATCCTGGGGCTGGAGTAGGTCCCAAGGGTTGGGCTGTTCGCCCATTAAAGCGGTACGCGAGCTGGGTTTAGAACGTCGTGAGACAGTTCGGTCCCTATCCTCTGCGCGCGTTGGAAATTTGAGAGGATCTGACCCTAGTACGAGAGGACCGGGTTGGACGGACCTCTGGTGTGCCAGTTGTTCTGCCAAGGGCATGGCTGGTTGGCTACGTTCGGGATGGATAACCGCTGAAAGCATCTAAGCGGGAAGCCGGCCTCGAGATGAGATTTCCGTCACCCTTGTGGTGGTGAGGCTCCCAGGAGATTACTGGGTTGATAGGCCAGATGTGGAAGCACTGTAAGGTGTGGAGCTGACTGGTACTAATAAGCCGATGGCTTGATAATCATTTATGCATGAGTAAGTGTGAGTTTGGTCCTTCTAACGATGTTTCGCGTCCGCTTTGTGGTTCTTGACGTACGGCCACGATCTGCTGCTTGAATTCCTGTTGGGGTTTGGGTGGGTGGGTTTTGGTATGTCAATAGTGTTACGGTGGTTATAGCGTCAGGGAAACGCCCGGTTACATTCCGAACCCGGAAGCTAAGGCTGACTGCGCCGATGGTACTGCACTCGGGAGGGTGTGGGAGAGTAGGACACCGCCGGACCTCTTTGTAAAGGGGCTGGTCTCAATAGAGACCAGCCCCTTTTTTTTCGTAATTTCAACTCCGATAGACTTAATTGTGACGCTAGAGGAGGAAGCGCATGGGTGTGATGGTAACCGTGCTTTTTGCTCTCTCCATCACTGCAGTCATTGCCTACCCTGTTATTCGTCGTTTCCACAGCAACGGATTTCTGATCGTCGCGCTAGTCCCCGCGGCTCTATTCTTCGCCTTTGTCGCTCAGGCTGGGCCTGTAATTGCAGGTAGCGTCCTCGTCGAGTCAGTTTCATGGATCCCGCAGCTGTCGCTCAACCTAGTCTTTCGACTAGACGCGCTCTCTTTCATGTTTGCGCTGTTGGTGACCGGGGCGGGAGCACTCATTCTTGTGTACTGTCGCAACTACTTTGAAGACTCCGAGGACGGACTTGCGAGGTTCGGCGCGGTTTTCGTCGGCTTCACTGTCTCGATGCTCGGGCTTGTGCTCTCGGATAATGTCTTCCTGCTTTTCATCTTTTGGGAAGCCACGACGGTCTTCTCCTTCTTGCTGATCGGTCACTCGCAGCGCCAGCGCACTGCGCGATCCGCGGCACTTCAAGCTCTCATCGTGACAACCCTCGGGGGACTCGCGATGCTCGTGGGTCTTGTCATCCTCGCAGTGGCTGCAGGAACCGCGAATCTTTCAGAGATTGTTGAATCTCCTCCCACCGGTGTATCTGCCACCGTTGCAGTTTTCCTGGTGCTCGTGGGTGCGCTCTCAAAGTCCGCGATCTTCCCATTCCACTTCTGGCTTCCTGGAGCAATGGCTGCCCCTACTCCGGTTAGTGCCTATCTTCATGCTGCAGCGATGGTCAAGGCAGGGGTATACCTCATCGCGCGGATGGGTCCCGGCTTCGGTGATGTTCCCGGCTACCGAGAGACTCTAGTTATTCTGGGCGCAATCACGATGCTGAATGGTGGTATTCGAGCACTGCGACAGTTTGACATTAAACTGATCGTCGCCCACGGAACCGTGAGCCAGCTCGGATTTCTCGTCATGATCTTCGGATTGGCCGACCCCCTCACCGATTTTGCCGGTCTCGCGCTGCTTTTCGCTCATGCGGTAGCGAAGGCACCGCTCTTTCTAGCTGTCGGCATCATCGATCATGGCGCTGGTACACGTGACCTCCGCAAGCTCAGTGGCCTCGGGCGTCAGGTCCCAGCGCTCACTGCCATCACAGTAGTTGCGACAGCCTCGATGGTGGGATTTTCTCCTTTCATAGGATTCGTGGCGAAAGAAGCTGTCTTCACCGAGCTCATCGTGCTTTCGCAAACGACTCCTATTGCAGGGGTAGCGTTCATTGTTTCCATTCTGGGCAGCGTGCTCACGGTTGCCTACATGGGTCGCTTCCTGTGGGGCGCATTTGCAACGAAACGGGCGGTTGATGCCTGCACGCTTGTGCACCGCGAATCTCCGAGTATTCTTTTCGCACCAATGCTCTTCGCCGTGATCGCACTCGCTTCGGGCCTTGCCGCACCCATGATTGACCCTTGGCTGCAGCTCGCGATTCAGCCGTCGAGCGTGGTACCAGAGCATCTGGCACTTTGGCACGGGTTCACCCCAGCCCTGGGGGTATCGGCGCTGGTGATCGGATTGGGTGTGGGTCTCACGTTCCTCGTGAGTCGACTCACTTTGAGATTTGCTGGGGTGCCCGAGCGTTTCTCCGGTTCACATATCTATTGGCTGATCACCCACTGGATCGATATCTTCGCCATCAGACTCACATCGCTCACGCAACGCGGATCATTGCCGTTCTACCTTTCGGTGATTCTTATTGTCTTGGTCTGCGCACTCACAGTGCCCGTGCTCGCGACGGCGCCTTGGCCGAGGAGTGTTGAGTGGACGACGTCACCTGCTCAGGGTCCAATTGCTGTCGTGATGATTCTTGCGACACTTTTTGCGCTTCGGGCTCGCACTCGATTTCAAGCGGTGGTTCTCGTGGGTGTTACCGGCTATGGGATGGCCTCTATCTTCATGTTGCACGGTGCACCAGACTTGGCACTCACCCAGGCCCTGGTGGAGACGGTCACGTTGATCGCCTTTGTGCTGGTCATTCGGCGTTTACCCCAGCACATCGGTGTCCGTGCCTCCCGCGCAAAGCACGTGTTGCGAGCGGTCATTGGGCTAGCAGTGGGTCTCACCCTGGGAGCAGTCGCGCTCATCGCCATGGGGGCAAGAGTTGCCGAACCAATTTCCCTGCAATTTCCTGAGCTCGCATACGCTGGGGGCCACGGCTTCAATGTTGTAAATGTAACCCTGGTCGATATTCGTGGGTGGGACACCCTGGGGGAGCTCTCGGTAGTTCTTGCTGCTGCTACCGGGGTCGCATCACTGGTGTTTGTTAAGACCCGCATTGATACTTTGCCGAAGCTCTCGCGCCGTGCTGCTCGGATTCGGGTTCGGGACTATCTCAAGCGTGTCGATGATCCTCATGATTCGGCGCAGCGGAGCACGTGGCTGCTCGCAGGTAAAGACCTCGATCCGTCCCGGCGATCCATAATCTTGGAAGTCGTCGTGAGAGTGGTCTTTCACGCGCTTATTTTGCTCTCCTTCTACCTCCTCCTGAGTGGTCATAACACCCCAGGCGGCGGATTCGCGGGAGGCCTCGTGGCAGGGCTCGCCCTCGTCGCGCGTTATCTCACAGGTGGTCGCGCCGAACTCGGTGCGACCGTGCCCGTTGACGCCGGCCGAATCCTCGGGGCTGGTCTAGCACTTGCCACCACGATGGCGATCTTGCCAATCTTCTTTGGACAGGCCGCGTTGGCTTCATCTTGGATCGATCTTGACCTCGGACCGTTCGGCATACTTCCCCTTGTCTCTTCGACCCTCTTTGACGTAGGGGTCTACCTTGTGGTCTTTGGGCTCATCCTCGACGTGCTCCGCAGTCTTGGTGCCGAAGTGGATCGGCAGGAAGAATTGGATAGTGAATCGGCGAAGGCGTCACGGGGTGAGCAGCGATGACCATGCCTCTCATTCTCGTTCTTGTGATGGTGGTGCTGTACGCCGGCGGGGTGTATCTCTTGCTAGATCGCTCGTTAACGAGGGTGCTGCTTGGTTTCCTCCTGGTCGGGAACGCAACCAACCTGTTGCTGTTTCTCTCCTCGGGCGGCTTTGGAGTTGCCCCGATTTTCGGCACGGCAAATGCCGAAGACATGAGTGACCCGCTACCGCAGGCCCTGACGCTAACAGCAATTGTGATCACGTTCGGAGTGAGCGCTTTCATGCTTGCCTTGATCTATCGCTCGTGGCGTCTCTCCCGGCAAGACGAGGAAGACTCGGTGCGGATTGAGGAGCAAGAGCTGGGGCTTGCGGAAGCAGACGATTTCACCACTGAAGAAGTCACTGATGTGGATCTTGCGGAAACCCAGGAGTTCGCAAAGTCGGAAAACGAAGTGGAGGAAGAGCGATGAACGCTTGGATCCCACTCGTCGTGCTCATTCCTTTGGGCTGCGCAGCGTTGACGCTCGCGCTTCCGGGAAATAGGCGCGCCCAACAGGCGATCACCGTCGGCGCCCTGATCGCGATGCTCACAGTGAGCCTCATCTTGATGTGGGCCGTGGATACCAGTGGGCCCTTGGTCATGCAGGTTGGGGGCTGGGCGGCCCCCTACGGCATTTCGCTCGTCGTTGACCGGCTCTCGGCACTCATGCTCGTTGTCTCAGCGATCGTGCTGCTCGCGGTGCTCCTGTTTTCACTCGGTCAGGGTCTGGCAGATGGCGACGAGGATACACCCGTATCTATCTACTATCCGACCTACCTGGTCCTGGGTGCCGGTGTCTGTAACGCGTTTATCGCGGGTGACCTCTTCAACCTGTACGTTGGATTCGAGATCCTGCTGGTGGCTAGCTATGTTCTCATCACCCTTGGAGGAACCGCTCCACGAATACGGGCTGGTGTGACCTATGTCGTGGTCTCACTCGTTTCCTCGATCCTGTTCCTCGCAGGCATCGGCGTGATTTACGCGGCCACGGGCACCGTTAATCTGGCACAACTCACGATCCGTATTGCAGAGCTGCCGGGTGAAGTTCAGCTCATTCTCAACCTGCTACTCCTCATCGCTTTCGGCATCAAAGCGGCAATCTTCCCACTCGCGTTCTGGCTTCCAGACTCGTACCCTACTGCACCAGCGCCGGTTACCGCGGTGTTTGCGGGTCTGCTGACGAAGGTCGGTGTGTATGCGATTATTCGGAGCCAGACCCAGTTATTCCCGCAGTCGAGTGTCGATAACCTGCTGTTGGTCATCGCTGGACTCACTTTGATTGTCGGGATACTGGGGGCGGTATCCCAACTCGACATCAAACGACTTCTTTCGTTCACTCTGATCAGCCATATCGGGTACATGATCTTTGGGATTGGAATGGCAACCGCGGCCGGGTTCGGCGCAACCATCTACTACATAGCCCACCACATCATCGTGCAGACGACCCTGTTCCTTGCGGTGGGGCTCATCGAGCGGCAGGGTGGATCCACCTCTCTCACGTCGCTCGGTGGACTGCTTCGGGCAGCGCCGGTCATTGCAATACTGTTCTTTATCCCCATGCTCAATCTCGGGGGGATCCCTCCCTTCTCGGGCTTCATCGGCAAGCTCGGGCTATTTGAAGCAGGAGCAGAGCTTGCCACGCCGGGCACCTATTGGCTCATGGGTGTGGGGGCGCTCGTGTCGTTGCTCACGCTTTACGCACTGGCGCGTGTGTGGAGCCTAGCCTTCTGGCGTACGCGGGCTGCCGCTCTCGGGGAACCGGGTGCTGCACCTTCGACCTCCACAGAGGCACTGATGCTCAGAGACCGGGAAGATGCGCTGCTCGACCGCTTACATGGTGCCCCCGATGCGATTCCCCGACAAGAGCAGCGACAGATCCCGGGTCTCATGGTCGGTGCTACCACCGGAATGGTGGTAGTCAGTGTTGTGCTGACGCTTTTCGCCGGACCACTCTACGCCTACTCTGAACGTGCAGGTGAAATGCTCACCCAGCCCGCAGAGATTGCGCGGTTGGTCCTCGAACCGAGTGAAGAATCACGGCTGGGAGGAGGAAGCGGTCGCACCGAGCCTCTGGGAAACGTTGTCCCTGACGCCGGGCAGCTGGACGAGGTGGAAAATGGGTCGTGAGGCGAGACGACGGGAGCGACTGCTCAAATTGAGCGAGCTTCCGCTGCTTATTGGATTGACACTCACCTGGGTGGCGTTATGGCACGAAGTGAGTCTGATGTCGGTCACTAGCGGGATAGTTGTTGCGCTCTTCGCCGTGCGACTCTTCTACTTGCCTCCGGTTCTCATCGCCGCGCGCTTCAATGTCTGGTGGGCACTTCGCTACGTGCTCTATTTTTTCTGGCACCTCGCTATTGCCTCGGTGCAGGTTGCCTGGCTCACTCTTCGCCCGGGGCCCCCGCCGAAGACCTCGATCGTCGCTGTGCGACTGCGTACGGAGTCGGATTTTATTCTGACCATGGTGGGGCTCACCGCCTCGCTCATCCCGGGTTCCCTCATCGTAGAAGTGGATCGATACGGATCCACTTTGTATCTCCACGTTCTGAACACTCCGACAGACCGCGAGACGCAGCACGCCATACAAGCGGCCCTTGACATCGAAGAGCTACTGATCCGCGCAATTGGGTCGAAGCGAGACCTGAGGGAGCTCTCATGACCGTGCTGTCTCACATTGCCGTGGTATTTGCCGTTGCTGGTCTCACCCTGACCGCGCTCTTGTCTGTCATCCGTATCGTGCGCGGGCCCACCATCCTCGATCGAATGATCGCCTCTGACGTATTGCTCACCACGCTCATCATTGCGGTCGGAACCGACATGGTGCTGCGTAATCACGTCGATGGAATACCGCTCATGACGGCAATCGCCGCCACCGCGGTGCTCGCAACCATTGTTGTCGCACGCTATGTCAAGCGACGCGCGCGGTCAACTGGTCCAGCGGGCCCTGGGGAGGTTCCCAATGATTGAGCAGATTATGGATGTTTTGGCGTTGGTGTGTGTTATTGCGGCCACCGCGTTTTCTGTCGCCGCTGGCATAGGGCTCTTGCGTTTTCCTGACGCACTGAGCAGGTTGCACGCTGCCACGAAGCCACAAGTCTTTGGTTTGCTCCTGATCATCGCGGCGATCGCTTTGGATCAACGCTCGTGGGTGACGTTGCTCTCGCTGATTCCAGTATTTGTGTTCCAGTCGTTAACAGCCCCGGTTGCCGCCCACATGGTGGGTCGCGCCGCCTACCGCACAGGGCAGTACGACACCGAAACTCTGGTCGTTGACGAGCTAGGTCCAGCGATCGAACGAGCGAATTCAGAGAGGGAATAACGGCGCCCACAGGCCGAGGGTGAAGGTCGACCTGTGGGCGCTGCTGGTGGTGTCTCCAGCGGGGGGCGGTGCTAGGCGTCTACGAGATAGCGGCTGTAGGCGGGGAGTGTCAGGAAAGTGGGGAACTGCTCGCCCAACGCCACATCCTCGAAGAGTTCAATCGCGTCCTCGAACCGATCCCCGGGGAAACGTTCGAAGCCCTGGGCAGTTTCCCGCACAATTTCCTCCACCCATTCCCTGGTAATGCGCGTCCCATCTGCTGTCGACTGATCCTGGTGGATCCACTGCCATATTTGTGAACGGCTGATCTCAGCGGTTGCCGCGTCTTCCATGAGGTTGTCGATTGCCACAGCACCGAGGCCGCGCAGCCAGGCCTCGATATAGCGCAGGCCGATAGAGACGTTGTCGCGCACTCCAGCCTCTGTGATCTCGCGGCCAATGTGCACATCGAGGAGCTGGGCAGCGGTGACATGCACGTCGTTCCGCTGGCGGTCCACCTGATTCGGTCGATCTCCGAGCACTGCATCGAACTCGGTCTGAGCCACCGGGATCAGGTCGGGGTGCGCCACCCAGGTGCCATCGAATCCATCGGCGGCTTCGCGGTGTTTGTCAGCGCGAACCTTCTCTTCTGCCAGCGCTGTGACCTCTGGGTTACTCCGATTCGGGATGAAAGCACTCATGCCGCCGATGGCGTGGGCACCACGCTGATGACACGTCTGCACGAGCAACTCAGTGTAGGCGCGCATGAAGGGAACCGTCATGGTTACCTCGCTGCGATCGGGCAGAACGAAGCGGGCACCCCGACCCCGGTAGTTCTTGATGATTGAGAAGATGTAGTCCCAGCGGCCAGCGTTGAGACCGGCGACATGGTCCTTCATTACGTAGAGGATCTCGTCCATCTCAAACGCCGCCGGAAGGGTCTCAATCAGCACTGTGGCGCGGATAGTGCCGTGGTCGAGCCCGAGCTTACGCTCGGTGAATGTGAAGATGTCATCCCACAGTTTCGCTTCCTCGCTTGACTCCAACTTCGCAATGTAGAAGTACGGTCCACGCCCCCGTTCGACCAGTTCACGAGCATTGTGAAAGGCGTACAGGCCGAAGTCAACCAGGCTGCCCGAGGCGGCACCGGCCCGCCCGTGCGCATCAACGAAGCGAATGTGCTTCTCTACGAGGTGCCAGCCGCGCGGTCGCATCACAATCGTCGGTGTGCGCTCTGCCGTCACTCGATACTCTTTGCCTTCGGGGCTCGTGTAGCTCAGCTGATCCCGAATCGCATCGAATAGCGAGATCTGACCTCCGATCACATTGGCCCAAGTCGGGCTGGTTGCATCTTCCTGGTCAGCGAGCCACACGCGTGCACCGGAGTTGAGCGCGTTGATGGTCATTTTTGGATCGGTGGGTCCGGTGATCTCGACGCGCCGGTCCTCAAGACCTGGCCCGGGTCCGGCGACCTTCCAGCTCTTGTCCTCCCGAATTGCGCGGGTCTCCTCGCGGAACTTAGGGTCGCGCCCGTTACCAATCTCGAATCGACGGCGTTGGCGATCGGCAAGGCGATCGTGGCGAGATCCTGCAAAACGATGGTGCAACTCGGTGAGGAACTGCAGCGCCTCAGCTGTGAGGATTTCGTCACTGCGCAGCATCGGCCGGCCCAGCACTTCGACACGTGGTTCGGCCTGTGTTGACGTGCGCGGGGTGTGCATTGTGGTCTGCAAGGTGGTCATGATCTTTGTGTCCTTCTGACGTACGAATCTGTGTGTGGAACAGCGAGAGATTCATCGGTGTGATTCCATCCTGCGTGCCAGAGCAGGGCTCGATAGCCCCAATAGGATGTGAAATTTTGGAGTATTTTCGTTTGGCGAAAGAATCCCTGTCTGGCACCATGGAGCTATGAACTCCATCAACCTCGCGAACAGCGAACAGCGACGGACCGCGGTGCATCGTGGGACTGCTGGCCCTGCGGCAGGAAGCCGTGAACCCTTGCGCCAGACAGTGCCGGTGGCTGCTGTCGCGCCTGAAGAAGAAGCTGCTGACGCGTTGACCTTAGGTCGCCGGGTGCGCGAGCGACGCACTCAGCTCGGCCTGAAGCTCGAACAGCTTGCAGCTGCGATCGAACGAGCCCCCTCCCAGGTGTCGGCAATAGAGAACGGGAAGCGAGAACCGAGTTTGCCGATCCTTCGCGCGCTGGCGCTGGCACTTGACTGCTCTGTGGACGAACTCTTGATGGACGAGGCTCCGAGCGAACGAGCGGCCCTCGAAATCTCGGTGGAGCGGGCGCAGCGAGGATCCGTCTTTCAGTCTCTGGGCATTCAGCCGATCAGGGTCTCCAAGACCACACCCGATGACACACTCAAAGCGGTGCTCGGGCTTCATCAGGAAGTGGAGCGCTTGCACCGCGAACGAGCGGCAACTCCTGAGGAAGCGAGGCGCGCGAACACCGAGTTGCGTGCTGAAATGCGCATTCGCGGCAACTATTACTCGGAGCTTGAGAGTGAAGCCAGGCAGTTGTTGGAGGGTGTTGGGTATATCGGGGGTCCCGTCTCGCAACAGCTGATCTCAAGCATCGCGGAAAAAATTGGATTCACCCTTCACTATGTGGGTGATTTGCCGCACTCGACTCGTTCGGTGATTGACCAGCGAAACCATCGAATCTATTTGAGTTCAAGTCTTCCGTCTCGTGATGCGCGAGCACCGATTGTTCGCGCTCTCGCAAGTCTCGTGTGTGGACATGAGGAGCCGCGGAGCTACGGTGAGTTTCTTCGGCAGCGTGTGGAGGCGAATTATCTTGCGGGTGCTGTGTTGTTGCCCGAGAAGAGCGCGGTGGGTCAACTCCGAGAAGCAAAGAAGCAGCGACAGATCTCGATGGAGGATCTGCGCGACGCCTTTGGGGTCTCGTATGAAATGGCCGCTCATAGATTCACGAATCTCGCCACCGAACACCTTGACCTGGATGTGCATTTTATGAAAGTGCACGAATCAGGCACGCTCATAAAAGCCTATGAGAATGATGGCGTGCGATTCCCCTCTGACGCGTTGGGCAATTTCGAGGGAGCGATGGTCTGCCGAAACTGGACGGCACGCACGGTATTCAGTCAGCCTGATCTCTTCAACCCTTGGTACCAATACACCGACATGGCAGCCGGAGGCACCTATTGGTGTACCTCTCGTGTTGAGAAAGCGAAGGAAGGGCAGTATTCGGTGAGCGTCGGGGTGCCATTTGACGCAGTCAAGTGGTTCCGTGGCCGTGAGACTGCGCATCGCACTCAGTCATTCTGTCCCGATGAGCGATGCTGTCGTCGCGCTTCGGATGAGCTCACCCGGAAGTGGGAGGCCGCTGCTTGGCCGGAAGCAGCGACACCCACGAGTCTCCTCGCGGCGCTTCCGACAGGCACCTTTCCCGGCGTTGACTCGCATGAGGTCTATGACTTCCTTGAATCGCACGAGGCCTAGTGACTCAGCGATTTTCAGGAGCGTGTGTGCCATTCGGATCGTCGACCCAACTCGCCGAGATTGAGATGCGGCTGCGCTCGAGCTGCGATAGCGTAGTGGGATCAGGCTGAGAGGCTGGCGGGAGGCGAAAAGCCGGAGGTGAGTGACGACGTGAATGCAGAGGATCAGGCACGCCGGGATGACCAAACCGAGGTGAGATCGACCGAGCAGTTTCGTGGCGAGGTGGGAGCCATGGTGCGGGCCCGTACGACAGACCTGAGCGTGGGGGAGCAAGACGCGGTGCAGGCACTGCCGTCGGGCGCTGCATTGCTCGTCGTTCGCCGTGGGGCAAATCTGGGGGCACGTTTTCTGCTTGACCAAGCCATCACGGTTGCGGGCAGGCACCCAGAGGTTGATATCTTTCTCGATGACGTCACGGTCTCGCGAAAGCATGCTGAGTTTCGACGCGTCGGAGTGAGGTTTCTCGTGCATGACCTAGGCTCACTGAATGGCACCTACGTGGATGGTCACCGAATTGACGGTGATCGCACGCTGGAAGACGGGGTCGAAGTGCAGGTGGGCAAATTCAAGTTCACGTTCTTCGCTTCGCGATTCGACCTCCCCTACCAGGAATAGCATGTCAGTGAAGTCCGCCCGAGCGCACGACAGCGCAGGGCTCCTCAGTATCGGTCACGTTCTAGAACGACTGCAGGACGAATTCTGCGATCTCAGCCCGTCTAAGTTGCGCTTCCTCGAGGAGCAAGGGCTGATTTCTCCCGAGCGCACCAAATCGGGGTATCGCAAGTTCTCGCAGGCTCACATTGAGCGACTCAGGCTGATCTTGACGCTCCAGAAAGACCACTACCTTCCCCTGAAGGTCATTGCTGAGGTGCTGGAAGAGGTGGACCAGGGCAGGGATCCGGTTATTCCGGGCGCAGCACCGCGCAGCGCCTCAAGCATTCTCCGGCCTCAGCGGCTTCTCTCCCGTGATGAGCTTCAGCGATTGACGGGGGCCTCAGCGCGATTCATCGGAGATGCGATTGCTGCGGGCCTCCTGCCCGCAGCAGAGGTGTTTCCCTATGAATCGGTGGCTGAACTCAGTGCACTTATGCGACTTGCTGAGCGGGGGATTACACCTCGCCATCTCCGAGCAATGCGCGCCGCGGCTGAGCGTGATGCGGAGCTCATTTCCCACTCAATCGAATCTCGCGGGATGCGCAGTGACAGCCCAGGAGGCACAGAGGGTGCCCTTGAGATCGCGGAGCTCATGGAGACCGTCCGTGGCGGCGTGTTGCACCGCAGCCTGAGTCGACGATAGTCGTCGCGACACACCAAAAGTTTCGGTGCGTCGGTCGTTGCACCGATGCATCACCCTAGATACCGTTAAGAGAATTAAGCGCACGATGCGCTGCCGGAGAGGACTGCGATGGAGAACTTGGTTTCGACGCCGCCAGGATCGACGATTTCTGCAACCCTCTTTGACGATGGTCTGCCTCAACCCAACAAGGATGGTGGGTTCAAGGGCGCGGTCGCAGCGCGGGCAGCAGGGATCAGCTATCGTCAGCTCGACTATTGGGCTCGTACTGGGCTGGTTGAGCCGACTGTGCAGGGCGCGAGCGGATCAGGGTCCCAGCGGCTGTACGGTTTTCGGGACATCTTGGTGCTCAAACTAGTGAAGCGACTCCTCGACACAGGGATCTCGTTGCAGCAGATTCGAACCGCTGTTGGTCAGCTGAACGAGTCCGGTGTGCACGACCTCGCGCAGACAACGCTGATGAGTGATGGAGCGAGCGTCTACCTGTGTACGTCGAATGACGAGGTGATTGACCTGGTGAGTCGTGGTCAGGGCGTGTTTGGGATTGCTGTGGGGAAAGTGCTGCGCGAAGTAGAAACGTCGCTCGTGGATATGGATGAGCACCGCTCAGCATCGATCGAGAGTGCAGGCGACGAACTGTCCGCACGCAGGGAAGCTCGCAAGATATCCTAGGCGGATTCGTCGCAATAACCTGTGCGGGCGGAAGAACCGACCTCAAACCTGCGGCTGGTTACTTCGCGGAACCTGTCGGGTCAGTCACTACAGTGAGATCTTCTGCGGGTTCATCAGAGACGATCGCATGGCCAGGAGTTGTTGGCGCAACCTCACCCGCGACGATCCCGTCGATCCCGGCCGATCGCATCACCCGATCGAGAACTTGATCGAAGTAGCCTGCCATCTCCTGAGCGGCCTCGCCCGGCCACATGTGTACCGGCTTCGCGGCACCCTGGGCCTGCTGCAGAGACGTGCGCTCGGGAAGTTGGGGGCTGAGCACGAGTGGGCCGAACATCTCCTTCAATTCCTTGATGCGGAACTGATGTTCCATCGACTGTGGCCGAGTTCTGTTGATGAGGATCCCAAGCGGCTGCAGTCGTGGGCTTACCCCACGCCGGATCTCTTCAATGGCGCGGAGGGCACGGTCTGCTGCCGAGACCGCGAAGAGCCCTGGCTCAGTGACCACCAACACGCGATCGCTCGCCGCCCAGGCGGTTCGAGTGAGGGCATTCAGCGATGGCGCGCAATCGATCAGGACGAGATCGTAATCTTTCTCTACGCTCGCGAGCGCCTCTTCCAGCTTCCAGATCTCACGAACGGACGGGTGCGGCCCGTCGAAATTGATGGCAGAGGGACTTCCCACGAGCAGGTCAATTGACCCTTCGTGGTGCTGGTTCCAACCGCTCGGTGCAATGGCAGCACGAACGGTCTTTTCTTTCGGGTTCTCGAGTACGTCAGAAATGTTGGAGTACCCGTCTGGGTTCACATCCATTCCAGTAGATACGTCGGCCTGCGGATCAAGGTCAACCACAAGGGTGCGCAGGCCGCGCGAGAACGCCGCGGAAGCCAGGCCCAGAGCCACAGTGGTCTTACCGACGCCGCCTTTGAGGGAGCTCACACTGAGTACATGCACCCCTTGAGTCTATGGGAAAGTGCCCTTGCGTTCACTGGGTGTGCTGGTAGCGCTTCTGAAGTCTCTTGACATCGAGACGGTTTGCGTTGTGTCGACGTATAAGCTGGCTCTGGGCATTTGTATTTTGCTGGGCGCAAGAGGCATAGGAGCCACATGTTCAAGAAGATCTTGGTCGCAAACCGTGGGGAAATTGCCATTCGGGCGTTTCGGGCCGCATACGAGCTCGGCGCGAAAACGGTGGCAGTGTTTCCATATGAAGACCGCAATTCGTTGCACCGTTTGAAGGCGGACGAAGCGTATGTGATCGGAACCGAAGGTCACCCGGTGCGCGCGTACCTCGATGTCAGTGAGATTGTTCGTGTCGCGCGTGAATGCGGTGCCGACGCAATCTATCCCGGATATGGATTTCTCTCAGAGAACCCCGACCTGGCAGCAGCTGCAGAAGCTGCGGGTATCACCTTTATCGGTCCCGGCCAGGCCGCGCTCGAGATGGCGGGCAACAAGGTCGCGGCGAAGCATCACGCGATTGCAGCTGGCGTGCCCGTACTCCGGTCGACCGAACCCTCCCGGAACCTCGACGAACTCATCGAGGGTGCCCGCGAGATTGGATTTCCAGTGTTTGCGAAAGCGGTCGCTGGCGGCGGCGGGCGAGGAATGCGGCGTGTCGAGCGCGAGGAGGATCTCCGTGACGCGCTTGAAGCTGCGATGCGTGAAGCCGAGAGCGCATTCGGTGACTCCACGATGTTTATCGAGCAGGCCGTGCTTCGCCCCCGGCACATCGAGGTGCAAATCCTCGCGGACCGTTCGGGTGAAACGGTGCATCTGTATGAGCGCGATTGCTCGGTTCAGCGGCGGCATCAGAAGGTCATCGAGATTGCGCCCGCACCAAACCTCGATCCAAGAGTTCGGGATCTGCTGACTCGAGATGCCATCGCCTTTGCGAGGTCGATCGGCTACGAAAACGCGGGCACGGTCGAGTTTCTCCTGGACACCGAGGGGGAGCGCGCGGGCCAGCACGTCTTCATTGAGATGAACCCACGTATTCAGGTTGAGCACACGGTGACCGAAGAAGTTACCGATGTGGATCTTGTGCAGGCCCAAATGCGCATCGCAGCGGGCGAGACCCTCGAACAGCTGGGACTGACCCAGGACCGAATTCAGCTTCGGGGCGCTGCACTGCAGTGCCGCATCACCACGGAGAATCCTGCAGACGGCTTCCGGCCCGATCTTGGGAGGATCACGACCTATCGGTCGCCGGGTGGCGGAGGTGTTCGCCTAGATGGTGGCACCATCAACCCCGGTGCGCACATCAGCCCCCACTTCGACTCGATGCTCGCAAAGTTGACGTGCCGTGGTCGTGATTTTGGCGCAGCGGTGGTGCGGGCGCGACGCGCACTCGCCGAGTTCCGCATCCGCGGAGTTGCGACCAACATCCCGTTCCTTCAGGCCGTTCTGGATGACCCTGATTTCCAGGCCGGTGATGTCAGCACCTCGTTTATTGAGGAGCGACCAGAACTTCTCACACTGAACAAACCCCAGGATCGCGCGACCCGCGTGCTGCAATACCTCGCTGACGTCACGGTGAACCAACCACACGGGGCGCGACCGAGCCTGATCGGACCAGAGGTGAAACTCCCGGTGGTCGACCTTGATCGGGCCGTCCCAGAGGGAAACCGGCAGCGCCTGCTGCAGCTTGGCCCCGAAGGGTTCGCCAGGTCCCTGCGAGAGCAAACTGCCCTCGCCGTTACTGAGACGACGTTCCGCGATGCGCACCAGTCACTACTCGCGACCCGAGTCCGGAGCCGGGACCTGGTTGCGGTCGCGCCACACGTCGCACGTCTCACGCCAGAGCTGCTTTCGGTTGAGGCCTGGGGCGGCGCAACCTACGACGTGGCGCTCCGCTTTCTTGCGGAGGATCCGTGGGATCGCCTTGCCGCACTGCGTGAGGCCCTCCCCAACGTTCCGATTCAGATGCTCTTGCGCGGCCAAAACACTGTCGGATACACGCCGTACCCGGCTCAGGTGGCACAGGTGTTCGTGCGCGAAGCAGCGTCAACCGGGGTGGATATTTTCCGGATCTTCGATGCACTGAACGACGTGAATCAGATGCGGGTGGCGATCGACGCGGTGCGGGAGACCGGGACCGCCGTTGCTGAGGTTGCCATGTCATATACGGGCAATCTGATTGATCCGGCGGAGAACAAATACACTCTCGACTACTACTTGCACCTAGCGGAGCGCATTGTCGACGCTGGCGCGCACATTCTCGCGATTAAAGATATGGCGGGGCTGTTGCGGCCCGCTGCCGCGAGCAAGCTCGTGACGGCACTGCGTGAGCGATTTGACCTGCCTGTTCACCTGCACACTCATGACACGCCTGGTGGTCAGCTGGCAACCCTCCTTGCCGCGTCAGCCGCGGGTGTTGACGCGGTTGATGCTGCTTCCGCGCCGATGGCGGGAACGACATCGCAGCCCTCGCTGTCATCGCTTGTTGCGGCTCTTGCACACACTGAGCGCGACACTGGCCTGAGTGCTGAGGCAGTCTATGAACTCGAACCGTATTGGGATGCAGTAAGAACTGTTTATCGCCCATTCGAGTCCGGACTCCCGTCACCCACGGGCCGGGTCTATACACACGAGATTCCCGGTGGACAGCTTTCGAACCTGCGCCAGCAGGCAATCGCACTGGGCCTGTCCGATAACTTCGAGAAGATCGAAAATATGTATGCGGCCGCGGATAGGATCCTGGGGCGGATTCCCAAGGTTACGCCCTCTTCGAAGGTAGTTGGTGACCTCGCCTTGCATTTGGCGGCGGTAGATGCCGACCCGGCAGATTTTGAGGCCCATCCGGAAAAATACGACATTCCAGATTCCGTGGTGGGTTTCCTTGCCGGAGAACTTGGCGAGATTCCCGGCGGTTGGCCTGAGCCGTTCCGCAGCAAAGTCTTGGCTGGACGGACTGTGTCCATTGACGTGGCCCCTGTACCCGAGGCAGATGCTGCGCTGTTGAATGGGTCACAGTCGGAAAGGCGCGACGCGCTCAACCGACTGCTCTTCCCCGGGCCGACGGCGCAGTTTGCCTCCACGCGGGAACGTTTCGGCGATCTCTCGGTGTTGCACACTGGCGACTACCTCTATGGCCTAGAGTCGGGGGCCGAGCACGCGGTTGATCTTGGCCGCGGGGTCCGCCTCTACGTCGGTCTCGAAGCCATCGGTGAGGCGGACGACAAGGGAATCCGTACGGTCATGGTGCGGGTGAACGGACAGCTTAGGCCTGTCTTCGTGAAAGACGAACGGGTGACATCCACCGTTGAAGCTGCAGAGAAGGCCGACCCCGATCGTGCGGGTCACGTGGCTGCGCCGTTCTCTGGCACCGTCACTCAGAAGATTTCGGTGGGTGACCCGGTGTCAGCAGGACAGCCGGTGGCTACTATTGAGGCGATGAAGATGGAAGCGGCCATCACAGCTCCAATCGCTGGAATCGTCAAGAGGCTGACCTTCCGAGAAGCTCGTGGGGTCGAGGCCGGTGACTTGTTGCTGGTGATCGAAGAGGAGTAACGCGTCGTGGCTGTTCGAGAGATTCGATTGTTCGGCGATCCCGTGTTGAATACGGTGTGTGAGCCCATCACGAGTATCGATGGTGGTGTGCGCGCGCTCGTCGAGGACCTTTGTGACACAGTCGCGTTCGACGGTCGGGCTGGTCTTGCCGCCACGCAGATCGGACGTACTCAGCGAGCCTTCAGTTTGCACCTTGAGGGCCGTGTCAGGTACATTCTCAACCCCGAGATCGTCGAACTCGCGGGTGAACCTGTCCCAACCGGAGAGGGCTGTCTCTCCGTGCCCGACCTGTGGTTCGAGGTGCCCAGGTACCCGAGAGCTACGGTACGGGGAATTGACCTTGACGGGGCTGAGGTGGTGATCGCGGGTGAAGGCCTCACAGCCCAGGCCCTTCAGCACGAATGTGACCATCTCGACGGGAAGCTCTACATCAGTCGACTCGACCGTGAGACTCGGGGAGAGGCGATGAGGAAGATACGCGACTCACGCTGGTTCTGAACCAAACTGTCGGTGACATGCAGAGAGACCCTCCCCAACTGATCAAGCTGGGGAGGGTCTCTCGGTGTGTGACGAGCCTTGTCTAGACGGCGGTATTGACCGCTTCCGTTTGGGGATTGTCTCCGTAGATCTTCGCGATCTCACCTGCGTAGTCGCGCAAGATGTTGTCTCGCTTGATACTCATTTTGGGAGTGAGGTGACCGCTCGCTTCGGTGAACTCGGTGGGCAAAATCACCCATTTGCGGATACTCTCGGCTCGCGAAACGTACTTGTTGCCGTGATCGACAGCTCGCTGAATCTCGGCGACTACTGCTGGATGAGCGGCAGCCTCTTCGAGCGTCATTTCGGGGTTCAGGTCGTGATTCTTCAACCATGTGGGAAGCATTTCGGCATCGAGCGTGATCAGTGCTGAAATGAAAGGCTTTTGATCCCCAACTGCCACAATCTGACCGATGAGCGGAAACGACCGGATCGGATCCTCAAGCCCCGCAGGAGCAACGTTCTTCCCGCCAGCCGTCACGATGATCTCCTTCTTGCGTCCGGTGATTGTGAGGTACCCGTCAGAATCCAGTGACCCCAGATCGCCGGTTTTGAAGAACCCGTCTGCAGTGAAAACCGCTCGCGTGGCCTCAGGGTTTCGCCAATACTCCTTAAAGACGTCAATACCCTTAACCTCGACCTCGCCGTCTTCCGCAATGCGCACCGTGTGACCGGGGAGCGCGGGTCCAACGGTGCCGATCTTGAACTTATCGGGCAAGTTCACCGTCACGGGTGCGGTGGTTTCGGTGAGGCCGTAACCCTCGAGGATTTTGATTCCGAGGCTGTGGTAGAAATGCCCGAGATAGTGGCTCAGCGGTGCCGAACCCGAAACTGCGAACTTCACTCGACCACCCATTGCTTCACGCAGCTTGGCGAAGACCAGCTTGTCGAAGAGTTTGAACTTCACCCCCACCATGAAGGGAACCTTCTCTCCCGCCATCACTAGCTCAGAGTGTCGAACCGCGACAAGAGCTGCAGCGCGGAAGATCTTGCCCTTTCCGCCCGCCTCTGCTTTCTGCTCAGCCGAGTTATAGACCTTCTCAAATACGCGGGGCACGGCAAGAAGGAAGGTCGGGTGGAAACTGCCGAGCGAGGGGAGGAGCTTAGTGGTGTCAGGCTGATGCCCGACTCGCACACCAGAATGCACGGAAAGAATGGAAATAAATCGGGCAAAGATGTGTGCCAGCGTGACAAAGAGCAGTGTGGAGGCTCCTGGCTGATTCACAACTTCCCCCAGAGCCGCCGCGGAGTTTCGCGACAGGTCTACGAAGTTGGCATGCGTAAGCACGCAGCCCTTCGGTCGCCCGGTGGATCCTGAGGTGTAAATCAGTGTCGCAATATCGTCTGCATTCGCGATATTGCGGCGGCGTTCAATTTCTTCATTTGGGATCTCGCGCCCAGACGAGATCAGCTGGTCGATTGCGCCCAGGTCGAGTCGCCACTCCAATTCAACTCCGGGAGCTTCCGCGCGGATCTCCGCAAGCCGCTCCGCGTGCTCCGCAGTCTCGGTGATGACACCGCGGGCAGCCGAGTCTTCCAGGATCCAGTGAACTTGCAGGGCAGAAGAGGTCTCGTAGATCGGCACCATGACGGCCCCGGCATAGAACAGCGCGAAGTCGATGAGGCTCCACTCGAACGACGTCTTACACATCAACCCAATGCGATCGCCAGGTTGTACCCCTGCGGCAACCAGCCCTTTTGCCACCGCGACCACCTTGTCGCGAAACTGGAGAGCGGTCATGTCTCGCCAAGTGTCACCGTCTGGAGTCGCAAACAGCGCTCGGTCGGGTGTCGCGGCGACGCGCTGTTCAAGCAGGTCGGTCACGTTGTCGGTGGGAACGGATGGAACGAGAAGTGGAGTCTCGGACAGGTTCACGGCAGCTCCTTTGATACCTAGTACCAGATTCGATTGAAGACATCGCTCCGAGGCCGGTGATGTCACTTTCACCCTATTGCATGTGTCTCACTTGGAGCCCTTATTCCCGTCGAGTATCTACAATTCGGCTAGTCTTGAGCCTGTCGAAGGGACGGCGTCGCAATGTTCTACTGGTTTTTCAAACACCTCATTTTTGGGCCGCTCTTGAAAACCTTCTACCGGCCGTGGGTAGAAGGTGCCGAAAACCTCCCTGAAACCGGCCCGGTGGTAATTGTGGGAAACCACCTGTCCGTCATTGACTCCTTCTTCATGCCACTCATGATTGATCGTCGCGTGTATTTTCTGGCGAAAAGCGACTATTTCACTGGGAAGGGCCTCAAAGGGTGGATCGTGAAGAATTTCATGCTTGCCGTCGGGCAACTTCCGATAGACCGGTCTGGGGGCAAAGCCTCCGAGGCGTCTCTGAACACCGGCCTCGCCGTGCTCGAACGTGGTGAAGTCTTGGCAATCTATCCGGAGGGCACGCGGAGCCCAGACGGTCGGCTCTATCGCGGTCGCACCGGGGTGGCACGACTCGTGCTTGAGTCCGGAGCGCTCGTCGTGCCTACGGTCATGATTGACACGGAAAAGGCAATGCCAATTGGTGCGAAGATCCCGAAGATCCGCCGCATTGGCACGGTTATTGGTAAGCCACTCGACTTTAGACGCTTCGAAGGCATGAGTGCAGATAGATTCGTGCTGCGCAGTGTCACCGACGAAATCATGTTCGAGATACAGCGGTTAAGTGATCAGGAATATGTAGATGTCTACGCGTCCAGCGTCCGCGGGGCAAAGAAGCCACTAACCGCGTGAACCTGCCACGCGGCAGACCTCCTCGAGGGTTCGCGCTGGGCGCACAGCAGCGCGCGCGGTGAACGGTAGGCTGGATCATGGCAGCGCGAACGCGCTGCGATCCACGAAAGATCGAACGAGAGCAGGCACAGAGTGAGTCAGCGAACCGAGCCGAACGTACCGACGGACGTACTTTCGGAGCTCGACTCGTATCGCGCGCTCGAGGCGAAGCAGCAGCCCAAGTGGCCCGATGCTGACGCAGTCCGCGCAGCCCAGACGGAGCTCTCGGCTCAGCCTCCGCTCGTGTTCGCCGGTGAAGTGGATCGCCTCCGTGATCGGCTCGCCGCGGCAGCCCGCGGTGAGGCGTTTCTGCTGCAGGGTGGTGACTGTGCCGAAACCTTTGATGGTGCAACCGCGGACAAGATTCGCGATCGCGTAAAGACCCTTCTGCAAATGGCGGTCGTGCTGACCTATGGCGCGTCAATGCCGGTCATCAAAGTGGGGCGTATGGCTGGCCAGTTCGCCAAGCCGCGTTCGAGCGACAACGAGACTCGCGACGGAGTGACGCTTCCGGCATACCGGGGAGACCTGGTGAACGGGTACGACTTCACCCCTGAATCGCGCGCAGCTGATCCCGCGCGCCTGGTGCGCGGCTACCATGTCTCGGCCTCCACGCTGAACTTGATCCGCGCGTTCACCCAGGGTGGGTTTGCAGATCTCCGTCAGGTGCACGCCTGGAATCAGGGATTCGTCTCAAACAGCGCCTACAACCGCTACGAATCGCTTGCCGCTGAGATTGATCGCGCGTTGCGGTTCATGGCCGCGTGTGGCGTTGATGATGCCGCCCTCACCCAGACTGAGTTCTATGTCAGTCATGAGGCGCTTCTGCTTGACTACGAACGACCACTCGCGCGGATCGACTCCCGGACGGGTCAGGCCTACGGAACCTCAGGCCACATGCTCTGGGTGGGTGAACGAACCCGAGACATCGACGGGGCGCACGTTGAGTTTCTCTCGAAGCTACGAAACCCCATTGGGGTGAAACTCGGGCCGACCGCCACGACCGACGACGCGTTGCGATTGCTCGATGCACTAGATCCTGAGCGTGAGCCGGGTCGCATCACCTTCATCACTCGCATGGGTGCGGAGAAGATTCGTGACACGCTTCCCGCGCTGCTCGCGGGGGTTCGAGATGCTGGCGCTCGGCCGTTGTGGGTCACCGATCCGATGCACGGCAACGGCATCACCACCTCAACCGGGTACAAGACCAGGAGATTCGAGGATGTGATGAACGAACTCCGTGGGTTCTTCGAGGCGCACCGCGAAGCAGGTACCTTCCCTGGTGGGATTCACGTGGAGCTCACCGGGGACGACGTGACCGAGTGCCTCGGTGGATCAGAAAACATTGATGAGCTTGGACTCGCGACGAGGTACGAGTCAGTGTGTGACCCCAGACTGAACCACTCTCAGTCGCTTGAGCTGGCCTACCAGGTTGCCGAAGAACTGAAGACAGCCCGATAGGGCTGACTGTCTCGCTTCATCCCCGGGGATCCCACAGGGCGTCCCGGGGATGCTGCGTCTGTGCCGTTTGGCACTAGATGTACCGCAACGCCACTTCGGTGCCAGCCTTCCGCATTTCCCCAGCAGCGGGGGAGGTGCTTTTTACCTCGAACAGCGCCCCCGCGGGGCCCTCGGGCACGATGCCGGTGGACACAGCAAACCCTGCCGCACGGAGTGTCTGAGCAGCTTCGTTGACGTTCAGCCCTGACACGTCGGGAATGGCGAAAAGTTGTGGCCCGCGCGAGAGATTGAGCGCAACAGAGTCACCCACTCGCACGGGATCAGTGAACACCAGCACACCGATCGCTTGTCCCTCAGGGATCGTCTCATCGTACGCATCGGTGTTCAATGTCGGGTCGAGAATCAAGCCCACAGCCTCGAGTGCCGTCGCCGCGGCGTCCTCACTCATCCCAGTGACCACTGGAATCGCGCCAGCTGACACGATCAGATCGACTCGACCACGCTCTGGGTAGGTTGGGCCGAGTCCCTCGCCTACTTCGTTGAGTGCCACAATCACGGTGTCTGCAGAGCCACCATCGAATCTCTGCTCGAGTACCGCGCCAAAGGTGAACCCCGCACCTTCGATGGCCGCGATCGCATCGTCAGTGGAAAGGCCCACAAGTGTCGGAACCGCCAGCAGTTCGGGCCCAGTGGAACGGCACAGCTGCACCTCGGAGCCCCGGTTTACCCGAGTGCCCGCTGCTGGCTCGGTGCTCGCGGCAAGGCCCGGCTCTACCTCGAGACTCGAACATTCGGTCACCGTGACCACCAAGGCGAGCTCTTCAAGCGTGAGCTGAGCGGACGCGAGCTCGACACCGGCCACCTCAGGAATGGACACCTGCGAACCAGGACCCTGGCCCCACCACCAGCCGGCGAGGCCCGATAGCGAGAGGAACACGACAACGGTTAGCGCTATCCAACGACCCCGACGGGTTCGTCTCGACCCCGTTGCACGCGCTCGGGAAACCGAATCGGTCTCGGTGGCTGAGTGCTTGGTGGCGGCAGCTTGTACCAGGCCGCCAGATACCAGACTGCGTTGCTCGAGATCGGTCAGTATGGTCGTTGAGGGGGTGACAGATTCACCACTGAATCCTGCGGCGGGAAACACGCGAGTTGCGCCGAGTGTCGCCCCACTCCGGATGTGTCGAAGCTGCTCAAGCGCTTCCGAAGCATCTCGGGGCCGAGCATCGGGTTCGCGACTGCAACACCAGCGAACCAGTTCATCAATGTCGGCGCCCAAGTCGGGTACTAGCGAAGAAGGAGCAGGAACCTCCGAGTGCGCATGTTGATAGGCAATTTGCATGGGCTGCTCACCCTGAAACGGTTGTTGGCCGGTGAGCATTTCAAACAGCATGATGCCGAAGGCGTACAGGTCGCTGCGGGCGTCAGCGATCCCGCGGGTCACGAGCTCGGGGGAGAGATACGCGATGGTGCCCAACAGTGCCTGGCCGGTCGCGGTGTTTGCGCTCACCGCACGGGCCAGGCCAAAATCGCCAATCTTGATGCGCCCATCATCGGCAAGGAGGACATTTTCCGGTTTGAGGTCGCGGTGCACGATACCTGCGGAGTGCGCCGCGGCGAGTCCCGCGAGAACAGCCTCGCCGATCTCGAAGGCTTGGTCGGTCGTGAGTCGCTTCTGCTGCTTCAGGAGCTCACGGAGGGTGATGCCGGGCAGATACTCCATCACCAAATATGGAACGCCGCGATCCACGCCCTGATCAAAAACGTTCACCACGTTCGGGTGACCGAGACCCGCGGCGCTGCGCGCCTCTTGCTCGAATCGCCGAGTGAAACTCTCATCCTCTGCGAGGTGCGGATGCATGATTTTGATGGCGACACGGCGCTCGAGCCGTATGTCATTGCCGAGATAGACCATTGCCATTCCGCCCCGAGCGATCCGAGATCGGACGACATAGCGCTCATCGAGCGTGTGCCCGATGAGCGGGTCGGTGGGGGCGGAGTTCACGCGCCGATTCTATGGAACGAAACGTCTACTGGGCCTGCAGCGCGCCGGGGTGGCACCTGATTCGGCTGCCATTAGCGCAACTCTGTGCTTTAGACTGGGACGGTGGCCGAAAGTATCCCGTCAGACACCGTAACCGTGACCATTCCCGAATTAGTGAAGCGCTGGGGCACCACCCCGGGGAAGCTTCGCCGGTTGATCGAAGAGGGCTATCTCGCCGCCATTCGAATCGACGGGGTCTTACGCATTCCTGCCGAGTTCATTCAGGATGACGAACCGCTCCATTCCCTTCGCGGAACCCTGCTCGTGCTGCGAGATGCTGGCTTCACGAATGACCAGGCGGTGACGTGGTTGCTTGCTGAGAACGAGGAACTTGGGGAACGGCCGGTAGCTGCGTTGATCGACGGAAGAAAGTCCGCGGTGCGACGGGCAACTCAGTCTCTCGCCTTCTAGATCCCTCGAGGAAACAGGAAATTCCTGATTCGGGCGATCGCGCGACCCGAGATCAGAAGTCTCGTTTGCTCACGCGATGCGCGAGAGCGGACAGCTGCGCGCGCGCTTCTGGCCGCAGCGGAGAAACGGCGAGTGCGCTAGTTGCGCGTTCGAGGTTACGTGCGATCATCTGTTCGACTTGCTCGACGGCTCCCGTGCCTCGAATCGTGCGCTGCAGCATCTCGATTTGTTCGGCATCAAGGTGAGGGTCGCCGACCAGTTCGTCAAATACCCGCTGTTGCGTGACGGGAAGAGAGCTGCGCGCGATAGTGACAAGAATGGTGCGCTTGCCCTCCGCGAGATCATCTCCCGCTGGCTTACCAGTGACCTCCTGGTCGCCGAACACGCCTAGGAGATCGTCTCGAAGTTGAAACGCCACACCGACCGGAAGCCCGAAATCGGCGAGGGCCTGCTCCTGCTCTGCGCTGGCACCGGCGAGCGCTGCGCCGATGAGAAGTGGCGCCTCGACGCTGTATTTCGCGGACTTGTAGACCAACACACGGGTGGATCTTGCCAGTTGCTCTTGTTCGGGCGCAAATGACGGGATCTGTTCCTCAAGTACGTCGAGATACTGGCCAATAGCGACTTCGCTCCGCATGCGGTTGAAGTGGCCACGTGCCGTCGCCGCACACCCCCGCTCAGGTGCGGCATCGCAGGCACGCTGAAGCTGTTCATCGGCCCAAGACTGCAGCAAGTCGCCCAGCAGTATCGCGCTGGAGAGGCCAAAGTGCTCGGCCGAGCCACGCCACCCGTTTGACTGGTGGATCGCGGCAAAATGCTTGTGAACCGCAGGCCGACCGCGCCTCGTGTCGGAACGGTCAATCACGTCGTCGTGGATCAGAGCTGCTGCGTGGAAGAACTCAAGCGCACACGCGACATCGAGCATCTGATCGAGTTCAGGGCCTGGAGCGCCAGAGAGATCAAGAGGAGCCACTGACCGGTAGCCGAGGGTTGCGAACTGGGCTCGGAGTCGCTTTCCGCCTGAGAGATATGCGTACACCTCATCAAGCACGGGAGTGGAATCACCGCCCAGAGGCGTTAGGTCTTCGCGATGCCCAGAGATGACATCGCTGATGCGCTCCTGAACAAGGCCTGCGAGTCGTGTTGTTTCATCCACCTGGCCTAGCCTAGTCCGGCCGAAGGGGCGTAGAATGAGTTCACGTTTATCTGGATATGGGAGGCGGTCATGGGACTGTCAGAACACGAGCAGCAATTGCTTGATGAGATGGAGCGTCGTCTCTATCAGAGCGAGGCTGACGTCGTGCAGACGGCCCAGGGGGCGCACACCCAGTTCAACTTGCGTTCTTTGGTGCTCGGAATTGTCCTGGGTCTAGTCGGGATCGGGGTGCTCGTTGGCGGTGTCGCTGCGCAGCAGCTTTGGCTTGGCGTGATTGGCTTCGCGGTGATGTTGAGCGGTGCTCTGCTGGCGTTCTCGAAGCGCGAGCCTGTTACCTCTCCGAATGCATCGGCAGCCACTTCTGGCGGTCCTGGTTCGCCAGCATCGGCGGAGCGAGAGTCATTCTCTGATCGCATGCAGAGGCGATGGGACGAACGCATGGAGGGTGAGCGCTAGAGCGGTTTCGCGCAGAGTTTCGAGACGAGGCGGTGGATTTTCCACCGCCTCGTTTTTTTGTGTCCTCGTGCACTCTCAAGCTGCAGCCTGGTGGAGGAATAAAGAAGAGAATCCATAAAAAAGAGATCAGAGTGGAGGGAAGTGGAGTAGAGTGGAACTAGCTGGAGCGCGTGGGCGAACCCAGTCGGTGTGATCACAGGGAGGAGAGTGCATGTTCCTCGGCACGTTCTCTCCCAAGCTTGACGACAAGGGTCGACTGATCCTCCCCGCAAAGTTTCGCGACGAGCTCGCCGAAGGTATGGTGGTCACCCGTGGCCAAGAGCACTGCCTCTATGTCTTCAGCGAGAGTGAGTTTGCGGCGATGCACGAACGTATCCGCGAGGCTCCGATCACTTCCAAGCAGGGCCGCGACTATCTTCGCGTCTTCCTGTCTGGCGCTCACGCCGAGACGCCCGACAAGCAGCACCGTGTCACCATTCCTGCAGCCCTTCGTGCATACGCGGGTCTCGAGAGGGATCTCGCAGTGATCGGAGCCGGGAGCCGGGCCGAGATCTGGGATGCCGAAGCATGGCAGACCTACCTCAGTGTTCAGGAAACTGCCTTCTCTGAGATCGAAGAGGAGGTGATTCCGGGCATGTTCTAGTTCCAGTACTCGCGGTTTCTCGTCTACCACCCTGTCGCACTTCCCCGGTGACAGGTGGGCTGACGGGGAACCGGGGGTACTGGCAGAGCCCGACTGTACATATGGACACATCAGAAATTGATCCGAGCCAGTTGCACACGCCGGTGTTGCTTGAGCGTTGCCTGGAACTCCTTGCTCCAGCAGCTGGGCGACAGGGTGCGGTAGTTGTTGATGCGACTCTCGGCATGGGGGGTCACAGCGCCGCGCTGCTCGAGGCTCACCCAGGTCTCACAGTGATCGGGCTCGACCGCGACCTGCAGGCTCTGCGCCTCGCCGGTGAGCGGCTCGCAGGTTTCGGAACACGAGCGCTGCGTGTGCATGCTGTCTACGACGACATCGTCAGTGCGGTTCGGAGTTCGGGTTTCCGCTCGATTGACGGAGTGCTATTTGACCTGGGGGTCTCCTCGCTTCAGCTTGACGATGCCGATCGAGGCTTTGCCTACTCACAAGACGCGCCGCTAGACATGCGCATGAATCAGGCGGAGGGTGAGACCGCGGCCGAGGTGCTTGCCGTCGCACCCGAGGGTCGGCTCCGCGCGATTTTTGAACGCTACGGTGAAGAGCCGCTGGCAGCTCGGTACGCAAGAGCCATCGTCGCAGCGCGCGCGGACGCACCCATTGAACGGAGCGGACAGCTCGTTGACATTCTGCAGCGTGCGACTCCGGCGGCGGTGCGCGATCAGCGCCACCCGGCAAAGCGAGTGTTTCAGGCGTTGCGGGTAGAGGTCAACGGTGAGTTGCGTGCGCTCGAGCACGCGATACCGGCGGCGATGGATCTGCTCTCCGTCGGGGGGCGCATTGTGGTGATGTCTTACCAATCACTCGAAGACAGATTCGTGAAGCGTGAACTCGCGAAGCGCAGCAAATCCACTGCGCCCGCGGGATTGCCCATCGAGCTTCCGGAACACCGGCCAGAATTCAAACTCCTGACACGCGGTGCGGAGCTTGCGAGTGATGAGGAACGCGAACGAAATTCACGGGCGATTCCCGTGCGGCTGCGAGCTGCAGAGCGCCTTCGGGTGGTGACACAGTGAGTGGAAACACCGTTCCCATCGAACTCGATATTGATCTTCTCAGATCGCCCACGCCAGAAGTTCTCTCCGATCCTCGGCTCGATCCGTCACGGAGGCACCTCCGCCCGGCGGAGACTCGTGCACCGCGTGCCCGAATGCGCCGCCTCAGTCCGCTCTGGGGGGCGCTGACGGCCGTCGGGATTGTGCTGGGTATCTTTGCCACTCAACTGGGCCTCAGCATCGCAGTCTCGCAGGGAGCCTACGAGGCGCGTGCGCTCGAGCTCGAGCACCGGGATTTGCAGCGTGTCGAGCGGGTGTTGAGTCAGAATGTGAACAAACTTGCCTCCCCACAGAATCTCGCAGACAACGCTGCCGCGCTGGGCATGGTGCAGAATTCGAACCCCGCGACGCTTCGTCTCAGTGACAACGTCGTGCTTGGTGACCTAACTCAACGCACAACCCAGGTGCAGGCGAACCGAGTTCCCAACGCTACCCTGGAGAATTTGCCGGTTGTGGATGCAGATGGCCTTCTCGTGTCTCGGGATTTCGGACAGGCCGCTGCGGCTGTCGAAGCATTGAGCGGAGCGCCGGTAGTTTGGGAAGGCAACCTCCCTTCACCAGACACACGCTAAGGCGAGACGCCCGGAACCGGAGCAAGGAGTCACGATGGCGAAGTTTCGACCGAGGGTCGGAAGACGCTTTCTCGCGATGCTGCTGGTGATCGTCGGAGCTAGCGTGTTCACCGTCCGATTGATTGAATTACAGGTGGTTTCGGCCGCTGCGCTCACTGAAGAAGCGGCAAGCAAACGAGCCGTTCCTGTGGTGATCCCGAGCCTGAGGGGCGACATCGTCGATCGCAACGGAGAGATTCTCGCGACGACCGACGAGCGCTACGACGCACAGCTTTCGCCAAAGAACGCGCGCTTAAACGGCGGGAAATTCTATCGGATCGCCGATGACGAGGGATTCGCAACGGTGAGCGTCACAGCGGAGGAGGCGTTCGCCGAAATTGCCGAAGTGACCGGACAAACTGCTGACGAGATCGGTGCCATCGTGGACGACGCACTCGCGGCGGATCCAAAATCTGACTTTGCGTACCTGAAACGCTCAATCGACCTCACCACTCTGAACCAACTCAAGGCGCTGCAGATTCCCTGGCTGACATTTGAGAGTCACCACGCACGCGTCTACCCGAACGGTGCTGTGGGAGGAAACATTATTGGATTTTCGGGGTTCGAAGACGTGCCTCAGGCCGGCGTTGAGGTGTCGCACGACGCGTGTCTCGCGGGCGTGAACGGTGAGGAGAGCTACGAGCGCGGTGCCGACGGGGTAGCGCTCCCCGGGAGTGTGGTCGTGCGTCAGGAGGCCATTAACGGCGGAACGGTGCAGCTCACCATAGATCGGGATCTGCAGTGGGAGACGCAACAGATCGTCAATGATCAGGTACAGAAGGTCGCCGCCGAGTGGGGC
The DNA here is from genome assembly GCF_052386045.1 of Leucobacter fengyongliangi. Lineage (NCBI taxonomy): Bacteria > Bacillati > Actinomycetota > Actinomycetes > Micrococcales > Microbacteriaceae > Leucobacter > Leucobacter fengyongliangi. Next base: position 1,671,943 of record NZ_CM126356.1, on the reverse strand, counting down.
ATGCTCACCGTTATCGATGTGCAGACTGGTGAGATTGTTGCGGTCGCTGAGGATGGCTCAGTTGATCCGAATGACGTAGACGCCTCTGACCCGACCAAACGTGAGGCACGTTCGTTTGTCTCCCCGTACGAGCCCGGATCCACATTTAAGATGATCACCGCCGCGGCCCTCGTGGATCAGGGAGTCGCCGTCCCCGACTCGCTGCTGCAGGTGCCCGACACCTGGGAACCCGAACCAAACGTGCGTTTTAGGGACTCTTCCACCCACGGCGTGATGCCGATGACCCTCACCGGAGCGCTCGTGTATTCCTCCAACGTCGGGATCTCGATGTTCGGGAGTCGGCTCACCGAGCAGACCCGTTACGAGTATCTCCGCGCGTTTGGAATTGGTGAGTCGACCCAGGCCGGACTTCCACTTGAGGACTCCGGTCTTCTGTACAGCCCAGAGAATTGGGACCGTCAGACCAGCTACAACACGATGTTCGGTCAAGGCGTGTCGGCAACTATCGTGCAGACAGCAAGCGCCTACCAGGCTATTGCAAACGATGGGGTCCGCGTGCCTCCCAGCGTGGTGGCGACCTGCACGGAGGCAGATGGCACCGTGACCGATATGGTTCACGGAGATCCAGTGCAAGCGGTCTCGCCCGAAGCCGCGGCGACTACCCTGCACATGCTGGAAGCTGTGGTGCAAGAAAGCTGGATCACTCCGATTGTCTCGATTCCTGGGTATCGAATCGGTGGAAAGACCGGCACAGCTGAGCAGACCGACGGTCAGGGTGGGTACCGGTCGGACTTCGTGCACAGCTTCGTTGGCGTATTTCCAGTCGAAGACCCGCAGTTTGTCATAGCCGCCTCCATCGCATTTCCGAAGGCTGGCGAAGGCAGCGTTGCGGCCCTTACCTCCTTCCACGATGCGGCGGAGGCGACGATACGCACCTTCCAGATTCCACCGTCGACGGGAAGCTATGTCCCGCTAGACACGGGAAGCTAAGCCGCGGTCTCGGTAGGATCGTACAGTGAAGAGTAGCGAACGAGGCACCGCGGATAGCGGGTTCAGCATGAGACCGCAGCGGCCGATCCGCACGTCGATTGCCGAACTCGCTCGGCGGTTTGATCTCACAGTGCGAGATTTCCTTGCGGGGGATGCAGAGACTGTTCTGGTGACTGGCGTGACCCTTGATTCACGAGATGTTCGCCCCGGAGACCTGTACGTCGCGCTCGCGGGTTCCCGTGCACACGGCGCGGAATTCGCAGGCCAAGCGGTCTCTCGTGGAGCGGCCGCAGTGCTCACCGACGAAATCGGAGCGAGCCGACTAGATGGCGAAAGTTTCGGTGCTGGCGCAACTGTGCCGGTGCCGGTGCTTGTCTCGCCGAGCGATCTCCGATCGCGGCTTGGTCAGATTTCGTCCGTTGTGTATGGCACAGACGACCTAGACGCGCGAGTCTTTGGTGTCACAGGGACCAACGGAAAGACCAGTGTGGTCTATTTCCTGGCGGAACTCTCGCGGGCCGCCGGACTCACGGTGGGGCTCAGCTCAACCGCGGAGCGCCGCATCGGAGATACCGTGATGTCAAGCTCGCTGACGAGTCCCGAGGCAACGGAGCTCCATGGTCTCCTTGCGCGTATGCGAGAGGACGGTGCCGATTCCATCGCGCTCGAGGTGTCGGCTCACGCGGTCGAACGGCATCGCATCGATGGGGTGAAATTTGATGTGGTGGCCTTCAATAATTTTTCACATGATCACCTCGACGACTTTGGCGACATGGAGAGCTATTTTGCAGCGAAGCTCGCGCTCTTCGCGCTCGAACACGCGGTACGTGGCGTTGTCGTCGTCGATTCCATGCACGGTCGCAGGGTGGCACGAGAATCTCGAATTCCGGTCACGACGCTCGCGACAGAATACGGGAGTCAGGCGGACTGGCACCTTGCCGTCACGCGGCAGGATCTTGACGGAGTCTCATTCGTGTTGCAGGGACCAAGCGGCGCTCACTTCAGTGGGCGGGTGCCGCTCTTTGGCCGATTCATGGCCGAGAATGCTGCGCTCGCGCTGATCATGCTGCACGAGGCCGGGGTGCCGCTTTCGCGAGTGTCCGCGGGGCTCGATCACGGCAAGATCCCCGTGTATATCCCCGGCCGACTCGAGGCGATGAATCCCGGGAGCTCCGGACCGCGCTTCTTTGTCGACTACGGCCACACCCCGGGCAGTTTTCAAGCGATGCTCGATGCGTTGGGCGAGGTTGCTCCGGGTCGCATCATCTTCATGTTTGGTGCTGACGGAGATCGCGATACGACCAAACGTGAAGAAATGGGACGGATTGCGGCTGCGGGAAGCGACGTGGTGATCGTCTGTGACTACCACCCGAGAACTGAAGACCCGGCGGCGATTCGCGCACAACTGATTGCAGGCGCCCGGTCCGCACGGCGAGCCGAGATTCACGAGGAGAGTGACCCTCGCGCTGCGGTCCGGCTCGCCATTTCGCTTGCTGAACCAGGTGACGTTATTCTGTATGCCGGTCCCGGGCACGAGGACTATCAGGAAGTCGCCGGACAGCACCTGCCGTACTCGGCGCGCGACGAGGTACGCGGAGCGCTCCGCGAGGCAGGATACCTGCAGTGATTGCAATGACTCTGGCGGATATCGCTCATACGGTCGAAGGCCGGCTCGTTCCCGGCACGGCCGGATCGGACGGGACTCTGGCGGTCTCTGGCGACGCGCAGACGGACTCTCGTGAAATCCAGCCGGGTCAGATTTTCTTTGCCCGCCGTGGCGAGGAGACAGACGGTCATCTGTTCGCCGAAGCAGCGCTCGATCGGGGCGCGTCCGCCCTGGTCGTTGAGCGAGAACTTGCTTGTCGGGGACCTCAGATAGTTGTCGACGATTCAACCCTGGCTCTCGGTCGGCTTGCGACAGAGGTGGTGCGCCGAGTACGAGACGCCGGTCAGCTGACGATCGTCGGGATCACCGGCTCAAACGGTAAGACCACGACGAAAAATCTCGTTGCAGCGATGGCTGCGAGGATCGGACCGACGGTCGCCTCGGAGAAATCGTTTAATAACGAGGTCGGTGGGCCGCTCACCATGCTTCGAGTGCGCAGGGATACACACACCCTCGTTGCAGAAATGGGCGCGAGCGCCGAGGGTGAGATTTCGCGGCTCACCGCCATGGCTCCGCCTCACATTGGCGTGGTGCTCTCAGTCGGACTCGCGCACGCAGGCGAGTTCGGGGGGATCGAAGCCACCTTCCGCACGAAGAGCGAGATGGTGCGCGATCTCCCGAGTGACGCGGTCGCGGTGCTTAATCGTGACGATCCCAGGGTGGCACTCATGGCTGATCTCACCCGGGCACGGGTGCGCTTTTTTGGCCAGCACCCGGATGCCACTGTGCGGGCAGATGGGGTGGAGGGATCCGCCACTGGAACAACCTTCACGCTTACCGTCGATGGACAGTCCGCACCGGTCACTTTCCGGGTTCTCGGTGAGCACCACGTCGCGAATGCTCTCGCAGCCGCCGCGGTCGGAGCAGAACTCGGATTGCCACTCGCAGACATCGTGGCATCGCTTGAAACAGCCGAGCTCGCTGCGCCGGGCCGTATGCAGGTGCTCGGAGGTCGGGATCAGATCACCATCATCAATGATGCCTACAACGCGAGTCCTGACTCGATGAGTGCGGCGCTCAAGACACTGGCGCAGATCTCCCGATCGGGCTCCAGAACCGTCGCGGTGTTGGGTGCGATGAGCGAACTCGGGGAGTTCTCGGGTGAAGAACACGACCGCATTGGTTTACAGGTCGTCAGGTTGGGAATTAGCGAGCTCGTGGTTGTCGGGCCCGAAGCGCGCAGACTGCACATCACCGCGATCAACGAGGGTTCCTGGGATGGCGAGAGCGTGTTCTTTGACACTCAGGATGACGCATACGCTTATCTCCTGGAAACACTGCAACCGGGTGATACCGTTCTGGTGAAGTCGTCAAATGCCGCTGGTCTCCAGTCGTTAGGTGATCGACTCGGAGAGGCGTACGCATGATCGCTCTGCTCATCGCCGGTGCGCTGTCGATGCTCTACTCGCTTCTCCTCACCCCGCTGTTTATTCGGGGTTTTCAGAAGCTGCGGTGGGGCCAGTTCATTCGCGAGGATGGCCCGCAGTCGCACTTCGCAAAGCGCGGCACGCCAACAATGGGCGGCTTGATCTTTATTTCCGGCTCGGTTTTCGCCTACTTCATCGCAAAGCTACTCGCGGGCGAGTCTCCGACGCCCTCAGCTCTCCTGGTGATTTTGATGACCGTTGGCCTGGGGCTCGTCGGATTCATCGACGATTATCTCAAGACACGGAAGCAGCAGTCGCTTGGCTTGGGTGGATGGTCGAAGATCGCTGGCCAGGTCGCAATTGCTGTGTTGTTTGGCGTTCTCTCACTGCAGTTCGCAAACGCATCCGGTCTGACACCTGCATCCACCCACATTTCACTGTTTCGTGACCTACCCTTCGACTTCATGTCATTGGGTGCTGTCGCCGGACTCATCCTCTTCCTGATCTGGATCGTCGTGATCGTCACGGCCGCCTCGAATTCGGTCAACGTCACCGATGGTCTTGACGGACTGGCCGGCGGGGCGTCGATTCTTGCTCTCGGCGCCTACACGGTGATCGGTTTTTGGCAGTTCAGTCAGCAGTGCGCGCGCGGACTCGAGCCCGGGTGTTATGAGGTGCGCGATCCACTCGATCTTGCAGTAATCGCCGCCGCGTTGGTGGGCGGATTAGTGGGCTTCGTCTGGTGGAACACCAACCCGGCACATATCTACATGGGCGACACTGGTTCGCTGGGCCTCGGCGGTGCAATCGCCGCGCTCGCAATTCTCACGAGAACTGAGCTCCTGCTCGTCGTCATCGGTGGCCTCTTCGTCATCGAATCGGGATCGGTCATCCTGCAGCGGATCTACTTCAAGGTCACCAAGGGCAAACGAATATTCCGGATGAGCCCCATTCACCACCACTTTGAACTCAAGGGGTGGGCAGAGACCACTGTCGTCGTGCGGTTCTGGATTATCGCAGGGGTGTTCGTGCTCAGTGGAATTGGCGCGATATATGCGGAGTGGACGGTAGCACAGTGACCCTCGCTGCTCGTGACCGGGTGCTCGCTCTCACCAGCTGGCACCACGATTGGTCTGGACTCCGAGTCGCAGTGCTCGGACTTGGTGTCACCGGCTTCTCAGTCGCAGACACGCTGTGCGAGCTGGGCTCTCGCGTGAGGGTGATTTTTGGTGGGGTGGATCCCGACCGTGAGCAGCTCCTGAAGGTCATCGGAGCAGAGCAAGCGCAGAGTCTGAGCGATGCGGTGCAGCTGGAGTCGCTGCGGGAATTTGATCCACAACTCGTCGTGGTCTCGCCCGGATACCGTCCTGACCACCCCCTGACTGTGTGGGCCGAGCAGCGCGGAACCGTGGTGTGGGGTGACATCGAACTCGGGTGGCGTCTGCGAGACAAAACCGACCGACTCGCAGACTGGCTCTGCGTCACGGGAACGAATGGTAAGACCACGACCACGCAACTGACCGCTCACATGCTCCGTGCGGGAGGTCTCCGCGCGGCACCGGTCGGCAACATCGGTGTGCCGATTCTCGACGCGCTCCGGGACCCGCAGGGGTACGATGCGCTGGTGGTCGAACTGTCGAGCTTTCAACTGCACCGGCTGGGCGAGATTTCACCATACGCGAGTGTCTGCCTGAACATTGCCGATGACCACCTCGACTGGCATGGAAGCTCTCGGTCGTATCGTGAAGCAAAGGCAAAGGTGTACGAGCACACGCAGGTAGCGTGCGTTTACAACCGTGCCGACCCGGCGACAGAGCAGATGGTCGAAGAGGCAGACGTCATCGAAGGTGCCCGAGCAATCAGTTTTGGGCTCGATGCCCCTCCTGCTAGCGGCTTTGGCGTGGTTGAGGGCATCCTGGTGGATCGCGGTTTCCATGCGGCGCGGCACAACGAGGCATTTGAACTCGTGACACTCGACGAACTCGCCGAGCGGTCACTCCAGGCACCCCACCTGGTGCAAGACATTCTGGCAGCCTCGGCGCTCGCACGGAGTCGCGGGGTCGAACCATCCGAGGTTGCGCAAGCGATCCTCAGCTTCCATCCAGACCCACACCGTGCGCAGCGCTTAGGCATATTCAACGGTGTCATTTGGATTGACGATTCGAAGGCAACCAACGCGCACGCCGCGGATGCCTCATTGCGCGCGCTGGAGAGCGTGGTGTGGGTGGTCGGCGGCCTTCTCAAGGGGGGGGATCTTTCTGACCTGGTGCGTGACAATGCGCACCGTCTGCGTGGTGTGGTTGTGATCGGCTCGGACCGCACCGCGGTGCTGGAAGCCCTTCTGCGACACGCACCAGAGGTGCCACGCATTGAGGTCGTGCCGGGAGAGACTGAAGAGACAATGACGCTAGCGGTTGCTGCAGCGGCGTCGCTCGCGAAGGCGGGTGACACCGTGGTACTGTCTCCAGCTGCGGCTTCAATGGATCAGTTCTCAGATTATGCAGATCGTGGCCGACGTTTCCAAGCGGCGGTTCGTGTTCTTGGCGGAGGTGACGCGGGTGACGACGACACATCAGCCGAGGGCCGGGGCAGCAAGCAATGACGAACCCGGCGGACCACGTGGCTCCGGCTTCTCTCGCATTAGGCTCGGCGGTGAACTGAGGTCACTGTCAGATGCGACGATAGTGATGATCTACGCGATCACTTCACTGCTCGTGGGCATTGGTCTGATCATGGTGTTGTCATCCTCCTCGATCACCTCTTACCTTGACGAGCAGGGATTCTTCGGAGGTTTCTGGCGTCAGGCGACGTATGCCGTTATCGGCATTCCTCTGATGTTGATCGCCGCGGCATTTCCGATTCGATTCTGGAAGAAGTGGGCATGGGTGCTTCTCAGTTTTGGCCTCATGCTGCAGATGTTGGTATTCACGCCACTCGGCATTGAGGTGTACGGCAACCGAAACTGGATTCAGGTTGGTTCGATTGGCGGCCAGCCCTCCGAGATGCTGAAGCTCGCGCTCATCGTGTGGATCGGCGCTATCTTGCTGAGGAAAGAGCCATTGCTCGGCCAGCCCAAACACGAGCTCATCCCCATCATCTTTCCCGGCGCGCTCATCGCACTCGGGTTGGTGCTGCTGGGGAGGGACCTGGGTACCACTCTGGTGATGGGTGTCACCGTTCTGGGGGCGATGTACTTCGGGGGAGTGAGTTGGAAGGCCCTGGGTGTCACCACGTTGGGAGCAGTCGCGCTCGCCGCGCTTTTCGTCGTGACGAGCCCGAACCGGATGAACCGACTGTTTGGTCACGTCACGGGCAATGAAGACTACAGCGGACTCGGCTGGCAACCGCTCCATGGCCTGTGGGCGCTCGCCGGTGGCGGAGTCTTCGGCGTCGGGCTCGGGGGGTCGAAAGCCAAGTGGTCGTGGCTGCCCGCCGCCGACAACGACTACATCTTCGCGATCATTGGCGAGGAACTGGGGCTTGTCGGCGCGCTTCTCGTGATCGTGCTGTTCGTCGCGCTCGCCGCGGTTATGCTTCGGGTGATCGCCCGGGCCCGTGATCGCTTCGGGCGCGCGGTCGTGGGGGGGATTCTCGTGTGGATTGTCGGGCAGGCGTTCATCAACATCGGAGTCGTGATCGGCGTGTTTCCGGTGCTGGGAGTGCCTCTTCCGCTCATAAGTTCGGGAGGCACCGCGCTTATCGCCTGCCTGCTCGCGATGGGGGTGGTGGTATCCATCGCTCGTGATGGTTCCTCCTACCAGGCCGAGCTCGCGGCGCAAGGTGCGCACTCATGACCCGTTACCTGCTCGCGGGCGGCGGGACCGCCGGCCACGTGAATCCGTTGCTTGCGCTCGCCGACCATATCGCTCGGGTGGATCCCGATTCCAGCATTGTGGCACTGGGAACTCGGGAGGGCCTCGAAGCGCGGCTCGTTCCCGAACGCGGATACGAACTCGTGTGGATCGACCGGGTACCGTTCCCTCGGAGACCCGACATGCAGGCCCTCCGTTTTCCCTCTCGCTTCCGCCGAGCTGTCTCGGAAGTCCGCCGGCTGATCCGAGATCGCCGCATCGACATCGTGGTGGGGTTTGGTGGTTATGTCTCTACTCCGGCGTATGTCGCGGCGCATCGTGAGGGGATCCCCGTGGTGATTCACGAAGCCAACGCGAAACCCGGCCTGGCTAATCGGCTCGGTGCTCGTTACGCCGCGCGTGTCGGAGTGACGTTTCCGGATACGCCCATTCGCGGTGCCCAAGTCACGGGGATGCCACTTCGGCCCGAGATCGCTCGACTTGATCGTGCGCTGCTTCGTGCACAAGCCAGGGAGCACTTTGGCCTGGATCCGCACAAGCCAACCCTGCTGGTGACTGGAGGCTCGCTCGGCGCGAGGGCGCTGAATCGAGGCATCGCAGGATCGGCGGAGGCGATCGTCGATTCTGGGGCTCAAGCCTTGCACGTCTGGGGCGGATTGACTGAACTCGAAGACCCTGAGGTGCCGGGGTATACGGTCATTCGCTATTGCGACCGGATGGACCTGGCGTTCGCCGCGTGTGACCTCGCCGTCTCGCGGGCAGGATCAACGACGGTGAGCGAGCTCGCAGGTCTTGGGATTCCGGCCGTTCTGGTGCCCTACGGCACGGGCAACGGCGAGCAGAGGTTCAACGCACGTGCCACGGTGCGAGCTGGTGGCGCGCTGCTCGTGAATGACGCTGATCTTACCCCTGAATGGATTCATCAATCGCTGCTGCCGCTGCTGGGTGACGCGCGGCGTCTCGCCAACATGGGTCAAAAGGCGCGGTCGTCGGGCGCCCTCGATGGTACCGAGCGGCTCTATGAACTGGTGCAAGAGGCGGTAGTCTAGGGTGTTCGCGTCAAAGGAGGACCCATGATTTATCCCGACCTCACCGTGAAGATTCCGGAGCACCTGGGTCGCGTCCACTTCGTTGGTATTGGTGGGTCGGGCATGAGCGGCATTGCGCGCATGATGCACCAAGCAGGCGTGCGCGTCACCGGGAGTGACCGCAGCGCGAACTACAGCACACGTGCGTTGCAAGAGCTCGGGATCACCGTGGCCATCGGGCACGACGAGAAGAACGTCAGAGACGCCGATACCCTGGTAGTCACCGGTGCACTCTGGCAAGACAACCCAGAATATCAATTCGCGCTCGCACACGGCCTTCCCGTGCTGCATCGCTCTCAGGCGCTCGCCTGGCTGGCGCGGGGCCGACGAGTTGTATCGGTGGCGGGCGCTCACGGAAAAACCACGTCGACCGGAATGGTTGTCACCGGGCTACAGGGCCTGGGAATCGATCCCTCGTTCGTGAACGGCGGCATCATTGAGTCGCTCGGAGTGAGCTCAGGCGCGGGAAGCGATGACCTCTTCGTGATCGAGGCTGACGAGTCTGACAAGTCATTTCTGCTGTATGACACTCGGGTTGCGCTCATCACCAACGTGGATCCCGAACACCTCGATTTCTACGGCTCCCGCGAGGCGTTTATGCAGGCGTTCGTCGATTTCGCGCACGGGGCGAGTGAACTTGTGGTGATCTCGGCCGATGATCCGGGTGCACAAGAAGTACGCGCAGCACTCCATTCCGCCGTCCCGATCCGCACCTTCGGAGAACATCCGGATGCCGACGTTCGACTGGTGTCGATCAACGACTCCGGGCCAGTGAGCTTCGTAGCGGAGGTCGACGGAACGCAGTGCGAGGCGCAATTGCGGGTCTTTGGCCGACACAATGCGATGAACGCGCTGGGCGCGCTCGCGACGCTCACGGGGCTTGGCTACGATGCTGCCGCGGCCCTTGCCGCCATCGCGCAGTTCGGCGGCACGAAGCGTCGCTTTGAGTTCCATGCAGAGGTGGGGGGAGTGCGTGTGTATGACGACTACGCTCACCACCCGACCGAGGTCGCTGCCCTGCTCGATTCCGCGCGCGCCGTCGTGGGGGATGGGCGACTCATCGCGATCCACCAGCCACATCTATACAGCCGGACACAACTGTTTCATCGGGAGTTTGCGGAGGCGCTTGAGCGCGGGGCCGATTACACGGTGGTTCTCTCCGTGGACGGGGCCCGGGAGGACCCTGTTGACGGGGTTACCGGTGCGCTCGTTTCTGACGACTTCGTGAAATCCGACCGGGTGATCTACGTCGATGAGTGGCAACGCGCGGCCGAGCATCTCGCCGAAATAGCACGCCCCGGCGATGTGATGATTACGATGAGCTGTGGCACGGTGTACCAGATCATTCCGCAGGTTGTCGCCGCTCTGCGCGACCGGTTCGAGCCTGAGGTTCAGTGAAGCGCCCCGGTGGTTTTGACCGGGGAGACGCACCACGGTTCGATGAAGCTGCGCGATCGGTGCCGAGCGCAGCGAGAGAGCCGAGTCAACCAAGCGATCGAAGCAACACCGGCACACCGAGCGAACAGGGCACAGCCCCAATTGATGCACTGACGGAACCGTTAGAACCGGTCCGCGCTGAACCGGTGCGCGCTGAACCCGTGCGCGCTGAACCCGTGCGCGCTGAAGTGGGGCCACCCAACGAGCCAGATGTGCAGGCCGTGCCGTCTGCATGGAATCCGCTGCGGCGGTTTTCAGTGGATTCTTCAGAGGCGACTGAGGACCCCGTTCGAGCCGCGGGTCGGCGGTTGCGCAGCGCGGAGCGATCTCGCAGGGCGCGCGAGCGGAGAGACCAGCGCCGATTCACTGTGCACGTGCGAAGACGTAGACGTGTCTGGGTGATCGCCGGATCCGCTGTTGTCGCACTCGCGTTGTTTGTAGCCGTTGGGGTGTTTACGCCGATCATGGCGGTACAGGAAGTGCAGGTCGTTGGTACTTCGCGTATCGATGCAGGCGAACTTGCGGGAGCCCTCGGCAGGTTCGAGGGCGTTCCGCTAGCTTTGGTAAATGAGCAGGATGTGCATCGTGCACTTGAGCCATTTCCGTTGATTCAGCGATACGCGATCGAGCGAATCCCACCGCACACGCTCATTGTGCGTATCGAGGAGCGCGACCCAGTCCTTGCCCTGGAACGCGAGGGTCAATTCGTTCTCGTCGATCCTGCAGGCGTACTGGTCGCGACATCCGCGGAGCGACCAGAGGGAGTGCCCGTTGGGTCTGGGACGGTCATTGATACCGCGTCACCGGCCTTCGCCGCAGCAGCCAAAGTTGTGCGCGACATGTCGCCGGACTTGCGTGTGCAGCTCGCTGCGGTGACGGCATCCAGCGGGCAAGACATCGAGTTCACGCTCACGAGTGGAACGCGCGTTATCTGGGGCGATGATGCCAATACGCAGCGCAAGGCAGCAGTGCTACGTGCGATGCTCGCGTCGATCGGTACAGTCTCGATGATTGATGTGGCCTCACCTGAGTCACCGGTATTCCGCTAACCCGGATTTCGTTGAGCTCTTCCGACCTGCCAGCTGCTCGATTCGGGCTACTTTCGTGAGAAAGTCGGCCGCCTCTCGGAGTGTCGGCCGACTTTCCCGCTCTCAAGAACATAGCTTGGGGTTCGTAAACGTATACCCGAATACTAACTTTCACCTTCAGGTAGAGGTTGAGAGTTGAGGGGAAGGACCCACGTGTCATCGAACCAGAACTACCTCGCAGTGATCAAGGTTGTCGGCGTCGGCGGAGGCGGGGTCAATGCGGTAAATCGCATGATCGAGCTCGGGCTGCGCGGAGTCGAATTCATTGCAGTCAATACCGACGCGCAAGCGCTTTTGCTGACTGACGCTGATGTCAAACTCGATATTGGTCGTGAGCTGACCCGCGGTTTGGGCGCAGGTGCAGACCCTGAGGTCGGGCGACGCGCCGCTGAGGATCATTCCGACGAGATCGAAGAGGCTCTGACTGGAGCCGACATGGTCTTCGTGACCGCGGGTGAAGGCGGCGGTACCGGCACCGGAGCGGCTCCCATCGTGGCTCGCATCGCGCGTTCAGTCGGCGCACTCACAATTGGCGTGGTGACTCGCCCGTTCAGTTTTGAGGGCAAGCGGCGTGCGGCACAGGCAGATGCAGGAGTCCACGCACTGCGCGAGGCTGTCGACACGCTTATTGTCGTGCCGAACGACCGACTCCTTGAGATCAGCGAACCTGGGATTAGCATGATCGAGGCCTTTGCCGCCGCCGATCAGGTTTTGCTCGCGGGTGTGCAGGGGATCACCGATCTCATCACAACGCCGGGCCTCATCAACGTTGACTTTGCAGACGTAAAATCAGTGATGCAGGGTGCGGGATCCGCACTCATGGGTATTGGTTCGGCGCGTGGCGCAGATCGCGCAATCAAGGCGGCGGAGTTGGCGGTCGCGTCTCCGCTGCTCGAAGCATCAATTGAGGGCGCACACGGTGTGCTGCTGTCCATTCAGGGCTCGTCGAACTTGGCGCTCAGCGAGATCACTGAGGCATCTCAGCTTGTACATGATGTCGTGCATCCTGAGGCAAACATCATCTTTGGCACCGTCATCGATGACACGCTCGGCGATGAGGTTCGTGTCACGGTGATCGCCGCTGGATTCGACACCGAACCGGGAAGCGAAGGGAATCGTCCAGAACGTGGACGCCGGGCGAACCGCGTTGAGACGATCGAGAACCTCGCACCTGCGGCCGTCGGCATCTCTGCCAACGGCTTTGGATCGGGTGCGAGCCAGTCCGACTCTTCGCCGCTTGAGTTCGGAGATGCCATCAGCAACCCTCCGGTGGAGGAACACCTTTCAGACCCCGCCTTCGACGGCGAGGATCTCGATCTCGATATCCCCGAGTTCCTGCGGTAATACGGGCGTGACGGACGAAGGCATGGCTGACGGGTCGTCGGAGCGGGCTCTGCTCGCCTCGCGACTCGAGAGCGTCCGATCTGGCATCGAGGAGGCCGCAAGGTCTGCCGGCCGGGACCCTGCGGAACTCACTTTGGTCGTGGTGACGAAGTTCCATCCGGCGAGCTTGGTGCGCAACCTTGCTTCGCTGGGAGTGCACGACGTCGGAGAGAACCGGCATCAGGAAGCGCAGACGAAGTCGGCCGAGTTGCAGGATCTAGATCTCCGCTGGCACTTCATCGGTCAACTGCAAACCAAGAAGGCCAGGCAGGCGGCCCAGTACGCACACGCGATCCACTCGATTGATCGAGAGAGACTCGTGGATGCGCTTGCGGGAATCGAACGTACCGTTGACGCGTTCGTGCAGGTCAACCTGACGAGCGACCCGAGCCGCGGCGGAGCTCCTCCCGAAGAGCTCGAACGACTTGCCGAACGCATCCTAGAGACGCCCACACTCCGGCTGCAAGGCGTCATGGCGGTCGCTCCGCTGCCCGAGGAAGAAGACGCTGCTCGCGCGTTTGCGAGACTCCGTGGGTACTCGGATCGAGTGAGAGCCCTCGCGGCGGAAGCCACGTGTATCTCTGCAGGAATGACCCACGACTATGCAGAAGCAATTGCGGCAGGGGCGACACACCTGCGTATTGGGAGCGCAATCACGGGAAATCGTCCGGTCGCGGGCTAGGGTCGAAAGTAATCTGATCGCTGAGATCGTTAGGAAGTAATCATGAGCAATCCACTGAAGAAGACCATGGTGTTCCTCGGTCTCGCCGAGGAGGACCTCGACGAGCAGGGTACCCCCAGGAGCGAGCCGCAGCACCAGGCGGAGGCTCACGCTCCTGCGAGCACCGCTGCCCGTCCGGCGCCCCAGCGCGCGCCTGTGACCCCGCTGCGAAAGGTGACACCGGTGCGGATGCCGGCAGCACAGACCATGAATGAAATCCTGACGGTTCACCCCACCGAGTATCGCGATGCCACCGTCGTGGCAGAGAGCTTCCGAGAAGGAGTTCCCGTGATTTTGAACCTTTCTCGCATGAATGAGGCTGAGGCCAAGCGACTGATCGACTTTGCGAGCGGCCTCTCCATGGGTCTGCGCGGTCGAATCGAGCGAGTGACCAGCAAGGTGTTCTTGCTGTCGCCCGAGCACATTGCCGTCAGCGGTGACGAAGGCACGAAAAATGAGGATGGCTCATTCTTCGTGAGTCCTTCAGCGTAATTCCCGGTGGCGATCGCACTCGCAGTCATTCTGCTTACCCTGAAGTGGCTGCTTCGTATCTACACCTATGTCCTCTGGGCAAGATTCATTCTCGACTGGATCATGGTGTTGAACCCCAGGTTTCGGCCGCGAGGGTTCTTGCTCGTGCTCGTAGAACTGGTCTATACGCTGACCGATCCACCGATCAAGCTTTTCAGGAGAATCCTGCCTCCAATCCGGTTGGGGCAGATTTCGCTTGACCTCGGATGGATGCTGACAATGTTCGCTTGCTGGATCCTCATCGCCCTGATCCCCGTCTAACAGGGATTGTTTGCTACCGTTAACGTGACACCACCCCAGTGGTTCCCCAACGAAAGAGATATTCACGATGGCCTTGACACCCGAAGAGGTTGTGAACCAGAAGTTCACAATCACGAAGTTCCGCGACGGCTACGATCTTGACCAAGTCGATGACTTCCTCGACACGATCGTTGAACAGTTTCGCCAGCACGAGCAGGAAAAGGCGGAGCTCCAGCAGCAGCTTGACGAGGCGAATGCTCGTGTCGAAGAGCTGACCGCTCAGCTGGAACAGGCCGAGGTCGCATCAGTTGAGGAAGGTAAGCCTTCCGAGCAGACTATTGTCGTCGATGCCCCGGCGCAGACGGCTACTCAGATGCAATCCGCCTCTGGTACAAACCCGGCAGACGCGGTGAAGTCGAGCGCAATGCTGCAGTTGGCACTCGAGTTGCATGACAAGTACGTGCACGAGGGGGAGACGCAACGCGACCTCCTGGTAAACGAGGCAGAGACCAAGGCCAAGCGCCTGGTCGAGGAAGCCCAGTTGCAGCGCGCAGAAGAATTGCGGATCCTGGGTGAAGAACGTCAGGGGCTGAAAGACAAGATTAAAGAGTTGCGCGAGTTCGAGTCCGACTACCGTGGCACGCTACGTTCCTACATTCAGTCGCAGTTGCGCGGTCTCGACGGCTCTCCCGAGCCTGACGGCGCACCGCAGGGTCTCGAGTAGTCCCGGGGCGTGACTCACGCACCCGAATCGGAGGCCCTCTCCCCGTCGGCCTTCGTCGCGACAACGCGACGCCGCATGCAGTCGTTCCTGCTGCTTGGCGTCGCGATTGTCGTGTACGTGGCAGATCAGCTCACGAAGAACTGGGTTGTCAATACCCTCCCCGAGGGAACACCAGTTCCGGTGTTGGGGGAGTTCTTGCAGTGGTACTTCGTGCGCAACCCAGGTGCGGCGTTTTCGATGGCGAGCGGTGCGACCTGGATATTCACGATTCTGGCTGTCGTTGTTGTCGTGGTAATCGTGTGGCAGATCAGACGACTCGGGTCTCGCTCTTGGGCGTTGTTTTTCGCGCTGCTTCTGGGAGGAGTACTCGGAAACTTGACGGATCGCTTGACCCGTGAACCTGGATTTCCGGTCGGTCACGTCATTGATTTCATCTCAACCCCGTGGATGATTCCCGCGATCTACAACATTGCTGACATGGCGATTGTTGTCGGAATGGGTCTGTTTATCGTCATCTCTCTCTTGGGTCTTCCCATGGACGGGTCCCCGCGGGCACAGCGTGCCTCCGCTCAGAAGGAGTCCGCGTAATGGAGCGGCGATCACTTCAGGTACCTGACGGACTCGCGGGGAAACGAGTAGACGCTGCGCTTGCATCGCTTCTCGGATTCTCACGCACCTTCGCCGCGGAAATTGTCGAGCAAGGCGGAGTGACACTCGATGGACGAGAACTGGCGAAGTCCGACCGGTTAAGCGCTGACGGGTGGCTCGAGGTCACCTGGCACGAGCGGCGCGGCCCCGAAATCATACCGGTGGTCGTTCCCGACTTGAAGATCGTGCACGACGACGATGACATTGTGGTGATTGATAAGCCCGCAGGGGTTGCCGCTCATCCCTCGCTCGGCTGGCAGGGCCCGACAGTTCTCGGTGCGCTCGCAGGTGCGGGCTACCGGATCGCAACTTCTGGCCCAGCCGAGCGTCAGGGAATCGTGCACCGACTCGATGTGGGAACGAGCGGTTTGATGGTGGTTTCCAAGAGCGAGCGAGCCTACAGTGAGCTGAAGCGTGCATTTCACGACCGCGAGGTTGACAAGATCTATCATGCGGTGGTGCAGGGACACCCCGATCCGTTCGCTGGAACGATCGAAGGTCCGATCGGGCGTCACCCGGGGTCCGAGTGGAAGTTCGCGGTCACCCGCGACGGGAAGCCATCAGTGACTCACTATGTCACCCTGGAGGCTTTTCCCTACGCTTCGCTCTTGGAGATCGAGCTCGAGACTGGACGTACCCATCAGATCCGAGTACACATGTCAGCTCAGAGACATCCCTGTGTGGGCGACAGCATGTATGGTGCCGACCCAACGTTGACGGAAAAGCTTGGACTCCAGCGTCAGTGGCTGCACGCGATGAAGCTCGGATTCAAGCATCCAGGTTCGGGGGAGTACATCGAGTTCAAGTCCAGTTACCCCGCCGATCTTCAGCAGGCCTTGGCGGTATTGCAGGGCGTCTAGCAGATCCACTCGGACAGCAAAAAGGGAGTGAGCTGCGCTCTGACCGGTACCCTGGAGGTTCGTGATCTGAGAGGCGGCGGTCGTGAGTGACGCAGACGGTTTTGTGCATTTGCATGTGCATAGCGAGTACTCGATGCTCGACGGCGCCGCCCGGGTCAAACCGCTGATCGAAGCGGCGCATCAGCAGGGAATGCCTGCGATCGCGGTGACCGATCATGGCAACACTTTTGGCGCATTCGACTTCTGGAAGACGGCGCGAGACACCGGCATCAAACCCATCATCGGTATTGAGGCCTATCTCACGCCGCGTACCGCGCGCGGCGATCGCACGCGCGTCCGCTGGGGCTCGGGAGGCGGAGACGACGTCTCGGGAGGTGGTGCCTACACCCACATGACTCTGCTCTCGGAGACCACCGAAGGCATGCACAACCTCTTTCGCCTGTCGAGCCTCGCTTCGATCGAGGGGTACTACTTCAAACCGCGAATGGACCGAGAACTCCTGCAGACCTATTCTCGGGGCATCATTGCCACGACAGGATGCCCGTCGGGTGAAATTCAGACCAGATTGCGCCTCGGCCAGGTTGCCGAGGCGCGAGAAGCGGCCGCGGAGTTTCAGGACCTGTTTGGAAAAGAAAACTTCTTCTGCGAGATCATGGACCACGGCCTCGATATCGAGCGCCGGGTGCAGAAGGAACTGATTCAGCTTGCCCGTGACCTGAGTATCCCACTGGTCGCGACTAACGACTTGCACTACACGCATCAGTCCGACGCAGAGGCACACTCCGCCTTGCTGTGCGTGCAATCAGGATCCACGCTCGACGACCCCAACAGGTTTCGGTTCGACGGTGATGGGTACTACCTGAAATCCGCCGCAGAGATGCGTCACCTCTTCCGCGAGTTGCCTGAAGCCTGTGACAACACATTGCTGATCGCAGAGCGGTGCTCGTCTGAGTTCAATACGAGCGCCAACTACATGCCGCGATACCCCGTGCCCGCCGGGGAGACTGAAGACAGCTGGTTCGTCAAGGAGGTTGAGCGGGGCTTGCACTACCGGTATCCGGAGGGTATTCCCGATGCCGTGCGAAAGCAGGCCGAGTATGAGACGACCGTCATTCTCCAGATGGGCTTCCCCGGCTACTTCCTGGTTGTCGCCGACTTCATTAACTGGTCGAAAGACAACGGCATTCGCGTCGGACCCGGCCGCGGATCAGGAGCGGGTTCTATGGCCGCCTATGCGATGCGCATCACCGATCTTGATCCGCTGCAACACGGGTTGATCTTCGAGCGGTTCCTGAACCCCGACCGTGTCTCGATGCCCGACTTCGATGTCGATTTCGATGATCGGCGCCGCGGCGAGGTCATCCGATACGTCACCGAAAAATATGGTGATGAGCGGGTTGCGCAGATTGTCACCTACGGCACAATCAAGTCGAAGCAGGCGCTCAAGGATGCCTCACGCGTATTGGGGTTCCCCTTCGGGATGGGGGAGAAGCTCACCAAAGCGATGCCTCCGGCGGTGATGGCGAAAGACATTCCCCTGTCTGGGATCACAGATCCGAGCCATCCTCGCTACAAAGAAGCCGCTGAGTTTCGTGTCGTGCTGGAAACCGATCCCGACGCGAAGACCGTCTACGAGACGGCGCGAGGGCTTGAGGGGCTTAAGCGGCAGTGGGGGGTGCATGCTGCGGGGGTCATCATGTCAAGTGACCCGCTGATTGACATCATCCCGATTATGAAACGGGATCAGGACGGCCAGATTGTCACCCAGTTTGATTATCCGACGTGTGAGAACCTGGGTCTCATCAAGATGGACTTTCTTGGCCTGCGGAACCTCACGATCATTTCAGATGCGCTGGAGAACATTCGGCTCAACCGCAACGAAGAACTCGACCTCGAACGACTCTCACTTGACGACAAAGCCTCGTATGAGCTTCTCGGACGGGGGGACACCCTCGGAGTCTTTCAACTTGACGGTGGACCGATGCGCGGGTTGCTCCGGTTGATGAAGCCTGACAACTTCGAAGACATCTCAGCGGTACTGGCGCTCTATCGGCCGGGGCCGATGGGCGCCGATTCTCATACAAACTATGCGCTGCGCAAGAACGGTCTCCAACCGATCACCCCGATCCACCCGGAACTTGAGGAACCGCTGCGCGAGATTCTCGACACCACATATGGGCTCATCATCTACCAGGAACAGGTGATGTCGATCGCCCAACGGGTCGCGGGATTCACGCTCGGTCAGGCCGATATTTTGCGCCGGGCAATGGGAAAGAAAAAGAAGGAAGAACTCGACAAACAGTATGCTGGCTTCTCCGCAGGAATGACTGAGCGAGGCTTCTCCTCCCCCGCAATCAAGTCGTTGTGGGACATCCTTTTGCCCTTTTCCGATTACGCCTTTAACAAGGCACACTCGGCGGCATACGGAGTGGTGAGTTACTGGACCGCCTACCTCAAAGCCCACTACCCGGCCGAGTACATGGCCGCGCTCTTGACCAGCGTCGGAGATTCAAAAGACAAGCTCGCCATTTACCTCAACGAATGTCGACGGATGGGTATCAAGGTACTGCCCCCCGACGTCGCCGCCTCGTTTGCGAACTTTGCAGCAGTGGGCGAAGACATTCGGTTTGGTCTAGGCGCGATTCGGAATGTGGGAGCTCACGTCGTCGAGGGCATTCGCAGAGCTCGCGAGGCGGACGGAGACTTCGAGTCCTTTCATGACTTCCTGAAGCGCGTGCCGATGTCAGTCCTGAACAAGCGCACCATCGAGTCACTCATCAAGGCAGGCGCGTTCGACACCCTGGGTGCCACGAGACGCGCCCTCGTTGAGATCCATGAGGGTGCGGTCGAGTCTGCGGTGAAGGACAAGCGTGACGCCGAACATGGAAACGTCGGGTTCGACTTCGACAGTCTGTTCGCGGACGCAGCCGACGGCGACGCGGGCGAGACTCATTCCCTCGTTCCCGATCGTCCAGAATGGACCAAGAAGGACAAACTCACGTTCGAACGTGAGATGCTCGGTCTCTACGTCTCGGATCATCCGTTGCGAGGCCTGGAAGCGGCACTCGCAAAGGAAGCCTCCGCAACGATCGAGCAGGTGTCAAACCCGGACGCGAACTTCGACGGCGAAACCGTGGTGCTTGCCGGCCTCCTGACGAGCGTGCAGCATCGCACTGCGAAGTCAGGCAACGTCTACGGCATGGTGACGATTGAAGATTTCAGTGGTGAGATTCAAGCGCTGTTTATGGGGAAGTCGTATCTCGAGTTTGGGAGCCTCTTGCAGGCCGATTCGATTGTCGCCCTGCGCGGAAAGGTAAACTCGCGTGACGACGGGATGACCGTGCACGCCTATGGGGTGAAAACGATCGACGCGGTCGTGCAAGACGATGCCGCTGCGCTTACTCTCACCATTTCGGAGCGGCGAGCCACGGAACATCTCATGCGAGAGTTGAAGGCGACGCTCATTCGGCATCCGGGTTCCAGCGAAGTGCGACTGCGCTTGACAACCCCAACTGGGATACGGGTATTTGAGGTGCCGTTCTCCGTACAGGTGACTGCCGACCTCTATGGAGAGCTGAAGGGATTGCTTGGTCCCCAATGCCTGTCCGCTGCGTGACATCCGCTGCGTAACACGAGAGAAATCAACCGGGAGTAGGCTGGCGTCATGCGCGAAACTCAGCAAGAAATTATTGAGGCTCTCGATGTCCAGCGTGTGAGTGATCCGCGCGCAGAGATTGATCGGCGTGTTGATTTCCTCGTGGAATACGCTCGGTCAATCCCTGGTGTGCGTGGATTTGTTCTGGGGATTTCTGGCGGGCAAGATTCTTCTCTCGCGGGCCGTCTTGCTCAGCTTGCCGCTGAACGGCTGCGGGCGAGTGGACGCGATGCTGAGTTCATTGCCGTCCGACTTCCCTATGGGGTGCAGCACGATGAAGATGATGCCAGTCTCGCATTGTCGTTCATTCAAGCAGACCGTTCCGTGACGGTGAATATAGCCTCGGGGGTAGACGCACTGACCGCAGAGGTCTCCGAAGCCTGTGGTGAGGCGGTGTCTGACTTCACGAAGGGCAACATGAAGGCCCGAATGCGCATGGTTGCCCAATACACGATCGCTGGGGATCGCTCCCTCCTGGTGATCGGTACTGATCATGCGGCTGAGGCGATCACCGGTTTTTTCACCAAGTTCGGTGATGGTGCTGCTGACGTCCTTCCACTCGCAGGACTCACTAAATCGCAGGGAGCCGAGCTGTTGCAAGAGATGGGTGCGCCCGCGAGGCTCTGGGAAAAGATC
Source organism: Leucobacter fengyongliangi (assembly GCF_052386045.1). Lineage (NCBI taxonomy): Bacteria > Bacillati > Actinomycetota > Actinomycetes > Micrococcales > Microbacteriaceae > Leucobacter > Leucobacter fengyongliangi. The sequence continues at coordinate 1,651,097 of NZ_CM126356.1, read as the reverse complement.
CCGACGGCTGACCTACTTGACGAGCATCCCGGGCAGACGGATGAAACCAACCTGGGCATCAGCTACACCAGCATCGATGCATATCTCCAGGGACGTGACGTATCGCTGACCGATGCGGAGTCTCTTGAGCGCAAGTACCGTGCAACAGAACACAAGCGACGGTTACCGGTAACCCCGGAAGACAACTGGTGGAAATCCCCCAGTCAGATGCAGGGAGAGTGACTGAGATGACCACGACCTATGTACTCGCGGGAGGCTGCTACTGGTGTCTCGATGCCGCATACCGGGTGCTTCGCGGCGTTACGGATGTGTTTTCGTGCTTCACCGGCGGTCATACGTCGGCACCAACCTATGAGCAGGTGTGCACCGGTGCCACGGGTCACGCGGAGGCCGTGGCGGTGACATTCGACGAGACGATTCTTCCCTCCTCAGTAGTGCTTGACGCGTTTTTCACGATGCACGATCCCACCCAGTTGAATCGGCAAGGCGCAGACGTGGGAACCCAGTATCGATCTGCGATGTTCTACGCCGATGACGCCCAGCGGGAGACCTTTGAAGCAGCCAAGGCTCGAGCATCCGAGTGGTGGCCATTGCCAATCGTGACCGAAATCGTGCCCCTGGGAGAGGTGTTCCCTGCTCCCGAATCGCACCAGGACTTCTTCACCAAGAACCCGACGCAGGGGTACTGCCTGGCGGTTGCGGTGCCGAAAGTGAACAAGGTCAGATCGGGATTCCGAGAATACCTGATCTAGGGGTTTCTAATGGGTCGGGTCAGGCGGCGATAGGAACGAAACCGTCTGAGCTGGGTTCGCCGGAACTGGTGAAGTCGTTCCCTGCATTGCCGGACGTTTCGGTGCTCGACGTGTCTGCAGGTTCCGTGCCTTCTGCGAAAGGTGAACGCGCGGCGACCTCTCGCGCGCCCTCCTCGCCTGGCTGTTCACCAGTGGCTCTGCCCCAGCGACCCTCTGGCTCCGTCGAGGACGATTCGGGCTCCCCCCGCTGTTTCTTGGAGAACTGCGACACACCCCACCGCAGGTCGTGCCCGAGCGCTTCAGCCTCTATTTCGACTGACGTACCCGATCGATCGTCGCGCTCCCAACTCCGGATGCGGAGCCGGCCGCTCACGACCACCCGGTCTCCTTTGTGAAACGAGTCGTGAGCATTGAGGGCGAGCCCGCGAAACGCGGTAACCGTGAACCAGTTGGTTTCTCCGTCGACCCAGCTCTTCTTTTCTCGGTCAAAGCGGCGCTCGCCACTTGCCACACGAAATGAACAGAGTGCGATTCCGGATTGGGTAGTGAGAGCGCGTGGCTCTGTCGCGATCGTGCCGACCACGGTAACGATATTCGACATGTCATTTCTCCTTGTGTGAGGGTCTTCCGTTCGGCATCATGCCTCTGAACGGAACAGGGATGGCGAGGGAGCCAGGTTGGCCGTGCCGGGTTTGCCCGGCTCCCTCGATCCCAGCTTCGCGCAGGCTGATACGACCGAATTGGCCGAGCGCGAGACTGGGGATAACTTCTGGTTGCTTCGCTCCCCACAGCACCTGTGAGCGTTCAATTGCTGAGCCCACGGTCATCCAAGCTTCAACTCGACTCGATACACTTTCGGGCATGGTCGTTCAAGCCCGCACTCGAGTTCTGCGCACCGCGTACTCGACGCTGCTCATCGGTGCGGTCGCAGCGGGACTCGGAGGCTGCGCCCCCGCAGGGGAGCCCGCCGACCGGGTGACTCCCACACCCTCAGACGCGGCGTCGCAGGAATCCGAGCCCGATCTGGTTCCGGAAGAGCCCGCGCAACTTGTTCCAGATGGTGGAGCCGAGGCGAACCTTCCGTTCTTCAACGAGGTTCTCCGGCAATTCTCGGCCGGCACCGAGGTTGTTGAGGGGCGGCCCGTCGTTGATGCGCTGGTTGCCGCAGGGTTTGACCGTGCAGCGATGCAAGTAAGTTTTGATCAGAGTAAGACGGGGCTCGTGGCAGACAGCATCCTTGTTTCGGTGCTTCTGGGTGGGGAATGTCTCATCGGTCAGGTCGTCACCGCTGATCGCAGCACCTCCACCACCATTGCGCCAGCCTTGACCGAGGGCCAAGATCTCTGTTTGATCGGAAACACGAGGCCGATCGACTGGTAAGGAGCCCTGGCGCAGGTCTGCAGAGTGAACGGCTTATTCGGGCCCGCGCGGAGTCTCCTCCAGGCCGGGTAGAGTTGTGTCGGCTTGATTCAAACGCTGAGCAAGAGCAAGAGGTGATGGGCGCCCGGCGCCCGAAAGTATATGGCTGAATACATTTATCAGATGGTTCGCGCACGCAAGGCAGTGGGCGAAAAGCTCATTCTTGACGATGTGACGATGGCATTCCTGCCCGGAGCAAAGATCGGCATGGTCGGCCCCAACGGTGCCGGCAAGTCAACGATTCTGAAGATCATGGCCGGACTCGATACGCCGTCAAACGGTGAGGCAACACTCGCACCCGGCTACACAGTGGGCATTCTCATGCAGGAGCCCGAACTTGACGAGTCAAAGACGGTGCTCCAGAACATCGAAGAGGGCATCGCTGTCAAAGCGAAGGTTGACCGGTTTAATGAGATTTCGGCGATGATGGCCGAGCCAGATGCCGATTTTGACACGCTGCTCACCGAGATGGGCACGCTGCAGGAAGACATTGATGCCGTCGACGGTTGGGATCTCGATAACCAGCTCGAACAGGCGATGGATGCGCTTCGCACCCCGCCCGCTGACGCGCAGGTCGCGAACTTGTCTGGTGGTGAGAAGCGACGTGTTGCGCTCTGCCGTCTTCTGCTGCAGAAACCCGACCTCCTCCTGCTCGACGAACCCACAAACCACCTTGATGCCGAGAGCGTGCTGTGGCTCGAGCAGCACCTACAGAAGTACCCCGGCGCGGTTATCGCCATCACCCACGATCGGTACTTTCTCGACAATGTGGCTGAATGGATCGCTGAGGTTGACCGTGGTCGTCTCATCGGCTACGAGGGCAACTACTCGACCTATCTTGAAAAGAAGGCCGAGCGTCTCGACGTGCAGGGGAAGAAAGACCAGAAGCTCGCAAAGCGTTTGAAGGAAGAGCTCGACTGGGTGCGCTCGAACTCAAAGGGCCGTCAGGCGAAGTCGAAGGCTCGTCTTGCGCGCTATGAGGAGATGGCGACCGAGGCCGAGCGCACGAAAAAACTGGACTTCGAAGAGATTCAGATTCCCGCGGGTCCGCGACTCGGCAGCATCGTCATTGAGGCAAAGAACCTGCAGAAGGGCTTCGACGGGCGCCAACTCATCGATGGTCTCTCGTTCAGCCTGCCGCCCAACGGCATCGTCGGCGTCATCGGTCCCAACGGCGTCGGAAAGACGACTCTGTTCAAGACGATTGTTGGGCTTGAACCTCTCGACGGTGGCGAACTGAAGATCGGTGAGACGGTCAAGATCAGCTACGTGGATCAGAGCCGTGGCGGCATCGACCCCGACAAGACGCTGTGGGAGGTAGTCAGCGACGGGCTCGACATCATCACGGTCGGGAAGACGGAGATCCCCTCGCGCGCGTACGTTTCTAAGTTCGGGTTCAAGGGTCCGGATCAGCAGAAAAAGGCCGGCGTGTTGTCGGGTGGTGAACGAAACCGCTTGAACCTCGCACTCACGCTGAAGCAGGGTGGCAACCTGCTCCTTCTTGACGAGCCGACCAACGACCTCGACGTGGAAACTCTGCAGTCGCTGGAGAACGCGCTCCTTGAATTTCCCGGGTGCGCTGTGGTCATCACGCACGACCGGTGGTTCCTCGATCGCATCGCGACGCATATCCTCTCCTACGAAGGCACTGAAGAGAACCCGGGGAACTGGTACTGGTTCGAGGGCAATTTCGAGTCCTACGAGGCAAACAAGGTCGAGCGAATGGGGCCCGAAGCTGCGAAGCCCTCGCGAGTGACCTACCGCAAGCTCACTCGCGACTAGGGGCATCGCAATGGCACGCGCGCACGTCGATATTGAGCTCCGTTGGGGTGACCAGGATGCCTATGGTCACATCAACAACGTCGCCTTCGCGCGGTATCTTGAGGAATCACGAGTGCGGGTCTTCTGGCTCGGTTCAGCGCGAGAGGTCACCGGGATGGAACGCCATTTTCGTGGCGACGATCCCGAGGGTCCGAAAATGCTGGTGGCGAGTCAACAGATCGAATTTCTGCGGGTACTTGAATACAGCGCTACCCCGCTGGTGGTCGAGCTGTGGATCGGCGAGCTCGGGGGATCAAGCCTCGAGGTGCACTATGAACTTGTTGACGAGACCGGTGACGCTCGCACAGTAGTCGCGCGCGCCATCACCACCGTGGTCATCGTCGACGGTGTGACGCTCAGGCCGGTGCGGCTGAGCGAAGAGGGACGGGCCTCCGTCGCGCCCTGGATGGATGCTCCGCTCCGCCTCGGTCGGCGCAAGGCTCGGTAGTCTGCTAGGCTTAGCCCTTGGCTTGCGTGTGGAGTGATCCACACTCTTCGCAAGGTGCCCTCTCTCACCGCGCGAAACATCATTGACCAGGCTTCACACAAAGGAAATCACCCAACGTGGCAAATATTAAGTCGCAGATCAAGCGCATCAAGACCAACCAGAAGGCGACCGACCGCAATCGGGCGTACAAGAGCGAACTGCGCACCCTCGTGCGCCAGACCCGCGATGCGATCACCGCAGGCGACAAGGCAGTTGCCGAGCAGAAGCTCGCAATTGCCTCGCGGAAGCTCGATAAGGCCGTGTCTAAGGGTGTCATTCACGAGAACCAGGCCGCGAACCGAAAGTCCAAGCTCGCGGTGAAGGTCGCTGCGCTCTAGCAAGTCCCAGAGCGCATACAAGCAGACCCCGCTTCGGCGGGGTTTTCTTGTATGCCATGCGAGAATAGAAGGCAATGTCTCCACGCAGCGTGAACCCACCAGTGCCGTCCGCAACGGACCCGGCACAGATTCGTAACTTTTGCATCATCGCTCACATTGATCACGGCAAATCAACCCTCGCCGATCGCATGTTGCAGATCACTGGCACCGTGCCCGATCGTGAAATGCGGGCACAATATCTTGATCGCATGGACATTGAGCGCGAGCGCGGAATCACCATCAAGTCGCAGGCCGTGCGGATGCCGTGGGAAGTTGATGGCAGGCACTACGCGTTGAACATGATTGACACCCCGGGTCACGTCGATTTCAGCTACGAGGTGTCACGATCACTTGCAGCCTGCGAAGGAGCGATTCTGCTCGTCGATGCGGCACAGGGCATCGAGGCGCAGACCCTCGCAAACCTGTACCTCGCGATGGAAAATGACCTCGAGATCATTCCGGTCCTGAACAAGATCGACCTTCCCGCTGCTGATCCTGAGCGCGTCGCGCGCGAAATCGCCGATCTCATCGGCGGCTCACCAGAAGACATCCTGAAGGTCTCGGGGAAGACGGGCATGGGCGTTGAGGAGCTGCTCGACAGTGTGGTCGCGCGGATCCCCTCGCCGACTGGAGATGCGGACGCACCCGCACGTGCCATGATCTTTGACTCTGTCTATGACGCCTATCGTGGTGTCGTTACCTACGTGCGCGTGATCGATGGCCGTTTGGCCCCGCGCGAGAAGATCAAGATGATGTCGACCGGGGCCGAACACGAGGCGCTTGAGGTTGGCGTCTCTGCGCCCGAGCCGACCCCAACGAAGGGTCTATCCGTAGGTGAGGTTGGATACCTGATTACCGGCGTGAAAGACGTGCGGCAGTCAAAGGTGGGCGACACGGTCACCGGGAAGATGCGGCCCGCAACCGAGGCGCTCCCTGGGTACACTGACCCGAAACCCATGGTTTTCTCCGGACTCTACCCACTCGACGGCAGCGACTACCCCGTGCTGCGCGAGGCCCTCGACAAGCTGAAGCTCTCCGATGCGGCATTGCAGTATGAACCAGAGACATCGGTAGCGCTCGGCTTTGGTTTCCGTTGCGGCTTTCTCGGACTCCTGCACCTCGAGATCATTTCTGAGCGTCTACGCCGGGAGTTTGACCTCGACCTCATCGCGACGGCTCCGAGTGTCATCTACCAGGTCACCCGAGAAGACGGCAAGGTGGTCACGGTCACGAATCCGTCGGAGTATCCAGACGGGAAAATCTCGAGTGTCCGCGAGCCCATGGTTCGCGTGGCGATTCTCGCACCCAAAGACTACGTCGGTACCATCATGGAACTGTGCCAGAGTCGCCGCGGCAACTTGCTGGGCATGGAGTATCTCGGAGAGCGCGTTGAACTGAGGTACGCAATGCCGCTCGCAGAAATCGTGTTTGACTTCTTCGACCATCTCAAGAGCCGCACCCAGGGCTACGCCAGCCTCGACTACGAGCCGATGGGTGAGCAAGAAGCTGACTTGGTGAAGGTTGATATCCTGCTCCAGGGTGAGCAGGTCGACGCGTTTAGCGCGGTCGTACACCGCGATAACGCCTACAGCTACGGCACGATGATGACGGAGCGCTTGCGCAAACTGATTCCGCGCCAGCAATTTGAGGTGCCGATCCAGGCCGCTATCGGTGCGCGGATCATCGCGCGTGAAAGCATTCGGGCCATTCGCAAGGACGTGCTTGCAAAATGCTATGGCGGTGATATCAGCAGAAAGCGTAAGCTGCTCGAAAAGCAGAAGGAAGGCAAGAAGCGCATGAAGATGGTTGGTCGCGTCGAGGTTCCGCAGGAGGCGTTTATCGCCGCCTTGTCGGGCGACGTGGAGGGCAAGGAAAAGAGATGACCCGCCGCTCCACACACGTGGATCACGAGGTTGTTTACGCTGCGGTGGGCGCATCAGCTGATCCGGACCTGCTGCGTTTCCCCCCGGAAGGATCGACCGCCTATGCAGAGGAGTTGCGCCTGGGCAGCGGGTCTGACCGTTTCCTGACGGCATCGAGTCTGCTCATGACCTGGGCAGCTCCGCGCGGGGTGGGTCTCGCGGTGACCGAGGTCGAACTTGGCGATGGCGGTCACTACTCCGGAGTGGTGTTCTCCGAGGAAGGCGTCCCCGAGGTGCCCGCAGCGCCTGAAGTCCAGTTCGGGCCTGAGGGCGAGCCCTACCTGACCGCCGGGACGACCGCACGCCTCGTATGGCCAGACTCGAAGACCACCAGGCTCGTTCGTGTGGTGTACACGGTGGACGAACCTCGCCGCGTTGGGTACGCGTGGGGGAGCGCAGATGCCGACGGTGTTGTGGGCGAAGAGGCCTTCATTGTCGAGCATCGCGAAGACGACTCGGTGTGGGCCACTGTGCGCGGGTTCTTGTGGGCTCCTTCTGCAGGCTTACTGGGCCTCAAGGGTCGCGCCGCGGTTCGGTATGTCATCAAGCTGTCGAAGGAGCAGCTTGCCGCGCTGGCTCCGGGAGCTGCTGCGAACACCGAGGAGAACCCCGCGCAGACTTCGGACGACCCCGAAACCGGCGGCAACTAGCGCGTGCCAGGCGCACTTCCCGACGGGGATCCCGCACCGGCCGACGGGTCCCTGCCGGAGAGTGCTCGGCAGGGTGCTGAGGTTCGTGATTTCGGGGTGTACGTTCACGTTCCCTATTGCCGAGTTCGTTGTGGCTACTGCGACTTCAACACCTACACCGCCAGCGAACTCGGGGGAACCAAGCGAGCGGACTATGCCGGGCAGGTCTCTCACGAACTCCGATTCGGATCTCAGGTCTTGCGTCGCTCTGCTGTGCCTGTGCGCCCGGCGTCGACAGTATTTTTCGGGGGAGGAACGCCTACGCTGCTCCCCGCCAGCGACCTTGCCTCGATGCTGCAGACAATTCGTGAAGAGTGGACGCTTGCGCCAGATGCCGAGATTACTACGGAAGCAAATCCAGACTCCGTCGATGCACGTTATCTCGAGGACCTTGCGAAGGCAGGCTTCACTCGAGTGAGTATTGGGATGCAGTCCGCGGTTCCTCATGTGCTTGCGACGCTTGATAGAACCCACGACCCGGAGCGCGTTCCAGATGTGGTGCGGTGGGCACGCGAGGCTGGCCTGCAGGTCAGTCTCGACCTCATCTATGGAACCCCGGGTGAAACTCTCGCCGACTGGGGGCGTTCGCTTGATGCTGCAATTGCATGCGAGCCGGATCACCTCTCCGCCTACGCACTCATCGTCGAATCGGGCACGAAATTGGCTGCACGAATTCGGCGGGCAGAGATCGCCGCACCTGACGACGACGCCCATGCGGAAATGTACGAGCTCGCTGACACCAGGCTCACCGCAGCGGGCCTGTCTTGGTACGAGATCAGCAACTGGGCGCGCGCCACGGAAACTCGGTCGCGGCACAACCTGGCCTATTGGCAGGGTGCCGACTGGTGGGGGGCGGGGCCGGGTGCGCACAGCCACGTGGGCGGAACCCGGTGGTGGAACGTTAAGCATCCGAGTGCCTACGCTGACCGAATCGCTGCCGGAGTCTCTCCCGCCCATGCCCGTGAGGTACTCGGGGCGGATGCGCGCCGGAGCGAGCGGGTGCTGCTCGAAACCAGAATCGCGACCGGTCTGCCCATCGAGGTGCTGCTCTCCGAGGAGCGGCAGGAGGTTTCTGGCCTGATCGCGGATGGGCTGATCGATGGACGCGCAGCTCTCAAGGGGAGAGTGATCCCAACCCTTCGTGGGCGTCTGCTTGCAGACACGGTGGTGCACAGGCTGCTCAGGTAGACTTGGCACTCGGTATTATCGAGTGCTAGGCGGGAGGGTGGCATGGTTTCAGATAGAAGTCTCGCGGTGCTCCACGCAATCGTCGGTGACTATGTCGCGTCAAACGAGCCGGTGGGTTCTAAGACCATTGTCGAGAGACATCAGTTTGGGGTGTCCGCCGCAACAATTCGAAACGACATGGCGTTGCTGGAAGATGAGGAACTCATCGCCGCGCCACACACCTCCTCGGGTCGTATTCCGACCGACAAGGGGTATCGGCTCTACGTTGACACGCTGGCTAAGATTCGGCCATTGACGACCGCGCAGAAGACCGCCATAGAGCGCTTTCTCGGCGAGTCGAATGACTTGGACGACGCGCTCGCTCGCACCGTTCGACTCCTTGCGCAGCTGACGAACCAGGTAGCTGTAGTGCAGTACCCGTCTCTTCGGCGCACGCAGGTGCGTCACATCGACCTCGTAGCGGTGGGGGAGAGCCGGGTGCTCAGCGTAATTATTTTGGGCACCGGAGTGGTTGAGCAGCAGGTCGCGAGCCTCCCCGCGGCCCAAGTCACGGAAACCTGGGTGCACGGGCTGCGTGACCGTCTCGCCGGAGCGATTGTGGGTACGGACCTTGAGTCCGCGGTATTGGGTGCACAGTCACTCCTCGATACCCTCGACGAGTGGTCGCAACCGGGCGAATCGGAGCTCGTGCGCAAGGTACTGGAAGTGGTGCTGAGTCAGCTCCAAGCAAATCGAAGCGAGCGGATCACGATCGCCGGGGCAGCGAATCTCTCGCGTCCAGGTGAATTCACTGGGAACCTCTCATCGGTGCTCGAAGCGATTGAGGAGCAAGTCACCCTCTTGCGACTTTTCGGTGAGATGGCTCAGGATGGACGAGAGGTTGCCGCCTCTATCGGGCGCGAGAATGAACCATACGGCCTCGAGGGTGCCTCGGTGATCACCTCCAGTTACGAGATCGACGGAGACAGCAGATCGAATCTGGGGGTAGTGGGATCGATGCGAATGGATTACGCATCGAACATCTCCACCGTTCGCGCGGTTGCCCGTTATCTCAGCAAAATCCTCGACGAGACTTAAGTTTGCGGTCGGGGACGAGCGCCCCGATCAACTCGATACATCACGACACCATGAATTTGTTGGACACCAGAACGAGAGGCTGCACACAGTGGCGGACCACTATGAGACGCTCGGGGTTTCCCGAGAAGCTTCCATTGATGAGATCAAGAAGGCGTATCGCCAGCTCGCACGAGAGTTGCATCCCGATGTCAACCCGAGCGAAGACGCCTCAGAGCGTTTCAAGTCCGTCACCCACGCCTACGATGTGCTGAGCGACCCGAACGAACGCCAGCGCTACGACATGGGAGGCGACCAGGGCGGGGCGGGTGGCTTCGGCGACATCTTTGAGACCTTCTTCGGCGGCGGATTCGGCGGGGGGCAGCGGGGCCCGCGGGCCCGCGCCGAGCGAGGCGACGATGCGATGATCCGCGTCGATGTGGAACTTTCCGAAGTGATCTTCGGTGTGCAGCGCGAGATCGCAGTCAATACCGCGGTGCTCTGTGGCACGTGCTCGGGCAGCTGCTGCCAGCCGGGTACGTCGCCCGCCACCTGCGATGTATGTGGCGGCGTCGGGCAGGTACAGCGACAGGTTCGCTCGCTTTTCGGGAATGTCGTGACCATGCACCCTTGTGGGAGCTGCTCGGGCTACGGCACAGTGATCCCGCACCCCTGTGTCGAGTGCGGGGGCAAGGGGCGGGTGCGTGAGCGTCGCACGATGAACATCGATATTCCCTCGGGTATCGACACCGGCACCAGGCTGCAGATGCGCGGGGGCGGCGAAGTTGGCCCGGCGGGCGGCCCGAACGGAGACCTCTTTATCGAGTTCCGGGTGATGCATCACGATGTGTTCAGTCGAGATGGCAACGACCTCCTGGCGACAGCTCAGGTCAGTATGACCGACGCGATTCTTGGGGCCGAGAACACGGTTGCCGCACTCGACGGTGACGTTCAGCTTGAGGTGCCCGCGGGGGTGCAATCGGGCGATGTCATCACGATTCGCGGTCGTGGCATTCAGGCTCTGCGCTCTACGACGCGCGGTGATCTGAAGGTCGCGGTTCAGGTGGTGACCCCGACGAAGCTCGCGGGCCGCGAAAAAGACCTGGTGCGCCAACTGGCCGCGCTGCGGAAGGAAGAGCCTCCGACCCTCGGCGAGTTTCAGCAGGGCCTGTTTGGCAAAATTCGGGATCGCTTCTTCCGGCAGGGCTAGTCGCTGATGGCACACCTGTACTATCGCGAGGATCTCGCCGCGGAGGACTTCACCGTCGGCGCAGTGATTGAGGTGCGTGGCGACGAGGCGCGGCATGCGGTTCGCGTGAGTCGAATGCGGGCGGGCGAGCGCACGATCCTGGGCGACGGTTCGGGCACCACCGCCCAGGGCACAGTCACGGTTGTTGATCGCGACCGCTTCGCGGTGCGGCTTGAGAGCGTGCATCGCGCCGAGCCCGTCCAAAACCGGCTGGTGCTCGTGCAGGCGCTGGCTAAGGGCGACCGCGACGAGCGAGCGGTTGAGCAGGCGACCGAGTTCGGTGTCGATCGGATCGTGCCGTGGCAGTCCGAGCGTTCGGTGTCTCGCTGGGACGGGGAGAAGGGTGGGCGAGGGGTTGCCAAGTGGCAGCGTGTCGCGCGCGAGGCCGCGAAGCAGTCACTGCGCGCGCGAGTCCCGCTCGTCGATCCTCCTGCGTCGCTTGACGGACTCTGCCAGCTCGCCCAGGTCGAAAGCACCCACGTACTCGTGCTGCACCCTCGCGGGAGCAAGCGCCTCAGCGACTGGTGTAACGGACTCAGTCTCAGCCCGGGCAGCGATGCAATTGGCAACGAGATTGTCGTGGTGGTCGGACCAGAGGGCGGGCTGAGTGACCGAGAAATAGACGCGCTTGAAGCGGCGGGAGCGCACGTGCTGCAGCTCGGCGACGCGGTACTGCGCACCTCGTCAGCCGGCCCGGCTGGGCTCGCGCTGCTCAACGCGGCTCTCGGCCGCTGGTGAGTGAACCCAGCTAGGCTAGGGGAATGGCAGAATCAACCATTTTTGGCAAGATCATCTCGGGTGAGATAGCCGTCGATCGGCTCGCCGAGACCGATCGGGTCATCGCTTTTCCAGACATCGCGCCACAGGCACCTGTGCACATCTTGGTGATACCCAAGAGCACCGAGTACGCAAACGTGGTGGAACTCGCGGCGGGCGACCCCAGTCTGTTGGCCGAGATCGTCGAGGTGGCGCAGCAGCTCGCTCGCACACACGCGGATGGCGACTTCAGACTGGTATTCAATACCGGCGCGAACGCCGGGCAAACCGTCTTCCATGTGCACGCCCACGTGCTCGCGGGTGGCCTGAAGGAGAGCGCAATCGTTGGTTCCTGAACCTGACGCACGAGACATGGCTGTCGGCCAAGAACCTTCGGGTGCGGGCGATGCCCGTGATCCACTGCTACAACGCACCGTGTTGCTCACGGGAGTGGACGTCGCCTCGTTTCTCGGTCACCGCGATCAACTCATCGCCGACCTCGAACGGCAGCACCCGCAGGTTGAGTTTCACGCGCGCGATCACGTCATGACGCTGAGCGGTCCCGCATCCGAGGTGAAGGCCGCCGAACAGGTGGTCGCAGAGGTACTGGAGGTTGCCCGGCGCTCCGGGGCGGTCTCGCGGCACGACGTCCGTGAAGTCACGCGCATGGTGCAGCGCGGCGACGGTCCGACTGCATCTCAGGTGTTGAGCGAGCCGATTCTTTCGGTTCGCGGGCACTCCGTTCGACCTCAGACGCAGGGGCAACGCGAATACGTCACCGCCATAGACCAGCACACGGTCGTCTTTGGTATTGGCCCCGCTGGCACCGGAAAAACCTACCTCGCGATGGCGAAGGCGGTTCAAGCGCTGCAGCGCCGTGAGGTCGCGAAGATTATCTTGACCCGGCCCGCGGTCGAGGCGGGCGAGCGGCTCGGGTACCTGCCGGGCACCCTCGAAGACAAGATCGATCCGTATCTGCGGCCGCTGTTTGATGCCATCGGCAGCATGATGGAGCCCGAGGCTGTCCCGAAGCTCATGGCGAGTGGCACGATCGAGGTGGCACCACTTGCCTACATGCGCGGGCGCACGCTGAACGAGTCATTCGTGATTCTCGACGAGGCTCAGAACACGACACCTGAGCAGATGAAGATGTTTCTCACCAGGCTCGGCTACGGCTCAAAGATGGTGGTCACCGGTGACATCACTCAGGTGGATCTGCCCATCGCCTCGAGTGGCTTGCGTGTCGTGAGTCGCATTCTGCGGGGGGTCGAAGACGTTCACTTTTCTGAGCTCACATCAGACGACATCGTGAGGCACAGTCTGGTCGGGAGAATCGTTGACGCGTACACCGCGTATGAAGAAACACGCAGGGTCCAGGGAGGAACACCGTGAGCGTCGAAATCAACAACGAGTCTGGCATTGCTGTCGAGGAGTCGATACTCCAGCGTCTCGCGTCCTTCGTGCTGGAATCGTTGCACGTACACACGCAGACCGAGGTGGGCATCATGCTCGTCGATGAGGCCGCGATCGAGCAGTTGCACGTGCAGTGGATGGATGAGCCGGGACCCACCGATGTGCTGAGCTTTCCGATGGACGAGCTGCGGCCGGGTCGCGCTGATGCGCCCACCCCGGCAGGGTTGCTCGGAGATATTGTGATGTGCCCTCAGGTAGCACTGGCACAGGCTGACGCGGCGGGCCACGATCTCGCACAGGAATTGCAGGTGCTCCTCACCCACGGCATGTTGCATCTGCTGGGATTCGACCACCATACGCCCGACGAGGAAGCCGAGATGTTCGGCCTACAGCGGGATCTCCTCCTGAGCTTCGCGGTACGAGAGCGTCCCTAATGAGTGGGTTTCTCGTGGTGGCCCTCCTCATGGTGGCTGCGGCGCTCTTGGTGATCGGCGGCCTACTAGCCGCAAGCGATGCCGCGCTCGGCGTGCGTTCACGTGCGGAGCTCCTTTCGCTGGCAGATGACTCCTCTCCGCGCGTCGGTGCCGCGATCGGAGCGATCGCCGACGACGAGGCCGCGCATGTGAATGCAATCAGCTTCGCGCGAGTGGCGGCAGAGACCCTCTCCGCGGTGCTCATCACGATGGTGCTGGCGTATTCGGTCGACCAGCTGTGGCTCGCTCTCCTGCTCGCGGCGCTCATCGTGACGGCGATCACCTTTGTGCTCGTGGGCTCAAGCCCGCGCACCGTCGGCACACATCACCCCGAGTCCGTGATCCGCTTCTCTGCCAGGTTTGTGCGCTTCGTGCGACTTTCTCTCGGCCCGATCGCCGGGGCGCTCATGCGGTTTGGTGATCGCGTGACTCCGGGTCGCACCTCGGGCGGGGTGCGTATTCGCGATGAGCAGCAGTTGCTGTCGATGGTGGATCAGGCGACCGAGCAGGATCTCCTCGAGGAGGATGACCGAGACTACATTCACTCACTGATGGAGTTCGGCAACACGCTGGTTCGCGAGTTGATGATTCCGCGCATCGACATGGTCACGATCGACACAGACCAGTCGGTGCGAGAGACCCTCGAGGTAATGCTGGCATCGAGGCATTCCCGCGTGCCTGTGGTGACCGCTGGCGACCTGGACGAGGTGGAAGGCGTGGTCTATTTGCGCGATGCGAGCGGATTTGTGCTGCGCCGCGCGGATGAGGCGGAGCAAGCCACGGTGACGCGAATCATGAAGCCAGCCATTTTTGTTCCCGAGCTCCAACGAGCCGACGAACTGCTGCGCCAGATGCAGCGGGAGTCAAACCACTTGGCGCTCGTCGTCGATGAGTACGGAGGCATTTCTGGCCTCGTCACCCTTGAAGATTTGATCGAGGAGTTACTCGGTGACATCAGCGACGAACATGATCGAGACGCACCCGAAACCATCCTGCAGGAGGATGGTTCGTTTCAGGTGAGCGCCCGCCTGCCGGTCGATCGTCTGGGTGAGATCTTCGGTATCGAGCTCGAAGATGACGAGGTTGATAGTGTGGGTGGGCTCGTGGCCAAGCACTTGGGCAGGCTGGCCGAAACTGGCGATTTCGTGGTGGTCTCGGGCATTGAACTGACCGCCCGAGAGACCGAACGAAGGCGGCAACGACTGGTTACGGTAGGAGCCCGCTGGGTCGGGGCCGACACCGGTGAAATCACCAAGCCCCACGACACCACAGAGAGAAACTGAGGCACCCATGAAGTCCGAACACCGAGCCGGGTTTGTCTCGTTCGTCGGCCGACCGAACGTGGGGAAATCGACGCTCACGAATGCGCTGGTGGGTGAGAAGGTTGCTATCACCAGCCCCAAGCCGCAGACAACGAGAAAAACCATCCGAGGCATCGTGCATCGAGCCGACGGACAACTCATCATCGTGGATACGCCCGGGATCCACCGGCCTCGCACGCTCCTGGGCGAGCGGCTCAATGCCCTCGTGGAGGCGACGCTTGGGGATGTCGATGTGATTGGGCTGTGCGTGCCGGCAAATGAGAAGCTTGGCCCCGGTGACCGATTCATCAACGATCGACTCGATGATTTCCCGCGTGCGAAGAAAGTCGCGATTCTCACCAAGGTTGATCAGGCGACCCAGAGCGAGATCATCGATCAGCTCACTCGAATCGGGACGCTGCGCGAGTGGGATGCGGTCGTGCCGATCTCAGCGGTGACCGCTGAGCAACTTGATGTGCTGGCTGATGTGCTGCTCGGCCTGATGCCAGAATCACCGCCGCTGTACGAGGCCGAAACGACGACCGACGAAAGCGAAGACGACCGGATCGCCGAGTTGATCCGCGAAGCCGCGCTTGACGGGGTGCGTGACGAACTTCCGCACTCTCTTGCCGCGAGCGTCGATGATCGCGAGGTTCGTGAAGACGGGCTGCTCGAGATTTACGCGAGCCTGTACGTTGAGCGCGACAGTCAAAAAGGCATTGTGATTGGCAAGGGCGGATCGCGTTTGCGAGACGTGGGGGAGCGCGCCCGTCACGAGATCGAGGCGCTGCTGGGCCGCCGCATCTACCTGTCGCTGCGGGTAAAGGTCGCCAAGGAATGGCAGCGCGATCCGAAAGCGCTCGGTCGGCTTGGCTTTTAGCTCACACGAGGAGCTGTGCGGTGTGTGGGCGAAAGTCAGCGCCCACCGCTGAATCCGCCGCCGCCACCACCTCCCGAGAATCCGCCTCCGCTTGTTCCACCCGAACTGCTCGAACTGTAGCTCACAGAACTCGTGAAGGAGTCACTGAAGCTTGAGATCGATCGGTCGAGGTGCGACAGGCCGTAGGCACCGAGTGCCGGGTACCAGACGGGGCCAACCACCCCGGTCTCCTGGTAGGCAACCTCGAGTACCTTGCCCCACTCCTTCTCCAGGCCAAAGAGCATCGCGTAGGGCAGGAGTCTTTCGTAGAGCACCACGACGTTGACGGAACCGTCGGGTCGGCGCTCTGCGGTGGTGTGGCCCTGCAAGAGTCGGAGGCGATCAGCCTCCGCGACGCGAATGAACTCGCGCACGCCGGCAAGGTATTCTCGGGCCTCGGCACCGCGCTGGGTGTGCATGGTGTGCCGCATGACTCCGATGACACCGAGCACGATCGCGGCGATACCGACGGGGAGCGCAATGAGGATCGTGAACCAGTTCTCACGTGCAATGCCGATCATGGTGAAGCCAATCGTGCCCGCGCCCAGTGCTATGGCTCCTGCGCCCAGCATGGTCGCGGTGCGAGAGCGGACACGCTCGAGATACCCTCGTTTGGTCGCTTGCTTCGCGCCATCGCTTGCAAGCGCCAGCATTTTCTTACCAAACTGCTCATCCTTCTTGGGAAGCGTGAACGTGGCTCCCGCGCCAGCTGACCCGAACAGGTCAGATATCGTGCGACGATCCAGTCCATCACCCGCCCGAGTCTGGTCCAGGAGTCGGAGCACCGGCTGTGGCTTGCCCCTGCCGAGAAACCCAGTGGACTCGGCGCCGTCTTCAATGCGGATCGCACCGCGCACCGCGAGGTGGACCACCTCGGCGGCGATCGTCGACTTGGTTTCCCCTGCAATGGGTCCGGCGAGAAGCGGGGGAAGGGTTTCCGGTACCTCATACTGAGCCACGATCACTCCGCGGTGTGTGCGGCGCCTTCTGCGCTCAAGCAACACGAGTGCCGCGGCCACGATGCCAAGCACGAGCGCCGCAGCCCCGATCACCACGGGTCCGATGTCGAGAAGCGGATTCGGGAGTCGTACAGGTGGCTGAACCACGCTCCCTCGCTCGAATGCGATCCCAACGGTCACCCCGGATCCACCGGGAAGCGCGAATGGTGCAATCGCCAGCTTCGAACGCCCGGAGTCGACCTGAGCCTCACTCATCTCGCAGGTCTCCGTTGAGTAGGCCGTGCCCGTAAAGCACGCGGTCGCCCCGGTCAGCCGGGGGGCGAGGTCTTTCGCGACATCGAACTCAGCTGAGAAAGCGGCGATGGACTGAGCGCGCTCAATCGGCACGATATCCCAATAGAACTCGTCGCGATCGTCGGTGGTGAGAATCACATCATGCAGCGTGTAGGAAATGACATAGGTGTGTACGCCCCGCACGAAGTTGTCATCGCCGATCAGGATGATCCGGAAGGTGCCATCGTCTTCGGTGTCAAACGGGATGGCTGTTCCCGATTCGTCGGTAACCGAGATCTCGTGAGGTGCGGCATTGGCCTTTTCGTAGGTCAAGGGAAGTGCACGCACGATGCCGCGGTTTTGATCAAAGTCGGGAAAGACCGCCACGAGTTTCTCAGTGACCCGAGCCACTGCCCGGCCCTCCTCGTCAACGTCGAGTTGATAACTCACATGCCAACTGTCGTACACGAAATCGTCGACATCGGCGTGTGCCGGTGACGCGACCAGCACGACTCCGAGCGTCGTGAGAAGCGTCGTGAGAAGGATCCAGAGTCGCACCATTCCTCAAGAGTATGCGAATTCCAGTGATATGCTTGGCGGGTGCTGTTCGGTTTGCTTCTCCTTAGCTGCCGCGACGAGTCCTAGTTTCAGGCCTCCCTCGTCGCGGTGTTCGTGTTGGCTGAACAGAACCAAGAGCGAGAGAAGACAAGACCATGAAGAACATGCAGCAGCCGTCAGCGATGCCTATCCACAAGTATCGTCCTTACCACGAGATCATCGCGGTGGATCTGCCGGATCGAACGTGGCCCTCGAATCGCATCACTGAAGCGCCCCGATGGTGCGCCGTTGATCTGCGTGACGGTAACCAGGCCTTGATCGACCCGATGAGCCCCGAGCGCAAGCGCATCATGTTTGATCTGTTGGTGAAGATGGGGTACAAGGAGATCGAGGTGGGGTTTCCGAGCGCCAGCCAGACTGATTTCGACTTCGTGAGGCATCTCATCGAGGAGAATGCGATTCCCGACGATGTGACGATTCAGGTTCTCACCCAAGCACGCGAGCACCTGATCACGCGCACCTACGAATCGCTGATCGGCGCCAAACGTGCCATCGTGCATCTGTATAACTCGACGAGCATCCTTCAGCGCGAGGTTGTGTTTCGTGAGGACCGCGAGGGGATCAAGCAGCTCGCGCTCGAGGGCGCTCGGTTGTGTCTCGCGAGCGAATCAATCTGCGCCGACACCGAGATCTACTACGAGTATTCGCCAGAGTCTTACACCGGTACCGAACTCGAGTACGCGCTTGAGGTCTGCAACGAAGTGATCGAGGTGTTCCAGCCCACGCCTGAGCGCAAGGTCATCATCAACCTGCCCGCGACCGTCGAGATGGCCACTCCGAATGTGTACGCCGACTCGATCGAGTGGATGAGCAGGCGGTTGGCCCATCGCGACAACGTGATTCTGTCGCTGCACCCACACAACGATCGCGGCACGGCGATCGCCGCGGCCGAGTTGGGATACCTGGCCGGGGCAGATCGAATTGAAGGCTGCCTGTTCGGCAACGGCGAACGCACCGGCAACGTCGATCTCGTAGCGCTGGGTATCAATATGTTCACACAGGGAGTCGACCCGCAGATCGATTTCTCGCGGCTCGACGAAGTGCGGCGCACGGCCGAGTACTGCAATCAGCTTCGCGTGCACGAACGGAGCCCGTGGGCGGGAGATCTCGTGTACACGGCGTTCTCCGGATCGCACCAGGACGCGATCAAGAAGGGCTTCGAGCGCATGGCAGCCGACGCTGAGGCCGCGGGTGTGTCGGTTGACGAGCTCGAGTGGGCGGTACCATACCTGCCAGTGGACCCGAAGGATCTTGGCCGCTCGTATGAGGCCGTCATTCGAGTGAACTCGCAGTCGGGCAAGGGTGGAGTCGCCTATTTGTTGAAGACCGACCACTCACTTGATTTGCCGCGCCGCCTGCAGATTGAGTTCAGTGCGGTCGTTCAGGGCCTCACCGACACTGAGGGCGGCGAGGTCTCGAGTGACGATATCTGGCGTATCTTCCAAGACGAGTACTTGCCGGTGACCGGTGACGATAGTTTTGAGCGCTGGGGGAGGTACGAGTTGTTCCGCACCGCTACAACGAGCTCCGGTGACGGGGTGACGGAACTCACCGCTGACTTCCGGGTGGGTGATGATGTGCAGCAGTTCACGACCCGAGGTAACGGCCCGGTTGATGCCTTCATCAACGGGCTCAACACGGCTGGCCATAGGGTCACACTTTTTGATTACGTGGAGCATGCGATGAGCGGCGGTGGGGATGCTGTAGCCGCAGCCTATGTTGACCTGGATGTCGACGGTCAGCGTTTGTGGGGAGTGGGCATCGATCCCGACACGACCCGCGCCACGCTGAAAGCGATTGTGAGCGCGGTGAATCGATCGATCAAGTCGCAGGGCAACGTTGCGCTGGCAGAGTCGGTCGGCGCAGCCCGCTAGTTCGCGAGGCGATCGAAGCGGGGTGGGAAGCTGATTCCCACCCCGCTTCGTACGTATGTTCGACTTCTCGGCGTGTGCGCGGCCGGGTGCCAACACATCGCCGTAGGGTAGCCCTGTGATTGCATCGATTCGTGGTGAGGTCCTCTCAGCCGGTCCCGGCTGGGTGGTGGTGGGTGTTGGCGGTGTAGGAATGCGCGTTGAGGTTCCGAGCGGGCGCGTGAGTGCGTCACATCCAGGTTCGGAGCTCTCCCTCCATACCTCACTGATTGTGCGAGAGGACTCCCTGACACTGTTTGGGTTCTCGACGACCGACGAGCTCGAGGTGTTTGGCCATCTTCTTGCGGTGTCTGGCGTTGGGCCCCGCAGCGCACTCGGCGTGCTTGCGCAGATGAGCCCGGCAGAGATTGCGGCCGCTGTCCATGTCGAAGACGAGAAGCCGTTTCGGAAAGTATCGGGAATCGGCCCGAAGACGGCGAAACTCATTGCGGTCTCGCTCGCCGGAAAAGTTACTCCTGAGGCATACGGGATCCCGCGCAGCGCGGTGCCCGTGCAGGCCGAACATCACGAAGCTGATCCCGTCGAACTCGCGGTTGCCGACGTCGCTCAGGCGCTCATCGGCCTCGGGTACAGTGAGGCCCAGTCCGAACTTGCCGTGCAAGATGCGGTAGACGCTGGTGCCGCAACAGAAACGTCAGCGCTGCTTCGCGCGGCACTCGCGCTTCTCCAGGCTCCGAGAAGCCCCGGTCGTGGCACATCCGGCAGGATTGTACGATGAGCGTCGAGCTGTCACCTGAGATCGAGCAGAATGAGTTGGGCTTCGAAGGTGCCCTGAGGCCTGAGTCTCTGGAAGAATTTGTCGGCCAGTCAAAGGTGCGACGGCAACTTCGCTTGTTGCTTGATGCCGCCCAGATGCAGCAACGAACTCCCGACCACATCCTCCTCGCGGGTCCACCAGGGCTGGGCAAGACCACGCTCTCGATGATCGTGGCCACCGAGTTGAACAAGCCGCTCCATCAAACCTCAGGCCCCGCGATACAGCACGCTGGTGATCTCGCTGCTGTGTTGTCTGCCCTGACGCCGGGCGAGGTGCTCTTCATCGACGAGATACACCGCATGGCGCGCAGCGCGGAAGAAATGCTGTACCTGGCGATGGAAGATTTCAGGATCGACATCATGGTCGGCAAGGGTGCCGGGGCAACATCGATTCCTCTTGAGCTTGCGCCGTTCACCCTGGTTGGAGCCACGACGCGATCAGGTCTTCTCCCGAATCCGCTGCGCGATCGGTTTGGATTCACGGCACACCTTGAGTTCTATGCCGAAGACGAACTTGCCTCGGTGGTGCATCGCGCGGCGCGACTGCTAGGTTTTGACATCGCAGGTGCCGGGGTCGATGAGATCGCGAGTCGATCTCGTGGCACCCCGAGAATCGCAAATCGCCTCTTGCGACGGGTGCGTGACTACAGCCTGGTGCACGGAACGCCCGGCAATACTGAGGCGGTGCAGGCTGCACTGACCCTGTACGACGTTGATCAGTTTGGGCTTGATCGGCTTGACCGTGAAGTGTTGCGGGCAGTCGTTGAGCGGTTTGGAGGGGGACCGGTGGGGCTCTCAACCCTCGCAGTGTCGGTCGGAGAAGAAGCGGAGACGATCGAGGCCGTGGTTGAACCATTTCTCGTACGCACCGGTCTGCTCACGCGAACTCCGCGCGGGCGCATGGCAACCAGGCGTGGGTGGGAACACACGGGAATTCCGCTACCGGATACCCTATAGTCGTGAGGGTTGCGTAGCCGAACCTGGCTGCGCTTGCTCAGATCGCCCACCGAAAGGATCGCCGTGGTTCTCGACCCGATGTCGCTCATTATGTTTGGGCTCATTGCCGTGCTCATCTTCTTCATGTTCCGCAACGGCAAGAAGCGCCAGCGTGCCATGCAGGAATTGCAGAGCAACCTTCGCCCGGGGGCCGAGGTCATGCTTCAGTCCGGCATCTTCGCCACGATCGAAGATATTGACGACGAGGAGAATCGGGTGACCGTGCGCAGCGGCACCTCGACGCTCGTCGTGCACCGCAACGCGATTGGCCAGGTGGTCACTCCCGTCGACGCTCCTGCGGAGGAAGAGGCCGAGCTCGCGCCCGACGATGATCCTTCCTTTGGCGAGCGACTGGGTGACACCAGTGCAGAAGCGCCGAAAAATGACTTCGGTGCGCAGCCAGACGCTGACGGCGACAAGCCCAAGGGCTAGTATTTAACACAGAGAAGCGGGCGCGTGGCGTCCGCTTCTCTGTGTCAGTCCTCTCTCAGTTACAGAAAGTAGACGATTCGTGGCGCAGTCACCTGCTGTGAGACGAGCCCGGCGCTCGCTTACCGCCCTGTTGGTTATCGTTATTGCGCTCGTGGGTATCATCGCCCTCGGTGTCTGGCGTGGTGAGGCAACCTGGACTCCGAAACTCGCCCTCGACCTGCAGGGGGGAACGCAGATCCTGCTTGCTCCCACGCAGATCGACGGACAGTCGGTTTCAGGTGAGCAGCTCGATCAGGCAGTCGCAATCATCCGTCAGCGTGTCGATGCCTCTGGCGTAGCTGAGGCTGAGATCACGACGCAGGGCAGCCAGAACATTTCCGTATCGATCCCCGGGAAGGCCGACGAGGCGACACTCCAGCGCATCGAGGCATCGGCGAAACTCGATTTCCGCCCGGTGCTCTACCTCGGCCAGGGTACAACCGCGCCAACCGCCGAAGACCAGGCCGCCGCAGACACGGAGATTGCCGGTGATGGCAGCACGGTCACCGACGAATCTGGGGCTGCAGCCGAAGAATCCGCGCCCGGCGATGCTGCAGCAGAAGCGCCCGCAGCGGCTGATGCAGCTGTGGCAAACGTCGACCCGGATCCACTGCCAGACACCGCGTTTGACACGGCTTGGCTTACCGAAGGTCTGCTTGCAGAGTTCAACGATTTCTCTTGCACCTCGGAACAAGCGCTGGGTCTCAGTGAAGCAGCGACAGACCGCCCCCTGATTACTTGTGATCAATACGGTGTCTACAAGTACATACTTGGTCCGGTCGAGATGAGCGGCGAAACCATCTCCGATGCTTCAGCGATGATCGGTACCACCTCCACGGGGGCCACCACCGGCCAGTGGGTAGTCCAGATGACGCTGAACGACACGGGAACCAAAACGTTCGGTGAGATCAGCACCCGCATGTACGGGGCGACCCCGCCACTCAACCAGTTTGCGTTCGTTCTTGATGGGCTGGTCGTGTCGGCACCTGAGATGAACGGACAGATTCTCGACGGTCGCCCCTCGATTAGCGGATCATTCACTCAGGAGAGTGCAGAGGCACTCGCAGATCAGCTGAAGTTTGGGGCGCTGCCCATCGGCTTCACCGTGCAGAGTCAGGAAGACATCTCTGCGACTCTCGGATCGAACCAGCTCCAGGCAGGTCTGTTGGCTGGACTCATCGGTTTGATTCTGGTCGTCATCTACTCCCTGATTCAGTACCGGGTACTCGGATCCCTCACGGTTGCGTCACTCGCAGTCGCGGCGGTGTTGACGTACCTGCTCCTCGCGCTGCTCTCGTGGCGGCAGGGGTATCGACTGTCACTCGCCGGAGTTGCCGGCATCATCGTCGCGGTGGGTATCACCGCTGACTCGTTCATCGTGTACTTCGAGCGAATTCGGGATGCGCTCAGAGACGGCTTCTCGCTTGAAAACGCAGTGGAGAACGGATGGAAGCAGGCGTTCCGCACCATTCTCGCGTCAGACGGAATCAACTTCCTGGCTGCGGCGATTCTCTTCATTCTCGCGGTCGGCAGCGTACGAGGTTTCGCGTTCACCCTCGGACTCATCACCATTGTTGACATTCTCGTCGTCGCCCTGTTCACTCACCCCATGATGACGCTTCTGTCTCGAACGAAGTTCTATCGCGATGGTCATCCAGCATCTGGTCTTGACCCACAACAGCTGGGAGCCGTGTATCGCGGCCGTGCTCAGTTCCGGGCACCGGTCCTCAAGGGCACTGGAGCCGGAAAGAAGAATCAGGCTGCGGTGAAGGAAGCACACCGTCGGCAGACGATTGCCGAGCGGAAGGCTGCTGAGGCTGGTGCCTCACAGCCGATACAGACGGCTTCGACCGGAAAGGACAGCTAGCATGGCTCGTCGTTCATTTGCAGAGTTCGGGAACGCGCTCTACACCGGTGAGAAGTCGATTGACTTCATCGGTCGGCGCAAGCTCTGGTACACAATTGCAGCTGTGATGATCGTCATCGCTATCGTCGGGCCGTTCCTGCGAGGCGGCTTCACGTTTGGCATTGAGTTCACTGGTGGCAGCCAGTTCCAGATTCACACTGAGGGCGGAGAATCACGCGACCAGCAGGTCGCCGCGGATGCAGTTGAAGAGGTGCTTCCCGGTTCCGCGCCGCGAATTTCTCTGGTGGGGCAGACCGATATCAGGGTGCAGACTGAACAGCTTGACGAGGCGGAGTCACGAGAACTGAAGGGTGTCTTGGCCGATGCCTTCGGGGTGGACGAGGCAGAAGTTACCTCCTCATATATCGGAGCGCTGTGGGGACAGGACATCACGCGTCAAGCTCTGATCGCGCTCGTGGTGTTCTTGCTCTTTGCCACACTGGTCATGGCGCTGTACTTTCGTACCTGGAAGATGTCATTCGCTGCTCTGATCGCACTCTTCCACGATCTCATCCTGACGGCGGGTATTTACGGAATTTCCGGATTTGAGATCACGCCCGCAGCGATGATCGGTTTCCTCACGATCCTCGGCTACTCGCTCTACGACACGGTCGTCGTGTTTGACAAGATCCGCGAGAACACGGCCCCGGGCGAATTCACCGAGCGACGGACATTCGCAGAGACGGTGAATCTGGCGGTGAACCAGACGCTCGTGCGCTCAATCAACACCTCCGTTGTGGCGCTCCTTCCGGTAGCCTCGATCCTGTTCATCGGGGCGGTCGTGCTCGGCGCAGGAACACTGCGCGACATCTCGCTGGCCTTGTTCATCGGAATCCTGGTGGGCGCCTATTCAACGATCTTCATCGCCGCGCCGAGCTACGTTCAGCTGCGACAGAACGAAGCTGCGATCAAGAAGCACGATGCACGCGTGGAGAAGCTTCGCGCCGCCAATGGGCAACAAGATGCCGAAGGGGTGTTGGATTCCGACCCGGTCGAGGCCTCGACGAGCAAGGCGCGGGGCTGAGGCCTGCTCGGTTCGTGAAGCAGGCACCAAGTGGTGTAGCGTTCAATCAATCACGACGCAGGAGGTGAGGCATGTCAGGCAACGACCTGTCGCAAGCCGGTGCGTCATCATTGAAGCGGCTTGTCCCCAGGATTTTTTCGCGAGCAAGTTCACCGGGCGCGGTCGACCAACTCGTGCGTACGGTTCGAGCAGGTTGGCCGAAGGCTGACCTCTCGATCATTGAGCGCGCATACATCGTGGCTGAACGCTCCCATCGCGGGCAGAAGCGGCGGAGCGGCGAACCCTATATCACCCATCCGATCGCGGTAGCCCAGATACTTGCCGACCTGGGTGTTTCGCCGGTGGTGATTGCTGCGGCGCTGCTGCACGACACGGTAGAGGATACGGATTATTCACTCGCGCAGCTCACGAAGGAGTTTGGCGAAGAAATCTCGATGCTCGTCGATGGCGTGACAAAGCTCGACAAGGTGAAATACGGTGATTCTGCGCAGGCAGAAACTGTGCGCAAGATGGTCGTGGCGATGTCGAAAGACATTCGAGTGCTCGTGATCAAGCTTGCAGACCGGCTGCATAACGCCCGCACCTGGGGTTTTGTGACCGGCGATTCTGCGAGGCGGAAGGCGCAAGAGACTCTCGAGATATACGCACCACTTGCCCACAGGCTCGGCATTCAATCAATGAAGACTGAACTCGAAGACCTGTCGTTCGCGGTACTGAAGCCGAAACTCTACGCGGAGATCGACAACCTTGTCAGCCAGCGCAATCCCAAACGCGAAGAGTTGGTGGGCGTGGTCACCAACGCAATCGAGCAGGATCTGCGCGAGGCCAAGATACGCGGCGAGGTCACCGGTCGTCCGAAGGAACTCTACTCGATCTATCAAAAGATGATCGTGCGGGGCCGTGATTTTGACGACATCTACGATTTGGTTGGCATCAGGGTCCTGGTGCACTCTATTCGCGATTGCTACGGGGTCCTGGGGGCCGTGCACTCGAGGTGGACGCCGATTCCCGGCCGGTTCAAAGATTACATCGCGACTCCGAAATTCAATCTGTACCAATCGCTGCACACAACGGTGATCGGTCCCGACGGTCGCGCGGTCGAGATCCAGATTCGTACCTTTGAGATGCATCAGCGAGCAGAATATGGCGTGGCCGCGCATTGGAAGTACAAGCAGGGACAGGGGAGCGGCGCCCCACTTTCCAATGACATGGCCTGGCTTGCTCACATCTCCGATTGGCAGGCAGAGACAGAGGATCCGAGCGAATTCCTCGATGCACTCAGGTTTGAGATTGGCGCGAAGGAGGTCTACGTATTCACCCCGAAGGGTCGGGTCATCGGGCTTCCTGCAGGGGGAACGACCGTTGACTTCGCCTACGCAGTGCACACTGAGGTGGGCCATCGCACTATGGGTGCGCGGGTGAACGGTCGTCTGGTGCCGCTGGAAACCGGGTTGCAGAACGGCGACGTAGTCGAGGTGTTCACTTCCAAAGACCCGAACGCAGGCCCAAATCGTGACTGGTTGAACTTTGTGAAGAGCAAGCGTGCTCAAAACAAAATTCGTCAATGGTTCACGAAGGAGCGCCGTGAGGAAGCGGTTGAGCTTGGCAAGAACGAGCTCATGAAGGCCTTGCGAAAGCAGAACCTCCCGCTCCACCAGGTGATGAACTCCGAAGCGATCCAGCAGGTCGCGCTGCAGCTTCGCTACGTCGACGTGGCTGGCCTGTTTGCCGGGGTTGGCGAAGGCCATGTTTCGGCCCAGTCGGTCATCGAAAAGGTCACCGCGCTGGTGGATCGCGATGCCGCCTCCACGGATCCCGGTCTCGCCACGATCCCCGTTTCCGCACCGCTCCGCCCGGGCAAGTCAGTCTCGCACTCGGGTGTGGTCGTCAAGGGCGCGACGGATGTTCTTGTCAAACTTGCGAAGTGCTGCACCCCCGTACCGGGCGACGAGATCCGCGGTTTCATCACCAAGGGACAGGGTGTGTCGGTTCACCGCACTGATTGTCAGAACTTCCTGGCGCTGGAAAGGCAAGGGGACCGACTCGTTGATGTGGAGTGGGCACCCACCTCGCACAGCGTCTTCCTGGTGAATATCCAGGTCGAAGCCCTCGACCGTTCTGGCCTCCTGTCGGACGTGACCCGAGTGCTCTCAGAGCATCACGTCAACATCTTGTCGGCGACCGTGCAGACTTCGAGTTCGCGACTCGCTATCAGTCGTTTTGTGTTCGAAATGGGCAACACGATGCACCTCGAGCATGTGCTCAACGCGGTGCGTCGCATCGAGGGGGTCTACGACGCCTATCGCATGAACTCAGCCTGAGCTCGGGGCGAAACGGCGTCGCTTGGTTCAGTCAAGCGCAGCGTCAGTCTGCTGAGTGCTCGTCTCCGATGTGGTCGTCTGGTTGCCAGGATCTGAGAGTGCACCGCCGCAGCGCCCCCATCAATGAGGGGGAAGAGGAGCCGCAGAGCGACGAGTTCTGAGACGCCGAGTGGGGTGGAGTCGAACAGCAGGTCGGTCGCAGTGCGGAGCGGGCTCGTGACGGTGAACGGTCCGAAATGGCTGAGATCCGCGTCTGTCAGGCTCAGCTCTTGCACCCGCACCTGGGTCGACCGCGACTGCGTGTTCCGGGTTCGTGCGGGCATGCTCACGCGGAGTGGTCTCCCGGGGTCCCTCGCCGCACCCCAGATCCAGGCCGCAGTGAGATATGCCGCAATTCGATCATGCATGAGCCACGGTGCGAGTGCCGCAAGCCTGACACGCGGGCTATCTGGCCACCCCACCCCGCGCAGGCCTGGCCCGCACGGCACAAGAGTTCCACGAAGCAGCTCAGCCGAGCGAAGTGCCTCGGGCCACAGATCGAATCGGGGTGGGTCGGGTAACCCCCGGGCGGGGATCGTACGTTGCGCCGCGGTGTGCTGGACGTTCGTTGGGTGGGCGGTCATTCCTCCAGTGTGCGGCCGGAAGGAACCTCAAGTCGGGTATCCAGTGAATCTGTGGATAAGTTTCAGTCGCCGAGCGCGGAGAGCCACGATCGCTGCGTGGCAAGCGCGGCCTCGGCCTCGGCCTTGACCTTTGGGTCGGTCGCGGCAGCGATCTGGGTTTCCAGGTCAGCGATCGACGTCTCGAGTTGGCCGCGCAGGCCCTCACTACGAGCCTTCGTCTCGGGATTCGACTTCCGCCAGTGCTCGTCCTCAAGCGACTTGACGTGATCTTCGATCTTTCGCATCCCGCCCTCGATCTCACGGAGTGCCTCACGAGGAACGCGACCCACCTCGTCCCAGCGCAACTGCAACGCGGTGAGGCGCTTGCGGGCGGCGACTCGATCGGTCTCGGCGAGCAGTGGCTCGGCTTCGGCGAGAAGCGTCTGCTTCGCTGCCAGGTTCGCCGTGTGCTCCTCGTTAGATTGCGCGACCTCGGCGGCCTTCGCCTCGTAGAGCACATCCCCCGCGGCTTTGAAGCGAGCCCAGAGCTGGTCATCGAGCTTGCGACTCGCGCGGCCCGCTGCCTTCCACTCGTCGAGGAGGTTCCGATAGGCAGGGATCCCGTCGATGCCGCGCGGGGCGAGCGCCTCGGCCGCGGCGATGATCCGCTCCTTGCGCTGCTTGACTTCCTTGTTTGTGGCATCCATCTGAGCGAAATGCGCGCGTCTCGCCGAATCGAAGGTCTGCCTCGCGCTCCGGAAGCGCTTCCATAGTGCATCGGCTTGTGCTTTCGGCACCTGCGGACCGCTCCGCTGCGTCGTCTGCCAGGTGGTGAAGAGATCTTCAAACGCCTGACTGGTTTCTTTCCAGCGGATCTGCGCTTCGGGCTGACTGGCAAGGCCTTCCGCCTCCACCACGATGGCTTCTCGCTGTGCGAGCGCCGCCTGCTTGGCCGCTTCACGCTCAACCTGCTGCTTCTCGCCGAGTTCGTTTGCCTTGCCGCTGAGCTTCTCAACGCGGGCGCGAAGTGCGGCAATGTCACCCACCGCGGCTGGCTCGGTCAGCAGTACCTGCAACTTTGCAACGGTGTCGGCAATCTCGGCCCCGGCTGTTCCACGAGCGATGCGAGCCTCGAGAAGTGTCACCTGACCGGCGAGATCGGAAAACTTTCGCTCGAAGTACGCAATCGCCTCCTCTGCGGTGCCATCAGGGAACTGCCCGACCTCGCGTTCTGAGTCGCCTTCGCGGACGAAAACCGTGCGGTTCTCGTCGACTCGGCCCCAAGGATGTTCGTTCGTCGCTTCACTCACCGTGATTCACCCGTCATCGTAGAGATGTCGACGTCTCGCGCCGACCGTGTCAATGCCACTCCAACTATGCCACAGCGCGCGCACAGTGTCAGGAGCGGTCGCTAGCATCAAGGCATGAATATGCAGCCCATGGCCGGTCACACCGCCCCGCTCGCGGTGCGGATGCGTCCTCGGTCACTCGACGAGGTCGTCGGTCAGCAGCACTTGTTGCAGCCGGGCTCACCGCTTCGTGTGCTCGCGGCTGAGGCGGCAGACGGCGGCGGTGCCGTATCGGTGATCCTCTGGGGCCCGCCGGGCACAGGTAAGACAACACTCGCGCAGGCAGTGGCCCAATCAAGCGGTCGCCGCTTCGTTGAGCTCTCAGCGGTAACCGCTGGCATCAAAGATGTGCGGACTGTGATGGAACGCGCACTCAACGACCGAGACCTCTTCGGCGTCTCGACGGTGCTGTTTCTCGACGAGATCCACCGGTTTTCCAAAGCGCAACAAGACGCGCTGCTTCCTGGCGTTGAAAACGGGTGGATCACGCTGATCGCCGCGACCACAGAAAATCCCTCCTTCTCGGTCATCAGCCCGTTACTCTCACGGTCGCTGCTTCTGACGCTTGAGCCGTTGGCCGATGACGAGCTCTCTACCTTGCTGCGTCGAGCAGTGACCGCGCCCTACGGATTGGGAGGGGTGGTGGAACTCGCCGATGAGGCGAGAGATGCCCTGGTGCACCTGGCATCAGGCGACGCAAGGCGCGCGCTAACCGGGCTCGAGGCCGCTGCGGCCTCTGCGCTGGCCGCAGAAGCGCCAGGTGTTCCTGAGTCCGACCACGCACCCGAATCTGTCGCTGTCGCTGGATCCGCCACTGATCTGGCTGCCGAGACGAGCGCAGTTCCGCGGGTCACTGCAGAGATCGTGGCCGCTTCGATCGATCGCGCGCTGCTCAGGTATGACCGCAACGGCGACGAGCACTATGACGTCATCAGCGCGTTCATCAAGTCGATTCGTGGCTCTGATCCAGATGCGGCGATCCACTACTTGGCCCGTATGATCGAGGCCGGCGAGGATCCGCGCTTCATCGCGCGTCGGCTCATGGTGCACGCGGCGGAGGATATTGGTCTCGCAGACCCGCAGGCGCTTCCGATCGCGGTCGCGGCGGCCCAAGCGACGCAGCTCATTGGTCTTCCCGAAGCTCGAATTCCGCTTGCCGAGGCCACGATCTATCTCGCCACCGCTCCGAAATCGAACGCGGTGATTTCCGCGATCGATGCCGCGATCGCCGATGTGCGCGCGGGCAAGATCGGCCGAGTTCCGAAGCCCCTGCGCGATGGTCACTACCCGGGCGCCAAACGGCTGGGGCATGGCAAGGGGTATGTCTATCCGCACGGCGATCCGCTCGGTGTGGTCACCCAACAGCACCTTCCCGATGAACTGGTGAACCGGGTGTATTACGCGCCATCCGATCACGGAAATGAGCGTGTTGTGCGTGAGCGACTCGAGAAAATCCGACGAATCACGCGAGGGCGCGAGAACCTGATATGATTATCGCTGGCCAACGTCGTGTGCGGTCTCAGTCCGTGAGCGCACACACCGACGGCAGTCGCTCGGATTCCGGGTTTCTGCAACTGGTCGTTCCCTCACCGTAACGGTGTGCTGTGTCGCGTGCATCACTTGTTGATGCGGATCCAGCCTGGCCGAGGGGGCATTCCGTGGTGCGAGTCCTGCGCCGCGGGGAACACAGAAACCTGAAAGGAAACACGTGTCGACTACGTCGCGTACCCGTTCCAAGACCCGCCTGTCGCGGGCACTGGGAATTCCGCTTACCCCGAAGGCTGCTCGCTATCTTGAGAAGCGTCCCTATGGCCCCGGTCAGCACGGCCGCACCAAGCGTAAGAGCGACAGCGACTACGCGGTACGCCTGCGCGAGAAGCAGCGTCTTCGCGCTCAGTACGGCATCCGCGAGAAGCAACTGTTCATTGCTTTCCAGGAAGCTCGTCGTCAGGACGGCCTGACCGGTGAGAACCTGGTTGAGCTTCTCGAAATGCGTCTCGATGCCCTGGTGGTTCGCGCCGGTTTCGCTCGCACTACTGCGCAGGCTCGTCAGATGGTCGTGCACCGTCACATCATGGTCAACGGTCAGATTGTGGATCGCCCGTCCTTCCGCGTCAAGCCGGGTCAGCTCATTCACGTGAAGACCCGCTCGGAGGGCATTGAGCCGTTCCAGGTTGCCGCCGCTGGCGGACACGCAGAGGTTCTTCCCCCGGTTCCGGGCTACCTTGAGGTCGAGCTCGACAAGCTGCAGGCGCGGTTGGTTCGTCGCCCGAAGCGTGCTGAGGTTCCCGTGACCTGTGAAGTACAGCTCGTGGTCGAGTACTACGCAGCTCGCTAAGTTCTGCGAAAACAACTGAGGGGGTGCCAACTTGGCACCCCCTCAGTTGTTTTCTGAGCCCGCGAGAGAGCCTGCCCGGTAGACTGACCGGGTCAGAGAGAAACTGGAGAACAACATGCGCAGACTGTCTTGGCTGATCGTCGGAATTGCGCTCGGCTTTGTCGGTGCGCACTTCGTCAATCAGACCCCCGAGGGTCGACGATTCTTCGACCGCGTCGGGCGCGGGGCGAAGGAGTTCAGTGACGCGGTGGCCGCCGGTTATCACGAGGTCGAGGAAGAGTTCTCAGAGGTTCTCGACGACGTTGAGCGGCGCCTGGCGAAGCTCGAAGCGAAGCCATAGCCACCGACCGACACACACTCGCGGCAACACCGCGCCCCAAACCACAAGTGGCGCGGCCTCCCCGCTCATTTGCGTGAAACGCGACACACGAAGGACCAATATTTCGATGCAGACCGCCGAGATTCGCCAACGTTGGCTTGACTTTTTCGAGAAGAACGGTCACACGGTGGTGCCTTCGGCCTCGCTCGTCAGTGATGACCCGAGCCTGATGTTTACTGTTGCGGGCATGGTGCCGTTTGTGCCCTACCTGTCGGGTCTCGTGCCTTCGCCCTACTCGCGTGCAACGAGCGTGCAGAAATGCATTCGCACGAATGACATCGAAGAGGTGGGACGCACTCCCCGGCACGGCACGTTCTTTCAGATGTGCGGCAACTTCTCATTCGGAGACTACTTCAAAGAGGGAGCGATCCGCTTCGCCTGGGAACTTCTCACGACCGCGGAATCCGCGGGTGGGCTCGAGTTCGACCCGAAAGACCTCTGGGTCACGGTATACGAGGACGACGACGAGGCGTTCCGGCTCTGGCGTGAGATCGCCGGGCTGCCAGAGGAACGGATCCAGAGACTGGGGAAAGACACGAACTACTGGTCGACCGGTCAGCCAGGGCCGGCGGGACCCTGCAGCGAAATCTTCTTCGATCGTGGCCCTCAGTACGGCATCGATGGCGGTCCCGCGACCGACGATGATCGGTACGTCGAGATCTGGAATCTCGTGTTCATGCAGTACTCGATCACCGATGTGAAGTCGAAGACCGACTTCACGATCGTGGGGGAGCTGCCCCAAAAGAACATCGACACCGGCATGGGGCTCGAACGCGTCGCCTTCATCAAGCAGGGTGTCGAGAATATGTACGAGATCGATCAGGTGCGCCCGGTGCTCGATGCCGCGGCCGCTCTGGCCGGCAAGAGCTATGGGGTCGACCACGCAGACGACGTGCGTCTGCGAGTGATTGCCGATCACGTGCGCAGCGGACTCATGCTGATCGCCGATGGCGTCACCCCCTCGAACGAGGGTCGCGGGTACATTCTGCGACGACTGCTGCGCCGCGTCACACTATCCATGCGGTTGCTGGGTGTCGAAGGAGCCAGCTTTGCCACGCTGTTCCCCGCGTCGCGCGACGCGATGAAAAGTGCCTACCCCGAGGTGGAACGTGACTTCGACTTCATCTCGCGCGCAGCGTATGCAGAGGAGAAAGCGTTCCTCCGCACCCTGAGTTCCGGAATTCAGATCCTCGACGAAGCGATCTCAGGTGCGGCACGCGGGAAAACTGACCTTCCCGGCGATACCGCATTCCTGCTTCACGACACGCTCGGCTTTCCCATCGAACTCACGCTTGAAATCGCAGAAGAGGCGGGGGTTGCAGTAGATGCCGACGTCTTCACCGCGTTGATGACCGAGCAGCGTGACCGGGCGAAGGCCGACGCTAAAGCGAAGAAGGGCCAGCGCGCCGACGTTACTGTGTATCGCGAGCTTCGCGGCCTGGGCGAGACCGTATTTACGGGATACGACGAACTCACGCACGAGAGCCGAGTGCTCGGCATTGTGGTTGACGGCGCACCCGTGGCCTCAGCCCACGAAGGACAGATCGCCGAGCTGGTGCTCGCTGAGACCTCACTGTGGGCGGAAGCTGGTGGGCAAGACAGCGACCAGGGCATCATCGTGGGCGATGGTTTTGAGGTCGAGGTGCTCGACGTGCAGAAGCCAGTACCCGGACTGATCGTGCACACGGTGAAAGTCACAGTCGGCACGGTATCGATCGATGCTCGGGCGGAAACCCGCGTCGACGCCGACTACCGTCGCGGTGCTACCCAGGCACACTCGGGTACCCACATTGTGCACGCGGCGCTGAGACAGGTGTTGGGTGCGAACGCGCACCAGGCTGGCTCCTACAACAAGGCCGGATACCTTCGCCTCGACTTCACCCACAGCGAGGCGCTGTCGACCGAGACGAAATCCGAGATCGAGGAGATCTCGAATCTCGCGATTCGCGCAGATCACGAGGTATTCACCCGCGAAATGTCGCTCGACGACGCAAAGGCGCTCGGCGCAATGGCGCTGTTTGGTGAAAAGTACGGAGATCGGGTGCGCGTGGTAGACATCGGCGGCCCCTGGTCGCGCGAACTGTGCGCAGGTACCCACGTGGGCAGCTCAGCCGAGATCGGAATGATCAGTCTGGTGAGCGAGAGTTCCGTGGGATCGACGAATCGACGCGTCGAGTCTCTGGTCGGGATCGAGGCGTTTCGAAATTTCGCTGCAGAGCGGGCAATCGTTCAGCAGTTGACGAGCGGACTCAAGGTGCCACGGCTGGAACTCGTACAGAGGGTGCAAGACCTCAGCGCGCAATTGAAATCCGCAGAGAAGAAGATCGCCCAGTTGGAAGCGGCGAAGCTTTCCGAACGTATCCCGGAGCTCCTCGCGCAGGCTGAACGCCTCGGAGACCTGAAGGTTGTCTTGGGATCGCTCGGGACTGTGGGATCGCCCGACGATGTTCGACAATTGGCGCAGCAGGTGCGCGAGCGCTTCGGAAACGACGCGGCGGTAGTTGTGCTCGCTGGCGAAGCTGCAGGCAAGCCGCTCGTGATCGCCGCGACCACCCAGGCTGCGCGTGAGGCCGGAACCAAGGCGGGGGCGCTCGCCAAGATCGGTGCCCAGGTGCTCGGCGGTGGCGGTGGTGGGAAAGACGATCTCGCGCAGGGTGGCGGCACCGATACTTCCAAGCTTGACGATGCGCTCTCGGCGATCCGCCGAGCGCTGGCTGAGTAGCCCGGGATCGGACGCGTGCGCACCGGAGTGAGGCTTGGTATCGATGTGGGAAAGGCGCGCATCGGTGTCGCGCGCTGCGATGTGCATGGCATGCTGGCTACCCCGCTGGAAACGGTGCCGCGCGACGAGGCCGCGACCAGCGATATTGCGCGGATCCTGGAGCTTGCCACCGAGTACGACGCGGCGGAGCTGGTGTTTGGGCTCCCCCTCAATATGCGGGGGGAGCGCACACCATCGACAGAGGACGCGGTGCGCTTCGCGACCCAAGTGGCGACAGCGTTGCACACGTCTGGCCGCGACGCGCCCGTGACGGTGCGGCTTGTCGATGAGCGTCTCTCGACTGTTTCGGCGCAGGGGCTGCTGCGGCAGGTTGGCCGCACCACCAAGCAGAGTCGCCAGATCATTGACCAAGCGGCCGCGGTCGTGATTCTGCAGCATGCGCTTGATAGCGAACGAACGCAGGGGCGCGCGCCAGGATCGACGATAGAACCTGGCTCGGGAACTACTGAACACACGGAAGAGCAGACGGGCGACGGGGGAGTGCACGGATGAGCGCAAGACGGGCCGGCAAACGACTCCTGATCGCCATCATTGTTCTGGCGGTACTGCTCGGGGGCCTGGCAGTGGCGGGTGCCTCGCTGTGGGGCACCTACGGCGAGCGTGTTTCGCAGGCACTTGGCTGGACCACCAATGACTACGAGGGCGAGGGCCAGGGCGAGGCCACGATCACCATCACGGCCGGTGAGATCGGCGAAGACATCGCCGAAGCTCTCGCTGAGGCCGGAGTCGTGAAGACCAAGCAGGCGTTCTACGAGCTGCTGCTCGCGCAGGAGCCCGCGGTCGAATTCATGCCGGGGCTGTACCAGTTGCGACTCGAGATGAGCTCCGCGGCCGCGCTCGCTGCGCTGCAAGACCCTGCGAATCGCATCGAATTCACCGCGGTGATCCCCGAGGGGCGCACCGTCGCGCAGGCCCTCGAGATCGTCTCCGCAGGTGCTCAGATCCCACTTGAAGAGCTGCAGGCTGCGGCGGCGAACCCCGCGCAGTTCGGGTTGCCGGCGAACGCAACGTCGCTCGAGGGATGGTTGTATCCCGCGACCTACGAGTTCGAGGCCGAGACCAGCGCCGTCGACGCGATCGCAAAACTCGTTGGCTATCAGGTCGCACTTCTCGACGAACTGGGCGTGGCAGTCGAAGATCGTGAACGTGTGCTCACGACCGCCTCTATCGTCGAGAAGGAAGCCGGCCGAGCAGAGGATTTCGGCAAGGTCTCGCGGGTGATTCAGAATCGACTTGATGCGGCTATGTTGCTGCAGATGGATTCCACGGCGCAGTACGGGTTTCAGCAGCACGAAGAAGGCACCGTGTGGTCGTCGAACGAGGCGCTCGCCGACGCCAACCCCTGGAACACGTATGTGAACCCGGGTCTCCCGGTGGGCCCGATCGCGAACCCTGGGCGTGCCGCAATTGAGGCGACGCTGAACCCAGAACCGGGGGATTGGCTCTACTTCGCCGCGGTCAACCTCGATACTCGCGAATCGAAGTTCTCGACCACCATTGAGGAACACAACCAGGTGGTGGCCGAGCTCAATGAATGGTGCATTACAAACCCGGGGCGCGGGTGCTAACCGTGCCCGCATCTCTGGAGACTAGCGGCCAGCCGGCCCGATTGGCAGTGCTCGGTCACCCCATCGCGCATTCACGCTCGCCTCGCATCCATCGTGCGGCGTACACCCAGCTCGGGCTGCCCTGGCACTACACGGCGGTGCGGATCGGCGAGGCCGGCCTCGAGCGATTTCTTGCCACGCGGGGTGAAGAATGGCGAGGCTTCTCGGTGACGATGCCGCTGAAGACTGAGGCGCACCGACTGAGCACAGTGCTCGACCCAGTGGCACGTGAGAGCGGCGTGGTGAACACACTGTTCCGTCTGGTGGGCGGCGGAGACGAGCCCTCCTGGGCCGGCTTCAATACCGACGTGGCAGGCCTCGCCGCTGCCTTGCGCACGAGCGGCATGCGGCTCAGTCGCACGCTCATCTTGGGAGCGGGGGCCACCGCAGTGTCAGCGGTTCTCGCAGCCAGGCAACTCGGTGCCGAGCGAGTCACGGTGCTCGCTCGCAGGCCACAGGCCGCGATGGCTCTTGCCGAGCGATTCGATGAGTCGCGCGCCGACTCCGCCGGAGATCGGGGTTCGTTTCGGGTCCTCGGCTACGGCTGGGCCGACCCCGAATCAGGGGA
Source organism: Leucobacter fengyongliangi (assembly GCF_052386045.1). Classification (NCBI taxonomy): domain Bacteria; kingdom Bacillati; phylum Actinomycetota; class Actinomycetes; order Micrococcales; family Microbacteriaceae; genus Leucobacter; species Leucobacter fengyongliangi. Next base: position 1,614,398 of record NZ_CM126356.1, on the reverse strand, counting down.
GAGCGTCCGTGCCGAGGTTGCCGAGGCGACGGCAGTCATCTCGACGCTTCCTGGCGACGCGGGTGAACGGATCGCGCTCCCCGCGGGCATCAGTACTATTCCGCTCTTCGATGTCGCCTACGATCCCTGGCCCTCACCGTTGGCTGAACGATGGAAAGCTGCTGGCGGAGAAGCCCACGCCGGCATCGACATGCTGGTAGAACAGGCACTGGCACAGGTACGAATCTTCGTGGGGGGTGACCCGGCCTTCTCCCTCACCGACGAGGCGCGCCTCTTCGCCACGATGCGCGACGCCGGTGTGGGAGGATAGTGCCTATGTTGCGTTGGCTCACGGCCGGAGAATCTCACGGCCCAGAACTCATTGCTGTCCTCGAAGGCATGCCCGCAGGGGTACCCATTTCGCTTGCCCTGGTGCGCGAAGACCTGGCGCGCCGAAAGCTGGGATACGGCCGCGGATCACGCATGAAGTTCGAACAGGACGAGCTGAACTTCTCCGGCGGCGTCGTGCAGGGGCGCACCATCGGTGGGCCGATCGCGATTCGCATTGGCAATACCGAATGGCCTAAGTGGGTTGAGGTGATGAGCGCTGAACCGACCGAGCTGTCCGAGAAGTCGCGTGGCCGAGGTGCCGCGCTCACTCGCCCACGACCCGGCCATGCTGACCTCACTGGGATGCAGAAATATGGCTTCGACGAGGCTCGACCCGTGCTGGAGCGGGCAAGTGCCCGCGAAACCGCGGCACGGGTCGCGCTCGGAGCGGTTGCTCGCGCGTTTCTTGCCGAGCTCGGTATTCGTCTGGTGAGTCACACGCTCGCGGTGGGCCCGATCGAGGTGCCCGCAGGCTCGCCGCTGCCCCGGCCCGAGGACGTGGCAGTGCTTGATGCCGATCCGCTGCGGTGCTTTGACCCGGCCACCAGCGAGCGTATGGTGACCGAGGTCGATGACACCAAGAAATCTGGCGACACGATCGGTGGAATCGTCGAGGTGCTCGCCTACGGCCTGCCGCCCGGACTCGGTTCCTACGTGCACTGGGACCGGCGGCTCGACTCGCGACTCGCGGGGGCGCTCATGGGGATTCAGGCGATCAAAGCCGTCGAAGTTGGCGACGGCTTCGAGACCACTAGGCGTCGGGGATCCGCCGCGCACGACGAATTGCACGTGCGCCACGGTGACATCGTGCGCGACACCGATCGGGCTGGCGGCATCGAGGGTGGCATGACCACCGGGCAGGTGCTGCGTGTTCGGGCCGGAATGAAACCAATCGCGACGGTGCCCAACGCGTTGCCAACCATCGACGTGTTGACCGGCGAGGAGGCGAAGGCGCATCACCAGCGCAGCGATGTGTCTGCGGTACCTGCCGCCGGGGTCGTCGCAGAAGCCATGGTCGCGCTCGTTCTCGCAGACGCGGTTACCGAGAAGTTCGGTGGCGACAGTGTGGCGGAGACGGCGCGCAACATGAAGAGCTATCTTGCCGCGATTCCGGAGAAGCTCGCAACCAGCATCGAATCGTGAGCGACGAAGCGGGTCAGCGACCGGTGCCGACGCCACCGAAGCAGCCGCTTACGCAGCCGATCAATATCGTCGCGGAACGCCCGCCCGCGAAGCGGAGGGTCTCTCGGCGAAGACGTAAGAATCGCCTGCCCGAGCGAGCAATCGTGTTTGTCGGGCCGATGGCCGCAGGGAAGACGAGCCTCGGCAGGCGCGTCGCGAAGGATCTCGGCATCCCGTTCATCGACACCGATGTCGTATTCACACGCAGTCACGGCGCGATCACGGACTTTTTTGCTGAGCACGGCGAGTCTGCTTTTCGCGAGATCGAGGCCGACATCATCGCGAGGGAACTCGCCGAACCGGGTGCACGCATCGTCGCGCTCGGGGGCGGTGCTGTGATTACCGAGCGCACCCGGCAACTTCTCAAGGAGTATCCGGTCGTGCTTCTGATGACCACGCAGGCATCGGTGTTGCGCACTGCGAACCTCGACAAGCGGCCCCTGCTGCGCGACGACCCCGGGGCCTGGGGGCGCATCCTCGACGCGCGTCGGCCGTTCTATGCCGAGGTGGCCGACGTGACCTTCCGTACCGACCGTGCGACGAAGGAACAACTTTCGCGCCGGGTCGTGCAGTGGGCCAGGGCTCAGGGGCGTGGCAAGTACGGTGAGCCTCTCGCGCAACGGAACCAGGCACCAGCAACCGGCATCGCCCCCGATGCACAAAGCACCGACACGACGCAGACCCCCAACTCGACACCGACGAAAGACGAGCCGCGCACGCCATGACCGATATCACCACCGACGGCCCCACCCAGATCTCGGTCACGGGTGAGGGCAGCTACACCATCACCGTGGGCCGCGGCCTTACCGACCGGGTCGCTGAGGCGCTGGGTGAACGCGTCAATAAGGTGCTGATCGTGCACACTCCCACGGTGGGAAAGCTCGCAGATGAGCTGCGAATTGAGCTGCAGAAGCAGTTCGGCCAGGTGCTGCTCGCGGAGGTGCCCGACGCGGAATCGGCAAAGCGCGTGGAGGTTGCGGCATTTTGCTGGCAGATTCTCGGCCAGGCGGACTTCACGCGCAGCGATGCGGTGATCGGCCTCGGCGGTGGCGCGGTGACGGATCTCGCGGGATTCGTGGCGGCAACGTGGCTGCGCGGCGTGCGGCTCGTGCAGATTCCCACGACGGTGCTCGGCATGGTGGATGCTGCCGTTGGCGGCAAGACCGGAATTAACACCACCGAGGGGAAGAACCTGGTGGGCGCGTTCTATGCACCACATGCGGTGATCTGCGACCTTGACCTGCTGCAGACGCTCCCCAAGAACGAGATTCTCGCCGGCTTCGCGGAGGTGGCGAAGTATGGATTCATTGCAGAACCCGAGATTCTCGACACGATCGAGCGCGACGTGGAGCGCGCGACCGATCCCGGTTCAGACGAGTTTCGCCGACTCGTCGAGCTCTCGATTGGGGTCAAGGCGCGGGTCGTGTCGGATGACTTCCGCGAGGGAGGACTGCGCGAGATCCTTAACTACGGCCACACTCTCGGCCACGCGATTGAGCACGCCGAGCGTTATCAGTGGCGCCACGGAGTCGCGATCTCGATCGGGATGGTCTACGCGGCAGAGCTCGGCCGAATGGCTGGCTCGCTGTCAGACGCGGTGGTCGCACGCCACCGCTCGGTGCTCGGGACGCTCGGTCTTCCACTGAGCTATCCCGCTGATCGCTGGCACGGCCTCCTGGCGACGATGCAGCGGGATAAGAAGGCGCGGGCCGGCATGCTGCGGTTCATAGTGCTCGACGATATAGCAAAACCGCGAGTGCTCGCCGGGGTGGATGAGTCTGTTTTGCAGTTCGCCTACCAGGAAATCGCCAGCTAGCGATCGGGGCGCGGATGTGCCCCAGCGTGGTGAGTTTTTTGTGACCTGTTCAGGTTCACTGACCCTGCCCGATCTGCGAGATTCACCTTACTCTTAACGTATGAGTCAGCACACGCCCCCTCCCGGGGGAATGCGTACCTTTTTTCAGGTGCTCGCAAACACGGCCGTGGCGAACCTCACCACTAACTTCCTGTGGTTCTCGCTCGTGTTCTGGGTCTATCTCGAGACTCGCAGCATCCTGGCCACGGGGGTACTCGGTGGTGCCTACATGATCCTGCTCGCCGTGTGCTCAATGTGGTTCGGGTCGCTGGTGGATCGGCTCCGCAAGCTCCGTGTCATGCTGCTGTCGGCGTGGATCACGCTCGCGGCGTTTTCGGTCGGAACGGCGATCTTTTTCCTGATCCCGCACGAGACACTGCTGCGGATCGACGGCCCGTGGTTTTGGGTGTTCACCGTGATCCTCCTCGCCGGGTGCGTGGTCGAATTGCTCCGAAACTTGGCGCTTGCGACCACGGTCACACTGCTCGTACCCGACGACCGACATGCCAATGCGAACGGGCTCGTGGGAACGGTGCAGGGGCTCGCCTTCATTGTCACCAGCGTGTTCAGCGGACTCTCGGTGGGCCTTCTGGGCATGCCGACGACCATGATTGTCGCGCTCGTCTTGACCGCTGCACCCATTGTGCACCTCCATATGCTCCGAATACCCGAACCAGAGATCGCGCACGATCCCAACCGCAGCGCGGTGGACTTCAGGGGCGGGATGACGGCGATCCTCCTCGTGCCGGGGCTCATTGGGCTGATCCTCTTCACGACGCTCAATAACCTTGCGAGTGGTGTCTATATGGCGCTGCTCGACCCCTACGGACTCAACATGTTTCCGGTTGAGATCTGGGGTGTCGTGTTTGGCGTAGCGGGCACCGGGTTCATCGTCGGAGGTGCCCTCGTCGCACGATTCGGGCTTGGAACGAACCCGATCCGCACCATGCTGATCTTGGTGATACTTATCGGAGTGCTCGGTGCAACCTTTACCCTGCGCGAGTGGCCATGGCTCTTCATCGTTGGCATCTGGTTGTTCATGGTCGCAATGCCGGCGATTGAAGCCGCCGAGCAGACCGTGATCCAGCGTGTCGTGCCCTATGAGAAGCAGGGCCGGGTGTTTGGGCTTGCGATGACCTTTGAGGCGGCGGCGTCGCCGATCACCGCGCTGATGATCGCACCGGTCGCCGAGTTCTTCATCGTGCCCTACATGGAAACCGCTGCCGGGCAGGAGCGCTGGGGGCTGCTGCTCGGGGAGGGCGAGAGCCGAGGCATTGCGCTCGTCTTCTTCTGGTCGGGAGTTGCGATGGTCGTGCTCGGTGCGGCGGCATTCTTCACGCGCACCTTCCGCACGTTGAGCTTTAGCTACGCGGAGGCTGCCCCCGATGTCGGCGCGTCCGAGCCAAGTACCCCGGCCGCAGCGACCACTCAAGGTGCGGATGCGCCGGCTCTGGGTGATCCACAATCTGAGCAAAGCCGTACACTTGAACGGTGACCGTGCACCGCATTAACCCGAGCATTCTTTCCGCCGATTTCGTGAACCTGCAGCATGAGCTTGAGCGCATCACAACAGCCGACCTCGTGCATGTTGACGTGATGGACAATCATTTCGTGCCCAATCTCACGATGGGACCACCGATTGTCGAGCGAATCCAGGCGGTCTCGCCGATACCGCTTGACGTGCACCTCATGATTACCGACGCTGATCGATGGGCGCCGGGGTACGCCGAGATGGGCGCCTACTCGGTGACCTTCCATGCCGAAGCCGCCGCAGATCCTGTTTCGCTTGCGCGGCGTATCCGTGACATCGGATCGCGTGCAGGCATCGCGCTGAAGCCGGGGACCGATCCTGAACCGTACCTCGAGTTGTTGCCCGAATTCGACCAAGTGCTCGTGATGACGGTTGAGCCTGGATTTGGCGGCCAGAAATTCATGGCTGAGATGATGCCGAAGCTGCGCCGCTTCGCAGACGCGAAGGCGCGGCTGGGCCTGGATCTGTGGCTGCAGGTCGACGGGGGAATCACGGTCGATACGATCGGCATGGCGACCGAGGCAGGGGCCGACACGTTCGTCGCGGGTTCTGCGGTCTTTGGCGGCGTGCCCGAAGACCGGATCGCCGAGTTGCGAGCCGCAGCGGCCACTCACCGCCACTGAACCAGTGCACTGGCTACTCGCTCCACCCACACAGAAGAAACGGTACCCTGAAGAAGTGAAGTCGTTCGAGGCGCTATTCGCCGAAATTAGTGAGAAGGCCAAGACCCGGCCCGAAGGCAGCGACACCGTCGCGCGGCTTGATGCAGGTGTTCACAGCATCGGAAAGAAGATCGTTGAGGAGGCTGCCGAGGTATGGATGGCCGCCGAATACGAGAGTGACGAGGCCTGCGCCGAAGAGATCAGCCAGCTGCTGTACCACCTGCAGGTACTGATGCTTGCGAAGGGGCTCTCCCTGCAAGACGTGTACCGCCATCTCTAGCGTCAGCGCGCGTCACCATTCTCTGCCACCACGGAAGGACACCCCCATGCTCCGCGTTGCGGTTCCCAATAAAGGCTCGCTGTCTGAGATAGCGGCCGAGATGCTCGGCGAGGCCGGATACAGCGGCCGTCGCGACAGCCGCAAGCTTGTGCACACGGATAGTCGGAACGAGATCGAGTTTTTCTACCTTCGCCCGCGAGATATCGCGACCTACGTGGGCTCGGGGGCGCTTGACGTGGGCATTACCGGACGCGACCTATTGCTTGACTCCGGGTCCGCGGCGCGCGAGATCGCTCACCTCGACTTCGGCGACTCCACCTTCCGGTTCGCCGCTCCCAAGGGCTCGGGCATCACTGAGATTGCGCAGCTCGCCGGGATGCGGGTCGCGACCAGCTACCCAAAGCTCGTTGACGATTTCCTCCGCGAGCGCGGTGTCGAGGCCGTGACGGTCAAACTTGACGGTGCCGTTGAATCGGCAGTCCAGCTCGGCGTCGCCGATGCGGTGGCCGACGTGGTGTCGACTGGCGCGACGCTGCAGGCGGCGGGCCTCGTCATCTTTGGTCCGGTGATTCTCGAGTCAACTGCGGTGCTCATCGGAGGGCCGAGCAGCCAAGACGGTATCGATCGCCTGTTGCGCCGACTCCGAGGTGTGCTGGTGGCCCGTAAATTTGTGCTCGTTGACTACGACCTCGAGGAGTCGAAGCTTGAAGCCGCGGTCAGTATCGCGGGCGGAATCGAGTCACCCACGGTCTCGCCGCTGCGTGAGGACGGCTGGGTTGCTGTGCGGGTCATGGTGCTCGCAGAAGAGGCCAACGAGGTGATGGATAAACTTGCCGACCTCGGTGCGCGCGCGATCCTCGTGACCGCGATCCACGCTGCGAGGCTGTGATGTCGGTCGCCGTGCGCGTGATCCCGTGCCTGGATGTGGCAGCTGGCCGGGTCGTCAAGGGCGTGAACTTCTTGAACCTCCGGGATGCGGGTGACCCCGTCGAGCTCGCTGCGAAATACGCTGAGCAGGGCGCCGACGAACTCACGTTCCTCGATGTCACTGCGACCGTGGACGATCGCAGCACCACGTATGACGTTGTGCGTCGCACGGCAGAACAGGTGTTCATCCCACTGACGGTCGGTGGAGGCGTGCGCACCAGCGACGACGTGGCGAGGCTCCTCGGTGTGGGGGCAGACAAGGTGGGCGTCAACAGTGCGGCCATCGCGCGGCCGGGCCTCGTCGATGAGATCGCCGATCGTTTCGGATCTCAGGTGCTCGTGCTTTCACTCGACGTCAGGCGCAGCACGCGGCAGCCGAGCGGGTTTGTGGTGACCACACACGGTGGGCGCAACGAGACCGACCTTGATGCCCTGGAATGGTGCGTCGAGGCGGTGCGGCGCGGGGCCGGAGAACTCCTGGTGAACTCGATGGATGCCGACGGTACGCTTGCTGGCTTTGATCTCGAACTCACCGCCCAGGTGCGCGCGCTCTGCTCGGTGCCGGTGATTGCCTCCGGCGGTGCGGGCAAACTCGAACACTTCGCCCCGGCGATCGCAGCGGGTGCCGACGCGGTGCTCGCCGCATCGGTGTTTCACGACGGAACCTTCACTGTGGGTCAAGTTAAACGTGCGATCGCCGATGCGGGGTATGAAGTGCGCCTCACCGAGGGTGTCGCATGAGCGCGGCGGATCGGGCAAACGTGGCGGAAATTGAAGTCACAGAATCGCTCGATGCCCTGGTGTTTGGCCAGGACGGGTTAATGCCCGCGATCATTCAAGACGACGAAACTCATGAGGTGCTCATGCTCGCCTGGATGGATCGCGAGGCAGTGCGTCGCACGTTGACCACCGGCCGGGTGACGTTCTGGTCGCGATCGCGCCAGGAATACTGGCGCAAGGGAGACACCTCGGGGCACCGACAGTACGTGCGTACGGTCGCCATGGACTGTGATGCCGACACTCTGCTCGTGCGTGTGGTGCAACTCGGTGCGGCCTGCCACACCGGCACGCGCACATGCTTCGAGGGTCGCGGGCTTCCAGCTCACCCGGGCGACCCGACAGACAAAAAGTGATGCGCACACAGCGCGATAGGCTGGAAAAGTGAGTCTCACCACGTCACGCGCCGACTTCGATGCGGCCCGCGCCACCCATTCAGTCATTCCCGTCTGCCGCGAAATCTTCGCCGATGCCGACACACCGGTCAGTATCTACCGCAAGGTCGCTGGTTCTCGTACGGGCACGTTCCTCCTTGAGTCCGCCGAGCAGGGTGGGGTGTGGACCCGGTTCAGCTTCGTTGGAGCCGGGAGCTTCGGCGTACTGAGCGAGCGGGACGGTCGCGCACACTGGCTCCCCGAGCCCGGCAAGGGTCTGACCGAAGAGCGTCTGTTGTCGGGTGGAATCGCCGCACTCGCCCCGGCAGCAGCGCTGCGCGCCGTGGTCGAACGCTGGGAGCAAGAGCCTACCCCCCACCTCCCGCCGCTCGCGAGTGGCTTTGTTGGGTACCTCGGCTGGGACACGGTGCGGCAGTTTGAGCGACTCGAGCATGGGCCTAGTGATGGCCCGGGTTTGCCCACTCAGAGCCTCAGCTTTGTCTCGGAGCTGGTGGTGATTGACCACCGAGAGGGCAGCGTCGTCTTGCTCGCAAACGTCTTGAACGATGCCGAGGCGATCTCCGGCCAGGCGCAGTGGGACGACGCGCAGACTCGGCTTGACGCGCTGCAGGAGGCACTTGCGGCGCCCCTCTCATCACCGCTCGGCATGCTCGACCGCGACGCACTGCCGAACGCGGTGCGGTTGACAGCCGAGACAGACTACCTCGCGGGGGTCGACCGCTCGAAGCAATACATCGTAGACGGAGACATCTTTCAGGTCGTGCTCTCACAGCGCTTCGATCAGGAGTGCACTGCAGATCCCCTTGACGTGTACCGGGTGCTGCGGCATCTGAACCCCAGCCCGTACCTGTACCTCCTGCAGCTGGAGGACGCGACGGGCAGACCATTCGCGGTGGTGGGTTCAAGCCCAGAGGCCCTGGTGACCGTGCAAGAAAGCGGTCACGTGATGACTCACCCGATTGCCGGCTCGCGACCGCGTGGTGCATCGGTTGACGAAGATCAGCAATTCGAGCGAGATCTTCTCGCCGACGAAAAAGAGCGAGCCGAGCACCTCATGCTGGTGGATCTCGCACGCAACGACCTGCTGCGCGTCTGCGAGCCTCACAGCGTCGAGGTCACCGAGTTCATGCGTATCGAGCGATTCAGCCACATCATGCACATCGTCTCGACCGTCGAGGGTCAGTTGCGGGAGGGGCAGAATTCGGTGGATGCCTTGCGAGCGACCTTCCCCGCAGGCACGCTCTCGGGAGCACCGAAACCACGCGCGCTGCAGATCATCGACGAGCTCGAGCCGGTGCAGCGAGGCGTCTACGGGGGAGTGGTGGGATACTTCGGACTCGCCGGGGCCGCCGATCTTGCCATCGCGATTCGCACCGCAACGATTGTCGACGGGATTGCCATGGTTCAGGCTGGCGGGGGTATCGTCGCCGATTCGGTGCCGACGCTCGAAGACCAGGAGTCGCGAAATAAGGCCGCGGCACCTCTTCGAGCTGTGGCCATCGCGAACACTCTCCGGCATTTGGATGTGCCACGTGCGTAGCAAGCTTCCCCTGCTCGGCGCAGTTGCACTCTCGGGCGGACTCGCGTTGGTCGCAGCGACGCAGCCCTGGGCAACGATCGTGCTCGTCGAGGGTGCTGCCGCAGCGGGCGCGCTGCAGGTGAGCGGTCAGGATCTCAACGCTTCGTTGTCGCCGGTCGCGATCGCCGCGCTCGCGGCTGCGCTCGCGTTGACGATCGCCGGAAAGATTTTTCGTCGGGTGCTGGGGATCCTCGTCGCGGCGCTGGGAGCCGGGGCGATTGCCGTTGCTGTCGGTGTGCTCGTGGATCCGGTGGGTGCCGCCGCGGGGCGGATTGCCGAAATAACGGCAATCTCCGGCGCCGACCAGCTAGCGCTCGTCCAGTCCAGTGCGCTTTCGGTGTGGCCGCTCGTGACTGCGATTGCTGGCGGTGCGCTGATCGTATTTGGTGTGCTCGTGGTGATACTGAGTGGCAGGTGGGGCACGGCTGGCCGCAAGTACGAATCGAGAAGTGACGCGGATGTGGCTGAGCGAGTCGCGACCGAGCCAGACCGTATCTCTGACTGGGAGCGACAGAGCGACGGTGAGGACCCGAGCGAAATCGATTCATTGCCAGAGTCCCCCAAAAAGTAGGGTTGGTCACCACCGACCCGCGACAGACTGCCACTCGGTTCGCAGGAAATGCCCAGCAACCGGTAGGCTTGAGACGAACCATAGGCTTCAAGGAGATTCATGAGTACCCACCACGGAGACCCCGGACACGGCGATTCGCCAGCTGCGTGGACGGCGGTGATCGTCATGCTGCTCGGTATCGCGTTCGGCACGGTCGCGTTCTTCCTGCACCAGCCACTTCTCGTGTGGATCAGCGTCGGCGTTGTTGCATTGGGCGGAGTGCTCGGCTGGGTGCTCTCAAAGGCCGGGTACGGCGTCAAGGGCCCGAAGTTCACGCCTAAGACGCACGAATAACGTGCTCGAGCAACTTCTCGCGGGCTCACTAGAAGACGCGCGGGCTCGGCGAGAGCTGCGGCCACTGGCTCAGGTTGAGGCCGACGCGATTGCTCGGCCCGAGGCCCTTGATGCGATCGAGGCCCTCCGGCCGACCGACCACATTCGTGTGATCGCAGAGGTGAAGCGGGCGAGCCCTTCGCGCGGCGACCTCGCAGATATCCCAGAACCACAGGCCCTTGCCGCGCAGTACGAGGCCGGCGGCGCGAGTGTCGTGAGTGTCCTCACCGAGCAACGCAAGTTCAAGGGATCCCTCGCCGACTTGGAAGCCGTGCGCAAGGCTGTGAGCATCCCCGTGTTACGCAAGGATTTCATAGGTGACGAGTATCAGATTCTTGAGGCCCGTGCAGCTGGGGCCGATCTCGTCCTCCTCATCGTCGCCGCCTTGCCGCAACCGGTTCTCGTCAGACTTCACGCACTGATCCGCGAACTGGGAATGACACCGTTGGTGGAAGCTCATTCCGCAGATGAGGTTGCTCGGGCTGTCGATCTTGGCTCGCAATTGATCGGTGTCAATGCGCGCAACCTCAGCACGTTCGAACTTGATCGGGAGCTCTTCGGCCGGGTCGCTGATCAGATTCCTGCGGGAGTGATTCGCGTGGCCGAGTCCGCAGTGCTTGATGTGAGCGATGTGATCCGGTATCGCGAGGCAGGGGCCGACGCGGTACTTGTCGGCGAGGCGCTGGTCACTTCCGACCCCATCGCCACGCTGCAGAGTTACCTCAGCGTCTGAAAACCTTACATCTGGGAAGAGGCACCATGACTCAGGACATGACTCAAGATCAGAACGAACTCGGACCACTGCGCGCACAGTCAGGGCCGTTCTTCGGCGACTTCGGTGGGCGGTTCATGCCGGAGTCGTTGATTGCTGCGCTCGACGAATTGACGCAGGCATACGAAGATGCAAAGAATGATCCCAGCTTTGCGGCCGAGCTTGCAGAATTGCACCGAAGCTATACCGGACGGCCCTCGATCCTTACGGAGGTCATGCGGTTCGCCGAGCACGCGGGTGGGGCGCGCATCATCCTGAAGCGGGAAGACCTAAACCACACCGGTTCCCACAAGATCAACAATGTGCTCGGTCAAGGGCTGCTCGTCAAGCGACTCGGGAAGACCCGGATCATCGCAGAGACAGGTGCCGGCCAGCACGGAGTGGCAACAGCCACGATCGCAGCACTGTTTGGGATGGACTGCACCATCTACATGGGCGAGGTCGATACCGAGCGGCAAGCGCTGAACGTGGCGCGCATGCGTTTGCTGGGCGCCGAGGTGATACCGGTGAAGACTGGGTCGCGCACCCTCAAAGACGCGATCAACGAGGCGTTCCGCGACTGGGTTGCAAACGTCGACACGACGCACTACCTGGTGGGCACAGTTACCGGGCCACATCCCTTCCCGGTCATGGTGCGCGATTTCCACAAAATCATTGGCGAAGAGGCACGAGCACAGATGCTCGAGCTGACCGGTGCACTCCCCACCGCAGTGGCAGCCTGTGTCGGTGGCGGTTCGAACGCGATCGGCATCTTCCACGCGTTCCTTGACGATCCGGAAGTTGCACTCTACGGCTACGAGCCTGGTGGGCACGGAATCAGTTCCGGAGAGCACGGCGCTACCATCGGCGAGGGGTCGCAGGGGGTGCTGCACGGCTCCCGCACGTTCGTGCTGCAAGACGCAGACGGGCAGACCCGCGAATCGTATTCAATCTCCGCTGGACTCGACTACCCGGGAGTTGGTCCCGAGCACGCGTGGCTTGCCAGCATTGATCGGGCGAACTACGAATCGGTCACCGACGACGAGGCGATGCAGGCGCTGCGGCTACTCAGCCAGACCGAGGGCATCATTCCGGCGATCGAGTCGGCGCACGCGCTCGCCGGGGCACTTCGACTCGGAAAGCAGCTGGGCGAAGGCGCGGTGATTCTCGTGAATCTCTCGGGACGCGGTGACAAAGACATGGCGACCGCGGGCCGGTACTTTGGGCTGTTTGATGGAACCGAACTCGAAGGCGCCTCCGCGAGTGCAGGAGAGGAGCACTGATGGCGAATCAAGAGTCACAGGTTTCCGCAGCCATCCGACGGGCCAAGGAATCTCGTCGCGGAGCGCTCGTCGGGTACCTGCCCGTTGGCTTCCCGGATCTCGACACCAGTGTCGCCGCGGCGATCGCGATGGCGAAGGCCGGGGCCGATGTGATCGAACTGGGGCTGCCGTACTCCGACCCCGTGATGGACGGAGTGGTGATTCAGGAGGCCACGCAGACCGCGCTGGCAGCCGGCTTCCGTCTCACTGATGTTTTTGAGGCAGTGCGTCGCGTACGAGAGGCGGTCGACACGCCGGTACTCGTGATGACCTACTGGAACCCCGTGTTGCAGTACGGTCTCGAACGATTTGCAGGCGATCTCGCTGCCGCCGGGGGGGCTGGGCTCATCACGCCAGATATCACCCCCGACTCTGCAGCCGAGTGGATCTCCGTGAGTGAACGTCTCGGACTTGACCGCGTGTTCTTGGCCGCGCCGACATCCTCCGATGATCGTCTCGCGCTCGTTTCCCGCAGCACCACTGGGTTTGTCTACACCGTTTCTACGATGGGCATCACCGGAGAGCGCACCCAACTCGACGAGGCAGCTCGGAATCTCACTACGAGACTGCGCGAGAGCGGGGCCGAGCTGGCGTGTGTCGGGATCGGCATCTCGACGGCTGCGCAGGTGTCTGCGGCGCTCGAATACGCAGATGGTGCGATCGTGGGCACCGCCTTCGTGCGGGCATTGCGTGACGGAGGCATCGAGCAACTCTCCCGCGTGGTGCGCGAAATCGCAGCTGGCACCGCCCAGCATTGACCTGGCACTGATATACCCGCGGTAGGATTTTGTTGACCCGCGCCCGATGGCGCAGAGCGTGATGCGAAAGAGCGGTACATGATTTTTCCGATGAGTATTCCGAGCCCCGACGTGCAGTTTCTGCAGATCGGTCCGCTGCGCGTCTACTTCTACGCCCTGTGTATCCTCACGGGAATTGTGCTGGCGACGATCTGGACGGGCCGGAGGCTGACGGGCCGGGGTGGCGAGCGCGGCGTCGTCATTGATTTCACCGTGTGGTCGGTAGTGCTGGGCATCCTCGGCGCGCGCCTGTACCACGTGGTCACTCACTGGGGAGACTACTTCGGCGAGGGAAAGAACTTCCTCGAAATCTTCGCGTTCTGGAACGGCGGCATCGCGATCTTCGGTGCACTCATCGGCGGCGGAATCGGCGTGCTGGTCGCTTCACGCATCACTGGAATTCGCTTCTGGTCGTTTGCTGACGCGCTCGTGCCGGGTCTGTTGATTGCACAGGCAGCGGGTCGCTTGGGCAACTGGTTCAATCACGAGTTGTTCGGCGGCCCCACCACGCTTCCGTGGGGGTTGCAGATCGAGTCAACCAACTCGGCGTTCCCGATTGGCCTGCCCGAAGGCACACTCTTTCACCCCACATTCCTCTACGAGATCGTATGGAACATACTCGGCGTGATCGTGCTGTTGCTCATCGAGCGACGTCTTCGCCCGCGCTGGGGCACATTCTTTGGCATGTACCTCATCTGGTATGGCATTGGTCGCGCCGTCATCGAGTCGATGCGCGTGGATCCGAGCCTCATTATCTTGGGGCTGCGCACCAATGTCCTCGCAGCTCTCCTCGCGGCGCTCCTCGGTGTCGTCATCATCTTTGTCCAACGCCGTCGCCATGTCGGTCTCGAGGCGAGTGTCTATCTTCCCGGACGCCGCAATCCGGCCGATGCGGTTGACGAATTGACGGCGAATCCCGACGAGTACTACCACGTACTCTCCGATCGCACGAAGGCTCTGGCCCCACCAGCAGGGGTCGCACCTTCGACCACATAGGCAAGCCCGAACCGGGTCCACCATCGAACGAAAGGCAGGCCATGCGCCACGCAAAGATCGTTGCAACCTGGGGACCAGCGGTCTCGAGTTACGATCACACGCTCGAGCTCATTCGCGCCGGGGTGAATGTGGCACGGTTGAACATGTCTCACGGCACGCACAACGTGCATGAGGGCATTTTCCGTAACATTCGCCGCGCGGAGAACGAGGTGGGCAGGCCCATTGCCGTGCTCGCCGATCTGCAGGGCCCGAAGATTCGATTGGGCACGTTCGCGGCAGGACCGTTTGATCTCGCAGAGGGCGACGAGTTCGCCATCACCACTCGCGATGTCGTTGGTGACCAGACAATCTGCGGCACGACCTATAAGGGCCTTCCCGGCGATGTCCGTGTGGGCGACCCACTGCTGATCGATGATGGCAAGGTGGGGTTACGTGCGGTACGGGTAACCGAAGACACCGTGCATACTGTGGTTGAGATTCCGGGCGCGGTCTCGAACAACAAGGGCATCAACCTGCCCGGTGTGGCCGTGAACGTGCCGGCGTTGTCGGAGAAAGACGAGGCCGACCTTCGGTGGGCCTTGCAGCTAGGTGTCGACTACATTGCACTCTCGTTCGTGCGCGATGCCGCCGACATCACTCGCGTGCACGCGATCATGGCAGAAGAGGGAGTGAAACTCCCCGTCATCGCCAAAATCGAAAAGCCTCAGGCAGTCGAGAACCTTGAGGCTATCGTCGATGCGTTTGACGGCATCATGGTCGCACGTGGCGACCTGGGTGTCGAGATGCCTCTCGAACAGGTTCCGCTTGTGCAGACCGAGGCGATCGCCGTCGCGCGACGCATGGCGAAGCCCGTCATCGTGGCCACGCAGGTGCTCGAGTCGATGATCGAAAGCCCGAGGCCCACTCGCGCGGAGGCGTCCGACTGCGCAAACGCGGTGCTCGACGGTGCCGACGCGGTGATGCTCTCAGGTGAGACAAGCGTTGGGGCATTTCCCGTGGCCGCCGTTGCCACCATGGCCCGCATCATCGAGGCGACCGAAGATCACGCCCTCGACAGGATCGATCCGTTGCGCACCAGCCCGCGCACCCAGGGGGGTGTGCTCACGCTGGCGGCGGCGGAGGTGGCGGAGTTCATTGGGGCCAAGTACATTTGCGTGTTCACGGAGTCCGGCGACACGGTGCGCCGGATGTCTCGACTCCGCAAGCCAATCCCGATCATCGGGTTCACGCCGAGTCGAACAATCCGTCGACGGATGGAGCTGACCTGGGGTGCGCGCAGCTATGAGGTTCCGCGAGTCGGCTCTACCGACGAGATGTTCGAGCAGGTCGATAAGGTGCTGCTCGACGCGGATCGTGTGGAGATCGGCGATAAGGTACTGATCATCGCAGGTTCGCCTCCCGGAACCGTGGGATCCACAAATACGCTCAGGATTCACCGGATGGGGGAGACCTTGGGGCTACTTCCCGAGGCCGGGCCGCGGAAACACGTCATCGGACGGGGAAGCATCCCGCTCTAGATGCGATAGTGTTGCACAGGTGGAAAGCGACTTTCGAGCCGCTACCCATTTGCCGGATTGGCGGAATTGGCAGACGCGGCGCACTCAAAATGCGTTGCCTTCGGGCGTGGGGGTTCAAGTCCCCCATCCGGCACCGTTAAACTAAGACAATGACTGAGCAGACTTCTTCCCCCGGCGCGGCACGTCGTGTCGTCGTCGCAGAAGACGAATCCTTGATTCGTCTCGACATCGTTGAAACGCTTCGCGACAATGGCTTTGACGTTGTCGGAGAAGCGGGTGACGGTGAAGAGGCGGTGCGTCTGGTAACGGAGTTGCGCCCCGACCTCGTCGTGATGGATGTGAAGATGCCGAAGCTTGACGGCATCTCGGCGGCCGAAATTATCAATAAAGATCACATCGCCCCCGTAGTGCTCCTTACCGCCTTCAGCCAGCGCGAGCTGGTTGAGCGTGCGGGAGAGGCCGGTGCCTTGGCCTACGTAGTAAAGCCGTTTACCCCGGCTGACTTGATCCCAGCCATTGAGATTGCACTCTCACGCTTTCAGCAAATCGTGGCGCTTGAGAGTGAAGTTGCCGATCTTGCAGAGCGTTTCGAGACGCGCAAGCTGGTGGATCGTGCGAAGGGTATCTTGAACGACAAGATGGGCCTCACCGAGCCCGAGGCGTTCCGCTGGATCCAGAAGGCCTCAATGGATCGTCGCCTCACCATGCAAGACGTGGCGAAGACGATCATCGATCAGCTCGGGCCCAAGTAGCACGAAGCGGCGAGACGAACACCCCGGTTTCTGACCGGGGTGTTCGTCGTTCTAGCCGGCCGCGTGGGGCTCGGCCACCTGCTTGAAGAGGTTTGTGATGCGGATCGTGGAGCAGCGTTTGCCCGCCCCATCGCGCACGACGATTTCGTGCACCGAGATCGTGCGACCGACGTGAATCGGCACGCACACCCCGGTGACGACACCGGCCATGGCCGAACCCGTGTGGGTTGCGTTGATGTCGACTCCGACGGGAACCGTGCCCTCGGGTGCCACGAAGGCCGCGTGCGTCGAACCGAGTGATTCTCCCAGCACGACATAGGCGCCACCATGCAGCAGGCCGATCGGTTGGGTGTTTCCGAGCACGGGCATCGTCGCGACGGCGCGCTCACGCGTGAACTCAGTGAACTCGATGCCCATGCGTTCGGCGAGAGCGCCCACTCCGAATCGGCTCAAGAATGCTTGGCCATCCGCGTTGTTCGGCGAGTCCACCGGCGTGGTGTCTAATGCCGTTGGCACAGTGGGTTGCGTGCCTCCCTCGGTGGATTCTGCTCGGGGTGCTGTCACCGTATCCGCTTTCTCGCGTTCATAATATCCGTGCCTCTTAGGGGCCGATCGGCGCGCCCGTCGGAGGCGGCTTGTAGGCTAAGTGGGTGTCGAACACTCAGCCTACCCTCATGCTCATAGACGGCCATTCCCTGGCATTTCGCGCGTTCTACGCGCTGCCCGTGGATAGTTTTCAAACCCAGTCCGGTCAGTACACCAACGCGATCCACGGGTTCATCGCCATGCTGATTAACCTGCTGGGTGCCGAGCAGCCCGATTCAATCGCTGTGGCCTTCGATATCTCGAGGCATTCGTTCCGCACTGATGAATACCCCGAATACAAAGGAACCCGCGGCGAGACACCGGCCGAGTTCAAGGGTCAGGTTCCTCTTCTGCAGGAGGCCCTGCACGCAATGGGGATCCGCACCATTGAGAAGGAGAACTACGAGGCGGACGACATTCTTGCCACGCTCGCGACTCAGGGGGCCGACGCCGGGTATCGCGTGCTCGTGGTGAGCGGCGACCGCGACACGATTCAGCTCGTCGATGAGCGCATCACGTTGCTCTACCCCTCGAAGCAGGGTGTGAGTGAACTGACGCGGTACGACACGGCAAAGGTGCTTGAGCGCTACGGCATCAGGCCCGAACAGTATCCCGAAATTGCCGCACTGGTCGGCGAGACGAGCGACAACCTGCCCGGGGTGCCCAAGGTGGGCGAAAAGACCGCGGTGAAGTGGATCAACCAGTTCGGCTCGCTGGAGGAGATTTTGCGTCGCCAGGACGAAATTGGCGGGAAGGTGGGGGAAAGTCTCCGCGAGCACGCACATCTGGCCGAACGAAATCGTCGCCTGAACCGACTGGTGCGTGACGTTGACCTCGACCTGAGTGTCGACCAGCTTGAGCGCGGCAACATCGACATGGCGGCCGTGCAGCAGGTGTTTGCCAAGCTGGAGTTCCGCACTCTGCTGCAGCGGGTGAGCAAGCTTGCGGGCATCGATGCGGCCGACGGGAGCGCCGCCGCGGCCGCAAGCTCGCTCGCGCCCCAGCTGCCTGAACGTCGTCTGCTGCTCGACGAAGAGCTCGGCGACTGGCTATCGAAGGCGGTGCAGCCGGGCATTGTGATTTCCGACACGGGCAGTGGTTTCGAGGTGGGGATCGCCACCCCTGATTCGACCGTGCTGGTGCACTGGCAGCCCGGTGGCCGTGATTACCTACAGTTTGAAGAATGGCTTGCTTCAGAAGCGCCCAAGGTGCTGTTTGACGCAAAGGCGCAGCTGAAACTCGCGGCGCGAGCTGGGGTTGCCATGCGCGGGATCGAGGGGGACGTCTTGATCGCCGCCTGGCTGCTGCGGCCGAGCACGCCGGAGAAGACTCTCGACGAGGCAGTGTTCCGATTCTTGGGCGAGCAGGTGCCGAAGGCCGACCCGAACCAATTGCTCCCCGAGGAGGGTGCGGGGGCGGGGCCCGAAGCTCTTGCCTGGTACCTGGTGCGAGCTCACGAGGTCGCAGTGTCGCGCTTCGAGGGGCGTACGGGATCGATCTATACAGATATCGAACTGCCGCTGGTGTCGGTGCTGGCCGCACTCGAGGATCGCGGCGTGCAGATTGATCTCCCGCTCTTGCAGGCACACGAGGCCGAGCTTCGGGAGCGTGTGGCCGAGCTTGAGCAGCGCGCCTTCACGGCGATTGGCCGAGAGGTCAATCTCTCCTCGCCCAAGCAGTTGCAGCAGGTGCTCTTCGACGAACTGGACATGCCGAAGACTCGCAAGACCCAGACGGGCTTCACGACCGACGCGGCCGCGCTCGCGGACCTCCAGGCCAAGAACCCGCACCCCTTCCTCGATGCGCTCCTCGCACACCGAGATGCCAACAAGCTGCGTCAGATCGTTGAGGGGCTAATTAAGGCGGTGCAGCCCGACGGAAGGATCCACACCACCCTGTTACAGATCGGCGCGAGCACTGGGCGCCTCGCCTCGACCGAGCCGAACCTCCAGAACATCCCGGTGCGCACGGAGGAGGGGCGTCGGCTGCGCGAGGGCTTCATTCACGCGCCCGAGTTCGAGGCACTCATGACGGCCGACTACTCCCAGATTGAAATGCGCATCATGGCGCACCTCTCGGGCGATGTTGCGCTGATCGAGGCATTCATCGAGGGTGAGGATCTCCACCGGTTCGTGGGCTCACGCATCTTCGGGGTGACCCCGGCTGAAGTGACTGCCGAGATGCGCTCGAAGGTGAAGGCGATGTCGTACGGTCTCGCCTACGGGCTTTCCGCCTTTGGGCTCTCGAAACAGCTGGGTATCTCGGCGGCAGAGGCCAGGCAACTCATGACCGACTATTTTGAGCGCTTTGGCGGGGTGCGTGACTACCTGCGATCGGTGGTTGAGCAGGCCAAGCGTGACATGTTCACCGAGACGGTGTTCGGCAGGCGTCGGCCGTTCCCCGATCTTGCGAGCCCGAATCGGGTGTTGCGCGAGAACGCCGAACGCGCGGCGCTCAACGCCCCGATTCAAGGCACGGCTGCCGACATCATGAAGATCGCGATGATCGGCGTCGAACGACGCATGCGCGAGGCGAAGCTGTCGTCGCAAATGATCCTGCAGATTCACGATGAGCTGATGTTCGAGGTTGCGCCCGGTGAATGGGAAGAACTCGAGGTGATTGTGCGTGAGGAGATGGGGGGAGCAGCAGACCTCACGGTGCCGCTCGAAGTGCAGGTCGGCCGCGGCCCGAACTGGAATGCCGCAGCGCACTAGCATTCGCGTGCACCAGGCTAGACGTTCGAGGAATCGGACTTGGGTTTCCATCTTCTGTCGCATAGACTGAAATGTCACAACTGTGACGAATCAACCATGTCCACATGCTGGATGGTGCGTTGATCCGCGCGAATCCTTTGCGTGAATCACCGTGTCCAGCCTGATTCCCTGTCCATCTGGAGACCAATTACATGACGAATGCAACGACCGAAAAGGCAAGCAAGCAGGTCGCAATTAACGACATCGGCTCGGCCGAAGACTTCCTTGCCGCGGTCGAGAAGACCCTGAAGTTCTTCAACGACGGCGACCTCATCGAGGGCACCGTGGTGAAGATCGATCGCGACGAGGTTCTCCTCGACGTGGGCTACAAGACCGAGGGTGTCATTCCCTCGCGCGAGCTGTCCATCAAGCACGACATCAACCCCGACGAGGTGGTGAAGGTTGGCGACGCTGTTGAGGCACTCGTGCTCCAGAAGGAGGACAAAGAAGGCCGCCTGATCCTGTCGAAGAAGCGTGCGCAGTACGAGCGTGCGTGGGGCGATGTGGAGAAGATCAAGGAGACCGACGGTGTCGTCACCGGTACGGTCATCGAGGTCGTCAAGGGTGGTCTGATCGTCGACATCGGGCTTCGCGGCTTCCTTCCCGCTTCGCTCATCGAGCTTCGCCGCGTTCGCGATCTCACGCCCTACCTGGGTCAGGAGATCGAGGCCAAGATCCTCGAGCTCGACAAGAACCGCAACAACGTGGTGCTGTCACGTCGCGCGCTGCTCGAAGAAACGCAGTCGGCTAGCCGTTCGTCCTTCCTCGCTGACCTCAAGCCCGGCCAGGTGCGCAAGGGTGTCATCTCCTCGATCGTCAACTTCGGTGCGTTCGTTGATCTGGGTGGCGTGGACGGTCTCGTGCACGTCTCCGAGCTCTCCTGGAAGCACATCGAGCACGCCTCCGACGTTGTCGAGGTGGGCCAGGATGTCACCGTCGAGGTGCTCTCGGTTGAGCTTGATCGCGAGCGCGTCTCGCTGTCGCTCAAGGCTACGCAGGAAGATCCGTGGCAGGTATTCGCCCGCACCCACGCGATCGGTCAGATCGCACCGGGTGTCGTCACCAAGCTCGTGCCCTTCGGCGCGTTCGTGCGTGTTGCGGACGGCATCGAGGGCCTCGTGCACATCTCGGAGCTGTCGGGTCAGCACGTTGAGCTCGCTGAGCAGGTCGTTTCGGCCGGCCAGGAGGTCTTCGTCAAGATCATCGACATCGATCTCGAGCGCCGCCGCATCTCGCTCAGCCTGAAGCAGGCGAACGAGGGCGTCGATCCCGAGGGCACCGAGTTTGATCCCGCGCTCTACGGTATGACCGCCGAGTACGACGATAACGGTGAGTACAAGTACCCCGAGGGCTTCGATCCTGAGACCCAGGAGTGGAAGGAAGGCTTCGAGACCCAGCGCGAGAAGTGGGAGCAGGAGTACGCTGCAGCCCAGGCTCGTTGGGAGTCACACAAGAAGCAGGTCGGCCAGTCGCTCATTGAGCTTGCTGAAGCCCCCGCGACCGATTCGGGCGCGACGAGCTACTCGAGCGAGTCGCAGGCTGGCGCGCTCGCTGACGACGAGGCACTTGCCGCGTTGAAGGCACGTCTCGAGGGCAACTAACCCCTTACTCTGAAGGCCTGGCCAGGGATAATTCCCCGGCCAGGCCTTTGGCGTCTCATCGAGTCGGTAGGGTGTCTCTTATGCAGCTCATTGCGTTAACCGGGGGTATCGCCGCGGGAAAATCCACCATCGCTCGGAGGCTGGCAGAGCTTGGAGCAGTCCACATCGATGCCGACAGCCTCGCCCGAGAGGCGGTTCTGCCGAATACCCCGGCACTGTCGCAGATTGTGGATCGCTTCGGCACCCACGTCCTGGGCGCCGACGGCATGCTCGACCGCCAAGGACTCGCACAGATCGTGTTCAGCGATCAGGGTGCTCTTGGCGACCTCAACGCGATCGTGCACCCCGCCGTGCGTGAACTCACGGCGCGGCGCATCGCTGAGGCAGAAGCGGCCGATCCAGATGCCGTGGTCGTATACGACGTTCCGCTCCTTGCAGAGGGCGGAGAGGTGCGGCCGTTTGACCTCGTCGTGGTCGCCGAGGCGCACCCCGAGGTGCAACTCCACCGTCTGGTGACGATCCGTGGGATGAATCACGATGACGCTTCCGCCCGCATCGCCAGTCAGGCGAGCAACGAAGAGCGCCGTGCGATTGCCGACGTGCTGATCGACACGGGTGGGTCAGAAGAGGAGACGCTGGCGCAGGTCGACGAGCTGTGGCTGCGACTTACGGGAGGGGCAACTGCCGCCTGATGAGGGAACCTAGCCGCGTGCGAACTCCGCGAACCAGTTCAGTTGAAACTGGGCAACCGCGGCGATGATGAACAGGTTGATGAGTACGATCACCCAGACCCACGAGTTGAGCGATCGGAAGAAGCGTCGACCGCGCGCCGACAGTGGAATACTTCCTGCGGCGAAGGGGTGGATGAGCCCCGACCACCACAGCGGAATCATGGCCACCCAGGCCACCATGCACCAGGGGCACAGGGTGCCGAGCGCGAAGATGCTCTGGAATTGCAGCCAGCCGACCAACACGAACCCGCCGAATAGCCCGAGCTGATACAGCCGCCAGAACCAGGCCCTAAAGCGGGCACCCGCGAGGAGTGCTACGCCGACGGCGATGGGTGCGACGAATGCACTCACACCGATGATGGTGTTGCTGAAGCCGAGTATGGACCCCTGCCACGAACCCATGTTGGGGCCGCAGGTGACAAGCACGCTGATGTTACAGTTCGGCACGTGAGCGGGGCTCTGTAGGGTCTTGATGTATTCAGTCAAGAGCTCGAATGATGCGAACCATCCGACCATTCCCAGAAGAATCGAGAGGATCGCGAAGCCGACCGGGCGCGCGGTCTGTTGGGGCGCTGTGCTCATGCCGATGATCCTACTGGGGTGCACTGCGCGTTCCCTGCTTCCGCGTGCCATAATGGAAGCCGTTACCTGGTGTCACGAAGACGCTCGGTACGACAGTCTTTTTTGGTCGCAGGGCGACCAAGCACGAGGCACCCGCCTCGCGCAGCACAGTATTCGCGGCGGCCACGCTGCAAGAGATTTTCCCGCAGATGACACAGCGCGTCTCGGACAGAGGAGTACACCAGCAATGGTGAATGAACCCGAATTTGAAACCGTTTCCACTGAACATACCGATGTTGAGGAAGCCGCAGCAGGGCACGAATCAGCGCCTGAATCCTCCTCTGTGGTCGGTAGTGAACCCGCGGCAGATTCCGTGGGTGAGGGCGACGTCGTCACCGATCCAGTTGCGGTCACGGAGCTGGCAACGTCAAGCGAGCCGGAAACGACAAGTGAGTCGGAAACGACAAGTGAGCCGGCAACGACAGTCGAGCCCGAGACGGCAGCAGAGCCAGTTGCCGCACCCGAGCCTGAAGCTGAAGCTGAAGCTGCGGCCGAGCCCGAGTCGGCACCCGCACCGATTCTCTTGCTTCCACTCTCAGAGATGACACCTGAGGAGCGGTTCCGCGCGACCACCCGCCTCATCTTCTTGGCACCTGATGTTCCTCCGGTACAGCCGCGTCAGCGCCGCACCGAACTTCGCCAGCTTGACGACATCCTTGATCGCCAGTTCACGCGAAACACCCGCGAAGATCGCGCGGAGGCTTTTGAAAACGACGAGTTTGAGGGACGCGAAGCTCCTGCGAACCGACGTCGCACCCGCCGTCGCAGCGGCCCGGACTCATACGTTGAGGAAGAAGCGGCGCGCCCCCCGGCCAGACAGGCCCCGCTGATCACCGAACCCCAAAAGGTTAAGGGATCCACCCGCTTAGAAGCGAAGAAGCAGCGTCGACGCGAGGGTCGCGATGTGGGCCGGCGGAGGCGCCTCGTCATCACGGAGTCCGAGTTTCTCGCGCGCCGTGAGTCGGTAGACCGACAGATGATTGTGCGCACCACGTCGGATCGCATTCAGATCGGTGTGCTCGAAGATAAGGTGCTCGTTGAGCACTATGTCGCTCGCTCGAGTGAGTCGTCGATCATCGGTAACGTCTATCTCGGCCGCGTGCAGAACGTGTTGCCCAGCATGGAGGCAGCATTCGTTGATATCGGTCGCGGTCGTAACGCAGTGCTCTACTCGGGCGAGGTTGACTGGTCTGAGTTCGAGGGAACCAGTTCGGCTCGCCGTATTGAGAATGCCCTGAAGCCGGGCGATCACGTGCTCGTTCAGGTGACCAAAGATCCGATTGGGCATAAGGGTGCGCGACTCACCAGCCAGGTCTCGCTTCCGGGGCGTTTCCTGGTCTACGTGCCCGGTGGCGCCATGAATGGTATCTCGCGCAAGCTCCCTGACACCGAACGCGCCAGGTTAAAGAAGATCCTCAAAGAGGTGTTGCCGACGGGCGCCGGTGTCATCGTGCGTACCGCTGCCGAGGGGGCCACCGAAGACCAGCTGACGAACGATGTGCAGCGCTTGACGCGGCAGTGGGATTCGATTCAGCAGCGCGTTGCGAAGGGTGGCGGCCCCTTGCTGCTGCACTCGGAACCCGACATGCTCATCAAGATCGTTCGTGACGTATTCAACGAAGATTTCCACAAGCTCATCATCTCGGGCGACGACACGTATGACACCATCACCGGCTATCTCGATCAGGTCGCGCCGGAGCTCCTTGAGCGGGTAGAGAAGTACGACGCGAGTCGCGACATCTTCGACGAATTCCGCGTCAGTGAGCAAATCTCCAAGGCACTCGACCGAAAGGTG
Source organism: Leucobacter fengyongliangi (assembly GCF_052386045.1). Lineage (NCBI taxonomy): Bacteria > Bacillati > Actinomycetota > Actinomycetes > Micrococcales > Microbacteriaceae > Leucobacter > Leucobacter fengyongliangi. Next base: position 1,589,677 of record NZ_CM126356.1, on the reverse strand, counting down.
TGGCTGCCCTCGGGGGGTTCCCTCGTGATCGATCGCACCGAGGCCATGACCGTTGTCGACGTAAACACCGGCAAATTCGTCGGTTCTGGCGGAAATCTCGAAGAGACCGTCACGATGAACAACCTTGAAGCTGCCGAGGAAATTGTGCGGCAGCTTCGCCTGCGTGACATCGGCGGAATCATCGTGGTCGACTTCATTGACATGGTGCTGGAGAACAACCGCGATCTCGTGCTTCGCCGACTCGTCGAATGCCTGAGCCGGGATCGTACGAAGCATCAGGTTGCGGAGGTCACTTCGCTCGGACTCGTGCAGATGACCAGGAAGAAGCTGGGTTTGGGGCTCCTCGAGGCGTTCAGCGAGCCCTGTGAGGTGTGCGCCGGTCGCGGGATCATTGTTCATCATGAGCCGGTCAATCGTCATCGGAGCGCGGATTCGCCGACTCCGCGTACCAAACGTCGGAATAACTCAACGTCGCAACAGGCACCGAACACGCAGACTCATGCCATCACTGATGAGTCACGTAACATGCTCGCGAAGATCGCCGCGAAGACGATTCCCGGCGCGCAGGAGCATCATGAGGAAAGCGGCGGGCAGTCGCAGAACAAGGAATCTCGCGAAGGTCAACGCGGTGAGTCGCAAGTATCTGAGTCATCGTCCGCTTCCGCACGAGTTAGCACGTCCGAGGCTGCCGATCTCGTCGAGCAGCTCGTGGTCGATTCCGCGAGTCGGCGCTCGGGGCGAGGGCATCGCGCGAGTTCTGAGCGACCACTGGCATCCAGTGCGGAGGCGCTCAGCTCACCATCGCCTGACGACCTGCTGGGATCGGTGCTCGACGCGCTTCCTCCTGCGCCCGAACCGGGCCGCAGCCGCAGTCGTGGTCGTCGCGTGAGTACCCCTGCAATTCGGGGAGACAATCCCACGCCCACGATCGAATCGGCCCAGGGTGAGTCTTAACACGCCGACCCTGGCTGCATTTGACCGTACCGATGGTTTGCGATAAAGTTGACCGTTGGTGCCACTCAAAAACTGAGTGGTCTCTTGCATGGAGCGCTATGCGCGCTCTCCCCGACAGCTCCCGGCCTCGCCGGGAACGCGGAAGAACGTTCTCGAGGAAAAGGTAGACAATTGGTTTACGCAGTAGTGCGCACAAGCGGCCGGCAGGAGAAGGTCGAGGTCGGTACGATCCTGACCGTCAATCGGGTGACCGGTGATGCCAACGGCAAGCTCGATTTGCCCGCCCTCCTTCTCGTGGACGGCGATCAGGTCACCACCGATCCCGCGAAGCTTGCAAAGGTTAAGGTCACCGCTGAGGTGCTCGACGATCTTCGCGGCCCGAAGATCGTGATCCAGCGGTACAAGAATAAGACCGGTTACAAGAGCCGCCAGGGTCATCGTCAAGACCTCAGCCGCATCAAGGTCACCGGAATTAAGTAACCCGAGCCCCAAAGATTTCGTAAGGAGACAGGCAGATGGCACATAAGAAGGGCGCGAGTTCGACCCGCAACGGTCGCGACTCCAACGCACAACGTCTCGGTGTGAAGCGCTTCGGCGGTCAGCAGGTGAGCGCAGGTGAGATCCTCGTTCGTCAGCGTGGCACACACTTCCACCCCGGCGCCAACGTCGGCCGCGGTGGCGACGACACGCTGTTCGCACTGGCTGCAGGCGCAGTCGAGTTCGGCGCGAAGGGCGGCCGCAAGGTCGTCAACGTGGTAGCCGCAGCGTAAGTTCGGTTTGTAATAGGCAGGGGCGAGCTTCGGCTCGCCTTTTGCCGTATCTAGGGTAGTTCGTTGAGAAGGATGAGGGGAGGCGCGTAATGGTGACGTTCGTTGATCAGGTGCAGGTGCACTTGCAGGCGGGTCGCGGGGGCAATGGTTGTGTGTCCGTAAGACGAGAAAAATTCAAGCCACTCGCGGGCCCAGACGGCGGCGACGGCGGAAACGGTGGCGACATCGTGCTGTTTGCGGACCCGCAGTCGACCACCCTTCTCGACTATCACCGTAGACCCCACCGCGTTGCAGAGAACGGCGGCTTCGGTGCTGGCGACTACCGCAACGGTGCCCACGGCACCGAGTTGATCCTTTCCGTTCCCATCGGCACGGTGGTGAAAGATGGAGATGGCGAAACGCTTGCTGACCTCACCGAGCCCGGGGCGAAGTTCATCGCGGCAAAGGGCGGTCTCGGTGGGCTCGGTAACCTGTCGCTCTCGAGCCCCAAGCGCAAAGCGCCGGGCTTCGCTCTCTTGGGCACTTCGGGCAATTCGGGAAGTTTCACGCTTGAGCTGAAGACGATCGCCGACGTGGCCTTGGTTGGCTACCCGTCAGCTGGCAAGTCGAGCCTGATCGCCGCGATCAGCGCGGCAAAGCCGAAGATCGCAGACTATCCGTTTACTACCCTTCACCCGAATCTTGGGGTGGTGCAGGTCGAAGAGCACCGCTTCACAGTGGCAGATGTGCCTGGCCTGATTGAGGGCGCGAGTACGGGGAAGGGCCTCGGGCTCGATTTCCTGCGCCACGTTGAGCGGTGCAGCGCGCTGCTCCACGTGCTCGATTGCGCCACGCTCGAACCGGGGCGTGATCCACTATCTGACCTTGAGGTGATTCGCGCGGAACTCGCGGCCTACCCAGTGCCCGAGGGTCAGACCCCCTTGCTTGAGCGTCCGCAACTCATCGCGCTCAATAAGGTCGACGTGCCAGAGGCGCGAGAGCTCGCCGACTTTGTGAAGCCGGAGCTTGAGGCTCTCGGCTACACGGTCTTCGAGATCTCGACGGTCTCGCACCACGGCCTGCGCGAACTCAGCTTCGCGATGGCAGAACTCGTCGAGACGGCACGTGAGCGCGAGCTTGCTGCGGCGATCGACTCGCCACGGATCGTGCTGCGGCCGCGCCCGGTCAATGACAGCGGATACCGTGTCGTGACCGAAGGTGGGTCGTATGGCACCATCTTCCGTATTCTCGGCGCGAAGCCTGAGCGCTGGGTCGAGCAGACCGACTTTACGAATGACGAAGCTGTGGGATACCTCGCGGATCGACTGCAGAAGCTGGGTGTCGAAGATGCCCTCGTGAAGGCGGGTGCCGTTGCGGGATCAACGGTGGTTATCGGGCCCGGATCTGGCGTTATCTTCGACTGGGAGCCGACGCTCACGAGCGCTGCCGAGGTGCAGATGGGTGCCCGCGGTACTGACGCGCGGGTCGATTCCACCGATCGGCGCACGAACCAGGAGCGTCGCGTGGATTACCACGATCTGATGGATGCTAAGGCTGCCGCGCGCGCCAATCTCGAGTCCGAGCGAAAGGCCGGGCTCTGGAACGAAGACTCGTGATCGAGGGGCACGGGAACGACGGTGCGCCACCGCGCTTCGCGGGATCCCGAATCGTGGTCAAGGTCGGCTCATCGTCGGTAAGCGGAGACAACGCGGCACAGATTCCGAGCCTTGTCGATTCACTCGCCAGGCTGCACCGCTCGGGCAGCGAGGTCATTCTCGTGTCGAGCGGTGCCATCGCCACGGGGGTGCCGTTCTTGCGGCTCGACGAGCGGCCTGACGACCTCGCGACTCAGCAGGCCGCTGCTGCGGTGGGCCAGAACATCCTGGTGAACCGGTATCAGCGCTCGCTGAGTGTGCACGAAATTATCGCCGGGCAAGTGCTGCTTACCGCTGGTGATATGGAAAACCCGACGCACCGAGGCAACGCGAAGCGCGCGATTGAGCGGTTGCTGGCGCTTGGGATCCTTCCCATCATCAACGAGAACGACACGGTCGCGACGCACGAGATCCGATTCGGTGACAACGACCGGCTTGCGGCTCTGGTGGCCAAGCTGATCCAAGCGGATCAGTTGGTGTTGCTCTCTGATGTCGACGCGCTGTACACGGCCCCGCCCACGACTCCCGGCGCCACTCGCATCGCGCACGTCGCGTACGGCGACGAACTCGAGGGCGTGGAAATTGGTGCCACACAGTCAGGCTGGGGAACCGGGGGAGCTGCGACCAAGGTTCAGGCGGCCAGGCTTGCTGCCGAAGCTGGCACTGAGGTGCTGCTTACCGAGACTAAATTGCTTGCCGGCGTACTCAACGGCGAACCACACGGCACCCGGTTCTCGGCCAAGGCGCGGGCGGATCGCTAAACTGGGGCACATGAGTGCCTCAGATACCTTCATCGACCGACTTGACACGGCCCGCCAGGCTGCCCGCGGGCTCGCACAGGCGACCACAGCGCAGAAGAATGCTGCTCTTGCCGCAATTGCAGATGCGATCGAGTCGGGTGTCGATCAGGTGGTGGCCGCGAATCAGATCGATCTGGATCGTGGCCGCGAATCAGGGCTGACGGAGGGCTTGCTTGACCGTCTACTGTTAAACGAGTCGAGACTGCACGGGCTCGCCAACGCGGTGCGAGACGTGATTGCTCTGCCCGACCCGATCGGTCAGGTCGTGCGAGGAAGCACACTGGCCAACGGCATCCAGATCACTCAGGTGCGGGTGCCCTTCGGTGTTATCGGTGCGATCTACGAGGCCCGCCCAAACGTCACCGTAGATATCGCCGCATTGGCGCTGAAGAGCGGAAACGGCGTGGTCTTGCGCGGGGGCAGCGCCGCCGAAAACTCGAATCGGGAATTGGTAGGAATCATTCAACAGGCGATTTCTGCCACCGGGCTTGACGGCGGCGCGGTGCAGACGATTGACGACTTCGGGCGAGAGGGCGCCAGTCGACTGATGCGTGCCCGCGGCTATGTTGACGTGCTCATTCCTCGGGGGAGCGCGGGGCTGATCTCGACGGTGGTGCAGGAATCTACGGTGCCGGTGATCGAAACGGGATCGGGCATCGTGCACGTCTTCGTCGATGCGAGCGCTGATCCCGAGAAGGCCTTGGCGATCGTGCGGAATTCGAAGACGCACCGCCCGAGTGTGTGCAACGCCGCAGAAACACTGCTCGTGCACCGCGACGCTGCCGAACGGTTGCTGCCTCGCTTGGCTGACGAACTGGTGGATTCCGGAGTTCTCCTCCGGGGCGACGAGGCATCACGCGGACTTGCTGCAGGTATCGCCGAGGCAAGTGAAGATGTCTGGGCCACCGAGCACCTTGCGCTTGAAATGGGAGTAAGAGTGGTCGAGTCACTTGACGAGGCGCTCGCGCACATCGAGCGATACTCGACCCGCCACACCGAGGCGATTGTGACTGAGGACTACGCGAGCGCTCAACGCTTCCTCGCGGAGGTTGACTCAGCGGTCGTCATGGTGAATGCCTCGACGCGCTTCACCGACGGTGGAGAGTTCGGCTTCGGCGCTGAGGTGGGGATCTCGACGCAGAAGCTGCACGCACGCGGCCCGATGGGGCTCTCAGAACTCACGAGCACCAAGTGGCTGGTGCGGGGAGATGGCCAGACTCGCTAGCGTGTCGCGGCCTCACCACTCGAAACCTGGGAACCCGCTAGACTGACTACGTTCAACGTACCGTAATGAATGCAGGGGAAGCTTGATGTCTGTTCTCGCAACGATCGCACTTGCCGCCGAAGAGGGGCATCACGTCGTCAACGAATTGTGGTTCCCCGCGTTCTTCTTCGGGGTCATCATGTTCGTGCTGTTTGCTGCTCTCGCGGCTGTCACCTTCAGCTTCCGTGATGTTGCGAACCGCCACGCGGAAAAGGCCGAGGCGTATGCCCGCGAGCACGGCAACACCCAGCATCACTGAGATTGAGGCGCCGCGTAAGCGACGCACTGGGGTGATGGGTGGAACGTTTGACCCGATCCACCACGGACACTTGGTCGCAGCCAGTGAGGTTGCGAAGTGGTTTGACCTGGACGAAGTGATATTTGTGCCGACGGGCGAGCCCTGGCACAAATCAAACGTTTCACCGAGCGAGCACCGATATTTGATGACCGTGATCGCGACGGCTTCTAACCCGAACTTCCGGGTGAGTCGAGTCGACATCGATCGCGATGGCCCGACGTACACCGTTGACACCCTGCGCGACCTGCAGGCCATGCATCCGAATTCCGACCTGTTCTTTATCTCGGGCGCCGACGCGGTGGCCCAGATCGTTGGTTGGAAAGACGTGCCCGAGCTGTGGGATCTCGCACACTTCATCGCGGTGTCACGGCCGGGCCATGAGCTCTCGCTTTCGGGATTATCTGATGAACACGTAAGCTTGTTGGAAGTGCCTGCGTTGGCGATATCCTCAACCGACTGCCGCAGTCGCGTTGCCAGGGGGTATCCCGTTTGGTATTTGGTACCCGACGGGGTTGTGCAGTACATCGCCAAACACGATCTGTACAGCGAAGAAAGTGACTGACGCATGAGTGACAATGAAGAGGATCGCCCACTGAGCCGACGCGAGCGTCGACTTAAAGAATTGGGCGAGACGGGTATGAATCCCGTGGTATCCGGTGCAACGGCGCCCGGAGCGGATCCACGAACAGACCTCGTCGATTTCGAGGAAATCGTCATCTCGCCGGTTGACGAGCATGGCCGGCCTCGCACGCGTCGTGAGATGCGTGAACTCCGCGAGCAGGCACTCGCCGAGCGTGCTGCCCAAGCCGAAGAGGTTGCTGCGCTCGAGCCGAGCGTCAACGCTGACGTTGACGCTCCAGCCGAGGAGTCTGAACCGGGTGTGACCGATGCCCCGGTCATTCAGGCCGATGAGGCGCCGGAAGTAGTTGCAGACACTGAAGCAACTACGGACACTGAAGCGGTCGAGATCGAGAAGCTCTTCGAGGCCGAGGAGACTGTGGCGGTTCAAGACGACGCTGCAGGAGATCCGCAGCCCGATTCCTCTGTGCCCGCTTTTGATGATCACCTTGCACAGACTCAGCCATTTTCGCCCGCTGATTTCGCCGCAGCCACCACCGCAGCCGAAGTTGACGAGGTCGTCGAAATCCACTCCGACGAAGATGGCGATGCCGACGAAGACGGCGATGAGATGTTGGACGCGGAAATCGCCGCAGACACAGTTCCCATCAGCGCGATCCGCGAGCGATCCACACGGGCCGCAGAAGCCCCGCAGGCGTATACGTTTCCTGACATTGCGCCACTCGATGACGGAATTTCTGTGTTTGACAATCCGGCCTCGCGCGGAGTCTCGGGGAAAGACCCGGGCTCCGTGGGCGAAAATGGCGGGGGCTTTGATGACATCATTTCGCGTGCCGTGGCGCAGGAGGGCGCGGCGAGCGCTTCGAGTTCGTCCGCACTGATTTTGCCCGCTATGCCCGAGAGTGGCCAGCTGGCCGGTCGTCTCGGTGAAACCGGGGAGCTGTACATTACTGGCTCCATTGAGCTGCCGAGGTCACTGGGTGAAACCGGCGGCCATGCGAGCCTGCTCGACTCGGTCGAGGCGGATCCGCTCGATGAATTGGGTTTTGCAGATCGTGCGGCGAGTTCCGGCGGCATCGCCCCGGTCTCAGCCGCGCGCGCAGTGAGTGCCCGAGCAACGCTTGGTCCGGTCGTGACCGAGGCGCAGAAAGAAAAGAGTAAGCTCCCCGTGGTGCTGATTGCCACGGGTGGCGGCTTGGTAGTGGCCGTTGTGGCGCTACTGGTATGGGGAGCAACTTCAGGGATGTTTGGTTAAACGTGAAAGATAGCCCAAGTGTGCAGCAGATGCTGCGTACAGCAGTACTGGCAGCCGAGTCAAAGGGTGCAACGACGCCGGTGGCGTTGGAAGTATCCGAGCACTTCGCGCTTGCCGATGTGTTCCTCATTGTCAGCGGAAGCGTCGAGCGCAACGTGCAGGCCATCTCCGATGAGGTGGAGGACGCGCTGAATGCCTCGGGTGCCCGCACCATCCGGCGCGAGGGTCGCGGCGGTGGTCGATGGGTGTTGCTCGACTTCGGCGACCTCATCGTGCACGTGTTTCACCAGGAGGATCGCGAGTTCTACCAACTCGAGCGCCTCTGGAAGGATTGCCCCGTCATCGACCTCGAAGGCTTCATCGCCGAGACCGCGGATTTGCAATCTGATCAGGGCGATAGTGTAAAGTAGAAGAGTTGTCGGGTGAGCATTCGCCCGACTTCCTATGGGTCTGTGGCGCAGCTGGTAGCGCACCTGCATGGCATGCAGGGGGTCAGGGGTTCGAGTCCCCTCAGATCCACCATGTGATGAGTCGGGACATGGGTTACACCATGAGTCGCGACATAGGTTAGACAGTTGGCGGGACTCGATCCACAACACGGGCTATCGGTAAACACGGTGAAGCGTGGCGGGTTCAGTGCATCTTCGCCGAAGATGCGTCAGGGTTTGTCTGGGTTCACTCCCATGAATTCGGTACTACTCTGAACACACATCCACCTCGTGTAGAGGTCCAGGTGTTTCGTTCCAAGAGGTTGACATGACGACTCGAACTGGTTCCGTTTCACAACGCCGCTGGGCTTGGATTCTTTGCACCTTCGTTTTGATTGCGCTGGTCGTCGGATTGGTACTCTTCAAACCCTGGCTCTTGTTCATCGAAGTAGAAGTCAATGACACGCTTCCGCTCACCACTTCCGAACGAGAACGGAGCGACAGCCCTCAGGAGGCTGAATCCAACGCAGCGCCCGAGTCTCCTCGTGATGCGCCCCAGCCTGCCACCGTTCTTTCGCGCGGAGAATCTACCTCCCACGAACACGTAACTTCCGGACTTGCTCAAATAGTTGAACTACCGGACGGAAGCAGACAACTCCTTCTCGAGAACCTGCGAACAAGCAATGGACCGGACGTGCATGTCTGGCTCAGCTCCGGTCCAGTTGTTCCCGGAACTGACGGATGGTTCACCGCAGGTCAATACGACTTCATTGACCTCGGCCTCATCAAAGGAAATATAGGAAACCAGCTTTACGATATCCCCGATGATGTCAACCTCGACGCGTTCCTAACAGTGGACTCATGGTGCGCACAATTCTCCGTCTCATTCGGAGCAGCCTCACTGTCCCCGCAGTGAATCGGCTCCGATCTCCGATGGCGAGACCCGGCCAGAACCGCAAGTCGTGCTGGCGCGCGTGTCGCACGCTGCACCGCGGATCCGCCAATATAGGAACCAGCGAAACCCCGCTGAATCGTTTCTCAGTAGAAAGCGTGTGCATGTCTGATCGCATCAATATCTCCTCCGGCTCACCCTACGAAGCGCAGATGGGGTACTCCCGCGCGGTCAAGAAGGGCAATTTCGTGTTCGTCTCGGGTACGACGGCCGGTGATGTGGGTGAGAATGCTGTGGATCAGGCTCGTGAGGCATTCCGCCGCATCGGCGCCGCGCTCGAGCAAGCCGGTGCCTCACTGAGCGATGTGGTGCGCACCCGCGTCTACCTCGCAGATATCGCAGATTTCGATGCCGTCGGCGACGTGCACGGCGAGGTGTTTGGCGAGATCCGCCCGTCAATCGTGATTCTCGCGGTGGCGGGCCTGGCAGCCCCCGGCCTCAAGGTGGAGATTGAAGCCGACGCACTGATCTGAGCTCTGGCGATCACTCGCGGCGACACAGTGAGTGACGACACAGTGAGCGCAGCGGAGCCGCTTCCCGTTCACCCCGAGCGATCTGCGAGCCACACCGCACAGTCGGTGGGCAGGCGATCCGTCACCGTAGGTGAGCTCGACACGAGGATCTGCATGTGTGCGGGGATCGGCCAATCAGCCTCGCCGAGATTCAGCACGACGCGGATCACCCCACGCCGAGTCTCGACATCGAATGCTAGGAGGTGTTCGCCGAGTTCGACGAACACGAGCGCCCCGGTGCCGAGGGCCAGAGAGCGACGCGTGGCGAGCAGTGTGCGATACAGCTCCAGGGTGGATCCGCTGACCCCCTCCTGTTGATCCATCGCAAGCTCGCCGAAACCCGTCGGCTGGGGGAGCCAGGACCGTCCCGACTGGCTGAAGCCAAAGGCCGGTGCGTGCCGTTCCCACGGAATCGGCACGCGGCACCCGTCCCGCCCGAGCACTGCGCCCTCCGTTCGGCGAAAGGTCGGATCCTGCCGCACGTGCGCATCGAGCTCAAGCACCTCGGGCAGACCGAGTTCCTCGCCCTGATAGAGGTACGCGCCGCCGGGGAGCGCGAGCAGCAGCGTGGTTGCCGCACGCGCACGCCGCAGGCCGAGCTCGGGGTGCGGAGTCGGCACGCGGGTGCCGAGCTGCGGTGTCGCCTCATCGCCCACCCACCCGAGCCGGGTGGCGTGGCGGATCACATCGTGATTCGAGAGCACCCAAGTCGTAGGGGCACCGACCGAATCGTTCGCCCGGAAGGAATCGGTGATGCTCGTGCGCAGCGCAGCCGCGCTCCATGCCGAACTGAGAAGCGCGAAATTGAACGCCTGGTGGTGCTCGTCGGGTCGCACGTAGCGTGCCAGCCGGTCGTGCGGCTGCACCCACGCCTCTGCCACCATGGCGCGTTCGCCCGGGTAGCTCTCCAGCAGCTGGCGCCACGATCGGTAGATCTCGTGCACGCGATCTTGATCCCAGAAAGGTGCAGCGTGGGTCGGGATCACGCCAGCCTGCAGATCCTCCGCGGTGTGCGCGAAATCCGGGAGTCCCGGAGCCTTCATCATGCCGTGGGCGACGTCAACGCGGAATCCATCCACCCCGCGGTCCAGCCAAAAGCGCAGAATATTGAGGAACGCTGCCCGCACACGGGGATTCTCCCAGTTGAGATCGGGCTGCCCGGAATCGAACAGGTGCAGGTACCACTGCCCATCGGGAGTCTTCGACCACGCCGGCCCGCCGAACACCGAAGGCCAGTTGTTGGGGAGTCGCTCCGGGTCGGCGGGGTCTGGATCGCGGAAGATGTACCAGTCGCGTTCGGGGGAGCCCGGTGCGGCGGCGAGCGCCGCGCGAAACCAGGGGTGCTCGTCGCTCGTGTGGTTGGGGACGAGGTCGACGAGCACGCGCAGCCCGAGCTCGTGGGCGCGGGCGATGAGCGCGTCGGCATCGTCGAGGGTACCGAACACCGGATCCACATCACAGTAGTCGGCCACGTCGTACCCGCCGTCGGCCTGCGGCGAGACAAAGAACGGGCTGATCCACACCGCGTCTGCGCCGAGCTCGCGCAGGTACGTGAGCCTTGAGGTGATGCCCGGCAGGTCGCCGACCCCGTCGCCGTCGGAATCGGCGAACGAGCGCGGGTACACCTGGTAGATGACCGCGCTGCGCCACCACTCATCGGTTGCGGCGGCCGCGTGCGCGGGTGAACGCGCGGGTGGACGCGGGGGGAGTGGATCGCTCACGGAGTGACCTTTCGGATGGTGCGAGTGGTGCGGGCGGCGTGGGTGCGGTGACTCGTGTCTTGGATCTGGTCGGAACTGACGCCAGGCACCGTGGAGAACAGCACGACCGACTGCGCCAGCGTCGGGTAGCTGCCCGATGCGGTGTTCGTCGCGGCGCCCGTCTCGGTGCTCGTCGCCCAGGGCCTGGCGGAGTCAATCTCGAGGTGCCAACTCAGCCCAGCGTCAGCTGGCGGAAGGCGCACCTCGCTCGCGCCCCCCACGTTGACAATCATGAACACTGCATCGGTAAGCGCCTCACCGTGCACATCGCCCGCCGCGCCGCGCAGTTCTGCGGCCATCAAGCGGCACTGCGGATCATTCCAGTCCTCGGGCCCGGGCTCGCTGCCGTTCGCCAGGCGCCACACCACATCCTGATGCCCATCCTGGCGCAGGGCGCCGTGCAGGAAGCGGCGCTGGCGCAGCACCGGGAGCCGGCGCCGCACCTCAGTCAGACTCCGTACCAGGTCGAGCAGCTCGGTGTCGGGCGAGGTCCAATCGACCCAGCCCAGCTCGTTGTCTTGCGGGTAGGCGTTGTTGTTTCCACCCTGGCTGTTGCCGATCTCGTCGCCGGCGAGCAGCATCGGTACCCCCTGCGAGAGCAACAGGGTCGCGAGCATTCCGCGCACACGTCGCGCCCGCGCCGAGACCACGGTGTGATCGTCGCTGGGCCCTTCGAAGCCGAGGTTGTCTGAGTGGTTCGCGTCGTGCCCGTCGCGGTTCTCCTCTAGATTGGCCTCGTTGCGCTTCTCAGAATACGAGACCAGATCGGCCAAGGTGAATCCGTCGTGCGCGGTAATGAAGTTCACCGAAGCCGTGGTGTCACGCCCTGAGTGGTCGAAGAGCACGGCGGAGCCGAGCAGTATCGACCCGAGGTTGACCTGCCCAAGTGGATCACCCTTCCAGGCGCGGCGCACGCCGTCGCGAAAATGGCTGTTCCATTCCGCCCACGGGAGAGGAAAATGGCCGAGCTGAAACCCGCCCGGCCCCAGATCCCACGGCTCGGCGATGAGCCTGACCGTGGAGAGCACGGGATCCTGCTGCACCGACTGGAAGAAGGCGCCTGCGGAATCGAACCCGTGCGCGGTGCGGCCAAGGGTTGCAGCCAGGTCAAACCGAAACCCATCAACTCCATAGTGCTGGGCCCAGTGGCGCAGACCGTCGAGCACCAGGCGTAGCACCATCGGCTGATCCACGGCCAGGGTGTTGCCCGTGCCCGTGTCGTTCACGTAGTGTCGCCCCTGATCGAGCAGCCTGTAGTACCCCCGATTGTGGAGGCCGCGGTAGCTGAGCGTCGGGCCGAGCTCGTCGCCCTCGCCGGTGTGATTGAACACCACATCGATGATCACCTCAATTCCCGCCTCGTGGAGGGTGTAGATCAGGTGGCGCAGCTCGGCCTCGGCATCGCGGTGCGCGTAGCGAGGCTCGGGCGCGAACCAGGCGATCGGTTGGTATCCCCAGTAATTCTTTAAGCCTCGTTCGACGACGAACTGGTCGTCGAAGAACGCCTGCACGGGCATGAGCTCAACCGCGTTCACCCCGAGCGCGACAAGGTGGTCGATGATCGCCGGGTGCGCCATGCCGGCGTAGGTTCCGCGAAGGTGCTCGGGCACGCCCGGGTGCGCCGCCGAGATGCCCTTCACGTGTGCTTCATACATCACGAGGTCGGGGAGTGCGTGGTGAGGCCGATTTGAGGCGGGATCGGGCGCGGTCGATCTGCCCGGATGCGCGTCGGTTACCACGCACTTGGGCACGACCGGGGCGCTGTCGCGCGCGTCAAAGGTGAGATCGGAGCCATCAGCGGCGTCGTACCCGGAAAGCAGTGGATCCCAGTGCAGCGTGCCATCAAGGGCTCGCGCATACGGGTCGATGAGGTGCTTGTTCGGGTTGAATCTGAGCCCCTCGGCAGGCAGATAGGGGCCATCTGCGCGGAGTCCATATCGGGCACCGATACCGACTCCCGTGATGTGCGCGTGCCAGATCCCGCCGTCGCGCGCAGGGAGCGCGATCCGCTCCTCGACATCGTTCGCATCAAAGAGGCAGAACTCGAGCAGCGTGGCCTCGGGCGCCCACACGGCGACGTTGACCCCGCCGGAATCCGGCGTGACTCCCAACGGCCAGGGCCGCCCCGCAGTGACCGCGCGATTCACGAAGTGCGTCATTTCACCAGTTCCGAGAAGAGTTCGGCGTATCTGGCCGCCGACGGCTCCCAGCCCACGGGCGTGCGCATGGCCTGGTCGCGGAGCCTCAGCCAGGCCGGGCGATCCGCATATACCTCGCGGGCGCGCGTGAGCGCCCAGCCCAACCCGGCCGCGTCGATGTCGGCAAAGGTGAAACCGGTGGCGGTGCGGTCTGCGAGGTGCTCGGGTGAGGCATCGACGACCGTGTCGCGCAAGCCCCCGGTCGCGGCCACCACGGGCATCGCGCCGTACCGCAGCCCGTACAGTTGGGTGAGCCCGCACGGCTCGAAGCGCGACGGCACGAGCACGAGATCGCCGCCGGCATACATTCGATGGCTGAGCGATTCGTCGTAGCCGATTCGCACGCCCATCCGACCCGGGTACCTGGATGCCAGCTCGCGCAGGCCGTGTTCGTAGCCCGCGTCTCCCGATCCGAGCACGATGACGACGCCACCTGCTTCGATGAACTGCGGCAGCGCCTCGAGGAGCAGATCCACCCCCTTCTGATGCGTGAGTCGCGTGACGACAACGGCCAGCGGGCCAGCGGGGGAGTCGAGCGAGAACTCGTCGAGGAGCGCACGCCGATTGCGTTCCTTGGCGTCGGGCTTGTCGGCGGAGTAGGCGAGCACGTGCGGGTCGCTCGCCGGATTCCACAGGGTGGTGTCGATGCCGTTGAGCACACCCGTCAGTTCGCCGCGGTCGCGCCGGGCCGCGATCACCCCCTCGAGGCCAAACCCGAACTCCGGTGTCGTGAGCTCCTCGGCGTAGGTGGGACTGACCGTGGTCACTCGGGTCGCGTGCATCAGGCCAGCCTTGAGGGAGCTCACCAGGCCGTGGTACTCGAGGGCCTCGGGGTGAAAATCCCAGGTCGGCAGGCGCAGCCGATCGAGCTGGTCGGGGCCGAAGATGCCCTGAAAGGCGATGTTGTGGATCGTCATCACGCTCGGAACCCGCGCGCCCGCGTATTTCAGGTACGAGGGCACCAGGCCGGCGTGCCAGTCGTGGGCGTGCACGATATCGGGCCGCCAGCGATCGCTCGTGCCCTCGATCGCGAGCCGCGCGGCGACCCAAGACAGTGCGGCAAAGCGCACGTGATTGTCGGGATACTCCTGACCGCCGTCGCTGTAGGGGTCGCCGGGCCGGTCGAACAGGTGCGGCGCATCGAGCAGCAGCAGGTCAAGCCCCTGATAGGTTCCGTAGTGGATCACGGCGGGGCCGCCGAAGAGGTCATCGTCTCGCCAGATCCGTCGGGTCTTGCCCACCCGCTCGATGAGTCCGGGGTAAGCGGGCATGAGGATCCGCGTGCGCCAGCCCAGAGGCTGCAGCGCACCCGGGAGCGCGCCCACCACATCGGCGAGCCCGCCGGTTTTCACCAGCGGAGCGCACTCGGAGGCCACCGAGAGGATGCGACGGGGAATTCGGGCCATGGCTCAATCTCTTCTCTGCGGGCGTGTCGTCTCGGGCGAGGCTCCGCCTATTCCAGGGCGGCGGCGCGTCGATCGAGCATCGGCTGGGTGATGAGCACCACCCCACCCTCCGTGCGTCGGAACCACCGCGCATCCTCTGCGGGATCTTCGCCGACGATGAGCCCCTCAGGTATGCGGACCCCGCGGTCGAGCACGCACTTGGTGAGCTGGGCGTTCCGAGCAACCTCGACGTAGGGCAGCGACACGACATAGTCGAGCGAGGAGTAGGAGTGGATCCGCCCGCCCGTGAAGAGTAGCGAGTTGCGCACATCGGATCCACTGATGATGCAGTCGCCGGAGATGAGCGACTGAATGGCCTGCCCACGCCGACCGTCATCATCGTGAATGAACTTCGCCGGGGGAGTGAGCTCGGCATAGGTCCAGATGGGCCAGGCGTTGTCGTACAGGTCGAGCGGGGGCACGAACTCGGTGAGGTCGATGTTCGCCTGCCAGAAGGAATCAACCGTGCCGACATCGCGCCAGTACGGCTCAGTCTCGAGGCCGCTCATGACGCACGAATCGGCGAACTTGTGCGCGTAGGCGCTGCCACCCCGCACGAGCGCCGGAATGATGTCGTGCCCGAAGTCGTGCCGGGAATCTGGGTCTTCGGCATCGGCGAGCAGCAGATCGCGCAGAAACGCCCAGTCGAAGACGTAGATGCCCATCGACGCGAGCGAGTTGACTGGGTCGCCGGGCATGGCGGGTGGATCGGCCGGCTTCTCGAGGAAGTCGACGATGCAGCCGGTCTCGTTCACATGCATGACACCAAACGCCGAGGCCTCCTCCCGCGGCACGGTGAGGCACCCGACGGTGACGTCGGCTCCCGTCTCGACGTGCTGGCGCAGCATGATCTCGTAGTCCATCTTGTAGACGTGATCGCCCGCCAACACGATGACGTAGTTCACGTCGTAGTCGTCGACGATGTCGATGTTCTGCGTCACCGCGTCGGCCGTGCCGAGGTACCAGTTGCCGTCGCCCACGCGCTGACTCGCGGGAAGGATGTCGAGGTACTCGTTGCGCTCGGCGCGGAAGAAGCCCCAGCCGCGCTGCAGATGGCGGATCAGCGAGTGGGCCTTGTACTGGGTCGCGACCGCCATCTTGCGCACGCCGGAGTTGAGCGCGTTCGAGAGCGGGAAATCGATGATGCGGGATTTCCCGCCGAAGTGCACCGCCGGCTTCGCGCGCCGGTCGGTTAACTCCTCAAGTCGGCTCCCGCGGCCGCCAGCCAAGACGAAGGCCATGGCCTGACTGGCCAGCCGCTCGCCGGGAGCCGATGGCGGTGCGGAACGAGGTGGGTGCATCATGTCAGATCCTCCACAAAGTAGATTGCCGAGAGCGGGGGGAGTGTGAGCATGGCCGACTGCGCCTCGGTGCCAGTCGGAATGGACTCGGTCTCGATGGCACCGGTGTTGCCGCGGTCGCCACCACCGTAGAGTGCCGAGTCGGTATTGAGCGCCTCGCGCCAGCGGCCGGGCATGGGGAACCCCACCCGGTAGCCGGTGCGCGCGACGGGAGTCAGATTGAGCACGACAACGACGTGCGCGTCTCCGGGGTCGCCGCGGCGCACCCAGGCGAAGACTTGGTCGTCGACAGCGTCGACTAAGAGCCACTGGAATCCGTTGCCGCGGGTGTCGCCCCTGTGCAGCGCGGGTTGCTCGCGGTACAAGCGGTTGAGGTCGCGCACGACGGCCTGCACGCCGAGATGACCGGGATCCTGAAGCACGCCCCAGTCGAGTTCGGCGTTGTGGTTCCACTCGCTCGGCTGCCCAAACTCCTGGCCCATGAAGAGCAGCTTCTTCCCGGGATAGCCCCACATGTAGCCGTAGAAAGCCCGAAGATTGCCGAGCTTATCGGCATGAGAGCCCGGCATGCGCCCATACATCGAGCCCTTGCCGTGCACGACCTCGTCGTGGCTAATGGGCAGCATGAATTTTTCCGAGAACGCGTAGGTGATCCCGAAGGTCAGCTCGTTGTGGTGATGCTTGCGGTAGATCGGATCCTTGCCGAAGTATCGCAGCGAATCGTTCATCCAGCCGAGGTTCCACTTGTAGTCGAAGCCGAGCCCGCTCTGGTCGACCGGCCGGGTCACTCCGGGGAACGCGGTGGACTCCTCGGCGATGATCGCGGTGCCCGGGTACTCCTCGGCGGCCACGGCGTTGGTCTCTCGAAGAAACGCGATGGCTTCGTAGTTTTCTCGCCCCCCATCGCGATTAGGGATCCAGCTGCCCGCCTCACGCGAGTAGTCGCGGTAGATCATCGAGGCGACGGCATCGACGCGCAATCCGTCGAGGTGGTACTCCTCAAGCCAATACAGCGCGTTAGAGACCAGGTAGTTCAGCACCTCCGGGCGACCGTAGTTGAAGATCAGCGTGTTCCAGTCGGGGTGGAAACCCTCGCGGGGGTCGAGGTGTTCGTACAGCGCCGTGCCATCGAAGTGGCCCAGACCGTGCTGGTCGGTGGGGAAGTGTCCGGGAACCCAATCGGCGATGACTCCGAGGCCGCGGGCGTGCGCCGCGTCGACGAACGCCGCGAACTCCTGCGGAGTTCCGTAGCGGATCGTTGGTGCGAACAGGCCGATCGGCTGGTAGCCCCACGAACCGTCGAACGGATGCTCGCTGATGGGCATCACCTCGATGTGCGTGAAGCCCAAATCGGCCGCGTACTCGACCAACTCGACGGCCAGTTCCCGGTACGACAGGGGGCGCTCGCCGCCCGGCGCGTGCCGCCACGATCCGAGGTGCACCTCGTAGACACTCATGGGTGCCTCGGCCGCGTTGGTTCGGCTGCGGTGTCGAACCCAGGCCTCGTCTTGCCACACGTGTTGGCCGAGACGGCGCACCACCGAGGCGGTCGCCGGAGGATGCTCGCTGCCGAAACCGACCGGATCGGCTTTGGGTGGGAGGCGCTCGTCGCTGGCACCCAGAATGTCGTACTTGTAGACGGTGCCCTCGGTAAGACCCGGGAGGAAGATCTCCCAGACCCCTGTGGCTCCCCGCGCGCGCATGGGGTGAGCGGTGGGGTTCCAGCTGTTGAAGTCGCCGACGACGGACACCCGCTGTGCGTTCGGCGCCCAGACGGCGAAGTGCACCCCGTCAACCAACTCGTGAGTGATGGGGTGGGCGCCGAGCGCCTCCCACAGGCGACGATGCGTGCCCTCACCAATGAGGTACTCGTCGAGACTGCCGATCACCGGGCCGAACCGGTACGGATCCTCCCGCTCTTCGACGAACCCGCCGTGCCAACGGATGCGAAGTCGGTAGTGCGGCAGAATCGCGCCGACAAAGATGCCCTCTCCGACCGGGTGACGCTGCAACGGGGCCTCGTCGGTATCGTTCACTACCCAGACGGACTCGGCACCGGGCAGGTGCGCGGCGACATGACGACCATCGCTGGTGGGGCCGAGCGCGGCAAAGGGATCCGGGTGCAGACCGTGCGAGAGCTGTATGGCTTCTCCGGCGCTCAGCACCGATGGTGTCGCGCCTTCAACTGCCAAACGAGCCTCCTTCACGAAGCCTTTACCGCTATCCAAGCACAATCCAGGCTCGTCGGGTGACGCGCATCGCGCGAGTTTCCCTCCTGTTCAACTGACACGTCGACGCGTGTCTGCTACCGGGCAGGATCCGGCAGGGCTGGGGTGATATCCCATATTTGATCCATATACTCGCGGATCGACCGATCGGAACTGAAATACCCCATCCGGGCGATGTTGAGGATCGCCTTGCGTTGCCACGTCTCGGCGTCGACGTAGGTGCGGTCGACCTCGGCCTGCGCGGCATCGTAGGTGTCGAAGTCGGACGCGACGAGGAACCAGTCGCTGTTCCACATCTGATCCACTATCGCGCCGTATCGGTTCGGATCGCCCGGGCTAAACGTTCCCTCGGCGATGGCCTGCAGCACCCCGAGCATGGCCGGGCTCTGTTCGATCGCCGTGCGCGCGTGGCCTGGCTCTCCGCGGCGCGTGGCCACCTCCTCGGCGGTGAGGCCGAAGAGGAAGAAGTTCTCGGCCCCCACCCGCTCGCGAATCTCGACGTTCGCGCCATCCAGCGTGCCGATCGTGAGAGCGCCGTTCAGGGCGAACTTCATGTTGCCGGTGCCCGAGGCCTCCATGCCTGCGGTCGAAATCTGCTCCGACAGATCGGCCGCGGGAATGAGCTTCTGCGCCATCGACACGTTGTAGTTGGGCGGGTACACGAGTCGGAGGTGATCGCGCGTGTCGGGGTCGTTATTGATGACCTCCCCGACATCGTTGATGAGTCGGATGATCTCTTTCGCGGTGTGGTAACTCGGCGCCGCCTTGCCGCCGAACACCTTCACACGAGGTACCCAGTCGCCACCCGGATTCTGTTTGATGCGCTGCCACTGGGCGATGGTCCAGAAGATATTGAGGAGTTGGCGCTTGTATTCGTGCTGCCGCTTGACGTGAACGTCGAAGAGGGCATCGACCGGCGCGCTGATGCCATGTTCTTCGCCCAGCCAGGTGATCAGCCGCTCTTTGGCCGCATGCTTCGTGGCTCCGAACGCGTCGCGGAACCCCGCATCGTCGGCGAAGTCCTCCAGAGCGTGGAGACGCTCGAGGTCGGTCTCCCACCCCTCACCGACCGCTGCGGTGATGAGCCTGGCCAGCGGAGGATTGGCGAGTTTGATCCACCGCCTGGGGGTGACGCCGTTCGTGATGTTTACGATGCGTTCGGGGAATGCCCGGTCGAGCTCGGGGAAGAGGTCTTGTTTCACCAGCTCGGTGTGCAGGGCCGACACGCCGTTGACATTGTGACTCGTCACGAACGCCAGATTGCCCATCTTGACGTGATCATGGTGGATCAGCCGCACGTCTGCGGAGAGCTCACCGTGCAGCTCGACGAGTTGCGTGTCGAGCTGTTCGATGATCTGCAGGTGCCTGGGCAACACCTTGCGCATGAGCCCGACGGACCACTGCTCGAGCGCCTCGGGCAGCAGGGTGTGGTTGGTGTAGCCGAGCACCTTGGTCGCGAGAGTGGCCGCCGCATCGAAGCCAAAGTCGTGATTGTCGACGAGCAGCCGGATCAGCTCGGGCCCAGCGATCGCCGGGTGAGTGTCGTTCATTTGGATCGCGACGTGCTGGGGCAGCGTACTGAGGTCAGGGTGCGACTTTAGGTGGCGACGCAGAATGTCTTGCACCGAGGCGGAGGTAAGGAAGTACTCCTGCGCGAGGCGAAGCTCCTTGCCGCGATCGGTCGTGTCGTTGGGGTACAGCACGCGGCTGATCGTGCGGGCCCAGGCCTCGGGTTCGGCGGCGGCGGTGAAGTCACCCGCGTTAAAACGATCGAGATCGAAGAGCCCTGCGTCGGGAAGCGCGGCCCAGAGACGCAGAGTGTTCGCCCACTTTCCTCCGTATCCAACGATCGGGGTGTCGTGTGCAGCCGCGACCACCTGCATGCGGGGGCGCCAGACGCTGCGACCCTCTTCCACGCTCACCTCGCCGCGGAAACCGATGTCATACGCTGACTCGGGTCGCGTGAAGTTCCATGGGTTTTCGGTTGTGAGCCAGTCTTCGGGTGACTCGACCTGTTGCCCGTGCTCAAAGCGCTGGGTAAACAGACCGTGCTCGTAACGAATGCCATAACCGTATGCGGGGCAGCCGAGCGTGGACATGGATTCGAGGTAGCAGGCGGCGAGCCTGCCGAGGCCACCATTGCCAAGGGCGGCATCCGGCTCGTCTTCGGCGATGATGTCGAAGCTCTGGCCGAGCTCTGCGAGAGCTTCAGCGGCGACATCGCGCAGGCCGAGGTTGATCGCCGTGTCCTCCAGCAACCGCCCGATGAGGAACTCCATCGAGAGGTAGTAGACGCGCTTGCGATCCTCGGCCCAGGTGCGCCGGGTTGCTGCGAACCAAGGGGTCAGGGCGAAGTCGCGGATCGTGTGCGACAGGGCCGTGCGCCAATCAAAAATGGAAGCATGATCGGGGTCGGTGCCGACCGTGTACTTCACATGGTGCAACAACCAGTCGCGGAAGCGTTCCGGTGTGGGTGCACCCGTCGATGGATCGGTGATCTCGAAGCGATGGGCCTCGGGGCTCTCGAGCATGGAACTCCTGGAGGTCGTGTACCTGGACGCGTCACTATTCATCCTAGGCACCTGGGCTCTGTGGGCACACTCGCGGGGCTCGTAGGACACACTCACGGGTGTCGGTCAGTGTTTCCCCGCCATCTCGGGTTCTGACTCTCTTGTGTAAGTTGTCATGCACTTGTCACGCAGTTGTCACGTGATCGTGAGAAGCTTCGCTTAAAGGCGAGACTGTTGTCGAAGGCTCGGGATGGCTCGTGCCGAACTCGTTTGCGGAGGGTGAACTCACAATGAACAAGCGAATTGCAATCAACGGCTTTGGTCGGGTCGGTCGTAGCGTGCTGCGCGTGCTCCTCGAGGAGGAGAGCGAACTTGACCTGGTCGCCATTAATGACCTCACCGATGGCGAAACCCTCGCGCAACTCTTCAATTTTGACTCGGTCTACGGTCGGGCGCCCCAGGCCGCGCGTGTCGAACGCGGTGCGGATGGCGAGGAGCTGGTGGTGGGGGAGCGGCGGATCCGCCTCTTCACACAGCCAGACCCATCTCTCCTGCCCTGGGCCGCGCTGCAGGTGGGAACGGTGCTTGAATCGACCGGTCGTTTCGCGAAGGCAGAAGCTGCCCGGGCGCACCTCGATGCCGGTGCCGAGCGGGTACTCGTGAGCGCGCCCGCCTCGGGCGCGGATGCCACGCTGGTGAGGGGAGTGAATTGGGGCAGCTACGATCCGGTCGCGCACCGGATCGTCTCGACCGCGTCGTGCACCACGAATGCGCTTGCCCCGCTCGCGAAGGTGCTGCACGATCTGGCAGTGATCGAACAGGGGTTCGTGTCGACCGTGCACGCCTACACGCAGGATCAGAACTTGGTGGACGGACCGCACCGCGATCTGCGCCGGGCACGAGCCGCCGCGCTGAACATTGTGCCCACCTCGACCGGCGCAGCCAAAGCCATAGGCCTGGTTCTGCCCGAGCTCGAGGGGAGACTCGCCGGCGATGCGCTTCGCGTGCCTGTGCCCGTCGGCTCGATCGTCGAGCTCACCGCACTGGTGAGCCGCGAGGTGACCGTCGAGCAGGTACTTGCTGCCTACCGCGAGGCAGCCGCCGGTGAACTCGCCAGGGTGCTCGTGTACTCAGAGGCGCCGCTGGTCTCGTCCGACATAGTGGGCGACCCCGCGTCCTCCATCTTTGATTCTGGGCTCGTGCGGGTCTTGGGTCGGCAGGTCAAGGTCTCGGCCTGGTACGACAACGAGTGGGGCTTCTCACACCGCGCGGCGGAGACCCTGGCGCTGCTCGCCGGCTAAAAATACCTTTACACTCCTGGGAATAGTTGAATCGTCAAGTTGTTGTACTCGATAGCGCCACATGCGCGCGGGGGATTTCGGGAGGCCGGATCCGCCGCCACTTGTCACAGAACATTCGAGGAGCACTACATGACCAAGATCGCGATCATCACCGGTTCGACCCGTCCCGGCCGCAACAACGTCGGCGTTGCCGAGTGGGTGTTGGCTCAGGCGCAGCAGCGCGGTGACGCAGATTACGAGCTGGTCGACATCGCCGACTTCAATCTGCCGTTGCTCGATGAGGCCATGCCGGCTGCATACCAGCAGTACAGCAACGACCACACCAAGGCTTGGTCGGCGAAGATCGCCGAGTTTGATGGTTTTGTGTTTATCGCCGGCGAGTACAACCACACCGTGGTCCCTGCGCTCTCCAACGCGCTGTCATACCTGAACGCCGAGTGGGCGAATAAGGCCGCCGGAATCGTCGGCTACGGCTCGGCCTTCGGTGTGCGCGCGGTTGAGCACCTGCGCGGCATCCTCTCCGAGCTGCAGATTGCGCACGTGCAGAAGACCGGCATGTTCTCGCTCTTCACCGATTTCGAGAACTTCTCCACCTTCGCTCCCACCGAGCTGCAGGCTGACTCCGTCGCTCCGATGCTGGATCAGCTCGTCGCGTGGACCCGCGCGCTCGAGGCAGTGCGGTCAGGCGCGCTGGTCGGCGCTTCCGCGTAGGTCAGCCTGACTGTTCGCGCCGGGCGCGCACCGCGAGGTACAGCTGGTGGGCGGTGATGACCGCCACGAGCCAGGCAAGGCCCAGGAACCACGCGAACAGCACATCGGTGAACCAGTGGTGACCGAGAAAAACCCGGGTGAGGCCCGTGGTGATCACGAACAGAGTGGCGACGCTCAGCGTGATGACCCGGGCCCACCGGCGTTTTTGGCGCAGAACGACGAGGTACGCGATAATGCCGATGATCGCGACGGCGTTCAGCGTGTGGCCGCTCGGGAACGACGCCGAGTATTCGTAGGGGGGCACGGCGTCGGTAAGCGGGGGGCGGTCGCGCCCGAAGATGAGCTTGCCCGCCACGGTCATGAGCAGCGATCCGGCACCGGCGGCGACGATGAGGATCGCGGGTGTCCATGACCTGCGACGCAGCGAGAGAATGAGGATCGCAGCGATGGCGATCAGTGGCATGCCGAAGGTGCCGGCGATGTTCGTGTACCACGTGAGAGCCGCATCGGCCCCGGGTGATCGGAGCGAAATCGCGAGGTCGAGCATCGGCCGGTCGAGGCCCGCCACACCGTCTTCGTCGGTGACCGCGTCGTAGACCTCCGCCGCGGCCACGCTCAGGGCGAAGAATACGGCCAGGCCGATGCCCAGAATGATGAGCAGCATGCCGTTGGGGCCGAGCCGTCGGCTCAGCGCGGTCGTGGTGTCAGCGATGCGCGCCCAGAGTGTTGCCGCGGGTGCCGGTGGTGTCTGCCGGTCGTTGGCGAGTTCGCCCGAGACACCCTTGTCTGGTTTGCCTCGCTCGCCGAGACTGTCTGGCGTGCCGTGGACGTTTGGCGAGTCGGGCTTCGTCATGTGCGCTCCATGACTCAAGGGTAGACGTACGGGTGAGTTACCTGGGTCGGGACGCCGCGAAAACTACTTGGCCGCGACGATGAGATCGCGGATCGCGCGGGTCACGGGTACCCTGCCCGAAACCACCACCTGCTCGTCGATCACGAGCGCCGGGGTCTGCATCACCCCGTATGCGGCGATCTCGGCATAGTCGGTCACCTTCGACACCGTGGCTTCCTGCCCCAGTTCGGTGAGAGCTTCCTTCGTGCGCTTTTCGAGGGTGGCGCAGTTGCGGCAGCCGGGACCGAGAATCTTGATCTGCATGTGCGTGCCTTTCGATGTGGATCAGCCGGCCATTTGCCGAGAACTCGAACGAGCTTTCTAGCGGGCCAGGGGGAGTAGGTTGAAGATGAAGCCGATCAGGTAGATCGCGGCGAGCACGACCCCGGTGAAGATTGCGAGGAGCGGCAACTTCATCACCCGGCGCAGCATGATGAGCGACGGGATAGAGAGGGCGACGAGGCTCATCATGAATGCCATTGTGGTGCCGAGGGCGACCCCCTTCGCGTAGAGCGCGGAGGCGAGCGGCACGACGGCGGCCGGGTTCGCGTAGAGCGGGGCACCGGCGAATGTGGCAATGAGGAGCGAGAAGGGATTATCTGGCCCCGCGACGGTCGCGAAGAACTCGTCAGGTACCCAGCCGTGGATCGCGGCCCCGATCAGCACCCCGAGCAGGAGGAACGGGAGGATCTTCTTCAGCATGTCGCGGGTTTCGTCCCACGAGGCCGAGACCCGGTCGCGCATAGAGGGTCTCGTGCCAGCTGTCGCGAGCTGCGCGGTGCGGCTAGTGAATACGAATGGCTCGATCCACTTCTCGAGCTTGAAACGCGAGAGCACAAGCCCGACCGCGATCGAAACCAGGGCACCAGCGAGCGCCCACCCTGCCGCAATATCCCACCCGAAGGTACCGCCCATCAAAATGATGCCGGTCTCGCTGATGAGTGGTGACGAGACGAGGAAGGCGAGCGTTACCGAGAGCGGCACGCCGGCGGCGACAAGGCCGATGAAGATCGGGATCGAGCTGCAGGAACAGAACGGAGTGATCGCACCGAGCACCACCGCGAGTAGAATTCCTACGATTAGCCCCTTGCCAGCGAGCACTCCGCGCACCTTTTCGGGTGAAATCTGCGTGTTGACGAGGCCCACGAGAAACAGCAGGCCGAGCAGCAGGAGCGAGATCTTGACGGTGTCGTATAGGAAAAACTCGACCGCGGCGCCGAGCGTCGAGACCAGATCCACGCGCAACAAATCGCCCAGCAGCCATGGCCACAGCACTTCATTCGCCGCGAATATCACGCCCCAGGCTGCGGCGAGTGCACCGAGAAATGCCCATACGCGCAGATCGTCTCGCGAGCGCTGAGTCCGAGAGGCGGGCGAGGTGGGGGTCGTGCCGAGCGTCACTGCCCACTCCTCTCGTCGTGTCTGATTCGATTCTAATCGATGCAGAATTTGAGCGTGGTCAGCTATGAATGATTTGCCCGACCCGAGTGGCCCTTTCGGCCTGTGCGTTGCTGAACGAGGTGATCCAATACGGGTGCAAGAACAGCGAGCCCGTCGTCGACACCGCCTGGCGAACCGGGGAGATTGACGATCAATGTGTTGCCAGCGAAGCCCGCAACTCCACGTGTCAGGATCGCGATCGGGGTGACGCCGACACCGCGACGCCGGATTTCCTCGATGATGCCGGGAATCTGGATGTCGAGCAGAACAACCGTCTCTTCGGGCGTCGTGTCGTCGGGTGAAACTCCGGTACCGCCCGTGGTAATGATCACACTGGGGGTGCCGACGAGCGCCGCCTTCAGCGCCTGTCCCACTTCGGTCCCATCAGCCACGACATGTGGAGTGCCTGTGTGGTACCCGTAATCGTTCAGCCACCGCGCAATCACCGGGCCGGTGGTGTCGAGAGCCACACCCGCGGCGGCCGAGGTTGACGCAACAATCACTGCGCCGCTGCGAGGCTCGGAGGAACTCACGAAAGCTCCCAGTCGCCGCTCTTCCCGCCAGACTTCGCGAGCACCTGAATATCAGTGATGCGGGCATGTCGGTCGACTGCCTTGATCATGTCATAGAGAGTCAGCGCGGCGATGCTGGCGGCGGTAAGTGCCTCCATCTCCACACCTGTGACGCCCTGTGTGGTGACCGAAGCTATCACGCGCACTCGATCATGCTCGGGCTCAAAATCGATAGAAAGCTTTGTGAGGGGGAGCGGATGGCACAGCGGAATGAGTTCAGCCGTGCGTTTTGCGCCCATGATGCCCGCGATCCGAGCCGTACCGAGCGACTCGCCCTAGGGTAGCGCGCCGGTGACCAAGAGCTGGATCACCTCTGGCTGGGTCTCGAGGACGGCCTGCGCCCGTGCGGAACTGCGCGTGATTGGTTTGTCGGTCACGTCGACCATGTGCGCGCTTCCGTCTGCACGTATGTGGGTGAGTTCGGAAGGGGGCAAGTTGTCATTCATGAATGCTCCAGGTATTCACTTGAGAACCCGCGGGTGCGAACGCGACCCCGTCGGGAATTTCGGCAATCAGGTCAGCCCCGGCAAGATCGCTGAGTAGGTGTGAGCCCGGGGGCGACACGGTAACGGTGCCATCAGCGAGGACCCGACCACGGCGTAACTGCAGCTTGTGCTCGGGTGAGTGCACATCTTCGGCGAGCGTTCGGAGCACACGGGTTCTGTCAGGCGCTCTGCCTGCGAGACGGCGCAGCGTCGGCAACAAAAACAGCTCAGCTGACAAGAATGAACTCACCGGGTTTCCCGGAAAACACAGTGCGACTACTGTGGGACCACCCGAAGGCGGTGCGACAGTGCCGAGGCCCTGTGGGCCTCCGGGTTGCATGGCTACCCCGACGAATTGAGCACCCAGCGGGTTGAAGGCCTCTCGCACGACCTCAAACGCCCCAGCACTAATCCCACCCGAGGTGACCAGCAGATCTACCCCGGCGGCCTCGTGATCGAGGAGCGCGTACAGGTCTTCTTTGTGGTCGCCTAAACGTGCCGTGCGTACTTCAGCACCGGTCGCACGAAGCGCCGCTGCCAACATCGGCGTGTTCGCATCGTGGATGCGGCCGCGTGACAGCGTCTCTCCTGCGCGTGAAAGTTCGTCGCCGGTCGCGCACAGCAACACACGAAGCCTTCTGCGCACGGGAATTTTGACGATCCCCGCTGAAGCGAGTGAACCGATGAGAGCGGGGGTCAGGCGCACCCCAGCCCCGACCAGTTCACTGTTCGATGGGAGATCCTCACCCTGTCGCCGAACGAACTGCCCAATGGGTGGGGTCTTGACGATGTGGATCTCACCAGATGGGTTTCCATCATTCGCTCGCACAAGGGGCGGAAACGATGCGGGCTGGCAGTGCTCAACGGGAATAACAGTGTCGGCGCCCTCAGGGATCGCCGCTCCGGTCATCACGGGCGAGGCGGTTCCGGGTTGGTGACGAAGGGGCGGATCGCCCGCTGCGGTCGCGACACCCAGGGGAAGCGAGATCGGTTGCTCGATATGTGCGCCGATGATGTCTTCCAGCCGCACCGCGTACCCGTCCATTTGCGAATTGTCAAAGGGAGGAAGTGGGAACGAGGAAGAGAGGGCGTTGGCGGTCACCCGATCTAGCAGGTCAGGGTCGGAGATGCGCACAAATTCGGGCGGATCCTGCTCGATTCGAGCAACAACTGGCGCGAGCAGCGCGCGGACTTCGACCAGGTGCTCGGCGACACTTCGTGCCATCCTTAGCCGCCCGCGAAGGGGGGAAGGACGTCGACCACGAACCCATTCTCAAGCTCAGTCTCTTCCCTGGAAACACCATTGACGAGGAAAGTTCCGGAACGCACGATGCGCGTCATCTGATCGCCATGCCGCTCACACAGAGCAACTCGGAGCGATGCGAGAGACGACACGAATTCGGAATCCCACTGTTCGGCGTCGACTCCAGCGACCTCGGCCGCAGCGGCAAAATATCGAACGGTGAAGTCGGTCATAGCTGTCATGTTAGCCGGACTTCGGGAGAACTTTTGGTCGCAGGCCCCTTCGCACCGAACGACCCTAGAATCAATCACATGAGTGATGTCCGGCCCCACCACCCCGGGCCGTTGGTAGAGCCCAGTGCAGAGCTCACCGACGACCAGGCCGCTCGTGCGCAGCGCCAAATGATCTTGCCGGGCTTCGGTGAAATCGCACAACGACGATTGGCGAATGCGCGCGTACTCGTGATCGGTGCGGGCGGACTGGGGAGTGCCTGCGTGCCTTACCTTGCTGGCGCAGGGGTAGGAACCATCGGAGTGGTCGATAACGATGTGGTCGAACTGTCGAATCTGCACCGCCAGGTTCTGCACGGAACGAAAGATGTAGGCCGGGCAAAAACCGCGTCGTTTGCTGACGCGGTGCACGCATTGAATCCTGGCGTACGGTTGCAGACACACCAGCTCAGGTTGAATTCGGAAAATGCACTCCGCCTCTTTCGCGACTACGACCTGGTCATCGACGGCAGCGATAATTTCCCCACCCGGTACCTGGTGAGCGATGCCTCCGAGCTGCTCGCCCTTCCCCTCGTATGGGGCGCAATTTTTCAAACCTTCGGTCAAGTGAGCGTTGCGTGGCAGCCGCACGGCCCCGGATACCGTGACCTGTTTCCGGTGCCACCAGCGCCCGGAGACGTGCTGAACTGTGGCGAGGGGGGTGTTCTGCCGAGCCTGTGCGGCACGATCGGTTCTTTGCTTGCCACCGAAGCCCTGAAGTTGATTACCGGGTTGGGTGATCCTCTCCTCGGGCGCGTGTTGATCTATGACGCATTGAGTGCGCGGATGTCGGAGTTGCCGTTTCAGCGTCACCCCGATCGGCAACCAGTGCTTGAACTCGTCGACTATGAGGTTTTCTGCGCGGGACCAGCCGAGCTTCCCCCCAGCATCGAGGCGACTGATCTCGCCGCACGATTACGGTCGGGTGCCAAGACCCGGCTTCTCGATGTACGTACCGATGTAGAGCGATCGCTGAGACACATCATTTCGTCAGAATCACTGACACTTACCGATCTTGAAGCGTCGGAGTTTTCGCTCCAGGAACCGGTGATCCTCTACTGCGAGAACGGTCCTCGATCGATACGCGCGGCTCAGATTCTGCGGGAACGAGGTGGAACTGAAGCGTGGTTCCTCGCGGGTGGGATTCGCGCCTTCGCGGCCCATGCCCCAGACCTGCTGCAGTCCGGCTCCGAACCCTCAGCCCGAAGCGCACCCTCCACCAATAATCAGTACCTCACCAAGGACGAAAAACGATGAGTTTCGCTCGCATCACCGATCAGCCCATTTCAGAGTTTTCACTGCATACAAGCGTGATGTCTCCCGACTGCGGTGCCCTCGTGGTGTTTCATGGCGTGGTGAGAAACCACGATGACGACCGGGGAGTGCTCGCACTCGAATACCACGCACACCCTGATGCCGAGCGATTTCTTGCGGAATGTGTCGGAGCGGAGGAGCAGCGCACGGGGCTCTCGCTTGCGGCGGTGCATCGGATCGGCCAATTGAAAGTCGGAGAGGTGGCGCTCATTGCCGCGGCGGCATCCGCGCATCGCGGCGAGGCTTTCGCGGCGGTCGAACAACTCGTCGACCCTATTAAGCACGAAGTTCCCATTTGGAAACGGCAGGAATTTTCAGATGGACTCTCAGAGTGGGTGGGTGTTTAGCTGGTTCTGTTCGCGAGTTCACCCCCCGATATACGACATCTCGATTCGGCGCCTACCGGAAATCTGAGCGGTCTCACCTTCCTTCACTGTGGATCCCGACGCGTCTGGTTTGTGCTCACCCGAGTGAGGGTGAGCGTTCTGAGCCCGTTGGTCTGAGTAATGATCGTCACGACGGTTCCAAGTTTTTGCGAGTGCTTGGGTCAGGGCGCTATCGCCGTCTTGACCCTCAGGGTCGGTGCGCATGAGGTCTCGAAGATTCACCCCCTCAGTGGCGAATAAGCAGGTAAAGAGCTGACCTTCGGCAGAAACGCGTGCACGCGTGCAGTTACCGCAAAACGCCTCTGTCACACTTGAGATCACGCCGATCTCGCCAGCACCGTCCTGGTACCTCCAGCGTTTCGCGGTCTCACCTTCGCTGGTGGCAGGGAACGGCTCCAGGGGATACACCGCGTGGATACGCGCGATTACCTCGGCGGAGGGAACCACATCATCAAGTACCCAGCCGTTCGTCGAACCAACGTCCATATATTCGATAAATCGGAGGATGTGCCCGCTCCCTCGAAAGTGCCGGGCGAGTGTCAGAATCTCATCATCATTCACACTTCGCTTGATGACCGCATTGACCTTAACCGGGTGTAATCCGGCTTGCTGCGCCGCATCGATGCCAGCAAGCACGCGCGATACGGGGAAGCGGACATCGTTCATCTGTTGAAACTTAGCGTCGTTCAAGGAATCGAGCGATACGGTGACTCGATTGAGCCCAGCTGCACGCAACGCCGCAGCCTTTACGGGTAACGCCGAACCATTCGTGGTGAGGGCCAAATCCAGAGGGCGTCCGCTCGGCGTGCGCAGTGCTGAGAGCATCTCGATCAGTGTCTCAATACCTCGTCTCAACAGTGGCTCCCCACCTGTTAAGCGGATCTTCTCGACTCCGAGCTGTGCGGCGACACTGGCGAGCCGAGTGATTTCTTCAAAGGTCAGCAGTTCTCTGCGTTCGAGAAACTGGTAGTCGCGCCCGAAAATTTCTTTAGGCATGCAGTACACGCAGCGAAAATTGCACCGGTCTGTGACCGAGATCCGCAGATCGCGCAGTGGCCGGTTCCGCGTATCACGTAAGCCCAGTGCCGGCAGGCGCTGAATACGTGTCGACACCGCGGGAGCTTGCCCTTTGAGCTGGTGAATAGTCGATTTCGCGTGCGTCACTGATTGAGCAGGATCCAGTACCTTCTCGGGAGAGGCTGGGATCCACTCGTGTGGTGAGTCTTCCGAGACATGCATGGACCCTCCCTTAGTGCGTCCACCCTAACAGGCTAGAATCGCGCGGACTGCTGGAAAGTCAGCCTGCGCGTGACCCGGGTCTCGTGTTATCGGGCTTCCGTGCCGGGTGCGAAACTGACAGCGTGGGGAGGAAGCTCAAAAATGAGCGTCTGGCCTGGACTCAACCCAAAGGTGTGCGCGCGAGAAAGCGGAACCTCGGCGACCGACCCCGTCCAGTTTCTGCCTGTGACGCGCACCCCTGAGCCAGTGACTGTGAGCTCTCCGACATCATCTGTCCACGATTGAATGCTGCCCTCAGCTTGCCTGTCGCCCTGCGGCGATACGCGCACATCTCTCGGGTCAAACGAGGCGACGGCATCGCCTGACGGGCAGGGAAGGTCTCCGACACCTCGGAGTTCTGGTAGCGGCGCCCGTGCCAGCTGAAGTGTTCCTCGCGCCGATGCGGATCCGCGAATGAGCACGCGACCTGAAAACCTGGCCGCGAAATCGGTGCGTGGCGTGCTGAGGATCTCGTGAACCGGACCCTGCTGAGTGATACGACCGTGCTCAAGCACACAGACTTCTTGGGCAAGCTCCAGCAGGTCAACAGCGTTGTGAGTCACGAGGAGCGCTGGAATCTGAAGCCTGGAGAGTTCGGCGGCAATCAGACCACGAATGCTGCCCGCGGTACTCGCGTCGAGCGCTGCAAACGGCTCATCAAGCAGCACCGCTGCAGGTTTCGCAGCAAGTGTGCGGGCGATGGCCACTCGTTGTTGCTGACCACCGGAAAGTTCATGCGCGCGGGCTGCCCCTCTCCCAGGGAGCCCCACGCGCTCGAGCCATTGGTCTGCCAACGCAAACGCGTGTCGGCGGGAGACTCCAGCGGCTCGAGGCCCGAAAGCGATGTTTTCCTGAGCCGAGAGGTGGGGAAACAAGCGGGCGCGCTGGTCAAGGTACCCGAGTTTTCGCTGCGCGCGGGGGAGATGCTGGCTGCGTATTCGCTCACCAGCCTGTGAAAGGATTCGCTCTCCGATACGCACCGATCCACTGCGGATTGTGATGTCCCCTGCGATAGCTTTGAGCAGGCTCGACTTACCGGCGCCGTTGGGGCCGATGATGCCCACGGTCTTGCCTGGTGGTGCTTCGAGCGCTGCCGAGAGCGAAAAGGAACCGCGAGAAAGCGTGATCTCTGCCTGGAAGGAATCTCCAGGGTTCATATCTCGATCAATCGCACTCACTGCGTCACCGGCATCCTTCTGCTGCGCAGGAACACCAGAGCCGCGATAGCGAGCACAATGAGCAGAAGTGCAAGTGCCAGGGCGGTGTCTTGTCCGACGCCTGAGCCATTAAACGCGGTGTAGATCGCGAGGGGGATTGTCTGTGTTGTTCCGGCGGCGTTTCCAGCGAACAGGGCTGTTGCTCCGAACTCGCCGAGTGCGCGGGTGAAACTCAATACGGTTCCGGCGATGAGTGCTGGTGCAATGAGTGGAAGGGTAACTTTTCGCAACACCATGAACGGGCTGGCGCCAAGGCTCTCGGCGACACGCTCGAACCCGGTATCGGCACTCCGGAGGGCCCCCTCGACGGAAATGACGAGGAACGGCAAAGCAACAAATGTTTGTGCAATCACTACGGCCGCGGTGGTGAATGGGATTCGCAGCCCGAGCACGGCGAGCGCGTCACCCAGTACTCCGTTGCGGCCGAGCAGGAGCAGCAGTGCCATACCACCTACGAGCGGGGGGAGCACCAGGGGCAGCATGACGAGCGCCCGGAGCACGGCCGCGGGAAGCCCGCTCAGTCGAACCAATAGCAGAGCTAAGGGCACCCCAAGAACGATGCACAGCATCGTGGCGCAGGCCGCGGTGGTGAGGGAGAGTTGCAAAGCAGAAAGCGCTTCCGGAGCCTGGAGAGAGCGCGGAACCTCAGCCCAGTTGATGCGCAACAAAATGGCCAGGAGTGGCAAGACAAGCACTGCAAGTGCGATAGTCGCGGGGATCCACAAAAATACTGGGAAGCGCGTCTGCCCAGTGTTCACGGCGTGCCGAAGCCAAATTCGGCGAGGATTCGTTTGCCGTCGGCAGATAGCACGAATGCAGTGAATGCGAGCGCAGCCTCGGAAGACGCTGCGCCTTGCACCACGCCGATCTGGTAGTGATTCAGGTTATTCTCCGCGCCTGCAATAGTGATGCCCTCGACTTCTCCCGCAGCACTCAGAACATCAGTTCGGTATACCAGGCCAGCGTCGGCCTCGAGGTTTCGTACCTTGGAGAGTACCGCACTGACTGACTGTTCTTCACTGACTGGAGTGACCGACACATTTGCGCGACGAAGAAGTGACCGAGATGCGTTGCCGCACGGGACTTCCGCGGCGCACAACACCACAAGTGGAGCGCCACTCTCAGTGTCCGAAAGATCGGCAAGTGAGTCGATACCGAGCGGGTTCTCGGGCGCAACGGCAATCACGAGTTCATTCGTGGCAAACAGCGATGGCCCATGAGCCACGAGTCCCGCATCAGCCACCGTGCTCATGGTGCGCTCGTCAGCTGAGGCGAAAATATCTGCCGGTGCGCCCGCGACAATCTGAGTTGCGAGCGTCGAAGAACCGTCGAAAACGGTGGGTGTGAAGGTGACACCCGGGTGAGACTCCATGAACTCTGTTGTGAGCACGTTGAAGGCCGCAGTGAGAGATGCGGCTGCGTAAACGGTGATCTCACCCTGTACCGTCGACTCCTGCGTCGACGATGATGCCGAGGGGAGCGACGTAGGACCCGTCTCTGACGAGGACGCTGAGCAGGCAGAGAGCGGAAGGAGCGCGCCAAGAATCAGGGTCAAGGGGCCGAGCCGTGCAAACACCTGAACACCCGCAGTGCGTTTCATGGATTCTTCTCCAGCTGATTGCGTCACCACTTGTGACAAGCGGGACACTTGTCACTGTGACTCTAACTCCGAGGAACCTCATATAAATATGCCCGCGAAACACCACCGGTGACTCACATAAGAATGCCCGCGTAATTCTCGAGCTTAGCTTGCCTGTTTCCTGCTCGCGCGGGCCGGCTTGACCCCGGCTGCCGCGTTTGGTGCTTTCGCGAGTTCGATCGCTTCGAGCGTGCGAGTCTTCTCGGCCGCGAGGTAGGTGAGGCGCTGCTGGATTCGGTCGATCTCGCGAGCGATGTGGGCCGGGTTCAAGCTGTCACGGTACCCGGTCAACTCGGCGGTTGTCTCGGCGCTGAGCACACCGGAACGCTGGAGCCGGTCGAATGGTGTCGCGAGCTCATCGTAGACACGTTTACGGCGCCCCCTTTGATCGGTCGCCCAACCGATGGGTTTCTTCGTGGGGGTGAGGAAATTATGGCGATCGTTCACCAGTGGCCATAACTCGTTCAATAGCTTCAGCAGAGGCGCGGTGTCGTACCTCCAGTAGAACGCGTACCGGCGCACGATCTGATTGTTTTTCGACTCGATCGTGGCCTGATCATTCTTCTTGTACGGCCGGGACCTCGTGAAGTAGATGTCAAGTTCTGCAGCCCAACCGATGACGTCGTAGTTGATGAACTCGGACCCGTTATCAAAATCCACCCCGGTCACCTCGAACGGCACTTCGCTGATGAATCGGTCGAGGGCGTCACGAATGTGCAGGTGTGCGTTGTTCCGGATCGAGCGCGTGTACGTCCAACCGGTGTGCATGTCGGTGAGATCAACACTGCGACAGAACTCACCCTTCAAGACGGGCCCGCAGTGTGCGACGGTGTCGCCCTCGAAGAACCCGGGTACGGCCTCGATCTCGTCACCGGCTTTCCTGATCGTGATCGAGTTCCGCAGCAGCGGGCCTGGCGTGGTGGTGGCGATCCCGCGGAGTGGGTCCCTCGCGCGGGCTGGAGCGAGGTAGCGGTCGATCGTGGCCGGTGACATTGCCAGCAACTCGTCCGCGACGTGGTGACTGTACCTGCCCCGGCCTGGGACCAGTTCGCCGTGCGCTTCCAGCAGCATGAGTTGGAGTTCCATTGACGCGGCCAAGTATTTCCCGCTGATCCCGCCCGCGAACGCCCACACTTTCTGCAGCACTTTCAACGCGTCATGTGAGTACTTCAGCGGGCGCGGCTTACGTTGCCGGGCCCCTACCCGACGCGGTTTCAGCGCAGCTTGTAACTGTCTGCGCGCGTTGTCTCTGGACCAGCCCGTGATCGCGCATACCTCGTCAAGGAGACGGCTCTTCTCCTTCTTGGCCGCTGCGGCATACTGCTTCGCGAACTTTCGTGTGATCTCGTGTCTGGCACGCATTGATAGCCCACTTCCCATGAAACTGATGATTCCGTTTCGCGGGCATTTTTACGTGATGCACCGGAAGTGTTTCGCGGGCATATTAGGTGAGGCACGTCGAACTCTTGACTCTTTGTAGCTCCGGGGTTACGTTACCCACGTATTCAAAATAACAAATTGAGTGCAAAATACGTGTCATATTACGTTCTCCCTGCGGAGAACTGCACACCCGCGTACTCCGCAACGAAGCGGCAGGAGACTGAAGTGGGAACTGTAGGACTGCTCTACGTTGGGGCCGTGTTGTTCATTAACGGTCTGATGCTCTTAAACGTTGTACCGGGTAAATCGGCGGCAGCGATGAATCTTTTCGTCGGCGGGATGCAAGTGGTACTCCCGACGCTCACTTTACTGACCGCAGACGGAGATCCCGCGGTCATTCTGGGTGCTTCTGGGCTTTACCTTTTCGGCTTCACCTATTTATATGTGGCTTGGAATCAGCTCACTGGTGCCTCAGGGGAAGGCCTCGGATGGTTCTCGCTGTTCGTGGCGGCCTGCGCGGTGGTCTACGGCATGCTCCAGTTCACCCTGGTAAATGACCCTGTCTTTGGGATCATCTGGTTCTCTTGGGCTGTGCTGTGGTTCCTATTTTTCTTGGTGCTTGCACTCAACCGCGAAGAGCTCACGCGTATCACCGGATGGTTCACGCTGATGCTCGGAATCTTAACGGGAGCGGTACCCGCGTTCTTGTTATTGACCCAGACGTATCAGAGCACCTCGTTTGGTGCGGTAATTGCTGCGGTGATCGCAGTGCTGGTCTTTCTCCTCTCGTGGGTGTTGGGGAAGCCCAAGCGTACGGTCTCTTCACCCGCGGATTCCGCACGTGCGGCTGTCGCCGCCCCGTAACCCCAGGTACATACCAGCAGCGAAATAGCTGTCTGATCAGAAAGGAGATCTGAGTGCCGAGTTACTCGTACCGGTGTACTGCAGGGTGCATCTACGATGCCAGGTTTGATATGGCGGCGGTGCCGCGTGAAATGGAGTGCAGAGTTTGCGGATCTGAAGCACACAAATTGATCACCGCACCCTATCTATCGCGCGCAGGCGGATCAGCACTGGGACTGATCGAGAGCTCCGCCCGTAGCGCCCACGAACCGGAAGTGGTGAGCCAACTACCCCAACAGGGAAGAAAGCGAACACAACCAGTAACCACTAACCCCATGCATCAAAAACTTCCCAGAGATTAGGTCACGATCACACAATCGGGTGACGAAGGTGTTTCCCGATTATTCTCAACAAAGGAGAAGGTTCCATGCCCGAACACATATTCAAATTGGATTCGTCCAAGAAATTTACGGAACAGGAGAAACTTGGTCACAACCGTTGGCACCCGGAGATTCCTCCAGTTGCCACGGTAAAGCCCGGCGATTCATTCCGCGTCGACTGCCGCGAATGGTTTGACGGTGCAATCAAAAATGACGACTCTGCGCAAGACATCCTCGATGCACCTCTGCTGACCGTGCACACGCTCAGCGGGCCGTTCCGAGTGGAGGGTGCGAAGCCCGGCGATCTTCTGGTCGTCGACATCCTTGATGTCGGACCGATTCCCCAAGAAGATTCGGGCCCCCTTGCTGGTCAAGGGTGGGGCTACACCGGAATCTTCTCAAGGAACAACGGCGGCGGGTTTCTGACCGAGCAGTTTCCAGACGCCTACAAGGCAATATGGGATTTCAATGGGCAGACGGCGACCTCTCGGCACGTGCCCGCGGTCTCCTTCACCGGCCTGATCCACCCAGGCCTGATGGGCACCGCACCATCGGCCGGGTTGTTGGCGAAATGGAATGCTCGCGAGGGTGCACTGATCGCAACTGATCCGCATCGAGTGCCGCCCCTGGCTTTGCCACCAGAAGCCGAGCATGCAATTTTGGGAGGTGTGCCCGCGGATCAGTATACGCGTATCGGGAGTGAGGCTGCGAGAACCGCACCGCCGCGTGAAAACGGAGGTAATCAAGACATCAAGAACCTCAGCAAGGGAACCCGGATTTTCTACCCGGTGTTCGTAGACGGCGCGAACCTTTCTGTCGGCGACCTGCACTTCTCGCAAGGTGACGGTGAAATTACCTTCTGTGGTGCCATCGAAATGGGTGGATTCATCGACCTCCGGGTCGATCTCATTCGCGGAGGAATGGATACCTATGGGGTCTCGGAAAATGCGATCTTCATGCCCGGAAACGTAGAGCCTCAGTACAGCGAGTGGCTCGCCTTCTCGGGCACTTCTGTGACTCTTGACGGGGAGCAGAAGTACCTGGATTCGCATCTTTCGTACCAGCGGGCGTGCCTGCACGCGATCGATTACCTGACGAAATTCGGATATCAGCCCGAGCAGGCGTACCTCCTATTGGGATCCGCTCCGATCGAAGGTCGTCTCTCGGGCGTTGTCGATATCCCGAACTCCTGTTCGACGGTGTATCTGCCGACGGCGATCTTCGATTTCGATGTGCGACCTTCCGCATCGGGCCCATTCCAGATTGACTCGGGAATGGGAGCCCCCCGCGCCGCAAACAAGTAAGTCACAGCAAATAGTGGGGTGGAGCGCAACGCTCCACCCCACTATTTCTGCGTTGTGTGTAGCGCCGGGCGACCGAGGTTTGGCGATGCGGCGTGTAATCGCTCAGTCGTGTATTGGACAGCGAGGTAGGTGCTACACGGTGACCGGTCGCCCGACTCCTACAGGAGCTGACGCAGGCTCGAGCCTCACGATCACTGCTTTCGACACTGGCGTATTGCTCTCGAGTGCGGTGCTGTCGAGGGGGACCAGGACATTGGCCTCGGGGAAGTATGCCGCGGCGCAGCCCCGAGCGGTCGGGAATGCAACGGTGCGAAATCCGCGAAGGACGCGATCAGGCTGATCCTTCCACTCACTAAAAATATCTACCGTCTGGCCGTCGTCAATTCCAAGCTCAGCCAAATCATCGGGGTGCACAAAGATCACCGAACGACCCCGAGTAATACCCCGATAGCGATCATTCAAGCTGTAAATCGTTGTGTTGAATTGATCGTGTGACCGCATAGTCTGCAAGATCAGTCTGCCCGGGGGGCAGCTCACATGTTCGAGTTCATTGACCGTGATTCGCGCTTTACCGGTTTCGGTATCGAAACGGCGCTCATCGCGCGGACCGTTCGGAAGAACGAAGCCACCCTTCAGTCGGATGTCGTGATTGAAGTTCTCAAATCCAGGGATGACCCGAGAGATGTGATCTCTGATCCGATCGTAATCATCCATCATGCCGAGCCAATCGATTCCATGGGTGTCATTCAGCGTTGCGTGTGCCATTCCTGCGATCACCGCGACCTCAGATCGCACCTCAGCCGATATTGGCTCGATCTGCCCATAGGAGGCATGCACCGCACATACGGTGTCTTCTACCGACACAAACTGCTCGCCGGAAGACTGGCGATCAATTTCGGTGCGGCCGAGCACCGGCAAAATGAGTGCCTCCTCGCCGGTGATAACGTGTGAACGATTGAGTTTTGTCGAGAGTTGGACGCTGAGGCGCGTCTTCTGCATGGCGGTTTCGGCAAGGTTGGCATCAGAGATTGCCCCGAGCAGATTCCCTCCAAGGCCCACCCAGACCTTGATTTTTCCTTCGTTGAGCGCGCGGATCCCGTCGACCGAGTCGACCCCGTGTTTTCTCGGCGGATCAAACCCAAACTCGGCGCCCAATGCATCCATAAACGAGTCGGGCATCCGCTCCCACACTCCCATGGTGCGGTCACCCTGCACATTGCTGTGCCCGCGGATTGGACACGCACCCGCACCCGGCTTGCCGATGTTTCCACGGAGGAGGAGGAGATTTACGATCTCGCGGATTGTGTCGACTGCCTTGCGGTGCTGGGTGATTCCCATTGCCCAGGTGATGATCACTCGGTCTGCAGCGAGGTATCGTTTGGCGAGTTCGTCTATTTCGGCATCGGGAATGCCAGTGGCTCGTGCCACTTCGACAGCGTCAAGCTGTGAGAGGTGGGTTGCAAATTCCTCAAACCCATCGCAGTGCTGAGCGATAAAGTCGTGATCGAGCACGGTTCCGGGTGCCTTCTGCTCTGCAGCGAGCACCCGCTGCGACAGTGCCTGGAGGAGGGCCATGTCGCCCCCGATCCGCACCTGAATATACTGATCTGCAATTTTTGTTCCCTTTCCGAGCCAACCCTTCACGCGCTGCGGATTCTTGTACCGAATCAGTCCTGCTTCGGGAAGCGGGTTGATTGCCACGATGTGTGCGCCATTGTCTTTGGCCTCTTCGAGGGCAGTCAACATGCGGGGGTGGTTCGTGCCCGGGTTTTGTCCCATCACG
Organism: Leucobacter fengyongliangi; assembly: GCF_052386045.1. Classification (NCBI taxonomy): domain Bacteria; kingdom Bacillati; phylum Actinomycetota; class Actinomycetes; order Micrococcales; family Microbacteriaceae; genus Leucobacter; species Leucobacter fengyongliangi. The sequence continues at coordinate 1,550,352 of NZ_CM126356.1, read as the reverse complement.
ATGATGAGGTCGGCTTTCTCAAAATCGTCATAGGCCACGGTTGACTTGCCGATTCCGAGGGTGTGCTGCATGGCCACCCCGGTTGATTCGTGGCACATATTCGAGCAATCGGGCAAATTGTTGGTGCCGAATGCTCGGGCGAAGAGTTGGTACAGAAACGCCGCCTCGTTTGATGCGCGCCCACTGGTGTAAAAGGCTGCCTCGTCGGGTGAGGGGAGCGCGCGTAGGTGTTCCCCGATGAGACGAAACGCGTCATCCCAGGCGATCGGTTCGTAATGGTCCGCCCCGGCGGGTTTATACACCGGCTCGGTCAGGCGGCCCTGCATGCCCAGCCAGTACTCTGTCTTATCTGCAAGCGAAGTGAGACTGTGCTGCTGCCAAAAACTGGGTTCGATCTTCAGGGGAGTCGCTTCCCACACCACGGCTTTGGCACCGTTTTCGCAAAACTCAGCCAGTTTGCGGTGATCTGGGTCTGGCCATGCACAGCTCATGCAATCGAAACCATCTTTGTGGTTGATTTTGGTCATCAGTTTGAGTGTGCGTGATGGCCCCAAGTCTTCCAGGGCGGGGATCATCGAGTGCGTGACTCCGTGAACGCCGGCCGCCCACTCTTTGGGGGCTGTGACTCTGATGTCGGCGTCAGAGAAATCTTCGTCGAGAGGTTTGGGACTCATGAGGCACATTCTTCCTGGAGCTCGAGGCCGAGATCATTTCGGGTTGCTGCTTCTGCTGGCGAGTCTATGTTGAGAAGTCGATCGGGTCGACTGTAAATCACCATCGAAGGACCCCGAAGAAATCCGACGAGCGTCATGCCACACTCTTCCGCGAGATCGGCGGCAAGGGATGACGGTGCGGAGACCGCGGCAAGGAGCGGGATACCCGCCATGAGGGCCTTCTGAGTGAGTTCGAAACTGGCACGCCCCGAAACCATCAGCACGCACTCCCGGGCCGGAAACTTTCCGTTCAGCAGTGCCCAGCCCACGACCTTATCGACCGCATTGTGTCGGCCGACATCTTCTCGCAATACCAGCAATTCGCCGGTACGCCCGTCGAACAATCCTGCGGCGTGCAGGCCACCGGTGCGGTCAAACACGCGCTGCTGAGCGCGGAGCGCATCGGGGAAGCCGGCGAGCATCTCAGGTGACAACACAAGTGGATCGCGATCCACTGCGAATGAGGAGGTCGTGCGCACCGCGTCGATGGTTGACTTGCCGCACAGACCACAGGCGCTCGTCGTCGTGAAATTCCGCTCAAGGCTCGGGTCGGGGGGTGGCACGCCCGGGGCCAGGGTGATGTCGAGAATGTTATAGGTGTTTCCATCGTCTCCGTCGGTAGCGCCCGCACAATAACGTGCGACCGCGTAATCCTCAGACTGGTGAATGATTCCCTCAGAGACGAGAAACCCAGCAGCCAGCTCGACGTCATTCCCGGGGGTGCGCATGGTGATCGCCAGCGAGCGGCCGAACACCCGCATCTCGAGGGGCTCTTCCACCGCGAGTGAATCTGGGGCCTGACGAGGGGGTTGCCCGAGCGTCACCCGGGTGACCCGTCGCCGTGCAGTAATTCGAGACATGTTATGTGGATAGCATGGAATTTCGATGGTTTCAAGGCACGATGCGCTGCGCGCCGAACTGTGATTCGAATATCGAGCGCGTCTTTCTACACCAGAGCGGTCTATGCCTCAGAGCGGAGGGACGAGCGTGAGCCTCACCCCAGATCAGCATGTGAATTGGATCCTCGAGAGGATCGGCAAGACTTCGGAACGTGAGTGTGGCACGGTAAGTGCGTTCGGACTGACGGTGTCTCGCGACGTGGCTGTGTCGCGTGAGCTGCCGCTGTGGGATAACTCTGCGATGGATGGGTACGCGCTGCGATCGGACGACATCGCGGGCGCGACCGTCGAGCACCCCGTGCGGCTGCGTGTGGCTGGGGAAGTCGCCGCAGGGAGTGAATGTGATCCACTCATTACTCAGGGCCAAACCGTGCGCATTATGACCGGAGCGCCAGTTCCGAGCGCTGCCGATGCGGTGGTGCCCGTGGAACAGGTGTCGAGTGAGCAGGGCACGGGGGCCTGGGGCAACGAATGGGTTGAGATAGTTGCCCCGATCGCCGCCGGTGCGAATATCCGGCGTCGCGGTGAAGACATTTCCGCGGGCACGACGCTGGCGCTGCGCGGGCAGTTGTTGACGCCAGCCAGGCTTGCATCACTCGCAGCATCCGGAATAGAACGGGTGTGGGTGCGCGAGAAGCCACGGGTGGTAGTGCTCGTCACCGGCGCCGAGCTCCGTGCCCCGGGGGAGCCGCTTGCACGCGGCCAGATCCCAGAGTCGAACTCCATACTGCTCGTCTCGCTCCTGGCTGACCTGGGCATCGAAGCGGTAGCGGTACGACGTAACGCAGATGATGCGGTAAGTCTTCGGGCTCAACTCAGTGATCTTTCGCGTGAGAGCGATGTGATCATCACCTCGGGGGGAATTGGCCCGGGCACACGCGATGTGACCCGGATCGCGCTTGAGCAAGAGCCTGCGGTGCGCGCGGTAAGAGTGGCGATGCGTCCGGGTCAGCCTCAGAATGTGGGGCGGCTGCAGAACGGGGCATTTATCTTTGCGCTGCCGGGAAACCCGGTGAGCGCCGCAGTCAGTTTCGAACTCTTCGTGCGCCCGGCATTGCTCGCTCTCCAGGGCCGCACCGAATTGCACCGGCGCCGTCTTGCGGCCGAGGCAACTGTGGCTTGGCGCGGAGTGATGGGGCAACTGCAAGTGCTACCGGTGTCGCTTGCGAGTCGCGACACGCGACTCACTTGCACCCCCGTGGTGAATCCGCGCGGGGTATCGCACGCGGTGGGCGGCCACGGTGCCACCGACGCCTACGCGCTCGTGGGGCCGGAGCGAGGCGATGTGCAGGCCGGAGAAACGGTGACCGTGATCGCGGTGACGCCATGAGCCAGTTCGATGCGATGATTCTCACAGGCGGAAAAAGTAGTCGCCTCGGTGGTCAGGAGAAAGCAACGATGCGCCTTGGGGGCGAACGATTAGTGGATCGCGTGGCAGCGGCTGCGCTCGCTGTTGGCGCCAACCGGCTCATTACTGTGGGGCCTGAACATGCGGCACCTGCCGGCAGTGTGGTGGTGCGTGAGGATCCACCGTTTACCGGCCCGCTTGCTGCGATTGCGGCAGGGCTTGAACTGGTGCACGAGGAGTGGGTGATGATCCTTCCCTGCGACCTTGCCCGACCTGATGCACTGTGTCTGGCGCTGACGGATGCCTGGCAATCCGGCAGAGAATCCGAAGGCGAGGGAGTGTTGCTGCGGGACTCGTTGGGGCATCGGCAGTGGCTGGCGGGAATCTATGCATCAGATGCGTTGCGTGCAGCATGCGCAGCGCTCGGAGACAGGCTTACCGACCTGCCGGTGCGACGCGCATTCGGCATGCGCGGCTGCGAGAAGCGCCCGTTGACGACGCTATTTCGTTTGATATTGACCGCCCGGAGGATCTGTTGCGGGCTCAGACAGAGATGAACAGCGGGCTACCCACGCACTCGGAAAGCCCGAGATAATCGGGCAACGAGACCGCTCAACACCAAGTGACCGCAGCAGGGAGACCCCATGTCAGACGCAAAACATTTACCTCCAGACGCACTCAACGAGTGGGTACGAGCAGCATCGGCCGAGCTCGGATTGGATGCGGATCTCGCGGCAATCACCACCGTGCTTGATCTTGCGCGTGATGTTGCTCACGATGTGGCCAGGCCAGCTGCCCCAGTCAGCGCCTACTTGCTGGGTCTTGCCGTGGGCGCAGCGCGAGAGCCGCTGGAGACGCGAGATGAGCTTGCGCAGCGTCTCGTGACGCTCGCGGCCGGCTGGCAGGGCGCGGTGAAGCAGGAGTAGCGAACCGAGCCCACACACCACAACGGGGCCCCGGCATTTGCCGAGACCCCGTTCAGTGAGAACAAGCTTAGAACTGGTTCATCGTGTTATCTTTGCCGCTGGCCTTGAGGGCGGCGTCGCCGGCGAAGTACTCCTTGTGGTTGTCGCCGATGTCGCTGCCAGCCATGTTCTGGTGCTTGACGGTGGCGATGCCCTGGCGGATCTCCTGGCGCTGCACGTCGCGAACGTAGGTGAGCATGCCCTCTTCGCCGAAGTAGCCCTTGGCGAGGTTGTCGGTCGACAGCGCAGCCGTGTGGTAGGTGGGCAGGGTGATGAGGTGGTGGAAGATACCGGCACGTGCCGACCCCTCCTTCTGGAACGTGCGGATCTTCTCGTCGGCGAGCTGCGCGAGCTCGGTGCCGTCGTAGTCGACGCTCATCAGGTTGTCGCGGTTGTACGCCGACACATCCTTGCCCTGCTCTACCATCAGGTCGTATGCCTGCTGGCGGAAGCTCAGGGTCCAGTTGAACGACGGGCTGTTGTTGTACACGAGCTTCGCGTTCGGGGCGACCTCGCGGATGCGATCCACCATGCTCGCGATCTGCTCGACGTGCGGCTTCTCGGTCTCGATCCACAGCAGGTCGGCACCGTTCTGCAGCGAGGTGATGCAGTCGAGCACGCAGCGGTCTTCGCCGGTGCCGGCGCGGAACTGGTACAGGTTGCTCGGCAGGCGCTTCGGGCGCAGCAGCTTACCATCGCGCTTGATCACCACGTCGCCGTTACCGAGATCGCTCTCGGAGATCTCCTCGACATCAAGGAACGAATTGTACTGGTCGCCCAGATCGCCGGGGGTGTGGGTCACGGCGAGCTTCTGGGTGAGGCCGGCACCGAGCGAGTCGGTACGGGCAACGATCACGCCGTTGTCGATGCCGAGCTCGAGGAAGGCGTAGCGCACCGCATTGATCTTCGCGAGGAAATCCTCGTGCGGCACGGTGACCTTGCCGTCTTGGTGACCGCACTGCTTCTCGTCTGAGACCTGGTTTTCGATCTGGATCGCGCAGGCGCCAGCCTCGATCATCTTCTTGGCGAGCAGGTAGGTCGCCTCGGGGTTGCCGAAGCCGGCATCGATGTCGGCGATGATCGGCACCACGTGCGTCTCGTAGTTGTCGATCTGGGATTGGATGAACTCGATCGCGGTCTCGTCGCCGGCCAGGCGGGCGCCGTCGAGTTGCGTGAAGAGGAGATCGAGCTCGCGGGCATCTGCCTGGCGCAGGAAGGTGTAGAGCTCCTCGATGAGGGCCGGCACCGAGGTCTTCTCGTGCATCGACTGATCGGGGAGGGGACCGAACTCCGAGCGGAGGGCGGCAACCATCCAGCCCGAGAGGTAGAGGTAGCGCTTCTTCGTGCTCTTGAAGTGCTTCTTGATCGAGATCAGCTTCTGTTGGCCGATGAAGCCGTGCCAGACACCGAGCGACTGGGTGTAGACCGAGGTGTCGTTGTCGTACTCGGCCATGTCGCGGCGCATGATGTCGGCGGTGTACTGGGCGATCTCGAGACCGGTCTTGAACCGGTTCTGTGCCCGCATGCGAGCGACGTTCTCGGGGTTGATCGCATCCCAGCTGGAGCCGGCGTGCTCTTTGAGTGCCGTCACGGCGTCGATGTCGTTTTGGTACGCAGTCATGATGAGTCCTTCGTGTGGTGTGGTCTAGCTCACAAGTACTGTGATCTTGATCGCTAGTTCCACTCTGGGGCACGATGCAATTGTGAGTGCCCCGATTCAGGGGGTGAAATTCATGACTATTTCTACGCTTCAGAAAATGCGATGGATCGCGCGGTCCGAATTGGGCCATCAGCCCGGGGCTCGCGCTGCCCATGATGCCGCTCGCAGAGGTGGCGAGAAGCTCCACGCTCATGGCACCAAGGGTAGGTAGCGCTCCACTTGATGTGCACAGTTGATCACGCATCGAGATTGCCCGGACTTCTCCACAGATTACTGGGGTCAGGCCGATGTGCCGTGGTGATTACCTAGCCTAAGGCCATGTTTCAAATCGCGCACAAAGGTCGACTGCATCACTGCGCGCAGCTAGCTTATATAACGCATTGCGTTAATAGCGGCAGACGTTATAGGATTGTCCCGTGATTAGGTCGTTCGGTGACCGAAACACGGAGCGACTCTGGCAGAGAGAATCGGTGCGTGCACTTGATTCTCGAATCCTCCGCGTCGCCCTTCGAAAGCTCACAATGATCGACGCTGCAGTGCGGCTTGAAGATCTCAGAGTGCCACCCGGTAACAGGCTCGAACCTCTGAGAGGGAAGCGCGCAGGTCAACACAGTATTCGTATCAATGACCAATGGAGAATCTGCTTCGTGTGGACTGAGTACGGAGCAGAACTCGTGACGATAGCGGATTACCACTAGGGAATCTCATGAACAACCTGACACAAGTTGCCAGCAAGGCGTCAACGAAGTTAGACCCGATACTTCCGGGTGAAGTGCTCATGGAGGAGTTCATCGAACCCTTGGGCCTCACGCAGAATCGCGTCGCGATCGCCATCGGTGTGCCTCCGAGGCGAATCAACGAGATAGTGCACGGAAAGCGTCGCATTACCGCCGACACCGCGCTCCGACTCGGACGCTATTTCGGCACTACGGCGCAGTTCTGGATCAACCTGCAGACCCATCATGACCTCGAAGTCGAGCGTGATTCCTTGGAGGGTGTTCTTGACTCTATTCAACCGGTGAAGACTGCATAGAAGGTGTTCGGGAAGTCTGTGAATAGTTGCAGGGCCTGCAGCTACCCCTTGCCGAGCGCTGCCTTGTGATCAGCGAGCGGGTTGCGCAGCAACCACATCATTGACTTTCCGACGGTACCGGTGAGCTCGCCATCAACGCCTGCCGATGCGCAGTACGCGATGCGATCCACACCCGCCCGCTGCATACCCGCGACGATGTTCTGCGTCATCTGCGCGACTTCGGTCGACGGTTTCATCGGTATCGACGACGACAGGCACGAGATCACCGCGTCTTGCCCGTCGATCGCGCGCGCCACGGACTCGGCATCGAAGGCATCGCCCTGCACGATCGTGACACCGTCCGTCACCTCGAGCTTTTCGGGCGAGCGCACAAACGCCGTCACGCTGTGCCCGGCAGCTACGGCATGCCGCACGACGTGTTGCCCAACGCCACCGGTGGATCCAAAGACGACGATCTTCACGTGCTTCCCGCTTTCACTCGACTCTGCGTGAACACTTAGGGAAACTCGGTTACCGCCGGCTTCGATGCGCGGGGTGGATCACTCCGCCCGGTGTTGCCCAATCACGGACCCCGCGGCAGCTGGGGGGCGCGCTTCCCGCGCGAGTGGCGTGGGTGATAAAATCATTTTATGAACTTGGTGTTGGAGTATGAAGGCGCAAGCCGAGACGCTGAGCTTGCGCGGCTGCGACGTGTACTCGCCCTTCGCGCAATGATGGCACAGGGGGAATCGCAGCGCGAAGTTGCTCGGAGATTGGGCGTGACGCAACCTGCCATCAGCTACCAAGTTGCACGAGAACGCACTGATGGGGCCCGGCCGAGTGATCTGGTCACTGCGGGCAGGTCCGTGCTTCGGCAAGTGGCCGAACATCGTGGCTTCACCCGACTTGCGATGTTTGGCTCTGCGGCGCGTGGAGATGACCGACCGGATTCCGATCTCGACCTGCTCGTACAGCCACCACCTGACGCGGACTCATTCGACATGCTGCACCTGGAGGAGACTCTGGCGAGCATTCTTGGGAAGGACGTCGACATTGTGAGTTATCGCGGACTCGACCCTCGTCTGGATCAAGACATTCTCAGCGACAGGGTGTTGCTCTGATGGAGTTGAGAGTCGCGAAAGAGTTGCTGCACATCCAGCGCTGGCTATCCGTGGCGGCATCGATCGTCGATAGGGGAAAGGCCGCATACGATGCCGACGAGGTCGCGCAAGAGGCAGGCGACTCGATAATGATCAAGATCGGTGAGGCTGCTGCTGCGATAGAGGCTGGGCCTTCAACCTCGTCAGTGCCGCGCTGACCGCACCCGCAAACGATTCCTCGTGAGAGGATCGGCGCATGAGCACTGGGCTGACACCGCGGCAAGAGATCATCGAGGTTGCAATCAATAACACCATCAGTGGATCGCTGAAGTCTGAGATTGATGCCGCCCTCGCCGCGAAACCGCTGCACCGCATCGTGTCACTCTCGATCACCTCGACCGAGGAATACAGCACCGCCGCGATCGCGCTCCTCGTGATCGAGTATCTGGCCGAGTGAGACTCCGGCCTCCACGCGGAGTGCCGCGCCGATACTGTCGGCATTGCACTAGATAGCCCATCCACAAGCGGGCAGCAGCGGTCGGATAGCCCGAGCGCAGGCGACAACCACGGCCCGATTGCGTGGGTCCAACGAAGACTGAGACGAAAGGCGCGAAGAACCCATGCACCACCCCTTGCGATTGCTGCAGGCGTTGACTTTGGGCGCAGCGGGCCTCTTCGGTCTGTTCGTCGTGTTTGGCAACCTCAGCGATCCCGACGCGAATTTTCAGTTCGTGCAGCACGTGCTGTCGATGGACACCACCTTCGCAGACAGCGGCATCAGGTGGCGGGCGATTGACTCGACCGCGATCCACATCGCTGCCTTCGTTGCGATCATCGCCGCAGAAGTCGTCTTCACGGCGCTTGCGCTCATCGGCGCGGTGCTGCTGCTGCGACATCGGCGGGCGGATCGACGCACCTACGACCGGGCGCGCGCCTGGGGGTTCGCCGCCTACGGGGTGGGGATTCTGATCTGGTTCGTTGGCTTCATTGTGGTGGGTTCGGAATGGTTTGCGATGTGGCAGTCTGAAACCTGGAACGGCAAGGAGACCGCGATGGGCCTCGCGACGCTGTGGGCGGTGTTCGCGGTGCTGCTGGCACAGAATGAGCCCGACCCTGGTGTGTGACCAGGTTTGCGTTTCTACCAGGGTGGCGGGGCTGGCGGGCTCGGTGCGGTGAATCGCACGAGGCTCGGGGGCCGTTCGACATGGGTGCGGCCGGCGGGAGAGATCCACCGGAGCACGCCGCCCGATTCTTGGTGCACACGCCAACCCGAATGGTGTTTCAGTGTGTGATGCGATCTGCAGAGGTGGGCGAGGTTGTCGGTTGCGGTCGGACCGCCGCGCGCGGCATCGATGGTTTGGTCGAGGTCGCACCTCGCGAGTGGCACGCGACACCCGGGAAACCGGCAGTGCGCGTCGCGGGCGCCGAGCATACGGCGCATCTCTTCTGAGGGCCGGTAGCGTTCAACCCTCAGTACCGCACCGGTGGTTGGTTCTGCGGTAACCACCTCCCACGCCTGCGCGTGCCCGGCGAGTGTGCGCGCTGAGGCGCGGTCGATCGGGCCGTAACCGATGAGTTCTGGTGGGGCGGGCCGCGGAGCGCGCATTTTCCGGTGACCAACGTCGGCATCAGGCGCCGGCATCAGCCCGCACACGAGCGCGTCACACCCGCCGATGATCTGCACCTGCGCGCGCACCGCACCGAGACCATTACCAGCATCATGCCCAGCAGCTTGCCCGTCACCGGCGCGTGACAGTGCATCATGTAGTTCCGGAGTGCCGGTGAGGAGAAGATCGGTGAAAATGTCAGCCTGGATCTCGTCTCGCGTGCGGGCCTGATCCACCAGGGCAACCCGCTTCCCCATCTGCAGCAGCCGATTCTTGATCGCATATGCCTCAACGGCGGGCAAATTGGCGTACAGATCGGCCATGCCGTCTGCCGCTTCAGTGACGATCACACGGCGGCGGGTGCGTGCCTCCGCATTGCGGGAGTCGAGGGAGCGTTCGGCGAACTGCTCGGCGCGCATTTGCGCACGCGGCCGCAGCTGCGCGTGAGTCGATTGCAGGGCCTCAGGCAGGACGTTGCGCACATACTCGTCGCGGGTCGCCTGCGTGTCACTGGATGGGTCGCAGCCGAGCACTGTTCCTGCATCAACGATGACGCGAGCGTGACGCTCGGAGATCGCCCCCTCTTCGAACGCTTCCCATACCCGCCAGTACTGCGTGGTGAGCGTGTGCGCGAACCCGATGTCGCGGCCGACTTGATGCTCGGTCAGCTTCAGGCTGGTCGCCACCTCGGCCCGCAGTGCACGAAACTCGAGATCCCCTCGCTCGCCAACCGGCAGCCACTCGTCGCTCGCCTGTGTGTCGGCAGCAATCGCCGCGATGTCGAGCAGCTCTGCGTAGAGCCGCAGACGTTCGGCGCCGAGCCTTCGCAATTCGCGCTCATTCGCCTCGATTTGAGAGAGCAACGCCTCACGATCAGCTACCACCGGGCGCGGCACGTCGGTGCCGGAATCGGTGCTGATCTCTGCGGTGCTGGTCATGTTTTAAGTGAACCATCGACCACTGACATTCATTGAAATCGAGCGGATCACGCCTCGTTCTGAGTTGATCTCGCCGACGGTGGGGTGCAGTGTCGGCTGCGCGCTTTCGACCCTCGCCGATCCAACCGCAATGGCTGCACCATTGCTCCCGTCTGCCCGAGCCAGGCTCGGGGCTCGAAAACGCGCCGCCCCGTTGCTTCTCCTCTGGTTGATGCCCGCCACCCCGTGCTAACCTCATCTCACGTTCACGAGCGGTAACCGTAGGTACCTGGCCGGTTACCCGACAACCCGAATCCATCGATTCCCGGGTGTCCCAGGGGAAGAACGGGCCCGCGAGATCTCGCGGTGCAAGATCGGTGGGGCGAGGCCCCGGGAAGGGGCAGATCTCATGCCCAATATCTCTATACACAGTGGATCGCGCACAGCGTGGTGGCACCAGCTCGGCCTGAGCGGAGGCTTCGACCTCGAGAGCCGGTCGGCGCGCCAGGTGCTTAAGTCCTATAGGCCCACGGTATTCGTCTCTAGGAGCGACGACGGCGAGGCCGAACGGATCGGGTTCGACCAGCTGGTGGCCCTGATTGAGGAAGCCGAGCGCACCGAACGCACGCAACACGAAGCCGCGATTGTGGATCGCGCCGCTGCCGCACAGGCCGAGTTCGAGGCGGCGTTCACGCTGCCCGGAGCCGACGAGCCGATCGTCGACGGACGCTGGGCTGGATTCACGCGCGGCGAGGCGACCGCGTGGTGCCACAACCTGTTCCAGTACGAGCCGCACGGCTTCGTGCACCCCGGCTCCGAGGTGCGCGTGCGGGCGCTGGCAGCGCTGCGCGACGGCCAGTTGCCCGAGGACTTCGGGTACCCAGAGCGCGCACGTGAGCTGCGCGACTCAGGGCAGACGCCTCGCAGTTACCGAGTGCACCGTGAGGCGCTCGGTGCGCGCATCTTCGATCCATTTGAGGTGCGGCACCGCTGATTCGATCGGGTCGGGGGCTCGCTGTATTCGCAGCGGATCCGCGCCGCGGCGCGCTTCCGACCCCTCGCCGATCCATCCGCGGTTCTGTCGGGCCTGAATCGGCCCGGCAACTTCGGCAGTGGCCGCAGCGCGCGGAAAGAGAAACGCGACGCGTTTTTCCCTGATTCCCCGCGCCCGCCAGACCCAGCCAGGCTCGGGGCTCGAAAACGCGCCGCCCCGCTGCCTCGCGTGTCTCGACGTGGGCTCCACACCATCGATAGGCTCGACCTGAGAAGCTCAGAGGAGGCTGCTAGATGTTTGTCGAAACTCTGGGGCAGATGTGGCAAGCGATCGAGCCGATGGCGCCGATGCTCGTCACCATGCTGGTTGTGGGGATCGCGCTCGCTGCCCCGTTGCCTGGCCGTGGCCCGCACGGAAAGCGTGACCCGTGGCGCCTGTTCAAGTACGGTGCGCGCCGCGAGGTGATGGATCGCGCAGGCGGTCGTTGCGAGGCGCAGCTGCTTCTCATGTGGGGCAGATGCGGCGAGGCAGCGACAGACGCCGATCACATCTACCCGTGGAGCAAGGGCGGCCCCACGATCGTGAGTAACGGCCAGGCACTGTGCCGATCGCACAACGCAGGCAAGGGGTCCACCACTCCGCCGTGGTGGAAGCTGGTCGGCCTCGAGCGACGGCGCAAGGTGTACTTTCCAGAAGGCGCAGATCCACGAGTGTTTGCGCGCATGAGCGAGCGAGACCGCACATTGCGTGAACTGCGATCCGACGGGTAAGAAGGCCTCCATGTTGAACATCACGGAACCTGGCGCAGGGGATATGGCTCAATAAGCCGGTCTGTTTGGGCAAGCCGAGTTACTGCGTGGCCTTCAGCGGATTTCGAATGAGGAAGAAGAGTAAATGGGTGACTACCGCATCGAGCAGTTCTCGTTCGACCCTCTCGCTGTCGGAGAGTGGGCCGCCGCCAATGCCCGACACAGCAACTGGCCGGTTGTCTACACGATCGACAATGAGCGCGATATCTATGTGGGGGAGTCGCTCAATGGCGCGGCCCGCATGCGGCAGCATCTTGGCACCGAGGGGAAGCAGCATCTCAAACGCGTGCAGGTGATCGTCGACGACACCTTTAACAAGTCTGCGTGCCTCGACCTCGAATCGCACTTCATTCGCCTCTTCGCGGGCGATGGCAAGTACCGAGTGCTCAACCGCAACGATGGAATCTCCGAGGCCGACTACTATCGCCGCGGGGATTACCAGGAAGTCTTCGACAACATCTTCGAGGAGTTACGCGCAGCGGGGTACTTCACCCGGTCCGTCGAAGATATTCAGAACAGCGATCTCTTCAAATTCTCACCCTTCAAAGCGCTCACGCATGACCAGGCCATCGCCGTCGAGGACATCATGGATGGGCTGATCGAGGACCTTCACCAGGGCCGCGCGAGCACGATCGTGGTGCAGGGGGAGCCCGGTACCGGGAAGACGATTCTTGCTATCTACATCATGAAGCTCCTCGGCGACATGCGCAGAGTCGACGCGCAGGAGTTTGATCGCGAATCTATGTTCGCCGACCTCTTCACGGAAGAGAACCGTGAACTGCTCAGAGGGTTTCGAGTTGGCATCGTCGTGCCGCAGCAGTCGCTGCGCGCCACCATGCAGGCGGTGTTCTCGCGCACGCCTGGGCTTGACAAAGCGAGTGTGTTGACCCCGTTTGACGTGGGGCGATCCACCGAGAAATTCGACCTGCTCATCGTAGACGAGGCACACCGGCTCAACCGCCGATCAGCACAGGCCATGGGCACACTCACGCGTGACTTCGGTGAAATCAACCGGGTGCTGTTTGGGCCAGATGGCGAGAATCGCAGCCAACTCGACTGGATTACGCACCAGAGCACCCACCAGATCTTCCTCGTCGACAGCGCGCAGGCGGTTCGACCCGCAGATCTACCGCGGGAAACGCTTGAGGAACTGAGCGGCGGTGCACGAGCCGCGAAACGGTTCTATCCACTCACGAGCCAAATGCGGGTGCGCGCGGGATCTGACTACGTCGGGTACGTTCGTCGGCTGCTCGAACGGCCAGATGAGAGCGCCCCCAATTTCGGGGAGTACGACCTCCGCGTCTTCGCCGATTTCGATGCGTTTCACGACGCGATCATGCGGCGCGACCGCGAGGTGGGGTTGTCACGGGTGCTCGCCGGGTACGCGTGGGAGTGGAAGAGTCGGAAGAACTCCGCCGCGTTCGATATCGAACTCGGCACCAAGCAGCTGCAGTGGAATACCACCTCCAAAGACTGGATTAACTCGTCAAACTCAGTGCGGGAGGTCGGCTCGATCCACACGGTGCAGGGGTACGATCTCAACTACGCGGGCGTGATCATCGGTGGCGATCTGAAGCTCGACCCTGTTTCCGGGCGAACCGTGTTTGACCGCGCGACCTACTTCGATCGGCGTGGCAAGTCGAACAACAACTTCCTCGGGCAGAAATTCACTGATGAAGACCTACTCGAATACGTGCGAAACATTTATGGGGTGCTTCTGAGTCGAGGCATGCTGGGCACATACATGTACGTGTGCGACCCAGCGCTTCGCCAGCGTTTGGCGGAGTTGTTGCCGGGTTCGAGTGGCAGCCGCTGAAGCTACAGGCGGTCGTACTTCTCGCTGCGTCCTCTCGCTTTGTCGACCGGGTATTTCTCCTGAGTCTTCGCCAGCTTGTCCATCACGATTGTGTCAGCGTTAAGGCCCAGACGATCCGCGAGAAGCAGGCAGTAGGTCAGTACATCGGCCAACTCGTCTTTCGCTGAGGCCAGGTCGGCATCGCCCCACTGAAAGCATTCGAGGAGCTCTGCCGCTTCGATGCTGATGCTTTTGGCCAGGTTCTCGGGTGTGTGGAACTGCGCCCATTCGCGCTCGGCAACAAATTCGCGGAGTGCTTCGAGGACGGGCTTCTCATGCATGCTTCAAAACTATCAGCGCAAGGTATACATGCTGATCATCGCGGTTGGCCTTGCTGATCCACCTACTGGAAATACCGGTGCGGAAGGCAAACTGCTCGGCATCGGCCGGCCTCGAATAGTCCGCTCCGTGTTTTCGTTGCTCACCGCTCCTGCTTTTATGATGATGATGATGTTTATTTAAAGTCAGACCTGGAGTAGGATTGACATTTAATTAACATCATTATTGGGAGATTACATCATGTTTATCGCACCCCCGCTCGATGCGCACGAGCGAGAAGTGCGTGATGAGATCGAGAAGCTCAACGAAGAACTGAAGTTCCACCTGCGGCAGGGCAACCGGTGGAACGGGGCGCTACGGCGCACAACCTTCGCGCGGAACGTGCAAGGCTCGAACACCATTGAGGGAATCAACGCCAGCGTTGACGACATCAACGCTATTGCCGCCGGTGAGAAGCCCGCGGCTATAGACGACGAGACGGAGCAAGCGCTCGCGGGGTATCAGCAGGCGATGACGTTTGTGCTGCAGCTCGCCAAGAGCGAGTTCGCGCTTAGCCCGATGCTTGTGCGCAGTCTCCACTTCATCACTACTTCGTATGACATGACCAAGTGGCCCGGGAGGTTGCGCCCTGGACCGGTGTATGTGCAAGAAGAGCGAACTGGGGACATCGTGCACGAGGGTGCGGCAGCAGGCGAGGTTCCAGATCTCATCAGGCAGCTGTGCGCGATGTCGGGGCCTGGAGGAGACGACCTGATTCAGGCGGCGATGCTACACCTGAACTTTGTGCTGATCCACCCATTCAAGGACGGAAATGGTCGTCTTGCTCGAGTGTTGCAGAGTCTGATGCTCGGAGCCTACGGAGAGTTCGCGCCGGTCTTTCTGACGATCGAAGAGTATCTGGGCAGGCGAACCCAGGCGTACTACGATGTGCTCGCCAAGGTTGGTCAGGGCGATTGGAGTGATGCAGACTATGACCCGGAACTGGCGCGCCCTTGGATTCGCTTCATGCTCACGGCGCATCTGAACCAGGCGCTTGAGCGGAAGCAGCGTATCGCGGCCTCGGCTGAAGCGGCGGCGAGAATGGACGAGCTTATCATCCATGCTCAGCTCCCTGACCGCACAGCTCAGGCGCTGTACGGTGCCATGTATGACGGAACCGTCACGCGCGCGAGGTATATGGCGGCCCTGGAAGATGCGGGCGAGCCGATCAAAGAGCAGACCGCGTCACGGGATCTTGGTGCTCTGGCTCGCGCAGAACTGCTCGTCGCGCACGGTGATCGACGCGGCCGTAAGTACTCAGCCAGCCAGGCCGTGAGACAAGCAGCCCGTAGCTCTGGTCTCGGATACGCGTGGAGAGATATCGATCCGTTCGAGTAAGGACTTGCGCGGTTGAGTTTGGGCAGGAAGGAACTCAGGGTTATGGATGTTACGAATCTGAACAGCGGTGGAACTCCCAGTTTGCCCGAGATCACACTCGTGCAGGGTGACATCACGACGCTTGCGGTCGACGCGGTAGTGAACACGGCGGACACCCGCATGCGCGGTGGCGGCGGGGTCGACGGGGCGATCCACCGGGCCGGTGGGCCCGCGGTGCTGCGCGACTGCATTGAGCGGTTTCCGAACGGGCTCGCCACGGGCGACGCCGGGTGGACCACAGCGGGGGAGTTGCCCGCGCGCTGGGTGATCCACACCGTTGGGCCTGACCGTCGCAGCGGGCAGACCGATCGCGGGCTGCTGGAATCGTGTTACTCGCGGGCACTGGCAGTGGCCGATGAACTTGGTGCGCGGTCGGTGGCGTTTCCGCTGATCGGCGCGGGGGTGTTTGGATGGCCGCTCGACGAAGCAGCCGCAGCGGCGATTGAGGCGATTCGACATACCCCGACGAGTGTGGAAGACGTGACGCTGGTGGCCTTCGGTGCGGAGGCTCTGGCCGCACTGCAGAACGCGCTGGGCAAGCAAGGAGTTTCGGCTGATGAGTGACGTTGTCGGCAACTTCGGTGATGCGGGCAACGGGCGCGAGGACAGTTCTCAGCGCTGACCACTGCAGCCCGATTGGCGAATCCCCGCCTCGCTTCTCGGCGACGCTCGTGATTGCGGTTAACCTAAAGTTTGGACTAAAGCTAAATTTGGAGAATCGTGCAGACACCCACCTCAAAACTCTTGTCCACCCTAACGCTAGTTGCTGGCGCAGTGGCGGTCGTGCTGACCCTCGTGTTCTTCTTCACCATGGCCGGTGGGGGTGTCCTGGTTGCTGCGTTGGTGGCCGGGGTGGTCGGGATCATTCTGGGCGTGCTCGCCCTTCGGAAAGAACAGGCGAAGGGGATCGCGGTCACAGGCTTGGTGCTGAGCATCATTACCGCGTTGCTTGCTGCGGCGATCATTCTCTTCGCCCTTGTGTTTGTTGGCGCGATCCCAGTGTGACTGTGGCCGGCCACGCTCTGAGCGCCCGCGATTGTGTCAGCCCGGTGCCGTCGAGCGTGGTTTCGCTCGATCATGGTCGAAGACGTACGCGCCTTGCCAAGGTTTATTCAATTAACCTTTGGTAAGGTGGGATTATGGTTCAGGATAAGCGAACCGGAGACGCGAATACAGATGGCTCGTGGCCGGCAATCGAGACTGAGCCGCGCCCTTGGGAGCGCAGCGGAGACGAAGTCGCATCGCGTCGTGCGCTGCGCCAGGCACGCGGCGACTACCAGGCCGCCGTGCCTCCCTTCATTCGTGACGCACGAGCTGTGCTCGCCCCCGACGTGCAGGCGCTGGCCGACGATGCCAGTCGAGAACTGACACGGTTTGACACCGAGGCGGGCATAGTCGCTGCGCCCTTTGCTTCAATTCTGCTGCGCACCGAATCTGCCTCGAGCTCCGAGGTTGAGCACCTCACCTCGAGCGCCAAGCAGGTTGCCCTTGCCGAGATTGGTGCCTCCGGCTCGGGCAATGCACGTCTCGTCGTGGCAAACGTGCGGGCAATGCGCGCCGCGCTGGAACTCTCAGATGACCTCAGTGAGAGCTCGATCATTGCCATGCACGAGACGCTGCTCGGTGAGAGCCAACCCACATTCGTCGGCCGCTTTCGAGATCAGCAGGTGTGGATCGGCGGAGGCCACCTCTCGCCACATGCTGCGTCGTTCGTGCCGCCGCACCACGAACGTGTGCCCGCGCTCATGGCCGACCTCGTGGGGTTCGCCAGTCGGACCGACATTCCGCTGCTCGCACACAGCGCGATCGCCCACGCCCAGTTCGAGACGATCCACCCGTTCCCCGACGGCAACGGTCGCACCGGCCGTGCCTTGTTGCACAGCATGCTGCGTCACGGAGGGCTGACGCGCAACGTGACGGTGCCTGTCTCGGCTGGCCTGTTGCGCGAGACGAGCCGCTACTTTGACGCGCTCACCGAATATCGTGCCGGGTACCCGGGCGCGATCGTCACGGTCGTCTCACACGCGGTATTCGCTGCAGTGCAGAACGGCCGCGCACTCGTCTCCGAGCTTCGTGACGTCGCCGAGCGTTGGGAGTCGGAGATTCCCTCGCGACGCGGTTCAGCGGGGGCCAAGCTGCCTGAGCTACTGCTGCGACAACCCGTGGTCACCGCGAGAATTGTGGCCACTGAACTCGGCGTCTCCGAAGTCGCCGCCCAATCCGCCATTAACCGGCTCGTTGATGGTGGCGCGCTGCACCAGACCAACTCGGGCAGGCGCAACCGAATCTGGCACGCACCCGAGGTCCTCACCGCGCTTGACCGCTTCGGCGAGCGGGCCAGGCGACGAAACGAAGGGAGCTAGACCCATGCATGAAATCAAGTGCCCGCACTGCCAGAAGGCGTTCAAGATCGACGAGGCCGGCTACGCCGACATCGCCAAGCAGGTGCGCGACACCGAGTTCGAGCGGCTCATGCGCGAACGCCTCGAGTTTGCCGAGCAGGAGAAGCGCACCGCCGTCGAGCTCGCCGAGGCCAAGCTCGCGCAGAGTCTGCACGCGAGCGCCGCCGCGAAGGAAGCCGAGATCCAGGCCCTCCAGGCCCAGCTCGACGCGTACGGCATCGAAAAGAAGCTTGAGCTCACCGAGTCGCTCGCTGCCGTCGAGAAGCAGCGCGACGCCCTGCGCAACGACCTCGAGCGCGCAACCCTGGAGAAGGAACTCGCCGAAAAGTCGCTCAAGGAGCGCTACGAGATTCAGTTGAAAGACCGCAACGACGAGATCGAACGGCTGCGCGACATGAAGGCGCGGCTCTCGACCAAGATGGTCGGCGAAACCCTCGAGCAACACTGCGAGACCGAGTTCAACCGGGTGCGTGCGATGGCGTTTCCGACCGCCTACTTCGAGAAAGACAACGACGCGCGCAGCGGCAGCAAGGGCGACTTCATCTTCCGCGATAGCGATGCTGCCGGCACCGAGATCGTGTCGATCATGTTCGAAATGAAGAACGAGAACGACGAGACGGCGACCAAGCGCAAGAACGAAGATTTTCTCAAAGAGCTGGATCGCGATCGCACCGAGAAGGGCTGCGAATACGCGGTGCTCGTCTCACTGCTCGAACCCGAGAGCGAGCTCTACAACGGGGGCATCGTCGATGTCTCGCACCGCTACCCCAAGATGTACGTGGTGCGTCCCCAGTTCTTCATTCCGATCATCACGCTGTTGCGCAACGCCGCGATGAGCTCGCTTGCCTTCAAGTCTGAGCTTGCGCTCGTAAAGGCGCAGAACATCGACGTGACGAACTTCGAGAATCACCTCGACACGTTCAAGACCGGCTTCGCGCGCAACTACGACCTGGCATCGCGACAGTTCAACACCGCGATCGAGGAGATCGACAAGGCGATCGCGCGGCTGAACAAGGTGAAGGAGTCGCTGCTCGGCTCGGAGAACAACCTGCGGCTTGCCAACAACAAGGCGCAGGATCTGACGATCAAGAAGCTGACGCGGGGGAATCCGACGATGGTGGCGAAGTTCGCCGAGCTGCGGGATGCGGACGGGGAGCTGGCGGGGGAGTAGCAGGGTGCGACGCGGGGAGACACAGGCCGACGGCGCGTAATTGCTCAGGGAATGCGGATCCACTGTCTGTGGTTGAGGGGTGCGTGAGCAAATACATTGGCTTCCTGTCATTTGGGCACTGGACCCCGCACCCCACGTCGGCGGCGCAAACCGCGTCTGACGTGCTGCTGCAGAGCATCGACCTGGCGGTTGCGGCCGAGGAACTCGGGGCCGACGGCGCGTACTTTCGGGTGCATCACTTCGCGAGGCAGCTGGGCACGCCGTTTCCGCTGCTCGCGGCGGTCGGCGCGCGCACCTCGCGCATCGAGATCGGCACAGGCGTGATCGACATGCGCTACGAGAACCCGCTCGCCTTCGCCGAGCAGGCCGGTGCTGCAGACCTCATTTCGGGCGGCCGGTTGCAACTCGGTATCTCGCGTGGATCACCCGAGCAGGTCATTGACGGGTGGCGGTACTTCGGGTTCGCACCCGCCGAGGGGGAGACTGACGCCGACATGGGCCGCCGGCACACCGAGGTGGCACTGCAGGTGCTCTCTGGTGCGCAGTTCGCGGAGCCGAACCCGCGGCCGATGTTCCCCAACCCGCTCGGTCTCTTGCGCATCGAACCGTACTCGGAGGGTCTGCGCCAGCGCATCTGGTGGGGCGCCGGTTCCGACGCGACGGCTCGCTGGGCCGCGCAGCAGGGCATGCACCTCATGTCGTCGACGCTGAAAGACGATGAGTCGGGTGAGCCCTTCCACGTGCAGCAGCGGAAGCAGATCGAGGCGTTCCGTGAGGAGTGGGCGAAGCACGACCATGGCTTTGAGCCGCGGGTGTCGGTGTCGCGATCCATCTTTGCGATCACCAACGACATGGATCGCAAGTACTTCCTCGGCGGGGGTGACCGCGATGATCAGTTCGGGGTGATCGGTGGAACACGCTCGGTGTTCGGGCGCTCGTATGCTGATGAGCCGGACGCGCTGATCGAGCAGTTGCGCGGTGACGAGGCGATTGCTGCCGCCGACACCGTGCTGCTGACCGTGCCGAACCAGCTTGGGGTCGACTATAACTCGCACGTGCTCGAGGCGATTCTGACGGAGGTGGCTCCGGGGCTCGGGTGGCGGTAGACGCGTTTCTGAGCGCCCTGTAGTGGTACGCTTTGTGGTACCACTAATGATTGGAGTCGCGATGACCGCAATAACTGCGACAGAGGCTCGGCGAAACCTGTTCGGCCTGATCCAGCAAGTGAATGACGATCATGCCCCGGTTGAGGTCGTGTCGAAACACGGTAATGCCGTGATTCTTTCGAAAGATGACTACGATGCGATGACAGAGACCGCTTATCTGTTGCGCAACGCGAAGGGTGCCGAGCGACTGCTCGCGGCTCTTGAGCGCGCGCGGCGGGGTGAATTTGAAACCCACGAGTTGCTCGAAGCGTGACCCGACAACTCGCCTTCGACCGGCATGGGTGGGATGACTACACGTACTGGCAATCGCAGGATCGGAAGACACTTCGACGAGTCAATGCACTCATCGCCGATCTGATTCGCGATCCCTTCATCGGTATCGGGAAACCCGAGCCATTGAAGCACATCCTTGCTGGTGCATGGTCGCGGCGCATCGATGATGCGAACCGTCTCGTCTACCTCGTGACCGATACCCACATCGTCATCTTGCAGGCACGCGACCACTACTAACGGAACCCGAAGGAGCGCCGGGGAATACAGCCTTCGATAGTGTCAGTTGCACCGCACGCGCATGGGATCCCGTACCTGCGGCCTCTGATCGGAGTTCACATGACCAACACCGGTGCGAACCCTCCCACACCTGCGGGTCACAGGCCGCTCGAAGTCGTGACGGAACCCGCGGGCAATCTCTCCCGCTCCGAGTGGATGCAGGTCAGGCTCTTCCAGGCGATCTCGGTACAGCGACCGGTGGTGCTCGAGCTGCTGAAGTCGCTGCGCCGGGAGAAGCCCCACGCAACTCCCGCACAGATCCTCAGAGAACTCGAGAAGCGGTACGTGACAACCGTGACCGCGACGAGTACCGGGGTGGGGGCCTCCGCGGCGATCCCCGCAGTCGGTATTCCGCTCGCGCTCGGGCTGGGAGCCGCCGACCTCGTGTTCTTTGCCGAAACCAGCGCGCTCTATGTGCTCGCAGCCAGCGAACTGCACGGCATTGAGGTGCGCGATGCGGATCGGGCCCGCCCCCTCATCTTCGGCATGCTGCTCGGGCAAAAGTCTCAGAGTAAGGTTGCGAAGCTCGTTGCGCAGGCCGCGGGGGCCGGCAGTGTGGATCAGGCGCGCAGCGTGGCCGAAGGCACACTTGGCAAGGTAATCCCGGGAGGGTGGGGAACCGTCGTGACGAAGCAGCTTCCCGACTCGGCGCTCGCGCCGCTCACCACGGTGCTCGTGCGCCAGGCGCTCCAAGAGAGCGCTCGGTTTGGGGCCGGAATGCTCGGGAAGGCGGTGCCCTTCGGGGTAGGCGCCGTCATCGGCGGACTCGGTAGCCTCACGTTCGGGCGCGACGTGGTGAAAGCCGCGCATGTCGCGTTTCCGGAAACGCCACTCGAGTTTCCCGAGTCTCTGCGCGAATTTCGCAAGCCAGAGAAGATCGTGGTTGAACCCTCGCGCGCCATGAGGGCGTTGAAGGCAGCGGGTGGCGGCCTGTCGGCCTTCGGGGGCGCGGTGAAAGGGAAGGCATCTGCGGCCGGCAACGCGGTCTTCCGGCGGAGGGAACCTCGGGGTGCCTCGGTAGAGAGCGACACACCATGACCTACCGTGAGAATATGCGCCGAATCCGCCTCATTTCTCCCGCGTCCGCCTCTCTCACCGCCCTCCTGCTTGCCGGAGCGTTTGCCGTCACGGGCTGCGCGGCAACGTCGCCCGATATCGCGAGCTCCGCAGGGGTCGCCCCGACACCCGCGACCGTCGATCCTGCCAGCTGCCCAGTGCTGCCCGACGGCTTCGCGTATCTCAACACCGTCGACAGGTCGATTAGTGTCGACCTCAAGTACGCGACCACCGATAACTTCACCGGCGAGGCCGTCGACGGGTACGAACGCGCGGGCACCGCGGTGCTGCGCGCCGACGCGGCCGAGGCGCTCTCCGACGTGCAGGCATCGCTCGCCGAGAAAGGTCTCGGCCTCCTGGTTTTCGATGCCTTCCGCCCCACCCGAGCGGTCGCCGATTTCGTTGCCTGGTCGCAAACTGATGATGATCGCACGCGCGAGGTGTACTACCCGAGCCTCGAAAAGGCGCAACTCTTCGCACTCGGCTACATCGCCGAGCAATCTGGACACTCGCTCGGAGGCACCGTTGATCTGACGCTCGTCTCCCTGGCGAGTGGCGATCCACTGGACATGGGCGGCGCGTTCGATCTCTTCGACGAGCGCTCGCACTACGAGTTCGACGGTGTCACACCCCAACAGTTCCAGCACCGCACGGTGCTGCGCGAGGCGATGATCGACGCTGGCTTCGCGCCGTATCCGCAAGAATGGTGGCATTTCTCGTACCCGGTGCCCGAAGGTGCCGAACGCCTCGACTTTGCACTCGAATCCTGCGGCTGAGCCGCGGGGGCAGGAGGCAGCCGATCAGACCGACTGGTCGCGGTGTTCGGCGAGTGTCTCGCGGTTCGTCGCACGCGCCGTTCGTGCTCAGTGGTGGATCAGGGCCTTCAGCAGGATCAGAATCCCGCCGAACGCGCCGGTGAGGAGTGCGCCGCCCGCTCTCACCCAGAAACTCGGGGAGCGGGTGGCGGTGATCCACCACCCGACGGCACCCAGCAACGCGACATCGACGTACAGAGCCAGCCACACGGCATCTGCGTCATCGAGCACATCCGTCACCCCGAGCGCGAGCACGACCACCGGCACCACAGCGACACCCAGCATGCCGACGGAGCGGCGGATCGCGTGGCGAAACGACTCTCTGAACGTGCGCTTGTGGCCGTCGGAGGCTGTGAGGCCGGTCAGCGTATCTGCGAAGACGTGCGCGGCATAGAACACGACCACCGTAGCAAGCACGGTGTTCAGCGCATCCCAGGAACTGCCCGCGAGGTTTCGACTCACCACGATCATGCCCGCGACGAGAACGAGGCCATAGATCGCGCCTTCAGAGAGCAGAGCGCGTTCGATTTTGTTGCTGCGGGTGGGGGTGTCAGTCACTCGCAAAGAATATCGGCTGCGGTTGGCGCGGAACGCACCCGACAGGTAGATCTCGATGTGCTCGTTTGTGGTGCGGCCTGCCGGTTCGCGGATTCTGTGCGCTCGGACTCCCGCCGGATTGAGGAAACCGCGTTCCGCGCATGACCCCGCGTTACGCGGTTCGTGGCGGGGGCGTGCTGAAGTTTGAGAACATAGTGTGTATGTCGCTGTCTGGGCGGCGACTCGCGACCCCGAAGGAGACAGCGAACCACATGAGCACAGTGTCGAAGCCGCAGATCGCGAAGGACGTGACCGAGCTCGTCGGCGCGACACCGCTTGTGCAAATCAACCGTCTCGTCGCCCCGGGCGGCGCACGGGTGCTGGGCAAGTTTGAAGCGTTCAACCCGGGCGGCAGCATCAAGGATCGTACGGCACTCTCGATCGTTGAGGCGGCTGAGTCCGACGGGCGTCTCAAGCCCGGTGGCACGGTCCTCGAGGCGACGAGCGGGAACACCGGCATCGCTCTCGCCTGGATCGGCGCGGTCAAAGGCTACAAGGTCATCATTGTGATGCCCGATGACGTCTCGCAGGAACGCCGCACCCTGCTGCGCGCGCTCGGCGCCGAGTTGGTGCTTACCCCCGGACCCGAGGCAATGGCAGGTGCGAACCAGGAGGCCGGCCGGATCCTGGAACGCACCCCGGGTGCCTTCCTGTCTGGGCAGGGCGGCAACGATGCCAACCCGGCCGTGCACGAGCGCACCACCGGCCCCGAGATTTGGAATGCCACCGAGGGAAAGATCGACATGTTCGTCTCGACCGTCGGCACCGGCGGCACCCTGACGGGCGTGGGACGCTACCTGCGTTCGCAGAATCCGGATGTGCAACTCGTCGCGGTGCAGCCCGCAGAGGCGCCCGTGCTCACGGGCGGGGAGTTTCATCCACACAAGATCCAGGGCATCATCGGCGGCAACGGGTTCCCTCCGGTGCTCGAGATTGAGCTCGCAAATGAGATCCTCAGCATTCCGCAGGATCTCGCCATCGAAACCGCCAGGGCGGCACTTGCGCGCGAAGGGCTGCTCGTGGGCATCTCGGGCGGTGCGAACCTAGCGGCCGCCAAGGAACTGGCCGAGCGACCCGAGAACGCTGGCAAGACGATCGTCACGATGCTCTGCGACACCGGTGAGCGGTACCTCAGCACCGACCTGTTCGCCCACGTCCGAGAGGCGTAGTCTGGGTCATACCGAACCTGCCATCGCCAGCGAGGGGAGATGCTCTTGAGTGAAGTGCACGTCATCGGCGTAGCGATCGATTCAAGCGGACAGCGGGTGATCCTGCTGAAACCGAAGGACGCGGAGCCGGGCGAAGGCAAGATCTTGCCCATCTGGATCGGTGAACAGGAGGCCACCTCGATCCTCGTGGCGGTTGAGGGCGTGCACATGCCCCGTCCACTCGCGCACGACCTGCTGCGTTCGGTGATCGACGCACTCGGATCCCGGGTCGACCGCGTCGAGATCACGAGTATTGACAACGGCACGTTCTATGCGGTGGTGTACCTCGAAGGTGCCGATGGTGAGCACGTTGTCGACGCGCGACCTTCTGATGCCATCGCCCTCGCCTCGCGCACCGTAGCCCCCATGCACGTCGCTGACGCGGTGCTGGAAGAAGCTGGAATAGAAGACACCGTCACCTCTCGGCCTGATGAGTCTGGCGAGCCGGGGGAGGGTGACGAAGAGGAGCGGCTGGAGGAGTTCCGCTCATTTCTCGACACGGTGAACCCCGAGGACTTTGGCGAATAGCGCTGATTTCGACCCCTAAACTCCACGAAATACTGGCAGGCTCCCGACACTCCGATGAGTCGTCTATGGGGTGAGTGGGAAATTAGTGAGGTTTACCAGGGGAAATGGAACCGCCGCATGGACTTCGCTCATCACACCAGAGAGCAATTGATCGAGCGCATACGTGAGCTTGAGCTGCACAACGTAAAACTCTTGGAGCAGCACGAACGGGATCTCGCTGACCAAAACGAACGACTTGAGCACCGGGCAAGCACCGACGGTCTCACTGGCATCGCGAATCACCGCACGCTGATGGAGAGGCTCACCAGCTTGCTCGCCGATGCCGACGAGAAGCCAGTGCCAGTTGCGGTTTCGATGTTCGACATCGACAACTTCAAGGTCGTCAACGACACTCACGGTCACCTCGCCGGTGACCAGGTACTCACCACGATTGCCGGGTTACTCACGGAGGGTGTCCGCTCAAGGGATCTTGCCGGTCGATACGGCGGCGAAGAATTCTTGGTCATCTTTCCCGATACGGAGGTGTCGCAGGCCGCCGATATTAGCGAGCGCATCCGCGCCGCCATTGAAGCGCACACCTTCAACGACGGAATTCGCCTCACCATCAGCGCGGGGGTCGCAAGCGCGACAGGTGGATCGCACACCGACTTGGTCAGCCTCGCAGACACGCGGCTCTACGCGGCGAAACGCGCGGGAAAGAACCAGGTCGTCTCGGACTGAAGCATCGAGTTCCGAGTGCTACCGGAGATTGCCCTATTATGACAATTCCTTCCGTGTTATCGTCGGCATACGAATCGGTGAAAGCTCGTTATTAGCCGACGTGAAGCGGGGGAGACGCCCATGTTGATCAAGCGGAAGCACCTCGTGCTAGTCATTCCTGTGATCGTTTCGGGCCTACTGTTTGGCTGCGCCAGCGAACCTGCACTCGTTGAAACTCCTGAGAGTAGTACCGGCACCACTCCGACCTCGGCACCGGAATCCGCCACGGCTGCCCCGGTAGAAACTGAGCCAAACGCAGTCTCGCAGGAGGCGAGTTGCGGGTGGGATGTTGGTCCAGCTACTTGGTCGGGAGAAATGCCGGGTCGGCAACCCGATAGCCTCGTTCCCGGCATTGTGGGGGCGTGGCAACACACTCATGTCAACGACGGTGGCGGAATGAAGCCGGTATCTGGTGACATCAGGTACATTTTTCCCTCTGAGAACGAGATGATCTACTGCCAAGACATTCCTGGCATCACCGACAAAGCAGAGCAACCGACGCTCATCACGATCACAGACAACAGAATCAGCCCGCCCGCGCCCCATCCTGGTTTTGACGTCATGCTCATGGACGAAAACACCATGGTCTGGATTAACAACCTTGACGGCAGCAGTTACGTACTCGTTCGCAGATAACACCATGCGGCAACAGCCGACCGGATGACCGGGTTGAAGATCCGAGCGATCTTCAACATATGCTGTGAAGTTATGGTAATTATTGCCAATTGTGACGCGTTCGCTTGGGCGGATCGCCTCTGGCCCCTAGCCTTGAACGCATGGATGTCACTCTCGCACTGACCGTGCTCGGCGCGCTGGTGTTGTTGGCTGGAGGGCTCGGCGTGTTTCTGAAACGCAATGCCGAACGGGCCCGGACCGTTTCGGGGGAGGCGCGAGTTGACGTTGCCTCTCTCGGCCTCGATCGCCTCGGCGCGCGCGCGACCATCGTGCAGTTCAGCACTGAGATGTGCTCGAGGTGCCCGGGCGTGCAGCGAACCATCTCGGGCCTCGTTGAGGATCAGCCGGGGGTGGCCTTCGTTCACGTCGACGTCACCCACCGACCCGAGCTCGCGAGCGAGTTCAAGCTGCTGCAGACTCCGACTGTGCTGGTGCTCGACGAGGCGGGCCGCCCCCGCACGCGACTGAGCGGTGCGATCAGCCGGCAGTCACTTTCACACGAACTCGACTCAATCACCGGAGGCCTCAGTGTCGCACGATAGTCACGAAGCACAGGCCGCCGCCACCGGTCAGGGAACCAGGCCGCAGGGATCCATCGACGCGCGCGCGCCTCGCTTCGGTGCGGCCAACACGTCGGTGCTGCTGCTTATTGGCGTGTTTCTCGCGCTCATCGGTGTCTCAACTGGGGGTTCGCTGGGTGCTGCCTCGCTGGCGCAGCGGGCCCTCGACCCGGGATTCCTCGTGCTTGCCATCGTCGCGGTGCTCTTCACCTGGTCGCTCGTGTCGCCTGGTACTCAGCCCATTCAGGCGCTGTTCCGCGGTGTGGTGCAGTCAAGGCTTGCCGCGCCGTCCGAGTGGGAAGACCCCAGGCCGCCGCGTTTCGCGCAGGGCGTTGGCCTCTTCGTCGTCGGCGTGGGGCTGGTGCTGCACCTGGCGGGCGTGCCCTGGGCGCTTGTGATCGCCGGTGCCGCTGCGTTCCTCGCCGCCGCGTTGAACGCGACCGTGGGCTTCTGCCTCGGCTGCGAGCTGTACCTACTGCTCACCCGCGCGGGCGTGATCCGCTCGAAGCGGCCCGCGAGCGCGTAGGTCGGCCTCGCCGGTGTGTGAGGCCATGCCGCCGGTGCGTGGATCGCTTTCGCCGGTTCTGGGTAGGGCGCTAGTGGTTGCTTCACGGAGTTGAAGCAACCACTAGCGCCCTACCCTACGGGGCGCGCGGCATGGGCGAACGCGCGCGGCAGGGCCCTGGCGCGCGGCATGGGCGAACGCGCGTGATCCGCTAGCGAACCCGGCGCACCTTGAAGGTGTGCTTCGGGCGCACATACGCCTCCTGCGACTCGATCAGCTGCAGCTCGCGCTCGCCAGAGTTGATGGTGTTCTCGAGCAGTTCGAACACGCTCGCGGCGGTACGCGCCAGCGAGCCCGCCAAGTCGCCAGACTCGCGCAGCAGCGTCGCGAACAGCGCCGTCGTCACGTCGCCCGAACCGTTCGCCTTGAACGGCAGGTGCGGGGTCTGCACGATCCACGCGCCCTCGCCGTTGACGGCCAGCATCTCGATCGTGCCCTCGGGCCGGTCGGGGCGCATGACGCTCGTCACCAGCACGGTCTGGGGGCCGCGGGCGCGAGCCTGATCCACGGAGGCCAGCGTGTCTTCGAGCGTGAGTGGATCGGTGCCCGTGATGAACCCGAGCTCGAACTGATTCGGGGTGATGAGGTCAGCCTGCGGCACCACGCGATCGCGAATGAGTGACTGCACCTCGGGCGCGACGAAGCAGCCGGATGTGGCGCTGCCCAGCACCGGGTCGCACGCATAGATGGCTTCGGGATTGCGCTGCTTCACGAGCGCGACCGCGTCGAGAATCGCGTCGCCGATGTCGTTGCCGCCCTGATACCCCGAGAGCACGAGTTGCACGTCGTTCAGTCCGCCGCGATCGTCGATGCCGCGCACAATGTCGCGCACGTTGTCGCCGGTGAGCAGCGGCCCACCCCAGGATCCGTAGCCCGTGTGATTCGAGAACACGACGGTATAGACCGGCATCACCTCGTGGCCCATGCGCTGCAGCGGAAACACGGCGGCCGAATTGCCGACGTGACCGTAGGAAACTGAGCTCTGAATCGAGAGAATACGCATAGAACGATTCTGCCACGACTGACAGAATCGAAATGTCGAAAGGGGACCTCAGTGAGTCTCAAAGGAAAAACCCTGCTCATGTCGGGCGGTAGCCGGGGCATTGGCCTCGCGATCGCGCTGCGCGCAGCCGCCGATGGCGCGAACATTGCCATGCTCGCAAAGACCGATACGCCGCACCGCAAGCTCGAGGGCACGATCCACACGGCCGCCGATGCGATTCGGGCGGCTGGCGGCAACGCACTGCCCATCTTGGGTGACGTGCGCAGCGATGAAGACGTGGCCGGAGCCGCCGCGCAGGCGGTGAGGGTGTTTGGAGGCATCGACATCGTGCTCAACAACGCGAGCGTGATCGACCTCTCGCGCACGCTCGATCTTGCGCCGAAGAAGTACGACCTCATGCAAGACGTCAACACGCGGGGCACGTTTATGCTGTCGCGGGCGGCGATCCCGGCGCTTCGCGATGCGGAAAACCCGCACATTCTCTCACTCTCGCCGCCAGTGAATATGAACCCCAAGTGGCTCGGAGCACACACCGGCTACACGCTCGCGAAGTACGGGATGACGCTCGCGACGCTCGGCCTCGCGGCAGAGTTCGCGGGTGACGGCATCGCCGCGAACACGCTGTGGCCGCGCACTACGATCGCGACCGCCGCGGTTCAGAACCTGCTGGGTGGCGACCGGGTGATGGCCGCCTCGCGCACGCCCGAGATCTACGCCGACGCGGCGTACGCGGTACTCACAGCACCCGCGAGCGAGCGTACCGGGCAGACGCTGATCGTCGAGGACGTGCTGGAGGCCGCCGGGGTCACCGACTTCGCCCGTTACGCCGCCGTACCGGGTACGCCAGACAGCGAGCTGTTTCCCGACATCTTCCTCGGCTAGGGGGTGTGCATAGGCGCGGTCGTGGCGGTGGATGCGGCGGCTGTGGGAGCCGCTCCCGCCACCGCAACGAACTTCTCGTAGTCGGCGTGGGAGAGCGCCGCATAGGCGTGCCCCCACTCGAGGAGCGCCTCGCCGAGCGCCCGCCCACCGCCCACGTAGCCGCTCGCGATCACCGAGAACGGCGACTGGCTGTGTGCGCGGGCCAGCGTCACCGCGCACGCCTGCGCATAGGTCAGGAACGGCTCATCCTCGAGCGTCTCCGCGTCGATCCCGCCCTTCATGTCGTGGAACTGGCGCACGTATACGTCGACCCCCTCGCCGCGAAGGTACCCTAGGAACGGGTCGGAGACGGACTGCAGGATCCGCTGCATGGCCACCACGCGCCCGCCTTGACCGTGCTCGGTGACAGTCTCCCGCAGCACCCGGGGCTGCGGGATCTTGCCGTACTGCTCGAGCACGCTACGATTCGCCTCTTTCGACTGCAGGATCAGGGGGTGCTGATCGCCATCCTGCAGGAGCAGCAGGGCGCAACGCGTGCCGACGCTCCCGACACCCACGACGCGCCGAGCGAAATCCGAGACGGCGTAGTTGCGCATGAGGAGTCGGATATCGGTGTTGGCGCTCTCGAGATAGCGCCGAAAGTGATGGTGCACGCGCTGCTGCATCTCGGGGTCAGACCTGACCATCGTGGGCGGGTGTTCCACGAAGCGCAGCCGACCGCTGGGGTCGACCGTGGTGAGCTTTTTCGCCGCACGCTCGCCGGTGCGCCTTTTCGCTTGCCTGATGGCCCTGCGAAGTGCACGCGCCGACTCCGGCTCCAACGACTCGAGACCAGCCGCCGCGTCGAAATGCTGGTAGTAGCGTGCCCTCGGGCTGAGCCGCGTGCTTGCTCGCAACGTCACCGAGTACGCTCGCACCGCACCGAGCGCGGCCGCACTGGTCGCCTCCTCGCTGCGGCCGGTCGCCTGCCCCGCAATGATCACGCTGGTGATGAGTCGCTTGAGATCCCAGTCCCACGGCGCCCACGCCGCCTCGTCGAAATCGTTCAGGTCAAACACGAGCGTTTGCTGCGGCGAGGCGTAGAAGCCGAAGTTCGCCACGTGCGCGTCGCCGCCCGCGGGCATCACGATACCACTGTGAACGTCGGCCGCGAGATCCGCAGCCATGATTGCCGCCGTACCCCGATAGAAGGCGAACGGGCTCGCCGCCATGCGCTCGGCACGCAGCGGCACCAGCTCGGGCACGCGGGTCGCGTTCTGTTCGTCAAGAATCGCCAGTGGATCGCGCCGACCCGCCGTCATCTGCGCGACCGAACGGCGCGGCACACGGCTACGCAGCCGACGACCCGCCTCGAGGCGCTCGGCGACCGAATCGAGCGGATGCCACCTCTCGTTCGGCACTGCAGGAACAAAGTGTGGGCTGTCGACGGCGCGGTCGATGGGGTTCGTTGCCGACGTTTCGAACGGCATGGCCGCATTCTGAGCTCTGGTGGGCATGGTTCATTCTGTCACTGTGGAAGGATGTCTCCATGGAACACGGAGCCGGCCGGTACGCACCGAGTCCGTCCGGCGACCTCCACCTCGGCAATCTCCGCACGGCGATGCTCGCCTGGCTGTGTGCGCGGTCCAGCAATCGTGCCTTCCTGATGCGGATCGAGGATCTCGACCGCGCCCGCGACGCGGGTGCGGCGATCCGCCAACTTGCTGATCTTCGGGCCCTCGGTCTCGACTGGGACGGCGAGCCGGTGATTCAGAGTGATCGGGCACCCGCGCACAATGCGGCGATCGCGCAGCTGCTGGACGCGGGCCTGGTCTACGAGTGCACGTGTACCCGCCGCGAGATCCTGGAGGCACCCTCGGCGCCGCACGCCCCGCCCGGTGCGTACCCGGGCACCTGCCGTGACCGCAGTGATGACGAGCGGGCCGCTGCTCGGATCGAAATCGCGCCCCGACTACCCGCCATCCGGCTGCGTGCACCCGAAGGTGCGCGCGAGACGAGCTTCGTGGATCTGTTCCTCGGCACGGTGACGGGGATCGTCGACGACTTCGTGCTTCGTCGGGGAGACGGCGCGGTTGCCTACAACCTCGCTGTGGTCGTCGACGATGCGGCGATGGGGGTGGATCAGGTGGTGCGGGGTGACGACCTCGCGAGCTCGACCCCCCGACAGATCTTGTTGCAGCGGCTGCTCGGCCTGCCTACTCCAGAGTATGTGCACGTGCCGCTGGTGCTTGGCGCTGCGGGGGCCAGGCTGGCGAAGCGCGACGGGGCGGTGACGCTGCGCGACTTAGACCAGGCGGGCATCGGCGTCGATCGGGTGCGTGAAATGCTCGCTGTCTCGCTCGGGCTCGCTGCAGAGGGCGAGCCCGTCACGATGCGCGAGCTCCTCGCGCGGTTCGATCTCGCGCTGCTCTCGCGGGAGCCCTGGGTCTACCGAGGCGACTGAGGCTCAGCCGGCAAGCTCAAGCCGCAGATCGGTGACGCGGATCGCCGCCTCACGCAGGCGCTCGGCGGGCAGGGTACCCGAGTCGACGGCTGTGACCATGCCAGCAATAACCGCCGACACCGTCGCGGTGTCCGAGCCGCGCACGAGCAGGGCCAGATCGGTGCCGGCGTTGAGGGCCGCAATGGTGACCGCGGTGAGATCGGCGTATTCGGGCACACCGGAATCGAGCAGCATGCCGAGGTCGTCAGACACGATGACGCCGGTGAAGTCGAGTTCGTCACGGGCGATCTGGTGCCAGGTGGGGGAGAGCGAAGCGGGGGCGGGATCGACAGCGATGTATGCCAGGTGACCGAACATGAGCAGTCGCGCACCCGCGTCGATTCCCGCAGCAAATGGCATCGCGTGGGTGGATCGCCAGGCCTCGAGCGGCAGATCCGTCGTCGGCACTCCCGAGTGTGAGTCGCCCGGAGCTGCGCCGTGCCCGGGGAAATGTTTCAGCGTGGAGGCGATGTCGAGCATCTCGCCCTGCTCGCCGGTCACCGCGGCGGTGACCCGAGCCGCCGCATCGTCGAAACCGACACCCAACTGCCGGGAATAGATGAAACTCCACGGGTCGGGGGCGACATCGGCGACGATGCCGAAGTTGACGGTGACCCCGACCTCGCCAAGTGTCACCGCCCGGCTGGCGAACGCCGCTGCCGTTTCGGCCGGATCCACACTCTTGAGCGTGTCTGCGCCTGGAGCCGGATCCCAGGGCAGGCGAGAAACCGTGCCGCCCTCTTGGTCGATGGCGACGAGCGGGGGCAACGCCGGGTCAGCAGTGAGGGCCGCGGTCAGCGCCGCGAGCTGCGTCGGGTCGCCCGAGACATTCGGGGGCATGACGATGAATCCGCCGAGGCCGAGTTGCTGCACGAAAGCACCGGCGACGGCCGGATCGGTGGTGGACACTGTTGCCATGACGACGCTGGCCGCGCGCTGCTCGGTTGACCAGCCGCCGACGATCTCGGTGGCACGCTCGCGTCGCGCCTCGTCGGGAGTCGGCGAGGCGGGTGTGACCGTGGGTGCCGGAGTTGCTTCCTCGATGGGAGCTCGGGTCACCACTGATTCAGGGGCGCACCCGGTGAGCGCGAGCAACATCACCGTAGATGCGCACGTGATGATTCGAGCGAGACTCATATGATGCCAGCGATGTGTGCGCCCAAAAACCAGCGCTCGCGACGCTACTTCTTGAGCGCGCGGATCACCCGAGCGAGTGCGCGCCCGGCGACGCATACGAAGGGGATGGCTACTGCGATCAACGCGATGGTGTTGGGCTCGAATCGGGTGTACCCGTCGCGGGTGACGTACGCGCCTACCGGCATGGCGCTGCCGCCACCGCCACCTCCTGCACCCTCGCCGGAGTTGCCCGCGTCTCCCTCGCCAGCTCCAAAACCGTAACTGACCATTGCCACCGGAACGATGGTCGTGCCATCGAGCTCGACTGGCGCGCCATATGCGGCATGCACGCCAACGGAAGTAACGGTCTCTGCGATCTGCTGTGTAAGGTTCGGCATATTCATAGCGTACGCCAGTTGTGCCTCTGAGCGGAGACTGAATACTGGATCGGCAAGCCCCTACTCAGGCTCGGCGTGCCTGCGCACGGACACGCTGGAGGCAGCGGGTCGCTTCGCTACAACATGGTCGCCAGACGATTGCTGCCGCAAGCGACGAATCACCCAGGGCACCAGGTGTTGCCGTGCCCACACGACATCTTCGGTTCTGGCTCGACGCCAGTTGCGCGGCGGCAGCGGCGGGGGCTCGAGCGGCTGCAGGTCGTTCGGAACGTTCAGCGCGGCAAGCGCAGCCCGAGCGATCGTGTGGTGCCCCAACGCATTAAGGTGCAAGCGATCGTCTGCCCAGTATCGGGTGTCTTGCAACTCTTCGATCGCCCACTGGTCGACGACGATGCAGTCGTGGCGCTGTGCGACTTTGCGCACATTCTCGTTGTAGATCGCGACCTTGCCACGAATCGAACGAAACACTGGCTGAAAGGCCACGTCAACGCCCGTGAACACCAGCACCGTGGCGCCGGTTTCGCGCAGCTTGCGCAGCACAAACTCAAGTTGCTTAGCGACGGCGTCCGGGTCCGAACCCGGGCGAATCACATCGTTGCCACCCGCGCAGACACTTACAAGATCTGGGCGCAGGTCGAGGGCCGGGCTCAGCTGTTCGTCGGTGATCTGACGGATGAGCTTCCCGCGCACCGCGAGGTTTGCATAGGCAAAGTCCTCGCTGTAGCTGCCCAGCACCTCAGCGAACCGGTCGGCCCAACCGCGTAGACCCCCCGGGCTGTCGGCCTCGGGGTCGCCGACACCCTCGGTGAAGGAATCGCCGATCGCTACGAAGCGCGACCAGGGCAAATCCAACAGCTCCGGCTGCGCGGTTTCATTCGGTGCACCCCGCTTGCCTCGCTCGGGGTGACCGACGTGCTCCGCGGTTTCTCCGTGGGCCGTGGTCTGTACGTTCTCGTTCGAAAGAGCTTCAGACACCCGTGCTGCCCCCTGAGTCTGTGTCGCGTGCAGATATGGCACCGCTATTCTAGGGCGTTGTGACCGATTCGAGCGATGCTTTGCACCTCCCGGGCACCAGTGCAGCTGAACATCTGCCGCCCGCCTACCCCGAACGAGCCGCACGCGGCACCGCGGGTTCACTGCGTGCGTGGCAAGAAGAGGCGATCAATCGTTACCTCGAGATGCAACCGCGGGACTTTCTCGCCTCCGCTACGCCGGGCGCAGGCAAGACGACCTTCGCGTTGCGTCTGGCGGCGATCCTGCGCGCGAACCGCACGATCACCCAGGTCATCGTCGTCGCGCCCACCGAGCACCTGAAGTCACAATGGGCCGATGCCGCCGCCCGCGCAGGGATACGGATAAATCCGAACTACGCGAACGGCGACGGCCTCGGCTACGGCGGGCACTATCACGGGGTCGCCGTGACGTATGCGCAGGTCGCCATGAAGCCGGTGCAGCACCGACTGCTCGCCGAGCGTGAGGACACCCTGATCATTCTCGACGAGGTGCACCACGGTGGCGACGCGCTGAGCTGGGGCGAGGCGATTCGAGATGCCTACGGCACGGCGCGGCGGCGGCTCTCGCTGACTGGCACCCCGTTCCGCTCCGACGACGCCACCATTCCATTTGTGGAATATTCACCACAGGGCGACGGATCTCGCATCTCCCGCACAGACTACGACTACGGCTACGGCAGGGCCCTGGCTGACGGCGTTGTGCGGCCGGTGATCTTCATGGTCTATGCGGGGGAGATGCGCTGGCAGACCTCCGCCGGGGAGGAGATGCAGGCGCGGCTGGGCGAGGGCAACACCAAAGACATCACTTCGCAGGCCTGGCGCACCGCGCTCGATCCCGCGGGCGAGTGGATCGCGAAGGTCTTGCGGGCTGCAGACCGGCGCCTCACCGAGGTACGTCACCACATCCCAGATGCTGGTGGGCTCGTGATCGCTACCGACCACGCCTCAGCCCGGGCATACGCATCGATTCTGCAGCAGATCACCGGCCAGGAGGTCGCCCTGATCCTCTCAGATGACTCGGGGGCGAGTGAGCGGATCGACCAGTTCTCTGCGGGGGATGATCGCTGGATGGTGGCGGTGCGCATGGTCTCGGAGGGGGTCGATGTGCCGCGGCTCGCTGTTGGGGTCTATGCGACCAGCTCATCGACGCCGCTCTTCTTCGCGCAGGCGATCGGCCGCTTCGTGCGCAGTCGACGCCGCGGCGAGGTGGCGTCGATATTCATCCCGAACGTCCCGACGCTGATGCAGCTCGCGGCCGAACTCGAGAAGGAGCGCGGGCACGTGCTCGAGGGTCCGAAGAGCGCCGAAGAGATGTGGGATGCCGAGGCGGCGCTCATGGCTGAGGCAGAGAGTGAGGATCGCGCGTCGGAGGAGCTGACCGGCGAGTTCGTGTACCAGGCGCTCGGCTCGGATGCCCACTTCGATCGGGCGCTCTTTGACGGTGCCGAGTTCGGCGGATATGCGGAGGTCGACAGCGAGGAGGAGCTCGACTTCCTGGGATTCCCCGGCATTCTTGAGCCCCAGGAGGTGCGCACGCTGCTGCAGCAGCGACAGGCCAAGCAGGCTAAGCGCAGCGCCACGAAGCAAGGGATCCTCGAGCATGCGCCCGAACGCGCAGAGGCACCGGGCGCGCTGCACCGCACCCTTGGCGAGCAGCGCAAGCTACTCAACAGCCTGGTCGGCATGTACGCGAAGGTGTCGGGGGAGCCACACGGGCAGATTCACTCCGAGCTGCGTCGGGTGTGCGGGGGGCCAGCTGTCGCACAGGCGAGCGTGACGCAGATGCAGCAACGGATCGACCTGCTGCGTCGACGACTGAGCGGATAATGCTCACGGGGGAGCTCTCAGCTTTCACCACCGGTCGTGGGTTCTGCCGACCACGCATCCGAACCGAGTAAGCGTTGCGGCGTGACTCGCTGAGCGGAGTCGCTCGATTCGTCTGTGGTTCGGATCCGTGCTAGGTTATTCTCTGTTCGCCGGAGAAGTTCGGCAGCGTGTTCGCGCGGGTGGCGGAATGGCAGACGCGCTAGCTTGAGGTGCTAGTGCCCGTATTAGGGCGTGGGGGTTCAAGTCCCCCTCCGCGCACGAACAGGAAAAGGCTGATCGAGAGATCAGCCTTTTCTGCTTTCCGCATGAGATCTGAGTTCTTTCACCTGCGTAGATAGTTAGCCAAGCTTTTAATTCTAACGGGGGTACTATTCCCGTATGGCAACCGCACACGTGGGGCAAAAGACCCCGACGTTCACTCGCAAACAATGGCTCGCGCTGATCAGCATCAGCCTCTCTGTCGCACTTATTATCGTTGATTCGACGATTGTGAACGTGGCGATCCCCTCGATTGTGGGAGACCTTGGCATCACCTCCACGCAGGTGCAATGGGTGCAAGAAAGCTACACGCTCGTCTTCGCTGCATTGCTCCTGATGTTCGGAGCGCTGGCCGACCGCTATGGGCAGAAACGGCTCCTGGTGCTCGGTGTCGTTATCTTCGCCGGCTCCTCGGTGTTTGCCGCCCTGGCGCCCACGGGTGACCTGCTCATTGCCTCCCGGGTGCTGCAGGGGGTAGGCGGGGCGATGGTGCTCCCCACGACCCTGTCACTCATCAACACGGGCTTCACCGGTCGGGCGCGGGGGCTCGCCTTCGCGGTCTGGGGTTCGACCATTGGCGGCATGGTCGCGGTCGGGCCGCTGCTGGGCGGCTGGCTCACTACCGCATTTAGCTGGCGTTGGGCATTTGGCATCAACATTCCGCTCGGAATCTTGATCGTGATCGGCATCGTGCTGACCGTGGTCGATGCGCCGCGCGCTGCTATCTCGCAGCGGATTGATATCGGCGGGGCCGTGCTCTCCGTCGTTGCGAGCGCCAGCCTGGTCTTTGGGCTCATTGAGGGACGAACCCTGGGATGGTGGCTGAGCGATGCAACCGACCCCTTCACCCTGGGGAACTGGACTTGGAACCTGCAGCTTTCTCCGGTGCCGATATCGCTTGCGCTGTTCGTGGTCGCGACGACAGTGTTCATTCTGCGCGCGCGTCACCGGGAGGCTCTTGGCAAGCCGACATTGCTTTCTCTGCAGCTCTTCTCGATCCGTTCCTTCCGCAACGGAAATGTGGCCGCGCTCATCGTGTCCCTCGGCGAGTTCGGCATCATCCTGGCCCTACCGCTGTGGCTGCAAAATGTCGTGGGGTACGACGCCCTGCAGACCGGATTCGTGCTGCTTGCGCTGGCCCTGGGATCGTTCGTTGCGAGCGGGATGTCTGTCGGCATTTCAAAGAAGGCGACACCGATCACGATGGTGCGCATCGGTCTCGGCGCTGAGGTCATCGGTGTGCTGGGTCTAGCCTGGGCGATGTCGCCCGATGCCAGTTGGCTCGCGGTCACCCCGTTCCTCTTCATCTACGGCATCGGTGTCGGGTTTGCCACGGCGCAACTCACCGGAGTCATTCTGCAAGATGTGCCGGTTGATCGTAGCGGCCAGGGCTCCGGCACCCAGAGCACCGCACGCCAGGTCGGATCGGCGCTCGGTATCGCCCTGCTCGGCACGATTCTCTTTACATCAACCGGTGCGGTGCTGGATGCTCAGCTTCAGAATGATCTGCCCTCGATGAGCGCCGAAGCGCGCACGGAGGTTGTGGACGCGGTGGTGGTGAGTGCTGGCGCGGCCATTCCGCAGCTGATCAAGGAGGACCCCGAGGTGGGCAACGCCGCGGCGACCGCCTTCACCGACGGCACCCGCCTTTCCGCGGTCGCAGCGGCTGGGTTTCTCCTCGTGGGGTTTGTGGCGACATTCAGGCTGCATTCACGACGTGACGAGGAATACGCCACAAGCTAGGTGATTCTCGACAGCGGAGGCCTTAAGGACCGTAGCGGTTCGCTCCGATCCTCGTCTCGCTGACTTGCCGAAACGGCGGTTGTTTGGCACCATGTTGACTACATGTTCGAGGCATCGAAGTTAAGAATTCTGTGGATCGGAACCCCGGTCCGAGATGGTGCGCGCCCGATAACGACGTACGCCCGCACGCGCACGCGCACTCGTCGCCTTGCCGCGATTCTGGCTATCGGGCTGGCGCTGACAACGGCGACGGGCTGCGGATCCGCCCCCGTCGGTTCCGAGCGCGACGTGCTGCGCGTGTACGTGACCACCGGGTATATCGCCGACGCGGTCGCAAACATTGCACCGAATGCCCAGGTGACAACAATGGTCGGACCCGGGGGCGATCCACACAGCTACCAGCCATCGACGCGTGACATCGAGCGGATTCTCGATGCCGACCTCGTACTGTGGAACGGGCTCGAACTCGAAGCGCAGATGTCAGATCAACTCGCCAGCCTCGGGGACCGGCAACTCGCCGTCGCCGAGACGCTGCCTGACGAGCTGCTCATCCCGCTGCCCGAAACGGACTCAGGCGGGCATCCACTGGTCGATCCTCATGTGTGGAATGACCCGGCTGCGTGGGGCCTCGTCGTGCAGGCCATCGCCGAGAAGCTCGGCGAGATCCACCCGGGTGGTGCGACCGGTTATGTCGAGCGCGCGACGGCCTACGCCGGGCAGATTACGCGCGAAGCTGATCGCATCTCGGCGATCCTTGAGGCGATTCCCGAGCCGCGCACGTTGATCACCGGGCACGACGCGTTCTCGTACTTTGGCCGCACCTTCGATCTTGAGGTGCGGGCCACCGACTTTATCTCGACCGAGGCGGCGCTTGGCGCGGGCCAACTCGACGAACTCGCGGCATTGATCGCCGAGAACCGCGTGCCCGTGATTTTCAACGATAACCAGGCAAATCCGCAAGCGATCACGAGCCTGCGCGAGGCGGTGGAGGCACGGGGATGGCGCGTCACGATCTCGGCAGCGGAGTTGTACGCCGACTCGCTCGGCGCCGAAGCCGGGGTCGACACCTACCTCGGGGTGCTCGCGCACAACGCCAATGCAATCGCCGAGACCCTGATCGAGGAGACGCGATGAACGATGCTGACGCGCACCGCAGCGCGAGTCCGGCCTGCCGCACGATTGATCTCAGCGCCGCCTACCGCGAACGTGCTGTGCTCGAAAATGTCTCGATCGACGTGCCCCAGGGAGTGGTGATGGGCATCGTCGGTCCGAACGGCGCGGGCAAATCCACGCTCCTGAAGGCCATGCTCGGCCTCGTGCAGCCGCTGACCGGTCGCGCCGAGTTCTTCGGCAGCACGTTTGAGAAGGCGCGCGGCAGGGTCGGGTACATGCCGCAGTCCTCAAGCGTCGACTGGGACTATCCGGCGACTGTGTTCGACGCGGTGCTCATGGGCACGTACGGGGGTCTCGGGTGGATCCGCCGGCCCGGCAAGGCGGAGCGAGCCCGGGCGCGCGAGGCGCTCGAGCGAACGGGAATTGTGGATCTCGCTTCGCGTCAGATCGGTGAACTCTCGGGCGGTCAGCGCCAACGGGTGTTTCTCGCTCGCACCCTGGTGCAGGCCCCCGATCTCACCATCATGGACGAACCATTTCAGGGGGTGGACGCGAAGAGCCAGCAGGCGATCCTGACAGTGCTCCACCAGCTGCGCGCCCAGGGCAGCACCGTCGTGATGGTGCATCACGACCTCGCCACGGTGCGCGACTCGTGCGACTACGTGACCCTCCTGAATCGCAGGGTGATTGCCTCGGGCCCCGTCGCCGAGGCGTTCACGACGGAGCACTTGCGCACCGCCTATGAGGCGAGCGGCGGCGACACGTTCCTCGAGCTGCCCCGATAGGTCGTCAGAATGAGCCCGATCGAGTTTTTCGACACCCACACCTATCGCATGGTGTTTTTTGGTACCGCCGTCATCGGACTCGTCGCCGGTGCCCTGGGGCCGTTCGTCTACCTGCGAAAACAATCGCTGATGAGTGACGTCATCTCGCACGCCGCGCTTCCCGGAGCCCTGCTCGCGTTCCTCAGCGCGGTGCTGTTGTTTGGCATTGATGGGAGAAACATGCTCGGGCTGATCGTCGGGGCGGTGGTCATTGGCACACTGGCGGCCCTCGCTGCGAACGCGATCACGCGCGTATCGAAACTCGCGATTGACACTGCCATGGCGGTGGTGCTCACGTTCTTCTTCGGCGTGGGCATGCTGTTGCTGAGCGTGATCACCAACGGCCCGTTCCCCGGCAAGGGCGGCATTCAGGATTACCTGTTCGGAAACGCCTCGGTGATCACCCTCGCCGATTTCGTCACGAGCATTTCGGTGGGCGGGATCGCGCTCGTGATTACTGCGCTGTTCTGGAAAGAATTCGCGGTGCGGACTTTCGATCCCGACCTCGCTGTGGTGCTCGGCTTTCGCGCGCGCGGCATCGATACGCTGCTGTTCATCACGATCGTCATCGCGACGGTGATCGGCGTGAAGGCAGTCGGCCTCGTGCTCATGGTCGCCTTCGTCATCACGCCCCCGGCGGCGGCTCGGCAATGGGTGAGCTCCCTGCGGGGCCTGGTCCTACTGTCCGCGGCAATTGGGGCGGTAGGCAGTGGTGTCGGGGCCTACCTGTCGATTTCGTGGGGCGGTGTGCCGACAGGACCCGTCATTGTGCTCACATTGTTCGCGATCTTTGTGTGTTCGCTTCTGTTTGCCCCGCGGCGAAGCATATTGACCCGCGCGCGGGCGAGGCGCAGGGCGCGCCTGGCGTTGCGAGATTCGCTGCTGAGTACCGGGGGTGCCCGATGAGTTTTGTGCTCGGCACCTCCATACTCGCCGTGGTCACCGCGCTGGCCTGTGCGCTGCCTGGTGTCTTCATCGTGCTGCGAAAGAACTCGATGCTGGTCGATGCGATCAGCCACGCCGTGTTTCCCGGCATCGTCGTGGGCTATCTCTTCTCCAGAGACCTGGATTCCCCGATATTGATCGCCGGAGCCGCGCTCGCCGGGCTGCTCGTGGTTCTGGGCAGCGAGTGGCTCAGTCGCACGGGTCTCATTACGGGGGATGCGCCGCAGGGGCTCATATTTCCTGCATTGTTCAGCATCGGGGTCATCCTCATCACGATGAAATTCTCGAACGTGCACCTCGATACACACACGGTTCTGGTGGGCGACCTTAATCTCGCCTCGTTCGAGCAGTTCGCGGTGCAGGGCATCCCGGTGGCCCCGGTCTATCTGGTGCTGATGCTGGGGATGCTGGCCCTCAATGTCGTGTTCATCGCCGCGCTGTACCCGAGGCTTGCGGTATCGACCTTCGACCCAGAGTTCGCTCGTTCGCTCGGAATTCGCACCGGGGTGCTGAATGCCGGGCTGATGCTGCTGGTCGCGGTGACTGTCACCGCTGCGTTCAACGCCGCGGGAGCAATACTGGTGGTTGCGCTGGTCATCGCGCCGCCGGCTACCGCGTTGTTGGTGACGCGCCGGCTGCCGGTGATGATCGCCCTGACCCTGGCGATTGCCGCCTTTGGCGCGATTGTGGGCTTCTGGATCGCCTACTGGCTCGACGCCCCCACAAGCGCAAGTATGGCGATCTGGTACGGCGTGATGTTCCTCGCAACCCTTGTGGTCAGCGGCGGTGCGCGGCGCAGGGGCGCGAGGTCAGGCGTCGATTCCGCGATCCACCAGCGACACCCACACCGCATCGGTGGCGGTGCGACCCAAGGAAATTGAGGCGCCAGGAGTGCCAGCAGCTTCACTAGGATCACTCGCACCGACGACGATCTCAAGTGCGTCCGAGAAGGGCGACCCCTCACGTGCCTCGAATGTGGTGCCCACTGCGAGACCGTGTTCGGAGAAGTACTGCAGCAGTGCCGGATCGTCGTCTGAAATGCGTTCGATGCGCAGCACGCTGCCCGGTGAGGCGCTGCTGAGGGGGTGCGCG
Source organism: Leucobacter fengyongliangi (assembly GCF_052386045.1). Lineage (NCBI taxonomy): Bacteria > Bacillati > Actinomycetota > Actinomycetes > Micrococcales > Microbacteriaceae > Leucobacter > Leucobacter fengyongliangi. Next base: position 1,508,031 of record NZ_CM126356.1, on the reverse strand, counting down.
TCGGGATACACGATCTCACCCGAGGCGCTGGGAATCGGGTCGCCATGTGGATCCCGAACCGGAAATCCGAGGAGCGCGTCGAGCCGGTCGATCATAAAATCTGAGACCGCGTGTTCGAGTGACTCTGCCTCGTCGTGCACGAGATCCCAGCTGTAGCCGAGCATCTCAACGAGGAAGGTTTCGATGAGACGGTGGCGACGTACCATTCCTATCGCGTAGGCGCGGCCGCCCTCGGTCAGCGTAATCGCGCCGTAGGGCGCGTGATCCAGCAATCCCTTGTCAGCGAGGCGACGCACCGCATCCGACACGGTTGAGAGCTTCATGCCGGTGGCCTCGGCGACGAGAGAGGGCGTCACCGGAGCATCAGACCACTCTTGCAGGCCCCACACGGCCTTGAGATAGTTCTGACTGCTCGGGGAGAGCTCTGAGAGCACCATACGAAAACTCTACCAAACAAGAAAATTCGAACCAGCGAAGTTGGAAGTCGGAACAGGTTCAGGCTTTGCTGCCGCTGAACGCAAGCACGCAGCCGAGTCCGATCAGCATCCCGCCGCCTACGCCACGCATGGTGCTGAGTCGCTTCGGAGAGCCAGCAAACCACGCACGCGCGGTGCCCGCGATGAGCACCCAGACGCTATCGGAGACGAGGGCGATGACGACAAAGACGACACCGAGCACGATCATCTGCATCGGCACGGCACCCGCGTGAAAGTCGACAAACTGGGGGAGCGCCGCAACGAAAAATACGATGCTCTTCGGGTTGCTCACGCCCACGACAAAGCCCTGCCAGAACAGAGTGCGCCTCGGTACTGCGCTGCGCACCACTCCGTGCTCGGGCTCCGCGCCGCTGCGTCGATGGCGGATCGCTTGCACGCCCAGGTAGACCAGGTAGGCGGCACCGGCGAGTTTGATGACGGTGAAGAGCACCACCGACTGCGCCACGATCGCACCCACGCCGAATGCGACGGCAAGTATCAGCGGGAACTGTCCGAATGTGTTGCCGGCTACGGTAATCAGGCCGCCCGCGCGGCCGACGCTCAGTGTACGGGCCACCGCGAACAGCACACTGGGCCCGGGGATCACGACGAGGATCAGCGAGGCGAACGCAAATGCCAGAATGGCCTGAATGGTCGGCATTCGCACAGTCTAGGTGAACGCGAAACGCGGATGTCACAGTCAGTGGATACCCTGGAGCCATGAGTGATCAGCAGAACCCTCACGATCGCGAGCACGAGCTGTCAGAAACGACGCGGATCGCGCGAGACCTCATCCGCTTCGACACGTCCAACCGAGGCGGCGGGGATGCCAATCCCGAGGCGGAGGCCGCAGCGTATGTCTCGGACTATCTTCGCGAGCTCGGGCTGGATCCGGTGACGATCGAGGCGGCACCCGGCCGCGCGAGCGTCGTCGCGCGCGTTGCGGGCAGCGATCCGACGCTCCCCGCACTGGTGCTGCACGGGCACCTTGACGTGGTGCCCGCCGATCCTGCGAACTGGTCGGTCGACCCCTTCGCGGGAATCGTGAAAGACGGCATGCTGTGGGGTCGCGGCGCGGTCGACATGAAAGATATGGACGCGATGATCCTGACTGCGATCGCCGAGTTGTTGCGCGCGGGGGAGCGGCCGCGCCGCGACACGATCCTGGGCTTCTTCGCCGACGAGGAAGACGGTGGCGCGTTCGGCGCGCACTACCTGGTCGCCAATCACCCCGAACTTTTCGAGGGGGCCGGCACCGCCATCAGCGAGGTCGGTGGCTACTCGATCGATCTGGCTGGCACTCGCGCGTACCTGATTCAAACGGGCGAGAAATCGCTCGACTGGATCAAGCTTCGGGCTCGCGGCACGGCGGCGCACGGCTCTCGGGTGTGGCACGACAACGCGGTGACACGTCTCGCCGAGGCAATCGCCGCGCTTGGCCGTCACGAGTGGCCGATCGCCCTCTGCGACACCACGCGCGAGTTGGTAGACGAGATCGCAAAGATCTTCGGTGAGGATCCGCACGAGGTCGACCCCGAGCAGTTGGTGCTGCGGGCTGGCAAGGGCGCGGGGTTCATTCAGGCGAGTTTGCGTACGACCACGAATCCGACGGTGTTGAGCGCGGGTTACAAGCACAACGTGATTCCCGATACCGCGGAGGCGCTCGTCGACGTGCGTACGTTCCCCGCAAGCCAGGCGGGCATTCTCGCCGAGGTGCAGGCGATTGTCGGCCCAGATATCGAGATCGAGACCGTGCACAGCGACATCGGACTCGAGGTTCCGTTTGCGGGTGAACTCATTGACGCGATGATCGCGAGCCTCGGTCGCCATGACCCTGAAGCCCGAGTGCTGCCATACCTCCTGTCGGGTGGCACCGATAACAAAGCGCTCAGCCTTCTGGGCATCACTGGCTATGGTTTCGCGCCGCTTCGCCTACCCGCTGACCTTGATTTCCCGGGAATGTTCCACGGAGTAGACGAGCGCGTACCGCTCGACGCTCTCGATTTCGGCCACGCGGTGCTGGTAGATCTCCTGCGAAGTTATTAAATACGTAGCGGAGCCATGCCGCGGTGCTCACACCACGGTATGGCTCCGCACGCGTTAGTCTTGTCGCTGGCCCGCGCAACGCACGGGCCCACGGAAGGGAAACATGGGGATCTTCGAGGCCATCCTGCTTGGCATCATTCAGGGGCTCACCGAGTTCTTACCGATTTCATCGAGTGCGCACCTGCGCATCGCGAGCGAACTCATGGGTATTGGTGACGCGGGAGCCGCGTTCACTGCAATCACTCAACTGGGTACCGAAGCGGCAGTCGTTGTGTTCTTCTGGCGCGACATTGTGCGCATCATTAGCCGTTGGTTCCGGTCGCTCACGGGTGCAGTTCCGCGCCGCGATCCTGACGCGCTGATGGGATGGTGGATCATCTTAGGATCAGTCCCCATCGTGATCTTGGGACTCCTCTTTGAAGACCTCATCGACACCACGCTCCGTTCCCTCTGGTTCGTCGCCATAGCGCTCATCGTGTTTGGCCTCCTGCTGGGGTTTGCCGACCGCTATGCCAAACAGGAGCGAGACCTCACACAGCTTGGGTGGAAGCACGGCCTGATTTTTGGGTTCGCACAAGCGCTCGCGCTGATCCCCGGGGTCTCACGTTCCGGCGGCACGATCACGGCCGGTCTCCTCATGGGCTATACGCGCGAGTCCGCCGCCCGCTACTCCTTCCTCCTGGCGATCCCCGCGGTCTTCGGCTCGGGCGGCTACAAGCTCATCAAGTCGATCGGTGACCCGGGTAGCGCAGCAGGCGCGCCCACCCTCATTGCCACGGTGATTGCCTTCGTCGTTGCACTTGTGGTCATCGGTGTGTTCATGCGCTACATCTCGCACGGCAGCTTCATGCCATTCGTGGTATACCGAGTTCTGCTCGGAATTGTCATCATCGTACTTCTGAGCACCGGGGTACTTTCCGCCGAGGGGGGCGTGGCAACGGCACAGACGATCGATGCCGCATCACCAATACTGAATGGGATTGCGCTGTGAGAACCTGGACCCCGCCCACCCTCCCCACGCTGCCTGGCCAGGGCTTCGCGCCGCGCCTGTTCAATGCGGCAACCGGTCGCTTCGAATACCCGGCGATCGAGGATCAGCGAGCGACGCTGTACGTTTGCGGTATCACGCCCTACGACGCGACACACCTTGGGCATGCTGCGACGTACCTCGCCTTCGACACGATGCAGCGTGCCTGGCGCGATGCCGGTATCGACACCGAATACGCGCAAAACATCACCGACATCGACGATCCGCTGCTGGAGCGCGCGAACGCCACCGGGGTCGACTGGCGGGCGCTGGCCGAAGAGCAGATTGGCCTCTTCCGCAGCGATATGTTCCGCCTCGGCATGTTGCCGCCTCACCACTACGTCGCGGTGACCGAGAGGATCGACGAGATCGCTGATGCCGTACACCGCCTCGTCGCGAGTGGACTGGCGTACCCCGTGCCCACTGAGGACGCGGTGGTCGGCGCGGGTCAAGACCTGTACTTCGATACCATTGCCGCCGAGCGAGAGACGCAGTGGCGCCTCGGCGATGTGGCGCCGATCGATCGTGAACTGATGATGCTCTTGAGTTCGGAGCGCGGGGGAGACCCGGATCGAGCAGGCAAGCGCGATCCACTCGACCCGCTGTTGTGGCGAGCCGCTCGTGACAGCGAACCGAGCTGGGAGACTGTGCTCGGGTCAGGCAGGCCGGGGTGGCACATCGAGTGCGCAGTCATCGCGACCGGCGCGCTCGGCAATGCCTTTACGGTGCAGGGCGGTGGGGGCGACCTCGCGTTCCCGCATCACGAATTTACTGCGGCCCACGCCACGGCTCTCTCGGGCACACCGTTGGCTCACGCGTACTGCCACGCCGGCCTGATCTCGTATCACGGCCACAAAATGTCGAAGTCACGCGGGAATCTCGTGTTGGTCTCGAAATTGCTTGCCGGTGGGGCCGATCCCTCCGCGATCCGACTGGGGCTCCTGTCGCACCACTACCGATCTGAGTGGGAGTGGTTTGACTCCGACCTTGAGGTGGCGACGAGACGGCTTGAGGCCTGGCGGGAAGGACTCGAACGCGAAGCGGCTGAGCCGGTCAACGCGGTCGCGACCTTGCTGCAGCTTCGTCAGGCGCTCGCCAACGATCTCGACACGCCAGTGATGCTCGCAACGCTCGATGGTGCGCTTGATCAAGGGGTGGATGATCCGGACCTGATCGCCGATGCGGTGCTCGCCTTGCTCGGTGTGCACTTGCGCGATACAGAATTGGCCTAGCGCGAAGAAACTGGAGCCAAGAGCGGGCGACCGAAACGGGGCCTACGGGGTGGAGAGCGGTCCGGGCTCGGCGTTTGGGTTTTCATCGGGATCGATGTTGAGGTATTTCTCAAACTCGTGAGCAATGGCCTCGCCAGTGGCCTCAGGTGCGTTCGTCGCGTCACGAGCCTCTTCGAGCGAACGAATGTAGCGCGCCATGTCGTCGTCGCCAGCGGCAATGCGGTTGATACTTGCTTCCCACGCGGTAGCCTCGCTGAGCATGTCACCTCGTGGGATGACGACATCGAGCAGCTCCTCCAACTTGTCGAGAACTGCGAGCGTTGCCTTGGGCGAGGGGGCGGTGTGCACATAGTGCGGCACTTGCGCCCAGAGGCAGAGCACGGGAACTGCGGCCTCGGTCAGTGCAATGTCGAGCAGTGTTGAGATACCCACGGCTCCCTCGTAGTCGCTCCGCGCCGCGCCGGTGGTGGCCCTCAGTTCGGCGTTTTCGCTCGTGAGTGTGACCGCGATGGGGCGAGAGTGCGGAGCATCGGAAAACAGCGATCCAACGAGGATGACCATATCGATCGCCCATGAGTCGACGACGTCGATAATCTCCTCGGCGAATGCGGTCCAGTCACGCGCGGGCTCGACACCTGCGAGGAGAAAGAGATCCTGCACCCGAGTGCCATCGATGCGGTGCACGGTTTCGGTGCTTGGTTCAGACGTGGATCCGGGCCGTTGCACGGTGCCATAGAGTCGCGTTTCGGGCCACTCGATTACGCGGTGGCCGGAGTCGGTGAAGCTCACCTTCGGTCGATGCACCTGGTAGTCAACGAACCCGTCTGCCCCGATCGCATGCAGCATCTCGGCGTTGATCAGTTCGCCGAGGTGTTGCAACACGGTCGTCGCCGCCGAGCCAGCGTCGCTCCAGCCTTCGAACGCGGCGATGAGCACCCGCGGGTGTGTGGGGGAATCAGCAGCTTGAGGCACGCACCCAGGATAGTCGCCTCGGATCGGTAGACTCGATGCAATGACTGAGCAGAATCTCGCGGCCGTACTCTGGGACATGGACGGCACCCTCATCGATTCCGAGCCGCTCTGGCTCGAGGCCGAGTTGGCGATCCTCGATCGCTACGGAATTCCCATGACCCCAGAACTCCGCGATTCCCTCATCGGTTCGGGCCTCTGGGACGCAGCGGAGTCGTTTCGCAACCTGGGAGTGCCCCTGAGCGCCGACGAAATCGTCGCCGAATGGGCGGCGCATGTGGGCACCGGCCTCAGCAGCGCCGAGCCCGCCTGGCGTCCCGGCGCGGTCGAACTCCTTGCCTCCCTTGCCGATGCGGGGATTCCCTGCGCGCTGGTCACTATGTCAGTGCGCACGCTCGCCGAGCGGGTGGTGCGTCTGCTTCCGGCGGGCACCTTCTCGGCGATTGTCGCGGGTGATGATGTGGATCACGCGAAGCCTCACCCCGAGCCGTACCTTCGGGGCGCCGAGGCGCTGGGTGTGCCGATCGAGCGGTGCATTGCCCTCGAAGATTCGCCAACCGGCCTGCGGTCGGCAGCAGCGTCAGGCGCGGTCGCAATTGGGCTTCCCAATCTGGTGAGCCTGCGCGGCTTGAGCGCTCACGCGCTCTGGTCAACGCTGCACGCCACGGATGCTCAGATTTTGCGGAGCCAGTTTGCGGCGCTGCGCGGCGGCGATCCACAAGTACAAGAATCAGTCTGCGATCCGATGGGAGCCCGAGCGTGAGCGAGAGAGCAAGTGACGTTGGGGCTGTGGGCGACGAACCCGTGCTGAGGCCATCGCCGAGTGGCCCGCTGGGCTACGGGGATCGGGTGCAGCTCACTGGGCCAAAGGGTCGGCTCAACACCGTCACGCTGGTACCCGGCGGCGAGTTTCACAGCCACCGAGGCATGATCGCACACGCAGACCTCGTGGGTCTGCACGATGGTTCGGTAGTGGCCAATAGCAGCGGCGAGGAATACCTCGCGTTGCGGCCACTGCTGAGTGACTTCGTGATGTCGATGCCACGTGGTGCGGCAATCGTGTACCCGAAAGATGCTGCGCAGATCCTGTCACTCGCAGACATCTTCCCCGGAGCGCGCGTGGTGGAGGCCGGTGTTGGTTCTGGTGCGCTGTCACTGCATCTGTTGCGCGCGATTGGCGGCGAAGGTGAACTGCTCTCGTTCGAGCGACGCGAAGAGTTCGCCGAGATCGCGCGCGCGAACGCGGCCGCATTCTCGGGCACCCTTCCCGAGAATTGGTCGGTGACGGTGGGCGACCTACAGGAAGCCCTGCCCGCGGCGTGCGCCCCCGCTACGGTCGACCGTGTGGTGCTCGACATGCTTGCGCCATGGGAGTGCGTTGGTGTGGCCGCCGATGCGTTGAAACCGGGCGGAGTGATCATCTGCTACGTGGCGACCGTGACGCAACTCTCGCGCGTGGCCGAAGAATTACGCCGTCACGGGGGCTTCACGCACCCGCAGGCCAACGAAACCATGGTGCGAGGGTGGCATGTTGAAGGCCTCGCCGTGCGTCCGGATCATCGAATGGTCGCGCACACCGGCTTCCTCATTACGGCACGGCGCTTGGCGCCGGGGGCGATTCTGCCGCAGCTCAAGCGCCGAGCGTCGAAGGGTGACTTCACCGCAGAAGACGTCGCGGCCTGGACCCCGGATTTGAACGACGAAGCGGCAGGTGAGTGGACGCCCGAGTCGATCGGTCAGTGGAGCAAGAGCGACAAAGTACTGCGGAAGAAGGTGCGCGTTGCGCAGCAGCTCGCGCGCGAACGCGGTGCCGACGAGCCCGAGAGCTGATCCGCCCCATCACATCTTCCCAACACCCGCCTGCACTAGAATCGGGTGGTTGCCAGGTTTCACCGAGAGGTTTTCATGCGTCGTCGAGTTCTCCCCGTCACTGCTATTGCGACGCTGGCGTTCGCCGGGTTGACAGGTTGCACCGTCTCGACGACGGGTGCTGAGTCGTGTGTCGCACCCCTGAGCCCCGGGGCACTCAGTGAGAGTGTTTCGGTGGGCAATCTGAGCGGCGGCGACCCAGACGTCTCGATTGATTCGGGCGCCAAGATCGTGAACGCCCAGCGCTCGCTGGTTGAAGAGGCATCTGATCGCGATGTTGTTGCGGCAGAGGGAACGATTGTGTCAGCAAATCTGGCGTACTTCGACTCGGTGTCCGGTGAGATGCTCGAGGCGAGTCCGACGTTTGGGTCTGGCACCGCTGGCGAGTTGTTCCTGGCCTCGGCCGAGGGCGGGCCAGTCTTGCAGGGTGTGCTGTGTTCGGCTCCCGGCGACCTCGTAGCGATCGCACTCCCCGCAGATCTCAGCACCGGGGCCGTATCGACCCCGGGCGCCTCCCTCGTCGTGCTCGCCGAGATTGTCGATGTTGCGCCGGGCTCGGCATCGGGCGCGATCACCCCGTTGCCCTCGGGGTTCCCGGCAGTTGTGACCGACGAGGCGGGACGCGTGGGCCTGGTATTGCCCCCTCAGGAAGCACCAGCCGAAACGAAGACCGCGGCGCGCATCATGGGTGACGGCCCGGAGGTGCAGGCCGACAGCATGATTATTGGCAACGTGTTGACCGTGGGCTGGGACGGTCAGCAGCTCAAGAACACGTGGGAAGCGGGCCCGGAGAACCTCGGCTCCGAAGAGCAGATCGAGCAGTCGGGCGCTACGTTCCGGGCAGCACTGACCGGGTTCCCCGTGGGTTCGCAGGTCGTGGTCATCGAGCCCGGTGACGGTAGTCCCCGCGTCAGCGTCATCGATATTCTCGCAATCGCATAGGCGACATCACCGTGGCTGGGCCCAGCACGCTTCGCTCGATCCCCGCCGAGGAGCGGGTGTTCAGCCTCGTCCTCGCGCTGGTGGCGAGCCCACAGGGGCTCACGAAGCGCGAGCTCCTCTCAAGCGTTCACGGCTATTCAGATCGATTTCGCACAGGCGAGACCGATCGCGCGCTCGAACGGCAGTTCGAACGCGACAAAGACCAGGTGCGCGCACTTGGCATCCCCATTGAGACTGTTGATTCGCCTGAGGAATCGGGAAATTTGCAACATTCCCGCTACAGAATTTCTAAGGACCTGTTGCAGTTCCCCTCCGACGCGCGCTTTACTGCTGCTGAGCTCAGCGTGCTGCGGCTCGCGTCGCTCGCCTGGGCGGAGGGCAGTCTCAGCGCGGAATCGCGACGCGCTGCGATGAAACTGGAATCACTGGGCGCGGGCCTCGATGTCGCTTGCCTCGGAATCGCCCCGCACCTCGGAATTCCTGAGCCCGCGGCTCCCGCGCTGCAACGAGCGATCGATGAGCGCAGTGTGACAACCTTCTGGTATCAGCTGCCAGATCGCGATGCTCCGGCGGAGAGACGGGTTGCACCCCTTCGCCTGCATCGGGCGGAAGGACGCTGGCACCTGATCGCCTGGGATCTTGAGCGTGATGCCGGCCGCGTGTTTCTGCTCTCACGCATTGTGGGAGAGGCGAAGCTCTGCTCAGAAACCTTCGATGCTGCCCTGAGCGATCGCGTGGAGGGCATGCTTGACGACCTCATCGCCTTGCGGGAGCGGCAGCTCGCACGGCTCGTGGTACGTCGGGGCTCCATCGCCGAGTCGCGTTTGGCTGCGCGCGCGGTGACGCACCCGATTTCAGCGGACGCTGCACCGGAGGAGGCCGCTCAGGTCGGTGAGCTCCCTGTCGGGTATCGACATCTCACGGTGACGACGCTCGACCTCACCGCCCTTGCAAGCGAACTTGCGGGTTACGGTGATGAGGTGGTCGGTGTGGATCCACCCGCGTTGCGTGAGGCGGTGATAGGCCTGCTCGCCGAGGTGCGGCGACAGCATGAGGTTCCTGTTTCCGACGACGATGGAGGAACGTGATGAGCAGGAGCCTGACCACACCCGATCGCGTGGTGCTGCTGCTCGCACTCGTGCCCTACCTGGTCGAACGTGGACCGACGCCCCTCGCCGATCTCGCTGAGGCCTTCGCCGTCGATGCACGGGTGCTGCGTCAGCTCATCCCGTTTCTGGGCATGGCCGGAATCCCCGGCGAGACGAACACCTATCAGGACCAAGACCTCTTCGACATCGACTGGGACGTGTTCGAGGAACACGAGGTGGTGATCCTCACCCGTGTCATCGCGGTCGACGACACCCCGCGGTTCTCGGCCGTCGAGGCCGCGGCGTTGCTGGCCGGCCTGCACGCGCTGCTCCCCATGCTGCCCGAGCGGGAACGTCGTCACGTGGCATCGGCCGCGGCGAAGCTCGCCGGTGGAATGAACGATCACCAGCAGCTCTCGCTGTCGGTAACGACCGAACCAGAGCATCCTGTTCTCGCGGAGATCTCGGCTGCCATCACCGCGGGGAAGCAGCTGCGTTTCGACTATCGAGACGTGCATGGCCGAGCGACCACGAGACGCGTCGAGCCGCTCGTGCTCGGCCAGGCGAATGGCGACTGGTACCTGCGCGCGCACTGCCTCGATCGAGAGGCCGAGCGCACGTTCGCAGTGGATCGCATCCGAGTGCCTCGGATGCTGCCTGAGGCCGCACGGGCGAGGCCGCAGGGGCGCGTGTCGCTTCCGGCGCTCGACCCGGTGCGTGAGGGGGTCACCGCTCGGCTCCGATTCAGGGTCGGTGTTCTGCATCGACTCGCCGGATTCGTGCCACGGGTGCTGGGGGAACCGGTCGATGGTTGGGTGCGTGCCGAGATCGACCTCGCACATCCCGCGGTCGCGGTGCGCGTGGTGCAGGTCGCCCCGGGTGAGATTGTTTTTGAGACTCCAGCCGAGGCACGCGAGGCGGTGCTCCAGTGGAGCGCTCGTGCACTCGCACCCCACGACGCGTGACTCAGCATTCCGGCAGTAAGCTGGCCTAGTGGCAGTGACAGCACGGCGGCGAAAGAACCCCGATGGCAAGATGAGCCTGGGCGCCCACCTCATCGAATTGCGGAACCGTCTGTTCATCGCTGCCATCGCGATCGGGGTCGCTCTGATAGCGGGCTGGTTTCTCTCCGACTGGGTGTGGACGGTCCTTCGGCAGCCGATCCTTGAGCTCGAGGTTGAAGGGCGCACCGCCCTCATTCAGTACACCGACGTGACGAGTGGCTTCGATACGAAGGTGCAAATCTCGCTCTTCATCGCGGTTCTGCTTGCCTCGCCCGTGTGGCTGTACCAGATCTGGGCATTCCTCGTGCCGGGCCTCACTCGGCGTGAAAAGGGTGTCGCCATTGGGTTTCTCGGCACCGCGGTGCCGCTGTTCCTCCTCGGCGTCTACGCCGGCTGGAGCGTGCTGCCGAATATCGTGCGCATCATGGCTATGTTCCAGCCAGAGGAGGATGCCTTCCAGATCGCTGCACGAAGTTACTTGGATTTCACGATCAAGCTGCTCCTCGCCGTCGGCGTGGGCTTCGTGATGCCGGTCTTCCTGGTGCTGCTGAACTTCATCGGAATTCTCAGCGGAAAATCGATCCTCAAGAGTTGGCGCGTCGCGATACTCTGCATCATCCTGTTTGCCGGCATCGCGACACCCGCAGCGGATCTGATGAGCATGTTCCTGCTTGCGGCGCCAATTATCCTGTTGTACTTCGCGGCGGCAGGGATCGCGATCCTGCACGATAAGCGAGTGGAAAAGAAGCAGGCAAAAGAACTCGCCGAGTACGGCATCGACCCCGTGTCGGAAGCAGAGTGACCGCAATGGAGAACTCGAACGAACCGGCCGAGCCAGCTGGACCGTCCGAGCCAGCAGAGCCGTCCGAGCCAGCAGGGCCGTCCGGTGCCCGGCAATATCCGGCGCTTGAGGGCTTCGCCGCTCGGCTGAAGTTCCCGCTCGACGCGTTCCAGCGCACCGCCTGTGAGCGGCTGGAGGCCGGCCGCAGCGTGTTGGTGGCTGCGCCCACGGGATCCGGCAAGACCACCGTCGCTGAATTCGCAGTGGCCCTCGCGCGGCGAGAACGCGACGCGCGAATCTTCTACACGGCTCCCATCAAGGCGCTCTCAAATCAGAAGTTTCGCGAACTGTGCGCCGAGTACGGCGACGAAGAGGTGGGACTGCTGACGGGTGACGTCAACATTCGCGGGCACGCCCCGATTGTCGTGATGACCACCGAAGTGCTGCGCAACATGATCTACGCCGAGAGCGACGCGCTCGACGACCTTGCCTTTGTCGTGCTCGACGAGGTGCACTACCTGGGCGACAAATACCGGGGGGCGGTGTGGGAGGAGATCATCCTGCACCTTCCCCAGTCGGTGCGGTTGGTATCTCTGTCCGCCACGGTCTCCAACGCCGAAGAATTCGGCGACTGGATGCACGCAGTGCGCGGAGACACCGATGTGATTCTCAGCGAGCATCGGCCCGTCCCGCTCTATCAGCACGTTCTCACCGCGAAGGCGCTGCTGCCGCTCTACGTCGATGGCGACGGCGAGTTGGTCGAGCATGGCAGACTCAATCCCGAGCTGCGCGCCCTCGATCGCGGAAGTCGTGGTCAATCGTCCCGCGATCGCAGCGCTGGTTCGCGAGACCGCGGCTCGGAAAGATATCGCAGCTCGCAAGGCCGTTCGCGGGGGAGGGCCCCTGTTCGCCGCACGAAACGCATCACCCGGGCCGACATCGCGCGTGCCCTCGATGAGATGCAACTCACCCCCGCGATCGTGTTCATTTTCAGTAGGAACGGCTGCGACCAGGCAGTGGGCCAGTGCCTGTTCGAAGGGATCCGCCTGACGACGCGCGAGGAGCGAGACGAGATCCGCCGTGTCATCGATCGAGAGATCGCAGGAATCGACCCCGAAGACCTGCGCGTCTTGGGCGTGAGCGAGTGGATCGCGGGCCTCGAGCGGGGGCTCGCCGCGCATCACGCCGGCATGCTGCCGCAGTTCAAAGCAGTCGTCGAGCAGCTGTTTCAGCGACGCCTCGTCAAGGTGGTGTTTGCCACCGAGACACTCGCACTCGGCATCAACATGCCGGCGCGCTCGGTGGTCATCGAGAAGCTGGATAAGTTCAACGGCGAGGAGCGGGTGCCGCTCACCTCCGGGGAGTACACGCAGTTGACAGGCCGTGCAGGTCGGCGCGGCATCGACCATGAGGGTCACGCGATCGTGGTCTGGAACGAGGGGGCCGACCTTGAGGCGATCGCCCACCTCGCCTCTGCACGCTCGTTTCCGGTGCGGTCGAGTTTTCGGCCCACCCCGAACATGGCCGCGAACCTGCTGCAGCGCATGGATCTGACATTGGCGCGCGAGACCCTCGAACTCTCCTTCGCGCAGTTCCAGGCCGATCGTGCGGTGGTGGATCACGCTCGGGAACTCCGGGCCGAGCAGGAGTCTCTGGCCGGGTATCAAGCCGCCGCCCAGCGGGCGAAGGGGTCTGACAAAAAGCGCTGGGAAGACCGCGAGCGCAAACTTCGCCGCAAGATTGAGCGCGGGCGCCGTCAGATCGCGAGCCGCACGGGCACGATTGCGCGAACATTCGATCGTGTCGTCGACACGCTGACCGATCTCGACTACCTGCAGCACCTCGGAGGGGGACAGGTTGAGGTGGGCGAGTGGGGGCTGCTTCTGTGCCGCATTTACGGCGATCGCGACCTGCTCGTTGCCGAGTGTCTGAGGCGCGATGCCTGGCACGGGATCGATGCCGCCGGCCTCGCCGCACTCGCCTGCGCGCTAACGCACGAACCGCGCCGCGACGACGAGGCCGAGGGCCGACTCCCGGGAGGCCCCTTCCGGCAAGCGTTTGATCGGACGCTCGACCTGTGGGGCCAGCTTGACGATCTGGCCGAACGCAACAGGTTGCCACAGGTGGATGCTCCGCATCCCGGGCTCGCCTCGGCGATGCACGGTTGGGCGAGCGGCTGGACGCTCAGCCGTACACTGGAACACGCCGTGATCGGCGCTGGAGACTTCGTGCGCTGGTCGAAGCAAACAATCGATTTACTCGACCAGATCGCGCAAGCGGCAGAGCACGCCGAGGTCGATGTCGACCGCCTCGGCGCACTGGGGGCCGTCGCTCGAGAGGCGAAGCGCAAGGTTCGCCGCGGCATCGTCTTGACCTCAAGTAGCTCGTGAATACCGTACGCACACTGAAATGGTGGATCGCGCTTCCCGCCGCGTTGCTCGGCGGCCTGGGGCTTGACGCGGCAACCCCGTGGCTGAACTGGTGGCCAGCCGGACTCGTCGGTGCTGCGCTCGTCATCGCGTCCGTGTGGCAGCAGCGCTCGCTCGCCGGATTGCTACTCGGTGCGGTCGCCGGTGCGGCATTTTGGGGCCCACACATCTCGTGGCTGACGCTCTACCTCGGTCCGATTCCCTGGCTCGCGCTCTGCTTCGTCATGGTCTCGTGGTTCGCGCTGTTCGGACTCGTCGCTGCGACAGTCACCCGGGGGCTGTCGCAGGTGCGGATGTCGCGGCTTACCCGAGTCGCCACGCAGTCCCTCACTGTCGCTGGGCTCTGGGTTCTGCGTGAACAGCTGCAGTCGACGGTGCCATATGGTGGGTTTGCCTGGGGTCGTCTTGCACACACACAGGCGGAAGGACCGTTTTCCGAGTTGGTTTCGTGGGTGGGGTTCGCCGGACTGTCTGGCCTGATCGCCCTGATGTGCGCGCTCCCCGTTGCGGCTGCGTTTGCCTGGAGGGACAGTGCGAGAAACGCACCCGGAAGACGCGCGTGGGCGGGTGCCGTAGCGGGTGTTCTCGCACTGATCGCACTGGCCCTCGTGCCGCCATTTCAGCTCGAAGAAACGGGCACTCTGCGCGTGGCCGCCGTGCAGGGCAATTCGAAATCAGGGATTTTCGACGACAGAGAATCGGGAGACGTGCTGCGCGATCACCTCGAGGCCACAGAGGCTGTGCTCGACGAGCTTGAGGCCGCGGGTGAAAGCGTTGACGTGATCGTCTGGCCTGAGAACAGCGCAGAATACGATCTCCCAGGCAACCCATACGGCAGCTATGCGGTGCAGCGCCTTGCGAAGCGCGCAGGAGCACCGATCGTAGTGGGCACGATCCTGAAAGATCCGGACGGCACGTACACCAACAGCACCCTCGTGTTTGACGGCAACGGCAGCACGAGCGAACGGTATGACAAGCGGCGCCCCGTGCCGTTTGCCGAATACATGCCGGACCGCGCGTTTTATAGGTCTCTCGTGCCCGAACTGATAGACCTGGTGCAGCTCGACTATGCGTTCGGTACCCGGCCCGCGGTGCTTCCCATTGAGGGCGCGTCTGGTCCCTTCGATGCTGGCATCGCCATCTGCTTCGACATCATCTTCGACGATCACGCGGCCGCACTGGTGGGCGACAGCGCGGAAGTCATCTTCGCCCAGACGAACAACGCCGACTTTGGGCGCACCGATGAGAGCGCGCAACAGTTACAAATCGCCAGATTGCGTGCGATCGAGACTGGGCGTGCGCTCGTCAACATTTCGACCGTGGGCACGAGTGCGGTCGTCATGCCAGACGGAAGCGACCGCGCGAGCCTCGAACCCTTTACCTCCGATGCCATGGTCACCGACGTACCCCTCGTGCGTGGAGAGACTGCGGCGCTACGCCTGGGCGAATTCTTGGCCGGGATATGGATCACGATCGCTGTCGGCGGGTCACTGCTGAGTGTTTGGGGAGCAAACGTGACACGAGTCGTTGGCAGCAGCCGAAAAGCGGGGAGCCGACGACGCTAACCTCGGGCTCCTGAGCGCCTGGCGCGTAGGAGTTTCAACCGTTCTTCGAGCAGCTCTTCAAGCTCCTCTCGGGTTCGACGTTCGAGGAGCATATCCCAGTGCGTGCGCTGGTGCTTTTCCTTATCTTCAAACTCCGAGCGTGCCGTACGCCCGGCCTCATCGTCGAGAAAGCCGACCTCGCCCGTTCGCTGATCAACCCACTCCGCTGGCACCTCGGCATCGGCATCGAACATGACGGTAAATCGATTGCCCCGATCGGTGAGGTACTCCACCCGTCGCCGGGGTGAGAACTCCACTCCCTCTTCTGCCTGCAGGCTCGTCGCCCCAATCCGGGCTCCGCGCAGTGTTCGCTCAGCCATTGGAACCTCCTCGCCTCGCGAGCCACGCTGAGTGGCGCAGCGCCGCGATCCACCGGTCTTTCCTTGACTGCAGCGTAGCGCTCTGGACGCGGCAGCGTAACCCCCTGCCGGAGGGGGTGCGAGAAGTGCTGCGACATCGTAATATGCAGCCCGGTACGCTGATGGAGACATCTGTCACTTTTTTCGAAGGAGCCTCAGTGACCCAGCCGCTTGCCGCAAACAGTCTTACGGGTGCACGTGCGCTCGTCACCGGATCTTCGCGTGGGATCGGCGCGGACACCGTGCGGTACTTTGCCGAGGCCGGGGCCGATGTTGTGGTGAACTTTCGAAACAAGGCCCCGCGGGCAGAGAAGCTGGGTGCACACCTGCGCGAACTCGGCGTGCGCGTGTTGGTGCAGGGTGCAGACCTGACCGATCCCGCCTCGCTTTCCGCCATGATGGGGGCCGTCGAAGAGGAATTTGGCGGTCTCGATATCCTGGTTCTGAACGCCTCCGGCGGGATGGAGAGCGGCATGGCTGAGGACTACGCGTTGCAGCTCAACCGTGATGCTCAGCTGGCCGTGCTCGACGCGGCGCTTCCGCTGCTCGCACCCGGATCGCGCGTGGTGTTTGTCACGAGCCACCAGGCGCACTTCATCCGGACCACGCCGACGATGCCCGAGTACGAGCCCGTCGCCCTCTCAAAGCGGGCTGGCGAGGATGCTCTGCGGGAGCGGATTCCGGAACTGGCCAAACGAGGGATTGAGTTCGTCGTGGTGTCGGGCGACATGATCGAGGGAACGGTCACCGCGACGCTACTCGAGCGTGCGAATCCGGGTGCGATCGAGCAGCGCCGAGAATCGGCGGGCAAGCTCTACAACGTTTCCGAGTTCGCTGCCGAAATTGCCCGGGCCGCGGTCGAACCTATCCCCGAGGATCACACACGGCTAGTGGGCGACACCTCGGGTTTCAACGCGTAATCGCGTGTGTTACAGCTTCGTTTCGGGCACTCTGCCTCTGCGGCGTAGCTTTGTAACGACCGAAGAATATTCGGCAAGTTCGGTATTGACTGGAAACCCGTGAATTAAAAGTGGGGTTCGATTCGTTCTGCCGAAGAAACCAGTGTTAATGTCGAAACTCCGAGCCACCGTGCTTCGTCGTGACAATGGGGTCACGGCGATACCTTTTCGCACGAGGTGAGACCGACCGGGCCGCCGACGTCCCACTGATCGAGAGGACGTCGATGAGCATGACGCAAGCGACCCTGTGCCCCACAGCCGGAGTACGACCCACACGTGGGTCCTTCCCCGCGGCAGAGGGGCTGTACGATCCAGCAGATGAGAAGGACGCCTGCGGACTCGCGTCGGTGGTTTCGCTCAGCGGCGAAGCCAGCCATGAGATCATCGAACTCGCACTTACCGCCCTCGAGAACCTCGAGCACCGTGGCGCGGTGGGATCAGACGCAGGTACCGGCGATGGTGCCGGGATTCTGTGCGCTATGCCTGACGCCTTCTTCCGTCGCGTGCTCGCCGAGAGCGCGCCTGAGATTGTCCTTCCGCAGGCTGGGCAATACGCGACCGGCCTAGCGTTTCTCCCGCAGGAATCCGCAGAACGGCGGGCCGTGCGCTACCGAATCGGAGCCATCGCCGCTGAGGAGGGCTTGTCGATTGTGGCCTGGCGACCGGTCGCGGTGCGACCGGAGGTGCTGGGCGAGTCGGCCAGAGATGTCGCCCCGGTCATCGAACAGCCCTTCCTTGTCGCTAGCGACGGGCAGGCCGCCGACGAACTCCAGATCGAACGACGCGCGTTCCGCACCCGCAAGCGGATCGAGCGCGAAACCGGCGTGTACCTGCCCTCGCTGTCTGCGCGCACCATCGTTTACAAGGGCATGGTCACCACACTGCAGCTCCCCGGCTTCTACCCAGAACTGTCTGCAGGCGATTTCGCCGCCAGGTTCGCCATCGTGCACTCTCGGTACTCGACCAACACGTTCCCGTCCTGGCACCTTGCGCAGCCGCTGCGACTCGTCGCGCACAACGGCGAAATCAACACGGTACGAGGCAACCGCAACTGGATGCGTGCACGCGAGGATCAACTCGAAAGCGACGTTCTCGGCGACCTTCGCCCTCTCCGGCCGATCTGCTCCGAAGGCGGAAGCGACTCCGCGAGCTTCGACGAGGTGCTCGAGTTGCTCGTCATGGCCGGCCGAAGCCTCCCGCACGCCCTCGCGATGATGGTTCCGGAGGCCTGGGAATCCGAGGATGGCCTCACACCCGAACTGCGGGACTTTCTTGAGTATCACTCACTGGTGATGGAACCGTGGGACGGCCCCGCAGCAATGATCGCCACCGATGGTACCGAGCTGGTAGCTCTGCTCGATCGCAACGGGCTCCGGCCGGGTCGTTTCCAAGTCACCAAGGGCGGGCTTTTGGTGATCGCCAGCGAGACCGGTGTGCTTGAGTTTACGCCCGATCAGGTGGTGCGTCGCGGGCGCCTGCAACCAGGCCGCATGCTCGCGGTAGATCTTGCCACGGGCACGATCCGCGAGGATCACGAGGTGAAGAGCGCACTCGCGGCCGCGGCCCCCTGGGGTCAGTGGCTGAACGAGGGCCGCATCCACCTGAGCGATCTGCCCGAGCGGGAGCACCTCGTGCACCCACCGGCCTCGATCGTGCGCCGCCAGCGCACGTTTGGGTACACGGAGGAGGAGCTTCGCCTGCTGCTCACGCCGATGGCACGCGAGGGCGCGGAGCCGATTGCGGCCATGGGTACCGACACACCGATCGCCGTGCTTTCGGAGCGACCACGACTGGTCTTCGACTACTTCGTGCAACAGTTCGCGCAGGTCACAAACCCGCCGCTCGACGCTCTGCGCGAGGAACTGGTGACGAGCCTGTGGACCGGGATCGGGCCACAGGCCAACCTGCTCACGCAGTCAGCCGAGCACGCTAGACAGGTGATTCTGAACTTCCCCGTCATTGACAATGACGCGCTCGCGCGCATCATGCACTTCGGTGACGATCCTGAGCGCGAGCGCACCGTGACCGTGCGCGGGCTATACCCGGTTGATGGCGGTGCCCCGGCACTCGCGTTACGTCTGGAGGCAATGTGCCGTGAGGCAAGCGCCGCGATTGACGCTGGCGCCGAGTTCCTCATCTTGAGTGACCGCGACAGTAACAAGGATCAGGCACCCGTGCCGTCCCTGTTGGCGGTCTCGGCGGTGCACCACCATCTCATTCGCGAGGGCAAGCGGATGCGTGTGGCCCTCATCGCAGAGGCAGGAGATGTACGTGAGGTGCATCACGTCGCCGCGCTGATTGGATACGGCGCGGCCGCGGTTAACCCGTACTTGGCGATGGAAACCGTCGAGGGTTTGGTGCGCTCCGGCGAGCTCGAGGGCATCGAACCCACTGAGGCGGTGGCTCACCTCATCAAGGCGCTCGGTAAGGGCATGCTGAAGGTGATGAGCAAGATGGGCATTTCGACCGTCGCCTCCTACTGCGGTGCGCAGACGTTTGAGGCCATTGGGCTCGCGAAAGACGTGGTGGATCGCTACTTCACCGGAACGGCATCGAAGCTCGGCGGAGTCGGACTCGATGTCATCGCCGCAGAGGTCGCGGCCCGCCATCGTCGCGCCTATCCCGATGACCCTGCCGCGCTCGCACACCGCCGACTCGAGACCGGTGGCGAGTATCGTTGGCGTCGCGGCGAGGAACCGCACCTCTTCGACCCCGAAACGATCTACAAGCTGCAGCACGCGACGCGCACGGCCCGCCGCGACATCTTCACCGAGTACACCTCGAGGGTCAACGAACAGCAGGAGCGGCTGATGACGCTGCGCGGTCTGTTCAAGTTCTCTCCGCAGCGACCCGCGGTACCGCTCGATGAGGTCGAACCCATCGAATCGATCATGCGGCGATTCGCGACCGGGGCCATGAGCTACGGCTCCATCTCGAAGGAGGCGCACCAGGTTCTCGCGATCGCGATGAACCGGATCGGCGGTAGGTCCAACACCGGCGAGGGCGGAGAGGACGAGGAACGGTTGCTCGACCCCGAGCGCCGCAGTTCGATCAAGCAGGTGGCCTCGGGACGCTTTGGCGTGACGAGCATGTATCTCACGAACGCCGACGAGATCCAGATCAAGTTGGCGCAGGGAGCGAAGCCGGGGGAGGGCGGTCAGCTGCCGCCCCAAAAGATGTACCCGTGGATCGCGAGCACGCGCCACGCGACCCCGGGTGTGGGCCTCATCTCGCCGCCCCCGCACCACGACATCTACTCGATCGAGGATCTCAAGCAGCTCATCTTCGACCTGAAGCGCGCAAATCCTGGCGCTCGCATTAGCACCAAGCTCGTGAGCCAGAGTGGCATCGGCCCGGTTGCAGCCGGGGTCGCAAAGGCACTCAGCGATGTCGTGCTCATCTCGGGTCACGATGGCGGTACGGGTGCGAGCCCGATGAACTCGCTCAAGCACGCAGGGTCGCCCTGGGAGCTGGGGATCGCCGAGGCGCAGCAGACGCTGATGCTGAATGGGCTGCGCGATCGCGTGGTCTTGCAGGTGGATGGTCAGCTGAAGACCGGCCGCGATGTCGTGATCGCAGCCCTACTGGGAGCCGAGGAGTTTGGCTTTGCAACGGCACCGCTCGTGGTGTCCGGGTGCATCATGATGCGCGTCTGTCACCTCGACACCTGCCCGGTGGGTGTCGCGACACAGAATCCCGAGTTGCGTGCCCGATTTACCGGACAGGCCGAGCACGTCGTGAACTTCTTCCGCTTCATTGCAGAAGAAGTGCGAGAGCTCCTTGCTGAGCTCGGCTACCGCAGCCTCGAGGAGGCGGTGGGAGATACCGCATCCCTCGATATCGACGAGGCGCTGCGACACTGGAAGGCAGAGGGTCTTGACCTTTCGCCGATCCTGAGCGGCCCCAAGATGGCAGCCGATCAACCGCGCAGGCATGCACGCGAGCAAGATCACGGGCTCGAAGAGCACTTCGACCACCGACTCATCGCCGCGTCGCAGGCTGCACTGGATCGACGTGATTCCGTTGTGGTCGACCTTCCCATCCGGAATGTCGACCGCGCGGTCGGAACAATGCTCGGGCACGAGGTGACGAAGCGATTCGGCTCGGCTGGGCTTGCGCCGGGCACGATCGATGTCATGCTCACGGGCTCCGCCGGTCAGTCTCTCGGGGCATTTCTCCCGCCTGGCATCACGCTCCGCCTGATCGGCGATGCCAACGACTACGTGGGCAAGGGACTTTCGGGAGGCGAGATCACGGTCCGCCCGCACGCCGACGCAGGTCACCCCGCCGCTGGCAACGTGATCGCCGGAAACGTAATCGGGTATGGCGCGACCAGTGGTTCACTGTGGATCGCGGGCGTAGTCGGTGAGCGCTTTCTCGTGCGCGGCTCAGGTGCGACCGCGGTTGTGGAGGGCACTGGAGACCACGCGCTTGAGTATTTCACCGGAGGCTTTGCGCTGATCCTTGGCCCGACCGGGCGCAATATCGGAGCAGGGATGTCTGGCGGTGAAGCCGTGCTACTTGACCTTGATCCGCTCCACGTCAACTCAGCGGAGTTGGCTTCTGGATCTCTACTGCTCCAGCCGTTCTCTGAGATCGACGGTTCCGCTGGCAACGATCTACGCGCCTCTGTCTCTGCGCTCCTGCAGCGCCACGTGGAACACACGGGATCCGAGCTTGCCGCAGATCTTCTGCAGCAACTCGCACGCGATCCACAGTCAACGTTCGCTCGTTTCACCCGGTTGATTCCCCGCGACTATGCCCGAGTGCTCGAGATCCGCGAGCGTGCACGCGACGAAGGTATTGACCCCGACGGCGACCGGGCATGGTCGCAGATTCTGGAGGCAACCCGTGGCTGATCCGCGTGGTTTTCTGAAGGTTCGCGAGCGCGAATTGGCACCCAAGCGCCCCGTCGCGCTGCGCTTGCAGGATTGGCGCGAGGTGGTGGATCCTGCCGATCCGACCCTCGTGGCGAGGCAGGCCTCGCGCTGCATGGACTGCGGGGTGGCCTTCTGTCATCAGGGGTGCCCGCTCGGCAACCTAATCCCGGAATGGAACGACCTGGTGTGGCGCGGTCGCGAGCAGGAGGCGCTTGAACGCCTGCACGCCACCAATAATTTCCCGGAGTTCACCGGTCGCGCATGCCCGGCCCCCTGTGAGTCGTCCTGTGTGCTGGGCATCAATCAGCCGGCGGTGACCATCAAACAGGTCGAAAACAGCATCATCGATCAGGGTTTTGCGAATGGCTGGGTGCTCCCGGTACCCCCCGAACGCCTCACCGGCAAGACCGTCGCAGTTGTCGGATCCGGGCCCGCGGGGCTCGCGGCCGCGCAGCAGCTCACCCGTGCGGGTCACACGGTCGCGGTGTACGAACGCGACGAGCAGCCCGGCGGCTTGCTACGTTTCGGCATTCCCGACTTTAAGCTCGAGAAGACGCTGGTTGAGCGGCGCATCGCGCAGCTCAAAGCTGAAGGTACGCGCTTCCGCACCGGCATCGAAGTGGGTCGCGATTTAAGCTGGGGCGAGCTCCGACGGCGTTACGACGCTGTTGTTGTCGCAACAGGATCAACCGTTCCTCGGGAGCTCGATATTCCGGGCCGCGACTTGGTGGGTGTGATGCCCGCGATGCCCTACCTCTCTGCATCGAACCGCGTGGTCGCCGGAAGCCTCGCCGAGACGCCCTTTGACGCTGCGGGCAAGCACGTGATCGTGATCGGTGGCGGAGATACTGGGGCCGACTGCGTGGGTACCGCAAACCGCCAGGGGGCCGCGTCCGTGACGAATCTGGCGATCGGACGGAAACCTGGCCTCGTGCGCACGGAGTCGCAGCCGTGGCCGGTGCACCCGACCCTGTTTGAGGTGACGAGCTCACACGAGGAGGGTGGAGAGCGTCGGTATTTGGCATCGACGGTGGAATTTCTCGGAGACGCACGGGGCAGGGTGCATGGACTCCGTGTCGCCGAGACGGGTATCACCGAGCGCGGCCGCGAGCCGATTCCTGGCACCGAGCGCGTGTTGGAGGCCGACCTCGTGCTGATCGCCATGGGGTTCAGCGGCCCTGAGCACATTTACGATGCCGGGTTCCCACTCGGGCGTTCCGCCCGCGGGGCGTTTGCTCGCGAACGGGACTATTCCACCGAGCTTCCGGGGGTGTTCGTCGCGGGGGACGCGGGACGCGGGCAGTCGCTTATCGTGTGGGCGATCGCCGAGGGGCGAGCGGCTGCTGCGGCGGTCGATGCGTACCTCATGGGCTCGACGGTGCTCCCGTCCCCGCTCTTGGCGACCGACCACGCCTTCGCCTAGAGGCCGCAACCTCCGGTCGCCACTCACCGGTGCCGGATGGTCAGCGATTCACCGTCGCGCACTCAGTACGCTGGGTGAGTGGATTCAGAATGCATTGACCGGCTCCGAGAAGATCTCACTGCTGCAGGATACAGACTCAGTGCAATTAGAGAGCTCATCGGTGAGGAATCGGATGCGGCCCGCGTGCGGGGGGTGTTCGCCCCCGCACGGAGATCATTGGCCGAACGCAGCGCGGATCCACTTGCCACGCTGACCTGCCTCTTCCTCCTCGGCGACATCGTCGAGGAGGACTCGCTCGCAACAGCGCTTCCGCGTCTCGGGATCACCGGCGCCCACACACTGGGCCTGGTGACGTTCGTTTCGGGGGGCCTGCGTGCGGCGATTTCGCTCAACCCTGTCGAGATTGCTGATCCGCGCGTCCCCGTTCCAAGTCATTGGTGGATCCTCTCAGACCTGGACGATGCGCTCCGCCTGGGTTCCGCGAGGCCCGATCACGTCATGGGTGTGGGGGGCGCGACGCGCACCCTCATTGCGCAGGCACCCCCCGCAGATGTTCGCAGATCCCTCGAAATAGGCACGGGGTGCGGTGTTGTCGCGTTGCATCTCGCGCTTCGCGGCCCGGTAGTGGCGACAGACATCTCGGCGCGGGCACTCAGGTTTGCGCGCGCCAATGCGCGGCTCAACGGGGTGACGGGCATCGAGTTTCGGCAGGGTGATTTGTTCGCACCGGTCGCGGGTGAAGAATTCGATCTCATCCTTTCGAATCCGCCATTTGTCGTGACCCCGCGCGAGTCGGATGCGCAGCGCTACGAGTATCGAGATGCCGGGCTCGTCGGCGACGAACTTGCGGAACGGGTTGTGCGCCGGGCACCCGAGCATCTGTGTCACGGGGGCACGCTCCTGTGCCTCGCGAACTGGGAGAGCCCCTGGGGTCAGGATGGCTTGAATCGGGTGACCGAGTGGATCTCCGAGGCCGACCGTGCACTGGGGTCTGGCTCGCGCATCGCTGGCTGGGTGATTGAGCGCGACCGGATCTCTCCCGTGCGCTACGCAGAAACGTGGGCCAGAGACGGCGGAGTCAGGCCGGGCGACCCGGAGTTCGAACGAATGATGACGTCGTGGCTCGACGACTTCTCGGAGCGACGAGTGGTTGCGCTCGGACTCGGTTCGATCAGGCTGAGGAAGATTTCGGCCGGCGACGATTCCTCTCTGCCGTCTCCTGCAGCCCCGCTCGTGCACGTCGAACGTGCGGCGGGCGCTTTCTCCGAGGCTGCGGGCGAACACCTCGCCGCGACGTTCGATATGGCCTTGACCGCCGTTCACCTCAGTGATGCCGAAGTGCTTGCCGAGCGGTGGGTACGTTCTCCCGGAGTCGTTGAACACCGCCAGCATGTGCCGGGCGAGGAGGCTCCCTACGCGATCGCTTTGGAGGGTTCAGCAGGCATATCCCGCCGGGTGACCGCCGATCCGCTGCTTGCGGCCGCAGTCGGGGCGTGTGATGGCGAGTTGTCCCTGGGGCAAATCGCAGACGCGCTGGCCACCCTGCTGGAGGTCGACGCTGGGGCTGCTGCGGAGGCACTCGTCGCGGGGGTGCGCGAGCTCGTGTGGATGGGGATGCTCGGTCTGGGCACCGCACCACGAGCGGTAGACTGAGGCCCTATGATGCGAACGATTGATCTGCGTGGGCACGAGCTATCCCGGGCTGAACTTCTACGGTTGGTTCCCCGTGCCGCGGTTGATACGACAGCTGCCGTTGATCGCGTGCGGCCCCTGGTCGATGCCGTTCGCGATCGCGGCGAGGAAGCACTGCGCGAGCAGGCGCGTGATTTTGATCGAGTCGAGGGCCATGGGCTCCGGGTGCCCGAGCAACGGGTCGCGAGTTCCCTCGAGACGTGCCCGCCGGAGGTGCGTGCGGCCCTTGAGCTCTTGATCACTCGCCTGCGGCGCGCGTCGGCGGCCCAGGTTCCCCTTGAGCAGATGACCCGGCTTGCCGATGGAGCCACGATTCGGCAGCGCTGGCAACCGGTCACTCGAGTGGGTCTGTATGCGCCAGGAGGGAAGGCCGCGTACCCGTCGTCGGTGCTCATGAACGCCATCGCCGCGCAAGCCGCGGGTGTGGAAAGCCTCGCGCTCGCCTCTCCCGCGCAGCCGGACAATGGGGGAGCGCCGCACGAGGCTGTGCTGTGGGCCGCCGCGCTCGCCGGGGTGAGCGAGGTGTACGCCATCGGCGGAGCCGGAGCAATTGCTGCGTTTGCGCACGGGGTTCCGAGCCTTGGCCTCGACCCGGTCGACGTGGTGACCGGACCCGGCAACGTCTTTGTGGCAGCGGCAAAGCGCGCCGTCGCGGGGCTCGTTGGTATTGATTCCGAGGCCGGCACCACCGAGATCCTCGTGATCGCTGACGACACCGCAAATCCAGCGTTTGTCGCCGCTGACCTGATCAGCCAGGCCGAGCACGACGAGTCCGCCGCCTCCGTTCTGGTGACCGATTCACTAGATCTCGCGGAGCGCGTCCGCGCCGAGATCATCGCCCGCGCGCCTCACACGCGCCATGCCGAACGTGTACGCGAGGCTCTCTCCGGGCCGCAATCGGCCATCATCCTGGTCGACGACCTCACCGTCGCCGCGCGGGTGAGTAACGCCTACGGGCCTGAGCACCTCGAGATTCAGACGTGCGACGACGAGGGCGTGCTCGCACTCATTGACGACGCGGGTGCGGTGTTCGTGGGTGGCTTCACCCCGGTGAGCCTCGGTGACTACCTCGCCGGATCGAATCACGTGTTGCCCACGGGGGGCACGGCCCGTTTCGCAGCGGGTCTCGGGGCGCACACCTTTTTAAGGCCCCAACAGATCATCAGTTACGATCGGTCTGCACTCTCTTCGGTACACGCGCCGCTGCTGGCGCTTGCACAGACCGAGGGGCTGCCGGCGCACGGCGAAGCCGTCTCCGCACGGTTCGAGAGCGTGGCCGAGACACAAGTGGGTAGCGAGTAATGCACTGTCCATTCTGCAGGCACCCGGACAGTCGGGTTATCGATTCGCGTACGAGCGACGATGGACTGTCGATCCGCCGTCGTCGGCAATGCCCCGAATGCGGGCGCCGCTTCTCGACCACAGAGACCGCGAGCCTCACGGTGATCAAGCGGTCGGGCGTGGTCGAGCCCTTTAGTCGCGAAAAAGTGGTGAGTGGGGTGCGGAAGGCCTGCCAGGGCAGGCCGGTCACTGAGAGTGATCTGGCCATGCTCGCTCAGCAAGTGGAGGAGTCCTTGCGGCAGACCGGTCAGGCGCAGCTTGACGCGAATGACATCGGTCTCGCGGTGCTCCCGCACCTCCGAGTGCTCGACGAGGTCGCGTTTCTGAGGTTTGCGAGCGTCTACCAGGCGTTCGAATCACTCGAGGACTTCGACGCAGCCATCGCAGAGCTGCGTGACCAGTCGCACACGAAGACGGGTGCCGATGAAGCCTCGGCCGACGAGAAGGACTAGCCCAGACATGCGCATGTACCCCACGCTCTTCAATTCCGTGCTGCGTCACCTCGATCCCGAGACTGCGCACAACCTCGCCTTCCGCGCGATTCAGGCGGCACCGTACGCGGGTGCCGTGCTCCGCCGCGCGTGCGCGCCGGAGCCCTCGCTTCGGGTGCGGACGCTCGGGTTGGAGTTTCCGAGCCCCTTCGGCCTCGCGGCTGGTTTCGATAAGAATGCGACCGCGATCCTGGGCCTCGGCGCGCTCGGATTCGGTCACGTGGAGGTGGGCACGCTCACGCGACACGCGCAACCGGGCAACCCGAAGCCTCGCTCGTTCCGCCTGATTGACGATCGAGCTTTGATCAACCGGATGGGATTCAATAACGGTGGATCCGCGGCCGCTGTGCCCCGGATTGAACGTGCGCGGCTCAACTCTCACCGCCCGGTCATCGGGGTGAACATCGGCAAGAGTCGCATCACCGAGGTGGAACACGCTACCGCCGACTACGTCTGGAGCGCCCAGCGGCTGGCTCCCATTGCCGACTATCTGGCGGTCAACGTCAGCTCACCGAACACCCCGGGGCTGCGTGGTTTGCAAGAGCTTTCGGCTCTCGAGCCGCTTCTCGCCAACGTGAAGCAGGCCGCCGGTGATACGCCGCTCCTGGTGAAGATCGCGCCAGACATGGACGACGAACAACTCGAAGGGATTGCGAGGCTCGCGGTCAAGCTTGATCTTGACGGGATCATTGCGACCAATACGACCGTGTCTCGCTCGGGGCTTCACGCTCCGGCTCACGAGGTCGAGGCGATCGGTGCCGGGGGGCTCTCTGGCCACCCCTTGGCCGCGCGATCGCTGGAGGTACTGACCCGCATTCGCGAGGTGGTACCCCCCGAATTCTGTGTGATTTCAGTCGGGGGAGTGACGACCGCGGGAGACGTATTGGCACGACTTGACGCTGGAGCAACCCTGGTTCAGGGCTACACGGCGTTCATCTACGAGGGGCCACTCTGGGCCCGAGAGATCAACCATGGCCTCGCGGCCGTCGGCTGGCGACAGGAAGTCTCTCCCTGAATCGCCAGCCGCGGCTGAATGACTCTATTTTGGGTAGTCCCCGCGCTTCACCTGCGGCTTGGGAATGCGCAGTGGGCGGAACTGGAAGGCACGCATCGCCGCGTACCAGCGGAAGCCCTTCTGCACGTTTCCAACACCGAACTTCGCTTCAAGCTTGCGGTTCAGGAGGAGGCCTAAGAAAACTGCATCGAGCACGGCGATCAGCACGTAGCCCCAGATAACCGCCAAGCTGATGACCTGGAAGATCCCCGGCAGAAACGTCATCACGAGCACAACCAGCATCAGTGGGATGAGGAACTCGCCGACGCTGAATCGAGCGTCAACATAGTCACGCACGAATCTGCGCTGCGGGCCCTTGTCGCGAATCGACAGGTATCGTTCATCGCCCTGCATCATGCCTTGCCGCGCTCGTTCGCGGGCCTCCATTTGCTTCTGCTTCTGCGCCTTCATAGCGGTCTTGTCTCGACCCCCCACGAGTGGCTGCGCCCTTGCTGCTTGTGCCTCTTTGCGTGAGGGGGTTGGCCTACCCTTGCCGAGTTGCGCTTCCGCTTGCTCGTCGCTGCTCGCTGCCGAGGTGTCTTCCTTCGCCACGCCATTCCTCTCGTTGCCCTGCGTTGCCTCAGATGCCGGAGGCACCGATCCACACAGGGAATAAGACTACCCGGACACAGCGTTGACGTATGAGAGGGCGCGTAGACTGGGCCCAAGAGCAACCGAGGAGACGTCATGAGCACAACCGCGACCGACACTGCACCGGCCCACCAGGTGGGTCTCACCGACACAGCAAAAGAGAAGGTCGGCAGCCTGCTTGCCCAGGAAGGTCGTGACGACCTACGCCTCCGGATCGCCGTGCAACCGGGGGGCTGCTCAGGACTGATCTACCAGTTGTTTTTTGATGAGCGAGTGCTTGAGAATGACGCTGTCGTCGATTTTGGCGGGGTTTCGGTCGTCGTTGACCAGATGAGTGTGCCCTACCTGAGTGGGGCCACTATCGATTTCGAAGACACCATTCAGAAGCAGGGCTTCACGATTGACAACCCGAACGCTCAGGGCAGTTGTGCGTGCGGAGATAGCTTCAGCTAGATCGAACTAGCGGGAACGTGAGCCACCGTGATGCTGCACATCGGCATCACGGTGGCCTTTTTCGTCTAAATCGCGACCAAGCCGCGGCGTGTGTTCAGTAAACCTCAAGGTTCGCGCTAAGCTTGCAAGGAGTCAATAGTTGGGCCCGCCAGGCGGGTCATAACAACAAAGTTTCGAAAGGTATGCGGTGCGTTCCAATCGTCGAATGAAATGGGTAGCGGCCCCGGTCGCAGTGACCGCTGCACTTGCACTGGCCGGATGCACTCCGGCGCAGTTGCGCGGGTTCTTGCCTGAGGGGTCCACCGACGCGACCAACCACACGCCCGGCATCACGAGCCTCTGGGTGAACTCGTGGATCGTGCTCCTTGCAGTGGGCGTGCTCACCTGGTCGCTCATTCTTTGGGCCACCATTGCGTATCGTCGCCGCAAGGGGCAGACGGGTCTGCCAGTACAGCTTCGGTACAACATGCCGATCGAGACACTCTTCACTGTGGTGCCCGTCATCTTGGTGCTCGGATTCTTCGCATTCACTGCGCAAGAGCAGTCCAAGATCGAGGCACGTGATGAGAACCCCGACAACGTTGTGCAGGTCATTGGCAAGCGCTGGGCGTGGGATTTCAACTACGTCACCGATGATGTGTTTTTCCAGGGCGTTCAGGTGCAGACCGACGACAACGGATCCGCGATCCCCGAGACCATGCCCGTGCTGTACTTGCCGGTCAACGAGTCGACCGAGGTGCAACTCGAGACCCGCGATGTCATCCACTCCTTCTGGATCGTGGAGTTCCTTCAGAAGAAGGATATGATCCCGGGCCAGACAAATTACATCACTTTCACCCCAACTAAGACCGGCACATTCATGGGCAAGTGCGCAGAACTCTGCGGCGAATACCATTCGATGATGTTGTTCGAGGTAAAGGTTATCGAGCAGGCCGAATACGACGCGTATGTGGCATCGCTGCGGGAGCAGGGTAACGAGGGTCAGGTTGGCACAGAATTCAACCCGAACCAGGAGTTCTTCTTCGGTGATGAAGCCAAGGCCGAGAACGAGTAGCGAGGAATAGGCGAAAATGAAGAAGGGCAACGTTATCGTTTCGTGGATCACCTCCACGGACCACAAAGTTGTCGGGTACATGTACCTGATCAGCTCGTTCGTTTGGTTCCTCGTTGGCGGGTTGATGGCACTGATCATCCGTGCGCAGTTGTTCGCGCCCGGTCTCGAGGTCGTCGCCACAAAAGAGCAGTACAACCAGCTCTTCACCATGCACGGAACCATCATGCTTCTGATGTTCGCGACGCCGCTCTTTGCCGGCTTTGCGAACGTCTTGATGCCGCTCCAGATTGGCGCTCCAGACGTCGCGTTCCCGCGTCTCAACGCCTTCGCGTTTTGGCTCTACACCTTCGGCTCCCTCATGGCGGTGGGTGGGTTCCTCACCCCGCAGGGTGCGGCATCCTTTGGCTGGTTCGCATACGCTCCGCTCTCTGACGTGACGTTCTCGCCGGGTGTGGGTGGAAACCTGTGGATCCTGGGCCTCGGTATTGGTGGTTTCGGCACGATCATGGGTGGCGTGAACTTCATCACCACGATCGTCACGATGCGCGCTCCTGGAATGACGATGTGGCGCATGTCGATCTTTACCTGGAACACCATGATTACCTCGATCTTGGTCATCCTCGTGTTCCCGGTTCTCGCTGCGGCATTCTTCGCACTCGCGGCAGACCGCATATTCGGGGCGCACATCTTTAACGGTGAGGGCGGGGCCATTCTGTGGCAGCACCTGTTCTGGTTCTTTGGCCACCCCGAGGTCTATATCATCGCGCTTCCGTTCTTCGGTATCGTCTCCGAGATCTTCCCGGTATTTAGCAGGAAGCCCATCTTCGGGTACAAGACACTGGTCTACGCGACGATCGCAATTGCCGCGCTGTCCATGACCGTGTGGGCGCACCACATGTACGTCACTGGCTCAGTCCTGCTGCCGTTCTTCGCACTCATGACCATGTTGATTGCGGTTCCAACGGGTGTGAAGATCTTCAACTGGCTCGGCACCATGTGGCGAGGCTCGATCACTTTTGAAACCCCAATGCTTTGGTCGCTGGGATTCCTCGTGTCCTTCGTGTTCGGTGGCCTGACCGGTGTGATCTTGGCCTCACCAGCCCTTGACTTCCACCTCTCGGACACCTACTTCGTGGTCGCACACTTCCACTACGTGATCTTCGGAACCGTCGTCTTCGCGATGTTCGCTGGGTTCTACTTCTGGTGGCCCAAGTGGACGGGCAAGATGCTCGACGAACGACTGGGCAAGATCCACTTCTGGATTCTCTTCATCGGCTTCCACATGACCTTCCTGGTGCAGCACTGGCTGGGTGTCATGGCCATGCCTCGGCGGTACTACACCTACCTTCCAGAAGATGGCGTGACTTGGATGAACCAGCTCTCCACCGTGGGAGCGATGATTCTGGGTGTATCGATGATCCCGTTCCTGCTCAATGTGTACCTGACCGCGCGTCGTGCACCGAAGGTCACCGTCAACGATCCGTGGGGCTTCGGCCGCTCGCTCGAGTGGGCCACGTCCTGCCCGCCTCCGCGTCACAACTTCACCTCGATCCCTCGGATTCGCTCGGAGTCGCCCGCGTTCGACCTCAACCACCCCGAGGTCACCGGTGTCACGCAGCCAGGCCAGGAGAGCGAGCAGCACAAGCTCGCCCCGCAGAAGTAACGCTGAAAGGTATTTGAGACCATGAAGTCAAATGTCGTAGTATTCAGCATCCTGACGGCGTACTTCGTCATCGTCGCATCCGTGTACACGGTATGGAACCTGATTGAGCACGGTCGTCTGGAGTGGGCGGGTTCTCTCGCGATTCTGCTTTCCGGTGCTCTCACCGGCTTCATCGCCGTATATCTAGCCCTCGTTCAGAAGAAGCAGGGAGGCGTGCTCGTCGAGGATCAGCTAGACAGCGACATCGATGACGGCGATCCTGAGATGGGCGAATTCAGCCCCTGGAGCTGGTGGCCGATGTTCCTCGCATTCGCTATCGCCGTGGTTGTTCTCGGTTTGTGCATTGGGTTTAACTTCTGGTTGACGTTCTTGGGCTTGCCCCTCGTGCTTGTGGGCGTGGTCGGGTGGGTCTACGAGTACTACCGCGGATACTTCGCTCGGTAGAGGTTAGTCAGCTCCACACCCGGTAGGCTGGGGTGGTGAGCATTTCAATTCGACGGGGCAAGGCCGAAGACGCATCAGCGCTCTTCGGCCTTGCGCGTCAGTACCAGACAGGTCGCGAGGCTATTGGCCGCGACGAGTTCAGCGTAGCCCTTGATAACGTGCTGCGTCAGCGCGATCAGGAGACCAACGTACTGTTTGTCGCAGAGGAGGACGAACGGGTTGTTGGCTACTCCTTGATGACCGTCTCTCGCCTTCTGCACGCACCCGGCCTGACCGCCCACCTGCAGGAGATCGTTGTGGATGAGTCTGCCCGAGGTCACGGCACGGGAGACCGGCTCATGGAGGCGAACGAGCACTACTGCATGGGGAGAGGGGTCCGTCAACTCTCGGCCTCGACGGCGCGAATCGGCTCCTTCTACAACCACCGCGGGTTCGAAGCGATGGGCCAGCACTATCGCAAGCTTCTCGATCTCAGCTAACCAGGCCGCCATTGGATTCACACCCCGCAGCCCCAGCGCCGGAGGAATTCCCGATGCCCGCTGTACGACGCACGAGGCGTCGCCCGGGGGAGAACCGTGAACGGCTTATTGCCGCGGCGACGATCGACTTTGCGATTCACGGCTACCGGGGTAGTTCAACCGCCACGATTGGTACACGTGCCGGCGTGCCGCAGCCGCATGTGTACGCGAGCTTCCAG
This sequence comes from Leucobacter fengyongliangi, assembly GCF_052386045.1. Lineage (NCBI taxonomy): Bacteria > Bacillati > Actinomycetota > Actinomycetes > Micrococcales > Microbacteriaceae > Leucobacter > Leucobacter fengyongliangi. Next base: position 1,475,463 of record NZ_CM126356.1, on the reverse strand, counting down.
AGCAAGCGTGAGCTCTATGTCGCCGCCGCTGAGCGCGTCCGAGAATCCGTACAGTTCATGAGTGCAGAGGGCTCGGACTTGTGCCCTGCGTCAGGTGTTCGGGTGCAGTCAACTGTGACTGCTTTGCACAGCAAATCCGTTTCTCACAGAGCAGATCTCCCTGGTGCCGAGATCTGCGGAAGCTTTCTCCTGCAGGCTCTCGCCTCCATGTCCGATCCTGAAATCGGTCACGCATCGCGTTCTTTGGTTACCCTCACACAACAGCTCCTGGGCCCGGAGCAGTTCGCAGAGTCGCTCCTCGGTGGAGCTCACTACCTGATGGAAGTGGCAGAGCAGTCTTTCGGATAAATCGCACTGCAAGGATGCAGAGAACCCCGGCGAGATTGATACTCGCCGGGGTTCTCTATTGCTCGGGCCTAGTGGCCTTCGTGGTGGCCCTGATCTAGTTCCTTCTGCGTGGGAGGCACGATGCGGTTCTCGAAGAACCAGCGGCTCATGCCGGCACGCAGACGCTTGCCAAACGGGATGCGTCCGTCGTCGTTTGGACGCAACATCATCGGCTCGTAATCGTGGTAGCTCACAAGCTCCCAGCGTTCGTAGTCGGTGACCGGCTTGTGAACCTCAATGAACTCGCCGCCAGGCATCCGCACGATCCGGCCAGACTCGTAGCCGTGCAGAGCGATCGAGCGATCCTTCTTCTGCAGCGCCAGACAGGTCCGCTTGGCGATCTGGTAGGCAATGATCGGTGCCAGGAAGAGGAGTGCCTGCAGTGTGTGGATCACGCCTTCCATCGCCAACTGGAAGTGGGTCGCCATGATGTCCGAGCTCGCGCCCGCCCACATGACGGCGTAGAAGGTCACTCCGGCCGCGCCGATCGCGGTACGGGTGGGAGCGTTACGTGGGCGATCGAGAATGTGGTGTTCGCGCTTGTCGCCCGTGACCCAAGCTTCAATGAAGGGATAGATTGCAACCACGATCAGGAAGCCGACCATCACAATGATGGGAACTAGCATGTTCCAGGACCAGGTGTACCCGAACCATTCGGTCTCCCAGCCCGGCGGGATCAGTCGCAGCATGCCGTCGGCGAAACCGATGTACCAGTCAGGCTGAGTTCCCGCGGAGACGGGGGAGGGGTCGTATGGACCGTAGTTCCAGATCGGGTTGATCCCAACGAAGGAGGCGATCAACATGATGACACCGAAGACGATGAAGAAGAATCCGCCAGCCTTTGCGGCGTAGACGGGCAACACGGGGAAGCCGACTACGTTCTGCTGCGTCTTGCCGGGGCCGGGGTACTGCGTGTGCTTGTGAATCACGACGAACGCGAGGTGAAGTGCGACGAAGAGAATCACCATTGCGGGCAACAGCATGATGTGAAGCATGTACAGTCTGCCAACGATATCGGTTCCGGGGAACTCGCCACCGAAGAAGAGGAACGACATCCAGGTGCCCACTACGGGAACGGCCTTGATGATTCCGTCGATAATCCGCAGACCGTTGCCCGAAAGCACATCATCGGGAAGCGAGTAGCCGGTGAAGCCCTCGGCCATTGCGAGAACGAACAGTACGAAACCGATGACCCAGTTGAGCTCGCGCGGCTTGCGGAACGCACCAGTGAAGAAGATACGCAGCATATGCAGACCGATGGACGCGACAAACAGCAGAGCCGCCCAGTGATGCACATGACGCATCAGGAGACCACCGCGAACAGAGAAGGAGATATCAAGTGTCGAGGCCATAGCGACCGACATCTCGACGCCCTTCATGGGCACGTAAGGTCCTGTGTAGAAGACCTCAGCCATTGACGCCTGGAAGAACAGCGTCAGGAATGTGCCCGAGAGCAGGATGACGACGAAGCTGTAGAGTGCGACCTCACCGAGCAGAAACGACCAGTGGTCCGGGAAGACCTTGCGTCCGAACTCCTTGACTGCAACACCGATCTTGGTGCGCTCGTCAATGTAGTTCGCCGCGGCAGAGGTGAAGCGGCTGGATCCACTCTGATTCTGGGTCGGTGGTGGGGTGACTGTGGTGCTCACTTGAGACGCTCCCAGAAGCTCGGGCCGACAGGTTCTTGGAAGTCGCTCTGCGCGACCAGGTATCCCTCGTCATCCACCGTGATGGGCAGCTGCGGCAGGGGACGCTTTGCCGGGCCAAAAATGACCTTCGCCTCGTCAGTCACGTCGAACTGTGACTGGTGGCAGGGGCAAAGCAGATGGTGTGTGTGCTGCTCATAGAGCGCCACCGGGCAGCCCACGTGGGTGCACACCTTTGAGTACGCAACAATGCCGTCATAGGACCAGCCCTTGCGCTCGTCGCGCTCCTTGAGCTTTTCGGGCTCAAGACGCATCAGCAACACCACAGCCTTTGCTTTCTCATCAAGGAGGTTCGTCGCTTGACTCAGGTTCTCAGGCACAACGTGAAATACGGAACCAATGGTGACATCGGCTGCGCGAATCGCGCCACCGACTCCGTGGCCTCCTGTGTCACGGGCGAGGCGAATGCCCTCTTCCCACATTGTGTGCTTCAGGAGCGTGACCGGATCCTGGTCCTGCGGCGCAAGTCCGCGCAACAAAGTAATACCCGGAAGCGGGAACGCGATCAGTGCGCCGATGAGGCTGTTGCGCACCAGTGATCGACGAGAGAATCCCGACTCCTCATTGGCGAGTGTGAAGACCTCCACTGCCTCCGCACGAGTAGCCGAGTCGCTCGGTACCGGGTGGCGCTCATCAATGGACTCGTGATCCGCCATGATTGCTTTGCCCCAGTGAACCGCGCCGATGCCGACGGCAAGCAGCGACAACGTCATGCCAACGCCCACGAACATCGTGTGCAGGCGAATGTCCCACAAATCTCCCGACTCGATCGGGAAGAACATGTACGCGAGAACCGCGCCCAAGCTTCCGGCGATCGAGACGTAGAAAAGGGTGTAGACCGTGCGCTCCGCACGCTTCTCAACCTTTGGATCTAGGTCGGTGACGCGCTTCCGGTGCGGGGGAAGGCCCGGGTTTTGGACGGCGTCGGTCGCGATGACTGCTGTTCCTGCAGCTGGTGCGACCGCACCGTGGCCCTCGGCGGGGACAACGGCGCCTTCGCTACCGTTGTACTTCGCTGCCTCTGCCATGTTGCTCCTTGGTTCCTGACTATTCACGAGGGTTTTGATTGTGCTGGATCGAACGTTCTAGTTCGACTTCGCAGTGACCCACACGGTGAACGCGACGATAATTCCGAGTCCGATGATCCAGATGAAGAGGCCCTCTGCGACCGGCCCGATAGATCCGAGGGTGAGGCCGCCGACAGCGGGCTTTTCCTCGATGTACTTCAGGTAGCTGATGATGTCAGCCTTTTCCTGCGGTGTGATGTTGGCATCGCTGAAGACCGGCATGTTCTGCGGGCCGGTCACCATTGCCTCGTACACGTGATCTGCGCCCACACCGATCAGGCTGGGTGCGAACTTGCCCTCCGTGAGCGCACCACCGGCGGCAGCCACGTTGTGGCACATTGCGCAGTTAATACGGAACAGAGTTGCACCGTTTGCCACATCGCCATCGCCCTGCAGGTACTGGGAATCGGGAAGGCCGGGGCCTGGGGCCAAGGACGCGACGAACGCTGCCATCTGCAAAGTCTGCTCGTCAGTGAACTGAACGGGCTTAACCATGCCCTGAGGGCCCTGGAAGGCAAGAGGCATACGACCGGTGCCGACCTGGAAATGCACGGAAGCGGCACCAGATCCGATGAGCGACGGGCCGTCGACGGTGCCTTCTGCTTCCATGCCGTGGCATGTTGCGCAGTTGGCAGCGAACAACTTCTCGCCAGCTTCAATAGTTGCGGGTGAGGAGAGATCCACTTCTGCGGTTGCTGTGGTCTGGCTAAACCCGGTGTAGGCAACCCCTGTCACGAGGAGCCCGACTGCCACCAATGCGACGGTGGCGAGAGGGTGCCGACGACCTGACTTGCTGACGTTCTTCTTGGCGCGAGCCATGATGTCGTTTCTCCTGACCTATTTGACCATGTAGATGACGATGAAGAGCCCAATCCACACGATGTCGACGAAGTGCCAGTAGTACGACACGACGACAGCGGTGGTCTCTTCCTTGTGGGTGAAGTTCTTCACCGCGTAAATGCGGCCAATGACCAACAAGAAGGCGATAAGACCCAAAGACACGTGAATACCGTGGAAACCGGTAGTGAGGTAGAAAGCAGAGCCGTAGGGATCAGATCCCAACGTAATGCCCTCAGAGATAAAGGTCGCGTACTCCCACGCCTGCCCCGCGACGAAGATGGCGCCCAGGAAGAAGGTGAGGTAGAACCACTCCACGGCACCCCACTTTGAGGGGCTCGATCCGGTGGCGCGAGGCTGCATGCGCTCGGCTGCAAACACACCTGCCTGGCAGGTGAAGGATGATGCCACCAGGATCAACGTGTTGATCAGGGCGAAGGTGAAGTTGTGCTTTGCCGTCTGCTCTGCCCACAATTCAGGGTTCATGGCCCGAAGAGTGAAGTAGATTGCGAACAGACCCGCGAAGAACATAACCTCGCTGCCCAGCCACACGATGGTGCCGACGGCGACAGTATTGGGGCGTTGCACCGTTGGCACGGATAACTTCGTATTCATAGTGGTTGTCGTCACCCCTCCATTATGGCTGAAAGTTTGGTGTGCATATTTCACATTCACACGGCGTGCCGAACTTTCCGCGACTTCTCGTCTCAGCCTACCGTGTCCCCGCTCCCGGTGTGACCGTCGATTGACCATGCCACAGTTGATTCGGCGCGGAAGGAAGGGCCCGCTGCGTGTTACTGAGCCTCGATAGACTCCTTGTCATGATGGACGAACGTACCTGGCCCTCGATCCTCACCAGCATGCTCGAGGAGCGCGACCTCAGCGTGTCTCAAGCGGACTGGGCAATGGCAGAAATTATGACCGGACGCGCAACCGCAGCTCAAATGGGCGGCTTCCTCGTTGCCCTGCAGAAAAAAGGTGTGACGGTCGACGAAATTGTCGGCTTCCGAGACGCTATTCTCGCTGAAGCTCGTGAGGTTCCCCTGCCCAGTATGTCTCTCGACATCGTCGGCACCGGGGGTGACCGGTTCGGAACCGTCAACATTTCTACGATGGCATCGATCGTCTGCGCGGCGAGTGGGGTGCCCGTGGTCAAGCATGGGAACAAGGCCGCAAGTAGCCTGTCCGGGTCTTCGGACGTGCTGACGGCTCTCGGCATCGATTTCTCACTTGAACCCGACCAGCTGGCTGAAGCGTTTGATCGTGTGGGCATCGCATTCGTGCACGCGGCCAAGTTCCTTCCGGGGTTTCGGCACGTGGCACCTGTCCGAGCAGAGCTTGGGATCCAGACCGTGTTCAATTACCTCGGCCCCCTGTGCAATCCGGTGCGCCCAGAAGCGACCGCTGCGGGCGTCGCCGATCATGCGCGTGCGCCCCTATTCGCTGACCTCTTCCGCTTCCGTGGTGCCTCTGCACTCGTGTTTCGCGGCGACGACGGTCTCGACGAACTCACGACGACCGGACACTCTCACGTGTGGGAGGTGAGTCGCGGGGCGCTCACCGAGCATGATCTCGATCCCCGTGATCTCGGTATCGCTCGCTCGCAAATGAGCGACCTGGTCGGCGGGACGCCCGAACACAACGCTGCCGTGGTGCGTCGTGTCTTCGAGGGGGAGTCAGGGCCGGTTCGCGATATCGTCTTACTCAATGCCGCCGCTGGACTCGTGGCATTTGATTTGGCGCACAAGCCTGCCAGCGCCGACCTGCCGTTCCTTGAGAGGCTCAGCCTTGGCCTGGAAAGAGCAGGTGCAGCGCTTGATAGCGGTGCGGCACTCTCCAAGCTTGATCAGTGGGCTGCGGTCACCAGCGAGCTGGGATCCGCTCGCTGAAGCCAGAAGCCGTCACATCTTCTCTGATGTCTCACGCGTGAGTCTGTTGTATTTCAGCAGAAATGGCATGGGATCGATCGCCTCTTTGTTGACCGTCAGTGCGAAGTGCAGGTGGGAGCCAAACGACAACCCGGTATTACCGACCCGTCCGACGGGATCTCCGACTCGCACCGTGTCGCCAATCTGATGGTCGTGTGAGCCCGCCTGCATGTGGCAATACCGGGCGGTGATGTCGAGGCCTTCGATCTCGTGCTCGACTTTGAGTCCGAACCCGCAGCCATCGTTCGCGTAGCCTGCCTCGACTACCACCCCGTCGGCGATCGACTGAATGGTGGTGCCGTCAGGAGCCGCGAAATCTTGAGCGTCGTGGAATCCGGCGACGGGCCAGTGGCGTTCACCAAACGGATCGGTCAGGGGAACGGAATGGGCAAAGGGGAACTGCACCCTCGCATCGACGTAGTTTACGAAGGAGCCGCTACTGTCGCCTGCCTCGACACTGACTGAGTTCAGGGCATCGAATGACGCCGATGAGTCCCCGGTACCTCCGGTGTTGAGCAGCTGGGCCTGTAATGCTGCCGCAGCCTGCTCGGATTCGCCGAAACGGATTCCGGGGAGCGACACAGTGAGCAGCAGCGAAACGACCGCAGCGCCGGCGGCGGAGGTCGCGAATACGCGTCTCTTGGGTCGGTGCGGCTGGATCGCTGGCTTCTTCGGCATCGCACCCGAGGGGGGTGGATCATCGAGATCAACTTGGGGGAGAAGCGGTGGCAATAACACTGCACCCTGAGTGGGGTGTGTGGAGACTGCCGAAGCTTGGAGTGCTGCGCGAAGCTCACGTCGACTCGGGAAAGCTGGTTCCGAAGGAGCCGCATGTCTCGGCATGCGTCTCCCTTCTACTCAGCGACCACGGGGGCGCACAGCGCGAGCGCGAGTCCCGAGCTGTGGCTCCGGGCCTTCCCCCAACATGACGTGCGACGGACAATCCAACCCACAGAATGTAACGGTCAGATTACAACGGATCGACTGCATCCGCCAGTTGACGGCGTACCTTACGTATATTGATCGCGTAGCCCGAGTCGTGCCTCACATACTTTGATCGCATACTCTTACGCTGAACCGGTATGAACAAGGGTGTGGTGTCAGTGCCGACACGAATCGAAGTCACCAAACAACTCAAACAGGCCTATAAGACCGCGAGCAGGTCCGAGAAATCGAAGATTCTGGATCAGTTCTGCGCAACCACCGGTCTGTCTCGGGTGTCAGCCAGGCGTTATCTCACCAGACCGCATTTGGGCGTGAAGAATGTCTCCCAGCTCGATCGTCGCCGTCACCGCCCAACGACGTACTCTGCAGCATCGAAACGGGTGCTGGTGTGGCTGTGGAAGGTCATGATGTACCCGTGCGGGAAATATATGCACGAGATGATCCCCGCGTGGATCCCCCAGCTCGAAGCCCATGGTGAGCTCCGCAATGGTAAGCACGACTACAGTCCCGAGGTGCGTGCCGAGCTCTTACGCATGTCCGCCGCGACGATCGATAGCTACCTGCAAGAGCACCGGCGAGCACTCGATCTGAAAGGGATCTCGGCCACCCGCTCTGGCGCGCTGCTACGTACCTCGATCACGATCCGGAAAGCGGGCGACGAGGCAGAACACGAGCCGGGATTCATGGAGTGCGACACGGTCGCGCATTGCGGCCCAACACTGAAAGGCGAGTTCGCGAGGACCCTCACCGCGACCTGCGTGCACACCGGGTGGACGCACCTGGAAGTGTTGCGGAACAACGCGCGCGTGCACATGATCACAGCTCTCGAGCGTCTCGAGGCTGCGTTACCGTTCGCGATTGCCGGGTTGGACTGCGATAACGGGAGCGAGTTCATCAACGACAAAGTCGTTGAATGGGCCCGCGGCCGAAAGATCTTCTTCACGAGGTCTCGGCCATACAAGAAGAACGATCAAGCGGTCGTGGAATCAAAGAACAACCACATCGTCCGTAAGTACGGCTTCTACTACCGTTACGACACCACCGACGAACGAGAAGTCCTCGAACGGCTTTGGCATGTCGTGATGCTGAAGATGAACTTCTTCACGCCCACGAAGAAACCAGTGGGGTGGGAAGCTGATGGGCAAGGGCGTAGGCGGCGAGTGTATGACGCTCCCCGGACCCCGTATGAGCGGTTACTCGAGTCCGGCATACTTTCCCTGCAGCAAACGCGAGAGCTAGAAAAGACGTATGCGAAGCTCAACCCGGTCGAGCTGAGCCGTGACATTGTCAGGTATCAGGGCATGCTCATGACCAAAGCCGGGTGGAAGACCGAGGTCCTGACGGCCGAGGTCGAAGAATCGAAGAGACGACGGCGCGGGCGACAGTCGGGCGGGGTGAAACTCCGCTCGGCTTGAACGCGGGGTTACGCGATCAATCTATGTGAGGCACAAGATGAACTACGCGATCATCTTGACATGAGGCACTACGGTTGAGATAAGTCTACGTGGAGCGAACTCGGGCAAAGGAGCTGCGGTCATTGCAGTGCTACAGATAGCTCTGAACGAGCTTCTTTCGCGCGCCTCCCATTGGTTGGCGCCCCGCACAGTAGCGGGTCGATTATTGGTTGCTCGAATGCCCCGGTGGATCGGTCGACTCCTCCTGCACAATTTGTGCCTGGCGGCGAAGCCGATGAATTTCACCAACGGTCAACGAGGAGTCGCCGGAGGCCGTGTGGTCGGGCCTCTCGGGTCCAGCGGGCTGAATCTTTCCTGGTTCTAGCGTTCGTTCAACGTCCTTGGGTGAAACGGTTGAGATGGGTCCTGTAGTGGCATCCACATACCAATCTACGAGTGAGGGATCATCACTATCGAAACCGGCACCGGCGCCCTCATCGGAAGGCACTGCGCTCGCTTCGAATACAAAGTCGTCCCCGTATTCGTCGATTCCCCGACGAACGCCCTGTGCAATCGCTGCACGCGCATATTTGCTGCGAATGATGTACGGATCGGTTCGCAGATCCCTTGCCCAGGAAATCATGATCCCAATCACAACGAAAGCGAAAGGGAGAGCTGACACCACCATGAGCGATTGCAGCCCCGAAAGTGCGTCTTGGCCGCCGGCTAGCAGGAGCGAAATGGCGATGAGTCCCAACAGAAGCCCCCATAGGATCGTCACTGAAGTCGAGGGCTTAGGTCTGCCACCCTGTGACATTGACGCCATAACCACTGAGGCTGAGTCGGCAGCGGTGACGAAAAACACCACGATGGCGATCATTGCAACGATAGAGGTCAGCAGACCAAAAGGAAGCAATTGGAAGAGATTGAAGAGAACCTCTTCACCTGATCCACCGCCGAGCAGATCCTCACCCTGAATGGTGAAATACATCGCGGTGCCGCCATAGATGACGAACCACAAAAACACGATTGCTGACGGAACCAGCACGACAGTCAGGACAAACTCCCGCAGGGTTCGCCCACGAGAAATCTTGGCGATGAACATTCCCACAAACGGGGTCCACGACACCCACCAGGCCCAGTAGTAGGTGGTCCAAGAAGCCATGAACGCGGAAGCTTCCTCGCCTTGATTGGGGTTTCGAGCCAGCATTGTTCCAAGCTGATTGACAAAATCAACGATTGACGCGGGCACGAGGTTGAGCAGGAAGACAGTGGGCCCCGCGATGAGGACAAACAGCCCCAAAAGACCGGTCAGGACCATATTGGTATTTGAAAGTGCTCGAATACCACGCTTGATCCCGGAGACAGCTGACGCAATGAAGAGTGCCGTGAGGATTCCCATCGCGCCAACAATGAAAATCTTGCCCATCGGGGGGAGCCCCGTGACCTTGAGGAATCCACTTTCGATCTGCAGAGCACCAATTCCGAGTGAGACCGCGGTGCCGAACAGCGTGACGATAATGGCAAAAATGTCGATGATTCGGCCGAGTATCCGATGTGATGATCCGGGGAAGACTGGTTCGAAGAGGGCAGATATGAGAGGTGCCCGGCCTCGACGATACGCGCTGTAGGCGATGGCCCCACCCACTAGCGCATAGAACGACCAGGCGATTGGACCCCAATGCAGCATCGTCTGAGCCATTGCCGGCAATTCAGCGGCGCTGCTGCCCGGGTCGGCGCGCACCCCTGGGGGAGGGTTGAGGAAATAAGTGAGCGGCTCAAGAGGCCCGTAAAACAGCAGTCCGATCCCGAGGCCGGCAGCGAACAACATAGAGATCCACGACATTGTGGAATACTCGGGCTCCTCATCATCGGAACCGAGTCGAATTCCCCCTGTGCGGCCAAAACCTACGGCGAGCATGAAGAGCGTGATGGCAATCGCGAGGGCCCCAAACAGCCAACCGAAGTTGATTGTCACCCAGGACAAAGACGCGGATCCCACTTCGGAGATTTGTTCCGGGGCCAGGAAAGCCCAGACAAGCACAGCGACAGTCAGCGCCACAGCGATTCCCAGAACTGGCCAGTTCGTCGGGAAGCGAACTCCGGTGTGTTCAACTCCGATCCCAGGGATCAAACCCGGGTGTGGTGGATCTATGACCGGTACAAGCGTATCTGGGGCATTTCGCCGGGGTTTTCGACCCGGCGAGGTATGGTCCGGGGGAGCAACACCTGCGTTCTTTGGCTCTGACTTGTCGTTTTGATCGTGCATGTCTCGCCTAATCTGTTGTGTTGAGGGCGTTACAGTTTTCCTCATTTTGGCCAGGCGGCCGTGTATCTCTGTAGGTCACCGAAGCTAGCAAGAGCCAAGTCTTCGTGCAATACGTTCCCGTTCACGCCTGCCGAAGAGCAGTGTCCAGTGTCATGTCGAGCTGTGTGTTCATGTGCTTGAGATACTGAGCCGTTCGCGAACGTGAAGCCCAGGCTTTTCAATAAGCTTGCTCGGGGCGAGACGGGTGCCTGCGGTGGGCTCCAGGGTTCGGAGTATGCTGACACCAACTCGCAAACCTGGCGGATGGAGTGGTATGACAAGCACCAGTTCCTCGGTGAAACCAACCACGTTCACTGGCGCACAGGGCGATACCCTCGCTGGCCGGCTAGAGTTGCCTCCCGGGAATCCGCGCGCATACGCTCTTTTCGCGCATTGCTTCGCATGCGGGAAGGGCGCAGTTGCTGCGACTCGGATTGCTCGCGCTCTTACAAAACATGACATCGCGGTATTGCGGTTTGACTTCACGGGGCTCGGTCACTCCGGTGGCGATTTTGCCGACACGACATTCTCGACGAACGTTGACGACCTTGTCGCAGCGGCTGACTTTCTTCGCCTGCGCTTCGAAGCACCGAGTCTCTTGATTGGGCATTCGCTTGGGGGATCGGCGGTGCTCGCAGCGGCGGAGAAGATCCCCGAAGTGCGCGCAATTGCCACGATTGGTGCTCCAGCAGATCCACGCCATGTCTTGGGAGTTCTCGAGGAGAAGGTCACGGAGATCGAGACAACCGGCGCCGCCTGGATCGATCTGGGCGGAACACCATTCCAGGTGAGCCAGGAATTCCTCACGGACATAGAAGGCCAGCGGTTGGGCGGCCAGATCAGTCACCTTGCCCCAGCGCTTCTGGTCATGCACTCTCCAACGGATCGGATTGTGCCGATCGAGCACGCACAGCAGATTTTTGATGCGGCACCTCACCCCAAGTCTTTCATTGCCCTTGACGAGGCCAATCATCTCCTCACGCGGCCCGCTGACGCTGAATTTGCCGCCGAGGTCATCGCGGTGTGGGCGGCTCGATACTTCCCGAAGGTGGATAGTTCGCTCCCGGCCATGGTTCACGGCGGTTCAGCAGAGTCATTACCTGAGGGTGTCGTACACGTAGGGGAGAGCGGCTATCGTCCATACGGCCAGGTGGTGACTACCTCACGCCACTCTCAGCTCGCAGATGAGCCACACCCGATCGGCGCAGACTCTGGTCCGTCACCCTACGAATACTTGCTCGGGGCACTGGGCGCTTGCACCTCTATGACGCTCAGAATGTACGCAGAACGCAAGAAATGGCCCATCGGCAGAATCGGCGTGACACTCAGGCACTCGCGTATACACGCAGAGGACTGTGCGACCTGCGAGAAGACAACAGGCCAAGTTGACCATATTGAGAGAGTGATCTCCATCGAAGGCGAGTTGACGAGCGACCAGCGCGAGTCATTGCTTTCAATTGCGGATCGTTGCCCGGTGCACCGGACGCTCGAGGGGAGTGTCGCAGTTACGACGACGCTGACGCAGGAACAAAGCGCGTGGCGGCCTGGGTGAGAGCACCAAAGAAGAACTCGAGCTGACATAATATAGATTATCAACACTTAGGCAAGGTCAAGGGTCATGAGTAAAACGCTCTGGCCGAGATCATCGAACGTCGCGTGAGCCCGGCAATCACCGCATGTGGCCTCTCGATCGCTTATCGCTTGGCCGGCCGTGACTGCGCTACGCGCTGAGGGCGACGTACGCGCGCGAAGCGAGTACGCTTGCCCCGATCACGGCCACCTGGGCGCCCGAGATCATTAACTCCGCGGAGGTGAACCAGCCGGCGGCGACCGTCAGTGCCAGGCCGCCCGCCACCAACGTCGCGCCGACAATTGCGAGCAGCACTCCGAGAATCTTGTTCACCGCATACGACACTCGGCCCGGCGCTCGAGGCAACGTGCGACTACTCCGCACGCGGATCAGCGCGGCACACGCGAACACCAGCACACCGAGTGACAGTGCTCCAACGAGATCACTCGGGCGGTGCCACCCATATTCGAGGAGCTGCCAGGCGGCGATCCCGGTCAAGATCGCGCCAAGGAGGGCTGCTGTGGGCTGCAGCGTGCGCGGTACCGCCCAGATGAGTGCCGCACTCACAACAGTGAACACGGTCATGTGCCCGCTGGGAAAGGTGTTCTCGGCGTCGAACTCGAAGAGCCCGGGACGCTCCAGAACCCGCTGCTTCAGGAGTTGGGAGGTCACGATCGCGATCGTCGGAAAAATCACCACCGCGAGTGCGCGACGCGCTCCGTGTGCCCACAGTGCAAGCGCGCCGATCAGCACCAGTGCCACTATTACAGCGGGAATAGAGACAAGACTCAGCGGCGCTGGCGGATCGTAGCTGAAGCTTGCCGCCTCGAGCACGCTTGCCTCAGCGCGTTGACCCAGCAGGCTGCCCACGCCGACTGCGTACGACAATCCGCCGAACACGAGCGCAAGGAGCGCGTAGGCCAGGGCGCGGCCACGGTGCATACCCATCCCGTTCGCTCCCCTCCTCTCCCCCGTCTCGATCGCTCAGCGCGACGAGGTCGTCGCCTGCAGCCTACGGCCGTCGGCTATCGAATTTCTGGGTGTGCGCGGTCAGCCGCGCGAACCGCCCAGAGTGCCACCGCGGCGGCGGTTGCGACGTTGAGTGAGTCGACCTCGTGTTCCATCGGGATGACGACGCTCCGGATCGCTGCGGCCAGTGCCCTGCGGCTGAGGCCTTCACCCTCGGTACCGAACATCAGCGCGAGCCGCGGCGGCAGCGAGTGTGAGAAGTCAGCGAGGTCCTCGGCGTCCTCCCGGAGCGCAAACGCTACGAGATCGTATCCGGCATCTCGAATCATCGGGCCGGCGGTGCGCCAGTCGGGCAACCGTGCCCACGGCACCTGCAGCACCGCACCCATGCTCACACGGACCGAGCGACGATACAGTGGATCCGCGCAGGCGGGTGTGAGCAAGACCGCATCCGCGCCAAGCGCCGCGACCGACCGAAAAATGGCGCCAACATTGGTGTGATCGGCAAGGTCCTCAAGCACGACAACGCGAGCTGAGCGGCTCAGGAGTTCAAGCGGATCGAGTTCCTGAGGTCTGTGCATGGACGCGAGTGCACCCCGATGCATGTGAAACCCGGTGAGCTGTTCAAGCTGCGCGTCAGTTCCGACATAGACCGGCACCTCGGGAAATCTCTCGAGCAACGGCTCAACTCGGGGCAGCCACTCCTGCAGGATTAGGACCGAGCGTGGCTGATGGCCAGCGCGCAACGCGCGTTCAATGACCTTGGGTGACTCTGCGAGGTAGAGCCCCTCGGCTGGCTCCCGCACCCGACGCAGCGCAACGTCGGTGAGTTGCGTATAGTCGGCAAGCTCGGGAGCGTCGATGCTGTCGATCTGGTGGATCCTCACACCCGCTCCCCCGTCGTACTGAGCGCAATGAGAAACGAGTGAATCTCGGCCGCTGCGTGATCCACCGCCTCGTAGTGCACGAGGTGGCCCACTCCCGGGACGATGCGCAGGCGCGCGTCGAGGAGGCGGTTGCGCAGCGATAGCTGCTCTGGCAGTGGCGTGATGTCGTCGCGATCACCCGCAATGAGCAGGGTGGGCTGGGTCAGCGCAGCAGCGTATTCAACGACGGTGTGCGACACAGAAGCCTGGAACGCCTGAAGCAGGGTACCTGTATCAGAGAAAATGCTGAAGTAGGTGTCGTGCTGACCGTGGATCCAGGCTCGGAGTTCGCGGTCTCGGGTCTTTGCCATGACCTCGCTCATCAGACGCACGATGATGGGATGCCCGAGGAGGCCACGCGCCGCGCGCTCGGGAAGCGCATCGGCGGCACGGTAGTACCAGGTGGCGAGTTGCGTCAGCACACCCTGCGGGCCCTCGAGAGCGGGGGCAGAAATTGGATTGATGAGTATCACGTTACTGGGAGCCAGGCCACCCGCGATCGAGTTTGCGACCACCAACGAGCCAAATGAGTGCCCGAGTATCGCGAAACGATCGCCGGCTACCTGGAGGGCAAATTCGCGCAGCCACTCACCGTAGAGATTGAGATCGTGTATGCGCCGAGGGAGCGCCGGGGTGGCACCAAAGCCGGGGAGATCGGGCACGATGATGCGGACTCCGGGTGAGCGTCGAGCGATCTCCCGCGCGAGCAGGTCAAGCCCGTGGTGATCACCGCGAAATCCATGCACCAGAATCATCGGAGCGCCGCCCGGATCGCCATACTGCCACGCTCGGGTGTCAGCTCCAAGGGTAGGAATGAGAAGGTCTGGCAATGCGTCGGTCACGTGTCGAGTGTAGCCGTCCGGCCCACCGATGTCGGTGCCTGCCGGTAGCATCGGGAACGAGGAAGAGGAGCACCGTGACCGATTATCTGCCCTTGTGGGCTGAAAACCTGGCCGTTTTCGATACTGAGACCACCGGAGTTGACACTTCGAGTGCGCGCATTGTGAGCTCAACCATTGCACTCATCGGTGGATCTGGCGAGGTAAAGGAACGGTACGACTGGCTGATCGATCCCGGCATCGAAATTCCAGAGGGGGCGGCGCGCATTCACGGCATCACCACCGAGGTGGCTCGGGCGAGCGGTGTCCAGGCCCACGTGGGCGTGGGACAGATCGTGCTGCAGCTTCACGCAATGCTTGAGCGGGGGTTTCCCGTGGTGGCCTACAACGCGCCGTTTGATCTCAGCCTGCTCCGTGCCGAATCAGCTCGGCACGGAGTGACGTGGCCGGGCGCGGTCTCCCCCGTGATCGATCCACTGATCCTCGATAAGCAGTTCGACCGATTCCGGAAGGGAAAGCGCACGCTCGAAGTTGTCGCCGCGCACTACGAGGTGGAACTCGGCACGGCGCACGATGCCGGGGAAGACGCGATTGCGGCGGGCCGCGTGGCGCAAGCGATCGCGCGCAAGTACGCCAAAGTTCTTCCGGAGGAGATTCTCGCGGTACATGACGCTCAGATCGGCTGGGCGGCCGCACAGGCCGAAAGCTTCCAGGAGTACATGCGACGAGTCAAAGACGTCAGCTTCGTGGCTGACGGTGCCTGGCCCATCCGCGAGGGCTGAACCTCGGGCGGCTTACCGCACTGGGACCCCTGCACCGAGTCCAGACGCAACAAGGCGGGCGACACCCGAAGGTGTTGCCCGCCTTGTTGCGTCTCCCGCCTGAGTGGCGAGGACGTGCTTAGGCCCCGAAGCCCTTGAAGCGCTTGTTGAACTTCTCGACGCGACCGGCCGAGTCCATGATGCGCTGCTTGCCCGTGTAGAACGGGTGCGAGGCGCTCGAAATCTCAACGTCGATCACCGGGTAGGTCGCACCATCAAGCTCGATGGTCTTGCTGCTGGTGAGCGTGGAACGGGTGAGGAACGTCTCGCCCGAAGCCAGGTCGCGAAACACGATGGCGTTGTACTCGGGGTGGATCTCGGTCTTCATGGGTGTCCTTATGCTGTCGGTGATTGATGCGCAGAGCGCACGAAGTCTTTAGCCGTGATGTGCCAAAACTCTACTTTAGCAGATACGAGGGTTGATTCGTGCGTCCACGCTAAACGCGCGCAACCGCGGCGAAGCGACCGCCTTCAACGCTCAAATCAAAACGCATTCCAAACGTCTCACCCAGCGACTCGGCGGTGAGCGTCTGAGCAATGGGCCCCGATGCCTGAATCTTGCCATCTTTTAGCATGAGGACGTGAGTGAACCCGGGAGGAATCTCTTCCACGTGATGGGTCACCATGATCATGGCCGGCGAGTCAGGCGATTGCGCAAACCCTGACAACATCTGCAGGAGACGCTCACGCGCGCCCAGATCAAGACTCGCGCTCGGCTCGTCAAGGAGGAGCAACTCGGGATCGGTCATCACCGCACGGGCAATCATCGCGCGCTTGCGTTCCCCATCGCTAAGGGTGCCGAACGGGTGGTCTGCCAACTCTGTGAGGCCCCATTCGGCGACGATGCGATCAGCCTGCCGGAAGTCATAGTCGTCATACGACTCGTTCCAGCGACCCTCAACCGCATAGGCAGCGGTCAGGACGAGATTCCTCACAGTCTCGCTTGCGGGAATGCGACGGGCCGTCGCGGTCGACGCGAACCCCAGTCGGTTACGCAACTCCCAAATGTCAAAGGTGCCGAGCTTCTGGTCGAGGACCTCGACCGTGCCCGAGGTGGGATAGTCATTGGCGGTCGCGATCCGCAGCAACGTGGTCTTGCCAGCACCGTTCGCGCCGAGCACTACCCAGCGCTCTGAGCTGTCAACCTCCCAGTTCACCCCGTCAAGGATGGGACGACCGCCCCGCACGTAGGAAACATCGGTAAACCGGAGCACATTGACCATAGCTGCAAGCCTACTCAGTCAGATGCTCCCGGTTGGTGCGCGATGACAGCGTGTGCGATCTCTACACTGGACGCATGAGCCTCTCCCCCGCCCAACGCCCCCTGGTGGTACTCGATTGCGATTCAACGACGATTCAAGATGAGGTCATTGAGCTCCTCGCCGATGCCGCGGGCACCCGCGAGCAGGTCACCGAAGTGACCGAGCGGGCCATGCGCGGAGAACTCGATTTCGCAGCGAGCCTCCGAGAGCGGGTGGCGACGCTCGCAGGTGTGCCCGAGTCGGTATTCGAGGAGACCTATCGGCGCGTAAGGCCGACCCCCGGGATCCACGAACTCGTCGCCGAGGTGCACGCTCGGGGCGGCAAGGTTGGGGTGGTCTCGGGGGGCTTTCACGAGGTACTCGATCCGCTCGCCCAAGACCTGCACCTCGACTACTGGCGCGCGAACCGCCTGGAGGTCGCCGACGGGAAGCTCACAGGAAGACTGACGGGCCCGATCATCGACGCGCAGGCGAAGGCCGATGCCCTGCGGGAATGGGCTGCGGCCGAAGGGATCCACTGGGGCTCGACGGTTGCCATCGGTGACGGCGCGAACGACCTCAAAATGATGGAAGTCGCCGCGCTCTCGGTCGGGTTCAACGCGAAGCCCGTTGTTACTGACTTCGCTGATGTGGCGATCGAAGACGACCTGCGGCGGGCAATCCCGCTGCTCGACAGGTTGCTCGAGACCCCGTAAGTGTCGTGTGGGTCTAGTGACCCATCCCGAGGCCACCGTCGACAGGAATCACAGCCCCCGAGATGTACCCCGCTTCGTCTCCAGCGAGCCACGAGGCGGCGGCGGCGATCTCCGAGACCTGACCGAAGCGCGCGGCTGGAATGGAACTCAGGTACTGCTTTTGCTGCGCCTCCGGAAGCTCCGCGGTCATGTCGGTTTCGATGAAACCGGGGGCGATCACATTCGCGGTGATACCGCGCGAACCCAGTTCTCGAGTGAGCGACCGAGCGAAGCCCACGAGTCCGGCTTTTGACGAGGAATAGTTGATCTGCCCGGGTGAGCCGTACAGTCCAACCACGCTCGAGATCAGAATGACTCGCCCAAATCGAGCCTTCAACAGGCCCTTCGCCGCGCGCTTAACTACGCGAAACGTGCCGGTGAGATTGGTATCGATGACGCTCGTGAACTCTTCCTCCGTCATCCGCAGCAGCAGTGTGTCTTTAGTGATCCCAGCGTTTGCCACGACGACTTCGACCGGACCGAGTTCGCGCTCGACCTCTGAGAACGCGGCATCGATAGACGCCGAATCGGTCATCTCGGCTCGCACCGTCAGTGTGCCAACCGGGCCCTCGCCCGAGCGCGCGGTCACGGCCACGCGGTGCCCGTCCGCGATCATCCGTTCTGCGATGGCATATCCGATGCCGCGATTGCCGCCGGTCACGAGTACGGTACGAGGGGTGTTCATCGGGTGGATCCTTCCGTCGAATGCTCTGATCAGCCTAGAGGAACTCGGCACTTCCCGAGGTCTGCTCGCACCGGGCACTCAGTGCGGGGCGGTACTCTAGGAGGGAACGGAGACGAGGCGCATGTCTGAGCAATACAGCGTGACTTCGGCAGGGGTGACCCCGGCCGAAGATCGTGCGCGCCGCATGCGCATGTACTTCATCGCGATGAGTCTGCGGGTGGTGTGCATTGCCTCACTCTTCTGGGTGCGCGGCTGGTGGATCTTGGTGGCCGCCGCGGGTTCCGTCATCCTGCCCTGGTTCGCGGTTCTCGTCGCCAACGCCGTCGACCACGGCGGTGATGGCGACCGTCCTGAAGCACCGACACCGCTGGAGCTCACGGAGAGTACTCCGTCTGAAGCCGGCACTGCTCGGGCTGGAACCCCGGAGTCGCCAGCGACCCTCATCGTCATCGACGCACCGGCCGAGCGACGCAAGAGCGGTGATTCCACGTGAGCGGTGTGCTCACGGTGTCGCTTGGCGCCAACACCCCACAGATACTCGAGTGCTCGCGCGCCGCGTGTCGGGAGCGTGCGACTGCCGCGATCCACTGGCGAAACCCGAAAATTCACGGCGAGGAACGCCGAAAGACTTGGCTGGCGTGCGATGAGCACCTTGATTTCCTGCGTGACTACCTCACGACCCGGTCCTTCCCGGTTGAGGTCTCACCGATTAGCGGTGAGGAGATAGTGGAGTGACTGACACGCGGACCGTCGGATGGAGCTTCCTGCGCAGCAGGCGCTGGTTCGGGTACCTCGCGATGTTGATCCTGTTCTCCCTTGCGTGCGTCTGGTTTGGCAACTGGCAATTCGATCGCAGAGCGGAAGCCCGGGCCGAGATCACGCGTATCGACGCGAACTACGATGCCCCGGTCATCCCCCTCTCAGAAGCCGTCACTGGTCTCAGCGACTTCGACGAGGACGAGTTGAAGTGGCAAACGATCGAGGCGACCGGCACGTACATCGGCGAGCCGTTTCTCGCTCGCAATCGACCCGCGGCTGAGGGTGTCGGTTCGAATATGATCATGCCGCTGCAACTCACCGATGGCACAGTTTTCTTTGTGGATCGCGGCTGGGTTCCCGTTGCCGGTGCCGATGAGATTCCGGCGAACCTTCCTGAGGCGCCCGACGGTCTCGTCACCGTAGAGGCGCGACTGCGAGCGAGCGAACCGGAGATCTTCGGGAGGAGCACCTCGGGTCGGTCGGTAGCGAGCATCAACCTCACCGAACTGGGGTCGCAACTGAATTCCGAGCGTGTATTCACCGGAGCGTACGGACAGCTCGTGTCAGAAACTCCATCGGGCAACACTGGCATCCTCCCGGCGAAGCCGGAACGAGATGAAGGACCGCACCTTTCATACGCGCTGCAGTGGTACGTCTTCATCCTGATCGCCATCATTGGCGTGGCATATGCCGCGCGACAGGAGTACCGCAACCTCAACGCTGGCGACGAATCCGTGCTTCGTGAGGACGCTCGACGCGCCGAACGGCGACGGCGGCGAGGCCCGAGCGATGCCGACGTCGAAGATGCCCTGCTCGACGCTTAGGCGAGCTCGATGAGATCGAGGTATTCCTTCGACCAGTGATCTTCGGTGCCCTCTGGCATGATCAGCACGCGCTCGGGATTGAGCGCCTCAACTGCGCCCGGATCGTGCGAGACCAGCACGACCGCTCCCGTGAAGTTCGCGAGGGCATCGAGGATCTCCTCGCGGCTCGCTGGGTCGAGGTTGTTCGTGGGTTCATCAAGCAGCAGTACGTTGGCACTCGAAACCACGAGCATCGCGAGGGCGAGCCTCGTCTTCTCGCCACCGGAAAGCACACCCGCGGGCTTGTGCACGTCGTCGCCCGTGAACAGGAACGAGCCCAATACCCGACGAGCTTCAGTCTCCGTCAGGTGTCGCGACACCGACACCATGTTGTGGAGCACGCTGGCCTTCACGTCGAGCGTTTCGTGCTCCTGCGCGTAGTAGCCAACCTTGAGCCCGTGTCCGGCAATCAGGCTGCCTGCGTCGGGTTCGTCCACGCCGGCCAGGATCCGCAAGAGGGTGGTCTTGCCCGCGCCGTTCAGGCCCAGGATCACGACCTTGGAGCCTCGATCGATTGCGAGATCCACGCCGGCGAAGATCTCAAGCGATCCGTAGGACTTTGAGAGCATCTCCCCCATGAGCGGTGTCTTGCCGCAAGGGGCCGGGTCTGGAAAGCGGAGCTTCGCGACGCGATCCACTTGACGCTCGTCTTCGAGCCCGGAGAGCATCTTCTCGGCTCTGGCGACCATCTGATGGGCGGACGCTGCCTTTGATGCCTTCGCGCCGAAGCGCGCGGCCTGCTGCTGCAGTGCCGAAGCCTTCTTCTCGACGCTGGTGCGCTCTTTGCGTCTGCGCTCCTCGTCGGCCGCACGCTGACGCAGGTAGAGCTTCCATCCCATGTTGTAGATGTCGATAACCTGGCGGTTTGCGTCGAGGTAGAACACCCGATTCACGGTGTCACCGACGAGATCAATGTCGTGGCTAATCACGATCACTCCCCCGCGGTAGCTCTTCAGGAACTCACGCAACCACACGATTGAGTCCGCATCGAGGTGGTTCGTGGGCTCGTCAAGGATCATCGTGTCGGCATCGGAGAAGAGGATGCGTGCGAGCTCGATCCTACGTCGCTGACCACCCGACAGCGTGCCCAACGGCTGGTCGAGCACACGGTCAGGAAGACCCAGGTTGTTGGAAATCGAAGCCGCTTCTGCCTCGGCAGCGTAGCCACCCAGCGTCTGAAAACGGTCGGTCAGGTTGCCGAAGCGCTTCATTGCCTTGTCGGCGATGGCAGGATCCTCAGATGCCATGTCATCGGCAGCCTTCGTGATCTGCTGAGTCAGCGTTCCCAATCCGCGCGCGTCAAGAATGCGGTGGCGGGCGAGCTGGTCGGGGTCGCCTGTGCGTGGATCCTGCGGAAGAAACCCAAGTTCGCCCGAAACGCTGATGCTGCCTTCGGCGGGCTGGAGTTCTCCGGAGAGGGTGCGCGTCAGCGTGGTCTTCCCCGCTCCGTTTCGCCCGACCAGGCCGATTTTGTCGCCCGGAGTCACGCGAAAGGTGACTCCAGACATCAGTCGACGCGCGCCAACGTCGATTGCGAGATTTTCGACCGTGATCAAGGGAACTCCTACTTCATGTGGCATGCGAAGGCCCGGGCTGGGCGGCCCGGGCCTTCGTGGAAAAGCAAATAACTAGATGGAAAAGCCCAACTGCCTCCGGCAGAGCACACAGATGGTGACAGCCCACTGGGCTGCCACTGATCTCGATCCTAGATCGAGAATCCGAGCGCTCTCATCATGTCGCGGCCATCTTCGGTGATGCGCTCGGGCGTCCATGGCGGCATCCACACCCAGTTGATGCGGAAGGCGACCACCAGTCCGTCGAGGGCCTCAGCGATGTCATTTTCAATGACATCGGTCAGCGGGCAGCCGGCACTTGTCAGTGTCATGCTGATCACTAGGGCGTCGTTCTCTTCGTCGTAGGCGAGATCGTAGATCAGCCCCAAGTCGACGATATTGACACCCAACTCGGGGTCAGAGACGTTCTTCAACGCCTCTATCGCCTGCTCGCGGAATTCGGGATCGATCGTCGTGATCTTCACGGTCTCGTTCATGGTCTCTGCCTAGGCCTCAACGGCTTCGGGCAGAAAACGATCATAGCCCTCCGACTCGAGTCGATCGGCGAGCTCGGGTCCACCCTGCTCAGCAACGCGGCCGTCAACGAAGACGTGGACGAAGTCTGGCTTGATGTACCGAAGGATACGCGTGTAGTGCGTGATGAGAAGCACCCCAAGGTCAGTGCTCTCCTTCGCACGGTTCACACCCTCCGAGACCACCTTCAACGCGTCGACATCAAGACCAGAGTCGGTCTCGTCTAGCACGGCGAACCGCGGCTTCAGCAGTTCGAGCTGCAGGATCTCGTTGCGCTTCTTTTCGCCGCCCGAGAAGCCTTCGTTCACGTTGCGCCCGGCAAAGGAGGAATCCATGCGCAGATCCTCCATCGCGGCCTTCACATCTTTCATCCAGGTGCGGATCGCGGGGGCCTCTCCCGCAATCGCAGTCTTGGCCGTACGCAAGAAGTTAGCGTTCGTCACACCCGGAATCTCGACCGGGTACTGCATTGCGAGGAACAGACCGGCGCGCGCGCGCTCGTCTACTTCCATTTCTGTGACCTCGACGCCGTCGAGAAGAATCGAACCGCGAGTGACTTCGTATCGCGGGTGGCCTGCGATCGCGTATGCCAGGGTCGATTTGCCGGAGCCGTTCGGGCCCATGATCGCGTGGGTCTCGCCCTGACGAATCGTCAGGTTCACGCCCTTCAGAATTTCAATGGGGCCTTGTTCGGTGTCGACACTAACGTGCAGATCCTTGATTTCAAGTACGGAGCTCATGCGGAGATCTCTTTCATAACTGTGGGGTCAATGTATACGTCGCCGTCTTCGATTTCGACGGCATACACGGGAACCGGTTCGTAGGCCGGGAGGTTCTGGGGCTGACCCGTGCGGAGTGAAAATGCAGAGCCGTGAGCCCAACATTCCAGGGTATCGCCTTCAACGAATCCTTCGGCGAGGCTGATCTGGCCATGAGAGCAGGTATCGCCTATGGCGTGCACCTCTCCCTGCGCGTCGAGCACGACGGCGATGGGAACATCGTCAATCACGACACGCACTGCCTGATCCTGTGTCAAGTCGCTAAGTGCGAGAGCTTTCTGCCTGGTCACGAGTGTGCTGCCTCCGCGAGCTCATCCTCGATGGCAGTCTGCAGTCGCTCTTCAGTCTCGGCATTGCCGATCTGGCCGATGACCTCAAGCAAGAATCCCCGCACGACGAGCTTCCGCGCCTCTTGGGCGGAGATGCCTCGGCTCTGCAGGTAAAAAATGTGCTCGTCATCGAATCGGCCTGTGGCACTTGCGTGGCCTGCACCCTCAATTTCGCCAGTCTCGATCTCGAGGTTCGGGATGGAATCCGCTCGGGTGCCTTCAGTGAGCGTAAGGTTGCGGTTCTGCTCGTATGAGTCGGTGCCGCTGGCGTTCCGGCGAATAAGCACATCGCCGATCCACACGGTTCGTGCACCCTGGCCCTGCAGCGCGCCCTTGTAGTTGACGCGGCTGCGTGTGTTGGGGGCATTGTGGTCGAGGTAGACCTGCTGCTCCAGGTGCTGCCCTGCGTCGGCAAAGTACGCGCCGTATGCTTCACCATTGGCACCCTGCGAATCCAAGTGAATCGTGGGGTTCACGCGCACGATGGCGCCACCCAGTGAGACCACGATGTGCTTCAGCGAAGCATCTCGACCGACCGTCGCGTAATGGCTTGCTAGGTGCTGGGCATCCTCAGACCATTGCTGGATACTCACAACGGTGAGATCGGCACCGTCGCCCACGACGATCTCTACGTTCTCTGAGATCGTCGCCGCACCACGGTTCTCGAGGATCACGAGCCCGCGGGCGTGGGCCTTCGCCTCGATAACGGTGTGCGCGGCACGCGGGACTGTTCCGAGCTCTGACCGAGTGACCAGAGTGGTCACCGCTTCTTCGCTCGACACGGTGATGAGGTGGGCCTCGGAGAAGGCCGACCACGCGGCGGCGGCGGCTCGCTCTTCCGGGGCCCCAGCGCGACCGATGCGAGCATCGTCACGCCCGATCCACTCGCTCGATGCACCCGTGGCATTGGTGACCGCGAGCGGGATTCGCGATCCATCAAGCTCACCGTTCAACAGGGCAGCGAGCTTCGCGACGGGTGCGAACTTCCAGACTGCCTCTCGGCCGGTGACGACGGGAAAGTCGGAGACATCGGTTGAGGTGAATCGTTCAGACCGGGTCTGTACCGGTACCTTTTTGTCGAGGCCCCCATCGGAGTGGGCGACGAAACCGTGTTGAACGGATTCTCTCGTGGCTACAGCTTCGGTCATTATCCGACGGATCCTTCCATGCCCATCTCGATGAGCTTGTTCAGTTCAAGTGCATATTCCATCGGCAGCTCGCGGGCAATCGGCTCGATGAAGCCGCGCACGATCATCGCCATCGCCTCGGCCTCTTCCAGCCCGCGACTCATGAGGTAG
The DNA here is from genome assembly GCF_052386045.1 of Leucobacter fengyongliangi. Classification (NCBI taxonomy): domain Bacteria; kingdom Bacillati; phylum Actinomycetota; class Actinomycetes; order Micrococcales; family Microbacteriaceae; genus Leucobacter; species Leucobacter fengyongliangi. The sequence continues at coordinate 1,450,970 of NZ_CM126356.1, read as the reverse complement.
AACAGCTGGTCTTCACTCACGCGCGACACGGTCGCTTCGTGTCCAAGCTCGGCATCATCGGTGCGAATATCGATCGCCGGGTACGTATCGCTTCGCGAAATCGTGTCGACGAGCAGCGCGTCACACACCACGGAGTTGGCCGCGTGGTGCGCGGACGCGTCGATCCGCACCTCGCCGCGATAGCCGGTTCGGCCGCCCCCTCGTGCAATTGACTTTGAAAGAATCGACGACTTGGTGTGCGGGGCCATGTGAATCATCTTGGCTCCGGCATCCTGGTGCTGACCGGGGCCCGCGAATGCGACGGAGAGCGTCTCTCCCTTTGCGTGCTCACCGGTGAGGTAAATCGAAGGGTACTTCATCGTGACCTTCGAACCGATGTTGCCGTCGACCCATTCCATAGTGGCGCCTTCTTCTGCCACCGCGCGCTTGGTCACCAGGTTGTAGACATTCGTCGACCAGTTCTGAATCGTGGTGTAGCGCACCCGGGCGTTCTTCTTCACGATGATCTCAACGACCGCCGAGTGCAACGAGTCGCTCTTGTAGATCGGCGCGGTGCAGCCCTCGATGTAGTGGATGTAGCTGTCCTCGTCGGCGATGATGAGGGTGCGCTCAAACTGGCCCATGTTTTCCGTGTTGATACGGAAATATGCCTGCAACGGAATCTCAACGTGTACGCCCTTGGGTACGTAGACGAAGGAACCACCCGACCACACCGCGGTATTCAGAGCGGCAAATTTGTTGTCGCCGGACGGAATCACGGTGCCGAAATACTCCTTGAAGATCTCGGGATGCTCGCGTAACGCGGTATCCGTGTCGAGGAAGAGCACTCCCTGCTGTTCGAGATCTTCCCGAATCTGATGATAGACAACCTCAGACTCGTACTGTGCGGCGACTCCGGCAACCAAACGCTGGCGTTCTGCCTCGGGGATGCCCAGACGCTCGTACGTGTTCTTGATTTCCTCCGGCAATTCTTCCCAGCTGGTGGCCTGCTGTTCGGTGGATCGCACAAAGTACTTGATGTTGTCGAAGTCAATCGCGCTGAGGTCGGCTCCCCAGGTCGGCATCGGCTTGCGGCCGAAAATCTGCAGCGCCTTCAAACGGCGCTCCAACATCCATTCAGGCTCGTTTTTCAGGCCAGAAATATTGCGCACAACAGCTTCACTGAGCCCACGCTGAGCAACAGCACCGGCCTCGTCTTTGTCATGCCAGCCAAATTCATATACTCCCAAGCTGTCGAGCTCGGGCCGTTCAATCAGCACGTCTGGCATCGTTCCATCCCTCGATCGTCTCGTTTCGGGAACCGTGCACTGCACCGACAATGTCAGTTTTGCGGGGTGGGGCATCCACCTGGTTCCCTGCAACGGTGCAGTAGTCTGGGCTTCGGACGGATCCGACCGACTGTGCACTCCACAGCGAGGCCGGATCACCGTTCGTAAGCTCAGCTTCCCATGGTACTTCACCCGCATGTGAATCCGCAGGCGGAGTCGTTGCGCTCTGAGCGAAGGTAGCTCCCTTTCGAAAGGAAACCGCAGTGTCCACAGTGAGCCACACGCGCAGCGCAGCCGCTCCCGGGGCGAGACCCGCTCTCCCCCGGTTCCTTCCGACGCTTGCGTGGGCATCATTCGTGGCAAACGTTGGCATTATCGCCACGGGCGGAGCAGTGCGGCTCACCGGTTCCGGGCTGGGGTGCCCCACGTGGCCGCTGTGCACCCCCGAGTCGCTCGTCCCGACTGAGGAGATGGGGATCCACGGGATCATCGAGTTTGGCAACCGGACACTCACCGGAGTGCTGGGCATCCTTGCGGTGCTGGTATTTCTCCTCGTCTGGCGGATCCGTCGGAAGCGCCGAGACCTTTTCACTCTGGCCGCAGTGATCTTGATCGGGATCGTGGCGCAAGCTGTGGTCGGAGGGATCACCGTACTCACGGATCTCAACCCACTCATCGTTGGGTTCCACTACGTGGCATCACTCGTTCTTGTCTGTGTGGCCGCCGCCTTCCTCGTCAGAATGCGGGAGGTACCCGGTCCGCGCGAGCTGATCGTGCCGCGAGGCTTTGCTATCCTCACCCACGTCAACAGCCTGGTGCTTGCACTGACCGTCTTCGTGGGCGTTCTGACAACTGGCGCTGGCCCGCACTCGGGAGACTCGGCTGTCGGCCGCAACGGATTCGATGCTGTCTGGCTCTCGCACGTTCACGCCTGGCCCGGGTACGCGCTCACCGCGCTGACCCTGTCCCTGGTGATCTGGGCCATCCTCCGGGGCCTGCGGCCGAAGGCCTGGCTCGTTGCCCTGCTGCTGGTCGTCGCGATACAGGTGCTGGTGGGTATCTATCAAGCCCGCAACGGTTTGCCCGCATTTGCCGTGGGGGTGCACATGGTGCTTGCTTCGCTCGCGGCCGCGGCACAGACGGTCGTCATTCTTCGCCTGAAGCGGAGGTCGGCTGAGGACTCGGTCAACTAAGCGCGGTGCCCGCTGACCGAATCGGTCAGCGGGCACCGCGACCGGTTAGTGCTTCACCGGGGGTTCCGCACCGAACCCAGTGAGCGCGCGCACCTCCATCTCGGCAGCGAGCTTGCTTGACTCCGCACGTCGCTCGGTGACCGAGCCCAACCACGCGAGGAAGAATCCCACAGGTATCGAGACGATACCTGGGTTCTTCAGTGGGAAGATGGCGAAGTCGATCCCCGCACCGAGCATGGCCGTCTCATTCCCTGACACGACTGGCGACAGTGCAATCAGACCGACTGCGGTCACGAGGCCACCGATCATGCTCCAGACGGCACCGCGAGTCGTGAACTTACTCCAGAACAATGAAAAGAGAATGGTCGGCAGGTTCGCACTCGCAGCGACAGCAAACGCGAGCGCAACGAGGAACGCGACGTTCTGACCCTGCACCCCAATCCCACCCAGGATCGCGGCCGCACCAATGACCAGGGTGGTGATTCGAGCGACCTTCACCTCTTGCTTTGGCGAGGCTTTACCCTTCTTAATGACACTCGCATAGATGTCGTGGGCGAACGATGCCGATGCCGTGATCGTCAGCCCGGCCACCACAGCCAGGATCGTTGCGAACGCGACGGCTGAGATGAAGCCCAACAGCAACGGCCCACCGAGTTCGAGTGCCAACAGCGGCGCAGCAGAGTTCTGCCCACCGGGTGCCGCAGCAATTGTTTCTGGGCCAACCATTGCGCCCGCGCCAAAGCCAAGCACGAGCGTGAAAAGGTAGAAGATACCGATCAACCAGATCGCCCACACCACGGATCGACGGGCTTCCTTTGCCGTGGGCACCGTGTAGAAGCGCATGAGCACGTGTGGCAGGCCCGCCGTGCCGAGCACGAGCGCGAGCGCGAGCGACACGAAGTCAAACGGGTTCGAACCATACTGCAACCCCGGAACGAGGATGGCCGCACCATTTGCGTTTTCCGGGTTGTTCACTGCAGCATCCAGGAGTGCGCCGAAGTTGAATCCATTGAGTGCGAGCACCCACACAGTCATAACTCCAGCGCCGGAGATCAAGAGAACCGCCTTGATGATCTGCACCCAAGTCGTGCCTTTCATACCGCCGATCAGCACGTACAGGATCATCACCACGCCCACGACGACGATCACCAGAGACTGACCCAGCTGATCGTTGAGGCCGAGCAGGAGCGAGACCAGGCCACCGGCCCCTGCCATCTGAGCCAATAGGTAGAAGAATGAGACAGCCAGGGTCGTGAGTGCCGCCGCCATGCGCACCGGGCGTTGCTGGAGACGGAACGAGAGCACGTCGGCCATGGTGAACTTCGCGGTGTTGCGCATGAGCTCGGCTACGAGGAGCAGGGCCACGAGCCACGCCACGAGGAATCCGATCGAGTACAGAAATCCGTCGTACCCATTCATTGCGATGGCGCCACAAATCCCGAGAAATGAGGCCGCGGAGAGATAGTCGCCCGCGATGGCGATGCCGTTCTGGCGGCCGGTGAAGGAGCGGCCGCCCGCGTAAAAGTCGGCAGCGCTCTTGTTCGTGCGGCTGGCGCGAATGACGATCACCATAGTGACAGCAACAAATGCGAGGAAGATTGAGATGTTGAGGACGGGATTCTGTTCAGCACCACCCTCTTGCATGAAGAAGGAAGTCATAGCTGGCCCTCCTCAGTGGTCGATGTGGCATCGCGACTCTCGAGCTCGGCACGTAGGTCGGTCGTCAGTGGATCGAGCTTCTTGTTTGCGAAGCGGACGTACCACATCGTGATCACAAACGTTGAGACGAACTGCAACAGCCCAAGGAGCATCCCAAGATTGACAAATCCCGGGACGGGTATTGCCATGAAATCGTGTGCAAACGCTGCCAGCGCAACATACCCGAGAAACCAGACCATGAAGGCGGCCGTGAGCGGGAACACGAAGCCGCGATAGCGGCGTTTCAGCTGCTGGAATTCCGGGGTACGTCGGAATTCTTCGTAATCAATCGATGATTGAGCTTCGTTGCTCATACTACCTCCTTGTCGTGAAATGCCAGCCCGTCTCATTCGCGAACCGGACTCTGGAAGTCTCTAAATATATTTCTCCAATGTCAAGATATATTTTGGAATTGGTGTCAGGTGAGTTATTTGCGAGGATCAGAACCTGCGACTCTGGGTGAACCAAGACAAGAAACACAACAAGGCGACCTCCCCAGATTGGAGAGTCCGCCTTGCTGAAGTTCTACTGCCTCTTAGATCGGGAGCAGCGCATCTACCGCGATGGCAATAGAGATGATCGAGAGATAACTAATCGAGCCATGGAACACGCGCATCGGCCTTCCTTCTCGGCCCCGTATCGCGCTCCCGTATAGGCGGTGTGCCTCAATGATGAAGTACGCTCCAGCTGTGACCGAGGCAATCATGTACACCCACCCCATCTGGGCGACAGGGATGAGCAGCAGGCTTGAGGCCACTGTTGCCCAGGTGTAGAGAATGATCTGCAACCCCACCGTGATTCGTCCGCGCACGACACCCAACATCGGCACACCTGCGGTCGCGTAGTCTTCGCGGTATTTCATCGAGAGTGGCCAGTAGTGAGGCGGTGTCCAAAGGAAGATGATCAAAAAGAACACCCAGGCAGGCCAGTCAAGAGAGCCGGTAACCGCGGCCCAGCCAATCAAGACCGGAAAACATCCAGCGATACCGCCCCAAATGATGTTCTGCTCACTGTGTCGCTTCAGCAAGAGTGTGTAGACGACGACGTAAAAGAAGATCGCCGCAGCACTCAGAACTGCTGCAAGCCAGTTGGTGGTGATCCACAACCAACCCACGGAGATGGCACCGAGCACCCATGAAAACACGAGTGCGTTTCGGTCGGAAATTTCCCCGGTAACCAACGGTCGGTTCTTGGTGCGGTTCATCTTGCGATCCATGTCGCGGTCGAGGTAGCAGTTGAACGACCCCGCCGAACCGGCGCTCATCGCACCGCCAATCAATGTCGCGATCACGAGCCACAGATTGGGCAGGCCTCGCTCTGCGAGTATCATCGCCGGAACGGTGACCACGAGCAGGAGCTCCATGACACGCGGTTTGGTGAGAGCGACGTAGGCCTTGACCCGTCGCCAAAATCCTCCAGGTGTGCGCCTGGTTTCCGGGGTGCCTGTGCTCACGGTTCTCGTTGACATCGCCCTCTATGGTACCGGCCCGCGCTGTAGGCTTGCTTCAGGTGCAATTCGGCACGCACCCATCGTTTATGAGAGGCTGGGCATTGGCACACCAACTGCAGTGGAATGAGCTGGACGACCGTGCGGTAGACACCGCCCGAGTGCTGGCGGCAGATGCCGTCGAGCGGGTGGGTAACGGTCATCCGGGCACTGCGATCAGTCTCGCCCCGGTGGCGTATCTGCTGCATCAGAAGGTGATGCGTCACGACCCGAGCGATCCGACCTGGGTCGGCCGCGACCGATTCATCCTGTCGGTGGGTCACAGTTCGCTGACCCAATACGTCCAGCTGTACCTCGGTGGCTACGGACTCGAGATCGAAGACATTCAGGCTCTTCGCACCTGGGGATCGAAGACCCCGGGTCACCCTGAGTACGGTCACACTGCGGGTGTCGAGATCACGACCGGCCCGCTCGGCCAGGGGCTTGCATCAGCGGTTGGATTTGCCTACGCCCAGCGTTTCGAGCGCGGGCTCTTCGACCCGGACGCAGCTCCCGGCACGAGCCCCTTTGATCACTTCACCTACGTCATTGCAGGCGACGGAGATTTGCAAGAGGGAGTCACGAGCGAAGCGGGATCCCTCGCGGGGCACCAAGAGCTGGGCAACCTCATTGCGATCTATGACAGCAACCAGATCTCGATTGAGGACGACACCGACATCTCCTTCTCGGAGGACGTCGCGAAACGCTACGAGGCCTACGGATGGCAGGTCATCGAGGTCGACTGGAAGAAGAGCGGAGCGTACGTCGAAGACCTGGGTGAACTCCACGCGGCGATCGAGTCGGCCAAGGCCGAGACCACACGTCCGTCACTGATCATCCTGAAGACCATTATTGGTTGGCCGTCCCCCGGGAAGCAGAACACGGGTGGCATCCACGGCTCCGCTCTGGGCGCAGCAGAGCTCGTGGCACTCAAAGAGGCTTTGGGATTTGACCCCGAGGTGCACTTTGCGGTTGACCCGGAGGTTCTTGCGCATGCCCGCGGCGCGGTGGATCGTGGCGCTGCCGCCCGTGCCCACTGGCAGGCCGATTTTGATCGCTGGGCCAGTGCACACCCCGAGCGCAAGACGTTGTTTGATCGCCTCGAATCAGGGCACCTCCCCGACGAGGCTCTCACCGCGCTCCCGAGCTTCGAAGCGGGCACGAGCGTGGCGACGCGTGCTGCGAGCGGGAAGGTGATCAACGCTCTCGCCCCCGTGCTGCCTGAGCTGTGGGGTGGTTCGGCAGACCTTGCTGGGTCGAATAACACCACCATCTCGGGGGCGGCATCGTTCGTTCCCGCGCACCACTCGACCAACTCGTGGAGCGGCGATCCCTACGGGCGCGTGCTGCACTTTGGCATTCGCGAGCACGCGATGGCCGCGATCCTCAACGGCATTCAGCTACACGGAAAGACCCGCAGCTACGGGGGTACCTTCCTGCAATTCGCCGACTACATGCGCCCCGCGGTGAGACTCGCTGCCTTGATGAACGTGCCCAGCATCTTCGTCTGGACGCATGACAGCATCGCCCTCGGTGAGGACGGTCCCACGCATCAGCCCATCGAGCATCTGGCATCCCTGCGCGCGATCCCGAACCTTGCGATCGTACGACCGGCGGATGCGAACGAGGTATCGATCGTCTGGCACGAGACTCTGAGCCGTCAGGCAGGCCCCGTGGGCCTCGCGCTCACGCGCCAGAATGTACCCGTGTTTGCGCGCGGCACTGGGGCGGCGAGCGGCAACACGTTCGCCGCCGCCGAGGGTGCGCGTATGGGTGCCTACGTGCTCGCAGAGTCCCCCACCGACAGTCTTGACGTGATTCTCATTGCCACCGGATCAGAGGTGCAGCTCGCCATCGCTGCCCGCGAACAGCTCGCGAGCGAGAGCATCGGTGCCCGCGTGGTGTCTGCTCCCTGCCTCGAGTGGTTTGCTGAGCAGTCACCCGAATATCGCGAAAGCGTTCTGCCGGCAGCGGTCACCGCCCGGGTCAGCGTGGAGGCGGGAATCGCACTCGGCTGGCGCGAGTACGTCGGCGATCGCGGTCGCTCCGTTTCCATCGAGCACTATGGAGCGTCGGCCGACTACGAGACGCTTTTCCGTGAGTTTGGGTTCACTGCGGAGGCAGTGGCCACCGCCGCCCGTGACTCCCTCGCCAGTTGACCACCCAACCTCAATAGGGGAAGAAACATATGAATCCGCGCACATCTCGGTTGAGTGAAGCCGGAGTGAGTATCTGGCTCGACGACCTCTCACGGGAACGGATCGAGAGCGGCAACCTCGTCGGGCTCATGCAGACCCACGATGTGGTCGGTGTTACCACCAACCCCACGATCTTCGCGCAGGCGATTGGTTCTGGTTCAAGCTATGGCGAAAGGATCGCGGCCTGCGGGGCCCGGGGTCTCAGCGCCGACGAGACCGTGACTGAGCTCACCACCGCCGACGTAGCGGATGCCTGCGATCTATTCGCGACGATCTTCGAGAACACCGAAGGCCGTGACGGCCGAGTCTCGATAGAGGTGGAACCCGCTTTGGCGCGAGATGCTGCAGCCACGAGGGCACGCGCTCACGAGCTCTGGATGCGTGTGGATAGGCCGAACGCGATGATCAAGATTCCCGGTACCACCGAAGGCCTCTCCGCGATCACCGACACCATCGCAGCCGGCATCAGCGTGAATGTCACCCTCATCTTTAGCATCTCCCGATACCGGGAGGTCATCAATGCCTACTTGCTGGGTCTCGAACGCGCTCGTGCAGCAGGGCTTGACTTGAGCAAGATCCACTCAGTTGCCTCGTTTTTTGTGTCTCGACTCGACACCGAGGTAGATCGACGACTCCGTGAGATCGGCACCGATGAGGCTTTGGCACTCACCGGGATGGCCGCAGTGGCAAACGCACGTCTCGCCTACGAGATCTTCGAGCAGTCCTTCGCGAGCGAACGCGCGCAGCTACTGCTGTCTCAGGGGGCACACGCGCAGCGTTTGCTGTGGGCCTCAACAGGTGTGAAAGACCCGTCGTTGCCCGACACCCTGTATGTGACGGAGCTCGTCGCGCCCGGCGTGGTGAACACGATGCCTGAGCTCACCCTGCAGGCGTTTGCCGACCACGGCGAGGAACAAGGTGACCAAATCACCGGTGGTTATCGCGAAGCTGATCAGGTATTGAACTCAATCGATGCCCTCGGTATCGAGTATCGGGAGGTCACCGAACTTCTCGAAGCCGAGGGCCTCACGAAGTTCGAAACCTCCTGGAACGAGCTCGTCGACTCGGTGCGCGCGAGCCTGGGGCATCAGGGATGAGCGACATCCGTCTGAGCGTCGAGTGTGACACCGACAGCCCCTCTGCCCAGGCCGCCATACGCGATCTCATCGACGCTCGGGTCAGCAGTCGACTGTTTGCGGGCGATGCCTCCCTCTGGGGCGCTGCCGCCGAACCTGAGGCCTCCATTCGACTGGGCTGGGTAGATCCTTTTCCTCAGGCGACCGAGTTGATACGCGAGGCAAGTGAACTTCGAGACTCCCTACAGACCCAGGGTATCGACCGAGTCGTTCTCTGCGGGATGGGGGGATCAAGCCTCGGACCGGAGGTCATCGCTCGCTGGGCCGGGGTTCCTCTGACACTCCTCGACTCGACACACCCGAGCACCGTGCGACGAGTGCTTGCAAATGATCTCGAACGCACCGTCGTCGTCGTGAGTTCAAAGTCAGGCACGACTGTCGAAACACGCAGTCACCTCGCCGCGTTCGAACAGGCATTTCTCGAATTGGGCATCCCCGCGGCCGAGCGCATCGTTGTCGTCACCGATCCCGGATCCGCCCTAGAAAGCTACGCCAGGTCCGCGGGATATCGACTCTTCCTCGCAGACCCAAACGTGGGCGGTCGTTTCTCGGTACTCACCGCGTTTGGAATCGTTCCCACCGTGTTGGCGGGAGTCGACATAGGGATCGTCATGCAGCAAGCTGCCGCCGTGCGCGTGATGCTCGCCGCTGACGACCCGGAGAATCCCGCGGTTCGACTCGCTGCGCGTGTGTTTGGACAGCTGCCCGACCGGTACGTGCTGGCGATTGCAGAAAACCCGAGTACACGGTGGGGGCTCGGAGACTGGATCGAGCAACTTGTCGCTGAGTCCACCGGGAAGGAGGGGAAGGGCGTGCTCCCCATCAGCCTGGCTCCGGATGCTCCAGAGGTTTCGGAAACTGTACCGGCGTGCACCACGATTGTGCGGGTGAGCGGAGTTGCAGTCGGACACACCGTCACAAACGATGAGATCGGTGTGACCGGCGACCTCGGCTCACAGTTCTACCTGTGGGAGGTAGCGACTGCGCTGCTCGGTTATCTCATGAACATCGACCCCTTCTCGCAACCTGATGTTGAGTCTGCGAAGATCGCCGCTCGGCGCGCGCTTGCGGAGGCGGAGGGCCCGGCCATCGCAGAGCAAGCGCAGCACTCCCCCGCTCATCTGACTGAGGAGTTGCGTCAAGCTGTTCCTGTAAACGGCTATGTGGTAATTCAGGCGTTTCTTGATCGAGATCCGGAGACGATGCGCATGCTTGAGACACTTCGCTCGGAGTTGGAGCGAAGCCTTGCGGTCCCAGTCGCCGTGGGATTTGGGCCGCGCTATCTCCACTCGACCGGGCAGTTCCATAAGGGCGGTCCCAAGCTCGGCACGTTTCTGCAGATTGCCGACGCCGAGGTTGTCGACCTGCCGATACCCGGCAGCCCGGCTTCGTTCGGTGAGGTACTTCGTTCACAGGCACGCGGCGACCAGGAAGTTCTTCGCGCGCACGGGCGAACGGTGCTGACGATGACGACCTTGTCTCTCCGCACAAGCGTCGCAGGAATGGTCGAAGCCCTCTCGCGCTGACGCTGAGAGGGCTTCGACGAAGTTCGCGCCGTCGCATTTCTTGGGACGGGGACCGGGTTGTTAGGAGACCGGGATGGAACCCCGGCGCTCGCGAAGCTTCTGCAGCGCCTGCTCGAGAAGTTCCTCGGCCTCTTCCGGCGTGCGACGCTCTTTCACATATGCGAGATGCGTCTTGTACGGCTCGTTCTTTGAGATCTCGGGCGGGTTCTGCTGATCGCGGCCAGCGGGAAGACCACTGTGCGGCGAGTCAATCTGATCCGGGATCTCTTCCTCGGAAACGTCTGCCGCGAAGTGCCGCACCGTTTCGTTACCCAAAGCATCCCAATATGAAACTGTGACCCGCTCAGCACGCGAGCCGTGATCCTTTTCGCCCATCGGGCCTGACCCGACGCGGGCGCCGCGAATTGCGCTGCTACCAGACACACTCAACCTTTCTGTGGGCTTTCGCCCGGAACCATGTGGCGGGTGTTAGACCACCGAAAAACGTGCGATCAGGCCGAGCCCGATGATTGTGGCGAACCATACCAGCGAGACGGCAACCGTGATGCGATTGAGATTGCGCTCGGCCACGCCAGAGGAACCCAGCCCGGAAGTGACTCCGCCACCGAACATGTCGGAGAGGCCGCCGCCGCGACCCTTGTGCAGCAGGATGAACAGAGTGAGCAGCAGGCTCGTGATCACCAAGATGACGATCAATGCGATCTTCAGAATGAGCACAGAATGCCTTTCACGGGTTTCGGGCGGAGAGGGCCAGCGTTTAGTATACCGGGTCTGTACTGAGAAGCCGTCGGCTTACGCGCCAGTAACGTGCTTCTTGTATTGAACGATGCGAGAAAACTCTGTGGCATCGAGGCTCGCTCCTCCCACAAGTGCCCCATCGATATTCGGCTGCCGAAGGAAGGATGCGATATTGAGGCTCGTAACGGAGCCTCCGTACAGGATCCGAGTCCGGTCTGCAATGCCCTCATCGCGCAACTCGGCGATGTTGGCGCGCAGGGCGCGGCACACTTCTTCAGCCTGCTCGGGGCTCGCGGCTTCGCCACTTCCGATCGCCCACACGGGCTCGTACGCGACCACGAACTCTGCCCCCGACGGTAACTCAGTGAGCGCTTCTGATAGTTGCTGCACCGGCACGGAGGCCGCCCCGTGTTCGGCGAGATCGTCAGCAGTCTCTCCGACGCAGATCACGGGGACCATACCCGCAGCATGCACCGCTTGTGCTTTGCGCGCGACGAGGTCGCCACCTTCTCCGTGGCCGAGGCGTCGTTCAGAATGACCTACGAGAACATACTCGACCTCAAGCTTCTTCAGGAATGAGGCAGCGACATCACCCGTGAAGGCTCCGGCCGCGTTCGGTGAAACATCCTGCGCTCCGAGGCGCAACGCGAGCTTGTCAGCGGCGACGAGAGTTTGCACGGAACGGAGATCGGTAAACGGCGGAAATACGGCAACCTCAACGGAGCCGAAATCGTGCTTGATGTCCTTCAGACTCCACGAGAGCTTCTGCACGAGGGCGATTGCCTGCAGATGATCGAGATTCATCTTCCAGTTCCCAGCGATTAGGGGAACCCGAGTGGTGGCCGCGCTCATGCGAGCACCTCCAGCCCGGGAAGGATCTTCCCCTCGAGATACTCGAGACTCGCTCCCCCACCCGTAGAGATATGACCGAAATCGCTGTCTGCAAAGCCCAAGGCTCGCACGGCTGCCGCGGAGTCACCTCCACCCACAACGGTGAATCCTGACGTTTCGGTGAGCGCACGCGCAACCGTGCGTGTTCCTTCGGCGAAAGCTGGCATCTCAAACACACCCATCGGCCCGTTCCAGAACACCGTTTTCGATTCTGCAATGATTCGGGCAAATGCGGCAGCGGATTCCGGCCCGATATCCAGTCCGATTCCAGCCGAACCGAAGCTGCTCGACTCGATCGCGTCGGCAGCGACGATCTCGTGGGCGGCATCAGGCGCGAACTCCTCGGCAACAACAACGTCGGTAGGCAAAACGATACGCACACCACGTCGTTCCGCTTCAGCCAGGTAGCCACGCACGGTCTCGAGCTGGTCTTCCTCAAGCAGGCTGGACCCAACCGCGTGCCCCTGAGCAGCCAAAAAGGTAAAGAGCATTCCCCCGCCAATCAGCAGGGTGTCCACACGATCCAACAGATGCGCGATCACGCCCAACTTGTCGGAAACTTTCGAGCCGCCCAAGACCACCGCATAGGGACGCTCCGGATCAACCGTCAGGCGCTTGAGCACCTCGAGTTCTGTCATAACCAGCCGTCCCGCAGCACTCGGAAGCATTTCTGCCAGTTCCGTTACGCTCGCCTGTCGGCGATGAACCACACCGAAACCGTCGGAGACAAAGGCACTCGCGCCCTCAGCCAGAGCGGCTGCAAAGGCCTCTCGCTCGGCGGCAACTTTGCTTGTTTCGCCCGCATTAAAGCGGAGGTTCTCAAGCAGCAGTACGTCCCCATCAGCGAGCGCCGACCGGGCCGAAATGGCCTCAGGTCCGACCGTCTCGCCCACGAAGGCGACCGGCGCTTGGAGCAGCTCCGACATGCGAAGCGCGACAGGGCGCAGCGAGAATTTCGCTTCGGGAACGCCAGCCGGTCGACCCAGGTGGCTCACGAGTACCACTCGGGCACCAGCGGATCGGAGCTCGCGAATCGTCGACAGGGAGGCGCGTATCCGACCGTCGTCGGTGATGACTCCGTCCGAGAGTGGGACGTTCAGATCGCAGCGAACGATGACCGTCTGTGAGCGAAGCGAGCCGAGGGTCTCGAGTGTGCGCATGGGAATGCTCCTCTGGTGATGGATCGTGCCCGAACTCTTGCGCTCACGCGTGGCCCTGGCGGTGAACTGTGCAAACGCAGAAAGCGGGCCGACCCAGGAGGGTCAGCCCGCCCGACGGTTACAGCTGGATCAGGCCAGCGCTCTGGCTGCGGGCAGCCTCGAAGCGCTTCGCGACATCCTGCCAGTTGGCGATGTTCCAGAATGCCTTCACGTAGTCCGCACGCACATTCAGGTAGTCGAGGTAGTACGCGTGCTCCCACACGTCAAGCATGAGGAGGGGGATGGTGCCGGCGGGCAGGTTGCCCTGCTGATCGAACAGCTGCACGATGTTGGCACGCTGACCCAGCGCGTCCCAGGCCAAGACGGACCAACCTGAGCCCTGCACACCCATGGCGGTCGCCGTGAAGTGGGCTTGGAACTTCTCGAAGGAGCCAAAGTACTCGTCAATTGCTGCGGCCAGTTCGCCCTCGGGGCGCTCGCCACCCTCTGGCGAGAGGTTGTTCCAGAAAATGGTGTGGTTGACGTGGCCACCGACGTTGAAGGCGAGGTCTTTCTCGAGCTTGTTCACCGCTGCGAGATTGTCGGCATCGCGAGCCTCAGCGAGCTGCTGCAGCGCGGTGTTCGCACCGGTCACGTATGCCTGGTGATGCTTGTCATGGTGCAGCTGCATGATCTTGCCACTGATGTGCGGTTCGAGTGCGGCGTAGTCGTAGGGAAGTTCGGGGAGTGTATATGCAGTCATGTGGCGTTCCTCCAGAATCGCGTCGAAGTCCTCCGACTAGTCTATGCCCGGGCTGGGTTCAATCGCCGGGGGAATTGCCCGGTTCTCGCCCACAGCGAACGGTGAGTCCACAGGGATCAGTCTGTGAATCTTTTCACAATAAATCGACTACAGCCGATCGAGTTCGTCCGGCAGATTCGCATCAGTCCCGGGTATCCCGCGAACCTCGGCTTCTTTGTCTGCCATCGCAAGCAGTCGACGGATTCGACCCGCAATCGCGTCCTTGGTGAGGGGCGGATCTGCGCGGTTTCCGAGCTCGTCCAGACTTGCATCACGGTGCGCCATACGCAACGCGCCCGCATACTTCAGGTGATCCGGAATATCCTCGCCCAGGATCTCCAGGGCCCGTTCGACTCTGGCGCACGCCGCGACCGAAGCCTGCGCACTGCGGCGGAGGTTCGCGTCATCAAAATTGACGAGTCGGTTGGCCGTATTTCGGGTTTCTCTCGCTTTGCGGAGATCTTCCCAATCGGCCTGAGACTCGACGGCCCCCATGGCACCCAGCATCTCTCCGATTGCCTCGCCGTCTCGAATCAGCACCTTATGCTGCCCGCGAATCTCCCGGTTCTTCGTGGCGACTCCAATTCTGCCTGCCGCACCGACCAGCGCCATGGCGGTTTCGTTGGTCGGGCAGATGATCTCGAGGCTCGCTGAACGGCCCGGAGGTGTGACGGATCCACGGGCCAGAAAGGCGCCACGCCACATTGCGGCAAGCTCACCGGGTGAGCCTGTTGTGAGTCGATTCGGCAACCCGCGGATGGGTCGGCGACGCTGGTCGAGCAATCCGAGCTGGCGAGCGAGCGTCTCCCCATCCAGCACCCGAACCACGAATTGCGGAGCGCCCGGACGCGTGTTTGCTGCAGGCAATTGTTTGGCATCGGAACGCACCCCGTAGATCTCAGCGAGATCCTTTCGTACCCGCTGCACGATTGCCGGGGTGTGCAACTCGGCCTCCAACGCAATCCGGCCAGAGATGGTGTGCAGGCCCCCTGCGAGTCTGAGCACGGTCGCGAGTTCCGCGATCCGCTCGCCGGTCTGCTGTGCAGGCACGCGAACGAGCTCGTTCTTGACATCGGGGGTTGAAGGCACTCTGGATCCTCTCAAAGAAGAGTGTAGAAAGAATTCTGCAGCTGACGGCGGACGGCCGTCAGGCGGTACTTACTCGCGCCCGAGATCTCGGTGGCGCAGGCTGACGCTCACGCCTGGAAGCGCGGCAAGGCGATCGGCAAGTTCACGCGCCATTGCTACAGAGCGGTGTTTGCCGCCCGTGCAGCCTACTGCAAGTGAGACGTGACGTTTGTTCTCGCGCTGATAACCCGCGAGCACTGGCTGCAATGCTGCCACATAATGCTCAAGAAATTCTGCCGCACCCTCGCGGCTGAGCACGTACTCCTTGACATCCGCATCAACTCCGGTGAGCGGGCGCAATTCGGTCTCCCAGAACGGGTTCGGCAGAAAACGCATGTCTGCCATGAGATCGACGTCGGTCGGGGTGCCGTATTTGAAACCGAAGCTCTGCACAGACAGCTGCAAACCAGGGGTATCGTCGTCGGAGAAGAGTTCGCGAGTGGCGGTTGAGAGATCGTGCACGTTGTAGCGTGAGGTGTCAATGACGACGTCGCTTGAGGCGCGCAACTCCTGCAGTCGTTCGCGTTCGAGACGAATACCGTCGAGGAGACTGCCCTCTGCCTGCAGCGGGTGCGGGCGACGCACAGACTCATAGCGCCGCACCAGGACCTCGTCGGTGGCATCGAGAAACACGACGCGTACTTTCGCGTTTTCACGAAGGTTAGCTACCGTCTCCTGGACATCAGCGAACAAGTCCCGTCCGCGCACGTCAACCACGGCCACGATGCGCGGCAATGCTCCGCCGGAGCGATCCGCCATGTCGGCGAGCGGCTTCAGCATGGGCAGAGGGAGGTTATCGACGACGTACCAGCCGAGGTCTTCTAGCGCGTTTGCAACGGTGCTTCGCCCAGCCCCCGACATGCCGGTGACGATCAGGATTTCCTGATCCGCTGACTGCTCGTTCACCGTTCGATCTCCTCGGTTTGCCGCTGCTCGGATGCAACCTCTAGCTTAGCCGCACTTCCGCTTGCGCTGACCGCCGCAGCTTCAGAAGCCGAGCCATGCATGTGGCGGTGGATCTGCTCAGCCAGTTGCGGCCCCACGCCCGGGGCGCTACCAATTTCAACGACCGAGGCGGCCTTCAGCCTCGCAACCGAACCAAAGTGTCGGAGGAGCGCCTGCACTCGTTTCGGGCCAAGACCCGGGATCTCCGCGAGCGTGCTCGCAATCGCCGTGCTGCGCCGCTGACGCTGAAACGTGATCGCAAAGCGGTGCGCTTCGTCTCGCACGCGTTGCACGAGGAAGAGTCCCTCACTGGTTCTCGGCAGAATGACCGGGAAAGGATCATCGGGCAGCCACAGTTCCTCAAGCCGCTTGGCGACGCCGACGAGAGCGATGTCAGTGATGTTCGCCTCTTTCAGCGCACGGTGTGCGGCCGTGACCTGGGGCTGCCCTCCGTCGACGATCAGCAGCTGCGGCCGCTCCCGGTATCGGCCCGAGGGCAGCTGATCACACTCTGCGGCAGCGTTGAGTTGGGCAGCACGTCGAGAAACCACTTGGTAGATGGAATCGGTGTCGTCTCGGGTCTGCTCAATTCGATACTTCCGATAGGCACCCTTCGCGGGCAGGCCATCCTCAAACACAACCAGGGAGGCCACCACGCCAGTGCCCTGCAGGTGCGAGACATCGATGCACTCAATGCGCAGCGGGGGCTCCTGCATCTCGAGGGAGCGCTGCAACTCAGCGAGAGCGTCGGTTCTTGCCGTGATATCGGCAGAACGCTTCAGCTTGTGGCGCACCAGGTTCTCCCCCGCGTTCAGGGTCGCGCGATCCATCAGCTGCGCCTTATCGCCGCGTTCCGGCACCTGCACGCGCACGCGTCCACCCCGTGGCCGCCTGGAACGAAGTGCCTCCTCGAGGGCCCCGACACCTTCGGAGAGGAGGGGGACCAAAATTTGCGGCGGCGGTTCACGCTCCCCCTCGTAGGCGGATTGGATGACCTGCTCGAGCAGCGTTCCCGGGGAATCGTCGAGCTCAACGTCAACGATCCAGCTACGTTCGCCACGGATGCGGCCGCCACGCACGATGAACTGGTGAGCCGCGGCAGAAAGTTCGTCTGCGCGAAACCCAAACACATCGGCATCCACGTCGTGGCTGAGCGACACCGAGTTCCGCTCCAACACGTGCTCGACCGCCGCGGCCTGATCTCGCAGCCTCGCAGCATCCTCATATCGTTGTTCCGCGGCGGCATCGCGCATCTCGGTTCTCAGTCGTCGCAGGTGAGAGGTGTCGCCTCCCGCGAGAAACGTGACGAGATCACCCACGCGGGTGCGATGTTCCTCGATGCTGATGAGCCCAGAGCATGGGCCGTGACACCGGCCGATCTGACCCGCGAGACATGGCTTTCCCGACTGCATCGCGCGCCGGTAATCCGCCTCGTTACAGGTGCGGATGGGAAACGCCTGGTGCAGCAACGCCGTGGTCTCTTTGAGAGCCCACACCTTGGGATAGGGCCCAAAGTAGCGCGCGCCCCTGATCTTTTCGTTGCGCGTGATGAGTAGCCGAGGTGCCTCGTCGCGCAGGGTGACGGCGAGATAAGGGTAAGTCTTGTCGTCTCGAAACTGGACGTTGAACGGAGGCTTGAACTCAGTGATCCAGGTGTGCTCGAGCACCAACGACTCGGTATCGGTCGCGACGACCGTCCAGTCCAGTCGCGCAGCCAATGCGAGCATTCTTCGCGTGCGGGGTTGAATCGAATGCAGCGGCTGGAAGTAGTTGGCGAGCCTGGCCCTCAGGTTCTTCGCCTTGCCGATATACAGCACACGCCCGTGTCGATCACTGAATCGGTAGACCCCAGGGGCGGTGGGGATCTCGCCGTTTGCCGGGCGAAAATCCGCTCGGCGATCCACAATCTCCGTCACTCTAGACCTGTATCCGGGCCTTCGCCGCCGCCGCGTGTGACCTTCCTGCCTCAGAAGACTTGTCACCACGTCCCGTGAGCACCTCGGCCAGGAACTCGCCCGTATGGCTGCCGGGTGTCTTCGCAATCTGTTCGGGGGTACCCGTCGCCAAGATGCTTCCGCCGCCCGAGCCGCCTTCGGGGCCCAAGTCAATCACCCAGTCCGCGCTCCGAATGACATCGAGATTGTGCTCAATGGTGATGACGGTGTTGCCCTTGTCAACCAGGCCGTTGAGCACGAGCAGCAGCTTCCGCACGTCTTCAAAGTGCAGGCCGGTGGTCGGTTCATCCAGCACGTAAATGGTTCGGCCATTTGAACGCTTTTGGAGTTCGGTGGCCAGCTTTACTCGTTGCGCCTCACCTCCGGAAAGGGTGGTCGCGGCCTGCCCCAGGCGCACGTACCCCAGCCCGACATCGACGAGGGTCTTGAGATACCGATGGATGCTCGAAATAGGCTCAAAGAACTCCGACGCTTCTGCGATCGGCATCTCGAGCACCTCACTGATGTTCTTGCCCTTGTAGCGCACCTGCAGGGTTTCCCGGTTGTACCGTTTACCCCCACACACCTCGCAGGCCACGTATACATCGGGCAGGAAGTTCATCTCGATCTTCAGCGTGCCGTCGCCCGAGCAGGCCTCACACCTTCCACCCTTGACGTTAAAGCTGAATCGGCCGGCGAGGTACCCGCGAGTCTTTGCCTCGGGAGTATCTGCAAACAGATTGCGGATCTTATCGAACACCCCCGTATAGGTTGCGGGATTCGAGCGGGGGGTGCGGCCAATAGGTGCCTGATCGACGTGCACCACCTTGTCGAGATGCTCGATTCCGGTGATACGCGTGTGCTTACCGGGAACCGTCCGCGCCCCGTTGAGTTGCGAGGCGAGCACCCGGTACAGGATGTCGTTCACAAGCGTGGACTTTCCTGATCCACTCACGCCGGTCACCGCGGTCATGATGCCCAGCGGGAACGTCGCATCGACACCCTTCAGGTTGTTCGAACGAGCACCGATCACCTTCAGCTCTCGGCCCTTCTCGGGCTTCCTGCGCTTCCTGGGAGTCTCGATGGCTCGGCGGCCCACGAGATAGTCGGCCGTGATCGAGTCGGTGTTTTCAAGCAGGGACGCATAGTTGCCCGAGTGTACGACGGTGCCTCCCTCGACTCCGGCCCCGGGGCCAATATCGACCACCCAGTCGGCCGCCTCGATGGTCTCCTCGTCGTGCTCAACGACGATCAGCGTGTTGCCGAGATCTCGCAGCTTGATCAGGGTCTCGATGAGCCTGCGGTTGTCACGTTGATGCAGACCAATACTTGGCTCGTCGAGAACATACAGCACGCCCGTGAGCCCCGAGCCGATCTGCGTGGCGAGACGGATGCGCTGTGCCTCGCCGCCGGACAGGGTGCCCGCGGATCGCGCGAGCGTGAGATAGCCGAGCCCGACCTCAATGAGGAAGTTGAAGCGCAATCGAATCTCTCGAAGCACCTGCGCGGCGATCTTGGCCTCGCGCTCCGTGAGCACGACCTCGTTGAAGAAGCGCTGTGCGGAAGTGAGGCTGAACTCTCCCACCGCTGCGATTGACTCGCCGTTGACGGTCACCGCGAGCACCTCGGGTTTCAGGCGCTGGCCGTTGCAGGCGTGGCACGGCACCTCCCGCAAGAATTCCGACCACCTCTCGCGCCGACCGTCACTTTCGGCCTCCGCATACTGACGCTCGATGAAGGGGATCACGCCCTCAAACCCCGAGGTGTACTTGACCTCACGGCCGAAACGATTCTTCCACTTCACATTGACCGTGAAATCGTTGCCGTGAAGTACCGCTTCACGCACTTCCGCGGGCAAATCCTGCCACGGAGTCTTGAGATCGAAGTCAAGATCTTGCGAGAGCCCTCTGAGGAGTTTTTCGTAGTAGTTGTAGAGACTTTTTCCCTGACTTGTCCAGGGAACAATCACGCCTTCCGCGATGCTCAGCGACTCATCGCCCAGCACGAGTTCTTCATCGACCGACATGCTGGTACCAAGCCCCGAGCAGACCGGGCACGCACCGAAGGGTGCATTGAACGAGAACGTGCGGGGCTCGATCTCGGTGAGAGACACTGGATGTCGATTCGGGCAGCTAAGGTTCTCGGAGAATGTCTGACGCCGATCCTTGGCCCCTTCGTCAAGATCGACGAAGTCGATGGTCACGAGGCCGCTCGCGAGCTTCAGAGCCGTCTCCAAGGAATCGGTGAGCCGCCCCAGTCCATCCGGGCTCGCAACGAGGCGATCCACCACCACCGCAATGTCGTGCTTGACCTGCTTCTTCAACTTCGGGGGGTCTGACAACTGCACCACTGCACCGTCGACGATAGCGCGCGAATACCCAGTTGCCGCGAGCTCGTGAAACAGATCGACGAACTCGCCTTTCTTCTGGCTCACGACGGGTGCAAGCACTTGGTATCGCGTCCGGTCAGGAAGTTCCATCAGCGTGTCAGCGATCTGTTGCACTGTCTGTGCGCGAATCGGCTCGCCGCACTCGGCGCAGTGCGGAATGCCGATGCGAGCCCACAACAACCGCATGTAGTCATAGATTTCGGTGATCGTGCCGACAGTTGATCGCGGATTGCGGTTGGTCGACTTCTGGTCGATACTCACCGCCGGGCTCAGCCCCTCGATGAAGTCAACGTCAGGCCTGTCGACCTGCCCGAGAAATTGCCGAGCATACGCGGAAAGGCTCTCGACGTACCGCCGCTGACCCTCCGCAAAGATGGTGTCGAAGGCCATGCTTGACTTGCCCGAGCCCGAGAGCCCGGTGAATACCACGAGTGCATCCCTCGGAATCGTGAGGTCGACATCTCTCAGGTTGTGTACCCTCGCACCCTTCACGCTGATGTGCGCGTGGGTCT
Organism: Leucobacter fengyongliangi; assembly: GCF_052386045.1. Lineage (NCBI taxonomy): Bacteria > Bacillati > Actinomycetota > Actinomycetes > Micrococcales > Microbacteriaceae > Leucobacter > Leucobacter fengyongliangi. The sequence goes on along the minus strand of NZ_CM126356.1, from coordinate 1,429,987 downwards.
CGGGCGAGGGAATTGGGGCCTGGGCGGGGGTCACAGTCACTCCCCCATCTTACCGCCGCCACATCTGAGATTCGAACATATGTGCGATTTGTGGTTAGCGGTGCCCCGCGGCATCCATGCTCCGCAACTCCTTCTTCAGCTCGGCAACTTCATCGCGCAGCCTGGCCGCGAGTTCAAACTTGAGTTCTGCCGCCGCCGCGAGCATCTGCTCGGTGAGATCCGAAACCAACCCCTCGAGTTGCGCCGCGCCTTCGCCAGCGATGGCACCCGGCCGCGAAGAGGTTCGCCCCTTGACGCGAGGAGATACCCCGCCCTTTTTCTGCGCGTGTTGCGAGACGCGAGATGCGAGCACCGCCTCGGTATCGGCCGCCTCCCGATTCAGGAGTTCCGTGATGTCACCGATTTTCTTCCGCAATGGCTGCGGATCGACACCGTGCAGTGTGTTGTATGCGATCTGCTTTTCGCGTCGCCGATTCGTCTCATCGATGGCCTGCTGCATCGACCTGGTGACTCTGTCGGCGTACATGTGAACCTGGCCGGACACATTACGCGCCGCGCGACCAATCGTCTGAATCAACGAGGTGCTCGAGCGGAGGAATCCCTCCTTGTCGGCATCGAGAATCGACACGAGTGACACCTCCGGAAGATCGAGTCCCTCGCGGAGCAGGTTGATTCCGACGAGAACGTCATAGACTCCAGCGCGGAGTTCGGTGAGGAGCTCGACACGGCGAAGCGTGTCGACATCGCTGTGCAGGTATCGAACTCGCACTCCCGCTTCCTCCATAAAGGTGGTGAGTTGTTCCGCCATCTTCTTGGTGAGCGTCGTCACGAGCACTCGCTCATCGCGCTCCGCTCGGATCCGTACCTCCTCGAGGAGATCGTCGATTTGCCCCTCACTGGGTTTCACAATGATCTCCGGATCGATCAGGCCGGTCGGCCGGATGATTTGCTCGACAACGCCGTCCGCACGATCCAGTTCATAGGCCGCAGGCGTCGCCGAGAGGTAGACCGTCTGCCCCACTCGATCCTTGAATTCGCTAAATTTCAGTGGTCGGTTGTCGAGCGCGCTCGGGAGACGAAACCCGTGGTCCACGAGGGTTCGTTTGCGCGAAGCATCACCCTCGTACATCGCCCCGATCTGCGGAACTGTGACGTGTGACTCATCAATGACCATCAGGAAATCGTCAGGGAAATAATCGAGCAGGCAGTGCGGTGCCTCACCTGGCTGGCGGCCGTCGATGTGCCGAGAGTAGTTCTCAATGCCCGAACAGAAACCAATCTGCTCCATCATTTCCAGGTCAAATGTGGTGCGCATCCGCAGCCGCTGCTCTTCGACGAGTTTGTTCTGTTGCTTCAACTCGCGAGTACGAACCTCAAGTTCTTCCGAGATCGTGCCCATGGCACGGTTCATGACCTCACGGCTCGCCACATAGTGTGACCCTGGAAAGACCGACACCGTATCGACCTGCTTGATGACCTCCCCGGTCAGCGGGTGGAGGTAGTACAGCGCCTCGACCTCGTCACCAAAAAATTCGATACGAATCGCCAATTCCTCATACATCGGGATGATCTCGACCGTGTCGCCACGCACCCTGAAGTTGCCCCGTACGAACTCAATGTCGTTGCGCTGATACTGCATGTCAACGAAGCGACGCAGCAGCACATCTCGGTCAAGCCGATCGCCGACGACGAGCGGCACCATGGCCTCGTAGTATTCCTCTGGTTTGCCGAGGCCATAGATGCAGGACACCGTAGAAATCACGACCACATCGCGCCGACTGAGCAGTGCGTTCGTCGTCGAGTGTCGCAGCCGTTCGACCTCCGCGTTTACCGAGGAATCCTTCTCGATGAAGGTGTCGGTCTGCGGCACATAGGCCTCAGGTTGGTAGTAGTCGTAGTAGGAGACGAAGTACTCCACCGAATTGTTTGGCATGAGCTCGCGGAATTCGTTCGCGAGTTGAGCCGCCAGTGTCTTGTTGTGCGCGAGAATCAGCGTGGGCCGTTGTACTGCCTCGATGAGCCATGCTGTTGTTGCAGACTTTCCCGTGCCGGTTGCACCCAGCAAGACAACCTCAGTCTCGCCAGCGTTGATTCGCTTGGTGAGCTCTTCGATCGCCTGTGGCTGATCGCCGCTCGGCTCGTAGTCACTGACGACCTCAAAGGGTCGCACGCTGCGCGTCGGTTCCATGCTTCGAGGCTACTCCGCACCCCTGACAAAGTTGTTACTGATACCAAAAGCCTGGGCAGGCACGCGCGGAGATCAGCGCGGTTCGACTGGGGTCGATGGCCCGCAAGCTGCGCTCGCCAGCTTCAGCTGAACCAGAGCTTCAGTTCCCGCTCGGCCGAGAGCGAGGAGTCTGAACCGTGTACGAGGTTCTGCTGTACCTTCAAGCCCCAATCACGCCCAAGATCACCGCGAATGGTGCCGGGCAGGGCAACTGTCGGGTCGGTGGCACCCGCGAGAGCGCGGAAGCCCTCGATTACGCGATTACCTTCGGCGCGAATCGCCACGATCGGACCGGAGGACATGAATTCCAGCAACGGCTCGAAAAATGGCTTTCCCTCGTGCTCGGCATAGTGCTCCGCGAGCAGGGAACGGTCAGCGGTCACGAGTCGAATGTCGACGAGGCGGTAGCCCTTGGATTCAACGCGACGCAGAATTTCTCCGGTCAATCCGCGTGCCACGCCGTCGGGCTTCACCAAGATGAGGGTCTCTTCTGCTGACATGTTCTCTCCTGTGCTTCGCATCATTCACGTACCGGTCGGGCTTCGCCCTCGTCGAGTGTAGTCCCTTCGATCGAGGAGGGCACGTCGTACCTACTGTTGCTCGGCAAGCCAGGCCGCGCGATCTCGATCGATCCGCGCGCCTTTCACCATGCAGTAGACCCACAGGGCAGAAAAAATGATCCCGACGATTAACGCCATGGGCAGTACGAGTGCGCTGAGCAGCATCAACACATGCACTGCCCACCCGATCCAGATTCCGATCTTGCCTCTGCGCATCGTCGCAAGGGCAACAATTATCACCACGCAGAGTCCGATGCCGCCGTAGATGCCGAGCTCGCGCGGCTCGGTGATGCCGAGGCCGAACACTGTCATGCCGATGAGGAAGACGACGATGAGCTCAAACCCGAGCACGATCGAGGCGAGTGCACGTTGGGTGCGCGCACCACCATCGGAGCCAGAAGTGGCACCGGAGACTCGCATTGCCGCGTCGTGGGCGAAACTCTCTGACGGCGAGAGCGTCAGTTCTGGTTCTTCTGGGTCGCGCGGCGAGGGCGATCCGGCACTCATGCGACGGCCCACCCCTCGGAACGAGCGAAGGCGATTGCCTCGCCAGCGAGCAATACCGAACCGACGACCAGAACCGCCCGGCCCTCGCCCCTACTTGCCCAGGCACGTGCCACGTCAAGTGCCTCGGGAAGCGACTCGGTCACGCTGACCGGGAGCTCGCTGAGCGCGTGGATACCGAGTGCGGCGAGTTCATCGGCGGTCGCTGTTCGTTCGGAATCAACCGGGGTCAGGTATACGGCATCGGCAAGAGGCGCCAGTGCCGCCAAGACTCCCGTGGCATCTTTCTCTGCCATGACACCGACCACGAGTGCAAGTTCGTTGAACGCGAACGACTCAGTGACGGCGCGTGCCAACGCCTCAGCCCCGTGTGGATTGTGTGCTGCATCGACATAGACAACGGGATCAGTGCCGATGAGCTGCAGACGCCCGGGCGAGGTGAGCTGCGCAAGCCCCTCCTCGAAGACCGACTCTGGTATTGGCCGTTCCCCGCCGAAGAAGCCCTCGACTGCGGCGACCGCGACCGCGACGTTCTCAGCCTGGTAGCTCCCATAGAGCGGTACGAATGTCGACTGGTACAGGTGCCCGGTGATCCCGCGCACGTCAATCTGCCGACCGCCAACAGCAAGCCGGTCTTCGACAAGGTCGAAATCAAGTCCAGCACTCAGCAACTTTGCGTCTCGCTCATCGGCTGTCAAGCGCAGTTCGCCGGCTGCATCTTCGTGCTGGCGGGCCGAGACAACGAGCGTGCCCTGCTTGATAATTCCCGACTTCGTATGTGCGATCTCCGCGATCGTGTGGCCGAGAATCGAGGTGTGATCGAGATCGATCGGTGTGAACACCGCGACCTGCGCGTCGGCAATGTTGGTGGCATCCCACTCCCCGCCCATTCCAACCTCAACAACCGCGACCTCGACTGGGGCATCCGCAAAGGCCAGGAACGCGAGCACTGCAAGAGCCTCGAAGAAGGTAATGGGACCTTGACCCGCGTCGGTGAGCTCACGATCTACCACTGCAAGTGGGAGCTGGAGGTCGGCCCAGGCAGACCCGAGTGCTTCGTCACGAATCGGCTCGCCATCGATCTGAAAGCGCTCGGTGAAATCCACGAGGTGGGGGCTCGTGAACAGCCCCGTCCGGAGGCCGTGCGCGCGCAGCAGAGACTCGACCGCCCGACTCGTCGAGGTCTTTCCGTTCGTACCAGCGATCTGGATCACCGGAAAAGACAATTGCGGTGAGCCTGCGAGTTCTGCGAGGCGCCGGGCCGGCTCGATTCGGGGGCGGGGGGTCGCCTCGCCTACCCGTTCCAACAATGCCTCGTAGACACTCGCGGCACTTGGGTTCAGACTCATTCTGCACTCGTTTCTGATGCGTCAACGGTAATGATCAGCGGGGCCTTTTCCGCGCCCAAGGCCGCAGCGCTGCTGACAAACACGACGTTGTCGATAACCCGGTCGGGCGCAGCCGCCAGCTCTTCCATCTCTTCCGTGGGTTGCACCGCGAAACCGACAGCCAGAGTCTCGGCAGCGATGAGGCCGCCGTGGAGTTGTAGGGCCGCGGCGTATTCGGGGGCAGCGTTCAGCGCGAGCACGATCCGATCGCTCACCTCGAGTCCGGCATTCTTTCGAGCCTCTTGCACCGCGCGGATCGCATCTCGAGCGATGCCCTCCGCCTCCAGTTCGGGACTGGTCTCCGTGCGTAGCAGCACGAAGCCTCCGCCTGGCAGGAGCCCCAGCACATCTCGATCGTGCGATCCGTCACCCACCGAGTTGGTCAGCTCGTACTCGCCAGGCTGCAGCGCTACCCCTCCGGCGGTCACGACACCGTCAGACTCACTCCAGTTCCCACTCTTGGCTCCGGCGATCGCTTGCTGCACGCTCTTCCCGATGCGCGGTCCGGCGGCCCGCGCGTTGACAGTGAGCTGCTGCACAATGCCATGCTCCTCAGCGCTGTCGTCTTTCAGCCGCTTCAACTTGACCCTCTTGACGTTGAGTTCCTCTCGCAGAATCTCAGCGAATGGCTTGAGCGCCTTTTTCCGCGCGGTCACTACCGTCAGCTTCTTCAGAGGCAATCGCACGCGAAGGCGACGAGACTTTCGAAGCGACAGCGCCTGCGAGGTGATCTGTCGGATCTCGTCCATCGCACCGACCAACTCTTCGTCTGCCGGAAACGCGTCCGCCTTCGGCCAGTCGGTCAGGTGCACGGAGCGGCCCCCGGTGAGTCCGCGCCACATCTCCTCGGCGACCAGCGGCATCATCGGGGCCGCGACTCGCGTCACTGTTTCCAGCACGGTGAAGAGAGTGTCGAACGCCTGACGGTTGACCTCGTCCCCGTTCTCTCCACTGGTTCCGGCCCAGAACCGATCCCGCGAGCGACGCACGTACCAGTTGGTGAGCACCTCGGCAAAATCCCTCAGCGATTCAGCCGCAGATGTGGTGTCAAGCGCCTCAAGGTGCGCGCCAACATCTCGCACGAGCGCACCGGTTTTCGCCAAGATATACCGATCCAGTGGATCGCGTGAGTCCGTGCGCCACCGCCCCTCGAGCCCGTCGGCGTTGGCATACAGGCTGAAGAAGTACCAGGTGCTCCAGAGCGGCAGGATGAATTGTCGCACCCCCTCCCGGATCCCCTCTTCCGTCACGATCAGGTTGCCCCCACGGACGACTGGCGATGCCATGAGGAACCATCTCATCGCATCCGACCCGTCACGTTCGAACACCTCGTTGACATCGGGGTAGTTCTGCAGACTCTTCGACATTTTGTTGCCGTCGGAGCCAAGCACAATCCCGTGGCTGATGACGTTCGTGAACGCCGGCCGGTCAAACAGCGCGGTGGCCAGCACGTGCATGACGTAGAACCACCCGCGAGTCTGCCCGATGTATTCGACGATGAAGTCGGCGGGCTGGTGTGTGTCGAACCAGTCCTGATTCTCAAATGGGTAGTGTGCCTGCGCAAAGGGCATCGAGCCCGAATCGAACCACACATCGAACACGTCCTCGATGCGCCGCATCGTGGACTGCCCCGTGGGATCGTCGGGGTTCGGGCGGGTCAGTTCGTCGATGTAGGGTCGGTGCAGATCCACTTCACCCTCTGCGCCACGCGGGAGGCGGCCGAAGTCGGCCTCGATTTCGGCGAGCGAACCATAGACGTCGATTCGTGGGTAGTCGGGATTGTCGCTCTTCCACACCGGGATCGGGCTGCCCCAGTAGCGGTTGCGGCTCACTGACCAGTCCCTCGCGCCCTCAAGCCACTTCCCAAACTGCCCGTGCTTGACATTCGCGGGCACCCAGTTGATCTCTTCGTTGACCTCGAGCATGCGCTCTTTGAGTTCGGTAACGCGAACGAACCAACTCGAGACGGCCTTGTAGATCAAGGGGTTTCGACAGCGCCAGCAATGAGGGTACGCGTGCTCGTAGCTCGCCTCACGGATCAGACGGCCCTGCTCGCGGATCAGGCGGATGAGGGGTCGGTTTGCGTCAAACCACAACTCCCCGGCGACATCGGAAACTGCCGAGATGAAGCGGCCTCCGTCGTCCAAACTGACGATCGTCGGCATGCCAGCAGCCGAGGCGATGCGCATGTCATCCTCGCCGTAGGCCGGCGACTGGTGGACGATGCCCGTACCGTCGGTGGTCGTGACGTAACCGTCGACCAGGATGCGCCAGCATTGCTCGGTGTTCCACACCTCCGCGTCTGCGAAGTAGTCGAACAGTCGCGCATACGAAACATCGGCGAGTTCGCTGCCGAGTATGGTGCGCAGCGATGCGCCACGTGCCTCATCTGCCGACTCGTAGCCGAGCTCCTTTGCGTGTGCTCCGACGAGGTCGGCTGCGAGCATGTAGGTGGCCGATGCCGCACTCGCCCCATCTGCAGCACCGAGAGGCCCCTCGGGCACCACCGCATAGGCAATCTCGGGGCCGACCGCGAGTGCCACGTTGGTCGGCAGCGTCCAGGGTGTCGTGGTCCAGGCCAGCGCCCGCACCCCGTCGAGCCCCAGTGCCGCCGCCCGCTCGCCAACCAAAGGAAAACTCACCGTCACTGACGGATCTTGACGCATCTGGTACACGTCATCGTCCATGCGCAACTCGTGGTTCGAGAGCGGGGTCTCGTCACGCCAGCAGTACGGCAGAACGCGATGACCCTCATAGGCCAGCCCCTTGTCATACAACTGCTTGAACGCCCAGAGCACGCTCTCCATGAAATCGAGATTCAGTGTCTTGTAGTCATTCTCAAAGTCGACCCAGCGCGCTTGACGGGTGACGTACTCTTCCCACTCCTTCGTATAGAAGAGCACCGACTCGCGCGCCTTGGCATTGAACGCAGCGATGCCCATCGCCTCGATCTCGCTCTTCTCGGTGATGCCCAATTGCTTCATTACCTCAAGCTCGGCGGGCAACCCGTGAGTGTCCCACCCAAACCGGCGCTCGACTTTCTGGCCCCGCATGGTCTGGAATCGCGGAAACACATCCTTCGCATACCCGGTCAGGAGGTGACCGTAGTGCGGCAGGCCGTTTGCGAACGGCGGACCGTCATTGAATACCCACTCCGACGCGTGCGCTCTCTGCCTAATCGACTCACGAAACGTGTCGTCCGCCTGCCAGAAGGCCAACACCCGTTCTTCAATTTCGGGAAACGACGGGGAGGGCTTCACGCCGAACGCGGAGCCTGTCATCTTTGCGGCATGCTTCGGGCCGTTTTCGGTGCTCGCACTGTGTGCGTCGGTCGACTGCTGGGGGTAGGGCATGGGTTCCTCGCTGCGGCTCTCATCGTGCGGTTGCCCACTCTCCACTCCTCGCGCCACGTTATGTGATGCGAGGGGGGTGAATCGTGGAAAAACTGCCGGGACGAGGCTGCCAGCCCGAAAGCTTCGCAATCCCGCGGTACCACCCTGCTTGTCGCGATCCGCGCTCTTATTCCAGCGCTGAACTCGACCACTTCATTCGGCTGTAACGGGCCACCCGTTCGGTTCTACTAGGCACCCGGGGGTGCCGTTCTTCCGAAGACTCCCCGGTGATAGCCGGATCCTCGCATTTGCCTTAATACTACCCGGTGCGAACCTGAATCAACGGTCTGTGCGTCGAGGGCTTTAGCCCGATCGCGAGCACGTCGACAGGTAAGCTTGATTCGACCCCCTTTCAGGCACCAGAGCCTTCCATTGAACCCAGTGGATCGCGCCTCACGGCGCAGCTCGCAGACACGGTGCCGCCTATAGCGAAACCGGAGCAGACGCATGAGTGCGATCCCAGATAAGCCCCAACTCGAAGGCCTGGAAGCCAAGTGGGGGGCCGCGTGGGAGAGTTCCGGAACCTACCGTTTCGATCGCACGGGCGCGTCAAGCGACGAGGTGTTCAGCATCGACACTCCCCCGCCCACCGCCTCTGGATCACTTCACGTGGGTCACGTATTCAGCTACACCCACACTGACACCGTCGCTCGTTTTCAGCGCATGCGTGGCAAGCGCGTGTTCTATCCGATGGGATGGGACGATAACGGACTCCCCACTGAGCGCCGCGTGCAGAATTACTACGGCGTGCGCTGCGACCCGTCTCTCCCCTACGCTGCCGACTTCACCCCACCGCACGAGGGTGGGGATGGAAAGAGCATTAAGGCTGCGGATCAGCAGCCCATCTCGCGTCGAAACTTCATCGAACTCTGCGAGCGACTGACCGTCGAAGACGAACAGCAGTTCGAGGATCTCTGGCGCACACTGGGGCTCTCGGTTGACTGGTCACAGACCTACCGTACGATCGCCGACGACTCCCTTCGCGCATCTCAACTGGCATTTATCTGCAATGTGCAACGAGGTGAGGCGTACCAGGCGCAGGCACCAACGCTGTGGGATGTCACGTTCCGCACCGCGGTGGCCCAGGCTGAGCTCGAGGATCGGGATCAGCCCGGCGCCTATCACACGATCGCGTTTCATCGCACTGACGGCGGCGGCGATATCTTCATCGACACGACCAGGCCCGAGCTCCTTGCCGCGTGCGTCGCACTCGTTGCCCACCCCGATGACGAGCGTTTTCAGCCCCTCTTCGGCTCCACCGTGCGCACCCCGCTCTTCGATGTCGAAGTCCCGATCCTCGCCCACCACCTCGCCCAGAAAGACAAGGGCACCGGTATCGCGATGATCTGCACGTTTGGCGACGTCACAGACGTCATTTGGTGGCGCGAGCTGCAACTTCCGAGCAGAAGCATCTTGGGTTTCGACGGTCGCGTGCTCGCAGATGCGCCGGAGATCATTACGAGCGAAGCCGGGCGCGCAGCGTTCGCGGAGATCGCCGGGAAGACGGTGTTCAGCGCCAAGCAGACCATGGTCGAACTCTTGCAAGCCTCTGGCGAGATGACCGGAGAGATCCGTAAGATCACACACCCGGTGAAATTCTTTGAGAAGGGTGACCGACCTCTCGAGATCGTGTCGACTCGCCAGTGGTACATCAAGAACGGGGCGCACGATTCCGACCTGCGCGAGCGTCTTCTTGCACACGGCCGCGAGCTGCAGTGGCACCCCGAGTTCATGCGCGTGCGCTACGAAAACTGGGTGGAAGGGCTCTCTGGCGACTGGCTGATCTCACGTCAACGCTTTTTCGGGGTACCGATTCCGGTGTGGTATCCACTCGACGCAGACGGCAACCCTCTGTTCGAGGAGCCGATCCTCCCCAGCGAGGCCCAGCTTCCGGTCGACCCCTCAATCGACGTGCCTCCCGGATTCGAGGAGTCACAACGTGGCATGCCTGGCGGCTTCATCGGGGAAGTCGATGTCATGGATACCTGGGCGACCTCATCGCTCACGCCGCAGCTCGCGGGCGGGTGGCAACGAGACCAGGAGCTCTTCGACCTGGTGTTCCCCTTCAGTCTTCGGCCACAGGGCCAAGACATCATTCGTACTTGGCTCTTCAGCACCCTGCTGCGCAGCGAGCTTGAGACCGGTCAGCTTCCGTGGCAGCACGCGGGCATTTCCGGGTGGATCCTCGACCCGGATCGCAAGAAGATGTCAAAGTCGAAGGGCAACGTCGTCACCCCTGCGGGCATGCTGGAGCAGCACGGCAGCGATGCGGTGCGCTACTGGGCCGCCTCGGCAAAGCTCGGAACGGACGCGGCGTTCGACCCGCAGAACCCCACGCAGATCAAGATCGGTCGTCGACTGGCGATCAAGCTGCTCAACGCGGCAAAGTTCACGCTGGGCTTTGACGACAGTGCTGCGGGAACGGTCACGGAGCCGATCGACCGCGCGATGCTTGCCGGGATGGAACGCGTCATCGAGGAGGCAACTCGAGCGTTTGAAAACTACGATCATGCCCGGGCGCTCGAGGTCGCCGAGTCGTACTTCTGGACATTCTGCGACGATTATCTCGAGCTCGTGAAGGAGCGCGCGCACGGTGGCAGTGGGCAGGAGCAGGCCTCGGCAGTCACGGCCCTGCGTGCGGCACTTTCCGTGTTCGTGCGGCTCTTCGCCCCGTTCATTCCCTTCGCGACAGAGGAAACCTGGTCGTGGTTCAACACGGGCTCGGTGCACACCTCTCCTTGGCCAGTCACCGACGAGGTGATGAGTCTCGCGGGCGCAGATGCTGATCCCGGCCTCCTCCCGCTCGTGGGCGGAGCGCTCGTGGGAATCCGCGGCGCGAAGACCGCGGCCAAGGCCTCCCAGAAGACGATGGTTGACCTGGCTGTCGTGCAGGCCTCCGGTGGGGATGCCCCGCGTCTGCGACTCGCCGCTGCCGACCTCGCAGCGGTTGGCAGAATCTCCGAGTTGCGGATCGAAGCAGCCGAGGTCTCTGCAGTCACCGTGTCCGAGATTCACCTGGCCGAGCAGTCAGAGTCGTAGGCATCGATCATGCAACTTGGATCACGCTGGCGGGTGGGTGACCCACCCCACCCGAGCGTGCCACGGGAGCTTCACGAGACGATAGCTGAGCAGGAGGCACGGCACCCGGGTGCCAACGCGTGGACGCTGACGTGGCTCGAGGGGCGGCCACGATGTGCCCTCGACGAGCTGGTATTGGTCGAACTCGATCCGACCGGGGCGGCTCGCGTCACAGGTTTACAATCCTGGGACAGCGTCGCTTCTGTCTCTGATGAGGCCACCGATTCAAACGACTGGTTGAGCGAATGAGGGAGTGGAAATGATGCGCACAGGAGTTTCGTTCGCCGGACGCGCGCTGGCAAGCGTGAGCGCACTGCTGCTCGCGCTGAGCCTGGCCGGGTGCGCTCCCGAGTCCACCGAAATCGCGGGCCAGCCCGAAAAGGGATCTGAGACGGTAAACCCTGAGAGCAGTTGGAGCCAACCCACGGACGACTTCGACCCCGCAGTCAAGACGACCGAGCTCCCAGACACCTTCCCCCGCGAGCAGTTTCCACTGCCGGCCCAGGCAGTCATTGATGATGCTGGAACCCGAAGCGAGTCAGCATGGTTCGTCGTGCTCCGCGCAGCGGATGCAACCGAGGCCGCGGTGTTCTGGTCCGAGATCGTGGCACTTGGCGGTTTCACCGAGTCTGACGCTTCGGAAACCCCCGAGGGCGGGAGGGCGGCAACGCTTTCGAGTGCCGCGCTGTCAGTGGTCGCCGTCACTATCCCGCAAGACGAGGGTGCGGTGCTGCTGAGCTTCGACGTGAGTCGCACTACAGGCTAAGCGCTGCGCTCCTCGGCCGCGCCGGCACTCTGGAGCACCCGGGGATCGGCTTCGCCGAGCACCGATTCGCGCGTCACGATGACCTTAGTGATCTCGCCGTTCGACGGAACATCAAACATGACCGGACCAAGTACACCCTCGAGGATTGCACGAAGGCCGCGGGCTCCTGTCTTGCGCTCTACGGCAAGCTCAGCAATTGAAGCCAAGGCCGCCTCTTCGAATTCAAGGCCTACGCCGTCGAGCTCGAACATGCGTTGGTACTGCTTCACCAGGGCGTTGCGCGGTTCAGACAGAATACGCACCAGGGCATCTGCATCAAGCGGATCGACCGTCGCGATGACGGGTAGGCGCCCAATGAACTCGGGGATGAGGCCGAACTTGTGCAGGTCTTCGGGTTGCACCTGTGCGAGTAACTCAGCTTCATTACGCTTGCTCGCCATCGGGGCCCCAAACCCGATACCACCCTTGCCGAGGCGAGCAGCGATGATGTCTTCGAGACCTGAGAAGGCACCGGCGACAATGAACAGAACGTTGGTGGTATCGAGCTGAATGAACTCTTGGTTTGGGTGTTTCCGACCACCCTGAGGCGGTATTGATGCGACCGTGCCCTCAAGAATCTTGAGCAGAGCCTGCTGCACACCCTCACCAGAGACATCGCGGGTAATCGACGGATTCTCTGCTTTGCGCGTGATCTTGTCGACCTCGTCGATGTAGATGATGCCTGTCTCTGCCCGCTGCACGTCAAAATCAGCGGCCTGCAGCAGCTTCAGCAGAATGTTCTCAACGTCTTCACCGACGTATCCGGCTTCGGTGAGTGCCGTAGCGTCGGCGACGGCGAATGGCACGTTGAGCTGTCGAGCCAACGACTGGGCCAGGTAGGTCTTACCGCACCCGGTCGGTCCGAGCATCAGGATGTTCGACTTGGCGATCTCGACCTGTTCGGAGGCGGCTTCCGCACTTGAGAGCGACTTCAACGCACGAACGCGCTTGTAATGGTTATACACCGCGACCGCAAGCGACTGTTTGGCTCGGTCTTGACCGATGACATACTGATCAAGGAAATCCGCGATCTCGCGAGGCTTATGCAGCACAAACTCGGTCGACTCGTCGACGGAGTTTTCAGCCATGCGCTCTTCGATGATCTCATTACACAGACCAACGCACTCGTCACAGATGTAAATCTGAGGTCCTGCAATGAGCTGCTGGACCTGTTTCTGTGACTTGCCACAAAACGAGCACTTCAGCAGGTCGCTGCTTTCACCGATTTTCGCCATGCGCGGTTCCCCTTCTGCAAGTCACCCCGGTACCACCGAGCCTAGCTGGCCCAACTGACAATCTCGGCCACGGCACGCCGCCCCGAAGTCGGGTCCGTCCGGGAACCGACTTCGGGGCGGCGTCACACTGCGGCTACTTATTGATGACCGGCTGCGGATTCTTCCGACTGGTCAGCACCTGATCGACTAGTCCATACTCCAGCGCTTCCTGCGCGCTGAGAATCTTGTCTCGGTCAATGTCGCGATTCACCTGTTCAGGCGTACGCTTCGAGTGTTTCGAGAGCGTCTCTTCAAGCCACTCTCGCATGCGCAAGATTTCGCGTGCCTGAATCTCGATATCCGAGGCCTGACCGTGCCCTGACTGTCCCGTCGACGGCTGGTGGATCAGCACCCGGGCGTTGGGCAGCGCGAGGCGCTTGCCGGGTGAACCGCCGGCGAGGAGGACGGCTGCGGCGGAGGCGGCCTGGCCGAGGCAGACCGTTTGTACGTGCGGTCGAATGTACTGCATCGTGTCGTAGATGGCGGTCATCGCGGTGAACGATCCACCCGGTGAGTTGATGTACATCGTGATGTCGCGCTCGGGATCTTGACTCTCGAGCACAAGCAGCTGGGCCATCACGTCGTCTGCCGACGCATCATCGACCTGCACACCGAGGAATATGATGCGGTCTTCAAACAACTTCGCGTACGGATCTTGTCGCTTGTAACCGTAGGCAGTGCGCTCTTCGAACGTGGGGAGCACGTATCGTGCGCTCGGGGAGTGAATGGCCTCGCCACCCAACTGCGGCATGTGCGGGTAAACCATCTGATCGCTCACTTCCCACTCTCCTGCTTGCCAGTACCGCCGCCACCGATGACATCGCTCGCGGAATCGCGGATGTAATCGACGAAGCCATACTCCAGCGCCTCTTGCGCATTGAACCAGCGGTCTCGGTCACCATCCGCGTTGATCTGCTCGACCGTCTTGCCGGTCTGCGCTGCGGTGATCTCAGCGAGTCGATTCTTCATCGACGTGATCAACTGAGCCTGCGTCTGAATGTCGCTGGCGGTGCCACCGAACCCACCGTGTGGCTGATGCAGCAGCACCCGGGCGTTCGGAGTGATGTAGCGCTTGCCCTTCGTGCCCGCGGTCAGGAGGAACTGGCCCATTGATGCGGCCATGCCGATCCCCACCGTAACAATGTCATTCGGGACGAAACTCATCGTGTCGTAGATGGCCATGCCGGCCGTGATGGATCCGCCGGGCGAATTGATGTAGAGGTAAATGTCCGACTCGGAGTCCTCTGCCGCAAGCAGGAGGATTTTCGCGCAAATCTCGTTCGCGTTGTCGTCACGCACCTCACTGCCCAGCCAAATGATGCGGTCTTTCAGCAGTCGCTCGAACACGCTGTTCGGCGGCATGTTTTCTGCCATGCGGCGCTCCTTCGATTGGTACCTGTAATGAGGCTACCGATTTGCGGATGGTTGTGCGGCCGTGTTCGCCCTGGGCACACCGCCCGCCATCTGCATGGCCGGAGCGCAAGAGAATCCCCGCCTCCTCAGAGACAGGGATTCTCAGTGCGACGGTGAAGCCGAGGTGACGAAGATTACTCCGCGTCGTCTGCCTTCTTGGCGGCGGGCTTCTTCGCGGCAGGCTTCTTGGCAGCGGGCTTCTCGCTGTCGGTCTCATCAGCCTCAACCGACTCGACGGCTTCTGCGGCCTCTGCCTCCTCCACGATTTCCTCGGCCTCGTCGATGACCTCGGCTACGGCTTCGTCATCCACAGCAGTGAATTCGCTCAGGTCAACTACGTTGCCGTCTTGGTCAACAACCTTCGCCTTGGAGAGCGCGATCGCGAGCGCCTTGTTGCGAGTTACCTCTCCGACGATGACCCCCATCTGACCACCCTGGCCGAGCGCCTGGAGGAACTGCGACGGGTCCATGCCGTACTGCTGAGCAGACTGGAAGATGTACTGTGAGAGCTCGTTCTGGGTCGGAACGACCTTCTCTGCCTCAGCGATAGCGTCGAGCAACAGCTGGAGCTGGATCTGCTTTGCAGCCGAAACCTGAACTTCGGCGCGATGCTCGTCATCTTCGAGTCGATCCTCGCCCTCAAGGTGACGGTGCACCTCTTCCTCGACCAGCTCTTCCGATGCTGGAATCTTTGCCTTCTCGATCAGTGTCTCGGTGAACAGGTCGCGCGCCTGACGGCCCTGCGCGAAGACGGCTGCCTGCTTCGCCTGCTCGGCGAGGCTCTCGCGCAGCTCATCGATCGTGTCAAACTCACTTGCGAGCTGAGCAAAATCATCGTCGGCAGCAGCGAGCTCTCGCTCCTTCACTGCGGTGACCGTGACCTCGACCTCTGCGTCGCGTCCCTCGTGCTCGCCGCCCAGAAGCTGCGATGTAAAGGTGGTGGACTCGCCTGCCGTCAGGGTCTCAACGGCCTCATCGAGCCCCTGCAGCATATTGCCGGCACCGACCTCGTACGAGACGCCCGTTGCCTGATCCACATCATCACCATCGACACGAGCCACCAGGTCAAGTTCGACGAAGTCGCCGGTCGTAGCGGGACGATCGACAGTCACCAGGTTGCCGAAACGCTCGCGCAGCTTGGTGAGCTCGTTCTCGACAGCGTCCTCGCCAATTTCGGCGTTGTCGACGGTGATCTTGAGACCGTCGTACTTGGGCAGCTTGAACTCTGGGCGAGCCTCAACCTCGAACGCAAGCACAATCTCGCTCGCTGGATCCTTGACGTCAAGCCACTGCTCAACATCAGCGGTGGGCCGACCCATCGGACGCGTATCGGTTTCGGCAAGCGCGACCTGGTAGAACTCGTCGAGCGAAGAGTTGACGGCCTGCTCGACCACTGCCTCACGGCCCATGCGCTGATCGATGATGGGCGCAGGCACGTGGCCCTTGCGGAAACCAGGAATTGACACCTGCTCGGAAATCGTCTGGTAAGCCTGCTTCAGGTGCGGCTCGAGTTCGTCGATCGTGATCGCGACGGTCAGCTTGACCCGTGTCGGGGTGAGCTTCTCAGCATTCGTCTTCGGCAATTTGGCCTCTCAGTGTCGATTTTCGCGGGTGTTGCACGTGCGGCGAACCGCTGCACTCGTGTCGGGGCGACAGGATTCGAACCTGCGACCTCCCGCTCCCAAAGCGGGCGCTCTAGCCAAGCTGAGCTACGCCCCGTACTGCCCTGTCGGGCGAAAAGAACCACTCGGATCCCTGAAACCCCCCTGACATCAGTCAAGGGGCTTCCGAGGGGATGACGGGAATCGAACCCGCGTAATCAGTTTGGAAGACTGAGGCTCTACCATTGAGCTACATCCCCGAGAGCTTGCGCACTTTGAAGCATGCAAACGCACCCGCACTAGTCTAGTACATCTCCGACCCCCCAAATGCGCAGGGTGCGAAGAAGCCCCCACCAATTCGGTGGGGGCTTCGGGCGCTCCCCCGGCTGGGCTCGAACCAGCGACATCCTGATTAACAGTCAAGCGCTCTGCCAACTGAGCTACAGGGGATCATTGCCTTGGGCAACATCGTTTAGCTTATCAAATCGCCAATTCGGCCCGCAAATCGGCCCGCCAAATTCCCGTGAGTCCCCCGGATTCGCGCGGTCTATTCCTCGGCAACTTCGTCGTACGCCGTCGCGCGCAGGGCTTGGGCGAGCTGCAATACGTACCCGTGGTCGGCATCACGAAAGATCTCATTGATGTCGCCGGTACCCACCTGTCGACCCTGTTGGAGCACCAGAACATCCTGCACGAGTGCCTCGAGCACGCCAATGTCGTGACTTACCAGCACCATGGTTGCGCCGCTCTTCTCCCGATACCAGGTGAGCAGGTCGACGATCCGGGGCCGATTGTTTGCGTCAACGCCGAGTGTGGGTTCGTCTGCGAAATAGACCGTGGGATCGAGCATGAGCGAGCGAATCACTGCCACCAGCTGTCGCTGTCCCTTGGACAACTCGAAGGGAAACTCCTGCAGTTTGCTGAGCGGCAGACCCACCAGATCCATCATTTCGGCGACAACCTGACCGAGTTGCTCCCGATCGAACCTCTTCGTTCTTTCCGCGATGGGCTGAAAGAGAATGTCTCCGACGTTGAGGTCGGGGGGTAGTGTGGCACCGGCATCTTGCGCGAGGTGACCTGCATACGCCGTCAAGCGAGTTGCGGCGCGGCGCGTGAGCCGGCGCATTGGGACATCGAGCACCGAGGCTTCACCCCCGGCGACCTGCACTCGAGATCCCTTCGCCATCCCGTCGTCTCCGCGCCCAGCGAGAAATTTTGTCAGCGTGGTCTTCCCTGATCCACTCTCACCCAGGATCGCAAATACACCGCCCCGGGCGACCTCGAAGGTGATGCCTTCGACGGCTTGAAACGCCTTGGCGCCGCCGTGTGCCGGATAGGCCAGCGAAAGATCAGACACTGAAATCGATGGATCTGCCTCAGGATGCGGTTCAACCATGCGTCCGATCCTATTCGTTTCGCAGCGCGCGTCTGGCCGACTCGAGTGCGGCGAGCTGCTCTTGGATGCGGCGAAAGCCGGGGTCGAGCGAGTCGCCAATGCGCTGGAGCCGTGCCACCAATTCTGCCTTGAGCGCAAGCAAGTCCCGATCCAGCAGTGCAGCGACGACCTCTCGGGCATACACTCCCACAAGCGACTGATTCTTGTGCGGCATCGGGGCCATCGCGAGTTCTCTCACAAGTCCGCGCAGGGGCTCCGGTGCCGCCAAAGCGACGCGATCCAGCCAACCTTCCTGCCCGAGCGACCCGATTTCGGTTGCGATGGCATCTCGTACCGCGCGCAGTGCCGGCGTGAAGATCTCAGCTGTCACCGCTTGGGCCATGAGGTCGGCCCCGACCGCATCACCGTACTGCAGCATCGCCATCAGCGCGTCTCTTTCGAGCCTGGCCGCGGGTGTTGTCGGCAAGCTCAGCAAAGAGAACCGAGGCTGCGGGGCGCTGACTCGCTCGCTGGTGCCCGGTTCAGGCGGCAGTGGCGAATCGAATCGGCTTCCGTGGGCCGAATCTTGTCGCCCTGCGCGCCCTCGCCCGCCCACCGGAGCCTGAGTCGAAGCTGCGTGCGCTCGAACGGACCGCTGCACCTCCGCCAGCTCAATTCCGAGCATCCGGGAGAGTTCTCGAGTGTACGCAGGACGCAGACCGGGATCCTTGATGTCCCCGAGGATCGGTGCCGCGGCTCGCAGCGCTGACACTCTCCCCTCGACCGTATTCAGATCAAAGCGCGAAATCGCTTGCTTCAGCGCGAACTGAAACAGCGGAACCTTGCGCTCGAAGATTTCACGAACGGCCTCATCGCCCCGGTGAAGTCTCAGGTCTGCGGGGTCGAGCCCTTCGGGAGCCACCGCGACGTAAGTTTGGGCGCTGAAGAGCTTTTCGTCGCTGAACGCGCGAAGGGCCGCCTTCTGCCCGGCCTCGTCGGGATCAAACGTGAAGATGACCTCGGCGGCCGGGTCGTCGCCCATGATGCGGCGCAGCACCGCGATGTGTTCCTTGCCAAAGGCCGTTCCGCAGGTCGCGACCGCAGCCTCCACGCCAGCCAGATGGCACGCCATGACATCGGTATATCCCTCGACCACAACCACGCGTTTCCCGCGTGCCACCGCTCGCTTCGCGAGATCAAGCCCATAGAGCACACGCGACTTGTGGTAAACCGGTGTCTCGGGCGTGTTGAGGTACTTCGGGCCGTTGTCATCGTCGTAGAGCTTCCGCGCGCCAAACCCGACCGTCTGACCACTTGTGTCTCGAATTGGCCACACGATACGCCCGCGGAACCTGTCGTAACTCCCCCGTTGTCCTTCGGAAAGCAGGCCGGCCTGCAGCAACTCCTGCTGCGTGTGGCCGAGCCCGGCGAGGTGATCAGAGAGTCCGCTCCACCCCTTGGGGGCATACCCGACGCCAAAGCGTTCACAGGCGGTGGCGTCAAACCCGCGAGAACTGAGAAACTCGCGCGCCGTTTCGGCCTCATTGCTGGCTAACTGTGCGGTGAAGAATGCCGCGGCCGCCTGGTTCGCGGCGAGCAGTCGCGCACGCGCCGGACCCTCGTCGCGCCGTTCGCCTCCCTCTTCATATGTCAGAACGAAGTGGATCCGAGCGGCAAGCCGCTCGACGGCTTCCGTGAAGGTGAGATGATCCATATTGCGCAGGAAGCTGATGGCATCGCCAGACTCCCCGCAGCCAAAGCAGTGGTAGTAACCGAGGCTCGGACGCACATGGAAGCTCGGGCTGCGCTCGTCATGAAATGGGCACAGGCCCTTCATTGAATCAATGCCGCCAGGCTTCAGCGCCACGTAGTCGCCGACCACGTCGGCAAGATTGGTGCGGCGCTTCACCTCTTCGATGTCGCTCGCTCGAATACGCCCTGCCATGATTGCCGAGTGTATCGCGATCTGGCTGGCATCAGACGAGCGGAACGTCGCAGAGGCGACGGTACCAGGCGATCGCCGACTGGTCAGTGAGCGATGCCACCTGATCGACCACGGCTCGCCGCGCAGTCGACTCGTCGGGAGCCGCCCGATAGTCTTCCGCGAACGCGGCATCGAGCTCGTTGGGCCCTGCGTCCCACAAGGTCTGGGTGAGCTCAAGAAGAAGTTCACGCTGCCGGCGATAGGTTGGCTGCCGGCGACCACTCTCCATCACAAAGGCGGCCACAATCCCCTTGAGTACCGCGATTTCTGCACGAATTTCTCGCGGCACGACGATGTCAGCGCCGTAGCGAGCGAGCGGCTCACCCCCGGCCTCGGCGAGGGTGTCGCGGATCGCTGCTCCAGCGAAGCGCCCAATCATGTCACTCGTAAAGTTCTTGAGCCTCGCCTGATCTGTCCGGGTTCCCTCCCAACTCGTGAGCCAGGTGTCAGCACACGCGATCCGATCGAACGCCTGGGCCAGTTCATCATCAGAATAGGTTCCGTTTGACCACCGGGCGACGGCACGAATCAGGCTCTCGTGGCCCGACTTCGAGGTGAGGATCTCTGGGTCGATGTACTCTC
This sequence comes from Leucobacter fengyongliangi, assembly GCF_052386045.1. NCBI lineage: Bacteria > Bacillati > Actinomycetota > Actinomycetes > Micrococcales > Microbacteriaceae > Leucobacter > Leucobacter fengyongliangi. Next base: position 1,409,804 of record NZ_CM126356.1, on the reverse strand, counting down.
CCACCACGGCATCTTCAAAGTCGTGCACGGAATAGGCAATGTCATCAGAAAGATCCATAGCCTGCGCTTCCACGCACTTGCGTCGAGCCGGCGCACCACTCCGCATCCATTCGAAGATGGGCGAGTCGTCAATAAAGTAGCCAAACTTGGCGCTTCCGACTGAGGCCTCCTGCAGTGACCAGGGGTACTTACAGCTCGCGTCAAGGGTTGCTCGGGTCAGGTTGAGACCCACGCTCCGTCCGGCGGAATCAAACCGCTTGGGTTCGAGCCTTGTCAAGATACGCAGCGTTTGGGCGTTGCCCTCGAAACCACCAAAATCAGCCATCCACTGGTTGAGTGCCCGTTCGCCGTTGTGGCCAAACGGGGGGTGCCCCAGGTCGTGTGCGAGGCAGGCGGTGTCAACGACGTCTTGGGCGAGACCTAAGGAAACGGCAAGCTCACGCCCAATCTGCGCGACCTCTAGCGAGTGCGTCAGGCGGTTCCGCGCAAAATCAATGCCAGCAGTGGGGCTGAGCACCTGCGTCTTGGCTGCCAGCCGCCTCCAACCGCTCGAGTGCAGAACCCTAGCGCGGTCACGCGCGAAACTCGTGCGGTGCCCACCATGCTGCTCAGGAACAAATCGCTCTTCGTCGAGGGCACCGTACCCGTCAACCACCGGAGTCGTCCCGTTCGGCCTCAGCGAGCTCACCAAAATCGATGTGCTCGCTGGTGCGGTTCTCGAGCCAGCCATGCGGAAGCACGGGCCTCTTGGGGCTTCCCGCTCTCCCCCGCGGACCCTCTGCACCTTCGCCAGGGTAGGGCAGTTCCGCATCCATCGTGCCAAAGATCTCATCCATCTGCGCGAGAGACTCCACCATTGACAAGGAGCGCCGGGTATCGCCACCGACCCCGTAGCCCTTGAAGTACCAGGCCACATGCTTGCGAATGTCGCGACATGCCCGACCCTCGTCATCGAAGAAATCCACCAGCAACTCGGTGTGCCGACGCATCGCACTCATGACGGTACCCAATGGAGGCTTCGCGGTGAGGCGCGCCGCTTCCTCGGCGGTCATCTCACCTGCCTCCGCTTTGAAGGCCGCTGCGAGATCGCCGAAGAGCCACGGGCGACCGAGGCACCCGCGCCCCACCACGACACCATCGCACCCCGTCTCGCGCACCATCCGAATGGCATCATCTGCCGACCAGATATCGCCGTTACCGAGAATTGGCACGCTCGTGATGGTCTGTTTGAGCGTGGCGATCGCCCCCCAATCCGCCTGCCCGGAGTAGAACTCACTTGCGGTGCGACCGTGCAGCGCAATTGCAGCAACTCCCGCACCCTCGGCAGCTCGCGCGGCCTCGAGATAGGTGAGGTGTTCAGGATCAATTCCCGTGCGCATCTTTACGGTAAGCGGCAGGTCGCCCGCCGCTTTCACCGCTTGCTCAACAATGGCGCGAAACAGATCCAACTTCCACGGGAGTGCGGATCCACCGCCCTTGCGTGTGACCTTGGGCACGGGGCACCCGAAGTTCAGATCGATGTGATCAGCGCGATCCTCATCGACGAGAAAGCGCACGGCCTCGGCAACGGTCTTCGGATCGACCCCGTAGAGCTGAATCGAACGCGGAGTCTCGCTCTCGTGGTGAGTAATCAGGCGCAGAGATTCGGGGGTGCGTTCAACCAGCGCACGACTCGTAATCATTTCACTCACATAGAGTCCGGCACCATGCTCGCGACACAGGCGGCGAAACGCCGTGTTCGTGATTCCTGCCATCGGAGCGAGCACGACGGGCACGTCAAGTTCAAGCGGGCCGATGCGCAGACGACGGCCGGAGGGTGCTGCTGGTGTGGGCATCAGACCATTCTCTCAGATCGTCCTATGCGCTGGGCTTGTCAGTCGCGCTTCCGAAGCGGCGGTCGCGTTCCTGGTAAATCTCTATTGCACGCCACAGCTCATTTCGATCGAAATCCGGCCACAGCGTATCCAAGAACACCATCTCGGCATAAGCTGCCTGCCACAGCATGAAGTTGCTCGTGCGCTGCTCACCAGAACTTCGCAAGAAGAGATCCACCTCGGGCAGCTCCGGCACATACAAGTGTCGCTGGATCGTGCGCTCGTTGATGCCGTGCGGGGAGAGCCTGCCAGCGGCAACCTCCGCGGCGATGAGACGCACCGCGTCGGTGATTTCATTGCGGCCGCCGTAGTTGACACACATGGTCAAGGTGAGTCCGGTGTTCGCAGCCGTTACTCGCTCGGAAGTCTTGAGTTCAGACAGCACAGAGCCCCAGAGCTTCGGCCTCCGACCGGCCCAGCGCATGCGCACGTTCCAATAGTCAAGTTGTTCTCGTCGCCTACGCAAGACGTCTCGGTTGAATCCCATCAGAAACCGAACCTCGTCGGGCGACCTTCGCCAGTTCTCGGTCGAAAAGGCATAGACGCTCAGGTGCGTGACCCCCGCCTGTATCGCCCCCGCAACCACGTCGAGGAGCGCCTGCTCCCCCATCCGGTGGCCCTCGACGCGCGGAAGTCCTCGCCGGTTCGCCCACCTCCCATTCCCATCCATCACGATGGCGATGTGCCGCGGAATGGTTCCGGAAAAACTTGGCGGAGTCTCGCCGGTCCAGTCAACCGGAACAAGCTCACTCGGAGCCAGGCGCATGCTTCCTCGTCTCTCGTAGGGCCAGCATTTTTCAGACTACCGCTCACCGGGTGGTGAAAGATCGCAACCCGCGCTCAAGGTGCCACTGCGTGTAGGCCGCGACCACACCAGAGGCCTGGTCACGATCCCGCTCGTTCGAGCCGACGGCTGCCTCCCAGTCGCCGGTCAAGAGCGCAGCGAGCAGGTCGATCGCACCGGGTTGCAGTCTGGGCGCACCGGGCACTCGGCACTCCTCACACACCACCCCACCCAGTTGGACAATCACCTGGGTGTGCGGACCCGAGGCCCCGCATTTCACACACTCGCTAAATCCCGGCGCCCAGCCCGCCGCAGCCATCGCGCGAAGCAGGTAGCCATCCCGCACCAGGCCCGGGGGAATTTCGCCCGTCGCGAGGGTGCGCAACGCGCCCACCAAGAGCCGATACTGTTCGGGCGCGGGACCCCCCTCGCTCACCCGTTCGGCGGTCTCCACCATCGTGCTGCCGGCACGGTACCGATCGTAATCGGCACTGATGCGCGGGCCATATGCACCGAGGGTCTCCGCCTGGGTGACGGAATCGAGCGTGCGGCCCTCAAAGAGCTGCAGGTCTGCCACCATGAAGGGTTCGAGTCTGGCACCGAACTTTGAGGTCGTGCGGCGCACTCCCTTCGCCACAGCCCGAAGGAGACCTCGCTCACGAGTGAGGAGTGTCACGATTCGGTCGGCCTCGCCCAATTTCTGGGTGCGCAGCACGACCCCTTCTTCTCGGTACAGGGGCACGAGTTGATTATCTCAGCCGCGGAGGGCGCCGGCAGGATGCTCACCGATTCCCGCGGCGCTTACCTGACTTCGCTTCCGCCTCGCGCCAAGCCCGCTGAGCAGGGGTCTCGGAACTCGCCTGTGCCGTCGCAGAACCCGCGCGGCCGCGGTTCAAATTCCAGGCGTGCGTTACCGCCAAGGCCAGCGCGTCAGAGGCATCGGCCGGTTGTGGAGGGGCATCGAGTCTCAGTAGCCGTGCCACCATCTGACCGACCTGTGCCTTTTCTGCGGCCCCATAGCCGGTGACCTGGGACTTCACCTCGTTCGGCGTGTACAGCGTCACCGGGATTCCGCGCTGGGCAGCGAGATACATCACCACGCCGCTAATCTGTGCGACTCCCATCACGCTAGGAAGGTTCTGCTGGGCGAATACCCGTTCCAGGGCGATCGCGCCGATCTCCTGCCCATCGAGCATTCGGGCGATGCTCGAGCCAATCTGCAGCAGACGCGATGGTGTCGAGGCATCAGCGGGGCTCTTCAAGACCTCGACGTGCTCGAAGGTAACGGCTCGCCCGGGCCCGGCGGTCACCACTCCCACCCCGCATCTGGTCAAGCCGGGATCGATGCCGATGATCCTCATCGCACCGCCTCCGTCTTCATCTCGCGAACTCCGGGGGCGCACCTGCACGCGGGAACCGAACTGTGATGAGAAGTACTACTCCTCGGCTCCGAGTTCGGCCTGCACCTCGGGTGTGAGATCCACATTCGAGAAGATGTTTTGCACATCGTCAAGGTCTTCGAGGGCCTCAATGAGGTGAAACACCTTTCGAGCGGTCGCGGCATCAACCTCGACCTTCAGGTTTGGCACAAACTCCGCATCCGCGGAGTCGTAATCGATACCGGCATCGACCAGCGCCGTGCGGGTCGCGACCAGGCTGCTCGCCTCAGTGATGACCTCGAAGGCCTCCCCGTTCGGGGTCGGCGCGACTTCCTCAGCACCGGCCTCGAGCACGGCCATGAGCACGTCGTCCTCGGTAGTGCCTTCCGCCGGAACGACGATCACGCCCTTCCGCTCGAAGTTATAGGCCACGCTCCCGGGATCCGCCATAGTGCCGCCGTTGCGGCTCATCGCCGTGCGCACCTCGGCCGCAGCGCGGTTCTTGTTGTCCGTGAGACACTCGATCAAGAGGGCAACGCCGTTCGGTCCGTAGCCCTCGTACATGATGGTCGTGTACTCGACCGAGTCACCCGACAGACCTGCTCCGCGCTTTACTGCGCGATCAATGTTGTCGCCGGGAACCGAGTTCTTCTTCGCCTTGTGGATCGCATCGGCGAGGGTCGGGTTGCCCTGCAGGTCGGCTCCACCAATGCGGGCGGCGACCTCAATGTTCTTGATGTACTTGGCGAACGCCTTCGCTCGACGCGAGTCGATGATGGCCTTCTTGTGTTTGGTGGTGGCCCATTTTGAGTGTCCGGACACGCTTGATCCTTACGCTTGTGGTGATTCGCTACCTAGGGTACTGGTGGATCCCGGTGAGGCGCGCGGGCCTCGCCGGTCCGCGCGCTATGGCTCGGGCCACGCCTCAGCAATCTTCGCCCGAACGTCTCCGAGCAATTGCGGGAGGGACTTGGTCTTCGCGATGATGGGGAAGAAATTGGCATCTGCCTGCCAGCGCGGAACGATATGTTGATGCAAGTGGGCAGCAATTCCGGCCCCAGCGATCACGCCCTGGTTCATCCCGAGATTAAACCCGTGGCACCCCATCACTTGTCGCATCACGCGCATCGCGATTTGTGTCAGTTCGCCGATCTCAGCGACTTCCTCGGCCGTCGCCTCGTCGTACATCGAAACGTGACGATATGGGCACACGAGCAAATGGCCCGTGTTGTAGGGGTAAAGATTCAGCAGCGCATAGGAGTGCTCTCCACGGGCCACGATCAGGGCCTGCTCATCCTCGAATTTCGGGGCTTGGCAGAAGGGGCAGTTGTGCTCTTCGGGCTGCGTGTTATCGGCGATGTATACCATACGGTGTGGCGTCCAGAGACGCTGCATTTCGTCTGGCACACCCACGAGTCCGCTCTCCACGAGGGATTCGGCAGAAGGATGCTCCACGCTGTCGCTCATTCCGACCATGCAGTCGACACCTGCTCGTGCGTCTTGATGGCGGTCACGATGCGATCCACCGCTTCGTCGATCGGTACGCCGTTCATCTGGGTTCCGTCGCGGAACCGGAAGCTTACTGCTCCAGCTGCGCGATCCTCTTCACCAGCGATGAGCTGGAATGGAACCTTGGCCTTCGTGTGCGTGCGGATCTTCTTTGGCATGCGATCGTCGCTGTGATCGACCTCAGCACGAACGCCCAGCTGACGCAGCCGTGCGATCACCGCGTCTAGGTGCTCGCCATACTGCTCAGCGACCGGGATGCCCACCACCTGCACGGGTGAGAGCCAAGCCGGAAAGGCACCGGCGTAGTGCTCGAGCAAAATGGCAAAGAATCGCTCAATTGATCCGAGGAGCGCACGATGGATCATAATGGGCCGCTTCCGCGTCCCATCTGCCGCCGCGTATTCCAGCTCAAACAGCTCCGGCTGGTTAAAGTCAAGTTGCACGGTGCTGAGCTGCCAGGTGCGCCCAATGGCATCGCGTGCCTGTACCGAGATCTTGGGGCCATAGAAGGCGGCTCCACCGGGATCGGAGACGAGCTCTAGGCCGGATTCCTCCGCAACCTGCCGCAAGGTTTCCGTTGCGACATCCCACTGCTCATCGGTGCCGACCGACTTCTTCGGGTCTCGGGTCGAGAGCTCGAGGTAGAAGTCGTCGAGGCCATACGCCCGCAACGTCTCAAACACGAAGTCAAGCTGACGCTTGATCTCTGCTTTCACGTCTTCTTCGGTCACATAGATGTGTGCGTCGTCTTGCGTCAGGCCGCGCACGCGCGTGAGGCCCGAAAGCGTGCCACTCTTCTCGTAACGGTAGACCGTGCCGAACTCGGCGAGTCGCAGGGGCAACTCACGGTAGCTGCGGGCGCGCGCGCGGTAAATGAGGTTGTGGAACGGACAGTTCATCGGCTTCAGGTAGTAATCCTGGCCGGGCTTCACCACATTCCCATCCGCGTCCTCGACCGCGTCGAGGTGCATCGCAGGGAACATGCCCTCTTTGTACCAGTTCAGGTGCTGGCTGGTTTCAAATAGCGTGCCCTTGGTGATGTGCGGGCTATTCACCAACTGATAGTCGTGGTGCAGCAGGCGCTCACGCATGTACTGTTCGATCTCGTGGCGAATAATGCCACCCTTCGGATGGAACACCGCGAGTCCCGAACCGATCTCGTCGGGAAAGCTGAAGAGATCAAGCTCGACGCCGAGCTTGCGGTGATCGCGCTTCGCTGCCTCCTCGAGCCGGGTCTGGTACGCGCGCAATTCATCTTTTGTCGCCCAGGCCGTGCCGTAGATGCGCTGCAGCATCGGATTAGCCTCGCTGCCGCGCCAGTATGCCGCAGCGCTACGCATGAGCGCCCAGCCGTTGCCCAGCAATCGCGTGTTGGGCACGTGAGGCCCGCGACACAGATCTTTCCAGCACACCTCGCCGGTCTTCGGATCGACGTTGTCGTAGATCGTCAGTTCGGATCCACCGACCTCGACGTTCTCGTTGTCGTCGCCGGTGTCGCCGCCCTTCAACCCGATGAGTTCGAGTTTGTAGGGTTCCTGCGCGAGCTCGGTGCGCGCCTCAGCTTCGGTCACCACTCGGCGCACGAACCGCTGTCCCTGCTTCACGATCTTTGCCATCTCGGCGCTGATCTGTTTCAGGTCTTCAGGGGTGAACGGCTCAGTGGGCTCAAAGTCGTAGTAGAAGCCATCGGTGATGGGGGGGCCGATCCCGAGCTTTGTTTCGGGGTTTCCTCGCTGGACGGCCTGCGCGAGCACGTGGGCGGCGGAATGGCGCAGGATGGCGATTCCGTCGGCGGAATCTACAGAGACGGGTTCAACAGTGTCGGTATCGGCCACCTCCACGGCGAGGTCTCGTAACTCGCCGTTTACGCGCATCGCAACGATTGAACGATCACTGAACAGGCTGAAACCATCTGCCACGGCAGGCACTCCTTCGACGAATATCTGCACAATCCTACCGGGTGTACTCGGGCGATCATCGGTGGGTGAACGCGTGAGGCCCGGTTCTACAAGAAACGGTGCCTCACTGTGAGTCAAACCGTGTGCAGGCATGCCACTGCGAGCAGAGCGTCTGGCTGAATCGACCAGACGGAAATTACAGCTGCGCGTACCTTGCGCGGGCGAAGCAGTACACGCCATACGCCGTTAATCCAAGCGCGACGACAGTGAGAATGACCTGGCCGAACGGAAGATCAACGAGGGCCTTGAGCGCACCGTCGAGACCGGTGGCCTCGCTGGGGTCGGAGGTGAACGCCGCGGTACAGAAGAGGAGACCGACGACCGATATTGCGACGCCTTTGGCGATGTATCCGATGCGGCCGAGGGTCGTCACAAGACGGCCAGTCTTGCCAGCAGGGGCCGAGATGTCCTGCAGAAACCGCTGCTTCCCACCCTTGACGATAAAGTACACGCCAGTGGCAAGCACCCCGAGACCGAGGAGAACAACGAGAAACACGCCACCGGGCGTGGAGAGCATTGTCGCCGTGATGCGCTGCGCCTGACCTGAGCTATCGCCTCTGCTGCCCATGGCGATATTTGTCGCGGACAACCCGATGGCGAGGTAGGCAATCGCCTTGCCGGCTTCCTTGGCCCGGGCAGCCCAGGCCTCCTTATAGGTGCCGCGAACAATGAACGTCTCGAGAACTTGAAACAGTCCGAGCGCGAACATCCCAAGCGCGACGACCCACAGCACGAAGACACCGCCGGGGTTCGAAGCGAGTCCGTTCAGGGCACCACTTTGATCAGCTTCACCGCTGGAGCCGAATGCGACACCGATCGCGATGCCACCGATGATGAGGTGCAGTAGGCCGTTGACCGCAAAGCCTGTGCGTGTGGCGAGTTGGAGAGCCTGATTGTCTTGCAACCGTGACGCGGCAGAGCGAGCGGACGCTGCAGAGGAAGTAGCGCGGGACATAGCTTCACCCTAAGCTGCGTCACGGGAATGGCGATACCCCTTGCGCTCGCGCCCAAAGGTCGGTCTCGAGCGCTCGATTCTTTACCAGTCGGTTCAGCAAGCCGCCAAATTTCCGCGCGATCAGACCTGAACTCATGGTGGGCGATACCGGACTCGAACCGATGACCTCTTCCGTGTGAATGAAATACACACTCCGTTACGGTTCGTGGAAGTAGCCTCTGATCTGGGCTGTTTCACTAATGGGAATCGTTCTGATTCTCGGCCATGGGGGCACTTGTTGGTGATTCTGTCCCCAAATCTGTCCCCACGGTGGCGCCCCTCGGTGTGGACGGGCCGCCGCCGAAGCATGGCGCGGGCCAGTGTGCACCATCTATCATCAACCTATGAGCCAACACCAGGTCACCCAAGCAACGCAGCAGGTTCCCGCGGGCTGGTATCCAGACCAGACGGGGCACCTTCGTTGGTGGGACGGTTTCAACTGGGGCGTGTACGCGCCTATCCAGCAGCCGCCAGTACAGCAAGTGCAGGTGCAACACCCGCGCTACGCAAACCGCATGCCAGTCTCGTACGTGCGACCGCAGCGACCGCACAGCTTGACTAAGTGGATCATCGCGTCTCTTTTCATGGTGGGCATCCCCTGGCTTATCTACTACTCGATCAGCCCAAACCACTACTGGGAGGCGTAGGGCCGCACCGCGTTTCCTGCAATGCCCAGCGGGTACCGCAGATAAAATAGCCTCAACCACCAACATCGAGCGATTCGTGCAACGCCTAGCGGAAGGTCCGCGGGCACACCAGGGGAACCACCAGTGCAGGAATTGCTCAAGCGACTAACGACAACCCACTACATCAAGATTGAACGCGACAGCGCAGTCCTACAGAACCGCGTCAAGGTCGACCCGCTCATCAAGCAGCTGCGTGAAGCAATCTTCGGAGAAGATGGACGCAACGGGGGCAGTGGTGAATCACGCTCCCGACTCCCCCTCTCAGCGCCAGCGCTCGACCTCTACAACGCGATCGAGGAACGGGTGTCCGAGGTCTGGGTGCAACGCTTCCAACGGGTGCCCGGCATCGAGCACGTCGAAGAGCTCCTTGCCGAGTGGGCCGAGGGGCTCGAGCCGATCACGTTCGTCATGCACACTGTCGCCCGGTACGACCGGGCAACCAAGACAGTCGTGAGCGAGCTCACCTCAACGACAGTCCTCGCGTTCCTCATGCAGATCGAGCAAGACATCGTGAACCTGCTCGAGCGCCCGACCACCCAAGTCCCCGTGACGGGCCCGTGCCCCGCCGTCGGATGCTTCGCGACGACGATCACCCGCGACATCGACGGCGAACTGGTAACGCGCCCCACCCTCGAATTCACGCGCGAGCAGCGCAGCGGGCGAACCATCTCTGTGTCGTGCCGAACTTGCGAAGCCGAGTGGGATGAGTCTCGGTTTCGGGAGTTCGCTGAGGCGCTCGGGCGGGCAGAACGGCTCCGGTAAGCCGATTTGCGGGCACTGGTATAATGCGCTACCCTTGAGTCATCCAATACAGCTATGCCAAAATCGGCGTAGAAGCCCCGCCACGTGCGGGGCTTTTCTGTTTGAACCACCCGGCGGGCATCCTGGTCCCTGCCTGCCGGGCAACACTTCCCTGGCCGTATCGCCAATGATCCGTTCACACGGCCACCGCGGGGCTGAGACTCACATGTCACTCGGGTACGAGCCAGGGAAGCCACCATCAAACTCAAGGAGCAGTGCGTGAGCGAGCAATCCAAGTCAGCGTTAGACGCGGCAATCGCCGCACACGTCGCCGACGAATCGGGAAGCTCAATGGTCACCGGCTACGTGCTGTGTGTCGCGCACCAGGGCATCGAAGACATGGACGCTGGCCGCACCCGCTACCTCGGGGGGTTCGCCGACAACCAGGCGTATCACTCCGCCCTCGGCCTCGCCGGATACCTCATAGATGAGATCCTCCCCACCACGTTCGGCGTTGAAGACTGATGCGCGACTACAAGTGCGAGGACTGCGGGCGAATGCACCTCAGTATCTCCGCAATGATGAACTGCCCCTGTGACCGCATCGACGGAAACGGGTACCCGCGGTGACGCTCGGGCCCCTCTACCACTGGTCGCCGCGCGACCGCCTCAAGAGCATCACCCGGCAGGGCCTCATGCCCGGCAAACGCAATATCAGCGGTGCAACTCTGCACGGCGGCGACATCGAGGGCGAGTTCCTGCAACCGGGCGTGTGTTTCAGCCTCGACCCTGTCACCGCGTGGGCCTACTCGCACGGTGTCTGGAAATCGGTCGGCGCGTTCGATCTCTGGCAGGTGTGGCTCGAGCCCGCCGACGAAGTACACGTGCTCCCCATGTGGGGGAATCGAATCGTCGAGGTTCGCGTGCACAACCGGATCCCGAAGCGACGACTCCACCACGTAGGCGAACGGACAGTGGCATGACCGGCTGGGCAGGATCCACCCGCAAAGAGACACTCCCCCGCTACTGGGCCAAGACCCGCGCCCGGGTACTGCGCCGCGACGGGCGCCGGTGCGTTGCAATTCGCGAGGACACCGGGAAGCGTTGCGAGTCACCAGCGAATCAGTGCGACCACATAGACGACCGCGACGATCACCGCATGGAAAACCTACAGTCCCTCTGCGAATGGCACCACCTACAGAAGTCAGGCGCGCAGGGCGGCGCCGCAGCAGCCCTGAAACGGAAAAAGGCCCAGAAACAAATTCACCCCGGCATCATCTGACACCGGGGTGAATTTATTTCCGAGCCTTGGGCGCATCCTTCCCGCTCCAGTTGCCGCTCCCGCGACGCTTAGCGTTCCACTCATCGATCGTTTTTACGCTCCACCCGCGGGTAGCGCGTGGCCCCTCCCCTACGATCACGTCGGGTTCGGGCATGTTGAGTGTGCCGAGCGCACCCTCGGTGATCCCGAGTCGCTGCGCGAATGCACGCTTATTCAGATAGTGCCTGGTCATGTCACTATCATGCGCCACGAATGGCGCGGCCTGCAACCTCATCGGGCCACCTGCACGATCTTCTCTGCAATTTCAGCCCGCAAAGTCCCGAACCAATCGGCCAGCGTGCCAGCGTCGCGACCCTCCGCCAACTGCCCAAGCGCGAACGCCCCGTACGATGCCGCCGCGAGCAAAACCCACGGGCGCAATGCCCGCGACGATGCCAGCGCGGCGACCTCGCCCGCGTCGAGCGGGCCCTCACGGTCAAGGTCAAGTAAACGACTGAGCCCTTCCTCAGCTGCCGGTGTCATCTCGTCGCAATTATGCGCGAGGTGGATCCTGCCCATCATACTCATGCCTGAGCCACCAGACGCTCGAGCACCTTGCGGGCGTGGGTCATCTGCGCGTAGGTGGGAATCTCCGGCAGGTCATTCCAGTACGTGTACGTGTCGCGCTCGGCGTCCCAGGCCATGCGCTGCAATTCCAACGCCGCGCTGTGACCTGTCGTGCTGCACGCGCGAGCACGGTCGAACTCGCGAAACGCCACCAGGATCGGGTTCGGGTTGTTGTCGAACTCGGGGCGTGGTTCGTGGTCGACTCCCCACGTTCCAATGCGCTCGGGGAACGCGTCGGGGATGTCGCCGCGCTTGCTCGCGTCGATGCGGCTCACCCACGGCTCGGGGTCAGTGTTGATCTTCTGGCTTGCGTACATGGTCATGTTTCCTTCGGTTCAGGGCCGGGCGTGTAGCTCGGCAATGTTCTACCCGCTGCAATCCAGCGGCGTTCCCAGGCACGCAACTTACGGCCGCGTCCTGCAATTCGGTGGGCGTCGCAATACGCGTACCCCTTGCGGTCGAGCACTGTCGCCGGTGCGGCCTGGCAGGTGTCACACATTCCCGTACGTCTCTTCCATTCCGTCGAGCATTGGGCCTATGAACTCGTCCCAGATAGTGTCAACGACAATTTCGGCGCTCGTGGCGCGTAGCGCCTCTGCGGCCGGGTGCCGCGCGTTGTCATCGTCTAGCTCGAGCCCTGCCCGCTCGTCGAGCGCCTCGGCGAGTAGCTCGTAGATGTCTCGCTGCGCCCGGTCTAGTTTGATAGCTTCGGCGACGAGTTCACGCAAACCGTCCTCGTACTCTAGGACAGGCTCGCCAAGCGCCCATACGAGCGAGTCGACCCCACTCTCTCCCTCGATGCGGTCGGTCTTGTACCTGGCGACGACATTTTCCGCCGCGATCTCTGCAATTTCTAGTGCTGTTTTCATGGTCATTCCATCCATTCGATGTTGAAGTCAGCGGGGCTGTAGTCGTGGCCGCTGATGCGGATTGTGTAGGGCACTGTCGCGCCGGGGTTGTCGTTGCGAACGATCTGCACGGTCGCGACAGTGGCGGCTTCGGCGTTGTCGAAGTCAACCTTGCCAAAGTCAGCAAGAGCCAGCCCCGCCATGCTCCGAACCCAAGGTTTCGGCTCGAGCACTTCGCCCGTGTCGTATGGTGTGAGGCTCGCGTGAGGTTCTGCAATTCCTGCCGGTGCCTTGATGGTCATGGTCATGCCTCCGTGCTTGTGAAATGAATGTCAGTGATTTGGAATGCTTCGCCCGGGGATAGAACTTCCCACGTCTCGAACGCGTCCCGAAGTGTCATGCGAGACACGCCGATGTCGAGCTCTAGGGTGACCTCGAGCGCGCCCTGTTCGGTCGCGGCTTGCAATCGCGCCCACTGCTCGGCGTAGCTGCCCGGCGCGGGCCTTGTGTCGGTGTCAGGCATGATCTACTTCCCTTCCGTTCGATGTCGCTGCAATTTGCAGCCGTGCGCTGCGCGGGAATCGAACCCGCGCCATGCCCGCCAGGGCGCGCCGTGTCTTGTTACTTGAAGTCGATGCCCGCGTAGATTTGCAGCACGGCCACATAGCGTTCGTGCAATTCGTCGCGGTCGTCGTCGCACGCGTTGTGCCACGCTTCGAACGCGGCCGCGACTCGTGGCGCGTACCCTGCGAGCGGGTCCCGGAATTGAATATCGGGCCCGTTCTCGATGGGGAACACTCGCGCGTTCATGCGCCCAGCACCTCCTCGTAATCGCACACGAGCAGGTCGAGCCGTTCTATCTCGGCTTCGAGCGCGCCCATCTTGTCGCGAATTTCATACAGCGTGTCCCCGTACATATCCGCGTCACACAGCGCGACCTCGAGCCGTTCGCGCTGGGCGTGTTCCTCTCGCAACTCGCCCAGCTTTTCCTCAATTTCTCGCCACTCCCGGCGCAATTTCATGGTCATGCGTTTCCTCCTCAGATCAGGGCCGCGCCGCCGGTCGCAAGCGCAATCGCACCAAGCCCGGCAACGTACCCCCAGATGCCGACAGCGACACTCACCGCCGCCAATGTCGCCCGCACTACCTGCCGCCGGTACTCGCGCCGGGCTGCAGCTTCCGCGGTCTCGCAATACGGCCAGTCGCCGCCCATCATCCTGTCGCTCATGCGTCGACCGCCTCGAGATCGCGCTGCAATTCCTGCAAGTCGCGCAACAGGGCCTCGTCAGCCGTGGGCCCGAGTTCCCGCAGAGCAATCTCATATGCGCTTGCGTGGCCGTCCCACAGTGGCGACTCATCGTCGAGCGCTTCCCAATCGATCGCTGCAACTTCGACACCCTGCGACCGTGCGACCGCGAACGAGAACAGGTCCGACTGCACATCATGCGCGGCATGCCACGCGACAGCGTTCCGAGACTTGACCTCAGCCACCACCCAGCCCTGAACCCGGCGCGCGGTCACAGCATCAACACGGCCAAGCCTCGGCAACTCGAGCGACTCGCCCGCCCACGTATCCGCCCGGTCGAGCACGTCCGCAATATCGCGTAGCGCCCGATCCGGCATCGATGCCATGAATGGCCGGGCCGTCGCATGGATCCATTCACGCTCGCGCTCCGCCCACTCGCGCAGGTCGCGCAACTTCTCCGGCGTGTAGCTCGCAATCTTTGCAGCCTTCGCCACCTCGGTAATTTCGTACATGATCGAACCTCCCAGTGTTTGCAATTCCCGCGGCCAACGTGGCCGCCGCGCGCTCGCAGGTGCTCGCAACCTGCCGCCGGGCTTGAACCCGTAGCGCTTGTGTCTCACATCTCCACCCAGTTCACGTGACCGCAAACCTCATCAACCCAGGTGAGCGCGTCGGCACGATCCTCGAACCGGTAAATCTTGAACTCCCGCCCGTCCGTGGTGAGTGACACCCAGTAGGCGACGATCGGCGCGTTGCCGTCCCTGTCGGCGGGCGCAATTTCCCACGAACCCAAGTTCAAATCACACGAGTTCGTGCGCGTCAACCCCGCAAGCTCACACCTCACGGGCGCAATGTTGAACGCTGCAGCATCAACCACACTGGCCGACACTGTCGACGTCGGTAGCGCGATCATCGTGCAACCTCGACGCTCGCCGAGTCGTGAGCATCAGCCCGGGCCGCCCACTCTCGATATGCGACCGGATCCGTAAACCTGCTCGGGCGGGGTTCAATGTTCGCGGAATACCACGCCCGAAGAATTCCTGTATTAGTCAACGTGCAACCTCCGATATTTCACTTCCGCGCGCAATCTGCGCGCAGTGGTGGCGCCCGGACTTGAACCGGGCCGACGCCTTAACGCTCGCCACCTAGCGCCGAAGCGCAATTCTTAGAACGCGTGCACCTGACAGAAGCTCTCGCAAAGCGAGTCGCAATCACCCTCTGTCATGTACGCGTCGCGCATCTCGACACGTTCGGCAACCTTTGCCGCCTTGAAATCTGCAAACGTCGTCCAGGCCCACACGCCCGATTCGTGCAATCGCTGCATCTCTTCGGTTAGGTGCGGCCACGCAACATGCAGCGACCCCTTGCAAAACTCGAGCCGCGGTCGACGCCGCGCGCCCATGCCGTGCCGTTGTGGCTTCCAAAAGTCATCCCAAAACATGCCCGGCCACCCCATCGCGTCGGCAATCTCCGCCTGCATATGCTCCAGGTGGCTCTGAAACTGTTCACGGTCCGCAATATCGGTCGCTGACCGCTTGGAAGCTCTCGCCACCGACTTAGGCGCCACCGCCGGAACATCAGCCGGATCCTTGAGAATCGCTGTACCCGGCACACACCGGGAAACCATGTACGCATTCGCACGGGCAACCCATGCCAGATATTCGGCCTCGTGGGCCTTGACCATCGGCCGCGGTTCAACGTTCGCAGCGAACCAGACGCGGCGATCAGATTTCACAGACATCTTGTGCCCTCCCGTTAGGTGAATCGGTTAGTGGTGAATCGTGAGCGGGCATGGAATCGAACCATGCGAAGACGCGCCATGCGCCCCGCCCGTTCGGCACTCTCTCCATTGGCCGGGTAGTGTCCGCCGCCTGTCGTGCCCCGTGGGGCGTGTGGGCTTGCGGCCTATGCCGGCGTGTTGCCAGTGCCTGAATTCGCTATTTAGTTCTCAAGGTCCAGCCCCGGGCAGTTCTCGGTGATGCGAGCGTGACCCGTAGGCCCGCCGCTACCTGCCCGGCTTCGCTTTCCGTCTGTCACTCGGTGGCGATGAGATAACTAAACCATGCGGGCCGAATGAGCGCAAGCCATGCGGGCCGAATGTCTCGCCACAATGCCCACACATCGGCGTAACCATGCGGCAGAAATGACTTTGCCTGACTTGTGCACCCCGGGCGTGTCGCGCCCCCTCGAGTCACCCATGAGACCCGAGCGACACACGCCCACCCCACACGGCGAGACCCTGCCCACACCCACACCAGGCGCCCACACCGCCCACCGGTCGACGCCAGGCCCGAGACACTCACACCACGCGCCCCACGCACACACGCGGCACACACGCGGGCCCACACGGGCGCGCACACACGACGCGGGTACGCGCGTTCACGCGCGGACACGCCCACACGCACACCCCGGGGCGGGGACCCCCACCCCACCCCCGCGCCCCCTGGCCGCTTCGTTCTGCATCTCGCTGTGCGCGTGGGTCTGGGGGGTTTTGCGCCCTGGTTTTGCCGCATGATTCTGCGGTTCTTTGCTTCCGGCTTCCGACATGGCGGCCGGTTCCCCTTCCGACATGGAGGTTGCTAGATGGTTGCGAAGAAGGTTCGTGCTCTTGCTGAGCGCACTGAGATTGAGTTCGAGGATGGTTTCACTGCTGAGTTTCCTCCGGGTGTCTCTATTGATGAGACTTCCGGGGTGATGTTGGTAGCGTTCGAGGTTGATGAGCGCGTGGGCGAATCGGTCGTGATGCATTGGCTCGATCTTGACCCGCCGAATGTGCGCGACGATTTGACGCGGTACTCGGAGACTTTGTCTCGGCGCCTCATGGTGTTCGAGTTCCGGCGCCCTTTGCCGATGACGGTGGTGACTTCGTAGTGGCGGGGAACGGCCCGCCCCCGAAGGATGCACGTCAGCGCGGCCGTGATACCCCGGTTCGTGAGCTAGTGAAGTCCGATGGGCGTATCGGCGGCTTCGAGCTCCCCGACGACGTGCTCCCCCAGATCGTGCTGAACGGTTTGCCTCAGTTCGATCTCGATGGTGTCCCGGTTCGTGAGGAATGGCACCCGCAGACGATTCGCTGGTGGAACAACTGGCGTGAGTCGCCTCAAGCGACACGAATGGTCACCGGGCCCGACTGGGACTACCTGCTGGATACGGCTCTGCTGCATCACCAGATGTGGGAGTCGGGCGGGAAGAACTCGGAGCGTGCGGCTGAGATCCGGCTTCGGGTTGCCGCGTTCGGTGCTACTTACGCTGACCGTCTCCGCATTAAGTGGGAGATCGAAACGCCTGGCGATGATTTCGAGGTCGGTAACGGCCACAGCAACGTCTCGAGCATGGATGACGAGCGCAGGAAGCGACTCGCAGGAGGTTCCTAATGCCTCGGCGCGTCATCCTGAACAAGAGCGAGCATGATCGCAACCGGTCGCTGGGTTACCTGGCGGTGTGGTGGATTGAGTCGTTCGTTGTTCATGGGCGCGGCGGTGTCCGCGGGATGCCTATTCGCTACGGCGACGAGTATTCCGGTTTCATTGTTGATTGTTACGCGCTCGACGCGGACGGGCGGATGCTGTACGACTCGGCGTTCTTCTCGCGGCCGAAGGGAACCGATAAGTCGGGTCTCGCGGCTGCGTTGGTGATGTTCGAGGCGTTCGGCCCTGCCCGGTTCGCCGGGTTCGCTAAGGGTGGGGAGACCTACACCTTTCTGGGGTTGACGTACACGTATCTGCCTGGCGAGCCGATGGGGCGTTCGGTTACGAACCCGTACATCCGCATCATGGCTACTGAGGAAGGACAGACCGGGAACGTTTACGACTCGGTCTATTACAAC
Source organism: Leucobacter fengyongliangi (assembly GCF_052386045.1). Lineage (NCBI taxonomy): Bacteria > Bacillati > Actinomycetota > Actinomycetes > Micrococcales > Microbacteriaceae > Leucobacter > Leucobacter fengyongliangi. The sequence continues at coordinate 1,392,072 of NZ_CM126356.1, read as the reverse complement.
CTGACCGATGAAGACACTCCGCTGCACGCGCTCGTGAAGGCGTACGGGGTCGATGCCGGCAAGACTCGCATCATCCTCCCGAAAGCTTCGGGTGGCGGTGTGATCCAGCCGACGACCTCGGGCGCCGCGTCGAAAGATGGCGGTCTCGAGACGTTCGCCGTGTTTGACGAGACTCACCTCTACAACCTGCCCGGCTTGCACGAGATGTACGACACTGTCGTGCGAAATCTCGACAAGCGGAAGAAGGTCGACGGCACCTGGTTCATTGAGACGACGACGATGTATGCGCCCGGCGAAGAGTCGGTCGCGGAGAACACCTACGAGCTCGCGAACCTGATCGAAGAGGGTCGCGCTCGCCGCGAGCGTCTCCTGTTCGACCACCGATGGGGTGAGCTTGCGAACCCGATGCAGATCGAGGGCGAAACCGACGAAGAGTATGAGGCGCGGCTCTCTGAGGCGTTCCTCGAAGCGTACGGCGATGCGGCAGCGTTCAACTCAATCGACGCGATGCTCAACGCTCTATTCGATCCGCGGCGTTCGGTTGAAGCGCAGCGTCGCTACTTCCTGAACGCGCTCGGCTCTGCGAAGAACGCATGGGTGGAGACGTACGAGTGGGCGGCGGTGTCGGTGAAGGAGCGCCGGAAACGGGCGCTCGAGGATGGCGAGGAGTGGAAGTGGACACCACCAAAGGCCGGTGACACGATCACGCTCGGTTTCGACGGTGGCCGCACCGACGACGCAACCGTACTTATCGCGTGCCGCGTCTCCGACCGATACGTGTGGCCGATCTTCATTCTCGAAGCCCCGGACTCGAAGGAGGCCGAGGACTGGGAAGTTGATCGTGACTTCGTCGACGCGAAAGTTGCGGAGACGTTCAAGAAGTTCAAGGTCGTGGCGTTCTTTGCCGACCCGCCTTTGTGGCAGGACTACGTCGACAAGTGGGAGCGTGAATTCGGCCCACAGTTGAACGTTCAGGCATCGTACGGCAAGTCGATTCACTTCTGGACAAACCGCGACAAGCCAATGGTTGAAGCCGTCGAGCGGTCACATACTGCGATCGCGACCGGCCAGATGCTCCACGGCAACCATCTCGCGCTGACACGTCATGTGATGAACGCGCGCCGCTGGGAACGCCGCTCGGGCACCGTCATCGGCAAGGAGAAGCGGGGCTCGAAGAAGAAGATGGACGCCGCTATGGGCCTGGTTCTGGCTTTGGAGGCGTGCGCCCGCTACACGGCGAAGGGTCGTCCGACAGTATCCACGTTCACACCATTTAATCCGCGCGGAAACGCGCCCACCCGGAGGTAAGTAATGCTGAGTGAGGCAGGAATTCCTGGCACGGATGATTGGTTGCTCGTCAAGCTCGCGACAGAGTTGGGCAACGGTTTCCCGCGCCTGTACATGCTGGACACCTACCGCGATGGCACCTTCGTGGTACCCATCGAGGCGGATCCAGCTGTGCGTGAGGCGTACAAGAAGTTCGCGAACCGGGCCCGGCTTACGTTCGCGGACACCATCGTGACGCAGACCACCGGCCGCCTGAACCCTCGCGGGTTTCGCACGGCCGCAGCGAACGACGCGAACGGTGACCGCGAGGCGGCCCGCATCATGCGGATGAACCACATGGAGGTTCAGTTCCGCGACATGCTCGACGCGAAAACCCACTACGGGAAAGCATTTGGCATTGTCGGGCTCGACGATATGCGGGAGCCGTTCGCGACGGTTCGGGATCCGTGGAGCGTCGCTGTGCAGATGAACGCGATCCGCCCGTGGCTGGTCGACGCTGCGGTGGTTGCCACACACGACCCGGTGCTCGAACTCGACATGCTCACCCTGTTTCGGCCCGGCACGATGCGTGTCGCCGTGAAGCCGGCAAAGCAGACCACAATTCCGACCGATGGCACAGTGTGGAACCCAACCCGGAACTGGGATTGGGCTGGCGGTCCAGTGGCGCTTGGATTCACAGAGCGTGTGCCGGTCGTCAAGTTGGAGAACCCGCGCGGCATAGGCGAGTTCGAGAACCACATCGACTCAATCGACCGGGTCACAGAGGACATTCTGCAGCGGCTCACAATCACCGCGATGCAGGCGTTCCGGCAGCGGGCCATCACCCCGGATCCCGAGAATCCGATGCCTGAGTATTACCCGGAAGGGCATGCGAAGGCTGGCGAGAAGATCGACTACGACGAGATCTACAAGGGTGGCCCGGCCGCCCTCTGGTATCTCCCTGCCGGCGCGAAAATCTGGGAGTCGCAGCCAACCGAGATCCAGTCGCTCATCATGGCCGAAGCGAAAGACCTCGAGCACCTGGCGGCCGTCACAGGCACCCCGCTCTACTCGTTGTCGCCTGACGCGAACCAGTCCGCGGAGGGCGCCAAGCTCGCCCGCGAAACGATCCGCACGAAGGTATCCACAAGGCAGGCCCGGGACGGTGACCCATTCACCGAGTTCATGTCGATCATGTTCGAGGCGCACGGCGACACGGTTCGTGCCGATCGCACTGAGCTCACGATGATATGGGGCCCACAAGAAGCGGTTTCCAAGGCCGATCGGGCCGAGGCCGCCCGCGCCGCTCTGCAGGCAGGCCGCTCGCAACGGTTCATCTCAGAGCACATCTTCGAACTGACCCCAGACGAGATGGCCCTCGAAGAAGCGAACCTGCGCGACGAGCAATTCCAAGCATCTCTGATGGGAGTGACCAGTGGCGCTAACAACGGAAATGGTGGAACTTCACTCCGCCCGGCAACGGTCGCTAGTGGAGCGACTGATCCGGGTGCTGCTGGGGTTGTGGAATGATTTCGACGACTGGGACGACCAGGAACTCGTAGTCGCTCGAACGGCCGCGTCCATCCCGCATATCGAATCCGTGTATCGCGAGATTCAGCGGGAGACGCGGCTGTTCCAGTTGCGGGTGTTCGAGGACCTTGAGCTTCCCGCTGTGACGCTTACTGCGCCCATTGAAATGTACCCGCGCGCACGCGTCGACCTGCTTGACGTGTATCAGCGCCCCGCGCGTGACTACTCGGAAGCGGTCGCCGGTGGGTCGCCCCCTGAAGAAGCGTTCACTCAGTTCACGAAGCGGCTGACCGGAATTGTCGAATACGACGCAGTCGCTGTCGAGCGAGACGAAGTCGACCGGATCAATCAGCAGCTTGAGCGAGAAGGGCTGCTCGAGGAACCTGACGAGCCACTGTTCGACGACAACAACCCCGATGACGTTTCGGTCGAGGACCTCGAGCAGATGGTTTCCGAGATGGAACGGCAGATCGCAGAAGCTGAGGCGGAAGACGAACTTGGCAGTGCCAGGCCCAAGAGCAATGCCGACGACGAGGGCGGGCCGAACAAGATCATCGGATATCGGCGGATCCTCCGGCCTGAACTATCAATGAGTGGATCCTGCGGCCTGTGTGTGGTCGCGGCGACCCGCTGGTACACGCGGAAGAACCTCAAAGCGATTCACGGCCTCTGCAAATGCAAGACCGTGCCGATCACGAAGGCGAACGATCCTGGCCTCAAGATGAACGCCGAGGATCTCCGGGGCGAGCTTGACCGCATGTACGCGGCTGCCGGCGGGAACACGCGGAAGGCGCTCAAGCTGATCCGGGTTGCGGTGCGCGAGCACGGCGAGCTCGGCCCCACCCTCGTGTACTCACCAAAGCGCGGATGGGAACCCACCGGCGACCCAATCCCCTATCAGGCGCCGACAGTCGAGGACCAACTCGAGAAATATCGGCGACGCCGGGACGCGCTCGAGGCGACAAGATCCAACCTCCAAATTTCTCTCCGAACCGGTGACCGCGACAGAACTTCGACGACGCGCGCCATCGGAGAGATCACCCAGCAGCTACGCGAGATCGAAGCGCGACTAGCCGCATGACCGCCCCGCAGTGCGCGGGGTTTGTTTCATCCAACGACAGGTAAGGGAAACAACCGATGTTCATCAAGAAGTGGCACCCTCCGTTCGCGCTGTTCCGAGTCACGGACCCCGAAGACGGTGGTGCCGATACTCCCCCGGCGCAAGATGGCGACCTTGGCTTCCCTGCGAACACGCCTTGGAAGAGCATGGAGCTCCCCGAGCAGGTCGCCTACTGGCGTCACCAGTCCCGAAAGCACGAGGGCGAGAAGCGTCCCGTCGACTGGGAAGCGAAGGAAACGGCTGCCGCCAAATGGCAGGCACACCTCGACGCAGAAAACGCCAAGAAGACCGATCCTCAGCCGCCGGCGGAAGAACCGCCCGTGGTACTCGACGAGGCGGCAGTGAACGCGGCTCGCGAGGAAGGTCGCGTCGAAGGCGTGAACCTGATCTTGCAGGACGCCGTTCGCGCTCAAATACAGGCTTACCGCCCCAATCTCTCGGACGAGGACCTCGACGACGTGCTCGACACGATCACGCTCGACAAGTTCAAGACCGAAGACGGGCGGCTAGATACAGATCGGGTAAAGAAGCTCGCTGACAAGCTTGCCGGCCCACCCGAAGGCGACGGCACGTCGCAGAAGACCCCGCCATTCACTTTCGGTGATGTGCTCAAGAACTCGCAGAAGCCAGTTCCGGGCCAAGGCGGATCCGTTCAGGACTACAAAGCAGCCGAAGCGGCCCGCTACCAGTCCACCACCAAGTAGTTCAGGAGGCTACAAATCATGACTGATTTCAGCATTGACACCACCCAGGTCGGCGTACCGATCGATACCCGCTGGCGCGCGTCGAGCCACGGCCAGGACGCGGCTCGCCCCGGCACACTCGACCTGTCCAAGTTCACCTCGGGCACCCACTTCAACATCGGCGGCCGCACCGACAGTGTGATCCCTTCGGGTGTTGCGCTGACCTACAACGGCACCAGCAAGATGTACGAGCCGTGGGTCGCATCAAGCGATCCCGGGACCACGCCACACCCAACAGTCGCCGGTTTCATCAACGACGACTCGGGTGTCGCGATCTACCGTCGCGCGGGCGTAGCCGCTTCCACGAAGGCCGCGTTTGCGCTCCTCGTTCACGGTGTCGTCGAAACCTCGTACCTTCCGGTCGCTGCACAGCGCGCCGCCATCTCAGCCGCGCCCACCACCGGCGCTTTCGTCTACGCCTAATAGGAGGGCTCCAACATGGCATTCACCAAGGATCACCGCACCCCGGTCCAGCTGACCGGAATCGCTCAGGCCGCATTCGACGCCGTTTACGGTGCCTCGATCGCCGCGGCCTACCTTCCCATCAAGGAAGAGCGCACCCTCACCTACGACTTCAACGTAGGTTCGTCACTTCTGCCCCGCGCGGCCCGCTTCCGCTCGTTTAACACCGAGTCGGATGTGAGCTCGATCGGAGCCGGAGAATCCCGTCAGGGCAAGCTCCCCCCGATCTCTCGCCGACTCCACGTCGACGAGTACGCGCAGCTGCAGCTCACCGGTGGCGACATCGGCGACAAGTTCGAGGAATACGCGCGCCTCATCGCCGTCGAGATCGCGACGCGTATGGTTCTCGCCGCGGCCGAGGGTATCGAGACCGGCAAGGTAACCATCGCCGAGCGTGGTCTCGCATTCGAGGTGAACTTCGGCCGCAAGGCAGGCCTCACTGCGAACGCGGTCGCGAACTGGAGCAGCGCCTCCGCTTCCGCGATCACTGACCTCGAGGCGCTGCGTGCAGTGTACGGCTCGGAGCCGGGCGCGCTGGTTGTGCCAAGCGCGGTCATGACCCACCTGACAACGAACACCGAGATCATCAAGTTCGTGGTGCAGCGCGGATCGGACCTCCCGAGCCGGGTCTCGCACGCAGACGTTCTGAGCGTTCTCGGATCGTTCGGGTTCGGGAACGTCGTCTCGAACAACGAGCGCCTGATCGACCAGAACGGCACCGAGCGTGCATTGTTCGACCCGAAGAAGGTTCTGTTCCTGCCTTCGGGCGCCGCTACCGCGATTGCGACCGCGACGGGCACTGGCCCCCTCGGAAACACCGTGATCGGTGTCACCGCAGAGTCGCTCTCCACCGAGAACGGCATCGGCGGCGCTGCAGGCCTGTTCTCGGGCGCTCTCGCGCAGCATGACCCGGAAGGGTACGACGTGCTCGTGTCCGGCCTCGGACTGCCGGTCGTGCAGAACCCGGACGCAACCGCGTCACTCAAGGTGCTCGCTTAGCCGAGGCACAACGTGGGGGTGGCATTGAGCCACCCCCACCACACACTTCACAATCTCGCAAGGAGCCATACCATGAAGGTCCGCGCCACCGTAAACCTGTTCGACCCCGAAATGAACGTCATCACCCTCGTTGCTGGTGACGAGATTCCCGAGTGGGCGATCGACAAGATCACCAACCCGGACATCCTCGACCGCGAGCCGCCCGCCGCAGCGCCCCAGCATCTCGAAGAAGCCCCAGAGGTCGACTACCTTGAGCCGTACGCGAAGACCTCGGCTAAGGACGCGAGAGCAATGCTCACCGAGCGCGGTCTGCCGGCTGAGGGCAAAGTTGCCGAGCTTCGGCAGCGTCTCGCGGAGCACGACCGGGAGACGGCAGAAACGGAGCCGGGAGACGGCACAGTTCAGGACCTCTGGACGTTGACCGTAGAACAGTTGCGCGAGATCGCATCAGAGCTTGGTCTCGCCCACGAGCCAGAAGCAAGCGCAGACGAACTCGCAGCACTCATCGACTCCAACCGGGGGTAAACCATGCCCGTGATCCTTCCACCTGTCATCTACGACGATGTCACTGCCCACTACGAGGGTGATGCAGAGGAACTAGGAAGCCAGAGCTACGTTGAGGCAAAGATCAGACACACGATCGGAAAGCTCAAGTCCCGGTACGGGTCACGGATCGCGGCCCGCCTCGCCTCGGGCGCCATAGATGAGGACCTCTACATCGACACGGTCGCCGAGGCTGTGTTGCGCGTGGTGAGAAACCCTGATGGGTACACCACTGAGCAGCAAGGAAACTACTCGTACGGCTTGCGTGCGTCAGTTGCTTCTGGGTATCTGATGTTCACAAGCGAGAACTTGCTTGATCTCGTCGGCGAGTCGTTCCAGTTCATCGGGACGGCAACGATCAGCGATCACAGGGTTAACTGATGGCGTCGATCAGAGGTCGCGGTCACCACGAGGTGATCGTGCAGAGGCGCACGGTGGGTCGAAAAAACACGTTCGTGAATTACGTGAACGAAGGCGACCCGATCGTTATCAAGCGTTGCAGTGTGCAGTCAGTGCGCGAGTGGGCGACCGCAGAAGAGAACTACGCCTACGGGCTGAGTCAACTTTCGATGCGTCGGGTGTTTGCTCGAGACTGGCCGGGCGACGTGAACTCGCTCGTCTATTTCAACGGTGGAGAGTTCGAGACAGTTGGAGACCCACAGCACATGGACGGGTCACCGCGCACAGAGCACTGGGTCATCACGATCAAGTGGCTTCGTGACGTGCCTCCGCCAGTGATACCCGAACCTCCGGCACCTACACCGTGAGCTCACCCAGGAGGTGCCGTCAATGGCTGACGTGAATGTCGACAAGCTCGTCCACATGCCGGTTGCGATCATGGTTGGCAAGAGCCGCGAGATGGATCATTTCGCAGATCAGGTTCGTCGCCGAATGATTGCGACCGCGACCCCGAGGGCATCTTCTGGCACCTATGTGAACTCGATCAAGGTGAAGCGTGCTCGCGGCCTTTCCGGGCGCGGCCGGCAGATTACGGATCGAATCATCTACGCATCGGATGACGCGTCCGTCCAAATCGAGTGGGGCACCGACGGTCGCCCACCACAGCTGATCGTTACCCGCACACTTCAGTCGTTCAGGAGGTGAGCCATTGAAGCCGACCTTTCCACCTTTTCACCGGATCCTTAGCGCAATGCTCGAGGACGCAGTGCCCAGCAACATGAGCGTCATCGCAGATCTTGGCGCAGACTCCTACGCCGATGTTCCGCTCTGCTCGTGGACCTTCATCAACGGCGGCCAGTTCGACTACGGACTGTGGCAAGGAACCCTCGCTATCTCTCTCCTAGTCGAGCCAGACGACTACGAGACGCTTCTCTCCGACCTCTACGCGGCTATTCACGCGTGGGACCACCCGGAGGGTGGCATCGACACCATCAACAAAGTCGCGATCGAGTCCGTCACGGACACCATCGTTTTCGACTTCACCAATGCCGCGATCGTCAACAGCAAAAGCGTCATGCAGTTCAACGGCCAGTTCGCGCTAATGCTTCGAGACTTCTCGTAGCGCCAACTCACACCCCGACTAAGCCCGCCGATGCGGGCTTTTTTTATCCCCAAAAGGAGCACTCCAATGACAGTAAACGCTGGCGGCCTCATCATTCCCGGCAAGGGCGCAGTATTCACGGCACCCGTCAACACCCCCTGCCCTGCGAACCCTCTGAGTCTCTTCTCGCTCAGTGGCACTGCGCCATCTGGTTGGGACAACCTCGGTCACACGTCCAAGCAGAACACCATTTCGTTCGCGCGCGAAGGCGGCGAAGCAACCGCTCTCGATTCGTTCCTCGCAGACTCGGTTCGCGTCTTCCGTTCGTCGGTGGCGTGGTCGTTGAACGTGCAGGCGCTGCAGATCGACGGCAATACCCTCGATCTCGCCTTCAATGGTGACTGGGACTACGTCAAGGGCGGGTACGTCATCCCGGCCGGCGCGATCCCCACCGAAACCGCACTGTTTGTTCTCCTGCAGGACAGCAGCGGCAAGCTCGGCTTCTACATCCCGAACAACTCGATCTCGCTTGGCGATGCGATCAGCATCGACACCGAGAACTTCCTCGAGCTGCCCCTCTCCGCATCAATCCTCGCGGCTGCCACTGACGTGCTTCCCGCAGTGGATGGCACGCCGGGTCTCATGGAGGTCTTCAAGTCGGGTCTCATCGCGCCCACTGCGACCGCATGGGCGGCAACCACCGAGTACGAGGTCGATGCGCTTGTCTCACTAGGCGGTGGCGCGATTCTCCGCGCGACGGTAGCTGGCGAGTCCGGTGGCACGGCCCCGACAGCGCCGGAATCGGTTGGCCTGACGGTCACCGACGGCACTGTCACCTGGGTGCGCGTCGCCTAACACCCCCAACCCGGGGCGGCCCTAGCCGCCTCATTCAACCGCCCCCGGCGTTCGTGCGGACCTGCGCCGGGGGCACCCCCTCACTCATAGGTCCGCGTCTCACAGAAAGGTCCGCACATGGCCGAGAAAGACACCAAGGCACCATCCCTCAAGATGAAGGCGCCCGGAGCAAGCAAGGCAATCGACGCACACGAATCTGAACTCGAAGTGGTCGACGTGCTCGCCGGGATGCCGGAGCTCCGCGCCCCATACGCGCTTCGTTTGCGTCACCGCAACCGCCTCATTGGCATCATCCTCAAGCCTGGCCGAAAAGAACTCCTTGAGGATTTCGCGGCCGCATCCGACGAGGACTCGTACCATTCCCAAACGGAAATGCTCGAGATCCTGGCCGACATCGACGAATTCGCCGAGTCGATCGCCACGGATCCAGCCGAGTACGCGGAGTGGGCGCAGAAGCACTCCCAAGACATCAACGTGTTCGTCGCGCTCCTGAACCGCTACCTGGCGGCAGTGGGGGAATAGACGCGCTCTACGACCTAATCGACGAGTACGACCATCATCCCGATTTCCCGGGGTCGCTGACGGCGGACCTTGCCCAGTTCTACAACATCGGCCTCACCGATGTGTGGTCGGGCAAGGTCCCCGTTCGGCGCGTACTCGTTCTCGTGGAGCACCTGACCCTCATTCCGGCTTCGAGAGTCAGGATGATCCGTTTCGGGGGTGACCTTCGAAGCATCGGGTGGGACATCGCTGCCGAGCTCGCGGCCGACAGCTTCGACCAAATATCGGCAATCGTGTCCGCCTTTGGGAAGAAGCCCCTAACCCCGGATCAGATGTACCCCCGGCCCGGCCGAGCGAATGGCGAGCAGGACACGTTCGCACCCACCATCGCCGACTTCAACGTCGGGAAGTTCATGGGCGAAATTAACCGCCAGCAGTAGGAGTCGATATGGGTACCCCAGCAGAGCGCGTAGTCGGAAACGTAGGAATTCGGGCCGTCCCCCTGACCAACGAATTCCGTAGCGACCTCCTGAAGCAGCTGCGTCGAATCCAGAAGACAACGCATTTCAGCGTGAACGTGGATCGGGCAAAGGTCGACCGGGGGGCCCTGCAGCGAGCCATCCAGGCTCAACTCGCCGGCATCGAAAACCTCAACGTCAAGGTTTCGGCCCGAGTCGACCGTGCCGAACTCTCCAAGTCCATGAAGGACGCAGTGACTGAGGCTGCCGACAAGGCGGGCGATGGCGTGAAGGTGAATCTTCGCAACCTCAGCCTGTTCGACAAGGCAACTCTTCGTCGTGTGGAAGAGCAGATGCGTGGGGCTGTGGAGAAGCTCGCGAACGTCATGCGTGGCGAAGATATCGATACCGGTTTCCTCCGCCATCTTGAGCAGATCGAGGCTGAATTCAAACACCTCAAAGAGAAACTCTCCGACCCTCTAATCAGCGAGGAAGCGTACCGGACAACGCTCCACAGGATCGACGAGATCGCCGACGAGATGGATGAAGCGGCGAAGAATCGACGAGTCATAATTGAGGCGAACCCGAACACGGCGTGGGCTTCATCGCGTCTCAGCTGGCTAACTCGGCCACGCATCGTCGAGATCATACCGGTGGTCTCCAAGACGGCCCTCACCGCCGCCGGGACTGCGCTCGCGGCGCTGTCTGGCGCGCGCATGAGCTACGACATGCTCGACAACTTCTTGTCATGGGTGGGGAACCTGGACAAGAAACTCCCGGCGCTCACACTGGGTCTAACCGCAGCCGCGACAGGCTTCGGTGCCGTGTTCGACACGATCGCCGGCATCGTCGGTATCGGTGACGGTTTCGCGGCGATGCTGCCCTCCCTGCTCGTACTGCCCGGTCTCCTGGCCGGTGCTGTCATGTCCGGTGCTGGCCTGTTTGTTGCACTCAAATACTCGAAAGAAGAGCTCGCATCACTAGGTGATTCATACAACAACCTCGGGGCAATAATCCGAAAGGCGTTCTGGGGTGAAGCTCGTGACGCCATCATCGAGTTTTCCAACTCGGTCATGCCTCAGCTTGAGCGAAGCTTCGACCGAACCTCAAGGTCGATGGGCCGTTTCACCGCTGATCTTGCGCGGTCATTCCAGAAACACTTTGCCAACGGCCGGCTCGAGAAGATGTTCGACGGTCTCGCCGAGGCGTGGGACATCCTCGCCACGGGAACAGACGCATTCGGTGGCGCGATTACCAACCTTGGTTTGGTCGCAGCGCGATACATGCCACGTCTCGCCCAATGGTTCGTTGACCTCTCGATTGAGTTCGACAACTGGCTTTCCGCTGTGGCTACGGACGGAAGACTCGACGGCTGGATCGAAGAGTCCATCGATTCCTTCTACGCCTTGTGGGATGTCCTCGCAGCAACCACAGGCATTTTTCAGGGAATCTGGAAGGCTGCGGAAGCTGGCGGCAACGAGGGCCTCCGGGGTTGGGCCGACATGCTTCTCGCTTGGGAAGCAGCCGTGCAGGGCCAGAAATGGCAGGAGACGCTCATTGCGTTTTTCACTGGCGCAAACACTGCAATGGCTGGCCTCTCGGGCGGGCTGCAGGAATTCGGAGAGATGCTCCACGGGCTGCGCGACCCAATCGGAAACTTCATCGGCGAGGGCGGGCAGGCGCTCGGGAAGTTCATCGGCGACCTCTCAAAGGCTTTCAACCGCCCGGAGATCACCAAGGGGCTAGACGAGCTCATTGGCGGCCTCGCAGATGGCCTTTCGGCGCTTGCCCCGGCAATGGGCCCGATCGCCGACGCATTCGGCGTTCTGATGGGCTTCATTGGGGAGCTCGCAGCCGTTTTCGGGCCGCTACTCTCCCGGGTTCTGTCGGCACTTGCGCCCGTCTTTTCTTCGCTGCTGCGAGCAATCGAGCCGGTAATCGTGATTCTCGCCGAGGGTCTCGCGACGGCAATCGAAACGATCGCGCCGGTGTTGGAAGACTTCATCACCTCGATTGACATTGAAGAGCTAGCTGTCGCGCTCGCGGAAGCATTCATTGGCATCACCGAGGCGCTAATCCCGCTACTGCCGGCGCTGGTCCCGATCGTCAACTCGTTCATCGAAGAGTTGATCCCGATACTGCCAGACCTCGTAACGATGATCGATTCAATGGCGCGTGTCCTGCTGCAGATGCTCGAGGTCATCGCCCCTCATCTTCCGGCGCTTATGGAATTTGTTGGAGTGATCGTCCAGCTGGCCGCACTCAACTGGGAAATGATCGCAGAGGGCTTTGGGGTCCTTTCGATCGCTATCGATAGCGTGCTGACAGTTTTCTCGATCTTCTTGAGCTACATCACAATCATTCTTCAAGCCGTTGCGGACGTTTCCGACTCGATGCTGAAACTGATTCAGGGTGACTTCGCGGGAGCAGCTGAGTCTGCAGGGAATGCGCTACGTGGGGTTGCGGAAGCTACTGACTTCACTTGGGTCACCGAGAAAATCGATGGCCTGATTTCCAGGTCTGAGCCGAAGCTTCAAACGCTCGTCGATAACGCCAAGAAAGCTGGTGACGATTTCAGCGAGAAGATGAGGGGCGGCATCGATAAGGGCATCCCCGGGGTGGGTGCATCGTCCGACAAGATGGCAAAGGACGCGGGCGACAAGCTCAAGGCCGGAGCCGTCGGCATGGACAAGGTCGGCGCCCAGTTCGGACAGGGCTTCGCTGCTGGCATCAGATCCGAGATCAATACGGCGGCCGCCGCCGCAGCGCGGATGGCAGCTGCTGCATCTGCTGCAGCCAAAGCCGAGCTCGACATCAACTCCCCTTCCCGAGTAGCGAGAGACCAGATTGGCCGGATGTTCGGTGCTGGTTTCGTAATGGGCCAGGACGACTCGATTCCAGATATTCGCCGATCGTCAGAGCGCATGGCTAACGCAGCCATCGAGGGCATGGTCGGGAAGCGCGATCGCGTCCGAATCGCTTCCGCATCTGTGGGGTTCTCGGCTGCGTCCGCGGTATCTGGTTCGGGCGCGGGTGAGGTCACTCCGTCGGTGCTCAACCTCAATTGGAATCAGTACGCAAACCCCGGGCTCGCCGCGGAGGATGAACTCTTCGCTGCAGCCCCAACATTGAAGGCGGTGCTTGGTCTTGCGTGAACCGTGGAAGCTGTGGCTTGAATCTGGGACAACCCGTATCCCCTTGGGGATCTCGTCGAAGGATGAGTTCGTTCACATGTTCGGGTCGACTGGGTTTGGTGCTATCCCAACCGTTCAGCGTCTCCGCGCGGGTGCTGGTGTGGGTTCGATTCACACTGGCACCCGGATCGGCACCCGCACTCTCGCTGTAAAGCTTGCAGTTCTTGCCGATTCTGGTGAGTATGTTGGCTACTCGGTCGAGCGGCTCGTTGAGATGCTGCGCACCTCCCCAAAATGGGTGGTGAGTTACCCCGACGGAGACGAGTGGGAACTCTCGTTCGTCTACAAGTCGGGACTCGAGGGCGCTTTCAGTGAGCACTGGCTGGATCTGGCCAGGTACACGATCGTCTGCGAGGCCCCGCAACCCTACTGGTCGCGTCGTCGCCCTGAATCGTTCGAGGCGCGGATGGTCGCTGACGTGGCGATCCCGTTCCTGGACGACGTGGCTGTGTTGCCCGTATCTGGTGCGGAAATCATCGCGGACATGGTGCTCACAAATCCAGGTGTTGCTGATTCTCCGGTGTCTTGGGTGGTTTCGGGTCCTGCGTCTGGGGACACGGTGATCCGTATTCGGGGGCGCGGGTTTACGATCCTTGGTCCGCTCGCTGCGGGGGAACGCATTTTTGTGGATGCGTCGAAGCCTGGTGTGCCGGCGGTAACGGATCAGACTGGCGCGTCACGGTATGACCTGGTGGGGCCTGCCCCGAAGTTCCCGAAACTACCGAAGGGTGACAGTCTGGTGGAACTCTCAATGGAGGGTGCCGAGGCTGGGGTACGCGCAGCGACTTCCGTGGTCGAGGCAGAGAACCATGCGATAAACCCGAGGTTCCATACGGATTTGTCGGGCGTTGAGTTCCCGGCGGGTGGGGTTTGGGAGCACGAACCAGTCACTGCTGATTATGGGCGGGCGGCATTCGTTTCAGATCAACAATCGATCGCTAATGTGTGGGGCAACAGTGACTCAACCTGGGTTGAGACCACCTCCGGGGAGTTGTTCTATGGTGGGACCCATTACAAGCTGAACGGGTTCGGCGACGACTTCATTTCTGGTGCAGGAGCAGGAGATGTTGACGATCATGCTGCACTCGTTCCCCACACCTTTGGTGGCGGACTGGCCGGAAAGTCAATCAAGAAGATTGTCCCTTTCGGTGGCGTCATCGGCGCGTTTGCGGTGACCGATGATGGTGAACTGTGGTCCTGGGGTCTCGGGACGTGGGTTCATGGGCAGGCCACCACTGCGGCGCACGCGATCCCGCAACGCATCTTGGGGTCTTTGGACGGGCGAGTCGTTGTGGACGTGTCGTCTGGGCACGATAACGCGGTTGCGGTCACAGCCGATGGGCGTGTGCACACCTGGGGATTGGGAAGTTCCGGCGCACTTGGAGTGACGGGCACCACGAATAGGCCACTCCCCGCGATGTTGGATAACACCGGTGTGCTGGCAGGCAAGACCATTGTTGGTGCGTTCGTGCTTCCGATGGGGTGGCCGTACTCGCCTTCTGCTGCCACGTTTTTGTGGGCTTCTGACGGCACGCTGGTTTCCTTCGGAAACAATCAGCTCGGTGTGCTCGGGGACGGCACGACAACAAACAGCGCCACCCCGATCCTTGCGTCGGCTGGGGCGCTGAGCGGCTCCCTTGTTCGAGAGGTCGTGCGCCCTGGTCGGCTTGGGCTCTATGGTGCACCGGATAATGCGGTCGCCGCGCGAACGGAGTCTGGGCAGGTAATCCGTTGGGGATCCTGGTTCGACGGGGTGAACTTTGTTACGTTGCCACCCACTGCACTGTCGGGCGGGGCGCTCTCCGGGCGTTCCGTTGTGGAGTTGCGCGGATGTGACGGATCTGCGCTTGTGGGACTG
This sequence comes from Leucobacter fengyongliangi, assembly GCF_052386045.1. Lineage (NCBI taxonomy): Bacteria > Bacillati > Actinomycetota > Actinomycetes > Micrococcales > Microbacteriaceae > Leucobacter > Leucobacter fengyongliangi. The sequence continues at coordinate 1,377,042 of NZ_CM126356.1, read as the reverse complement.
TGCTCTGACGGGCAGGTATTCACGTTGGGTAGTCCAGCTGACGGTATAGCGGCCCCTATCGAGGATGAGGGCTGGGGCTCATATATTGAGCTTTCGCTCACCCCAACATTGGTTAGCCTGGACGCGATCGGGGGACGTACTGTTGATCGACTGATGGACTCAAAGAATCCTGGGTTCATTTCTGACGATGGTGCAGTGTTCACATGGTGGGGCATGCATTACGCTCCGAGGTTCCTGACTGGCCGTGAATGGGACACTGAAACTCCACACTTCGTTGAGCCTGTTCGCGTTTCGATTGGGGCGCTTGGTTCGCCCCGCGCTGTCGTGTGGAATGTCCCACCCACGGGGTCGCACGTGTCTGTCGGTTTCGAGGGGTCTGGTGACGGGCAACACTCGTTCATCTTCTTCTACGTCGACGACAGCCTGCGCGAAGTGGTCTACTCCACCGATCTGACCATTGCGGGCGCGGAGATCCCTGACGGGTGTAACCGTATCGAGGCGGGTGTTGCGTTCCTCGGCGATCAGGGGCACGTGAGCAAACCGATCCTGACGTTGACGCCCCTCTCAACCGCATACTTTGACGGCGAGAGCGTCTGGTGCGGGTGGACGGGGGTTGCTGACGAGTCCACCGCGGTGAGGTTCGTCACCGAGCTCATGGGTGGTTCTTCGATCACTGGCAGCTTCCAACCACTCAAGGAGGTTGTCTACTGATGGATGTTGTTGTTGAGGTGCGCGACAAGGACCTGGTGCGGCGGGCTGTGCTGTCCGAACATGATTTGGGTGGGGCGCAGTTCGTCGCCGCGAGGAACGCGATCGGCACGTGGCAGTTGCAGGTTCCCGGGGCGCTGCCTTCGGGTGACCACGAGGCGGCATGGTGGCTCAAGCAGGAGGGGTCAGGGATTGTGGCGCAGATTGGCGAGCGCACCTTCTCTGGCCCATGTGAACTGCGGCGGCGTGTGGTGTCGGCTGCGAACCCGGAAGGGTTGTGGACGTTCACCGGGGTGACTGATCTGTCGGTGCTGGCGCATGAGACTGCGTTCCCTGACCCGTCAAGGGTGGCGACCGCGCAAACCACCAGGGCCAATGACACTCGCACGGGCGTGACCGAAACCTTGCTACACGCGTACGTGGGCGCGAACATCGGCCCTGCCTCGCTCCGGCCGCGCGTGACGCTCGGCCCCGACCTCGCCCGCGGTATCACCCGCACCGAAGCCCCCCGGTTTCAGAACCTCCTTGAACTGTGCCAGAAGATCGCAGGCACCGGAATGTGCTTCGACGTGGTGCAGGACGGCGACGAACTGAAGTTCGTGACATGGACACCCGCGGACAGGTCGACTGAGATCCAGTTCGATATCGACCTGGGCGGTCTGTCCAGGTTCGAGTATGGGCTTGAGGCACCGAAAGTCACTCGAGCGATTGTCTTGGGTGGTGGCGAGGGTACGGCACGCATTGCGCGGGAAGTCACCACACCGGCATCTGTTGCTGCGGAGGCCATCTACGGGCGTCGCACGACGGTCATTGACCAGCGGCAGACCACTGACCTGACTGAACTCGATCAGGCCGGTTTGGATGCCATTGCTGATGGTATGGCGGTTGCGTCTTCCTCGGCGATTCCTTCCGACGATCTTGCTCTCGAGGCTGTGCGCCCGGGTGACCTGGTGTCGGTGGTCGACGGCGACGACGTGATGGTGTTGCCGCTCGAGACGCTCCCGGTAGTGGTGTCAGATGGTGTTCTATCTGGTGGCACGGTGGGTGACCCGATTGGTGAAGATGATTCGGCTGTGGTGTCCGCGCTTTTGCGGCGACAGTCTCAACTTGGGTCGCGCTTGTCGCGGCTAGAAAGAGGTGTGTGATGGCGCAAGACGCTTACCCGGTTCCGGGGCGTGCGGTGACGCTGCCGGAGTTTCGGGCGTATGCCCGCTCCTACGCGGCGGAGGTTACAACGGGGCTTGAGGTGTTTGCTGATTCCACTGGCAGGCATGTGAAGGTGCGGGCCGGGAGCTCAACAGTTGATGGCGTTTTCTTTACGTCTTCGGCGATCGAAACCCTGGCGATCGAGCCGAACACTTCCGGGAATACACGCATCGATTCGGTGGTGTTGCGGTTGGATCCTGCGGCTACACCTGTGGTGCAGCTGAAAGTGAAACCTGGTGTGCCGTCTGCGTCGCCTGTGGAGCCCGCGCTCGAGCGTGACCCTGGTGGCGTCTGGGAGGTGCTGCGTGGCGCTGTAACCGTGCCGCCAGGCGCGGTGACAATCAGTGCCACACAGGTAGCGAATCGCGTGGTGGAGCGGAAGATCGAAACTACCTCGGTAGTGCACATCCTCCCTTCTGGTGGGGGCTGGCTCTGGGCGGTAAACACTTGGCTGAAGCCCACCCCGTACCCCCGGGCAATCATCCTCTCGAATGGTGACGTTCCGGCGAACCCTGCACAACTTGAACTATCGACCATGATCCTTGAACCAAACAAGACCACCGTCGCAGTCGGCTATACGCGCGCCTCGGCTGGCATGTGCCGGTTCAATTTCATTGCGATCCCCCTAACTTTCTAAGGAGTCCTTGATGGGCGAAATGCGTTTATTCCTACCTGACGGCGTGGACTTCACATCCCAAGTGATGATGTACGTCAATGATCCGATTCTGTACGGCAATCTCATGAGCAAAATTGAGGACATCGAGAGTCAAACCGTCGTCGGCGTGCGCGTCGAGGGCGACGACCTCATCTTCGTCACAAACGCCGAAACCGAAATCAACGTCGGCAGTGTGCGTGGTGCACCTGGCGCGTCCACCGCTGAAGCACTCCAAGCCGCGGTGAACGCTGCTGGGTCTGCTGCTGCGGCCGAGGCTACGGCTGCGGGCATGGTTGTGGGTGGCACTGTCACCGGGGATGACCTGGTGCTGACCAAGGCTGACGGTGGCACGGTGGTGGCGGGGAACGTGCGGGGCCCACAAGGCAACGACGGGTCGAACGTGCTCCCCACGGCTGAGGCAATCGCGCAAGCAATCGCCGATGAGAACAGTGCAGCGCGGGCACAACTAAATGCCACGATTGATAGCCAACTTGCCCCACACGTCACCGCAGCAGCAACCTCAGCTACCAACGCACAGACCGCCCGCACGGGTGCTGAGGCTGCACGCGATGTCGCACTGACCGCACAATCGGCAACCATTGCTGCACGCGATCAGGCGCTCGCCGCAGTCGGGGTGATCCCATCCGAGGGTGGGATCACGTTCCACACGGGCGTCGCCTGGTATGAGGTGGGCGCAACAGCTCCGGACACATACCAGGCAATCTCCGCGTCTGGCTCAGACGCGGGTGCATTATCAGGGAACACTGGGTATGCGCGGCAGGCCGCGGGCATAGCGATGAACCCGCAAGTGCAGTCACGAATACGCCGGGTTGTGCTGCATAACGACGGCACCCAGGTCGTTCACTACCTGGATTGTGACGACTCCACGAAAATCGCAGGCGTGTGGGATTCGGTGAACTCCCTACAGACCGGGTGGGTTCGGGTCCACGAGGGAACATTTGACCCGGCGCGCCCGATACCCGACCAAGTCACTACGGGAAATGCTGCACTGCGGGCAACACTCACGGCACACGATCCGGCCAGATCGTACATGAAGGGCGACCGGGTACTCTCCGGCGGGTCCGTGTGGGAGTCGCTGAACGACAACAACATCGGTCTCACCCCCGCGCCCGGAACTACCACCGCTGACCTCGCCGGCACTGCGGGTCAGGTCATGGTCGAGATCCCCCGCTTCTACTACCGCGCCGATTACGACCCAGTGTTGAAGCGGCATTCATGGGAGGTGGTATTCGACCAGGGCGAGGTGAAACCGTTCCCGCTCCTCACCGATAACCCCACACTCCCCACAGCGAAAGTCGTGAACGGGCGCACATTCGCGGTACATCCCGCGTTTCAGAAAGCTGCGGTGGAGCGTCGCGCACGCTATATTGCAGCGTTCGGAACATCAGCCAGCGCCCCAGCGAACAATACGACCGGAACCCTCTCGTCAGTACACGACGGTGTTCTCGTGAACGCGGTGAACATCTCGAACACCAACTTCCGCACGAAGGCACGCAACCGCAACACTGGCCTCACCGACCCGTCAGGGAACGCGAACAACGTGTGGCAACTGTCGGACTACTGGCTACACCATGCGATCAACCTGCTGTTCGTCACCGAGTACCGCACCCTGTACTCACAAGCAGTCCTCGGCGGCGGAAACATCGGCGGCTCGGACTACACCAAAATCGCAGGCAGATCAGCGACACTCGGGAACGCGTCCGGCCAATTCAACGCCACCCCGACACTCACCACACCATCAGCCAGCGGAGACTCCGAAGGGATGATCTACCGTGGCATCGAGGACTTGTGGGGCACCGCCTGGAAATGGGTCGACGGATGGAACATCAGAAACGCCGTCGGTGTAACCGAGCACTGGGTCGCCAACACCCCATCGGCTTTCGCGCACAACACCACCACAGGACACGAAAAAATAGTCGAGTCAATGAAGGGTGCCGACACCTGGCAATACCCATCAGCGCTCGCCGCCGGGAGCTTCATGGGTGTGGTGGCGAGTGGGTCAGCATCGACGTATCTCACTGATGGGTACTACGTGAATGCGGTCGAGGACAGTTCCTGGCGATGGCCTCGCCTGGGCGGGGAGGCGAATGGTGGCTCGCTTGTTGGGCTGTTCGCGCTGTTTGGCAACAGCTCCGCGGGCTTTGTGAGCACGAGTGGCGCGTCGGCTCTCGCTCGTTAAAGAATTCCGGCACACAACCACAGGAGAAAAGTTATGCCAGCAGACACATGGGGCACACACCCCACAGTTCAACCACACGGGCACGGGTATTCAATCCCTGTAGCTGTCACGCAAATAGGTGACGGTACGGAAGAGTCACCCACCCAGTTTCAGGGAATCAGAGTAGAAGTGCGTTCCCTCGCATCCGTAGATGTGACAGCCGGAGTCCTTGCCGACCCCGACGCAAACGAAACAAACCTCACGGAAGCTCTCGCGCTCGCACTCGACACCACAGCCCCCACCATTCAAGGGCAGCTTGACGAAATCACCGACCTGATCCTGGGAGGCATCTGATGGCAACACTCCTCGGCGCGAGACTCCTCGCCCGATACGCGGAAGGCACCGCAACGGTAGAACAGTTGCAGGCTGCACTTGCCCGTGGCTGGATCAGTCAGGACGAGTACGACACGGCCACCACAGATCCAACCGGCTAACTATCCGACCCAGATAGTTGCATTTCGCATGAGTAATCAGTAACGTCGACATTCCAAACAAAAGGCCCGCCCAGTGCGCTAACACTGGGCGGGCAGCCGAACCCAAGTACTAGTTGGAGTCCGACGTGAATAACGTTACTACCCTTGCACCCATTTTCGCCTCGATGACTGAGGAGGAAATCGCCGCAGCTTCCTACCTCGCCCGATACCAGGGCAACACCAGGAAGATGTTCCTCTCCGATCTTCGGATCTATTTCGAGTGGTGCCGCGTCAACGGCATCCTTCCGCTGCAGGCGAAGCGTGTGCATGTCGAGTTCTTCGCCAGGCACCTCGAGGAAGACCGGGGGAATGCGCCGGCGTCCGTGCACCGTCGACTGTCGGTCATCAAGGGCTTCTACCGCATTGCTGTGGCAGACGACCGGATGAGCAAAGACCCGACCACGCATTTGAAGATGCCGAAGGTGCACTACGACGAGACGCGCACGCTCGGGCTCGATCGTATCGAGCTCGGAAACCTCGTCGCTACCGCCCGCGCCTCCTCACCAATCGACGCGGCTCTCGTGTCGCTCATGGGGTTACTTGCGTTGCGGGTGACCGAGGCGTGCAACGTGAACATCGAAGATTTCAGCGAGGTCGAGCGCGGTCACCGGGTGCTGCGCGTGTACGGGAAGGGGAACAAGCCCGCGACCATTCCCGTGCCGGTGCCCGTGTTACGCACGCTGGAAGCTGCAGCTGGTGACCGCACGGAAGGTGCGCTGATTCTTCGGAAGTCCGGGAAGCGCATGGACCGGAACGCGGCCTACCAGCGCATCAAGACCCTTGCCCGGAAGGCTGGCTTGTCGGACCGCATTCATCCTCACACGCTGAGGCATGCCGCGATAACGGCTGCACTCGACGCAGGCGCCCCGCTTCGTGACGCACAAGTCTTCGCTCGCCATTCGGATCCGCGCATCACCACACGCTATGACCGGAGCCGACTCAATCTCGACCGGCACGCGGCCTACCTCGTGTCGGGGTTCATCGCCGGAGCCGCATAGGCGAGCGGCCAGGTAGCGCTTACCCGGACCGGGGGTAAGCGCTACCTGTGCTGCAGCCGAGCATCTCCGCACTCACCAAACCACCAGCCCCGCCATGTGCGGGGCTTTCGCATTTAAGGAGGCCCCGCATGGCGACACGAGCCGACCCTGCACAAACACTCAACCGCGAACGTACGCCAGATGACCTGCCCGACATCGTGAAGCAAGCACTCGCCGAACACGCATCAGCGATCGCGCGCGGCGACATCGCACCCCAATACGACGAGCACGGATTCGAGGTGACCGAAAATGGCTGACCCGAAATGGTGGCCCGTCGACACGGTTGACATCACCGCAGAGTTTGGTGCCGACGCAGCCTGGTATCAGGCAAACGTCGGCCAACTCGGCCACAACGGCATCGACATCAAAGGGGCCCACCGCACACCGATCTACGCCATCGATGACGGAGTGATTCTCCTCGAAGGATGGAACACCTCATGGTCGGGTGTCGCAGGCGGAATCTCGGTAGTGATCCGCCACGGGTGGGGACACTCCGGGTACGCGCACCTAGATGAAACAGTCATCAACGCCGGACAGTCGGTGGCCCGGGGCCAACTGATCGGGTACATGGGTGCGACCGGGCTAGTGACCGGAACGCACCTGCATTTCGAAACGATGCCGCTGTCTGTGAACTGGGGCAATGGCTATTCGGGGCGCGTCAATCCGCGCCAGTTCATCACCCTCGCCGCCCGCGGCAGCACCACCGGCAGCACGCCACCAACCATTTCAGGAGGACTCCCCATGTTCGCTCTCTACTGGACCGGGCCCGCGGTCAACAACACGAAAGTCTCTGGGCGCATCGTCACCGGGTACGGCTCATTCCATGTCCCCAACATGCAGATCATGACTCTCCTGAATCGCCGCCACGACGCAGCCCTGAAACCCGGCGACAGCACGGACAACATGCTTGATGCGGAACACGACATCATCAACTCTTTCCTGCGGGCATGCTTCCAGTCAGCACTCACCGGTGTGCAGCTCGACGCTGAACGATTCCTCAAAGCCATCAACGAGGGGTTCGCGAAGCTCGGCAAATCGATCACGGTCACCGCCGACAGTGTCGACATCGACCCAGCCGATTTGCTCGCCGCGCTCGAGCTCGCTGTGCCCCGCATCGCCGAAGCAATGGTGAAGCAGGCCGGGAAGAAGCTCAGCGCATGACCCGGTGGCAGAAGTTCCTGCACCGACACGGCCTCTGCCATAAGGCGCGACTCGGGTACCGGTGCCACGGCCGTGCAGGTGAATGCGGATGAGTGAAGACACCGAATCGTATTCCCAAGCCGAAATCGTTCGCCTCCTGAAGCGTCTCGACCGCAACGTTGACGAACTCAGTGCAGACCTGAAACGCCTCGAAGCGAACTATGTGACCCGTGCTGAGTGGGAAATGCGAACACAGTTCGTTGACCGCGAAATTCGGGATCTGAAAGCCGCCGACGCAGCGTCCGCGCCGGTGAAAGTGTCTGGTTGGTTGATCGCTGGTTTCGCTGTTTCGGCGATCGTTGGTGCTGGGTCTTTGATCGGCATCATCGTGATGCTCATTCAGTCTACGAAGTAAGGAAATGATGATGCTTGATTCTAAGAACCCGCAAGCGGTTCGCACGTTCATTGCCGCGTTCGCGGGTGTCCTCGTGACTCGCCTTGTTGGGGCGATCCCCGCCATTGGTGAAGTGCTGGCCTGGTTGGATGGTGTGTTCGCTGAGGCCGGGTACGGTGGCATGTCGGCGCTCGCGCTTGTGCAGGCTGCCGTGGTTGCTGGTGTGATCCTCGGCTACCAGAAGATCGCGCAAGCACTCGGTGATCGTTGGCCATCCGTTGAGAAGTGGATGCTCGGGTCAGACGCACGCCCATCATATGAACCGAAGTACGCCGCTGAATAACGCTGCACAAACAAAAAATGCCCCCGTGGTAGAACTCGTGATGAGTCCTGCCACGGGGGCGTTCTTTCGTTTTTCATGGGGTATCGAGTGCCAGCCGGTCGCGCATGGCAAGCACCTCAGCGGGGGTCATGCTCCGTGCTCCAATCTCGTCACGATTAGGCGCGCAGCCTCATGCCAGACAGCAGCGCGAGGGTCACCCAGTTCGCGACTGTTGCCGTTCGCGTTGAAATCTTCAGCGAGTGCTCGCATCTCCTTCACGATGTCCTTCGCCGTGCGCGACCACATCGCAACATCGTCACGAAGCTGCTCAAGCGCGTCCATCCCTGGGTAGCCACACGTCAGGCATGGTACGAGAATCTTCCGACCACTCGGCTCTTCCTCTTCTACAAAGACGCACTCGTGCTCACTCACCGCTCATCACCTCCCCGGAGAAGGGCGTGGACTATTTCACCCTGACGCATGTAGTGATTGCCGTCACAGCTACATGACTCGCCCTCGTCCGGGTCGTCGGGGCATTCATCACCGTGCAGTGCTGCTGCGATCATCTCCACGGTCGGCATCGCCGCATCTAAAGCCGCTTCCACATGCTTGCGGTAGTAATCAAAATCCTCATGGTCGGCCTCTGGGCCAAGTAGTGATTTAGTGAACGCAACAGTGGCCCGGGTGTTTGCGTAAATCGCTTGGGCTACTTTCTCTACGGTTACCGACGCTCCTTTTGCCCGCACCGCTCGAATCACACACTCCGGGCACACCACCTTGTCAGCATCGAAACCGAGGCGCTGAATACTTGGGGTCGTCGGGACGTGTGCCTTGTGGCGCACACTTGGCAAATCATCACCGCAGTAATCACAACGGATCACCGCAGCGTCAGCCGCGGCGAGAGCGGCACTTTGCGCTCTGACATATATGGCTTGATACTCAGGCGCGAGAGCATCCCAGTTATCAGGCAGTCCCATCTCTTTTCGCTGCGACAGATATGCCGCTCTCGCCGCAGCTTCTACGCGGGCATCATGTAGGTCAATCATGTCTCGCTCCCTTCGCGGTACTCGGCAGCACGAGCGCGCGAAAACTCGACAGCCTCTAGTTCCAACGCATCCCACGCAGAAATCTCTGTCAGATGCGCGTTTATGTTGTCGCATATTTCCGCGCAGTGCGGTGTCATGGCCTGGCCCCCAATACCTCCGTGACAGACTGACGTGCTTCCGTATGTCTCATGCAGCTTTCGGTGGGCCTGTACAGCATCGATCAATGCCTCGCCCCTCGCTTCCGCTTTCGCTTCACGGATCAGCGCGGCCAACCAGCGGTCGAACTCTGCAGTAGCCTCAGCCTGAATCTTGCCGTCACGCACCCGTGTAGCTTTCACATCACCACTTGCGGGAACTCTCGCCCACGCATCGTTACCATTGCCTGGCACTGTTGCCACAAATTCAGAAGACTCGGCGTAGACAAACGATTGGCGCACTTCCTCAGTCGTCGGCGTGTACTCGGTCATCGTTCTTCTCCTTCCCGGCAAGCGCCGTCATCAGCGAAATGCGGAAGGTCTCGACCGTGCCCGCTTCATCCACCCGGCCACGGTTCGACTCAGCCATATAGCGCAGCTCATGATCCTCAGCCAGCTCGACCTTCATCCAAGTGTCATCGCGCCAGACCTCGAGGCCAGTGATGATTCCTTTTCTGCTGTGTAGCCACTGCTTCACCTCACTCGCCACGGCTCTCACCTCCCTGCACCGCGAACTTCACGATCCGCCGAGCAGTCGCCATAACCTTGCCGTTCGACCAAACCTCGGCAACCGCATCATCGGTCATCAGCTCGTCATAGACCCGCTGCACAAGCGCGTCCTCGTCTACGCCGCTCGACGGCTGCACCTGGGCGGCGATCATTTCCCCGTGTTCCGGGCAATCCGGTTCGGGGTCAAGCATCAACTCGAAGTAGCCACCGCCACGATCCTCCGAATAAGGGGTGCAGTGGCACGCATCTGTTGTTTTGGGCCTATTTGACCAGTGCGTCTTGTGTTCAGGTTTTCCTGACTCGCACGGGCGGCCACCTGGGCGCTCTGAGCATTCAGCTTGCGGGGCGGCACCCTGAGCAGCCACGAGAGCGGCACGAGCAGCGTTGCGCCATCTTTCACGCTCACTCTCATAGCAGTCGCTCCAAAAATCGCCAGGATCAGCCGTAGTCTCAAGCGAAGCCCTGCGAATGATCTTCGCCGCCGCTTCTACCTGCTCACCGGTCGGCTCACCAGCAAGACGGCCAGCGGCTTCAAGCGCGGTGACGGCAGCTTTCGCGTCCTCGGCCTCTGTCGGCATGGTGCCTGATTCGTCCGAATTGTAGTTGCGCCAGCTCATCTTGATTGCTTCTTCGGCAATGGCCTCGTTCGTTCGGTTGTCAGTAGTCATCACTACATCCCTTCGCTAAATGCTTCGTCACTGAATGGGTGCACCTCGTAGTCATTCCAGCTGTCATATCCACTGCCACGTGTCAGGCCGCGCGCCTCGGCAGACTTCTCACCCACGTTGTACTTGTCGTAGTACCCGGTCTTATTCCGCTGCCTTGCTCTTGCTTTCCCGGCGGCTGACCGGACCGGCCACCTCGCGGTGCGATGCCCCGTCTCGGCTCGGTGAGACTCCATCGCTTCTGTCGATTTCATCACCGGATTGCAGCCCGTAATGGTACATCGCCATCGATTGTGCTGATCGCGCTCACTCATGGCTTCTCTCCCACCACTGGAAGCCACGGGCCAAATTTGGCGGTTCGCTGATGCGTCGCGTAATTCAGTCCACGAGGTTCGATTGTGATGTGCCCGGTTTCCAGCTGTGATCCGTAGATGGTTCGCCCTTCCCATTCGGGTTCGGGTGCCCCGTCGAGCGCCGCGAGAACTTCGGTAGCAACCACATTCCGCCCCACGCTCACGTAATACGACGGCGCGGGTTGCGACACGTCTCCGTCAACGCCTCCTAGTTGCAAGCAAACAACTCTTGCGGCGGCTATCGCAGCGTTCGCGGCATCACGCTCAGCCCCTACTTGCTTGATAATTTCGTTGCCAGAGTTCACTATGCGGAGCGCGGAGTCCCAGCCAGCCTTGGCGTTCACGAGTTGAGCTTCAATAGTCTCGGTCGCGGCATCACGCTCAGCCATCACAAGCTCTAACGCTTGGAGCAATCTGCCGATGTCCAGATATGCCGTACCGTCTCCATAGACCGAGTACGCGCGACGGTGACGTACCTCAGCGATCACGCTCTCTGGTGTTTGATTAGTCATCGTTTTTCTCCGTTCTGCGCGACAAGCCATTCAGCGACTCGCGGCGCATAGTTCTCAACATGGGCCCACGCCTCCGCGTAGGTGTCCGTGTACTTCGCGAAACGCAACCCGCCATCGATCGCGAGGTACGCGACGAAATGCACAATGCCTGGTGTTGTCCAGTTGCAGCACGCGATCTTCCAGCGCGGATCCTCACGCCACGCTTCCTCGATGTAGGCGGGACATTCCACGCATGCGTTGCACGGTGGTGATATGAAACACCGGCACTCATGGCCTGGCACTTCCGGCTGACACTCGCTGTGATCTTCTTCGAGATGCACGTAGTCGTCAGTGAGTGTCGCCATCGTCTCCCCCGTTCTGGGTGGCCAGTTCTTCACTCTTCATGAGTGCTTCCCACTCGGCCACGAGACCGAAGAACCATCTCTTGCCGCCCCTTTTCGGCGCACTGATGATCGGGTATTCGCCCCGCTCAATCCGGGCCGCCGCTTCGGCCTGCCAGGGTTGGAGCTTGTACCCGTATGATTCGGCAAGATCAGCTATCGTCATCCTGTTTCCACCGCCTCGGTGCATTCTTCGCACTCTGATTCCTTGCCCTGTACCCGCGTCACCGTGCGCGATTCCATGCCATACCTGAAATGGGGTTCGCTCAGATGGTCATGCTGGTCACGCTCCGGCCCGCACGGATACGGCTTGATCGCGTACGTGTCGACGCCGTACTTCGCGGCTTCTTCGTGCAAGCGCCAGAACTCGCCGTCGCCCATGCCTGATTCGACCCATCCCCAAGCCGCGTCGCCGGTCATGCCCTTGTGTAGGGCAATGGCGAGCAGTGCAAGCTTTGATTCGTTGATCATATGCATGGTCCGGTCGGCCGACAGCTTCGGGTCAACGTCATCCTTTAGCCAGCCCGTACCCTGCACGTCGAAACCGACAGCCCGCGCGATCCGGTAGGGCACTTCAACGTCGAGAGGTCGAATATCTCCCTCGGCGGCGTGTGGGTACAGTTCGTGCGCGTAACGGCGCTTCGTTCTACGTTCAGTCATCCTTTTTCCTTTCGTCATGCGCGGCGACTCTCCCCCGCGCCTCCACCAACAATTCGTTCCGTGCCGCAACCTGTACCGGGTCACGATGCGACCACACATGCGCCCCAACCCGTGACAAGTCAAGGATGATCACCGGGCATACAGGGCAACGCCACATGGCCGCTCCTAACGTCATGGGGGCAGGCATCACACCTGCCCCCGGGGAACAAATAACCTCATGTCAGTTGGGCGTGAGTTAGCCTGAAAGCCCGTCGCCACCACGTGTTTCGCCGATACTTCACGCACTCACACGAGCTGATGCTGCACAGCCCAGCCAGCATGCGCCCACCGATCCACTCCCGGCCGCCGTGCATGAGCGGGTGATGCCCACACATGCACGCGCGCACCCGCCTCACACCCATCCGTTCAACACTTCGCACTCAGAAGAGTGTTCACGGTTCTTTGCCTCAGCGTCTCGCATAGTTCGGGAGATGCCGAGCACCGTTCCGCACCTATTGCAGACGACCGAGATTCGTGTTTGGTCAGTCACCCGACGACCCCTTTCTCAATGCAGTCCCAGTCGAACGGAGCAAGCCACCCGTTGTTTTCTGCGCGAGTGGCGGTGATGCGCCCCTCGCGGGTGTTATTCCGCATCATATGCAGCTCGAGGTATACATCGTCGATCTTCTGCATCGTCGACAGCCTCGTCCTCGAGGTGCCACCAGAACGGGTTAACGTCACTGGGCGGGCATGCTTTCCGATGCGTCTGGCAATCTCGCACGCGCCCCACCCCATTCGGGCAAGCGCCCGGAGCTTCCTGACCGCGCGCCCGTTTGGAACCTGAACGTCGACCCCTCGCAGGTAGCGTTGTTTTGCCGCGAAATCAGAGTTGAGGCCGTAGCGGCGTTTGCGCCAGGCGCGGCACTTCTCGCAGCGTCCGCCGTTCTGGTAGCACCATGCTTCGTGGCTGTGCTCGTGGTCGCGAGTGCACCCGCACACCTCGTAGCTAGATTCGCTTCCCACCGTGCATCTTCCCCCGTGACGCGTTGTACTTGAGCTTGAGCCGGATCGCCGCGCCGAGGTCGATGCCGACCATGCCGGCCAGGTCGAGTAGGCGGATCACTGTGTCTGCGAGCTCGATCGGGAACCCCTCTGGTTTGCCACCCTCTGAGTGGTAAACCTCTCGGATACCTCGCCCGTTTCGGAGCTCTTCGACGGCTTCCGCGACCTCAGTGCCGACAAGCGCAAGCTTCGACAGAACATGCTCTGTCATGGCTTCGTCGTCGCCGGAGAACTCGATGTCGTGGTATCTGTCGTGCCAGCCGTTAGATGCGTTCGCTTCTCGGATTTTGCCTTGCACGATGGCGACAGTTGCGGCTTCACGGCCTGTGATGATGGAGGTCATTGTCGGTTCCTTCTGTGGTGAAATAGGGGAGGCCCGCACCCTTTGCCGGCGCGGGCCCCGTCACTTAACCTGGGATGCTGCTGAGGGTCTCTTCGCATGTTTTGCACACGGGGTACTTCGCGAAATCCCTACTCGGGCGCCATTTCTTGCCGCACAGCGCGACAATCTCAACGCCTTCGAACATGGACTTCTCGATGTCGACTTTGCGTGCGTAGTGGGCAAACAAATCGTGGTCTCCGTCGTTGCTGACAGTTACCGTGTCCGGCCGCTCAAGAACATCTGAGTCGCTCAAAATGGCTGCTCATCATCGAAGCCGCTACCGAATCCGGCCTGTTCGTACTGCTCCTGGCTTGGCTGAGCCCAACCGGCCTGCCCTTGCGGTTGAGCTTCGGCGAACCCTCCCCCTTGCCCGCGCGCCTGGGTGCGTGTGACCTGTGCTGTCGCGTACCGCAACGATGGGCCGATCTCGTCAATGTCGAGCTCGTACGAGGTGCGCTTCTCCCCCTCCTTCGTCTCGTAGCCGCGCTGACGCAGATTGCCGCGCGCCACGACACGTGCACCCTTCGTGAGCGAGTTCGCCACGTTCTCCGCATACTCGCGCCAAACCGTGCCGCGGAGAAACAACGCTTCGCCGTCCTTCCACTCGTTCGACTGCTTATCGAACGTGCGTGGGGTGGAAGCGATCGTGAACGACGCGACCGCGATGCCGCTATTGGTGAACCTAAGTTCTGGATCCGCGGTCAGGTTCCCAACTACTGTGATTTGTGTTTCTCCGGCCATCAGATTCCACTCCTGTACTTGCTGTTCATGATTCGGGTTTCTCTCTCGGCACGGATCTGCGCGCGTCGCTCTTCCAACAACTTGTCTGCCTGCTCGATGAGTTTCCGCCGGCGCGACTTCGACTGGACCGCGGAGATCAGCGCTCCGAGGAACACGAACGCGGGCAGCACAAGGATCATGACGATCCACCACGGCAACGCAATGTCGATCACAGCGGCGATCTGTAACGCCGCCAATACGAGCATCAGGATGATCGTTGACAGTGCCCCGAGCACCGCGATGATCGGCCCCAACATGGGCGGTTTCGGATTGTTCATTCGGTCTCGCTTTCGGTTTCGTGCGTGTCGATTACGCGTACTTGTTTCCAGGTTTCGGCGCGATAGTCCGCTGAAATGACTGCGTCCGCGCGTGTTTCGCTCGCGCAAAGGAATGACCACGAACCGTCTGGGTCGTCGCGGCCTTCCACCTGGTATCGGAGTTCGGCCTCGTGAATCACCTTCGACATCAGGACACCCCCACCTTGAGGGAATCGCGCAGTGCGGTGACCCATGCGTTCTGGCTTCGCACTCTCTCTTCTTCTTTGAATTTTTCCTCGAGCGCCCGAGCAAGCCACTTGGCCGCCTCGTTGAGCTTCTTTGTTATGTAGTGCCCCAGTGGCAGAGTCTCCGGCACCTCTGGCGTGTAGTCGCCGCAGTCGAACTTGATTGACTCTTTGAGTTGCTCGATCATGAAATCTTTGAGGCCATCGTGCTCGTTCGTGGGTGGTTCCCACATTCGGACATGCTCGAGCATGTCGTAGTAGCGCCCCGCGACCGCCTTTCGCTTCGCGACATACTCTTCGTGGTATCTGGCGGCTTCGGCGATCTCGGCCGACTGTATGCGCGCCCATTCTTCGCCGCTTCGGGCAAGAGCCTCATTGAGCTCGATCGATGCCTTTTCTACCTGTTCGGCGTAGTAGCCATCAAGCTCACGCATTCTGATCTCAACGTCCGGCGATTCGTCGCGTTGCATGATCGCGGCGCCCATAGCGCGCGAGCACTTGAGTGCGAACTGTTCGAACGTGACGGGTTTCCCGTCGTGAATGTCATTTGTGTATCCGGTTGGCATTATTTGTCCTTCCCGAGGCGCACTGCCTCGATTACTTCCTGTTGGTATTTCGTGAGGGCCCCGTTGAATGGTTCCCCGTACGCTGCTGCGCCAATCGCCGCGAGCACGAGCGCGTCGGCCTGGTTGTCGTCGCGTAGCTCCACGTCCGGGTAGCGCCGCCACACGGCACGCTCAACGTCGCGCTTAGACGCATTTCCCTTCGATGTCGCGAACTTCTTCACCTGCGAAGGGCTCACCAACAGCGGCGGGTCGTACCCGAGCTCGTAGATCATGTGATCCACGAACATGTGCCACCCGACGAGCACCTTGTCATGGCCGCGACCTTTCGACATGTACGAAGGCGACTCGATCACCCACGCCGGACGATCCTCGCCATGCCATTCGTCGACCGATTTCGCGATCTCCCTGGGCCGGTCGCCGAACGCCCACCATTCGCCAGGCTTCGACCCGAACGTCACACACTCAGCCTCGGCTTCGGTGATCGCGCACACGCCGGTCGCTGTCAAGCTGAAATCAACTCCCAGTAGCACGTTCGCTCCTTTCTGCCGATTCCTCGGCGATGTTCCACACTTGGGCACGGCTGAGCCCGGCTGGCCTCACGTCTCGCGTCATGTGGAGGGCCCGTTCTGCGTTGCCGAGTTTCGCTTCGGCGCGAATCACCCAACCGGCCATGAGAGCGACGAACGCGCCCATGTCGGGTATCTGCTGCCAAAGCTCGTTCAAGCGCGCCGTGTCCCCCGCCTCGTGCGCGTTCAGGTACTCATTCGCGAGATCCACAACCGCGGCGACACGTTCGTCGGCGCGGGTCACAGTGCAACCTCGCGGTCGATCCACTGCTGAACCTCATGCGGATTCTTCTGAAACGCTGTCGCGATGTACGCCATTGGGTTCCGCGGGTGTCGCGATGCTTTCGCGAGGATGAACGATCCGAGCCTGAGCGCGTCGCCATATCCGAGATCGCGCTCCACGCCGGCGGCCATCTTGATCACCGTGTCGAGATTGACGCTGAGTGTCTCGGCGATCTTCTTGCTTGCCTCAATGGATTCTTCTGAGTCAGTCTTTTCGCGCGCGTTACGTTCTTGACTGACGCTGGAAGTAGTCAAGTCAGTCTTTAACTCTTGATCTGACTCTGACTCTGACTCTGCTTTTGCCTGGGTTATTTTGGGTTGCAGCCCGGTTAATTTAGCTTGCGCCTGGGTTACGTCTGGGTTTTTCTGGGTTTCTGGGTTTTTGCGGGGCCGCCCACCCTTCCGCCCGTTCTCCCGCGCAACCTCCGCGAGTCGCTCCCGATCATCCTCGGTGAGTTGGTGGTTCGAATAGACACGGATGCGGTACCGCTCGTCTTCAAATACGACAAGCGGAGACGTAGGGTGCGACCGGCATAAACCTTCCAGATCATCCAACGACCACCTGAACTCAGCATCGTCCTTGTCGAACACACCATCGTTGCGCTCGAGCCTGGCTTCGCCATTCATCTCGAAGAACGTGCGGAACTGCGAATCGGTGAGGCGCTGCACCTTCACGTCACGATGCATATCGATCGGAAACCGCATCCACTGTCGGTCATCTTTCTCCCGCGCCAATGTCCACCTCCCACTCTTTTTCTTCGTATTGCATCGCGCTCAGCAGTTCCCCGCGGCCCCGGTGGATGGCCGCCAACGCGACCGACATCGCCCGCCCGGATGGCACCTCGGCGGGCGCGAACAGGGCGAGCACGTTCAGGTAGAACACCGCCTGATGTGCGTCGCCACGATCGCGAGCCACTTCCCACATGCCGATGAGCTCGTCGGGGGTGAACACCTTCGCTGCGAGCTTCACCACCGGGTCAGGAGTGAACGTGTGCGTCGTGTTGCGGGTCACTTGTCATCACTTCCATTCATTTCGTCTGGTCTGCCCATATAGGACTCGTACGCGCTGCACTCTGGATGCGAGCAGTAGCAACGCTTCGGAGCGCAATACCCGAACGCACACACCGTGCAGCTTCGGTAGGGCTCACGCTTCCGGTCGGTCACACGGTCTCCATCCGCCTTCGTCGTCGTAGAGGACCAAGCCCTCGCCGTACCGCCATGCGGGAGTTTCAGCCGGGTTATCCCACCGAGACACCGCGAGTCCGTTCTTGAGCGCCCACGCCGGATTCTCGGTCTTCTTGAGGTGACAGCCGCAGCCGAACGCGCTGCCCAATAGCTGCAGATTCGACGGGATTGTGTTGTACGCGTCGCGCCCTTGCCGGTGGTCGCGGTCACAAGGGCCGAACCTGCCACATGCCTGGCAGCGTTCGACACCCCTGACCGAGTCGCGCTCGCTCGCAATGGCGTACGCTTCCCGCTCCTGCTTCGCCGTCAGCTTCGGTCGCTTCGGCCCGATCACGGGACACTCGCGAGTAGCGCTGCAGCTAGCACTCCCGCAGTGCCGAGCGCGACGCCAGCGATGAACGCGAGCGCGCGCTGCTTCGCGACCGTGCGCGTCACCGGTGCTACACGGTGCTTGCGCGCCTCACGGCGTCTGAGCTCACGACTCACTGACGGGCGCCGGATCAGTATGTGTTGCTGCCGCGGTCAGGTGCTTGTCGAGCCCGAGGGCACGCCACAGCCAGTCGACGCCCTTCTCGTCAAACTTCTCGATCGTGACGCGCTCCGGGATTGTGTAGATCACCGAGCGCACGCCGGAGAGGCTCGCGGTTCCACGTTCAGGCATTTCGATGATCGCGTCGACGTCGTACGGGAGCGCCTTCTGTGACTTGATCTTCTCTTCACGGTTCTTCGTCGGCTTGCCTGAATCGTCCATGACGGTGACAGTGTCGAGCCGTGCGGTGATGATGGTTGGCCCGTCGTGCTTCTTCAACGCACGCACGACGAGGTTCCAGTCCTGAGTGACCGAGTTCCACAGGTCAGTGCCAACGATGGGTTCTTTCGTCTTCGAGTTGATCGACCCCCGCTGCATCGCCATCCAAGTCGCTTTGTCCCGCAGCGTTTCCCAGTAGACCGTTGCCGAGTCGAACACGATCAGCGTCGGCTTCTCGTCAACGCGGGGCTCGGAGACCGCCCACCGGACAGCGTCGAGCGCATCCGACAGGGTGCCGTCGTGGGGCACGATCTCGAAGTCAGCGCCAGGGATCGCACCGTACTCGTCGGGATCCTTCTCGCCGAACCCGATCCACAGGGTGCGTCCGATCAGGTCAGATGCTGACGCCTTCGCCGCCTGGTACGACTTCCCGGCCTTCTCCCGCCCAGCGAGCAGTAGCAACGGCCACGTTGGCATCCCGGTTGGGCGCCGAGTCTGCCGAGGCGCAGGGGCCGACGTGCGCGCCTTCCGCTGCGCCTGAGCGGCGACCTGCGTGGGGCTCGCCGCGGCGGTCGGTGGAGTGATCTGGTCAAGTGGGTTCTGGCTCATCCTTCGAGCTCCATTTCTTCTAGGTCCTGGTATTCGAAAACGGCCCAACCGGGTAGGCGGAGCATCTCGAGTCCGGTTGAGTAGCCGGGCCACTGATCCGTCTCGACACACTGCACGAGGGTGCGCCGCGCTTTCACTGCGAGCTCTTCGCCCTTTGCGGCAAAGTCGGAATCGATCGTGTTCGTTGTCGTCAGGTAGGGCGCGGTGTTCTGCACTGCGATGAACACCATGTCGGATATGTCGAGGCCGATCAGTCGAGCGACGTGCAGGTAGTGGGCGCGCTGCACGTGGTACTTGTACCTGGCGATTGCAGTCGCGAACGCACGCCTACTCACGTCGGGAGTCGTCTTCACGTCACCAGACAGCCCACGGTCGGACAGGAGCCGGTCAAAGCGCGCCCTCAGCTGCAGGCCGGTCTCGGGGTCGGTCGCGAACACCGACGCCTCCGAGTGCCCCGTTTCGTGCTCGAGGATCGCCCCGGCAAGCGGGTGGGCAAGCGCTGACTCGGCCATGATGTTGATCTCCTCAACCTCTGCCTTCTTCATCACGATCTTCCCGGCCGCCACTTGCTCGGACTTGAACTTCTTCGCCGCGGTCGTAGACGCTGCACCATTCGCAGCCAGCAACTCCTCCGGGTAGGCGACAACCTCCGCGCCAACGCCGAGAACCTTCGAGTGCACAGCAGTGCCAACATCGAACGCCTTGGACGATCGCTTATGTCCGTCGATGTACTCCCACTTGTAATGCGCCGGAGTCTCAAGAATCGCTTTCGCCGCTGACGACGAGAACTCCGGCCCGCCGTGGTGGTATTCGTTCTCTGGCATGCCGAGCACGAGCCCGATCCGGGCCATCGGTTCACTCACTGTCGCCCACCTGTTCTGACGCTCTCGCGTCCTCAACTTCTTCGATCACTTTCAACGTCATCGTCGCGACGGTCGGGCTCAGCTTGAGCGGCTGTTTCGATTTCTTCGCGAACGTCATTAACGCTTTGAGCTCCCCGACTTCACTCGCTGTCATTCGGGCCATGTCGCCCCTCCCATTCGTGCCCGCACTTCGGGCAGGTCATGTATTTGGTGTCCACACAGGTGTGTAGTTCCACGTCCGCTTCACCGTTGAAATCGCACACCTGGCAATGGACGGCAGCCACACCCCAAGCGACGTGTTGGCCTGACCGGCAACTCATCGACGAAACCCCAACCACTCGGCGAGCGCCCGAAACCAGCCGCGCCGCAACGCGACCGTGAAACAGATAACGGCCACCGCCGCAAGGGCAATGGCCGTTTCAAACGGTGTGGGTATCGGTTCAGGCATCATTCCTCCGGCCTCGGGTTGCGCTCCCATAAAGCCGGAGTTGACCACAGCAGAGTCGTGAGCACGAGTTCAGACCCGTCTACAGCCGCAACCACAGTCACCCGCTTCCCGCAGACTGCGATCTTCTGCCGGTTGTGAGTCGCGAACACCCTCTCTGGGTGGGCGAGCACATCGAGAACCTCGCGCATCGTCACCCCCTCCTGCTCGTGCATCAGGTCGAGACGCAATAGGAAATGATCGGCAGACCGCAACCGTGACGGATCGATCAGCGGCTTCGCTACGGCCGTGTAGCCTCGCAAGCCGACACTTATCAGGTGGCATTCCTGAATCACGTCACGCACCCTCGGCAGTAGAGCGCTACGTCCCACCGTGTACCGGCCACCGTGCGGCATGTCGAACACCACCGCGTGACGTGACTCGGTAACGATCGTCGCCCCGTACTTCACGAGTTCCTTTTTCGCGAGCTTCATCGGGTTCTTCACGCGAGAACCGTTTCCCGAAGAGTGTGGAGGCGCGAGTTCAACAGAACCTGGCGTTGCGCGTTCGTGAGTTCCTGCTTCACGGGCGTCACCTTCCCGGCGAGCTCGGCACGCAAGAGTGCGACCTCGTCTTCGGCCAACGCCCGCCGCGACCGTTCCCGATCAGCTTCGAGTTGCGCTTTCGCTGCAGCGTCACGCACCGCAACATTCACTACCTCGGCGGGCACGTACCCGATCTTGCCCAGTAGGTTACGCAGCATCTTCGAGCACCTCTCCGTCTTCGATCACGAAACCGACACCGTCACCGTTCGCGACCCTCTCAACCCACACCTGGAAATCGTTCTGCATGGCTGCTTCTTCGATGAGCTTCATGCCCTCGTCGTCTAGCAACGATCCGTCCATGATGCGGATCACTCGCAGCGACGGGTTCGAAGCCATTGCCATCGCGAGCGACACCCGGATCTGCTCAGCCGATGAGGCTTGCGAGAACGGCACCCCGTTGAACGTGACACCGTTCTCATCGAATCCGAGGCCGTCGACCGGGAATGCTGCCCGCGCGAGCGCTTCGGTGCGTTCCTCATCGATCGCGGCAATCCGTTCGCTGAGGTACGCGTACGAGTTCGCCGCGTCCATGATCTGTACGCCCCGTTCCCGCGCACTGTTGTTCGAACGGATCCGCTCATTGGTGGCTTCCACATCGGCGAGTTCCTGCTCGAGCACCGACGTATCGACCGCGGCGGGCAGGTCAGCCATGAGCCGGATCGTGCTCGCGATCTCATCCTCACCGGTCGCGATTCGCTGCTCAAGTGAAGTAATCTCGTCGCGCAGCTTCTCCACCTCGGCACGCTTCGTGTCGACCGCAGCACTCATACTGGCACGCTCCCCCTCGACCTTCGCCGCGGCACTCATCGCGGCGATCAGATCCGACGCAACAATCGGCTCGAGCGGCAATTCGGGATCCACTTCGGGTGTTTCCCCGAGTGCCGACTTTGCGCGCCCTACCTCGGTGCGCTGCTCGTACGCCTCCTGTCGTTCAGCGTCGAGCTTTTCAAGGTCAACGTCGAGCTCCACAAGCCCGAGCAAAGCTTCCCGCTGCTCCCGATCCTTGAGGCGAGTAAACGCCAACGGGTCGAACGTGAGCTTCCCGATGAACGAATCAAGCAACGTCTGGGGTGATTTGAATTCGGCCCCGTCTTTCGACTGCACCTTCACAGCGGTGGTGTCGTTCCGCCAGATCCGGGTGACAACCATGTCGCCAAGGTCGACGGTCACTTTCGCCTGCGCCGCGCCCTCGCGAACCGGCTTCGTGACCTTGTTCCCTTCACGTCCGCCGAGGGCCGCCCAGATTGCGTCGAGCACTGAACTTTTGCCCTGAGCGTTCCTCCCACTGACGATCACCGCACCCGACTCGTCCGGTGTGATGTCGATGGCTTTCAGTCGTTTGAAGTTCTCCGCCTGCAGCTGAACAATCTTCATTGTGGTTCCCTTCCAGAAAGTCTGTGTGTTGGGGTGGTGCGTCAGCAGAGACCCTCACCTCTGACGCTTACCGCGATTCGTTTCGGCAGACACCCACCCCGGGATGCCTAAGCCCCTGCCGTTAGGTAGGTAGGGCTCGTACCCGCCACCGCTTCGACACGATGGCGGGCCTGCGCGACTAAACGCGCGGTGGCCAGTTCCAGTGGCCCGGCTTCGGATCTTCCGAGTACGGCACGTCCTGATTGAAGAACATGCCCGTGGGATTCATGACTGCGAGCCCCACGCGAACGCCCGACAGGTCGCCCTCGATCTCGGTGATGATTGCCGCACGCGGTTCAGGCAGATACTCCCCGCCAGGTGTCCCGTACGACTGGTAGTGGACAACTCTGCCCACGCTTGGAATCTGAGACATGCTTTCCCCTTTATCTCGCTGTATGTTGTCGGGCTGACAGGATCAATCGCCGATCTTGATGCCGAAGTGCTGCCCGATCTCAGCGAGCGCCGCATCGATCGCGGCCCGAGTCCCATCAAGCCACTGGGTTGCTTCCTGCTCGGCAACCTCGAGCTCTGCCCTCAACTCGATCGACTGATCGACCGAGAGCGGCCCGTCGACGCTCACATGTATGGCCGGGCCGCACGAGTGCGCCTCAGCCACAACTACTTCCCTGGTTTCTGTTACTGCCATGATCCGTTCCTTCCGTTGGATTACTGGTGGATCGGGGACGCAGCCGGGCTCGAACCGGCACACCCGGGGGTTTGGGTGCCTTCCTGTAGGTGCGTCCATGCCGAGACTCAGACTTCCTCCCACCGCTCGACTGTGCTCTCGTCTCATCGCGGTGGGGTCTTTACGGCACTCGCATGCCGCACGGTCACGTCAACCACCGGGCTCTGCCCGTGTGAATGCACTCCCTTGACGCCCAATAGGTCGTCGTCTCGTTTGCCCGGGCCCTGCCCGGTCATGCCCTTCTCGTCTGTTTCAACTTCGGGCTCCCCAGCTGCACGCGGTAAAGCGCCCGCACACGTTTCGACGTGCCAGGCTCAGCGTTCCGAGCACCACCAATACGGCAGCACTCCCGCGTCGCTATGATGCGACACTGGGGATTCGGTATCTATGTAGTTCTCAACGTGCGGGCGAGTTTCGCGTGACGAGACGGTGAATGTCTCCGCGGCCTCTAAGCCGTTAGGCCGTGCCCCGTAACCGATCTGCGAGCGCATCACGGGGCGAAAAATGGAATGCTGTAGCCAAGCCAGGGTCGAAACCGTGGCTGACGAACTGGCGGTGTCCTAGCCGGTGAGTGACAAAACTGAGGGCAGCATCTTCACGCGCAACCGCTCGATCCCCTTCGCCGTTACACGCACCTGTGGCGGGTCTAATACGATCACGTCAGTCTCCGGGTGTCGGTGCGACTGCGCCTTATGGCGGAGGTAGCCAGCATCGACCGCGCGCTGCGCCGCCTGCAGGCGCCCAGACTGGCGGTACACCCACCCGAACACACGCAACGTGTCGAAGAGTCGGTCGCGGCCAGTCTCGATCCCAGCACGCTGCAGCATCTTCGCCGCATCACCGACCGAGTAGTCACCATCGCTTGAAGCAATGTCGTCCCAGGCCGCGGCACGCGGGGTGAGTTCTGCGATCTGTGCATCTTTCGCGGTCAACATGGCCTGCGCCTCAATGACCGCCAGCGCCAGAAGTTCCGCGCCGGTGGGGGTCGCTCGCGGTGAAATCTCCGCCTCACGTGTCTTTACCGCGAAATATTGCTGCGCCGCGGCAACTTCCGGCTTTGAACCGTCCGCGTTCTGGAACAGGATGTACGCCCCGTAGCGGGTGATCTCCAAGTCTTCGATCTCGCGCCGCGCACCTTTGCCGGTCTCGATCAATTTGCTGACCCCGACAAAATGATCGTTAGCATTCAGGCCGGAAGCATTCACTGACGCAATCGCGCGGCCAATTGCCTTCTCCCAGTTGCGCCACTGCTCGTACCCGGCGTACGGCATCAGGTCACGTGCCGACCACACCTCACCATCGGTGAGGGTGATGATCTTCAACTCATCGAGCTGACGCTCAAACGGGCTGATACTCTGTACCTCAGACAATTTCTGCACCTTCCAAGTTCTTGTCTTGGCCCGCTGTTACCGCAGCGGGCTTCTTCTTTTCAGCGGCTACGGTTTCCCGCATTAACTAGCCCGCTTCGCCTTGGGTGCCGTCTTCTCGTGCATGAGGCGAATGTTCTCCGCGTAGTGCGGGCACTTCTTTCCGCTCGACCACGCCTCAGCGCATTGCTCCTGGATGAGCCACCGGTTACTTCCGGTCGGCTTCTCTCCATGCAGGGACTGGTCGCGGAGCGCGAGCCGAACCGTGTATTCGCTGCGCCTGTATGCCTCGGCGATCTCGCCGGTTGTGTACAGTGGTGGCTTCTTCAACCTTCCCCCTTGATCGTGTTGGTGTACATGTGTTTCAGTTTCGGCATGTTGCCCAATACCGACCATAGTGGATTGATCGAAGCCGTCGCAACTAAAAACGGGAAATGGTGCGAAAGTGAGCCACCAAGAGAGCCCATAAGAAACGGACTTGCACTGGATACATGGCGCACATGGTTGCAAAACTGGGCCACTACGCTTAACCTTGTGTCATGTCAAACGAACTAAAGTGGGTAGATTTCCTCGACAGGCTTCCTGGGAAGCCCTCAGATCGCGCTATTTCGTTGGCCATCGGCCTCAAAAGCCACTCCGCGGTTTCTCGCTGGCGCACAACCGGTCAGCTGCCGAAACCGAAGCAAGCAGCCGATGTCGCGAAGGCATTCGGCATGCATCCATTGAACGGATTAGTAGCCGCCGGATACCTCACACTCGATGATGTTGACTCGATTTTCAGCGGCAAGCAGGCGCTCGAGGTGAACACGATCGACACCATGACCACAATCGAAATCGCTGAGTATCTCGTCAATCGGGTGCGCGAAGAGTCCCGAGAATAGACAATGGCCTTCACAGAGAAACGCGGCAACGTCTACCGAGGCGGCTACCGCGACAGCGCCGGCGTAAAGCGGTACGCGCCGGGCACGTTCCCGAAGATGAAAGCGGCGAAAGACGCGGCTTCGCGCCTCGAACTGGCGTCGCGTCGCTCGAAAACCGACGCGGCCATGCACGGCAAGACGTGGGGTGAGTGGTGTGCTGAATGGTGGCCCAAGCGGCCAGTCGAGCGCAGCACGCTGAAATCTGAACACTCAATGGTGAAGAAACACATCATGCCCAAATGGGCTGGGGTTCGGGTCACGGGCATTAGCCGCCCAGATGTGCAGGAGTGGGCGAACGAGCTAGCCGATCAACTGACACCAGGAACCGCGCGCCGCATCATGAACGTCTTTGTGTCCTCACTCAGCGCAGCGATAGACGCAAACATCATCGACGCAAACCCAGCAACCAGGATCAAGCTTCCGCCGACACCGCAGGGACGCGAGGTCTACCTGACACGCGAGCAGTTCGCGGCGGTCGATAACGGGATCGCGAGCGCGAGAGACTCGGCAGTTGCCGAATTCCTAGTCGGCACTGGTCTCCGGTGGGGTGAGCTAGCTGGTCTGCACTGGCACAACCTTGATCTCGACACCCGCATGGTGACCGTTGCGGACACGTTTGATCGGCAGGTAATCAAGCCGTACCCGAAGGGGCGCAAGATCCGCCGTGTGCCGTTCTTCGAGTGGGCGGTTGAGAACCTCGAGACCCCCGAGGCCTTCCACCCTTGCCCGGTTCCGCACACTGATGGGCCTTGCCGGTCCGGGCTTGTGTTCCACACGCGCACAGGCGGCCCGCTGAGCGATCGAAACTACTACAGGCGGGTTCTTGCCCCGGCGCTCGCAAAAGCGGGCCTGGAAAGCCTTGGGGCGACTTTGCACGACTTGCGACATACCTACGCGTCCTGGCTCGTGCAGTCGGGCATCCCGCTCGAGCGGATAGCTGAGCTCCTGGGCCATTCGTCGGTCGCGACTACGAGGATCTACGCGCACCTTGCGCCGACGCAGCATGACGATCTAGCGCGCGCCATTGGGGCAGCGCCGGAGTTGAAGCGCACCCTGCGTGCGGTTTCGTAGCGTCTTGTTGGGTGGTCTTGTCCCCAAATCTGTCCCCATATCCCAGGAATAGACACCTGCCAAAACAAGAAAACCCCCGGTCAGCCGGGGGTTTATCCTTGTGGGCGATACCGGACTCGAACCGATGACCTCTTCCGTGTGAAGGAAGCGCGCTACCAACTGCGCCAATCGCCCGCTTGCACTGCATCCTCATCGCCGTGCCAACCTGAACGATAATACACGGATTCAGGCACGCATATGACCACGCCTTGGCGGCAGCATTCTGTTTTTACTCGCGCTGCACTAAGCGTTGGGAGCGGTTGCAGGTGGAGCAAGCTCGCTGTTGAGATTCGCCTGGAGCTCCGTGCTGAGCTCGCCCAGTTGCTGCAATTCGATCCTCATGGTTTCGTATGCCGAAATATCAGAGTTCAGAGCTGCGAGATCTTCGTTGAGGGCGTCTCTCCGCAGATCAAACTCGTTACGAATCGCATAGAACAGGCCCGGATTGTCTGAAAACTCGAACGCCTCATTTCGCTGCAAAAAGATCGCCCATTCGGCGTTGAACTGCGCGACGGCAACATCGTAGGTGGCACGTCGAGCTTCGATATCGGCTCGCATCGGCGTGAGTTCAGCTTGCAGTATGTTGGCGCGTTCCTTGAGTTGGGTGAAGACCTGATGATAGGAATCGAAGAAATCGACGATGACGCTCCGCTGTGAAAACCACTGCGCATAGTGCACCTCGAGCTCTGCCGGCAGTTCGCGCACCTCGGTGCCGAGCACGGAGTGCAATTCGTTCGCGAAGGCTGTGCCCGACAGGCCTTCGTAGACCTGCATGCGTTCGGCAAGCGCCGAGTCGGTTGCTGAAAGCTCCGCGAAAGCAGTCTCGAGTTGTTCCACGAGTTCTGCCTTTGCCGAGGCGTCAAGCCTGCTAAACGCAGCGTGTAAGAGCTCGTGGGCAGCCGTCACCTCAACGATCCCGGCGAGCCGTTCGTCGGTGACTTTAAATAGGTGGATCGTGCCGCCGGAAAAGCAACCGAGCACGTGCCCCTCTTCAGAGTGATCCACCTGCGAACACTGTTCGTTGAATCCTTGGCTCGCGTCGAGCGTCGGTTCGGAAGCAAAGAAAACCCGCTCGCCAGCCGGGGTAGGAAGAATGCGCGCAGTGAGATCGACAACCTCCGCAGTGGGCGTGAAGTTCTGAGCAGCAAAGTGGTCGGAGATCACCTGTCGATTTTGGTAGGCCACAAATGCGCCCACAATGAACGCAAGAATCACGAGCGATGTGACAACTCGACCTATCGCACGCCCCACGCCTACCGTCATGTCTTCCAGTATCCAATCAGTGGGCAATGAGATCGAATAACCCGCCGCGAGAATTCGTCATTCTCCGAGAAACCCCAGACTCCGGCTGGCGCGGCGTGTCTCGATTTGCGGTGGTTCAGGGCTTCCCCTATAGTCATTCAGGTGCACGGAAACGTGCCAAGCGGATGTAGCGCAGTTGGTAGCGCATCACCTTGCCAAGGTGAGGGTCGCGAGTTCGAGTCTCGTCATCCGCTCCAGTGATCTGGGAAACCTGATCGCTTGTGGTGTCAACCACTGCGGTGGCGTGGCCGAGAGGCGAGGCAGCGGCCTGCAAAGCCGTTAACACGGGTTCGAATCCCGTCGCCACCTCGCTCAACATAATTGAATAGCCTCAAGTAGGCGCGATTGGCGCAGCGGTAGCGCGCTTCCCTGACACGGAAGAGGTCACTGGTTCGATCCCAGTATCGCGCACTCCACACTCACCAGTGACCCGCGAAGATCGGCAAGAGCGATGCTCTCACCCCTAGATCTTCACGCTGGTTCGATCCCAGTATCGCGCACCACCAAGAACCCGACCCAGGTCGGGTTCTTTCGTTTAGTCGAGGATGATCGTGGTCTGTGAGACTGAGATCTTGCGCAGTCGAATCGCCGTCCAGATGAGTGAGGTGCCGAGCATCACGGTGAATAGGCCACACACCACGGCAACCACCTTGATCGCGAAGTCTGGCCAGATTAAGGTCACCACTCCCCCAAGCAAGGTGAGAAGCGCTGGAAGCAAGACCAACATGCTGGCACCTTCGGTGAGCCGAATTCCGATCACCAGCCAGAGTGCCCCGACAAAGATCAATGAGACTCCCACGAACGTCACAAGCGCGGACACTGTGAACTCAGAAAACACGATCGCAAGTATCCCGGCCAGGATCAGCAACACGCCACCGACTGTGGTGCTCGCTGAAGGACGGAGGCGCACGGTCAGCGCAAGCCCGTTCGCAATCAGTGCGGACCCGAAGAGGATCACCAGAATCCAGGTGGCAGCGACAAATGGCCAGATCAGGAGTCCGATTCCTGCCGCGGCGACGAGCACACCCACAACCAGGGGGATCCACCAGGGAAATCTGCGGGTGGATACGTGTGTCACCGGTTCGAGCGGGTACGTCATGGGTGCTCCTTATGAAACGTCAAATTCAATCTATGTGGAAAGCCCGTGCAGCGCGGCAATGTGTCGCACCGTCTGCTCGAAACGGTCAGGTGTCACCACGTGACCTTCACGCCGCATGCCGCTATCTGAGACGAACAAGATTCGGCCGGGATTCACGAAACTCTCCCGTCCTTCGGGATCCCATGCGCCACTGCCGATTGAGATAAACCCGTCGTGACGTTTGGTGCTGAGATAGCAGCCGGCAACCGCGTGACGGTCAAAGCGAGCGATGATGAGTACCGGGCGGTCCTTCCCCCGGCCGTCGTTCTCAACGTACGGCACCCACGTCCAGACAATTTCGCCGGGATCGGGGTCACCATCGGGGTGCGGATCGTACTCTGGCACCAGTCCGACGATCTCGGATCGAGTCAACTCTCGAGTTGCGCCGAGTCCCGCTTGTCCAGCTTCCGTCGTGGTAGGCGAGGAAGGTACCCGCGGAGTGCGGCTCTTCACGAGCCTTCGCGACTTCGCCACACCCCAATTCAGCGCGATTGCACCGACAGCGCCGAGGAGGCCCAACAGCTTGCGGTTTTCTCGGCTCATTTCGATCAGGCGCCTTGGGTAAGTGCGTTCAGGCGAGACATGCACCGCATGTACTTCTTGCGATACCCGCCGTCCAGCATGCCTCCACCGAACACCGACGTGAGCGAGAGTCCGGTGGCCCGAATGGGAATCTGCGCGTCGTACACGCGGTCAATGAAGGCAACAAAACGAAGCGCGGCTGACTGATCGGTCAGTTCTGTCACGTTGCGCAGACCGATTGTCTGCACCCCGTCGAGAAGCCCGATGAAACTGGATGGGTGAATCGTCGCGAGGTGAGTGATCAGACTTCCGAACTCGTCGTCGGTCATCCGCTCGCCCGCAAGCGCCACATCTGCAAGGGCGAATCGATACGCCTCATCACTCAGGGTGATGGCATCGCCTGCGAGGTCGCGCTGACGGAAGTCGACACCGTCAATGCGAAGTGTCACGAACCGATCGGCCATCGCCTGAATTTCCCGCATGAAATCTGCAGCGGCGAAGCGGCCCTCTCCGAGCGCGTTGGGCGGGGTATTTGAGGTAGCGACGATCCGCGAACCCGTGCCTGTCAGATCGCCGATGAGACGCGTCATCAGCATCGTGTCGCCCGGGTCATCGAGCTCAAACTCGTCGATACACACAAGCCGGGCACCCTGCAGAACCCCGACCGCACCGGCGTACCCGAGCGCCCCTACGAGCGCCGTGTACTCGATGAAGGTGCCGAAGTACTTCCTGCCAGAGGTTGCATGCCACGTCGCAGCGAGGAGGTGAGTCTTACCCACACCGAAACCACCGTCGAGATACACGCCCGGTTTGGTGGGCGCGAGCGACTGCGGCGCGGCTACGGCTTTCTTCCTCCCGAACCCGAAGAGTCCAGCGCGGGCTATCGGCGCCTCTGGCTCGGCGAACGCCTGCAGCGTGTCGCGAGCCAGTGCCTGCGACGGGAATGCCTCATCCGGCCGATAGGACTCGAAACTCGCACCGTTGAACTGCGGCGGGGGCACCAGAGTACCCACGAGCTCGGTGCCGGAAATGGCCGGATGACGGTCGACGAGGCGGGCGGAGCTGTGCTCTGTATTGTGGGACATCGTCCCTCAGTTTACGCGGTACCCGCGGACCGGTTGTTTCAGCGTGCTGCGACGTTCGGTGCTTCGAGCGAACGAACGAACTCCTCGGTCTCCGACTCCCAAGCCAAGGGGTCAACGTTCCAAAGTCTCACGTGCTCCCCCATAGCTTCTCGTATCCGAACGAGGTCCGGTCGCAGTTGCGCAAGTCGCAGCGATCCATCCCATGGCACAAATGAATCACCCGGGCTCGCGTGGATGAGCACTGGCACGTGAAGCCGCACGGCGAGAGCTTCGGGGCTCATTGTTTCCAGATCCGTGCCACGTTTCCATGGCACGGCTCCGCGCACGACTCCGTGTTGCAGCATGCTCATGCCAAGTCTCGCCGCAACTTCAGGGAGTCCAGCCAAACGTGCCTGCCGACGAAGAATAATGTGCCAGTCCAGGCCTGGGGAATCGAGCACTAATCCATCAACAGCGCCACGATGGGGTCCACGCGTCGCTGACAACAGCGAGGTGATCCCACCCATTGACCACCCCACCAAAGTAATCCGCTGCGCGCCCTGCTTCAGCAACCAGGCGATTGCTGCGTCAACGTCGTACCGTTCCGCGAGTCCGAGACCGTATCTCCCGCCGATGCCCGAAGGCGCGCCCGGATCGTTTCGATACGCGATGACGAGGCTCGTGACACCCGCCCGCAAGACAGGAGCAAGTCCCCGGAGTGTTTCCTCCGGGAGCGCACCGCGACCGTGCACGTGCACGGCAAATCTGCCTGGAACAGGGTTCTCTGGTCGCACCAACCAGCCCCACGACTCTCCCCCGTCAACCGGAAAAGTCACCCGCTTGACACGCCCACCGCTCTCGCGAGGGTCGGTGAACCACCAACCGGTAATCCGGCCCTGTGCCCCCACATGGAGTTTGCCGCGGTCGAGCGCAATCACGTCTCGGGCGATGCGATCCACACCGTCATCGAACACCCGATCCACGACGGGGCCCAGCCGTGCATGGCCAGTCCCTTCGTCAAATATGAAGGAGTACTTTCCGGGCAGGCCAGCATCTGGGCCGTGAATCCACACGCGCATCACCTCGTTGCGTGGCTCAATTGCCCACACCACGACGTCCGCGTCGGGCGCAGATGGTGTCAGCACCCGTCGAGCGAACATGGAGGAGAGCACAGCAAGTATGCCGCCAACGAGTGCCGTTGAGCACGCAAGACCACCCCACACTGCGCCCGCCACCCATGACCGGGTCTGTGCCATGTCACTCACCTCGCTTCCTCCACGCGACTCGGTGACCGCGTGGTCACCTCACCATCCGAGTCACAATTGCGCCATCGCGCGGCGTGGCAACCGGAGGTTTCACCACCAAACTCTAGTGTTCCACTTGTGAGGGAACATGACTTCGGCAATGTCGCAACATTTGACGCTGCGGCATCTCAGTTGCGTGCCGCAAGGTATCGCACCGAGTTGCACGTGAGAGAGATTCCCGCGCCAGATCGCATAGCGCCACGGTCGATCGCGTTCTCAGCAGGAGTCGCACAGGGCAGCGCACATCCGGCCGAGGATGCCGGAGACTCGCCATTTGGGGCTGGTCGCCTGGTGCTGATGCACGATCCGGCTTCTGCCAGCGACTGGGGTGGTCCATTTAGAATCGTGTGCTTCGCACAGGCGCCGCTCGAGGTCGAAATCGGTGTGGACCCGTTCATAGCAGACGTGGCATGGTCATGGCTCATCGATGCCCTCCATTCCCGCGCGGCGAACTACACCTTCGCCTCGGGTACGGCTACCAAGACATTGTCAACCGGCTTTGGCACGCTCGAGGAGCAAGAAGACACCGCTCAGATCGAAATACGTGCGTCTTGGACACCGCTGGGTGATGACTTTGCGCCCCATGGCGAGGCGTGGAGCGAGTTGCTCTGTCTTCTTGCTGGCCTTCCGCAGCAAGAAGGCGTGGCATCTCTGAGTGCACGTCGGGGCTCTCGCGGCAATACTCGCGGGGCATAGCCGTGGTAGAACAATCAGACCTGGCCGCAGACTGGTCGCTCGTCACAGATCTGTCCGCGCTTGAACATGCGGCCGAGCGGATCGCGGCTGGTACAGGTCCCGCCGGTGTCGATGCGGAACGCGCGTCCGGGTTCCGCTACGGGCAAGAGGCTTATCTTGTGCAGGTACACCGTCAGGGTGCGGGCACGTTCCTTTTCGATCCAACCGCGCTTGATACTTTCGAGCCGCTCGCCGATGCTCTGCGCGGTGAAGAGTGGATCTTGCACGCCGCAAGCCAAGATCTTGCCTGCCTCGAGACACTGGGCCTCATTCCTGAGCGACTTTTTGACACCGAACTGGCATCTCGTCTGCTCGGATTTGATCGTGTGGGACTGGGAGCTATCGTTGAGCAGCTGCTCGGCATTCGCCTCCACAAGGCACATTCCGCCGCAGATTGGTCAACTCGCCCTCTGCCTGAACCGTGGCTGGAATACGCGGCGCTCGACGTCGCGTTGTTGCCAGACCTGCGCGAACTGGTTGCGCGCGAACTCGGGGCACAGAACAAGGTTGAGATTGCACAGCAGGAGTTTGAGGCCGTCCTGAATCGAAGCCCCAAACCTTTGCCCATCGAGCCCTGGCGCAAGCTCGCCGGGGGCAACCGCTTGAAAACTCCGCGCGAGCTCGCGATCGCCCGAGAGCTTTGGTATGCGAGAGACGATTTGGCCCGCAGCAGCGATGTTGCGCCTGGCAGGCTCCTTCCCGATGCCTCACTGATTGTCGCCGCCTCCACAAACCCACGCTCAAAGGGCCAACTGGCTGGCATCAAGGAGTTTCGGGGCCGCGCCAGTCGTACCGAGCTCGACCGCTGGTGGAACGCTGTGCTACGAGGAAAGACCTCGGAGGATCTTCCGGGTCAACCAGCTCGAGTCGCTGATGCCATGCCGCATCATCGAAACTGGGGGCAGCGATACCCGGAGGCTGCAGCACGTTTGGCGGCCGCGCGTGAGGTTGTCGCGGCCGAAGCTGATCGGCAGCGCATGCCGATCGAGAATCTCCTCACCCCTGATACCCTGCGTCGGCTGGCTTGGGATCCACCAGCAGAACCGACCGCGGAAGCGATCGCCCATCGACTCGCTGAGCTCGGCGCACGCCCGTGGCAGTGTGTAGCAACTGCACCGATTATTGCTCGCGCTTTTGTAGAAACACGATAGTTTGGTCCGGATCGCTCGAACTCCCCACGGTGATTCCACACGTGCGTGCCCCACTGTTGAGACTCAGTTCCTAAGATGGAAGCTGACGCTGAAAACCCATCCGATGGAGGCATAGTGGCCGCAATGAGAGAAGTCGTGTTCGTTGATGGGGTTCGCACCCCATTCGGGCGCGCTGGCGAAAAAGGCATGTATTGGGGCACTCGGGCTGACGACCTGGCCGTCAAGGCGCTGCAAGGGCTCATCGAGCGAAACCCCGGCTTGCCGTTAGACCGCGTGGATGACGTGGGTATCGCCGCGACCACACAGCAGGGCGACCAGGGGCTGACACTGGGTCGCACCGTGTCAATGCTTGCTGGTCTTCCAGTGACCGTGCCCGGGTACGCGCTCGACCGAATGTGCGCCGGCGCCATGACCGTGGCTTCAATGATGGGGGCTGCGATCGGTGCCGGGCAGTATGACCTCGCTATCGCTGGTGGCGTGGAGCACATGGGTCGTCACCCCATCGGACTCGATGCCGATCCGAACCCACGTTTCGTGGCCGAGAAATTGGTAAGCCCGGACGCACTCAACATGGGAATCACCGCCGAGCGACTACACGATCGCTTCCCAGAACTCACCAAGGAACGCGCTGATCGGTTCGGAGTGGCTAGCCAGCAGAAGGTGCAGGCGGCCTACGATCGTGGGGACATTCAACCCGATCTCATCCCAGTCGCGACCCGCAGCGAGAGCGGCTGGGGCCTCGCAACTGAGGACGAGGGCCGAAGGCCCCAGTCCACCCTCGAGGATCTCGCCACGCTGCGCACGCCCTTCCGGCCGCACGGCAAGGTCACCGCGGGCAACGCGTCCCCGCTCACTGACGGGGCTACGATGTCGCTCCTCGCGGGTGCAGACACCGCTCAAGAACTTGGCCTCACGAGCAAGATGAGACTCGTGGGCTTCGCCTTCGCGGGAGTCCAGCCGGAGGTCATGGGGCTGGGACCAGTCCCATCAACCGAGAAGGCGCTCAAACGGGCCGGCTTGCAGATCACTGACATCGGCCTGTTCGAACTCAACGAGGCCTTCGCTGTGCAGGTGCTCTCCTTCACTGATCACTTCGGGATCGCCGATGACGACCCCCGGGTGAACCCCTGGGGCGGTGCAATTGCTGTGGGTCATCCGCTCGCTGCCTCCGGGGTGCGCTTGATGCTCCAGTTGGCTCGCCAGTTCGAGCAGCGGCCCGACGTGCGCTTTGGCATCACCGCCATGTGTGTTGGCCTCGGCCAGGGCGGCACGATGATTTGGGAAAACCCCCACTTTGACGGCAAGAAGGGCAAGTAACTCGCCATGACCGATTACACGAAGATCGAT
Source organism: Leucobacter fengyongliangi (assembly GCF_052386045.1). NCBI lineage: Bacteria > Bacillati > Actinomycetota > Actinomycetes > Micrococcales > Microbacteriaceae > Leucobacter > Leucobacter fengyongliangi. Next base: position 1,341,937 of record NZ_CM126356.1, on the reverse strand, counting down.
TTCTCCCCGCTCATCGATGCGGCCGAGGGCGAAGTTGTGACGCACAGTTTCGTTCGCGACCTTGCGCTCCCTTCGGGCGGCACGCTCGCGCTCATCACTCTTGACAACGGTGCCGATTACACACGGCCCAACACGCTCGGCCCACTTACCCTCCACGAGTTGAACGGCGTGCTAGATGCGCAAGCAGCCCGCGCTGCCGCAGGCGAGATTCAGGCCGTCGCGATTACCGGGAAGCAGTTCATTTTCGCTGCCGGGGCCGACCTGTCGAAAGTCTCAACGCTGGCGACGGAACAGAACGCGCGACTCATGGCCCAATACGGCCACCATGTGCTGGGAAAATTCCGCGGGCTCGGCGTTCCCACCTTTGCATTTGTGAACGGCCTTGCACTCGGCGGCGCGATGGAAATCGCGCTGAACTGCGACTACCGCACGCTCGATTCTTCGACCGCTGCGCTCGCCTTTCCGGAGGTCTTCCTGGGAATCATTCCGGGGTGGGGTGGTGCAACACTCGTTCCCAACCTCGTCGGCATCGAGCGGGCAATCGAGATCATTGTCTCAAACCCGCTGAAGAACAATCGCATGCTGAAACCGGAGCAGGCGCTTGAGGCTGGTCTGTTTGATGTCATGTTTGGTGCAGCCAGCTTTCTCGAGCAGTCTGTTCGCTGGGCGGACCGTGTACTGACCGGCGAGCAGAAAGTGGATCGCCCACACGTGCCCGGCAAGACCGAACGACTGATCAAATGGCCCGCGGCGATCAAGATCGCACGCGACACCCTGAAGGCTCGCATCGGAAGCGCTGCAAAGTCTCCCTACGTTGCGCTGGAGCTGCTCAGCGCAGCAAAAGACAACAACATTGAGCGCGGGTTCGAGCGCGAAGACGAGGCGTTGACTGAGCTAATTTCCGGCGATCAATTCCACGCCTCGATCTACGCATTTGATCTGGTGCAGAAGCGAGCCAAGCGCCCGGCAGGGGCGCCCGATCGCAAGCTCGCTCAGCCTGTGCAGAAGGTCGGTGTAATCGGTGCCGGCCTCATGGCCAGCCAGTTCGCTCTCCTGTTCGCACGCAAGCTGCGCGTACCAGTTCTCATTACCGACATCGACCAGGCCCGAGTCGACAAGGGCCTCGACTATATTCGGGGCGAGATCGACAAGATGATGGCCAAGGGTCGTCTCACATCCGACGACGCGAACCAGCTCAAGGGCCTCGTGCAAGGAACGACAGACAAGTCTCTGTACGCCGACTGCGACTGGGTCATTGAGGCCGTCTTCGAAGAGCTCGGCGTGAAGCAGCAGGTCTTCGCAGAGATTGAGCCAATCATCAGCGACACCGCGATCCTTGCGACGAACACGTCGTCCCTCTCGGTGGAGGAGATTGGCGTGAACCTGCGGCACCCCGAGCGACTCTTGGGATTCCATTTCTTCAACCCGGTTGCGGTGATGCCACTGATCGAGGTCGTGAAGGTGCCCAGCACCGACGATGCCGCTCTCGCAACCGCGATGGAGGTCGCGAAGCGACTGGGGAAGAGTGCGGTCATCACCGCGGATCGCCCTGGTTTCGTCGTGAACCGATTGCTCGCGAAGGTGATGGGCGAGGCCGCACGCGCCCTCGACGAGGGCACGCCCATGCCGGTGGTGGAACGTGCGCTCGCACCGATCGGGTTACCGATGGGACCGTTCGAACTCATCGATCTCGTCGGTTGGAAGGTCGCCGCGCACGTGCAGGACACGATGGTGCACGCATTCCCCGAGCGCTTCTACGCATCGACAAATCTGCACGCGATCGCTGAGCTCACTGATCCCCTGATTAAGAACAAGCATGGCAAGGTTGAGGATCTGTCTCGCGAGGCCAAGAAGGCGCTCGCCTTCGGCAACTCGGCGGTGACTGAAGACGTGATTCTCCGTCGGGTGGAAGACGAACTCGCTGGCGAGATCAAGATCATGCTCGACGAGGGCGTTGTCGCCGCTGCCGAGGACATCGATCTGTGCCTGATCTTGGGCGCGGGTTGGCCCTTCCAAGCTGGCGGAGCGACCCCATACCTCGACCGAGTCGGAGCGAGCGAGCGGGTCTTTGGATCGACGTTCCACGATCCCAGGATTGCTGGCACCGGGTTGTAGACTCGGCCACAACTAGCGAAGGCCCGATTCACCTCAGTGGATCGGGCCTTCGCTAGTTACTCTGAAGCGTGTCCCGGGGGCTCCGGTTTTGCCACCGGGATTCGCTTGCCGTGAACCTGATCTGCCACGTCGGCGGCGATCTTCTCGGCGGTGAGCCCCGTGTACTCGAGTAATTCGGCGCGAGTTGCGTGCTCTAGAAACTCCGACGGCGTTCCCAGCTCGCTCACCGCGGTGTCGACACCAGCGTCTCGAAGGGCCTGCCTGATTCGCGTGCCGATTCCACCCACCCGGATGCCATCCTCGATGCTGATCAGGAGTCGATGCGCTCGCGCAAGATCGACGACGGAATCGGGAACGGGCACAACCCAGCGAGGGTCGACGACCGTAACCGTGATTCCCTGTGCTGCCAAGAGATCCGCCGCATCAAGTGCAACACGGCTCATCGGGCCCACGCCTACGATGAGCACGTCGCGCCAGGCGGCACCCCCGTCGTCTGCCTGTTCCAAACGATCTTCGCGCAGGATGTCGACGCCGTCGTCGGTTCGGCGCACTGCCGGTACGTTGATTCCTACGCTGCCCTTGGGGAAGCGGAGCACGGTGGGCCTGTCTTCGACCCGAACGGCCTCGCTCAGGAGCTCGCGTAGGTTCGGCTCGTCCCGGGGTGCGGCGATCCTGATTCCGGGAACCACCTGCAAGGTTGCGAGATCCCACACACCGTTATGACTCGCCCCGTCGGGGCCCGTGATGCCAGCTCGGTCAAGTACAAATGTGACGCCGGCTCCATGCAACGCGACATCCATTAACAACTGGTCGTATGCGCGATTCATGAAGGTTGCGTACATTGCGACCACCGGATGCAACCCCCCGTAGGCGAGACCCGCGGCGGTTGTCACACCGTGTTGCTCAGCGATCCCAACGTCGTACACGCGGTCGGGAAACTCGGCTGCGAAGGCGTCGAGCCCGGTGGGTGCGAGCATGGCGGCAGTGATCGCGACGAGTCGAGGCTCCTCACGGGCAAGCTCAAGCATGTGTTCGCTGAATACCCCGGTGAAGCTCTTCCCTCCACCGTTCTGCAAAGATTCACCGGTCTCAGGATCGATTTTGCCGATAGCGTGAAACTGATCCGCTAGATCATTCTCTGCGGGCGCGTATCCCCGCCCCTTCTCCGTGATGATGTGCACCAGCGTGGGACGACCGTAGCCCTTGGCCTGGCGGAGCACCTCTTCCACGGCCTCGAGGTTGTGGCCGTCGACGGGACCGAGGTACTTTATATCAAGGTTCGAATACAGGTCCTGGTTGTCACTGACCCGACTCACAAAACCACGCATTGCACCCCGTGCGGCCCGATACACGGTGCGACCTGGAGCGCCAAACGCAGAGAAGAGCTTCTCGCTCCCCTCCTGCAGGTCGCGATAGCTGCCCGTGGCGCGAACGGAGTTCAAGAAGCGTGCCATCCCACCGATGGTCGGCGCGTACGAGCGACCGTTGTCATTCATCACGATGATCAGGTTGCGGGAGTTGTCATCGGTGATGTTATTGAGTGCTTCCCAGGTCATCCCGCCCGTCAGCGCGCCGTCACCCACGACCGCGACGACGTGCCTGTCCTGCTGGCCCGTCCGGGCAAAGGCACGAGATATTCCGTCGGCCCAGCTCAGCGAACTGGACGCGTGCGAACTCTCCACGATGTCGTGAGTCGACTCAGAACGCTGCGGATAGCCAGCGATGCCCCCCCGCTGCCGGAGCCTGGAGAAGTCTTTCCGACCGGTCAGGAGCTTGTGAACGTAGCTCTGGTGCCCCGTATCCCAAATAATCGGGTCGTGCGGCGATTCAAAGACCCGATGCAGCGCGATCGAGAGTTCGACCACGCCGAGGTTGGGCCCCAAATGGCCCCCGGTCTTCGCTACCTCTGCAATGAGAAACTCACGAATCTCCGCGGCGAGAGCTTCCAGCTCGGCCAGAGTCAGCGCGTCCAGATCGCGCGGGCCGTCGACCCGATCGAGAATTGCCACCCAAAACCTCCGACTCGCCCGAGGCAGGTGCCACGGGAATTCTCACCATCTTATCCACCCTGAAGAGGGGCAAACTGGGGACGAACAAGGTAGCGCGAGCCCCAGAAAACTAGGTGGCCCGGGCGCAATGCGCCCGGGCCACCTAGTCGCTGTAACCGCTAGACCAGCGAACGGAGCACGTACTGCAGAATGCCACCATTGCGGTAGTAGTCAGCTTCGCCAGGGGTGTCGATACGCACCACAGCGTCGAACTCAACCACGGTTCCGTCGGTCTTGCGTGCCGCGACGCGGAGCGTCTTCGGCGTAACGCCTTCGTTGAGCTGAGTCACGCCATGAATGTCGAACGTCTCGGTACCGTCAAGGCCCAGATCGTCGGCACTGGCACCAGCGGGGAACTGCAGCGGCAAAACACCCATGCCGATCAGGTTCGAGCGGTGAATACGCTCGAAGCTTTCAGCAATAACCGCCTTCACTCCAAGGAGGCTTGTTCCCTTGGCTGCCCAGTCGCGGGACGAACCAGACCCGTATTCCTTACCGCCCAGAACAACCAGGGGAATGCCAGCCGCCTGATAATTCTGGGCGGCATCGTAGATGTACGACTGCGGCGCACCCTCTTGGGTGAAGTCACGCGTGAATCCGCCCTCAACGTTGTCGAGAAGCTGATTGCGCAGGCGAATGTTCGCGAAGGTTCCGCGGATCATCACTTCGTGGTTGCCGCGGCGGGATCCGTAGGTGTTGAAGTCCTTCGGTGCAATGCCGTTGGCGACGAGGTACTGCCCTGCCGGCGTCTCTGCCTTGAAGCTACCGGCCGGGCTGATGTGGTCAGTCGTGACCGAATCACCAAGCTTGGCCAGGACCCGAGCTCCGGAGATATCGACCACGGGCGAGGGCTCCAACTGCATGCCCTCAAAGTACGGTGCCTTGCGCACGTAGGTTGACTTCTCATCCCACGCAAACGTGTTTCCCGCGGGAGTCGGGAGCGAACGCCACAGCTCGTCACCGTCGAACACGGTGGCGTACTTTGAATTGAACATGTCAGAGTCGATCGAAGCGTCAGCAATCTGCTGCACCTCCACCGGATCTGGCCAGATGTCGCGCAGGAAGACATCCTGGCCATCAGTCCCCTGGCCGAGCGGCTCAGTATCGAAATCAAAGTCCATCGTGCCGGCAAGCGCGTAGGCCACGACCAGCGGTGGGCTCGCAAGGTAGTTCATCTTGATGTCGGGGTTAATTCGACCCTCGAAGTTTCGGTTGCCCGAGAGTACCGCCGTGACGGCGAGGTCGTTCTCATTTACCGCTTGCGAGATCTCTTCGTTCAACGGGCCGGAGTTTCCGATACACGTCATGCAGCCGTAACCGACCAGGAAGAAGCCGAGCGCCTCAAGATCGTCACGAAGGCCCGACTTCTCGTAGTAATCAGTCACAACTTTGGAGCCGGGGGCCAAAGTCGTCTTCACCCATGGCTTTGCCTTCAGACCCAACTGGTTCGCGTTACGAGCGAGCACACCAGCCGCAAGCATGACCGAGGGGTTCGATGTGTTGGTGCACGAAGTGATCGAGGCGAGGGTTACCGCGCCGTGATCAATTGCGAACTCGTTGCCCTGCTGATCCTTAACCTTCGCGGGGTTCGATGCCTGGGCGTAGTTGACCAGGTCGGTTTCGAACTGCGCCTTTGAGTTCGTCAGCTCGATGCGATCCTGTGGACGCTTCGGGCCCGCGATCGACGAGACGACGGTGCTGAGGTCAAGCTCAAGGTACTCGCTGAAAACGGGCTCCTTGGCGGGATCGTGCCACATGCCCTGGGCCTGTGCGTAGGCCTTGATCAGTTCGAGCTGTTCCTCGCTGCGACCGGTGAGACGCAGGTAGTCGAGGGTCACATCGTCGACTGGGAACATCGCCGCGGTCGAGCCGAACTCCGGGCTCATGTTGCCAATGGTGGCACGGTTCGCGAGCGGCACGGAGCCAACCCCCTCGCCGTAGAACTCAACGAACTTGCTCACCACACCGTGCTTGCGCAGCATCTGAGTGATCGTGAGTACCACGTCGGTAGCAGTCACCCCAGCAGGAATCTGGCCCGAGAGCTTGAAACCGACAACTCGCGGAATCAGCATCGAAATGGGCTGGCCCAGCATGGCGGCCTCGGCCTCGATGCCGCCCACGCCCCAGCCCAGCACGCCGAGACCATTCTCCATAGTGGTGTGTGAATCAGTGCCGACACACGTGTCGGGGTATGCCTGCAGCACGCCGTTCACTTCACGCGTGAAGGTCACTCGGGCGAGGTACTCGATGTTGACCTGGTGCACAATACCGGTGCCCGGGGGCACAACCTTGAACTCGTCGAAGGCACCCTGGCCCCAACGTAGGAACTGATAGCGCTCACCGTTGCGCTGGTACTCAATTTCGACGTTCTTTGCCGCTGCACCCGCGGTGCCGTAGGCATCAGAGATAACCGAGTGATCGATGACCAACTCGGCGGGAGCCAGCGGGTTGATCTTGTTTGCGTCGCCACCGAGCTCAACGACAGCCTCACGCATCGTCGCCAGGTCTACCACGCAGGGCACTCCGGTGAAGTCCTGCATGATGACCCGCGCAGGGGTGAACTGAATCTCGGTGTCGGGTTCAGCCGAGGGATCCCAGTTGCCGATGGCCTCGATGTGCTGCTTCGTCACATTCGCACCGTCTTCGGTGCGAAGCAGGTTTTCCAACAACACCTTGAGGCTGTATGGAAGTCGCTCGTGTCCGGGCACTGCGTCAATGCCGTAAATCTGGTACTGCTTGTCGCCAACCGCCAGGGTGCGCTCGGCCCCAAAGCTATTGAGTGATGTCATCACCGCTCCATTCGAATTTATCTCGATATCGAGACAATTCTACACGGAGTTTGCTTGCGACGCAGCGAACCGCTGGAAGCCGTACGGCGAGTCATTCGTCCGATGATCGAATGACTCACAAATCGTCGCCCGGACGGTGTGACGCTGAGGCCGCTGCTGCAGCCTCAGCCAGCCCGCGCTGAACCGCGCTCACCCTGCTTAGCACGAGCCAGGTGAAGAGCACCGCGACAGCGAAAAGCGGAATTCCCATGACGAGTCGCGCGATGCCAAGCGCTTCAACGGCGCCGGGGTCACCCGCGTTCGCCGCGAGGTAGAGCGGCAACTGCACAGCCAACCGCGCTGCGAAGACCGCGATCCACAGCACGGTGCAGAGGGTGGCCGCCCGACGGAGCATGGGAATTCGGCGCCATTCGGTGAGTGACCCACGAAGAAAGCCAAGCAGGAGACCAATGAGCGGCCACCCGACGAGGAGCGAGACCGTGTGAGCGATGATCCACGCCCCGTTAATCCAGAAACCCGGCAGAAAGTAGTCCTCACCGCGACCGGTGAAAAGCGTTGCGACCACACAGACCAGCACGCCCAAGAATCCTGAGAGTGCCGCGGAGAGTGGCTCCCGACGGAGCAACCTCGCCACAATCGCGATCACCGAGATGACAAGTGGGGCAATCACCGATACCCGGGCATCTTGGGTGAGGACAAAGACCACGAGATACACCGTGGCAGGGATCAGTGACTCGAGCACCCCGCGAAGCCCACCGATGGCCTCAAGAACGCCCCTCGCGGAAATCGACTCACCACTCATTCCGGCGGCGACGGCGCGACCGAGACCTCCCCCGGCCAACGGAGGGTCGCCCGGGGCCCGAGCTTGGCCGTCTTGGCCAGATCCCCCGTCAGAATCCATCACGCTTGAGTGGCCTCGCCGGTCGCGCCCTGCCCGACCCCGGCTGGGACCTTCAGCGGCAACAGTTCGCTTGGTGGCATTGGCTGATCGCCGCGAACGACGACCATTTCCCGAAACACCTCGAGCGTCTTTTCGCGTGCATCTGCATCCACTGCGCCCCTGCCCATGAGCACGCCCCGCAGCATCCATCGGGGGCCATCCACGGCAAAGAATCGAACTGGCCGAGTGCCACCGCCCTGCTCTGCAGGGACAGGGGACTCGGTCATCAGCTCCGGACCGAGCAGGCCGTTCTCGATCTGCACGCGAGCACCCTGGCTCGCGAATTGCGCAGCGATTTCGTCGCGGACTCGGTTCCACAGGCCGCTTGACTTTGGCGCAGAAAACGCCTGCACCTGCAACACCGACTCCGCATATTCAAGGGTGACGGCGACGACTCGTTTGGTCCGCTCCTCGACCTCGAGCCGCATTTGCAGTCCTTCCCTGGGCGCAACCTTAATGCCACCCAGGTCAACATAGGGACGCATGGAAGGAACCTCGCTGGCATCGAAGGGCCCCGAAGTTTCGCGATCCGCTGGAGCAGATTTGCTCTCATCAACCCCGGTCACGTCGTGACCCTCCGGGTCGCGAACCTCTAACTCGTCAGCTGGTTGTGCAGTGTCGTCGCTCATACCTTGAATTCTCCTTCATTCTCCGACGTGGCGAAACCGGGTGTCCGAGCGCCTAGCCAACCGGGTGCTCTCGCAGGCCGGTGGATCCGAACCCACCGGTGCCTCTCTCGCTCTCGGGGAGGTCTGCGACGGGAACGAAGTTGGCACGTGACACCGGCATGACAATAAGCTGTGCAATACGATCACCCGGTTCAATCGCGAAAGCATCGTGCAGGTCTGTGTTCAGAAGCGGAACGCGAATCTCGCCCCGGTAGCCAGCATCGATCGTTCCGGGCGAATTGAGCACCGTAATTCCGTGCTTCACTGCAAGTCCACTGCGTGGCACCACAAACGCGACATAGCCCTCAGGTAGCGCGAAGCGAAGCCCTGTTCCGACGAGCGCCCTCCCCCCGGGCGGCAGCACGAGCGCCTCCGTACTTCGCAAATCAGCCCCCGCATCGCCGGCCTGGGCGTATGCGGGAATGTGCGCGGGTTCGGCAAGGACGGGAAGCATCACGACATCAGTCACCCCGTTAGGGTAGCGGAATTCCGGGGCCGTGCGCTGGCACGCCGCTGCCTGATCCATCACGCTCAGCTTCAGCGATCACGCGCCGGGAGATAATCGACCCATGCCCAAACCCACTGATTCAACAGATATCCCTGCCGACTCCACGAGCCGGAGCTATCGTGAGCGGCTCGCTCCCGGGCCAGGGCTCTACCTCGCTCTGCTGTTGCTGATCCCGTCGGTCATGCTGACGGTGACACCGCTCAGTTCGGTGTGGGCTCTCCCAGTAGCAATCGGCCTCTACCTGGTCATCGGAGGCTCGCTCTTCGCGCTTGCGCCGACGATTGAAGTCAGCAATGGACAGCTCATCGCCGGATCGGCTCGGATCGCCGTTTCCCTGCTCGGTGACGTTGAGACCCTAGGTCGAGATTCACTTCGCGCAGCCCTTGGTCCGGGCCTTGACGCGCGCAGCTTTCTCCTGGTCCGCGGCTACATTCACAGCGGAGTTCGGGTTTCGGTCATGGACCCCAGCGACCCGACGCCACAGTGGATCCTGACGACCCGGAAGCCTGAGGAACTTCGCGCGGCCGTCCGCGTTGCGCAATCGGCGTAGCTACGCAGCGCACTCCGCGCATACGGGACCAAGGTCGGTCTGGTGATCCATCTGGGAACGATGGCGCACCAAGAAGCAATTCACGCAGGTGAACTCGTCGTCCTGCTGTGGGAGGACAACGACATCGAGCTCCATGTCTGAGAGGTCGGCACCGGCGAGTTCAAACCCGGGGTTGTCGGAGTCTTCTGAGTCGATGGCAGATGAACCCTTCGCGGGCACCCGCTCTTTGAGAGCCTCGATCGAGTCGGTCTCTTCGTCATTCTTGCGGGGGGCATCGTAATCGGTGGCCATGCTCTGCAGCGTTCCCTGTCTGTCGTGGTGGGTGTTACCCTTCGGCGGGCATAGTTTGCACCACAACACCCACTTGACGCAAACCCGACACCCTGAACTCAGTAAAGTTCAGACGAGCAAGCGCGAAGAGATTTGCTCACCCGCCGGGTCAATGGCGGTGAAGCGACTCCAATCGTGACACCCTGAGTGCAATCACGGGAGGAAGTGACAATGGATGAACTGCGCTTTGTGCGACGCGAAGACCAGTCTCTGGTCGTCGCAGACAACGACGGAAACGAGCACAAGCTCATCGTCGACGAGACGGTATTCGCGGAACTTCGGCATCTCAGTCGTCGGGAGCGCGAAGCCCCGCGGGTGAACCCGCGGGAGATCCAGTCTCTCGTGCGGGCTGGAAAGTCCCGCGCGGAAATCGTGGAGATCACCGGCGCGGAAGACACCGACATCGAGCGCTACGAGGAGCCGGTGCTTGCAGAGCGGCGGTTCATCTTGGCCTCTGCCCACGCGGTTTCGGTGCGCACGAGTCCGATTGAGGGCTCGGAACAGCAATTCGGTACCGTCATCGCCGAGCGACTGGTTGGTCTGGGCGCAGAAGACGCACAGTGGCGCTCGTGGCGCGACGATGAGGCCGGATGGATGATCGGTCTCGACTTCACCTCGCACGATGTGGCGCATCGCGCCATCTGGTCGTTTGAGCACCGCAAGGGTCTGTTGGCCCCCCTCACACCTGATGCTGTAACGCTGTCGCAACAGGGCGAGGTGGGTGAACGCCTGATCCCGAAGCTGCGGGCGGTTGACGCCAGCACTGAACGGGATCGATTCGATTCCGGGGCCTTCGACCCCGAGTCGCTCTCGCTTGACCTGGGTGACCGCGAGACTGATGGATCCGATCTGGCCGAGATCTCCCCGAGCGGAGCAGACGCAGCACGCGCAGCGGGTCACCCCTCAACCGGCTCGATTCCCATCGTAGATTCAACCGCTGAGTTTGCTCGCCGTCGGGAGATCGATCAACGAGCAATCAACTCACCAGACGACGAGCTTCCCGACCTCGGTCAGACCGCTGACCTTTTGGATGCGTTGCGCAGACGGCGGGGCGAGCGAGATGCGCAGCCCCAGGATGGTCTCCCCGTTGCTCCGTTTTCGGAAACAGTCAAGGATGAGCGCGTCGGTGACGCATTCCTCGTCACCGACATTGGATCAGCGACGCACACCCCAACACCGACACCGACACCGACACCGACCACTGATGGGGCTACTCTTCCCCGTGTGGACTCACCGACCCCCTCGGAGAAGCCCAAGAAAGGAAAGGGTCGCGCAGCAATCCCCAGTTGGGACGACATTCTCTTCGGCACTCGGAGCGACGAAGATCCGGCCTAATCCGCTGGCGACGTGAGGTCTGTCGCGGCGGCAATCGCAGCAATCCGGCCCACTGTCGCGGCGAACCCGCTTCCGTCGAGCACCCCACCAAGCGCGAGGGGCACCCCACGCTCTTCCGAGCTCAGTCCGCCGTGCTGACCCACCATCGCGCGCGTTTCTGGGCTGTCACCAGGCAAGGTAAAACACACCTGCCCTCGGGCGGCGACGATGACTTCGCCGAGGCGTTCGGCCACCCCGGCTGCCATGGGGCCAAACCAGTTTGCCGCGATCGCCTCACCACGCGTCCCAACCCAGGCGAGCTTGCCGAGCGCAGCCCCCACCCGCTCAGCGACGCTCTCCGGGTCAGTTCCCACGTGCAGGTACAACGAACGCATGCGCGGCTCTCCCCCGACTTCCGAGACGCCGCTGAACTCCTCGGAATCGACACCGAGTTCGAGTCGTCGGTGTTCGGGCACATCGATCATGCCGTGATCCGCCGTCACCACCACCCCGACGTCTCCGGGCAGGGTGCGCAAGAGATCGTCGAGCGCTGCATCCAATTGCTCAAGTCGCTTTAGCCAGAGGTCACTTTGCCAGCCATCGGCGTGTGCGGCCTTGTCGAGCTCATCAATGTAGAGATAGGCCACGATCGGCTCACCGGCCCGCAACAGGCGAGAGGCAATCGCACAGCGATCCGCAATCGTCACTGCACCGTGATATTCGGCTCCCGAGAGAATCGCCTCTGTCAGCCCACCGGTGGCGTGCGCCGGTCTCCCGATGGCGACAGGCCGCGCACCCACGGCTGCTGCAAATTCAAACAGCGGTGTGGATCGCTGCCAGGCCCGTCGATCGGGAATGTCGCGCCAGTCTTTCAGCGTGCTCAGCAGACCCTGTTTGGGGTGCCGAATTCGGTAGCCGATGAGCCCGTGCTCGCCGGGAAGGCGCCCAGTTGTGAGGGTCGTGAGGGCTGCTCCTGTGGTCGACGGAATAACCGTTTCGATGCGGCGAGAAGGCAATCTGGAAATGGAACGGGCGTGCGCTGCTCGCGCCTGCAGATTCGCGTGGCCAAGCCCGTCGACCACGACCATCACGAACGATCGGAGTGGCGGAAGCGAGCCGTCGTCGAACACCAGGTTGTTGCCGAGTTCGCTTGGGGCGAGCTTGCAGGCGCGCGCGAGGAGCTCCACGGGGTCTGCGCCGAGGCCACGAGCAACCGCGGCAAGCCCGGTGGGCAGAATCGCGGCCAGCCTCGCGCCGTTGTCGGTGGCGATCGGTAGCATGAGCACCATCGTAACCACACAGGGGTTGTAAGTAGTGACTGATCACACCGCCGGCGCCGCATTAGAGCGCATCGAAGACATCGATATCTCCAGCGAAATGGAGGCATCATTCCTTGAATATGCCTATTCGGTGATCTATTCTCGAGCCCTTCCCGACGCTCGTGATGGACTGAAGCCGGTTCAGCGTCGCATTCTCTTCATGATGACCGACATGGGATTGCGACCCGAAAAAGGCCACGTCAAGTCCGCGCGAGTGGTCGGCGAGGTGATGGGCAAGCTGCACCCGCACGGTGACTCCTCCATCTACGACGCGCTCGTCCGGATGGCCCAGAACTTCGCGATGCGTCTGCCCCTCATCGACGGGCACGGGAACTTTGGCTCACTCGATGACGGCCCCGCGGCATCACGGTACACGGAAGCGCGGCTCGCCGGAGCCGCGCTCGCGATGACAGAGTCGCTAGACGAAGATGTCGTCGATTTCGTCCCAAACTACGACAACCAGATCATGCAACCCGACGTGCTGCCGGCGGCCGTGCCGAACCTGCTCGTGAACGGCGCGAGTGGCATTGCAGTGGGTATGGCTACCAACCTTGCGCCACACAACCTCATCGAGGTGGTCGAGGGCGCTAAGCACCTCCTGTGGCATCCAGAGGCCACGCTTGAGGAGCTGATGGAGTTCATTCCTGGGCCAGATCTTCCCGGAGGCGGGGTCATCGTTGGCCTCGATGGCATCACCGATGCCTACCGCACCGGACGCGGGGCGTTCCGCACCCGTGCTCAGGTCAAGATCGAGCAGCTCACCGCGCGAAAAAACGGACTGATCGTCACGGAGCTCCCGTACCTGGTTGGGCCTGAGCGAGTGATCGAAAAGATCAAACAGGGGGTCGAGAATAAGAAGCTCTCAGGAATCAGTGACGTTGCCGACTACACGGACCGAAAGAACGGTCTGCGTCTGGTCATTTCGCTGAAGACCGGTTTCAGCCCCGAGGCGGTACTCGAACAGCTCTATCGCTTCACCCCGCTCGAAGACTCGTTCAGCATTAATTCCGTCGCGCTGGTGAATGGGCAGCCCCAAACTCTCAGCCTGCCTGAAATGCTGCGGGTGTTCATCGAGCATCGCCTCTCCGTTGTCAAGCGTCGGAGTGAGTATCGGCTGCGAAAGCGACGTGAACGCCTGCATCTCGTTGAGGGTCTACTCGTGGCGATTCTCGACATTGACGAGGTCATCCAGCTCATCCGCACGAGCGACGACTCAGAGACCGCGCGCGGCCGACTCATGCAGGTGTTCGATCTCAGCGAGGCCCAGGCGGAGTACATTCTTGAGCTCCGGTTACGTCGGCTCACCAAGTTTTCACGGGTTGAGCTCGAGGCGGAGCGTGATCAGCTCCGCTCCGACATCGATGCCCTGCTCGAGATTCTCGGTAACAGAGACCGGCTGCGTCAGGTCGTTTCAGACGAGCTTGACGCGGCAGCCCAGGCCTACGGCACTCCCCGGCGTACCGTGCTGACCGGAGCTGTCGCCCGGCCGAGTCGCGCGGCAGCCCTCGGCGTCACCGCGCTCCAGGTTGCAGACACCCCCTGCACGGTGTTGCTTTCGGTGACCGGGCGAGCCCTCAGGATCGACCGAGACCCCGAGGGACCCGTGTACCAGGGTAGATCCTCCAGACCCAACAAACACGGTGCCCTGCGATCCGCTGTAGCGACGACGGTGCGCGGCGAGGTCGGCGCGGTACTTTCCGATGGCCAAATTCATCGGTTCACACCGGTGGATTTGCCACTTGTGCCCGGCGCCTCGGTTGCGTTTTCTGCGGGCGTGTCCCTCACCTCGTACCTGGGTCTCACTGACAGGCAACAGCGGGTCGTCGGGCTCGTTGAGCTTGACACCGAGACTCCCGTCGGCCTCGTCACTGAGCAAGGCGTCGTCAAGCGCGTCGTGCTGCAAGACCTCCCGGCCAAGTCCGAGTTCGAAATCATGAGCCTGAAGCCGGGAGACAGGGTTGTGGCGGCGTTCACAGCCCCTGACGATTCCGAGTTCGCTGTGATCGCCAGCGACGCGCAACTGCTGCGCTTCGGCGCTTCGGCCGTGCGTCCGCAAGGCCGAGGTGCCGGCGGCATGGCAGGCATGAAGTTAGGCGTCGACGCACGCGTCATATTCGCGGTCGCACTGCCCCACGACGCACCCGCTCAGGTCGTTACGGTCGCTGATAGTTCACTGACACTGCCCGGAATCGACGTAGCCACCGCGAAGGTGTCCGATTGGTCTGAGTTCCCCGCGAAGGGACGCGCGACTGGCGGAGTCCGAGCACATCGGTTCCTCAAGGGAGAAGACCAGTTGTCCTGCGGTTGGGTCGGAGTCGGCGAACCTCGAGCACTGGCACTTGACGGAAGCGTGCGCAAATTGCCGACCGAGAACGCCAAGCGCGATGGGAGTGGCACGCCCATTGATGGCGCTGCCGCATTCATCGGCTCGGCTCCCTAAGCGTCGATACGCTCCCGGTCGAGGTCATCAGCGTTATCGACGATGAATTCCTTACGAGGAGCAACCTCGTTGCCCATCAGTAATTCGAAAATTTGCGCTGCATTGTGGGCATCGGCCACCTGCACACGACGCAGTGTGCGGTGCTCGCGATCCATCGTGGTCTCAGCGAGTTGGTCGGCATCCATCTCACCGAGACCTTTGTATCGCTGAATCGGTTCGAGGTACTTCTTGCCTCGCTTCTGCAGGTCTGCAAGCAGATTCCGAAGCTCGGGCTCACTGTACGTGTACGTCACGTCATTGGGCTTCTTGCCGGGCTGAGGCACGATAACGCGATGCAAAGGCGGCACCGCGGCGTAAACTCTGCCCGCCTCCAGCATGGGACGCATGTACCGGAAAAACAGGGTCAACAACAGGGTACGAATGTGAGCGCCATCGACGTCCGCGTCGCTCATCAGAATGACCTTGCCGTAGCGCACCGCATCCAGATCAAAGTCACGCCCCGACCCAGCCCCAATCACCTTGATGATCGAACTGCACTCTGCGTTGTTCAGCATCTCGGCGACCGATGCCTTCTGAACGTTCAAAATCTTGCCCCTGATGGGTAGAAGCGCCTGGTACTCGCTGTCTCGTGCGGGACGCGCGGTTCCCAGCGCACTGTCGCCCTCCACAATAAAAAGTTCGGTGTCTGCGACGTTTCGCGATCTGCAGTCGATGAGTTTCGCCGGCAGTGTCGAACTCTCAAGGGTGCTCTTTCGGCGCGCGGTGTCCCGCTGGGCACGAAGCGCGATGCGCGACTTCATCTCGGCGACCATCTTTTCGAGCAGAGACCCCGCCTGCGCCTTGTCGTGCTTCTTCACCGAGGCGTAACGTTCTTCGAGGCCTTTCGCCACTGCGCGTGCGACGATCTGACGCACTGCGGCAGTTCCGAGTACCTCCTTGGTTTGGCCTTCAAACTGCGGTTCGGGTACTCGCACCGAAATCACCGCAGTGAGACCTGTGAGAATATCGTCCTTCTCAGGCTTGTCGCTGCCCGACTTCAATTTGCGTGCGTTCGTCTCAATCTGTTTCCGAAAGAACCGCACAAGACCCTGCTCAAAGCCAGCGACATGCGTTCCACCCTTGGGTGTGGAAATGATGTTCACGAAGCTCTGTACCTCGGTGTCATATCCGGTGCCCCAGCGCATCGCAATATCTACCTCGCAGCTTCGCTCGACCTCTCGAGAGACCAGTGCACCCGATGCCTCATCCATGACCGGGACGGTCTCAGTGAAGCTTCCGGTATCGGTCAGCCTCCATGTGTCAGTTAGTGGACCGTCTACCGCGAGGAAGTCAACAAATTCACTCAGCCCACCCTCATACCGGAACTGATGAATCGCGGGATCACCGGCTTCGGAGAGCGACTCAGCGCGCTCGTCCCGTATCTCAATACCCAAACCCGGCACCAGGAATGCCGTCTGCCGCGCACGGGAGACCAACGATTCGGGTTCGAAGCGTGCGGTCTGCAAGAAAATTTGCGGATCAGCCCAGTAGCGCACACGCGTGCCTGTCACTCCTCGGGCGACTTTGCCCACAACTCGAAGTTCAGATGCATCTTGGAAGGGAGTGAACGCGCTGTCTGGGCCATCCCCTGCGAACTGACCGGGTTCACCATGCCGAAACGACATGGCCCAGGTCTTTCCATCGCGATCAACTTCAACGTCGAGACGAGACGATAATGCGTTCACCACTGATGCTCCGACACCGTGGAGACCGCCGGACAACGCGTATCCGCCACCTCCAAATTTGCCGCCCGCGTGCAACTTGGTGAAGACCAGTTCGACCCCGGTGAGTCCGCTCTTCGGCTCAAGATCGACTGGCACCCCTCGGCCCTTGTCGCTGACCGAGACACTGCCATCGGCATGCAGAACGATTCCAATTTCAGAACCGTGCCCAGCGAGTGCCTCATCGACCGAATTGTCGATGATCTCCCACAGGCAGTGCATAAGCCCACGGGAATCGGTGGTGCCGATGTACATCCCGGGACGCTTGCGTACGGCTTCCAGCCCCTCCAGCACCGTGAGGTGGCGAGCTGAGTAATTCGAATCGGCCACGTATGTAATTCCTTCCGCCAGAACCCTCTTACCCTAGATCAGCTCGGTGAATTTGGGGGGTTGGCTCTCCGCCAGTGAATGAATCTGACACCTTCCCGACGCAAGAGAGCACCTTAAGCTACGCGGTCAGCGAAACATGACCCGAACTGAGAGTGAACGTCAGCGAAACGTGGTTTGATGGGGACAACTAGACCAGGAGAGCGGAGGATGCCATGACGACTCTGGAGCAAGATCGCACCGAGACTACCGTCGCCGCCGATCGACCCATGTCGGGTCTTGACCGTTGCGATAGCTGCGGTGCACAAGCTTATGTGCGTGCAGTGCTCGGCGGCAGTGAGTTGCTCTTCTGCGGCCATCACGCCCGGAAGCACGAAGAGAAGCTAAAGCCGATCGCCGAGGTGTGGCACGATGAGACACACAGGTTGAGCGCGTAATACGCGACGCATACGAAAAGAGCCGGGCCCGTGGGCCCGGCTCTTTTCGACTGTCGACCTACTCGAGGTAGTCGCGCAGTTGCTGGCTGCGGCTGGGGTGACGCAGCTTCGCCATGGTTTTCGATTCAATCTGACGAATGCGCTCTCGTGTCACACCAAACGTGTCACCAATTTGATCGAGAGTCTTCGGCATGCCATCCCCGAGCCCGAAGCGCATGCGAATCACGCCCGCCTCGCGCTCGCTGAGTGAATCGAGTAGTTGCTCGAGCTGCTGCTGCAGCATTGTGAAGCCGACCGCGTCGGCTGGAACCACAGCTTCAGTGTCTTCAATCAAGTCACCGAATTCGCTGTCTCCATCTTCACCCAAGGGCGTGTGCAACGAGATGGGCTCGCGGCCGTACTTCTGCACCTCGACAACCTTTTCAGGTGTCATGTCAAGCTCGCGACTCAGCTCCTCAGGAGTGGGCTCGCGACCGAGATCCTGCAGCATCTGACGTTGCACACGAGCAAGCTTGTTGATGACTTCAACCATGTGTACCGGAATACGGATGGTGCGAGCCTGATCGGCCATCGCGCGCGTAATGGCCTGGCGGATCCACCACGTGGCGTACGTCGAAAACTTGAAACCCTTGGTGTAATCGAACTTCTCGACCGCACGAATGAGGCCCAGGTTGCCCTCTTGAATCAGGTCGAGGAACTGCATGCCACGGCCGGTGTAGCGCTTCGCGAGCGAAACCACCAGGCGCAGGTTCGCCCCGAGGAGGTGACTCTTGGCACGTTGGCCATCTCGAGCGACCCACTTCAACTCGCGCTCAAGCTTCTTGGGCAGACTCTTCTCGGTCGCGAGCTTTTCCTCTGCGAACAAGCCGGCTTCGATGCGCATTGCGAGTTCGACCTCTTCGGCAGCGTTCAACAACGCAACCTTGCCAATTTGCTTCAGGTAGTCCTTGACCGGATCGGCAGTTGCGCCAGGGATCAGGGTGGTGACGGTTGGAACATCTTCTTCGTCGCGAGCCTTCAGCACGATTGCGCCGGTCGGCAAGGGCTCGGTCATGGTTGAGTTCGACGTGCCCGACGCACCCTCTTCATCAGAGTCGTGATCGTTCATGCCGACATCGACGCCCTCTTCGAGCTTCTCGTCATCTTCGAGGATGTCTGCGACGGCTGCCTTTGCGGGCTTGCGTGCAACGGTCTTGCGAACCACTGCTTTCTTTACCGCAGGCTTCTTTTCGACTGCATCCTTCTTCTCGGCCGCAGGCTTCGCTGCAGCCGTCTTTTTAGCGGCAGCCGTCTTGGAAGGGGCGCGCTTCGCGGCGGTCTTCGGTTCCGGAGCCGCTGTTGTCTGGGTCTCTGACGCGGACGATTCGGTATCGCCCCCGTTGACCTTCGATTGTGCGGAGGTCTTGGACGTAGATGCAGTCGCCACGCGGCCGCCTCTCTGTGTCGGAGCTGGTGTTCTGTAACTGGCTCGATCGAGCCAAAGTCAGCATGCACCGAGCCAGAAAACTCCGCCTGCAGCGCATACCATGAAAACCCATGTCAAGCCCGGAGTGTTGGTTTTCCAACTACACGTCCGGATTGAATGGGCTACCGTCCCATTATTGCATGCTCGGTGCGGGCTACAGACCAGGCTGCGATTGTTCTCCAGGATCGGGGTCGCGCTGCTGCGCAAGGAAGCGTTCGAGCTCGCTTGCGAGCTGATCGGCAGTCGGCAACGAGCCATCCTCACCCACCAGGGGCGAGCGCGTCGTCTGATCCTCTATGTAAGCGTCGTACCGGGTCTCAAGACCGCGAACCATCTCGCTTGATTCCTCGCTTTCACCGATCTGTGAGTCAACCTGATGATGAAAGCCTTGTGAAGCCTCACGCACAGTGTCCGTGGCGAAGAGAAGCCCGGTGGCGGCCATGAATCCGTCAAGCGCGGTAAGGAGCGCGTCCGGAAACTCGGTGTTCGCAAGGTAGTGAGGAACGAGGAGTGCAAATCCAACGACTTCCTCACCCAGGTTATGCAGTCGATACTCGAGCACATGTGAGGCAGAAGCGGCGAGTTTCGTCGTGGGCCGCCACACTGAGTGCGCTTCAATAATGTCATCTCGCGATCCGCTTACCGTCATGCGGATTGGGCGGGTGTGCGGCACCGGCATCGGAATCGCGTGCGTCCACACTGTCGTCGACACTTCAAACTCGTGAACCAGCATGAGTACCGTGTCGATGAACTGATCCCAGCGGAAATCAGGCTCGAATCCACTCAGAATGAGGAAGGGTGAACCCAGCTCATCGCGGGCGAGACTCAGGGACAGCTCTTCCGGGGAATAATCAACGAAGTGATCCTCCTCAAAAGTAATGAGCGGGCGCCGGGACCTGTAATCGAGCAAAAGGTCGGCGTTGAAGCGCAGTATCTCTTCCGGCTCGTATCGATCCCACAGGAATCCCTCAAGCTGCGTGATGACACCGCCCGCATCGCTCAGACCACGTAGCGCAACGACCAATGGAATACCCTTGGGCACCGCGGCTCGACGTTCTGCGTACTCTGCGGAAAAAATGGAATCAGACACTCCACCATTCTACGAAGGTGCAAGTGTCGGCATCCGGACCATGGTCACGCCCTGAGCGAACCACGCTTCGCCCACCACCCGCTCAAGCACCCCAGCGGTAGTAGGCTTGAGGCGGTACACCGGTCACAACCGGGTGCAGCCATCTTTGTAGCTACGCGAAATTCCGAGGGAGATCCCACTTGGCCGATCAGCAGTTTGACATCGTTGTCTTGGGCGGCGGCAGCGCCGGCTATGCCACGGCAATCCGCGCGACTCAGCTCGGAATGAGCGTCGCAGTCATTGAGAAAGAGAAGCTGGGCGGCACCTGCCTGCATCGCGGTTGCGTCCCCACCAAAGCACTTCTTCACTCCGCCGAGGTCGCCGATGTCGCGCGCGAAGGCGCTGCCTACGGTGTGAACTCCGTGGTTCAGAGCATTGACATTGCGGCTGTGAATGCCTTTCGCACCAAACTGGTGGACGGCAAGTACAAGGGACTCCAGGGGCTACTGAAGGCAAACGGCATCACCGTGATCGCCGGGGAAGGGCGGCTCGTCGCCCCGAACGCCGTGCAGGTCGGTGCCGATCGCATCACGGGCAAGCACATCGTCCTCGCCACAGGTTCCTACTCGCGTTCCCTCCCCGGTCTCGAGATTACGGGCCGCGTCATTGCAAGTGAGCACGCACTCGAACTCACCGAGATTCCGCGCCGGGTGGCCATTCTCGGCGGTGGCGTGATCGGTGTCGAATTTGCCAGCGTGTGGCGGTCGTTCGGTGCCGAGGTCACGATCATCGAGGGCTTGCCCCACCTCGTGCCGAATGAAGAAGAATCCATCTCCAAGCAGCTTGAGCGCGCATTCCGCAAGCGGGGCATCGATTATAAGCTCGGCGTGCGGTTCCAGTCGGTGACGCAGAATTCCAGTGGTGTGACTGTTCACCTGGAGGATGGAACCATCATCGAGGCTGACTATTTGCTCGTTGCTGTGGGACGTGGCCCAATCACCCAAGGCATGGGATACGAAGAAGTTGGCATTGAGATGGACCGAGGATTCGTTCTGACCAACGATCGCCTGGCAACAAATATCCCGGGTATCTATGCAGCGGGAGACATTGTTCCCGGCCTCCAGCTCGCGCATCGCGGATACCAGCAGGGCATCTTTGTCGCGGAGGAAATTGCCGGTTTGAACCCGGTGCTTGTAGAAGATATCAACATCCCCAAGATCACCTACTGTGACCCAGAGATTGCCTCGGTTGGCCTGAGTGAGGCAAGAGCCGTCGAAAAGTTTGGTGCCGACAAGGTCGCTAGTTACGAATACAACCTGGCCGGAAATGCCAAGAGTTCGATTCTCGGTACCGCGGGCACGGTTAAGGCAGTTCGCGTCATCGACGGTCCGGTGGTCGGCGTGCATATGATCGGTGCGCGCGTGGGCGAACTGGTTGGTGAAGCGCAGCTGATTGTGAATTGGGAAGCGTACCCCGAAGATGTTGCACCCTTTGTGCACGGCCATCCCACTCAAAACGAAACGATTGGCGAGACCATGCTGAAGCTCGCCGACAAGCCGTTGCACGCCATCTAGGCGAACCCGCATTCGGCAGACACTAGACGAATAACGATCGGAGAATTCACGATGAGTGAGGTTGTGCTTCCCGCACTGGGTGAGAGCGTCACAGAGGGAACAGTCACGCGTTGGCTAAAGAATGTCGGCGACCGAGTTGAGGTCGATGAGCCCCTTCTCGAGGTCTCGACCGACAAGGTTGATACTGAGGTGCCATCCCCCTTCGCCGGAATTCTTCAGGAGATCCTCGTGCAAGAAGACGAGACTGCGGAGGTCGGAGCAGTTTTGGCGCGCATCGGCGACGGCACCGATGCCGATGCCACCCCAAGTCAGACGGCCTCCCAGCCCGCCCAGCCCGACTCTGCACCTCAAGAACCTGCTGCGACTCCTGCCCCGCAGGACGCAGAGACCCCTGCTGCGGCACCGGTCGACAGCCCTGCTGTGGCAGATGGTCAAGACATCTTGCTGCCGTCACTGGGTGAGAGCATCACCGAAGGAACCGTGACCCGGTGGCTGAAGAGCGTCGGCGACTCGGTCGAGGTGGACGAACCGTTGCTCGAGGTATCGACAGACAAGGTCGATACTGAGGTGCCCTCACCGATTGCGGGGATCCTGCAGGAGATCGTCGTGCAGGAAGATGAGACGGTCGAGGTGGGCGGCGTGCTTGCACGCATTGGTAGCGGATCCGCAGCTCCAGTCTCAGAGCCGGCTGCAGCAACGCCGACTGCGGCCCCGGCAGCACCTCCCGCGCCAGCTGAGGCCCCAGTGGCTGCTCCCGCGCAAGCGGAGGCCCCGGCAGCGGTGCAGGCACCCGCGCCAGTAGCGGCCCCCGTAGTCTCGGAGACAACCCCTCCTGAGGCACCAACTTCCCCGGCAGCTAACTCCGGCTACGTGACTCCGATCGTGCGGAAGCTCGCGTCAGACCATGGTGTCAATCTCGCAAACGTGACCGGCACCGGTGTCGGAGGACGTATTCGCAAAGAGGATGTTCTCGCGGCTGCGAAGCCCCAGGGTGAGCCAGTTGCCGCGCAGGCGAGTGTTGCATCTCCGGTTGCAGAGGTGTCGCCGCTGCGGGGAACTTCACAGAAGATGAGTCGCTTGCGCAAGGTCATCGCAGCACGCGCGGTTGAGTCGATGCAGTCCTCCGCGCAACTCACCACCGTGGTGGAAGTCGATGTCACTCGAGTCGCCACGCTTCGACAGGCACATAAGGACGAGTTCCTGAAGCAGACCGGGACGAAGCTTTCGTTTCTCCCGTTCTTTGCCCTGGCAGCCGCCGAGGCATTGCGCTCCCACCCCGTAATCAACGCAACAGTCGACGGCGAGAACATCGTTTACCCTTCGACGGAAAACCTCAGCATCGCTGTTGAAACCGAACGAGGGCTTCTCACGCCGGTGGTGCGCGAGGCGGGCGAGAAGAACCTTGCGCAACTCTCTCAAGACATAGCCGATCTTGCGGCTCGAACTCGAGACAATAAGTTGACTCCGGATGAGCTCTCGGGCGGCACGTTCACCCTCACGAACACCGGTTCTCGCGGGGCGCTGTTCGATACCCCACTGGTATTCCTCCCGCAGGTGGCCATCCTCGGAACCGGTGCGGTCGTGAAGAAGCCACTCGTGATATCCGGACCGGATGGCGATTCGATCGCGGTTCGCTCCACGGTCTACCTGGCACTTTCGTACGATCACCGCATCGTGGATGGCGCTGATGCCGCTCGCTTCCTCACTCAGATGAAGACCCGACTTGAGGCTGGACAGTTCGAGGCAAACCTCGGGTACTGATCCACCAATACGCCATCTCGAAGGCCGCGTGTACCCACCTGGGTGCCGCGGCCTTCGCGCGAAATCCGGTGTTCGGAGTCGAACGTGGCCGCGCTGGCGTGATGCGGCTGCGAATTGCCATGCCGAGTTCTTCCATTGCGAGCGTCACCGTCCATGTATGTTGCGCTCCTCCAGGATTCAGCTCCAGCACAGCCTGATCTAGTCCCTCCAGCAGGAGACCGGCTGAACCGGCCTCGCCCCAGTCGTGAATCAGCCGCTCCACCACCGACCGTGGAACGCCGAGAGCACGGCAGCTCGGGTCATGCCCCCTTTGGTGATGCCTGCCTGCGCGAAACTCTCGATCGAGCCGGTGCAGCCTTCCCTGCAGACGCACTCGCGTGAGCCCACTGGAATCGATTCTTAGTTCGCCAGGCAGAAGTTCACCGATGCACCATCCTTCGCTTCGGCACCGAATGCCGATGCTCCCGACTTGCTCAAGCACCCATGCGAGTTCGGCGGCGCGCAGCGGCTCTCTTGCTGCGACCGTGCGAGACCGGCGTGTGGGCACGGTGACTCCCCTCCGCTGAACACTGTGAGCCGACCCCACGGTGTCGAACCCAGCCTGCCCCATGCTCGCGGTGCCTCGCACCCGGAAGGAGTAGGCGGTGGATAACTTCCAGGACACCCAGGTGTGAACGGGGTGTTGACGTCAAGAGGATAAGATGAAACCTATGGCAAAAGAGAAGAAGCAGCGCGCGAACAAGGAGCCCGGTCGCATCAAACAAATGGTGCAGATCTACCGGAATACGAAGCAGCATGATCGCAATCTGACGCTGACGCTTCTTGCGAGTTTTCTTCTCCCGATTGTTGTCTCCGTGCTCCTCGCTTGGCTGCTCGGGGGTGGTGTTTTCGGGTGGATTCTGTGGCCCGTCACCGGAATCCTCGTCGGCGTTCTTCTCGTCATGATCGTGTTGGGAAGACGCGCAGAGTCGGTGGCCTACCGACAGCTCGAGGGTCGACCCGGAGCAGTCGGGGCGGTCATCAATGGTGCGCTCCGCAGGTCGTGGCGCGGTTCAGAGGTGCCGATCGCGATGAATCGGAGCCAAGATGCCGTCTACCGGGTGGTTGGACGCGGAGGGGTCGTCCTCATCGCCGAAGGCCCGGCCCAGCGCACTCGTCAACTGGTGGCGAAGGAAGAGACTCAGTTAAAACGGATGCTCCCCGGTGTCCCGATTACCACCCTCCAGGTGGGGCCCGACGAAAACGCCGTGCCGCTGCACAAACTCTCGCGAACACTGATCAAGCTCAAGCCCGTACTTCGCAAGCCAGAGATCACCACAGTATTCAACCGGCTCATGTCGATGAAGTCAGACCCCATCGGAATTCCGAAGGGCATCGACCCGATGCGGATCCGCGGGCAACGTCCGCGCTAGCCCAGCCTGATCGACCGCCAACGCGCTGGCTTCCTCAATCGGATCATACCGACTTGAGGCCGTGGATCAGCCATCACCTACGCGCGGATGAGCACCGTTCCAGCGATCTTGTCGTGGAACCCTCGTTGGTCTGAATCCCAAACCAGCACCGGGATGACAAGCGCGATCAGCAGTGTTCTTACCGCCGGTCGCCACAGACCGATCCACCCACCCGCAAGTGGAACGACGCGGAGACCGAGAATCCGGTGGCCCAGAGAACCACCGAGCGTGGGAATGAAGAGCATATGCATCACCGCGAAGATTCCCAGCGTGGTGAATGTGGCGGCACCACCCTCAGTCGGAAACAGCAGCGTGAGCACGAGGGCGATCGCCCAGTCAATCGCAATCGCCGCGAAGCGGCGTCCAATGCGGGCAACAGACCGTGGCCCCGATTCTGGCAGGCCGAGCCGCTCTCCCGGCCACTCGCTCGGTTCAAGATCTCCAAATCGCTGCGGGTGTGAGGGGTTGGGCATACGTAAATGCTATCTGGGAGCAGCGCCTGTAACCTGCGCGAAACATTCGTCTCACCGATCTGAAACGCTCCTCGCGTAGGGTGGGTGTTGAACGAAGGCGCGAGGAGCGCCCTGAACTGAGGAGCAGTATGTTCACATCCCCGCAGGAAGTACTCGACTTCATCAAAGAGACGGATGTCAAGTTCGTCGACATCCGCTTCACCGATCTACCGGGCGTGCAGCAGCACTTCAACGTTCCGGCGGCCACGGTGGATCTTGACTTCTTTGAGGTCGGCCAGATGTTTGACGGGTCGTCAATTCGCGGTTTCGCTGGGATCGCGGAGAGTGACATGCAGCTTATTCCCGACGTCACCACGGCATATATCGACCAGTTTCGCGCCGAACGCACTCTGGTTCTGATCTTCGATATCTACAACCCCCGAACCGGTGAGATCTACGCGAAGGATCCGCGTCAGGTGGCGAAGAAGGCCGAACGCTTCCTCGAATCAACCGGAATCGCGGACACCGCATTCTTTGCCCCCGAGGCAGAGTTTTATATCTTTGACTCGGTTCGATTCGAGACGAAGCCTGAGAGCACGATGTACGAGATCGACTCGGAAGAGGCGATGTGGAACTCCGCACGGAAGGACGAGGGCGGCAACCTGTCGCACAAGACCGCCGCAAAGGGCGGGTATTTTCCAGTATCTCCGGTCGACAAGCAGGCTGACCTCCGTGACGACATCTCGCTGCGTCTGATCGAGGCTGGACTGCACCTGGAGCGCTCGCATCACGAGGTAGGTGCCCCCGGCCAGGCCGAAATCAACTACCGCTTCAACACGATGGTCTGCGCGGCTGACGACGTCTTGAAGTTCAAGTACATCGTCAAGAACACCGCCGAGCTTTGGGGCAAGACCGCAACCTTCATGCCGAAGCCAGTCTTTGGCGATAACGGCTCCGGCATGCACACACACATGTCACTCTGGAAGGGCGGCGAGCCGCTGTTCTACGATGAGAATGGCTACGCCGGTCTGAGTGATCTGGCTCGCTGGTACATCGGTGGCATCCTCAAGCACGCTCCGGCAGTGCTGGCCTTCACAAACCCCACCATCAACAGCTACCGTCGTCTGGTGAAGGGCTACGAGGCACCGGTCAATCTCGCCTACTCAGCTGGCAATCGCTCTGCCGCGGTGCGCATTCCGCTGACCGGCTCGAACCCCAAAGCAAAGCGCATTGAGTTCCGCGCCCCCGATGCCTCGGGAAATCCATACCTCGCATTTGCCGCGCAACTCATGGCCGGCCTCGATGGGATCCGGAACCGCATTGAGCCGATGGAGCCGATCGACAAGGATCTCTACGAGCTTCCCCCTGAGGAACTGAAGAGCATTCCTCAGGTACCAGGCAGCCTGTCAGAGGCACTCGAGGCGCTCGAGGCGGATCATGACTTCCTCCTCGAAGGGGACGTCTTCACCGAGGAACTGATCGAAACGTGGGTCGCGTTGAAGCGCGAAACGGAGATTGCGCCAATGGCGCTCCGTCCGCACCCTTACGAGTTTGAGCTCTACTACGGGGTCTAGACAGACTGAAAGAGGGCCACCGAGCAGTTGCTCGGTGGCCCTCTTTCTATCTCCGAGCGACAGCGCATCGCTCCAGGTCAAAGAGTTGTTGTCAGGAGTCACATTCCTCGTCCAGGTCAAGGCCATCTTCGGATAGGAGAGCCTCAAGCAGGGATGTGAGCAGGTTCATAGTGCCGAGAGTACGCCCGACAGACAAACTTAGCCAGACCTTTTCGTGATCAGTTCGTGACCAACGCGGAAACGGTTGGGGCTTGAGGTCAGTTTGTGATGACGGGATACATCAATGAATCGTCGGTATATCCAAAAAACTCCCGCTCGAACACGGCCCGGGCTCGTCGAGAAGCTGCCAGCCACCGCTCTTCGAGTTCGCTGGTGTGTCCTCTTGGCATGCCGAGCACGCCAGCTATTCCCTCAAGTTCTGCGCGATCTCGCGGCAACGCATCGTTTGCCTTCCCAGACCACAACTTCGCCGCGGATCGAATCTCGCTCGCGAGCTGCCATGCAGCTTCCAACTGCTCTCTTGCTTCCGAGTCGATCAATTCCGCGTGCCACGCAGCCTGCAACGCGTCAAGCGTTGAAACGGTTTGCAGGTCGGGATGTGTTACTCCAAACTGCAGTTGTAGCAGCTGCACGAGCCATTCCACGTCGCTCAAACCGCCGGGGCCGAGCTTCAAGTGTCTTCGGGGATCGACCCCGCGCGGGAGACGCTCAGCCTCAACTCGGGCCTTCATTCGACGTACTTCACGAACGGCTACATCAGTAAGCCGTTCGGGATATCTAATGCGATCTGCGAGAGCCACAAAGTCAGCTCCGAGCGCCGCATCGCCGCCAATTGCACGTGCACGGAGGAGCGCCTGGGCTTCCCACGTCACCGACCAGCGTCCGTAGTAGGCTTCGTAGGCGTCGAGGCTGCGAACCAGCGGACCATTCTTGCCCTCGGGACGAAGGTCAAAATCAAGATCCACCGAGAATCTTGGATCCGAAACCAATCTTCGCAATTCGGAAACTAGCCGATCAGCACGTTTTCCCGCAGCGTTCGCCTCCGATGCGTGCAGGCCCGACGGTACCCGGTACACAGCAATGAGGTCGAGGTCTGAGGAGAAACCCATCTCACGCCCCCCGAACCTACCCATGCCAATCAGTGCGAGCTCGAGTCTCGGTTCGGACTCGTCATCTGCCGGCTCGGTCGACCGCAGCGCGAGAAGCAAACCGTCAAGAAGTGCGGTGTGCGCAGCGTCAAGGCCCTGCGCAATGTCTTGGTCTGTGTTGACACCGACCAGACGCCCAAGCGCGAGTCGTAGGATCTCGCGTCTGTGAACTGCCCGCAGTGCGGATGCCGCTTGATCGACGCTGTCACGACGAGAAGCAAGCGAACGCATTTCTTCAAGCAGCGTGGCAAGGCCTATTGGCCTCAGGAGTTCGTCGCGCTCAAGCCACGCCACTGCGTCGGGGATCGACTCCAACAGACCCGCGGCGAATCGTGAGCACGACAGCACGTGTGTCAATCGCTCAGCCGCCTCCGAGCCGTCGCGCAGGAGGCGCAAGTACCACGGGCTCTCCCTATTCGCTTCACTAACCCGGCGAAACGCCAAGAGACCAAAATCGGGATCGGTGCCGCCAGCGAGCCACTGCAGTAGGACCGGCATCAGATTCCGTTGGATCCGGGCGTTACGCGATGTTCCCTGGGTGAGCGCGGCCAGGTGTCGCATCGCGCCATCAGGATCCCTGAAGCCAATACTCAACAGTCGCGCACGAGCTTCGCCTGAGCCCAGCACCAGTTCTTCCTCGGGAAGCGCGGCAACCGCGCTGAGGAGCGGCGCATAGAAGATCTTGAGATGAAGTTCACGCACCTCACGTTTCATTCCCTGCCACAGTGTGCGAAGCTCGGTTCCCGTGTGTGCGAGGCGCGAGGCGCGCGCCAGAACGCGAAGCCCATGTTCATCGCGAGGCATGAGCGCAGTGCGACGCAGATCGCGCAGTTGCATTCGGTGTTCGAGGAGCCTGAGCCTGCGATAGTCCGCTGCGAGTCGCTCGCCGTCACCTCTCGCGACATACCCACCAGTCACGAGCGCAGTTAGCGCGGGCAGCGTTCCCGCGGCGTGAATTGTGTCGTCATACTGACCATGCACCAGTTGCAGCAGCTGGACGCTGAATTCAATGTCCCGGAGCCCACCGGGACCAAGCTTCAACTGAAACTCAAGATCTTCCTCGGAAATGTGTTCGGTGACACGCTCGCGCATGCGCTGCACCGAGCCAACGAAGTCCTCCCGCCCGCTGGAGGCCCAAACGAGAGGACGGGTGAGATCCACAAACTCAGTTCCCAGCGCGAGATCGCCAGCAACCGGACGCGCCTTCAACAGCGCCTGAAACTCCCACGCCTTGGCCCAGCGCTCGTAGTATGCCTGCATCGAACCAAGGGTCCGCACCAGCGCCCCCTGCCTTCCCTCTGGGCGCAGGTTGGGGTCGACCTGCCACAGCGGTGGCTCAACCCCCGGATCGTGGATCGCTCGCATGAGTTCGGTTGCGAGGCGAGTGGCGATCCGCAACATTGCCTCGGTATCGAACAGTTCCAGATCGGTCGACAGCGATGGCGAGGCGTCTGCGATAAAGACAACATCGACGTCACTCACGACATTCAGTTCGTTCGCTCCGCACTTTCCCATGGCCACGACGGAGAGCCTGGTAGCTGCCAAACGATCCGCCCCCACCGCCGGTCCCACGGCTCCCGCAGCCAGCGTTCCCCGTGCCACGGCCAAGGCTGCGTCCAGCGCTGCTGCGGCGAGATCGGAAAGCGCGTGAGACACACGTTCAAAGGAGTTCGCGGCTCCCGCCGATCCTGACTCCATGCCCGCCCTGAGGTCGTAGAGCATCACCTCGGCGAGCAGCTCCCGGTATTTGACACGGAGCGCAGCCGCACCCTGTTCAGCGAAATATCGAGCTATTGGCGAGTCACCGCCCGACGCGGAAACCGCCTCGAGCAGCGCAGACCGAGCCTCGTCAGCACCGATCAAGCGTCCACCGGTGCGCAGGATCTGCGTCAGCGATCCTGGCTGGCGCAGGAAAAAATCCCCGAGAGCCGGTGACGCTCCGACGAGCAGAACGAGACGCACCCACAGTTCTTCGTCGAATTCTCCGACCACCTCTGGATGCCGTTCGGCCACAGCGATGAGCCGTGTCAGCGCGGTGTCTGGGTCAGCCGCGTGCGCAAATGCGCTGAGGAGCGACGCGACTGGCTGATCCACCATCTCAGAGAGAAGGGTCAGTGTGCTTCGCGCGCCCGAGAGGTCTTGAAATCCAGCCCGCGCGAAGGCGCCGAGTGCATGCGTTCTCGCTACATTCAGCATCGTCGTCGGAAAGTCGCTGAGTTACACGGTGCCGAGCATCGAGGAAAGCTCGAACGGCGTCACCTGCTGCCGGTAGGCAGCGACCTCCTGGCGCTTTTCGCGGAGCAAATATGAAAAGACCTGTTCGCCGAGCGTTTCGGCTACGAGCTCGCTGCGCTCCATGACCGCGAGGGCATGATCGAGACTTGTCGGGAGCGGATCGAAGCCCATCGCACGGCGCTCGCCGTCGCTCAGGTCCCACATGCTGTGCTCGGCCTCGGGCGGGAGCTCGTACTCCCCCTCGATTCCCTTCAGCCCTGCCGCGAGCATCACGGAAAAGGCGAGATAGGGGTTTGCTGCACTGTCGATACCGCGATACTCGACTCGCGCACTGCCGCCCTTACCTGGCTTGTACATGGGCACGCGGACCAGAGCCGAACGATTCAGGTGGCCCCAGCTCACGTATGACGGCGCCTCATCGCCACCCCAGAGTCGCTTATACGAGTTGATGTACTGGTTCGTCACAGCGGTGAACTCGGGGGCGTGGCGGAGCAGCCCCGCAACGAAGCGGCGGCCCGTCTGTGACAGCTGATACTTGGCACCGGGATCGTAGAACGCGTTGGTGTCTCCCTCAAAGAGAGACATGTGCGTGTGCATACCGGAGCCTGGCTGCCCGACAAGTGGCTTAGGCATGAAGGTCGCGTACACGCCCTGTGCGATGGCGACCTCTTTGACGACCGTGCGGAACGTCATGATGTTGTCTGCGGTAGTCAGCGCATCCGCATATCGGAGATCAATTTCATTCTGACCAGCACCGCCCTCGTGATGGCTGAACTCGACCGAGATGCCGAGATCCTCGAGCATATTCACGCTGTCACGGCGGAAGTCGTGCGCGGTGCCGCCAGGAACGTTGTCGAAGTAGCCGGCACGGTCTACCGGAACCGGGCCCTCAGGACCGTAGTCGGCAGATTTCAGCAGGTAGAACTCGATTTCTGGGTGCGTGTAGAACGTGAATCCCATTTCTGCCGCACGGTTCAGCGTGCGCTTCAGCACATGACGTGGATCGGCGACCGCCGGCTCACCATTTGGGGTGTTGATATCGCAGAACATGCGAGCCGTGGGTTCTGTGCTACTTCGCCACGGAAGAAGTTGGAACGTTGAGGGGTCTGGCACAGCCAGCAGGTCACTTTCAAACGCACGTGTGAGTCCTTCAATAGCACTCCCATCGAAGCCAATGCCCTCGCTGAACGCTCCCTCAACCTCAGCGGGTGCCAACGCCACTGATTTGAGGGTGCCCGCGACGTCGGTGAACCACAGACGCACGAACCTCACGCCGCGCTCTTCGATGGTGCGGAGAACGAAATCACGCTGTTTGCTCACGCCGGTTCCCTTCGGTTCACTGTGAAATCAGACTATCGCCTCAGGGGCACCGCGACTTACTCGTTGAGTTCGTCTTCTTCGCGGATTTTTCGGGCACGCTCGGCAACAATCTCCGGCCCACGCTGGGCCTCTTCGCGAGTACTGAACGGTCCGATGCGATCGATGGAGAGCGATTGCTTTCCCTCTTCAACTTTTCCGGTGCGGGTGTTGTACCAATAGGTCTCGGTTGGGTCGTCGATGCCCCAGTCACGTTTACTCATGGCGGTCCCTACTTCTCTCGGTGGTCGTCGCGGTGGCGCGATCGACCATCTCTAGACTAAGCGTATGCCTTTCGACGCACACGGCCACCTGATTCCCGGTACGCTCACCCCGCCGCGCGAGGTTCCGGCGAGCATTGCCCGACCGCCCTATGTGGGACTCTCGGCTCCCCCGGAGTACACGGGAGACAACACGTATACCGAAGCCGAGATCGACAAGATTCGGGCAGCGGGGCGGATCGCCTCACGAGCCCTCGATGCAGTCGAAGCCGCCATTCGACCCGGCGTCACGACCGACGAACTCGATGCCGTCGCGCACGAGTATGTGGTCAGCCATGGCGCCTACCCGTCAACGCTCGGGTACCGGGGCTACCCCAAGTCGTGCTGCACATCGGTCAACGAGGTCATTTGCCACGGGATCCCAGACAACACCGCACTCCGCGAAGGCGATCTGGTGAACGTCGACATCACGGCCTACCTGGATGGGTTCCACGGTGACCTGAATCGGACGTATCGCGTGGGAGCGGTGTCTGAGGAAGCCGACCTCCTGATTCAGCGCACCTTCGAGGCGCTGCAACGTGGCATCAAGGCCGTCGCGCCGGGCCGCCAAGTGAATGTCATCGGGCGGGTCATCGAGACCTATGCCAAGCGCTTCGGATACGGCGTGGTGCGGGACTTCACCGGGCACGGGGTCGGCGCGGCCTTTCACACCGGTCTCATCATTCCGCACTATGACTCTGCGCCACGATTCGATGATGTCATTGTTCCGGGCATGGTATTCACGATTGAGCCCATGCTCACCTTGGGAACGCACGAATGGGATCTGTGGGCTGATGATTGGACGGTTACCACCCGCGACAAGAGCCTGACGGCCCAGTTCGAACACACACTGGTGGTGCGGGAGAACGGTGTGG
This sequence comes from Leucobacter fengyongliangi, assembly GCF_052386045.1. Classification (NCBI taxonomy): domain Bacteria; kingdom Bacillati; phylum Actinomycetota; class Actinomycetes; order Micrococcales; family Microbacteriaceae; genus Leucobacter; species Leucobacter fengyongliangi. The sequence goes on along the minus strand of NZ_CM126356.1, from coordinate 1,309,172 downwards.
AGATACTCACCCTCTCCGAGTAGCGCGCGGAGCTCGGGGTGAAGGCCATTTCTGGCCTTCACGCGACGCGACGGCGAGCCCGTCTCGGGCTCGCACCGGAACGCGAATGTGGAATGGGCCGGATCATACGCCGGGTTCTGTCCCGCTTTCGCGGTGACGGTCATCTCTCTCGGGGCATTGTTGCCAATACCCTCTAGCGGCCTACCCGAAGACTCGGCGGGGAGCGTCAACGTCTTCTGTCTGGCCTTGCTCCGAACGAGGTTTACCTGGCCGCCCGTGTTACCACGAACGCCGGTGGTCTCTTACACCACCCTTTCACCCTTACCTGGCTCAAGGAGCCCGGCGGTCTACTCTCTGTTGCACTTTCTCGCGGGTTACCCCGGGTGGGCGTTACCCACCATTCTCCCCTGTGGAGCCCGGACGTTCCTCGGCGCAGTTACCCGCGACGCGACCGCCTCACCGACCCATTCCGGCGTTCAGTCTACCGCTGCACCCTCACGTCTTACCGTGGATCGTCTGCATCGACACGAATCAGGATCGCGCCACTTCCCGGACAGAACACCAGTTCATCAGGCGCTGCAGACCGAATCTCTTGGAGCTCAGCTGGAGCCAGCGCCATATTACTACCCTCCGAGACGTTGCCCCGGAGCCTCGCGGCCCCGACACCGCCTCGTTGACGGAGGTTCTCATACAGGTCGAGGAGATCGCGCTGCAGCTCCGCAGCGATCCCGGCACGCTCTTCAGTTGCCGCTACGATCTCGGCATCAATGGCTCGCTCGGCCTCCAGGAGGTTCGCGGTGAGCTCGGCCCGGCGTTCGTCGACCCGCGCGAGCAACTCAGACGCGGCGTCATACCGTGCCTGTGTTTCCTCGCTGGCCTGCATGAGATCCAGTTCGCGTTCTTCAAGAACGCCCTGACGCTTCTCTAGCGTGTCAATCTCTCCCTGCAGTGACTGTGCTTCCTTCGAAGAGGTGCTCGCCGACAGCAGGTCGGCATCTCGACGCCGACGTTGACGCACGGTCTCCACGTCGTTTTCCAGTCGCGAAATGTCGGCATTCTGCGCGTCGAGTTCACGCTGAACGGCCATGAATTCAGTCTTGGCTTCAGAGAGTTCGCCCTGAAGCGCAGCAAGTTCTTGCCGTTCGGGAAGCTGTGTGCGTTTGCGACGCAGACGCGCCACCAGGTTGTCGTGGTCTTGCAGGTCGAGCAGCAGTGATTGCTGGCGGGGGCTGGCCTTCATGCTCTTACCTTACTGCGAAGGTCCACGGGTCGGTACAGCGGGTACTCGCCCGGAATTCAACCCCGGGAAGCTGCGTCTCGAGTCGCTGCGCGGCAACGTCGAGCCACAGCGATTCACTCGCCCAGTGCGCCACGTCTATGAGTGCCGGCCCACCCGCTACGCTCGACTGCTCGAGGGACTCCTGTGCGGGGTGATGCCGCAGATCGCTGGTCACATAGACATCGGCACTGCGCACGAGCGGATGATCCAGCAGGCTATCCCCCGCACCCCCGCACAGTGCGACACGTGAGATCGGACGCTCCGGATCTCCAGACACGCGCACGCCGCTCACGGTCTGCGGGAGCACGCTGGCGATACGTGCAGCGAACTCTTGAAGTGGAAGTGGCTCGGGGAGCCGACCCACCCGGCCAATGCCCGAGTTCGGATCGACCCCAGGCTCAAGGGGCTCGGCATCAATCACTCCAAGCTGCCGAGCTAGCACATCGGAAACCCCGCCCTCGGGTGCGTCGGCGTTCGTGTGCGCTGCGAGCAGCGCACAATTACCTCGAATCAGCGAAGACAGAAGTGCACCCTTTGCGTTGTCTTCAGCCACCGTATGCACACCTCGAAGGAGCAGCGGATGGTGGGTCAGGAGGACGTCGGCATCCCAATCCAGGGCCTCGTTGACGGTGGATCGCACGGCGTCTACCGCGAGCAACACACGGCGCAGCGGGAGGTCATCTCGCCCAGTCACCAAGCCAACTCGGTCCCAATCCTGCGCCTCGGCAGCCGGCCACAGCAATTCCACAGCGTTCCGCAGGTCTACGAGTGTGTGTGAGCTCCTCATATCAGCACTGTAACCGTCCACGCTCGCCCGTGCTCGAGGCTCGCGAACCACACACAACATGGGATACTTAACGGGAGAGCCAACATGGCAGCGGCGGACAGGCCGCAGTACCTGAGTCGGAAGGAACCCACCGTTCACATGAACCATCGCGCTGACGCTCATCTCGAGGCGTGGAAAGCCAAACAGGAGCTCGCAGAGCGCATGATTCCGCTGATTGGTCAGCTCTATCGTGACCGAGATGTGGTGATGTCGGTGCACGGTCGCTCGCTTGTTGGGCGTTCGGCGATTGACATCATTCGCGCCCACACCTTTGCCCGAAAGATTGACGCTGTCGAGTTGCCGCTCACCGACACGTCGGCGATCGTCGCGGCACTCTCGAAGATTCAGCCGGGTCCGGTATCTGTGGACCTCGCGGGACTGGCGAGTGGGTACCGTGCGGCAGGCGGCGATCTCGAGACCTTCCTGCGTCAGCAACTCGCCCCCGCGATTGACGCTCAACCCACCTCGGGTACCGACGTGGTGTTGTACGGCTTCGGGCGCATTGGGCGTTTGCTTGCTCGGATCATTATTGACCATTCCGGCAGCGGTCGCGGCCTAAATCTGCGCGCGATCGTTGTGCGCAAGGGTTCTGAGAACGACCTTCAGAAGCGCGCGAACCTCCTCCGTCGAGACTCGGTGCACGGGCCCTTCAACGGCACGATCAAGGTGCTCGAAGATGAGAGCGCGATTCTGGCGAACGGCGTTCGCATCCAGGTCATCTACTCTGACGATCCTTCCACTGTCGACTACGCACAGTACGGTATCGAAAATGCGATCCTGGTCGACAACACGGGCAGGTGGCGCGACGCTCAGGGCCTCGGTGTTCACCTCACGAACGCGGGAATTTCTCGAGTGCTGCTCACCGCGCCCGGCAAGGGCGAATTGAAGAACATTGTCTACGGGGTCAACAACGGCGAGATTACCGACGCTGACACGATCGTCTCGGCCGCGTCTTGCACCACAAACGCGATCACGCCAGTACTCAAGGTCGTGAACGACGAATTCGGTGTCGCACACGGACACGTTGAGACAGTTCATTCCTACACCAATGATCAGAACCTCATCGATAACTTCCATAAGGGAGACCGTCGAGGCCGATCAGCAGCACTCAACATGGTGCTCACCGAGACCGGCGCGGCAAAGGCCGTGGCAAAGGCCCTCCCTGAGTTCGAAGGCAAGCTGACCGGCAACGCGATTCGCGTACCCACGCCGGATGTCTCGATGGCGGTGCTCAACCTGCAGCTCGAACGGGAGACTACCCGTGACGAGTTGAACGCGCTGCTCGAGCAGGTCTCACTCACCGGGGCCCTGCGTACCCAGATTGATTATGTGGAATCGCCCGAAATTGTCTCAACCGACTTTGTGGGTTCGAATCGTGCGGGCATCGTCGATGGACTCGCGACTATCGTCACCGGCAAGAGCGCGGTACTCTACGTCTGGTACGACAATGAGTATGGGTACAGTTGCCAGGTAGTACGCATCATCGAGCAGCTTGCGGGAAGCCATCCGGCACACCTGCCCGCACTCGAGGCTTAGCCACTTGGTGGGCCGGGGCAGCGGCCCACCAAGTGAACATCCGAATCACAGAAGGGCCATCTCATGGCAGAGAAGTACATCATCGGAGTTGACGGTTCTGAGCAGAGCCGCGCGGCGCTTGACTGGGGCCTCGCCCGCGCCACACAGGCTGGGGCTTCTGTGGAGCTTCTGTATGTCGCCGACGATTCGTTTTTGTCGGAGAGCGTCGCCTTCCTGTCTGAAGCCCAGCAGGCATCAGAGCAGATGCTTGAGGCGGAGCGTCAATACGCGCTGGCATCTGGCTTTACCGGGACAGTCACTGGAACAGCGGTTGTGGGTCACCCCATCGCCGAGGTCGAGGAAGCATCCAAGCGCGCTGACCTGGTGATCCTCGGGGCGCACGCCGGAAGCAAGCTCTCGGGCTCGTTCTTCGGCACCCGCGCGGTGAAGATTGCGGCTGTTGCGCATTGTCCCGTTGCGGTAGTCCCGTTCGAGACCGAGGGCGATCCGGCACCTGGTGTCGTGGTGGGCGTTGACGGATCCGAGGCATCTCAAAAAGCCATTGCCTTCGCCGCGGAGCAGGCATCGATGCGCCACGTGCCGCTCATTGCGGTCTATGCGTGGATGCCACCGTTGACCCCTGGACTCGAATACCTGTGGAGTGAAGAACTCGTCGAGTCGCAGCGCAGCGCAGCGGAGGAAGCAATTGCTATCGGCACGGCGGGGCTTGCTGCACGCTACCCGGACCTCAAGATCGACCGCCGGATTGTCCAAGCACCCCCGGTTGCGGCGCTGTTGCAGGCCGCCGAGAATGCCGACATGATCGTCGTGGGCAGCCGCGGCCGCGGCGGTATTTCTCGGCTACTGCTCGGTTCAGTCAGCCACGGTGTGCTGCAGGCGCTCCCCCGCACAACGGTCGTCACGCGCGCGTAGCCTCCGCGTCGCATGACCCTGCCCGACCTACCTGTGCGCTGGTCGCGACCACGGAACCAGCTCGCCTCGCTCTCGATCGTGCTGGGGCTCGCGTCAGTCGCGCTTGTCTTCTGGCGGTGGATCCCAATCATCGGCCTGGTATTCAGTGTTGCAGCGATCATCGTGGCCATTCCCGCGGTGGTCACAGGTCACATCGCACTCCAACGTGCCCATGACCTGAGCGGCGAGGGCCGTGCGCTTGCGTTAACTGGTCTCGTGTCTGGCTACTTCACCATGGCCTTTGCGATCGTCATGCCGGTAGTGTCGGCTGTTCTCTTCGTCATGGGAGCCGCGGGATTTGCGCAAGACAACCTCCCATATTGGCTCAGCTATTTCGAGAGACTCTGGAGCGAAGTGACCGACTCAGCAAGAACAAGCGGGAACACCGAATGGGGCATTTAGGCTGTTCATCGGATTGCCTCATCCTTTAGTCTGATCACATGGTTTTTGAGGATCGACCCCCCGTGCAACGCGCGGTGGATCCTCGACCGGCACGGACGCGCGCCGCTATCATTTCGGCCATCGATCGACTCGGCTCAAGGGACGCTGAGGTCACCGTCGCCGCGATTGTTGCGGAGGCTCAGGTGAGCCGCAGCAGCTTCTACTCACAGTTTCGTGACCTTGACGATGTCGCCGTCCAACTCATGGATCGGCTCTTTCGAGAGATCAGGCGGCTGGATGCCGAGCTGCGCAGCACGCAACAGACACGCAAAGCGACCGAGGCGGGTCTCGAAATGTTTCTGTCGGAGTGCCAGCGACGGAGAGGTCTCTATGCGGCGGTGCTCGGCGGGAATGTTTCGAGCGAAGCGCGACAGGTGATTCACACGATTGTCGCCCACAGTGTGGGCGCGACCGCCTCGCATTCTGCTCCGGATTCGATCGACCCGCGGATCGCATCCACGTTTGTCGCCGCAGGCCTGCTTGCGGTGGTCACCGAGTGGCTCATCGCAGAGAACCCGGTCAGTACATCACGGGTGAGAGCTCAACTCATCGCAGTTCTCCCGGCGTGGGTGACAGGCTCACAAACGGACGCTGGCAGCCTCTAAGTTGAGCCGCTCCATGCTGCAGGGATGAGGGTCCACATTAGTTCCGCACCGTCTTCGTGCGCGCGCCAGTTGTGGGGCTCACGGCCTGAGAACGTGAGTGTGTCACCGCGGTCAAGTCGGACGGAGTGCGACGCAAATTCCACGGTCACGGCTCCTCGGGTCACGTGTAACACCTCGAGGTCACTACTGACCGTGTAAAGCTCCCCACCGCCGTTGGCACCGGCATCTGCGACGGTGTGGATCACCTGCACGCGAGACTCGTTTCGGCCCGTTACCAAGCGCTCGACAATTCCCTCTCCACCCATGTTGATGTGTGGGGCAGATTCCAGATGCACGAGCTGCAACTCTGGCTCTGAAAACAGACTTCCGACCGGCAACGACAGTACCTGACAGACCTGTACCAGGGTCGCGATGCTTGGCGAAGTCGCATCATTTTCAACACGACTGATAAAGCCGCGTGACAATCCGGATGCCTGTGCCAGCTGTTCGAGCGTCATGCGCTGTGCAATACGTGCCGAGCGGATCTTCGCGCCAATGCGTACCTCGGCCCCGTTGGCGCTCGCGTGAACCGATCGCATCTCGTCCCTCACCCTCCGTTGCAGGTACACCTATTCTGCCGGACTCTGGTCTCACTTCTGACCGCCAGCTTGCACCTGTGCTCGCCGTAGTGTTTACTAGTAAGCAACAAAAGTTGCATGGTAATGATAGGAGACGCTCAATGAGCCAAGAGCCCGTCGGACCGGTGGACGCGAGTCAAACCCCTCGCTACGCAGGGTTCGCGACCTTCGCGAAGCTCCCCCGCATCGAAGACGTGGAGGCGGCAGACATTGCGGTGGTCGGTATCCCGTTTGATACCGGCGTGAGTTTCCGACCCGGTGCCCGGTTCGGTCCGACGCACGTGCGCGAAGCATCGCGACTTCTCCGACCCTACAACCCAGCACAGGACGCATCTCCGTTCTCACTCGTGCAGGTCGTCGATGCGGGAGACATCGCTGCGAATCCGTTTAACATCGAGGAGGCGGTCTCGCAGATCGAACAGGCGGCTCTCGACCTCGGCTCCCGGGTCGAGCGCATCGTTACCATCGGCGGTGACCACACCATTGCCTTGCCCCTTCTGCGGGCGGCTCACGCAAAGCACGGCCCCGTTGCAGTGTTGCACTTTGACGCACACCTCGACACCTGGGACACCTACTTCGGTGCCCCAATGACGCACGGCACCCCGTTTCGTCGCGCGTCAGAGGAGGGCATCATCGACCTGCAGTCGAGCATGCATGTGGGCATCCGCGGGCCGCTCTACAGCACGCAAGATCTTGAGGATGACGCGCGCCTAGGCTTCGCCGTAATCACGACAGAATACATCGAGGAGCACGGCATCGAGGCGGCGATCGCGCGAATCCGCGAGCGCATCGGCACGAAGCCGCTCTACATTTCAATCGACATCGACGTGCTCGATCCCGCTCACGCGCCGGGTACTGGCACCCCCGAGGCTGGGGGTATGACAAGTCGTGAACTGCTTCGCGCGATCCGCGGACTCGCAGACCTCAAAATCGTAGGCGCTGATGTCGTCGAGGTTTCCCCGGCCTACGATCACGCCCAAATCACCGCGGTCGCGGCGAGCCACACCGCATACGAGCTCGTCACCGCGATGGCCCGAGGGCTGCACGGCGAAACATCTAGCCACTGATCCACGTAGCAACGCACCTTCACACGAAATGTGATTCTCACACACACCGATTCAATGGAGAACCAGTGACCAAACCCAGAGAACTGACTCGGACCCCGAGCGAGGCGGAGACCCTGCGGGCGGCGGCCGACATCGTCGCGGCCTTCCGCACGAACAACACTGTCGGATATTTTGCTGGCTTCGCTCATGACGCAAGCTTCGTCTTTCACCCCGAGCCACGTCGCTTGAACTCCCGCTCCGAATATGAGCAGCTCTGGGAAACCTGGACTGCCGCGGGTTGGAGTGTCGTGGAGTGTCGAAGTTCAGATCAACTCGCGCAGGTGTTCCCCGGAGGAGCCGTCTTTTCGCACACGGTGCAGACCACAACCGGGACCGACGGAGATCGTGAAAGCTACACGGAGCGCGAAACCATTGTGTTCCGCGTTGAGGGCGATCGGCTCCTCGCCGTGCACGAGCATCTCTCCCTTCCCAGCACCCCCGCGTCCTAGCGACGCACCGATTCCGCCCACTGTGACAAAGGAGCCTCAGCGATGAGCGACACCACCCGAAAGAACATCTACCGCCGGCTCGAGTCTCACCTCGAGTCCAACAATGAAGACGCGGGCCCGGCACGCGGAACCCTCGGTACCGGCCGAATCGGAATGATTTGGCTGGCGGCGAACCTCGTCGTGACAACCCTCCTCACCGGCACGCTATTCATTCCCGGGGTCAGCTTTCTCACCGCTTTAGGCATGATCGTGCTGGGAACGGTCATCGGTGCGATCGTGCTCACCCTGATTGGAAACATCGGTACCCACACGGGGCTTCCCACAATGGCCGCGACTCGCGGCGCTTTCGGACTGCGCGGCAGCCTTCTGCCGGTCTTCGCGAACGTGATCATACTCATGGGCTGGAGCTGGGTGCAGGCAATGCTTGCGGGCATCACGGTGAACTATTTGGTTGAGTCATTGACCGGTTTCTCGAGCCCCATCCTCTTTGCGGTGCTGTGCCAAACGCTCGTGGTGGCGCTCGCTATCTTCGGTCACGAGGGCATCGCCAAGGTCGAACCGTGGATGGCCATCTTGATTCTGGCAATCATGGCGTACGTCTTTTTTGTCGCGTTCACCACCTTTAGCCCCGCCGAGTATGCGTCGATCCCCGTCGATGAGTCGTATGGCCTCACCACTATCACCGTGCTCGACATCGTGATCGCTACCGCAATCTCGTGGACGGTACTCTCAGCCGACTTCAACCGTTTGGCGAAGAGCAGCAAGGCCGGAATTCTCGGTTCGGGCCTCGGCTACGTAGCTTCAACGGTGCTCGCAATGACACTGGGGCTCACTGCATTGAGCTTTGTGATCCTCTCGGGTGGCGAGGCCATCGCTTTTGACCCGACGGTGATTGTCGCGAGCTTCGGAGCACCACTCGCGATCGTAATCTTCCTGTCGGTGATGGCGACCAACACAATGGTGGTCTATGGCATGGTGACATCTGTCATTAATGCGAGACCGCAGCTGAGGCTCAAGTTCTTGCCCACAGCCCTCATTCTGGGAGCTATCTCAATAGTCGGTGCAACGTGGTTTGGTCTGCTCAACCAGTTCACCGATTTCCTCGTGGTCATCGGAGCGTTCTTCGTACCGGTGTTTGCGATCATGATCGCCGATTACTACCTCATCAAACGTCGCGCCTACATGAATGACATTCTGCGCGACACCGGAGGTTCGTATTGGTACCGGGGCGGCGTGAACTGGAGCGCCGTCGTCTCCTGGATCATTGGCGCGTTGGCCTCATACCTCCTGACCTACGTGTGGGTCAGCCCCGTTGGTGCCACGATTCCCGCATTCATCGTGACCTTCGTGCTCTACGCGCTTCTCAGCTTGCCGACGCGCAGTCGCTTTGCCGGCCACTCCAGAGAGCACCTTGGAGAGACCGTGACCATTGATGTGGTGAAGCACCGGTGAACAAGCCATTGCACCCATTTGAGGAGTCGACTTGATGATTGATCTCAGCCATGTGATCGAGACCGGAATGACGGTGTATCCCGGGGATCCCAATGTCACCGTCACATCGGCGCTTACGCTCGAACGCGATGGCGTCGCGGTTTCTGTGATTCGGTGCGGTTCGCACACCGGGACCCACCTTGATGCACCGGCACATACGATAGCCGGCGGCCGCACCATGGATACGGTGACTCTCGAGGAACTCGTGGGCACCGCTCTAGTCATAGATGCGGCTGGGGATGGCGGGCTTTCCGACTATGAGCCGCTGTCGGCGGAACGACTGCAACTCAGTCGTTGGCACTCGGTCCCTGCAATCGTGTTGATCCACACCGGATGGGACCAACATTTCGGCACCGATCGCTACCTTCGACACCCGTTCCTGACACGTGACGCAGCGGTGACTCTTGTTGAGCGTGGGATGCGAGTGCTGGGAGTCGACACGTTGAACCCTGACCGCACACCGACGTCGATGGAGGACGCTGACTTTGCGGCGCACGAGAGTGTGCTGGGATCCGACGGACTGATCGTCGAAAATCTGCGCGGGCTTGCAGAACTTGGAGAAACGCCACGCGTCGGTTTCTTCCCGATGCGCCTGGGTGGCGCTGATGGGGCACCGGTTCGCGCCATCGCCTTCAACTAGGCATGGCTCCGTTCGTTCAGGCGGCTCATCTCGTGGATTTCGACTAGGTGATGGTATTCCGTCGCGACAGCTGTGCTGCTGTTCTTTGTGCCGAAACAGGCCTTTCAGGATCGTCCGTTTGATACGAATTCGCTGGCGCCGGACGCACCCGCGATACCGTAGGGGTCTGCGCACGTATGCGCTCCGGAGAGTCGAACAGGAGAAGTCCATGTCAATTGTGGTGATCAACGCAATCACGGTGCCCGAGGGAGCCGGCCCAGAGCTTGAGTCGCGATTCGCGGCACGCAAGGGAGCGGTCGATGGTTCCCCAGGTTTCGAGGGGTTCCAGCTGCTGCGCCCCGTAGCTGGTGAGAGCCGCTACTTCGTTATGACCACGTGGGCCACTCGCGCAGATTTCGAAGCATGGCGTGATGGAGGCGCGAAAGCGGCTCATGCACCGAGTGCGTCCTCGCATGGCGCCGGTGGAGAGCAGCAGAAGCCGGTTGCGTCCGGAGCTGAGCTGCTTGAGTTTGAGGTCGTTGATCTCGGGGCCTAGCACAGGTAACGATCCGGGCCCCATCCTCCCGATCTAGACTTCACGATAGGTCTTGCCCCGCACAATATTGCTCACGGTCTGCTGGGTTACTGCGAATTCTGATGCAAGCTCACTCTGGGTTGCACCCCGAGTGTGCCTGTCGCGGATCTCGCGAGCCTGGCTGGCCGTGAGTGATCTGCTCGAGCTGGCCTGCGCGCCCCGGGTCCGTCCGCGTCTCACCGAATCGATTGCCCACACCGAGATGCCGAACGCCTCAGCGAGTTCTGCCCGGCTCTCCCCCGCACTGCTCCTGCGAAGAATCTCCGCCACTTGATCTTCGGTCAGATTCGCGGCCATGGTGACTCCTCTGTTTCCGCTCCGGTTCGGGCACAACACGCGCTCCCACACTTCAGACGAACAGACCCGAAGCACCGCCCATCATGAAACGAATCTAATAACTTAGGGTTTCTGATAAATCGACAAACATAAGCCAGCATGAAGTCTTGGTTCACATTTCTGCCGTGGTGGCGAACCTCAAAGTGCGTCAGTCTTAATCCATCATCTCAAGATACGGGAGGCACCCAGTGAAGACCATCGGACTCCTCGGCGGGATGAGTTGGGAATCCACCGCTGTGTACTATTCGGTTGCCAACCAGCTCGTCCGCGACCGACTCGGCGGTCTGAATTCCGCGAAGATTGTGCTTGACTCACTGAACTTTGCCGAGATAGCACAATTGCAGCGCGCCGACGAGTGGGACCGCGCAGCGGAGGTTCTGGCGCTGCACGCTCAGCGGCTCGAACGGGCGGGCGCAGACATGATCCTCATCTGCACCAACACCATGCATCTGCTGTTCGACCACGTGCAGGAAGCGGTGAATGTTCCGGTGATCCACATCGGCGACGCGGTAGCTGCCGCAGTACGAAAACAGAATCTACAAAAGGTTGGCCTACTCGGAACCGCGTTCACCATGGAAAAAGACTTCTATCGCGAGAGGATCGCAAGCCACGGCCTGGAGGTCATCGTCCCCGAGCCCGCGGACCGTGCGCTGGTGCATCGAGCCATCTTCGAGGAGCTCGCGGTTGGCATCATCAGCGAATCAACACGGGCGGTGTTTCAGCGGATCATGGCCGACCTCGTTGCAGCTGGAGCCCAGGGCATCGTTCTCGGCTGCACTGAGATTGAATTGCTCGTGCACGAGGAAGACTGCCAAGTGCCGGTGTTTCCCACCGCGAAGATCCACATGGAAACCGCTGTTGACGCGGCTATGAGCGAGGCAGTATCCAGCGAACCTCAGTAGCATTGTGGCAGCCCATTCTCAGAGGGAGGCCAGGCATGATTCGCCTATTGGCACAGTACCTGCGCCCGTATGCCCCGCTCGTTGCCGGGGTCATTCTGCTTCAACTCACGCAGGCCGTTGCGTCGCTGATTCTGCCGACGCTGAACGCCTCGATCATCGACGACGGAGTCGCGACCGGCGACACGGGCACCATCTGGAGGTTGGGTGGCTTGATGCTGCTGGTCTCGCTGCTACAGATTGGTGCCCAGATCGGCGCGGTTTGGTTTGGGGCGAAGGCTGCCATGAGTTTCGGCCGAGACCTGCGTGAGTCAATCTTTGTTCATGGCTTGAGCTTCTCAGGTCGTGAAGTCGCCCTGTTCGGTGCGCCGACCCTCATCACGCGAAACACGAATGATGTGCAACAGGTGCAAATGCTCGTGCTCATGACCGCCACCATGATCGTGAGCGCCCCGCTCACCGCGATTGGCGGCATTTTCATGGCACTTCGCGAGGACGTGGGGCTCAGCTGGCTCATCCTCGCCGCCATAGTTGCCCTGGGCACGATCATCGGGGTGCTGATTGCCCAAATGACTCCGCTCTTCCAGTCGCAACAGAGGCGGATCGACACACTGAACCGGGTGCTGCGGGAGCAGATTTCCGGCCTTCGGGTGATCAGAGCGTTCGTACGGGAGCCAACCGAGGCGGCGCGATTTGACCGCGCAAACGCGGAGCTCACAGACACGGCCACGCGAGTGGGGCGGCGCATGGCCATGATATTCCCATCAGTGTTTGTCGTGATGAATGTCTCCAGCGTCGCTGTCGTGTGGTTCGGAGCGTTCCGCATCGCCGATGGTAACCTGCAGGTCGGGCAGCTCACCGCGTACCTCGCCTACCTCACTCAGATTCTGATGAGCGTGATGATGGCGACGATGATGCTGATGATCGCACCGCGCGCCGCCGTCTCCTCTGGTCGCATTCTCGAGGTTCTCGAGACCCCCACGTCGGTCACCCCACCTGCACAACCGGTGACCCCCGTGGATCAGCGAGGCGAACTCCGATTCGAGGGCGTGAGCTTCTCCTACCCTGGGGCCGAGAAGCCCGTGCTGACTGACATTACGTTTACGGCGCTGCCCGGCACCACGACCGCCATCATTGGTTCGACCGGATCGGGGAAGAGCACCCTGATCAATCTCATTCCCCGTCTCACGGACGCGACGGGGGGACGTGTGAAGGTCGACGGTGTCGATGTGCGCGATCTCGACCCCGACGTTCTGTGGGGCCGCATCGGACTCGTACCGCAGCGCCCGTACCTCTTCAGCGGCACCGTCGCCTCGAATCTGCGGATGGGAAACCCGGAAGCGAGCGACGAGGAGCTCTGGCAAGCCCTCGAAATCGCGCAGGCAAGCGACTTCGTCGAGCGAATGCCCGACGGGCTCGGTTCCGCGATCTCTCAGGGCGGCACGAACGTTTCGGGTGGCCAACGACAGCGACTCGCGATCGCGCGTGCACTGGTTCGCACACCCGACATATACGTGTTTGACGACTCCTTTTCTGCGCTCGATGTGGCGACCGACGCGCGACTCCGTGCGGCCCTCGCGCGTGAAGTCGGGCACGCTGCGGTCGTGACGGTGGCACAGCGCGTCTCGACAATCCGCGACGCGGACCAAATCGTCGTGCTTGACGACGGCACGGTCGCGGGCATCGGCACACACGAGGATCTCCTCCGCACGTGTCCGACCTACGCCGAAATCGTTGAGAGCCAGTTCCGGGCAGAAGACGAGGAAGTCACCGCATGAGTCTCCACAGCCCCCAGGCACACTCCTCCAGGCCCCCGGCGAACGAGCGGCCAAAGTTCGGCCCCCAGGCTCAGGAGAGCGGACCTCGCGGTCCCCTACGACCCGGCATGGCAAGCGGCGAGAAGGCCATCTCCTTTGGCCCCTCGTTGAAGAGACTCATCGGTCATCTCGCACCACACCGCATCGCGATCTTCTTCGTCATCGCCATGACGATCCTCGGCACCGGCCTCAGCGCGCTCGGACCGGCGATTCTCGGCAGCGCGACCGACCTCATCTTCAATGCCGCCGTGCGCGACCGTGTGCCGATCGATTTCGCGGCCGTCGGGCGCGTGCTGATGTTGGCTCTCGCGGTCTATCTCGGCTTCTTCGTCTTCTCCGCACTCGCCGCGTTCATCATCAACGGAGTCGTGCAGCGTTCGATCTACCGGCTGCGCCAGCAGGTGAGCGACAAGATCACCAGGCTCCCCCTGCAATACTTCGATGCCCAACCGCGCGGCGAACTCCTCAGCCGCGTTACCAATGATGTCGACAACATTTCGCAGTCTCTGCAGCAAACCCTCTCGCAGATCCTGAGCAATCTCTTCACGCTCATCAGCGTTGTGGTGATGATGTTCGTCGTGTCGTGGCAGCTCGCGGTCGTCGCCCTCGTAACCATCCCGATCGCCCTGGCGCTCACGATGTTCATCGGCAAGCGCTCACAGAAGCTCTTCGCGAAGACGTGGAAATCAACGGGCGAACTCAACAGCCAGATTGAGGAGGCATACACCGGGCACGACCTCGTGACCGTCTTCGGTCGTCGGCGAGAGGTGCGCGCCGCGTTTGTGCAGAAGAACGCGGAGTTGTATGAGGCTTCCTTTGGTGCGCAATTCATCTCCGGCATCATCATGCCGGTCATGTTCTTCATCGGGAACCTGAACTACGTGGCCATCGCCGTCTTCGGTGGGCTCATGGTGACGAGTGGCACGCTGGGAATCGGGGCGATTCAGGCGTTTGTGCAATACAGTCGACAGTTCACCCATCCGATCACTGCGCTCGCCTCAATGGCGAACCTGCTGCAGTCGGGAATCGCCTCGGCGGAGCGAGTCTTTGAGGTGCTGGACGCTCCCGAAGAGACGGCGGATCTCGACGGCTCCCTGCCCGACGAGATCGAGGGGCGAGTCGCGTTCGAGAACGTCACATTCGGGTACACCACCGAGCGCCCGCTGATTCATGGACTCTCCCTGGTCGCTGAGCCGGGATCCACCATCGCCATCGTGGGCCCGACAGGTGCCGGCAAGACCACGCTCGTCAACCTCATCCTGCGCTTCTACGAGTTGCAGGGAGGTCGGATCACGATTGACGGTGTCGACATTGCCTCGGTACCGCGGCGCGAACTCCGCGACCACATAGGTATGGTGCTGCAGGAGACCTGGCTGTTCGGCGGCACGATTCGCGACAACATCGCCTATGGTGGCGACAACGCGAGCGACAGCGAGATTGTCGCCGCAGCGGAGGCAAGCTACGCGGATCGGTTCATTCGCACCCTGCCCGATGGCTACGACACGATCATCAACGACGAGGCGACCAACCTGTCGTCTGGCGAGAAGCAGCTACTCACCATTGCCCGCGCCTTCCTCAGCAACCCCGACATTCTGATCCTTGACGAGGCGACCTCCTCGGTCGACACACGTACCGAAGTGCTCGTGCAGAATGCGATGAGTCGGCTGCGCGCGGATCGCACGTCGTTTGTGATCGCGCACCGACTCTCGACCATCCGAGATGCCGACATCATTCTGGTGATGGAGGATGGCGCAATCGTGGAGCAGGGTTCGCACGATGCACTGATCGCCGCACACGGAGCGTACTACCGTCTCTACCAATCGCAGTTCGCGGCCGGTCTCGTCGAAGACTCAGAATAGTCACCTCTCAGAAAAATACCCCATGGGGTATATTGGTGCTTATGCACACACGAGAGATCGACGCGTGAGGGTCGGAACCGGAGGCCCAGCACCTCGACTGGGTCTCCGCGCCAACGCAGCGCAGTTCACGCTTCTCGTTGCGATCAACGCGCTCGTGGGTGGAATGGTCGGCCAGCAGCAAACAGTGCTGCCCTTGCTTGCCACAGAAGTGTTCGGGCTGACCGGGTTTACCTTCATCTTCGTGTACGTTGCTGCGTTCGGTATCACCAAGGCGATTGCAAACTACTTCGCTGGAACACTCTCAGACCGCTACGGTCGCAAGCCGGTACTGCTCGCGGGCTGGATGTTTGCGATCCCGGTGCCCATCATGTTGATTCTCGCGCCCGACTGGTCGTGGATCGTGCTGGCGAACGTGTTGTTGGGCATCAATCAGGGCCTGACCTGGTCGACCACGGTGGTGATGAAGATCGACCTGGTCGGCCCGTCACAGCGCGGACTCGCGATGGGACTCAACGAGGCCGCCGGCTACGGAGCCGTGGCTGTGACCTCGCTGTTCGCGGGCTACCTGGCCGCGGAGTACGGCCTGCGGCCCGCCCCGTTCCTTCTGGGGCTCGCTTACACGGCGCTCGCAATTCTTCTCTCCGGCGTGTTCGTCCGAGAGACGCGCGGCTTCGCGAGACTTGAGGCGAGTCGATTGGCGAACGCCGCGGTGAATACTGCGGAGAGCAATTCCGCATCTCCCCACCGGCTCAACGACACCCTCACGAACCGTCAGATTGTCGCGCTCACCAGCCTTCGCGAACCTGCGCTGGCTACAGCCAGCCACGCGGGACTCGTGAACAACCTGAACTTCGGCCTCTCGTGGGGGCTGTTTCCGCTGCTGTTTTCAACCGCCGATCTCACGGTGCAAGAGATCGGGCTCCTGTTCGCCCTGTATCCCGCGGTATGGTGCATGGGTCAACTGCTGACCGGGGCGCTCTCCGATCGCATCGGCAGAAAATGGTTGATCGCCTCTGGGATGGCCCTGCAGTCGGGTGCGCTGGTCATTATCGCGCTCGGCGATAGTTTTTCCGGCTGGGCCACAGGGGCAGCTTTGCTCGGAGCCGGCACGGCGATGGTCTACCCGACGCTGCTCGCCGCGGTCGGAGATGTGGCACACCCGTCGTGGCGGGGGCGCGCGGTTGGCGTGTATCGGGTGTGGCGAGACCTCGGCTACGCGGCAGGAGCGATACTCGGCGGGCTCGTCGCCGATTCTCTGGGGCTGCACGCTGCCGTGTGGTTCGCTGTGGCGATCAGTGCGATCGCGGCGCTTCTCGTCTCGTTCAGAATGTACGAGACCCATCCGGCATCAGCCAGACAAGCATGAACGGTGGGCCCGGCCGGGATCGAACCGACGACATCCACGGTGTAAACGTGGCGCTCTACCAGCTGAGCTACAGGCCCCCGCCCGCGATGCGGACCTCACCATCCTAGAGGAATCCGCACCGCGGTGCTAAATCGCGCGTCGCCTAGAGCGTGGCGATCACTTCACGGTACGCGGAGAAATCGCGCGCTTCGCCCGGACTCGTTTCGAACGACGCCACTACCTTGAGACCCTCGCCCACAATCACCGTCGCGCGAGTCGCAATGCCGCGCTCCTCCACGAATGCATCGAAGCTTCGAGAAACCTTTCCGTGGGGCCAGAAATCGGAGAGGATCGAGAACTCGTAGTCCTCCTGAGTTGCCCAGGCCCGCAGCGCGTGCACGGAATCTACCGAAATACCCACGAGACGCACCTTCGAATCCGCGAACAGGGCAATGTTGTCGCGCAGTTCGCACAACTCCCCCGTGCAAATTCCTGAAAACGCGAGCGGGAAGAAGACGATCGCTACTGGTCCGCTCTCGACGAGCTCAGAGAGCGTCAATTCCTCTCCGTGTTGATCTGACAGCGTGAAATCCGGGGCGATCGCGCCTACGTGCAGCACCATGTACAGTCTCCTTTTCGACGCGGGGCGTCTGTATTTAAGCGTCTATCCAGTCTATGGGGCGCGTGCCTGATGCCGCTTCCGACGATTCTTTCCGTGCGATCGCGCGTGATCCGCACCCGAAATTGTGGAATCCGTCACGCGGGCCCGACCCAAGACGGCAATTCTCGTGTGACTTCGATAGTGTGGTTTCGGTCCGCCTACCGGCGGCGACTAGTTCGCACCGTGCCAAACCCGGCACTCCTGCGACACCTGGTGAAGGAGCAACAACGTGGCTGTGAACACTGAGGATCCGTACGCGTCTGATCGCGAGGACATCGATCCTGAAGAGACAACTGAATGGGTCGAGTCACTCGACGCAGTCGTCGACGAACGAGGCGCCGCTCGGGGCCGCGAGATCATGACGAGCCTGCTCGCTCGCTCTCGCCAACTGCACCTGAGCGTGCCGCAGGTCCCCACGACGGACTACGTCAACACCATCGCATCTGACGACGAGCCAGAGTTCCCGGGCAACGAAGAACTCGAGCGCAGCTACCGTCGGTGGATCCGCTGGAATGCGGCCGTGACCGTGCACCGCGCGCAGCGACCCGGCATTGGTGTCGGCGGGCACATCTCCAGCTACGCATCGGCTGCATCGCTGTACGAAGTTGGATTCAATCACTTTTTCCGCGGCCAGGATCACCCCGGCGGCGGGGATCAGGTGTTTATTCAGGGCCACGCCTCTCCCGGCGTGTACGCTCGCGCCTTCCTCGAAGGCCGGCTCAGCGAAGATCAGCTTGACGGGTTCCGCCAGGAGAAGTCACACGAGGGGGGCGGTCTCCCCAGCTACCCACACCCTCGACTCTTGCCAGATTTCTGGCAGTTCCCGACCGTCTCGATGGGTCTTGGCCCGATCAATGCGATCTATCAAGCACAGCTCAACAAGTACCTCACCAATCGAGGCATCAAAGATGCCAGTGACCAGCATGTGTGGGCATTTCTCGGCGACGGCGAAATGGACGAGGTGGAGAGCCGCGGCCAGTTGCAGGTCGCCGCGAACGAGGGGCTCGACAACCTCACCTTCGTCGTCAACTGCAACCTGCAGCGTCTTGACGGCCCCGTGCGCGGCAACGGCAAGATCATTCAGGAACTGGAAAGTTACTTCCGGGGCGCAGGTTGGAACGTCATCAAGGTGGTGTGGGGTCGTGAATGGGACGACCTCCTCAGCCGCGACTCCGACGGTGCACTGCTGAACCTCATGAACGTGACGCCTGACGGCGACTTCCAGACGTACAAGGCCGAGAGCGGTTCCTTTGTGCGTGAGCATTTCTTTGGTCGCGACGAGCGCGCGCTGCGCTTAGTCGAGGGCTACACCGATGAGCAAGTATGGGGGCTGCGCCGCGGCGGCCACGACTACCGCAAGGTCTATGCCGCATACAAGGCCGCGACCGAACACAAGGGTCGCCCCACGGTGATTCTCGCGAAAACCATTAAGGGCTACGGGCTCGGATCGCACTTCGAGGGCCGTAACGCGACCCACCAGATGAAGAAGATGACGCTTGAGGATCTCAAGCGCTTCCGCGATGCGATGCGGATTCCGATCAGCGATGCGCAGCTCGAAGCGGATCCGTACCGCCCCCCGTACTACCACCCGGGCACAGACGATGCGGCGATCCAGTATTTGCAGTCACGTCGTGGCGAACTGGGAGGCTACCTTCCCGAGCGACGCTCCTCCCACGTGCCAATTTCGCTTCCTGAGAAGCAGACCTACGCCATTGCGGCTAAGGGATCCGGAACGCAGGAAGCCGCGACCACCATGGTGTTCGTGCGGCTGCTGAAAGACCTGATGCGCGAGAAGGGTTTTGGCCATCGCTTTGTGCCAATTATTCCCGACGAGGCGCGCACCTTTGGAATGGACAGCTACTTCCCCACGTCAAAGATTTACAATCCGAACGGCCAGAACTACGTCTCCGTGGATCGCGAGTTGTTGCTCGCATACAAGGAGAGCCCGCAGGGGGTCCTGCTGCACGTGGGCATTAACGAGGCCGGAGCAGCTGCGGCGTTTACCGCGGTTGGCACCTCGTACGCCACGCAGAGCGAGCCTCTGGTACCGATCTACATTTTCTATTCGATGTTCGGATTCCAGCGAACGGGCGACGCCATCTGGGCAGCCGGCGATCAAATGGCTCGTGGGTTCATGATTGGTGCGACAGCCGGTCGCACCACGCTCACGGGCGAGGGCCTGCAGCACGCCGACGGGCACTCTCTGGTGCTGTCAAACACCAACCCCGCGGTGGTCTCCTACGATCCGGCCTATGGGTACGAGATCGGTCACATCGTGCGGGACGGCCTGGAACGCATGTACGGCGGATCCCATCCGGATCCCAACGTCATCTACTACCTCACCGTGTACAACGAGCCGATCATCCATCCGGCTGAGCCAGAAGGTGTCGACGTTGACGGGATCCTGCGTGGAATTTATCGCGTCAGCCCTTCGACGGGTGAGGGAATCCCCGCGCACATCTTCGCCTCGGGTGTAGCGGTGCCGTGGGCGCGTGAAGCCCAGGATCTCTTGGAGAAGGATTGGGGCGTCTCCGCCGACGTGTGGAGCGTTACCTCGTGGAGCGAGTTGCGCCGCGACGGTATCGCGGCAGAGCGTCACAACTTCCTTTTCCCCGAGGAGGACGTACGGGTGCCGTACCTCACTCAGAAGCTGCAGGGCACCGAGGGTCCGGTAGTGGCCGTCAGCGACTGGGCGACCGATGTTCCGGATCAGATTCGTCAGTTTGTTCCGGGCGATTACTCGGTGCTGGGCGCCGATGGGTTCGGCTTCTCAGATACCCGCGCCGCAGCCAGGCGTCACTTCGCGATTGACCGCGAGTCGGTCGTGGTGAAGGTGCTGCAGCGCCTCGCAGCTCAGGGCAAGATCGATGCCTCTGTGCCCAGACAGGCGGCCGAACGCTATCGCCTGCGCGATGTCAACGCGGGCACCACGGGCGGTGCGGGCGGAGAAGCCTAGCTTCTCCGCGCCACCGAGCTCGTCGCACGCACCCCACCACCACCTACCGGACAGCAATCGGAGCACGCATGGAACGATCGAAGGAACGCGAGCTCAGCTGGCTGCGCACGATCGCTGGCGAACTGGCGACGCAGACGATGGCTCGGTTAGAGGAGACGCTGCCGTGGTACGGCGAAATGCCACCGAGTCGGCGCAGTGCGGTCGGCCTGGTGGCGCAGACCGGAATCAGCTCGTTCATCCAGTGGTACGAGGATCCGAGCGCGACCCCATGGATCGCAAGCGACGTGTTCAGCGTTGCGCCACGCGAACTCCTGCGGAGCATCAGCCTGCAAGAGACCCTGCAGCTGATCCGCGTTGTCGTCTCCGTAGTGGAAGAACGTGTTGCGAGCCGAAGCGAGGAGCTGCGTGAGGCGATCCTGCACTATTCGCGCGACGTGGCCTTCGCCGCGGCTGATGTCTATGCACGAGCTGCGGAAGCTCGCGGCCTGTGGGATGCGCGTCTTGAGGCGCTCGTCGTCGACTCGATCCTGACTGGAGAGAGCGACGACGAGCTTCCGAGCCGCATTGCGGCCTTGGGATGGCATGGTGCCGGCGAGGCCGCAGTGCTCGTCGGCACCTCCGACCGATCGGTAGATGTTGATCAGATTCGGAGAACCGCCCGCCACTCTGGCGCCGACGTGTTGGTCGGTCTGCAAGGAACGCGACTCGTGCTCGTGCTCGGACGCATGGCGCAGGAGAGCAAGGATCCTCACGCGATGCCGCCGGCTCAGGTTCCATTTCTCGAGATAGCCGAGCGCCTCGTTGATTTCTTTGCCGACGGCCCACTCGTGCTCGGTCCCACGGTCGAAAACCTGGTTTCGGCGTCTCGGAGCGCACGCGCCGCACTCGCCGGCATTGCCGTCGCGAGATCCTGGAGAGGCGCCACGCGTCCGGTAGGTGCGGACGATCTCCTTCCCGAACGGGCACTC
This sequence comes from Leucobacter fengyongliangi, assembly GCF_052386045.1. Taxonomy (NCBI): domain Bacteria; kingdom Bacillati; phylum Actinomycetota; class Actinomycetes; order Micrococcales; family Microbacteriaceae; genus Leucobacter; species Leucobacter fengyongliangi. Next base: position 1,287,816 of record NZ_CM126356.1, on the reverse strand, counting down.
GCCGGCGATGGGCTCGCGAGGAGGACGCTCATCGAACAGATCTACGAGCCCCTCACTGCCCATTCCGGCGAACTCCTCGAAACCCTGTGGTGCTATCTCGACAATGGTCGGTCCCTCGAAGCCACCGCGCGCGAGCTCTTCGTGCACCCCAACACCGTGCGATACCGCCTGAAGAAGGTCAGCGAGGTGATCGGGTGGAACGCGACCGGGGCCCGCGAGGCATTAATCTTGCAGGCCGCGCTCATCGTCGGTTCGATCGCCCAACACGGGGCAAAACGGCCCGTTCGTGCCAAGCGATAGCCCGCGGGCACCTCGCAACACACCCCTCCTCACCGAGCCTGTTTGATTCTGACAACGATTCACAAGATTTCTGGTTGGTTATATACCGGAATCCGAGCGAACTTCTGAGAAACTAAAAGACGTGATTGTCATCGCTTGCCCAGGACAGGGCTCACAGACCCCCGGCTTCCTCGCCGACTGGCTTGAAGAACCCGACGCCCGTGCGTTCCTGAACCGCGCCTCGGAACACGCAGGCGTCGATCTCGTGGAACACGGCACCACGAGCGATGCCGACACGATTCGTGACACGCGAGTGGCCCAGCCCCTGATTGTCGCGGCGAGCTTGCTCGCCTGGCACGCCCTCTCCCGGCGGGTGTCTCTTGACGAGGTCGGAATCGCCGGCCACTCGGTGGGCGAATTCGCCGCGGCCGCGGCCGCTGGGGTGTTCAGCGACACCGATGCCCTCGCCTTGGTCGGGGTGCGAGGGCGCGCAATGGCGGAAGCCGCCACTCGAGTACCGACCGGCATGAGCGCCGTGGTTGGCGGGAACGAGGACGATGTTCTCGCGAAGATCGCGGAGCACAGGCTGACCCCAGCAAACCGAAACGGCGGGGGCCAGATCGTTGCGGCGGGAGAGCTCGAGGCGCTCGGAGCGCTCGCCGCTGACGCACCCCGCGGTGCTCGGGTCATCGCCCTGCAGGTCGCCGGCGCATTCCACACCGAGTTTATGCAAGAGGCCGTGCCCGCACTTGCGGCAGCTGCCGCCCAGGTCACGGTGAGCGATCCCACGCATTCGTTGTGGACAAACGCAGACGGTTCGCTGGTGGCGCGTGGCCAGCGCTACCTGGAGTTGCTCGTCTCGCAGGTGGCTCATCCGGTGCGCTGGGACGCGTGCATGACGAGTTTCCAGGAGCACGGAATCACTGGACTCATTGAGCTCACCCCAGCCGGCGCGCTGACGGGAATTGCCAAGCGCGCACTCAAGGGCGTCCCCACGGTCGCAGTAAAGACTCCTGCTGACCTCGAGGGCGCTGTCGAGCTGATCACGAGTGCCCAGGCAACCGCCTAGTCACCCATCGGAAGGATTGAACATGGCAATGCTCACTCAGGTCACCGGCCCGGCGCACACCCGAATTCTTTCGGTCGGTGCGGCACGCGGTGACCTTGACGTGCCCAATGACGATCTCGTCGGCCCTATCGAATCCTCAGATGAGTGGATCCGCCAGCGTACTGGCATCGTGCAGCGCCGCCGCGCGAGTTCCGCGGTGGGGGCGGTTGACCTGGCGGTCGCCGCTGGCGAAGAGGCGATCGTGAGGAGCGGTCTCGATCGCACTGAGATCGACGGAGTGATCATCTCCACGATCTCAAACGTGGCGGTCACCCCGTCAATGGCCTCCCTCGCTGCTTACCGCCTCGGTCTCGCTCCTGCCGCTGCCTTCGACATCTCGGCCGCATGCGCGGGATACACCTACGGGGTCGGCCAAGCGGATGCACTCGTGCGCTCTGGCATCTGCAAGAACGTGCTGGTAATTGGTGCCGAGAAGCTTTCCGATGTCGTGGATCCCACCGATCGCAGCATCTCCTTCCTGCTCGGCGACGGCGCGGGCGCGGTCATCGTCGGCCCGTCAGACCACCCCGGAATCGGACCTACCCAATGGGGTTCCGACGGCGAGAAGTGGGACGCGATTCGCATGACTGCGACGTTCGAGGAATATCGAAATAACCCCACCGAAGTCGCATGGCCGACATTGCGGCAAGACGGTCAGACTGTGTTCCGCTGGGCAGTGTGGCAGATGGCGAAGGTCGCAAAGGAGACCCTCGCGGCATCCGGGGTTGAGGTCAGCGACCTGGCCGCATTCATTCCGCACCAGGCAAATATGCGCATCATTGATGAGTTTGCGAAGCAACTGAAGCTGCCCGACTCCGTCGTGATCGCTCGTGACATCGAGACCCAGGGCAACACCTCCGCAGCATCGATCCCACTCGCCATGCACGCTCTTCTCGAAGCGCACCCCGAGCTCTCGGGTGGCCTGGCCCTGCAGATCGGGTTCGGAGCGGGCCTTGTGTACGGGGCCCAAATCGTCGAGCTTCCCTAGCGCTGAGCGATCCACGATCTTTTCCTCTTACCCTCTTTCACACACCCCAACCAAAGGAGAAATTAATGGCATACAGCAACGATGAGGTCCTCGCAGGCCTCGCAGAGCTCATCAACGACGAGACCGGCATCGCAGCAGACGTGGTGGCACTCGACAAGTCGTTCACCGATGATCTCGACATCGACTCAATCTCGATGATGACCATCGTCGTGAACGCCGAAGAGAAGTTCGACGTCAAGATCCCCGACGAAGAGGTAAAGAACCTGAAGACCGTCGGCGATGCCGTCGACTTCATCGTCAAGGCTCAGGCCTAAGCATTCGGGCTAGGGGCGGGCTGAACGCTCGCCCCTCCCCGCCCACAGACTCTCTCCGGCGACGTACGCGTTCTCGGGGAATTCTTACTCGACTTTTCAACATCCTCGCGAGGCACGAACATGAGCAAAAAGATCGTCGTCACCGGAATCGGTGCGTCCTCCCCTATCGGCGGCACTGCCCGCGAGACTTGGGACGCACTGCTGGCTGGAGTATCCGGGGCCAAGACCCTCGAATACGACTGGGTGGAGAAGTACGACCTGCCGGTGCAGTTCGCGGCCGAGGCCAAGGTGCGCCCGTCAGAGGTGCTTGAGCGACAGGTTGCGAAGCGACTCGACCCGTCGAGCCAGTTCGCGCTGATCGCCGCGATGGAGGCGTTTGCAGATGCCGGCTCCCCCGAAGTTGAATCCGAGCGGCTGGGCGTCGACTGGGCTACCGGTATCGGTGGCCTCTGGTCGCTGCTCGACGCGTGGGACACGCTGCGCGAGAAGGGCCCACGCCGGGTCATGCCGCTGACGGTTCCCATGCTTATGCCCAACGCGCCTGCGGCCGCAGTATCGATGCACTTTGAGGCTCGCGCCTACGCGCGCACGGTCGCCTCAGCTTGCGCATCCAGCACCGAGGCAATCGTGAACGCCTACGAACATCTCCAGGCTGGGCTCGCCGATGTCGTGATTGCTGGTGGATCCGAATCCGCGATCCACCCCATCACCCTCGCTTCTTTCTCGTCGATGCAGGCGCTCTCGAAGCGCAACGATAGCCCAGAGACCGCGTCACGCCCCTACTCGGTGGATCGCGACGGGTTCGTGATGGGCGAGGGCGGGGCCGCGCTCGTTCTCGAGACCGAGGAGCACGCGCTCGCACGCGGTGCCCGGATCTACGCCGAGATCGCTGGCGGCGGGATCACTGCAGATTCATACCACATCACCGCTCCTGAGCCCGAGGGCAAAGGTGCGAGCCGTGCGGTTGAGCTCGCCCTTGCCGCAGCAGGTGCGAGCGCAGACGACGTGACGCACATCAATGCACACGCCACCTCCACTCCGACCGGCGACGGTGCCGAGTACGCAGCCTTGCGTGTTGTGTTTGGCGCTCGCGTCGACTCGATTCCGGTGTCGGCCACAAAGGGTGCCACTGGTCACCTGCTTGGCGGTACGGGTGCGCTCGAGGCGGTTTTCGCCGTACTTGCCGTAGCAGAGCGACTCGCGCCGCCCACGATTAACACCACTGAACAGGATCCGGCGATCCCGTTCACGATTTCGAGCACACCGATGCCTCTCGGAGAGGGACCGCAGCTCGCGATCTCGAACTCATTTGGGTTCGGTGGACACAACGCGGTGGTAGCCGTTCGCTCGGTGTAACGCCGAGACAGAGGAAGCCCCGGGACGATCCCCGGGGCTTCGTTGTTGGCGTGCCGGTCGGCCGCGGTATTCCGTCGACCGACCGGTACATCTGTTAACTCACGCGATGGAGCGTGAGAATCGTGGCATCGCCGTCCTCGGCTTGACGGAACGCTTCGAGTTCGCTGTCCCACGCTTCTCCAAGCGCGAGGCGAAGCTCACGGGCGAGCAGTTGTGCGTCTCCCCCAGCACCTATGATGGCCGCGCGAACCGCATCCTCGCTCAACACGCCGTTGCCGACGCTGTCGGTCTGCATATGGAATATCCCGAGCGATGGACTGTGCATCCACCGTCCGCCATCGCTGCAGGCGGTCTGATCTTCGGTGATCTCGAACCGCACATGCTGCCACCCGAAAAGCGATGACGCGACGGCCGAGGCGGTGCCAACCGGGCCACGCCAGGTGGCCTCCGCACGCAACATTCCGGGCAGAAGTGGCTGAGGGCTCCAGTCGAGCTTCACTACCGAACCGATTTCGCGAGCGAGCGCCCACTCCACGTGCGGGGCGAGCGCCTTCGGGCAAGAATGCACGAAAAGTACCCCCGAGGTGTTCACCTGCGCGGTTCCTAACGTCATCACGATCTCCCTTGCAATTCGAAACGTCTTCCCCTACGTCGAATCGGGTCGTGAGTGTGATAGCGGCTCTATCCTCGCACGCTTCGCGGGTGGAGGCAACCACGGGTCTTCGCGAAGCCGAGCACGGAACGACAATTTGGATATAGTCTAGATTTTTGGGGGACGGGCAACGAGCTGGTCCTGGGCTATGGGGGTCACCGTGGTCGTTGCTTTGTGGTTTCTAGGCCTCATCACCGCGCTGCTGTTTGTGGCGGCAGGAGCTCTCAAGCTCCTCGCCCCGAACAAGTGGCTGCGCGCAAAGGGGTTGGTCTGGGTTGATTCCTTTCCTTCGTGGGGCGTGAAGCTCATCGGGATCCTCGAATTGCTCGGCGCTGCTGGCATTGTGGTGGGCCTCGTGAACCAGGAACGATATGCGCCACTCGCCTGGTGGTTGATTGCCGGAGCGGCTCTCGGATTGCTCGTGGTGATGATTGGCGCCATCTTCACACACGTGCGCCGACGAGAGTCCGTGCTCGCCCCAGTGATTCCCGGGCTCCTCACTGCCCTCGTGCTGGTACTCGCAGCCCTGCTCGCGACGGATTGGCCCGGCGGGGTGCGTGCACCAAGCGGCGCGGTACCCGCGAATCCGCTGTGGAAGGGTGACACCAAGCCCGAACCAGTACCCGAAGAAAACGTCGTTCTGCGCCTGCCCGATGACATGTACCGGCACAAGGACGCTCCGACCGAGTGGTGGTGGCACATTGGCACCTTGCGCGCGGGCGACCGGGTGTTTGGGTTCGAGATCAACGCGGCCTCGTTCGTGGGACAGGGATTCGCGATGACCCAGGTTTCCCTCACAGATGCCGACAGCGGCGAGCACTACGAGCGAACGCAGGTCTATGTGCCCCAGCCAATCGGAAACTTCAACGTCGCGAACTGGGCCGAAGGCGACCCATCAAAGGATTGGTACGCTCGCCTCGGAGACCCCTCCTGGGAGGTCGGCGGGTTCACTCTGACCGACCCCGGCTCGGGATACACAACGGCACCGACGGTCACGATCGAAGGCACTGGCACCGGCGCCTCTGGCATTGCTGTGTTGGATGAAGACGGCACCGTCGGTCAGATTGTGTTGGTCAACCCGGGTACTGGGTACACAGAAATACCGACCGTCACCCTGAGCGGTGGTGACGGCAGCGGTGCCACCGCGGTGGCCGTGCGCAGCTTCGTGTCGATGACCGCACCGCAGGCCGACCCGAGTCAAAACATTCATGTGCAGTCGCTTCTCGTCGACGATCCCACCCTGACCGAGGTGGAGTTCGACCTCACCTTCTCGCAGCAGGGGCGGCCGTTCTTCGTCTTCGGCACCGGCATTGAGCCGAGCGCAAAGGTCCACAGCCTCACGGAGGACAACTACTACTTCTCATACACCCGCCTGGCTGCATCCGGAACGGTCACGATCGACGGCGAGGAGTTCGAGGTGTCGGGCACCACCTGGATGGATCACGAGTACGGCAACTTTGGCGGCGGGTCGTCTGACACCCGGGTGCGATGGTTGCTGCAAGACATGCAACTCGACAACGGCTACACTCTCTCAAACGCCGGGATCATCGGTGAGGGATACAAACCCGAAATTGGAGTCACGGTCGACTCGTACGCAACGATTCAAGACCCCGACGGCAACCTCTACTACGTTGCGAGCACCGTCACGCCGGTCGGTGAGCTGTGGGAAAGCCCACGCACCGGCAGGGGCTACGCGCAACAGTTCCTGGTAGAGATTCCGTCGTTCGATGCGGAGATCACCGTAACGACGCGAGTACAAGATCAGGAATTCGCTGTCTCGGGCGCGCCCATTTACGAGGGCATTGGCAGCATCGAAGGATCGCTCCTCAATGAGGGAGTCACTGGAGATGCGTGGATCGAGCAGGCGTTCTAGCGAGACTTTAGGGCCCCGGGGGTTGATGTTGCCGGGGCCCATGATCGCCTGGGCGGTGCGTGTTGTGGCCATATCTGGAGACACCTGCCACGCGAGTTGGCATCTGATGGCGCGTGGCCCTACCGTATGAACATGCTGCCCTTCTTACTGATCACCACCCGTGATGATCATGGCGTGGCCGAACACGAGTATGCGGGGTACTGCCGTCTCACCGGTCTACTCCCCGAAGAGCTGCATTGGCAGCGCGTGGATCAGCGACCTCTCGTGCCAGTGGATCTGCGCGACTACTCGGGCATCTTGCTGGCGGGAAGCCCCTATACGGTCAGCGAACCTACCGAGCTGAAATCAGCAACCGAACTCCGCGTGGAGCGGGAACTCGCTGGACTACTCGATGAGGTGATCACCGGCGATTTTCCTTTCCTGGGCATCTGTTACGGCGTCGGCACCATCGGCTCACACCAGGGTGCCCGGGTCGATCGCACCTTCGGGGAACCTGCTCAGGCGACCACGGTGAGTCTGACTGAGACTGGCGGGCTCGATCCACTCTTTCGGGAGCTGCCCGCCAGCTTTGAGGCCTTTGTCGGCCATAAGGAGGCGATCAGCGAGGTTCCCCCGCACATCGCGGTGCTCGCCTCGTCACCGGCCTGCCCGGTGCAGGCGTTCCGTGTCGGCGCGAACGTGTACGCCACCCAGTTTCACCCGGAACTCGACTCGGAGTCGTTTGCCAACCGTGTGCGCGTCTACTCGAGACACGGTTACTTTGATCCAAGCGAGACCGAGCAAATCGTCGCGAGGATATCTGCTGCTGACGTGCGTGCGTCGCACATGGTCCTTGCCCGCTTTATCGAGGAGTATGCCACCTCCTCGTCGCACCACGTGCGCCTCTCGGCCTCGCCTCCACTAGGCTAGAGGAGTTGCCACGGGGCGTTAGCTCAGCCGGTTAGAGCAGCGGACTCATAATCCGTCGGTCGCGGGTTCAAGCCCCGCACGCCCTACTGAACCGTTGCCCTCCCTGGTGTCCGCTGCGCCTTCCCGCCGCTGTGCCTTCCCGCCGCGCGATGCCCGCGCCCGGTGCAGCTGGCCGAACATGCGCGCCGCACGACACGCAGTCGTCCACGCCTGGTGTGCTCGCCGGGCGCACAGGCAACTCACGCGGCCCTATTCAGCCCAGGGTGCCGTGTTTGCGCGAGCAAGGCACCCTGGGTCAAACAGGGCACTTCCTTTAGCTGCGCATTCCGCGAGCACCCACACGGAGGGCACCGAGAGACGATTCCACTTGACACGGGATATACCCCGGGGGGTATAGTTAAACCATTGATACCCACTCGGGTATTTCCTGACGGACCGTGACGAGAGGACTCACTATGTTGCTGGAGCGAATTTACGACGAAGACCTGGCTCAGGCGAGCTATTTTATCGGCTGCCAAGCCAAGGGCGAGGCGATTGTGGTGGATCCACGTCGCGACATCGATGAGTATCTGGCAATCGCCGCGAAGAACGGTATGAAAATCATCGCGGTCACCGAGACACACATTCACGCCGACTATCTCTCGGGCACACGCGAACTCGCCGCCCGCACCGGTGCCGCGACCTATGTTTCTGACGAGGGCGGCCCTGACTGGACCTACGGCCCAGCATTCGATGATGCCGTTCGCATGAAAGATGGTCACGAGATCACGCTCGGCAACATCACTCTCAAGGGCGTTCACACCCCAGGCCACACCCCCGAGCACTTCTCCTTCCTCGTCACCGACGGTGCACAGTCCCCCGAACCCGGGTTCATGTTGACCGGCGACTTCGTCTTCGTGGGTGACCTTGGCAGGCCCGACCTCCTCGACGAGGCGGCCGGTGGCATCGACACACGCTTCGGGGGCGCAAAAGACCTCTTCACGAGCCTCCGCGATCGCTTCCTCACGCTCCCCGACTACGTTCAGGTGCTTCCAGCCCACGGCTCGGGCAGTGCGTGCGGCAAGGCCCTGGGCGCGATCGCGATGACGACTGTCGGCTACGAGCGCAACTTCTCGTGGTGGGCCCCGTACCTTCGCAATAACGACGAGCAGGGATTCATCGACGAGCTGCTGAGCGGTCAGCCCGATGCGCATGCCTACTTTGGGCGCATGAAGGTGCAGAACAGGGTCGGCCCGGCCCTCATCGGTGACGTCACTGAACTCACGGAATACACCGCCGAGCAGCTGACTCAGGCACTCGCTGCCGACTCGGTCATCTTCGTCGACACTCGCGGCAATCGCGAAGTGCACGAGGGAACAGTGGCACGCTCGCTCAACATTCCTGGTGCTGCCAAGGCCGCAAGCTATGGGGCCTGGGTGTACAACCCCGAGGTCGAGACCCGCCCGCTCGTGCTCCTTGCCGAGGATTCCGAAGTGGCCGCCGAGCTGCGCGATCACCTGGTTCGCGTGGGCATCGATTCGGTCGTGGGCTACGTGACCTCGCTGGATGGGCTTGAGCTGATCGCGCCGAAGCTGGTGCGTCCGGAGGATCTCGATGGCTTTGCACACGTCATGCTTCTCGACGTGCGAAACAAGACCGAGTTTGCCGAGGGCCACCTGCCCGGAGCCGAACAGCTGTCGGGCGGTCGTGTGCTCTGGCATCAGGACCGTCTCCCCCAGGACGGCACCATCGTGACGTACTGCCAGAGTGGCGTGCGCAACAGCGTTGCCGCCTCTGCGCTTCGCCGCGCCGGTTACGATGTGGCCGAGCTGGAGGGCAGCTACCTCGGCTGGCTCGCTGTCCCGGGGAACCAGCCGGTGACCAGCGCGTCGCTGGCAGCAGTCGCAGCCTAACCCAGCCACACGGTGGGCGGTCACCGCCCGCCCACCGCTCAACACCTAGACACGGGAGACATCTTGGATACCGGGACACTCATCGCTCTGCTCCTCGCCGTGGTCGTCGGAGTGTCGCTCGGCCTCCTGGGCGGCGGAGGTTCGATCCTCACGGTTCCGATCCTCACCTATCTCGCGGGCATGCCGCCGCAGGAAGCGATCGCTGCTTCCCTGTTCATCGTCGGTGTCACGAGCGCCGTGAGCGTGTTTTCACACGCGCGTGCGGGTCGTGTGCGGTGGAAGATCGGGGTGATCTTCGGAGCAGCGGGCATGGCGGGAGCGTTCGCCGGCGGGATCCTCGGCGGATTCATTCCAGGCGTTGTCCTGATGATCCTGTTTGCCGTCATGATGGTGGCCACCGCCACCGCAATGATCCGCGGGCGAAAAAAGACCGCCGGCGCGAACGAGAGCGGTGGGGAAAAGGCGCTGCCGCTCGCTCGAGTTCTGCTCGACGGCTTCGTCGTCGGGCTTGCCACCGGGCTGGTCGGAGCCGGAGGCGGGTTCCTGATAGTTCCCGCCCTCAACCTGCTCGGTGGTCTCCCGATTGCGGTGGCGGTGGGCACCTCGCTGCTCGTCATCGCGATGAAGTCAACGGCAGGCCTCTCCGGCTACCTCTTCACAGTGCAACTCGACTGGCCGCTCGTGCTCTCGTTTACCGGCATCGCGATCGTGGGCTCACTGATTGGTGCGAAGCTCGCGGGCCGGATTCCGGAGCAGTCACTTCGTAAGGGATTCGGCTACTTCGTGCTGGTTGTCGGAGTGTTTGTGCTCGTCAAGGAGATTCCGCCGCTCATTACCGGCACTCCGCTGTTCTAGCTGTACTTCAGCATTTCCTGCGTCATTTCAGATATTGCCACACCACCCCAGAACCGGAGTCACTGTGCCAGAGATACAGTTCACAGCGTCAGCGCCTACGACTGAACAGCCGAGACTCGGACGCCGAGTTCCCGGTTACGACATTCCCGTGATCAACGAGCGTGCGGTGCGGGCCGCAGCGGGCCTCCTCTTCCTCGGCGGCGCCATCGCTTTCGGGTTCGCCATTGCCACCGGCTCGCAGCAGCCACTCCAGCCCTTTGGTATGTTCTTCATGCTCGACATGCTGCTCCGAGTCACCGCCGGCGATCGTTGGTCGCCGACACTGGCCCTGGGTCGCCTCATCGTGTCACGGCAGAACCCGGAGTGGGTGGGCGCCCCCCAGAAGGCCTTCGCCTGGTGGCTGGGTTTCGGGCTCGCGTTCGTATCCTGCGTGGGCATGGGCTGGTTAGGGCTTCCGCTCTCGGCCACGCTCGCGCTGTGCAGCGTATGCCTGACCCTGCTGTTCGTCGAGACCGCGTTCGGCATCTGCGTGGGTTGCAAGCTGCAACAACTCTTCAGCAAAACCACACCTCAGTACTGCCCCGGCGGCACCTGTGAGACTCGCGGCTAGTTCCCACGCACAGCGGGGGCTGACTCCGTACCGAGGCTCCAAGGAACCCTGGAACCCTGGGCCCCTGGATCACAGGAACCCCGGTTCCCCGGTACTACATTTCATTTCGTCACGTCACCCTTCCCCCCCACCCAGTTTCCATCCAAGGAGAATCATGATCCGCACCATCGTCGCCGCAGTCGGAAGCCTCGCCCTGATTGGCTCGCTCGCCGCATGCTCGAGCAGCGCCTCTGAACCCGTTGAGATCGGCGCGAACACCGTCGTGCTAGATGTCCGTTCGCCCGACGAGACGGCTGCGGGCTACCTCGAAGGCGCGCAAATGCTCGACTTCAACAGCGGGGAGTTCGCTGCCAAATTGCCGACCCTCGACCCCGATGCCGAGTACCTGGTCTATTGCCGGTCAGGCAACCGCGCTGGTCAGGCCATCGCAATGATGGAGCAGAACGGTTTCGAGAACGTCACGAACCTCGGCTCGCTCGAGCAGGCCGCGAACGCGACCGGGCTTCCCATCGTCAGCTAATACCGCGCTGAGGGGTGTGGCGCGAGGGGCTACATGCGTGTTGCCCCTCTGAGAATGACGCTCGCGCAGGGTTCGCGCGCTGTGAACCCTGCGCGAGCGTCTACCTGGAGCGATTCTCGAGGGCCGAATGACCAGACTGAGGGTGGAACTTCGCGAGCCCGAGAACGCCGACGAGCGCAATGATTCCGGTGAGGATAAACACGACCACCGCCCAAATCGGCGCACCGGCTGCCTCATTCAGCACGACGATGCCTATGAGCACGGCAACCAGCGGATCAATCACGGTCAGCCCCGCGATCACAAGATCCGGAGGCCCGGAGGAATAGGCGTTCTGCACGAAGACCATGCCCAGAAGCGCGCCCACCAGGAGCGCCGCCACGCACACCCAGGTCAACCAGTCAAACTGGTCTTGCTGGAAGCGGCCGATCACTGCCTTGGCAAACGTGGCGACAAACCCATACAGTACACCGGCACCAACCACATAGATGAGTGCCACCGAGTGGTGCCGCAGCAACACGAACGCAATCAGGGCGACGACAAGCACGCCCGCGAAGATCAGCAGGATCGCGACGAGTTTTTGGTTCGTGACCGGGCGATCCGACGCGGTGAACGCGGCTACGAATACGAACAACATGATGCCACCGACGCACATCGTGATCGACGCTTTGACCCGCTTGCCCAGCCGCACCCCGCTGAAACGAGTGTTCAGCACCGCTGTAATGACGAGCGCAAACACCCCGACGGGCTGCACCACTATCAGCGGGGCGAGCGAGAGCGATCCGATCTGAAATAGCACGGCCAGACCGAGGAGAACGGTTCCCACGAGCCAGGAAGGTCTGCGGATCAAACTGAGCACATGGCGAAACGAAAGCCCTGAGCCCGCGCTCAGACCCACGATTCGCTCAACCTTGTTGAGTCCACGAGACTGATACTGCGCGCCGAACGACATGAGGGCCGCTCCCACCAGGGCGAGCGGGATGCCCCAAAACTGGATCGGATTCAGCGAAACGGCCTCGGCCAGTTCGTTGGTCAATCCGCCCTCAGCGAGCAGCAGTGTCAGAGTCACTCCCACACGCTACCGCCCCGCGCTCACGCTGGCGACTAGCCTCGGGGAGTGTCGGCTCCCCCTAGTCACTCTTGAGCATCAGGTTGATGAGGTGCAGGGCCGCGAGATCCACCTCGTCGTTCACAATCACCTCGTCAAATTCGCTCGCCGCAGCAAGCTCGACCCTCGCGGTCTCGAGCCGCCGTTCGCGCTCCTCTGGGCCCTCGGTGCCACGACCGACGAGTCGATGCACGAGTTCTTCCCAGCTCGGCGGTGCGAGAAACACGAGCCGAGCCCCAGGCATGCTCGCACGCACCTGCCTCGCACCCTGTAGATCAATCTCAAGCAGCATCGGCTCACCCTGTAGGGCAGCCTCCAGCACCGGCCCGCGCGGTGTGCCGTAGCGGTAGCGGTTGTGCACCGTCGCCCACTCGAGCAGGTCGCTCGCAGCCAGCATCCGGTCGAACTCTTCGTCGGTGATGAAGAAGTAGTGCACGCCGTGACGCTCGCCTGGCCTCGGCGGCCGTGTGGTGACCGATACCGAGTGACGTACTTCCGGGTAGTGCTCACGCACGTACGCCGCCACAGTCCCCTTCCCCACTGCCGTGGGGCCGGCGAGCACCGTCAGCGGCGGGCGACCAGGGGTCTCGTCTACCCCCGACCGCACGCGAACGAACTCCTCAAGGCGTTGCCGCTGCTGTCTGCCCAGACCGCCGAGTCGCTTCCGGGGTGAAATTCCGAGCTCGTCGAGCGCCCGCAGCGCCTTCGTCTCCCCCACCGCAGGAAATGTCTGCAGGTACTCGGAGACGCGGAGCGTCGCCTCCGGAAGATCGGGGTTCGCGGAGTCGTTCAGCGCCTTCAGCGGGGAAAGCTCACCGCTGCGCAGACGCTGCTTGAGATCTGCCCGCGCGCGCCTGGCCGCAACCGCTGCCCGGTTCGCCGCAAGTCGATCGACCTCCGGCATCGCTGGCCGCTCCGCAGGTGTGTGTTCACTCATGGTGTCTCCCTTGTGGATCGGTGGCCGCCATCACCTAGTCCGATTGTGCCAGTGCAGCGCCGATTGACTCGGCCCGTGCACGGACCCGGGCGGCGAGGCCGGACGCACCGCCGCTCAAAATGCTGCGTGACTCGTTCGCGAGAAGGGCGCCTCCGAGTGCGCCGAAGATCTCTCCAGCATCCTCGATCCGAGCCCCCTGATGGCCGAAACCGGGGGCGAGCACTGGAAGCGCGGGGTTCGAGGTGTGAACCCCGTCGCGCCGCTCCCCCGTCTCGATACCGAAATCGGCGAGATTCAGGGTCGCGCCGAGCACCACGCCGATCGAACCGACGGTTTCTTCGGGAAATGCCTGGCGGTTGAACGCGTCAGCATCGGCGACCATTGCCGCAGCGACCGACTGACCGTCCGCGCGCACCGCGCGCTGTACGACACGGGCCTCTGGGTTTGAGGTCGCCGCGAGCACAAACAGGCCCTTGCCGTGCTCACGCACATACCCCAGTGCACCGTCGAGCGTGCCAAACCCCTGGTAGGCCGTCACGGTCATCGCGTCCGCCTCCAGCGGCGAGCCGGGGGCGAGCCAGGCATCGGCGTACGCGGCGAAGCTCGAACCGATGTCTCCACGTTTGACATCAGCGACCACGAGAAGCCCAGCCGCGCGGGCATCAGCGAGCACCCGTTCGAGGGCCACAAACCCGGCGCTTCCAAATCGTTCAAAGAACGCGACTTGTGGCTTCACGCAGGCGGCAACTCCGGCCGAAGCCGCGACCACCTCCCGGCCCATGCGTTCGGCGCCAGCGGCATCGTCGGGCAGCCCCCAGTCGGCGAGGAGCGGCGCGTGCGGGTCAATTCCGGCGCACAGGTGTCGGCTCGCCGCGAACTCCGCGGCCAGCCGACACCCGAACGATGAGATCACTGCGCAGCTACCGCTCGAGCGGCATCGCGATCAATCTGGTACTCCTGCAACGACTTCACGTCGAAGGTGCCCACCTGGGCGGAGATGGCTCCTACCGCGGCCGAGACCTCCGAGATCGTGGTGAAGATCGGCTTGTCTGCAGCCACTGCGGCCGCTCGAATCTCGTACCCGTCGGCGCGCGCGGAACTGCCCGAGGGCGTGTTCACGATCATGTCGATCTCGCCACGATTGATGAGATCCACAATCGTTACGCCCGACTCCTGCTGGGAGTGCTTCAGCACGGTCTCGCTCGTAATGCCGTTCCGTGCGAGCACCACCTGAGTGCCCTGAGTTGCGACCAGACGGTAGCCCAGCTCTTGCAGGCGGAGGGCGGGGAGCACCACCGCGCGCTTGTCGCGATCCGCGACCGAAATGAACACCGTGCCCGAGGTCGGAAGTGGGCTGCCGGCGGCCGCCTGGCTCTTCGCAAAGGCGCGCGGGAAATCACGATCCATGCCCATGACCTCGCCGGTGGAACGCATCTCGGGCCCGAGCAGCGAGTCGACGACAAGCCCCTCGTGGGTGCGGAAGCGCTTGAAGGGAAGCACCGCTTCCTTGACCGCGATCGGCGCGTCGATCGGCGCACGCGAGCCATCACGCTCGGGCAGCAGGCCCGCATCGATGAGCTGCTGAATGGTCTCGCCAGCCATCACGCGTGAGGCCGCCTTCGCCAACGGGATACCCAGCGCCTTCGACACGAACGGAACGGTACGGGAGGCCCGGGGGTTTGCCTCGAGCACGTACAGCATTCCCTGTCCGATGGCGAACTGCACGTTCAGCAGGCCACGCACGCCCAGCCCCTCGGCGATCCCGAGCGTCGCGTCGCGCACCTTCGAAATCTGATCGTGTCCAAGGGTGATTGGTGGCAGGGTGCAGCTGGAATCTCCGGAGTGCACGCCGGCCTCCTCGATGTGTTCCATCACACCACCGACATATAGCTGCTCGCCGTCGTAGATTGCGTCAACGTCGATCTCGATGGCATCGTCGAGGAAGCGGTCAACCAGGAGCGGGTGACCGGGGCCTACAAGGGCGTGGCCCTCGATCCGCGTGAAGTAGCCGCGAAGCGACTCAGTGTCGTAGACGATCTCCATGCCGCGGCCACCGAGCACGAACGAGGGGCGCACGAGCACCGGGTAGCCGATTTCCTCGGCGATGCGGATCGCGCCCTCCTCGTCGATTGCGGTGCCGTTGCGCGGTGCGAGCAGACCGGCGCGATCGAGAATTTCCGAGAATGCGCCGCGTTCCTCGGCGAGGTCGATCGCCTCGGGCGTGGTGCCGAGGATCGGAATGCCAGCATCCTTCAGTGGCTGCGCGAGCCCGAGAGCCGTCTGCCCGCCGAGCTGCACGACGACGCCGACAAGCTCACCACTCGCCTGCTCGGCATAGATGATCTCGAGCACGTCTTCGAGCGTGAGTGGCTCGAAATAGAGTCGATCGGAGGTGTCATAGTCGGTCGACACAGTCTCGGGGTTGCAGTTGACCATGATGGTCTCGTACCCGGCCTCAGACAGCGCGAACGAGGCGTGCACACAGGAATAATCAAACTCAATGCCCTGACCGATGCGGTTCGGACCCGAGCCGAGGATCACGATCTTCTTCCGATCCGACGGCACGACCTCGGTCTCGAAATCGTAGGAAGAGTAGTGGTACGGCGTTTGTGCCGGGAACTCGCCAGCACATGTGTCAACCGTCTTGAAGACCGGGCGCAGACCGAGTCCGTGGCGGTGGCCCCGCACCTCTGACTCGGAGACTCCGCGAATCGCGGCGATCTGCGCATCGGAAAAGCCGTGCTCCTTCGCCTCGCGGAGCACCTCGAGGGTGAGCTGCGGGGCTGCCCTGAGCTGCTCGGCGACCTCGTTGATCAGCACGATCTGGTCAAGGAACCAGGGGTCGATCGCGGTCGATTCGAAGACCTGCTCGATCGTCGCCCCGAGACGGAGCGCCTGCTGCACGTCGACGATGCGGCCATCGGTGGGCCGCTTCATCGTCTCCAGCAGGTCTTCGACAGAACGCGGCTGATCGTCCCAGTGGAAGGAGCTGCCGCGCTTCTCAAGCGAGCGCAGGGACTTCTGCAGGGCCGTGGTGAAGTTGCGCCCGATCGCCATCGCCTCGCCCACCGACTTCATGGTGGTCGTGAGGGTGTCGTCGGCAGCGGGGAACTTCTCGAACGCGAAACGAGGAGCCTTCACCACGACATAGTCGATGCTCGGCTCAAAGCTCGCGGGCGTCACCTGCGTAATGTCGTTCTGGATCTCGTCGAGGCGGTACCCCAGCGCGAGCTTCGCGGCGATCTTCGCGATCGGGAAGCCGGTGGCCTTGGAGGCAAGTGCCGACGAGCGCGACACCCGCGGGTTCATTTCGATGACGATGATGCGACCGGTCGCGGGATCCACCGCGTACTGGATGTTGCAACCGCCCGTGTCGACACCCACCCGACGAATGATGTCGATGCCGATGTCGCGCAGCTTCTGGTACTCGCGATCGGTGAGCGTCAGTGCGGGCGCCACGGTGATCGAGTCACCCGTGTGCACGCCGACCGGATCCACATTTTCGATCGAACACACGACCACCGTATTGTCGGCCTGGTCGCGCATGAGCTCGAGCTCGTATTCTTTCCACCCCAGGATCGATTCCTCGAGCAGCACCTCGGTCGTGGGGCTGTAGTGCAGGCCGTCGCCGGCAATGCGGATCAGGTCTTCCTCGGTGTAGGCAAAGCCCGAACCGAGGCCACCCATCGTGAACGACGGGCGCACCACGAGCGGGTATCCGAGATCCCTCGCGAACTCCTTGGCTTCGTCGAGCGTGTGCGCGATGTACGACTTCGCGACCTCCGCGCCCGATTCAATGACCAGATCCTTGAAAATCTGGCGGTCCTCGCCGCGCTTGATCGCCTCGACCTTCGCTCCGATAAGTTCGACGCCATACTTCTCGAGAATGCCCTGCTCGTGCAGCGCGATGGCGGCGTTCAGCGCGGTCTGGCCGCCGAGCGTCGGGAGGATCGCGTCGGGCTTTTCCTTCTGAATGATGCTCTCGATCACCTCGGGGGTGATTGGCTCGACGTAGGTCGCATCGGCGAAGTCGGGGTCGGTCATGATGGTCGCCGGGTTCGAGTTCACCAGGATGACGCGCACGCCCTCCTCGCGGAGCACGCGGCAGGCCTGGGTGCCCGAGTAGTCAAACTCGCAGGCCTGGCCGATCACGATCGGACCCGAGCCGATGACGAGTACGGAGTTGATGTCTGAACGCTTAGGCATGTGCGGGGGCTCCCTGGGTCGAGGTGCCGGTCGCGCGCTCCAGAACGAGCTCGCGGAATCGGTTGAAGAGGTAGAAGGCATCGTGCGGGCCGGCGGCGGCCTCGGGGTGGTATTGCACCGAGAATGCGGGGATGTCGAGGCACTCGAGCCCCTCGACCACCTGATCGTTTAGGCTGATGTGGCTGACCCGCACCCGGCCGAAGCCGGCGGGCGAATCGCTCTCAGCATCGACCGGCGCATCGACCGCGAACCCGTGGTTCTGGGCGGTAATTTCCACTTTTCCGGTGGCACGATCGAGCACGGGCTGGTTGATTCCGCGGTGCCCGAACGGCAGCTTGTAGGTGTCGTAGCCGAGCGCCCGACCGAGGAGCTGATTGCCGAAACAGATGCCAAAGTACGGGATCCCGTCGCGCAGCAGTTCGCGCAGAAGCTCGACCTGGCGATCGCTCGCGGCCGGGTCTCCCGGGCCGTTGGAGTAGAAGATGGCATCGGGAGCAATCTCCCGGATCTCCTCGAGTGTGGTTGACGCGGGCACCACGGCCACATCAAAGCCGTGCTCGGAAAGGTACGTGACGGTCGCTCGTTTCACGCCGAGGTCGAGCACCACGATGGTGCCGACGCGTTCGACGGCCGTGTCAGCTGCCAGGTCATAGCGCTTCGGGGTGGTGACCTGCTCCGACAGGTTCTTGCCCGCCATGCTCGGTTGTTCGCGAACACGCGTGAGTTGCTCATCGGCCGAGAGCGCGTGCGCCTCCCCCGAGAACACCCCAGCCCGCATGGCACCCGCCGAGCGGATGTGACGGGTGATAGCCCGGGTGTCGACACCGGAGATCCCGACCACACCATCGTTCACGAGTTCTTCGTCGAGCGACCGCTGTGCACGGAAGTTCGACACGCGTCGGGCGGGATCGCGCACGATGAACCCGGATACCCAGATCTTGCGCGACTCCATGTCGGTGTCATTCACCCCGGTGTTGCCAATGTGGGGTGCGGTCATCAGCACAATCTGCCCCGCGTATGACGGGTCGGTGAGGGTTTCCTGGTACCCGGTCATACCGGTGGAGAACACGGCCTCACCGAGCGTCTGTCCGGTCGCACCGTATGCGCGACCCTCAAAGCGTGTGCCATCCTCCAGCACGAGAACGGCGGGCCCATCGGGAATGGCGCTCGCCGGCGGCGCTGTGATCGCGGGATTCGCGGTGGTGGTCATCGAGCATCCTCCTGAGTGATGTGAGTGAAGTCTGTGTGAGGTTCGCCGCTCGAGAGTGCGTCGATCGCCTCGGTGAATTGGCGCTGTTCGGCAGCGTGGTCGAAACGAAAGCTGGATTCAAGTTCACGACCGTCTGCCTCCCAGCGGAGCAGGGCAAGTCCTCCTCGTTCGACGGCCTTGCCGACGCGAACACCAGCGGATCCGCTCCCGCGCAGCTGAGAGAGTGGAATGTGCACCGGGATCTCACCGGTGACCTCGATCGTGACGCCACCCTCGAACACCGATACCTCGGCCCGGCCGCGATAGCGCAGGCCGGGTGCCGACACCCGCACGAGGGGCTCACCCGCTGGCGTGGTCGAAACGTAGGTCACCAGGGTGAAGACCGCGAGACGGGCGCCGCCGGGTGCCACCTGGGCGCCCACAACCCCCGCGTCACGCTTCGCGCGCGCGCGCCATCCCCACCACATGAGGGCGAATGCGAGAACAACGATGAGGGCGAAAATCAGAGCAAACAGCGGGCGATTCATCGCGTGCCTCCGTCTGCGGATGCAGGCACCGCACCCTGCACGGCGTTCGCGTCACGTGCCGCAGCGGCGACGACCTCGACGTCGACGACAACGCCCGAGTCGAGCGTGAGGTACCCGCGGCGCACCGTGGTGTGCACGAGGCCCGGCAGCTCCATGCCGAGATATGGCGAGTTCATGCTGCGTCCCTGGAGTCGCTGGGTATCAAAGACGCTGGTTCCGCTCGGGTCAACGAGCACCAAATCTGCCGGCTGATCCACCGACAGCGATGACGGATGACCCATAAGCCCACCGATCTCTGCCGGCGTCTGCGACAGCAGGCCCTCAAGCTCGGCGAAGCTTGCATAGCCGCCCTGCACGAGGGTCTGCAGTGCGATCGGAAAGGCCGACTCGAGCCCCACCATGCCAAACGCGGCAGCATCCCACTCACATTCCTTCGCCTCGGTCGGGTGCGGAGCGTGATCGGTCGCCACGATGTCGATGACGCCGTCGGCAACCGCTTGACGCAATGCTTGCACGTCAGCGTCACGACGTAGCGGCGGGTTGACCTTGTAGCGCGGGTCGAAGCTGCGCACTAGGTCTTCAGTGAGCAGCAGGTGGTGAGGCGTCACCTCGGCCGTGACCTGCACGCCGCGGGCCTTCGCCCAACGCACCACCTCAACGGATCCCGCGGTCGAGAGGTGGCAGATGTGCAGCCGTGAGCCGATGTGCTCGGCGAGCAAAACGTCGCGGGCGATGATCGACTCTTCCGCGACCGCGGGCCAGCCCTTCAGCCCGAGTTCGCTCGAGAGTGCGCCCTCATTCATCTGGGCAGCCTCGGTGAGTCGCGGATCCTGCGCATGCTGGGCGATCACGCCATCAAACGTCTTCACGTATTCGAGCGCACGGCGCATCAGCAGTGAATCGTGCACGCACTTGCCGTCGTCAGAGAACACACGCACCGCGGCGCGCGACTGCGCCATCGCACCGATCTCGCTGAGTCGCTCCCCCGCCAGGTCTTCAGTGACCGCGCCGATCGGGCGCACGGTCGCGTAGCCGGCGGCATCGCCCAGCGCCTGCACCTGCTCAACCACACCGGCGGTGTCGGCAACGGGCAGCGTGTTGGCCATCGCGAAGACGCTCGTGAAGCCGCCAGCCGCGGCCGCCCGGGTGCCGGTCAACACCGTCTCGCTCTGCTCGAAACCGGGCTCACGCAGATGCGTGTGGAGATCCACGAAACCGGTGAAGGCGACGAGGCCCGCAGCGTCGATGACACGCTCGCCCTCACGTGCCTGCAACCCGGTGCCGCGCTCGACAATGCGCCCGCCGGCGATGCGCAGATCCACCGCATCAGCGGCCGAGATATCGGCACCGCGTTCGGTGAGATCGGCAGCGAGCCGCGCCCCTCGGATCAGTAGGCCTGGATTCTGGGTCATGCGTGCTCCGTTCGCTCGCCGGAAAGTAGAAGATACAGGGCCGCCATGCGCACTGAGACACCGTTCGCAACCTGCTCAAGCACTGTCGAGCGATCGCTATCGGCCGCGGCGGAGGAGATCTCGAGGCCCCGATTCATCGGGCCCGGATGCATCACCAACGCACGCTCAGGCAACTGCGCAAGCCGCGCGTCGTCGAGGCCCCAGTTCCGAGCGTACTCGCGCTCGTTGGGAAAAAACGCAGCGTGCATGCGCTCACTCTGAATACGCAGCATCATGATCACATCGGGCTGGTCTTCGCGGATCGCCTCGTCGAGCGAGTGCCGAACGGTTACCGGCCAATCTCGAGCGCCGTAGGGCTGCAGCGTCTCGGGTGCGACGAACGTGACATTCGCGCCCAGTGTGTTGAGGAGCCACAGGTTGCTGCGCGCCACCCTCGAGTGGGCGAGATCACCGACGATCACTACCGACATGCCATCGAGATCGCGGCCGCGACTGGCGGCCTCGCCGAACAGGCGCCTGCGCATGGTGAAGGCATCGAGAAGTGCCTGCGTGGGATGTTCGTGCGTGCCGTCGCCAGCATTCAAGACACCCGCCTCGATCCACCCGCTGCGGGCGAGTCTCTCGGGTGCCCCGCTCGCTGGGTGGCGGATCACGACACCGTCTGCGCCAATGGCCTGAAGGGTCTGTGCGGTGTCCTTCAGCGACTCACCCTTGCTCACCGATGAGCCCTTGGCGCTGAAATTGATCACGTCGGCGCTCAGTCGCTTTGCTGCCGCCTCGAATGAGATGCGCGTGCGCGTGCTGTCTTCATAGAACAGGTTCACCACCGTCTTGCCGCGAAGGGTGGGAAGCTTCCGCACCTCGCGCTGCTGAGTGGCAGCCATATCCTCGGCCGTGTCAAGAATTCGCAGCGCGTCTTCCCGCGCGAGTGTGCGCGTGTCGAGGAGATGCCTCATCGTTCTTCACGCTCACCCTCGGCAGAGATAGTGACCTCGTCTGCATCATCTTGTTCGACAAGTCGCACCGAGATGCGCTCGTTCTTTGCGCTCGGAAGGTTCTTTCCAATGTAGTCGGCGCGAATCGGCAGTTCCCGATGACCCCGATCAATCAACGCGGCAAGACGCACCGCTCTGGGCCGACCGTGATCGTTCAGCGCGTCAAGCGCCGCGCGAACGGTGCGGCCGGAAAAGAGCACGTCGTCAACCAGCACCACGGTTGCACCATCGATGCCATCCGGCGGCATGACCGTCGGTTGGGGCACGCGCGTGGGATGTTTCGCAAGGTCGTCGCGATACATCGTGACATCAAGGGTGAAGGCAGGCACCTCGGTGCCCTCAATCCGAGAAATATTCTCGGCGATGCGACGGGCGAGAATCGCCCCGCGGGTGGGGATGCCAACAATGACCAGACCGCCGGAACCTTTGTTCGCCTCAATGATCTCGTGGGAGATCCGGATCAACGCCCGAGATATCTCCGAGGCCTGCAGCAGAGTGCGCACGATGAAGTGACTCCTTCCCCGCCTCACTGGACGGCATTAAAGGATTTCTATATGACTCCAGGTTAGCAGGTCACGCCTGCGACTCGGTCGAGACCGTGGATTCTGCGGTGCAGTCAGCCGCGAAGGCATCTGACTCACGCACGGCCGACGCTCAATTCGTTACGCTCCGATGTTCTGGGGGCCGGAGCATCTCTGAAGATTACCCTCGGTGCTGGGCGATGCGACCGAGCACGCCGTTCACAAAACGGCCGGAATCTTCGGTGGAGTATTCCTTTGCCAGTTCGACGGCCTCATCGATCGCCACGGCAGTGGGCACCTCGTCGTTATGGAGAATCTCCCACGACGAGAGTCGGAGCAGCGCACGATCAACGTGCGGCATCCGGTCGATCGTCCAGCCCTGCGCGTAGCTCGCGATGAGCTCATCGATCTCCTCGCGGTGGTCTTCCACCCCGTCGACAATCTCGCGTGCATACAGCCACGATTCCATGCGATCGGGTTCGCTCGCGGCCCGCTTCGCCTCAGCGGCGACGATCTGCGACAGGGATTCCCCGCGCACGTCGGCCTGGAACAGCATGTCGAGGGCGCGCTTGCGAGCCTTTGTTCGTGCACTCACGCCGGCGACTAGTCGTTCACGCGGCCGAGGTAGTCACCCGTGCGGGTGTCCACCTTCACCCGGGTGCCGACCCCGAGAAACAGCGGCACCTGAATTTCGGCGCCGGTCTCAACGGTTGCGGGCTTGGTGCCGCCGGTCGAGCGATCGCCCTGCAGTCCGGGCTCAGTGTAGGTGATCTCGAGCACGACGGAAGCCGGAAGCTCGATGTACAGTGGCTCACCCTCGTGCAGTGCGATCTGGACCTGCTGGCTCTCCAGCATGAAATTCTTCGCGTCACCCACGACGGTGCCCGAGACGGTCACCTGGTCGTAGTCCTGCTGATCCATGAAGACGAAATCGGTGCCATCTTGGTAGAGGTACTGGAAGTCGCGGCGATCCACCATTGCGGTCTCGATCTTGGCACCCGCGTTGTAGGTCTTGTCGATGATCTTGCCCGACACCACGTTCTTCTGCTTGGTGCGCACGAATGCGCCGCCCTTGCCCGGCTTCACGTGCTGGAACTCGATGACGCTCCACAGGTTGCCGCCTTCTTTGATGACGGTACCGTTCTTGATGTCGTTCGAGGTTGCCATGTGCTCGCTTTCGCATTGGGTGCAGAGTAACCCAAGCAGTCTACACGTCGAGATCGCGGCGAGGATGTATGGTGCATGACATGCACATGCTCCCCCGCACCCTCCTGCACTATTTCTTTCACGGGCGTCGGTCGTCGCGGATACCGATCGATGGGGTGTCGGTCTCGTCCTTTCGCGTCTGGCCCACCGACCTCGACATTCTGCGTCACATGAACAACGGCAAATACCTCTCGATTATGGACATAGGGCGGTTCACGCTGATGCAGGCCGCCGGGCTCGTCGATGTGTTTCGGCAAGAGGGCTGGTACCCGGTGGTGGTCGGACAAACCATCTCGTACCGAAAATCGCTGAACCCTTGGATGAAGTTCGAGATCGAGTCACGCATTCTCGGTTTCGACGATCAAGCGGTGTATATCGAGCAGAGATTCGTGCGCCCCGATGGAGACGGCGTGCCCGAGGTCTACTCCCGCGCAATCGTGCGGGGGCGGATCCTGAAACGGTCGGGCGGTGTCGTGCCGGTGGCAGAGCTCATCGAGAAGACGGGTGCAGGATCCGCCGAATTCGCTGTTCCTGAAGATGTGCTCGCCTGGGGCCAGTCGACTCGGCTCCCGTCGACGCGGGCCCACGCGCCGAGCATCTGGTAACCGCCCAGCTGGTGGCTACGCCGGTCGCTCAACCAGCGCGATGAACATCGCGTCGGTGCCGTGTCGGTGTGGCCACAGCTGCACGCTGAGCGACTCCCCCGCCAAGTCAAGTGGATCACGCGCCGCCGCGTTCACCGCGGCCCGTGCGTCTATTTCTCGCACCTCGGGGTGGCGCTTCAGTGCCGAGTCAAGGGCCACCCGGGTCTCTGCGAGGTGCGGGGAGCAGGTGACGTAAGCCAGCAGACCGCCGGGTGCCAGGTGCGCGATGGCCGCATCGAGGAGCTGCCCCTGCAGAGTGGTGAGACCGGGCAGATCGCTCGGCTGCTTCCGCCAGCGCGCCTCGGGCCTCCGTCGCAGTGCACCCAGCCCCGAACAGGGGGCATCGACCAGGATGCGATCGAATAGATCGGAACCGTCGGCCGTGTGGAAGGCAGCATCGTCGCGCCCGTCGTGAGACACCACCTGAACCGTGTCGGTCGACGCTTCGATCGAGCGGCGCACGAGCTCCGCGCGGTGCTCCGACACCTCGTTCGCCCGCACCGTCGCACCGACCAGCTGAGCCTCGGCGCCGAGAACAGCGGTCTTTCCTCCGGGCCCCGCGCACAGATCGAGCCAGAGTTCGCCGGGTGTCGCCTCCCGCGCGCGCGACAGCGCGAGTGCGGCGAGTTGGGAACCCTGATCTTGCACGCGCGCATACCCAGCGGGCAGATCGAGCGCGGCGATCGCGTGCATCGGGTCGCCCCCGTCAAGTTCCAGACCCAGGGGCGACGGCCCGGCAGCGTTGACCCCGTATTCACCGCCGAGCGCCTCAGCGGTATCGTCATCGATGCCGGAGCCAGGGAGCAAGGCCAGGCTCACCCGGGGCGGCTGGTTATCGGCCTCCAGCAGCTCTTCGAGCTCTTCCTCCCGACCCTCGGCACGCAGCGCGTCGCGAAACGCGCGGAGCACCCAGGCCGGGTGTGACGTGCGGGTCGCGAGTGCGTCGTCAGCATTCTTCGCGGATTCGGTGATGCGCGCGTCCCACTCTTCGGGGGTCGCGCGGCCGACGCTGCGGAGCACGCCGTTCACAAAACCGGCGGCGCTCACGTTGCCCACGCGCCGCTGCAGTTCGACGCTCTCGTTCACCGCGGCGTGCGCGGCGGTACGCATGCTCAGTAGCTGATGCACCCCGAGACGCAGCACGTTGCGTGTTCGCGCATCAACCTGGTCAATGGCACGCCCGGAGGCAAGCTCGATGATGCGGTCATATCGACCCTGCCCGCGCAGGGTGCCGGCGACGAGCTCGGTGGCGAGTCCCGCATCTCGCGGATCAAGCCTCGCCTCGCGGATCCGGGCCGGAAGTGCCAGATTCGCGTAGGAGTCCCGCTCTTCCACGTCGCGGAGCACGTCGTAGGCAACCAGTCGCGCGGCTGAGATGTTCGCGCGTTGTGGACGGGTGTCGCGGCGCGGCCGCTGCCCTCCCGAACGCTCCGGCGGCCTGTTGCGAGATTCGCTCATGAGAGCACCGCCTCTCCGCCGCGACCACGTAACCAGTCGGCACCCGTCATCGCAGGCTTCCCGGCGGGTTGCACACGGGCGAGTTCGAGGGTGCCCCCTGGGAGCGTGAGCACCGCCACGCCGGAAACCAGCCGAACCGTTGCAGGAGCGATCTCGGAAGCTGGCTGGGCATCGGGCGGGGCAGCCTCGGAGTCGACGGGCAGCAGTTCGATCACCTTCAGGGTCGCTCCGTCGAAACTCACGTACGCTCCCGGTTCGGGAGTCATGCCTGCCCAGTGAGCGAGCACCTGCGCCGCGGGCAGAGTGAGATCAAGCGCGCCGTCCTCGCGGCGGAGTTTCTGCGCATACGTCGCCTCGCCCGTCTGTGCGTCTCCGGCGGCCGGATTGCTCTGCAGCAGATCGATCGCCTTGAGCAGCGCGTCGGTTCCAAAACTCGCAAGCTCGGTCAGCGCCTGCCCCGCGGAGGTGCCGGGCTGGAATTCCCGTGAGTCACGCGTCAGAATATCGCCCGCGTCAAGCGCTTCGACGAGCCGAAAGACGCTGACCCCGAGCCGTTGCTCGCCAGCCTGCAGGGCGCGCTGCACGGGCGCTGCACCGCGCCAGCGTGGAAGCTCACTGAAGTGCAGGTTGATCCACCCGAGAACGGGCAGCGAGAGGAGCGGCTCGCGCACCAACCCGCCGTAGGCGACGATCACACCCAGGTCTGGAGTGAGTGCGCGCACCCAGGCCGTTGCCTCGCCGGAAAGCGTGTTCGCCCGAAATACCGGGATGCCGAGTTCTTCGGCAGCCACCGCCACCGGCGACGGGGTGAGGACGCGCTTGCGCCCGAGGGGCGCGTCTTCGCGGGTGAGCACACCGACGACCTCGTGCCCCGACGCGACGAGCGCTCTGAGGCTCGGAACGGCAAACTCGGGGGTACCGGCAAACACAATGCGCATGCGTCTATTCTCGCAGCCGCTCACGAGTCAAATACGCCACGGTCGTCGAAGCGGATCCGCAGCGCCTCAGGACGCGCCCGCCCGTGGCGGCGACCGGCCACCCGAGACGACGCGCCGGCCGCATCGGCCACAAGCGCGCCGCGCAGGCGCTTTGCCACCTCGGCCCCGTGACCATAGTCGAAGCGAACGATGGCGCGTACCAGCCCGTCGCCAGCTGGGGTGGGCCCGAGCACGTCGACACCACCCAGCTCACCCAGCGCCCGCAGGGCTCGATCTACCTCGTTCGGCCCCCCTGTCACGCTCGCGACGCGGACCGCGGGCGGGTAGCGCAGTGCTCGCCGATCGCGCAGCTCGGACCGAAGCCAATCCTCGGTGCGGCCGGTCACCAAAGCCCGGACGACCGGGCCTCCCCCCGAAGCGACCACGCACCGGGCGTCGGGTGCGGCCAGAGCCGCCGCGTTCAGCCACCAGCGCAGACAGTCTTCACCGGCACGGAGCGACTCGATCCCGAGCAGTCGTTCGACATCGAGCAGCACCACCGCGCGGTATCCTCCCGCCGCGATCGGCTCGGCACCCCGGGTCGCCACCACGATCGCGGGCCTGGAATCGACGCGCTCGTGCGGGTGGTCGCCGTCACTGAGGATGACGCGGACACCCTCAAACTGGCGTTCGAACTGTTCGGCGGTGCGCGCCGATCCTGCGCCACGCATCTCGAAGCGCGAACCTGTGCAGCTCCGGCAGCGCCAGCCGACGGCCTGCTCGCCGCACCAGCGGCACGCCCCGCGGCTTGAGCCGTCGCGAAACCCGATGGGCCCGGCGCACTTCAGGCAGCGGGCGAGGTCGCCGCAGTCGGCGCACACCGCAATGGGCGCGTACCCGGGGGTGGCGACCTGCACGAGCACCGGCCCCAGTTTCAGCCCCTCCCGCAACTCTTTTGCGGCAAACTCGGGCACCCTGCCGGGAAAGTTCTCGGGGGATCTCAGTTGATCGGCGGCGACCACGCGGGTGCGCAGGGGGGGCAGGTTTTCGGCCTGAAGATAACCGATCTCGACGAGCCGCTGCACTTCGGCGCTGCGGGAATGACTCGCGAAATACAACCCCGCCCCGCTCTGCTCGGCGCGCAGAAGCGCCGCGTCGCGGGCATGCACGTACGGCGTCAGGTGCTCGGCGAGAACCGGGTCTCCGTCGTCCCATATCAGCAGCGCGCCGAGCTGATAGGCGGGGGCATACACCGCCGACCGGTTGCCGAGGATGATTCGCGGCACCGGATCGAGCGCTCGGAGAAACCCGGCGTATCTCTCGCTGCCCGACTGCCTGGAGTCGACGCGCACGACACCTCGATGCCCGAACGACTCCAGGGCGTCACGCACCTGATCCACGTCTCGATAGTCAGGAGCCACGACGATCGCGCTGCGCCCACTCGCGTGCACGGCAAGGGCGGCCCTCGCCACGGTGACCGCCCAACCACCGACCCATTCGCCCGTGCCCAGGCGCGCGGGTCCGTGCGAGGGTGTCACGGCAACCCGTCCGCCCTCGCCCAGGAGCTGGGCCAGCTCTTCCTCCTCCGGGTGAGGATCAAACGGCAGACTGTCGTTCCCCGGATCTGGCGCGGTACCCGCAAGGTGTTGCTTCTCTGCCCGCACCATGCGCGGGGGAATCGCGAGCCGAATGATGTCGCCGGCGCTGCCCCCGGCCCGATCCGCCACCGCTCGCGCGAGCCGATACAGCTCGGGCGTGAGCACGGGAACCGGGCCCACGATCTCGGCGATCGGCTGCAGTTCACCGCCGAACTCGCTGTGTTCGGCAAACGCGACGATGTAGCCGTGGCTGCGCCGGCTCTGCGAGCGGAAGGGCACCCGCACTCGCTGTCCCACCCGCAGCTGGGCGGCCAGTTCCTCGGGCACCGCGTAGTCGAACAGATGGTCGAGCTGTGGCAGGGCGGAGTCGAGCAGCACGAGCGCCACCCGACGTTCGAGAGGCGACTCGGCTTCGAAGGTCACCGCATGCTCGGTCACGCGCGGGCTATAGCCCGGCTGCCGCGCGCAATTCTACGACACGCGGAGTCTTCTCCCACGTGAACTCCGGCAGGTTGCGCCCAAAATGCCCATAGGCGCTGGTCTGCGCGTAGATCGGGCGCAGGAGGTCGAGATCGCGAATAATCGCGAGTGGCCGCAGGTCGAAGACCTCACGCACGGCGCGCTCAATGCGATCCACAGGCACCGACTCTGTACCAAACGTCTCAACGTACAGCCCCACCGGGTGCGCACGACCGATGGCATAGGCCACCTGCAGTTCGGCTCGACGGGCAAGACCGGCCGCGACCACGTGTTTTGCCACCCAACGCATCGCGTAGGCCGCCGAGCGGTCCACCTTCGAGGGGTCTTTCCCGCTGAATGCCCCGCCGCCGTGCCGACTCGCGCCACCGTAGGTATCGATGATGATCTTGCGGCCGGTCAGACCCGCATCTCCCATGGGCCCGCCGATGACGAAGGGGCCGGCGGGGTTAATGAACAGCTGCGCCTGATCGCTCGCCAGTTCCACACGCCCCAATACCGGGCGAATCACCTCACGCTCGATGTCGGCGCGCAGGTCGGCCTGACTGATCTCGACCGAGTGCTGCGTCGAGAGCACGACCGCTTCGATGGTCGCCGGCCTGTCTCCGTCGTACCCGATCGTCACCTGGGTCTTGCCATCAGGCCGAAGATACGGGAGCACGCCGGTCTTGCGCACCTCGGTGAGGCGCTCCGCGAGGCGGTGCGACAGCCAGCTCGGCAGGGGGTGCAATTCGGGTGTCTCGTCGGTGGCGTAGCCGAACATGATGCCCTGATCGCCAGCACCCTGCAGGCTCAGCGGATCCCCCTCTTCGCCCTCGCGCACCTCGAGCGAGGCATCGACGCCGCTGGCGATGTCTGGTGACTGCTGACCGATGGAGATCGACACCCCGCATGAGTTCGCGTCGAACCCCATGTCGCTGCTGGTGTACCCCACCTCGCGAATCGCCGCGCGCACAATCTGCGGGATCTCGACGTAGCCGGAGGTGGTCACCTCGCCGGCCACGTGGACGAGCCCCGTCGTGACGAGCGTCTCGACCGCGACTCGAGCGCCCGGATCTTGCTCAAGCATGGCATCAAGAATCGAGTCGGAAATGCGGTCGCAGATCTTGTCTGGATGGCCCTCGGTGACCGATTCGGAGGTGAACTGGCGAAGTGACACGGGTTGCCTTTCGAACGAGCGAGAAAACGACAATGGCGCCGGATCTGAGATAAACCCAGCCTATCCGGCGCCACTGACAAGAAAGCGGGTGTTACTCCGCGCTCGCAGCCTCAGCTTCATCGAGCGCCGCGGCGAGTGATGACTCTGCCGACTCGGGCTTCTTGGGCGTCATGACCAACTTGCCCTCCACGATCTCGTGCAGAGCCGTCGAGAGTGGCTTGTCGTCAACCGACGCGTCGACCAGCGGGCCGACGTTGTCGAACAGGTTTCCGTCGTGCAGATCGGTGTAGTAATCGTTGATCTGACGGGCGCGCTTCGAGGCGAAAACCACCAGGGCGTACTTCGAATCCACCTTCTCGAGCAGGTCGTCGATGGGGGGATCGATAATGCCGTTCACCTGTGCCATTGGCGTTTCTCCTTCGCTTGAACCTCATCATCCTACCCCACCCGCGCGTGCGGGCACCTGTTAACCGAGGAAGTTGCGCACCAGCACGTGGCCACGTGAGGTACTGAGCCGCGTCCACGTGAGTGTGCGGGCGACGGTCGCCGTGGGCTCGCCAGGGAGAAACCCCAGCACCTCTGCCGCGAAGGCCGCCGACGCGGGCACCCCCGGCGCGATCTCGACACCCCACACTGAACGTCGTACCTGACGCACGAGTGGATCGCCCGGATCGGCCGGGAGCGCCTCCGCTACCCGGGTAATTCCTTGCTGTGCGACAGCACTGAGGGAAGGCCCGTCAATGACCCCATCGGACTCCCACCCGCTCGTGGGCGGCAAGATCCCTGCCCACGCCGCGGCGACCGTCATCTCAGGCAATTCCAGGCGCAACCCGAGCAGCCCCATGCGAGCCATGCGATCCAGCAACGCCCTCCCAGACACCGTGAGGTCAACCTCGGAATCGTTCCCCGCGTCGAGCCGGGGCCGCAGCGCGAACGCCCGCATCCCGAGAACCACCGGCACGGAGTCCAGCAGCCCGGCTGGTGCCTGAATGCATCCGTAGACGGCCAGGGCATCTCCCCGCGTGAGTATCCGCACCTCCGGTTGCCCCGCGCGCTGCAGTCGCTCAAGAAAGACCCGAAGGTCGTCTCTGGTCTGATGGTCGGCGAGCTCAAGCTGCGTGGTCACCCCACCACCCTAGTGGCGGGCGATCCACCCATAGACTGAAGTGGATCGGCCGCTTCGCGGCCACGCCCGCTCGACGTTCAGGAGGCGCAATGACCGGCGTACCAGACCTCACCGCGATGCTCTCCGTGCTCGACAGCGGCGCGCGCACCCACGAAGATATCTTCACCGGACCAGCCCTCCCCACCCCGCACGGTCGCTCGTTCGGCGGTCAGGTCTTGGGTCAGGCGCTGGCCGCGGCCGGCGAGACGGCGCCCGACGGGCGCGGGCTGCACTCCATGCACGGGTATTTCCTGCGGCCGGGGGTGGCAGACGAGCGTATGACCTTCGAAGTCGCCCGGCTCTACGACGGTCGGTCGTTTTCGACCCGGCGCGTGCAGGCCTACCAAAACGGCGCAGTGCTGATGTCGCTGATCGCGTCCTTCCAAGAGGAGGCTGAGGGGCTGGAACACCAGGAGCCGTACGATCTCTCCGGGCTGCCGACACCTGACGAGCTGCCGAGCGTGTGGGAGCGGTTCGGGCACCTGGCGAACGAGGGTCGGGCATCGTGGATTCTCAATCGACCGTTTGATTTTCGGTACATCGATCCCGACATCACGTTTGAGGTTGAGCATCGCACCCACACGCAGCGGGTCTGGATGCGCAGCCGCGACCAACTTGGCGATTCGCAATTGCTGCACTCGGCGGCGCTTGCATTCGCGAGTGACTACATGCTGGTGGAGCCGGTTGCGCGTCAGCACGGGCTCCCCTGGGCAACTCCGGGGTTACGCTTGGCAAGCCTCGACCACGCGATGTGGTTTCATCGGTCGTTCCGCGTCGATGAGTGGTTGCTCTACGTACTTGAGTCACCAACGTCGCAGGGCGGTCGGGGCCTCACGCACGGACGCTTCTACGACCGCACCGGCGTGCTGGTCGCCAGCGTGTCACAGGAGAGCATGATCCGACTCCCCGGAATGGGGAGCGAGAGCTAGCTACCGCTCTCGCCCTTTCCGAGCGACGAACAGCACATAGCGCTCGAGCGCATAGTTCGGGTCGCGGGTGCCACCCTTCAGCAGCCACTCGGTCTCGGCGGCAAGATCGATGCACCGTGCGAGATCGCTCTCGCGCCACCCACGCGTTTCTTTCAATGCGCGCTCAACTTGCCAGGGTGCCATGCCGAACTCTTTGGCGAGTTGACCGCTACTGCCGACCGCGCCGTAGACGCGCGCCATCCCGCGCACCTTCATATTGAGTGCCGCGAGCATCGGAATGGGATCGGTGCCGGTCGACAGCGCGTGCCGCAACAGCACCAGGGCATCCGCCGCGCGGCCAGCTGTCGCCGCGTCGGCCACCTTGAAGGCGCCGGCTTCGACGCGCCCCTCAGTCACTCGCTCGATATCGCTCTCGTTCAGCCGGAGGCCCACGTCGGTGACCAGCTGCTCGATCGCCCCGGCGAGCTCGCCGAGCGACCCACCGTAGGCGGCGACCAGAGCCCGCACCGCGCCCGGGCTCACCTGCGCGCCGAGTCGTCGAAACTCGCCCTGCGCGAACCCGAGGCGTTCGGCATCCTTCTTCAGCTCCGCGCAGACGATCTCGCATGCACCAGCGGCCTGCCCCGGAGCCCCGCGCACGGCGTCGAGGAGCGACTTCCCGCGCTGCCCTCCGGCGTGCCGGAGCACGAGAGTCGCCCCGTCTGCCGGCTCGGACAGGTACCGCTTCGCGTCTTCGATGAACGCATCGCTCGCCTTCTCGACCCCCTCCACCCGAATGAGTCGTGGGTCGGCAAAGAGCGAGGGGCTGGCGACCGTGAAGAGTTCACCGCTGCCGTAACTTGGCGCGTCGATGTCATGCACCTCGAGGGCTGGGTCTGCATGGTGCAGCGCCTCGCGGATCGCCCGACTCGCGCGGTCGGCGAGAAACTGCTCGGGCCCACTGATCAGCACGACGGGCGCGGGTCTCGCCTCGTCGAACGTCAGCTGCACAATCTTCGTCTTTCCGCCTGCTGCTGCCACGCCACCAGCTTAGGGGTGAGCCCCGACATCGGGGGCCGCCTGGCGCTCCACCCAGGGACGAAGTGAACCGCCATCTAGCGAGAGCGCAATCGAACCGGAGGTGTCGGTGCGGAGCGTGCGCGTGCCCGCGCGCGCCAGCGCGGCGAGCGTGTCGCCCGAGGGATGCCCATACCCGTTGTCCGCTCCGACGGAGACGAGGGCCCACGCAGCTCCCACCCGAGCCGGCAGCCCCTGATCTTGGTCTCGCGACCCGTGATGTGACACCTTGATCACGTCAGCCTCAAGCTGATCGATTCGCGACAGAATCTCTTGCTGTTCCTCGAGCCCGGTATCGCCGAGGAACAGGAGTCGCGTGTCGCCGGCATCAACCATGAGCACGACGCTCGCCGAGTTCGTGTCGGCGGGGGTGACCTCCGCCCGCGGTGCCAACACCTCCCACCTCAGGCCTGCAAGCGCAGGCTCAAACTCAGCCCCTGGATCAGGAATCTGGCCAGCTGCCGCATCGGCCTCGCCCGCGCGACCTCCCGCGGCGAGCCCCGCCACGCCAGTGGTGGTGGGCACCCGCGCAACGCGCAGCTGTCGCACCACGTCTCGCTCCTCACCTCGTTGCTCGAGCGACGCTGGGGAGATGAGTGCCGCCTCGACCCGGGCGATGATCGCGGGGAGCGCCCCGACGTGATCGCGATCGTCGTGGGAAAGCACGAGGAGGGCGATGCGATCCACACCGAAGCGATCGAGGCAGGCCTCGAGTCTTTCTTCGTCGTCGCCCGTATCTACGAGCATCACCTCCTCAGGAGCCGACGGATCGCGCACCAGCACGGCATCGCCCTGCCCGACATCGCAGGCAACGACCGCCCAGTTCGCCGGGGTGTCGAAGCGCTCGCTCGTAGGAGTGATCACGGTGACCGCGACGAAGATGCCCAGCGAGGCGGACGCGATCACCCAGATAGCAATGCGCAGTGAGTGTGCGGGTGGCTCGATGTTCGCCCAGGGCCTGCGTCGCGGGGCCCGCACTCCGCCCGGTAGAGCCAGATACCCCCGATGCAGGGCCCAGGCTGCGAGCAGAGCGAGCTGACACCCGGCCAAGAGCAGTGCGCCGGCCCAGCCCTCGGGCCAGAACCAACGTGCGAGGGGCAGCTCGGAGGCGACCTCCGCGGTCGCAGCCACCCACCGGGCAGGAACGCTCGCGCAGAGGAGGGCCGCGTGGGCCAGCGGTGGGCTGAGCGGCAGGAGCAGCATCGCGACCAGACCGAGTCCGGTACCGAGCGGCGCGGCGGGCGCGGCAAGTACATTGGCGAGCACCCCCACCGCGGGAATTCCGGGTTGTAGGAGCAACAGGAACGGCCCGCACGCGACTTGCGCGGCCAGCGCCACACCGATCGGAAGGGCAAGCAGCTGCGGTAGCCGCACGCGCCTGCGCAGCCAGAGCGCGATCGGTGTCGCCAGCAGAAGGATTCCTCCCGTTGCCACGACAGACAGGGCGAAACCTGCCTGGAGCGCCTGCCACGGGTCGATGAGGAGGAGCACCGCGATCGCCGCTCCGAGCGCAGGCAGCGACGAGGCACGCTTCCCGCCGAATCCCGACACCAGGAGGACCGTGGCCATGACTGCGGCGCGCTGCACGCTGGAGTCGGGACCCACGATCGTGACAAAGCCGGCCAGCGCCCCCGCAGCTGCAGCGATGCGCACCCGACGCCCGGCACCCATCCGCGCGAGCAGCCACATGATGGCCCCCGTGACGAGCGCGCAGTTCGCCCCGGACACCGCGGTGAGGTGTGTGAGTGAGCTCTCGAGCATTGCCGCGTCGAGATCGTCGGAAACGAGCGAGGTATCTCCGACGGCAAAGCCGGGCACGAGTTCCGCCCCATCAATTTGTGCTGCCGCTGTGCTCAGCCCGTTTCGGAGGCCCACAGTAACCTCACCGATTCTCAGCGCCCACCGCTCTTGGGGTCCTGCACCGGCCGCTAAGGCCATCGCGAACTCGGTCACGCGCATCGTGTAGGCGGCCGTATCTCCGCTCGGAGTTCGGGTGAGCACACCGGTGACCCTGATCCGGGTTCCCGGGGCCCAGTTCGCCTCCGGTGTTCCGTCGAAGAACAGCAGGAGAGGCACGCTCCCCCTTGCACCCGGCGCTTGAGCACGCACCCAGCTTCGCTGCGCGCCGAATTCCCCCGCGGAGCTCTGGGGAAAGCTCACCAGATCCACCTCGAGCGTGATGCGCTCGGAGGCCGCCGCCGCCCGCACGAAAGCCGGGTCGTACCTCCCATGCTCCACCGCGGCGACCCGCCCGCCCAACAGTACGAGCAGCGCGCAGCCGATCGCCACAATGACCCAGGTGGATCGCCATCGACCGCCGAACCAGAGCGCCAGAACCAGGAGTGCCGTGACGGCCGTCGCCACTACACATATCACCCAGATTGCCGCGCCGGGGGTGACGATCATCCAGGCACACACCCCCCAACTCGTAAGCGCCGGCGCGAGCAACCGCCATCGCCCCGGAGGCGGCCCGTCGACGGTGGAAGATTCGCCAGCAGCGATGGTGCGAAGGTCGGGGCTCGTCACACGGTCACACGATCTCGAAGCCCCTCGAGCGTCTTTGCGCCGATACCGGCGACTTCAAGGAGTTGTTCGACGGTTCCGAACTGACCGTTCGTGGATCGCCAGTCGAGAATGCGCTGCGCGAGGGCTGGCCCGACCCCCGGCAGGGATTCGAGTGCCGCCAAGTCTGCGCTGTTGAGGTTGATGACCGAACCGATCGCGGTGCCGCCCGCTGGTGGAGTGGATCCGCTTGGCCCAGTTGCGGTTACGGACGCGTTTGGCACCACAATCTGCTCACCGTCTTGCACGACTCGCGCCAGGTTCACCCCGGAAAGCACCGCACCGGGGGTGGCTCCGCCGGCGAGCTCGATGGCGGCCTCCACGCGTGATCCGGCAGGAAGCTTCACCACGCCGGGCGCATGCACCTCCCCCACCACGTGCACGAAGACCGGGGCACCGGCAGCGAGACCGCCGACTGACCCCGAACCGTTCGGGTTCGGCGAGTTCGCTGAGTCAGCGTTCGAAGCCGCGTCCCCCAGCCCTGCCGCGCCGCCAGTGGCCTCCGCAGTCGCAACGGTGGCATCGGCAAGGTCTTCAGACACCGGAAGATTCGGGCGCACGAACACCGAGACGATGGCTACGATGACCGCGAGCGAGAACACCGCCGCGCCGAGCAGTACCGGCACCGACACCGCGCGAAACACACGCTCGCGCATCGTCGGCGGTGGGCGCCAATCGATGGGCTCGGGTGGTTCACTCGGGCCCTCGGCCTCGAAGCCGGGGAGACGCAGACCCCACCTCGGGCGGCCCGGCGGGGGCTCGGGTGTTGGGAGATGATGGACGGCCATGCCCACACGCTAGGCGTGGGCTGGCCGTCCCAGCGCCCAGTCTCGGCTTCCTCTGGAGAACTTCAGGAGTTCACACCGATTCACCGAGGTGTGAGCGGGAAATCACGCCCCAGGGGCACCCGCGAGCGCGGCTACCCCGCGGGCTTGGTCGCGATGCTCACGATCTTCGGTACGCGCACGACAACGTTGACGATCTGCCGATCACCGATCGCTCGCTGCACCGATTCCGAGGCACGTGCCGCGGCTTCCGCGTCGGCCTCGCTCACCGAGGCGGGCAGCGTGAGCCGATCGCGCACCTTGCCATCGACCTGCACCACGAGGGTGATCTCATCTTCGACGAGCAGCGCCGGGTCGGCATCCGGCCACACCTGCAGCGCGACCGTCGGCTGATGCCCGAGCAGCGCCCACATGTCTTCTGCCGCATACGGGGCAAAAAGGGAGAGGATGATCGAGACAGCCTCGGCGGATTCACGCACGGCCGGGTCGGCGGCCCCAGCCCCCGAGTCGATTGCCTTGCGCGTGACGTTGATCTGATCCATCAGGCGAGCGACCAGCACGTTGAACTTGTAGTGTTCCACGAGCCCGGGCGCATCCGCCAGCAACCGGTGCGTGTGGCGCCGCAGAGCCACGTCGCCGGTGGAAGCATCGGCACCCAGCTCGGATGTCACGTCGTTGGCGACGCGCCACGCACGAGCGAGGAACTTCGCCGACCCCTGCACCGACACGTCGGCCCAGTCGATGTCGTCTTCCGGCGGGCCCGCGAACGCGAGCGTCACCCGCAACGCGTCGGCGCCGTGCGCGCTGAGCTCGGAGGCGAACTCGACGAGGTTGCCCTTCGACTTCGACATCTTGGCACCGTCTTGCAGCACCATGCCTTGGTTGAGCAGTGCGGTGAAGGGCTCCTGGAAATCGAGGTACCCCAGGTCGTGCAGCACCTTCGTGATGAACCGGGAATAGAGCAGATGCAGGATCGCGTGCTCGACGCCGCCCGCGTACTGGTCGATCGGGCCCCAGCGCTTCGCCTCGGCCGGGTCAAACGCCTGGGTATTGTCTTGCGCCGAGAGGAACCGGAGGTAGTACCAGGAGCTGTCGACGAACGTGTCCATCGTGTCGGGGTCGCGGGTCCAGGTCTCGCCCGTGTCCGGATCCACCACGGTGCCCCACTCGGTTGCCGCGCCGAGCGGCGAGCTTCCCTTGGGCTTGAGATCGAGGCCCTCGCTGGAGGGCAGCCGCACCGGCAGCTCGCTCTCGGAAACGGGACGCATCTCGCCATCGGCCCCGTGCAGGATCGGGATGGGGGTGCCCCAGTAGCGTTGCCGCGAGATCAGCCAGTCGCGCAGTCGATAGGTTTTCGCGGCACGCCCGGTGCCACGGCGTTCGAGAAGCTCGATGGCCTGCTGAATGGCCTCGGTCTTCGCGAGCCCGTCGAGCTCACCCGAGTTGACGAGGGTGCCGTTGCCAGCGGTTGCGATCCCGCTCTGCGCGGGATCGGGAAGCGACTCTCCGTCTTCGCCACGAACGTCGACGACCACCCGCACCGGCAGGTCGAACCGCAGGGCAAAGTCGAGGTCGCGCTGGTCGTGTGCGGGCACGGCCATGATCGCGCCGTGGCCGTAGTCGGCCAGGACGTAATCGGATGCCCAGACCGGAATGCGCTCACCCGTGAGGGGGTTGGTCGCGAAGTGGTCGAGGAAGACGCCGGTCTTCTCGCGATCGGCGTTCTGTCGATCGATCTCGGTCTGCTTCTGCGCCTCGGTGAGATATGCCTGAAACTGCATGCGCACCTCGGGGGATGCGCTCGCGGCGAGTTCGGCCGCGAGATCGGAGTCGGGGGCGACGACCATGAAGGTGGCACCGTACAGGGTGTCGGGGCGCGTCGTGAAGACGGGAACCTTCGCCTCGCGGCCCTCGATCTCGAACTCGACCTCCGCACCGATGGAGCGGCCGATCCAGTTGCGCTGCATGTTGAGCACCTTGGTTGGCCACTGGCCCTCAAGCGCATCGAGATCGTCGAGGAGGCGATCCGCGTAGTCGGTGATGCGGAAGTACCACTGCGTGAGCTTCTTCTTGACGACCTGCGCACCCGATCGCTCGGAGGTGCCGTCTGCGAGTACCTGCTCGTTCGCGAGCACCGTCTGGTCTACCGGGTCCCAGTTGACCCAGCTCGCCTTGCGGTACGCGAGCCCCTTTTCGTAGAGCTTCAGGAAGAGCCACTGATTCCACTTGTAGTATTCCGGGTCGCTGGTGTGCAGCACCCGGCTCCAGTCGAACGACGGCGCGTAGACGCGAAACGAGGCCTTTTGCTGCGCAATGTTCGCGTAGGTCCACTCGCGCGGATCGACGCCACGCTTGATTGCCGCGTTCTCGGCGGGCAGCCCAAACGAATCCCAGCCGATGGGGTGCAGCACATCGTAGCCGCGCCCCCGCCAGTAGCGGGCCATCACGTCGCCGAAGCAGAACGCCTCGGCGTGACCCATGTGCAGGTCGCCGGACGGGTACGGGAACATGTCGAGCACGTACTTCTTCGGGCGGTCGCTCTCGCCGGCGCTCACCACGAAGGGTTGCATTTCTTCCCACACGGGAAGCCAACGATCCTGGATCGCTTGGAAGTCGTAACCCTCGACTGGCTGCTCGCTCACACACACCTCTGGTTTAGCTCGAAAGAGTGCCTACGATGCGTAGGCAGACATCACTCAAGAATACCGGTGTTTACCGGGCGAGCTTTTCCAGCAGCGGGGCGGCCTTCAGGCGCCGCTCGCGTTCTTCGCTCGCGGGATCGGAATCCGCGGTGATCCCGCCCCCCGCGCCCACGAACGCGGTGACCGAACTCGTACCGAGCCCCCGCAGCTCGATGCTGCGGATCGTCATCGCGAGTTCCGCATCGCCCCCGGCGATCCACCCGAAGCACCCCGAGTACAGACCCCGCGGCTCGCCTTCGATTTCCGCGAGGAGTTCCACGGCGCGGCGCTTGGGTGCCCCCGTCATCGATCCCCCGGGGAAGCAAGCCGCGACCGCGTCGATCGCGTCGAGCCCCGAACGCAGCCTGCCCGACACGGTACTCACCAACTGATGCACGTGTGGGTGCGTCTCGACGCGCAAGAAACCGCTGGTGGCCACCGTGTTCGGGTCGCAGATTCGGCTGAGGTCGTTCCGCATGAGATCGACGATCATGAGGTTTTCCGCGCGTTCCTTGGGGTCGGCGGCGAGCTCCGTCGCGAGCTCCGCGTCCGCACGCGCATTCGCGCCCCGGGGCCTCGTGCCCTTGATCGGGTGGGTCGTCACCGTCCCCGCCGACACCGTGAGGAAGCGCTCCGGGCTCGCGCTCACGAGCGAGCGCTCCCCCGCGACGATGACGCCGCCGCGCGAACTCGACCCGCCCAGGCGTAGCTTCAGATAGAGCGACAGTGGATCCTGTTTGCCGTGTACCGTGGCTCGATCGGTGAGGCACAGCACGTAGGCGTCGCCGTCGACGATCGCAGCCCGGCACGCCGCGACCTGGTCTCGATACTCGTGCTCGGTTCGCCGCCAGGTCTGTGCGCGGGCTTCCGTGGTCGCAGCGGAATCCGGTGACTCGGTGTGGATCGCGGAACCGGCCGGGCTCGGGAATCTATCGGGCGGATCGGTGTGAGCGGTGTCCATCTGTTCCACCCCAAGCGACGCCCCGTGGCGGTCCAGCCACGACTCCATTGCGGCCTCACTCTCACCCGAGAGCTCGGCACGCCCAGTACCGTGATCCAGGATCAACACCGTGGAGACGGCGAGCGCGAAGCCCGGAACTGCGTCATCTGGCTGCGGAGTGAGGCCCAGCAGCGCCACCCCGAACTCGTAGCTCAGGGCGGTCACCCATCCGAGGAACTCCGGTGATCGCTCGCCCTGATCCACTGTCTGCTCGCCGCGCAACATGCGGAGAAACTCGTGCTCTCTTCCTCGCTCCGCACGGCGCACGTCGCTTGCCGAGCCAAGATAGCTCTGTCCGGCGGCCTCGCCGGGTACCTTGGCCTCGCCATCGAGCCAAAACCAGGCGCCGTCGCGGGCGAGGCTGCGCGCAACCAGCGCCACCTCTCTCGGCCACGGCACCTGCCGAGATGTCGCACCTCGCTGCATCACCCCTCCAGCGTAGTGTTGTTCCCGCACCCATCCCGCGGAGGAATTGATGACGGATCAGGATCGATCGGGCCAGTTGCTGGCCGCCGATTCATTCCGCGTGCGCGGAATCGGGGCACGCGCGGAGGTACGCGGCTGGAGTCTGCACGCGGAACGCTTCGCACGCACCGCGGCCGACTGCCTTCGCGACACCACCGAACGCGCCTGGCTCGCGGAATCCCTGCCCGGCTTTCTTGCGCAGGCACGCGCCGACATCGCCGCGTTTGGCGAGGGCTTCCCCCGGCTCGAACTCTGGCGCCGGTCGGACGACACGGTGCGGCTCCACCTCGCCGTGAGGCCGCTGCCAGTGCTTTCCGATCACCTTTCCGTTCGCTCCGCGCACGGCTTCTCCCTCACCGACCCACGCCGCAAGGGCCCCAACATCGAGCGCCTGATGGCACTGAACCGTGACCTCGGCGCCGAGGCGTTGCTTCTTGATGCGCACGGCAATATTCGCGAGGGTGCCACCACGAGCATTCTGTGGTGGGACGGCGACACGCTGTGCCAGATCACAGACGAGGAGCGCGTCAGCTCCGTCACCGAGCGACTACTGCTCGACATCGCGCATCGCTCAGGGTATCCGGTGGCTTCCCGCAGACTTTCGCTCACCCGGCTCGCGCACTTTGAGACCTGGGCTGTGAACGCGCTCCACGGCATTCGCCCGATCACGCAGGCGGACAGCGAGCCAATGCCAGACCCGGACTCGCCGCGCCTGAGCGCCTTCCGCGCGGCACTGGACGCGACCTGGGAGCCGCTTCACCCTGAGTGACTAGGTGACGGCCCCCCGCACCTGGAACTCTGGCGCACGCCAGCGTTCCTCATCGAGCACCAGGCGCAGAGTCTCCACCGCATCCCAGACATCCGCGTACCCCACGTACAGCGGGGCGATGCCGAATCGAAGCACCCCGGGCTCACGATAATCGCCGATCACGCCCTCCGCGATGAGTGCCTTCATCACCGCGAAGCCCTCGGGGTGGCGGTAGCTGACGTGGCTTCCCCGGCGCGCGGGGTCGGTCGGGGTGATGAGCGTCAACGGGTGGTGCGCAAGTCGAGTCTCCACCAGACGCATGAAGAGCTCCGTCAGCGCGAGCGACTTCTCCCGCACCGCGTCTTCGTCAACGCGAAGGGCGATGTCGATCCCGACCTCGGCCGTGGCCAGGGAGAGGATCGGCTGCGTGCCGCTGAGGAATCGTCGAGCGCCCTCGGCCGCGGCAAACTCGGGCCTCATTTCGAACGGACGGGCGTGCCCCCACCAGCCGCTGAGCGGCTGCCGGGCCTCGGCGAGGTGCCGCTCGGCGATCCACACAAATGCGGGCGATCCCGGCCCGCCATTCAGATATTTGTAGGTGCAGCCGACCGCAAAATCCGCATTCGCCGCGCTCAGGTTAATCGGAACGGCCCCGGCCGAATGGCACAGATCCCAAATCACCAGAGCACCCGCCGCATGCACGAGTTCGGTGGCAGCGCCCATGTCCCACAACTCACCGCTGCGATAGTTCACCTGAGTCAGCAACGCGACGGCGACATCACTCCCGAGCGCGGCTCCGAGCTCAGCGGGATCATCAATGAGCCGGAGCTCGTATCCGCGGTCGAGCAGTCGGATGAGTCCTTCCGCGACATACAGATCCGTTGGGAAGTTCTCGCGCTCGGAGACGATGATTCGACGGCTGGGGTCGGCGTCGCGCTGCAGGTCAAGCGCCGCGCTCAGGGTCTTGAAGATGTTGATCGAGGTCGTGTCGGTCACCACGCACTCGCCCGCGTCGCCGCCGACCAGGCGCGCGACCTTCGCGCCGATCCGCACCGGCAAGTCGAACCAGTGATGCTTGTTCCAGCTCCCGATGAGGTCGTGGCCCCATTCCTGTTCAAGTACCTCTCGCGCCCGCTCTGCCGCGGCGCGGGGACGCGCGCCGAGGGAGTTCCCGTCAAGGTAGATGACCCCCTCCGGGAGAGAGAACTCGGCACGAAACTGAGCGAGCGGATCGCTCTCATCCGCGCGCAGGCACGCGTCACGGCTGTCACGACTCGGTTCGGCTGCTGACATGGTGTGGCTTCCTTACGCGAGTGAGAGCCGAGTGGCCCGAATCTCGGACGGCACCTCGGTGTGGGTGATGAGAATCACTGCTCGATTGTCGGGCACGGCACCCAGAAGGTCAAGCAGCAGACGATCGGCACGCTCGCGATCAACGCCCGCGGTCGGCTCATCGAGGATCACCACGGGGAAGTCGGCGAGGATCGCGCGGGCCAGGGCGATGCGCTGGGCCTGGCCGCCCGAGACCAGCGCACCCCGCTCGCCCACCGGGGCTCCCAGCCCTCCGCGCTCAGTCGCCCACTGCGCGAGTCCAACCCGGGCGAGCACAGCCATGAGTTCGTTGTCGGTCGCAGTGTCACGCGCAAAGAGGAGATTCTGTCGCAGATCGGCATCAAACAGGTGCGGGGACTGCTCACACAGGCCCACTACCCCTCGAATCTCGGCTCCGCGGATGCGTCTCGCCTCGAGACCCATCACCCGATAGCTCCCGCGGTACTCGAGCAGGCGCACGAGCGCGAGCGCGAGGGAGGTCTTCCCGGCACCGCTTTGACCCGTCACGATCAGTGTTTCTCCGGCGCGCAGGTCGAATGAGACGCCGCGCACCGCCGGGCCATCCGATCCCGGGTGCCGCACGTCAAGGTTGCGAACCTCCAGAAGTGGCAGATGCGTCGCCGCCTCAGTCGCGGGTGACAGCGACAGTGGATCCGCCGGATCGACCGGCAGCTCAGCCGGGAGGGCCGTTTCGGTGAGGTCGGCCACCCGAGCCGCGCTCGAGGCGACGGTGCGCCGGGCGACGAGCGCCTGGGGCACCTGGGCAAAGACCTCGAAGACCGCCGCCGGAACAATCACCGCGGCGGCGAACAGCGGCGCAGAGAGGCCCGCGCCCAAGCTCGGGGCGAGCGCAAGCAGGATCGTCAGGGTGGCGGCACCCGAGGCAAGCGACAGCAACGCGCCGGTGACCCCCGCCGCACGGGATCGACCGAGCTGAATCCGCGCCAGCCGGCGCTCCGCTCCCGCAATCCGCTCACGCTGCATCGGCAGCGCTTCGTAGGCCACAAGCTCGGATGCCGATTCAAACCGCTCAAGCAACGCGTCGGTGAGCGCTGCCCGTGCCTCCGAGAGCTCCCGATCGCTCGCACCGGCGATGCGCCGGGAGAGCCAGGCGGTGAGCACGCCGGAGACGAGGAGCGACACAGCGAGGACGAGCGCGGCGAGTGGCGACACCAGTGCGAGCACAGCGAGGCTGAGTGTCAGGATGATGCCACTGACGATGAGCGGCTGCCTGACGCGGAGCGGCTGATCCTGCAGCTGATCCACGTCGTCGACGAACGCGGCGAGCACCTCGCCGCGACGGTGTGACTCGATGGCACCGGGCACGCGAGGAATCAGCGCCCCGAAGGTGTCGCTGCGCAGCTCAGAAAGTTGGGCCAGTGCGGCATCGTGGCTCGCGAGACGCTCCGCGTAGCGAAACGCCGCGCGGCCGATGGCGAAGGCGCGTACCCCCACAATGGCGAACGTGAGGAAGAGGATCGGCGGCTGCTCCCCCGCCCGAACGATCAGCCACATGCTCAGCGCGAGCAGGCCCACGACGCTCGCATCGGCGAGCGCGCCGAACACGATTCCCGCGATCGACCGACGCCAGGATGGTGTCGCCAGGCGCAGCACCCGGGCGATGTTGGCTGGCTCTGTGGTCATGCCGGTACCCCCATTCGAACCACCCGATCCGCGGCCTCGATGAGTGCCGGGCGATGGCTCACGACGAGCACGGCCCGACCGGCACGCGCTTCCGCCCTCAGCGCAGCACACACGAGCGTCTCGCTGGCCGCGTCGAGCGCCGAGCTTGGCTCGTCCAGCACGATCGCCCCGGCGTCGGTCGTCCACGCGCGGTACAGAGCGCGCGCGATGGCTACGCGCTGCGCCTGCCCCCCTGAGAGCCCGGCACCCTTCGCACCCAGGACCTGTGACGGGTCGATGTCGCCGAGGCCCACCGTTTCGAGCGCTCGCGTGACGAGGGGCGGATCCGCTTTCTGCGCGCCGAGGGCCACGTTCTCGGCGACCGTGCCCTGCAGGAGGCCCGGTCGTTGCCCCGACCATGCCACCGTGTTGGGTCGAGTGATCGTGCCGACCGCGGGAGACACGAACCCCAAGAGCGCCGACACGAGCGTCGACTTGCCCGCTCCAGATGGCCCCGCGAGCGCCACCATTTCCCCCGGGTCGACCGAGAAGCTCACCGGGCCAGCCACCTCACGCTCGTCGCGGCGAACGGAGACCGAGTCAAAGCGAATACCCTGGGCCGCGCCGGGGACTGGCACTACTTCCGCCGGTTCTTCGATGATGTCGAACACCGCCTGGGCCGCCGCGAGGCCCTCGGTTGACGAGTGAAAGGCGGCGCCGACCTGCCGAATCGGGATGAACACCTCGGGCAAGAGCAGGAGCACGAAGAGCCCCAGCGCGAGCGGGAATTCGCCCGTCACGAGCCGCGTGCCGACCGTCACCGCCACCAGTGCGATCGA
The DNA here is from genome assembly GCF_052386045.1 of Leucobacter fengyongliangi. NCBI lineage: Bacteria > Bacillati > Actinomycetota > Actinomycetes > Micrococcales > Microbacteriaceae > Leucobacter > Leucobacter fengyongliangi. Next base: position 1,242,903 of record NZ_CM126356.1, on the reverse strand, counting down.
GAAGGTGCCCGCGAGATCGAGCACGAACCCCGACAGGAAGGTCACCCGCAGCACCTGCATCGTGCGGGTGCGGTACTCCCCCGTTTCGCGGGCGATCCGCTCAAATTGCCGCTGCTCGCGCCGGAAGACCTTCAGCGTCGAGAGACCCTCGACGACATCAAGGAAAGAACGTGACAGGTGCTCGAGCTGCTGCCATTGCCGCTCCTGCACCGCGCGCGTCGCCAGGCCGATGAGGATCATGAAGAGCGGGATCACGGGGAACACGATCAGGACCGTGACACCGCTCAGGGGGTCTGCGAGCAGCACCGCGAGCACGAGAAACGGGGTCGCGCACGCGGTGAGAATCAGCTGCGGGAGATACGCGGAGAAGTATCCATCGAGCGCGTCGAGGCCGCGCCCCAGCGCGGTTGCCGGGCCCACATCGGCTCTGCTGCCAAGCCACTCAGGCGAGCGCCGATCGATCGCATCGAGGGCGGCTGCGCGCAGCTGCGCCTTGGCGCGCACGGCCCCGCGCGCGGCCACGACCTCCATGCCCCACGTGGCGAGCGACCGCGCGACGAGTGCGACCGCCGCTCCCGCCAGGAGCAGGGGAAGCGACTCGGGCCCGAGCGCGCCCTCTGCCACGCGGCCGGAGGCCCCGCCCGCGCCGCCGAGAACCGGGAGCACGAGCGTGGCGATGGCGTTCGCGAGCAACCAGCACCAGGCAATCACCGCGGCGGTGCGCACCACACCGAGGAGCCCCCCGATACCGAGAACTGTGCGCGCAGCTCGTGCGTAGCGCAGCAGTCTCGGGTCGAGGGGCTTCACGGTGTAACTGTATCGATGTAGGAGGTGCGCGCTGGCTGAGAGCCCGGGGCGCTCAGTGCGCGCCGACGAGCTCGTCGCTGGGAATGTGGGTGCGCGAGATCCGCTTCCGGAATACCCAGTACGTCCACGCCTGGTAGGCGAGCACCAACGGAAGCGTGAACACCGCCACCCAGGTCATGAGTTCGAGCGTCATCTGCGAACTCGCAGCACCCTCAATCGTCATCGAGTACGCGGGGTCGGTGCTCGAGATCATGACGTATGGGAACAGCGCCATGAAGATGGCCAGCAGCGCGAACGCGATCGTGAGGGTATTGAACGTAAACGCCCAGCCCTCGCGGGCCCGCAGATTGAAGAGGATTCCTGCAACCAGCGAGACCGCGGCGAGGCCCGCGAGCACGATCACGAGCAGCGCGTTCTCGTCTCCCAGATGCTGCACGACGGTCCACACGAGGAACGCCGCCGCCACCACGAGCGTGACCAGCCCCACCTTGGTGGCAAGCGACCGCGCGCGCACCCGAATGTCTCCCTCGGTCTTCAGTGCGATGAAAACCAGCCCGTGCGTGAAGCACAGGAGCAGCAGGGTGAGGCCGCCGAGGAGACCGTAGGGGTTCAGCAACGTGAGCAGCGTCCCCGTGAAGATCCACCCGCCGCCCTCGAGCGGCTCGATCGGCACGCCCTGAATAAGGTTGGCGAAGGCGGTGCCCCAGAGCAGCGGCGGCAGGAGCGAGCCCCAGAAGATGAACTGGTCGAACCAGCGAGTCCACTGTGTGCCCTTGCCCTGGTGCCGGAATTCGAACGACACCCCCCGCAGAATGAGGGCAACGAGGATGAGGAGCAGCGCGAGGTAGAAGCCGGAGAACATCGTCGCGTACCACTCGGGAAACGCCGCGAAGAGGCAGGCGCCCGCGACGATCAGCCAGGTCTCGTTGAGATCCCACACCGGGCCGATCGTGTTGATGATGACGCGGCGATCGACGTTGTCTTTCCCGAGAAATGGCAGCGCCATGCCGACGCCGAAATCGAAGCCGTCGAGAATGAAGTAGCCGACGAGGAGGACCCCGACGATCAAAAACCAGACTGTGGTGAGTTCCATGGTTTCAGCCTCCTAGTAGACCGTCGCGAGCTGCGTGTGGTCGACGTCGCCGCCGCCCTCGCCAGCTCTGTCGGTCGTGTCGATTTCGGGCGGGCCTGCTTGCGCGGCCTTCACGATGAGCTTGAATTCCACGACCGCGAGCGCGCCATACACGACGGTAAACACGATGAGCGAGACGAGCACCGCCCACCCGGGCACCCCGGGCGACACCGCCGACTCGGTCGTCATCACCCCGAACACGATCCACGGCTGGCGACCCATTTCGGTGAAGATCCACCCCACGAGCGAGGCCAGCATCGGAATGGGCGCGGTCCACACGGCCACCCTCCACGCCCACTGGGGCACGCTGCGGTTCTTGCGCGTGATCCACAGCCCCACCACCGAGACGAGGGTGGCGAGGGCCCCGAGGCCGATCATCCAGCGGAACGCCCAGTACGTCACCCAAATGATCGGGGTGAACGAACCATCGCTCGGGCAGGTGAGGGCGGTCCCGGCGGCGCCACAGTACAGCTCGGTGTACTCGGCCTGCAGGTTATTGATGCCCTCGACCGTGCCGTTGAACGTGTTGGTCGAGAGAAACGAGAGAAGGTACGGGATCCGCACCGAGAAGATCTCGTGCAGTCCGTCCGGGGTGCCGAGGCTGAAGATCGAGAACGAGGCATCGGCCCCGGTCGCGTTCTCGTACAGGGCCTCCGCAGCGGCCATCTTCATCGGCTGCGTCTCGGTCATGACGAGACCCAGCGAGTGGCCGGAGAGCGAGACACCGGCGAAACCGACGATGTTGGCCCACATGCCGAAGCGCAGGCTGGTGCGCATCTCGTCGACGAACTGGTTACGCGAGAGGTGCCAGGCGGCGACCGCGACCATCACGGTGGCCGCGAACATGAGCGAGGCGAAGAGCGTGTGTGGGAACTGGGTGAGTGCGACCGGGTTCATGAGCACCGCACCGATGTCGGTGAGCTCGGCCCGTCCGCGTTCCTCGTTCAGCTGGTAGCCCACCGGGTTCTGCATGAAGGCGTTCGCGGCGAGAATGAAGTAGGCGGAGGCGGCGGAGCCGATCCACACGAACCAGATCGTGAGGAGGTGAATCTTCTTCGGCAGCCTGTCCCATCCGAAGATCCACAACCCGATGAAGGTGGCTTCGAAGAAGAACGCGATGAGACCCTCCATCGCGAGCGGGGCACCGAAGATGTCTCCCACGAAGCGGGAGTAGTTCGACCAGTTCATGCCGAACTGGAACTCCTGCACGATGCCGGTGACCACACCCATCGCGAAGTTGATCAGAAAGATCTTGCCGTAGAGCTTGGTGAGGCGAAGGTATTTCACCTTCCCCGTGCGCACCCATGCGGTTTGCAAGATGGCCACGAGCAGTGCCAGGCCGATGGTGAGTGGAACAAACAGGAAGTGATACAGCGTCGTGAGCCCGAACTGCCAGCGAGCGAGCGTCAACGCATCCAAGAATTCGTTCACGAGTTCTCCAGAATGCCGAGCGCGCCCACTGCGGGTCGCACTCCCGTAGTGAGTTCCGTCAAAGGATGGTGATGCCTCCCGGACCTACCGACCAGTGGCCAGTCAACCTCAATTTTAGCGATTCTGTGAATCTCCTGCGAATTCATCTTGATGTCGAGCGATATTTCTCTCGACATCAAGCGAAACTCGGGTGGCAGGCTGCCCCACCTAGACTGGTGGGGTGACGGAACTCAGGCGACCCGACAGCAGACCCAGATTTGCGGCAAGGGTCGACGACTGGATCCACCGGCGACGCGAGAAACGAGCGCTCGCGAGCGGCAAGACCCCGGGAATCATTCCGTACATCAGCTACGGCTCAACGACCTGGGTGCGCGTCATCGGGCGGGTGCTCTACCTCGCTCCCGAACCGAAGAAGACCGGCCGAGGGTCGCGGGTGGCCGAGGTGCAGCGGGTGCGCGGATGGCGCAGCTTCGCGAGCCTGCACGTGCCGTTCACACCGGTGCAGGTGCACATCGACGGCAAGCCGGTTGCCGAGATCGTGTCCGATCGCGGCGGTGTGCTCGATTCGATCGTGCAGGTCACGCTGTCGCCCGGTTGGCACACCATCAGCCTGCGCACCGAGCACGGTGAGCCCGCCAATGCTCCCGTCTACATCGTGGATCCCCAGGCGCGTTTTGGAATCATCAGCGATGTGGATGACACGATCCTCAACACGGCCCTCCCGAAGCCCTTTGTCGCGGCGTGGAACAGTTTCGTGCTTGACGAACAGGCCCGCACCTCGACCCCGGGCATGCCGGTGCTCTACGACCACCTCATCGCCCAGCATCCCGGCTCCCCTGTGCTCTACCTCTCGACCGGAGCCTGGAACGTGGCTCCCGCACTCAGCCGTTTCCTTGAGCGCAACCTCTACCCCATGGGGCCGCTCCTCTTGACCGACTGGGGCCCCACCCACGACCGCTGGTTTCGCAGCGGAAAAGAGCACAAGCAGCGCGAGCTCGTCCGGTTGGCCAGCGACTTCCCAGAGATTAAATGGGTGCTCTTTGGCGATGACGGGCAGCACGACGAATCGCTGTACCACGAGTTCTCTTCGGCACACCCGGATCACGTTGCCGCGGTGGCGATCCGCCAGCTCTCGACCGGCCAGGCCGTGCTCGCCGGAGGTCGCTCGAAGGCGCGCCTGCACCGAAGCGTGAGCGGGGTTCCCTGGGTATACGGCCCCGACGGCGCGACCCTGCGCGAGGAGCTGATACGACTGGGCCTGCTGTGACCGCACCCATCACCAGGCCGTGGCGGCGGTTCGAACGGCGAATGACCGGTCGATTCACCGTGTCGCGCCGGGCGCCGCTGCTGCAGGTGGGCAAGGCCGCGGCCGCGGCGATCCTCACCTGGTTCGTGTGCCTCTGGGTGTTTCCCGAGCAGCTACCCATTTTCGGCGCAATCGCCGCGCTGCTTTCGGTGCAAGAGAGTGTGGATCAATCGCTCACGCGAGGCATCGAGCGCGTCGTCGGCGTGTTGCTCGGGGTGAGCGTCGCTTTGGGCGCAGGTGCGCTCTTCGGGCCGCAGACGTGGCTGTTCCTCGCCGCGATCATCGTGTCGATGGCGCTCGGGTGGCTCTTGCGCATGACGAATTCCTCGACGAATCAGATCGCCATTTCTGCGCTCCTCATGATCGCGCTCGGCGGTCTGTCGCTCGGGTACGGGTTCGAACGGCTCGTCGAGACCGCGATCGGGGCGGGGATCGGCATCACCATCAACGCCCTCGTGGTGGCCCCGGTGCGCACGACCCCCGTGCACGTCGCGATCGGCGACCTCACCCGGCACGCCGCGCAGGCGCTTAGGCGCCTCTCCGAGGCGTTGGAAGAACCCCGCGAGCGCGAGTGGATCGACCGCATGATGCGAGATGCTCGGCGCTTACAGGGCGAGCGCGATGACGTGCACCAGCTTCTCCGAAGCGCCCGGGAAAGCCTCCGGCTGAACCCCCGCGGGCCGAGATACCGGGCCATTCTCGGCGAGGACGACGAGATGTTCGACCGGCTTCAGCCAATAGTGACGCAGGTCGTGGGGATGACCCGCGCACTCTCAGACAACTACGGGAAGGCACTCGTCGACGTGCCACAGGTGCGCGGCCTAGCGGTGGAGCTGCGCCGCGCCGCGCACGACCTGGAGCGGCTCGTTCGGCCGGGCATCGAGCAGCAGGTGGGCACGGAGCCGCAAGTGGGGACGGAACCGCCAGCGCTCACCGCGCCCTATGTCATCGCGCAGCCCCACCCGGTGTACTGGCAGTTGATTGGTTCACTCATGGAGGATCTGCGGCGCGTGCGTGGGCGCATCACCGGCGATATCGACTAGCTTCTCTCGTTCGGATCATCGAACCGGGAACATGAAAGCGGGGAAAGGCAACTGCCCTTCCCCGCTTTCAGTGCGCCTGACTACTGCTGAAGCACAGCCTGCACGTCAAGGGTGATGGTGACATCGCTGCCGAGCAGGAGCCCGCCGGTCTCCAGCGGAGCGTTCCACTGAATGCCGAAGTCTTCGCGCTTGACCTTCGTCGTGGCGGTGAAGCCGGCCTTGTAGTTGCCGTACCCATCCTGACCGAAGCCGCCGAATTCAAAGTCAAAGGTGACCGGCTTGGTCACGCCGCGGAGGGTAAGGTCGCCGTCGACGAGGAAGTTGCCACCCTCTTCGCGGATCCCGGTGCTCGCGAAGGTGAACTGGGGGAACTCTTCTGCGGCGAAGAAGTCGCCCGTACGCAGGTGGCCATCGCGATCCGCCTGGTTGGTGTTGATCGAGGCGACCTCCACGGTGGCCTCAACCTTCGAGTCGAGGGGGTTTTCGGCGGTCACAAACGTGCCCGCGAACTGCTCGAACTTGCCCTTGACCTTGCTGATTGCGAGATGACGAACCGAGAAGCCGACCTCAGTGTGCGTGGGGTCGATGACCCAGGTGCCGACGCGGTAGCCAGGGATCTGATCTGCGGTTATGGTCATGGGGTGTCCTCCAGGTCTCAAGATATTGAATTATTGACGTTTCAACTAAAAAGAGAGTAACAAGAAGCGCACGACCAGGTCAAGTATTCACTTGAATATTTATTTCGAGTTCGTCGCTCGTCTACCTGGGGCGTCGTTTTGCGGCTTCCCGGGCCTGCTGGGCGGTGGAGTCATCAATCATTTGCGGTTCGAAACCACCATACCGCGCTCGTGCAGCTGTGGCGATGAGGAAGTCCGAGATGGCGGGGTTCTTGGGCAACAGTGAGCCGTGCAGGTAACTGCCGATGACGTTGTGTGAGCGCGCGCCCTCCACCCCGTCGCGGGGGTTATTCCCGGCCCCGCGCGTCACGCGGCCAAGCGGACGCGATCTCGGCCCGAGCACCGTGTCGCCGCTGTGGTTCTCGTAGCCGATAACCTCACCGAACTCGTCGCTCTCGACCACGATGTTTCCGATCATGCGTGTGTCCCCGCCGCGCGTCTCGACATCCAGCACCCCGATGCCTGTCAGTTCGTCGCCGGTATGGGTCACGAAACGGTGTCCGAAAAGCTGATAGAGCCCGCAGATCATCAGCATGGGCACACCGTCAGCCGCAAGCTGGCGAAACTCGTCCCCTTTGGACACGAGGTCGAGTGCGACCCGCCCCTGTCCCGAATCCTGACCGCCACCGCCCACGACGATGTCGACCTGCGACGGCAAGGGATCACCGGGGTTCACGTCGACGACCCGAGGGTCATAACCGCGCAATCGGGCGCGTCGGGTGAGCGCCAGAACGTTGCCGCGATCCCCGTAAATATTCATGTCGCGCGGGTACAGCGACACGATGACAAGCTCTCGCTCGCCGGACACTTCGGCCGCACCCTCGTCAAGCGTCACCAGATCTCCTCCACCTTCGTCAGGGTAGCGAGCTCCTTCCGGAGCGCGAGCATGGCGGTGTACGTGCAGTAGATGCGCCGAGGCTGGCCCATGGTGCGCCGCCGAAACCCGGCCAGCGCTCGCTGTGGATCCTCCTCCACCTGCCCAACGTTCACATCGTCGTGTTCAAGCCGGAGCGCCATATCCCAAGCACGTGTACCCGAGACCGTGTCGACCCCGGTGGCGGCGAGCGAACCAAAGTCAACATCCCACAGCCACGACATATCGCGGCCATCCGCGTATTGATCGTTGATGGCGATCATCGAAGCGACTCCCGCAGCGGGAAACGAGGCCAGTGCGAGCCGAAACCCCGCGGGATTCTTCACAAGCACCAGCTCGAGGGTGTGGCCGTCGAGCTCCAGCTGCTCCCCCCGACCGAAGGCGGGGCGAACGTTTGCGAGCGAGGCGAGCAGTTCTCCCGTGGTCGCGTGTACCTCCGGCGCGTCAGACTGCTGCGTGACCCCCCCGGCCAGCACGAGCCGCACCGTGGCGAGGGCCGCCGCCGCGTTAAACGTGTTGTAGAGCCCCTCAAGCTTTAACCCAGTGTGATGATCCACACCGTCGATGCGGAAGGTCGCCTCGTGATCACCCACCAGGGTGAGTGTGACATCCGCGTCGGACCTTGCGGCCTCGTCGGGGCCATCTGGTGCCGCCGTGCCGCGATGGAAGTCGTCGTCACTCGGAAACATCGCCCTGAGGTCGCTGGAAAGCCCGAACGAGCGCACCTCGAGGCGATCAGCCTGACTCGCTCCCGTCTGCTCAAGCAGCGGATCTTCGCGGTTGACCACCAACCCGTCGGTCGTGGCTTCGGCAATGCGTTGCAGCAACTTGGCGGTCGCATCGATCTCGCCAAATCGGTCGAGTTGATCGCGCAGCACGTTGAGCAGCAGCGTGAAGCGCGGTTTCACCCGGGCTATGAAGTGGATCGCGTGCGCCTCATCGAGCTCGAGCACGGCGATGTCAGCGTCGAGCCGACCCGTGAGGGAGCACTCCTGCACCGCCGCGGCGATCACCCCGCGCGAGAAGTTGGAGCCGGTCTTGTTGGTGAAGACGCGCAGCCCCTGCGATTCGAGGATCTCAACGATCATCTTGGTGGTCGTCGTCTTGCCGTTCGTGCCGCTCACCGCGACCACCCCGTAGGGCAAGCGACCGAGCACGCGGGCGAGGAAGCCCGGGTCGAACTTTTCGATCACGAGACCGGGAAGCGCCGATCCACCGCCGCGCAGACGCGCGACCTGTCGCACCGACTTGCCGATCACGGCCGAGAGCACATCACGCATGAGACCAGCGTAGTGAACTAGTGAGCACGCTGGCAGCCCGCGCACCAGTAGAGCTTGCGGTTCGCCATGTCTTCGAGGGTGATCGATGCCCCGCATCGCTTGCACGGGGTTCCCTCCAACTTGTACACCCAGTGCCGTTCGTCGCGATGTTGCAGCGCGCGCTGATAGGCCTCACCTTCGAGCCCATCAATGGTAATCATCTGACCGACCGTGATGCCGATCTCGAGCAGGTGCGCCCAGTCGTCCCACAGCTCGCCGAGCACGCGCTCGCTCAGAGACGAGGCCGGGGTGTGCGGGTCCAGCTCGGCACGGAAGAGAAGCTCCGCGCGGTACACATTCCCGATGCCCGCGATCACCGACTGATCCATGAGCACGAGGCCGATCGGGGTGCGCCGCGTACGGGCCCGAGCGATAAACCGGGCGCGTTCGGCGTCGGTGTTCGCGTTCGCGGGGTCGGGGCCGAGGCGGTCGAGCACCGCGGCGACTCCTTCGGGCGGCAACACTTCGCAGGCGGTGGGGCCACGCAGATCGGCGCAGACCCGCTCGTTCAGCAGTCGCACGCGCACCTGCCCCACCGGTTCAGGTGGAAACGACTCGGCCACGCGACCCTCAAGGTCGTGCTCGGCCATGCGCACGCGGGTGCGGCGTGGTGCCCCAATCGAGGTCACCGAGTCCTCACCCTCGGCATCGACCGGCACGCTGCCAGCGGCTCCAGGTTGGCCCAGTGCGGCCCCGGCCATGCCCGTCTGGCCAAGCTTCGTGCGCCCGGACGGCCGGGCGTGCAGTTGGATGCGCGGATCCACCGCCACCTCGCCCGCGAAATCCCAGGCGCCGTAGATCCCGAGGTGCACCCGCAGCCAGTCTCGCTCCTCAAACTCGAGAAACATCTGCTTTCCCACCGCACGCGCGTCGGTCATCTCGCGGCCGCTCAGGAGTGCGGCCCCGAGCGAGAACCGACCCTGCGGGCTCGACACCTCGGGGGCAGTGCCGACGAAGTTCACGCCGAATTGCCGCGCGATGCGGTGGACGGAATGGCCTTCAGGCACACCGACCTCCCTGAGCGCACATTACAGCGAATCCACCTGCTTGCCCGCGATCGCTCCCGTGCGCTCGTACTCCGCGAGCTGGGCGATGCGGCGCACGTGACGCTCGTCACCCGAGAACGGCGTCGAGACAAAGGTTTCGATGAAGCGGATCGCGTCCTCGACCGGGTGCTGACGAGCGCCGATCGAGATCACGTTCGCATTGTTGTGCTCACGAGCGAGGGCCGCGGTGGACTCATTCCACACCAGTGCTGCGCGGATCCCGGCGACCTTGTTTGCCGCCATCTGCTCACCGTTGCCCGAGCCGCCAAAGACCACGCCGAGCGCCTCGACGCCCGCGCGTTCGTCTCGCGCGACGCCCAGGGCCGCGTTGATGCAAAACGACGGATAGTCGTCGAGCGCGTCATAGTGTGTCGGCCCGTGATCGATGACCTCGTGGCCAAGCCCGCGTAGGTGATCTTGCAGGTGCTGGCTGAATTCAAGCCCAGCGTGGTCGGTGGCAATGTGGATGCGCATGCGTGCTGCCCTCTCGTGCGGTCGTACTGCTCAGTTGAACTGCGGGCCGACCTCGCGGCCACGTTTCAGCTCGAAAAACCCGGGAATGCTTGCCGCGGCGCGCACGCCGTCCCAGAGCGTCAGCGCGTCCTCGCCGTGCGGCGCGGGGCTGATGACGGGGCCGAAAAACGCGATGCCGTCGATCACGATGATCGGGATGCCCACCCCGGGGCCCACCAGCTCAATGCCCCGCCTCGTGCTCGCAACCAGCTCCGCTTCGTGCTCGCCAGAATCAGCCGCAGCCGAAAGCTCTGCTGGCAGACCAGCCTCGGCGAGCGACTCAGCGATCACCGCATCCACGTCCGTGCGTTCCGCCGAATGCAGGCGGTTCCCGAGCGCCGTGTACAGGTCGGCGACGGCCCGCCCCCCGTGAGAAGCGCGCGCCGCGGTCAGCACCTGGCCCATGCGGTGCCCCTGACGCTGCCCCTCGGCATGATCACCCGCATCGCTTCCTTCGTTCAACACCGCGAGGCTGAACGGGTTCCACTCCACCTCGAATCCGCGAAGTTCGGCGACTTCGCTGACCCAGCGACTCGTGATCCAGGTCCACGGGCAAATCGGATCGAACCAGAATTGGACTGCGGGAGTGGCGCGTTCGGTCATACCTCAAGTGTAGTCAGCTTGCGGGAATAGGCTGGGTGGTGACGGTGTCCGCGCAGCGGACTGATCCACCAGAAAATGCGAGGAGCATCGTGCCCGGAGAAAACCTCACCCGCGCTGAAGCGATCGAACGCGCAAGCGTCGTGACCACCCACAGCTATGAGATCGACCTCGACCTCACCACCGGCGCTGAACACTTCCGTGTGGTCACCACGGTGAAGTTCTCGGCGACACCCGGGGCGAGCACGTTCATCGACCTCATCGCGGCGAAGGTTCTCAGCATCACGCTGAACGGCGAGGAGCTCGATCCCGAGTCGAGCTACGCCGAATCGCGGATCGCGCTTCCCGCCCTCGCTGCCGAAAACACCCTCCGCATCGAGAGCGACCAGCGGTATATGAACACGGGCGAGGGTCTGCATCGCTTCGTCGATCCCGCCGATGGCGAGGTCTACCTGTACTCCCAGTTTGAGGTGCCCGATTCCCGGCGCATGTTTGCCGTGTTCGAGCAGCCCGACCTGAAGGCGACGTTCACCTTCCGTGTCACCGCGCCCGCCCGGTGGCAGGTCATCAGCAACCAGCCGACACCAGACCAGACGCCAGCCGGGGAGCGCGACGGCGAAGCGATCGCAACGTGGGCGTTCGAGCCCACCCCGGTCATGTCGAGCTACATCACCGCGCTCATCGCGGGGCCCTACCGTGTGGTGCGATCCGAATTGACGAGCCGCGACGGCCGCATCATCCCGCTCGGCGTCTTCTGCCGAGAGTCACTGAGCGAGTTTCTCGATGCCGACTACCTCTTCGAGAAGACCCGCGAGGGGTTCGCGTTCTTCGAAGAGCAGTTCGACTACCCCTACCCGTTCGACAAGTACGACCAGATCTTCGCGCCCGAGTACAACATGGGCGCGATGGAGAATGCCGGCGCGGTGACGTTCACCGAAGCGTACGTGTTTCGCAGCAAGGTCACTGACGCGATGCGGGAGCGTCGGGTCGTGACGATCCTGCACGAGCTCGCCCATATGTGGTTCGGCGATCTCGTAACGATGCGCTGGTGGAATGACCTGTGGCTGAACGAATCGTTCGCGGAATACATGTCGACCCTCGGTGTCGCTGAGGCGACCGAGTGGAAGGACTGCTGGACGACCTTCGCGGCGAGCGAGAAGTCGTGGGCGTACCGGCAAGATCAGCTCCCCTCGACCCACCCGATCGTCGCCGAAATTCGCGATCTCGAAGATGTGCTCGTCAATTTTGACGGGATCACCTACGCGAAGGGCGCATCGGTGCTCAAGCAGCTGGTCGCGTGGGTGGGTCGCGAGCCTTTCATGCGAGGCGTTCACGACTACTTCGTGAAGCACCATCACGCAAACACCGAGTTGCCTGACTTGCTCACCGAGCTGGAGGCGCAGAGCGGCAGAGACCTGGGCAACTGGTCGACACTGTGGCTCGAGACGGCTGGGGTCAACACCCTGCGTCCGGTGTGCGAGGTCGACGAGTCCGGAGCGTACTCGTCGTTCGCCATCGAGCAAACCGCCATCGAGCAATACCCCACCCTGCGGCCGCACCGAATTGCGATTGGGTTGTACTCGCGCGGCGTTGACGGTGCGCTCACGCGAGTGCACCGCATCGAAACCGATGTCGATGGTGCGCTCACCCAGGTGCCCGAGCTCATTGGCATCACCAGGCCAGACTTGCTGCTGCTCAACGATGATGATCTGACCTACGCGAAGATCCGTCTGGATGAGTCCTCGCTCGCGACCGCCTTGAACGGCATCGGGAACATTACCGATTCCCTCGCTCGGGCCCTCGTCTGGGGAACGCTCTGGGACGCGACTCGCGACGGCGAATTCGCGGCATCGCGCTTTGTCGATGTCGTGCTGCGTCACATCTCTGCGGAGACGCAGTCCACCACGCTCCGCACGCTCATCGGCCAACTGCTGCTGGCGGCCGCGAGCTATGTGGCTCCGGAGCGACGCGCGGCGACGCTCGAGCGCGTCGCCGAAGCGATGTGGCAGCTCGCAGTAGATGCCGAGCCGGGCTCGGATCGGCAGTTCCAATTTGTGCGCGCCTTCGCGCAGCTGGCATCCACCAGCGAGCAGCTTGACACCGTGCTTGCGCTGCTCGATGAACGCGCGCCGCTGGATGGCCTCGATATCGACACCGACCTGGGGTGGGAGTTGCTCATCTCCCTCGCGGCCGGTGGGCGTGCGACATCTGAGGAAATCGAAACCGCGCTCGCCGAGGACCGCACCGCGACCGGGCAGCAGTCGGCCGCACACGCCCGTGCGGCCCTCCCGACGGCTGAGGCCAAGACTGCGGCCTGGGATTCGGTTTTCAAAGCTGCCGATTTGCCGAACGCGATCGTGCGGGCAACCGGTCTCGGGTTCCTGCGCGCCCACGACCTGTCCCTGCTCGTGCCGTTCATCGATCGGTACTTTGATTCGTTGCTCGCAATCTGGAACTCGCGCAGCTACGCGATCGCCGAGGAAATCATCGAGGGGTTCTACCCCGCGCCGCTCGCGTCCGAACCGCTTCGGGCAGCGAGCCGCCACTGGCTTGAGCAGCATCCTGAGGCTCCCGCAGCCTTGCGCAGGCTTGTGACTGAGCATGTGGCCGGGGTGGATCGAGCCCTGGCAGCGCAGGCCGCCGATGCGAGGCTCGCCGATGGCTGAGTTTTGGGCCGCGGTCAGCGGATTCTTCATCACATACCGAGTGCCGTTTTCCGTGGTGCTCATCGTCGTGGGAGCGCTCATCGCGAATTGGGTACTGCGACGCGTGCTTGATCGCAGCGTCAGCCACGTCGTGCGCGGTGTGAAGCGTTCGCAAGACGTCGAATCCACCCAAGAGCTGCAGGCCACCCCACACATGAACGCGCGGGCCGTGCAGCGCACCCGCACCCTCGGCACGGTCGGTCGTCACGTCATCTCCTGGACGATCGTCGTCGCCGCCGCGATTGCGATTCTCTCGCAGCTCGGCGTGAACCTCACGGCGATGCTTGCATCGGCGGGTATTGTCGCGGCCGGCCTCGCCTTTGGTGCCCAGAACATCGTCAAAGACATCCTGAACGGGATTTTCATGGTCTTTGAGGATCAACTCGGCGTAGGTGACTGGGTGACCATCGATCAAATCAGCGGCACCGTGGAGGATGTGGGCATCCGCGTCACCAAGGTGCGGGCGATCGACGGCACCCTGTGGTTTGTGCGCAACGGCGAGATCTTGACGCTCGGCAACGCGTCTCAGGGGTGGGGCCGCGCCATCATCGACATCGCGGTTGCCGCCGACACCGACCTCGCGCTTGCCGAACAGGCGGCCCTTGAGTGCGGCAAGGAGCTCCTCTCCTCGCCGCAGTATGCGCGACGGGTTACCGGCCTTCCCGAGATGCTGGGGCTCGAGAGCGTGTTCGGAGACCGCGCGACCCTGCGCTTCATGGTGCGCACGAGGCCAGAGGCACAGTGGGCGGTGCAGCGCGAGCTTCGCTCGCTTATCAAGAAGCGCTACGCCGAACTCGGCATCGAGCTGGCGAGTGAGCTCCCACGATTCCCCGGAGGTTCCGTATGACCGACCCAGAACCAACGACTCCCCCGCCAGCCCCGCGGTTGACACTGCGCTCGGGGGCCGACGGGCCGGCCCTCACGGACACCCTATGGGCCCAGGTAGGCGGCACCGACACCTTTGATCGACTGGTGCGGGCCTTCTACCGTGGCGTGCGCGAAGACGAACTCCTAGCGCCGATGTACCCCAACGAAGATTGGGAGGGCGCGATCTGGCGGCTGCGCACGTTCCTCGAACAGTACTGGGGTGGGCCCACCACCTATTCGGAGCAGCGAGGCCACCCCCGGCTCCGGATGCGACACGCGCCCTTCCCCGTGACCCCTGAAGCGAGGGAACACTGGCTGGCGCACATGTACGCAGCGCTCGACGAGGTGGCGCTACCGCCAATGCACGACGCGGCGTTCCGGGACTATGTGGATCGCGCCGCTCTGGCGATGGTGAACCGCTTCGAGTGATGCGCGGTATGTCCGTGCCCTACTGCTGCGGCGGGGCCTCGGATTGTGGCGGCGACTCGGGTTGCGGTGGGATCCCGGGAAGGGTGGGTTTCGTCGGTGCCGGAAGCTCTGTGACTGTCGTACCCGAGCCCAGCCGTTTCAGCGGTGAATTCGAGTTTTGGCCGGGGATGCGAGAGTTTTCGACACCCTTGACTTCGCCTGTCTTCTGATCGTAGGTGCGCAAATCAAGCACCTCGGCGGCCGTTTCCCGCTCAAATGCGTGTCGCTTGTCGGTGTTGCGATACCGCAGAAACACCCACATGAAAAAGCCGAGGCCGCCGGCGGGCCCGATGAGCCAGAGCCACGCGCCACCCTCCTCAGAACTGGCACCGTAGTCTTCCAGTCGGGCGATGGTGTCGAAGATTCCGCTGGTATTGAGCGCGATCCACGCGTCCACAAACTGCACGATTGCGCCTCCCCTATCCCATAAAGAAATCTAGGAAGCCGCCGACCGCGGTTCCGACGATACCGATGATCACTGCAGCCGGAATGAGCCGCCCGTAGCGGATCGGCACGCTCCCCATGGTTTCACCCGTGCGACCGTTGACCGCGACGAAGTGGGTGAGTCGACCATCGAAATAGCTGTAGAGCCAGACGGGCACCGAGACCGCCACCCAACGCGTGCCCTTGACATCCAAGTGCTCCGTTTCCCAGCGCACCCCCCGGTTGTACTGCCCTGTGCTGTCGTTTGCGCGCTGCCGACCGATCGACAACAGGCGATCGTGTGCTTCGCGGCCGAGCGACGACACGTCGAGGTCGCGCTTCTCGGCCGTGAAGCCCCGCAGGTAGTTCGCGTTGTACGCCACCGCGGCTTTCACGTCGAACGGCTGAATCGAGTTGATGATGTTATTGGTGTTGCGCGACCAGTCGATGTCGGCGCGCTGAGCTGACGATTCGATCATCACATCGTCGATGTGCACATCGAACGATCGCGCCACCTGATACACGTCAGCGTCATACAGCGTCACCTCGTCGTCACCGCGTTTCCGGGTGTACCGCCGGGTCTGGATCTCCCCGAAGCCGGTGAGATCCACGTGGGTATTCGCGTCGAGCAGCATGTACGGCATATAAACCCCGACCACCTCGGTTGGGGCAAACTCGCGCACGAACTTCGGGTGGGCAAAGAAGCGACGTGATTTCACGAACGCATCGATGCGAGCAATGGCATCCTCGCGGGTGATACTGAAGGGCAACAGACCATCCGGCACCGCACCGTTGGGCAGTTGCGTGTTCACCGACAGCGTCTGCCGACACCAGTGGCACCGCGACTGCAGCGCCTCCTGGGTGTTTACCACCACTTCCGCACCGCAGGCCTGGCACTTCAGCGTGAGCACATCTTGAGCAGATTCCTGCAACGCGGCCGCGCCGGAGGCGACGGTCGTGCCCCGAAGATCTCCGATGGCCGAGTCCAGGCCGAACTGCTGCTCGATCCCGGCTTCCGCCCACTCGTGTCGACAGAAGTGGCAAACCAGCATGCCAGTCGCGGGGCGCAGCGAGATCTCGGTAGACCCGCATTTCGGGCATTTGTCGAGCCCGTCCGCTTTTCCCGAGGCGGTGTCGATGTGGTTGTCTACCATGTCGCGTCTACAGCCCCAGCAGCGCCTTCTTCGCTGCCTCGAAGTCTTCCGCAGTGATGAGGCCCTGATCGAGCATCTGCTTGAACTGGGCGAGCTTTGCCACGGGATCCTCTGCTGCGGCCGGTGCTGGTGCCGGTGCGGCAGGTGCCGGCGCTGCCGGAGCCGGGGCTGCCGGCTGCTGTTGCTGCTGCTGGAAGTTCAGGGCCTGGCCGGTCATGCCAACCCCCAGGCCCATCATCGCCATGCCACCCGAACCCTCGGTAGAGCCCGCAGCCTCGAAGCCACGCGCGACCGACTGCTGCAGGAAGGAGGCGCCGCGATTCCCGGAGAGCGCATCGGCCTTCTTCACATCGCTGAGGAGCTTCTGGGTGTCTGCGTCGTACTCGATCGACTGGATCGCGGTGCTCACAATTGCGAGGCCACGCTGCGATGCCCACTGGTAGCCCGATTCGACCGCGGCGGAGAGCGATTGGGCGAACCCCAGCGCATCGCTTTGAATGCGCGCCATACGGTTGCCCTTGCTCGGATCATTCGTATAGATCGAGAACGCGGGTGCGAGTGACGAAACGACCTCATTGAAAAGCTGTGCCGCGGCGTCGTTGTCGAGATCGCTGAAGTCAAACACCCGGGCATCTGCGCTCAGATAGGTGAGCGGCACGAACTGCTTCACAAACAGCACCGGGTCGATGATCTTCAGTGTGTAGGTGCCGCGCGTGATCGCGCCCACCTGGGTGCCAAGAAAGGCGTCGTCCCAGTAAATCTCGCTCTGCGTTCCGAAGCGGTTGTTCGGGATCTCCTTCAGGTTGACGTAGAAGGCCAGGTGCTGAGCCCCGGGCTGTCCGCCAAATTTGAACCGCTCCCACGACTGCAACACAGTCGAGGCGAGCAGGCCACCGCCGGTGAAGATTGATTTCGCTTGAGGATCGGTCGTCGTGAACGTGTACCCACCGGCCTCCGCCACGAGACCGGTCAATTCACCGTTGAGGAAGGTGAGGAGACCGTATCCCTCCGGAACCACAATCAGCGAACCGTCGCTGATGATGTTCTCCGAGCCCTTGGTGTTGGAGCCGCGACCCGCGTTCGTGCCTTTCGGTACCGCCGGAAAGATTGCGGCGGTGGGTGCAAGCCCTGCCGGTGGTTGCAGGAAGTCGATCCACTGATCGGCAAACATGCCGCCGATCGCACCCGAAAACGCCTTGATGAAACCCATGGTCTCCCCTTTGCTCGGTCGCGCGCCTCCTGGTGGGTGCGAACGTCTGCCCCAATCCTATGAGTCTCCGTGCGCCCGGGGAAGAGCAGACTCGCTGACCCGCCGTTCCAGAAGCGACGGGATTCACGCGTTGCTGCGATACGCTATTTCGGTCGCCTCCGTAGCTCAGGGGATAGAGCAGGAGCCTTCTAATCTCTTGGTCGCAGGTTCGAATCCTGCCGGGGGCACTGATTCAAGCGCAGAGCACCGCTCTGCGCATTCAGGGCCCCGTGCCGCCCACGGCGGCAGCCCACGGAGCGAAGCGAGGGGTGGGGCACTCACAAAGAAAATATCGCGTTCGACCGAGTGACCCCAATCGCCACAGCGATTGCCCACGGAGCGAAGCGAGGGGCGGGGCACTGATTCAAGCGCAGAGCACCGCTCTGCGCATTCAGGGCCCCGTGCCGCCCACGGCGGCAGCCCACGGAGCGAAGCGAGGGGCGGGGCACCTAGAATCCAGTCAGGGCAGTGCACCTGTCACGTTCTTCCCCACTCAGCGAAAAGGATCTTCCCATGCGCCAAGTCTTCCTCCACGGTGAACGAGATATTCGCGTCGAAGATGTGGTTGATCCTGCGCTCGATAACCGCCCCGAGGCCGCCGGCCGCGATGCGATCGTGAGAGTCGTGGCTGCCTGCGTGTGCGGTTCCGACTTGTGGGGGTACCGCGGAGTGAAGCCGACACCCAAGCCGCGGCCGATTGGTCACGAGTTCGTCGGGATTGTCGAGGAGGTCGGCTCTGCCGTTTCGCAGGTGCGAGTTGGAGACTTCGTCATCGCCCCGTTCTACGTCTGCGATGGCACCTGCCTGAACTGCATCAATGGGTTCTCTAGCCACTGCCTGAACGGCGGATTCTGGGGCTCCAAGGTCCGCGACTTTGGTTACGCGAATGCCGCGCAGAGCGAGCGCGTGCGGGTTCCGCTCGCCGATGGCACCCTCGTCGTGGTTCCCGGGCAGCCCACCGAAAACATGATTCCGGCTCTGCTGAGCCTGTCTGATGTCATGGGAACGGGGCATCACGCGGCGGTTTCCGCCGGGGTGAAGCCTGGATCCACTGTCGCGGTCATCGGTGACGGAGCGGTCGGGCTCTGCGCGATCATCGCCGCGAAGCGCCTGGGGGCAACGCGGATCGTCGCGATGTCGCGGCACGCCGACCGGCAGGCACTCGCGAGGGAATTCGGAGCCACAGATGTGGTGCCAGAGCGCGGCGATGAGGGCATCGCCCTTCTGAAAAACATGTTCGGCGGAATCGGACCAGACTGCGTGCTTGAGTGCGTCGGCACCCAGGAATCGATGGACACGGCGCTCCGCTCGGCCAGGCCCGGCGGCCAGGTCGGCTTCGTCGGCGTGCCAGCTGGCGGTGCAGAGCTACCGATCGACACCCTGTTTGGCAGCAACGTCGGCGTGCGAGGTGGCATCGCCCCGGTGCGCAACTATATCGAGGAGCTCCTTCCTGAGGTGCTCGACGGATCGATCCAACCCGGACGTGTGTTCGACCTTGAGCTGCCACTGGCGGAGGCCGCCGAGGCGTACCGCGCCATGGACGAGCGCCGCGCCATCAAGGTATTGCTGCACCCGTAGCCCGGAGCCCGGGGAGACAACCGGGGCCCACCCCCGACAGTAGAATTGAGTCGATGTCTCCTCGCCCCGCGCGCCCCCCGCGCGCCAAGCTGCCCTTCGAGGTGTGGGCGCTCGTGGCGGGCGGGTTCACGGTTGCGCTCGGCTACGGCGTCGTCGCCCCGGCGATTCCGCAGTACGCCCTCGAGTTTGGTGTGTCGAACCTGGCGGCGAGCGCGATCGTCAGCGCATTTGCGCTCATGCGGCTGGTGTCGGCACCGCTCGCCGGGTGGCTCGTCTCCCGCTTCGGCGAGCGACGCACCTACACGGTCGGGCTGCTCATTGTGGCGGTCTCAACCGGCGCCTGCGCCCTGGCGATGACCTACCCCCAACTTCTGCTGCTGCGCGGAGCTGGGGGCATCGGGTCGGCCATGTTCACGGTTGCGGCGACGGCTTTGCTGGTGAAGGTGAGCCCGCCCGATGCACGCGGTCGTGTGGCCAGCCTGAACGCGGCAGGATTTTTGAGCGGCATGTTGCTCGGGCCGGTGTTTGGGGCGCTCGTGGCGGGGTTCGGTCTGCGCGCACCCTTCATCTTCTACTTCCTCACTTTGGTGCTCGCCGCAATCGTGGTCTGGTCGGCGCTTCGCCGCTCGGCCCTCGCCTCTCCCGGTGGTGGTGATGGTGCTTCCCGCGAATCGATGGGGCTCCGTGAGGCCTGGAAAATCTCGCAGTACCGCGTGCTCCTCAGTTCGGTGCTGATCTTCGGATGGACCTCATTCGGAGTGCGCATCTCGATCGTGCCCCTCTTTGTGGCACTCTCATTCCAGGGCGCACCCAGCGACGCGGCATGGGTGCTTGCCGCCTACGCTGCGGGCAACGCACTCCTCATTTTTCCCGCGGGGCGGTGGACCGACACCGTGGGGCGCAAGCCCATGCTCGTGACGGGGTTGGCGGTCCTCGCCATCTCCTACCTCGTGTTCCCGGCGTCCCCCGCGTTGTGGGCCGCCCTCGCCTGCATGTTCGTGGCGGGAATGGGCTCGGCACTCGTGAACCCCGGTCAGCAGGCGGCGCTCGCCGACATCCTGGGGCAGCGTTCAGGAGGCAAGGTCGTGGCGGCCTACTCGATGATGGCCGATCTCGGGGGTGTGCTCGGTCCACTCGCGGTGGGTGCGATTGTGGATCTCGCGGGGTTCGGCTGGGGGTTCGGCGTCACGGCCGCCCTCCTCGCCGCGGTGACACTGGCGTGGGTCGCGGTTCCCGATACTCAGCAGCGGCGACCGCGGGATTAATCCTCCGGGTGATCCACTCCGGGCATCCAACTCAGCCCAGGCTTCCCCCAGCCGTTCTTCCGCTCGGCCTTCTGCGCCGCACGGTTTTCGGGGTGCACGAGCCGATCCACGTAGAGCAGACCGTCGAGATGATCGAATTCGTGCTGCATGATGCGTGCAAACCAGCCGCTGACCTCGAGCTCGTAGGGCGCGCCATCGATGTCGAGCGCGCGAAGCAGCGCGCGCTCCGAGCGTCGCAGGGCGAACCGTTCACCGGGGAAGGACAGGCATCCCTCGACCTCGTCTTCATCCGGGAGGCCCGGCTCGGGTGGCGAGATCCACAGTTCAGGATTGATGGCGACACCACGCGAGGGGCCCTCGTCTTGGTCGTCATAGATCCACACGAAGACGCGCTTGCCGATACCGACCTGCGGGGCGGCGAGTCCCACTCCGGGTGCCGCGACCGTCGTGTCGAACATGTCGGCGACGAGGGTGCGCAGCTCGTCATCGAACTGGGTCACGGGAGCCGCCGGTCGATGTAACACGGGTTCACCGCAGATCACAATGGGAAGAACAGCCATGCCGACAAGCCTACGGGTCACGCAGACCGCTCACGTGCCAACCGACAAAATGTGCTCAAGCTGCGCGCGAAAGCTGCCCCGGCTCACCCCGGCGCCAATCCACCCGCGAAGCGCCGTGATGAGCAGTGCCGTGGTGACCGCAGCGTTGGCGCTTCGTTCGACCGAGTCAGATTCCGGCGCGCTTCGCTGCAGGTACGACTCGAGCAATCGGTTGAGTGCCAGCACACGCCCGGCCCCTCCGGCGATCAGGTCGTCTGCCGATTCGAGCAACCGGAAGTTCTGCAGCGCCCAGGGAATGTTGGCGCTACTGATCGATTCCGCGTAACTCAGCATGGCCGCTCGCAGCGGCACAGAATCCCCCGCGCTGAGCTGACCCTCCAGGTGCTTGCCGAGGCTGGCGAGCAGCACGTCGGTATCGAGCCAGTAGAGCTCGGACTTTGATGAGAAGAAGTTGAAGAAGGTCGCCCGGCTAAAGCCTGCGGTTCGCGCGATCTGCTCGACACTGGTGCCGCGGTACCCCTGCACCTGGAACAGCTCGAACGCCGCCTCCTGCAGCATCTCCGCAGAGGCCTTTCTGGGTCGACCCCGTGACTGAGACATGCGAATTACTCCTGGCCGCATTTAATAGATCGCGTCTAATAATATAGGCTTAGCGGTTGTGAAACATACACCAGCGCACACACCGAAAAAAACCGCCTGGGCGACCGGCCTCACCGCGGTCGCCCTCGTGTTGCCGCTCGCGGCCTGTTCCGCGGGCGGAAGCACGCCGGAACCAGGCGAGGCCCGCACCAACCTCGTCTACGCGACCGGAGACGGCGAACCGAGCTGCCTCGACCCCCACGTCGGCGGCAATTTCCCGCAGGCCCTGCTCGCCACGCAGGTGCTCGAATCGCTCGTGGCGCTCGACGCCGAGGGCACCATCGTGCCGTGGCTGGCGAGCTCATGGACGGTCAGCGACGACGGACTGACCTGGGAGTTCACGCTGCGTGACGGTGCGACCTTCAGCGACGGCACCCCCGTCGACGCTGCCGCGGTGCAGGCCAACATCGAGCACCTGCAAGACCCCGACACGGGATCCTCCACCGGCTATCTCGCCGTGCGCCAGGTGGCGGCCGTCGAGGTCGTCGCTGCCGATGTGGTGCGCTTCACACTCACCCGACCCGACGCGGCGCTGCTCGAGTCGCTCGCGCAGCCGTGGGTGGCGATGCAATCGCCCGCCGGCATCGCTCGTGGCATGGACGAAAACTGCCTCGCACCGATCGGGTCGGGGCCCTTCGTCATCGACGACTGGGTGAAACAGGATCGCATCGAACTCGTGCGCAATCCCGAGTACACCACCTCCCCCGACGGGATCGACGCACCCGACGCAGCGGCCGCCGAGACGCTGAAGTGGCGCTTCATCCCGGATGCGACGGCGCGGTTCGCGGCCCTTGAGGCTGGTCAGGTTGACATCATCGACAACCCCCTGCCCGAGCAGATCACCGTCGCGGAGAACTCGGAAGACCTCGCGCACCTCGATGCGCCCCGCCCGGGCGCCAGCAACCGGATCGAGCTAAACACGAGCACGGTTCCGTTCAACGATCAGCGCGTGCGTGAGGCGTTCATCGCCTCTGCCAACGTCGACGCGGGCCTCGAGACGCTGTTCGAGGGGTGGGCACCGCGATCCACCAGTGCGCTCTCGAGCCGCGAGCGGCTCGCACTGCAGAGCCCGGAAGCCTACGTCTTCGACCCCGAGCTCGCGAATGCCCTGCTCGACGAAGCGGGCTGGACCGAGCGAGACGACGACGGAATTCGGACGAAGGACGGGCAACGACTCACCGCCCGCTTCCCGGTGACCGGCGCACAGTCGACGCAGGCCGAGCAGGCGCTCTTCGAACAGATCCAGGCGGGCGCCCGCGAGGTGGGTTTCGACATTCAGATCACGCTGCTCGACCTCTCGAGCTGGTACGGCGCGCTCGGTGCCTACGAGTACGAGATGGTGAGTGCCCCCTACACGAAGATCGGCCCCGACGTGCTGCGCTTCCTCTATCACAGCGATGCCACGGTACCCGCGCCGAGCGGCTATTTCGCCAACAACGCGCAGGTGAAAGACCCCGAGCTCGACGCGCTGCTCGACACCATCGGCACCTCGATGGACGTGGAGGAGCGGGAAGCGGCCGCGCGCGCTGCGCAGGAGTGGATCGCGAACGCATCGATCATTCTGCCGATCTACGATCAGCAGAACCACTTCCTGTACCGAGCCGATCTGACCGAATTCCGGGCACTGCCGACGGTCAATACCCCGTGGCTCGGGTCCGTCATCGCCGGATGACCTGAGCGATGACCGGCGAGGGATGGTGGTGGCGGGCAGCGGCACGCGTGGGCGGCGCGCTCGCCGTGCTCGTGACCGTCGCCACCCTCGCCTTCGTCGCCCTGCAGTTCATCCCAGGCGACCCCGCGGAGGCCGCTCTCGGCGGCCCGGGCAGCCAGGCGAGCGCCGCGGCACTCGAGGCGGCCCGAGCCGAATTTGGCCTCGATCGCCCGGTCCTCACCCAGTACGTCGACTTCATGTGGAGACTGCTGCGCGGTGATCTGGGGGTGTCGTACGCGCAGCGGATCCCCGTTTCCGAGGTGCTCGGGGGCGCAATCGGGCCGACTCTGCTGCTCACCCTCACCGCGCTGCTGCTCGCCTGGGCGCTCGCCCTGGTGAGCGTGGTGATGGCGAGCGGGCACTCGCGCCGCGCCCGCGCGGTCGCGTCGGCCCTCGACCTCACCGCAGCCGCGATGCCAAATTTCTGGCTGGCGAGTCTGCTGGTGCTCGTCTTCGCGAGCGTGCTCGGATGGTTTCCTCCCGTCAGCACCGGCGGGTTCTCGGGTATCGTGTTGCCCGCACTGGCCCTGGCGATTCCCACCGCCGGATTCCTTGCCCAGGTGTGCCGAGCCGGGGTGGATGCCGCCCGCTCCGCGCCCTTCATCGAGAGCGCCCGCGCGCGTGGCGAGACCGAGCTCGGCATCAGGGTGCGTCACGTGGTGCGCCACGGCCTGGTGCCGGGCCTGAATCTCACGGCCTGGGCTCTCGGCTCGCTGCTCGGGGGTGCGGCGGTTATTGAAGTGATTTTCGCTAGGCCCGGGCTCGGCCGCACCCTGGTGACCGCAGTGCTCGGCCGCGACGTGCCGGTGGTGCTCGGTGTGGTGCTGTTCTCTGCGTGCGCCTACGTGGTGGTCGCGCTCATCACCGATCTTGTCATCTCTCGCGTGGATCCGCGCACCGAGTCCAGGCTCGCGCAGGCGGTGGCGCGTGCGTAGGGGGGTGGCACTGCGCGACGGGTTCCGGCGCAGCACATTCGCGCGGCGCAGCGGGTTGAGTGCCGGCGAGTGGATCGCCCTCGCCACCCTCGGGGTGCTCGTCGCGTGTGCGCTCGCGCCCGCAGTCCTGGCGCCCTTCCCCCCGCTCGCGGTGAACCCGGCAGATGCCTTCGCCCCGCCCTCGCTCGCCCACCCCTTTGGAACCGACGATTCGGGCCGGGATGTGCTCAGCCGCGTCATCTTCGGCGCGCGCGACTCGCTCGTCATCGGAGCCGCGGCCACCCTGCTCGGTCTCGGAGCCGGCATCGCCCTGGGGGCCCTCGCGGGAGGCAGCCGCGGGAGGGTGCTCGCCCCACTGAGGTTCGTCGCCGACCGCGTCATCGAGGCGCTGTTCGCGTTCCCCGGCCTGCTGCTCGCCCTGCTGCTCATCACCGTCTGGGGTCCGGGCACCGCGTCGATCGTGGTCGCGGTCGCCATCTCGACCGCGCCCGGCTACGCGCGGATGGTGCGCGGCGGCGTACGTCAGGCGCTGGGATCCGGCCCGGTCGAGGCCGCCCGACTCCAGGGAGACCGCGGGGCTCGCGTCTGGGCGACTCTCGTGCTTCCCGAGGCGATGCGCCCCGTGCTGGTCCTCGCCACCCTGGGGGTGGGGCACGCGGTCGTGCTCGCCGCGGCGCTCGGCTTTCTCGGGCTCGGGTCGCCGCCCCCGGCCCCCGAGTGGGGTGCGATGCTCAACTCCGGCCGGCCCTACCTCACGAAGGCCTGGTGGATCACGTTCTTCCCCGGCGCGATGATCCTCGCTGTCGGCATCGCGACGACCGTGATCGGTCGAGCTTTCGAACGTGAGCGGCGGTTCGCATGAGCGCGGTACTCGCGCGGGTGGAGTCACTGACCGTCCGCTTTCCGGGTCAGCCGCGCGCCGCGGTCGACGACGTGAGTCTGGTGGTACACGC
The DNA here is from genome assembly GCF_052386045.1 of Leucobacter fengyongliangi. NCBI lineage: Bacteria > Bacillati > Actinomycetota > Actinomycetes > Micrococcales > Microbacteriaceae > Leucobacter > Leucobacter fengyongliangi. The sequence goes on along the minus strand of NZ_CM126356.1, from coordinate 1,217,648 downwards.
TGGCGAGTGCGTGGCGCTCGTGGGCGAGAGTGGATCGGGCAAGTCCCTCACCGCACGCGCGCTACTCGGCCTGCTCCCTCGCGCGGCGATCGCCACGCACACTTCGCTCGAGATCATCGCCCCCGGCGGCACCTTCGGGGCCGCACCGGAGCCCGGCCACCGGCGATGGGATGCCATTCGCGGTGCGCACGGTTCGCTGATACCGCAAGACGCCCTCGCTGCGCTCGATCCGCTGCGCCGCGTGGAACACGAGGTGGGCGATGCGCTGCGCCTGCACGGCCTCGCGACTGGCGCGGAGCGCCGGCACCGCGTGCTCGCGGCCCTGAACGCCGCGGGCATGCCGGAACCCGCTCGTCATCTCCGGCAGCGCTCTGACGAGCTGAGCGGCGGGCTTCGCCAACGCGCGCTCGTCGCCACGGCGCTCATCGCAGACCCGGAATTCATCGTCGCGGACGAGCCCACCACGGCCCTCGATGCCGGTCACCGCGGCAACGTGCTCTCTCGGTTGCGGCAGCGCGTCGACCAGGGGTGCGGGGTGCTCCTCATCACACACGACCTTGCGAGCGTGCGCGGCGTGGCCGACCGGGTGCTGGTGATGCGTCACGGGCGCATCATCGAGGCGGGCGACCCGGCCCGCGTGCTGACGCACCCGGCGCACCCGTTCACCCGGGAGTTGCTCGAGTCCTCTCCCGCGGGCAAGCCTCGCGGGATGCGGTTGACCGGCGCGTCCGATTCGCCCGACGATTCCCAGGATCTTCCCGCCTCAGCGCCTGTCGCCCCGATCGCGTCACCCCGGGCCACATGTGCCCCACGGCTCGAGCTTGCCGACATTTCGGTGTCGTTTGGCACGCACCAGGTCTTGCGTGGCGTATCGCTCGAACTCGGGGCAGGAGAAACCGTCGGGCTTGTTGGCGAGAGTGGATCGGGCAAGACCACGCTGCTGCGCGTCGCGCTCGGGCTGCAGCGCCCCGATGCGGGCACCGTGCGCATCGACAGTGTGGATCGCTCCACGCTCTCGGCGCGCGCGCGCCTGCAGTTGCGGAAACGACTGGCGTTCGTTCCGCAAGACCCGCTGGATTCCTTCCCGCGGGGCGCGACCGGGGGTCATATCCTCGCCGATGCCCTGCGCGCCGCTGGCATCCCACGCGCGTCGAGAACCGCGCAATCGGCGGCGCTCGCCACCGAGGTGGGCCTCGAGACTGAACTCTTGCGGCGGCCCACGCAGAGCCTGTCCGGCGGGCAGCGTCAGCGGCTCTCGATCGCGCGCGCCCTCGCGCGGGACCCCGAAGTCCTCCTCCTCGACGAGCCGGTCTCCGCCCTCGATGTCACCGTGCAGGCCCGGGTCCTCGATCTGCTCGACGACGTGCAAGCGCGGCGCGGAACCTCATTCCTGTTTGTTTCGCACGATGTCGACGTGATCCACCATATGAGCGACCGGGTGCTGCGGCTGGAGAACGGAGAAATCGCCCGCGGCTAGACTAGATCAGCCCACTCACGAAGGAGCCCACGTGTCACACACCCCCGCCGAACAGATCGTTTGGATCGACTGCGAGATGACGGGGCTCGACGTGGATCTCGATGGACTCTGCGAGATTGCGGTCATCGTCACCGATTTCGAGCTCGAGCCACTGCACCCTGGCTTCGAGCTCGTCATTAACCCTGGGCCCGAGGCGATGGAGAACATGGGAGACTTCGTGCGAAATATGCACGAGAAGTCGGGTCTTCTGCCCCGCATTGAAGCGGGTGTGACGGTGGCCGAGGCCGAGAAGCTGGTCACCGATTACTTGTCTGCGCACGTCACCCCGGGCCGACGCCCCATCGTTGCTGGCAACACGATCGGCATGGATCGCCGCTTCATTTCGAAGTACATGCCAACCTTTGACGAGCGACTGCACTACCGCAGCATTGACGTCTCGACCATCAAGGAACTGTCGCGTCAGTGGTACCCGGCGGCGTTTTTCGCGACACCCGAGAAGCGGGGCGGCCACCGCGCGCTCGCCGATATCGCGGAGTCGATCCAGGAACTCGCCTACTTTCGGCAGGCCGTGCTCATCTCGGGCCCGGGCCCCAAGAAGCCCGAGGCCGAGCAGATCGCGGCCGCGGCGCGCGTAAAGTACGCTGCGCTGGTCGACGGCGAATCCTGATCCGCTGATTACATAAACGCAATCGCGGCGAGCATCACTCGGATGAGTCGTCGGTGCGCGAGTATGCAATGGTAATGAGCCGACGCAGCACCTCAAGGTTGATGTCGTCGAGCTTGTTGACGTAGACGCAGCCCGCGCCCTCCGTGTACTTTCCGAGTTGGGGCAGAAGCTTTGCTCCTGCCGGAAGATCCTTGAGCCCGTAGATCGAAAGCTTCGCCTTACGCGGCGAAAACCCGGTCTTCGGCCACTCACCTTGGGTGCGTGGATTCGCGGGCGACACGTAATGGTAGCTGCCGTACCCGACAATGGACGGGCCCCACATCACGGGCTCCTCCCCCGTAACCTCGTGAAAGATCTCTGCGAGCGTTAGCCCGTCGGCGCGCCGCCTAGCAGGTTCCGCAGCCTCCAAGAACTCCTGCACGTTCGCGTCGGTCGCCTGCGTCTTAATCTCAGCCATGTATGTATTCTGGCGGATCAGGACCGCCCCAGCGAGGTCAGTTCTGAGGCGGATGTAACCAGGCGGGCAACACATCACCCGACAGCGTGTCCAGGATCCAGGGGCACGGCTCTCTGCTATTTTTCGCTCATGACCTCGCCTTCGCTCTTGCAGCCGAACCCCCGCCTCCGCACATTCTGGGGAATTGTTCGACTCGCCACCGCAGCAGCGCTCTTCGCGGCAATCGTGATGCAGATTATCGCGACCACAGAGTACGCGCTCGGGGCGGGGCAACACCTCCCGACGGCGCTCGCAAATCACCTGAGCTACTTCACTGTGCTGTCGACGGCCGCCGGCGCAATCGTGCTCGCCATCGGTGGTGTCTGGCTGGTATCGAAGGGGCGCACAGGAACCGTCGAACCCCGATGGATGTCGGTGCTGTTTCTGTGCATCGGTGCCGCCGTAGTCATTACCGGGATTGTTTTCAACCTCCTGCTGCGCAACGATGGTGTGCCCGATCCTGACACCCTCACCTGGGCGAGCGATATCAAGCACGTGGTCGCACCAATCGTGTTCGCGCTCGATCTGATCTTGCACATCGGGCGCGCACCATTCAAGTGGAGCGATGCCGCACTCGCGCTCATTTACCCCGTGCTCTGGGCTGTGTACACGCTTGTGCGCGGTGAGCTCATCACCGACCCCGTGACCGGCAACCCGTGGTGGTACCCCTACGGCTTTCTCGACCCGCACCGAGTGGCCGGCGGATACGCTGGTGTCGCCGCATACGTCGTCGGCATCGCCCTCGCGCTTGCCCTTCTCGCCGCGGGGTCAGTGTGGATCTCGCGGCGCAGAGGCGCAGGGTCCCCCGCCACCGGCACCGAACATTCCGCCGAAGTTGGAGCGCACCTCCCGGGCCAAGACACCCGTCAGCGCGCCACTCCCTAAGCGCACGCTGCCCACCCAGAACTCACCCAAAGGAGTATCGCATGGCGGTCGTGCTTCCCCAGTTCCCTGTTGGTTCAGTACTCATGCCATACATGCCGGTTGAACTGCGTGTGTTTGAACCCCGCTATCTCAACCTCATGGGTGAGCTGATGACCGCCGAAAAGCCAATATTCGGCATCCCGTTCTTTGGGCAAAACGTCGAACCCGGTGAGGCTCCAGAAGTGCTCACGGTGGGGACCGTTGCCCAGATAGACGACTTCGGCATGACCGACGACTTCATGGGCATCACCGGGACCGGAACCCGACGCTACGTCGTCACGCAGTGGCTGGAACCTGAACCATATCCAAGAGCAGAGGTTGAATTCCTGCCAGACTTTGCGTGGGAAGAGCGCCTCGACAGTCACAGGTTGAAGCTCGAGCTCGAGGTGCGAGGTCTCCTCTCTCGGGCCAGCACCTACGGTGAATTGCTCTGGGGGGTCGACACCGAAGTGTCTGAGGAGCCGGTCGCCAGCGTCTGGCAGCTTGCCGGTATGCTGCCCGTGCAATCTTCGGAGCTGCACACTCTGCTCGCGTCTGAGACCCTCGAAGATCTCATTGAACGGACGCTCGCGGTCTGCGCAGGCGGGAACCACTTTCTCGACGAGCTCGAACGCGGAGACGCCTCATGACCGAACAGTTGCCTTAACGAGTGCTTCGCGACTTTGGTGACTTTGAGGTGCGACGCTACCCAGAGCATATGCTCGTGCATGTGACTGGCCGGGGAGACTTCACGTCAAAAATCCACAATCGCTTGTTCGATACCTGCGAGCGATAACCTGGTTGGGTTCGCTACCGTCACACGCGTACCGCAAGGTGTGCGCCTCATCGAGGAGGACCATTGCCCGTGCTTTCCGACCTGCTGACCGCCCTCACCTCCGGATCGTTGCGTGTCATCGATCTCACGAACCAATTGCAGGCGTCCACCCCGACCCTGCGCCTGCCGGCACCGTTCGCGAACCTCATCAACTTCTCGCTTGAAACCGTCAGCGAGTACAACGAGCCAGGGCCGTTCTGGAAGCATGCAAACATTCACACCGGCGAGCACATTGGCACGCACCTCGACGCACCGATCCACTGGATTAGCGGGCGTGACGGCCACGACGTATCAGAGATTCCTACCGCTCGGCTCTTTGGCCCGGCTGCGGTGCTCGACTTCTCGGCCGAGTCCGCTGCCGACAACGATTTCCTGCTCGAGATCCACCATGTGCAGGCGTGGGAAGCACAACACGGCACCTTCGCACCGGGCACCTGGCTGCTGCTGCGCACGGGCTGGGACGCATACGCCGACTCACAGGAAGCGTTTCTCAATGCCGACGACAGCGGATCACACACCCCCGGCATCTCCGCCGAGTGCGCCAGGTGGCTCGCCACGCGGTCTGAAATCTCTGGCGTTGGCGTGGAGACAGTCGGCATCGATGCAGGGCGGGCGGGCGAATTTGATCCGCCTTTCCCGGTGCACTATCACCTGCTGGGTGCCGACAAGTACGGCGTGACCTCACTGCAGAACCTGACGCAGCTGCCCCCGCGGGGAGCAGCGATCATCGTCGCACCGCTGCCAATCGTGGGTGGCACCGGCAGCCCTGCGCGCGTGTACGCCCTCGTCGAAGCGTGACCAGGGTGCTTTCCCACACCGTTGCCGATCTCGTCGCGCGAGCGCTCTCGAGCCTCGGCGCTCGGCGCTGCTTCGGGGTCGTCGGGTCCGGCAACTTCGCCGTCACGAACGCTCTGCAGGCCGCGGGGGTGACCTTTACCGCTGCCCGGCACGAGGGCGGCGCCGCCACGATGGCCGATGCTTACGCGCGCATGTCTGGTGAGGTGGCCCTGGTGTCGGTGCACCAGGGGTGCGGGCTCACGAATGCAGCCACCGGCATCGGCGAGGCTGCGAAAAGTCGCACCCCGATGATCGTGCTCGCAGCCGAGGCTTCGGCCGCATCGGTGCTGTCAAACTTCGCGATGGACCAGCCTGGTTTCACACGATCGGTGCTGGCCGACTCGCATCGCGTGCATTCCGCGGAAAGCGCGCTCGCCGATGTGGTGCGAGCGTTCCGAACGGCCCGTGACGAACGCCGCACCATCGTGCTGCAACTGCCGCTCGATGTACAGGCGCAGCCCGCTCCAGCAGATGCGTGGCACGCGCTCGACACCCTCGCACCACCGTCGGCTCCACTCCTGCCACGCGCCAATGACGCGGCACTCACCCAGCTTGTGGCGATGCTCGCGGCTTCTGCGCGGCCGGTGATCATCGCGGGGCGCGGCGCTCGCGAGGCCGGGCCCGCGCTGCGCGCGCTCGCCGCAGCCAGCGGGGCGTTGCTCGCCACCTCGGCTGTGGCGAAGGGCCTGTTCGCCGGCGACGAGTTCGACCTCGGCATCTCGGGCGGGTTCTCCTCGCCGCTGACCGCCGAATTGATCTCGCAGGCCGATCTGATCGTCAGTTTCGGTTGCGCCCTCAACATGTGGACCATGCGCCACGGGCGCCTCATCGGTTCCGACACCCGGGTGGTGCAGGTGGATGTTGACCCCGCCGCCCTGGGCGCACACCGACCCATCAATCTGGGGGTGCTCGGTGACAGCGCCGCGACCGCAGCGGCGGCGTGTGCGGCGCTGATCAGTTTGGGGCACTCCCCCGCTCCGCGCTACCGCACCCCCGAGGTCGCGGCGCGGATCGCCGCAGCGGCGCGGTGGAGCAACGTGCCGCTCGATCCACCGGATCTCAGCGATGCGAGCACCATTGACCCCCGCGTGCTGACCCGCGAACTTGATGCGCTCTTGCCGAGCGAACGCATCGTGTCGGTGGACTCGGGCAACTTCATGGGCTATCCGTCCGCCTACCTCGACGTGCCCGACGAGCGCGGGTTCTGCTTCACGCAGGCGTTTCAAGCCATCGGCCTCGGGCTCGCCACCGCAATCGGGGCGGCGCTCGCGCAGCCGGGACGACTGCCGGTGCTGGGGGCCGGTGACGGTGGCTTTCTGATGGGCATTGCGGAGCTCGAGACCGCGGTGCGACTGGGGCTCCCGCTGCTCGTCGTGGTGTACAACGACGACGCGTACGGCGCAGAGGTGCATCACTTCGGCGCTGGCAACGACCCCGCGACTCAGCGACCGCCGCTTGACACCGTCACCTTTCCCCGGGTGGATATCGCCAGCATCGCCCGCGGTTTCGGCGCGGACGGCGTGACGGTGCAGCGCGTCGCGGATCTCGCCGCCGTGCGCGACTGGCTCGACTCGGGGCCGCAGCGCCCGCTCGTGCTCGACGCGCGGATCGCGTCCGATGGCGGCGCCTGGTGGCTGGCGGAGGCGTTCCGGGGTCACTAGGCCCCGCGCTGGGGCTGCGTATGAGCAACCCTGTGGCACGCCTTGCAGAAATGAGCCACAGGCGAACGCCTTGAACCGGGCGACCGCGGCGAAGAAATAGGGCGAGATTCACACCGGATCAAGAGGCAATGCAGCCACTGACCGCGCTGCTTAGGCCAGCGTGAGGAACAGCTTTTCGAGTTCTTTCGGGTCGTTTCCGCCTGGCGATTCCGGATGGTTCAGGCACTCGGTGAGGGCGCTCGAAATCAGCAAGAAACCCGCCCTGTCGAGCGCTTTCGAGACGGCCGCAAGCTGCTGCACAGTATCGCGACACGGAGCTTCCTGATCCACCGAAGCAATGACCGCAGCAAGTTGTCCGTGTGCGCGACGCAGCCGATTAATGATCTTCCGATTCGCCACGCTCCGAGTCTCGGCCGAGGCATCAATGCGGGGCTTCGCATCCGACATTTCCGAACTTCCTTTGCTCAGGGACTTGACAACAAGAATACCCCCTAGGGTATATTGAATCTATCGAAATAGATACCCCCCGATGTATTCGAAACTCGGACGCGGGGCCAGCGAAGGAGATCACATGTGTAGAGCCGTCACCTGCAAGACCTGCGGAAAGACCACCTGGGCGGGGTGCGGTCAGCACGTCGCGATGGTGAAGAAGTCTGTGCCGGCATCGCAGTGGTGCAACGGGAAACACACCCAAGCGCAAATCGATGCAGCCAATGCTGAGCGTGGCGGGTTCTTCTCGCGGCTCTTCGGCCGCTAACCCACTCACCCACACCCACGCACGAAGGAACTGATCATGCTGCTTGAGCGCATCTATGACGAAGACCTCGCACAGGCGAGCTACTTCATCGGTTGCCAGGCGAAGGGCGAGGCTATTGTTGTCGACCCCCGCCGCGACCTCGACGTGTATCTTGACCTTGCCACGAAGAACGGCATGAAGATCGTGGCCGTCACCGAAACCCACATCCACGCCGACTACCTCTCGGGCACGCGCGAGCTCGCCGCGAAGGTCGGTGCGCAGATGTATGTCTCTGATGAGGGCGGGCCCGACTGGACCTACTCCGACGCGTTCGACACCGCCGTGCGCATGCAGCACGGGCATCAGATCCACCTCGGCAACATCACGGTCGAGGCGGTACACACCCCCGGCCACACGCCCGAGCACATGTCATTTCTCATCACCGACGGCGCACAGTCGCCAGAGCCGGGCTTCATGCTGACCGGTGACTTCGTATTCGTCGGCGATCTCGGCCGCCCAGACCTCCTCGACGAAGCCGCTGGGTTCGTCGATACCCGTTTCGCGGGTGCAAAGGATCTCTTCGCGAGCCTGCGCGATCGCTTCCTCACGCTGCCCGACTACGTGCAGGTACTGCCCGCGCACGGTTCGGGATCCGCGTGCGGCAAGGCGCTCGGCGCGATCGCCGCGTCTACGGTGGGGTACGAGCGCAACTTCTCGTGGTGGGGCAAGTATCTGAAGAACAATGATGAGCAGGGCTTCGTCGATGAGCTCCTGAACGGACAGCCTGACGCGCACGCCTACTTCGGGCGCATGAAGTTGCAAAACAAGGTCGGCCCCGCCGTGATCGGTGACGTGCCCGAGCTCGTCGAGTACAGCGCCGAAGACCTGCGGAAGGCACTCGCAGACGACAGCGTGATCTTCGTCGACACCCGCCACAACACGCAGGTTCACAAGGGAACGGTCGACAGATCGCTGAATATCCCCGGCGTGGCGAAGGCCGCAAGCTATGGGGCGTGGGTTGTGAACCCGGATGTGGAGCACAGGCCTCTCGTGCTCCTCGCTGCGTCGCGCGAGGAGGCCGAAGAGTTCCGCGATCACCTCGTGCGCGTGGGCATCGATTCCGCGCGCGGGTTCATCACCACGCTCGACGGTCTCGACCTGGTCACCCCGAAGCTGATACAGCCGGAAGAGCTCGAGAGTTTCGAAAGTGTCATGCTTCTCGATGTGCGTAACAAGACCGAATACGCAGAGGGTCACGTGCCCGGTGCGGTGCAACTGTCGGGTGGCCGGGTGATGTGGCATCTGGATCAACTGCCCGACCCCGAAGCCGGCGCAATCGTGACCTATTGCCAGAGCGGGGTGCGAAACAGCGTCGCGGCGAGCGCGCTGCGACGCGCCGGGTACGACATCGTCGAACTCGACGGCAGCTACGCCGCCTGGGCAGCACGCGCGTCAGGGCCGAGCGCCGCAAGCAAGACTGAGGTCAGTAGAGACACGATCATCCTCGACGTGCGTACGGCAGAGGAATTCGCCGCAGGCCACCTCGACGGGGCACAGCAGCTCGACTTCAACGGCGGAGAAGTCGCGGCTGCGATCCCGACCCTCGACCCGAACGCCGAGTACCTCCTCTACTGCCGTTCGGGCAACCGCTCCGGTCAGGCGGTCGCCCTCATGGAGCAAGCTGAATTCACCAACCTCACCAACCTCGGATCGCTCGAAGAAGCGGCTCAGGCGACACAGATTGCGGTTGTGAGATAGACCGCGAGGCTGCTGAGATCGACTCGGCCGTGCAGCCCGGCCGATGTCTTCAACGTCGACGCTGAGAGGGTCAGCCAGTTCCCGGGCTGACCCTCTCGGCATGCCTAGTCGTGCATGCGCGCGAGCAGGAATATCTCCATCGAGAGCTTGATCAACCGCCCGAGCTGAATGAACGGGTCCCGCTCAGCGAGTTCTCAATGCTCTTCGCAATCCAGGGTGTAGTCGTGGGCATCGACGCGCGTCCGACACTGCTGCGGTCAGCTCGCGCTTGCGTAGGCCTCCGCAAGCCATCCGAGAACTTGGTCGTCCAACTCGCTGGCCTTATGGAGCTCAATACGGTGCATCCACACATGTGTCGACGGGTGAGCGACTTCCTTGAAGCGAGTGGACGCCACCTCGCGCGGCAACGCGATGGAGAGCACGGCCGGGATGTCACTGTCGAAGTACTGCCCAGGACGCCAGACGTACGCGAAACCTCTTCGACGCCGAAAAGCGACTTGACTCTTTGTCACTGTCGTCGACGCTTCACCGACCGTGGAAACGGCCTCCTGGGCCGCACGACAGATGGCAAGACCTTCGGTGAACCCCGCGAAGAGATCTTCAGTGCTTCGTGACGATTCCGTAGCGGGCACGAATTCTATCCTCAAAATCGGCAAGATCGATCTCACCGGCTACATACTTACCAGCATCAGCCTTCGTGGCTTCAGTCGTGTGCAAGCCTTCCATTTAACCGCTATGGATGGCTTCGGCAACCTGGAGCTCACGCTCGTCGCGCAGAGCATCTGCAGTCGTCCTCAATGACATCGGCTTGCTCCTTTCACGGCCGGAGCCCCGAGTTTACCGGTTCCATTCCCAATCACGCCCTTGAAGCCCCGTCAATGTGACCCAGCCCGCGCGTAACGCACCCCCGACAGCGATCAGAAGTGATCCCCCGGGGCTTCCGCTCCCCCTGTTACGCTGCAGACTATGTGCGGTCGAGTCATCGTTGATTACGAGGAAATGAACCCCGCGGCAACAGACACCGAGCTCGCCGCGTGGATCACCGGGGCGCCCGCGGGCGCCGCATCCTCATGGAACGTGAAACCCACCCAACAGATCCCCGTCGCGTACACCGACCACAAGACCGGTGAGAAGAAGTTCGAGACGGCGTACTGGTCGCTCGTGCCCGTGTGGTCGAAGGAGCTGAAGACGAAGTTTCCCACTTTCAACGCCCGCTCCGAGACCGCCGCCGATAAGCCGTCGTTTAAGGCGGCAGTGCAGAACCGCCGCTGCGCGATCCCGGTCTCAGGCTTCTACGAGTGGACCGGCCCGAAAAACGCACGCGTTCCGCACGCCATCTTCGGCCCAGAGAAACTCCTGACCCTCGCAGGGCTGATGTCGTGGTGGCACGAGCCAAGTGCCGACGATGATCACGGGTGGCACCTCACCGCCACGATCCTGACCCGCGACTCGGCCGGGGTCATGCAGCCGCTGCACGACCGTATGCCAGTGTTCCTTGCCGACGAGTTCGTGAACGAGTGGATCGACCCAGACATCACCGGCGACCACGCCCTCGTACAAGCCGTGTCGGCGGCCGCGGTGCCGCTCGCAAATGATCTGTTTGAATACCCGGTCGCACCGCTGCGAGGCGACGGGCCCGAACTGATCCAGGCAGTCACAGAATAAGTGCCCCGCTGCTGAGCCTGCAGAATCGAGTCACACTCGGCTGGCGCGATGCAGCACCCAGGTGACCACACCCCAGATGGTGAGGTCGGAGAGTTCTGCGATGGTGATATCGGGGAAGGCGGGATTCTCCGCGCACAGTGAGATCCTCCCCCGGTCGCTGCGCAGGCGCTTCACGGTGAGCTCGCCGTCGAGAATCGCGATCACGATATGCCCGTTCTGTGGGGTGATGCTCCGATCGACGATCAGACGGTCACCGTCGTAGATGCCGGCGCGCTCCATCGAGCTGCCCACCGCCCGCACGATGAACGTCGATGTGCGATCCCGAATCAGGTGCTCACCCAGATCGATATCCCCAGACCAATAATCCTGGGCGGGCGAAGGGAAGCCCGCATAGACCGCTTCGCCTGCCTCGGGAAGCACCGCATCCTCGATGGTTTCGAGCCGCACCGGTTCGACCGCACGCACCGAGCCCACTTCTCGCACCGTATCGAACATATGTACGATTGTAGCGGCCACCGAGGCAGCCCCCGCAATGGCCTCCATAGTGGCAGTCGTCAGACCTGCTTCGGCGAGGTAGGTCAGTTATTCGGAACTCCCAGACGCAACAAGGCCCAGTTGTGTAGGCAGCTACTTCTTCATTGGAATGCGTACCTGCAGGTTTGTTCCGCCTGAGGGCCCCACCACCCGCTTCAGTTCAAACAGGCCGATCGCTTCAAGCAAGTCACCGAGTTTCGAGAACCCCCAGTTGCGTGAGTCAAAATCCGGGGATTGCTTCCGCACGGTCGAGCCGACTTCACCCAAATGGGCCCAGCCATCATCGTCGGCCCCAGCAACGATTCCGGCTCGCACGAGATTCATGAGCCGAGTATCTTGTCGTAACTGCTTTGATGTCGGCCGAGCTGCCGCGGGGTTTTCGTCGGCAGCGCTGCCCGGTGTTGGCTTCGTGCTGGTCTCTTTTTCGGGTACAACCTCATCAACCTGCAGAACGTCAAAATACGTGAAGGTGTCACACGCGTTGACAAACGGTGGCGGGGTCTTTCGTTCGCCGAACCCATAAACCTGGGCGCCCGATTCACGCAGTCTCGCCGCGAGCCGGGTGAAGTCGCTGTCGGACGAGACGATGGCGAAGCCGTCCAGATGATTCTGGTGCAGCAGATCCATCGCATCGATGATGAGGGCACTGTCAGTTGAATTCTTGCCCGTTGTGTATGAGAACTGCTGGATCGGCTGGATCGAGTGCTCATTCGCCGCTTCTTTCCAGCCACGCAAACGATCAGAGGTCCAGTCTCCATACATGCGCCGAACTGACGTCGTCCCGTATCTCGCCAGCTCCGCGAGCACGTGGGAAACATGTGACGCACTGACGTTGTCAGAATCGATGAGAACGGCAATGCGTGAGGACGACTGAGTCATAATGCAATCTTGCACCATAGCCAGCTGGCGTCCTACAAAACGACAGAGCATTGCGTCAACCCCGTACGCTTGCCCCCATGGGCGTTCCTGAACCAATACCTTGCATTCAAGAGGCCACCGTTGGAACAGACGGCCTAGGTGTCGGACGCTGAGATGCGTCCGTTCGGCGGAGCTCTCGATCGACTGCTGTTCCGTGGGTGTCGCAACAACTTCGCCAACGAGCGCCCGCAGTGAATGATGGCTTGGTGTCAGGAAGTTAAGAATCGTCAAGAACTTAGAATGACTGCACTGCATCGTGACTTCGCTGGGCATCGAGGATCCGCGGCAATTCCGCCTCGATCGTGCTGACCACTTCCGAGAGTGGATCGGCGAGCTTCACGCCCAGCGGTGTCAACGCGTAGTCGACATTAGGTGGAATGCTGCTGTGCACTGTGCGAGCGACCATGCCGTCACGTTCGAGCTGTCCGAGTGTTTGTGAGAGCATCCGTTCGCTGATTCCGTCAACCCTTCGGCGAATCTCTCCAAACCGCATCGCCCTCTCGCCGAGCTTCAGGGCAACGATGATAAGGGCCCCCCAGCGTCCCGTGAGGTGCTGCAATGCGGTGCGAGAACTGCATGCGCTCGAGAACACGTCGGCCGCCTTGGGCTCAATCGTTTCTTCTGAGCGTCGCATGCCAACAGCATACCCTGAAAATAAGTACTTACTTCCAGGTTGCACTAACTTCTAGATAGTGCTTCAATGTTTGAATATCCCATTTACTGAAAGAAGCATCTCATGCGCATTGCAGTTACCGGAGCCACCGGTCACCTCGGCGGTCACGTCATCGAGTCCCTGTTGACTCGAGAAGTTGCGGCGGCCGACATCGTTGCGATCGTCCGCGACGAAGCTAAGGCCGCGAACCTCGCCACGAAGGGTGTTCGGTTGGGCGTGGCATCGTACGAGGACGAAGCTGCGCTTGCCGCGGCACTCGAAGGAGTGGATCGTTTGGTGCTCGTATCGGGAAGTGAGGTCGGCAAGCGGGTCGCACAGCACACAAGCATTATCAGCGCGGCGAAGGCGGCCGGAGTGGAGTTCATTGCCTACACGAGCCTCCTGAACCTCGACACGTCAGAGCTTGGTCTCGCCCCTGAGCATGCTGCGACAGAGGAAGTCCTCGCGCAGAGTGGGATCGATCATGCACTATTGCGCAACGGCTGGTACTGGGAAAACTATGCATCGGCGATCGATTCAGGCAGGGCCGTCGGTAAATTCTTCGGTGCAGCTGGCTCCGCCAAGGTATCCGGTGCAGCCCGTCGCGACTACGCAGAAGCAGCGGCCGTAGTTGTGACGTCTGAGAATCAGGCCGGTCGTGTCTATGAATTCGCAGGTTCTCCCGCGCTCACGTATCAAGGGATTGCGGACGAAGTCGCCGCGGTCATCGGGGCGCAGGTTACCTATGTTGATCAGACGGTAGACGAATACCGGGCAACCCTTGAGGGGTTCGGTCTGCCCGCCGCAATAGCCCAGATGTTTGCCGAAATGGATCCGATTATCGCGCAAGGGGCGCTCTATTCCGAGAGCACCGACTTGCAAGACCTGATTGGTCGCCCTTCGAGCACTGTGTCCGACGCGCTTTCAGTCTAGGCGTAGCGTGCACTGCCGGGTCGGCGTTCCTCGCGGGGAGCAGATGAACGCCCTCAACTGGGCGTCTGAGGCGAAAAAGAAGGGAGAGGTTCAAACCGGACAAAGAGTGGTTACTCTTGTCGAGGGTTTGAACCCCTCCCATTTGGGGTCCCTGCGTAGAAAGTTCTCAAACCCCACCCCGAAGCTGAAATCGTTGATTTCTCGCTGGAAACGAGGGGTATACCGGGTATCGCAGCGGGCCGATAATACCCCGATTCACGACGTACGAGGGCCTTGCGTCAGGAGGATTGGAAAAGCTCAAACCCTTCTCACCCCCGCAGAAGTAGATCGACTTGTCGACGATTACCTCACTGGTTTCAGCGTCGGATACCTCGCTCAGAAGTATGGTGTGCACCGTGCAACCGTCTCGAAGCATCTCACCCGGAGCAACGTCGTGCGCCGCCAGCACGGCCTCACAATCGAGGAAGCCGCAGAGATAGTGAAGCTGCACGGCGGTGGCATCTCAATGCGCGCTATCTCACGCACTCTCGGTGTCGACCGTAAGCAGGTTCGCATCTCCTTAGTCGCAGCTGGTGCACTCGTCGATCAAGCCTCGACCATGAGAATTTAAACGAAGCCTTCCTCGACAAGCACACAACCGCTCTCGGTAATGACATGGGCCTGGCCTGAACCGTCAACGACTCGGCTCCAACTCTCAACCAGCAATCGACCCTTGAATATCGACATCGAGAAGCCGCCGTACATACCTGGATAACCAAAGTACAGATTGTCCAATGTCTCCAACGCGATGATCTCGGAAGGGATTGGTCGAATCTTTACGGGCTCCAAAGACTCGGTACGTTCCTGAATCAGTTCAGATAGGTGGGGTCTGCTGAAGCTTTGGTTGAGTCCTTGACCGCATGACCTTTGGTGGTCGTGCTGGAAGGATGGCAGCTATGCCGAAGAACACCTACAGCGATGAGTTCAAGCGCGATGCGGTAGCGCTGGTCGAGTCAGGTATCGCGTCCAAGCAGGTCGTGAAAGATCTGGGGATTTCGAGAACCGCGTTGCAGTCCTGGGTGCGCGATGCGAGGTTCAGGGCTCACGGGATGACTCCATCGCAGGACCCTGAGGAGCAACGCGAGATGCGGGCCGCGCTGAAGCGTATCCGTGAGCTCGAGATGGAGTACGAGGTGCTGCGCCGTGCGGCAGCGTATCTGTCACAGGTGCATATCACGCCCCCAAAATAGTGTTCCCGCTCGTCCGTGAGATGGCTGCGGCAGGTGCCCGGGTTCGGGTGCCGGTCGCGGTGGCGTGCCGGGTTCTGGGGTTCAGCGAGCAGGCGTACTACCAGTGGCTGCAACAACCAGTGTCAGCTCGTGAGGTGGAAGAACAGCACCTGATCGAGGTGCTGCGTGGTCTCCACGAGGATGACCCCGAGGGTGGGTACCGGGTCCTCGCCGATGACCTCCACGATCTTGGCTACAAAGTGTCGGAGCGGCGGGTGTGGCGGCTATGCAAGGTCGCTGGTATCCAGTCGGTGATCGCGAAGCGCAAACGCCGTTACCGGCGGGCTGGGGCGCCGGTGGGTGATGATCTGGTGCAGCGTAATTTCACTGCGAGCGGGCTGGATGAGAAGTGGCTCGTGGACATCACCGAGCATTGGACCGGTGAAGGACGTCTCTACATGTGTGCGTTTAAGGACGTGTGTTCGAACCGGATCGTGGGATATGCGATCGACAAGCGTATGAAGGCGTCACTCGCGGTGAGGGCGCTCGAGAACGCCGTGATGCAGCGCGGCTACCCGAAGGGGGTGATCGTGCATTCTGATCGTGGGAGCCAATTTCGAAGCCGGAAGTTCCAGAAGGCGCTGAAGCGCTATGAGCTCCAGGGATCGATGGGAAGAGTCGGGGCATGTGGCGATAACGCGGCCATGGAAAGCTTTTTCTCGCTGTTGCAGAAGAACGTGCTCGACCGGCAGCCCTGGCGGACGAGGCAGGAGCTGCGTCTCGCGATCGTGTCATGGATCGAGGGGAAGTATCACCGCAAGCGGAGGCAGCGCCGGCTCGGGAAGCTGACACCGGTCGAGTTCGAGACCATAATGATGGATGCCGTCGCTCTGGCGGCATGAACTGAGTATTTGGTCTTCTGAGCAGCATCGTTATTGCGGGTGAGCAGCGTCCCGCCGATGGCACATTATTGCTCTTGCGCAGCGCTGCCTTTCGGCCCGAACAGGCGTGCCAGGCTCTTTCTGCCGCGCGTCCTAACCACGCGGCAGAAAGAGTAATTCTGATGGTACGAAAGATCAACGCGAAACTGGTCCTCCGGCTCCGCGCTGAAGGATTCTCCCTACGGCAGATCGAAGCGCAGGGCATCTCCCAGCACAGCAGCATCAAGGTCGAACGAGCCGCCGCCCGGGAACACCTGACTTGGGAGACTGCAGCCGGGATGACCGAGAACGAGGTCTACGAGCTCCTCTTCCCAGGCATCGGCGTTCGAGAGAGCGCCTATGTGCAACCCGACTGGCCTGTGTTACATCGCGAGCTCGCGAGAGTCGGTGTCACATTGAAACTGCTGCATGCGGAGTACCTCGACCGCTGCCAATACGCCGGAGCTCCCGGGATGGGGTACGACCGTTTCTGTAAGACCTACGCCGCGTATGTACGCGCGCAGGGGGTGACTTCCAGAGTCGGTCACAAGCCGGGACAAACGATCGAGGTCGACTGGTCCGGTCCCACGATGCAGCTCACGAACCTGACCACCGGGCAGACAACGAAGGTGTTCCTCTTCGTTGCGTGCCTGCCGTTCTCAAGGTACGCGTTTGTGGAGCCCCGGCTCGATATGCGGCAGGAGTCTTGGCTGGAATGCCATATCGCGATGTATGACTGGTTTGGTGGGTCGACCCCGCGCTTGGTGCCGGACAATTTGAAAACCGGGGTCGTGAAGCATCCCCGCGATGGTGAGGTCGTGTTGAACGACGCCTATCGAGAACTCGCCGCCCACTACTCGGCGGCAGTGCTGCCGGGAAGACCGAGGAAACCGAAAGACAAGCCGAGTGTGGAGAACACCGTCTGGAGCATCGCAACCTGGGTCATCGCTGCCCTCCGCAACGAGGCCTTCTCTTCGTTGCCTGAGCTTCGCGCGGCGATCTACGATCAGGTCAGGCGCTTCAATGCCGAACCCTTCCAGAAACGCACGGGTTCTCGGGTGAGCGTGTTCGAGGGGGAAGAGCAGGCGCTGCTGCGGCCATTGCCGCAAGTGGCGTACGAGATCAGCCAGTGGGCGTACCAGCGTCGAGTCGCCCGCGACGGGCACGTCGTGTGGGCCAAGAACCATTACTCGGTCCCGTACCAGCACGTCGGGGAAACCGTTGACCTCAGGGTGACGAGTCGGACGGTTGAGATTTACCAGGGCGGCGAACGAATCGCTTCTCATCTCCTCGCCCCGACAGGTGTCACGGGCGACTATCGAACCCGCGAGAGTGACCTCCCTGAAGGCCCGAGATATCGGGAATGGGACCGCGGGCGAGTTGAGGAGTGGGCGGCACGTCTCGGCCCGTACGCGGTGACGGTGATCGATCGGGTCTTCGAGTCTGTTGCCGTTGAGGAGCAGGGCATCAATCCAGCGTTGGCGGTGCTGCGCCTCACCCGCCGCTATTCGGCTGCCAGGGTCGAGGCTGCGTGCGAGATTGCGTTACGCGGCCGAGTGCGGTCGCCAAGGTATGCGCATCTGCGCCCCATCCTCGAGACCCGGCAAGACCAGCCAGGGCAGCAGAAGCGTTCGCCGAGGTTCACACCGGCTGAGCCCGTCGAGGTTCCGGGGTATGTGCGAGGTACCTCGTACTACGAGGGGGTCGGCAAGTGAGCATCATCGATATCGAAACCAAACGCAAACTCCGCGAAATGGGAGTGACCGCACTCGCTGACGCGTTCGAAGCGCAAGACGATCACCTCGTCGGCGGGATGCCATTCGCTGAGCGGATCAGTCTGATCGTTGATGATGCGCACGCGTCGTTCACGAGCCAGAAAATCGATGGCCTTACCCGCAGGGCGCAGCTCAGGTATCCCGATGCGGAACTGCGTCGGCTCGACCTCCTGGAAAAGCGCGGCATCGATCGCGGTGTGATCGCGAATCTTGCGACTTGTACCTTCATTGGAAGGTGCGAGAACGTCGTGTTTCAAGGCTTCACAGGGTCTGGGAAAACGTATCTTGGGTCGGCGCTCGCGAGGGCTGCGTGTCAGCACCGTTATCGCGCCCTGTATGTTCGGATGCCTGATCTCGAAGAGGCCTGGCTCGCTTCTGCAGATAAACAGGGAGGGAAAGAGAAGTTCCTCCGCAAATACGCGGCGTTCCATCTCCTCGTGATCGATGAGTGGCTCCTCGACGAGCCGGGCGAGCATGTGCGTGGGATGCTGCTCGAGCTCCTCGAACGCCACTATGACAGTGTCTCGACAGTGTTCTGTAGTCAGTATGCGAAGAAGGACTGGCATCAGCGTCTCGGCGGTGATGTTCACGCTGACGCGATCATGGACCGGATCGTGCATCGCGCGGTCTGGAGCGAGACCGGGGACGCGAACATGCGAGAACACACAGCGTCGACGAGGCGGTAAGTCGAGCGCGGGGCGAGTGGCGGTCAATCCTGACGACAAGGGCGCTGCTCGCCTCGCGCGACCAGGCGCTGCTTTCAAGCGATATTGGGTGCTGTTCATCGGCAATATCACCGCTGCTCAACCCCTCGAATACTCACAATGAAGGCGCAGGAGTTACTCTCATCGATGTGCGCGGAGGCTGGTCTCGATTACCTCGGCGGGATGCTGCCGATCAATGCGCGCTCAACCACGTTCATAAATGTGATTCCTTTCGACACCAAGAACGCTGAAGAAGTTGCCAGGGCCTACGACGTGGCAAAGCGAATGGTGGCAAAAGCAGGAAAACTCGGTTATGGCGAATATCGAGCGCACCTACACTTTATGGACACAGCAGCCGAACAGTTTGGTTTCAACGACCACGCTCAGAGCCGGTTTAACGAGTTGATCAAAGACACTCTCGACCCGAATGGGATCATCATGCCTGGAAAGTCGGGCAGATGGGGATCTCGTTTTCGAAGTGAAGGCTTTCCGCAAGCCTAATGGCTGAAAGAGCGAGCCCGCAGCCCATCGATTGCGATGAGATGCGGGCTCGCTCTTTCTAGGTGAGTGACGCGGACCTCATCACCTTTACCGTCCAGGATAGTCGGATTTGACCGTTCGAAAGCCCGCGTTGCCCATCGATGACTGGGAAGTGTTGTTCGAACGGGCAGAATTTCGGTATCGATTGCAATACGAGGAGTGGCAGAGATAGCTACCACCCCTAAGCACCCGTGCGGTGCCACGCTCGGGACCGAGTGGGTTGTGCTGTGGAGCACGTGCCAGCAGATCGAACTGCTCGATGGTGGCCACGGATTCCGCGTTCACTGAAGTATCGTGACGCGGTGCTGTGTTCTGCAGCAGACTGTCACGATAGTACGTCGGAGAAAACCAGTCTGCACACCATTCCCACACGTTTCCGACCGCTTGCCAAAGACCATACCCGTTAGGCGTAAACGAGCGCACGGGGGCGGTACCGATATAGCCGTCTTCGGCCATATTATGCACCGGAAATGTGCCCTGCCACACGTTAGCTCGCCAACCCGCACCATCAGAACCATCAATGGGTAAATTTCCCCAGGGATAGGTACTGCGGTCAAGCCCGCCGCGTGCAGCGAACTCCCATTCGGCTTCGGTCGGGAGCCTGCGTCCGGCCCACGCACAATACGATTGGGCATCATCCCAACTCAGGTGAACCGCGGGGTGGTCCTCCAAGCCGTCAATCGTAGAGGCTCGCCCGCCTGGATGGCGCCAGTTGGCACCACGAACTGAGATCCACCATGCCGCGCCAGGCGTCGGACCAAAAATATCCTCGGTGGGTGCCGATACGAGCAAATGAAACACAGCTGAAGTACCGTATTTTTCAGCGTCAGTGACGTAGCCTGTCTCAGCGATATACCGCGCAAACTGCGCATTCGTCACTGGTGTCGCGTCGATGGAAAAAGCGTCAAGTTGCACTTCGCGTGTGGGGGTCTCACCGTCTGCTGCGATCCCGTCGCCGGAATTGTCTCCCATGACAAAGCGCCCCGCGGGCACCCTACACTGCTCGATTTGATGACGATCTTTGCCACTGCTGAGCCATGCACCTTCTGAACTGACCACAGTTTTAACCACCACTCGCGTACGCGAATCGGAACGCTCGTGGGTGTCTGATGGGAATTTCGGCAACTCATCGGCATTTATGCCGGTCGTTTGGGGCACATGCGAGTGTTGCCGACCCGGCGCGCAACAGGCCTGAGGCGTAGCTCCTTCGGGGTGCTTTTCCCGATCTGTAGATGCGGTCATTTGGCCGCTCCAAGCACTCGAATTCCCGAAAGGATCGCTGTGAGTGCACGGTCCATGATCTCATCCGTGGCGAGTTCAGGAGCAACCGCGGCGAGCAGGTTCCACCCCAGCGTTTGTGTGCCCATCTGATCTACGATAGGAGCGGTGTCCCAATCAGCAGGCACTCCAAGATCGTCTTTTGCTTCGTCAAGATGCGTGCGAAAGAGCCCTCGCCACCGGATCGCATTTTCGCGATGAATGCTGCTGAATTCCTCGTCGTGAGAAGCCCGATCCCAGAAAGCAACTACTACCTTCGCCTCTCGGCGTCCCGCATCACCGAACGGGAATGTTTGTCGACAGATCGCCTCAATTGCAGTGAGACCACGCAGCCCGCGGGTGTCGTTGACGACACGTGCATGAAGGTCCTGATGAAGAGTCTGGAATGCCGCCTTAAGCAAGATCCGCTTATTCGGAAAATAGCGTGCGATTGCCCCGTGTGCATAACCGGCTTCAGCTGCAATCTCACGCATGGTTGCTGCCTCGAAGCCGCCCCGTATGATGACTTCTATCATGGCCTGAACAATCTGTTCGCGACGCAGATCATGATCAACAATCTTGGGCATAGCGGCGACCTTTTCGTTTCTAGGTTTCTCAGCTTCGTATCCAAGCATGGCCAGAAAAGCCTTTTCGTCACCGCCTGGAGACTAATCGTTACCAAAGCGTAACATCGGTACGGTGCGTTCCGCATAGCATAATAGTCACCAGTTGGTGATTGACCTAGAACTGCACCCCGACAAAGGAGTCGTTACATGAAATTCAAGAAGATGCTGATCACTACTGTGGCTCTTGCCAGCGCAATGATCCTTGCAACCACCGGCTGCACTTCAAGCACAGATGGCAATACGGAGGCTGAGGCTGGCGCAACACCGAGTTCCGAGATGACGACCCTGAAGGTTGCGGTTGTTGGTCTCGTGCATGATGGAGCACTACACCTCGGCATTGAAGAGGGTTTCTTTGAGGAAGAGGGCCTCGAGATCGAGACTTCGCTTGTCGCAAACCCGCCCGCAGGCCTTGCAGCAGCACAGGGAGGTCAGGTCGATCTCGTTTACTCACCAAGTGTGTCAGTGCTTACTGCCGTAACTCAGGGTGTTGATCTACGAATGATCGCTGGAGCGGCGGGCTACCGAGAAGGTGCCACTTCGGAAGATGATGATGCCTCACTCTTTGCTAGCAAGTCGAGCGGCATTACGTCGGTGTCGCAACTCGCTGGCAAGACTATCGCCGTGCCCGCACGCAAGGCGTTTTTCGAGATTGTGGTCGCGAACATGCTGGTCGACGCGGGTGTCTCCCCTGAAGACGTGAATTGGGTAGCACTCGACTTTGCCTCCGCCACCGAGGCGCTTCGCAACGGGACGATTGACGCGGTTCCCCTTGTTTCCCCTTTTGCAGCCCAAGCTGAAGACGATGGCGCGGTGCATCTCGGCTCACCAAACATTGAATTCATCGAACAGGGTGCAGTTGCATTCTGGGTTGCGAGCGGAGCCCAGGTCGAAGCGAATCCCGACGTGTACTCTCGGTTCCAGCGCGCAATTACCAAGAGCCAAGATTTCGCCAACGAGAACAGTGAACTCGCAGTCCAAGCAGGGCTCGATGCAGTTGATTCTCCCTTGACGATTGACCAGATTGCTCCACCGTATTGGATCTCAGAGGTAAACGCAGACGATCTCAGTCGCGCGAATGAAAAGCTCGTCAAGCTCGGGGTCCTTCCGGAGATGCTTGACATCGATAGCCTCATCTTCAGGAATTAGAAAAGTGGATTCCATGCGCAACCAATCCCAATTGTTGCGATACGGAATCGGTTCTCTCGGAGTTGCGGCGGCAGTCGGCCTTTGGCAGATTGCCGCCGCAGTCGGCCCCCTTCGAGACTCGCCGCTTCCTACCGCGACTGCGGCGCTCTCGAGGACTTGGCAGTTGCTGTTCACCGCCGAGATGTGGAGAGCAACCGGCGAGACAATCATGATGATGATGATTGGTCTCATCATTGGAGTGGTTTTCGGTATTGTCCTCGGTGTCGCCATCGGCATCTCACCACTCGCGATGCATGCAACTCGTGTTCCTTTGGAGTTCCTCAAGCCGGTTCCCCCCATCGTGATCCTGCCAATCGTCTTGCTCGTGCTTGGCCCGACCATGCAGATGGGCATCTTTCTTGTCGTATTTGGCACATTCATCACCGTGGCCGTGCAGTCCGCAGCCGGCGTGTTTGATACCGACCCGGTGGCACGCGCAACTGGCCGCTCATATGGCATGGGAAAGTTAGAGATACTTCGCAGCATCGTGATCCCGAGCGCATTGCCCTATATTGGCACCGCCATTCGCATCTCGGCCCCTATCGCCCTCATTATTTCGGTGATAGCAGGCTTACTTGGTGGAGGCCCCGGCCTCGGCCAAAGTTTACTGCTCTCCCAGGTGACAGGCGACCGCGAAAAGCTCTTCGCCTACGTGCTCATTCTCGGAACGCTGGGGCTTCTCGTGCAGGCGCTCAGCCAGTGGGCTGAACGACGCCTGCTGCATTGGCATCCTCAGTACCGAAAGGAGGACGCGTAATGGTCTTCACTTCTTCGATTCCGACTCGCACGGTCGTCGCCCGACGTCGACGCGACGCAAGTGCGCCACGCTGGCTATTAATCAGTGCTGAAATCGTTGTTCCCGTTATTCTCATTGCGGCGTGGTGGGTAGTTTCCTCTGGATCCCAGAACCCTTTCTTTCCACCGTTGCAGACCATCCTTGAACACTTGCTCGCCGCAGCCCAAACCACAGGATTCTGGATCGATGTCGGCTCGTCGGTCGGAAACCTTATGATGTCCTTTGTTATCGCCACAGTATTGGGCGTATTTCTAGGGTGCGTGCTCGGCCTGGTGCCGGTGGTGTCGTGGTTCGCCGAACCCACACTTCATTTCTTTCGTGCAATTCCCGCAGTAGCCCTTATCCCAATTTTTGTGTCAATTATTGGGTTCGGAAATGAAACACGTGTGCTGTCAATTACATTGCCTGCATTATTCGCCGTACTTATTTCGACTATTGACGGGATCCGAGGAATTGAACCCACTCTCGGCATGGTGAGTCGTGTGTATCGATTCGGCGCCCTCGAAGGGCTCTTCAGAGTGACGCTCCCAGCGGCTGGGCCCCGCATTCTTGCGGGCATGCAAGTCGCACTTATCGCGGCATTTGTAGTCATGATCGCAAGCGAAATGATGGGCTCATCAACCGGGCTCGGCGCCCGCACACTTATCGCGCAGCAGTCGTTCGCGATCGCCGATATGTGGGGCGGAATTCTCGTACTCGGCGTGCTTGGCTATGCTGCCACCGCGTTCTTCACTCTATTCCGGCGCCGTGTGTTGCGCTGGTACATTGCCTCGCAACAGCAGGAGAAAAACTCATGACATCATCACTCATCGACGCCCCGGTTCGCCTGAGTGTCACAGGGCTCGCGAAAACTTATGAGACCGCCAAGGGCGCCGTACCAGTCATTGCCGATCTCACCTTTGACGTTCGAGTCGGAGAGATCGCATGTATCGTCGGGCCCTCGGGTATCGGCAAGACCACGCTGTTGAAGTGTTTGACCGGGCTGCAAAGCATTAGCTCGGGTGCAGCCCGCCTCGACGGTCGGCTCATTGACGGGCCACCCGAAGAGATGGCATTGGTGTTCCAGGATTACACTCGCTCGCTCATGCCCTGGCTTACCGTGTGGAAAAACGTTCGCATGCCGCTCAACCATTTGCGGCTGCCCTCCAGCGAACGCGACGAACGGATCGCCGGCGCGATCGAAGCCGTTGGCCTGTCTGGGGCCGAGCAGAAATTTCCATGGCAGCTTTCTGGCGGGATGCAACAACGCGTGGCGATCGCCCGCGCCATTGCTTACCGGCCGGAGGTGCTGATTATGGACGAGCCTTTCGCCTCGGTGGATGCACAAACTCGTTTCGAGCTCGAAGACCTTTGCCTCAAGATTCGTGAGCAGTTCGGTATCACGATTGTGCTCGTCACCCACGACATCGACGAGGCCGTGTATCTTTCTGACCGCGTCATTGTTCTTGGCGAACGCCCTGCCCGTGTCACTCGGATCATTGATATTAAGTTTGACACTCCGCGAGATCAAATTCGCACTCGCTCACTTCCCGAATTTGCACAGATCCGAACTGAAGTATTTGAGTTGATTAGAAAGGCCGGCTGAGATGTCTGCTCCAGGTACACCTTTGCCTAAGTCGCGCGGATACGAGAATTTTGGCGGTAAGGTAAGCGAATTTACGTCACAGTCAACACCGTGGTGGCCCGCACCGATTCAAGCTGAACCAGGCGCTCCCAACGTCATTGTGATGCTCGTCGATGATCTGGGCTTCAGTGACCTCGGGCCTTTCGGAAGTGAGATTCCAACACCCCATATCGACCTGCTGGCGCATGACGGTTGGGTTTTCACGAACTATCGCACCGCCCCGCTGTGTTCACCAGCCCGCGCCGCACTTCTCACCGGCCTTAACCCGCACCGTGCAGGCTTTGGTTTTGTTTCGCACGTAAACCCCGGGTACCCGGGGTTTACGTGCGAACTACCGAAGGATGCACCGACACTTGCCGAATCTCTTCGGGCTGGGGGTTACGCGACGTTCATGGTCGGCAAATGGCACCTCACACCCGAGGCAAAGATGCATGATGGAGCAGACAGGTCTTCTTGGCCTCTCGCGCGTGGCTTTGATCGATACTTTGGAAGCATGGACGGCTTCACTTCTCTCCATCACCCCCATCGTCTGGTACGCGATAACTCCGTTGTCGATATACAAGAGTTTCCGGATGGCTATTTTCTTACCGACGAACTCACCAATGAAGCCCTCGGCATGATTGATGGGTTACGTGCGAATGACTCTGAAAAGCCATTTTTCCTCTATTACGCACACACCTCCGTGCACGGCCCTATTCAAGCGAAAGCGGTTGACATCGAGCGGCATGAAGGCCGCTACGAGGACGGCTGGAATGCGCTTCGTTCTACTCGTTTTGAGCGCCAGCGCGAGCTAGGAGTTGTCCCTCAGCATGCCCTGCTCCCTGATGACCATCTCAATGATGGACCACCGATCCCCCAATGGGATGCACTCAACGAGGAACAACGACAGCTCTTTGCGCGACACATGGAAGTCTATGCCGCAGCAGTTGACGAGGTTGATCAAAGCGTGGGTCGGCTGGTCGAGTACCTACGGAATCTGGGTGAACTGGAAAACACCATCATCGTGATTGCCAGTGACAATGGTGGAACAGCTGAGGGCGGATCGACCGGAACGCGCAGCTACTTTTCGCAGTTTCTGTACGATGTTGAAGCCCCCGAAGGTTGGGTTCGTGATGTGCCGCGCAACCAAGAAGATATTGGTGGGCCCCAAGTGTTTTCCCACTACCCCGCTGGCTGGGCGCGTGTCTCAAACACTCCGTTTCGATCATTCAAATCCTCAGTTTATGAGGGAGGTGTGCATGCGCCTCTTATCGTGTCTTGGCCAGCTGCTCCGAGCACCTCGCGTGGGCTCCGCGATCAGTTCGTCTTCGTTTCCGATCTCACCCCAACCATTCTTGATCTCACCGGGGTCTCCCCGCTCGAGTCCCTCGACGGGAAGCCCACACTCAATCCAGATGGCCAAAGTGTGGCAGCATTGCTCAACGACATACTTGGGGAGGGTCGACAGACTCAGTACTTCGAGTGTGTTGGAAAGCGTGGACTTGTCGATGGGAATTGGAAAATCGTCGCCCCGCTTCCAGCCAGCGGTATCGAGTCGAGCCTGAGTGGTCCTTGGGAACTCTACGATCTGTCTACAGATCCAACCGAAACACACGACCTCGCAGAGGCACAGCCGGAACAAGTCGAACTTCTTGCGGAGCGTTGGCGTGCAGCAGCGTGGGACAATACCGTATTCCCGCTTTCCGATGACGGTTCGCTCTTCTTCAACCGCCCCTCTACCTACGACACATTCAGCAAACCCGTGACAATCCCGCCGTTTCGGCCACCACTCGAACGATTTCGCTCAGCACAGCTCACGGTGCTTCGTTCGTTCGAGATCGAGATCGAGATCGAGATCGAGATCGAACCCGTGCCTGCCGGTGTGCTTGTAGCACACGGCGACCAGGGCGGCGGCTATCTTATCGCGATCGATGGTGGTGCGCCGCTACTCTCTTACAACGCATATGGTGACATGCATCGAGTACGCGGGTCGGAGCTTACGCCAGGCCTGCACAAGTTGCTCCTGCGAGTCGAAGAGACAGAGGGATTACGCGTACGCCTCATACTTGAAGTTGATGGTCGCGTAGATGCTGAACTCGAACCCGTTCCAATGCTCTTGGGTATGGCACCATTTACAGGCATCAGTGTGGGCTATGACTACGGTGGGCCGGTTGATTGGGACCTGTATGAGCGCCATCGCTCCTACCGGCTTTCTGGTGGCCGGATTGTAAGTGTAAATTATGTGCCGGGTGCGCGCTCGACCCACAACCGCACGTTGGTGCATGATATTGACCGCGCGGTTTCGGTGATCGCCGACTGAGCGATTGTGGCGGCAGACGCCTAGATGATTGGTTCCAAGGGGTGTCGCTCCCGGCAAGCAAGGGCGAGGGTGTCCAAGGTCGAGGTTGGATCTCTCAATCTCGAATGTCAGGCGCAACTTTAAACTGCCAGTAGGGGTCTGCTGACGGTTTGGTTGAGTCCGGGGTTTATGCCGCCAGAGCGACGGCATCCATCATTATGGTCTCGAACTCGACCGGTGTCAGCTTCCCGAGCCGCCGCTGCCTGCGTTTGCGGTGATACTTCCCCTCGATCCACGACACGATCGCGAGGCGCAGCTCCTGCCGGCTCCGCCAGGGCTGCCGATCGAGCACGTTCTTCTGCAACAGCGAGAAGAAACTCTCCATCGCCGCGTTATCGCCACACGCCCCGACTCTGCCCATCGACCCTTCGAGCCCGTGCCGCTTCAACGCCTTCTGGAAGCTTCTGGACCTGAATTGGCTCCCGCGGTCCGAATGCACGATCACGCCCTTCGGATAGCCGCGCTGCATGAGCGCATTCTCGAGCGCACGAACCGCGAGCGACGCCTTCATGCGCTTATCGATCGCGTACCCCACGATCCGGTTCGAACAGACATCCTTGATCGCGCAGAGGTAGAGCTTGCCCGCCCAGTGCGGAGGTAGGTGATATCTCCCACAAATCGTTGCCCCGGCTCGGCCGCGGTGAAGTCACGGCGCAACCAGTCGGGGCGGTCAGCAGCGTCACGGGCGGGAATCGTGGTCCGCTTCGAGGCACGCGGCTGTACCCCGTGCACGCCAAGCTCGCCCATCAGCTTCCGCACCAGCCCCGCCGACGCTTCATGGCCCCGACGGTGCAGCTCGGCGAGTATCCGCCGAAACCCATACGTCTGCTTCTTGTCATCATCAACCTTCGCGATCACTTCCCGAAGCTCGTCTCGTCGTTGCGCCGCAGGAGAGCGAACGCCCTGCCGCTTGACCCACGCATAGTAGCCGGCGCGTGACACCTCCAAGAGGCGAGTCATGAGCCCGATCGAATAGTGGGCCTTCTCCGCGTGGATCAGCTGGAACTTCTCGCTCACCGCTGTTCCTTCGCGAAGAAGGCCGCGGCTTTTTTCAGAAACGCGTTCTCTTCTGCCAGTCGCCGGTTCTCGGCCTCGAGCCGCGCGACTCTGGCCGCGTCGACCGGGGTCGGCGCAACCTTCGGGTCAGGGTGTGCACGCCGGTACATCTTGACCCAATACCCGAGCGATGACTCGTTGATCTCGAGCTCGCGGGCGACCTGCGCGATCGGCCGGTCGGACTGCACGACGAGTTGCACGGCATCGGCTTTGAACTCGTCAGTGAACTGGCGTTTGCGAGGTTTCTCAGTGGTCATGTCGTTGAATCATCTTCCTGGTAAGGGACTTACCCCCTGATCTTGGACACGCATGACCCAGTAACCAGCTGGAGAAGCGAGAATAACCAAGATGCCAGCGAACACCTACACCGACGAGTTTCGCCGCCGCGCGGTCGAACTCTACGAATCCACGCCCGACACCACGTTTCAAGCCATCGCGAATGACCTCGGGATATCCAGGGGTGCGTTGAAGACCTGGGTCACGAAGTACGGTTCCGGGCAGATCCGCGCCACTGGTGGCCTTCCTGGGGACGCGCCACCATCGGCGAGGCCCGAACCGCAAGCCGCGAGGATCGTGCGTTTAGAGGCCGAGAATCATGCGCTCAGGGCTGAGACGAGGAAGCTCGCGGAAGAGCGTGACATCCTCCGTCAGGCGGCGAAGTATTTCGCCGGGGAGACGAGCTGGTGAACCGCTTCCAGTTTGCCCGTGATCACAAGGACGCCTGGGGCGTGAAGCGGTTGTGTGAGGTCATTGGGATTGCCCGTTCGTCTTTCTATGCTTGGGTGGCTGCAGCGCCGGGGCGGAGAGCCCGCGCGGCCGCGGACGCGGAGCTTGCAGCACGGATCCGGCCGTTACAGGACCCGAAGCAGGGCGGCGACCGAGCCTATGGGGTGCCCCGGATCACCGCCGATCTGAATGAGGACGCCGCGCCCGCGGAGCGGGTGAACCGGAAACGCGTGGCGAGGGTGATGCGGAAGTTCGGCTACGCCGGGATTCGGCTGCGCCGGCGGGTGCGCACCACGATCCCAGATCAGGCCGGACGGCGGTTCCCCGACCTCATCGGGCGGGACTTCAGCGCCGGGACGCCGGGCTGCCGCTACGTTGGCGATATCACCTACCTGCCGCTTCAAGACGGGTCGAACCTGTACTTGGCGAGCGTGATCGATCTGGGGTCAAGGAAGCTCGCCGGGTGGGCGATGGCTGACCACATGCGCACCGCGCTTGTCGAGGACGCCCTCACCGCGGCGTGGCGGGAGCGGGGCACCTTGCGGGGTGCGGTGTTCCACTCGGACCACGGGTCGGTCTATACCTCGAAGGACTACGTGAAGTTGTGCGGGCAGTACGGGGTGAAGCAGTCCATGGGGGCTGTGGGGTCGAGTGCAGATAACGCGCTCGCGGAGAGCTTCAACGCGGCTTTGAAGCGAGAGCTCCTCGAGGGGCGGGAAGCGTTCCCTGATGCGACGACCGCGTACCGGGCGGTGTTCCGGTGGGCGAACCGCTACAACACGAGGAGACGGCACTCAGCGATCGGGAACGTCGCTCCGAATGTGTACGAGGCGGCGATGCCCGATAGGCTCGGTATCGCGGCCTAAAACCATCTGACAGTGTGTCCAAGATCAAGGGCAAAGGCCCGTACTACGAAATGATCGAAGTGTCCCCCGGCCTCCGGCAAGATCTCGCCGGGAAGATCCACGCCGACTTCGACGCGCTCATGGCGAACGAGACGAAAGAACTCTCGCGACTCACGAGCGAACGTGACCGTCTCGATGACGAGCGGATGAAACTTCTGCAAGCCCACTACGCAGGAGCGGTCCCGATTGATTTGTTGAAGCAGGAGCAGGATCGCATCGCGAACCAGATCGGTGACATTCAGCACCGGCTTGAAGCGCACCACGATGAGTATGCGTCAGCTCGCGCGAACCTTGACGACTCGCTCGGCCTGCTCGCCAACATCGTCAGCATCTACCAGCGTGCTGATGACGCGAACCGACGACTGTGCAACCAGGCGTTCTTCCACAGAATTTTCATCGAGGAAGAGGGTGATGTCCGGGTCGAGTACGAAACACCCTTCGGTGCGCTCTGCGATACCGAGGAGCAGATGAACGCCCTGAACTGGGCGGCCGAAGCGAAGAAACAAGGAGAGGTTCAAACCGGACAAAGAGTGGTTACTCTTGTCGAGGGTTTGAACCTCTCCCATTTGGGGTGGACAACGGGACTTGAACCCGCGACCACCGGCACCACAAGCCGGTGCTCTACCAACTGAGCTATGCCCACCATGCTGACCACGCGAGCGTAACTCACGAGGCAACCCCACGATCATATCCCATGCGGGGCTCGCAACTCCAACTCAGACACGCACGGCCCTCCTCTACACCTACCGCACGACATGCGAGGTGGGTACCGAGAAGGGCCGATGTGGGCGTGAGCGAGCCATTCAAGCACTCGAGCGAGCCGAAGTGCTCAGCGCTACGAAGAGTCTCCCGCTAGGCGGTGCGCCGCCCGAGGGCGGTGGCCGTGACGGCGAGCAGCAGGAGCACCGCACTCCCACCCGCGAGCATCAGGTGGAAGGCGGGATCCACACCCGTCGAGGCAAGCACGCCACCGGTCGACCGACCGACGACCTTTACGTTCTGCCACCCGATGACAGAGCCATCGGCGGCGGCAACCACTAGGCGGTGAGCGCCCGTCGGCAGGTCGGTTGGCAGAGCCACGGTCACGGTACCGGTCGCGCTCACGACCGGGCTGCCGAGGTGAACTGGCGTCGAGAAGAGCCAGACATTGACCGTCTGCCCAGCATATGCGGCACCCACCGTGATGGTGACCGTCGAGCCGGCCCGCAATTCGCCCGGTGCGCTGATGCCTCCGCGGAGCGAATCGGTGAGGCTGGTCACCGAGGGGGGCGTAGTCGAGCCGCCTGGGGTGCTGCCACCAGGAGTGGATCCGTCAGGCGTCGACCCGCCGGTTTCTCCGCCGGTCTCATCACCGACACAGTCGATCGATCCAACGCGGAAGGCGTGACCATCGGTCTGATCGTCATTCGCCCAGATGACCACACGCGAACCGTCCGTGCACTGATCGATCGGCGCGATCGCGAAACCCTCGTTCGCGAAGTTGCTGGTGCCTGCCGGGCGCTCATAAGTCGCCACGGGAGCAAACGCACCGGGTGCGGATTCGGACGCGCCGATCTTGAAGACCTGCGAACGACCGTCGCACACCTCGTCACATACGACCCACAGCAACGCGGTGGCGGGATCGTATTCCAACTCCATGACCCCCGGGAAGGCGGTCTCAGACTCGGTGATGCGGATCATTTCTCCGGCCTCACCCAGTACGTAGCCCGCGACCGTGTTGCTCGCTTCGACGCCCACGAAGACGACACCGCCCAGGTGCGCCGGGTAGCTGGCCGGGTCGTAGACCGCGCCCGTCGTCTCATCGATAAGGCCGGCGGCGGTCAGCTCGGAGTCGGCGATCCATGCCACACCCTCGACACCGGCGTTCGCACCAATGCCCGGGTAGTCCGTTGCGAGATTCCACTAGGGCGTGTTGATTAACTCTGTGTTGATCCAGATCAGGATCGATGCCAACGCCACACCCGCACGATAGTTCCGTGCGAGTTTGTCATACCGCATCGCGATACCGCGCCACTGCTTCAACTTGTTGAAGCACCGCTCGACCACGTTCCGCCCCCGATAGCGTCGCTGCTGTTCCTCGCCGAACTCGATCGGTCGGCCCGGCCGCTTGCTGCGGTGCTTGATCTGATCGGCACGCTCAGGAATTGTTGCTGCGATTCCGCGCGCACGCAGCCATGCCCGGTTCGCCCGCGAGGGGTACCCCTTGTCGGCGAGCACACGGTCCGGGCGGGAACGCGCACGTCCTCGTTCTCGTGGCACCCGGATATCGTCCAGCGTTGCAGCGAACATCGTGGTGTCGTTCACGTTCCCCGCGGTCACGACCATCCCCAGTGGTCGGCCTTTCCCGTCCGCGACCAGGTGCACCTTTGTTGTGAGGCCTCCACGCGATCGCCCGATCGCGTGGTCGTCAGGCTCCGCGAGCGGATTCTTGTAATTCGACAGATCCCTTTTTTAGGCGCGGCAATGTCGCACCGTGCTGATGCACGCGCGCGATCGTCGAATCGATCGACACGACCCAGTCGATCGCCCCGAGCCGATCAGCTTGCTTCTGCACCTCAGCGAGCATCCGCTCCCAGGTGCCATCCTCCGCCCACCTCGTGAAGCGTTTGTAGATCGTGTTCCACCTCCCGAACCGTTCTGGAACGTCCCGCCAGGGGGCACCGGTCCGATATTTCCATGTCATGCCCTCGACTGCGAGCCGGTGATTCGACCATGGGCGAGAACGCCCATCAGGAACCGGCATCAATGGCTCGAGCACCGCCCACACTTCATCAGGGATCTCTTGACGTATTGCCATGGGTCAAGTTTCCCCGACGAGCACCTCAGAAGACTTGATCAACACGCCCTAGTGAGTGGCAACCAGGTCGCCGGTTCCGTCAACGTCGAAGCGCAGCACCGAGGGTCGGCTCCCCCGGTCGGTGCCTCCCGTGTTGCGCTCCGAGGCGACGAGCACCCCGCCTGCAGACGAGCCCGCGATCACCGCGACGCCCTCGGCATCCACGGTGCCGGTGCCGTCGGGGTAGCGCAGGGTGCGCCCGCCGACCCAGCCGTCGGCCTCGGTCAGCGAGCCACCGGTGAGCTGCAGCTTGTGCAGCGTTCCGTTGCCATTGTTGACCGCCCAGATCACGCCACCATCTTCGTAGACCACGCCACTCATGTCGGTGCCGAAGGTGTTGGCAACGTCAACAGTCGTCATTCCCTCAGCTCCAGGCCACGCGTCAACGATCAGGTCACCGACGCAGGCATTCGCTGCTCCGGGGGTCGCCTCTCGCGTGTTCACGAACTCGCCGGTGCCGTCCGGGCAACGCCCGAGTGAGGGCATCGGGTGGCTCAGCCACGACACCGAATCGAGTTCAGCGTCGTCCGCGGCGAATAGGGTGACCCGATCGTCCTTGCCGAGCCCAAAGGTCTCTTTCACCGCAACCTGCAGGTAGCCGCCCGCGGCGAGCTGGATGCCCGGGGCGAACACGTAGGCTTCGTTCCCTGCACCGCCGTCGCGCAGCTTCATGCCGCCGAGATCCACTGATTCGAACCCGACGTTGATCAGCTCGACCCAGTCATCCGAGGTCTCCACCTCGTTGATGCGCACGGCCATGCCACAGTCGTTCGAGGCACCCTTGGTCGATGCCGTGGTGATCTTCCACTCTCCGGTGCCGTCCGGGCACCGCCCGAAGGTCGTCGGAGCGTGCTGGTCATCGGCAGTTGCCGTCCACGAGTACGAATCAACCAGAGTGTGACCGCCCGGAAGATACACGCGCGCAGAGTCGGCCTTACCCAGACCGAAACCGAGCTGGGCCTCTTCGACCACGAAGAACCCTCCGGCCGCGATCGTCGACCCTGCGGGCAGCGTCGAGACGTGCGCGTCATCGTTGTCGCGAACCACCCAGCCGGTGAGATCCACCGCTGCACCGCTGAGGTTGACGAGCTCGATCCAATCGCCGGGATTGCCGTCGCTCGATTCAACCTCATTCACCACGATCGCCGGAATCTCGGGTGCGGCGCAATCGTTCGCGCCGCCCTTCGTTGACGAGGCGGTCGAGGCGAAATTGCCCACCCCATCCGGGCACCGACCATAGGTCTGCGCCGCGTGGGCCGTCCACGCGTGCTCGTCGACGACGGTCTCGCCGTCGAGTAGCCGCGCCGCATCGTTCCCGCCAAGCCCAAAGCCGAAGTCGCTTCCCTTCAGCACGACAAACTCGTCCGGCGCCAGTGAGGTGCCCGCCGGAATCGCGTACGTGTGTGTGGGATCACTATCGGTCAGCACAAGCCCGGCGAGGTCAATCGTCCAGTCGCTGATGTTGGTCAGTTCGACCCAGTCTTCGGTGTCGCCGTTCGACTCGACCTCGTTGATCTTGATGTTGCCCAGGGGCGTCGCGACGCACGCATTTGCCGCGTTCGGGGTCGCCTCGACGGTGACCCGAAAATCGCCGG
The DNA here is from genome assembly GCF_052386045.1 of Leucobacter fengyongliangi. Lineage (NCBI taxonomy): Bacteria > Bacillati > Actinomycetota > Actinomycetes > Micrococcales > Microbacteriaceae > Leucobacter > Leucobacter fengyongliangi. The sequence goes on along the minus strand of NZ_CM126356.1, from coordinate 1,183,485 downwards.
TGCCGTCGACGCATCGACCGTAGGAAGTACTGACGTGCCCGCTCCACGCGTACGTGTCGACCAGCGTGCCGTCGGGAAGCTTGAGATTCGCCTGATCCGCCTTGCCCAGGCCGAACTTGTCGATACGCGTGTCGTCATCGACCGTGATGGCGAGATACTGGCCCGGCTGAATCACGGTTCCAGCCGACACCGGCATCGAGTTCTTGTCGTCGGCCAGGATCCATCCAGAGATATCGACCGCTGTGTCACCAAGGTTCAGCACCTCGATCGCGTCGGCAATCGCGTCGTTATCTTGGATCACCTCGTTGATGACGAGCGGTGGCAGGCTCGGAGCCGCGTACGCTGTCACGGGCACAATGAGCGGGGCCGCGACGACGCCCGCGCAGGCAATGCCGCCGAGAGTCTTTAGCCAGGGGTGTCGAGTACGCATGCGCCACTTTCTTCTCGCGATGGGTGCAGCCCAGCGCACGCAGCGCAGGGGACGGTCACCAGGCTGTCGGTCCCAGATGATGCGACGGTGCCCGCACGGCGAACCGCGGGTGTCGGTTCGCTGAACACCCCAGTGGATCACGTCGCGCAGGCATGCGCGACGCCTGCCAGAACTCGGGGTTGAGACGTCGTACTGCGAGTGAACTGTGTAGGGTGAAGGCATGTGGGATGTCTCGCGTGAAGACTTCGAGCACCTCGTCGGCGAGGGGCTCGACAGCCTGCATGCCGACATGCTGGCCAAGCTCGACAATGTCATTTTTCTGGTCGAGGATGCTCCCGAAGATGGCAGCGACGTGCTGGGCGTGTACGAGGGATTCTCGCTGGCTGAGCGCGATTCGTACGGGTACGGAGAAGAGCCGGATCGCATCATCCTGTATCGCGAGAACCTGCTCGCGCACTGCGTCGATCACGAGCATCTCATCGCCGAGATCCGCATCACGCTTGTGCACGAGATTGCGCACTTCTACGGCCTAAGCGAGGCCCGCATTCACGAGTTGGGGTGGGGATGATGAGCGAAACGCGTGCGCGGCCAGAACTGCGCCGACGCGAGCGGATCTCCCCCGTGCCCGATCGGCCCTGGCAGACGGTGGTGTGGGACGACCCCGTGAATCTCATGTCGTATGTGGCATACGTCTTTCAGGAGCACTTCGGATTCGACCGCACTGAGTCTGAGAGGCTCATGCTGCGTGTACACACTGAGGGAAGCGCCGTGGTCGCCGAGGGTACCCGCGAGGAGATGGAGCTGCACGTCGAAGCCATGCACGGCTACGGATTGTGGGCAACCGTTCGGCAGGCAGGCAGCCCATGAGACTCCTCCCCCTCCCGAGCGGCGCACTTCGGGTGCGGCTCGACTTTGACGAAGCGCACCTGCTCGATCAGCTCACTGGCCAACTGATCGAGCTGCTGCAGAGCCACAGCCGCACGGCACTCGACCCGGATCCACTGTTCGCGAGTCTCGAGGTCGGCGGGTCTGAGGCAACCCCCGAAGACCCCGCTTTGGCCAGGCTCTTCCCCGATGCCTACGAGGCCGACGACGACGCGTCGCAGTTTCGTCGCGTGACCGAGCAAGGGCTCATTAACCGCAAGCTGCAAGACGCAATGCTGGTGACCTCTGAACTCGGCATGGGCAATGCACCGACCGAGGGTGACGAGCCCGAACCCGTCGAGATCGAGGTGACACCCGCCACGCTCTCCGCCTGGGTGCGCACACTGACCGCGCTGCGGCTCGCCATCGCCGCCCGTATTGGGCTCGACTCAGATGAAGCCCACGAGCGGTTGCTCGTCACCCCTGACACACGTGGCACGGTGCTCGTTTACGACTGGCTCGCGGCCATCCTGGAGTCGATCCTGCGCATGCAGACCACGCCTGAGGAAGACTAACGCTCAACCCTCCGCCCTTAGCGCGCAGCGCAGCATGCACGAGCGCGGGTGCGCCTACGGCGATTCGAGCGAGCGCGGATCGACCACATCCTGTCGTGGCTGCAGCAGCCGGGCGGGGGTGAGGCCAACACTTCCGAAGCGGATCCGCACATCGTCGACGGCCTGATCCACCGCGCGCCATTCCTCGTCCTCGCTCCAGAGGGCCTCAGGCTCCTGCCCTTCGGGTATGAGCTGCTCTGCCCGCACACCGATGAGCCGAACCGCCCGACCGTCTGAGCCGACGGAGGCGAACAGTTCCCGTGCGGTTCGGTAGATCCGCTGCGAGGAATTCGTCGCCTCGGCGAGAGTGCGCGAGCGCGAGATGGTCTCGAAGTTGCCCCACCGCACTTTGACCGCGATGGTGCGCGCCTCGGCACCGTGCTCCCGAAGGCGCTCGGCGGTGCGCGTGGAGAGGCGCAGCAATTCGCGTTCGATCACCGCGGCATCAGTCTCGTCGAACGCAAAGGTTTCTTCGTGCCCGATGCTCTTCTCGATGCGCGTGGTGCGCACTTCGCGCGCGTCACGCCCGTTCGCAAGCTCGTGCAGCTTGGCGGCGCTTGCCCGCCCGACCACCCGTTCAAGGCTGGGCAGAGGTTCCCGCGACAGATCTCCGACCGTGTGGATCGCGCGAGCATGCAGGGCCTTCGCCGTCGCCGCACCGACACCCCAGATCGCCTCAACGGGAAGTGGGTGCAGGAAATCGAGCGTGCCCGCGTGTGGGATCTCGAGCACCCCGTCGGGCTTCGCGCGCTGGGACGCAAGCTTCGCGACGTGTTTCGTGCTCGCAAGCCCGACCGATGCCGGCAGGCCGGTGCGTTCACGAATGGTGGCGCGGAGCCTTCGCGCAATCTCGGCGGGTGGACCAAAGAGCTTCGTCGAACCCGACACGTCAAGGAACGCCTCGTCGATACTCAGCGGCTCGACGAGGGGCGTGAACTCGTGAAAGATCGCCATCACCGTGCGGGAGGCATCACGATACTTCGCGTACGTGGGCTCCATCAGCACGAGCGATGGGCACAGCTGCTTGGCCCGGGAGACGGGCATCGCCGATCTCACTCCATACGCTCGCGCTTCGTAACTCGCGCTGGAGATCACCGATCGCCCGGTTTCGTGGGCCACCGCCGTCGGCACGCCACGCAACTCCGGCCGATCGAGCAACTCCACGGAGACAAAGAACGAGTCCATGTCGACGTGCAGAATCGAGGAGTCGGTGCGCCCCAACTCAGCGAACCGGCGGATACCGCAAGATCGCCGCGACCGGACTGTCGTCGGGAAGATCTCCCTTTCGCACGGCACGGACGGTGCCCCCGGTGCGCAGCACACGAACGGCCAACTCGTCGATCAGCCCATAGGTGGTGTGCGTGGCCCCGGTGGCCGGGTGAATCGCCCCCGCATCATCGATGGAACCCTCAAGGGCAGTCGATTCGAGGTCGAAGCACAGTTCGCTCACCGCGCCCGCGGTGGCCGCGCGCGCGACCTCGGTAAGTTGGCTCACCGCGGTGCCCTCCCCGCGCAGATTCTCGAATCGTTCCTTCCACCCGGCCAGTTGCTGCACGTACAAGGCATCGAGAATCGCACGGGCCTCCCGATCGAGCTCCTTTGGGGTGAGCGAATCCGGGTGCTGAGGAATTCCCGCCTCAGCCAGGTGTCGATAGGAGTTGACCTCCCGATACGCCGGCTCCAAATCGTCGGTCGCACACAAAATCAATGGGATGTGGTCGTCTCCCAGGTGCGGCAGTACGGCATCCTGGATCACGGAACAGTACTTGCGCTGCTGGATCTTCGGCCCCAACGCTCCCGTATCGCTCACCCGATCGGCCTGGCCCCCGTGCGGCTCCTGACGCAACACCTCGGACGCATCCTCGGGCAGGTCTGCAAGAGGAACTTCGGTCGCGCCCCGATCCGCCCGGAGTTCGTAGAGATGAGCCGAACTCTGCGTAATCGTGAGCACGAATCCCTCGTTCGCGAAGGACACCGAGCGCAGGAGCGGCCCCACATCGAATCGGTCGCCGACCGAGAGGTGCTCAGGGAGGTCGTTCGCGACGTGGAAGGCGTGCGTGCCGCTCGGGCTCAGGAAGAGTGCGAGCGAGCGAGCCTGGGAATCCCAGAACTCCCGGTCGGTCTGTAAACGGTCGAAGCTGTCTGCGATTGCACGGCGGTTATGGCCATCAATACCGGCGGCCTCGAGGGCGTTTTCCGCTGTTTTTGCATGCTGTCGGAGCGCAAGCTGGAGGCGTTCCCGCTCCGCCGGCACCGGCGAGGAAGGAAGATAGACCGTGACACTCGCGGGATCACGATGCTCGATCAGGTCGGCAAGTTCGGTATCGCTCGGAATGTTGACTTTCATGGCCCCACCCTAGTCATGAAGCGCGCCCAGCGGAACCCCGGAGCGTCACGAACGTGTGACACTTCCCGGGGAATTTTGGCCGAGCGACAGTGCCAATCGGGGCCAGCCGCGAACCCCCGCAGCCAGCCCCGATCCACCACTAGGCGGTCGCGCGCTCGAGCACGAGCTCGCGAACTCGCGCCGCGTCGGCCTGACCGCGCATCGCCTTCATCACCGCTCCAATGACCGCCCCAGCGGCCTGTACCTTCCCGTCGCGGATCTTCGCCAACACATCGGGCTGCTCGGCGAGAGCCGCGTCAATCGCCTCGATCAGCGCACCGTCGTCAGAGACGATGGCGAGCCCGCGGGCGTCGACGATCTCTTGCGCGGTGCCCTCTCCGGCAATGATTCCCTGAATCACCTGGCGAGCCAGCTTGTCGTTCAACGTGCCGGCGTCGACGAGCGTCACCACGGCCGCGAGCTGCTCAACGGTGATGAGATCGCTCGGAGCTGCCGATCGTTCGTTCGCAATGCGGGCGATTTCACCCGTCCACCACTTCCGCGCGGTGTGTGCGGGCACGCCAGCGGCGACCGTCTCCTCGATGTTCTGCAGCAGTCCGGCGTTCACCACGTCCTGGAACTCCAGCACGGTGAAGCCCCAGTCCTCACGCAAACGACGCCTGCGCAGCGTCGGGTGTTCCGGAAGTTCGGCCCGAAGCTCCTCTACGAGGGCCCGCGAGGGGGTCATCGGGGCCAGATCTGGCTCTGGGAAATACCGATAGTCGTCGGCATCGCTCTTCGGTCGGCCCGGTGAAGTCTCCCCCGTGTCTTCGTGCCAGTGGCGGGTCTCCTGGGTAATGGAGCCGCCCTCCGACAGGATCTGCGCCTGACGCTGAATCTCGAATCGCACCGCGCGCTCGACCGAACGCAGCGAGTTCACGTTTTTGGTTTCCGTGCGTGTGCCAAGCACGGTCATGCCGGCGCCCTCATTCCCGCGGGGTCGGAGCGACACGTTCGCGTCGCAGCGAAGGTTTCCGCGTTCCATCCGTGCGTCCGAGATACCGAGCGAGACGACGAGGTCACGAATCGTCGACACGTAGGTGGCGGCGATCTCAGGGGTGTCAGCTTCCCCACCGAAGATGGGGCGGGTGACAATCTCGACGAGCGGAACTCCCGCTCGGTTGTAATCGACCAACGAGTATTCTGCGCCCTGGATGCGGCCCGTCGATCCACCCATATGGGTGAGCTTGCCGGCATCCTCCTCCATGTGTGCGCGCTCGATCGGCACGTGCACGACCCTGCCCGAGGCGAGCTCGATCTCGACCGAGCCGTCAAACGCGATGGGGTCGTCGTACTGCGAGATCTGGTAGTTCTTCGCCATGTCCGGGTAGAAATAGTTCTTCCGCGCGAAGCCCGACACCTCGGCAATTTCACACCCGAGGGCAAGACCGAGGCTGATCGAGTACCGCACCGCCTGCTCGTTGATGACTGGCAGGCTACCGGGGAGTCCGAGGCACACGGGTGTCAGATTCGTGTTGGGATCCGAGCCGAAGACGTTCGGTGCGGAACTGAACATCTTCGTGCGCGTGTTCAGCTCGACGTGCACCTCTAGTCCGATGACCGGCTCGAAGAGCTCAAGAGCTCGGTCAAAATCCATCAGTTTGGTTTTCGCCATCAGAGTGCTGCCTTTCCGGCGGTGATGCCTGCGAGCGACGGGGCCTGCGCCCAGAACGGCGTGCCGTCGCGTTCCTCGATGATGCGCTCAATGGCCGCGCCGGCCCGGTAGAGGCGCGCGTCTTCGTACGCCGGAGCCAAGAGTTGCAGGCCCACCGGAAGACCGTCCTCGACGGCCGTGCCGATGGGGAGGCTCAGTCCCGGAATCCCGGCAAGGTTCGCCGGGATCGTCGTCGCGTCGTTGAGGTAATCCTGCATCGGATCGCCCGCGTGCTCGCCCAACCGCCATGCGGTGGTCGGCGCGGTCGGCGAGGCGATCACATCGACCTGCGCGAACGCGGCGGCGAAGTCGCACTGAATCAGCGTGCGCACTTTCTGTGCGCTGCCGTAGTACGCGTCGTAATACCCGGCGGAGAGCGCATAGGTGCCGAGAATGATTCGTCGCTTCACCTCGGCGCCAAAACCTTGCGCCCGCGAGGCGCTCATCACGTCTTCCACGGTTCCACCACCCTGCGGGTTCACCCGCAGGCCGAACCGAACAGAGTCGAATTTCGCCAGGTTGCTGGAGGCCTCGGCAGGCAGGATGAGATAGTACGCGGCGACCGCATACTCGAAGTGAGGTGCGTCGATCTCGACAATCTCCGCCCCTTGGGCTGACAGCAGCGCCAGCGCTTCCTCAAAGCGCGCCTTCACCCCGGGCTGCACGCCCTCGAGCATGAGCTGCTTGACGACCCCCACCCGAAGCCCGCGAAGCGACTCTGCGTCGACTCCGTCACGTGCCGCAGCTGCCATCGATGGCCAGTCGTGATTGAGCGAAGTCGAGTCGTGATGATCGTGGCCGACAATCACATCGTGCAGCAGCGCCGTATCGAGCACGGTGCGAGCAACCGGCCCGATCTGATCGAGCGATGAGGCGAGGGCGATTGCGCCGTATCGGCTCACCCCGCCATACGTGGGCTTTGCGCCGACCGTGCCGGTGAGCGCGGCGGGCTGGCGGATCGAGCCGCCCGTATCGCTGCCCAGCGCAAGCGGGGCCTCAAACGCGCTCACGGCCACTGCCGATCCGCCGCCGGAACCACCGGGAACGCGATCGAGTGCCCACGGATTGCGGGTTACCCCGTACGCGGAGTTCTCGGTTGACGAGCCCATCGCGAACTCATCCATATTGGTCTTGCCAATTGAGATGAGCCCGGCGGATCGTGCCTTCGCCACGGCGGTCGCGTCGAAGGGCGAGCGATACCCTTCGAGGATTTTCGAGCCCGAAGTGGAGGGCATGTCGGTCGTGACCAGAACGTCTTTGATCGCGATCGGCACGCCGGCGAGCTCTCCGAGCTTCTCGCCAGACGCGCGCCTGGCATCCACTGCCCGCGCCGCGTCGAGCGATGCCTCGTGGTTCGTTGCGAGGAAGGCGTGGAGTTCACCGTCGACTTCTGTAATGCGGTCGAGGTGGGCGCGAGTGGCCTCTTCTGACGATACCTCTCCACTCGCGAGCACACCCGCAAGCTCCGCCGCGGTCATGCGAATCAGGTCGCCCATCACTGCTCCTCCCCCAGGATCGATGACACGCGAAACATGCCATCAGCCGCGTCGGGGGCGTTCTGCAGCGCCTGCTCGAGCGTCAGAACATCAGCGATCTCGTCGGGTCGCGTGACGTTCGTGATGGGAATCGGGTGGCTCGTCGGCGGGACGTCCGCCCCGGCCACCTCGCTCACCTTGGCAATGCTGTGCAGAATCGAGTCGATCTCACGAGTGAGAGAATCGAGTTCTCCGTCGGTCAGGGCGATACGGGAAAGGCCGGCGAGGTGCCTCACGGTTTCCACCGTGATCTCGCCGTTCTCCGCGCTGGTTTCAGGCATGCTGCTCCATCTGGAGTGGTCGTGTGGGAACTCGACCATCCTACCGGCGTTCGGGATCGCGCCTTCCGGCGCCCAATGGCTCCCCCCGACGAGGCGCAGCCGTGGCCACGACCGATCGAACGACAGCGCCGGTTAAGCTACGGCAACGAACTCGGACGCGACGTTGCCGCTCCGATCAGGTTCGTTCACGAGGTCGAGCACTCGCTCCGGTCCCGGGGCGAAGGAAAGCTCGGCGAGGGGAACCCACACGACATTGGGTGAGCGCGTCGACTCGAAGAAGTAGACGAGGTCGGTGATGTCGGCCACGGTGCGCCACCTCGTGGTCGACACGTTCGGCCGCACCGGGTCGGCAGTGCCGTATGGCGCCGAAGCGTTGCGGATCACGCTGAAGACGTAGGTTGCCGCCTCTCGCGCATCTGATGTCTCGGGAAGCCGTGCCGAGTAGAACGCGGCCCTGGCGAACCGCTCCGGGGAATCGGTACCGCCGGGCAGCGGCTGCTCGCCACCGAGACCCCGATAGTTCTTCAGCAGCTCGAGCTGCTGATCATACGTCGGCGAGTTCGTCATCACGGTGAACTCGGACCCGTGATGCACCGAGATGTCGCCGTCAAGAAACTCCACAATGGCCGAGTCGCCGGCCTGGTCTGCCATCGACAGGTGTGCGGTGCCGGGGTGATCCCCAATCATGAGCGGAATGATTTGAACTCGGCTCTCGGTCAGCCACTGCACCGCCGAAGCGACCGTGTCGAAGCGATCGAGCAGCAGTTGCACGGCCTGGTGCAACATGAGCCCGGGCCTCTCCGTGTCGCGCGATCCGTAATCAGATTCAGCAAGGTAGAGGCCGCTCACCTGAAATCCGCGCTCATTGAGCCCATCGACCGCGATCTTGCCGTACATCAGCGCAACGACGCTGCCGAAATCGGAAACCCAACTCAGGTTTCCCGGATCGCCGGGCGCACTCTCCCGCGCGGCACCCCGGGGGCGCACAGCCAGGACGGTTTGCGTGGGTTCAACCCAGTCCATGCTGCGACCGACGAGGACAATACCTGATCCTGGCTGGCCAGCGGATGACCAGAGAAACCGTGTGCACATACCGCGAGCCTATCGCGGGGCAGATACCGGTGTCACGGCCGAGTCGGCGGGTGCGAGCGCCCAGGATTCCGCTCGGCTGCCATCCGGATTCCACAGCCCCGAGCAGCCGCGGCGGTGGCTCGTCACCAGGTGCGCATCAACCACGCCCACCGCGGTCATGAGCGCGTACACGGTCGTTGGCCCGACAAACACGAATCCCAGACGTTTGAGTTCTCGCGCAAGCTCGACCGATTCCAGGGAGGTGCTCGGCACCTCATCCTCGGTCAGCGGCGCAGGCGATCGATCCGGCGCAAACGACCACACGACGCTCGCCAGGTCGCGCCCGTGCTCTCGCAGCGCGAGCGTGGCAGCGGCATTCGAGATGGTCGCCTCGATCTTTCGCCGATTCCGAATGATTCCCGGGTTTCCGAGTAACCGTTCAATGTCAGACTCCGTATACGCGGCAACGGCATTCGGCTCGAACCCCTCGAATGCGTCCCGGAATGCCGGGCGCTTGCGCAACACCGTGAGCCATGACAGCCCCGACTGAAAGGCCTCGAGGGTGAGCCGCTCAAACATCCCGACATCGTCGAGCACCGGCATGCCCCACTCGGTGTCGTAATACTCGGTCAGCAATGGGTCGGAATCGGCCCAGGTAGGGCGACACACGTCGCTGATTTGATGCATGACTGCTCCTTCGTGATGCCCGGAGTGGGCGATCCGTGACGTCCCCCGGTTCGAGCCTAGGCATCGCACCGTCGCTTCGGTTGTCCCAACCCGGATCTGTGGATAACTCACCGGATACCCGACCAACCCTCGATCCGAGGGCGAGGATGTGTCAGCTAGATCTCGCCTCCCAGCGCGCCAGGGCCCTGGGTCACCAGCACGGCAAATTGGCTGGCATCGAGCACAGGAATGCCGAGTTCCTCCGCCTTCGCGAGTTTTGACCCCGCGCCCGGGCCAGCCGCTACGAAGTCCGTCTTCTTCGAGACGCTCGAAGCGGCCTTGCCACCCGCCTGAATGATGGCTTCCTTCGCGCCGTCGCGGGTGAACCCCTCGAGCGAGCCCGTCGCAACGATCGTCAGGCCAGCGAGCACGCCGCCGCTGGCCGCCGCCGCGCCCGGCCCCGGATGCCCGGGGGTCGCCCACTGCACACCCGCAGCCGCCCAGCGATCCACAATTTCACGGTGCCAATCGACCGCGAACCACTCACGCACCGACTCCGCGATCGTCTCACCGACACCCTCGACCTCAGCGAGTTCCTCGCTGCTGGCCGCGCGGATGGAATCAAGCGACCCAAACCAATCGGCAAGCGCGCGTGCGGCGACCGGCCCCACGTGACGAATATTGAGCGCCACCAGCAGTCGCCACAGTGGCTTGGTCTTGGCGGCCTCAAGCTCGGCGAGGAGCGTCTCGGCATCTTTCGACGGTGTCACCACCGCGAAATCTTTCTTCACGCCTGCGGCTCGCCGCTTGGCCGCCGGCGCATCTTCCCACCCGGGCGGATAAGTTACGGTGGTCTTCTGAAACGGCGCTCGTCGCACCGCTTCGCCAGCCTCGTCAGTCTTCGGTTCGCCAGTCTCCGCGTCGCGCACGATGACCACAATGGGCACCAGCTGATCGATCGTCAGGTCGAACAGGCCCGCCTCGGTGGTGAGTGGTGGATCAGCCGGTACCTCCGGCTGGGTCAGTGCCGCCGCCGTGACCTCCCCCAGCACCTCGATGTCAAGCGCACCACGAGACCCGATGTGCTCAACCCGGCCGCGCAACTGTGCGGGGCAGCCGCGACTATTCGGGCACCGCAGGTCGATGTCGCCCTCCTTCATGGGGCGCAACTCAGACCCACACTCAGGACACTCAGCGGGCATCTGCCATTCCCGTTCGGTGCCGTCGCGCCGCTCCACCACCGCACCGAGAATCTCGGGAATCACATCACCCGCTTTCCGCAGCACCACCGTGTCGCCGATCAGCACGCCCTTGGCCTTCACGACCTCCTGGTTGTGAAGCGTCGCCTGGCTCACGGTCGATCCCGCCACCCGTATCGGGGCCATGACCGCATACGGAGTTGCGCGCCCCGTTCTGCCGATCCCGACTCGAATGTCGAGTAACCGGGTGTGCACTTCCATCGGCGGGTACTTGAAGGCAATCGCCCACCGTGGCGCGCGACTCGTCTCACCGAGCTCAGCGTGCAACGCGAGCTCGTCGACCTTGACCACGATGCCGTCGATCTCGTGCTCGACCTGGTCACGGTGTGTGCCGCGATCCTCAATGAAATCCACGACCTCCGCGACGGTATCGAATACGCGAGAGTGTGGCGACACGGGCAGCCCCCACTCGCCCAGCAGCCGGTACGCATCGGACTGATTCGCGAACTGCGGATCATTCCAGGCTCCGATTCCGTGCACGTACAACGAAAGCTTCCCGAGCCGCTCCGCCATCAGCTCAAGCTCCCGCGCCGACTTCTTCTCGGCGCGCTGGCGCAGGCTTCCTGCGGCGGTATTGCGGGCATTCGCAAACTCAGGAAATCGCACCGTGATCTTGTCGTCGGGAACGCCCTTCGCTCGTTGTTCAGCCTCGAATTCGGACTGCAGGTCGTGCTGCCTCTGATTCAACCACTCGAAATTTTCGCGCCCGATAAATACCTCTCCGCGCGCCTCGAAAAATTCGGGGATGCCCTCCCCGGTGAGCGATGTGGGGATCGCCGAAATGAACCGCACGTTTTCGGTGATGTCTTCACCCCTCCGGCCGTCGCCTCGGGTTGTGGCCGTTTCCAACTGGCCGTTCCGATAGGCGAGCGAGATCGCAGCGCCGTCGATTTTCAGTTCACTCAACCAGCGCACGTTGCGACCCGATGCGGCTCTTGTTTTCTCCGCCCACTCGGTGAACTCTTCAAGCGAAAACACGTTGTCGAGGCTGAGCATGCGTTCGGCGTGCTCGTGTTCGGGAAAACCCGCTGAGACGACCGCTGCACCCACCTGCTGCGTGGGGCTATCGAGCCCCGCGAGCTCGGGGAACGCCTGCTCGATGGCTTCAAGCTGGTGGATCAACCCGTCGTACTCGGCATCTGAGACCAGGCTGGTGGCCTCAGAGTAATACGCGAGGCGGTAGCGGTCGATCAGGTCGGTCAGTTTTTCGCTGGCCGCCCGCGCGCTAGCGAAATCAATGGGTACTGGTGCCGGGGCTGCGGGATCAAAAGGCTGCGTGCTCACACAGCCAGTGTAGAAGCGACTGCCGACATCGTCTCGGCCGCCTCGGTGCGATCTATCGTGAACTGACCGAGAACCCGGGTGCCGATGTACAGCACGGCGCTCTGCCCGGGAGCAACGCCGAGCAGCGGTTCTGCGTGCACCAGGTCAATCTCCACCACAATTTCGTGGGTCGCGTCTGCACGGTGGTGCTCGGTGCGATCGGAATCGTGGATCTTGCGCAGCGCAGCGGTCGCTGGAACCGGATCCGCGTGTGCACGAATCTGCACCTCGCAGGCGAACGGCACTTCCAGATCGAATCCCGGTGCCCCGGTGAAGCTGTACCGGCCACCGGCGATCCGCCCGATCGCCAGACGATCTTTCGACCCAACGACCACTTGGTTCGACACTGGCCGGATCGAGAGCACGTAGCGCGGCTGGCCATCGGCCGCGGGCGTGCCGAGCTGCAGCCCACGTCGCTGCCCCACTGTGTAGCCGTTAGCACCGTCGTGGGTGCCCACGACATCGCCGGATTCGTCCACGATCTCCCCGGGTGTGCGCTCCAGGTGCCCGGAGAGCCACCCGCGGGTGTCGCCGTCGGGAATAAAGCAAATGTCGTGGCTGTCGGGCTTCTGCGCGACCTGCAGACCCCGCTCCTCAGCCTCCCGACGGATGAGCTGTTTGGAGGGCGTGTCGCCGAGCGGGAAGTAGCAGTGCGCCAGTTGCTCTTCGGTGAGTACGCCAAGCACGTAGGACTGATCTTTTGCCCAGGCGCTCGCCCGATGCAGTTCTCGCCCAGTCGGCGTGTCGAGCAGGGTCGCGTAGTGTCCGGTCGCGACCGCGTCGAAGCCCAGAGCTATGGCCTTGTCGAGCAGAGCCTGGAACTTGATCTTTTCGTTACAGCGGAGGCACGGGTTCGGGGTGCGCCCGGCAGCATACTCGGCAACAAAATCGTCGACGACGTCTTCCTTGAAACGCTCGCTAAAATCCCACACATAAAAGGGTATGTCGAGGAGATTCGCGGCTCGCCTGGCATCCATCGAATCTTCGATCGTGCAGCATCCCCGGGATCCGGTACGGAGCGTTCCGGGCATGCGACTGAGCGCAAGATGCACCCCGACGACTTCGTGACCGGCCTCGACCGCACGAGCCGCTGCGACCGCCGAGTCCACTCCACCACTCATCGCAGCCAAAATCTTCATCCGGGCAGTCTATCGGGGGCCGGAAAAATCAGCAGCCCCGCGGTGTGAATCTCAGCTTCCCGCCCGAGACGCTGAACATGTCAACTCAATCCGGCCCGTCGCGCGCGCGCCACCGCGTCGGGAAGTGCGGCGAGCAACGCATCGACCTCCGCCGCGGTGGAGTCGGGCCCCAGGGTGAAACGCAGCGAGCCGATAGCTTCCTCCTCAGGCACTCCCATCGCAAGCAGTACGTGCGATACCTCCGCTACCCCGGCCTGGCAGGCTGAGCCGACGGAGGCGGAAATTCCGGCGGCATCGAGCAGGAACACGAGCGAGTCGCCCTGACACTCGGGAAAGGTGAAATGAGCGTTTCCGGGAAGTCGTCCCGGGCCCGGAGCCGCCCCTCGCAGCACCGCGTCGGGAACGACTTCTCGCAGACCGGCGATGAGCCGATCTCGCAGATCCCCCATGTGGGCGTGCCGATCCGCTGCTGTCTCGAGCGTCGACCCTGGGGTCGCAAGGCCAGCCCAATCAAGTGCGGCAGCAAAACCCACCGCACCGGCGACATTCTGCGTGCCCGAGCGTGCACGCTGCTGGGATCCGCCATGAAACAGCGGATCTGCACTCGCGCCTCGACCGAGCACCAGCGCACCCACCCCCACCGGGCCGCCGATCTTATGCGCTGAGACGCTGAGCGCTGAGGCGCCAGATGCCCGAAAATCGATCGGCACCTGCCCGAGCGCCGAGACCGCGTCGATGTGCACCGGCACGCCGGCGGATCGCGCCGCGCGGGCAAGCGTCCGCACCGGCTGCACGCTTCCCACCTCATTGTTGGCCCAGAGAAACGACACCAGAGCCACGTTGTCGGCACCAGCATGTTCAATCGCGCTCGCGAGCACCTCGGGGCGAAGCACCCCCTGGTGATCGATCGGGAGCCAGCGCAGATCGGCACCCTGGGTGTCGCGAAGCCACTCGGCGGCCTCGATGGTGGCGTGGTGTTCACCCTCGGGCACCAGGAGGACTGAGCCGGCGCCATGCCGACGACGCGCCCAGTACATCCCCTTGAGCGCGAGATTGATCGATTCGGTGCCACCGCTCGTCAGGGACAGCTCTGCTGAGTCGCAGCCCAGAGCGCTGGCGATCCGCTCGCGCGCACTCTCGAGAGACTCACTCGCCGCCTGCCCGTGGGCGTGCGTCGATGCGGGGTTCCCGACTGTGCGGAGCGCGGCGGTGTAGGCCTCAAAGACCGGTTCGGGCATCGGCGAGGTCGCGGCGTGGTCGAGATACGCCCGAACAGGAGCCACGGTGAGCCTCAGTAAAGCAGGTTGGCGAGTCGAGTGCGCGCAGCCTGCACTCGCGGATCCGCCACGCCGACAACCTCGAAAAGCTCGAGCATTCGCTCCCGAATAGCAGAGCGATCGCCAGCTTCTGTCGATGCGGAGAACAGCTCGAGGAGCCTGAGGAAGGCATCCTCCACGTGCCCTCCAGACACGTCGAGGTCGGCCACGCGCAACTGCGCGTCGACGTCGGTGGGCGCCGCGGCGGCATCCGCGCGAACCGCATCGGCGGAGAGACCTTGCAACCGATCGAGCAGACGAACCTGCACCAGGGCCGCGCGCGCCTCGTGGTCTGCGGGCGCCTTCAAGAGCACCGCTTCGTAGGCCGTGATGGCCGCGGCGAAATCACCCCGTCCGAGTGCCTCGAGGGCCTCCGCGTGGGCAGGGTTCACCGGGGGTTCGGCGGGCTGCTGGGATGCCTCGCCGTCGCCAGCTAATTCAGGCGCGTTGACCCGTCCGTGGATCCCCTGCTGCGCGGCGATCTGTGTGAGTTGATTGAGAACGTCGCGAACCTGATCTTCAGGCACCTGGCCCTGAAACAGCGGCACGGGGCGACCGCCGACTAGCGCTACGGCCGCGGGCACCGCCTGCACTTGGAAGGCCTGGGCGAGGCCGGGGTTCGTGTCGACGTCGACCCTGGCCACCACGATTCGCCCCGCGAACTCGCGCGCGAGCTTCTGGAAGATTGGGCCCAATACCGCTGACTGCGGTTCGAGGCTCGACCACAGTTCGACGATGACCGGCACCACCATCGACAGCTGTGCCGCGTTCTGGAGTGTCTGCTCGGTAACATCGAAGACGAGCGCGGGTACGTCAACGGTCTGCCCGGCAGCGTCAGCCTGCGCGCCCTCGGGCGCCCCGGGACGAGCCGGTGTCTGGCCTCGCGCTGCGAGGTGACTCAGGTCGACCCCGCCACCGGGGAGTCGTTCGGGAATCTGCTGCGACATGATTAGTTCCTTGCTCCCACGAGATCACTGGTGAACCCCAGCAACTGGATGGGGGCGTTGCTGGTCTTGCTCGGCACGAAGAACAGAAGTTGATGCTGTACTTCGCTGACGAGTCGGTCTTGCTGCCCCGACAATCCGGAGAGCGCTGTCACGCTGGCTGGCGGAGTGGGCTTCCAGCGGCTGGAGCCGGGCTCTTCAATACGGTTTTCAAGCACGGTCGTCGCCACGAGGGCGCCACCCACCCCGGTAGAGAGGCTGATGATCTTCGAGCCTGATTGCTCTACCGTGACCGAATAGACGACCCCCTGACCCGCGGCATCTGCCGTGGCTTGTGACTGGGCGGCCCAGGCGGCGCCACTGCGTTCGATCAGGGTGTCTTCGGCAAGGTCGAAGAGCGCGGCCTCGGGAACATCGGAACCTCCGGAAAGCACCGCAGCGTAGGCAGCGCCCACCTCCCCCGGTGAAAGCACCAGCGTCTGCAAATCGTCTTTCAAGATCGCGGTGCCTTCTTCGGCGGGCGCGGCCTCAGGCATCGTGATACCGCCGCGAAGCGAAATCACCCGCGAGACCATGAAGTTCTCATGCGGGGCAGCCTGCGTCATGATGATCGCAAGCGAGGGTGATGCCGCTGGCTCGGCGTTCTCATCGCTGGTCGCAGCGTCTTCACCCTCGGCGGGAGGATCGGTGGCCTCGGGTTCCGAGTCAGTGCCGCTCTCGGAGGCGACGGTCACGAACACGGTGCGGGGCCAACCCTCTGTCGACTGGACGAGCTCGTACCCCAGCGCTTCGCTCGTGATGCGAGGCGGAACCACGGCATAATCAGGCACCGACTGCCTGATCGTAAAGTTCGCGGTGCGCTGCAGAAGGGCATCACCGGTGAAGCGTTCCTTGAGGATTTCCGCGTCTAGCGCGTCATCGGCCTCGCCCGCGATCGCAGCAATGTCGCCGGCGATGCGATCGATCTGCGTGCGCGTCACGGGTACCGGTGCGACGGCGGACTCTCCGTCATCGTTTTGATCCTGCACCTCGGTCTCAGCCGGGCTCAGGTCGGGCCAGTAGCTCGCGGAGCAGCCGCTCAGGCCCAACGCGAGCGCAAGCCCGACGCTGGGGAGGGCGATCCTGCGCGCTGCCGTGCGCTGATTCTTGGTCTCGGCAGGAGTGGTGCTCGGCGAATCCTGGCGGTTCTGATCCTGCTCGCCCCGCCGTCGGCGCGTCACCGAATCCCGGATGCCGAGGAGTGGGCCCTTCCTTCCTCGTCGGGGCCCCAGACCGCGGCGATCGTGATCGACCGCGAGAAGGTAGAGCACCGCACCCACGACCGCAAGAAGAGCGCCTGTCACGAGCAAGGGGCCTGCGAACGGAGTGCGTTGATCCTGGACCCATTCGATCACGACCGCAGCCGAATCGCCAGCGGCAACGTCGACCGAAACGAGCACCGCGTCACCATCATCAACATCAAGTGGAAGCCGAATCTTGCCCCCTGCATCGGAGCTCGCGGAGGCTGATTCACTGTCTGCGGCATCGCCCTCTGCAGCGTCTGGTGCGTCTGCGTCTGCCTCACTGACGGGCGCGAGGCTCCGTTCTTCAACCCACAGGTCACTTCCGCGGGGATCGAGAAGTTCGAGCTCGGCATCCGCTTCGGGTGCTTCACCCTCGGCGGCACCGTCGACCGCCGGAGTGCCATTCTCAGCGGCTGATGCGGAAGTGGATACCTCCGACTGTGACTCGACGCCGGGAACCGAGCTGCTGACCAGTCGGGATTCGGACTCGTCAATCGCAATCTCCGCGTGTGAGAACGGCTCAACCCAGGCCGCAACATCGCGTGCGGAACCGATCGCAGCGAATGCCGCTGCACCACTGACCACGACATTGGCTTGCCCAGGAACTGTGGCGAAGACGTCTCCTGGAATGACCGCAAAACCTGTCTCTTCCGCGAGTGCGGTCTCAAACACAATCTCAGATGGTCCGGCGAGAAATGTTCGCTGCCCAATTCCGAGAACGAGGAAGATGCCTGAGAGCACGAGAGCCGCAATAGCGAACCCAAATCTCATGGGTGCCTCCTGTCGCTCGGGTCTGAATGTCGCACGTGCACACCAGATTGGCGGCACACTTTGTAAGTCAACGCTACCGGAGCTTTCCGTGAGTTCAATCCGGAGCGACAAGACACCTCATACAACTCAAGGCCACTCTCCAGCAGACCGAACTATCATGGCCTCGGTAGGGAAGCCTCGGCAAGTCGCACTTGAGGTCGTATACCCCTGCCACCCGGAGGACGTCGTGACCGAAGCCAGCCCGCAGTTCACTCCCGCGCTTCGCGGTTACCACCGCGGCGAGGTCGACGCTCAGATCAGCGCGCTGACCCAGCACATCACGACACTTCAAGCGCACACCGAATCGCTGCAGACCAGCTACGCAGAGTCGGTACAGACCGCGGGTGAACAGCAGGTGTTGATTGAGGATCTCCGCGCCCAGGTGGCCGAACTCGGTGCAACGGGATACAGCGGGCTGGGACTGCGCGTAGAAAAAAGCCTGCAAATTGCTGAGCAGCACGCTGAGACGCTCATCGCCCAGGCAGACATCGATGCCGAGCGCTTGCGTCGCAAGACCGAGCAGGAGACCAAGCGGCTGCTGGAACACGCGCAGGCGCGCGCAGACGAGCTCGTCACCTCAGCGACCGAGCAGGCCGAGAAACTCCTCACCGAGTCGAGGCGGGAAGCGGACGAGCTGACCACGCGCACGCAGGCGGAAAGCAAGCGTCTCGGCGATGAGGCACACCGGTCGGCCGAGTTGCTGCGAAGCACTTCGACCCGCGACACCACCACCGAACTCGAGACCGCCCAGGCTGAAGCGCGGGCGCTCGTCGCGGAGGCACAGGCACGTGCAGAGCGGCTCACCATTGACGCACACGCGGCCGCAGACGAGGTGCGGCAGCGCACTGAGCTCGCAGCCGCGCAGTTCGAGCGCGAGCGCGAGACCTCCACACGTGAGGCCGAACTTGCCCGCGCCCAGTTCGAGAGCGAGCGCGAGCGCCAAGAGGCGGAGTTCACTGCCCGGGTACACGATCGCGAAACCGAACTCGAGCGCCGCTACTCGGAACGCGAACACGCGCTCATTGCCGAGACCGACGCACTCAGGCTGCAACTGACCGACGAGATCGAGACGCTCCGTGCGAAGATCGCGCAGGAGCGATCCGAGCACGATCAAACGATTGCTGAAGAGCGTGCGGCCCATGAACGTCGTCTCACACAGAGCGAACACTCACACACCGCACGCCTCGCAGCCGAATTTGCCGCGCACACCTCTGACCTTGCGCGCGCAGCCGAGGCGCAACGTGCCTCGCTGGATCAGCAGGCAGAGCAGTCCAGGCTAGAAATGGAGAATGCGCGGGCGCTGCTTGACACCGAGCTCACGTCGGCTCGATCGCTGCATGATGACGAACTGGCCGCGGAACTCGCCGAGCACGATCAGATGTTGCGGGACGAGATCGAGGGTCACGAGGCGCAGCTGGCCTCAGAGCGAGAGGCGCAGCGCGTGGAGCTTGCGCGCGAGCGAGCTGACCACGAGCGAGCGATCGCGGCCGAGCGCGAGACCCAGGAGCTGGAACTTCAACGACTCGTCACACGTCATGAAGCCGAACTCGCGACAGCGGTTCGGGCACACGAGACTCGCCTTGCTGAGGAGCAAGCGGCCCACGATGCTCGGCTGAACACAGAACTTGCCGAACACGAGCGTGCCCTCGCCGATCAGGTAGCTGGGCAGGGCGAACGCCTCCGACTTGAACAGGAAGAGGCCGCCGCAATCCTCGGTCTCGAGCGTGAGCAGTTCATGCTCCAGGTGGATCGGGACCGCACCAGCCTCGAAGCTGACCTCACCCGGGAGCGCGCTGACCACGACCGCAGGATTGCCGCCGAGTTGGAGGCGCACACCGTCTCCCTTGCGAACGAGCGCGAACACGCGGTCGCCGCTGTGGCGAGTGAGGTCGCCAGCGAGCGAGCCAAGGCAAACGAGGAGGTGAAGTTGCTCCGTGCGGATACCCGTGAGGAACTCGCAAATCTTCGCGCGTCCGAAAAGCATGCACTCGCCACACTACTCGCCGAGACCGAAGACGCAGCCTCGGCGCAGCGCCAACGGCTGGCGAAAGAACTCGCTGAGTTCACCACCAGCATGGCTGAACGAACTGAGCACTTGGAGCGCGAGATCGCCGACCGACAGGCTGCGACAGCTGCGGCGACTCTCGAAGCACGTCACGCGGCCGAGGCTGAACTTGCCCAGCTCACTCAGCACGCGGAGAAGCTTCGCGCCGAGGTCAACACTCTGACTCAGGCTGCGGCCACCGAGGCGCACACGCTGAGGTCAGAGGCCGAGCGTCAGGCCGCTGAGATCGTGCAGGAGGCGGAACGACGCGCCCATGCGACCTTTACCGACGCTGAGAACCGCGCCACCAAGGTTCTGCTCGATGCCGAGGATCGCATGTCGCAACTGAAGGTCGAACGCGTTGCGGTGGCTCGTTACTTTGAAAGCCTGGGAGAAGTGGTGACCAACGCGCGAAAACTGGAGTCTGCGACTGAGAGCGCCACCGAGCGATCGGCATCGCAACTTCCCTCGCCAGCAGATCGGCCTGGCAGCGGGGATTAGTCCCTCGTAGCTACTGGGCGAACCGCGCTTCAGTTACCGCTTCAGGGAGCGGCACTTCAGCGGTGCCGATAATTCCGACGATTTCGTCGAGCACCCGCCGCACGTACTTCTCGCCCACCCAGAGGTGCTTCGCGCCTTCTACACCTATGACACGGGCCCTCGGAACCAGAGCGAAACGTCGTGCGGCCTCGTCGGGTTGAAGAAAATCGTCGAGTTCGGGCACCAAGACGTGCAGTTCCGGCTCGGCATCCGCCCACCGCGAGAGATCGGTGTCGGTGGCGCGGTGCAGTGGCGGCGAGAGCAGGATCGCCCCGCGGATCGGGTGTTCGAGCCCGTACTTCAGGGCAAGTTCGGTTCCGAAAGACCAGCCGACGATCCAGGGGTTTGGGAGCCCTCGCTCGGCAACCAATCGCATGGCCGCCGCAACATCTGCGCTCTCGGCGTTCCCGCCGTCAAAGGATCCCTCACTCGTGCCGCGAGGCGAGGACGTGCCGCGGGTGTTGAACCGCAACACGGCAAGATCAGCAAGCTCTGGAAGCCTCCAGGAGGCCTTTCTCAGCACGTGTGAGTCCATGTATCCGCCGGCAGTCGGCAGGGGATGCAGCGTCACGAGGGTGGCGCGTGGCGGGCGACCCTCCGGCATCGCCAGCTCTCCGACGAGCCTCAAGCCGTCGGCGGTGTGCAACTCGATATCTTCGCGCTGTGCTCTGAGCACTGATCCACTGGTGATGTCTTTCATTCCCGCCCCTTCGATGCTTCCTGTCAATGGTAGGGGTCTCGCCTCTGGCAAGATTGAGTCATGACGATCACCGCAGCCGCAGACGGTTCTGCCCTCGGCAACCCTGGGCCTGCTGGCTGGGCCTGGTACATCGACGACTCGCAGTGGCGAGCGGGCGGGTGGCCCCGAGCGACGAATAATCAGGGCGAGTTGATGGCGGTCATCGATCTGCTGCACGCCACAGCGGATCAGCCAGACACTCCCCTCGTTATTCTGTGCGACAGCCAATACGTCATTAACTCCGTGACGCAGTGGATGCCCGGGTGGAAGCGCCGGGGCTGGCGCAAGGCCGACGGCAAGCCGGTGCTGAATCGAGAACTTCTCGAATCGCTCGATGAGGCACTTTCGGGACGGAACGTGCGTTTTGAATGGGTGAAGGGTCACGCTGGCCACCCCCTCAACGAGGCGGCCGACGATCGCGCACGCGCCGCGGCGACGGCGTTCCAGCGCGGCACCGTTGCAGACGCTGGCCCTGGCTTGGCGGGAGGTTCCGTCCCCACTCCGTCAGTCGAGCTTCCCACCCCCGAGGCGGTCACCCCCACGCTGTTCTAGGCGTGCTGATGCGAGGTGTGAGATCAGCTCAGACGCCAGCAATGATTGTGCCAGTGCCGACGGTCTCGCACTGCTGCATCGTCACCGAAGAAATGGTCAGCGCTCCACACGACTAGGTGCGCCTGACCTGCAGGCACGTCTTGTGCGCAGCCGGGGCATCGATACGCTTTCTCGGCCCGCTGCGCGGGTATATCGCGTACGTTGTACTCACGGCCTCGACGCGACTCGAGCCGGGCTCCTCCGTGTGCGAGACGTGAAATATCTCCGAGCGGCTCAGATTCCGAGCGCCGATGCTTTCGAGGCATTGCGGGTGTTTCCTACCACCAGTGGTTGGAAGTCCAGAACGCGTGAGCGCCCGCCCAGCTGCCGTAACGGCCGACCGCGTAGCCGTTTGCCCACGTCAGGTTAGCGACCGGGTCGTAACCGTTGCCACCGGGAACTTTGCTGCAGGGCAATGCCTGAACCAGTCCGCAAGCACCGGAACTACTGTTGGTGGCATTGGGGTTCCAGCCGCTTTCACGACTGACGATGAAGTCAACGTACCCCCAGTCAGCCTGGGGAATCCCTGCTGCGGCCATCCACTCAGCGGGTGATCCACCACCGGTGTAGAGCAAGGGTGCGAAGCTCACCGGCGCTGCGGCCGCGGGTGTTGGCGACGGGGCCACCACAGGTTCCGGCTTCGGCTCGGGAATCTCTACCAGCGGCGAGACACTCACGTCGAGGGCCAACTCGGTGACCTCAGGCACAAACTCCTGATGAATGCGCTCGTAGAACGCCTCGTCAGCGAGTGCAGTGGTCGGAATGGAGAGTGGCGCAACGACCGCGGTGCCAAAAAAACCGACGGCGGCGATGCCCGCGAACAACCCACGAAAACGGGTCAGGCGAGAGATGGGCGGTCGTGCGGCAGGTGTCGAAGAAGTCACAATATAACGATTCTATCTCATGGCTGGGCGAACGGCCAGGTCGGGCTCAGTCGGAGGTCGCAAGCATCAGGTCAACGACCGCGTCAAGAAACGCGTCGACCTGGTCTTCGTCGTACCCTCTCCACTGGGCGTGAAAGACCACGTTGCGCACCTCTGCAGGAGCCAAACTCCCCTTGCCTGCGAGCAGCGCCTGCACCCGATCGAGAAACGCGTCGACCTGCGAACGCCGGTATCCCATCGCGAAAAAACCACGCGAATGGAACCGCTCGCCACGTTCGCGTTCCAACCGTCCACGGATTTCAGAAAGGAGTTGTTGCACCTCGGCCCACCACGCGTTCTCGCCAATCTCGGCCATGTAGGCACGGCGCTCGCGCTGAGCGAATACCTCTTCCAGGCGATCCATCGCGGCATCCACGTGCCGCGCGGAATAGCCCCGACGCTTGAGCGAAAAAGCCGTGTGCCGGATGTCGGAAGACTTCATGGCATCGTTCTCGGTGACCGATTGTTCAAACGTCGCTCGGGCGCGGGCCAGAAACTCGTCAACTTGCTCGGGTCGGTATCCGTATTGCTTGCCGGTTGCTCGAGGAAATGCAGTGCTCACCGTACTATTCTGCCCGCTCCGACCTGTGCGGAAGTGCTTTGACCCACTCATGCAAGGACTCCGAGGCTCAGCGCGAGGGCGTAGGCCCCGACGGTAGACGGCAACAACGAGTCGAGGCGGTCGAGAAAACCGCCGTGACCCGGAATCCACGAACTCATATCCTTCACGCCGAGGTTTCGCTTGATCAGCGACTCTGTAAGGTCGCCCCCGGTCGCTGTGATCAGCACAATAATGCCGAGCACCACGCCGACCCACCACGGTTGCTCCAGTGCCAGTACCGAGATCAGCACGCCAGAGAGCACTG
The DNA here is from genome assembly GCF_052386045.1 of Leucobacter fengyongliangi. NCBI lineage: Bacteria > Bacillati > Actinomycetota > Actinomycetes > Micrococcales > Microbacteriaceae > Leucobacter > Leucobacter fengyongliangi. The sequence goes on along the minus strand of NZ_CM126356.1, from coordinate 1,160,207 downwards.
CGAAAACCGCCGCACCGGCGAAGCCCTCCCAGGTCTTGTTCGGACTGATGCGCGGGGTCATCTTGTGCTTTCCGAGGGTGACCCCTGCCGCATAGGCCCCGACATCCACCGAGACGACCACGAGCACCATGGCGAACACCCACCACTCCCCGCGCTCTCCTTGCACCATGAGAACCGTGTAAGAGCCCAAGAACGGGATGTACACGAGAGAAAAGAGGCCCGAGAATACATCGCGAATGAGCGTTTGCGGGGCGACTTCTCCCCCGGGAAGGACACCCTCAACGAGGCGCCACATGGTGAGAAGCACAGACCCAGCAAACAGACCGAGCAGCATGCCCTCGGCACCCCAGAAATAGGCGCCGAGGATGATGATGAGCCCGCCGAGCACGACGCCCACTCGAGGCACGCGCCGGCCTGCCAAACGAAACGCCGAGGCGAGCTCAACGAGTGCGATTGAGAGCAGCCCCGCCAGGAAAAGAATGAAGAGCTGCTCGATGAAGAACAGGCTCCCGAGGAACAGGCCCCCGAAGACGAGGGCCGATCCAAGCGCGAGAAAGAGGTTTCGTCCAGCCTTCTTCTCGATCCTGGCGCTGGTCGCTTCGAGGCTCGCTTTGGTCAACTCAAATTGAGCCCGCAGTTCTTCTCGCCGGTCGTGGCCCGACACGAGTTAGACCTCCATCAGCTCGGTTTCCTTGCGCTTCATTGCCTCGTCGATCTGGTCAATAAACTGCTTGGTCACCGCCTCAAGCTCTTTTTCTGCGCGCGCCACGTCATCTTCGCCGACCTCGCCCTTGAGCTCCTCGAAGGAATCTTTCGCGTGACGGCGGAGGTTACGTATGGCGACTCGCCCGTCTTCGGCCTTCGCCTTCACGATCTTGACGAATTCCTTGCGACGATCTTCCGTGAGTTCGGGAAGCGCGAGACGAATGACCGACCCATCGTTCGACGGGTTTGCGCCGAGGTTGGGGATGTCGCGGATCGACTGCTCGATCTCCTTCATCGCACCCTTGTCGTAGGGAGTGATGATCAGGCTTCGCGCATCTTGGTTTTGTACTGACGCGAGCTGCGGAAGCGGGGTAGGCGTGCCGTAGTAATCGACGAGCACATTCTGCAGCATTGAAGGGGCAGCCCGCCCGGTTCGCACAGTGGCGAAGTTCTCTTTGGTCGAGTCGACCGCTTTGGTCATCCGGTCCTTGACGTCTGCGAAGACCTCATCAATCACGGTGTGCTCCTTCGGTGATTATCGTTAGATTGAGTGTACTGGCGCTCAGCTATGCACGAGGGTGCCGAGCGGCTCCCCACGGAGCGCTGCGGTCACGTTGCCCGCGGGCTCCATACCGAATACTCGCATCGGCATACCGTTGTCCATGCAGAGGCTGAAGGACGTGGAATCGACCACTTTCAAGCCGCGCACGAGTGCGTCGTTGTAGCTGATCTGGTCGATGAGCGTCGCGTCGGGGTCGATTCGTGGATCCGCCGTGTACACCCCGTCGACACCGTTCTTGGCGACGAGCACCTCGTCAGCTCGCACCTCAAGTGCACGCTGAGCTGCGACCGTGTCAGTGGAGAAGTATGGAAGGCCCGCTCCCGCACCAAAAATCACCACTCGCCCCTTTTCGAGGTGGCGGATGGCGCGGAGTGGAATGTAGGTTTCAGCCACCTGTGTCATCGTGATGGCAGATTGCACCCGGCTCGACACCCCCGCCTGCTCAAGGAAGTCTTGCAACGCGAGCGCGTTCATGACGGTACCCAGCATGCCCATGTAGTCGGCGCGAGCGCGATCCATACCCCGCTGCGAAAGCTCCGCGCCGCGGAAGAAGTTCCCTCCGCCCACAACCACTGCGACCTCAGCGACATCCATCGCTGCCGCGATCTCGCGGGCAATCTGACTGACCACATCGGGATTCACGCCCAGGGTTCCCCCGCCGAATGCCTCGCCGGATAGCTTCAGCAGCACGCGTCGTTTGCGAGGTGTGGTCATCGTGTGGATCTCCTTGATTCGGCGTCTGATATCAGGGTAGCGGGTACAGCACGAGACCCGGGCCCGTCTGGGGCCCGGGTCTCGTAACAGAGGTGTTAGGAACCGACCTTCGAGCGGGCGAACCCGATCACCGTGGTGCCCGTGGCGGACGCCACGGCAGCGACCGGGCGCTTCTGCTCGTCAAGTGCGTGTACCTGTTCGTTCAGAACGATCTGCTTGAAGAATGCATCGAGGCGACCCGCGATGATCTTCGGCAGTGCAGCCTCAGGCTTGCCCTCGTTCTTCGAGATTTCCGTGACAATGTCGCGCTCTTTGTCGACATCAGCCTGCGGCACCTCTTCGCGGGTCACATACTGTGGCTCAGCGAAGGAGATGTGCTGAGCAATGCTCAAGGCAGCCTTCTCGTCGTCACCGTCATATCCGATTACCACGCCGATCTGCGGGGGCAGATCTTTCGAGGTGCGGTGCAGATAGAACGCGGTCTTCGGGGCCTCAACCACCGAAACCCGGCGAAGCACAAGCTTCTCTCCCAGAATCGCAGACTCATCAGTGATGACCGACTCGACGGTACCGCCCTCAAGAGGAGCGGCCAGCGCCTCTTCGAGGGTATTCGCGTTCGCGGCAGCAATCGCCCCGAGCACCTTCTCGCCGAGCGCAATGAACTTCTCGTTCTTCGCGACGAAGTCGGTCTCACACACGAGCTCGATCATTGTTGCGCGACCTTCGGTCTGCGCGACAGCAACGAGACCTTCGCTTGCCTCGCGGCCTTCGCGCTTCGCGACACCCTTCAGCCCCTTGAGGCGAAGGATCTCGATTGCCTTCTCAATGTCGCCCTCGGCCTCAACCAGAGCGTTCTTGCTATCGACCATGCCAGCGCCCAAACGGTCGCGTAGCTCCTTCACGGCGGCCATGCTCACCGATGCCATAGATGACTCCTTTTAGTCAGTTCTTGGTCAGATCGTGGAAAGTGGGAAGAACGCCGAGTTACTCGGCAGCGGGTGCTTCGGCAGCAGCTTCAGCGACCTCGGCAGCGGGTGCCTCAGCGGCAGGCTCCTCGACAGCGGCGTCCTCAGCGGCGGGTGCCTCAGCAGTAGCGTCCTCGGCGGGCGCATCGGTCTTGTCAGCGTTCAGCAGTTCGACCTCCCACTCGGCGAGGGGCTCAGCAGCGACTGCGCCGCCATCGTTCTTCTGGTGACGCTCCATGAGGCCCTCGGCGATGGCATCAGCGATCACGCGTGTGAGTAGCGCTACCGAACGGATGGCATCATCGTTCCCGGGGATCGGGTAGGTGACCTCATCGGGATCGCAGTTCGTGTCGAGGATAGCGATGACGGGGATACCCAGCTTCTTCGCCTCGTCGATCGCGAGGTGCTCCTTCTTGGTGTCGACCACCCAAAGCGCTGACGGAGTCTTGGTCATGTGGCGGATACCGCCAAGCGACTTCTGCAGCTTCTCGAGCTCGCGCTTCTTCAGCAGCAGTTCCTTCTTGGTGAATCCGCTGGTGCCACCCTCGTAGTCAAGCTGCTCAAGCTCCTTCATGCGCTCAAGTCGGCCCGTTACGGTCTGGAAGTTGGTCAACAGACCGCCCAGCCAGCGCTGGTTCACGTAGGGCTGGTTCACGCGGTCAGCCTGCTCGGCGATCGCTTCCTGCGCCTGCTTCTTCGTTCCCACGAAGAGAACGTTTCCACCGCGCGCGACGGTCTGCTTCACGAATGCGTAGGCATCATCGATGTACCCGAGCGACTGCTGCAGGTCGATGATGTAAATGCCCGAGCGCTCAGTGAAGATGAAGCGCTTCATCTTCGGGTTCCAGCGACGCGTCTGGTGTCCAAAGTGAACGCCGCTGTCGAGCAGCTGACGAATAGTTACGACGGCCATTGCCGTTCTCCTGTTCTGCACGCCTCAAAAAGGCGCACTCTTGCGGTTGATTTTTTCGGAACGATTTCCGAATCCTGGTGCCCCAGGCTCCGCCGCCCCTGCAACAAACTCGCAAGCGAGAAGGTACGGTGGGGACCGTTGGCGGTGCTCCATTGAGCGGGCACGCGAAGTCACCTCGTGAGAGGTGCCCCACAAGTGTAGCATCGACAGCACTACGGCCCGGTGACCCCCGGAGACCCGGCAGATGCCGGATTCACCGCTCACACCCCACACCGACGAGTGCGGTGGCCTAAGTAGTCCACAGATGTCTTCACCCCGGGGCACCGCACTCACGTCGCTGACACCGTTGATGCATGCTCGGAATTCACCGCATCAGTATTATCGCAGCGCTCATTACGCTGGCGGGGTCGCCCTGGTTCCCGCCGCTCGGCCATCCGCTCACCGTCAGTGCACCGTTCTCGCTTCCCGGCGGCCACTATGCAGCAGGGCACCGGGGTATCGATCTTCCCGCAAGCGCGGGCGACGCGGTGCGCGCCCCAGCAGCAGGCACGGTCTCGTTCGTCGGTACGGTGGTGGATCGGCCCGTCATCACCCTGCGCATCGACGACCGCACCCTAGTGTCGTTTGAACCCCTCACCACCACGCTTCGTGAGGGAGACGAGGTGAGTCGGGGCGAGATCATCGGCACGGTCGGGTCTGGCGGGCACTGTCAGGCATCCTGCCTCCACCTGGGAGCGCGCGTCGATGGCGCATACGTGAATCCGCTGAGATTTCTGCGACCGAAACCCGTAATGCTTCCCTCGCTCGAGCGCTAAATGCGTAGATCAGGCGGACGCATCACGCGCGCGGATGGGCCTGGCGGTAGGCGGCTGCGAGTCGCTCGGTCGAGACGTGGGTGTACACCTGTGTACTACCGAGGCTCGCGTGCCCGAGCATCTCTTGCACCACGCGCAGGTCTGCTCCTCCGTTGAGCAGATGGGTGGCTGCCGTGTGCCGCAGCGTGTGCGGGCCTCGCGGGCCGCTGCCCGGTTCCTGCTCCAACTCGCGTGCGACCAAGCGGTACACGGCCTGGGCCGTGAGCGGACGACCAGTGTTTCCCAAGAACACGACGCGATCCCCCGCGTCACGCAGCACCGAATACCCCGATTCTGCGGGAGGAGCGGAGACGGGAGACACGGCAGGGACCTCTGACACGCGAGCAGCGAGCCGGTGCCGAGCGCTCAAGAGATAGGCATCAAGTGCCCGCGCCGCGGGAGCGCCCAGGGGCACGACGCGCTGCTTGTTGCCTTTTCCGGTGACCCGAACGGTGCGCTCTTGCAAGTCAAGCCCGCTGAGCGAGAGGGTACACAACTCGTTCACACGCAACGCAGTAGCGTACAACAGCTCAAGAACCGCGAGATCACGCACTTCAACGGGATCGCCGGTCTTGGCACGGCCCGCGGCCCGGTCAAGAATTCTGGTGACCTGGTCCTCGCTGAGGACTCGAGGGAGCGGGCGGGCCGTTTTCGGTGCGCGCAACCGCGATGCCGGACTGCCGGGAACGAGCTGTCTCCGTTCGAGCCAACTTCCGAAGGATTTCACGGTGGCAACATTCCGTGCGAGCGTACTGGCGGCGAGACCCGCTTGTTGCCGGCGCCAAAGCCAGCCGCGCAGGCGCTCGAGATCGAGCGCCTCGACGCCGACCTCTCTGGCGTTAGAAGCTTCGAGATCAGAGGCTACGTACTCGGCGAGCGAGTGCAAGTCGCGCCGATACGCCTTTACTGTGTGCGCCGAGTAACCGTACTCAAATTCAACAGCGGAGAGAAAGCCCTCAATTGCCGTGTCTAGCCGCATGCCCCTATTGTCGACGCACCAAGGCCCACTTCTGTTCTGCCGCGCCGGGGTCATCGCGCCGTGCGACATCTTGCAGGAGTTCGAGTTCGGCAAGGGCAGCGCGCGCCTCCCCGACACTCAGACCCGCGAGCCGTGCAACTTCAATCAGTGTTCTGCTTCCCCGCAGCGGTAGGGCATCAATCACCCGACCGTGCACAGAGGGTTGACGGGCGGTGCCGCCCGTCTCCCCCGATACCCGTGACGCATCACGAAAGATCTCGAGTTCGTCTCCCAGGCCGGCCAGCTCACATGCCTCACGAGCGTTGGTGATGAGGGCCGCACCGTACTCGCGAATAAGTTTGTGGCACCCGCTGGATGCCACCGAGGTGACCGGGCCGGGGACTGCCCCGAGCGCCCGCCCCAGTTCGGCCGCATGCCCTGCGGTGTTCAGTGTTCCGGAGCGTACCCCCGCTTCGGTCACCAGGGTCGCAGAGGAGAGCGCAGCAATAATGCGATTCCGTTGCAGAAATCTCCAGCGGGTCGGGGCAGCACCGGGCACCATCTCCGCACAGACCGCACCGGTCACGCTGATCTTACCCAGCAACCCGTCATGCGACTGCGGGTACGCGCGATCAGCACCCCCGGCGAGCACTGCAACAGTGGGGGCCTCTGCGGCAAGCGCAGTGCGATGTGCCACCGCGTCAATACCGTACGCAGCACCCGACACGATGCTGAATCCTGCCGCGCATACACCGGCGACGATCTCGGCCGTCACATGGGTACCGTATCCGGTCGCAGCGCGAGCACCGACGACCGACAGTGACGGGGAGGCGAAATGCACAGGATCACCTCGCACCCACAGGAGAAACGGTGCGTGTGGCCCCAGGTCGTCCAGCAGGATCGGCCACGCGGCATCGCCGGGAACAATCACGCAGAGATCTGCTTCCATGCCCCGTTCGATGTCGTGCATGGTCTCGGCGCGATCCACTCTGGGAAGCCATCGACCCAGCGCAGATTCTGCCGCGCACGTGGCGAGATCTACTCCCGCCCGTGATGCCGCATCACGAAGTTGCACGGGCGTCACGCCTGCGATGAGCAGTTGCAGGGACCGCTCGGGTCCCAGAGCAGCGAGGAGCTCGCCAGCCACCCCGTCCCCAGGTTCGGCGATGCGCGACCAGGCAATTCGCGCGAGCAGCGCGTCTGCGTGCTCCTGACTATCGTCTGGGCTACCGGCGAGGCGTGTAAGTAACCCCCGCACCTGCGGGTCGGCAGCAAGCCGATCGGCACCGACGAGCCGGGGTATTGGCACTATGTTCATGGGGTTGCTCCTCCGCGTAAAGCCAATGCGTGTGCGAGTTCATCTCGACCCGGGCTGCCTCTGCCTGCCAGATCGCTCAATGACCAGGCAAGTTTTAGGGTTCGGTCGTAGCCGCGCAGCGTCAGGGATCCTCTGCTCAGCGCGGCGTCAAGTACCGTCGTAACGCTTTTCGGGAGCGCCACAAATGAATCGCGGAGCCAGTGGCCCGGCACATCAGCATTCACCGACCACGGCGTATTTCGAAGGCGATCGGCCATCGCCGCCCGGGCATCGACCACGCGTAGCCGAAGCTCTGCGCTGGTGGGCCGCGGACACGATTCGACCTGTCCGAGCAACACTGTTGAAACGCGGCGCACATTCAACCGGAGGTCGATGCGGTCGGTAAGTGGGCCAGACAGCCGGTTGCGATAGCGCACTCGTGTGCTCGGGGTACAGCGACAAGGCTCGACTGCGTCTAACGAGTCGGCATTTCCACAGGGGCAGGGGTTCGCAGCGATCACCAGTTGCACGCGGGCGGGCAACGTCGCTCGAATTCGGGCTCGATGAATCTCGACCTCTCCGGATTCCAGGGGTTGCCGCAACGCATCGAGCACCGCGCTGGGAAACTCAGGAGCCTCATCGAGAAACAACACACCAAAGCAGGATCTCGTGACTGCACCTGGCCTCACCGAGACAGAATCGCCGCCTCCGATGATCGAGACCTTCGAGGCCGTGTGATGTGGGCTTTCGAACGGAGGCCGCGTGACGAGTTCGGTGAGCCCCGCACCTCCGAGCGATGCGATGCTGCTCGCAACGATCGATTCATCGAGGCTGAGATCGGGCAGGATCGACGGCAGCCGAGTCGCCAACAGCGTCTTCCCTGCGCCCGGAGGGCCCATCATCGACACGTGGTGCCGCCCAGCTGCAGCAACCATGAGTGCTTCCACCGCGTCTGGCTGGCCAATCACATCGAACATGTCGGGTTCTCCCTCGGTGTGTTCCAGGGATTGCAGCCCTTTTCCCTGCTCCCCTGCCTCGGAAGCTGGGTCGGCAGAGGATCCCTCCGCCCAATGCGCATTCTCACAACCGCCACTCTCACCGCGGTGCCAGGCGACTGCATCACGCAGGTCGCGGGCGGCAACCACTTCGATGCCCGGTACCAGGGAGGCTTCGCGTGCGCCGTGTGCGGGCACCATCACCCGCCTGAAACCCAACTCCCGCGCCGCGAGCACCGCGCTGAGGAGCCCGGGAGGTCGCCGCAGCTCACCATCAAGACTGAGTTCCCCGAGGTGAGCGGTCTCGGCGAGGCGGCCCGTGGGCAGGTGCCCGGATGCGGCGAGCGCCGCGAGTGCGATGGCCAGGTCGAACCCCGACCCCTGTTTGGGAAGCGCCGCGGGGCTGAGGTTCACCACGATGAAACGATCAGACAGCGCCAAACCGACCTGCTGGGTGGCAAGCCGAACCCGCTGCTTCGCTTCGGCGAGCGCGGTGTCTGGCAGCCCGATGATCGCCATGCCCGGGAGCTGATTCGACACCGCCGCTTCCACGAGCACCCGCGTTCCCTGCAGCCCGGTAAGTGCAATTGCGGCCACACGGCAGACAGTGGCGCTCATCCGATGCCCCGCACGTGATCGATTCGAGGTCGTTCGCCGACGCGAAGGGTGATGCCGACCGCGTCAACACGCAGCCGAGCGGGTCCGGGCGACACTTCTCGTACCCAACTGAGCAGCAGCCTCCGCAGGCGACCGGCCTTCTGCGCAGTGATCGCCTCCAGTGGGTGCCCGTATCCGGTGCCGCTGCGCGTCTTCACCTCAACGGCGACGATGCAGTCGCCGTCACGGGCGACGAGGTCAAGTTCACCCTGCCTGCCCCCACGCCAGTTTCGCGCGAGGAGGCGATACCCGAGTGCTTCCAGATAGTCGGCCGCGAGTTGTTCACCGCGGGCTCCAACGGCACGATTGCGCTGCCCCGTAGGGTGCTGAGGGGTGGTCGATTCAGTCATACGACCAGACTGACCGGGCATCCCCGTGCCGCGCTGGCGCCTCAGGAAGTCTGTGGAAAGGTCAGGCGATCCACAGATCAGACCCGGGTGTGAGCGGCAAAGCGTTGCCGCCGAACCCTATTCGTCGATCGAGAGTTCTTGGGGCAACTTAAACTCACGCGCCGTGAGCTCTTCAACGTTGACGTCTTTGAAGGTGAGGACCCGCACCGACTTCACGAAGCGGTCGGCGCGATACACATCCCACACCCACACGTCAGTCATCGTGAGTTCGAAGTAGAAGTCACTTCCCGCGTCTCGACGCTCAAGCTGCACATCGTTGGCGAGGTAGAAGCGTCGCTCTGTTTCGACGACGTAGCGGAACTGGCCAGCGACATCGCGGTACTCACGAAACAGCGAAAGTTCTGCTTCACGCTCGTAATCGTCAAGGTCATCGTCATTCATCACGCCCATCCTACTTGGTTCACCGAGACACCCCTTCCCGGGGTTCGAAGTGGATCCCGCCCAGGGCACAGGCGCACGTATGACGACGCGCCGGTGAGTGAAATTTCAACTTGACTTGTTCGAACATATGTTCGAACATTGCTGCATGAATCAGGCCGCAACCGTTCGCACGCTGCAGGAGCGCATCACGCAGATGCAGCCCATGCGGCTGGGGGACGACGCGCTCCCCACTCCGCCAGAGTTGCGCGATCTCTTGCCCGGCGGTGCGTTACGGCGAGGCAGCGCCACGATCGTTTCGGGGTCGCTGCAGCTCTCTCTCGCGCTGATTTCCGCCGCATCTGCCTCGGGCGCGTGGTGCGGAGCCATCGGCCTCCCCGAGCTCGGGGCTGAGGCAGCGGCCGAGCTCGGGGTGGCGCTCGATCGCTTTGTGCTGGTGCCCGATCCGGGGCCGCACTCGATCAGCATCGCGGGAACCCTGAGCGAGGTCCTCACTGTGCTGCTCCTGCGCCCGTCGAGTCAGGTGCGCGCACCAGACGCGGAACGGCTGGCTGCACGACTCCGCGATCATGGTGCAGCACTCGTAGTGCTCGGGCAGTGGCCAAAGGCCGAGAGCACACTCCGCGTGACGAACTCACGCTGGGGTGGGCTCGGACGCGGCCACGGAATGCTCCTGACGCACGAACTCACCGTCCGTTCCGACGATCGACGGGGCCCCAAACAGCACACCGTCGTGTTTCGTGACGGTCGACTCTCCGGGGCACTTCCCCGAGTGGGTGCATCATGAGCGAGCAAGCCGAGCGGGTGATCGCGCTGTGGGTGCCCGACTGGCCCGTGCACGCATATCTCAGCGAACACGAAGAAGAGGGATCCATCAATGAACATCTGACGCTCGCCCTCATCGCGCAGCATCAGGTGGTCGCATGCTCGCAGGCAGCCCGCCTGGCTGGTGTGCGCGTCGGACTTCGCGAACGAGAGGCACGCTCGCGATGCCCTGACCTCGAAGTGCACCCACACGACCCGGAGGTCGACGTGCGCCGTTTCGCGCCGGTACTCGCAGCGATTGAACAGACCATTCCGGGAGTCGAGCCGCTACGCCCGGGGCTCTGCGCCATGCGCGCACGCGGGCCTGCACGTTACTTCGGCAGCGAGGAAGCGGCAGCGGCAACGCTGATAGCCCGCATGGTTGAGCTCGGGTTTCCGGAATCCCGAGTGGGGGTAGCAAGCGGGCGCTTTGCCGCAGAGCAGGCCACGCGAGCATTCGAGGCAGACCCGGGGGTGGATATCCCTTCGCCCGGCGTGCGCATCGTGCGCACCGAGCACACGGCAGCGTTCCTCGGCCCCCTCTCGGTTGCACGTGCGTCATCTCTCGATTTTGCTGACGTGCTTGCTCGGCTCGGCATTCGCACGCTCGGCGCGTTGGCCGCCCTCCCAGAGGATGCGGTTCGCGAACGCTTCGGTTCTGCTGGCGTCGTCGCGCACCGACGCGCACGCGGGCTGGGTGCCGCGCACGCCGCCGAGGTTCGTTCGCGTGACCCCGAGATTGAGCTTTCGGTCGATTGTGCGTTCGAGCCCCCGCTCGACGGCGCAGACCAACTCGCCTTTGCTTGCAGCTCCTCTGCCGAGGCATTCACCCGTGGGTTAATTGAGCACGGGCTCGTCTGCACTGAGCTGCGTGTGGAACTCACCGACGACATCGGCATTCGGCACGAACGCACCTGGGCACACCCCAGCCACTTCACCACCAGCGATGTGGTGAACCGCGTACGATGGCAAGCTGCCACCGTTCCCCGAGATCCGGATCGAGGGGGTTCGGGCATCGCCGAGGTACGCCTCACTCCGATCCGTACAGCGCACGCCGCGAGCCACGAGCCGGGGCTGTGGAACACGGCCCCTGACGAACGCGTGCATCACCATCTCAGCCGAGTGCAAAGCCTCGTCGGTCACGAGGGTGTCGGCACGGGCGAACTTACCGGCGGAAGACTCACCGCAGAGCGGCAACGATTAGTGCCTTGGGGTACCCGCGCGGAGACACGGCGTGCTCCCCGCTCCCGTGTTCGCCTGCGGGATGGCCCCTGGCCAGGGCGCATCACCGGCGCACTCCCCAACACCGTTTTCACGCAAGAAGTGAGCGCGGAGTTGCGTGATAACTCGGGTGCCCCGGTGTGGCCCACCGAAGACGATGTCCTCGCGTCTCATCCGGCACGCCTGAGCATCAATGGCAAGCACTTGACCGCGGCGATCGAGGCGTGGTCCGCCCCTTGGCCATTGCATGAACGATGGTGGGCGGGGGGCCGGGCCGGGTACCGCATACAGGTGCTACTTGAGGACGGCGATGCCTGGCTTTTGAGATACGAACATGGACACTCGGGTCAACCCCATGGCCCAGATACTGACACTCAAGATGCCCCAGGATCTGGCCGAGGGCCTAGCGGAGCACTTGACCGAGCGTCTGGCAGAGCGTCTGGCCGAGAAGCCGTCCGAGAGATTTACCCCACTGGGCGGTGGCTCGTCGAAGCTCACTATGCATAGTCGCACACCGACGGAAGGAGGCTGACGTGGGATGGAATAATCCGGCTGTTCCCTGGGGTGAACTTGAGCGCACGCTCTCGGGGCGCGGCCCGCTGCGTCCCGCACCACCGCCCACATCACCGCCCGCGCCGTCGCTTCCACATCCCACAGCACATCCCGCAGAAACACTCGCGGCGAACCCTGGTTCGGGCGCGCGTGCAGGGCACGAACCCGCCGCCACGTTTCCCTACGCCGAACTTCACGCGCACTCGCACTTCAGTTTCCTCGACGGCGCGAGCTCTCCCGAAGCGCTCGTCGCCGAGGCATCAAGGCTCGGACTCTTCGGGCTCGCCATCACCGACCACGACGGGTTTCAGGGTGCCGCGCGTTTCGCTGAGGCCGCGGCAGAGCACCCCGAGCTTGCCACGGTCTTCGGAGCCGAGCTCTCCCTCGGGCTCGATGTCCCGCAACTGGGCGTTGCGGATCCGCAGGGCACGCACCTGCTCCTCCTCGCCCAGGGAGTCGGGGGGTATCACCGACTCTCCAGCGCCATCACCGAGGGGCAACTGGCCGGAGGGCATAAGGGGCGCCCCGTGTACGACCTCGAGGAATTGGCCGCGGCGAGCGGTGAGGAATGGGTTGTGCTCACCGGGTGCCGCAAGGGCAGCGTGCGCCGTGCGCTCGCGAACGCCTCCAACCGTGCAGATGGCGAACGCGCGGCACGTGCAGCGCTGGGCCACCTCACGTCACTCTTCGGACGAGACCGAGTGTTCGTCGAACTCACCGATCACGGGCATCCCGGTGACGACGTACTCAACGACCGCCTCGCCGCGCTGGCACACGAAGAGAGGCTCCCCACCCTCGCCACCGGCGGGGTGCATTTTGCCACGGCTGCAGAGGCTCCGCTGGCGGAGGCCGTCGCCGCGATCCGCGCCCGGCGCAGCCTCGACGAACTCGACCCGTTTCTCCCCGCAAACGGTGCCGCGCGCCTCAGATCGGGGGCCGCCATGCACCGCCGATTCGCCAGACACCCGGCCGCCGTCGCACGCACCGCACCGCTCGCCAAGGAATTGGCCTTCCCCCTGCGCACGGCGCGGCCAAGGTTACCGAAACTGCAGCCGCCCGAGGGGCACACCCTGATGAGCTGGCTACGAGAACTGGCCTACCAGGGCGCCGCGGAACGATACCGCCTTCCCGACCCTGAGATCACCGCCCGGCTCGAGAAGGAGCTGGCGCTCATCGAGGCGAAGGACTTCCCCGGATACTTCCTCATTGTGCGCGACATCGTACAGTTCGCACGCAGCCGCGGCATCCTGTGTCAGGGTCGGGGATCCGCTGCGAACTCGGCGGTCTGTTACGTGCTCGGGATCACGGCGGTCGACTCGATCCACTATCAACTGCCCTTCGAGCGCTTCCTCTCGAGCATGCGCGAGGAAGAACCGGACATCGATGTCGATTTCGAGAGCGACCGACGCGAGGAGGTGATCCAGTACGTGTACGCCACCTACGGCAGGCGCAACGCGGCGCAAGTTGCGAACGTCATCAGCTACCGGCCGAAAAGCGCGGTGCGCGATGCCGCAAAGGCACTCGGGTTCAGCAGCGGTCAACAGCGCGCATGGACCAGGGGGCTGGAGCGCTGGAGCAGCCTGCCCGACAGCGCCGAGCAGGGCGGGCCTGTGATCCCACCCGACGTGCTCGCCCTGGCGGGTCAGCTCATGCGCGCGCCGCGGCACCTCGGAATCCACTCGGGGGGTATGGTGCTCACCGAGCGACCGGTGGGCGAGGTTTGCCCGATCGAGCACGCGCGGATGCCCGGGCGCACCGTGCTGCAGTGGGACAAGGATGACTGTGCGTCGATGGGCCTCGTGAAATTCGACCTCCTTGGCCTCGGCATGCTCAGTGCCCTGCAGGTCACCATCGAGCTCGCGGCGGAAGCCACCGGTGAGCGGTGGAGTCTCGAAACACTGCCCCGTGACGAGGCGGGGGTGTACGACATGCTGTGTCGTGCCGATGCGATCGGGGTGTTCCAACTCGAGAGCCGCGCCCAGTTGAATACACTGCCCCGCCTCCGCCCGCGCTGCTTCTATGACCTGGTCGTTGAGATCGCCCTCATTCGTCCCGGCCCGCTGCAGGGCGGCGCGATCCACCCCTACCTGCGTCGAAGGGCCGGCACCGAGGCAATCACCTACCCGCACCCGTCACTCAAACCGGTGCTGGAGCGCACCCTGGGGGTGCCGCTGTTTCAAGAGCAGCTCATGCAGATGGCGATGGCCGTGGGCGGCTGTACCGCCGAAGATGCCGACCTGCTGCGGCGGGCCATGGGGTCAAAGCGTGTCGTGGAAAAGATTGAGCGGCTGCGCTCCCGACTCTTCGAGGGGATGGAGGCGAACGGCATCGATGCTGCCACCGCCGAGCGCATCTACGCGCAAATCGAGGCATTCGCGGCGTTTGGTTTTGCCGAGAGTCACTCCATCAGCTTCGCCCTGCTGGTGTACACGAGCGCCTGGTTCAAGCTGCACACCCCCGCGGCGTTTCTCGCTGGCCTGCTGCGCTCGCAGCCGATGGGGTTCTATGCGCCACGCACGCTGGTCGAAGACGCGCGCCGGCACGGGGTGGAGGTGCGCCCCGCCGATGTGCAGCAGTCGGATGTGCTCGCCGGGCTCGAAAAAATGGTGGATCGCGCGAAGCCCACTGGGCTCGACGCGTGCACCTCGTTTACGCAGCCCCCGGTGCCGCCGTTCGCTCCAGACGCCCCCGACACGAGCATGCAGCACCGCAGGGACGGCGCGTTCGCGGTGCGCCTTGGCCTCGCCCAGGTGCGCGGTATCGACACCGTCACCGCCGAGCGCATCGTTCGCGCGCGACGCGATGGCCCCTTCCTCGATCTCGCAGACCTGGCTCGCCGCGCCGACCTCGATCGCGTGAAGCTCGAGGCGCTCGGTTCGGCCGGCGCGTGCGCCGGACTGGGCATCGGGCGGCGCGAGGCTCTCTGGTCTGCCGGCCCGGCCGCCGAAAATCGCGAACAGTATCTGCCGGGCGTTGCCGTACACGTGCAGCCACCCCTGCTGCCGGTGCTCACCGCGGCCGAACAAACGGCGCTTGACCTGTGGAGCACCGGGGTGGTCGCCGGAGCGCACCCGCTCGCACTGTTGCGAGACAGCCTCGACGCGCGTGGGATTACCCGATCGGATCGGATCATGCGGGCTCGGCCGGGTGGGGTCGTGACGGTGGCCGGGCTGGTGACGCACCGGCAACGCCCGGGCACCGCGGGTGGCATCACGTTTCTCACCCTTGAGGACGAGTCGGGCACCGTGAACGTCGTGGTCTTTGCGGGAGTCTGGGCCCGTTATCGCCTGGTAGCTCGCACCTCACCCGCGCTCCTCATCGCCGGGGTGCTCGAGCGCACTCCCGAGGGAGTGTGTAACGTGATCGCACACCGTTTCGAGCCTCTTTCGGCCCCGGCCTCTGTCGCCTCACGAGATTTTCATTAGGCTGGCGGAGTGAGCACATCAACGGCACTCCTCACCGATCACTACGAACTCACGATGGTCGACGCGGCGCTCGCTGCGGGCACCGCGGATCGAGCGTGCGTTTTCGAACTCTTCGCGCGTCGCCTCTCCGGGGCACGAAAGTACGGCGTGGTCGCGGGCACCGGTCGCCTTCTCGAGGCGATCGAACGGTTCCGCTTCACCGAGACCGAGCTCAGTTGGCTCAGCGAACAGGGTTTCCTGCGCAGTGAAACGCTCGACTGGCTCGCGAACTACCGATTCTCGGGCAACATCTGGGGGTACCCGGAAGGCGAGGTGTTCTTCCCCGGCGCCCCCCTCTTGACCGTCGAGTCCACCTTCGCAGAGGGGGTCGTACTCGAAACCTTGGCGCTCAGCATATTGAACGCCGACTCCGCGATCGCGACGGCGGCCTCGCGGATGGTGCACGCCGCTGGCGGCAAGCCCCTCGCCGAAATGGGAAGCCGACGCACCGGCGAGCACAGCGCGGTGACGGCCGCGCGAGCCGCGTACATCGCTGGCTTCAGCGCAACCTCAAACCTCGAAGCGGGCAGACGCTTTGGCATTCCCACCATGGGGACCGCCGCGCACTCGTTTACGCTGCTCCACGACAGCGAGCGCGAAGCCTTCGCCGCGCAAGTCGCCACCCTCGGGTCAGACACCACGTTACTCGTCGACACATACGACATTGAGCAGGGGGTGCGCACCGCTGTGGAGGTCGCGGGAACATCGCTCGGCGCAGTTCGCATCGACTCCGGCGACCTCCCTGTGGTGGTCGCCCGTGTACGAGAGTTATTAGACGAACTGGGAGCCACCGCCACCAAGATCACGGTGACCAACGACCTCGATGAGTACACGGTCGCGGCGCTCGCGGCAGCGCCGGTGGACAGCTTTGGAGTGGGAACCTCGGTGGTCGTGGGTTCTGGATCACCCACGATGGGGATGGTGTACAAACTGGTCGCCCGCAGGGGGAACGACGGCGAATGGGTGTCGGTCGCGAAGAAATCCACCGACAAGGCCTCTGTGGGCGGGCGTAAGAGCGTCCGCCGACTGTTGAATGCTCGCGGCATCGCGACCCTTGAGCTGGTCTTCCTTGGGGACGGCCCCGGAGGCGAGCCAGAGGGAACCGAGCTGGCGGGCGACTCGCGAGAACTCATCGTTCCCCTGGTGCGCGACGGGATAACCCAGCCAGAACACACTGGAGTGAGTGGAATGCTGGCGGCGCGCGACCGCCACCGGCGCAGCCTGGCCGAGCTCCCTCCGAGCGCGATGAGCCTCACCCGCGGTGACCCCGCGATTACCACGGAGTACCGCTAGGAGTCTGGCGCGACACCCGCGCAAAGCACCACCGCCCTGGTCAGTTACTCTGACCGGGGCGCGGCCTACTTGCGCATGCGATCGTAGATCTTCTTGCAGTCAGGGCACACCGGAAACTTCTCCGGGTCACGTGACGGAGTCCACTTCTTGCCGCACAGTGCGCGAACCGGCTTTCCTGTCACCGCGGATTCAAGGATCTTGTCTTTCGGCACGAAGTGCGAGAAGCGTTCATGATCGCCGTCTTCGACCTGTTCCTCATTCAGCAGCTGCTCAAGCTCGCGATCCAGCACATCAGTTCCGCCGCCACCGGCCGGATTGTCACGCGTAAAGATACCCATGGAGAAGATTCTACGCGCCGTTCCAGGGAAGCGCCTCAGCAATAATCGTGGCACTCGGCAACAGTGTGATCGAGATCAGAACTGCCCGATCCACACATCAATCGAAGGTTTGCGTCAGCGCGAGCAGTTCTGGGGCGGCACGGTCAAAGACACGGCCGCCGATCAGCACCCCGACTGTCACCACGACGAGCCCGTACCCAGCACCGAAGATGAGTGCCCAGAAATTCATGCCAAAGCTCACCGCGCTGATCGCGGACGCGGCAACCCAGATGGGGGGCACCGCGAGTACGAGCGCGACCATCATCGACAGGCTCTGCGCGAGGCCTGACCCGGCACCAGAAACGGCAGGTTGCGCGAAGGGACTGTCCCCTGGGCGAGTCGACGGGTATGGCATGAGTGCGGAAAATACGCTCGACACCCCGGCTGCAGCAAGCAGTACGCCGAGGTTCATCCCAATGACTGCTGGAAGCACGCGCCAGTCCCCCATCACCGTCACCGTGACGCTTGATCCCACCAGCGCGAGCGGCAACCCCAGCAGCAGCACCGGCGCAAGTCGCCCAAACCGATCGTCTCGGCCCCGGGTGCCACTGGCCACATGGATCCACAGTGCCGTCGAATCCATCGCCACATCGTTGTGCAGCGACCACCCCAGCAGCAACAGGATGACCGGCAGCGGCACCAGCGCGAGCGTGTGTGCATCAACTCCAGCGACCCACAGCGCGAGCACGATGAGCACCGGTGCCAGTGGGATCGCGGCAAGCGCAACCCGGTAACGCGGATCGCGGACCCAATAGGTGAGCGCGCGAGCGCCGATCACCGGCCCCGGCTTGGCAGAGAAACGATCAAACCAATCGAGGCCTTGGCGAGCAACGTTCGGGTCAGTCGGTCGATCGATGCGCTCAAGCGAGACTCTGACGAGCAAAAACCATGCGAGAACCAACACAAGCACTGTCAGCGCAACCACGCCGAAACGCAGCAGGGCACCTGCAATATCGCCAGCTGCGGCGTTCGTGATTCCTGCCACGGTGGCTCCCAATGGAGTCCATCCCAGCACCGTCGCAGCGTCACGTGTGAGCTTGCCACCAGGGGAACTGAGCGCCTGCGTGACCGCAAACACGACAACAGGAAGCGCGGCAATGAGCAACAGGAGGCCGGTCGCCCGAACAGCGCCGGCGCTTCGCGAAGAGACGACAAGCTTCGCAACCGCGGAGGCAACCCGGGCACCTGAAATCGTGAGGAGGAGCGCGAGCACCGCACCAAGTGCCAGAGCCCACCACACCGATCGCCACTCAGGCCGGAGTGCAACGAGCGACACCCACCATCCGACGAACCACAGCGTCGGCCAGCTCAACACGGTACTGATCAACATCCCGGCGGCAATCTGTGAGGAGCGAGCGGGATACTGAGCGAAGTGCTTCGGCTCGAGGTGGTTGCGGTTTGCGAAGAGCGGCATGATGACGGCAGCCGCAATCACTACGGAGACCAGTATCGTGTCAATCCCCGCGTAGGCAGACTCCGAAGGCTCGATCCACTGGGGAAGAACTGTCAGGGCAACAGCACCAGCCAAAGCGAGCACCCCGGTAATGACCGACCGCGCAACGGCCGAGGGTGTGCCGCGGAAAACGCTGAGGAGAAGTGCTAGTCGGAGTCTGCAGAGCCGTGCAACCACTCCAGCCCCTTCCCGGAGTCAGGGGCATCGGTGAGATGCCGGAACCGCTCTTCAAGACTCAATCCGTCGCGCACCGCGTCGACCGTGCCCTGAGCAATCACCGAACCATCGACGATCACTACGACGTTGTCGCAGACACGCTGGATCAGGTCGAGGCTGTGACTCGACATGATGACGCTGCCGCCACCGGCGACGAACTTCTCGAGAATCTCAGTGACGTTGGAGGCCGAAACGGGGTCGATCGCTTCAAACGGCTCGTCGAGCACCAGCACCTCGGGTGCGTGGATCATGGCACACGCGAGGCCGATCTTCTTCTGCATTCCGGCGGAGTAATCAGACACCGGCCGGTCGAGCGCAGGCTCAAGACCGAAAGCCTTTGCGAGTTCGGATGCGCGCTGAGCGAGTGAAGACTCGTCGACACCGTGCAGGACTCCCGCGTAATACAACAACTGCGCGCCACTGAGTCGGTCGAACAATCGCAACCGGTCGGGCAGAGTGCCGAGTACCCGCTTCGCCGCGGGCCCGTCAGACCATACATCGATTTCGTGCACCGTAATGCGACCAGAGGTCGGACGATTCACCCCGCTGATCATCGAAAGCACAGTGGTCTTACCCGCTCCGTTGGGTCCAACAATCCCGGTAAAAGATCCGGCATGCACCTCGATGGAAATCTCAGCTGCGGCCAAGACCTGCCCGTAACTCTTGGTGAGTTGCTCGGTGCGCAGTACCACCGGGTTTTGGGCCACCGCCGCAGCACGTTCACGCGCACGCACGATCGACGGAACGGGGATCTCAATGCGGCCAGTGCGCGGTGCAGCTTGAGGAGCCGGTGTTGGCTCGGGTGACGGCTCTGCGTCACGAACCGGGAGTGCCTCCGGCGCCGGGGAGGCTTCGGGCAGAGGTGCACCCTCGGTAGCGAGCAGGGTTTCAAGCTCGGGCTCGGGCTCGGGCTCAGGGGAATCCTCAAGCTCTGGCTCGACCAGGTCAACTGAACTGGTCACGGTACTGGGGTCTGCCCCGTCAGTCGATGCAACGAAATCAGTGGTGACTTCAATCTTGCTCACATCAGCCACCTCGTCAGACGCGATCGAGGTCGCGGATCGGCTCGTTCCGGCAGAAACCGACCGTCTCTGCGGACGCCGTCTCACCGTGCGCGGCAGACCCGGATCCGCGTTCGCACCTGGCTTGCCCTCGGCTTCGACACCGGTCAGACCGCCGGAACCGGAGTCGGGCGTGAGATCAGCGCTGGGGGGCAAATGTGACACACCCCTAACCTACCAAACCCCAACGCCTGCGGTTCGCGACTGACTCTCCAGCAATGACACCCGGAATACAGGCAGAATAGGCCTGTGACTTCACCCGCCGACACCCGCAGGCACCGCGCCCCGGGCTCCCCTCGCGCGAGCGCGTGGCGCTCGCTGCGACTCCTGACGGTTCGTGACCTCAAGGTTCGCTACGCAACTTCGGTGCTCGGCTATTTCTGGTCCATCCTCGACCCGCTGCTGATGAGCCTGATCTACTGGTTCATCTTCAGCCAGCTCCTCCCCCGGAGCCTCGGCGAGGAGCCATACATCGTGTTTCTCCTCACCGCCATGCTGCCCTGGGTGTGGTTCAACGGTGCAGTCGGAGATTCAACACGCGCCTTCCTGCGCGACGTCAAGCTCGTGCGCTCCGTCGCGCTTCCGCGGTGGATCTGGGTCGCCCGCATCGTCTGTGCAAAGGGCATCGAATTCCTTCTCAGCTTGCCCGTGCTCGTGCTGTTCGCCCTGATCAACGGCGCGAGCGTGAACTGGTACATCGTGCTGTTCCCGCTGGGAATCATCTTGATGGGTGCCCTCATTTTGGGTGTCGGGCTCATACTGGCACCGCTTGTCGTGTTCTTCCGCGATCTTGAGCGAGCGGCCAAACTAGTGTTGCGCGTGTTGTTCTATGCTTCACCCGTGATCTACGGCGCGAGTGATCTCCCGGCGGTCGTCGCACCGCTCGCGTGGGCCAATCCGCTCTCCGGCATTTTCGCCCTCTTCCGCGCGGGTTTTTTCCCCGATCAACTCAACTGGGCCCTGATTGGTGTCTCATCGGCGATCACCGCGGTGACGCTCCTCGTCGGCATTCTCGTCTTTCGCCGCAGCGTCGGTGGCGTCTTGAAGGAGCTGTAACGTGACCTCATCTCACGAAGTGGCCGCACACAGCGGATCGAGTCCGCAGAACACTCAAGACGCTGCCCCGGCGATCATCACCGCGTCGGGGCTCGGCGTGCGGTTTCGACGCAATCGCGGGGCGAGGCGCAGCTTCAAGGACCTGTTCGCCGGCAAACAACGACGTGCGCGCACAGGTGAATTCTGGGCGTTGCGAGACGTCTCATTCACCGTTCACGCGGGCGAAGCGATCGGGGTGGTGGGGCGAAACGGCCAGGGAAAGTCGACCCTCTTGAAACTCGTCGCGGGAGTACTTCTTCCCGACACCGGTCACGTCACGGTGCACGGAGGAGTTGCGCCCTTGATTGAGCTCACCGGCGGCTTTGCTGGCGACCTGACGGTGCGCGACAACATTCACCTCACGGCCGGCTTGCACGGGCTCAGTCGCGCGGAGCTCGCCGAGCGATTTGATGCAATCGTCGAGTTCGCCGGCGCTCAGGGCGTGCTCGACACGCCGTTTAAACACCTCTCGAGCGGCATGAAAGTGCGCGTTGCTTTCTCGGTAGTCTCGCAACTCGACGAGCCGGTGCTGCTGGTTGATGAGGTGCTTGCTGTTGGAGACAAGGCCTTTCGAACGAAATGCTATCGACGGATCGACGCGCTCCTCGCCGAGGGCAAGACCCTGTTTCTCGTTTCTCACAACGAGCGCGACCTCCGGCGGTTCTGCAGCCGCGGGCTCTACCTCGACCAGGGCAAGCTGCAGCTCGATGGCCCGATCGATGACGTGCTGAACCGCTACAACTCCGAGCACAACAGCTAGGTTTCGTGCGCTGCTAAGCCGCTGCTCAGCCGTTCCCCGAATTACGACCGCGTGCGAGCTTTCCACTCGTCGGCACGCACGAAGAGTGCTTCAATGGCCTCACGGAAGCGCCTGCTCGGGGCCCCGGGTGTGGTGTCGCCGAAGTAGTGCTTCGACCACGTGCCCAGACGCTCGCGCGCGGCGTTGTCCCCGATAACACGATCGAGTACTTCGTCTACTGTCTCCGTATCGCTGGCGCTCAACCACTCGCACACGCTGAGGTACCCGCCCTCATCGATCTCAGCCTCGGGCGCGAGCGGACGCGTGACCATGAGTGGCTTCCCGGTCGCGAGCCGATCGTAGATCATTGCTGAGACGTCGCAGATGGCAACATCCGGCAAGCTGAGTTGCCATCCGAGCTGGGGCGACTGGTCGAAGACGTGATGGGCCGAGGGGTCGCGTCGATTCGCCTCAGCGAGCGCCGCGATAATGCGCTCATTTGCCGCACCAAAGGCGGGATCCACCACCCCGCTGCGCGGGTGAGGCCGATACACCACGCGATGTCGGCCGGTCTGAAGCAGGCGACGCACGAGCGTTTCGCCATGAGAGGCGACTGAACCATAGCTGGCCGCCGGGCGGTCGCCCTCCCACGTCGGGGCGTAGAACACCACGATGCGACCGTCAGCGGGGAAGGGCGGATCGCCCGCAAGGTGATCGGCTTGCGGCCTCCCAATCGCGACGGTGCGCGTGTCAACGTCGTAGTCCCACAGCGCCTTCGACAGTCTGGCACGTGCCGCATCTCCCGCGACAAACGCAAAATCATAGGCCTTGTGCTGATTGCTGGTCATGTACATCTTGTCGCTCTCACCATGATTGATGAACACGTGCCAGCGACTCCCGTACCGCATCATCTGAAAGTTCCTGGTGTTTTGGTTGACATAGAGAATCACCTCGAGCGGTTGCTCGACAATTAGCCGCTCCAGACTGGTGACTTTTGGCGCGAAAGCGACCTCCAGCCCACTCTCGTGCATGAGCTGCCGGGCTCCGGCTGCGTTGCGAGCAATCAAGAGGACCGGGTGTGTTTTCGAAAGCTCGCGGAGCGGTGCATACCACTGCCGCATCTGGTAGATGTTGACGTCGCTGTCAGCGAAATACACCCCGACGCGGAAGTTACCCGCCGGCAGCGGGCCACGGGCGGCGAGCAAATCGCGTACTTCAAAGAAGGCGCGCCGACCCTTGAGTACCCGCTTGGCGAGCCGAATCGCGCGCTTACTGTCCTTGGAAAACTGCATCCTCCCAGCGTAGCCGCGGCCGCTGGGACGATCCTCCCGAGCGGCGCGTGGGAAGATCATGGGGTGCACTTGACTCCCCTGCCCTCACTGCCCGCGGTGAGCTACGTGATGCCGGTCCTCAATGAGGAAGAGCACCTCGAAACCGCCGTGCGCACAATTCTTGGGCAGCAGTACAAGGGCGAGAAAGAAATCGTGTTGGCGCTCGGGCCGTCGACGGACCGCAGCACTGAGATTGCGGATCGCCTGGCCGCTGCCGACCCTCGGGTGCGGCTCGTTGCGAACCCCGGGCGTGACATCCCCATCGGCCTGAATCTCGCGATCGCTGCAAGCCGGTTTCCCGTGGTTGTGCGGGTGGATGCCCACAGCGAGCTCGTGCCCGAGTACACGAGCGCGGGGATCGCCGCGCTGCGTCGCGAGGGCGCGGCGAACGTCGGCGGGGTGATGCAGGCTGCGGGCCGCACCACGGTTCAGCGTGCGATCGCGGCCGGCTACAACAGTCCCTATGGTCTGGGGGGCGGCGCATATCACGGAGACGGAACCCCCGGTCCCGCCGAAAGCGCCTACCTGGGTATTTTCCGTCGGGAGGCAATCGAAGCCGTCGGAGGCTACGATCCAGGCATCCGCCGGGGCGAGGACTGGGAACTCAACCTGCGCATCCGCATGGCGGGCGGAATCGTGTGGTTCGATCCGTCGTTGCGCGTCACCTACTGGCCGCGTGCCAGTCTGCAGGATCTCTCACGCCAGTTTTTCGCCACGGGTGCCTGGCGAGCCGTCTTGGTGCGTCGCCACCCGCGCGCTCATCCGTGGCGATTCTTCGCCCCGGGTGCGCTCGTGCTGGGGTTGACCACGAGCCTCGTCGTGCTCGCGCTCCAGTGCGTCGGGCTCGTACCGTGGGCCTGGTGGTCGGTCGTGCACGCACTGCCACTCGCCTACGCGGGCGCGGTGGCATTTGCCACGACGCGGCTGCCCGCTCTGCACGGAGTGCGCGAACGCCTCGTGGGTGCCGCAGTGCTCGTCACCATGCACGTCAGCTGGGGGGTCGGGTTCCTCGCCGGAATCGCGGGGGGCGCGAGCCGCACCGTGGATCGGTCACGCGCGCGGTAGGGCTCCCCGAGCTTCAAGCGCGTCAACCACGCGTGCTGCGGCACCTCCGTCGTCGTGCGGGGCAAAGGTGTCGCGAAAGCGCTCGGCGGTCGCTGCGTTCTCCAGTATCCATGGGGCGGCGGCGCCATGGGCTGCAAGCTCCTGCGCGCATGCGACAACCGCACTGCGCTCGGTGAGCAGCGGGCCCGGCGCGAGCGCATCGAACTCAAACGTGAAGCCGCGCTCGCGGTCGCGATACTGCGCGAGATCGGGAACAAAGCAGATCGTTGGTACCCGCGCGACCGCCGCGTCAAACATCACCGAGGAGTAGTCGGTCACAAGGAGGTCGGCGGCCAGAATCACGTCGTTCACGTCGGGGTGAGCCGACGCATCGATGACACCACCGTCGACCCCGGCATACGTTCCCAGGCCGTGCGTGCGCGTGTGGCCACGGGCGACCACGACCCAGTCGTCACCCAGCTCGGCGGCGAGCGCACGCGCGTCGAGCTCGTCAACGAGCGCGAGTCGCGAGTCGCGCCACGTCGGAGCATAGACAAGCACGCGTCGGCCACCGGGAATGCCCAGTGTTCTCCGCGCCGTGTCGATGCGCACCGGGCTGCGTTCCGCTCCAGCAAGCGCGTTCGCCAGGCGATCGTCTCGCGGGTAGCCGGTCTCGAGGATCTCCCCGCGGTAGGCGTAGCTGGTGCGAAATTGGGCGGTGGAATGCGGATTCTGAGACAGCAGCAAATTCCAGCGCCTGCTCTCTCGGCGGATCGCGAGTCGCGTGCGCAGCGTGATGCCGGGGCGACCGAGCGCAAGGTGCTTGAGCATCGTGCCGTGCCAGGTCTGCAGCACGGTCTGACCGCGGTGTCTGCGGAATCCGTAACGCAACCAGTCATTGACCACAAGGAGTCTTGCGCAGCGTCGCACGGCGAGCCAGTCTGCCCCACCCACCAGCACGGGGAGTGCTCCCGGTGGCGGGGTGATCCGCTCGCTGATGACGCTCCAGTACCTCGGCACCTCGGGGTGCCTGTTCGCGATCTCTCGGTCGATGGCGAGCGGATTGCAACTGACCTGACGCCCGAAATAGCTTTCGAAAAACACGGCCCCGGCAGAGATCCGTTCGCGCGCCGGCTGTCCAAGCCGCACGATTTCCGCGACGACCCGCGCAGCGGCACCCCCCTCGGGGTGCGCGTGGAACCGCCTCGCAAGGGTGCGTGCGTCTGTCTCAGCCGCACGACGGGCCCGCGATCCCGGAACAATGACTTCGGCCAGGTGGCGAAGGGCCCCGGGCCAGTCCCGCTGCAACTGGCCGGCCGAGGTGACCTCGAGTGGCTCGTACAGTCCCCGGGTCCTGACGTAGTGCTCGAGATCCGGCGCAAACCAAACGATCGGGCGCGCCAACAGCGAGAAATCGACCGCGATCGACGAGTAGTCGGTGATGATCGCATCAAACGCGCCGAGGAGCGGGGTGATGTCGCGCACTGTCTCCGCGCCCAGCAGGTGCACCCGCGTTCCAGTGACCTCGGCGTACGGTCCGGCACCCAGGGGGTGGGGGCGCAACACCAGTCGTGCACCCAAACTCTCCATGAGCTTGTGGATCGACGCTGCCTCCTGTGCGGTCGGAACTCCCGGGTCGGCATCGCCGTCTCGCCACGTCGGCGCATACAGCACCAGGGGCTCTCGACGTTCGTAATCTGCGTCCTCAGGCGGCAGCCCGAGAAGCTCACGCACCTCGATCCGCGCGTTGGCGGCGAGACGCGGATCCGCGGCCTGTGCGGCGACAACATCGTCACGAGGATCGCCCAGCACCCGCACGCGCCCGGGTGCCACGCGATACGCAGTGCGAAGTCGTTCTGCGGCAGTGACCGAGCCGGCAACGAAGAGCTCGATTCGCTTGCTGCCCGCGAGATACATGCGCCGGAGGAGCGTCCGCGCGATCGAGGGGCCGGAAAACTGGGTCGTGACCGGGGAATCGAGATGTAGACGCTTCAGCGGGGCACCATGAATGAGGTGCGTCACACGGGCGCCGAACACTCCGTAACGATTCGCATCGCCGTGTCCGTGGGTGACGACGATTTGCCCGGCACGAAGTGTTGCCCAAAAACCTGACCAGCTGCTCCGGCGCACCGGGGCGAATCCTTCTGCCTCTGCAGCGTGCGCTTCGGCATCAGTAGCTACCGCCCACATGATCTGTGCCTGCGGGTCGGTGTGCCGCAGCGCGCGCGCCACTGCAAGTGCGCCCTCCGCGACACCACTGCCGCTGCCGAATACCCAGCGAGCAGCAGACCGGGGTACGAAGTGTGCGAGTATCCATGCGAGGGCAAACGCGGGAAGCGCGAGAAGCTTCGCCAGGTTCGCGCGCGCAAAGTTCAGTCCGCCATCACTCACGACTGACACCCTATGGCATGCGCGGGGCGCAAAAGCGGAGAGACAGCGCGGGCGCCGCGCAGCCGGTTCATGCCCGGTGAGCGGCGCCCGCGAAGGTTCGTTGCGTGACTACCATTCGAGCGTGCCGAGTGTCACCTCGACCTCGCTCAGCTCGCCACCCCGTGAGTACGTAATGGTCACGTCGCTGCCGCCCGCATGCAACCGAATCATTGCAGAAACCGCGGTGCTGGAATCAACAGCCACGCCGTCCACTGCGGTGATCACGTCGCCGACTCGGAGGCCAGCTTCTTCTGCGGCTCCCCCGGGAACCACCTCGGCGATCAGGCCGCCCTCGCGATTTGCATCTTCGTCGGTGTCTTGGCCTGCCGCCACGACGCTCACACCGAGCAGACCGTGCGACGGCTGCTCGCCGGCGACGATCGCCTCCGCGACGCGCACCGCGAGGTTCGACGGTATGGCGAAGCCCAGTCCGTCGCTTCCGGCCGTCGCTGAATTATCGTTCGATGCCAGCGCTACGTTGATGCCGATCAGTTCGGCGCGCGCGTTCAGCAGCGCTCCACCGGAGTTTCCGGGGTTGATCGATGCGTCGGTCTGTAAGACGGGTACCGCGACGCTTGCACTTGCACGCATCTGTTGCTGGCCCTGATTTTCGGGGGTCTCGAACCGGAAGTCCCATGGGAACTCGTTGCCCCCGTTTGGGTCCTCCGGCGCAACCTCATCATCTGTGCCCTCCGGAACCATGGAGCTGGCGATCGAGATCCCACGGTTGAGGGCGCTCACTACTCCGCTGGTGACCGTATTCGAGAGATTCAACGGCGCACCGATGGCCACCGCGAGATCGCCGACGTTGATCGCCTCAGAATCGGCGATGGCCATCGGTGTGAGCCCCTCGGCATCTACCTTCACCACCGCGATGTCTGCGTAGGGATCACTCCCGACGAGCACCGCGCTCAGCCTGGTGCCATCGCTCAGGCGCACAAAGATCTCGGGGTCGGCGGTCGCACCCGACAGCGTGGCTACGTGAGCGTTCGTAATGATGTACCCATCGGAGGTAAAGATGACTCCGGAGCCCGATCCGCTGCCCGCTGCGGAGGTGACCTGGAGGGTCACCACGCTGGGCGTCGCAACCGCTGCAACCCCGGAGATCGCAGTCGCGGAATCCACGTTCGAGAGCGTCAACGTTCCACCCGTGGCCTGCACGACCGGCGCGCCACCAACATTCGTGGCGATGACCGCCGCTGCGCCGCCACCGACGAGACCGCCGATGATGGCTCCAATGGCGATGCCAGCGACCAGGCCTCCGCTTCGGTTGCGCTGAGGCTGCGGTGCCTGCATCGGCTGGGGAGCCTCTGAAACCTGTTGCACGGGCTGTTGCACGAAGGTCGGGTAGTGGGTGATCGGTTGATCCGCATCGGGGGTCTGAGTCATTGGGGCTCCCTTTCTCGTGTGACCAGCATGCCCGGCAATTCTATGAATTTGACTTGTGTCGACTGGAGAGGTGCTGCGCGCTTTGATTTTGCCTCGCACCCGCCGCTCACGCTCGTGGACGACGGACTCGCGACACAACCAGCAGCGCGACCCCGGTTACGAGGATGGTAAACCCGCCGATCGCCAAAGCCTCGATTCCTGCACCGCCCGTGATCGCGAGCGACTCGGGCACAACGATGCGGGCCGTCTCCGCAGGAACGCCATAATCGTCACACCACTCCTCCACGTATCCACGCCACCTCTCCTGCTGGTCCTCCGCCACGAGGCACGCACGGATGGTCACCCAGCCGCGGGTGCCCTCAGGGAGCGCGATAGGGTCCGAGGTGACCGTTCGATTCGGAGCATTCACCTCAATAAACCCTCGGGCAATTTCTTGTGCGCCCACGGGAAGCTCACTCTGCTGCCGGGGCATCTGAGAGGACTCATAGACGCTGAGACGGATGCGCGCGGGAATTCTGGCGCCCGTCTCGTCGCGCAACCAAGCCCCGCCGTGCAGCGTGGCTGTCAGCCGGTCAGTCAGATGCAACTGATCGATCGTCACTTCATTACTCAGTAGCTCAGTGTTCCAGCGAAGCCGAGTGGCTGTGACATGCCCTTCCTCAACAAGGCCAAACTTGTCAGTGAAGCGGTAGTCGGCAGCAAGGAGCTGCGCACTTCTGACCTCAGGGAGCTGGGTGGTCTCGGCGACCTCCCACACCCAGTAGTAATACCCCGACTCGTCAGGCACGTGCGCGCTGGTGACCTCGTATGATCCGGGTCCATGGTCGGCCACCAATGTGGCCGTTCCCGCAATCGGGGCACCAACGGGAACCGAATCGCTGAGCGTTTGGGGCCGGTTGAACGGGCCGTAGACCACACCGTTCGCCACGATCGGAGCGAAGGTGTATCCCCCCTCGCCATGAACGCGCTGCGCCCAGGGCGCACTGTCTGCACCCACCGATAGGGTGACCCTGTCGGCGAAGGGAGTGCTCTCACGCGGGAGCCACCGCTCAACAACCTGCGTGGACAGGACTGGCAAAAACTGTGTATCGATGGCGATTTCGACGGGTGCCCACTCCCCCGAATAGGTCTCGCTTACCGGCCCGACCGCCCAGCTCAGCGTCTGCTCCTCCGGAACGAGTGACGGGTACACCTCGAGTTGCGCGGGCCAGCCCCGAGAGGGCAAGCTCCACGACCCGCTCACCCGCACGGGATTCAGGCGCTGCCACCCGCTGGGATGCAGGTGCGCGCGCCAGCTCACCTCGCCCGATGCGCTGCTATCAAGCGTCATGACAGTCGAACCATCGGCAAAAGCGCCTCCGGAGATGCGCAGTTCGGTTGCGCCCGCGGGATACGTGACCACCCCCTCACCGAAATCGCCTTCCTCCCGCAGGTGCAGGGCAGGGGGGCTCGGCGGGGACGGAGGAAGGGCGGTGGCGATGGCCTCAGCAACCAATGCGCGCGCCGCATTCATCTGGCTCATGCCACCGTGCTGCTCCACCCAGGCGATGTGATGAGCCAGCCAGGCAGCCTCGCCCGCACCCTCACGAAGCATCCAGATCGCGAACTGCACCGCCACCGCGGTGTCTGCGCTCTGGGTGTCACCGTGAGTCGACAGCACATAGTTGATTCTCCTCAGTGGCTCGCCGCTAATCGGCGCTGTCGATACCTGACCCGACCAGCCGGTGACATCCGACATATCGATCGAGTACCCTCGCAGTTCGTCCACCACATCGGCCCACTGCTGGGTCTGGTTCGGTGGGTTCGCACCAGGCTCGACGCAATAGACGAACTGGCCGTTCGCGAGCTGAAAGGTGCCGACTGGCCATCCGTTGAAGTCAAGCATTCGCCCCGGCGTATACGCTGACGCTGGAGTCTGGCCAGGACCGCCAAGGACGACGATCGAGAGGCCGAGAACCACCGCAAGGCCCAGCGCCAGCATTCGGGCGAATGTAAACGTGCGTGCTCGTAAGCGAGTCATGGGGATCCCTTCGATTTGGTTTCCCCAGCATGCGTGGGCGCGCTTCCCCGCCGCGCCCGCTTTCCACAGGCACGAGAGACCGAAGAAACGCCCTCACCTGGCCTCGATTCGTGCCGCGCAGACTTCCGTGCTAGAGTTAATTCTTGTGCCGCGGGGTGGAGCAGTTCGGTAGCTCGCCGGGCTCATAACCCGGAGGTCGTAGGTTCAAATCCTGCCCCCGCAACGAAAAAGAAAGAGGCGCCCTCACGGGCGCCTCTTTTGTTTTCCCGGTTTCCTCTCGCGGAGCCTCCGCGGCCAGGCCTCTCAGCGTCCAAGTAGCAATCGATTCGCGACCTCGCCCGAGTAACAGAAACGGGCTCGGAAATTTCTTTCCGAGCCCGCCTGTGAGCGCCTAATCTTGAGCGGCTTGCGTTCCCGAGAGAGCGAAGCCACCCGCACCGACTACTCTGCCTGGATGGCCTGCTCAAGTGCGGCCCGAAGCCGCTGATCGGCCTCACCGTATGCGGCCCAGTCACCATCCTTCATCGCCTGATCCCGATCCGCAATTGCCTGCTGCATCGCCTGCAGAGCAGCCTGCATCGCAGCCGACTGTGTGGCCGACCCGGCGCTGGGGGCGGTGTTCTCTCCGCCGTCAGTTGCACCATCCGTGGCGGGCGTCTCCCCCTCGCCGACCGGCACGTCACCATCTCCGGCCTGGGCGCCTGAGTTCCCACCGAAGAGCGAATCGAGCGCTTGGTCAAGCGTGTCTTCGAACGCAATCTGATCGCCGAAGGAGACGAGCACCTTCTGCAGGATCGGGAAGCTCGTACCCGAGGAGGCTTGGACGTAGACCGGCTGCACGTAGAGCAGACCGCCACCGAGCGGCAGAGTGAGCAGGTTGCCACTAATGACTTGGCTCTCACCCTGACGGAGAATATTTAGCAGGTTCGAGACCTGCGAATCGGTGGTGAAGCTGTTCTGTACCTGACCCGGACCCGGCACGGTGTTGCCCTTAGGCAACGTCAACAGCTTGAGCGTGCCGTACCCCTCAGCGACGACGCCGTCTTTCGAACCTGCGTTGGCGTTCGCAGCGAGATACCCGGTCAGGATGTCGCGCTGCCCCTCGCCCTCCGCGGCAGGAATATAGGTCGAGTAGATCGAGAAGTTGGGCTCAGCGCCGGTACCTGCGGAAAGGGTCAGGTAGTAGGGCGGCTGACGCAGTGCGTCGGCGCTCCCGGCTGAAGCTGAGACCGGATCGTTCGGCGTCCGCCACGCATCCTCTGAGGAGTAGAACGCTCCCGCGTCGGTGACGTGGTACTTCGAGAGCACCTCGCGTTGCGCGCGGAACAGGTCGCCCGGGTACCGAACGTGGCTGAGCAGGTCACCGCTCATCTCGTCGACCGGCTTCAGCGTGCCGGGGAAAACGTTGCCCCAGGCCTTCAACAGTGGATCCTCCGCGTCCCACGCGTACAGGTTCACCGAGCCGTCATACGCATCGACGGTGGCCTTCACCGAGTTGCGAATGTAGTTCACCGGATCGATGAGCGGCGAGGTACGGGGATTGTCGGCATCGACCTTGAGCGCGTTGAAATCGTTCAGGTCAGAGTAAGGGTAGTCGGACGAGGTGGTGTACCCGTCGACGATCCAGACCACTCGCCCGTCGACGACCGACGCATACGGAGCAGAGTCGATCGTGAGGTACGGGGCCACTTTCGACACGCGGTCAACCGGGTTTCGGTCGTAGAGAATCTCCGAACCATCGACGACGGCACCCGAGAGCAGGACCTCCATATCTTGGAACTTCAAGGCATAGATCAGCTTCGTGAAGATGTTCGACAGCACCGGGCCACCGCCCCCCGTGAAGGTGGTGAGGTTCTGCCTCGTCCCGTCAGACTCAGCTACGACTTCCTCATCGGCGGCTGCAGCTTCGGCCTCGGCTGCGATCGCGGCCTCTTCCTCGGCGGCAGAAGCTTCCGCGTCTGTCGTGTCAGTCGCACCCTCTGCGGCTGTTTCGTCAGCCGCGGCAGCCGGTTCCGCTGCGGGAGCTTCGCTCTCATCATCAGCTGGATAGTCAAGCTCGATTGGGCGCTCGCGCTCGCCGCCAACGATGGAGTACTCGGGCGAGTTCATACCGAAGTAGATGCGCGGCTCAAACTCGCCGAGGCGCCCACTCGTCGGGATCCCGCTCTCCAGAAACACCGGCTCGCCGCCCTCGGAGCGTTGGTTGCCGTACGCGGCAACTAGTCCATATCCGTGGGTGTAGACGAGCGTGCGGTTGAACCAGCTCGTCTGACTCTCCACGTTGATGTCGCGCACCGCCGACACCGTGTCGACGACCTCACCGTCAATCTCGTAGCGATCAACGCTCAGCGAGTCGGGGAACTGGTAGTACTGTCGGCTCTGCTCGAGCTGCGCGAAGGTCGCCGACACCACTTCGGGGTCGATGATACGAATGTTGGCGGTCGCTACGGCATCGTCGCGAAGCGCACCCGGCTCTGCGGTTGTGACCGCGTCGTAGCGCTCGACCTCAACCTCGTCGATTCCGAACGCGGTACGGGTAGCCTCAATGTTTCGCGCCAGGTAATCACTTTCGAGGCTCTTCTCATCAGGGGTGACCTGGAACTGCTGCACCGCCCACGGATACCCCACGCCGAGAACCAGACTCGACACCAGCAAGAGCACGGTACCGGTGACCGGCAGCCGCCACTTGCCGGTGAACGCGGTGATGATGAAGAGAACCGCTACCAGAACCGCGATCCCCGCCAGAATCTGCTTGCCGGGAATCACTGCGTGCACGCCCGCGAAGGTCGCGCCGGTAAACAGACCTGCGTCGTCGGTCAAGGTGAGGTACTGATCAAGCCAAAGGCTCACACCCTGCAGCAGAAGATAGAGCGTGGCCAGCACAGCGGCCTGAATGCGCGTGGACTTTGAAATGCGCACGTCGCGACCGGAGAAGGCAATGCCACCGTAGAGATAGCTTGTCGCGACACCCGCGAGCAGGCTAATCAGGATAACCGCCGACGCGAATCCCACGATGCCCTGCAAAAGCGGCAAATCAAACAGGTAAAAGGAAATATCGAGGCCGAATTCGGCGTCGGTTGTACCGGTGGGCTCGGCGTTCAGCCACAGCAATACGCTCTGCCACTGTGATGCCGTGGCCAGGCCGGCAAAGAGTCCAAAGACCGCTGGCAAGAGCCACTTGATGAGTCGGCGCAGCGGCTCAACCAATTCCTGATAACGATCGAGTTGCGCGGTGAGTCGCGCATACACCGGGCGCTTCCGGTAGGCAAGATCGATGGCGAAAAACACCGGCACGGCCATCACCACAAAGCCGACGAGGAACATCGCACCTGCGGCGATCCACTGGGTCGTCAGCACCGGCAAGAAGCCGAGCTGATCAAACCACATCACCTCGCCGATGATGGTGGCTGCCGCGAGGAAGCCGAGTATGAGCACCACCACCAACACCACCGTGACGGCGAGGGGTGAGATACGGCGCGGGCGGGCCGGCGAGTCAACTTTGGTCTGGTCGGTCACGTCGATACTTCCTGTAGGGGTCGCGTATTCAGCGTCTTTCCCACCCTATCTGTCCGCTCTGACAAAGCACTGGACACGCACTGGGCAGGATCCGGGCTGGCCGATTCCTGCCCTGTTACACGGGGGCCTCACAACGCTCGAGCCCTGCTGGGGTCTCGCCCGCCTTGACGGCGTCAATGGCGGTAATCGCTTCGGTGAGTGTCGCCACCGGCACGACCTGTACCCCCTCAGGCAGGGACTCTGGGAGATCCCTACAGTTTGCGAGGGGAAGGAGGATGAGGTCCGTGCCCGCGTTTGCCGCGCCCCACAGTTTCTGGGGCACGCCCCCGATCGGGCCGACGGTGCCGACCTCATCAATCGTTCCTGTGGTACTCACGGTCAGCCCGCCCGTGAGCTCACCCGGGGTGAGGAGGTCGTAGAGTGCCAGCGCGAAGGTGAGTCCAGCGCTCGGGCCGCCAATCTTGTCGAGTTGGAACTCGACGTCAAACGGAATCTCGAGTTCCGTGGTGACGGTCACACCGAGTAAGGGTTGTGGATCGCTTCCGCGTGCCTGCGGGCTCACGACAACCCTCAGGTCATTTCCGCCTCGGGCAATGTCCAGGGTGAGCTGTCCGCCGGATCCGGCCTGAGCTAGCGCCGCCTGCAATTCACCAAGCCCTCCGATCTCGCGCTCGCCAGCAGCAAGAATCGTGTCCCCTTGTTCCAGAATCCCCTCGGCCGGACCGCCGTCTACGACGGACATCACCCGCACCTCGCCGGTCAGGGGTTGTCCGAGCTGACCGAGCGCGGCTGCGGTTGCCTGCAGCTGCGAGGTCTCCATCAATTGGGCGTTCGCGGCTGCGCGCTCCTCCGCTGAAATGCCCTCGGGGAAGAGTGCAGAGAGCGGCACCACAGATTGCGTAGGGTCGAACCAGGTGCGCGCGAGTGCCAGCCATGCGAGGGGCCGGTCGGGCGATCCGCTGATCGTCACGCTCAGAATATTGATGGTGCCACTCGTGGGAAAGGTCTCGACCCCCTCAACTGTGATGACGGGGGTTTCCCCTTCCGCGGTGTCGATGCTGCCGAACGCATCGACTACCGGGCCGGGTTGCTCGATAGCGTAGGGGGAAGGAATTGTTGCTGCACCCAGGGTCATGAGCACCAGGAAGGCTGCCCCGATCCACCAGCCGCGCACCCCACCACCTGCCGTCACGTTCGTGTTGTGCGCCACGCTGTCCTTCCGTCATCGGCCCGCTTCCGACATCTGTTCGCAGTGAGCGGAACCCGGGCGGCCGAGTGGGCACAATCTAGCAGCCGATTCTTGAGTGTGTGCCGTAGCGTGGTTTCGAACGCAAGGAGACAGCATGGGCGCGCAAGACCACGAAGGCACACCCGAGGCAAGCGGAGACGATGCCTTCAATGAACTGCAGCGCATGCTGCGCGATTTGCTTGCGGGCGGAGGCGGCCCGACCGACCCGAGTTTCGATCCAGCGACCCTCGCCCAGGCGGCCGGACTCCCGGGCGACCCTGCTGCCCTGCAGGGCCTTTTTGCCTCGCTGCAGCAGGCCATGCAGAATCCCACCGAGGGCATCGACTGGTCCATCACACGGCGTACAGCGATCGAGATCGCTGGCGGAGGCGGGCCGTCGGGTGACCCAGCCGGGGCCCTGCGAGCCTTTCCTGTCGCCTCGCTCTGGCTCGACGAGGTGACCGATGTCGGCCAAGCTCCCGATGCGCCGCGAGCGATCACCCGCATTGAATGGGTACAGCAAAGCGTAGACACGTGGATCAGCCTGGCCGAACCCGTCGCCGACTCCATCGCCCGCGCGCTCACCGATGCCCTGACCGGCCAACTTCCCGAGGAGCTGTCTGGCTCAATCACCCAGTTTGGCCCCATGTTGCGAAGTGTCGGTGGCGCCCTTTTTGCGACCCAACTCGGACAGATCGTGGGCAAACTCTCGCACGAGGTCGCCGCTGGCGGCGATGTGGGAATCCCACTGTTCGCGGGGCCCGGCCGCGAGGGTGGAACCTTGATCCCCAGCGGGGTGACGTCGTTCGCCACCGGCCTCGACCAGGACGCGGAGGCGGTGACGCTCTATCTCGCGGTGCGTGAACTTGCCCACGCGCGGCTGTTTCGCCACACAAAGTGGTTGCGCTTGCACCTCATCACCGCAGTCACCGATTACGCGCGCGGAATGCGCATCGACACCTCACATATCGAAGAGCTCGCGAGGGATCTCGATCCGTCCGACACCTCGAAGATCCAGGACCTGGTCTCCAGCGGTGCTCTGATTCCGCCGAAGACCCCCGAGCAAGAGGCTGCGCACCAACGACTTGAGACGATGCTTGCCCTGATCGAGGGTTGGGTCGACGTTGTCACTGCGGCCGCGGTGACACGTCTGCCGGGTGCCGACGCGATCGGCGAGATGGTGCGGCGCCGCCGTGCCGCTGGCGGCCCCGCCGAGCACGCATTCAGCACCCTCGTGGGCCTTGAGCTTCGTCCGCGCCGCCAACGCGAGGCGGCGGCGGTCTGGCGACTGGTGGCCGAGCGCGGAGGCACCGCTCGACGTGATGACCTCTGGTCGCATCCCGATCTGTTGCCGACGGCCGAAGAGCTCGATCACCCGGCCCGCTTGCTCGAGCGACTGGGCCTCGCTGGTGTCGAACCCGCAGCCTCCGAGCCAGATGATTTTGATCGGGAACTCGCACTGCTACTTGATGGTGACCTGCCGTCAGCGGGGAGCGACACGGGCCAGTTTGGCGAGGGCGATTCCGGCGAGAACCGCCGCGGCGAGGAGCCAACTCCTCCACCGGTGTAATCCCCCTCACAGGCCGGGCGCACGGAGGAATTCTCGGACACTTCGACTGGCTCTGTGGAGAACTCACAGACGCGGGGTCGCGAGCGGCATGCTGGGAGCATGAAGGAATCGTTCGCTTGCATTGACCCGGCACTCCCCCTGTGTTGGGAAGATCCGCAGACACTGCGACTGGGCTTTGACCGAGCAGAGGCACGAATCACAGCGCCCTCCGCGGGCACCCAGCGACTTCTGGGTGTGCTACAACGGGGGCTGCCGCTCTCGGAATTGCCCCGGGCATCGCTGCTCGTGGGCGCGACAGCAGCAGAGCGGCGAGCACTGATCGAACTCGTTGCCCCCGTGCTCGTCACCCGACGAATTGATGACCCACACGGCAACGCACGCGGCGTATCGCGGGGCGGGTCGAACGGAGGGTCGAATGGCGGGTCGAGTGGCGGGTCGAGTGGCGGGTCGAGTGGCGGGTCGAGTGGCGACAGACGCGAGAAATCCGCTGTCGGGACGGCCCCCGTCGAAGCACGTCGGCTGCGCATCGCGGTTCTCGGCACGGGCGGCGCGGCCGAGAGCCTCCGCAGCGCCGTCGGTCGCGCAGGTTGGGAATCGCTTCACTGGTCGCTCCTACCGAGTGATGCACTCGCGAGCGACCACGTCTCACCCGACCTCTGCATCGTGGTGGAGCGATTCATGGAGCCTCCGGCGACCTTTCACGAACTTGCCGCCTCTGGCCTGCCGCACCTGGCGGTGCGGTTCACCGATCGCAGCGTCCGCATCGGGCCACTGGTGATCCCCGGCCGCGCACCGTGTATTACCTGTCTGCACCTCCGCGAGGTCGCTCACGACCCGGGCCTCCCCGCGCTCGCCGCGCAACTCCACGGGCGCTTCCCCGCGGCGGAGACTCCGGCGAGTGCAGAGTTCGCCTCGGCGCTCGCGCTGGCCTACGTGCACCGACGGTGGGATGAGTCCGACTGGCAGCGGGTGACGCAGCTGCGCCTAAGAGTCGAAGACGGAATGCCGAGCACGATTCCCGAGGAGCACTCAGTGCTGGCGCACCCCGACTGTGCGTGTGCGACGGCGAGCGCGGTGCCCTGGCACGTCGAGGCCTCAACCCTCAGCCAGCCATGGTGAGCCCAGCCTCGGCGATGAAGCGCGAAGGCTGACGCCCGCCGCGCGCACGGCCGGCTGAGCCAGAGATACGCAACTCGTCCCTTGCCCGTGTAATGGCCACATAGACGAGCCGACGTTCTTCCTCGATCGCTTCTTCGTCTGTGGCGTAAGAGATAGGAAACAGGCCCTCGCTCATGCCAATGAGGTGAACGAGTGACCACTCGAGCCCCTTGGCCGCGTGCACCGCGCTGAGCGTCACCGTGTCAAGCGTCGGCTCGTGGTGTGCACGCTGCCTGGCAAGCAATTCTTCACTAAACGCATGCACGGTGGTTCCGGGCGGCTGCTCATCGACGAGAGTGAGAATGCCATTGAGCGCCTGCCAGCGTTCCCGCCCAGCCGACCCCGCGGGGGGCTGGGAGCTCCACCCGCACGACCTGAGCAGATCGCTCACAATCTGAAACAACGGGCGAGGATCCGCGACCTTCGACTGGCCACGAATGAGCATGACCGCCTGCCGCACATCCGCACGATCGAAGAACCGCTGAGCGCCGTGCACCCGCGACCCGATCCCGAATCGATCGAGCTCGGCCTCCACGCTCGCCGACTGGGCATTGGTGCGAAAGAGCACCGCGATCTCGCTGGCTGGCGTTCCCGCGGCAATGCTCGCCTTGATGGAGGCAGCGACAGCCTGCGCCTCGTCCTTCTCATTCGCAAACCACTCCACCGTGGGAAGGTTCTCGTGCACGGTCGATTCACGCTGGGACTCGAGCGTGAGTGCGCCCGGCCGATCCCGCATCAGCCGGTTCGCGCAGCGCACGATCGGCTCAGTCGAGCGGTAGTTACGCTCGAGCCGAAACTCGCGGGCGTTCGGGTGTTCGCCGGCGAACCGCAGCAGGAACGAACTCGATGCCCCCGCGAAGCTGTAAATGGTCTGGCTCGCGTCACCAACGACACACACGTCGTCGCGCTCGCCCAGCCAGGCGCGCAACACCGCGTGTTGCAGCGGCGACACGTCCTGATACTCATCGACGGTGAAGAATCGATAGCGCTCGCGCACCTGCATCGCGGCGCGGGGCTCGGTTTCGAGCATGCCGGCCAAGAGAATCAGTACGTCCTCAAAGTCAATCTGGCGACGGTCGTCGAGCAGACTGCCGTATCGCTCGTGGATCGCGAGGAGTTGCTCGGCAGTGATGCCCGAGGGCACGGGGCGCGGATCCACTGCAGCGGTGAGCTTCGCAGCGTAACTCTCGAGACCGAGCATCGACACCTTGCGCCACTCGATCTCACTCGCGATGTCGCGCAAGGTCTCGGTGGGGAGGCGCAGATGCAGCGACTCCACGGCCTGAGAGACCGTGGGAATCTTGCCCCCCAACACCTTCGGCGCGGGGCCACCCACCAGTTGCGGCCAGAAGAAGCCGAGTTGCGCGAGTGCGGCACCGTGAAACGTCTGCGCGCGAACGCCCTCTGCGCCGAGTGCCCGCAGTCGGCCCTGCATTTCTCCCGCGGCCTTCCGGGTGAACGTCACCGCAAGCACACGCTCGGGGGTGTACACCCCGGTGCGCACGCCGTGCGCGATCCGCCGTGTAATTGTGCGAGTCTTGCCGGTGCCCGCACCGGCAAGCACGAGCACTGGGCCACGCACGCACTCGGCAATCTCCCGCTGATCGGGATCAAGCCCGTCGAGCACGTCGATCACGAAACGCCTCCCGCGTCCTCCGAGCCTTCTCCGTGGTCGTCGCCCTCGGCAACCCACCCGTCGATCAGCCACCTGGCGATCGACAACGTGCCCGGAAGGAGGAGACCCGGCGCGGGCGCGCGAAGCTCCTCGCGCGTGAACCAACGCAACTCGGAAATCTCTTCCGGCTCCGGAATCACGTCGTCGGGGTGCACACCCGGCGCGAGCCTCGCCCGGAAACCGAGCATCAGCGAGCGCGGGAATGGCCATGGCTGTGAGGCGACGTAGCGCACGTCGCCGACGCGGATGCCCGCTTCTTCACCCACCTCGCGCACCACCGCCTGTTCCGCCGACTCGCCCGCCTCAACAAAACCCGCGAGCAACGAGAATCTGCCGGATTCCCACAACACGTTCGAGCCCAGCAACAGCCGGTCTTCGTGCTCAACCAGAACAATCACCGCGGGGTCGGTGCGTGGAAAGTGCTCGCCACCGTGCGCATCGTGTCTCGCCCATCCACCGAGTACCGGCTCGGTGCGCTGGCCGTCGCGGGTCGAATACGGGTGGCTCGCGTGCCAGTTGCTCAGTGCGAGTGCCGTGGTCATGAGTTCGCGTTCCGCGCGGTCAAGGTCCGAGCTGAACTCGAAGGGGTGCCGCCATTGTGCGATTGGGCTGCCGGATTCTGCAGCATCGCCGGCATCGCCGGCATCGCCGGCATCACCAGCAGAGCCGGAGTCGCCAGCAGCTCCCGAGTCGCCCGGCTCGCCAGTGGTCCCGTCGGTCTGCTCCCCTGACGTCGACTGCACGTCGAGAACCTCCGCGAATATTGCGCGACCTTCCCAGCGACCGAGGTACAGAGCCGAAGGCAGTCGGTCAGAAGTGATTGGGCTCAGCGCCAAGGCAATGGCACCATCCACGGATTGCAGGACCGACACCTGCCCGCCGCGCAACCGCAAGAGCCGGGTCTGCGGCTCCCGCCAGGCAGCGTCCAGCGTGGCCTCGCTCATGCGGGTGCGGGCATCGCGGTCGATGCCGCTTCCCGATAGCGGCGGCGCATCCCGGTGCGTCATACGTTGCTCCTCATTCAGCCGGCATCGCAGTCCCTGCGCGTGGCGTGCCCCGCCACGCCGTGCTCATGCCTACGCTGAACGTATGGCGAGCACCCCTCTAACCTTAGCCGCGCTGGCAACCTCGGCGGTGCCCGGGCTGAACGTTCGCGGCACCCGTTCCCACACCGCCGACGGCGACGGTGCGTACAGCTCGGCGGTCCTCGTCACCGACGACGGCGACCTGATTATCCGCGTCCCCCGAACCCCGAACGCAGAGGTACGGCAGTCGGCCGAGCTGCTCGGGCTTGCCGCCCTTGCCGAGGGCGCACGGGAAGAACTGCCGTTCGCTGTGCCCTTCACACGCGGAATCACTCGCGCGGGCGACACGCGAGCAGTCGTCACCACATTCATTGAGGGCGGTCGTGTCGATGCGGGCAACGTCGAGGCAGATGCACTGCTGCTGCAGCCGGTCGCCGAGGCGCTCGCCGCGATCCACAATCTCCCCACTTCGTTGGTGCAGCAGGGTGGGTTGCCCACGCGGTCGGCCCAAGAGGCGCGAGGCCAGGCCCTGCGACTCGTCGAGCGTGCCGCGCAGACCCACCTGCTGCCCGAAACCGTGCATCAAAGGTGGCTCGACACGCTCCGGTCGACCTCACTCTGGGATTTCGCCCCGACCGTCGTGCACGGATCCTTGACCGCAGATCAGCTGATCGTGACCGACGACCAGATTGTCGGCATCTTGGGCTGGGACGCGCTCGCCGCCGGCGATCCGGCGACGGATCTCGCATGGTTGCTCGCTTCGAGTGGCGACGCGCTCGATGCAGTACTCGCGCGGTATTCGGCGATTCGCGGAGTCACGGGAATGCGCGAAATTCGCGCCCGGGCCCACTTTTACCATCAACTCGAGGTCGCGCGCTGGCTGCTCCACGGGGTCGACACGCACGATTCGGTTGTTGTCGACGATGCGGTTGCGATGTTCGATCGATTGGTGGATCGGCTTGACCGACTGGGCACCCCCATTCCGGCGCGCAGCACCCTTTCCGGAAGCGAAGTCGAGCAACTGCTCGACGAGGTTCCTGACGTGCCGTTCGACCCGCGTTCTGAGACCGCGGAATACGAGGCGCTCGACGAAGATCGCATGTTTCACGCGGACACCGACTTCATCGAACCCGTTGCGGTGCCCGCGCAGGGCGATGCACAAGCGCCTGAAGAAACGTCAGAGCCCAGCGAGGGTCCTGCCTCCATTAACGATCAGGCGACACAGCCGATCGATCCGCTCGAGAGATAGCTGGAGACCCTCGGAAAAGCCCGCGGCTATGCCTCCCCGTGCAGTGACTCTGCGGCGGCCAGCCACAGTTGTTCGAGTTCAGCAAGGGAACGGTTGCCCTCGCCACGCAACTCCTGCCCCTCTGCAACGTAAAACAGGGTGACATCGATGCGCGCGGGATCGATGCCAGCCCATTGCGCGTAGGCGTGCCGATACAGGTCGAGCTGCAGGAAGCGCGAGCGGCGCTCCGCGTCGTTCTTTGGCGGGCGTCCGGACTTCCAATCGACGACCTCGACCCGAGCGTCCGTTCCCTCGCCGGTTGCGTACACCGCGTCAAGCTTGCAGACGAGTCGTCTGCCCGCGAACGGAATCGATACCTCGAGTTCGACGGCGATCGGCTGACGATCAGCAAAGCGTGAGCGCTCGAACTGCTCGATCAGTGGCTGCAGTTCGGGTTCTCCATCAAACTCGAGTCGCGAGAGATCGTCGGTTTCCGGATCAAACCCCCACAGCGGCACCGCCGTGCCCAGGCTCGTGGTCACGCGACGTTCGACCCACTCGTGGAAACGGTTTCCGGTGCGGGTACGCCGATAGGGTCGCATCGGCACCGGGCGGATCCTGCGCCGCTCGGCCTCCGCGGGATGTTCGATGAACTCGTGGAAGGTCGATGCGGTGAGTCGTTCAGCGTTCGCTGGCTGAACCGCGTCCCGGGTGGCAGCATCGCGCTCGGCAAGCAGGAGTTCCACCGTGGGCTCCACGCCAGCTCCGTGTTGCGGCGGACGAGACTCCGCCGGCTCCTCGAGCGCCCGTTCGAGCGTCGCCGCCGCGGTGAGCACCGCCTCCGCGCGCGCGCCCAGCGGATCCAGTGGCCACTCCGCCGTTCGTTCGGGCCGGTCGAGGGGGTCCTCCTCGTGCGCACTCTGCACAGGAAGCCCCGTGATGACCCCCGCGTCAGCGAGCTCGGTGAGGAAGGTCGAAGGACCGCGCGGGGTTTTCGTTCCGCCCCAAAACGATCCGGTGAGGAGCAGCCGGGAGGCCGCGCGGGTCACCGCGACGTAAGCGAGGCGACGTTCTTCCTCCTGGCTGCGTTCGGCAAGGAGCTCTTTATACCCGGGCACGGGCTCGGTGGACCCGTCACCCTTCCCGCGGGTACCCATGATGCGCTCTCGCAACTCCGCCTGGGTCGTGGCGATGCGCCAGTCGAGTTTTGGCCGCGCGGCGGCATCCCCTCGAAGCTCGTCAGGAATCTTCCCGGGGCGCAGCCACCCCAGGCCTTCCTTGGGCGAGCCGGGAAACTCACTCTCGACGAGTCGCGGCACCGCCACCAGGTCCCACTCAAGCCCCTTGGCACCGTGGCCCGTGATGAGGTGCACCGTGCCAGGCTCGGGTTCGGGAACGTGTTCGGCGGCCTGATCGAGCTCGGTGAGACGTTCGAGCCACGCCAACACCGAGGCGAGGGTGCCGTGCTTGTCGGTCGAGAGAAACACCTCGATGAGGTCGGTGAAGGCATCGAGATTTGCGCGGGCAAGCGCACCGCCCGCGTACCCCGTGCGCTCATTCGCCTCGAGTTCGATGTCGATCCGCAACTCGTATTCGACCGCACGCAGCAGACCCGGAATGTCGCGCCCAACCGCCTGTCGCAGGCGCCGCAACACCTGACCCGCCTCACGAATACGTTCCTTCCCCACCTCGCTGATGCGCGCAAGAGCGACGTGGTCGAGCCGCTTCATCGAGCTGATTTCATCGACCGCATCGAGCAGGGTGAACTGCCGATCCGGGTCGGGAAGCGCCTGTTCGCCCCGCAGGTCTTCCTCGCTCAGCGGTTGCTGGCCGGTGTCTCGCTTCGCGAACCAGCTCGCGGCGTGGCGCAGGCCCGCGAGGTCCGCAGCGCCGACGCGAAACCTGGGGCTTGCGAGAAGCCGTATGAGGTCTGAACCCGCATCTGCAAACCACACGCAGCGCAGCGCGCACACCACCTCGGTCACCTCGGGTGTGGTGAGGAGCCCCC
Source organism: Leucobacter fengyongliangi (assembly GCF_052386045.1). Classification (NCBI taxonomy): domain Bacteria; kingdom Bacillati; phylum Actinomycetota; class Actinomycetes; order Micrococcales; family Microbacteriaceae; genus Leucobacter; species Leucobacter fengyongliangi. The sequence continues at coordinate 1,116,902 of NZ_CM126356.1, read as the reverse complement.
CGAGACCGACGATGCGATTGGGCACCCCCGCCCGCGTGAGCGCGTCGGAAACGGCCGGCATCCACTTGCGAGCGCGCATCACCACGGCCGCAGTCGCGGGAGTTCCGGTGCGTTGCAGGTGCTCGGCGCGGGCATCTCGCATCCAGGTCGCGAGCTGCTCGAATTCCTCGTCAAGCGTCTCGGGAAACCGCCACTCCACCGCAGTGTGCGCCTTCGCTCGGAGGTCACCTGCACCAGCACTAGCACTGGCACTGGCACTGGCACTGGCACCGACTGCCGTGCCAGTCTTCGGTCCGAGATGCTCTTCCTTCGAGCGGAGCCGCGGCACATCGACCGGCGTGGTCGCGGTCAGCGGTGCCGAGATCGTGTTCGCTACCTTCAGCACCTCGCTCGGGTTGCGCCAGCTCACCGAGAGGCTGAGCGTCGCGGCCTCCGCAGCTGGGGCCCCGGGTCGGCGAAAGTCGCGAAGGAACGACCGCAGATTGTCTGCCGAGGCCCCGCGGAAGCCATAGATCGATTGGTGCGGATCGCCAACGGCCATCACCGAGGTTCCGGCGTAAAGCATCGACAGCAATCGTGTCTGGCCCACCGAAGTGTCTTGCACTTCGTCAAGCAGCACGACCGGGGTGCGCTGCCGAAGTTGGACCGTCGCCTTGGGGAAGCGCTGGAGGGTCTCGACAGCGAGGGCTAGCTGGTCGGAGAACTCGATCAGCCCACGCCGTCGCTTCTCCTCGGCGAACACCCGCGCGAGCCGGAGCGCGATCTGCGTGCCGCGCATGTTCTTCAGAATGTCTCGAATTTCGGCGTAGAGCTTGTGTGCACCTGTCGACTTGTCGTTATAGGGCAGCGAGCCCACCCGCTCGAACTCGGTGATCACCTGGGCGACGAGGTCGAATGACGTGAGGTTGTCTGAGACCGCGTGGTCGAGTTCGATGACCCGGCCCACCACTTGCGCAATGGAATCGCCCGACGACACCAGTTCGGGGTCGGTGCTCGCGCACACCACGTCGCGCGCGATGCGCCACGCGGTGGCCTCGTCGATGACGGTGGCCGAGGAGGCGATCCCGGCGAGTGCTCCGAACTCCTGCACGACACCCGACGCGAAGGCGTTGTAGGTACTCACGTCAGGCAGGTCGAGGCCATCGCCGAGCACCTCCGCGAGCGCCTGGGCCCGATCCACCTCTGTAGCACTGAGTCGGCCCCGTTGGCCGGCATCGATCAGCCGCTCGGTGAACGTCGCGAGCCGCCCCGCGATGCGCTCACCCAACTCTCCGGCCGCCTTACGGGTGAACGTGAGGCCGAGGATCTGCGAGGGGTCAGCAAAACCGTTCGCAACGAGCCAGACCACTCGGTTGGCCATCGTCTCGGTCTTGCCGCTGCCGGCGCCGGCGATCACGAGGGCGGTGCCGCCGAGAGGATGCTCGATGATCGTCGTCTGCTCTGCGGTGGGGATGATCACGGTATGGCCCGGACCTGCCATAATTTCGGCCACTCGCGCAGCCGAGAATACGGGCACGGGCATGCGTGCGGGAGTCTCCATCTTGGAGTTGGGGCTCTGATCGCTCATGCGTGGCTCACCGCCGGAATCACGTGAAGCCTGCACGCCCCCCCGAGGGCATGCGGGTCGCTGCAGTGATGTTCGACGCGAGCCACGAATGTACCCGCGGCCATCACCTCCGCCACCGCGGCCACGCGCTCCCTGAACACGCGCTGCCCCTCGGTATCGAGCAGGGGCTGCGTCGGCTGACGAAAGGTGCTGCCCGCCTCCGCCCCCCTGGTGGTGCGCACATCCGGGTGCACGAACAGCAGCCTCGCGCCTCCGTTCACCGTGCTGGCAGCCGAAATCTCACCCTCGATATCAAACGCGTGGTGGATCAGCCCCAACTGATAGGCCTGCAACTGTGCGTGCGTGGGAAGCTCTGGGCCCGAGGGCATCGTGGCGCCGGTCTTGAGGTCGACCACCGAGATCTCGACCCTTCCATCTGCGAGTTCACGCGCCTCGAGCCGATCGGCGACACCCACGATGCGGGCACGATCGATCTCCAGTCGGAGCTTTGCTTCACGCCCGACGACCACCCGATTCGAACCCTCGAACTCAGCAAGGTAGTCGGCAAGCCCGCGGGCCATCTCTTTCACGAGCTCCATCTTTCGCTCCGCCTCCCATTCGGCCTCGAATACGAGACCACCCCACTCGGCGGCCACCACCTCGACCAGCTCCTCAGCACTGACCGCACCATCCGCCGTCTCCAGCGCACGGTGCAGCAGGGTGCCGATTCCCTGGCTCACGCCAGTACCGCCTCCCCCGAGCGTCGAAATCGCCCAGTCGAGCGGACACCGCTCGGCATCCTCGAGCCGCGAGGGACTCACCGAAACGAACGCCTCGGGGTCGCCGGCAAGATCAACCAGCGGCCGCTCGGTACTCGGGGGGCTCACGCCATACCATTCCGTCGGGTGTGCGCCGGAGGCACCCGCGCGGGCGAGCGCCACGAGAGAACGAAGCGCTACTTCATCACCTGAGTCAGCGGTCAGTCGACGTCGCATCTCGGCCACCGCACCTCGCAGGGTCAACCTGGTGCTCGGCAAGAGCCCGGCGACCGCGTAATCGCGGCCGAGGCCGAAAAAGGCGCTGGGGTGGTGATCCTCATCGGAAATCGCAACAGCGACTAGCTCGTCGCGCGCCCGCGCACAGGTGTGCACGAGGAGGCGAAGTTCATCGTGCAGGGTGTCTTTGCGAGAAGGTGCCGCGGCCACTTCGCCGCGCAACCATCGTTCCAGCGCGATCACGCCAAGCAGCGAGCCGCGGGATCGCAGGTTGGGCCACGATCCCTCCTGCGGGCCGAGCACGCACACCACACCGAATTCGCGGCCGATGACACCCTGAGGTGTGGTCACCGTCACTACGTCGCGCTCGCTCCGAGCTGCGAGCGAGTCTTTAGGGACCGAACTCACAAGCAGCTCTCGCAGCAGGTCGGAGATGGGGAGATCGCTGTCCTGCTCCTCGTGTCGCTGCAGCGCAAAAAAGAGGCCAAGCACGGCGTCGAGCGAACGGTGGGCCTCGTCCGCGCGCGAGCCACGACCTTCGAGCGCCTCATTCTGCAGTGATGCGGCGAGCCCCGTGCCGTGCCAAATCTCCCACAACACCTCTCGCGGGGTTCCGCCCCGTTCGGCCGCCACCCGCGCCGCCGAGAGCAGCGCGCCGAGTCGTCCGAGACTCCGGCCAGCGCGCGAGTCTACGACCGGGGCACTGCTCGGAGCGGCGCAGGCCTGCACGATGAGCTCCTCGACGGAGACCGGCGGCCGCTCCTCGGCACGCGCGCGTCGATTTTCCTGCAGTCGAAGCTCACCCCGGAGTCGACGCAGCGCGATGGGATCGAGCCCGCCGATCACACCACCCAGCAGATCGAGCAGGTGTCGTGGCGTGAGCGACTCAAAACCGAGCGCGTGCTGCAAGATCAGGATGAGTTCGCGCACGAGCTGGGAATCTCGCAGCACGACACCGCCGGCGGCCACGCTCGTCGGCACCTGGTGCCCGGCAAGCACACGCGCGGTGCGGATCACTTCACCCCTACTGCGGCAAATCACGGCCATGTCGCTCCACGCCATCGGCATCTCAGCATCGAGGCCCAGCCGCCTGCGGCGCAGCCGATGCGCGATGACACCCAGCTGCTCGGCCGACGAGGCGACCGTCGCAAACTGCACGCTGCCCCCAGGCCCTGCGGGCTCCGCAGCGTCAGTTCGCGGGGCGGCCCCCGCCTCCCGCTGCTGGCCGACACCCGCGGTGCCGACCCGGGCGCTCACCTGCTGCACGAATGTTCTGAGCACCTGACCCTGCCGATGAACGTGTGTGAGAATCACCAGTTGCTCGGAGAATCCGGTGGGCAACGCCGGAGCGCCGCGTCGCTCAAGCTCAGCGCTCACCCCCGCGAGCATTCGCACCCGCTCGCCGTGGAACGCGCCCGTGGATGTGTCGGGGTCTCCGAATGCCCAGACGCGGGCGCCCCGCCTCACGAGCGCGGCCAGAAGCGCAAGCTCTCCCTCTCCAAGCTCCTGCGCATCGTCGACCATGACCAATCGCGGCACCGTGACGTTCTCCTGCGACACCAGCGCGCCTGCGGCCACGCGCAGCAACTCGCTGGAAGACAGCTCGTCGGGCCGTGTAGCTCGCAAATGCGCATTTACCGCGGCTACCAGTTCGCACGCGACGAGCCAGTGTTCGGCAAGCTCGGGGTCGGGCAACAGCGTGTGGACGCCCCCACCCTCCCGAAGCGCACGCCGCAACCTGGTGGCAAGTTCTTCCGGGTGGATCGCGAAGTCGTCGAGCACCCGAGACACCTCGCGCACCTCAGCGCGGAACGACTCACCCCGCAGCACATCAGGGTGGAGCACCCCCGCCTGAAGCATCGACGGCGTCTGGCCTCCCGCGGCGAGCGCAGCCTCGACGATGAGCGCGACCGCCTCGTCGTGAGCCGTGCCCGTCAGCAGCCTCGGCGGCGTGCGCCCCTCGGTCGCGGCGATCCGCTGCAGCAGCGCAAAGGCGAACGATGTCGCGGTGCGCGCGGGTGTGCCCCCGAGCGGCCCATCAATGCGACGTTCGAGCCTGCCGCGCAGGCCCGCGGCCACCTCGCGATTGGCCCCCCAGACCCAGATGTCATGTTCGCCCCAGCCCAGCAGTTCGAGCAGTCGCGCGGCCGCTTCCACGAGCACCTCGGTCTTGCCGCTGCCTGGTGCGCCGAGCACACGCGCGTGCCGGGCCGGGTCGAGCGAAAGCACGAGCTGCTGGGAGGGATCGAGCGTGACCATGCCGCAAGCTTAGGGCGACCCTCCGACACCGACTGCGCGCGGTTTCGGCATGGTCTGCGCTCATGGCGAACGAGCGGCCTGATCCACCATCTGCGAACATGCAACGCCGTAGACTCAAGGCACAGCTTGTAGCGCCCACGCGCGAACGGTTTCAGACGTCATTCACCCCAGGAGGCACCCGTGGAAGTTCGTATCGGCATCACCCACTCCCCTCGCGAACTGAGCTTCGAGTCGAACGTCGCAGTCGCCGAACTGCAGGAACTCGTGGGGAAGGCCATCTCAGGCAGCGAGCCGCTCGTGACCTTCACCGATTCCAAGGGCAAGCACTACCTCGTCGCCACCGCCGCGATCGCCTACGTCGAGCTCGGCTCAGATGCAGGCCGTCGCGTGGGGTTTGTCAACTAGCCCAGCTACCCGCTATTCGGGCATCCTCACCGTTGCTACTGGTACCTCTTCGGGTTTCCCGAAGAGGTACCCCTGCATCAGGTCAACGTCTCTCTCGCGCAGATAACGGTACTCTTCGAGCGTCTCAATCCCCTCGGCGAGAATGCTGAGGCCGATCTTCTTGCCGTTCTCGATGAACACGTCGAGCAGTTCCTGTTTGTGCGGGCGGAGATGGATGTCGCGAATGACCTCCATGTCAATTTTCATGTAGTCGGGTCGGAGCTGCAGGAGCGTTCCCACGTCTGAAAATCCGCTGCCGATGTCGTCGAGCGCGGTGGAATATCCCTTGTCGCGGTAGTAATCAAGTATGCGATTGAGGTGGCCGAAGTCCTCCACCTTCTCGGTCTCAACGACTTCAAACACCACCTGCTCGGAATCGAGCCCTTCCTCGGCGAGCACGCGCGCCGTCGTCTGCAAACAGAGTGTTGGCTCGTAGATTGCCGTGGGCACGAAGTTGATGAAAATTTTCCGGGTGATCCCCTGCCGAGCCGCGGCACGCAGGGAAGCCTCTCGGCACGCGCGATCGAGGTAGAAGAGCAGATCCATCGCCTTTGCCTGAGAGAACAGGCGGGCCGGGCTCATGATGCTGCCGTCGGGCAGGATGCCCCGACTCAGCGCCTCGTAGCCGTATATTTCGCCCGTCTGCGCCCGAATAATCGGCTGGAACAGGGTTTTGATGCGTGCCTCATCGATGATCGACACGACATCCTGGCCGTGCGCAATGATCTCCCACTCCGAGAGACTCTTCAGATTCCGGATCGCAGCGAAGCTCAATGCCTCGCCTCGTTGCAGCGGAAGAACCTTCACGTCTTTCTTCTCGACCGTGTTAAACACGGAGGAACTCAGGAACCCGAGAAAGCTCTCAAAGTCGACCTCAGGGACGAGCAATCCGCCGTCAACCCGGGAGAAGGAGTAGCCGTGTGCCGTGAGTTCCCGCTCGACGAGAACGAGGTGTCGATCCGTTGGCAGGTGAACGTAGACATCGGATTCGGAGAACACGAGCTTCGGGAGTTGCTCACACCCGCTGCACACTAAACGCTTTGGCACAGTCTCTTCCTATCTTCTTTCGAGCAGGCACGCGACTTCGACATGCCGGGTATGCGGGAACATGTCGAAGACTCGCGCCTCCCGCACGACGTAGGCGGGCATCGCGGCGAGATCGCGCGCAAGGGACTCGGGATTGCAGCTCGAGTACACGACGTGGGCCATGCCCGACCCCTCGATCCACGACGCGAGTTCGTGTCCGATCCCGCGCCGGGGCGGGTTCACGATGAGCGTATCAGGCAGCTCGCCGGGTGCCGTGGCTAACGCAAATTCGGTTGCGTCGCCGGCCAGGAAGCGTGCGTCGAGACCGGTTTCACTTGCGGATCGCGACGCCGCGCTCACCGCGGCGGGGCTGAGCTCGACGCCCAGCACCTCGCGGCCGGGGCCCGCGCAGTGCAGCGCGAAACCGCCCACACCGCAGTACAGATCCCACACCGAGGCGGGGGCGATCTCGTCGATCCACCCGGAGACCTGTGCGTAGAGTGCGCGCGCGACCGCGGTATTCGTCTGGAAGAAGCTCTGGGGCTGCAGGTGCAGGGTGACCGGTCCGAGTCGCATCGGCAGCGAGGTGCCGAGCAGCATCTCCTCGCGCTCTCCCTCCAGCACCGCCCTGTGTTCGGGCAGGAGATTCACCGAGATGACCGTTGCCCGCGGCAGGGCGCGGCGAATCGAGGCCAGCGCCGAGCGCAACAGGGAAAGCCCGTGTTCGCTGCGCACCACGAACCGCAGCATCAGCTCGCCGCCCCCATTTGCCAGTGGATCGGCTGGCGCCTCCGTGACGTGCACGAACTTGAGCTCACCGCGCCGCGCGGGCACGTCGTAGGGCTCGATGCCGAGCGCATTCAGGACTTCGGCGAGCGCCGGAAGCTCTGAGGCTATGCCCGGAGATTGGATCGCGCACTCGCGCAGGTCAACGCCGCGGCCTTCTGGCCCGAGGATACCCAGCGTGAGGTGGCCGGGGGCTCCGCCCACCACGAGCTTTGCCCGATTGCGAAACCCGCGATCGCCGCCGGTGAAGGGCTCGAGCCAGGCATCCTCGCGAATGGCGGGAAGAAGCTCGCGGCACCATGCGAATTTCTCGTGTAACTGCCGCGCGTACGGAGTCTCAATAAGCGAGCACGAGCGACACTCATCGGCGCGAAAGTAGCGGCACTGCAGCTGCGGCTGATCCACCCCCGAAAACCCCACCGGCACTCCCTCGGTCGCGAACACCTAGGCGGTCAGACCCAGGCTGTCCATGCGCCTGGTGTGGTCGGCAATCAGTTCGGTGAAGACCGGCTCGACCTCACTCGCCACGAACTCTCGCTTCTCGCTCAGCGTGAGCACCGCGCGCGAGACGAGCAGCGTGTCGCCAACAAGCCTGCGCCCCCAAAGCGACAGGCGGTGGGCGATCGTCGGATCCGCGGCGATCTCAGAGGAAAGCAGCTCGGCCAGCTCGTCGCGCCCGGTTGAGTCGCGCAGAATCGACACGGCATCGGAGCGATAGCTGTCTTTCAGGCCCCCGGCGAGCGCCGCGAAGAACCCGTCGAAGAGCCCACCCACGAGGTAAATGGAGAGCACGTGTTGGTGCCAGTCGCGCACCTCAATGCGATCGATGTAGCTATCGATCACCTCGGTGAACGGCGTCATCACCTGATGCGGCTCGTGCCCGCGGCGCCGAAGTTCATCGGTGAGCTTCTGGTGTTTATGCAGGCTCACCCCAGCCACGCGGGCGAGCACCTCTTTGGCTTGCAGGTTTGGTGCGCCAGCGACGGCCGTCGCAGAGGCCTCGTAGAGTTCGAGTTGCAGGTAGGCAGTCAGACCCAGAAACGGCAGAATTCCGGGGGCAAATTCCGCAAGCTCAACGCGCACCGCATCGACGTCACCGTTTCGCACACCTGACAAGCGCGCGGGCACCTTCGGCTTGCGCAGCCCCTTGATCCACTCGAACACTTGGCCAGTGTACCGGCGCACGCAGATGCCCACCGCATAGACTGGGCAAAGCAGGCGACCCTTTTTCTCGCCTGCACGTCATTTGGCGCCACTGCCGAGGAGCAGCGGCGCGCTACGCGTAGGGCTCAGTCAGCGCGTAGCAACAGCTCTACCGACAGGATCTCACGTGACCACGTTCTCTGAACTCGGCGTCGAACAAGACCTGGTCGACGCTTTGGCGTCTTCCGGCATCATCGACGCGTTTCCCATCCAAGTTGAAACTATTCCGCTTGCGCTCTCGGGCCAAGACATCATCGGGCAGGCCAAGACCGGCACCGGCAAGACCTTCGGATTTGGCCTTCCGCTACTGCAGCGCCTCGGCGATGCGCCCGGGCCCGGTGTGCAGGCCCTCGTGGTCGTACCGACCCGCGAGCTTGCGGTGCAGGTATTCGAAGACCTCGAGCTCGCCGCCAAGGGCCGCGCGACCAAGATCGTGCCGATCTATGGCGGCAAGGCGTACGAAGGCCAGATCGATCAGCTGAAAGACGGCGCGCAGGTCGTCGTCGGCACCCCGGGTCGTCTGCTTGACCTCGCAGGCCAGCGCATCCTCGATCTCAAGAATGTGCGCGAAATGGTGCTCGATGAGGCCGACAAGATGCTCGACCTCGGCTTCCTCGCCGATATTGAAAAGCTGTTCGCGCAGACCCCACCGGTGCGTCACACCATGCTCTTCTCGGCCACGATGCCGGGCACGATCGTCGCGCTCGCTCGCCGCTTTATGAAAAACCCGATCCACATTCGCGCGACTGACCCCGACGAGGGGCAGATGCAGGCGAACATCGAGCACATCATCTACCGCGCGCACTCGCTCGACAAAGACGAGATCATCGGTCGCATTTTGCAGGCCGAGGGTCGCGGCAAGACCGTGATCTTCATGCGCACCAAGCGTGCCGCAGCGAGGCTGCAGGAAGAGCTCACCGATCGCGGCTTCGCAGCGGTCAGCGTGCACGGCGATCTGAATCAGGAGCAGCGCGAGCGCGCGATGGCCGCGTTCAAGGCAGGCAAGAAGGAGATCCTCATCGCCACCGATGTCGCGGCTCGCGGCATCGACGTTGACGACGTGACGCACGTGATCAACCACACGGTGCCCGAAGACGAGAAGGCCTACCTGCACCGGGTGGGGCGCACGGGACGCGCTGGGCGCACCGGCATCGCGGTCACCTTCGTCGACTGGGACGATATGCACAAGTGGGCGCTCATTAACAACGCGCTCGAGTTCGGCATCCCCGAGCCGCGCGAGACCTACTCCTCCTCCCCGCACTTCATGGAGGAGTTGAAGATCCCCGAGGGCACCAAGGGCCGCCTCAAGGCGACGCCGATCAAGGAGCGCGCACCACGCAGCGACCAGGGTCGCAGCGGCTCCACTCGCGGCGGGTCAGCTCGCAGCGGGTCGGCTCGCGGCGGGTCGGCTCGCGGCGGGTCGGCTCGCGGCGGGTCAGCTCGCAGCGGGTCGGCTCGCGATGGTTCAGAAGATTCAGCAGGTTCGTCAGAGGGCGGATCCGGCTCATCCAGCCGCACCCGCAGCCGCACGCGCAGCGCGAACCCAAAGGGGCGCGGTCGTCACGAGGCACACGGTCACGAGGGTCACGGCCACGACAGTGAGGGAACCGGCGAGCCCGGCGCGGATCGCGAAGCGATTCAGGCCATCGCCCTGGGCGAGGGAACCTCGACCTCGGCGCGCAGGCGCAGGCGTCGCCGCCGCAACACCGGTGCCGGCGAGGCACCCACGAGCGGCACGAGCGAGGCGCAGGCCACTGAAAGCTCCGCCGAATAGGCAGAGCACCGAATAGGCAGAGCACCGAATAGGTAGAGCAGAGACTCGGGCACCGGCCCGAGGAGGTTCAGCGGGTCGGTCGCTTCCCGGCATTCCCGCTGAACCCTGCTTTGCGGCAGAGCGGACTGAACCGAACCGGGTCGGCTAGTGCGGCACAGCGACCTGGGCGCGAATCGCGTCCCAGATCGCTGCCGGGCTCGTGTGTTCGCCCAGCAGGTTCGGCTTCCCCGCGCCGTGATAGTCGCTCGCCCCGGTGACGTGCAGCCCATGCGCATCGGCGAAGTCGGCAAGCACCGGGATCCACTCGCGTCGATTCTCGGGGTGGTCGAGCTCGATACCCCAGAGCCCTGCCTCGACCAGAATCTCGAGTGCCGACGGGTCGACCGCCCGGCGGTGACGGCCCGCGGCCGGGTGCGCGAGCACGGCGACCCCTCCGGCATCGCGCACCAGTCGAATCGCTTCGACCGTGTCAATCGCGTAGGTGGGTAGGTAGTATGCCGATCCCGGGTGCAGCACATCGGCGAAGGCTGCCGAGCGATCTGCGAAGTATCCCGCGTCCACGAGCGCGTCGGCAATGTGGGGTCGCCCCACGGTTCGCACTGACCCCTCTGCGTTCACCGATTCCCAGACGATGTCGAAATCCGCGGCGAGACGGCGCACCATCTCGCGCGCACGCCCTACCCGCGACTCACGCACCCGTGCGAGCGCGGCGGTGAGATCGTCATGGCTCGGGTCGATCCCATAGGCCAACAGGTGAGTGGATCGCCCCTCGTGCTTCGTGGTGATCTCCATGCCGGGCAGAAACCCGAGACCCGCTGCGCTGGCCGCGACGCGCCCCTCCTCCCAGCCCTCGGTGGTGTCGTGGTCGGTAAGGGCGAAACCGCCAAGCCCGAGCGATGCCGCGAGGTGCGAGATCTCGGTCGGGGTCGTCGTGCCGTCGGAGTGCACGGAGTGCGTGTGGAGGTCGAAACGCATGGGCTGCGACGAAATCCCGTCAGCCCGCAACCGTGTGCTCATTCCCCCATCGTATTGTCTCTGGGTGCCACTTCAGCGACCAGTGGGAAGATGGAAGGCATGACGCACAGCGAGACCGAGGCAGCCACGCACGAGGCAACCACGCACGAGGCAGCCACTCACGAGGCAGAGATCGACAACAGCAGCCGGAGCACGACCCCGGGCGGGGAGGGATTTCTCGCCTACGTCATGTCTGGCTGGGCCGAGCGTAACGAGCAGCTTCCCACCGAGCGCCCGGCGGCAGGGTTTGCCGCGCGGCGACGTGCTGCCCTGGGAACCCAGTTCGTCGGTGAGCGGCTCGTGATCAAGGCGGGCGTCATGAAGCAGCGCTCAAACGACACGTTCTACCAGTTTCGGGCCCACAGCGCGTTCGCTCACCTCACGGGCTGGGGCAGCGATGCCGAGCCCCGCGCGATCCTCGTGCTCGACCCGGTGGCTGAGGCTGCATCAGATGGCGGATCGGCGCAGACCCACACCGCCACGCTGTACTTCCGCGAGAGCGCCGGCCGCGACACCGACGAGTTCTTCGCGAACTCCGAGATCGGAGAGTTCTGGATCGGGAACCGCCCCTCGCTCGCCCAGGTCGCGGCCGACCTTGGCATCGCAACCGCACCGCTCGATACCTTCGTCGACACCGACCATGATCGAACACTGGCTGACGCGGAGCTGGCGCGCGTGACTTCCGAGATGCGGCTCGTGAAAGATGAGTTCGAGGTGAGCGAGCTGCGATCGGCCGTCGACGCGACCGCCCGCGGCTTTGATGACGTGCTCAGCGCCCTCGGCAGGGCCGCGCAGGCGCCCCGCGGTGAGCGCGTCGTCGAGGGCGTGTTCAACCAGCGCGCAAGACTTGAGGGCAACACCGTCGGGTACGAGACGATCGCGGCGGCAGGCGACCACGCGTGCACCCTGCACTGGGTGCGCAACGATGGCGAGGTGCGCGACGGCGAGCTGCTGCTGCTCGATGCCGGGGTGGAGATGGACAGCCTCTACACCGCTGACATTACGCGCACGGTGCCGATCTCGGGCACCTTCACCGAGGTGCAGCGCCGGGTGTACGAAGCGGTGCTCGAGGCGGCAGACGCGGCGCGAGCCATCGTGCGGCCCGGGATCCGCTTTGGTGATGTGCACGATGCTGCGATGCGCGTGATCGAGCGAAAGACCCGCGAGTGGGGATTGCTGCCCGCAGCCGCGACAAACGACACCACCCCCTATCACCGCCGCTACATGGTGCACGGCACGAGCCACCACCTGGGACTTGACGTGCACGACTGCGCGCAGGCGCGGCGAGAAATGTACCTTGACGGGATCGTGGAGGCGGGAATGGTGTTCACGATCGAGCCCGGGCTCTACTTCCAGCCCGACGATCTCACTGCCCCCGCCGAGTATCGCGGCATTGGGGTGCGCATCGAAGACGACATTCTTGTCACCGAAGACGGCTGCATCAATCTTTCTGCAGCGATTCCCCGCACTCCCGAGGCCGTCGAGGAATGGGTTCGCTCACGTCGCACACCCGGAGAGTAAATACACTTCTGCGTATCAGGAGGAATGATTCGGTGAATCCCCGCGTGAATTCCGAGTTCCCTTATACTCATTCGTAATCTATGTATCCAACTCATTACCTGATGGGGCAATTCAGATACATATCGCGACATTCGCGCAAATGAATGAAATACAGGGTGTCTCATGGCAAAGCGAATTACAGAAATCCTCGTCGACGATCTCGACGGCACTGAGATTGTTCCTGGCGCAGGCCGCACCGTGAAGTTCGCTTTTGAGGGTGTGAACTATGAGATTGATCTCACCGATGAGCACGCCGATGAAATGCGCGCGGCATTGTCGGGCTATCTCGCGGTCTCACGAAAGGTCGGGAGTCCTACTCGTGCCTCATCACGCGCGGTACCTCGCACCGGTGCTGCCTCTGGCAGGGATCTCACGTCAGTGCGCACCTGGTTGCGTGCGAACGGCATGGACGTGTCTGACCGGGGCCGGATTCCAGCCGCACTCCTCGAAAAATATGAGGCCGCGCACTAATCGTTGCTTTTCGCCAGTATTTCTCTTGCCTGCTGCACCAAAGAGGGAGAAGCAATGAGATCATACCTCGTAGCAACAAATTGCATAACTGAGGAAAAGTCTCTTCTGTTTCGATTCATAGCATAAGAGAGAACACCGAACAGCATTCCAAAACCGGCACCAATTGCTATCGCCGAGAGAAATACACCGAATATCGCCGCATTATCGGGCTGGAATATGAAGAGCAATAGCCCGAGAAAGAGACCCAGGTACGCGCCCGAGAGAGCCCCCATGAGTGCAACGCGGCCGTAGGTGAGCTTTCCGGTAACCCGCTCCACACTGCAGACATCGTTTCCGAGAATGGAGACTTCGTTCACGGGAAAGTTCGCGCGCGCGAGGCGATCGACGGCGTGCATGGCATCTGCATAGTGATCGTAGGTTGAAATAACCTCGCCCTTGGGCAGCTCGGGCATTTGCGGGAGGCGGCGCATTGCGCCGGGGCTTGAATTGCTCATGCCGCGATTCTCCCACGCTTGCCCAATATTCCAGAGCAGGACAGTTGAATCAAGTAATCACCTAAGAACTGACTCTCATCAGCCTTGCTCGGTCATCGACCGGGCGGTGCTTCGGAACGCTCAGGTGGCGCAGGTCTCCCCTGGCCTGGCTGGGGCGCCGAGGATGGCGCCGGGGATGGCGGTGGCGGTGGCGAAGCGCGCCCAGCGTAATGATATTCGGGGAGATCGGCGTGATCCACCCCGAGCGGACTCGTCCAGATCAGGGTGCCACCAGTCTCTTGTCGCACGGACCACCGTGCCGTGTCCATCAGATCAGGGTGTTTGAGCGCGTGGTGGCGGCGGCAAAGAAATGAAGCATTCCCGAGGGTAGTCGCCCCGCCGTTCATCCACTCCACCGTGTGGTCAACGTCGCAGAAGTGGGTCGGCATCCGGCACCCCGGGAACCGGCAGTGCTGATCGCGGGCCTCGAGCGTGCGCCGCATCGCTTCCGTGATCCGATACCGATCGGTCGATATGACCCCGCCGTCATCATCAAGACCGACCCGGTTCCAACCCGGCGCGGTCGCGGAGAGCTGCCTGGCGGTGACCGCGTCGATCGGCCCGTACCCGGCAAGGGTCGCGTGCTCAGCACGCTCACCGGTCGGCAGCAGCAAGGTGATCGTTGGAGTGATGCCGCGGATCCCGCTCCGGTGCGTTGGGGCCCGCCATGCGCGGCCCGCTCCCCCGACACCAGCATCTCCGGCAACGTAGGCAGCATCGGCAGCATCGGCAAGGCCAGCACACCTCTCCGCATCGTTTTCGCACGGGTTCCCGGTCACACCCGTCAGCAGCAAATCAGCGAAGATATCGGCGCGAAGCTGATCCATACCCCGCACATCCACATCAGGATCCGCGGCCCCCGTCGCACCGATCGCCCGTTTCGTGGCGCGTGCGCCCTGCGAGAGACGATCGAAGATGCCATACGCCAGCACCGCGGAGACCTCCGCCCCGACCTCCGCCATCCCGTCTTCAAGCTCCCGCACCCACACCCGACGACACGCCACCGCCGCCTCATGCCGCTCCTCAAGCGCCACCGGGTTGAGTGTCTCCGCGACCTGACGAAGTTTCGTGCGCAGTCGACCTGGCGTGAGCGCCCCCGCAAGCTCCAACGCCCGCGCCTCGAACCCGGCCCGCACCGTGGCACCCTCGTCACCGCCCGGCAGCTGCGCCCCCGCAGCCGTGATCGCGCGCACATGCGCCGTGGTGACCTGCCCCACCCCCAACGCCGTCAACACACCCGGAAACCGGGTAGCAAGATTCCACGCCTGCGAGCACTGCTCAAGCACCGCACGGTCACTCACATGCACCCGAGTCGCGCACTCCGCCACGAACGACCGCAACACCACATCGTGCGGATCCGAAGGAGCTGGCACCACCTCCTCGCGCACATGCTGCGAGAGTGCCACGATCTTCGCGAGGGCCCGCGCCTGATCAGCCTCCGCCTCGGCCTTGCGCTTCGTCGCCGCAACCCAATCGTCGCGATACCCGGCGAGCAACGCCAGATCGTAATCGTGGATCAGACCAGACCCGCCAGCTTTTCCGCGCCCACCGCGGCCCGCACCCGTACCCATACCTTCAATAGGCGCCTCACCCGCGACACCGGCACCACCCGATCCACCTGATCCACAGCCGGCATCTGCAGAAATAAACCTCACCCGAGACGCGGATGCACTACCGCCGAGCGAAGCCGCCATGCCCGCAACGCCCACAGCACCAACAGCAGCAGCACCAGCACCGACAAATGCCGGGTCAGCCAGGCCAGCCGGCCCGCGAGCGAGATCGTTTTCGAACATATGTACAGTCAACCAGGCGCCACCGACATGCACGACCCCCCAAGGCCCGTTTGGGCCCAAAAAGCATCCCTTGCTCTCATTGAGCACCCTACAAAGCGAACATACGCTCCCCTACTTCGTTCCATTTGGAAGCAGCACACGAAAACAACTTCGGCACGCGGGGGTCTAGCCCAGTGAGTCGGCCGGGCAACCCAGCTAGTCTTGACCTGTGAGCAGTTCGCGAATTTTCGTGCGTCGACTCGCCGGCCGCGGCGTATTCGACCCAGTCGGCGACCGCATCGGCAAGGTTCGTGATGTCCTCGTGGTCTACCGCGCCGCCGCGGCCCCCCGGGTCGTGGGGCTCATCGTCGAGATCCCGGGCAAACGTCGCGTATTCGTGCCGATCGGGCGCATCACATCGATCGGTGCGGGACAAATCATCGCCACCGGACTCATCAATGTGCGCAGATTCGAGCAGCGACTGGGCGAGACGCGCATGATCGCCGAGATGATGGGCCGTGAGGTGCACCTGACAGATGTCACAGGCGTCGCCACGATTGAAGATGCCGCGATCGATCGCACGCGCTCGGGCGAGTGGATCGTTTCCGAGGTATTCGTGCGACTACCTAAGCCCGCGGCGCCCTTTGCGCGTGGCGATTCCCGCATCGTGCGCTGGGCCGACGTTCGACTCCCGACGGAATCGGCGAATGCCCAGTCCGCGGAGTCCCTGATTCAGACCCTGGTGGATCTGAAGCCGGCCGACCTTGCTGAGGCACTCCTTGAGCTCCCGAACGCGCGCATGATCGAAGTTGTGACCGAATTGCCTGACAATCTCGTCGCCGACGCACTCGAGGAAATGACCGAGACCGACCAACTTGCGATCCTCGGACAGGTCTCAAACCACCGCGCTGCCGACGTACTTGACGAAATGGAGCCCGACGACGCAGCCGACCTGATCGCAGCACTCCCCGCAGCACAGGGCGAGGAACTCCTGGAACTGATGGAGCCCGAGGAAGCGAAAGACGTGCGGCGACTTCTGAAGTATCATTCCGACACCGCCGGTGGCCTGATGAGCCCGTCGCCAATTGTGCTCTCTGCGGAGTCGAGTGTCGCCGAGGGTTTGGCGATGATCCGCCGGACCGAGATTCCGGCCGCGATGGCTTCCGCTGTCTATGTCACTCTTCCCCCGTATGAGACCCCCACCGGCGAGTACGTCGGCATGGCCCACTTCCAGCGCATGCTGCGTTACCCGCCGCACGAGCGCATGTCGGCGCTCGTCGATACGGAGATCGAGGCAGTGTCCGTGCACGCGAGTGCCGCCGAGGTCGCGCGGCGCCTCGCCAGCTACGACCTGGTCGCGCTGCCCGTCATTGACGATCAACAGCGACTGGTGGGTGTCGTGACCGTCGACGATGTCCTCGATCATCTCCTCCCCGACGACTGGCGCCACGCGGTCGACGAGACACCGCTGCCCGGAGCCCACCGATGACTCCGGCGAAGCGCCAGCCGGCCCTCGACTCCCCCACCAGCCCGACCAGCCGCACCGAACGTCGCTTTGGCCTGTTTCGCCGTGGCGACGGGGGCGGCAACGAACGCTTCGGCCGCTGGACCGAGGGCATCGCCCGCGGTATGGGCACCCCATGGTTCCTGCTCGGCCTCACCGTGTTCGCATTGGCATGGCTCGCCTGGAACACGATGTCGCCCGAGCCGTGGCGCTTCGACTCGGCAGCACTCGGTTTCACCGCGCTCACGCTCATTCTCTCGCTGCAGGCGTCCTACGCTGCCCCGATGATCCTGCTCGCGCAGAACCGGCAAGATGACCGGGATCGGGTGCAGATCGAACAGGACAGGCAGCGCGCCGAACGCGCCCTCGCCGACACCGAGTTCCTCGCGCGCGAGGTTGTTGCGTTGCGGATCGCGCTCCGCGACCTTCCCGACCGCGACTTCGTGCGCGCTGAGCTCAGGGCACTCCTGGCCGACCTCGAGCTGGAGCGCGAGATCGATCGCCAAGAACAGGCGGCCGAGCGTCCTGCGCATGCAGAGCAGGACGCAGAAATCGCTGCGGGTTTCCGAGAGCACACCCACGACATCTCGGCGAAGAATGACGCCGAAGATGCCTCCGAGACCGAGCCCGGCACAGGGATCGATGATCGACTTCGCTGATCGCTCGTCGGCCAGTGTCACCGAGCAGGCGGTGTGGCGCGCGCTCGACACCGTGCGGGACCCGGAAATCCTCCGTCCTATCACTGACCTCGGCATGGTGCGCGGGGTCTCCGTGGACGACGCGGGTGTCGCCTCCGTCGGTGTCTCGCTCACGATTTCCGGCTGCCCGGCCGCGCAACGCATCGAGGCCGACACTCGCGCAGCGACCCTCTCCGCTCCTGGCGTGACGGGCGCGCACATCGACGTCGATGTGATGTCACCCGCTGCGCGCGCGGAGTTCACCGATCGGGTGCGTGGCGCACGCGCCCAGCGCGTGTCGCAGTTTGGCCCGACCTCACTCACCCGAGTGATCGCCGTGACGAGCGGCAAGGGAGGCGTGGGAAAGTCGTCGGTCACGGTCTCACTCGCAACCGCGCTCGCAGCGCGCGGTCTTTCCGTCGGTCTCATTGATGCTGATGTGTTTGGCTTCTCTATTCCGTCGCTGATGGGCCTCAGCCACGACGGGCGGGTGGAGCAGCCGACCCGCGTCGACGATCTCATCCTGCCTCCCGTAGCTCACGGGGTGAAGGTCATCTCGATCGGAATGTTCCTGGGCGATTCCGACCCCCGGCAGACGGCCGTGTCGTGGCGAGGTCCGATGCTGCACCGCACGATTGAGCAGTTTCTTTGCGATGTGTGGTTTGGCGACCTCGACGTGCTGCTGCTCGATCTCCCGCCCGGCACCGGAGACGTGGCGATCAGCGTGGGCCAGCTGCTGCCGCAGGCCGAGGTGCTCGTCGTCACCACCCCGCAGGAGGCTGCGGCAGACGTTGCGGTGCGCAGCGCACTCGTCGCGAGGCAGACGGGGCAACGGGTGAGCGGCGTGATCGAGAACATGGCGGGCCTCGCGCAGCCAGACGGCACGGTGCTCGATCTGTTTGGTACCGGCGGGGGTAAGCTCGTTGCCGACCGCCTGAGTTCCGACGAACACGGAGTGGTACCGCTGCTCGGGAGCATCCCGCTCAGCGCCGAGTTTCGCGCCTCCGGAGATGCCGGTCAGCCGGCTGTGCTCGAGCTGCCGCACGACCCCGCCGCGCGCGAGCTCAACCGCATCGCCGGGGTGCTCGCCGCGCAGGGCCGCGGGCTCGCGGGCAAGCCCCTGGGCGTCTCGGTGCGCGACGCGCGCTGATCCGCTGTCTTAAGAGATCTGAGCAAGCGGCGCGGGCCGACCGAACAGGTACCCCTGAAACGAGTCGACGCCGAGTTCGCGCAGCAAGAGAAACTGCTCGCGCGACTCGACCCCCTCGACCACAACCTTCAGTTGCATCACGTGGGCAAGATCAACGATCGCCTGCACGATTGCCGCGCCGGTGCTGTCTTCGGTGATGGGCAGCACGAATGAACGGTCGATCTTCAACTGATCGACCGGCAGCCGAACCAGGTAGCTCAGCGACGAGTGCCCGGTGCCGAAGTCGTCGAGGGCAACCTGCACCCCGGTCTCGCGCAGCTCATCGAGCACCTGAATCGAGCGCTCAATGTCGTCGTGCATCAGGCTCTCGGTCACCTCGACCTTGAGTCGATCCGCCGGCGCGCCGTGCCGGGCAAGCGCTGCGCGCACGGAATCGGGAAAGTTTCGTGGGTTGAGCTGTCGCTCGCTCACGTTCACCGACAGCGTGAGGTGCTTCCTCGCCTCGTCTTGTGCCCACTCGCCAAGTATCCGGCACGCCTCATGCAGCACCCACGTGCCCAGATCAACGATCAGCCCCGATTGCTCGGCCAGCGGAATGAACTCGCAAGGCGGCACGAGGCCTCGCTCGGGGTGCTGCCAGCGCACCAGGCCTTCGTACGCCTCGACCGTTCCTGCAATATCAACGATGGGTTGCAGATACAGTCGCAACTCATCGTGTGCGACGGCGTGACGGAGCTCGAGCAGCAGTTTGGTTCGATCGCGGATCTCCTCCACCATCTCGGGCTCAAACTTGCTGGGCTGATGCGTGCCGCGCGACATCGAAACACGTCGCCGCGCAATTTCTGCCTGCTGGTATACCTCCGCGCCGCTTCGGTTTTCACCACCGCCGCACAGGGCAAAACCCACTCGCACCGCGGGCTCCAGCGAGAAGCCGAGATCGAGTCGAATCGTGGTGCCCACCTCGAACACGACCTGTTCTGCGAGGATCATCGCCTGCGCTTCGGCCTCTTCTCGGTCCTCGCCCAGCTGATCGAACATCAGCGCAAACCCCGCGTTGTCGATGCGCGCGACCTCGGCGGGTCGCGGCTGCATGCCAATTAAACGCTCTGCGGTGTGCAGCAGCAGCCGATCACCCTCCGGGTATCCGAACGCGTCGTTCAACACCCCGAGATCTTCGAGCGCCACCGTGACGAATGCCCGGTACCCCGTCGAACTCCCCGCTGTGCATTCGTTCAGGCGTTCAAGCATGGCGGTGCGGTTCAAGAGCCCTGTCAGTGGATCGCGGTATGCCAGATCACGCATACGTCTACTGGCCGCGTGGAGCTTGGTCGTGTCAGTGCGAAGCGCGATGTAGCGTTCGGGCTTGCCCCGCTGGTCGAGCATCGGCACAATCGTGGTGGCAACCCAATACTCGCTGCCGTCTTTCGCACGGTTGCACAGCTCGCGCTGCCATACCTTTCCGCGGCCGATGGTCGCCCACATCTCTTTCCAGAACTCACGCGGGTGGTGGCCCGAGTTCACGATGTTCTGCGGCGCTCCGATCAGCTCTTCGCGGGTGTATTTCGACAGCTCGACGAACTTGCTGTTCGCCTCAAGGATCACGCCGCGACGATCCGTGATGGCAACGATCGAGTGTGCATCGACTGCGGAACCCAGATCATCCAGGGTGCGCTGCAGAGAGGCGTTCTCTTCGAGCACACGCGAAATGGACTCGTTCGCCAGTGTTTCGGGATCGAGCATGGCGCTACCGGTCACGTAGCTTCCTCGTCGAAGTTGAGGGGACCACCCGGGTTGTCCTGAGAAAGGCCGCTGGCAGCGACTGCGCCCGTAACGTCTGACGCAGCCGCGACGGGGCCGCCGCCGATTCGACGTGTCTGGCTCGCCTGCGCGGCACGGCTGCGCCTGGCCTCGGTCTGAGCTTCCTTCTGGTCTTCGAGCAGCGCGTCACGAATGATGCGTCTCGGGTCATACTGGCGCGGGTCGAGTTGCTTCCAATCGACCTCGTCAAACTCGGGGCCCATCTCGTCGCGAAGTCGATCCTTCGCGCCGTCGGCCATGCGCTTGACACTGCGTACCAGCTCTCCAAGTTTCTTCGCGTACATGGGCAAGCGCTCTGGACCCAACACGAACATGGCGATCACGAGGATCACCAGGATCTTGTCGATCGTCAAGCCCATGAAGCCATAGTAGTGCAGCGGGCCCACCCGATCCGACTCGGCCGCGCGCCGCCATCCCAGGCGCCAACGCGGGCGGTAACGTAGAGGCATTCGCACGACGAACACATCATCACGGAGGAACCTTGAGCCGGCTCGAACGCAATTGGCAGTACGCCGAGCAGTACCCCACTGAGTCTGAGGCTCAGGTACGCGCCCGTCGGCTGTCGCTCGAGATCGGTGTCGAGCCGGTGAGTCGTGCGGTGGCCGCCCAGCTCTCGGGCCTGGCCGCGACGACCCGCGCGCGCGCCATTTGTGAGGTGGGCACGGGAGTGGGGTTGAGCGGCCTGTCGCTGCTGCGGTTCGTTCCCGAGGCAACCCTCACCTCAATCGAGATCGAGGCCGAGCATCTGCGCCAGGCCCGCACCGTGTTCGCTGAAGCCGGGGTGCCCTCAGCCCACCTGCGCCTGATTCAGGGCGATGCGCTGCAGGTGCTCCCCCGCTTGAATCTCGGCTCGTACGACCTGGTGCTCGTCGACGCAGACGCGGCCAATCTGCTCGACTGCTTCGAGCATGCACTACAGATCGTACGCCCCGGGGGCACCGTCTTGGTGCCGAATGCCTTCGCCCACGGCCGCGTGACCGATCCCGCCGCTCGCGACGAGGTGACCCAGAATATGCGCGACCTCCTCACGACCGTCGCTGAGTCGCCCGCTATCGCCCCGGTGCTTTCGCCTGCGGGTGACGGGTTGCTGATGCTCACGCGCATCGAGGTGTGACCGCGTTCTGAATGCTCACAGAGCCTCACGGAATCACGAAACCCCCGCCCACCGGGCAGGGGTTTCGTTCATATTTGGATCTTGTTATTTAGCCGTCGACGACAGCAGAAAGCACGTCGCGCAACTCCTTGGCCTCTGCATCATTGACAGAAACAACCAAACGGCCGCCGCCCTCAAGCGGAACCCGAACTACGATTACACGACTTTCTCGAACCGCTTCCATCGGGCCGTCGCCGGTCCTCGGTTTCATTGCCGCCATTGCATCTCCTTGCTTGTGCGTCGGTGTCTCAATTGTATCGGTTGAGAGATAGACGAGGGAAACCCTCAGTGCCCACTCTTGTCACAATTCACCGGTGAGCCAGGTTCGGAGCGCCTGAAACGTGAGTTCAATCTGCGAGGTCGACACCCGTTCGTCGTCGGCGTGCGCAAGCAGTGGATCCCCCGGGCCAAAGTTCACCGCGGGTATTCCGAGCGCAGAGAAGCGCGAGACATCCGTCCACCCGACCTTCGCGGTGGGCTGAGCACCGACCGCGCGCACGAGGCTCTGCGCGAGCGGAGCATCGAGGCCGGGGCGCGCCCCGGGCGCGAGATCCACGATCTCAACCTCGTCGGCATCGGCGAAGAACGCACGCACGAAGGCGACCGCCTCGTCGCTCGACCGGCTCGGTGCGAAGCGATAGTTCACCTCGATATCGCAGCGGTCGGGAATCACGTTGCCCGCAACCCCACCCGAAACACGCACGGCGTTCAGGCCCTCGCGGTAGTCGAGGCCGTCGACGGTGATTATCTCCGCTTCGAAGCGCGCGAGCTTGCCGAGCAGTTCCGAGGCTCGGTGGATCGCGTTCACGCCCATCCAACTGCGCGCCGAGTGCGCGCGCGTACCCTGCAAGGTAACCCGCGCCCGCAGCGTGCCGTTGCAGCCGCCCTCGATGGTGCCGCTCGTGGGCTCGCCGAGAATTGCAAAGTCGGCGGCGAACAGGTGCGGTGCGTGGGCGAGCGCGCGGCCCAGCCCATTCAGATCGCTTTCGACCTCCTCGTGGTCATACCACACCCAGGTCAGGTCGGCCGTTGGCTCGGCAAGCTCGAGCGCCAGCGCGAGTTGCACCGCGACCCCGGCCTTCATGTCGACCGTGCCACGCCCCCAGATCACGGGTTCGCCGGTTGCCGGGTCGACCTCGTCGCGCACCGGGAGGTTGTCGTTGATGGGCACCGTGTCGAGGTGGCCGGCGATCACGACGCGGCGCGCTCGCCCCAGCTCAGTGCGGGCGATCAGGGTGTCGCCATCGCGGGTGACGTGGAGGTGCTGGGCACCCTGCAGCAGGCGCTCAACCGCGTCGGCGATGCGCCGCTCGTCGCCCGAGACAGATGCAATGTTGCACAGCTGCCGGGTCAGTTCGACCGGACCGGCCGCGGGATCAAGGTCGAGAGTTTCTGGGGAGTTGCTCACCCTACTACCCTAGAGGCATGACTGAATCGCGCTTCGCCTGGGCCGCAGGCCTCGCCACCATCGCTTCCGACGGCACCACGCTCGATGCCTGGTTTCCCGCCCCTGAGCTTGGGCGTCGCCCGGCGGATCGCGATCCACTGATCGCACCCACCGACCTCGAGGAGCTCGCCGGTCGCGACGAAACGCGCGGTGTCGAGCTGCGGTTCGTCAATCTCGAGATCGATCTCGACGCGGCCCCCGCGAGCACCGAGGACGCGTACCTGCGTCTGCAGCTGCTCTCGCACTGCCTGGTGCAGCCGAACACCATCAACCTCGACGGCATTTTTGGGGCGCTCCCGAACGTGGCGTGGACGACGGCCGGGCCCATGCTGCCCGCCGACTATGCGCGGCGACTGCCGGTGCTGAAGCGGGCCGGTATCACTGCGGTGGGACTCGATAAGTTCCCCAGGCTCACCGATTACCTCGTGCCGAAGGGTGTGCGGATCGCCGACACGTCTCGCGTGCGCCTCGGCGCACACCTCGCCCCCGGCACCACCGTCATGCACGAGGGGTTCGTGAACTTCAACGCGGGTACCCTCGGCGCCTCGATGGTGGAGGGTCGCATCTCACAGGGCGTGATTGTGGGAGATGGATCGGACATCGGTGGCGGTGCCTCAATCATGGGCACCCTGTCGGGCGGCGGAACCGAGCGCGTGCGTGTGGGCGAGCGCGCGCTGCTCGGCGCGAACTCGGGCATCGGTATCTCGATCGGTGACGACACCGTGGTGGAGGCCGGGCTGTACGTAACGGCGGGCACCAAGGTGCGACTGCCGCACGGCACCGTCGAGTCTGCTGGCGAGCCGGTGGACACGAAGGCGAACGAGCTTTCGGGGGTGCCAAACCTCTTGTTCCGCCGCAACTCGATGACGGGGGCCGTTGAGGCCCTGCCGCGCACCGGCCACGGCATCGTGCTCAACGCCGCGCTGCACGCGTAGGCGGGGCAATCCGCCCCACCCCCATCCTGCAGAATGACCTTCAACCGGCTGTTTGGAGCGAGATCCGCCGGTTGGAGGTCATTCTGCCGGTTGAGGCACTGAACCGCGACCGGGGTCAGTGTGCGAGAGCTGCCGCGTGCAGGCTACCGCCTGCACTTGCCGTGAGAAAGATCGGTTGCGTGTTCCAGTGGTCACCTGAGTGGAAGCGAAGGTGACCAACTTCTATTGATCGCTGGTTGGCTAGTTTCCCACCTGTGATCCTGGACCAACTGTTGATGCAGCAGAGGTTCCCACCCGTTCTTCCGATGCCGTGGGCAGCACAGCTGGCCGCGGCCCCCGGAGCGTCTAGCGGTCGAGGTTGCGCTCGCGGCTGCCGATGTACAGCTGCTGCGGGCGGCCGATCTTCGTCTGCGCGTCTTCGTGCGCCTCGCGCCACTGCGCGATCCACCCGGGGAGACGACCGATCGCGAACAGCACCGTGAACATGCGGGTAGGGAAGCCCATCGCCTTGTAGATCACGCCGGTGTAGAAGTCGACGTTCGGGTAGAGCTTGCGCTCCTTGAAGTAGTCGTCTTCGAGAGCGATCTGCTCGAGCTCCTGCGCGAGGGCCAGCAGCGGATCATTCACTCCGAGTTCGGCGAGCACCTTTCCGGCGCTCTCCTTCACGATGCGCGCACGCGGATCGTAGTTCTTGTACACGCGGTGACCGAAGCCCATGAGCTTCACGCCAGCTTCCTTGTTCTTCACGCGCTCAACGAACGACTGCACGCTCTGACCCGAATCGCGGATCTGCGCGAGCATGTCAAGCACCGCCTCGTTGGCGCCGCCGTGCAGCGGGCCCGACAGCGCGTTAATGCCGGCCGAGATCGAGGAGAACATGTTCGCCCCGGTCGAGCCGACGAGGCGCACGGTCGACGTCGACGCGTTCTGCTCGTGGTCGGCATGCAGAATGAGGAGCTTGTCGAGCGCGTCGACGAGCACCGGATTCATCTCGTACTTCTCGGCACGGTTGCCGAAGTTCAGGCGCAGGAAGTTTTCGACAAAGCTCAGGTTGTTGTCGGGGTACAGGAAGGCCTGCCCAATCGACTTCTTGTGGGCGTAGGCTGCGAGCACGGGCAGCTTCGCGAGCAGGCGAATCGTGTTCACCTCGACGAACTCGGGCACCGCGGTGTCGAGCGAGTTCTCGTAGTAGGTCGACATGGTCTGCAACCCGCCAGACAGCACGGCCATCGGGTGTGCGGTGTGCGGCACGCCCTCGAAGTAGTAACGCATGTCTTCGTGCAGCAGGGTGTGGCGGCGGATCTCACCATCGAACGCGGCCAGCTCGTTTGCCGTGGGCAATTCGCCATAGATCAGCAGGTAGGCAACCTCGAGGAAGGTGGACCCGGCTGCCAACTGCTCGATCGGGTACCCACGGTAGCGCAGGATGCCTTCTTCGCCATCGATGAAGGTAATAGCCGACTTGGTGGATGCCGTATTCACGAACCCGTAGTCGAGTGCGGTGAGCCCGGTCTGCTTGGTCAGCGTGCTGACGTCAATGGCAGAGTTGCCATCGGCCGCGGTGAGCACCGGGAACTCCGCCTCGCGGCCATTCACAGTGAGCTTCGCGGTACCAAGGCTTTGGCCCTGAGTCGATTCAGTCACGTCGTCTCCTCGTGGGGTCGGTGTGGGTGCAGCGCGCCTGATATAGAGCACAGCACTCTCCAAGCTTAGCCGTTTCACGGCAATCTTTCGGCGAGTTTTTAGGTTTCTCGACCCTCAGACTATCTCGATATCGAAACAAATGCGCAATTTCTATGCGTTTCGCGCAACAGCGGATCGCCCGGTCTCGGGTCGCTAAAACGTCTAGCGCCCGGCGGCGATGCGACGCGCGGCCTCGGCGATGTCGGCGTCGCTCGCGGTGAGCGCGAGGCGCACGTGATTCGGAGAATAGTCACCATAGAACGGGCCAGGCCCCACGATAATGCCGAGCTCGGCGAATTCTGCCACGCTCTGCCAGGCGTCGACCCCGCGGGTTACCCACAAATACAACCCGGCTTCGCTGCCCTCGACCGCATAGCCCGCGGCCTCGAGCGCCGGGCGCAGCACGGCTCGGCGCGCACGGTACAGCTCGCGCTGGGTGTCAACATGCGTCTCGTCGCCGAGCGCCGCGACCATGGCAGCCTGCACGGGGGCGGGCAACATGAGGCCGGCGTGCTTGCGCACGGTGAGGAGCTGATCCACCAGCTGCGGGTCGCCTGCCAGGAACGCTGCCCGATACCCGGCGAGGTTTGACTGCTTACTCAGCGAGTAGATAGCGAGCACCCCGCGGTGGTCGTCGCCCACGACGCGCGGATCGAGCAGCGACGGAATGGGCTCACTCGCCCAGGGCGCATCCCACCCGAACTCGGCGTAGCACTCGTCGCCGACGATGACGGCACCGAGCTCGCGGGCGCGGACGACGGCTGAGCGCAGGTCCTCAATGCTCAGCACCCGACCGTCGGGATTGCTCGGAGAGTTCAGCCACACCAGGCGGGTGTGCGCGGGCCACTCGGCAGGATCGTCAGCCGCAACCGCGTCAGCGCCCACGAGCGCCGCACCCATCGCGTATGAGGGATACGCGATGCGAGGAAACGCGACGGCCTCGCCCGCACCGAGGCCAAGCAGAAACGGCAGCAGCGCCACGAGCTCTTTCGAACCCACCGTCGGCAACACGGCGCTCGGGGCGACCGTGACGCCCCGTCGACGCAGGTACCACTCGGCGATCGCCTCGCGCAGGCGCGGGGTGCCGGCGGTCGCCGGGTAGGCGTGCGCATCGGTTGCAGCGGCCAGCGCCTCCCGCACGGAGACGGGCGACGGATCCACTGGGGAGCCAATCGACAGATTCAGTGCCCCGCCGGAATGGGCCGCGGCCCGCTCGGCGTAGGGCGCCATCGCATCCCAGGGGTAGTCGGGCAGGGGCCCGCGCACGCTACTCCCCCTGCGGCGGGAGCGCCGCGATGATGGGGTGGTCGAAGTTGTAGATGCCGACTTTTGCCGCGCCGCCGGGCGAGCCAATCTCGTCGAAGAACTCGACATTCGCCTTGTAGTAGTCAGACCACTCGCTCGGCAGATCGTCTTCGTAATAGATGGCCTCAACCGGGCACACCGGTTCGCAGGCACCGCAGTCGACACACTCATCGGGGTGAATGTAGAGCGAACGCTCACCCTCGTAGATGCAGTCGACCGGGCACTCGTCGACGCAGGCGCGATCTTTCACATCAACGCAGGGAAGCGCGATCACATAGGTCATGTCGTCTGCCTTTCGAGAGCTCGAGAATGGCCGAGAATACCCTCTATCCTAGGCCCATCGTGCGAGCCGGAAGCTTACGGCTGCGGCGGGCGAGTCGGGATCTCGGAGGTCACAGTGGGGATCTCCGAGGTGAGGTTTGCGACGGCGCCGGGCTCCGACTCGCGGGGAAGCATGGCCGCGGAGAGCCCCGGGAAACGCCCGAGAATCGGGCCCTGGCTATCCAGCTGCACGTGCCGCGGCTCCCCCGGCTCGACAACCACTTCTTCGCCTCGCACCTGCACCCGCAGGGGTTGGTCTCCGTCGAGCAGCGTGAAGCTGATGCGCGCGGGGGCGAGCTCGACCCCGAGTACCTGCCCGCGCCAGGCGAGCTTGAAGCGCAGGCCGCCCCAGTGGTCAGGCAGTCGCGGATCGAACTCGAGCTTGCGGCCCACATCTCGCATGCCGGCGAAACCGTGCACGAGCGCCATCCACACGCCGCCGGTGGAGGCAATATGCACCCCGTCGCCGGCGTTGCCGTGTAGGTCGTCGAGATCGACGCGAAGCGCCTGATCGAAGTAGGAGTAGGCGAGGTCTTGATACCCCACCTCGGCGGCGATGATCGACTGCACGACGGCAGAGAGTGTTGAATCGCCCGTGGTGAGCGCGTCGTAGTACTCGAAGTTGCGACGCTTCTCATCGGTGGTGAACTCGTCGCTGGCGAGCAGCATGGCCAGCACCACATCGGCCTGCTTGAGCACCTGGAAGCGGTAGATCACGAGCGGGTGAAAGTGCAGCAGCAGCGGCTTCTGCTCGGGCGGGGTGGCCTCGAGATCCCACACCTCGCGCTCGAGAAAGTGCGCGTCTTGCGGGTGCACCCGCAACTCGTCCGAGTACGGCACGCACATGCCGTCGGCGGCGCGTTCCCACGCGCGCACCTCCTCGGGCTGCAACTGCAGCCGATCCACCAACTGCGCGTGTTCGCGCGGCGCTTCCTCGGCGAGAGTGCGAACCACCTCGGCGGCGAACCGCAGGTTGAAGCGCGCCATCACGTTAGTGAAGAGGTTGTCGTTGACCACCGTCGTGTATTCGTCGGGCCCGGTGACGCCGTGAATATGGAAGTTGTGCGTGCCGTCGAGGTCGGTGCGCCAGAAGCCAAGGCTTGCCCACATGCGGGCGGTCTCGACCGCGATGTCGCTGCCCCCGAGCAGCATCACCTCGAGGTCGCTCGTCGCGCTCACGTAGCGCGCCAGCGCGTAGGTGATGTCGGCGTTGATGTGGTACTGCGCGGTGCCAGCGGCGTAGTAAGCGCTGGCCTCCTCGCCGTTGATGGTGCGCCAGGGAAACAACGCGCCTTCCTCGTTCATGGTCGCCGCGCGGTGCCTGGCTTTTGGCAGCATGCGGTGACGTGAGCGGATCGCGTTTCTCGCCCACTCCGGGCTCGTGTACGTGAGGAACGGCAGCACGTAGATCTCGGAATCCCAGAAGTAGTGGCCGCTGTATCCCGAGCCGGTGACCCCCTTCGCGGGAATCCCGAGGCCGTCGGCGCGCGCGGTGGCCTGCGCGAGCTGAAACAGGTTCCAGCGGATCGCCTGCTGCACCCCGGGCTCGGCGTCGACCTCGACATCGGCGCGGTTCCAGAATTCGGTGAGCACGCGGCGTTGCTCCGACCACCGACGCTCGGGCGGCTCCGCCTGCAGGCGATCAAGAGACTGCACGCAGCGATCGATGAGCTCACTCTGGGTCGCCTTCGCGGAGGCGTGGTACACGATGGTTTTTTGCAGGCGGATCGTGCGCCCGGCACGCGCCACGCCCTGGTAGACGTGCCGCAGCCGGTCGGCCGTGCCGTCGACTTGGAAGCTCCACCCGTTCTCGGCCAGGTCGCCGAGACCGGAGTCGAAGTCGTGATCCACCCCCACCGCGACCGCCATGCCCGAGTTGTGCACCCGGTAGCTGAGCATGCTGCGCTGTCCGTCGCGCACCATCGGGCCGGGATCGAGCACTCGATCGCGCATGACCTCGGCTTGACGGGGATCCCCCGCGGGCAGCTCACCGCCAACCCCGTCGGCCTCTTCGGTGCGCACGCGGCCCAGGTCTTGGCGGTTGAGGATCAGGCTACTCACCGACACGTCGGCATCGGCGTCGAGCAAGGTGACGCGCATCTCGAGCGTCGCCAGGTGACGCGAGGCGAGCGACACGAGTCGGCGCGTTTCGACGCGCACGCGCTTGCCGGTGGGGCTGCGCCAGAGCAGCGTGCGGGTGAGCGTACCGGCGCGCAGGTCGAGGGTGCGGTGGGTGTCGAGTATCTCGGAGGTGTCGAGATTGAGTCGCTCGTCGTCGACATAGATGCGGGTCGTCTTCGCGTCGGGCACGTTCACGATGGTCTGGCCCTGCTCGGCGAATCCGTACGCACCCTCGGCGTGCTGGATCTGCCAGGTCTCGTGCAGGCCGTTGATGAAGGTGCCGTGGCTGCCCAGCGGGGTGCCCTCTTCGTGGTTGCCGCGCATGCCAAGGTAGCCGTTGCCGAGCGCGAAGAGGGTCTCGTCGACCGCGGCGCTTTCGCGACTCGTGCCGTGAACGGTGAGCCGCCAGGGGTCGTCGCCAAAGTCGCGACGAAGCTCTTCGACTCGCGCACCGAAGGGGTCGGGCCTGAGGCTCATCGCACCAACTCATCTAGGTCTGCGACCACGAGGTCTGCGCCCGCGGCGAGCAGCGCGTCTGCGCCGGCCCCCCGGTCGACACCCACGACGAGACCGAAGCCCCCGGCACGGCCGGCGGCAACGCCCGACTCGGCATCTTCAAATACGACGGATTCGGCGGGTGCCGCACCGAGCCGCTCGGCTGCGGCAACGTATGTGTCTGGGTTCGGCTTACCGGGCAGCCCGTCGGCGGCGGCCACGAGCCCGTCGACCACCACTTCGAAGCGATCGCGCACGCCGGCGGCGGCGAGCACCGCCTCGGCGTTGCGTGAGCTCGACACGAGGCCGATCTGCGCGTCAAGTTGCGCCAGCTCATCGAGCAGGCTGATCGTGCCCGGGTAGGGGTCAATCCCGTCACTCGCGAGCAGGTCGGCGAAGACGCGGTTCTTTCGGTTGCCGATGCCCCAAATGCTGAAGAAGTCGTCGTCGGCGGGCGTGCCCGCGGCGAGTTCGATGCCGCGAGAGAAGAGCACCGTGGCTACGCCGTCGAAACGCGGCCGCCCGTCGAGGGAGGTGTAGTACTCCTCATCACGAAACGGCTCAAGCCCGCGGCCCGCGAAATACTGGTTGAACGTCTCGCGCCACGCCTGCATGTGCAGCGTGACGGTCGGGGTCACCACCCCGTCGAGGTCGAAGAGAAATGCCCTGAAGGGCGTGAGCCGGTGGTCTAGCTGAGTGTCGGCCATGCAGTTCAGTCTATAGAAGCAACTTGCTCAGCTGCGAGGGGCACGGCACGGATCACTCGGGCACCACGAAGAGTGACCCGAGCAGCGTACCGTTCGTCGTCTCACCCGTGCTGTCAATGTCGACGGATTGTGCGAACACCAGGCGATCCCCAGTCTGAAGCAGACGGAAGAACTGTGCGACCTGATCTGCCGTGCCGGTGACCGTGACGGTGATGGGGATCTCGACGAGTCCGGTCGCGGCGGCGGAGGCTCCCGCGGCGCCTTCAGCAACTGCGGGATCCGCCGGAGCGGCCTCCGCTGTCGCTGCGGGGTCTGCGGGCGTTGCTTCGGCCGCAGCGGGTTCGGGAAGAATCGATTCGCCCACCAAGAACTCCGACAAGAGCGCGCCGGACTGGCCTTGGATATTTGCGAGTTCTCGAAGGAACACCGGCCAATCCGTGGACACAGGAATCGCGATCTCGAGCTCCGCCAGTTCGGCGAGAAGCTCTTCGGAGTCTGCGTCGGCCTGCTGCAGGATCGCGAGCTGCGCTCGCTGTGTCTCGACGGTCAGTGCAGTGTTATCGGCGAGTGATCTCGTGGTCGATGCCGCGGTCAACTGTGGCAACAGGCCGGCGACCACGCCGTACAGCACCACGAATGCGCACAGCACGCCGGTGATCAGCACCCAGAGTCGGGTTTTTGCACTCACTGAGCTTCCTCCTCAACGAAGCGACCGGCCCGCACCGTGTCGTCGAAGACGAGACGAAGTTGGGTTTCAGAGGAGGTCGTGTCCCCCGCACTGAGTAACGTATTGCCGATCACGAGCCCGCAGACGAAGCCGTCGAGCTTGCTGGCGCGCTCGAGGAATGCTGCGGCGGCACTCAGGCCGCCCTCGCCGGGGGTCGCCAGCGTGAGATCGAGAGACGATCCGGTCGCCGCGCAGGCCTCAGCAACCGCCGCGTCTGCCTCGCCGCCGGGCAGGGCCGCCGCGAACTTCACGATGCTCGAGCCCTCGGGGACACTGCCGAGCACTTGATCGCGTAGCTCCATGAAGAGCACCTCGGTTTCGGTGATCACCAGGCGATCGGATGACCGGCCGCCCACTGCGGACAGCATCTCCTGCGCCTTACCGAAGCTCGCGATCTCGCCATTCAACGACTGCGATTCAGCTTCCACTGCGGCAAGTTCCTGATTCGCGAGGGTCACGGGAATCGTGCCCGCGGCGAAAATGAGGCCGGCCACGACACCGCTCGCAACGAGCGCGAGCAACAGTTTCGGAAGCGTCTGCTCGTGCCGCTGCTCGGCGCGCTGTTTTTCGGGCAGGAGGTTGACTCTGGGGCTGCGACCAAACTCAATGGGGCTTCGTTTCATTGCCATGGGCTACCCCTTCCTCAAACCCAGACCGATGGGAATCGCGAGTTCTTGTTCGTACCTGGCGAAGGTCTCGGGGTCGAGGCTCTTGTCGACGCGCACGCCCACCCGGGGCGTGCCGACTGTGACCGGCAGATCGACGTATTCACCGACCGCGCGAACAAAGCCTGGCACGAGGGTCTCGGCACCCATCACGATCAGGCTTTCGATGGGTTGCCCCCCGAGGTTGCTGAGGTAGTAGCTGTTCGTGCTGCGGATAGACCCGAAGATGCTGCGGAGGGCTGCGAGCATCGCGTCGGCTGTCTCGCGATATTGCGGATCGGCGCCCTGGTCGATGCCGATGGTCATCTTCAGAGCGTCAGCCTCTTCACGCTCCAACCCGGTGAGATCCTCCACCGCGTCGGTGACCGTCTCTCCGCCCGCGGGTACGATGCGCACAAAGCGTGGGGTGCCGTCTACCGCGACCACGATGAAGGTGGTGCGCGCGCCAAGGTACACCACGGTGTGGCAGCCGTTCAGCTGCCCGCCGGGCATCAGCGCCCGAAGCATCCCGAATGGCGAGAGGTCTACGCCCGCGGCCCGGAGCCCTGCGTCTTCAAGCGTGGCCACATTGGTTTCGACGCTGTCTTTGATGGCGGCGACAAGCAGCCCTTGCACCTGCGGCGGATCGCTGCCCTCGACTTCAGCGACGGGATAGAAGTCGAGAATCGTCTCGGTCACGGGCACCGGAAGAAGATCGGCCACCTGATAGGGAAGGGCCTGCTGCAGTTGCGGCAGCGGCATCAGGGGCACCGTGTGGTCACGCACAAGCACACGCTGGTTCCCCACTCCGAGTACCACACGCTTGCTCCTAAAGCCGCCTTCGCGCCACAGCTGCTTCAGCGCGTTCGAGACGGCCGGTACGTCGATAACCTCGGAGTCTCTTGCCGCTCCCTCGGGCAGTTCGACCGCGTGCACACGGTGCAGCGTCGGGTGACGGCCAATACTCCCACTCACTTCCGCGGCAAGAAGTCGCCGGGCAGAAATGTCCAGGCCAATGGTGCGTGTGGCCATTCAGCTCCCCTTTGCCGGTCGGTCAGTGCACATTGTTCACTTTCCCTTAGCCTAGTGCCCAGAGTGACAGGTAGGCGTGCATGATGGCAGGTCCCGCCCACACGCCGACCCAGGCGCCCGCGAGCATGAATGGGCCGAACGGGATCTCAGTCTTTCGCCCTCCGCGCCTCAGCGCGATGAGGGATAGGCCGAAGACCGCACCGAGCACGAAACCGGCGAAGGCACCGACCGCGAGGGCGTCCCAGCCGACGAAGCCGAGTGCCGCGCCGAGCACCGGCGCGAGCTTCACGTCACCCCCGCCAAGACCGCGCGGGTAGACAAGCACGATCAGGAAGTAGGCAACGAAGAGGATCGCCGCACCTGCCAGAGTCGACACGACTTGCGACCAGTTGCTGCTCAGTGCCGCCGCGACACCGAGCAGCACGGTCACGACCGCGATGCTGGGCACGACGATCGCGTCAGGAAGCCGTTTGTGCTCGAGATCGATCAGCGTGAGGGCGATGCTGATCGCAGCCAGCCACAGGTATGCGGCGAGAACAAGCCATGCCGCCGGATAGGTTGCAGCGACCTGGGTTGTCACCCACCAGGCCACGAGCGCAAACGCGACAGCAGTCGCAATCTCTACGAGCGGGTAGCGCGCGCTAATTCGGTCGTCACAGCTCGAACATCGGCCCCGAAGTAGCAGCCACGAGGCAATCGGTATGTTCTGCCACGGGCGGATACGAGCATCGCACCTCGGGCAGTGACTGTCGGGCAGCAGTGACTCCCCCCGCGGCACCCGCCAGATCACGACGTTAAGGAACGACCCAATGAGCAGCCCAAACACTCCGGCCGCGGCCGGTACCCACGCCTGCATCAGTCGACGTTGCGCTGGAGCAATATGTCCTCGCCAAGCCGAGGTGTGCCTGAGGTCGTGCCACCACCGCCACCAGTGGTGCCCCCGGAACCCCAACCCGGAAGCCCTATCGGGCTAAAGGTCAGGGAATTCTGAATAGCACTTCCTTGAGTGAAGTAGCCGCCGGCGTATATCGATCCGACTACCGAGGAGTTCTGCATGTGCACGCCGCACGGGGTGTAGACCATCGTCGTGATGGGTGAATTGAAGTCAGTACCGTCAATGGTGACCGAGTCAGATCCGACAGTGCAGGCGGCTCGTGTTCCAGGGTCTACGATCCAAAGTTTGCGAGCAATGCCGCCTTGGGAGGTCACGGTTACGTTCTTAAAGTTCACCCGATCGACCAGCAAGACTGCGTCTGAACGAACCTCAACAGCGACGTTCTGCGGGTCGAGAAGCCCACAGTCGCGCAGATCGTAAAGCACCGGCCCGCTGGAACTGCCGAGCTGCTTCCAATCATTGAATTGAGCCTTGTTCCAGGGCTCGCACTGGGTCGAACCCGTGTATGTCTTCACTTCGAAGCCTGCCCAGAGCGCGGCTTGTTCGGGGGTGTGCGTGTATTCGCGCCACGGCGCAAACGGCGGGGCAGGCACCGCACCCACCAGGCTCACCGTTGGGGTAGCCGGTGCACCTGCGGTCGAGGTGCACTTCCGCGCATTGACATCAAGGCCCGTAGGCGGGGAATTCCAGTTCACTGTTGGAGCTTGAACCACACATCCGCTGAGGGTGCGGCCGACCCAGTTGCCGCCATTAAGGTCGACGTTTGATCCGGCGCGGATACGGCCGGGAACCTCACGACCGTTAGCGACCGATATTCCTCCCGAGGTGGTGAGGTTGCCGGCTGCGTGATCGGTGGTGGAGCGAATGATCCCGACCTGCCCGTTCGCGTCGATCTTGCCGCCACTGGTAACGTCACCCTCGACGTTTGAGGTTGCGGCGAGGCTCACATCACCAATCGCAGTGATACTGCCTTTTACCCGAGCCGTACCGGTGAGAGTGACTGTGCCGCGCGCGGTGACGCTGCCTTCCACGACCGACCCTGATCCGAGTGTCACGTTTCCGTCTGCATTAATGTTTCCGTCGTTTTCCGGAGTTCCTGAAACACCCACTCGAGCGTTATCACCGACGGAGACGTTACTGCTGGTAGAGATATTCCCGCCGACCAACCCCCCGTCCGAAAGTGTTACCGCGCCATTGGCAAAGACACTGCCCGTTACGTCACCCTTAATGGGAACTTCCCCGGTGCCAGCTGAGCGAAGGTCACCCTCGACCTTCAAAGTTGCATTGATGTTGAGGTTGCTTCCAAAATGTGCTGAACCTTTGACGATGCAGTTGAAGGCTTTTCCGGCGGAGTCTGTGACCGTGCCACCGGAATCAACGGTGAAATTGCCCTTGATAAGCAAAGATCCAGGCATAATTTGACCTTTGCAGGCAAGACCGGATTCTGCCATTGCGATTACTGGGTTCGGGCTGGTTCCACCCAGGAAAGCAATTGAATTGTTTTGCAGGTCACTCGTACCCGCGACGTACATGAAGTAATCACCGGCGCCACCGGAGGTGCCTCCGCCAGGCACCCAGCGGTAGACGGTCTCAACCGTCGCGCTCGCTCCGCTTGCAGTGCCGGTAGCGCGGATTACGACACGGCGATCGGGAGCGACACCCTCACAGGTGGGCACGGCGGTCGCAAAGCTGTATGTCAGAGTGCCGGTAGAGGCGAGTGCGCTCAAATCGGTGAGGCACGGGTCGATGGTAGCTGAGCGCATTGTGGCCTCGGCAGCGGCAATACCGGCCTCTGCGGCGGCCTGAGCCTGCACGATGTTCTTGTTAGTTGCCGTGACCTGTGAGGAGCCGACAATAGCGACGAGAAATGCAGAGATCAGCGCGACCCCAACGATGAACACCATGAGCACCATCGGGAGTGCGATGCCGCGGTCGTTGCGCAGACGAAGTCGGAGCGTGTGGTGAGGATGCGTGCCACGGGGGGTCATGCGTTCCTCCTCTCGATACAGCCTAGTTCTCAGAAGCACGTCGTGGCTGGGTTGGCCACTTGTCCCTGAGTGCGATTGCGGGTGTCGCCGACGATGTTAATCGTGCCCCCGTCGGAGGTGCCCACCCGCCAGGAGTAGGTCAGGGTTCCCTCCACCCCGGAGGCGGCCCCGCCCGCGAAGAAGGGAAAGGTCGTGGCACCGTCGGTGCGAGGCCCGACCTCGGTCAAGAATATAGGGAGACTTCCGACCGTATTCCAGGGCTGGCCAGCAGCATCAGGTTTCTCGTCGCGAGTGAGGATGCGCTCGTTTCCCGAGCCGGTAACCTGCCAGCGCACGCACTGCCAGGTAATTGAGGCGGATCGCCCCGCGACCGACGCGGTGAGCGTTGCTCCGCCGTCGGTGACCCGAAACTCCCGCGCGTTGCGGATGTCTGCGCGGAGGATGGTGGCGGCGTTCTGGCCGTCGCTCGCTGAGGTAGTGAGGCCAGAAACGGTGGACTCCGAGCGGAACAGACTCACCATGGTGGTCGCAATGACGGTGGAGATTAGGCCGAGCACCACGATATAGACCGCGAGTTCGACCAGGCTGAAGCCTGCATCAGCTGCCCTGCGGTCGCGGTTCATGGTGTGCTTTCGGCGGTGACCACCTGGGTGGTGGCTTCAGCGATTGTGTTGGTGTCGGCGGAAAGCGCCTGCACCCGAATTGTGACGGTGGCCAGGCGATCAGAACCGCAGACCACCGAACGATCTGCCTGAAACTTCTGATTGTCTGGCGCGGTGAGTGTCAGCGGCTTCTGTGTCTCCACAGCCGCCGAGTCGCAGACCTTGATCGAGAGTTCGTCGCGGCTCTGATCGAGTTGAGTTGCGACTATGCGGTTCGCCTGCGCTACGTCGGCGTTTTGAACTGCGAGACGCACGGAGTCGATCACCAGCGGAAAGAGCCCCACGAGCACGATGCCGAGCACGACGATCGCGACCGCGAGTTCGGTCATGCCGATACCAGAATCGGATGTTCTTGGGCGGACCACTGCTCGGAGCACCGACCTCACATCCCTCTTAACCTGTTATGAATAAATTTTCGCCTGAGTGAGTGGAGGCAATACGGCTTCCACTCACTCAAGTGACAATTCCTTAGCCCTATTCGCCAGAAGCGGGAGCGGCAGGACAGGGGCCAGCCTCAGAGCTAGTCTTGTTTCCATCAGCGTAGGTCACTGTAACGCAATATTCAGTGATGTCATCGCCGTTGGATACTGCGATCGTGTCGGGTGTGGTGACAAGATTTTCAACGTCAGCGTCAGTAGCGGTTCCACCTCCGGCGATGATCGATGCCACAACAGATGAGCCGTTTGCTGCAGCGGCATCCGCACGAGCATCAACCGCGCCTTTTTGAATTCCACTGAACACAGGAATAGCGATCGCAACAAGAATGCCGATAATAACGATGACAACCGCGAGTTCAACGAGCGAGAAGCCCTTGTCTCCGTCTGCCTTGCGGTTCTTCAGAACGTTCTTCATACGCTCAAGCATGTGTGACTCCATAGGTCAATGCACCGGGATGTTATGGCTCCCGAACGGTGCTGATCCGGGAACACCCTCAGTCTACTGGGATCCAGTACAACTTTGCGTAGCGTTGCCGTTCTACACATTTCATTTGGCACCGAGTGCCACTGTGTCTGGAGCGGCGAATCTCAGCCCTGAATGGCGCCAACGAGGCCGAAGATCGGGAGGTAAAGCGCAACGACCATGCCACCGATCACCACGCCAACGAGCACGATGAGCAGCGGTTCGATGAGGGAGGTCAGCTGATCCGCTGCGGTCTCGACCTCACGGTCGTAGAACTCGGCGATGCTCTTCAGCATCTTGTCGAGCGCGCCCGAGTCCTCCCCAACCGCGACCATCTGGGTCACCATCGGCGGAAACACGTCGTGTTGCGCGAGCGGCAGTGCAAAGGGGCGGCCGTGGCGCACCGAGTTCTCGGCCTCGAGCAGCGCCTGCTCGATCACCCAGTTGCTCGACACCTTCGCGACAAGCCCGATCGCCTGGAGCATGGGCACGCCCGCGTTCAGCATCACCGCGAGGTTGCGGCTGAAGCGTGCGATCGCCACCTTGCGAAAGAGCTGCCCGAAGATCGGCATGTTCACCTTTGCGGTGTCGACGACCTTCCGAACCTTCTCTTCATTCTTGTTGCGTGAGTACCAGAACGCCACCGCGATCGAGATGATCGCGAGCAGCGGCACCCACACCACCGCCGAGCGCGACATCGCGACCAGAATCTGCGTGGGCACGGGAAGCTCGTCGCCGAACCCGGCGAAGAGGCTCTCGAAGGTCGGCACCACGAACACCAGCATGGCGATCACCGAGAGAATCGCGACGAACAGCACGACGACGGGGTACGCCATCGCGCCCTTGACCTTTTGCTGGAGCTTGAGCTCGGTTTCGAAGTTCTTCGCCACAGATTCCAGTGCCTCGTCGAGAAAGCCGCCCGCCTCGCCGACGCGCACCAGATTCACCATGATGAGCGGAAAGACCTTCGGGCGGCGCTCCATTGCGGCAGACAGTGACGAACCCTGCCCGACCTCGCGACGCGCATCGGCAAAGCCCTTCGCGAGAATCTGGTTCTCCGTCTGTTGGCTCACGATTTCGAGGGCGCGCAAGATCGTGACGCCCGAGCCCACCATCACCGAGAGTTGCTGCGAGGCAATCGCGAGGTCTTTCAGGCTCGGCTTCTTCTCCAGAAACGCAATGTTGAGGTCTTTGTTGAGGCCCAGAGAATCGTTGTCTTTGACCCAGACCGGAATCAGGCCCTGCGCCTCGACCGCGTTCACGGCCGCGGCCTCGCTCGCGGCGTGCAGGCGCCCCTTGACCGTCTTGCCAGCGCTGTTGCGCGCTCGGTAGACGTAGAGGGTCGTCGACTCGGCCATGTACTAGAACCTCTTGCGTCGTGGCAGGTCGGTGACGGCGAACTCGTCGTCAAAGCCCAGGCCGGAAACCGCCATCGCGTCCGCAGCGGCATCACGATCGCCGGCACCACGGGTCGCCAGCGATTCAAAACTCTTCAGGTCGCTGGCCTTTTCGCGCGCGTGGTCGTAGGTCACGATGCCCTGCCGCACGAGGTCGGCGAGCGACTGATCCATCGTGTGCATGCCGTGCTCGGCTCCGGACTGCAAGCTCGAGTAGATCTGGTGTGACTTCGCCTCGCGCACGAGGTGCCCGATCGCGGGGGTCATCTTCATGACCTCAGTTGCGACCACGCGGCCACCCCCGATCTTGCGCAGCAGTGTCTGAGAGATCACGCCCTGCAGGCTGGCCGAGAGCTGCGTGCGAATCTGGCCCTGCTGATGTGACGGGAAGACGTCGATGATGCGGTCGATCGACTGCGCCGCGTCGACCGTGTGCAGGGTCGCAAACACGAGGTGCCCGGTCTCGGCCGCGGTGAGCGCCACCGAGATCGACTCGAGATCGCGCAGCTCGCCCACCAGAATCACGTCGGGATCCTGCCGCAGCACATGCTTCAGCGCCGCCGCGAAGGTATGCGTGTCGGTGCCGACCTCGCGCTGATTCACAATCGACTTCTTGTGCTTATGCAAGAACTCGATCGGGTCTTCCACCGTCATCACGTGACACGCCAAATCGGTGTTCACGACGTCGATGAGCGATGCGAGGGTGGTCGATTTTCCCGACCCCGTGGGCCCGGTGACGAGCACCAACCCGCGCGGCAGGTACGCAAAGTCGCGCACCTGCGGGGGCATGCCCAGTTCGTCGAGCGTGCGAATCTTGTTGTCGATGAAGCGGAACGCCGCGCCCAGCGAGTTGCGCTGCCAATACATGTTCACGCGAAACCGGCCAACGCCCACGGCCGAATAGGCGAGATCAAGCTCGAGCTCGGTCTCCAGTTTTTCTCGCTGATCGGGGGTGACGATCGACAGCAACACCTCGCGCAGTGTGTCGGGCGTGAAACGTTCAAAACCGCCCGGCAGATGCTGCAGCTGCCCATCGACGCGAATCACCGGCGGCGATCCGACCGCCAAATGCAAGTCAGAAGCTTGCACACTCGCCACATGCGCCAGCGCATCATCCAACACGAACGAACCCGTCATTACGTCCCCCTTATTGGCACCACGCAAGCGGCAACCTCATCACAGTGTAACCAGTGCTACACCGATGCGCCGGCAATGCCGAAGCTGAAAAACTCACGACGCGACGCGCAGCACTTCTTCGATCGAGGTGATGCCCTCGAGCACCTTGCGCCACCCGTCTTCTCGCAGCGGGACCATACCCTCCTCGACCGCCAACTCGCGCACCTCAAGCCCCGAGGCGTGAGCAACCGCAAGACGCTGTACCCCCTCGCTCACGATCATCACCTCGTGCAACGCGACGCGCCCCCGATACCCGGTGTTCGAGCAGCGCGAGCAGCCGACGGGCTCGCCCACAAGCGCCTCGCCGCCCGGAATCGTGAACCCCAACCGCTCGAGCAGCTCCCCGTCGGGCTTGCGCATCACCTTGCACTTGTCGCACAGCCGCCGCGCAAGCCGCTGCGCAACGACCGACTCAAGCGCCGAGGCCACAAGGAAGGGTTCGATACCCATCTCGACGAGTCGCGTGATCGCGCTCGGCGCGTCGTTCGTGTGCAGGGTCGACAGCACGAGGTGCCCGGTGAGGGCCGCCTCGATCGAGATCTGCGCGGTCTCCGCGTCGCGGATCTCACCCACAAGCACCACGTCGGGGTCGCCACGCAGAATCGACCGCAGCGCGCTCGCGAAGGTGAGGCCCGCGCGCGGATTCACCTGCATCTGGCTCACACCATCCATCCGGTACTCCACCGGGTCTTCGACGGTGATCACGTTGATCTCGGGCCGGGCGACCTCGCTGAGCGTCGTGTACAGCGTGGTCGACTTGCCCGAGCCGGTAGGCCCGGTCACGAGCAGCATGCCGTGCGGCTTCTTAAAAGACTGCGAGTACACGTCCATGTTGCGCGGCGACATGTGAAGGTCTGAGAGCTTGATCTTCGATGCCGAGTTGTCGAGAATACGCATGACGATCTTCTCGCCCCACACCGTGGGCAGCGTCGCCACGCGCAGGTCAATCGAGCGACCGTTGTGGGTCACCGAAATGCGGCCATCCTGGGGCTTGCGCCGCTCGGCGATGTCGATCCCGCTCATGATCTTCAGTCGCGAGATCACGCCGTCCTTGATCGAGGTCGGCGCCTGCTGCACGTCGTGCAGCACGCCGTCAATGCGGTACCGCACGCGCAGTCGCTTCTCGGTGGGGTCGATGTGAATGTCGGAGGCGCGATCCTGAATCGCCTGCGAGATGATGAGGTTCACGAAGCGCACGATCGGCACATCGCCGTCTTCGTCTTCGAGACTCTCGGTCGCGTCGGTGCCGCCGGTCGTCGGGGCGCTGGCACCCAGCTCGCTCGTCAGGTCGGCGATCTGGTCGTCGAGGCGCACATAGCGGTCGAGGGCCGCCGCCATCGCCTCCCGCGTCGCCACCACCGGCACCACCGTGAGGCCGGTGGATCCCGCCACGTCGTCAAGCGCGATGACGTCGTCGGGATCTACCATCGCGAGCGTGAGCTCGTGACCTTCGAGCGCGATCGGCAACACGTAGTGACGGCGCGCGAGGTCGGGGGCGAGCTTCGCAACGGCGCGCTGATCGACCGGGGTTTCGAGCAGGTCAACGAAGCGCAGGCTCTGCGTGAATGCGAGCGCCTTCGCGAGGTCCACACTGTCGAGCTTGCCGGTCGCGAGCAACTCGCGCTCGGCGCGCCGCTCCCCCACCTTGGCGATCGCCGCGGTCATGGTGTCTTTCGGCACCGTGCCCGTTAGCACCAAGTGCTCAAGTATGCGACGCATGACATCCCCCTAGGTTGTGCAGTTGTCTCTTTCGATTGTGGATCGGGCCCGGCGTTGCTACGCGGTAACCTCTGTGCCGATGCCGCGTGCCGTGAAGATCTCGAGCAGCACCGAGTGCGGCTCTCGCCCGTCGATGATGGCGGCCTTCGGCACGCCGCTGCGCACCGCGTCGAGGCATGCGCGCATCTTCGGGATCATGCCCGATTCGAGACTCGGCAACAGCTCCTCGAGCTCGCTGGCGCCGATGCTCGAGACGAGCGAGTCGCGGTCGGGCCAGTTCGCGTAGAGGCCGGCGACGTCGGTGAGGATGACGAGCTTCTCGGCACCCAGCGCACTGGCGAGGGCCGAGGCGGCCGCGTCGGCGTTGATGTTTAGGGACGCGCCGGGCTGATCCTCATCGGGGGCGATGCCCGCGACCACCGGAATCAATCCCGCATCGAGCAGTGCCAGCACGGGCTCGGGGCGCACGCCCACCACGTCACCCACGAGACCGAGATCCACCATCTCGCCGTCGACCTCGATCGGGGGGCGACGACGGCCGATGAACAGGCCCGCGTCCTCCCCCGTGGTTCCCGCGGCGAGGGGGCCGTGCGCGTTGATCTGGTCGACGAGCTCGGGGTTCACCTTGCCGGTGAGCACCATGCGCACCACGTCCATCGCCTCGGGCGTGGTGACCCGATAGCCGCCCTTGAACTCGCTCGCGATGCCAAGGCGCCCGAGCATGTCGGTGATCTGCGGGCCGCCGCCGTGCACCACGACCGGGCGAATGCCGGTGTGCCTGAGGTAGACCACGTCTTCGGCGAATGCCTGCATGAGCGCCTCGTCGACCATCGCGTTGCCGCCGAACTTGATCACCACGATTGCGTCGCGGAACTTCTTCAACCACGGCAGCGACTCGATCAAGACCTCGGCCTTCGCGGCCGCCTCTTCGTGCTTCAGCGGACTCGTCGTGTTCGTCATCGTCACCCTTAGCTCGAGTACGCGCTGTTCTCGTGCACGTAGTCGTGCGTGAGGTCGTTCGTGCGCACGGTCGCAGTGTGTTCGCCCGCATACAGCTCGATGAGCACGTGCGTCTTGCGCGGGGTGAGGTCGCACTCGTCGACCGGGCGATCCGGCCCGCCCGCGTGACACAGTCGCACCCCGTTGAAGCTGACGTCGACCTGGTACGGGTCGAACGCGGCCTCCGTGGTGCCGATCGCGGCGAGCACGCGGCCCCAGTTGGGGTCGTTGCCAAAGATCGCGGCCTTGAACAGGTTGTTGCGGGCAACCGAGCGACCCACTTCGACAGCGTCTGCGACGCTCGCCGCGCCCATCACCTCGATGTCAATGTCGTGGCTCGCACCCTCGGCATCGGCCTGCAGCTGGGCGGCGAGGCTGTCGCAGACCGCGGCGAGTGCCGCCGCGAACTCTTCCTCGTCGGGGGTGACCCCGCTCGCGCCGCTCGCGAGCAGCGTTACCTGGTCGTTCGTCGACATGCAGCCGTCGGAGTCTAAACGGTCGAAGCTACCGCCGGTCGCACCGCGCAGGGCGCGATCCGCCACCTCATTGTCGATGTGTGCGTCGGTGGTGATGACGACCAGCATCGTGGCGAGGCCGGGCGCGAGCATGCCGGCACCCTTCGCCATTGCGCCGATACGCCAGCCGTCACCCTCGTGCGAGGCCGTCTTTTCGACCGAATCGGTGGTGAGGATCGCGGCGGGGGCCGTCGTGTCGTCAGCGGCGAGCGCCTGCACGAGCTGTGGGATGTTGCCCACGATCTTGTCGCGGAAGGACTGGTCGCCGGTGCCAATGAGACCGGTCGAACAGACGAGAATATCGTCTGCGGCGCTGTCGCTGGCATCGCCATTGGGGTCGCTACCGAGCGCAGTAGCCACGGCCTCTGCCGTGAGCCGTGTGGTCTCGTAGCCGAAGTCGCCGGTGAAGCAGTTGGCTCCCCCGGAGTTCAGCACGACGGCGCGCGCCGGGCCATTCTGGGCGACCTTGCGGCTCCACAGGATCGGGTTGGCTTGCGCCCGGTTGCTCGTGAAGACGACCGCGGCGGCGCGCGCCGGGCCATCGTTCACGACAAGCGCCAGGTCGGGCTTGCCGGTCGACTTCAGGCCCACGGCGATGCCCGCCGAGCGGAACCCCTTCGGGAAGGTCACGGTCACGGGGCGACTCCATTCGTGCTCAGGCCGGTGGCTTCGGGGAGACCGAGGGCGAGGTTGGCCGACTGGATCGCGGCTCCCGCCGTGCCCTTGGTCAGGTTGTCAAGGGCGGCCACCACCACGACACGGCCGGCAGCCTCGTCGACGGCGAGGCCGATGAGGCAGGTGTTTGCGCCGAGGGTGTCGGCGGTGCGCGGAAACTGACCGGCGGGCAGCAGGTGAACGAACGGCTCGTCGGCGTAGGCCTGCTCCCAGGCTGCCCGCACCTGAGTCGCGGTCACGCCTTCAGCAATGCGCGCCGTGGAGGTCGCGAGGATCCCGCGGCTCATAGGCACGAGCACCGGGGTGAAGCTGATCGTCGGCGTTACTGTCGCGCCTGCGTCGCGCAGCACCTGCTGGATCTCGGGAATGTGCCGGTGCGATCCGCCCACCGCGTAGGGGTTTGCGGTGCCCATGAGCTCGGCACCGAGGAGGTGCGTCTTCGCCGCCTTGCCCGCGCCGCTGGGGCCCACTGCCAG
The DNA here is from genome assembly GCF_052386045.1 of Leucobacter fengyongliangi. Lineage (NCBI taxonomy): Bacteria > Bacillati > Actinomycetota > Actinomycetes > Micrococcales > Microbacteriaceae > Leucobacter > Leucobacter fengyongliangi. Next base: position 1,072,398 of record NZ_CM126356.1, on the reverse strand, counting down.
CACCGACACGATGTCGAGGGGTTCGATGACGCCGGCCGCGATGCCCGGGGCGAGCGACAGCGACACGGTGCTCGCGTTGCAGCCGGGGGCCGCGATCCGCTCGGCGCGTCGCAATGCCTCGCGCTGCTTGGTGAAGCCGCCGTCGGCACCGCGCACGAGCAGCTCGGGCACGCCGTAGGTCCACGGCTCGTGGTGCTCGCCACCGTAGAACGTGACCCAGTCGTCGCGCTCGCGTAAGCGGTGATCCGCCCCACAATCGACCACGAGGCGCACGTTCGTGAGCTGCGCGGTCAGCGTGCCCGACGCACCGTGGGGCAGGGCGAAGAACACGATGTCGTGCCCGTCGAGCACCTCGGGGGTGGTCTCTTGAATGGTGAGGTGCGCGAGCGAGCGCAGGTGCGGCTGGGACTCGATGAGCGGGGTGCCCGCGCTCGAGTGCCCGGTGACCGTGCGAAGCTCGAACTCGGGGTGCTCGGCGATTAGGCGGAGAAGCTCGCCGCCCGCATACCCGGAGGCACCCGCTACTGCCACACTCGTCGCCATACCCCACCGTTCCCGTCTTGCGCGCTCTGCCTTCTGGGCGCTGAACTGTCTGCCCCCATTCTGGCACCCTTGTGGGCGTTCCCCCCAACCACGTCGCGTGGTTCTGCTCTTCAAACCACCTCCCCGCTTTGGGTAGGGCGCAAGTGGTCGCTTGCCTGGCAACGAAGGAGCCTCACGCGCCCGACACAGGTCTCTTGGGTTACGCAACCAACCTCTTTCAATTTCAGCTAGGGCGCAAGTTGTTGCTTGCCTGGCGACGAAGGAGCCACACGCGCCCGACCGGGCGGATGCCACGGCAGGCAGACACGGGTCGACGAGCAGGGTGGACGAGCAGGGTCGAGGCACAGAGTCGGAGCTAGAAGCCCAGAGTCAGCAAGCGAATACGACGAAACCCCCTCCGAGTGGAGGGGGTTTCACTGGTGACCCCAGCGGGATTCGAACCCGCGTTACCGCCGTGAGAGGGCAGCGTACTAGGCCGCTATACGATGGGGCCGTGTTCCTTGGCCGGGGAATCCCCTGCCGTGGCAACTAGACTATCTTGGCACATCACCGGCGCGATGCAAAATCCGCGGTGGATCTGCCCGCTCGCGTGTCGAAGCTCTAGTATCGGGGGCATGCAGTGCTTCCGCCTTTCCCATGCCGGTGTCGTTCTCGAGCTCGATGGGGCCTCGCTCTTCGTTGACCCGGGCAGCTTCTCGTCTGGAGCGGAGCTCAGCACCGCGACCGAGGCGGCGGCACCGATTGCGGGAATCGTGATCACGCACGAGCATGCCGACCACTGGACCCCCGAGAACGTGGCTGCGCTGCGCGCCACCGCCCCCGACGCCCCGGTGTTCACCACACAGGCGACGGCCGACGCGCTGGCGGCGGCCGGGATCCACAATGTGCTGGTTGTGCGCGAAGGCGACACGCACCAGGCGGGCCCGTTTGCGCTGGAATTCTATGGTCGCCGCCACGAGGTGCTGCACGCCAGCATTCCGGTGATCGACAACGTGGGGGTGCGCGTGAACGGCACCTTCGCGTATGGCGGCGACGACCTGACGCGGCCGCCGTTTCTCGCCGATGTGCTGGGCGTGCCGATCGGGTCGCCGTGGTCGAACATCGCGCAGGTGATGGATTTCGTGCTGACCGCCGCGCCGCGTCGCGCGTACCTGACTCACGACGGAATGCTGTCGGCGCAGGGCCTAGGGTTGTTCACCGCGCGGGTGCAGTGGTGTCTGGAGCAGGTCGGCGGCGAGCTGATCACGCTGCCGCGGCTCGACGCGGATCCCACTGCCCGACTCGAGCTCGGGGCGCTCAGAATCTAGTCGGCCGCGATGGATCGCCCTAGCATTGGCGCTATGACCTTTGCGAACGTGGGAACGCTTGAAACTCAGCCGGGAAAGCGAGACGAGGTTGTCGCGATCCTTACTCGGTTGAATCGAGACCTCAGCGACGCGGGCTGCGTGCTGTACGAGGTCGGGATCAACCCCGACGAACCAGACACTGTGTTCGTCGCGGAAATCTGGGAGTCGGCAGAAGCACACCAGAGTTCGTTGCAGCTCGAGAGCGTTCGAGCGGCGATCGCTGAAGCCATGCCGCTGCTCACAGGCCAGATGGGTGGAAATCAGTTCACCGTAGTGGGTTCTCCCCTGCGCGCTTAACCACACGCTGTCGGGGGTGATGCCGTCAGTACTCACGGAATCAATCGCAGGAGCACACGCCCCAGTCACGAAGCGCGTCAAACGGAGCCTCTGAGTCGACCTCACGCTTCACACTACCGATATGCCTCTCGACGGTGGGCTACACGCACGACTGACACCACGAGTACCTGATCAAGAATGTCGTAGATCACTCGGTAGTCGCCGATTCTGATCCGCCACGCGGTGTCTTCACCGACGATCTTCCGCGAACCAGGAGGTCGCTGGTCTTCGGTCAGAGACTCAATCGCGTCGAGCACTCTAGTCCGAACCTGAGCTGGCAGCTTTCGCACCTGCCGAGCCGCCGCCGTGGTGAACTCGACCTCGTAGATCACGACGCGAGTTCGCTACGCAGATCTGCGAGCTTGATCCGCTCACCATCATCCTCAGCCTTCGCTTCACGGTAGGCCGCGACATCCTGACTCATCTCGAACGCCTCAAGTGCCGCAAGGTCTTCAACGCTCACCACGACAGCTGCGAGCTTGCCGTTGCGGGTTACGCCAATGCGCTCCCCCGCATACATTGCGCGACCGAGCACGTCGGAAAGCTGACTGCGGAGTTCGCGAGTGGTAACTTCACGAGAAACTGTTTCCATAGTGGCAATAGTAGCATCTGTGTACACATTCAAACCTGACTCACTCTAACTTGGTCCGCCCTCGTCGTGGCGCGTCGGATCCATTCGCTGGTGCAGAATGCGGATCTCGGTCACGTACGTCTCAGTTTGACGGATGTCCCACTGCTTCTGAGTGAAATCCCAGATCGAGGAGAGGTCACGTTGCGCGGCCGGAGTGAGCCGGTAACCGCTAACTGTTTTTTCGCAGTGATGAACGCATCGAAGTCGAAGGCTTCAGGCTTTCCGCTCGCTTCGCCCGCGAGCAGCGCGGCGCGCAGAGCAGACATCTGAGTCTCCTGATCCTCGAGCAGCCGCAATCCCGCGCGAACGACCTCGCTCGCCGATCGGTAGCGCCCCGTTGCCACTTCGCGGGAGAGAAACGCGGAAAAGTGCTCGTCCAGACTGATCGAGGTGTTCGTACCCATGCACCAAATATTGGTAACAACGGCCTGCTGCACAGGTAGGAGATGACGCAACCTGCCCGAGAGTCTGGCACCAAGGCCGCGGTTGCAACCTCCGGTCTCTTGTGGCTCAGATACCTGGTCGCACCATCAGATCGGTGATCTGCGCGTCGCGCGGCAGATCGAGCATCGTAAGGATTCCGGTCACGACCGATTCCGGGTCAATAAAGTTCGAAGGGTCGTAGGGTCGCCCCTCTTGCTCGTGCACCTGCGCCTGCATCGGCGTCGCGGTGCGCCCCGGAAAGATCGACGAAACCCGAACGCCGTGCGCGGCCTCCTCGGCGCGCAGCCCGTCGGCGAGCGCTTTGAGGCCGTGCTTCGATGCCGCGTACGCCGACCACTCGGGGGAAGTGCGCAGCCCTGCCCCCGAATTCACGAACACGACCTGTCCCTTTGTGCCGCGGAGAGCCGGAAGCAAAATGCGGGTGAGCTCAGCGGGCCCGATGAGGTTGACCCCGAGCTGCCAGACCCAGGACGCTACCGGGAGTGCGTCGACTCGGCCGAGCTCAACGACACCCGCGACATGGATCAGGGAGTCCAGCCGCTCCGGGAGTCGCTGCCCGCTGAGCGTCTCGGCGATCCGCTCGGGCTCCGCCAGGTTCGCGACGACCGTCGTGGCACCTGGGAACCGTTCGCGCAGCACGTGGGCGCGGTCCTCGCTTCGAGCAAGCAGCACGAGGTCGTCGCCGCAATCCACAAGTCGCGTGGCGAGCGCCTCGCCGATTCCTGAGCCGGCACCGGTAATGAAGTGGAGAGCCATGCCCCAACCTTAACGATAGATCTCTTTTCGGTGCCCACGGCCTACGACGACGACAAGCAGCACTTCGCCTTGAACGGTGTAGATAATCCGATAGTCACCCACGCGAACTCTGATGCCATCGCGGCCGCGCAGACTTGTCGCGCCGGGCGGTCTCGGTTCCTGAGCCAACAGTGCGATCGCGCCTTGAATTCGTTTGCGATCATCAGGGTGAATCTTACGAAGTGCTCGCAGCGCGGCAGGGCGAACTTCGATGCGATAGCTCACACCCAGCCCAACTCTGCTTTCACTTCATCCCAGGGAATGTTGTCGCCTTCTTCTTCCATCGCTGCATCAAACGCAGTGATATCTTCAAGTTCCTCGGCAGCTTCCACGAAACGATCGAACAGTTCCGGCGCAATGATCACCGCTTCCCGTTGGCCACGCTTTTCGATGATTACCGGGTCAGATTGGGCTTGGCGCACAGCGTCAGCAAAATTCTTTCGAGCGTCTGACGAAGCGAGAGTAATCATCCTTAAATTGTACATTTGAACTCCGCAACTGTACAACTGGTTCATTGCAAGCAAGCCACATGCGTTGCCACTCACCGCCGGTGCTAACACCCTGGCAACGAGGCGACGCAACGGGTGGAGCGGTTGGCACTCGAGCTTGAAGAGCTGACGGCATTCCGGCGTGGCGAGTCAGATGACCCAGGGTGACATCTCAGCTCTTGCGAGATAGCGTGCAAGTATGAATACCATTCACATCGGCATGTTTCGACTGTTCGGGGCCCTCGCACTTGCCGGCGCAGTCGGTGTGGCTCCCACCGGTGTGGCAGATCCCGCCATGGCATCGCCCCTGCAGTCGGCAGTAGCAGTGACCGAGTCGCATAGTCACGGTGATCTGGAGGCCGCGATACTCACGGTGACCTCGGGTTATCCCGCTGACACGTCGCCTTCGGATCCGTTGCTGCCCGACTCTGCTGATCCCCTTGAGTGGTGCATTACCCAGGAAGTCGACGCTTGCTCTGACATTCGCACTTACTTGGCGGCGAAGCCTCGCTCAACACTGTGGGACCAAGACCGTCACGACGATTTGCTTGCACTCTTCCAGAACCACGCATTCGAGGACGAGACCGACGACGAGCTCCAGAAGTCGTCGCTCGTACCCACCTGCCCTCCGGGCACCGTGTTCGTTGAGGCCTACCAATATCGTGTATCAAGCTTCGGCATCCCGCTCACGGGAGCCTGCAAGGTCATCGGTTCGCCCGACCGCCCCGGCTCGGTCCCTTTGTGGGAAGAGGACGAGTTAGAGGAATTTTCCGAGCAGGCTTCCCCAGAGGATCTCCCAGAGCAAGTCGTGCATGCTTTCGATATTGCAACAGAGTGTTTTGCCACGCTCGGCCTCGACCCAGAAGGCCGCGAAGCCGTGACCATGCAATACTGCCCGGAGGACGCTATCGAAGGCAGCACACTGGATCCATCTCGATCTATTCCGCGGTACGTCGTTCCCGTGCCATCCGATTTTCCAGTACTCCTTCATCTGTGTGTGTTGACACATCCGGTGGAAGTCAGTGGATCAGCCGATGCCTGTGACGAGCCCGCGAATGCAGGCGAGGCCAACATTTCCACCGCTTCGTTGTTAACTGCAGCCAGCCCTGGAGAGCTGGTTGATGGGGACGGCTTGGTAGCACTGAACGGCACAATTCTGGACACGGAACTTGAGGTTCAAGATGGACACGCGCAGGTGGCATTGCCAGCGCTAGGGCTTGGGGTGCATCACGTGCAGGTTGAATTCACTGCTGCTGGCCTCACGACGAGCGTTGAAGTGCTCATTGACGCACAGAACCTCTCGACCAGCGAAAGTGTGCCGGAGGGCGACTTCCTCGCCGATTCAGGCGAACCGCCAGAGCCGCCGGAGGGTGACGCGGCAGTAAACTCACCCGTGTTGCTGTATTCGCTCACGGGACTATTCTCGATCGCACTGTTGATCACCGTATGGATGCTCGTCTCAGCGAAGGTCGTCGGGCGCCGGTATTGAGACCAGCACCGCGGTGGATCCGTCTGACAGGAGTACGAAGCCGTGAACGACTTCACACTCCCTGCTGCTCACGTTTCCGCTGACACCTCGGGCAGAAGTGCGACGAGCGCCCCACAAGGGTGATCTTGCGGATCGGCGTGCCGCACCGCGGGCACGGTGCCCCAGTGCGCCCGTACGCGTTGAGCGAGTGGGCGAAATACCCCGCCTGCCCGTTCACGTTCACGTACTGCGCATCGAAGCTCGTGCCGCCCTCGGCGAGCGCCTGCGCGAACACCTCGCGTGTCCCCCTGAGCAACTCGCGCGCCTTCCGCACGCTGAGCAGCGACGCCGGGGTTTCGGGGTGCACCCGCGCCCGCCACAGTGCCTCATCGGCGTAGATATTGCCGATGCCGCTCACCAGGGTCTGGTCGAGCAGCGCCACCTTCACCGCGCTGCGGCGCGCGCGCAGGCCCCGCACGAACGCCGCGTCGTCAAAGGCCGGGTCGAGTGGATCGCGCGCAATGTGCAGCGCCTGCCCCGGGATCGCGGCGAGATCCGTGCCAATTCCGCCGGGCTTTCCGTCTGGCGTCGGCACCAGCGCGTCGATCGCAAGCGACCCGAAGAGACGCTGGTCGGCGAAGTCGAGGCGCAGCTCACCATGCGTGGGGTGCGAGATCCACAGGTGGATCCGCACAAACCTATCGTCGGGTGCCTCGTGGGCGCGCAGCAGCAACTGCCCGCTCATGCCGAGGTGCGCGAGCAGGGCCTCGCCTGTGCCTGCGAGCGGCACCCACAGGAACTTGCCTCGCCGCGCGGGAGCGCCGAGCACCGCCCCGGTGAGGCGTCGCTCGAAGTCGGCGGCGCGAAGCGCCCCCGATTCGGCATCGAGGCTGACCCCGTGACGACCGACGCCCGCAGCTTCGACACCGCCGAGGGGCAGGTGTCGCTTCAGGGCGCGCGGATCCACCACCTCGACCGCGACGACCCGCGCAACGGTGATCGCCGGCGCGAGGCCCGCACGAACCACCTCGACCTCGGGAAGTTCTGGCACGGGTTATGTGCCCGGCTGCTTGCGTTTCTTCTGAGACCCCGAAGAAGCCGGGGCACCGCTGCCGGCCCGCAGCTGCTCGACCGCGTGACGAGCGGCCGCCAGCTCGGCGACCTTCTTGCTCGTGCCGTTGCCGTGACCGGTCACACCAGCGAGTTCGACACGCGCGGTGTACCGACGGTCGTGATCCGGGCCTTCTCCGGTCGTCTCGTAGGGCGGGTGGGGCAGACCGCGTGCGGCTGCCTCTTCCTGCAGAGAAGTCTTCGGATCGAGCGCGACAGTGAAGCGCTCGGGGTCGGCAAGTAGCGGCTCGATGAGGTCGAGCACGAACGCCGAAGCGACCTCCGTGTTCGTCGACAGGTAGACCGCGCCGATGACCGCCTCGACGGTATCGGCAAGGATCGAGTCCTTCTCCCTGCCGCCGGTGCGCTCTTCTCCGACACCGAGTTTCACCTCTGAGCCGAGCCCGATGCTGCGAGCGACCTCCGCGAGCGCGACGCTCGACACCAGGGCCGCACGACGCTTGGCGAGCTCGCCCTCGCTGAGTTCGGGGTAGTCGGTGTAAAGCTTCACCGTGACCGCCTGGCCCAGGATCGCATCGCCCAAGAACTCGAGTCGCTCGTTATGCGGCGCGCCGCCGTGCTCATACGCCCACGAGCGGTGCGTGAGCGCCAACTCGAGCAATTCGGGGGTCACGGCCACGTCGAACCGCGCAAGAAAGCCGCCGGGGCCGCCCTCAGGCGAGCCCGACGGCTCAGCTTGCAGCTGTTCGGTGCCGTGCAGAGTGTGATCTGCGTGCACGCCAGACTGCTTAAACGTCAGCGACCTTGCGGCCCTTGTACTCAAGGAATAACGGGGTGCCGTTTGAATCCTCGACTACGCGAGCGCGGTGCGCCAGGCTGTAGACGGTGCGACCATTCTCAACGGTCTTGACCAGCTTTGGCGCCTCGGCCTTCCACGCCGAACGGCGGTGGCGGGTGTTCGAGCGCGACATCTTACGCTTGGGAACAGCCATGATGCTCTCTTTCCTACTTGCTTCCAGGATCGGTGTGCCGATCCACGTCATTATTTTCGGCCAGCAAACCGGCCAGCGCCGCCCAACGGGGGTCTAACGGCGCACTGGGCTCGGCTGCAGCCTTGGCATCACGCACCTCACCGGACTCGGGGTCGAGCCCCGCGCAGTCCGGGCGACACACAGGCTGGAACGGAAGTGCAAGCACTACCGCGTCTCGGAGCGGGGGTTCAAGATCCACGTGATCACCGTGAACCCCATACTCGTCGGCCTCCGTAGGAGTATACGCGAAAAGTTCTTGGAATTCGACTTCGAACGGAGCGGTGAACTTCTCGAGGCACCGGCCGCACTCCGCGTGCATCGTGGTGGCGACGTGGGCGGAGGCCAAAATGCCCTCGTGCACGGATTCGAGGCGCACCTCGAGGTCGAGCGACTCGCCCGCGGGAATCGTCGCGAGCGCCTCTCCAAACCCCTCTGGTACGGCGAACGTGCGCTCGCGCTCGCGCATCTCGCCCGGGCGGTTCATGATGTCGCGAACGTTCTCTTGGTACTGGCGCATGCTACTCACCGCTTCAGCCTAACCGCTGCCTCCTCGATGCAGCCTGTGTGTGGGGCTGCGGTCAGTGCGCGCCGGGCCTGCGGCGGATGAGGTGCGGGCTGCTGCTCAGGTCGAGTTCGACGATGCCCAGGTAGGCCTTCACGAACTCGGTGAACGAGGAGAAGCCCAGCTCCCGCTCTTGGAACGAGGGATCCATGCGCAGCATCTGGTTCTTCACGTCCGAGGCGCGCTGCCATTCCTCGTCGGTCTTCGTCTCGAGCAGCAGCAGCGCCTTGCGCAGCAGCGGCCCCGGACGACGCCGATGCGCTGCGTCGGACTTTGCGGCCTCTGGCGCTGGGCGATCCACCACCGGCTGCTCGGTGATGTCGGTGTTGACGATCGCTGGCACATCGAGTGGATCTTCCTCGATCTCAGATTCGTCGAGCTCAGTATCTTCGTCGGTGAGCAGCGCGTCATAGTCGGCGTACTCATCGCACGCACCCGCAAGGATGCGGCTCGTGCCCCCGGCCACCCCGATGCCCACGACGTAGCGACCCATGCGGCGCGTCTTCTGCACGAGCGGCACGAAATCCGAATCGCCGGCAACGATCACGACGTGCGTCACATCGTCGAGCACAAACAGGTCTTCCATCGCGTCGACCGCGAGGCGGATGTCGGCCCCGTTCTTGCGCCGCACGCTCAGCGGAAACATTTGCACAAGATCGGCCGCTCTGGCCGTCAGATCACCTCGGTACGAGGCGTTCACCGGGTGCGACCAGTCTGCGTAGGCACGACACACGGCGAGCGCCCCGAAGGTCGCCGCATAGTCGAGCACCGCGTCGATGCTCACGTTCGCGGCACGCAGGCGATCCCGCACCTCTGGCGTCATCGCCTCGCGGCCTGCGGCCCCCGGAAAGTCGCGCCGAAACGCCTGCCGCCCGTTGATCTGGTCGTACCGAGAAATCACGATGTTGTCGAAATCAAAGTACACCGCGACCCGCGGTTCGCGCGACATGGACGCGCCGTAGCTGCCGCGCATGCTAGGCGGGACGCGTCGTATCGAGATAGTTGGCGACCGCGTGCGGGACATAGGGTGACACGTCGCCGCCCAGCGCGGCCACCTGCCGCACGAGCGAGCTCGACACGTGCGCATGCCCGGGATCGGGCAGGAGGAAGATCGTCTCGACACCGGCCAGGCTGCGGTTCATCAGCACCATCGGCGTCTCGTATGCCACGTCGATCTGCGAGCGGATGCCCTTCACGAGCACCGTCGCACCCACCTCGGTGCAGTAATCGACGAGCAGACCCACCGACCACGACGCGACGATGATCTTGCCCTTCGGCATCTCGGGATCGTCGTCAATCGCCTTCTGAATGAGGTTCATACGCTCCGAGATCGGCAGCATCGCGTTCTTGCCGGGATTGTGCACCACCAGCACGTGCACCTGGTCGAAGATTGCGGCGGCCCGACGAATCACGTCAAGATGCCCGAGAGTCACGGGGTCAAACGAACCGGGCACAACGGCGATACTGCTCATGCCCTAAGCCTATGGGGTGCGCCCCGGCGAAGCCCGAAAAACACCTCAGAAGTCGACCCTACGATTTCGCGAGGTTGTCGAGCGACCGCAACTCGGCCTCTCGCTCAAGCGCCTCCCGCAGCAGCGGCGCGGTTTCTAAGTGTGGATCGCGTCGCAGCAGCTCCGCCGCCACTTCCCGCGCGCGCACGATGAGCTCGCCGTGCTCGGCCACCCGCAGCAGCTTCAGCGTGGATCGCCCACCCGACTGCGCCGTGCCCAAAATGTCACCCTCGCGCCGCAGCTCGAGGTCAATCTCGGCGAGGGCGAACCCGTCGGTGGTCGCGGCGACCGCGGCGATCCGCTCGCGCGCGTGACTCCCCTCCTCAGCCCCCGACAGCAAGAGGCACAGCCCCGGGTGCTCACCCCGGCCCACGCGACCGCGCAGCTGATGCAGTTGCGACACCCCAAACCGGTCGGCATCGCGCACGATCATCATCGAGGCGTTGGGCACGTTCACCCCCACCTCGATCACGGTGGTGGCCACGAGCACGTCGATCTCGCCGGCCGCGAACGCCCGCATCACCCGATCCTTTTCGTCGGGCTTCATCGCACCAGTCAACGCGGCGAGCCGCAGCCCAGCAAAATCGGGGCGCCCGGCGAGCTCTTCGAGGGTCTGCTCGACGCTTGCGAGGGTCTTTGGATCGGGGGTGGCTCGCGATCCGCCCCCCGAATCTGGCTCTGGCGCAGGCTCGTCATCGCCCTCTTCCCGCTTGCCCGCGGCGATCGCCGGACACACGACGTACACCTGACGCCCCTTGGCCACCTCCTCAGTGGCGCGCACCCAGGCGCGCTCGGCCCACCCGGGCTTCTCGTGCACCGGCACCGCGAACGTCTCGATCGGTTGCCGGCCCGGAGGCAGGTCGCGCATGGTGGAGGTCTCGAGGTCACCAAAGGCGGTGAGCGCGACCGTGCGCGGGATCGGCGTGGCGGTCATCGCGAGCACGTGCGGCTCGTTGCCCTTCTGGCGCAGGGCCTCTCGCTGCTCGACCCCGAATCGGTGCTGCTCGTCGATCACCGCGAGCCCGAGGTCGTAGAACGCGACGTGCTCGCTGATGAGCGCGTGCGTGCCGACCACGATGCGCGCCGACCCGCTGGCGATCGCCAGCAGCGCCTTGCGCCGCTGCGCGACGGGCATCTTGCTCGTGAGGAGCACGGGGTGGAGCTTCTCGGTGAGCGCGGGGCCAAGCGATTCGGTGACGCTACGAAAGTGCTGCCCGGCGAGCACCTCGGTGGGGGCGAGCATCGCGCTCTGGCCGTCGCCCTCGGCGACCTGGAGCATCGCCCGGAGCGCCACGATCGTCTTGCCCGAGCCCACCTCGCCCTGTAGCAACCGGTGCATCGGGTGCGGGCGCGCGAGTTCGCGCGAGATCACCTCGCCCGCCTCGATCTGCCCGGCGGTCAACTCGAACGGCAGCCCGGCGTCGAATATGTCGAGCAGCCCGCCGGAAATCTTGGGACGCCGCGTGCTCGGGGCCTCGCCGAGCCTTCGCCTGCGGTCGAGCAGCCCGAGCTGCAGGTCGAACGCCTCGCGAAAGCGCATGCTGTCTCGCGCCAGTTTCCAGTCAGCGGGGCGCTCCGGGCGGTGGATCAGCTCAAGCGCCACGCCCAACTTGATCGCTGCGCCTGCTTCGCGCACCTCGGGCGGGAGCGGATCCGCCACCGTGAGCTGTGGGTCAAGCGCATCGAGCGCCATCTCGACCGCCTTCTGGATCACCCAGCTCGCGAGCTTCGATGTTGCCGGGTAAATCGGCACCGGGCGCTCAGCGAAAGCGAGGGCTGCAGCCTCGTCGAACTTGTCGGTCGCAACTTCGAGCTGCCCCGGCCGTTCACCCGGTTGCTCGCCGGGGTCATCAAGGGGCCCGGGGGCACCGGTGGCACGAGGGGTGCTGGGGCCATCGAGTTCACCCCGTGATCCGCCGGGAAAGCCGTTTGCCGCAGCCTCCTCACGATCGGCAAAGAGTTGATAATCGGGGTTCTGCAACTGCAGCTGACCCTTGTACTCGCTCACCTTGCCCGCGAAAATGCCACGCACCCCAGCGTGCAAATCGCCTGCCCGCCACGGCTGATTGAAAAAGGTGAGCTGCAGCGTGCCCACACCATCAGTGATACGCACCTCGAGTAAGCTGCCACCCCGGCGCTGCATCGTGCGCTGACGCACATCGAGCACCTGGGCCAACACCGTGATGTGCTCGCCGATGGGGAGGCCCACAAGCGGGGTCAGCTCGCCGCGGTTGGAGTAGCGGCGCGGAAAATGCCAGAGCAGGTCGCGCACCGTGTGCATGTCGAAGGCCTTCTCCAGGGCCTTCGCGGTGCGCCCACCGACGACGCCATCGAGGCGCGTGTCGAGGGTGATCGTGCTCATGCACCCAGGCTAGCGCCCGGTGCCGACACGCTCACCCATCCCCTAGCCACGGCTACAGCTACAGCCCGGCTGCCGTTGGCCAAGGCCCGATATCCTGGGTGGGTGACCAGAATCATCGCGGGCGTGGCCGGGTCTCTCCGGCTCGAGGTACCAAAGTCGGGCACGCGCCCGACCACCGACCGCGTACGCGAGGCGATCTTCTCCACCCTGGGGTCGTGGGGTCTCGACAGTGGATCCCGAGTCCTCGACCTGTATGCCGGCTCGGGGGCCCTCGGCCTCGAGGCTGCGAGCCGCGGCGCCAGCGAGGTCGCGCTCGTCGAGAAGCATCCGCAGTCCGCCCAGGTTGCCGCGCGGAACGCGAAGACCGTAACTGCGGCATTCACCAAGAGTCAGGCCCCCCGAGTTACGGTCGCGCGCCAATCGGTGCAGGCGTTCCTGGAGGGCCTGGATCCACTGGTGAAATGGGATGTCGTGATGCTGGATCCGCCGTATGAGTTGGGTGAGGAGGAACTCACCTCGAATCTCACTGCGGTGGTGCCCCTTCTCGCAGAGGATGCGGTCGTGCTGGTGGAGCGAAGTACGCGCTCGCCCGAGCCGACGTGGCCGGCGGGTCTCGCACGCATCAAGGAGAAGCGTTACGGCGAGACCGCGCTGTGGTGGGCAGAATCTGCTTGATTGCAACGCACAGCGTTGCGCAGATTCTGCCGCCGACAGGCGGTCTGCGAGAAGCAACGCACAGCGTTGCGCAGATTCTGCCGCCGACAGGCGGCTCGCTTAGGAAAAACGCATCGCGTTTTGCGAGTTCTGCCGCTCTGACTCAGCCACCGTCCACATCGTTCACGCTCGCGTGGACACCCGCGCAGGGTTCCCGCCGTCCGAAGCCTGCGCGAGCGTCAGCCGCACAACCACCGACCTCACCGGTCACCCTCGGGTGGACATCCGCGCACGCTTTCGAGCCTCTGAACCCTGCGAGAGCGTCCATTCGGCGACCACACTCGACCCCGGAAACGCAAAACCGGCCCGCGCCAGCCGAAGCTGACGGGGCCGGTTCGCGCACGGGGCACACGGGGCCGTGCGGATCGTTCGGATCGTTCGGATCGTTCGGATCGTGCGGATCGTGCGACGCGACAATACCTATCGCGGCAGCAGGGTGTACTTCGTCGAGAGGAACTCGTGGATCCCCTCGAAGCCGCCCTCGCGGCCGAGACCCGACTGCTTGATGCCACCGAAGGGGGCCGCAGCGTTCGAGACCAGGCCGGTGTTCAGACCCATCATGCCGGTCTCGAGCTTCTCAATCATGCGGTGGCCGCGGTGGATGTTCTCGGTGAACACGTAGCTGACCAGACCGTACTCGGTGCTGTTTGCAATCTCGACAGCCTCTTCTTCGGTTGAGAAGCGGATGATGCCAAGCACCGGCCCGAAGATCTCTTCACGCATGATCGCCGACTGCGGGCTGAGGTTGTCGATCACGGTGGGCTGGAAGAAGTGGCCCGGGCCGTCGATCGACTCGCCACCGGTGACGATGGTAGCGCCGGTCTCAACCGCGTCTGCGACAAGGCGCGCGGTGTTTGCCACGGCCTTTTCGTCGACGAGCGCACCGATGTCGTTGCCCTCTTCCGCGCCACGACCGATGGTCATCTGCGCGACGCGCTCGCCCACGCGACGCGCGAACTCGTCGGCGACCGACTCGTGCACGATGATGCGGTTCGCCGCAGTGCATGCCTGACCGATGTTGCGGAACTTCGCGAGCAGCGCACCCTCGACCGCACGGTCGAGATCGGCGTCATCGAAGACCACGAACGGGGCGTTGCCGCCGAGCTCCATCGAGGTGCGAAGTACGTTCTGCGCGGCGGCCTCGAGCAGCTTCACGCCGACAGGAGTGGAACCGGTGAACGAGAGCTTGCGCAGACGGGTGTCGCTCAGCAGCGCGCTCGACTGTGCGCTCGACTTCGAGGTCGGCACCACATTCACGACGCCGGCGGGCAGGCCCGCCTCTTCGAGCAACTGCACGAAGAAGATCGTGGTGAGCGGGGTGAGTGCCGCGGGCTTGATGACCACGGTGCAGCCGGCGGCGAGCGCCGGAGCGATCTTGCGCGTGGCCATTGCGAGCGGGAAGTTCCAGGGGGTGATGAAGTAGGTCGGACCCACCGGAATGTGCGAGACGACCATGTGACCGGTGCCCTCGGGGTTCTCTCGGTAGTCGCCGCGCACGCGGACGGCTTCTTCGGAGAACCAGCGCAGGAACTCGCCACCGTAGTTCACCTCGCCGCGAGCCTCGGCGATGGGCTTGCCCATCTCCATGCTCATGAGCAGCGCGAAGTCTTCTTTGCGCTCCATGAGCAGGTCGAAGGCGCGACGCAAGATGTTCGAGCGCACGCGTGACGGGGTTGCGGCCCAGGCATCCTGAGCGGCAACGGCTGCGTCGAGGGCGCGCACGGCATCCTCGACCGTCGCATCAGCGATCGTCTTAATGGTCTCGCCGGTTGCCGGGTCCTGCACGCCAAAGGTCGCGCCGGTGGCGGAGGGCTGCCAGGTGCCGCCGATGCCGAGGCCGGACTGGACGCTATCGAGCAACTCTTGCTCGTTGGGCTTCAGTGCCATGAGTCGTTTCCTTTCGTGAGCGGGGCTCGAGCGTGCGCCGTTCGAGCCCCGCAATTCAGTTGATCAGAGGTGGATCAGGCCGAGGCCTTGAGCGCATCTGCAACGACCTGCAGGCCCTCGCGCAGCAGTTCGTCGCCGATCGACAGCGGGGGCAGGAAGCGGATCACGTTGCCGTAGGTGCCGCAGGTGAGGAGGATGACACCCTGCTCGCCGGCAAACTTGGCGATCGCGCTGGTCAGTGCGGCGTTCGGCTTGGTGCTGCCGGACTCGACGAGTTCGACCGCCTTCATCGCGCCGCGACCGCGAATGTCTCCGATGCGATCGTCATTCTTCTGCAGCTCGGTGAAGAACTCGTCGATGATCGCGCCGATCTCGCGAGCACGCTCTGCAAGGTTCTCGGCCTGGTAGGTCTCGATCGTGGCGAGCGCAGCCGCGCAGGCGATGGGGCTGCCCGCGTAGGTGCCACCGAGGCCACCGGCATGAGCAGAATCCATGATCTCGGCGCGACCGGTGACGGCCGACAGCGGGAGGCCACCCGCAATGCCCTTCGCCGTGGTCACGATGTCTGCGACGACACCCTCGTGGTTCGCGGCGAACAGATCACCGGTGCGGGCGAAGCCGGTCTGCACCTCGTCGAGGATGAAGACGACGTTGTTCTTGGTTGCCCACTCGCTCAACGCGGGAAGGAAGCCCTCGGCGGGAGCGATGAATCCGCCCTCGCCCTGAATGGGTTCAATGATGATCGCGGCAAGGTTCGATGCTCCGACCTGCTTTTCGATCTGTGTCAGTGCGATCGCGGCGGCCTCAGCGCCCGTGAGCCCGTCACGGTACGGGTACGAGGTCGGAACCCGGTACACCTCGGGAGCAAACGGGCCAAAGCCATCCTTGTAGGGAATGTTCTTGGCGGTCATGCCCATGGTGAGGTTGGTGCGACCGTGATACGCGTGGTCGAAGACGACCACTGCGTTGCGCTTGGTGTAGTGACGTGCGATCTTGATCGCGTTCTCAACGGCTTCGGCACCAGAGTTGAACAGTGCAGAGCGCTTCTCGTGATCACCGGGGATCAATTCGTTGAGCTTCTCAGCGACCGCTACGTATCCCTCGTACGGGGTGACGGTGAAGCACGTGTGGGTGAACTGCTGTACCTGGTTCACCACTGCTTCGACCACGGCAGGAGCCGAGTTGCCGACGCCCGTGACCGCAATGCCCGAGCCCAGATCGATGAGCGAGTTGCCATCGGCATCGACCATGACGCCACCGCCGGCAGCCACGATAGAGACGGGCAGTGCCACGCCCACGCCCGAGGCAACGGCCGCGTTCTTGCGCGCCATGAGCTCCTGCGACTTGGGGCCGGGGATAGCGGTGACAAGCTTGCGCTCCTGTGGCAGCGAGGGGCCGCCCTGAAGAGTGACATCTGACATCGAAACTTCTCCTTCTGTGCGTGCGCTGCCGGAGCAGTCGCGATGATTCGATCCCCAGCACCAACGCCGGTGGATCCTGCACCCAGCATAGGCTCGCAGCCGCCGCCGGCAATTTGCCACTATGGTGATTTGTAGAAGCAAGATTCGCCACTATGGCAATCGAGGCCCGCGGGCTGGACTCTCCCGAAGGAGGCACGGTGATTACCCCCTCGCTCCCGCTGCACCCCACGATCGAGCTGGGCACGCTTATCCGCCAATACCCGCTCGGGCTGGTGCTGATTGCAGGCAGCTCTGAGGAGGCCTCCGAGGCAACTGCCGAGCTCCCCGTGCTGTGGGTGCACGGCAGCGACATGCTCGATCCCACGCCCTTCCTCACTCCCCGCACGGTGCTCCTCACGACCGGCAACCAGTTTTCCGCAAGCCTCACCATCGAACAGGCAAACGCCTACGTCGAGCGCCTGCAGTCCGCGGGTGTCGCCGCACTCGGCTTCGGTGTCGGCATCGTGTGGGAGCGCACCCCTCCCCTGCTGATCGAGGCCTGCGAGAAGCTCCGTCTGCCCCTGTTTCGCGTGCCGTACGAAACCCCGTTCATCGCCATCGTGCAGACCGCGGCCAGGCTCCTCGATGCGCAGTCGCACGCTCGCGACGCCTGGGCACTCGAATCGCAGCGCGCCGTGGCAAGCGCGGCACTGCAGCGCGACGGCATCGCTGCGGCGGTGCGCGAGGCCGCCGCCCGCCTCGGCAAGTGGGTCGCCATCGCCGACCGCACCGGTAGGCTGATCGACTTCGCGCCGCGCACCGAGCGAAATTCGACACAGGCCGAGTGGATCCGCCGAGAGTCGCGCGACCTGATCGAACGCGGCACTCGCGCCAGTCGCGTGCGAAGTCTGGGCGACGTGCCGATCCACTTACAAACCCTCGGTCGCAGCGGGCACCTGCTGGGAGTGCTCGTGACCCCGGCGAGCACGACCCCCGACCACGCCGAGCGCACACTGATTGGGCTCGTGGCATCGCTCGCGACGGTGCAACTGGAGCACCGCACGGGGCTCGGTGAGGCCGAGGTGGCGCTGCGGTCAGCCGTCGTGCAGCTGCTGCTCGCGGGCGAGACCGAGCTCGCCGAACGGGTCGCACGCGGGGTGCTCTCGCGCCTCCCCCGGGGCCGGGTCGCGGCGGTGCGTATCGACCACGTTGCCGACTTCGGCGCGAAACTCACCGAAGACCTGCGCTCGCTCGCCGGCAGCAGCGCGGGGCTCCTCACGGCACCCTTCGGCGTGGGAGCGGTGCTGATCTGCGACGCGACGCTCGTCGCGTCCGTGCGTCGCGTGCTGGTGGATCACCATGTGCCCGCAGGGGTAAGCACCCGCGGGTCACTCGACGACCTGGCCGAACTCATCGAACAGGCCGAACTCGCACTTGAACGCGCGAAGGCGCCAGGCAAGGCGGGCGAGACCACCCCGGGCCCAGTCGACTATCAACCGAGCATGCACGCGGGGTTGTTCGACCTGCTCGCGGCCGAGCCGGAGGCGCGACGACGTGCACTCGGGCTACTCGCCCCGCTCCGCCAGCACGATCAGCGGCACGGTGACGCGATCGCGCACAGCCTCGAGGTGTGGCTCGCTCACCACGGTCAGACCAGCCCCGCCGCCGCCGCGTTGGGGGTGCACCGGCACACGCTGCGCGCGCGCATGCAGACCGCCGCGAGTTTGGTGGAGCGCGATCTGGATGACCCGGGCACTCGTGCGGAGCTGTGGGCCGCGCTGCGGCTCGCCGCGGGTTCCTGAGCCGGCACCGCACACAGAGACATCGACACCGCATGCTGGCAGCCCCGTCGCGGCGTCAAGACCCCGGGTGGGCGACTGTGGCCCCTTCCCACGGGACGAAGGAGCCACTAGCGCCCACCCCCAAGGGGCGGGGCTTCGACGCTGGGGTCCCAGCCCCTCGAGGGCGAGGCCCCGATGACGTAGGGGTCCCATCCGCGCGGCTCGTACGGCGATCCACCGACCAGGAGCGGGCCTTCACTGCGCGTCGCAACCACCTCGCCGATCACGCGAAACCCCTCAGGAATCTCCGCGGTCGTCACGGCCGGGAACGTCGCGAGCAGTCCGTGATCCTCGCCACCCGTGAGCATCGCCTCAAGCGACACGATCTCACCGCGCTGCAGGCCGAAGTGCGCCGCGAGCAGGTTCGCGTCGAGTGCCAGGGTGACCCCACTCGCGCGCGCGAGCCTGGCCGCATCGAGCGACAGCCCGTCTGACACGTCGAGCATCGCGGTCGCACCCGCGTTGGCGGCAACGATTCCCAGGTGGATCGGCGGAATCGGTGCCAGGTGCGCCGAGAGGGCAGCTGGGTGTCGCTCGCGCAGCAGGGCAAGCTCCGAGCTCACATCGGGCACCGCGTCACTCGTCTGATTTCGAACAGGATCAGTCGGGGGGCGCTCCGCGAGGCGCACTGCTTCACTCGACTCCGATGCCTCGGCAAGCCCAAACAGGGCAGAGAGGCCGATTCCCGAGAGACCCAGATCCCCCGCGTACGCCACCACATTGCCCGGACGCGCGCCGGAACGCAGCACCGGGCCGCGGCCCTCAAGATCGCCGAGCGCGGTAATCGATGCCATCAGAACCGCAGCCCGGCCTAGATCGCCGCCGACCACGCCGCACCCGGGCGCGAGCTCCGCGCAGGCGGCATCTATGCCCCGTGCGATCTCGGCCAGCAGGGCAACCGGAGTCTCTCGCGGGCATGCCAGCGCAACGGTCAGCGCGGTCGGGCGTGCGCCCATCGCGGCGACATCAGACAGGTTCGTCGCGGCGAGCTTCCACCCGAGCTCATAGCCGGAGTGCCAGGCGAGCCGGAAGTCGGGCCCCTCGATCATGGTGTCGGTGGTGACCACCGTGTCCCCGCGACTCGTGAGCACCGCGGCATCGTCGCCCGGGCCGACGCTCGCCGAACGAGCCGGTCGCAGCCGCGCGAGGATCGCCGCCAGCGCCCCCGATTCGCCGACCTCGCCAACGGTCTGGCCGTGATCCACTGTCTGCCGCTCACCCATGCCCACCAACCTACCGTCGCAGAGACGAGGCCAGCCCCCAGGCACCCGGCGATAAGCTGGAGCCGTGTCGATTCGTCTACGTGCCCTCGCCCTCGGAGCCGCCACGCTGACCCTCGCGAGCACACTCACTGGATGCTCGGGCATCGTGCCCATGGACCCGGCGCCCGACGCGAACGACCCCGCGTGTGCCGATGTCATCGTGCGCCTTCCCGATACGGTCGCCGATCTCGAGCGGCGCACCACGAACGCCCAGTCCACCGGGGCGTGGGGCGATCCCGCTGGTGTGCTGCTGTATTGCGGCATCGAACCGACTGGCCCGACCACCGACGACTGCGTCAACGTCAGTGGTGTCGACTGGGTCATCAACCGAGACAACGCACCGCTCTACAAGTTCGAGGCCTACGGTCGTAGCCCGGGTCTCGCCGTGATCGTTGACTCAGAGAAGGCCAGTGGCACCGAGACGGTAGTGGATCTCGGCGCGGTCGCGAAGCTGCTTCCGCAGACCAGGCAGTGCACGAGCCTCACCGATACGCTCGACTTCGACTAGCCTTCGAGCGAGTCCTCGCGCACCGCGGCAGAGAATCCGTCAAAGAATCGTTCGAGTGCAATCGGATCGCCCTGCGCCTCCTCGGGATGCCACTGCAGCCCGACGATCCAGCGATCGATTCCTTCCGTCGCTTCGACCACCCCGTCGTCGGCTCGGGCGGCGACGCGGAGACCCTCGCCGAGGCGATCCACTGCCTGATGGTGCCCCGTACGCACCGTGACCCGCTCCTCACCGAACAGCTCAGCCACCCGCGTCTCGGCTTCGAGCGCGACATCGTGATCGGTCCACGGGTCGCCGACGACCTCGCGATTATGCAGGCCCGGGCCGAGATCTTGCACGAGTGAGCCGCCAAAGGCGACGTTGATGACCTGAGACCCTCTGCAAATTCCGAGCACCGGGGTGCCCGCCTCGGAGGCGCGGCGCACGAGTTCAATCTCGAAGCGATCCGCGGCGGCGTCGACGTAGTAGAGGTTATCGACCAGGGCAGCCTGACCGTACACCTCTGGCGCGACATCACCGCCGCCCAGCACGATCAGCCCCGAGGCTCCCGCGAGCGCCTCAGCGGGCGCGACACCCGGCTCTGCCGCGTCGATGATGCGCACCGACAGGCCGCGCTCGCGCAGCAGCCCGCTAACGCGCTCGGCAGAGTCGGTGAGCCCCTGTCGAAACCCCTCCGGCATACCCGCGCCACCGTGCACGTAGGAGACGAGCACCTCGGTGCCGGGCTTTTCGCCACTCATCGCGTGCGCCGTTCGAGTGCGAGCTCGATGAGTTCGGTGATGAGCGCCGTGTAGCCCATTCCCGATTCCTCCCACAGCCGCGGGTACATCGAGATGGGAGTGAAACCGGGCAGCGTGTTGATCTCGTTCAAGACCGGGCCTGCTTCGGTGAGGAAGAAGTCGATGCGGGCAAGCCCCGCACACTGGGTCACCTCGAAGGCGCGCACGGCGGCATCGCGGATCGCGTGAAACTCCCCGTCGGTCACCTTCGCGGGCAGTGCGAGTTCGATTCCCGCTGCCCCCAGGTACTTCGCCTCGTAGTCGTAGAAGTCACGGCCGGTGAACACGATCTCGCCGATGACCGCGCTCGTGCGCGGCAGCGCGCCGTCTCGGCCCTGCAACACCCCGATCTCGACCTCACGCCCGGCAACCCCCGACTCCACGAGCACCACGCGGTCCTCCGCGAAGGCGAGCTCGAGGGCCGGGCCCAGGCCGCTCGGCTCGGTGACGCGGCTCACACCGACGCTCGACCCCGCTCGGTTCGGCTTCACAAAGAGCGGGTAGGTGAGGCCATCGGCGAGACTGTCTACGAGATAGGGATCACGCTCCAACTGCTCGCGCGTTACCATCCGCCACGGCGCCACGGCGATGCCTGCGTCGGCGAGCACGGTCTTCACCGCGTGCTTGTCCATGCACAGCGCGGAGCCGAGCACACCGCTTCCGACGTAGGGAAGGTCGACCAGCTCGAGCATGCCCTGCACGGTGCCATCCTCGCCAAAGGTGCCGTGCAACATGGGTAGCACGACGTCGACGTGACCGAGCGAACGCAGGTGCCCGTCTTGCTCGATGACGGTGAGGGTGCTCGTCTCGGTCGACGCAGGCCAGAGCACCCGGGTGCCATTCTCGGGAACCTCGGGCAGCGCGCCCGCCTCCAGCCGGTAACTCGACAGGTCCTCCTCGCCGAGCAGCACCGTCGCCCCGCGCTTGGAGATACCGACCGGGATCACGTCAAACCGCGAACGATCGATGGATCGCAGCACCCCGGCAGCGGTAACACAGCTGATCTCGTGTTCGCTGGAGCGGCCGCCGAACAGCAACACGACGGTGCGCTTCTTGGGCCACAGGTCTTCTGCGCTCACGCGGGGGTTCCCTTCAATCGGTCAACAAATCGGCGCCAGGCGCCCGGCTTCTCGCCGCCGAGACTCAGCTCGGGCTTGGGCACATCATCTTCGGTGGCCAGGTGAGGCCCCAGGTCTTTCGGTGCCATGGTTCCGCTCAGCACCATCTGCACCTGCTCGACGATCGGCATCGGCACCCCGCGCTCATGCGCGAGCTCGAGCACCGAGGCCACCGACGTGATGCCCTCGGCGGTCTGCTGCATCTGCTGCTTCGTTTCTTCGAGCGAGAAGCCCTGCCCGATCAATCGCCCCGCGGTGTTGTTGCGCGAGAGCGGCGACTGGCAGGTCGCGATGAGGTCGCCCAGGCCGGCGAGCCCGGCCAGCGTGCTCGGATCCGCCCCCGATGCCACCGCAAATTCCGTCATCTCGGCGAGACCGCGGGTGATAATCGCGGCCTTTGTGTTCTCGCCGTAGCCCACCCCATCGACGATGCCGATGGCCAGCGCGATGAGGTTCTTGAGCACGCCGCCGAGCTCGGTACCCACCACGTCGGTATTCACATACGTGCGAAAGTATTTGGCTGAGCATGCGGTCGCGATCTCGAGCGCCACTTCGATCGATCCGCTCGAGGCCACCGCGCCCGTGGGCTGCTCCTTCGCGATCTCGAGCGCAATGTTCGGGCCCGAGAGCACCCCGATTCGCTCAGGACCGATATCGAGGGTGTCGGCAATCACCTCCGACATGCGCATGGTGGTGGATCGTTCCACCCCCTTCACGAGGCTGACGAGCACGCTGCCGCGTTCGAGATGCGGCTCAATGTCACGGAGATTTTCGCGTAGCGTCTGGCTCGGCACAGCCAAGAATACGAGCTTCGCGCCGCGCAGCGCCTGATCCACCTCGCTGGTCGCCTTCAGCGACTTCGGCAGGTTGATGCCGGGCAGGTACTGCGAGTTGCGCTTGGCAACCTGAATCTCCTGCGCCTGCTCGGGCCTGCGCGCCCACACGGTCACGTCACAACCCGCATCGGCGAGCACCTTCGCGAAGGTGGTACCCCAGCTGCCCGCCCCGATCACGGCAACCTTGCGCCCGCGATTGCGCCGCAGGTTCGCGGTGACGATATCGATGGGACGGGTCGTCAAAAGCGCCCCGTTTCGCTCTGCTGGTGCTTGCCCGGATTCCAGCGCTCTGTGGGCGGTTCTTCCCCGCGCAGTCCCGCGAGAAGCCTGGTGATCTCGGTCATCAACACCTCGGTGGCCTCGGTGACCGTCTTCTGATCGATCTCGCGACCCTGAAAACGAGAGAGGTCGAGGGGCTTGCCCACCGCGACGTGAATGGTCTTCCGCGGGATGGGGTGGATCCGCTTCGCGTACCTTGGCATCAGCTCTTGCGTGCCCCAGTGCGCCATCGGGATCACTGGGATTCCAGATTCGAGCGCCAGGCGGATCGCCCCGGTCTTTCCGCGCATCGGCCACAGGTCCGGATCGCGAGTGAGGGAACCCTCGGGATACACAATCACCCCGGAGTTATTGCGGATCAATTCCCCGGCCGCGCCCAACGCGCTCGCACCCGCAGTCCCCACACGCTCTACCGGCACCTGTCCGGTGGAACGGAACACCCACCCAATGAGCGGATTTCGAAAGAGGCTCGCCTTGGCCATGAACCTCGGGAGTCGACCGAGATGCCACACGCCCGCACCGACCGCGATGGGGTCGATTTCGCTGTAGTGATTCGGCGACAGGATGAACGGCCCGGTCTTGGGTAATTGTGAATCGGGGGTAAAACGATACCGCACCATGCACGACCAGGCCGGCAGAATGAGCGAAGCCAGCACCCAGAACATGCTGGGGCGCCGTTTCTCAGCAGAGGAGCGGCTTCGTATTTTTACGGTGTCACGCATAGTCTCATCTTCCCAGAATCAGCGTGCATGGACGCGCGAACTCAGCTCTCGAACACGAAGTCGGCACCGAGGAGGCGCAGCTTCTCAATGAAATTCTCGTACCCGCGCGAAATGATGCCGAGATTACTGACCTTGCTCTGCCCCTCTGCAGTCAGAGCGGCGATGAGGTGGCTGAACCCACCGCGCAGGTCGGGCACCTCAATGTCGGCACCGTGCAGCGGGGTGGGGCCGGTGATGACCGCGGCCTGCTCAAACTCACGGCGCAGCACGCGGCGATCCTCATGGGCAAGTCCGTCCGGATACACCACGATGTTCGCGCCCATCGTGTTGAGCGCATCCGTGAACCCAAACCGGTTCTCGTAGACGGTCTCGTGGATCGTCGAGACTCCCTCGGCCTGGGTCAGCGCGACCACGAGCGGCTGCTGCCAATCGGTCATGAAGCCAGGGTGCACGTCGGTCTCGATCGTAACCGGCTTCAGCGCACCACCCGGGTGCCAGAAGCGAATGCCGTCGTCTTGCACGTCAAACGCACCGCCGACCTTGCGGAACACGTTCAAGAAGGTCATCATCTCTTCTTGTTCGACGCCGCCGACGAAGATGTCGCCCTTGGTGGCCAGCGCGGCAGCCGCCCAGCTGGCGGCCTCGTTGCGGTCGAAGATCGCACGATGCGTGTAGCCCTGAAGCTCCTCGACACCTTCGATGAAGATCACTCGGTTGGGCTCCATCGAGATGATGGCGCCCATCTTCTGGAGAATGCAGATGAGGTCGACAATCTCAGGTTCTATGGCGGCGTTGCGCAACTCCGTTTGCCCCTCGGCGAGCACAGCGGTCAGCAGCACCTGCTCCGTTGCTCCCACGGAGGGATAGGGCAGCTCAATGTTCGCACCCTTGAGTCCGCCGGGGGCGGTGAGGCTGATCCCGCTGGGCAGTTTCTCGATGACCGCACCGAACTGTCGCAACGCGTCGAGATGGAAATCGATGGGACGATCCCCGATGCGGCAACCGCCGAGGTCGGGAATGAAGGCCTTCCCGAGTCGATGCAGCAGCGGCCCGCAGAAGAGGATCGGGATACGCGACGAGCCGGCGTGCGCGTCGATGTCGGCATGATGCGCCTGCTCGACGTTCGAGGGATCGAGGCGCCATTCACCCGGGTCTTCGCCCCGAGTAATGAGCACGCCATGGAGGGCGAGCAGTCCGGCGACGACGCGCACGTCCGAGATATTTGGCACATTGCGCAGCACGCTGGGTGACTTTCCGAGCAATGCCGCAACCATCGCTTTGGTGGCGAGGTTCTTGGCTCCGCGCACCTCAATGCGACCCTTCAGTGGCCGCCCACCCTTGATGATGATCTCGTCAGAGGTCAGGCCCACCCGGGCACCCGCCTTCCGAGCGTCCTGTTTCAGGCCCTCGTCAGCGTCAGTCTGTGAAATCGCGCTGTCTTCGATGGTGTCGCCGCCGTTCATTCGAAATTAGGCCGTGTGTGCCGGAAGTGTGGTGGGCATCCAGGACGGACGCTTCGCCTCGAAATCCGTGATCGCCTGCTCGTCGCGGAGGGTCAACGAGATATCGTCGAGCCCCTCGATCAGCCGCCACCGAGTGTAGTCATCAATCTGGAAAGGAACCGTGAGTTCCCCGGCGGTCACCGTGCGATCTTCCAGACTCACCGTCACCGGCGCACCCGGGTGAGCATCGAGAAACTCCCAGATCCGCTGCACGTCGGCTTCTTCGACCTCCGCGGCGAGGAAACCCTGCTTGCCGGAATTTCCACGGAAAATATCGGCGAACTTGGGCGAAATTACGACCTTGAAGCCATAGTCGCGCAAGGCCCACACCGCGTGCTCACGCGAGGAACCCGTACCAAAATCGGCACCCGCGACGAGCACCTCGGCACCCGAATACTCGGGCCGATTCAGCACAAAATCCGGGTCTTGACGCCAGTGAAAGAACAGCGCGTCTTCAAACCCCGTCTTCGTGACGCGCTTCAAGAACTCCGCCGGAATGATCTGATCGGTGTCGACATTCGAGCGCTTCAACGGAACAGCAACGCCGGTCAACGTCGTGAACTTCTCCATGATTACGCCCCTACCTTGTCGTGCGTGATACCGCGCGCTTCGTCTGACTGCAGATCCCACGGGCTCGAGAGCGTGCCGCGAATGGCGGTAGCCGCCGCGACCAGCGGCGACACCAAGTGCGTCCGCCCGCCCTTGCCCTGGCGCCCCTCGAAATTGCGGTTCGAGGTCGACGCGCATCGCTCACCCGGTGCCAACTGATCGGGGTTCATCCCGAGACACATCGAGCACCCGGCAAATCGCCACTCACCGCCGAATTCCTCGACGATCTTGTCGATCCCCTCAGCCTCTGCCTCCAGCCGCACCCGCGCAGAGCCGGGCACCACCATCAGACGCACGCCGTCGGCTATTTGCTTGCCCTTGATGATGCTCGCGAACTCGCGCAAATCATCCATGCGACTGTTCGTGCACGACCCCATGAAGACCGCGTCGACCGCGATCTCCTTCATTGGGGTACCCGCCGCAATATCCATGTACTCGAGTGCACGCTCGGCCGCGGCGCGCTGATTCGGATCAGCGATGTCCGCCGGATTGGGCACCCGATCGCTCAGCAGCACGCCCTGGCCCGGGTTCGTGCCCCACGTCACGAAGGGCTCCAACTCGTTCGCATCGATGAAGACCTCGGCATCAAACACGGCGCCCTCGTCGGTGGGCAGCGTCTTCCAATACTCGACCGCCGCATCCCAGTTCGCGCCGTTCGGCGCGTGCGGGCGACCCTCGAGATAGGCAAAGGTCGTCTCGTCGGGGGCGACCATTCCGGCGCGGGCGCCGGCCTCGATCGACATGTTGCAAATCGTCATCCGCCCGTCCATCGACAGGCCACGAATGGCGCTCCCCCGATACTCGAGCACGTACCCTTGACCGCCGCCGGTACCGATCTTCGCGATGACCGCGAGAATGATGTCTTTCGCGGTGACACCGGGGCGCAACTCGCCCTCGACGTTGATCGCCATCGTCTTGAACGGTTTCAAAGGCAAGGTCTGCGTCGCCATGACATGCTCGACCTCGCTCGTGCCGATCCCGAAGGCGAGCGCGCCAAACGCGCCGTGCGTCGACGTGTGGCTGTCGCCACACACCACGGTGATGCCCGGCATCGTGAGGCCCAGCTGCGGCCCGACGACGTGCACGATGCCCTGCTCTTTGTCGCCCAGCGGGTGGGCACGCACGCCGAACTCGGCGACGTTCTGACGCAGCGTTTCAATCTGCAGGCGGCTGATGGGATCCTCGATCTGCCGCGTGATATTGAGGGTTGGAGTGTTGTGATCCTCCGTCGCGATCATGAGATCGACACGCCGTAGTGGGCGACCCGCCACGCGCAGTCCGTCAAAGGCCTGCGGGCTCGTTACCTCGTGAATGAGGTGCAGATCGATATAGATCAGATCGGGGTCACCGTTTTCGCCCTTCACAACCACATGGTCGTCCCACAGCTTCTCTGCCAGGGTGCGGGGGCGGGGGTTGGTCTGTTGCTCAGTCATGAATGTGCATCTCTACTTCGTGGCTCGGTGCGCAACTGCGCGAATGGGTCGGCCATGCCTGGACTCCGCGACGGGAGGGCCGAAAGCTACACCCCGTCGCGGCAAGGAAGGAGGAGCTGCCGCGTACGCATGCCGAGAGTCTATCACCGGGTGCCGTGCGGGATCGCAGCGAGCCCCGGGGTGTACCGCCACACCCGGGGCGGCGGTACACGATCCACTGGCTAGTGCTGTGCGCCGTCGTCTTGCTTCGGCTGCACCGGGGCACCGCGTGGCACTCGCCGCTCGCCCGATGCGAGCGCATCCCGACGAATCTTCAGGAGGCTCGCGACCGTCGCGACCGCCATCGCGGCGACGATTACGCCGAGCGACACCCAGGTGCTGATCTCGGGTGCCCATTCAATGTGTTCGCCACCGTTGATGAATGGGAGTTCGTTCACGTGCATGGCGTGCAGCACGAGCTTCACGCCAATGAAGGCGAGAATGAAGGCGATGCCGTACTTCAGGTAGATCAGGCGATCGAGTAGGCCACCCAGGAGGAAGTAGAGCTGGCGCAGCCCCATGAGCGCGAAGAGGTTCGCGGTAAACACGATAAACGGGCTCTGGGTAATGCCAAAGATCGCGGGGATCGAATCGAGCGCGAAGAGCAGGTCGGTGGTGCCCAGGGCGATGAGGACCAGGAGGAACGGCGTCCACATCTTCTTGCCATCGACGGTTGTACGCAGCTTGCCGCCGTCAAAGTGGTCAGAAAACGGCACAACCTTTTTGATCTGCCGCACGAACCAGCTCTCGCCGTCCCCCTCGCCATCGTCGTGGCTCGCCTGCTGCCACGCGGTGTAGATGAGCCAGGCGCCGAAGATGTAAAAGACCCAGCTGAAGTTCTCGATCAGCGCGGCACCCACCAAAATGAAGACGCCACGGAAGATCAGCGCCAGAATGATGCCGATCATCAGGGCACGCTGCTGGTACGCAATGGGCACCCCGAATCGGGTCAGGATGATCACGAAGACGAAGAGGTTGTCAATCGACAGGCTGTACTCGGTCAGCCAACCCGCCAGAAACTCGGTGCCGTGCTGCACATCGCCGAGAATGAACATGGCACCGGCAAAGATGAGCGCAAGCAACACGTAGAAACCCACCCACAGGCTCGCCTCTCTCATCGATGGGGCGTGCGGGCGTCGAATGATGAGCAGGAGATCGATGAGGAGGATCGCAACGAGCACGATCATCGAGCCGATCTCAAACCAGAGCGGAAGAACGGTAGTCACTATCGGGTGGTTCACCTTCGGTGTGGGTGGTGCGCGAATGACCGAAGGTCTCTTCCCGGCAGAAGCCGAGCCCGCACCGGCAGGGCTACGGAGCCCAGCGTGATGACGATACGAGCAAAACGGAATACTCCCCTTCGCAGCGGTAAGTCTAACTTGCTCAGGCAACCCCGAGATACGCGTCGCTACGCTTATCTCCGACATCCGCCTCGAAAGGACTCCAGTGAGCGAGTTTCGCACCTCATCCGTCAGTGATACGGCCTTACCCGGCCCGGGCCTAGCCTCGCGCACCCTCGCTGGATTCATTTTCGCGAGTCGCTGGCTACAGGCGCCCCTGTACCTGGGACTGATCATCGCTCAGGCCATCTACGTGGTGCTCTTCTTCGTCGAGCTCTGGCACCTCATCGAAACCGCGATCATAAACGGCCACTTCACCGAGACCGAGGTCATGCTGAGCGTGCTCGCGCTCATCGACATCGTGATGATCGCGAACCTGCTGATCATGGTGATCATCGGCGGCTACGAGACGTTCGTCTCGAAGATCCGTGTTGCTGGCCACCACGACGAGCCCGACTGGCTGTCGCACGTCAACGCAAACCTCCTGAAGGTCAAGCTCGCCGTCTCGATCATCTCGATCTCCTCGATTCACCTCCTGAAGACCTTCATCGAGGTGGGTCGTATGGACGGCGGAATCGTCACCGGTGCCGATGGCCGCGTGATCTACTCCGGCGAGGGCGTGATGTGGGAGGTCGCGATCCACCTGGCGTTCATCGTCTCGGCCCTCGCGCTCGCCTGGATCGACAAGATGGGCCACGCGTCGCCGAGGGTGGTCAAGCGCGCTGTCGCTCCAATGACGGATCAGGATCACTCGCCAGCAGCTTCTTCTCCGTCCCAAGCCACTACCGCGCAGCCATCTCCCGCCGCAGCGGGGCAGCAGTTCATGACCGTACGACTGCCGCTCGGCGCGAAGCTCCCCGAGGGCGCAGAGATCGTGGATCGCTAGCCCGCACGGTGGGCGGTCGCCCCGCACGGAAATGAAATAGGTGAGGGGCCACCCACTGGGTGGCCCCTCACCTATTTCCAATTCCCAAGCGTGTGATGTGAAGCTCGTGGAGCCGCGGGGAATTGAACCCCGGTCCACTTCGATGATTCCATGCCTTCTACGGGTGTATTTCGTGCAGACGTTCTACTCGGCCCCGCTCTTTGTCACGAACACCTAGTGCGACGGGCCCCGTCACAGTAAAAGTCCCGGTACGCCCTGAAACGCAACGCACCAGCAAGCCTCCTAGATGACGTCAGGAAAACCGGGGCGGAGGCACACCCGGCCTGACGGACTCGGTCTCGTGCTTAGGCAGCGAGAGCGAAGTCGGTGCGCTTAACGTTGGCACCTATAGTTTGCGAAGGGCGTTTACGAGATAACTCCGCGTCCTCGACCCGCTTCTCACAGTCTCAAAACGACGTGTCGAAACCGATCGGCCCCGTGAGTGCAAGACCCAAACACCGGAGTGTTTCTGGCCTCGCGGGGCATTCACATCACACGCTATGGAATTATCAATTCCGGGCGAGCCCGGCCTTACAGAATATCACGTGCGAGACGCACTGCCAAGACCGAGTCGAGTAGTCCATCTGCAGTCTCGCGTTTGGTGCCATTGATTCGACGCACGACTTCGCCAGTTCGGTCCAGAATATACAGGGTATTGCCTGCCGACTCGAAACCCTCGATCCACCCCACCGCATTGACCGCGAGCAGATCCACGCCCTTTCGTGCGAGCTTGCGCCGCCCACGCTCCAGCAACTCATCCTCACCCTCGACAGTCTCTGCGGCGAAACCCACGATCGTCTGGCCCGGGGCCCGGGAGACGACCAAACCCCGCAGGATGTCTGGGTTTTCAACCAGCTGGAGTGTGGGAGGCGTGCCGCCCGTGTCCTCCTTGCGAAGTTTCCCTTCCGACACCTCGGCCACCCGATAGTCGGCCACTGCGGCTGCCATGATGATGACGTCTGCGCCGGCAGCCTCCGTGCGCGCAGCGGCCTCGAGCTCTGCCGCCGTGCCGACCGGAACGACGCGCGTAGTGGATCGCTCCCCCACCTCGCCAAGCACGGAAGCGTCAACGTTGGCGGAAAGGAGCACCACCTGCGCGCCCCGAGCCGCGGCGGCGGCGGCGATCGCCACGCCCTGCCGGCCACTTGAGCGATTGCCGAGGTAGCGCACCGGGTCGATCGGCTCGCGGGTGCCCCCGGCACTGACGAGCACCGTGAGGCCCGCGAGATCGGAGGTGGGCTGATCCACTATGATCTGCGACTCGGAGGCGTGTGGATGCCGACCCGCCAAGAGAGACTGTGCCGCCGCAAAGATCTGCGTCGGCTCGCTCATGCGACCCGGGCCGCTGTCGTCGCCCGTGAGTCGGCCGCTGTCTGGGCCGACAAACGCGATGCCCCTGCCGCGGAGCGTCTCGACGTTGTGCTGGGTTGCGGCGTGCTGCCACATCTCGGTGTGCATCGCCGGCGCGACGAGCACGGGGGCAGTGGTGGCGAGCAGGGTGGTGCCAAGGAGGTCGTCGGCAAGACCAGCCGCCATGCGAGCGAGCGTGTTCGCGGTTGCGGGGGCCACGACCACCAGGTCGGCCCGCTGTCCGAGTGCGACGTGGCGCACCTCGGGAACATCGTCGTGCACCGACGACGTCACCGGGTGGCGGCTGATCGCCTCCCAGGTCGGAAGCCCGACAAAGCGCAGGGCGTCGGCCGTCGGCACCACGTGTACCTCGTGACCGGCCTCAACGAACAACCGAGCGAGCAATACGGCCTTGTATGCGGCGATGCCGCCGGTCACCCCGAGCACAATATTCACGACACCATCTTCGCACCCTGCGCCGCGAAGCGGAGCGACCCGCAAACGTAACCCCGGAGTCACGCATTGGATACACGCTGAAACCTGCACGACACACGGGTGCGGTGCAATGAGGTCATGGCGAATCCAGTGACAGTTTCGGTCAGGCGAGAGCTCTCCCCCACCTCCCTGGGAGACGGGGTGGCGTGGATCGACCAGGGCCTCAGCCTCGCGCGAAGGCATCACGGCTGCCTGGGGGTCGGCGTCATGCGAGATGCCGAGAACGAAAACGTGCTGCACATGACCTATCGCTTCAGCGACGAAGAGTCGCTCACTGACTGGGAGCACTCCCGTGAGCGACAGAAGTGGCTGCGGAGCGGCGATCCACTCGTGCTTGACGCAACGGTTCAAAGCCGAACTGGCATCGAGGGGTGGTTTGACGGGCCCGAGCTGCGCCACTCGGTCGATGTGCAGACCGGAGCCGTGCGCACGATTGGGGTGCGCTCCGCGCCGTTGCGATGGAAACAGGCCGTGGCCATTTGGCTGGGCATGTTTCCTCTGAACCTGCTGGTCTCCCTCGCCGTCTCACAGTTGGGGTGGTGGGACGATCTCGCGATTCCTCTGCGGTCCGTTCTCACTGTCACCCTGCTGGTGCCGATCATGACGTTTTTCATGATGCCGCTCGTGACCCGCGTGCTCCGCCCGTGGCTCAGACGAAATCCCGGAACGATCAAGAGCGAGCGAGCGCTCCTGGAAGCATTGAACACTCGCACGCCGCTCGGCTAACTCTTCCGGGAACCTATCGCTTCGCGAATGCCGTAATGCGGGCCTCGGCTTCTGGGCCGAGAGACAACCTCCCGATCGTCATCGCCTCATCGTCAAGCTGCGCGGCAAATGCGCGGTCGGGAGCGGCGCGAAGCAACCGCTTCGCCTGCCCGAACGCGTCTGCCGCGCCTTGAACCCAGTGGCTGGCGATCTCCTCCGCACGTGCGCTCACCGCGTCGTCTGGGACCACCTCTGCGACGAGGCCCCAGTCGAGCGCCTGCTGGGCAGACAGGAGTCGCTCCTGCAGGGTGAGCTGGAGCGCACGGCGCTCACCCACCGCGCGCCCGAGCAGCGCCGATACCGACAGATCGGGAGACAGCCCCACGTTGGCGTACAGGCTGCCGATCTTTGAGCTCATGCCAGTGACTGCATAGTCGCTCGCAAGCAGAATGCCCAGCCCACCACCAGCGGTGGTGCCCTGAGCCGCCGCGACGACCGGAACCGACGACTCAACCAGCGCACGGATCCCATCGTTAATGCGTCGAGCGAGGGCCGTCATTTGCTCGCCACGATCCGCCATCTCCGCCATGGCTTTGACATCTCCACCCGCGCAGAAAGCGCGACCCTCTGCCCGCACCAGAATCGCACGGACGTCTTCTCGGGCCACCGCCTCGCGGGTCGCCCGGGCCCACCCCTCGGCCATGTCGGCGTTAAATGCGTTCAGCCGGTCCGGGCGGCTCAGGGTGATCCGGGCGAGGCCATGGTCGATTTCGAGCAGCACTGCATCAGTCATGCCGCGATCATAACCACTCGCGCTCTCACCGCACCCGCTCATTGCTGATGCGCACGTTCAGGCAGCCCCCACGCGATGGGATTGGTGCCCTGCCGCACAAGGGACTCATTCACGCAGCTGAACGGTCGCGACCCGAAGAAGCCCCGCGCGGCCGACAGCGGTGAGGGGTGCGCGCTCTCGATTCGCGCGGTGTCGCCAAGCAGCGGGCTGATCCGCCGCGCATCGTTTCCCCACAACACCGCGACCAGCGGGGCGTGACGGGCGACCAGGGCACGGATCGCACAGTCTGTGACCGCCTCCCATCCCTTCCCGCGGTGCGATCCCGCGGCACCCGCGCTCACGGTGAGCACGCGATTCAGCAGCATCACGCCCTGCTCTGCCCACGGGGTGAGGTCTCCGTGCGGTGCGGGTTCGATACCCAGGTCGTCGCGAAGCTCGCGATAGATGTTGGCGAGGCTGCGAGGCAGGGGACGCACGTCGGGAGCGGTCGCAAACGACAACCCGATCGGGTGCCCCGGCGTGGGGTACGGGTCTTGCCCCACAATGAGCACACGCACTTGGGCGAGAGG
This sequence comes from Leucobacter fengyongliangi, assembly GCF_052386045.1. Taxonomy (NCBI): domain Bacteria; kingdom Bacillati; phylum Actinomycetota; class Actinomycetes; order Micrococcales; family Microbacteriaceae; genus Leucobacter; species Leucobacter fengyongliangi. Next base: position 1,038,704 of record NZ_CM126356.1, on the reverse strand, counting down.
TTGCCGAAACGCGGCCATGATCCGCTCAGGTGCAGGCAAAACCTGATGTCCCGCCGCCTGTTCTTGACGAACAAACACGTCGAGGTCATCAAGTTCCTTCGCGACGGGGGCAAGAGCCGCAGCCCAGTCTTCGGCGATACCCCCCTCGGCAACCAGGTCAGACAGTTTCACCGTCACTGGGTGGATCGCGGGACGAGTTCTCCGCGGTGCGTGTGAAAGACACTGGACTGCGCGACAGGGCGCAGCACGATCAGGTCTTGATTGACGTGCGGAGGCTGCTCGAATGCGCCCACCAGAACACGTGCGACTTCCTCGGCCGAGAGTGGGATGACATCGGCGTACGTTCGGGCTACTGCCTCGGCATCCCCGCGCACCCGGTTCAGGGTGAATTCCTCCGTGTGCACGAGGCCGGGGGCGAGCTCCATGACACGAATGGGCTCGCCCGCGAGTTCCAGCCGCAACACTTCGGTGACCGCGTGAGCGGCAAACTTGGCGGCGTTGTAGCCGCCACCTCCTGGGTAGGCATCATGCCCGGCCGTAGAGGTGACGTTCAGGATCGAGGCCCAACCGTGTGAGCGCGCCGCGTCGCGGAGCACCGGAAGGAGTGCCGCGGTGACCGTGCGCAGCCCGATCACGTTCACCTCGAACATCTTTCGCCAGTCTTCGTTGGATGACCGCTCGATCGAGTCCACCCCGAGTGCTCCCCCGGCGTTGTTCACGAGTGCGTCCGCGCCCCCGGTCGCAGCGACCTCGGCGGCCATGCGATCCACTTGCGCCTCATCGGTCACATCGCACACGATGACATGCGCCCCGGTCTCCGAGGCAAGATCAGCCAGCCGATCGGCTCGGCGGGCCACAGCGACGGTCTGCCACCCATGCTCCGAGAAGCGACGCACAGCCGCCGCACCGATACCCGAACTCGCCCCGGTGACCACCACTCGCTTGACTTGATTGCCCATTCGCATCCCCGCCCAAAGATCTCGATCCGCTGTCTCTTTCGTGCAGCGTACCGCGCACCTCACTCACCGAGGAGTCGCAATTCCACGATCTTTCGAAGGCTCCTGGTGGAAATGCGACTCCTCGATGAACTCTCCACCCTTCGTGCCGGGCAAATTGCCTGGCTACCTCAGCTGCCGCAGCACCCAGGAGCTGCACAGCATCGCGGGCGAAGCACCTACGGGAAGCACTCAGGAGGTTTATGACAGGAGCAGTTCTCTCGCATCGCGCCGAAGCCTCACTTCAAGCCCCATGTGAGTCGCGATCCTTGCGGCAGTCCGAGATGGGTACCGAACCACATCTTCAAAGCGCAATCGAATGACTCTATACCCCGCGGCACGGGCACGCTCCAGCCTCTCGTCGTCTTTCAGGTACTGAACCCTGTTCAGACGGTGCTGCTCACCGTCATACTCGATGATCAGCTTTCTATCCTCATCGACGAGATCGAATCTGCCGATGAATCCGGCCTGGTCAAAGACCTCTTGTTGCAGCACGAAGAAAGTGTCGAGCCCATATGCGGCGAGGAGTAGCCGCGTCAACGTCTCCATCCGTGATTCAGCTCCGACACGGGCGAGTTCCAGGGCTCGGCGCAGCTGCCGCACGCCACGCGCTGAGGAACGCTCGATCACGGCAGCAATCTCCTCCACACGAAGAGTGGGCTCACGATATGGTCCTGCGAGGACAAGGTGATCCATCGCGACAATCAGTTCCTTGAGTTCAAGCAAGGATGCACTCTGCTGGAGCGCGAGCAGCGGCGGCACGACGGGGAGACCACCCGAGGCGAAGTGCGGGATGAATCCAGCCGTGTGCCGGTGGCCAATGATGCCTCGGGTCCGGTTACGAGTGTGCGGGGCTGCCACACACACGTGAAGGGATTCGCCGCCGCGAACTGGACAGCCAAGCAGTGTGAGCGCGGTGACGTGGCTGAAGCACTCGCCAGTGCGCAATCGAGGGGCAAATGCACGCGGCAGGGAATCAGCTTCAGTGCCCTCACGGGCTCGAACGCCATGGAACACCCTGACCAGGCCCGAGCGATCAAGCTGCCGTCGGGTCACTCCGCGAGTGAGCGCGTCGGCAACGGTGAAAGTGGAACCGAGTTCGGGAGGGAGAATGCGCTGAGTCGGAGTCATTCCGCCAGCCTGCTTGGTGCGAAACCTCGCCAGCTGGGCTTCCCGTCAACTGTGGATAATTTGACCGCAGATACGCCTCACCCTCATGTGTGAGCAGCAATATCGAGGCCACGCCAATGATGCGCCTCGGGGGGACTTGTCTATAAGTCCCTACCCTCCAATTTCCCACTTTCGTCTTCTGACATACCTCTCTCGCGAATGCATGTCGAGGGGCATATCCGAGGAGTCGCATTTCCACTATGAACTTGCATCTCGTGGTGGAAATGCGACTCCTCGGCGTGCCGCATGCGCTATGCGAGCGCCTTTGCTTTCAACGCGGCGTACTCCTCAGGGGTGATGGCGTCCGCGTCGAGGAGACGTTTTGCCTCAGCAATCTCAGCTGCGGCACCACCGCTGACCTGGCGGATGTACTCCTCCTGCGCATGCTGGATCTGCTGAGCCTGCGCCTGTGCACGCTCACCCATGCCGCTTCCCCGGGCAATGAGGTAGATGATCGCAGTGAGGAAGGGCAGGAAGATGAGGAAGATGAACCAAATCGCCTTCGCGAACCCGCCGAGCTTCCGGTCACGGAACAGGTCGGTGATGATCGAGAACAACGCCATGAGGTAGGCGATGAAAATGAAGAATGTGATGAACCACCAGATGGTGTCCCAAATTGTTGTCCAGAACGACATAGTCGCATTCCCCTCAGGGTAAGTGCCGGCCGCGCGGCAAAATTGTTGCGGCATTCGCAGTTTATTCTTTTCGCGATCCCCTCAGCGGATCGCGCACGAGTTTTTCGGGCGATTTCTTGGGTGAATTCTTGGGTGAATTCTTGGGTGAATCTCGGGGTCATTCTTCACCGCGACAATAGCGGTGTGTGACACTCCGTGTCGCACCACCTTGCCACGTGTGCAGATGATTCCTACTCTTGCCTGAGGCCATCATTTCCCGGCACCGTCTTCCATCCTTCACCCACTCTTCTTCTAGGGAGCTTCCATGACTGAGCAGAACTGGCACTTCGAGACCAAGCAGGTGCACTCAGGTGCGCAGCCCGACCCGACGACCAACGCTCGCGCGGTGCCGATCTATCAGACCACTTCCTACGTGTTTAACAGCACCGAGCACGCCAAGAACCTCTTTGCGCTGACCGAATTTGGCAACATCTACACCCGCATCATGAACCCGACGCAGGCCGTGGTCGAGGAGCGCCTCGCCGCGCTAGAAGGGGGCACGGGAGCACTCCTGCTCGCCAGCGGGCAGGCCGCTTCGACCTTCGCGGTATTGAACATTGCCGAGTCGGGTGACCACATCGTGTCGTCAAGCTCGATCTACGGTGGCACGTACAACCTCTTCAAGTACACCCTCGCAAAGCTCGGCATCGAGGTCACCTTCGTCGAGAACCAGGATGATGCCGCGGAGTGGCAGCGCGCCGTGCGCCCGAACACGAAGCTGTTCTTCGCAGAGACCGTCGGAAATCCCCGTGTGAACATTCTCGACATCCGCACGGTCGCAGACGTGGCCCACGAAAACCACGTGCCACTGATCGTCGACAACACCATCGCTACCCCGTACCTCATTCGCCCCTTCGAGTACGGTGCCGACATCATCATCCACTCGGTGACAAAGTTCCTCGGCGGCCACGGCACGACTCTCGGTGGCGCCATCATCGATGGCGGTAAGTTCGAATGGTCGAAGAACGTTGAGAAGTTCCCAGGTCTCACCGAGCCCGATCCCTCATACCACGGCGCGAGCTACACCGCCGCGGTGGGCGATGCTGCCGCCTACATCATCAAGGCTCGCGTGCAGCTGCTCCGCGACCTGGGCTCAGCGATCGCCCCGCACAGCGCCTGGCTGCTGCTGCAGGGCATTGAAACGCTCTCGCTGCGCATTGAGCGCCACGTGCAGAACGCACAGGAAATCGCCGAGTGGCTTGAGAACCACGATGATGTCGCCAACGTGTTCTACGCCGGTCTCCCTTCAAGCCCGTGGTACGCCGCAGCCAACGAATACGCTCGAAAGGGCGTGGGCGCAGTGCTCTCGTTCGAGCTGAAGGGCGGCGTTGACGCGGGCAAGGCTCTCGTCGAGAGTGTTGAGCTGTTCAGTCACCTCGCCAATATCGGCGACGTGCGGAGCCTCATCATTCACCCCGCATCCACGACGCATTCGCAGCTCACCCCTGAGCAGCAGCTCACCGCGGGCGTGACCCCAGGCCTCGTCCGCCTCTCAGTGGGCATCGAGAACGTCGAAGATCTGAAGGCGGATCTTGAGCAGGGCTTCGCCGCTGCTCGCGCGGTAGTTGCAGAGGCCCGCGCCGGCGCGTAAGTAACTCAGAGTCGGCGGATCCCTTCGGGTACCCGCTGGCATGCCTCGGGCGGGCGCCTCCCCAGTGGAGTCGCCCGCTTTGGCATCTGTGGCGACGCTGGCGACGAAACCCCGACAGAATAGGGAGCTATGGACTGGCAGACACCCGAGGATTCGTTTCCGACGGATTTCATCACTGACGCTCAGCTGCGTGCGCTGTACGGCAGACCGCCGATCAGCGGCGGTTGGCGCGATGGCGACCCCGTGGGCGAGCGCCAGTTCGTGTCTATTGGCGCATTCCAGACCGAAGCCGGGCCAGAACTCCCCCACGTGCGCATGGCCTACGAATCTTTCGGCGAGCTGAACGCCGCCCGTGACAACGCCGTGCTGGTGTTTCACGCCCTCACCGGAGACAGTCATCTGGTGGGCCAGGCTGGCCCTGGGCATTCGACCGACGGCTGGTGGTCTGAGATTGTCGGCCCGGGGAAGGCACTCGATACCAGCAAGTATTTCGTGATCGCTCCGAATGTGCTCGGCGGCTGTCAGGGCTCGACCGGGCCCGCGAGCCTTGACCCCAACGGTCACGAGTGGGGCAGCCGCTTTCCGTACCTCACGATTCGCGATCAGGTGCACGCCACAGCTGCATTCACCGACACACTCGGAATTGAACGTTTCCACTCGGTCGTCGGCGGTTCGATGGGTGGCATGCACGCACTGGAATGGGCGCTCATCTACCCCGATCGCCTGGAACGACTCGCGGTGATCGCAGCCCCGCCAGTCACGACAGCCGACCAGATCGGGTTGAACCTGGTACAGCTAGAAGCGATCCGCTCAGATCCCGCGTATCGCGGGGGGAACTACTATGACGCGCCGGATGGTGTCGGCCCGCACCACGGCCTCGCCACAGCGCGTCGCCTCGCGTTGCTGAATTATCGCAGCCACACCGAGCTTGACGAACGGTTCGGTCGGGCCTGGCAATCCGCAGTCAGCCCGCTGGGGGGTGGCGGTCGCTTCGCCGTAGAATCGTACCTGGATTTCCATGGCAACAAGTTCACCCGACGATTCGATGCGAACAGCTACCTCACGCTAGTACAGGCGATGAACTCGCACGATGTCGGTCGTGGCCGTGGAGGTGTGGTCGACGCGCTCAGCCAGCTCACCATGCCGACCCTGGTGCTCGGCATCCCAAGCGATCGACTCTTCACAATCGCAGGTCAGGATCAGATCGCGCGGCACGCCCCCGGCAGCCTCGATGGTGACACCGCGACACGACTCGACTCGCCCTTTGGTCACGACGCCTTCCTCATCGAGCACGAGCTGGTGAGTGCGCAGCTCCGGCGGCTCCTAGCACTTTGATCCGGCCTGAGCCCAGTTATTGGAAGCGTTGCCTCCGGGTCGCGTCATGCACCTCGCCCACGAGCTCCTCAATCACGTCCTCAAGAAACATGATGCCGAGCAGTGTGCCCTCGGAGTCGATCACGCGTGCCAGGTGCACCCCCTTGGCCTGCATGCGGGCGAGTACATCCTCGAGGTCGAGTTCGGCGTGCACGGTGAGCATATCGCGGATCCGCTTCGGGGGGATCGGTTCGGCGATCCGCTCTTCACCGAGCCTCAGCAGGTCTTTTATGTGCACGTACCCAATGAACTCGCCCCCTGCGTCCTCGATCGGATAGCGGGAAAAGCCGTGCCGTGTGACCGCGGCTTCGACATCTTCGGGGGTTGACCCCCAGGGCAAGACCACCAGTCGGTCGGCAGGAACCACCTGATCTATCGCACGCTTTGTGGTGAACTCAAACGCAGCGATCAGCGCGCCGGTTCGATCCTCAAGCACTCCCTCGCGCGTTGAGTGGCTCACAATGTTCGCGACTTCTTCGAGCGTATAGGTGCTGTTCGTCTCCGATTTCGGCTCGACCCCAAACAGGCGCAGCACGCCGTTGGCGATCGCGTTGAGTGCCGAGATCACGATGCCAAAGAGCTTCGAGACGGCAACGAGCGGCGGTGCAAGCAGGAGCACCGCTTGATCGGGCATGGAAAACGCCGCGTTCTTCGGCACCATCTCGCCAAACACCACGTGCAGGTAGGTCACGAGGAGCAGGGCGATCACGAAGGCGGTGATGCTCACGGCCTGCGCAGAGAGCCCGGTCCACGCAAGTGGGCCCTCAAGCAGATGGTGGATCGCGGGCTCAGACACATTCAGAATGAGCAGCGAACACACGGTGATTCCGAGCTGACTCGTCGCAAGCATGAGCGTGGCGTGTTCCATCGCCCACAGCGCCGTTTTCGCACGTTTGGAGCCGGCCTCAGCCTTCGGCTCAATCTGCGACCGGCGCGCCGAGATGACCGCGAATTCCGCTCCCACGAAGAATGCGTTCGCGATGAGTAGCACCACCAACCAAAGAATTCCCAGCCAGTCGCTCATTGCGTGCCTCCCTCGAGCGGGCGCGGCTCAGCCTGCGCCTCGACGGCTCTCGAGGGTTCTTCGGCGTCAGAGGGAACCGGCGCACCCAGATATCGCAGACGAGAGATACGACGGCCTTCCATTCGATCGACGCGGAGCCTCGCCCCGTCGTCGAGGTTGACCTCGTCTCCGGCCACCGGGATGCGCCCCAGCGTCATCAACACGAAACCCGCCGCGGTGTCGTAGTCGTCGCCATCTGGAATTTCGATCCCGGTTTGCTCGCGCACCTCGTCTGGTCGCAGATCAGCAGGAAACGTCATCTCAGCGGCAGTACCGACCACACCGGCACGGGCACGATCGTGCTCGTCCGCCACCTCACCGACAATCTCCTCGACGAGATCTTCAAGGGTCACGATGCCCGCGGTTCCGCCATACTCGTCAACAACAATGGCCATCTGAAACCCGCGGGTGCGGAGTTCCTCGAGGAGTTGGTCGAGCCGCATCGTCTCGGGCACGCGGACCGCCTCCTCTACGAGCGCGGCCACCGGCACCTCCGCCCGCTTGGCGCGTGGAACCGCGACCGCCTGTTTCACGTGCACCACGCCAACGACATCGTCCCGATCCTCGTCAATCACGGGAAACCTTGAGAATCCCGTGCGCCCGGACAGCTCCAGCACGGCTTGCGCGGGGTCGAGTCGGTGCAGGCTCTCCACGCGTGTTCGCGGCGTCATGACATCGACTGCCGCACGTTCGGCGAAGCGAAGGGTGCGGCCCAGCAGGGTCGCGGTGTCGGCCTCGAGAAAGCCAGCACTTGCTGAGTGTCGCACCAAAGACGACAGTTCTTCCGCGGTGCGGGCTCCCGATAGTTCTTCTTTGGGCTCAATGCCGATGGAGCGCAGGAGGCCATTCGCGCCGCCGTTGAGGAGAAGAATTGCCGGCTTGAACACCGTGGTAAAGACTGCCTGAGCCGGCATGACGACTTTCGCAGTTTGCAACGGTCTCGCGAGTGCAAAATTCTTCGGTACGAGTTCGCCCACCACCATTGACAGGAGCGTCGCGATGAGAATAGCGATAGGCGCACTAATCGTGCGCCGCAAGTCCTCCGGCACACCGAGTGCGCCGAGCGGACCCGAGAGAAATGCGCTCAGTGCGGGTTCCAGGGTATATCCGGCGAGCAACGTCGTGAGGGTGATGCCCAACTGTGCACTCGACAGATGCGTGGACGTGATCTTCAGGCCCTTGATGATTCGATCGAGGCCGAGTTCTCCCGCGTCGCGCCGTCGCTCAATTTCTTGCCGGTCCAGCCCCACCAAGGCAAACTCCGCAGCTACGAAGATTCCTGTGCCAAAGGTGAGCACCAGCCCGATGCCGAGCAACCACCACTCGTTCATCCCTGCCTCCGTGCAAGATGCCGCGCGTCAGCGCGGCAGGTACTCGGAGGGTCCGACGGTCTTCGAGAGGGTACGTCCATAATTGTTTGTACTCTAGCAGCGACGTCCCTGAGTGTCTCGAAGGAACGCACGCGACTCAACCAAAAGAAGTAGGCTAGACCCCGAGCGTGCAGTGTGGCTGCGAGTGCTCTAGCGGGTACTCCCGCGCGTCATCACTATGAGAGGACATCGCTTTGGCTGAGCGGACCCACGTCTCTGGCAACGGAGGCTCCGCAGAAGAGTTTGGTGCGAATGCTTGGTTGGTCGATGAGCTGTTCAAACAGTACTCAATCGACAAGAACCTGGTCGATCGCTCCTGGTGGCCGGTGCTTGAAAAGTACGCGGGAACCACAACCTCAGAGAACGTGCCTGCCAGCGCCCCAGTTCAGGCGGCTGCGCACGCGGCACCGCTTCCTGACTCCGGTGAGCAGCCCGATATCGCAGCTCCGGTGACGGGCACTACGGCGACCGTGCAACCCTCTCGAACAACGAATGTGGCCCCACGCTCCGCGCCGATTCCAGCCGACGCACCGCGAAAGGCGCCGATTACCGAGGCGATCGCGACGCAGACCGAAGAAGACACGGTCACGCCCCTCAAGGGCATGGCGCGAACGCTCTCTAAGAACATGGATCAGAGCCTCCTCGTTCCGACTGCGACGAGCGTGCGCACGGTACCCGCGAAGCTCCTGATCGACAACCGAATTGTCATCAACAACCATCTGCGTCGTAGCCGCGGCGGCAAGGTGTCCTTCACCCATCTCATTGCCTGGGCGCTGATCCAGACGCTGAAGACATTCCCCAGCCAAAACGTGTCATACCAAGAGGTAGACGGCAAGCCTTCCATCGTGGTGCCCGCGCACATCGGGCTCGGGATCGCGATCGACGTACCGAAGCCGGATGGTACCCGCGCACTCCTCGTCCCCTCGATTAAGCGCGCTGAAACGCTCGATTTCAACGAGTTCCTGGCAGCCTACGAAGATCTCGTCAAGCGCACCCGCGATGGCAAACTTGCAGCGGCGGATTTCCAGGGGACGACGATTTCGCTCACCAATCCGGGTGGAATTGGTACGGTTCACTCGATTCCTCGACTGATGCAGGGGCAGGGCTCCATCATCGGTGCAGGCGCACTTGAATACCCGGCCCAGTTCCAGGGTGCCGCGGAAGAGACCCTCACAAATCTCGGCATCTCGAAGACCATCACTCTCACCAGCACCTACGATCACCGAGTGATACAGGGCGCTGGCAGCGGCGAGTTCTTGAAGAAGGTGCATGAGCGCCTCATTGGCGGACACAGCTTCTACGAAGAAATTTTCGCCGCCCTGCGAATCCCTTACAAGCCGGTGCAGTGGGCCAGCGACATTCACGTCGATGTGTCGGGTCAGGTCGACAAATCTGCTCGCGTGCAAGAGCTGATCAACTCCTTCCGGGTTCGCGGTCATCTCATGGCAGACATCGATCCACTTGAGTATGTCCAGCGCACGCACCCCGATCTCGAGATCGAGAATCACGGCCTGACATTCTGGGATCTTGATCGCGAATTCGTCACCGGCGGCATTGGCGGCAAGCGGACCATGCGACTGCGCGACATCCTCGGTGTGCTTCGCGACTCCTACTGCCGCAAGATCGGCATCGAGTATATGCACATTCAAGATCCCGAGCAGCGGGCATGGTTCCGTGAGCAGATTGAGGTTCCATACGCGAAGCCTGGCCATGACGAGCAGATGCGTATCCTCGAGAAGCTCAACGAGGCCGAAGCATTCGAGACCTTCCTGCAGACGAAATACGTCGGCCAGAAGCGATTCAGCCTCGAGGGTGGCGAATCGGTCATCCCGCTGCTGGATGCAATGCTGATCGATGCCGCAGAAGATGGCGTCGACAGCGTCGACATGGGTATGGCCCACCGCGGTCGACTCAACGTTCTCAGCAACATCGCCGGAAAGACCTACGGTCAGATTTTCCGTGAGTTCGAGGGCACGCAATCCGCCAAGGGCGGCTCTGGTGACGTGAAGTATCACCTCGGAACTTCGGGAGTCTTCACCGCACCCAACGGCACCCAGGTGCCCGTTCATCTGGCAGCAAACCCCTCGCACCTCGAGACGGTCAACGGCGTGCTCGAAGGCATCGTGCGCGCAAAGCAAGACCTCAAGCCCATCGGCTCGTTCACGACGCTGCCGATCCTCATCCACGGCGACGCAGCGATGGCTGGCCAGGGCGTGGTCTACGAGACGCTGCAGATGTCGCAACTGCGCGGCTACCGCACGGGCGGCACGATCCACATCGTCATCAACAACCAGGTCGGGTTCACGACCTTGCCGCAGGATTCTCGCACGGCAATCTACTCAACTGATGTAGGCAAGGTCGTGCAGGCACCGATCTTCCATGTCAATGGCGACGACCCTGAATCCGTCGTTCGGGTAGGCAAGATCGCCTACGAGTACCGGCAGCGGTTCCATCGCGACGTCATCATCGACCTGGTGTGCTACCGGCGCCGCGGACACAATGAGGGCGATGATCCCTCGATGACGCAGCCACTGATGTACGACCTCATCGAGGCGAAGCGGTCGACGAGAAAGCTCTACACCGAGGGCTTGGTCGGTCGCGGCGACATCACCGAGGAAGAGTACGACAAGGCGAAGCAGGATTTCCAGAGCCGCCTGGAGCAGGCCTTCATGGAGACGCACGCCGCGCAGACTGGCGCCATTCCGATCATTGATCAGAGCGGCATCGGTGGGCCGGCTACCTCTGAGATCCCCGTCATCCAGAGCCTTGAGACGGCAGTGGATCGCAGCGTGATTGAGCGCATCGGTGAGGCGCACGCTCATCCGCCCGAGGGCTTTACTGTGCACCAGAAGTTGCAGCAGCTGCTGAACAAGCGCGCCGAGATGAGCAAACAGGGTGGGATCGACTGGGGATACGGCGAACTACTCGCACTCGGGTCCCTGCTCATGGAAGGCACTTCGGTGCGCTTCGCGGGTCAGGACGCGAGGCGCGGCACCTTCGCGCAGCGTCACGCCGTCTTCCACGACCGCGCCAACGGTCAAGAATGGCTCCCGCTGCTCAACCTCTCGGAAGATCAGGGCCGATTCTGGATCTACGACTCATTCCTCTCTGAGTACGCCGCGCTCGCATACGAGTATGGCTATTCCTTGCAGCGCGAGGACGCACTCGTGCTCTGGGAAGCGCAGTTCGGCGATTTCGCCAACGGTGCCCAGAGCGTCATTGACGAGTACATTGGTGCCGCAGAGCAGAAGTGGGGCCAGCAATCCTCGGTGGTCATGCTGCTCCCCCACGGCTACGAGGGCCAGGGGCCAGATCACTCGTCGGCGCGCATCGAGCGGTATCTGCAGTTGTGCGCAGAAGACAACATGATCGTGGCGCGCCCGTCCACCCCTGCAAACTACTTTCATCTGCTTCGCCGGCAGGCCTACGCCCGTCCTCGGAAGCCGCTGATCGTGTTCACGCCAAAGTCAATGCTGCGTCTGCGTGGCGCGACATCGAGCGTCGAGGACTTCACCACGGGCGGGTTCCAGACCGTGATTGACGATGCGCAGGCGGCGGACTCGGGCGTCAAGCGGGTGCTGCTCACCTCGGGCAAGGTGTACTACGATCTCCGCGCGGCGCTCGAAAAGAACCCGGACCCGCGCATCGCGATTGTTCGGATCGAGCAGTACTACCCGATTCCGGTCGCGGAACTGGTCCGCACGCTTGGGCAGGAACGCTACGCAGGAGCGGAAGTGGTGTGGGTGCAGGACGAACCCGAGAACCAGGGCGCCTGGCCCTTCTTCTCTCTCGCGCTCTCCAAGCAGCTGGCAAGCGACAGGATCGGCGTGGTGTCCAGACCAGCCTCGGCAGCCCCGTCAACGGGGTCGGCAAAGGTGCACGCGGTGGAGCAGGAAAGTCTGCTACAGCGCGCTCTGCACCTCGGGTCGGAGTAGCAGGAAGGCCCGACCATCTCCGTCCAGCAGCCGCTGCTGAGCAGCGCCGACCTCCACGCAGAAGGCGAGCAGCCCGGGCATCAGGTCCGGGGAATTGCTGAACGCATTTCGTCGGCGATCTCGCTCGGCATGCTGCGGGTGGGCGAACGGCTACCACCCGAGGCTGAGCTGGCGAGCCAGTTCGGGATCGCGGTTGCGACCCTGCGCAAGGCTCTAGCTCAGTTGCGCGCTCAGGGTGTGGTCGAAACCCGGCGCGGGCGCAACGGCGGCACGTTCGTGGTGCAGGCGCTCTTTCCCTCCTCCGACACCCTGATTTCTGCGCTTCACCGCATCAGCGTGGTGCAGCTGCGCGACTTCGCTGACGAGCATGGGGCTATCTCTGGAATGGCAGCCAGGCTCGCTGCCGAGCGCATCCCGCCCGGAAAACACACTCGTCTCGCTGAACTCGCGTTTCGCGCTCGAGAGTCACGAGGCGCGCAGGAACTCTCGCTCACCGACAATCGCTTTCACGTCGAGATCGCGGTACTGAGTCAATCTCAACGTCTCTTAACCGCCGAGCAGCGGCTGCAAACTGAGATTGGGCCACTCCTGTGGTGCACGGAGACATCGCACGCCTCGTCACAAGAGGCCTTCAACGAGCACCTCGCGTTAATCATGGCAATCGAACAGCAGAAGCCATCCGAGGCGCAACGACTTGCCGAGGAACACGCCATGCGTAACGTGCGCAGCATCATCGACGCGAAGCTCGTGTTACCCCATCACACGTCTCCCCGAGAGCGCGCGCCCGAAGCTGGAGGCGTCCAATGAATGCGAATCCGGTACCGGGACTTACACAGCAGACGCTTGAGACCGTCGTCGAGACCCTCGGTCGCTGGTTCGACGACCGGTTTGTCAGCCTGCAGGGCCTTGCCACTCGTCTCACTGAACTGTTGCGATTCGATGAGAGCGGGCTGCTGGATCTTTCCGAGACGAGTCGTCGCAAGCTCAAAGGGATCGCGGCGCATCACCTGGCTGACAACCTTGTTGTTGACGGGTGCGGCCTCATCTTTGCGCACTCTGCGCTCGGCACGCCCAATGGCCACCTCGAGTGGTGGGTACGGGAAGATGAGACCCGATTCGCGCGGTATTCTTTTGGGGTCGTGCCCGGAGCCGACCGATACTACGACTATGAGCAGCATGAGTGGTTCATTCGAGCGTATAGCGAGGGCATTCCTGCACTCGTCGGGCCGTACATCGACTACCTGGGTGTCGAGGCGTACGTCTTGACACTCACCGTTCCGGCAGATGTGCAGGGCAAACGCGTGGGCGCGGTCGGCAATGACATACAGGCCGAGGACCTTGAGGCGGAACTCCTGCCCACCCTGCTCAGTTGCGCCGACGAGTTGGTACTCGTTGGTCGCCATGACAATGTGCTTCTCAGCAACACGTCGCTGTTCCTGCCGGGCGAGCACGTCACCGACGTCTCGCTCAAGTTTCGACGAATTCAGCTCATGCCCGGGTCACGAGACGTGCAACTCCTCGTCCCGCTGGGCGAGAGCCGCTGAACTCGACACAGTATTCGAGTACAGCGGCTCACGCGTTCGAGAATTCGGCGTCTTAGCGACTGGTTTCCCGAATGATCTCCACGAAACGGTCGGCCACCTGAGACCAGGCCTCCCGGAGGTCGGGCTCGGCCGCCCGAACCGAACGTACGACCGCGTCGGGCTCGAGCCCGATTTCGTCCAAATCACCCTTGCCATCGTCAGCCCAATCCTGGGCGGTGTCGCCGAGAGCCTCAGGATGAAACTGCACACCCCAGGCCCGATCTCCGATGCGAAACGCCTGGTTCGGGCACGCTCCGTTTGATGCCAGCACTCTCGCGTTCTCGGGGAGCTGGTCGGCCTCCAGCCAGTGCCACTGCACCGCGGGCAGGGTCGCCCCCGCAAAACCAGCAAACAGTGGATCCTGGGCTGCACTGTCGTGAAACTGCACGCCGTGCACCCCAACCTCGGGGCCACCCGGCATGCTGCGCACGTGACCACCGGTCGCGGTGGCGAGCAGCTGTGCGCCGAGGCAGATCCCGAGGGTGGGTACACCCTGTACCACGCCTTCTGCAAGCAGCTTCCGAGTCGCCGGGAGCCAGGGCGCCACTCCGTCTTCTGTGGGCCCCATGGATCCACCGAGCACGATCAATCCCTCGAAGCCCTCCAGTGAGTCGGGAACCGACTCCCCCGCGTCCGGCCCGACCGTGACGATCTCGACGTTACTGTCGCGCAGCCGTTCTCCGACGAGTCCGAGCCCTGCATCACTCTGATGCTCAACGACGAGAACCCGCGGCCCGCTCACGCCGCAACCTCCAGCGCAGCGCGCTCGCGCGCGCGATCCACTAACCACTGGAAGATGGCGTGCTGGCACTCATCGACGTCGGCGTTATCTTCCGGGTGCCACTGCACCGCAAGCAGGTCTGCGGTCGGGTGTTCGAGTGCTTCAACCACGCCGTCTGGCGCGGTGCCCACAACTCGGAGACCCTCACCAACGCGATCGACCGCCTGGTGATGGTACGACGACACGGGAAGGTGGATACCTCCGACAGCTTCGGCGAGTGCAGAATCGGCCTCAATCGACACATCGTGAATGCTGTTGCGATGGATGCTGTCGGATTCAACGTCTTGCACCATGGTGCCGCCGTGTTCGATGTTCAGCAGTTGGAAGCCCCGACAGATCGCGAGCACGGGCAAGCCGATCTCGATCGCCGCAGCGATCATGTCGGCCTCAAATTGATCCTGAGCTGCAAAATCCGCGGTCGAGGTGGTCTCGAGCGGCTCTTGACCGTATCGCCGCGGATCGATGTCCGAGCCACCTGGCACTAGCAACCCGTCGAGCCCGCGCAGCCGCTCGGCAGCGGGCAGTGAGCTCTCCGCAAACAGCGTGAGGGGCTCACCGCCCGCGCGAATCACCGAGCGCAGCACCGCCGAAGCCACCGCGCTGCCGTCAAAGCGCAGACCGTGAATCTGGTTCGACCACATGCCGGTCACCCCAATGCGCGGTGCGGACATGTTTAGAACTCCCCCTGCAGTGGGAACGGAAGCAGTGGCATCCACTTCTTCCACACCTGCTCGAGTGAGCCATCGGCGAGCACAGCCTCGAGCGCCGCGTTGATTTCGAGCCGCAGCGCGTCGTTGCCTGGCGCAACACCGATTCCCCAGCGATTGCGGGTCTCGACGTTGAAGGCGACCACGAAATCGGGGTCCTCCTCCGCGAGCGGAATCATCACCACGTCGTCGTCAACAAATCCGTCAACCGCGCCAGAGCGGGTCGCCTCGATCATGTCGCTGAAGACGTCATCGCTCGCACCGAAACTCACCAGTTCCACTCCGGGGAATGTCTCGGCCAGCTTCATGTTCGTCGAGTTCGCGATGGCCCCGATCTTGTAGCCAGCGAGCTGCTCGGGTGTACGAGCCGGGTCATCAGCGCGCACGATCAGTGTCTCGTTGAAGACCGCATACGGGTGCGTGAAGTCGACCTGTGCCGCGCGTTCCGCGGTCATGCCCTGGCCACACCACACTGCGTCGGCATCGCCGCGGCGCACCGCAGGGATCATGTCCTCCCAAGGCACCATGATCCACTCGATCTTCGCACCAATACGGTCGAAGACCAGCTTCGCGGCCTCGGGTTCGTACCCGTCGCGGGTGACCCCGTCGGGGCTCTTCGCGAAGAGTGGCAGGGCCTCTGAATCGATGCAGGCCAAACGGATGGTGCGGGTCACGGAATTGCCTCCCAGTACTGATCGAACTCCCACTGCGAGATCTGGCCGCAGTAGCGCGCCCATTCGTCTCGCTTGAGCTTGAGGTAGATGTCGGTGAGTTCCTTGGGCATCGCGCCCATGAGGTACTCATCGGCCTCGAATGACTCGATGGCCATGCCGAGTGTATTCGGCACCACGAGGTCGCTGATTACCGAACTCGGCGCGTCGGGATCACCCGGATCAAGCTGCGCTTCCAAGCCGTGCTCGATCGCGGCGAGCAGGTACAGGTGCGACAGGTAGGGGTTGACGCTCGCGTCGGGCAGGCGGTACTCCATGCGACCGTTCGCGGAGATGCGGATCGCAACGCCACGGGTGTCGAGGCCCCAGTCCGCTCCTGAGGGCGCGAACTGACCGGCGTCCCAGAAGCGCTTGTACGAGTTCACGGTCGAACCCATGATGAGCATCGAGCCGGGGGTGTGCAAGAGCATGCCGCCGATCGCGTGACGCGCAGTCTCGGTGACGTGCAATTCAACCCGACCGTCTTCAATGACGTTCTCATCGCCGCGCCACAGGCTGAGGTTGTGGTGGCAACCGTTGCCCATCTTGCCGTTGGAGGGCTTCGGCATGAAGCTGGTCTGCAGCCCCAGCTCGCGGGCAACCTGCTTGCAGACCTGACGGTAGACCGTCATGCGTTGCGCGGTGTGCTCGGCGCGGTCATACTCCCAGTTCAGCTCAAGCTGGCCATCATCCTCGTAGTCACCCTGGATCATGTTGAAACCCAGCGCCTTGGAGTAGCTGTAGACCTTCTTGTAGACGGGGCGCATGCGCTCCAGGTTCTCTACCTGGTAGGCCGGGCTCTGGTCGTCCTTAGTGTTAACCTCCATACCGGGGCCTGCCCACGACATTTCGGGCTCGAGGCCGCTACGCAGTTCCAACCCGGTGCGCTCGGTGAATCCGGCGTGTGCTGCGCGGAAGAGTGCACGTGTGTCGAGCGGAATCAGGCGGCCGCCGCCGGCGCCCAAATGTGGCGGATCATAGGCGGTGCAGAAGATCCGGCCCACCTCGTTATCCCAGGGCAGCACTTGAAACGTCTCGGGCTCGGGAAGGCCCCAGAACTCGTGCGCATCGACGCCGCCGCCGATGAGCTCACCCTCGCGGCTGGTCTGCAGGTCAGTGAGCGCGGTGCGGTGGAAGGCGATGCCCTTCTTCAGCATGCGATCGTAGTGCTCGGCGGGCACCACCTTGGCGACCGTGCGGCCGCCCACAGTTGGCAGCATGTAGTAGATGTACTTGACGCCGGATTCCTCGATCGCCTTGCGCAGTGACTCGACTACCTCGGGGCGAAGGTTGGCCTCCTGGTGGCGCGAGAAGGCGGTATCGTCTTCCAGCAGCTCACGCAGGGCCGCGCCGAAGCGCCCTCCTGTGCTCAGATCGGTCATGATTTCCTCTCGTTGACGGCTGTGTCGTTCGTGAATTGACAGTGGATCGGCGTGAACTAGCGCACGCTGAAGGTGATGGGCAGTCGCACTGGCCCGTGGTTGCCTGAGTCGGGCAGCCACTCGTCACCGCCGGGGCACGTGATGTCGCCGAAGGCCTGTGCAAGCAACGGCAGTGCCACGCTCATGTCGGCACGGGCAATGTAGTGACCGAGGCAATGATGTACCCCGCCACCGAAGGTGTGGTGCGGCTTGCGATCCTCAGACTGAATATCGATGTCCGGGTCGGGGTACGCCTCGGGGTCGGTGCCACTCGACATCGTGAATAGGTGCACCGTGGTTCCCTTTTCGATCGCGAGACCCTGAAACTCGAAGTCTTCGTTCGCCTCGCGCGTCACCCATCGGGTCGTCGGGTTCACGCGCAGCGCCTCCTCAAGCGCGGGCTTCGCAAGCTCCTCGGGGTTCTGTGCCAACAGATCCCACTGATCGGGGTTACGCATGAAGGTCTGCAGAATGAGTCCGATCTGGTTTCGCGTGGTATCCATACCGCCGAACAGCATCAGCACGAGAGCGTTACGCAACTCCGCGTCGGTGAGCTTGTCACCGGCCTCAGAGAACTGCACGAGGCGCGAGACCACGTCCTGGCCAGGTTCTGCCTTGCGCTCGGCGATGAGCTTGTCGACGAAGTCATATAGTTCGGTCACCGCAACGTCGATCCGCTCGATGTCTTCTTTGATGGAGACGCTCAGTGCATAGCCCACCGTGTTGGCACGATCGGCGATGAATGGCCAGTGATCGTGCGAGAGCCCCATCATGGTGCACAGCGCGCGGGTGGCGAAGGGCTCGGAGAAATCGGCAACAAACTCGACCTGCTCGCCTCGTGCGTGCTTCGCTTTCATGCCCGCGATGAGATCGTTTGCGATCTCGGCGAACTCCGGCTCAAGCTTACGCGCGGCCGTCGGCGAAAAGGCGGGGTTCAGAAGCCGCCTGATGCGGTGATGCTCTTCACCTTCGAGCACGAGAAGGTTCTTCGACCACCACTCGTAAAACACGCCGGAGTGCACACCATTGTGCTCGGGCCACTTGGCGCTGCCCTGGTTAAGACTCGGGTGCTTGAGTAGCTCGGTGACCTCTTTGTAACGCAGGATGCCGTACCCGTAGTTGGTTCTTGCGTACCAATTGCGTTCGCGCGCATCGCGAACTTCTTCGGAGCTCATTGCAAAACTAGGTGAGGCAATATCGAGGTAGGGAACCTCGACCGGCGCGGTCTCTGCGGACATCCGTACTCCTTTGTCGAATCCTGCGCGCGCTCACGGATGCGAGTGGCGCTTGGGAAATAAGCTATACATGAATGATTTATTTCACAAGTCGACAAGCTGTGAATTTTTGACAATGAAACATTAGGGAAATAAAACATTCACGAGGTGAAGTTTTATGCGTAGAATATGCTGAATAGGCACCTCGTTCCCGGAGGCTACCCATCACGCAAAGGAGCTGGCATGACCGACCCAACTCGGCCACAGATTGCCATTGTGGGGAGCGGCCCGTCGGGCTGCTACCTTGCCCAGGCGTTGCTGCGTGCGCAGCCCGACTGCCAGATCACCATCATCGATCGCTTGGCCTCTCCGTTCGGGTTGATCCGCTATGGTGTCGCCGCAGACCACCAACACACGAAGGCCATCACGCGACAGTTTGAACGCCTCTTCCAGGCGCCGGGTGTGCGGTTCGCGGGAAATCTCGAGGTGGGCACAGACTTCAGTTTGGGTGACTTGCGCGACTGCTTTGACGCGGTGGTGCTGGCAACCGGTCTTGCTGCTGACCGCGAGCTGGCACTGCCCGGCGGCGATCTCGCGGGCGTGGTCGGAGCAGGAACCATTACGCGCGTGCTCAATAGCCATCCCGGCGGGGGCGACGAGCTTCCCCAGTTGGGCAGTGATGTCGTGATCATCGGTGCCGGCAACGTTGCCCTCGACATCCTTCGTTTCCTTGTCAAAGACCGGGCCGGGTACTCGGCGAGCGACATCGCTGATGCCAATTTGGAACGGTATCTCTCCCATCCCGCGGAACGGGTCACTCTGGTAAGCCGTTCGGGAGCCGCGGATTCTAAGGGCGACCCACAGATGCTGAAGGAACTCGCCGCGTTGGAGCGAGCCGTGTATCGCTCCCCCGACGATCTCACGGGATCAGGATCCGATCTGGATCGCACGCAGACGGCTCGGCTCGCCGCGATCACCGAAATGGTTTCGGCGGATCGGCCGAAACACCCCGGCCCGGAGGTGAACCTTCGATTCTCACTCGCCCCCGTGCGCATCCTCGGCGACGATCACGTCACCGGCATTGAGCTCACCGACGGGTCGAACCTCTTGACGATCCCCGCAACCAGCGTCATCACCGCAATCGGCTTTACAGCAGCCGGATCGGGCGAATTGGAACCGCTGATCGCGCAGGGAGCGGAGACCGGCAGAATCGAACCGGGGCTCTACCGCACCGGCTGGGCCAAGCGGGGGCCCCAGGGCGCGATCCCTGAGAACCGTGCGTGCGCGAAGTCGGTCAGCGATGAAATCACCGCCGACCTGCAAGCGGGCGAGCTCTCGGTTTCGGAAGATAAACTTGGTTTTGGTGGCCTAACGGTGGCCGCGCAAGCGAAGTCCGTCGATTACTCGCAATGGCTCGTGCTCGATACCCACGAACGAGAGTCAGCGGCTCCCGATCGTGTCAGACGCAAGATCTCAGATCACGACCGCATGGTTGCGGTCGCTCGCGGTGAGGGCTAGCCCCTTGCTGCACACCCGATACCCACGACCACGACCGAGAGGACACCAGCTGTGAAGTTCACAGTGCTATACGGCACCGAATCAGGAAATTCAGAATTGATCGCGGAAGATCTGGGCGCAAAACTGCGCGAGACGACCGACGAGGTCGTTGTGGCCGACCTGCAAGATTTCGATCCACAGTCGATCACGCCTGATTCGTTCTATGTCGTGGTGTGCTCCACCCATGGTGAGGGCGACCTCCCGAACACCGCGATCCCCTTCGCCGAGGCGTTCGACGCGGCCCTGCCCGACCTCACCGGCGTGCGTTATGCCATGTTCGGCCTCGGTGACACCTTCTACGAAGAGACCTACAGCCAGGGCAGCGAGCACATTGATCGCCGGTTCACCGCGCAGGGTGCCGTTCGCGTGGGCGACTACGGCCGGCACGATGCGTCCTCGTGGGATCTCCCGAGCGATGTGGCACTCGAGTGGCTTCCGGGCGTGCTCGAGGCTGCGGGAGTCCCCGCCTAGTTCTGTCCCACCTTCGACCGGCAGTTTCTCCACAATCCGGCAGTTTGCAGCGCAAACATCCGGTGCACGCTCTGTGTCAAGCTGTGTGGAGTCACTCGGACGTTAGTTGTGTGGTTTGTTTCGGGAGATTGATTCCCACGAGGTCCGCTGGTGCCGGCGTAACCGGGCGCCCGCGGAACCGTTCCGGGTGCGTGTCGTAATAGTGTTGCAACGCGAGGTCGCGGGTCTTCCACACCTCACGCCATGACCCGTCACCGACCTGAGCGGGTGAGAACAACGCGATCCCGGAGTGCTTGTGCTCGGTGTTGTACCAGGCCACATACTCGGCGAGATACGTGCGGGCGGCAGCAAGATCAGCGAAGACTCTGGGATAGCCGGGCCGGTACTTCATCGTGCGGAACCCGGCCTCGGAGAACGGGTTATCGTTCGAGACGTACGGCCGGTTATGCGACAACGTGACTCCGTGGTGGGTGAGCGCGTTCAGGAGCGCGTGTGAACGCATCGCTGACCCCGAGTCCGCATGCACCACCTCCGGGGCTCCGTAATGGGCGATCGCGGTCTCAAACATCTCGACCGCGAGGTGATCAGCCTCTCGTTCCTCGACCCGCCACCCCACGATCTCACGCGAGAAAATATCGGTGATCTTGTATGCCTTGAACGTTTTCCCCCACCACGGCGAGTACAAGTCAGTGATGTCCCACGACCACGCTTGCCCGGGCCGGGTCGCCGTCACGACGGGTTTCTCGCGTGGGGCCCGTTTCCCGCGCCGGGTCGGGACCTGCGGGCGCAGCATCTGCTCCTCGATGCCGGCAGCGATCCGCCACCACGTGCGACGCGACGCGAGCATCACTCCCGCATCCCACGCCGACGCGTACGCATGATCCACGGACACGCTCTTCGCCCACCCCGCAAGAATGTACCCCACGATGCGTTCCCGATCGGTCGGACTGATGCGTGCCCGGTACGCCCGCTCGGCCTGCGGAACCGGGGCCATCACCACTTGGCGGGGCTGTTGCCGGTAATGCCACGTCGCCCGGGACACCCCCGCAAGGCTCAGGGCCTTACGCTGTGACCCCGTGATGCGGGTGAGCTCGGTCACGAGGAGGTTCTCGGCGGTGATGAACTCTCTCGCCCGGTCGCCGGCAACGTATCGGGCTCTTGCTCGTTCAGCTTGTGCAAGAGCCCGATAGCTTTTCCCAACGCGTCATTCGTTCCCTCGAGTTCACGAATCCGGGCGTTGAGCGCGGCGAGTTCTGCGTCGTGTTGTTCTTTCGGGATGCTGCGCTGCTGGTGGGAGATCTCCCGGCGGGCCTTCGCGTCTGGTGTCATACCGCTACTCTCTCGCGGAATCATGCCGCGGTCGAGATCGCCCCCGAACACGGCATCTTGCCAGCGCATGATCTGATGCTTGGAAAAGGTTTGCTCTTTCAACCATCTCGTTTTCGTGCCATGGGGAAGGTTCTGGTACTCGTGCACATACTCACGGATTTCCGTGAGAGTGAAGCCCGGCGTGATCGACATGATGGGTGACCTTTCTGTCAACCGAGTGACTCACACACAGCCTGGCAAAGAGGGGCAAGGTCAAACTGCCGGTCGAAGATTGTCTCCGTGTGGAAATCCGTAGCATCGGACTGTCACACGCATGTACGCGGCGTTTGCTCCTGGCTCAATCCCGCTGCTGGCGTGCTCGCTCAACCAAGGCACCGAAGACACGCGCGCGATCGCTCGCGTCGGCATCGGGCTCTTCCGGATGCCACTGAATTCCAAGCACCCAGCTCGCCGTGCGATGCTCGGTCCCTTCAACCACTCCATCGTGAGCGCGAGCCGTAACCCGAAGCTCCGGCCCTACCTCTGCCACTGCCTGATGGTGCCCAGAACGCACCGTCACCTCGGTGCGTTCGTGAATCCTGGCGATCTCGCTACCCGATTCCAGCACGACTTCCTCGTCGAGAAACATGGGAGAACCCGGCCCGCCACGGTGTAGTCCGTAGTTTTCAATGTCGGGGATCAACGTGCCTCCACAGGCAACATTGAGCAACTGAGATCCACGACAGATCGCAAGCGTGGGAAGATCTCGTGCTATTGATTCCCTCAGTAGATCGATGCAATAGTCATCTGCCCTGCGGTCCACCCCATAGGAGTTGGCTGGCGGAACGTCAACTCCATAGAGCGCTCCGTCAACATCGCCACCCCCGAGGAACAGGATGGCATCGGCACCCGCAAACACCTCGTCTGCGGAGTGAAATGTGGCCGCTGAGGAATCAACCAGCCGTGGGCGACCACCGGCCTCCCGCACGGCTTCGAACGCGATCCGCGTGAAATCAGACATGAGTTGGTGGGACACCTCCCCCATGTTCGGAAAGGTCAGGGAGACAACAACCGGGATGAGTGGCCCGGAAGCTTCCTCGGCACCGTGCACAAACGCGGTGGGATCAACGGCGAGATCTGGCATGGGTTTCCTTTCCTAGACATACGGACGGGCGGCCGTCTCCGAAGAGTCGGCCGCCCGCGCGAACGTGCGTGATTAGACCATGGTCTTGATGGGACCGCTTGCGTCAGCTGCCGGAGCGTTACCGCGAAGGTATGCCTTCGAGACCAGCATGTAGATCCAACCAATGGCGATGACACCAACGGTGGTCATGATCAGCAGGTAGTCCTCGACCCAGGTGCCGCCCGTGGGACGTGGCCAGATGATGTTGATCACTGCAACGGCCCCCCAGATCAGCGCCAGGATGTTCACCGGGTAAGCCCAGGCACCGAGCGTGAACTTACCAGCCGGCTTCCAGCCCTTGATGCGCGCACGCAGTGCGGCGAGCACCACCATGCCGAAGCCGACATAGATTCCCACGGTGCCGAAGCCGACGAGGGCAAACAGTGCCTGCACGAGGAACAGGGACAGAATCACTATCAGGCCCGGAACAATTGCCGCGACGAGCAGTGCGTTGTTCGGCACGTGGCGCTTCTCGTTGAACTTCGCGAGCTTCTCGGAGCCGGGCAGGAATCCGTCTCGAGCCATCGAATAGATCAGACGGCTGGCGGCTGCCTGCAGGCTGGTGATGCACGAGATGAACGCGATGACGATGATCAGCATCACGATCGGGAAGATCGGGCCGAAGTTCGCCATCAGCAACTCGCCGATTGGGTCGGTGACCGTACCATCGGCAACCGCTTGGAAGTCGGGAACCGCAAGTACGAGCGAGAAAGCAAGGAGGTTCGCCGCGAAGCCACCGATGTAGAGGGTCATGCGCATCGCCTTCGGCACCTGCCGACTCGGATCCTTGATTTCCTCAGCGACGTCGCCGTTTGCCTCGAAGCCGTAGTAGGCGAACATACCGATCAGAGCCGCCGCCGCGAATGCCCCGAGGTAGCCACCAGGCGCATCGTTACCGATGCCCTGATTGTCGAAGAAGATCGACCACTCGTGCTGACGACCGAAGAAGATCAGGTAGACCCCAATCACTACCGCACCGATGAGCTCGGCGATGAGGCCGACCATGGCCGCAACGCTGAGCACCTTCGTGCCGGAGAAGTTCAGGATCGTCGCGATGACCAGGGTGCCCAGCGCGATGAGTACGGTGCCCACCGAATCTAATGTGGCGCCAAAGAGCGAGCCGACGAAGGGCGCGGCGCCGTATGCGACCGCGGCGATCGTGCCGACGAGCGCGACCACGTAGATCCACCCGTTCATCCAGGCGTACTTACGGCCCCACAGACGACGCGACCAGGGATATACCCCGCCAGCAACCGGGTAGTTGGAAACGACCTCGCCAAAAATCAGACCCACGAGGAACTGGCCGACCAGCGCGATCACGAGCGCCCAGGCCATCGGGGGGCCTGCGGTACCCAGCGAGATCGCGAACATCGAGTACACGCCTGCGATCGGCGAGAGGTAGGTAAAGCCGAGCGAGACGTTGCCGAAGAAGCTCATCTCGCGTTTAAAGGTGGTGTCGTAGTCGTACCCGAGTGATGCCAGGTGTGCGGCATCCTCATCGTGGTCGACTGCGGGCGTTGTTTCTGCCATGGTTGCTCCGTACTCCCTCGTACATTCGCCAGAGACACATTCGTCCACCGGATGTGAGCGAATACATACAACCTACATCTAGATGTTTTCTTGATCAAGCCAAGTAATGTCTCGATCGAAGGTCGCTTCCGGATTATGCCGCATATTCATGCACGGATAAATGAATTATTTCAATTTGGTTTCACGGAGTGTCAGTGCGGGCGTGGTTGGCCACCAACCAGACAAACTCCGTGTTCTCGGCACTGTGTTCGGCCGAGTCCCGCGGTGCAGTCGTCACATCGCTGGTCGCTGGCGAACGTGTCGTGGGCTCATGCCCGCGCAGAGATCACCACCCACCCGATTCCGCAAGAGGTCGATCCATGTTTCGGGCGGTTCTCTCGCTCATGATCTGACGTCACTGTCTCCGGTGTCCGGTCCAACGGGCGGCGCAAGCCGCTCCGCCAGTTCCTTCAAGGTACGCAACTCAGACTCGCTGAGCCGACCGCGCATCGTCTGGGCGATGTCGGCCGCGTGGCCCGACCCGATCTGCCGTTGCAGCGCCCGGCCGGCGTCGCTGAGCTTCAGGATCGCACCACGCCCGTCCCTCGGGTCGGGGCATCGGTCGATCAGCCCCTCATTCACGAGCCGCTCGATCATTCGACTGAGCGACGGTTGCGAGATGAACAGGCGATCGGTGAGGTCGCGTTGGCGCATGCCGTCTCCGCCAGTTCGACCCAGTTGGTAAAGAATGTCGTACTCCCGGGTCGTCCGCCCGTGCCAGACGGGCGCATCCGAGAACTTGCGAAATAGCGTCGATTGTGCGCGAAAAAGTGCCTCCCAAGCCTCGACTGCTGCCGCGGACTGCCCACTCGAATCCGCATTCATCAGGCGGCCCGTGCTTCCAGAGACGGGACCCGCAGCTCCTCTGGCTGCCCCGCCCTGCTCACTGCCAGCCGAGACCTGTGCGTGGGGGTCTCTGGCACATCTGCCGGCCGGTTCTTCGCAAACTCTGCCCGCAGCACGGGTAGCACGAGCTCTCCGAACATGTCGAGCTGTTCCAGCACGGTCTTCAGCGGCAAGCCCGCGTGATCGATGAGGAAGAGTTGGCGCTGGTAGTCGCCCGCCCACTCGCGGAATGACAGCGTACGATCGATAACCTCCTGCGGGCTCCCCACGATGAGCGGGGTTTGCTCCATGAAGTCTTCCATCCGCGGGCCGTGCCCGTAGACGGGGGCGTTGTCGAAGTACGGCCGGAACTGCTTGACCGCGTCCTGCGAATTCTTCGCCATGAAGAATTGTCCGCCGAGGCCAACGATCGCCTGGTGCGCCTTGCCGTGCCCGTAGTGCTCGTAGCGCTCACGGTAGATCGCAATCAGACGCTGGTAGTGCTCCTTGGGCCAGAAGATGTTGTTCGCGAAAAATCCATCTCCGTAGAAGGCCGCCTGGTGCGCAATTTCGGGGCTGCGGATCGACCCGTGCCACACAAACGGCGGCAAGCCATCGAGGGGTCTCGGCGTAGATGTGAATCCGTGCAGCGGGGTGCGGAATTGACCCTCCCAATCGACCACGTCCTCATCCCAGAGACGACGCAGCAGGGCGTAGTTTTCGATCGCCAACGGAATCCCCTGGCGGATGTCCTTACCAAACCACGGATAGACGGGGCCGGTGTTCCCGCGCCCCATGACGAGGTCAACTCGGCCATCGGCCAGGTGCTGCAGGGTTGCATAGTCTTCGGCAATCTTCACGGGGTCGTTTGTCGTGATGAGGGTCGTCGCGGTCGAGAGCGTGATCCGCTCGGTCACCGCGGCGATGTAGGCGAGAGAGGTGGTCGGTGATGACGGGAAAAATGGCGGGTTGTGATGCTCTCCGGTCGCAAAGACATCCATGCCGATTTCTTCGACCTTTTTCGCGATTGCGACGTGCGCCTTGATGCGCTCGTGTTCGGTCGGCATGATTCCGGTGGTGGGATCGAGCGTAAGATCGCCGACCGAGAAGACTCCGAATTCCATGATGCTCCCTGAGTGGTTGACCGTGTGCGTCGTGCCGACGCAGTGTGGGTGATGCCTCAACTATATTCGATTGAATCTATTTACGCAAACTTTCAAGTAAATGAGATCGAGGATTCTCAGGATCTGCCCTGTCACATCCCCGTTCGAAGTGGTGGAAGAATGGTCGAGTCGTTCGTGGCCACAAGAAGCCACTTCACTTCCCCCTCCGCAAAGGAATCAGCTCATGGTCGAGTCCACACTGTCCCCCGAACTCGAGGCAGTCGTCGCCGGGGCCGCTGCGGCAGCGCCCGCGTTCGCCGCCACCGCACCGGAGGCTCGCGCCCGCGCAATTGTCGCCGTCGCCGACGCGCTTGAGGAAGCGAGCCCTCAGCTCGTTGAGATCGCGATGCGGGAGACCGGGCTCACCGAAGCGCGACTCACCGGTGAGGTGAAGCGCACCGCCGTGCAACTGCGGTTGTTTGCCGAGGCTCTCACCGCGGGCGACTACCTCGATGCACGCATCGACCACGCCGACCCCGCCTTTGTGCTGGGCCCGCGCCCCGACATCCGTCGAGTGCTCTTGCCGCTCGGTCCCGTCATCAATTTCTCGGCCTCGAACTTCCCGTTCGCATTCTCGGTACTCGGCGGTGATTCCGCAGCGATTCTCGCCGCCGGCTGCCCGCTCATCGTGAAGGCGCATTCCGGCCACCCCGAGCTCTCGGATGCAACCGCCGAAGTTGCTCGCGAGGCCCTCGCGAAGTCGGATATGCCCGAGGGAGTCTTTCACCTGATCCACGGCCAGCAGGCTGGCGTTGAGGTACTCAAGGATACGCGCATCAAGGCTGGTTCATTCACTGGTTCCATCGCCGTGGGTCGCTTGCTCGCCGATATTGCGGCTTCCCGTCCCGCCCCGATCCCGTTCTATGGCGAGCTCGGAAGCGTCAACCCGGTCTTCATTACCGCTGGAGCCATTGATGAGCGCGTCGACGAAATCGCGGCCGGATACCTCACGAGTGTCTCCGGCTCGGCGGGTCAGCTCTGCACGAAGCCCGGCTTCGTGTTCATCCCCGAAGGATCACCGCTTGACGAGGCGATCCGGGCCGCGGGCCGCGAGCTCCCCGAGCACCGGCTGCTCGGCCCTCGCATCGCTCAGTCGTTTGCCGAACGCCGCGACGCAATCCTCGCGTCCCCCGGTGTGCGACCGGTAATCGCGGGCGGGATCCGCTTTGACGAAGAGCAGCAAGGGTGGGCGACGCCCACCATCGTGGCGGTCTCCCTCGAAGATTTCCGGACGAGCACTCACGCCCTGGTCGAAGAGGCCTTCGGCCCCCTGTCGATCCTGGTCGAGGTACCCGCCGGAACCGATCTGGCCGCACTCATGCCCGAGTTCTACGAGGGCAACCTGACGGGCACGGTGCACCTGAGCAGCGCCGAGGGCGCAGGTGACACCGAGAACGCATCGGAGCTGCAGGCGCTGGTCGCCGCCCTCACTCAGCAGGTGGGTCGGGTGCTCTTCAACGGGTGGTCAACCGGTGTCGCCGTCACCCCCGCACAGCAGCACGGGGGTCCGTGGCCCGCGACCACCAACGACTCCAGCACCTCGGTGGGAACCGCGGCAATCACGCGGTTCTTGCGCCCTGTCGCGTACCAGAACGCCCCGGCCGCCTTCCTCCCAGCGGCACTGCGCGATGACAATCCACTCGGCGTCTCACAGGCGATTTCACCCGCGGGTGAATCTCAGGGTTGGGGTGCCCGCTGGCGCTAAAACGGCACCCGTTGTTCACCTGCGAGAAGGTAGTCTGTGGACATGAATCACACGCTCAGGTCACTGCTAACCGCCGCCGCTTTCGCGGCCGCGGCCCTCACCCTCGTCGGGTGCGCCTCAGGCGACACCTCGAAGGCGCAGGGCACCTGGGGTACCGCCAATGTGACCGGGGAGCCGTGGCTCGTTCTTGAAGCAGACGGAAGCTTCAATGGCTCCGACGGCTGCAACGGCATCTTCGGCGCGTACACGATGTCGGGCGACACTGTCACACTCGGTGACATGGGCTCCACCCTGATGTTCTGCGAGGGCGTCGACACCTGGTTGTCTGACGCCTCCACGGCGCGCATCGACAACAACACGATGACGGTGATGAACGCCGATTCGCAAGAGATCGGAACGCTCGAACGCACCAAGTAGCCGCGCACAGCACAGAGGGGGTGGATCACGCTGTGTGATCCACCCCCTCTGTTTCTTGGCCTGTGCGACTAGTGCCAGAGCACCGCGAGTGCCACGTTGACGACGCTGAGGCCAGCGACAGCGCCCAGTACGCCCGCAGAAACGCTCTCTTTCTTGCGGTTGATCAGCACGATGACGACCATCGCGATGAGCACCGCGAGCTTGACCGTGATCTTGAAGTTGTTAACCGGCTCGTCAAGCATGTACTTCATTGCGACGAGCAGCAGGCCCGTGACGAACATGGTGCTGAGGCCGTGGATCACCCCGTTCGTGATGATCGCACGACCACGCTTCACTGCAGGCATCTGAGCCATCACGCTGCCGAACACGGCAGCGAAGCCGACGATGTGTAGAACGACCAGTATTCCCTTAACAATTTCCATGAGGTTAATGCTATCCGGCTTAGTGGAAGAAGTGCCGCTCGCCCGTGAAGTACATGGTCACTCCAGCCGCTACAGCCACTTCGATCACTTCGGCATCTCGCACCGATCCGCCCGGCTGCACCACCGCGCGCACGCCAGCGTCGAGCAGCACCCGCAGGCCATCCGCGAAGGGGAAGAAAGCATCTGAGGCTGCGACCGCTCCCTTCGCGCGCTCACCCGCACGACTCACCGCGAGGCGGCACGAGTCAACTCGGTTGACCTGGCCCATGCCGACGCCCACCGAGGCACCGTTCGCGGTCAAGATGATGCCGTTTGACTTCACCGCACGAGACGCGCGCCACGCGAACTCAAGCTCGGCGAGTGTCTCGGCATCTGCAGCTTCTCCGGCGGCCAGCTGCCACTCGCTCGCCGCGGCAAAGGCGCGGTCTGCGTCTTGCAGCAGGAAGCCACCGGAAACCTGACGTAGCTCAACCGGGTTCGGAGCGAAGTCCGCCGGCAGCACCAGCAGTCGCACGTTCTTTTTCTGTGTCAGGATCGCAAGGGCCTCGGGCTCGAAGCCGGGTGCGACAATCACCTCGGTGAAGATTTCGGCGACGGTTTCAGCCATCTTCGCCGTCACGACACGGTTCGCCGCAATGACTCCCCCGAATGCTGAGACCGGATCGCAGGCGTGAGCGAGATCGTGAGCCGCAGCGATCGGGTCGGAAGCATCCTCGGGCGCGACCGCGATACCGCAGGGATTCGCGTGCTTGATGATCGCGACCGCCGGCCGCTCATGATCGAAGGCTGCGCGCAACGCGGCATCGGCATCGACAAAGTTGTTGTACGACATTTCCTTGCCGTGCAGCTGTGTCGCCTGCGCGATTCCCGCGCCTTCGGTCTCGGTGAAGAGCGCCGCACGCTGATGGCTGTTTTCTCCGTATCGCAGCACCTGCTCACGCAGGCCAAACATTTCGTAGCCGACATAGCCATCGCTCTCGGCGAAGATACTGTCGACCGAAGCATCGGCCTCGGCATCGACATCGACGACGACTTCGCCCCAGCCGCCATCTTCTTGATCGAGGAACCAATTCGCGACCGCCGCGTCATACTGCGCGGTGTGCACAAACGCCTCGGTGGCGAGCGAGCGACGCAGGGCAAGCGTTGTGCCTCCCGCACGGATGGCGGCAATCACCTCGTCATATCGCGCGGGCGAGACAACGATCGCCGCGTTGGGATGATTCTTGGCGGTCGCGCGCACCATCGCGGGGCCCCCGATGTCGACGTTCTCGATCACGTCAGCGGCAGGCTTGCCCGCGGCGACCGTCTGCTCGAAGGGATACAGATTCACCACGACGAGCTCGAACGCCGCGAACCCGAGCTGTTCGAGCTGCGCGCGGTGATCCGCCAGGCGCAGGTCAGCGAGCAGGCCCGCGTGCACGGCCGGATGGAGCGTCTTGACTCGACCGTCAAGCGCCTCGGCGAAGCCAGTCACCTCGGCGACATCGGTGACCGGATACCCAGCCTCGCGAATCGTCAGTGCCGTCGAACCGGTCGACACGATCTCGACACCCGATTCGGCGAGCGCCGAGGCAAGTTCGAGCAGGCCCGACTTGTCGCTGACAGAAATCAGTGCCCGGCGCACCGGCACGGTGTCGCGGTGCTCGTACAGGCTGGGGTCGTGGCTCTGAACTGCCATGAAAGGGCTCCTTCGTGACGCGGCAGCTGCCGCTTCTCGGGTGATCGACTGTCGGATGGGTGAATCGGGAGTGAATCGGCGTCAGCCGAGCTCGCCGGGAAGTACGAGGATGCCCTCGGCGATCTCGCGCACGGTCTCAACGAGGAGCGGCCGTTCGATCTGTTTGATGCGCTCGTGCAGGTCCGCCTCGGTCTCGCCGGGGAGGATGGCCACTCGAGCCTGTCTGAGCACTGGGCCGGTATCAACGCCCTCGTCAATGACGTGCACCGTGACCCCCGTCTCCGTTTCCCCCGCGGCGAGCGCGTCACGCACGGCGTGAGCGCCGGGAAACAGCGGGAGGAGGGCGGGGTGGGTGTTGATGAGGCGGGGCGAGAACAGCCGTACGAAGCCAGCGGGAAGAATGCGCATGAGACCAGCGCTGACCACGAGGCCCGGATCTGGGCCCGTGCCCACGCCGTGCTCTTGCAGGGCCGCCGCGAGCACCTGGCCCCATTCCTCGCGCGAGCCGTAATCGCTCGGTCGAACAACGAAGGTGGGCACTCCCGCGGCCTGCGCGTAGGCGAGACCGGTCGCCTGCGTGTCACTACCGACCGCGACGATGCGAGCGGGAAACCCCGGCTCCGCCGCCGCGTCAAGCAGCGCTTTGAGATTACTGCCCCCACCGGAGATGAGGACCGCGATTTTCAGCACCACACCAGTCTACCGGCAGTGAATCACCTCGGCTGCGAGCGCGAGCGGACGCTCGACCGCAAGGTGTGCCTCCTCCTGCGAGGCCCAGGCCTCCCAGTGCGGCCGAAACATATCACCGTCTCGTGAGAGTGCGCGCGCCTGACGAACATCCGTGGGACACTCTAGCCAAATGCTGTGCACGGGCAAACCCGCGGCCCATGCACGAGCTGCGTGCAGGTTTCGCGCGGTCACCGCACCACACCCTTCGACGATGAGCGGGCCGTGCCGGCAGAGCGACATCTGCTCGGCGGATTGCATCGAGACCCAGTCGAAGCGGCTATAGGTTCCCGTCTGTAGGGCCGTCGCCACGGCTCTCGACCCCGCAGAAAGTCCGTCCCAACCCGGGTAGAGATCATCAAGGTGCAGGATGGTGCCCTGCGACAACGCGCACAGCGATTCTGCGAGCACCGTCTTTCCCGAGCCGGAGCGCCCGTCGAGCAGAATTACGGCCGGAACGAGGGCTCCTCCTTGGGCGAGAACGCGCCGCGCGGTCGACTCAGGCCTCACGAATCAAAGAGTTTTCCCGCGCGCATCCGCAGCGTGCGGTCGGCGATTGCGGCGGCTTCCGACTCATCGTGGGTGACGAGAATCGCTGTGGTCGAGGTGGCACGCAGCACGCGCGCAAGGTCTCCCCCCAGCCGATCCCGAAGCCCACGATCAAGCGCCGAGAGCGGCTCGTCGAGCATGAGCAGCCGCGGCCTGGGCGCGAGTGAGCGTGCGAGTGCAACCCGTTGCTGTTCCCCACCCGAGAGCTCCGTCACCGGCCGCTCGCCAGATGACGGGAGCCCGACCAGTTCGAGGAGCTCGGCCACCCGAGCGGCGCGATCCGCACGGGGCACGCGCTGCGCACTGAGGCCGTACGCGACGTTCTTCGCCACCGAGAGATGCGCGAAGAGTTGGGCATCCTGGAACATGAGCCCGAACCCTCGCTGATGCGGCGGCACGCGTGCCAGGTCGTCGCCCGACCACTGCACCGAGCCTCCGCTCAGCGGCTGTAGCCCAGCGATGGCCCGTAGCAGCGTCGATTTGCCGCACCCACTCGGGCCCAGAAGCGCCACGACCTCCCCACGATCCACTGAGAATGTGACACCCGAGACCGCGGCGGGTCCACCAGATTCACCTCGGGACGATGCCATGTGGCGCACCGTTACCTCGCGGACATCAAGCCCCGCTTCGGTCGCCGTTCGTTCTGTCATGCTCACCATTCTCCTGCCACCTCACCACGCCACCGCTCGGCAACCAGCATGACGCCTGCGGTCAAAGCCCCAAGCACCACCGCCGCGGCGAGCGCCATGCCGTAGTTCTCGGCCCCCTGTTGGCCGATGAGCTGAGCAATGACCACCGGGAGCGTCTGGTCACCCGGGCGAACCAGGAAGGCCGTGGCCCCGAACTCGCCGAGCGATGTCGCGAACGCAAACCCGAGGGCGAGGCCCGCGGAGCGCCCAAGCATCGCCAGATCGATGGTCGCCAAAATCCGTAGCGGGGAGGCTCCCAGCGTGGCTGCGGCTTGGCGCAATCGAGGGTCGATGCCGCGCAGCACGGGCAGCAGCGTGCGCACCACGAGTGGCAGAGCGATCAACGCCTGGGCGATTGGGATCAGCACCACCGAGGTGCGGAGATCGAAGCCGATGCCGAGCGGGGCGTGCATCGTGAGGAGCAGACCGAATCCGAGGGTCACGGCCGAGACCCCGAGTGGCAGCATGACAAAACCGTCGAAGGTGCGTGTGGCCCAGCGCAGGTGCGGGCTGCGCGGCTGGCGCGACGCGACGAGCGCCGTGAGCACGCCCAGCACCATCGCGATCGCGGTTGCCGCGGTCGCCGTCTGCAGAGACAGCCACACTGCGTCGAAGACGGTACCGTCCAGCCGCGAGCCTTCCGGCGGCGAGAGCAGGTGTGCATAGTGTTCCAAACTCAGAGAGCCATCTACGCCCCGAAGCGAACGCCATACGAGGGCGAGGATCGGCAACACGTGCAGGCTCAACACTGTCGCCGCAAACACCGCAATCGCGGGCGCGTGGGCGCGCGTGGGACGGATGGCTCCTCGCCTCGTGTAACGAAGCGCCATGGCCCGATCTCGCCCTTTGCGCAGCCTGGCGGAGAGCAACAGAACCGCGGCAACGATCGCAAACTGAACGATCGAGAGCGTCGCCGCCGATCGCAGGTCGAGGAATTGCACGGTCAGACGATAGATTTCGGTCTCGATGTTGGAGAACTGACGCCCCCCCAAGATGAGCACGACCCCAAACGATGTTGCGCAGAACAGGAACACTAGTGCGGCCGCGGACGCGATCGCTGGGGCGAGGGCCGGCAGGGTGATTGTCAGGAACACTCGCACGGGTGCGGCACCCAGCATGCGCGCCGCCTCCTCGGGCTTGGGATCGAGCTGTGCCCAGAAGCCGCCCACGGTGCGCAATACCACCGTCACGTTGAAGAACGCGAGCGCCAGCACGATAGCGGTCAGCGTCTGATCAAGGCCCAGCCAGGAAAGCGGCGCTCCTGGGCCCAGGAGCGCGGTGAAGGACACGCCGACGACCACGGTGGGCAGCACGAACGGAACGGTAGCCAGACCGCGCAGCATCGACTGCCCGCGAAACTCCAGCCGGTACAGGACAAAGGCGGCAGGCAGGCCAAGCAGCACCGACAGCGCGGTGCCGAGGAGTGCCTGCGTCAGAGTCTGACCAATGACCCGCCAGGTGCGCGGTTCAGCGAACACCGAACTCGGTGCCACAGCACCGGGCGATCCACTGTCGAACAGGCCAGTTGCCACGAGCGCGAGAACCGGCCACACAAAGAAGAGAGCGAGAAAACCCAGGGGCAGCGCCGCGGCGATGGCCCAACCACATCGGCCGGGCCATCGCGCCGCGGCGGCGCGCGGCCCTGCTACCAGCCCGTCGCTTCGCTCCACGCCTTCAACCAGGTCTCTCGCCCGGCCCCAATCTCAGCCGGAGTCAGGTCGTTCGGTGCCTCGGGCATCGGAGCGAACTGCTGCCAGTCGTCGGGCACATACGCTTCGGGATCGACCGGGTATACATACATGGTGTCGGCGATCGTGTCTTGAAACTCGCGAGACAGCAGGTAGTCGACCACTGCGCGGGCACCCTCCGGGTTCTCGGCGCCAGCCAGAACACCCGCATACTCGACCTGCGACGAGCAGGTATCGAGCAACGCCCGGGTTGTTGTGGCTGCGCCGTCTTCGGTGACCGTCCAGGCGGGCGAGGAACTGTACGAGAGCACAATCGGGAAGGTGCCTTCGCCGCCGCCCTGCGTGAACTGGCCATTGTAGGCCTCAGTCCACCCCTGTTCGATGCGCACACCGTTGTCGGCAAGACTCGCCCAATACTCCGCGAACCCGTCTTTACCGAAAGCCGCGACCGTGCCGACAAGGAAGGATGCGCCTGTTGACGAGGAGGTCGGGTCGAGCAGCACCGTCAGCCCCGCATAGGCGGGATCGGTCAGGTCGTCATAGCCCTCGGGCTCGGTGAGACCCCGCTCGGCGAACCACGCAGGATCGATGTTGACGCAGGTCGCACCCAAGGTCACGGGGCTGAGCGAGCCGACGCCGTCTACCGCAAATTCCGCCGCCCGCGCGGGCAATCCCTCCGAGAGGTAGGGCTCTACAACGTTGTGGTCAACCAGTCTGGAGGCAAATACGTTGTCGACACCAAAGAACGCGTCGGCGATCGGTGCACCCTGCGTCAGCACCAGCTTGTTGGTCAGCTCGCCGCCGTCACCGGCGGTGATGACCTCGACCTCGTATCCCGTGGCCACGCTGGCAGCCGCTGCGAAAGCGTCTCCTGGAAAAGACTCGTGTGTCACCAGCGTGACGGTGCGCGATGCATCAGTGGATCCGGTGTCGGTCGCCCCTCCAGCGCACCCCGCGAGTGTCAGGCCGAGAGTCGCTGCAACCGTGAGGTGCGCGACCCGGCGCCCTGCCGCGCGGGTGCCGGTGCCGGTGTCGGTGCCGGTGCTCGACGATCGCCCCGATACCCCCAGCACGCGACTCGTGCGCGTCAAATGTTCATTGTGGGCAGGCGTAATCATATGATTCCTTCCTCCGCTGGTATTACCCAGATCAGGTGTAACGGTGAGAACTCGCGCAGTTCACTCTCAGCCCGTCGACGATCGGGCTCCCGTGGATGAAGTGCCAGTCTATCCCTTCGGCAACCAGCGGCGCCAACGCGAGGTTCGGGCGCTCGGGGTGGCCGAGTCGATGCGCTGCGCCCCGTTTTCCCATGCGTATTCCCGCATGAGAGACTCCTCGTCGCTCTCGTCCGAAGGCGGGATCGGCACAGCCGAAATTTCGGTGGCAGGAGCCGGCGTCAGCGCAGAGGTCGGCGCTTGCGACACGGCCGGTTCTTCGACAGGCGTAACCACCAGCGGGGTGAGGGGCAGCGTGTCAGCCGCCTCGGTGGGCTTCTCACGCTCGCCCAGGCGAAGCCGCGGAACCCTCTCGAGCAATCGGGCATGGTCGATCCGTCTGGCAAGCACCCCACACAAGATCCCGGCCCCCAGTTCAGCCGCAGCAAGACCTCCGACAAGCCACGGCGCTGGGCCCACTTCGGAGAGGCGGCCCGGCCCAATCGCCCCGGAAGCGAGCGCAGAGAACCCCACCACCGCAAGCCCGGTGAACGCCGCAGCGAACACGGGTACCAGGATTGCAGAGAGCAGTGGCACACGGCGAAACTCGCGACTGCCCCCGGCGAGCGCTCCCACCAACACGCCGGCGAGCACGACGAGTGCCGGAGCTAGCGCTCCCGCGTTCCCCCAGGCCTGCGGAATCGCTCCCAGAAGCGGCAGAGACGGCAACGGCCCAAGGAGGGTATCGAAGGGAGTCACCGACGTGCCCGTTCCGATCGCGAACCCAGCACCGGTACACCACGCGACCGCCCAAGCCCACGCCACCGGAAGCACAGCAAGTTGCGCCAAGAAGACGAGCAGGTTAGCCAAGAGATCCAGTTGGAGCCCCTGGCTGAGGGTCACGATCTCGACGTATCCCACCACGATCGCGCCCGCGAGGCCGAGCGCGCCGAGGCCCAACAGAGCCGCAAAGCTGGCGGCTGCCTGCCGCACCACTTCCCGCGCGCGTGTCGGGAGGACTGCCGCACCGAGTGGGCTCAGCGGCTGGAGTCGACGCTGCAGTTGACGCACAGCGGATCGCCACCAGTCATGCCCACTCGCCCCCGCGCGGGCAACAAAACCGCACGTCGACCACGCCCCAAACCAGAGTACGGGTACCAGTATTGCCACCCACACAGGTGCTGCGAGCACTGGTGTCGCGATCAACGCCACGACGCCTGCCGCCGCCGCGAAGCCCGCCGCACCGCCCAGTGGTGCGGCCACCCCACTGCCGCCTCGATTGCCTAAGCGCCACCCGGATCGGAACGCCAACAGTGCCGTGAGGAACGACAGCGTCAAGGGCGCGAGCGAGATGACGAAGCTCAGCGCCTGCGGTTCGAGCCCGAGGGCCAGTGCGGAGTCGGGCGTGAGTGAAAACGTCAGGGGCACGAGGTGTGCGAGCAGCCACACCCCGCCGATGCCCGCAACCGCCTGGCTCGGGTCACCCGCCAGGTCAAGTGCGAGCCACCAGACCAGCACGCCGGGTATGCCGACCGCAACAAACACCGCGAGTGCGATGGCAGCGGCTTCGATCGCGGCGATCACCGCCGTCAGTGTGGCTTTCATTCTCTCCAGGCTACCGATCGATCCCGACAACCGTCAGCGCACACGCAAGGGAGGCGGGCACCGCTGGTGCCCGCCTCCATGATCCGCTCGCGAAAACTACAGCGCGGCGTAGACCTCGCGCAACAGCCGCGCGGTCTCGCTCGGCGTCTTGCCGACCTTGACGCCAGCCGCCTCAAGCGCTTCCTTCTTGGCCTGAGCTGTTCCCGCAGAACCTGAAACGATCGCGCCAGCGTGGCCCATCGTCTTGCCCTCGGGAGCGGTGAAGCCCGCGACGTAGCCGACAACCGGCTTCGTGACGTTGGCCTTGATGAACTCGGCCGCGCGTTCCTCAGCGTCGCCGCCGATTTCACCGATCATCACGATCGCGAGCGTCTCGGGGTCGGCTTCGAAGGCCGCCAACGCGTCAATGTGCGTGGTACCAATGATGGGGTCGCCGCCGATCCCGATGGCGGTGGAGAAGCCCAGATCACGCAGCTCGAACATCATCTGGTACGTCAGCGTGCCCGACTTCGACACCAGACCGATCGGGCCCTTGCCCGCAATGGTTGCCGGCGTGATGCCCGCAAGCGACTCACCCGGGGTGATGATGCCGGGGCAGTTTGGCCCGATGATTCGGGTCTGGTTGCCGGTGGCCTTCGCGTGAGCCCACAACTCTGCAGAATCTCTGACCGGCACGCCTTCGGTGATGATCACGAGGAGCCCGATGCCTGCGTCGATAGCCTCGATCGCGGCATCCTTCGTGAAGGCTGGCGGCACGAACGCAATCGAGGTGTCGGCACCGGTCGCGGCCATCGCCTCGGCGACAGTTGCGAACACCGGAAGCTCAAGCGCGTTGCCTGTTGCATCGACGTGCGAGACGGTGGTGCCCGCCTTGCGAGCATTCACACCACCCACAATCTGGGTACCGGCTGCGAGCATACGTGCGGTGTGCTTCGTGCCCTCCGCGCCGGTGATGCCCTGCACGATGACCTTGGAATCCTTGTTCAGGAAGATCGACATATCTCTACTCTCTCGTCAGTCTCGTGGGTGATCAGGCGTTGGCCAGCTCGGCAGCCTTGTCGGCGCCCTCGTCCATCGTGGCGGCCAGTGTCACCAGTGGGTGTGCGGCTTCTGCAAGGATCCGTCGACCCTCCTCGACATTGTTGCCGTCGAGACGCACGACCAGCGGCTTGTTCGCCGCGTCGCCGAGTTTCGCGAGCGCACCGACGATCCCGTTTGCTACCGCGTCGCACGCGGTGATGCCGCCGAAAACGTTCACAAAGACCGACTTCACCTGAGGATCACCCAGAATCACGTCAAGGCCCGCAGCCATGACCTCGGCTGAGGCACCGCCCCCAATGTCGAGGAAGTTGGCGGGCTTCACGCCGCCGTGGTTTTCGCCCGCGTAGGCGACCACATCAAGCGTCGACATGACAAGCCCGGCACCGTTTCCGATGACCCCGACCTCTCCGTCGAGCTTCACGTAGTTCAGATCCTGCGCCTTGGCCTTGGCCTCGAGCGGATCTTCAGCTGCCTTATCGGTCAGCTCCTCATGACCTGGCTGACGGAATGCCGCGTTTTCATCGAGCGAAATCTTGCCGTCGAGTGCCACAATCTCACCGGCGCCGGTGAGCACGAGAGGGTTCACCTCGACAAGCGTCGCGTCTTCCTTCGTGTACACCTCGTAGAGCTTCTGGAAGACCGGGACGACCTTGCCGACGAGCTCTTCGGGAAAGTTCGCCGCACGAGCGATCTCTTCGGCCTTCACGGCATCGATCCCAACGATCGGATCCACCTCGATGCGCGCCAGCGCCTCCGGCTTCTCCACTGCAAGTTGCTCGATTTCCATGCCGCCTTCAACCGAACACAGCGACAGGTACGAGCGATTCGCGCGGTCGAGCAAGACGGAGAAGTAGAACTCCTGCGCGATGTCAGCGCCAGCTGCAACCATCACGCGCTTCACAACGTGACCCTTGATGTCCAGACCGAGAATCGACTCAGCCGCGGCAAACGCCTCGTCGGGAGTCTTCGCGACCTTGACGCCGCCAGCCTTGCCGCGGCCACCGGTCTTCACCTGGGCTTTGACCACAACGACGCCGCCGATCTTCTCGGCCGCCGCACGCACCTCCTCCGGAGTGTCTGCGATGATGCCGGCAAGCACCGGCACCCCGTGTTTCTCGAACAGATCGCGTGCCTGGTACTCGTACAGATCCACGTGCATTCCTTAGAGTGTTGGGAGTGATTTGGCGTGGCTGAAAAGTCTCGATGTCGAGATAGTTCGACCAGTTCAACAGCCTACCACCCGCGATGCGGCAGCTGTACTTGCCTAGTGATGGCCCGGCTCGCGCTGATCCTTCGCGTCGTACATTCGGCTGTCTGCCCGTGACATGAGATCATCCAACGTGTCTTCCTTGCGCAGTTGGGTGAGCCCCCAGGTCCAGGGGTAGGGGGCATCGAGTGCAATCTCTTGCAGCCGAGCATGCGCCGTTTCCCGATCCGCGTGGATCAGGAGTAAAAATTCGTCCCCGCCAGTCCTTGCCACCAGATCATTTTTGCCCAGGCCCGTCACCCAGACGTTCGCCGTGGCGCGCAGCGCACGATCCCCCGCAGCGTGGCCACCCTCGTCGTTGACCGCCTTAAAGTCGTCGAAGTCAACCACCGCAACCGTGAGCGGAGCGCCGGAGCGATGCGCCTCTGCGATCATCCGTTTCGCGCGTCGGGCCAGACCCCGACGGTTCAGCACCCCAGTCAGCGGATCGAAATTCGCGCGAACTAGGGCTCGCCGGCGCAAGTAGGATCCGGCCTCCAGACAGAAGACCGAGACAATCACCGCGTAGGCAAAGGCTACTGCCGAGGAATAACCACTCGAGGCAGGCTCGGGGCGCCAGAGCAGTGCCCCGAGAATCACGAGCACGTTGAAGAGCAACGCGCTCCTGGCCAACGCTGGCCGGTAAAACCACCCCAAGTACAGCGCAATCATGGTGAGCTCAATCAGCGCACTGAGCTCGGTGTGCGCGTGGGCAGTCTGGAAAACGAAAGAGCCAGACCACAGCGCGAGCGCGCCGGTCACGGCGATCCCTGCCCAGCCAGGATAGCGCCGACCTGCCCACAGTGGGATCACACTGAGGAGCGCAAAACCGATGAGGCAGCACAGCACGAGCAGGCGATCAAGATGGGCGTGACCGACCACAACCTCGATCAAAAGCGTGAGCGCCAAGACCGCTGTGAGGACGGCGCTGACCGCAGAGAAGTCCGACTGCCGACGCGCCAGTCGCACGCCTAAATCGCGCACGCGCTGCGCCAGGACGACAATCCGGCCGGCATCTCCGCTGCGGTTCACGCTCTCGCTCGCTTCACCGCGTAGAGCTTCTGATCCGCTCGGTCAAACATCGACTCAATGGTGTCGCCCTCCCGAGCCTGGCTCACTCCCCACGACCACGCGTGCGGAGATCGCTCCCGCAGACGAGTCATCGTTTGCTGGGCAGCAGTGGCATCCGTGCGGTCCAACAGGATCGCAAACTCGTCGCCGCCGGTGCGACCAATGAGATCTCGAGACCGCAGACCCCTTTTCCAGAGCTGCACCGTGTCGATGAGAGCCTGGTCACCCGCCGCATGCCCGCCGCGGTCGTTCAACTGCTTGAAGTAGTCAAAGTCAATCACCACGAGAGTGAGTGGGCTGTTGAACCGCAATGATCGCGCGATCTCCTCTTGGAGCTGCTTCATGAAACCTGAGCGGTTTAGGGCTCCGGTGAGTGCATCGGTGGTGACCTCGTGCTCTGACCGGCGCCAAAGCGCTTGGCCGACCTCGAAGCAGAAAACCGTGGCTATGATCGCCTGAATCGCCACGGCAACCCCGAGGTTACCGGCGAAATGGAATGCCGGGTTGTAAAGCATCATCAGTGCAATGAGCGCCAGACTTGCCAACAGGAGCGCCCGGTTAAGTGGGCGCCTCACAAACCACGCGAGGTAGAGCGCCAGAATGGGCAGTTCTTGCATGCTCGACACCGCCGACTGTTCATCACCGAGGGGACTGATGAAGTACACGCTTGCGAGAGCAAGCACTGCGACGCAGCACAGCCCGAGCGAATGCGGAAAGTTTTTCCCGAGAATCACCGCGAAAGTGCCAAGAGCCAAGGCAACGAACATGAGTAGCGAGAGCACCACGGGATCCAGGTCTTCGCGATGGAGCAGAAAATCGAAGACGAGCGTAGACGTCAGCAGAATGCCGGCGGCAATGAGAAACAAGGAATGCGAATCCTGCCGGGCTCGAAAAGCGGAGCTGGGGCCTCGCTCACCTCGCCCCAACTCATCACGGGATTCTGCGGCACTATTCAGCACGTCTCTGCTTACACCGTTCTTGTCTTCAGCCACCTCAGACGCCTTGCGTATGCCTCCGAGCCGCACATCGCAGGTGCATGCAGTCGAAATGACCAGCCCCAGATCACAATTATGCGCAGCCTAACATGCACGAACGACACTCTGGGAAACACTTTGCCATGCACTTCGGTGAAATTACCTGAGGAAAGTCATCGTTTTTCAATGGGGGAAAGCTTGATCAACAGCTTTCTTTCGCCAACAGACTCAAACACCGCGTGAGCGACTTGTTTCGACCCCTCACCGGTCACTGCGGTCACACGACCATCCCCGTATTCCTCGTGGCGGATCAGGTCTCCTGCTACCAGGTGCAGATCGCCGTTGTCGCGCGCGCCAGGGCCGATCAGATTGGGGAAGCCCGCTCCGGAGCGCTGAGACTCCTTCGCCAGACGCTTACGTTCGCGCCACTTATCGAGCGCCGACTGCATGTTTCCACTGGCTGGTTCCGAGACTGCCGCGGAGCCAGATAGGCTCCTGGAGGATGCGGATCCGCCACCAAACGAGACCGACGAATCGCTTCCTCGCCCGCCGACTTGCCGCGGGTTTCGGCCACCGGAGGCTGAATACCGCGGGGCATTGAGTGCCCGGGATTCGGTGCCCCCGCGCCCCGTCACCTCGCCTGGCGACTGCCGCCATTGAATAAGCCCCTCAGGAATCTCTTGCAGGAAACGCGAAGGCATCGCCACCGAGATGTCACCGTAGGTGGCGCGGGTGCTTGCCAGCGTGACGTACAGCAACCTGCGCGCCCGCGTAATGCCGACATACATCAGGCGCCGCTCTTCACTGATACCACCGACCTCATCGACCGACATCTGGTGAGGCAGCAGGCCTTCCTCGACCCCGGTGATGAACACCGCCGGGTACTCGAGCCCCTTGGCGGTGTGCAACGTCATGAGCGACACCGTTCCGCTCGCATCGTCAAGGTCGTCAGCCGCAGCCACGAGACTCACCTGTGTGAGAAATTCGAGCAGCCCCGCGCCCGGATTCTTGACGTCAAATTCACGGGCAACCGCAACGAGTTCTTCCAGGTTCTCCGCTCGCGCCTCGTCTTGCGGATCGCGCTTTTCCCGGAGTCGCTCGATCATCTGCGTTTCATCAAGCAGCAGCTTCAGCACGTCAGCCACCGGCGCCGGTTGCTTGGGTGAGGCCGTGTCGTCCGTGCCGCCTCCCCCGGCCGCCATGCGCGCGGCCCGAAGCAAGAGATCGCCGAGGGCGAGGATCGACCCGCGCACCTTCGGCC
This sequence comes from Leucobacter fengyongliangi, assembly GCF_052386045.1. Classification (NCBI taxonomy): domain Bacteria; kingdom Bacillati; phylum Actinomycetota; class Actinomycetes; order Micrococcales; family Microbacteriaceae; genus Leucobacter; species Leucobacter fengyongliangi. Next base: position 995,814 of record NZ_CM126356.1, on the reverse strand, counting down.
CGAACCCGAGATCGTCGGCACGCAACATCGCGTCATGAAACGAGATGCCCTCAGCCTCCTGGAAGTTGGCGAGTTGCGCCTCTGCCATCGGACCAATACCTCGTTTGGGGGTCGCGATGAGTCGCGACCACGAAATCGGGTCGTATGGGTTTGCGAGACTCGTGAGATACGCCATGGCATCTTTGATTTCGGCGCGATCGTAGAACTTCGTGCCGCCGAGCACACGGTACGGGACGGCGGATCGAATGAGGAGCTCTTCCAACGCACGCGTCTGGGAATTGGTGCGGTAGAACACGGCAATGTCACCGTACGCCATGCCGGATCGGTGGAGGTCTTCGATCTCCTCCGCCACAAATCGCGCCTCGTCGTGCTGCGAATAGCCGGTGAACCCGATGATCTTCTCGCCATCCCCCTCCGCTGTCCAGAGGTTCTTCTCCTGACGGTCGAAGTTATTGCCGATCACCGCGTTTGCGGCGCTCAAGATGTTCTGTGTCGAGCGATAGTTTTGCTCCAGCTTGACGACCTCGGCGTCGGCAAAGTCGCGCTCGAACTCCACTATGTTGCGAATGTCGGCGCCACGGAACGCGTAGATCGATTGGTCGCTGTCACCCACCACCGTGAGACTCGCCCCAGGAATCCGGCCAGTCGCATCTACCTCCGACTCCCGCACGGGCGGCTGGAGGCGATCCGCTAGAGAACTCTCGACGGGCAGGGTCAACTCGCGAATCAGCGAATACTGTGCGTGGTTCGTATCTTGGTATTCATCGACCAAGAGGTGACGAAACCTGCGTTGGTAGACCGCGGCAACCTCGGGGTGGGAGCGGAAGAGATGCACCGTCTGCCCAATGAGGTCGTCGAAGTCGAACGCATGTGCTTTACGAAGTGCCTGCTCATACCCGCGAAAGATCTCGACAAAGAGCCGGTCTCGAGGATCGCTCGAACTTGCGGTCGAAGCATACGAGTCGGCGTCGGCGAGCTCGTTCTTCAGCTTCGAGATCTTGGCGCCAGTGTTCGCGGGGGTGAAGCCATAGGTATCGGCCTCCAGGTCTTTGATCAAGCGCTTGAGCAAGGCTCTCGAATCGGCCGAGTCGTAGATTGTGAACCCGGAAACGTAGCCGAATTTCTCCGCCTCCCGGCGCAGAATGCGCACGCACGCCGAGTGGAAGGTCGAGATCCACATGCCCTCGGCTGCGTCACCTAGCAGCTCTTGTACCCGCTCACGCATCTCGGCGGCGGCCTTGTTGGTGAAGGTGATCGCAAGGATCTGACTTGGCCAGGCCTCCCTGTTTCGAATGATCTGTGCGATACGGTGCGTGAGCACACGCGTCTTGCCGCTGCCTGCCCCGGCGACGATCAGCAGTGCCTGCCCACGCGCTTCCACGGCCCGTCGCTGCTGCGGGTTGAGGCCGGCGAGCAGGGGGTCTTCGCCACCGTTTCCTGCGGTGGCCCGGGCATCGCCAGGCCTGTCGAGGTTGGTGCCATCTGGCGCAATCAGTTCGAAGTCACTCATCGTGGGTTAAGTCTAGAAGCCGCCACCGACACGAACCTCAACAAGTCCGAGAGAATGGAGGGATGCCCCCCTCTCAACGCCCCTCAGTTCTCGTCTTCGCCACCGGCGGCACGATCGGGATGCACGATTCTGGTCGAGGTCTCGTTCCAGACCCCGACTTCCCGGAGGCCCTCGAAACGCTCGTCGCCGGTATCTGCGCCAGGAGCGGAGTGGACTTTCGCATCAACCATCTCACTCCGCCCATCGACAGCGCGAACGCAGATGCCGAAACGGCACCCCGAATCGCCCGCGCCGTCCGAGCGCGGATCAACACGCACCGACCTCGCGGCGTAGTGATCACGCACGGCACCGACACGCTTGCCTACACCGGCGCGCGCCTCGCGTTTGAACTCGCGCACCTGGGCGCACCGGTCGTGATCACGGGCAGTCAACTGCCACACGGAGCCCCGGGCAGCGATGCCCCCGCCAATCTCGCGCTCGCCATCTCGGCTGCGGTACGCGCGGCTTCGACCGCACCGGCATCGGTGGCCTTTGGTGGTTCGCTCGTTCCCGCGGTACGCGCCACAAAGTATCAAACGGACGCGCGCGAAGCCTTTCGCGCGGAGCGCCCGCTGGGGCCGGGTGCCACCGGCATTCCACGCCTCGATTTCGGGGAAGACCACTCCCCCACAGAATCGGCACGCGTGGTGAGTTTTCGCTTCGTGCCCGGGGTGACCGCTGACGACCTGCGCGCGGCGGCGAGCGCACGACCCGACGGCCTCGTGCTCGAGTGTTATGGCAGCGGCAACGCCCCGATGTCGCGCCCGGGCATGACGGAGGCGTTGCGTGATGTCTCGGCGCGGCTTCCTGTGGTCGCCATCACCCAGTGCGCCACCGGGGGTATCGACCTCGAACGCTACGCGGTCGGCCGCCAGATGGCCGCGACCGGCGTGATCGATGGCGGTGACATGACGCTCGAATCCGCGCTGGCCAAACTCGCCTTCGCAGTGGATCGCGGTGCCTCCGGCACCGCATTGCGCGCCCTCATGGAAGCGAATCTCGTCGGCGAGCGGAGCGCCTAAGTCAGCAATCCTCGGGCAAGATCCGGATGGTCGACGAAGATTCCGTCAACTCCGGTCGCGATCACCTGCGCCCATTCGGTGCGCCAGTCCCCGGCTGCGCCCTTGCCGCCCGCCCGGGTGTGCGCCGCGTTGAGGTACGCATTCTCGGGCCGCAGGGTCCAGGTGTACACGATGAGACCGCGCTCGTGGGCGCGCTGTACCAGATCGGTCGCACCGGTCTTCCGGCCACGGCCATCGAACGCCAACAGATCAGCCTTCCCCACACTGATCCCGTGCACCCGCCCCACGAGCAAATCAAGGCCCTCGTCGCTGCGATACCAGGGCCAGCTGCGCGCGCCGGTTCCGAGCGCCACCTCATCAGCCGGGGTGCCGATGGACTCAGTGAGAAACACCAGTTGCGCTTTCACCCCGGCCGTCCGCAACCGGTCGAGCACGCCGAGCTCAAAACTCTCAATGATGAGCTGGTCTTCTCGGTCGGCCCACCCGGCCGCTTCAAGCTCGGCGATGAGAAGCTCACCGAGGTCGTGACCGATGCCGAGGAAATAGTGGGCGTGCTTGATCTCCACCACCGCCGCGACCTTGGTGCCCCGCGACCGCCCCTCGTCGTCGATCAGTTCGAGCACCTGAGAGAGCCTCAGAACGGGCTCGATCCCATCGAATCGTGTGTTCTCGGAACGCAGCCGGGGCAAACGTTCCCTGCACCGCAGCGTCTGCAGCTCGGCCCAAGTGAAATCTTCGGTGAACCAACCGGTGAGTCGCACCCCGTCCACCGTCTTGGTGGTGCGACGTTCTGCGAATTCGGGTCGGGAGGCCACATCAGTGGTGCCCGAGATTTCGTTCTCGTGACGCACGACGAGCACGCCATCCCGGCTCGCCACGATGTCGGGTTCCACCGCATCGACCCCCTGTGCGAACGCGAGCCGATAGGCCGAGGGGCTGTGCTCGGGTCGGTACCCCGATGCTCCCCGGTGACCGATGATGAGCGGCCTGCGGGCCGCGTCTCGGGCTGCGGGGCGTACTGCGTCGTGAGGCATAAGGGAACTGTAGCGCCCCGGCGACTTGCCCAGCACGTTTGGAGCACGCCAGACAGGCAGCACGCCCACAGCGAACGAGCACTGTGCCACGGCAGAATCACAGCCCGCAGAAAAGGGTGCCCAGATAGAGTTGGGTTATCCAGTCCGCCCCGCAAAGGAGCCCGACGAATGAGTAACCCCGCACTATCCAACAACCCGGCGCTGAATGGCAAGACCCTCACTGCCGATGAGTTGCGCCGCATTTACGACCAGCCAGCCGCCTCCCTGCAGCGGCCGGGCGTAGATCAGCCGGCAAGCCCCCCTGTCGCCGGCGGCTCACAGCTGCCCCCCGTTGTGGGCAGCGACAAGCCGATGACCTACGAGAACACGATCTCGAAGACAGTCATGCTCTTCATCGTGGTACTCGCCACCGCGGCGGTCGGATGGTTCGTCCCGATCCTCATGATCCCCGGCGCGCTCGTGGGGCTCGTGCTGGGTCTCGTCAACGCGTTCAAGAAAGAGCCGAATGTTGCCCTCATCGTGGGCTATGCCGCGGCGCAGGGCCTGTTCCTGGGCGGCATCTCCGGCATCTTCGAAGCGCAGTGGGCGGGCATCGTCACGCAGGCCATCATCGGCACCTTCTCGGTCTTCGGTGTCACTCTCCTGCTCTTCCGCAGCGGCAAGGTGCGCACCAGCCCGAAGATGACCAAGATCTTCCTGGTCGCCATGGTTGGCTACCTCGTCTTCTCTCTCATCAACGTAGGCATGATGATGTTCGGCGCTACCGACGACCCGTGGGGCATGCGCGGCGCAACCGTCTTCGGCATTCCGCTCGGCCTGCTGATCGGCGGCCTGGCAGTGCTTCTCGCCGCGTACTCCCTCGTGATGGACTTCGAGCTGATCCAGAACGGCGTGCGCAACCGCGTACCCGAACGTTACGGCTGGTCGGCCGCGTTTGGCCTGACCGTCACCTTGATCTGGCTGTACCTCGAGATCCTGCGCATCCTCGCGATCCTGCGCGGCGACTAATCTCGCTGGCGGATCAACGCATGAGGGGGTGGGTGCCATTGGCACCCACCCCCTCATGCGTTTCACGCCAAGTCACGACCCAACCGAGGCCGAGACGGCCTCGGAGTAGGCTACGAGAGGCCAGAAATGGCCTCTCGTTTCACGCCAAGTCACGACTCAACCGAAGCCGAGACGGCCTCGGAGTAGGCTACGAGAGGCCAGAAATGGCCTCTCGTTTCACGCCAAGTCACGACTCAACCGAGGCCGAGACGGCCTCGGAGTAGGCTACGAGAGGCCAGAAATGGCCTCTCGTTTCACGCCTACTCCCATTCAATTGTGCCGGGTGGCTTCGACGTCACGTCGAGCACCACGCGGTTGACCTCCGGCACCTGATTCGTAATGCGGTTCGAGATGCGCGCGAGCACGTCGTAGGGCACGCGCGTCCAGTCGGCGGTCATCGCGTCCTCCGACGACACCGGGCGCAGCACCACGGGATGCCCGTACGTGCGGCCGTCGCCCTGCACGCCCACCGAACGCACATCGGCGAGCAGCACGACCGGGCACTGCCAAATCTCACCGTCGAGGCCGGCCGCCGTGAGCTCCTCACGAGCGATCGCATCGGCCGCCCGCAAAATATCCAGGCGCTCCTCCGTGACCTCGCCGATGATCCGAATACCGAGGCCTGGTCCGGGGAACGGCTGGCGCGAAACGATCTCCTCGGGCAACCCGAGCTCGCGTCCAATCGCCCGCACCTCGTCCTTGAACAGATCGCGCAGCGGCTCGACCAGTTCGAAGTTCATGTCCTCGGGAAGTCCCCCCACATTGTGGTGGCTCTTAATATTCGCGGTGCCCGATCCTCCGCCCGACTCGACCACGTCGGGGTACAGCGTTCCCTGTACCAGGAAACGGATCGGCTCGCCATCACCTTCAGCGGCCTCCGCGATGAGCTCAGCCTCGGCCTGCTCAAAGGTGCGGATGAACTCGCGGCCAATGATCTTTCGCTTCGTCTCGGGGTCGGTCACTCCCGCAAGCGCAGACATGAACTGGGCCCGCGCGTCAACGGTCACCAGACGCACGCCAGTGGAGGCGACGAAGTCCTCCTCTACCTGGCGTCGTTCGTCTTGGCGCAGCAAGCCGTGATCCACAAAGACACACACGAGCTGCTCGCCGACTGCCTTCTGTACCAGTGCCGCAGCCACCGCGGAGTCAACGCCGCCCGAGAGCCCACAAATCACCTTGCCGCTGCCCACCTGGGCGCGGATGCGATCCACCTGCTCGGCGATGACGTTTCCGGCGTTCCAGTCGGCGGGAATGCCAGCGACCTCGTGGAGGAAGTTTTCGAGCACGCGCTGACCAAAATCGCTGTGCCGCACCTCGGGGTGCCACTGCACGCCGTACATCTTGCGCTCGGCGGAACCGAACGCGGCGACGGGGGTCACCGACGTCGCGGCCAACACATCGAAACCCTCAGGCGCCTGTTGCACGGCATCGCCGTGGCTCATCCACACGTTCTGCTCGGCGGGCTGCCCCGAAAGGATCGCGCCACCGCCACCGTGCACCGTCGCGGTCGTGGCCCCGTATTCGCGGTCGCCCGTATTCCCAACCTCGCCGCCCAGTGCGCGTGCCATTACCTGGAACCCGTAGCAAATACCAAACACGGGAATGCCCAGCTCGAAGATGCTCGCGTCAAACTGCGGGGCACCCGCTTCGTAGACCGACGAGGGCCCGCCAGACAGCACCACTGCGAGTGGCCGCTTCGCCTCAACTTCTGCCGCCGAAATGGTGTGCGGCACCAGCTCGGAGAACACGCCAGCCTCACGCACGCGACGCGCGATCAGCTGCGCGTACTGAGCGCCAAAGTCAACAACGAGAACCGGCTGGTGCGAGGTTTGGGTATTTTCGGTCATGGGCGGCCTTCCGAGGAATGGGCGGCTTCGGCCGCGGGGGTGTCCAGTGAAATCTGGGGGTGTGACGGATCGCCGTGGGAGTCGAGGAATGCGTTGACCTGACGGGCCACGCGCACCTCAAGAAAGAAAGACATGAGCGGAATGACGCCTCCGAGCGCGAGCACCAGGAACTTCGTGAAGGTCCAGCGCATCGGGCTCCACAGCATGAAGTTCGAGATCAGGTACACGACATAGAACCAGCCGTGCGCGATCAGAATCGCTTTGAAGAGGTCGAACCCGGCTGGCTGATAATCGCTCTCCACACCCTCGGGCGCAAGCGGCTCGAACGAGGCAAAGCCGTCTGGTGTAAACAGAAACAGTTGCACCTGGAACGCATACTTCATGACCATCACTGCGCACAGCAGTAACAGCATTGTGCCGGTGATCACAGACGTGACCTTGTAGACCTTGAGCGCCCGACGAATCCGCGGGTAGTCGGCTGGCTTGGGCTGCAGAACCATGGGGTCCATTCTATTCGAGTGCGAGATCGTGGATCGGCGGTTGCACTAGGGCGAACCCTGTTCGGCCGGTGACCCGCTCGGGGCGTCCGTTCCGCGGATCCCGGCTTCGTGGGCATCCGGCCCGGCTGCGGCAAGCAGTCGAAGCTCGTGCTCCTTCTCCCATGCGTCGCGGGCGAGTCGGTACCAGAAGAAGATCGCGAAGCCCGCGAACACGACCCATTCAACGGCGTAGAAGAGGTTGAGCCAGTTGATCTTTTCCACGGGAAGCGGCGGAACCGAATCGATCGCGACGAGACCGAGCTTCGTCATCGTCGAGCTGTCGATCGGGCTCTCACCCTCCCCTGGATGCATGACGAGGAATCCCGCGTAGGCGGACCCATCGAAGGGTTGCCAAAGATTGACAAGTTGCGCCGGGGCCATACTCGTGATGCTCATTGGGTCTTCGTCAGATCTCGGTAGCATCGCACCGTCGGGAGGCATATACCGCCCTTCAACCCCAAGGCTCAATCCCGACACGGCGCTGCGGACTTCGAGCGCGTCGATCGCTCGCGCGGCATCAGCATCGGTTCGCGCCCACCCAATCGCAACGGCAAGGTGCCCCTCATCAGAAGCGAGGTGACCGCTCACCCATACACCTAGCTCGTCGCCGTGCATTCGCTGCTCAATGATCTGAAAATCGCCGGGCACGAATTCGCCTGAGGTGGTCACGACCATGCCCGCGGCGGTGTCGGCTACCGAGGTGCCGGCATCGGTCACCTCGGATATGGGGCGCGCAATCTCGCTGCTCGCTGCGTCATCGTTCTCCGCTTGTACGGCAAAACTCAACTGCCACTGACCGAGCCAGGCGAACGCGCCCGCGACGACGAGCGCCAACAGGAGCGCGCCGATCCACTGTGGTCTGCGCATCACCTGCCCGAGTGTGGGCTTCCCCGCGTACTGGGGGCGCCGGGAGGCGGGCAGTGTGGTGCTGATGGTGCAGCGCTCCTTGAATGGGACTGGTGCGGATTCCGCGCGCCACAAGTGTGGCGCGGCACCCCCAAATTGTAGCCCGCGAGGCTGAACCGAATCTGGTGGTGGCCTCAGTCAGGTGGACGGAGGGCTCAGGCGGACGGCTCTGGAGCGCCGAGGCGCACGCGATCCGCCGCCACGTCAGTGAGTTGTTGCTGGCTCGCGAGTTCGGCTTCAACCCGGGCTCGATAACGCTCAATTTCGGTCTCGGTGCGAGCCCTCGACCAGCCCAGCACCCCCGCCATGAGCGAGGCGGCAACCGGAGCCGCTGAGACCCCGCGATCCCAAGCCTCAATGGAAATGCGGGTGCGCCGGGCGAGCACGTCGTCAAGGTGCAGGGCACCCTCGTGACTCGCCGCGTACACCACCTCCGCCCCGATGTAGTCGTCGGCACCGGGCAGCGGGTCCGCCAACTCGGGTCGCTCCCGGATCAGATCAAGCAGTTCACCGGTGAGTGAGCCGTACCGGCGCAACAGGTGCTCGATTCGCGTGGGGTGCACGTCGAAGGCACGAGCGACGCGGCTGCGGCGGTTCCAGGCCGCTTTGTAGCCCTCCGCGCCCAGAAGCGGCACGTCATGCGTGATTGATTCCGGCACGCGACCATCGAGCGCATCGGCTGCAGCATCGATGGCATCCTTCGCCATCACGCGATAGGTCGTCCACTTCCCTCCAGCGACCATCACCAGACCAGGCACCGGCTGCGCCACGAGGTGCTCGCGCGAGAGCTTCGAGGTTTCATCGCTCTCACCGGCGAGGAGCGGGCGCAGCCCCGCAAACACACCCTCGACATCGTCGCGGGTCAGTGGAGTCTTCAGCACTCGGTTGACCTGCTCGAGCAGGTAGTCGATATCGGCCGCAGTCGCCGCGGGGTGGGCCTTGTCGAGCTCCCAATCAGTGTCGGTGGTGCCGATGAGCCAGTGTCGACCCCACGGGATCACGAACAGCACGCTCTTCGCCGTGCGCAACAGCAAACCATATTTCGAGCGGAAGCGATCGCGCGGCACGACCAGATGGATCCCCTTTGACGACCGCACCGAAAACGTGGCGCGCTCCCCCACGAGTTTCTGCAGATCGCTCGTCCACACACCCGTGGCATTGACCACTTGCTTGGCGTGAATCTCGAACGTCTCATCGGTCATGAGGTCGCGCGCGGTGACACCAACCACGCGCTCGCCAACCTTCAGGAATCCCTCGACACGAACCCTGCTCGCGATGTGCGCACCGTACGAGGCCGCCGTGCGCGCGAGCATCGCGACGTATCGGGCATCGTCGACCTGCGCGTCACTGTAACTCAGCCCCCCGCGAAACGCGCCCCTCCGCAGGCCCGGCGCATCGCGCTGCAACCCCTTGCGCGAGACGTGGCGATGCCACGGTACCCCCGGCGCTCGCCCACCTGAACGCGCGAACAGGTCGTACAGCATCATTCCGGCACCCACGTAGACGCGCTCGATGACGGGGGTCGTGACCGGGTACAGGAAGCGCACGGGACGCACGAGGTGCGGCGCGATCCGTTGCAGCAGTAGGCCGCGTTCAATGAGAGCCTCGCGCACCAGCGAAAAGTTCATCTGCTCGAGATAGCGGATCCCGCCGTGTACAAGCTTCGAGGACCGGCTGGAGGTACCGAATCCCCAGTCGCGCGACTCGACCATTCCCGTGGAGAGCCCGCGCGTCACCGCGTCGAGCGCAGCCCCTGTACCGGTGATGCCTCCACCGATGACGAGCACATCGAGCTCGTGTTCGGGGTCACGAAGCGTGGCGAGCGCTGCGTCGCGCTCAGCAGGCCCGAGCCGATCGGTACTTCGTGAGTCCTGCTGCGCCATGATGCCTACCGCTCTGCGTACACAATGCCGACGCGCTGAAATTCCTTCAACTCGGAATAGCCCGTGGTGGCCATCGCCCGTCGCAGCGCACCCATCAGGTTCGCCGTGCCATCTGCGACATGCGCGGGCCCCGCGATGACTTCGGAGAGCGGCGCAACCCCGCCCACGCGCATCCGCTTACCGCGCGGAAGATCTTCGTGGTGGGCCTCTTGGCCCCAGTGCCAACCCTGCCCGGGGGCGTCGGTCGCACGCGCAAGCGTCGCACCGAGCATCACCGCATCAGAGCCACACGCGACCGCTTTGATGAGGTCACCAGAGGTGCCCAGCCCACCGTCAGCGATCACGTGCACGTATCGTCCGCCCGACTCGTCAAGATAGTCGGATCGTGCGCCCGCAACGTCAGCAATCGCCGATGCCATCGGTGCGCGAATGCCCAGCGTGGCCCGCGTGGTCGATGATGCGCCACCACCGAAACCGACGAGCACACCGGCCGCGCCCGTGCGCATCAGATGCAGTGCCGATTGGTAAGTCGCCGCACCGCCCACGATCACGGGAACGTCGAGTTCGTAAATGAACTGCTTGAGATTCAGCGGCTCGCGCCCGTCGACCGACACGTGCTCGGCAGACACGGTGTTGCCGCGGATCACAAAGAGATCGACGCCTGCCTTAATTACCGTGTCGTGAAACTCTGCGGTGCGGTGCGGGGACAGTGCACCCGCGACCGTGACCCCAGCGGCGCGAATCTCGCCCAGACGGTCACGAATCAGCTCGGGGCGGATCGGCGCAGCGTACATCTCCCGCATGCGCTTGACCGTCTCGGCATCATCGCCCAGCGTCGCCAGTTCGTCAAGCAGTGGTTGCGGATCCTCGTACCGCGTCCACAACCCTTCGAGGTTCAGCACGCCAAGCCCGCCGAGGTGCCCCAGCGCGATGGCGGTCTGGGGCGACATGACGGAATCCATCGGCGCACCCAGCACCGGGATCTCGAACTGGAACGCATCGATCGACCACTGGGTCGAGACCACCTCGGGGTCGCGCGTCCGGCGCGTCGGCACAATGCCGATCTCGTCGAAGGTGTACACGCGTCGCGCGCGCTTTCCGCGGCCGATTTCGATCTCGTTACTCACCACACCAGCCTACCGGCTCGGTGTGACATCGAGGTGAACTCACTACCGCTTGTAGTTCGGTGCCTCAACGACCATTTGCACATCGTGCGGGTGGCTTTCCTTCAGGCCCGCTGCGGTGATGCGTACGAACTGGCCGCGCTCCTTGAGCTCATCGATCGTTCGCGCCCCGACGTAGAACATCGACTGGCGCAGGCCACCGATGAGCTGATGCGCAACGGCGCCGGCTGGGCCACGGTAGGGCACCTGACCCTCGATGCCCTCGGGGATGAGCTTCTCATCGCTCGGCACGTCGGCCTGGAAATAGCGATCCTTCGAGTAGGAGGTGCGCTCGCCTCGCGTCTGCAGCGCTCCGAGCGAACCCATTCCACGGTAGCTCTTGTACTGCTTTCCGCCCACAAAGACCAGGTCACCGGGGCTCTCATCGGTACCGGCGAAGAGCGAACCGAGCATGACCGATGACGCACCCGCAACGAGGGCCTTCGCGATATCGCCCGAATACTGCAGGCCGCCGTCAGCAATCACGGGCACACCCGCTGGCGTCGCCGCCTTTGCCGCCTCATACACGGCGGTGACCTGCGGAACCCCGACCCCGGCGATCACCCGAGTTGTGCAAATTGAACCGGGCCCCACCCCCACCTTCACTGCGTCGGCACCCGCCTCAACGATGGCGCGCGCGCCAGCATATGTCGCAACGTTTCCGCCAATGACATCGATCGCCGCGAAGGCCGGGTCGGCCTTGAGCTTTGAGATGATGTCGAGCACGCCCCGACTGTCGCCGTTCGCGGTATCCACGACAAGCACATCGACTCCGGCTTCAAGCAGCTCACCTGCGCGCTTCCACGCATCGCCGAAGAAGCCGATACCGGCACCCACGCGGAGCCGCCCGGCATCGTCCTTCGTGGCATTGGGGTATTGCTCTTCCTTATCGAAATCCTTGACCGTCATGAGGCCGGTGAGCTTACCGCTTGCATCCACGAGCGGCAGCTTCTCTATCTTGTGCTTGTTAAAGATCTCCGCCGCCGCAGCGCGCGAAATGCCCACGGGTGCCGTGACGAGTGGCATGCGAGTCATGACCTCGCCGACGCGCAGCGTCGCACGCTCCGCCGGATCGATGAAACGCATGTCGCGATTGGTGATGATGCCCACGAGCGTGCCCTGTTTGTCGATCACCGGAAGTCCGGATACTCGGTACTCACCACACACCGCGTCAACCTCAGCGACGGTCGCATCGACATGGGTGGTGACCGGGTTCGTGATCATCCCGGCTTCGCTGCGCTTCACCCGATCAACCATTTCGGCCTGATCTTGAATCGAAAGATTGCGGTGCAGAATACCAATGCCACCGTTTCGTGCCATCGCCACGGCCATCCGCGTCTCGGTCACCGTGTCCATGGCAGCTGAGACGAGGGGCATGCCAAGCCGAATGCGACGAGTTAGCTGCGTTGAAGTATCCGCCTCGCTGGGAATCACGTCGGTGTGCGCTGGAAGCAGCAGCACATCATCGTAGGTGAGCCCGGTGAAGGCGAACGGATCACGCTGTTCCATGAAGACCTCTTCTGCAGATCGGTGCGGTGGGAGCGAACGACGCCGTCCTGTGGCCGGGGTGTGGCCGTGTCACCAGTGTAATCGCAGCGACCCGCTGGTTGTTCCCGGGATGGCTACGCTGCAGGATGAGTGGTAATTGGAGCTGTGGTTGCGGGAGGCTCGATACTGACCCGCGACTGGGCTCGCATGCGCCTACTCGCCAAGACCATATCGGTCACGAGGATCACGAGCGCGATCCACACCGCGACAAAACCAATCCAGCGCGTCAGTGGCATTTCTTCGTGAAAAATGAAATACCCACTGAGAAAACCCAGGATTGGTGTCAAGAACTGAATGAACCCCAGGTGCGTCAACGGGAGTCGACGATTCGCCGCTCCAAAGAGGAGCAGCGGAATCGCGGTTGCAACCCCACTCAGCAACAGGGGAATTGTCACTGCTGAACCGTGAGTAAAAGCGGTGAGCGACCCGCCCAGGAGGAAGAGCACGAGAAGCTGTGCCAAGGCAACTGGCAGCGCAATGATGGTCTCGACGGTGAGGCCAGAGAGCGGGTCAATTTCCTCACTGACCTGCTTGCGCACCGCGCCGTAGAGGGCGAACGTCAACGCTATTCCGAGCGCAAGCCAGGGGAAAGTTCCGTAGGCAATTGCGCCGATCATCACCCCGATGCCGGCGATGCTGACTGCCACCCACTGGGCCGACCGCAGCTTCTCTCGCCGCACGAGCACACCAATCAGCACCGTCATGAGCGGGTTGATGAAGTACCCGAGCGAGGCTTCCAGTATCTGCCCTGTGACGATCGCGATCACGAAGATCTGCCAGTTGGCGTACAGCAGGATCGACGAAACCACGAACCATGTCAGTTGTTTCGGGGACTTAAGAATGCGTGCAACGGGGCCGAACGACCGCATGACCGCGATCGCGATGCCACAAAAGGCAACCGCAGTCAGCACGCGCCAGGGCACGATCTCGAGGGGGTTGATCGGGCTCAACAAGCTGAAGAGGAGGGGGAACGCACCCCACCACAGGTACGCGGCGACCCCGTAGAAGTAGCCCGAACGATTCGTCACCACGCCAGCCTAGTACCAGAGCACAGCCCGATCGCTCCGGGAAAAAAGAAGGGCCGGTGCACTGCACCGGCCCTTCTCGTGACGCGCGAAACTAGCGCACAACCACCGCGAGGATGTCGCGAGCGGAGAGCACGAGGAACTCGTCGCCCCCGTACTTCACCTCGGTGCCACCGAACTTCGAGTAGAGCACGATATCGCCCACGGAGACGTCGAGCGGCACGCGGTTGCCCTTGTCATCAATGCGACCGGGGCCCACAGCCACGACCTCGCCCTCCTGGGGCTTCTCCTTGGCGCTGTCGGGAATGACCAGACCTGAAGCGGTCGTCTGCTCTGCTTCGACCTGCTTGATAACAATGCGATCTTCGAGCGGCTTGATGGAGACCGACACGGGTGACCTCTTTCTTGAAGCGGGAAAACTGGACCTGCGCCCAAGGTCGGGCGCCCTGTTGGAATTCTATGGTCTCCGCTAGCACTCTCGCAAGGTGAGTGCCAGCATTGCGGGCTCGTATCGCCGCGGGCGAACACAGACGTAGCGTTTCCTTCCCACCCACTCCGCTCAGTAGACCCCTGAAAGTTCCGATGCCTCACCCCTGAAATTCGCCCAATATTTGGCTCCCCTATGGGATAATCATGACTGACTGACCGGGGCAACAGAGCCCGTCAGCTGATTCGAGGAGTCCCACATGACGACCCCCTATGACCCCAACCAGCAGCCTGTGCCCCCGCAGCAGCCCGCCGCCCCACAGTACGCGGCACCGCAGCAGTACGCGGCACCCCAACAACCCGCACCTCGCCCCACCAACACGATGGCGATCATCGCACTGATCGCGTCGATCATTGTGAGTTTGGTTGGCGTCATTCTGGGTCACATCGCACTGAATCAGATCAAGAAGACCGGTGAGGGCGGGCGCGGTCTCGCGATCGCCGCACTCATCATCGGCTACATCGGTGTTGCCGCCTGGGTAATCGGCATTTTCATTTGGATCGCGGTCATCGCGTCGATTGGCATGAGCGGCGTCAGCTACTAGTCGAATCACTGGCCACACAACCAAAGAGAGAAGTCATGTCAACACCCACCCCGCCCGGAACGGAACAGCCCACCACGGTGCTGCCCGACACCGACCCGTTTCAGAGCAACGAGCCCTCCCCCGTGATGGCTTCGGAGCAGCAGGCCAGTTACCAGCCCGAACCGGTGCTTCCAGCTCGACCCACCACGCTGGCGCACATGAACGCATTCGCGCTCATCGCCATCGTGCTGGCCTTCGTGCAGCCAATCGCTGGCATTGTCTTTGGCCACATGGGGATGAGCCAGATCAAGCGCAACGGTGATACCGGACGAGGTGTGGCGCTCACCGCGCTCATCGTCGGCTATGTGATGGTTGCAGGTGTGATTCTCGCGGTCGTTTCCTACTTTGCGTTCATCATCATCATGATCGCAACCATGGGCGCCGCCTTCTCCGAATTCGATCCTTCCGAATTCGATAACTCGTTCTAAACGGATGACAGCATTCGCAAGCGGGCCCCGGGGGAACACCCCGGGGCCCGCTTCACGTGAGGCACCACCGGGGTGGTCGACACTCTTCACCTCCCTCGGCCTCGAGCGCCTCGCCGAGGTAGAACGTGCGCTTGAGAGCGGATCGGGTGCCTTTGAGTTGGGAGCGCGGCTACGCTCTCAGGGAGTACCCCCAGACGAATCTGCCGCCCTACTCAGCCAAGCCGATCTGCGCCGGAAGGCCACCCTGAAATTCGGCGAGCACGCCAGGCGCTACCTCTACACTCCCGCGGGACTTGAGCAGGCGACACGCGCCGTCGTGGCAAATACCCACGCACAGCGCTTCGCGACTGCGGGCTGTCGCGTTGTTGCTGACCTCGGCTGCGGCATTGGCGCGGAATCACTCGCACTCGTGGCCGCAGGAGTCCAGGTGCGGCCCGTGGAAATCGACCCTTTCACTGCCCGGGTTGCCGAACACAACCTCGCCATCGCATCCGACGCTCACGCAACACTGCCCCCTCGGGTTTACGTAACCGATGCGCAAATGGTGAGCCTCACCAGTGTCGATGGTGTCTTCCTGGATCCCGCCCGCCGCACCGCGGGGCACCGCGACACCCGCAGGCTCTCCTCCCCCGACGATTATTCCCCCTCGCTTGACTTCGCGTTCGGCCTTTCCGACCGTTTCCCTACCGGCGTGAAGCTAGGCCCGGGATTCGATCGAGAACTCATTCCGCCGTCCGCGGAAGCGCAGTGGGTCTCGGTTGACGGCCAAGTGGTCGAGACCGGGCTGTGGTTCGGGGCTGTCGCTCGCCCGGGAGTGGGCCGCGCTGCGCTCGTGGTGCGCGGCGACCGGCAGCACGAGCTCACAGCGGCAGCCGATTTCCCCGATGCCGAGACGCGTGAACTCGGAGCGTTTCTGTACGAGCCAGACGGTGCGGTGATTCGGGCGCGACTGATCGGCTTGCTCGCCCAGCAACTCGGAGCGGGCATGGTCAGTGAGGGGATCGCCTATCTCACGGCCGACTCGCTGCGGGCCACCCCATTCGCGCAGGCATTTCGCGTGCTCGAAGAGCTGCCCGGCCAGGAGAAACACCTCCGCCGAGCCCTCTCCGAACGCGGCATCGGTGCTCTCGAAATCAAGAAGCGTGGGGCCGACGTTGACCCGGCAGCCCTGCGCACTCGACTCAAGCTCCGCGGGCCAAATCGAGCCACGTTGATCCTGACTCGGACACAGGGCCGCCACGTCACGCTGCTCGCGGAACGCTGCGATCTCGCCTAAACAGCCGATGGGTCAGGCTCAGCGCGTTCCACTGCGACCGGGTCTCCAACGAGTCGAACACTGACCTGGTCATCCACGGAGAAGCTCTCGCTGGCCGGGTGCTGCACCGTCACCAGCTCTCCAGTCGATAGTCGAACGACGGTTCGTCGCTGGGCACCGAGAAAACCGCTCGAGACCACGACCGCGGCGGTGCCGTGCCCCAGGCGTGCCTGCCGATCCCCCGCGTCTTCGCCCGCAGGTACCCTCGTTAATAACAACTGCTCGGGTCGCACAAATGCGTGTACAGCGGATCCCTCGCGCAGACCGGAGTGAGCGATGACCGGGAGTTGAGTGCCAAGCATCCGCACACCGTCGCCAGCGAGCGTCCCCTGCATGCGGTTGGATTCTCCGATAAAGCGAGCGACGAACGGAGTTGCCGGGCGCCGATAGAGTTCTTCCGGTGCACCGAGCTGTTCGATCACTCCGTCTTTCATGACAGCGACCCGATCGGCGACAGCGAGCGCCTCCTCCTGATCGTGGGTCACGAATATCGTGGTGATACCCAGCTCGGTTTGAATCGCCTTGATCTCATCTCTGAGACGCACCCGCACCTTGGCATCGAGCGCGGAGAGCGGCTCGTCGAGGAGCAGGGCATGAGGCCTGGTAACGAGCGCGCGGGCGAGCGCAACTCGCTGCTGCTGACCGCCAGAGAGCGTGTGCGCATATCGACCACCGAGGTGCGCAAGCCCCACAAGTTCGAGGGACTCCTGCACCCTGGCTCCGCGCTCCTGCGCGGCGACCTTGCGCATGCGCAAACCAAACTCGACGTTCTGCCTGACGGTCATGTGCGGGAAAAGCGAATATGCCTGGAACACCACACCCATGTCGCGTTTGTTGGCCGGAACTCGGGCGATGTCGGCGCCGTCGATGGCAATCCCGCCGCTCGTGACCGCCTCGAGCCCGGCGAGGCAGCGCAGCATCGTCGTCTTCCCGCAACCCGAGGGGCCGAGCAACGCGACGAACTCGCCCTGCTGCACGTCGAGATCGATTCGATTGAGGACAGTATTCGAACCGTAGGCCTTGGTCACCCCGGCAAAAGTGATCCGGGTACCCTTCAGCATGGGCGCTGCAGCTGTGTCAGCCATTCGTGCCAACCTCCTGGGGTCGAATTCTTCGCCTGCCGCGCGCTGAGTTCAGCGACGCAAACGCGAATAGCAGCGCGAAAACGATGATGAGCGACAGCAGCGAGGTGATAACCGCCGCATACGGGTCGCTCTTGGATACCTCGACGAGCGCCACCTGCATGGTGACGCGGTTGAGGAGGGAAGATACGGTGAATTCGCCCAACACCACGGCCGCCGTGATCAGGGTTGCGCTCGTGAGCCCCGAGCGCAGTCCCGGGGCGATGATGTGTGTGAGCACGGTCAGCCAGCTCGCCCCCAAGGTGCGGGCAGCCTCAGCGAGGGTCTGCGCATTCATGCTCTGCAGATCGGAGGCGATAGCGCGGTAGGCGAAAGGCAAGACCAGCACGCCGTAGGCCAGACTGAGCGTCCACACACCGCTGCCTACCACCTGCGCGATGGCCCGGTAGAGGGGCGCAAATCCGACGACAAGCACGATGGCCGGAATCGCGATTGGCAGCACGGTAAGCAGTTCGAACGCCCGCGCGAGCTTCGGAAACTGCAGGTGCACGAGAACGATAGTGGGCAGAAAAAGCAGCCACACGATCGCGATGGTAATCAACGCGAGAATGAGCGAATTGGTGATGCCCGTCACGAGGTTGCGGTAAGCGCGTTCATTCTCCGGGTTGAAGAGCGCCACCCAATGGTCAACCCCAATGCCACCACCCTGTAGCCGGAAAGTGAACCACAGCATCGACACGATCGGAACGAGAAACACCCCGCAGATCAGCAGGAGAATCGTGCGTCGCAGCCACGGCGCAGGCAGTCCGCTTACTGATCTTGCCACGCGGGAGGTGGCCGCGGCGCTCAACCCTGCCACCTCGCGGCGCGGCGCTGCAGCGCGGAGTAGCCCACCATGACGATGAGCATCACGAGCAACATGCCGAGCGCCAGTGCGCCAGCCGAGTTCGCACGGTTGACCCCGGTCTCGGCGATAAGCGCGGCGCGAATTTGCAAGGGAACGATCTGAGCACCCTGACTGATCAGCGCTGCCGCGGTTGCATACGACGAAAAGGCATTAGCGAACAGCAGCAGCAGCGAACCCAGGAACGACGGCGCGAGGATCGGGCCCGCGATGCGGCCCCAGTAGGTCAGCGATCCACCGCCGAGCGTGGCACTCGCCTCCGCCCACTCTCGCCGCAGCCCCTGCATCGCCGGGAAAAACACAATGACCATGAGGGGAACCTGAAAGTAGAGGTACGGCAGAATCAGGCCGGGAAGTTGGTAGAGCCACACGCCGTTCTCGAAGATATCGAGACCGAACTGATCACGCAGCAACACGGTGAGGATCCCCTGGATACCGATAGTCGCGATGAACGCGAACGCCAGCATGACCCCGCCGAACTGGGCAAGCACGCTGGATGCGACGTCGATCGCACGACGCAGCGGACCGCCCTCTCTCGCGCCAAGCAGGGCATAGCAGAGCAGCGCCCCCAGCGATGCGCCGAGCAGCGCTGTGAGTGCACTCACCCAGATCGATGCCCAGAAGGTCTGCTGAACCGCAGGCTCGAGGAGCACCGCGAAGTTGTCGAGCGTCACTTCGCCGTCCGAGTCGAAGAATCCAGTGCCGATCGCCAGGGTCGCGGGGAGCGCCAGAAAGACGAGCACGTAGAGCGCGAACGGCGTAAGACCAAGCCATTTCATGAGCGTGTCCAATCGCGGGTGGATCCTGGCACCGGGCGATGCCCGGCACCAGGATCCCGATTCGGCAGGTCAGCCAATAACGCCGGGCCACGCAGCGGCGAGCAACTCGTTCGCTGCGGTGGTCTGCGCCTCGTCCGCGCTCACGAGTTCCTCTGGAAGTCCACCAACTGCCTTCAGAATGTCTGCATCAACCGAGCCAGCGGCTTGCATCGCGGCAAGACGCACCGGGAAGGCGCCGCTTTCGAGGTAGAGGTTCTGCACGGTGTCGCTGAAGATCCACTCCTGCCACAGGCGGGCAGCAGCCGGGTTCGGCGCGCCGATGTTGATCGCCTGATTGTAATAGGCACCGTACGCAGCACCGGGCAACACCAGGTTCTCCCAAGTGGGCACGTTCTGCTTCTCGGCGATGTTGTTGTACGACCAGTCGAATACCACTGGGGTCTCACCCGAGGCGATCGTCGCGGGGGTCGGATCGACTGTCAGGAAGTTGCCTGCAGCGTTCAGATCGGCGAAGAAGTCGATGCCGGTCTGGAAGTCGTCAAGGCTGCCGCCGCCCTGCACGGTGGCGAGGCCCACACCCGCGAACGCGGCTCCGGCCTGGGTCGGGTCGCCATTGAGCGCCACGGCACCCTTGTAGCCCTCGCCCAGAAGGTCATTGAGTGATGCCGGGGCATCGACCAGATCCGCGTTATAGCCGATTGACATCAGCCCCGTGTAGTCATTCACCCAGAGGCCGGTGGCTTCCTTGTTCTCAGCGGGGATATCGTCCCAGGTCTGCACCTGGTACGGGGCAAAGTAGTCGAGGCTGTCGAGCGCGACAGCCGTGCCGAGGTCGAACACGTCGGGGGCGGTGTCTTGGCCCTTGAGGTTCTCGGCGGCCTGAATCTCCTCAGCGCTTGAAACGTCAGGTGAGGCGGAGTTTACGGTGATCCCGTACTCGTCCTCGAACGCGGCGATGATCTTGCCATAGTTGGCCCAGTTTTCGGGAAGCGCGATCACATTCAGTTCGCCCTCGGCCTGCGCCGCGGCGACCAAGGCCTCAAAGCCGCCGAAGTCCTCGGCGCTCGTGGCAGTGGCTGCATCGACGGTGGCCCCGGCATCGGGTGTCTCGGTCGACCCCGAGCTGCAGGCGCTCAGGCCGAGCAGCGCCACTGTGGCGATTACTCCGGTAGCGATGAGATTGCGACGAATCACGGTAGTCCTCTCGTGGCCCGCCCCGCCCGCCGATTCGCAGGCTCAAAGGGTCGAGCACCAGAGTGAGCCTAGGGATCCCGATCAAACGAACGACCACCCCGACATGGCCCGCACCTGACGCAAGAGTGAACGACATCTGAATGCCGCCCACCCGTGCGAGGCTGCGGGCTCAGGCGACGCAGCCCTGAGAATCACCCGAGACTGGAGACACGCATCATGCGACTTCGTCACGTCTGCGGTCTCGTGATGTCAGGCGGCCTTCAGGCTGCTTTTCTCACCGTCCGGCTCTGGAGTCGACAGGTAGCGCTCGACGCTGTCATCGAGTTCCTCAAGCCACGGGGTGTGATGCTTGGCCGCCAGCGTTCCCGTCAGGACCGAGCGGTAGACCTCGTCTCGATAGCGAAGAATATCGCGCTTCTTATCTGCCTTCCACGCGAGGAAGATTTCCACAACCCGCTCGAGATCGAACATCGGGTAATCGGTTGCCTCAATGAGATCGCGCACGTAATCAGCCTGGAAACGGATCTCATCAGCCGGTGTCTGAATCGCTTCAAACCGTTGCATCCACTCGGCGATGTCAGCATCGCGAGCCCAACGTGCGGGCATGTCGCGCTCCCCTGTGATGAAATCACGCACCAACCAGGCCTGCGCATCGAACATGTTGAAGGTGAACCACTGATCTTGAGCACCCAGGTAGAACAGCGCAGGATTCTCATTCCACACCACGCCCTTATAGAGCCCCGCGGGATACACGTTGTTCGGTGAATCGAGTGCCGCATCATCTGCAAGGAATGGGTAATTGTGCTGATAACCGGTGCACAAAATGACCGCAGCAACCACTCGGCTCGTGCCGTCGATGAAATGCACCGTGTTGCCGTCGAAGCGCTCCACCAGCGGCTTCTCTTCCATGCCCTCGGGCCAGTCATAGCCCATGGGTGCTGACCGGTAGCTCATGGTGACCTGTCGGGCACCCATCTTGTGCATTTGCGAGCCAATGTCTTCTGCTGAGTAGCTCGCACCAATCAGCAACACGTCCTGTCCGACGAGTGATTCCGCGCCACGGAAATCGTGCGCATGGCCGACGATCCCCGGAAAGGTCTCGATGCCGGCAAATTCAGGAATTCGGGGGAATGAAAAATGCCCACTGGCAACGACCACGTGATCAAATTCCTCAACGGTGGTTTCGCCGCTGGGCAGGTGTTCGCTGGTGACAGTGAACATGCCCGAATCCTCGTCAAACGATGTGAGTCGCACGACGGTCTCGAAGCGCACAAGCCTCCGCACGTCGGTCTTTTCGACGCGCCCGGAGATGTAATCCCATAGCACTGGGCGCGGCGGGTATGAGGAAATCGCGCGGCCGAAGTGATCATCGAAGGTGTAATCTGCGAACTCCAGCACTTCCTTCGGCCCGTTAGACCAGAGGTTGCGGTACATACTTGAGTGCACCGGCTCGCCGTGCTGGTCCAGGCCGGTCATCCACGTGTAGTTCCATTGGCCGCCCCAGTCAGACTGCTTCTCAAAACAGACGATCTCTGGCACGTCGTGGCCGTTCCGTTCGGCTGATTCGAACGCCCGCAACTGAGCCATTCCGCTCGGGCCTGCTCCGATAATTGCTACACGCTTTTTCACGTAACTTCACTCCGATTCCGTATCCAATGTCCGCATGCAGAAGCAGCGTAGCCCGGAGCCGTGTGCGCCGCTGAGGCACAAAAAAACCCTCGACAAAGAACTCGAGGGTGCGGACTAGGAGGCTTCGGTAATGTTCTGCATGTGTACCCAGGATACCACGGGGCCATACTATGCCTGTAGACGCACAGCATGGCCCCGCGGTCAGAGCAGTCACCCGAGGTGACGTTCGGCAACCCCGTTATAGGCAGACAGTGGGCGGATCAGCGCATTTGATCCTTGCTGCTCGATGATGTGCGCGGTCCAGCCGGTGACGCGGCTCGCCACAAAGAGCGGCGTGAAGACCTCCGTATCGAAGCCCAGCAAGTGATAGGCCGGGCCCGATGGATAGTCGAGGTTGGGATAGATCCCCTTGCGTGCCACGAAATCGGCCTCGAGTGCGTCGTAGAGGGCGATCAGCTCGGTTGCGCCGCGCTCCGCGATCAGCACGTCAAGCGCAGCTTTCATGGTTGGCACTCGGGAGTCACCGCTACGGTACACCCGGTGACCGAAGCCCATGATCTTGCGCTTCGAGGCGAGCGCCTCGTCGAGCCACGACTTCACGTTCTCGGCTGCGCCAATCTCGGTGAAGATGTGCATGACGGCCTCGTTCGCTCCCCCGTGCAGCGCGCCCTTGAGCGCACCGATCGCCCCGGTGACCGCCGAGTAGAGATCGGACGTGGTGGAGGTGATGACGCGCGCGGTGAACGTCGACGCGTTGAAGGAGTGCTCCGCGTAGAGCACCATCGAGACCCGAAACACATCGATCGCCGCGGCGGACGGGAGCTCACCGAAGGTCATCCACAGGAAATTGGCCGAGTAGTCGAGGTCGTCGCGAGGGTCAATCAGCTCGAGCCCCCGACGCCTGCGCTGAATGTACGCGACGACGGCCGGCAGTTGCGCGAAGAGCCGCTCAGCCTTCGCGAGGTTCGCTTCCTGCCCTTCCGCGTTTGCGCCTGGGTCGAGCGCCCCGATCGCGCTCACTGCGCTGCGCGTGAGATCCATCGGGTGCGCCTGAATCGGCAACAGGTCAATCGTGGCCTTCACCGCGGGATCGAGGGCGCGCATCGCACGTTCCCGTGCCGTGAACGCGGAAAGCTCGTCGGCGCTCGGCAGCTCCCCGTGCCAGAGCAGCCACGCGACCTCCTCAAATGAGCACTTGGCCGATAGCTCCTGCACGGGGTACCCGCGGTACAGCAGCGAGTTGCTCTCAGGGTTCACCTTCGAAATCGCCGTTTCGTCGACGACCACCCCGGCGAGGCCTTTTCTGATTTCTGTCGCATGTTCAGTCATTGCAGTTCCTCCTTGAACCCTATTTTTCGACCGAGAAGGTGAAGATGTTCGCGTCGAAGCCGGCATAGCTCTCATACTCGATGAGCTCGTAGAGATCAGCGCGGTGCTGCATCTCGTCGAGTCGGCTGGTGAGCGACCCCTCCGCGGTGATCGTGTCGAGCGCACGCGCAGCGGCCCCCATCGCCATCCGCAGCAGCGAAACGGGATAGATCACCAGGTTGATGCCCACCGATCCGAGCTGGTCGGTGGTGAAGAGATCGCTCTTGCCGAATTCCGTCATGTTCGCGAGTACCGGTACATCGACCGCCGCACGAATCGCTGCAAACTCCTCGAGCGACCGCATCGCTTCGGGAAAGATTGCGTCTGCGCCCGCGTCGACGAGCGCCTTCGCGCGATCCTGCGCCGCAGCCAACCCGTCGACCGCCCGCACATCGGTGCGCGCCATGATGAGGAAGTTCGGATCCCGCCGCCCCTCTACCGCCGCGCGAATGCGGCGGACGGCGATATCGATACTGACGACCTCTTTCCCGTCGAGATGCCCGCAACGCTTGGGGTTGATCTGATCCTCAATGTGGAGGCCCGAGATGCCGGCGTTCTCCATCTCCTGCACCGTTCGGGCCGCGTTCATCGGTTCCCCAAACCCCGTGTCGGCATCGATCAGCGTCGGCAGCTCGGTCACGCGGGCGATCTGCGCGCCTCTTCCCGCGACCTCCGTTAGCGTGGTCAGGCCGATGTCGGGTAGCCCAAGATCGGCCGAGAGCACGGCACCTGAGATGTACACACCGTCGAAACCCTTCTGCTCGATGAGCTTCGCCGAAAGCGGATTGAAGGCACCGGGCACTCGCAAAAGCGTCCCACTCGCAAGCTCCTCGCGAAACCGCGCCCGCTTGGCCTCGGCTGTGTGAGTTGAATACAGCACGTGTGGCTCCCTAGAAGATTCCGGCAGTGGATCGAACGGTGTCAAGGAGCCCCGGGCGCGCCTGGATCGTGAGACCGCCCAACTCGGCGCTGGTGAGTTCAGGGAGCCGCTGCGCGAGGTCGAGGAAGCGCTCGATCTCTGACTGCTCCAGCACCTCTTCTGCGAGCATGCGGAACTTCTGCACGTACTGCTCGCGGGCGAAGGGCCGGGCGCCGAGCGGGTGTGCGTCGGCAACTGCGATCTGATCGCGGATCACGCGACCGTCGGTGAGCACAATCTCTACCGCCCCACCGAATGCCTTCTCGGCAATGTCGAGCGAGTGGTAACGTCGCGTCCATTCGCTGGCTTCAATGGTGGTGGTCTTATGCCACAGGTCAACGGTGTCGGGGCGTGCCGCGCGCTCGGGAGCGTAGGAGCGCTCGTGATGCCACTCGCCGTCTTGCAGGGCGACGGTGAAGATGTAAGGAATTGAGTGATCGAGCGTCTCGCGGCTCGCCGTCGGATCGTACTTCTGCGGGTCGTTTGCACCCGAGCCAATGACGTGGTGGGTGTGGTGGCTCGTCTCAATCACGATGCGGTCGACGTTCGCCGGGTCGCTGATCTCGGGGAACTCGCGATGCAGCTTCCGCGCTAGGTCAATCCACGCCTGTGCCTGATACTCGGCCGAGTGCTCCTTAGTGTAACTATCGAGGATCGCGCGCTTCGCTTCACCCTTCACCGGGAGCGGCACCTCGTATCGCGCATCCTTGCCGCCCAGCAGCCAGGCAATCACGCCGTCCTCTCCCTCATAGATTGGGGTCGGGCTGGTTTCTCCACGCATCGCCCGGTCGACGGACTCTACCGCGACCTTGCCGGCTAACGCTGGTGCGTGGGCCTTCCACGACGAAATCTCGCCCTTGCGTGACTGCCGGGTAGCCGTCGTGGTGTGCAACGCCTGACCGATCGCCTGGAAGACGATCTCGGTGTCGAGGCCCAGCAGGGTGCCGATGCCGGCCGCGGCAGAGGGCCCAAGGTGGGCCACGTGGTCGATCTTGTGCTCGTGCAGGCAGATTGCTTTCACCAGGTCGATTTGAATCTCGTATCCGGTGAGAATTCCGCGCACGACGTCAAGCCCGGTCAGCGACCGCGCCTCCGCCAGGTGCTGGGCGACCGCGACGATCGCCGGAATGTTGTCGCCCGGGTGCGAGTACTCGGCCGCCAGGAACGTGTCGTGGTAGTCGAGCTCGCGCACCGCCACACCGTTCGCCCACGCTGCCCACTCGGGCGAGTGCCGGTCGCTGGCTGCGAGGCCAAAAATAGTGGATCCCGATCCACCCGTCGATGCGGGATGCTGCTGCGCTTGCTGGCGCGCTGCGCTGGGCGCAGATCGAGTGAGCGATGCTGCTGCCACCGATGCGTTGTCAATCACCCGGTTCACCGCCATGTCGACCGCCTCAGGGTCGAGCGGAGCGCGGTCCGTGGCCACCTCCGCGATCTTCCAGGCCAACTGTTCGGTTCGCGGCAGGGATTCTTCGCTGCGGTAGACGCGCACGGGGTGAAGTTCGGTCATACTGATTCCTTTGCAGAGGTGAGAGTGGTGTGATCTGACGAGAGTTCGGCTTCCCGTTCGGCGAGACGTTTCCGTGCGTGGTCCAGGCTTCGATGCAGATGCACACGCACCGCGTTCGCTGCGAGCTCGGGATCGCGCCACGAGATAGATTCGGCGATCTGACGGTGCTCGCTCGCCGACTCGGCGAGGCGCGCGGGCCGATCCTGCGCCAGCCGACGTACCCGGGCAAGCCGCAGCCGTACCTGGGCGAGCGAGGCGGCCAGCGCGGGGCTTGCGGCAGCCGCATCGATCGCCAGGTCGAGTCGCGCTGCGAGACCATAGGTGGCCTCCCGATCGGCCATCGCACCATCGGGCCCGGGAAGAGACGCGGCAAGCACCGCGAACTCGTCAGCGAGCCGCGTGAAGGTCTCGGGATCGCCGCGGAGTGCGGCGAGCCGGGCAGCTTGGGTGTCGAGACCCTCACGCAGTTCAGTCAGCGCGGTGACATCTTCCGGCGAAATCGGCGCGACGGCCACGCCGCGCGCCCCCTCCGGCACGATCAGTCCGTCGGCCAGGAGCCTTCCGACTGCTTCGCGCAGCGGTGTCCGGGAGACCCCCAACCGGGCTGAGGTCTCAACCTCGGCGATCACCTCGCCAGGCGAGAGCGCCAGTTCGAGGATCTCCTGCCGCAGCATGCGGTAGGCGCGATCGCTCGCACGCTCGGCCAATTCTCGTCCCATGTATACATGGTGATTCAAAAAGTCGCTTTAGTCAAACTAAATGACTACCCATGTATACAAGAGCCTGTGCGCTCAGCCTGCGACCAGCGACTCAATCGGCCCACGAGCAAAGAAGACGACGAAACCTGCCGCCACCACCCACAGCAGCCAGTGCACGTGGCGTGACTTGCCTGACAGCGCGTTGATGATCACCCACGAGACAAACCCCGCGCCAATGCCGTTGGCGATCGAATAGGTCATCGGCATGACGGTGATCGTGAGAAAAACGGGAAGCATCACAGTGAAATCGGTGAGCTTGATGTGAGTGATCTGAGACATCATCATCGCGCCGACGATCACGAGCGCCGCCGCCGCAACCTCGGTCGGAACGATCTGCGTGAGCGGCGTGAAGAACATAGCCGATGAATGCGATGAACAAACCGATACCCACGGTGATCGCAAGCTTCAGCTCGACGGGCACCGCGTCAAAGATCATCCGGCGCAGGCCGGTGACGGCGAGCAACACAATCAGCAGGCCGTTGATCACGACGATCGCCATCGCCTCCGGCCACGTCACCTGCCCCACCACCGAGAAAGCCAGAAACGCGTTAATACCGAGGCCAGCCGCAAACGCAAACGGAAGTCGAGTGACGAGACCGAAGAGGATCGTCATCACCCCTGCGGTCAACGCAGTGACTGCGCTGACCGCGGCGAACGGCAACGAATCTCCGTTGATGTCGACACCGCTAGAAAGGATGATGGGGTTCAAGATGACGATGTAGGCCATCGCGACAAATGTGACCAGGCCACCGCGCACCTCACGCCCGATTGTCGAGCCGCGGGCGGTGATTTCGAAATAGCGGTCAATCACGCCTCCCGACTGCCGCAGTTGCCCCGTTCGGGCATCCCCAGGCAGCGCGGTCTCCGCCTGCATATCAGCCGTGGGCTCAGTCTCTGCCACTTCAATTCCCGTTTCCCAGTTCCGCCGGTCAAGGATTCGACGGTATCACTCAGTGCACGCCCTGGAACGCAGAATGCCCGCCACCAAGTAGGCAGCGGGCACACGTCGAGACAGGTCTGCGTTAACTCACACCGAGCAGATCGATGACGAAGATGAGGGTCTTGCCCGCGAGCGGGTGACCACCGGTGGCACCATAGGCCTGAGCGGGAGGCACGATGAGCTTGCGTCGGCCACCCACCTTCATGCCGGGGATGCCGAGCTGCCACCCCTGGATCAGAGAACGGAGGGGGAAATTGATCGATTCGCCACGACCCCATGAACTGTCAAATTCTTCGCCCGATTCAAAGTCGACACCGAGGTAGTGCACGTCTACGGTTGAACTGGCGAGCGCCTCTTCCCCGTTCCCCTCGACAACTTCGATGATCTGCAGTTCAGTGGGCGCAGGCCCGTTGGGAAACTCGATTTCGGGCTTGGTCAAGGCTGAATCACTCATGCATCCATTCTGTCCGGTTTCCGACCATCGCGGGGCGAACGTTCGCTGTCAGGGAAAGTTGCCCGGGAGTGTCCTTCCCATTGTCGCCAACCACACACGATGTGAGGTATCCATAGTGCCTGTTCACCAAGTGGCTCTCATCCGAATGCAATAGCCTGAGGACGTGAAGTTTGCGCATGTGACCCGGGCAGGGAGTCGTCAGCCGGAACTCGTCATCGTTTCAGGTGATCGTTTCGTCGCGATGAAAGATATGGAAGAGCCGTTTTCGACGCTGCAGGAGTTGATCGAGGCAGGTCCAGAGGCGTGGAGTCGAGTGCGCGCGCGCGCCGCGGAGTCTCCCGCTGCCTCGCCGCTCGGCGATGCGTCCTTTGCATCCGCGGTGCTGGATCCCCCCATCGTGCTGGCCGTAGGGCTGAACTATGACGAGCACGCGAGCGAACTCAACCTCGACAATGATTCCGGCCCCGTGCTGTTTTCCCTGTTTCCCAATTCGCTGAATGGTCACGGGCAGGATGTTCCGATCCCCACCCACTTAAGCGAAGAGGTGGACTACGAGGGCGAACTCGGGGTCATTATCGGGAAAGCGGCGAAGAACGTTCGCGTTGAGGATGCGCTCGACTACGTGTTCGGATACACCGTCGTGAACGACATCACCGCCAGAAACATCCAGTTTTCCGAGCCGCAGTGGTCGCGGTGCAAGTCGTTTGACGGCTTTTCTCCTGTTGGGCCGGTCGTGGTGACCTCAGATGAGATCCCAGATCCGCATGCGCTGCACCTCACCACAGATGTCGACGGGTTGCGGGTGCAAGATTCCACGACCGAATTCATGATTCGCTCAATCCCCCAGCTCATCGCCGCGATCTCGCAGTCGTTGACACTGTTGCCCGGCACGCTCATCTCGACGGGTTCGCCGGGTGGTGCAGGCCGCTCGCGCAAGCCGCCACTGTACCTCATGCCAGGCACCGAGGTGACCGTCACCATTGAAGGTATCGGCTCGCTGACCTCGCACTGCGTGCAGGCCTAGACGCACGCAGTGGGGGTGTGGATCGCCCGATCCACACCCCCACTGCGTGCGTGCGCGGTTAGACCTCGCCGCGTTCGCTTTCAATGTGCGGGATGGGTCCGGTCTCTGGAGCAGGCTCGAGCCCCGCGAGGCGGGCTGGCTGCAGGATCTCGGCCAGCTGCTCGGCGTTCAAAAGACCGCGTGAGATCACGAGCTCGGCGACCTTCGCGTTCGTGGCGAGAGCTTCCTTTGCGAGCTTCGAAGCTTCCGCGTACCCGATGACGGGTGCCAAGGCGGTGATGACCGTGACCGAGCGAGCGACGGTGTCGGCCAGATGGTCTTCATTCGCGGTGATGCCGTCGACGCAGTTGACTCGGAGCGTCTGGCACGCGCGCTCAAGCCAGGTGATGGACTGGAAGAGCGAGTGAGCGATGATCGGCTCGAACGCATTGAGCTGCAGCTGACCTGCCTCCACCGCCATGGAAATGGTGACATCGGCACCAGCAACGGAGTAGGCCACCTGAGAGACGGCTTCCGGGATCACCGGGTTGACCTTGCCTGGCATGATCGACGAGCCCGCCTGACGCGCCGGAAGGTTGATTTCACCGAATCCGGCCTGCGGCCCGGAGGAGAGGAGCCGAAGGTCGTTCGAGATCTTCGAGAGTTTCAGTGCGCTGCGCTTGAGCGCACCAGAGAAGGTAATGAACACGCCCGTGTCGCTCGTCGATTCGACGAGGTCGCCCGCGCTGACAAGCTCGAGGCCCGTGATGTCTCGAAGGTGGCGCACGACGGCTTCCTTGTATCCACGGGGTGCGTTGATTCCCGTGCCAATTGCGGTGGCGCCCATGTTGACCTCGAGCAGGAGGGTGACAGCTTCCCTGAGCCGATCGATGTCCTCGCGCAGCGTCACCGCGAACGCGTTGAACTCCTGTCCCAGTGTCATCGGCACGGCATCTTGCAGCTGGGTGCGACCAACCTTGATGATGTGGGCAAATTCACGACCCTTTGCGGCGAACGAATCTGCCAGAAGTGCAAGTTCGTCGAGCAAGCTCGTGAGGGAAAAAGCAAGCGCGATCTTGATCGCGGTGGGGTACGTATCGTTCGTCGACTGACTGTGGTTCGTGTGATCGTTCGGGTTAATGAACGAGTAGTCACCCTTCTGACGGCCGGCAAGCTCGAGCGCGCGGTTGGTGATGACCTCGTTCGCGTTCATGTTGGTGGAGGTGCCGGCACCGCCCTGCACGACTCCAACGACGAACTGATCGAGCAGCATGCCGCTCTTCACTTCCTCGCAGGCGCGATCAATCAGGGTGACCCGCTGTTCGTCCAGTGCGCCGATCTCGAGGTTGGCCCGCGCCGCAGCCTGCTTGACACACGCAAACGCGCGCACAAAGTCTGGATAGACCGAGATCGGGCGGCGAGCGATGGAGAAGTTCTCTTGCGCTCTCGCGGTGTGCACCCCCCAGTACGCGGCGGAGGGCACCTCAACACTGCCAAGCGAGTCGGTTTCAGTGCGGGTCTGGGATGACAGGAAGTCACTCACGGTATTCGGCTCCGAAGATAGACGTGAGCGGCGGAACGAGCCGCCGCAGTACGGCACCAAGCCTACCCGGCTCCGGTGCCGAGTTGGGCATGCGCGCGGCCTGTTCCGAGCACTACTTGGCGCGGGAGAATGCTAGAACTTGCCACCCATGTCGAGCAGTCGACGGATTCGATCAGGAATCGGCGGGTGGGTCGCAAACAGCCGCTGCGCGAGCCCGGGCTTCAGCGGGTCCGCGATCCACAGGTGAGCCATGCTGCTGCTCTGTTTTTGCAGCGGTCGCCCGTATTCAGAGAGCTTGTGTAGGGCACTTGCGAGTCCCTCGGGATTGCGCGTGGTGAGCGCGCCGGTTGCATCAGCCAGGTACTCGCGTTGTCGGGAGACTGCCAACTGCACCATGCTCGCGACGATCGGCGCTACGACCATGGCGACAAGCCCGAATATCAAGACCACCGGGTTGCTGTTGTTGCGGCTAAAGAAGGCAATTCGAACAAACATGTCTGCGAGCATGCCCACCGCCACAACGAGCCCATAGACGATCATCGACACACGAATGTCATAGTTGCGCACGTGACCGAGTTCGTGCGCCATGACGCCTTCAAGCTCGGCATCGGTCATGATCTCAAGCAGCCCGGTGGTCGCCGCAACCATGGCGTTCTCGGGATTTCTGCCCGTCGCAAAGGCGTTTGGTGCCGGGTCAGTGACCAGGTAGACCTCCGGCATCGGAGTGCCCGTGGTGATAGCCAGGTTCTCAACTATGCGGTAAAGCCTCGGGTTATCTGCCTCGGTGATCTGCCGAGCGCCGCTCATCGCGATCGCCTGCTTGCCCGCCGAGAAGTACTGGAAGGCCGCGTAGCCGCCCGCGAAGAGCACCACCCAGATCACGATTGCTGCCGAGTTGTAGATGTGCGACGCGAGAAGACCGAGCCCGGCGATAATTACGAGGAAAAGCAGAATGATGAGGACGCTATTGATCTTATTGCGCCGAATTGCGCGATACACCGCGGCCTCCGCTTAGAACTGGATACGCGGCGGTTCCGAAATTGCCGCGACATCTTCGACCTCGAAAAACTCGCGCGCCGTGAAGCCAAACATCTTTGCAAAGATGTTGTTGGGAAAGATCTGAATCTTCGTGTTCAGCTCACGCACGCCGCCATTGAAGAATCGGCGAGCCGCCTGAATCTTGTTCTCCGTGTCGACGAGATCGCTCTGGAGCTGCAGAAAGTTCTGGCTCGCTTGCAACTGCGGGTAGGCCTCTGCCACTGCGAAGATGCTTTTCAAGGCCTGCTGCATGTGACCCTCTGCGACCGAGGCCTCTGCCGGGCCCTGCGCCGAGATCGTCTCGGCCCGAGCCTGGGTGACCGATTCGAAAACGCCCCGCTCATGAGCCGCGTAGCCCTTGACCGTCTCAACGAGGGTGGGGATCAGATCGGCACGACGCTTCAACTGCACCGTGATGTCACTCCACGCCTCGTCGACCCGAACGCGCAGGGTGACCAGCGAGTTATACGTTGCCCAAACATAGATGCCCAGAATCACAATGATTCCGACGGCGACAAGGATTGCGATCAGTGAGCCACTCATGGTCGGAATCCTATCTGTGTCTTCCCCGAATTCGCTGTGTGTCGGGCTGTCCCGACCCTACGTGCCGAGGGTGCGATCTAGGGTCGAATTCGTGAACACCCGTTCGGGATCGAGCCGATCGCGAACCTGAGCGAAATCTTCAAACCTCGGGTAACACTCACAAAGCTGAGCTGCATCTCGCGTGTGCATCTTGCCCCAGTGCGGTCGGCCGCCGTGAGCAACAAGAATGGCTTCAGCTGCGCGGAAATATTCCTGAAACGGCTCTTTCCAGTAGCGGTGAATCGCCACATAGCCGCTGTCACGGCCGTGCGCCGTCGACATCCATAGGTCGTCGGCGGCGGCGGATCGAACCTCGATCGGAAACGACACCCGGAATCTCTGCCGCTCAATCATGGTCTGTAGCTCGCGCACCGCCGCGGGAACTTCTGCGAGCGGAAGGGCATACTCCATCTCACGAAACCGCACTCTTCTGCGCGTGGTGAAGATTCGATGGGATTCGTCGCTGTAGTCACGACGGCTCGAGATTGACTGAATTGTCCGATTCAAAGTGGGGATTGCGCTCGGCACTCGTCGCTCGGCGGCGACGACGGTGCCGAACACGAAGTTGTTCACGAACTCCTCATCGACAAATCGAGCAACTGACGTGAGTGGCCTGGCAACATCTTCTACTGGCATCCGATGGTTCGTCTTCGTGCGCGTGCCTTCGGTGTGCGGAAACCAGTAGAACTCGAAGTGATCCACCTCCCGGTTTCGCTCTTCGAACGCGTCGAGCACCTCAGCGAGCGGCACCGGTGCCTCAACCGCGCGCAGCAGGAAGCGCGGCACACACTGCACGGTCACCGTCACCAGCACCCCGAGCGCGCCCAGACCAAGGGCAATGGCCGGAAGCAGTTCCGCGTGCTGCGTTTCACTCACCGAAAGCACCTCGCCGATTCCCGTGACGATCGTCGCACCCACAATGCGTGTGGAAATTCCACCGAAGCGCAAACCTGTGCCGTGCGTGCCGGTCTGCGTTGCCCCGGTGATGGTCTGCCGATCCACATCGCCCATGTTTTCGAGGGCGAGACCGAGCGGATTCAGAATCGCGGGAAGCTCCCACAGGTGCGTGCCCGCCCACAGGGTGACCTGGCCGCGCTCAAGGTCGACATCAACGAGCCCGCGCATGCGGCTCATATCGAGGCGGATGCCGTCGGTCGCGCCGATTCCGCTGAAGCTGTGGGAGGCCCCAATGGGTTTAATCGTGTGCCCGGTCTCGAGTGCGCGCAGCACCGCGAGTCGCACCTGTTCCACGCTGCGCGGCGCGACCACGAGCGCGGGCTCCGAGCGTTCGCTTCTCGCCCAATTGGTCCAATACCGGCTCACAGAAATGACCGCCCTTCGCCACGATAAGTCGCCAGTGGATCGCCCCCGACCCCAGCGCACACCGGCACCACCGCATCGACATGTTCCATGGGTTCTCCTGACTTGGTGTGTCGCAACCACACGCGATCGCCGATGGCCAAAGAACGGGCGGCCGCTCCACTCACCGGGGTCTGCACCTCACCCGCGCCCTCACGCGGTGCAAACCGCAGGTGCTGTGGCCACACCACCTGCGGTAGTCGGTCGGCCCCAGGAGGTCCGGATGCGATCCACCCGCCCCCGAGAAGAGTGACGGTATCTGCGCGTGGCCTGCGCACAACGTCGAGTGCAAATGCCACGGCGGGCGCAGGCGCGAACTCGCGGTAGTGATCAAAGAGATGCGGGCCGAAAAGACCACTTCCGGCCGCGACCTCTGTGACGACTTCTTCGGCAGCCGTGCGCTCAAGCGAGCCGGTGCCACCGGCATTCACAAATTCAAGCGGGGAAATCTGACTCACGGCCGCGACGGCCTGCGCTCGTCGCTCCCGAAGCTCGGTGCCACTTGCACGCTGCACTTCACGGAGTAAGGCGCCGAGGAGTGGACGACCAGCCGGGGAGTTTGCGACCCCGGCAATCTGCGCCTCGTATGACATGATCCCCACAAGTCGGAAGCCAGGTCGCCTCACGACCTGTTCGGCGAGTTCGCGCAGTGCCACCGCCGTTCGCACCGGCGAACGCAGCACCCCGACGTGTCCGAGGAGAGGAGCCTCCCACGAGGCATCAAAATCGAGGCAAACGCGAAGCTCTGCTCGCTTGTGATGGGGGGCGACGGCATCGATGAGGTCGAGCTGTTCGAGGCTGTCGATCATCACCGTCACCCTGCTGGCAGCGCGGGCATCGGTACCGAGCGCGGCGATCGCCGCGCGATCCACTGTGGGATAGCCGAGCACGACATCGTCGATAGTCTCGGCGAGCCAGAGTGCTTCTGGCAACGTGTAGGCAAGCACGCCGCGATAGCCCGGCAGTGCGAGTACAGCCTCGAGCACTCCCCGCACCCGGATCGACTTCGAAGCAATACGGATCGGCAGACCGCCGGCCCGCCGCGTCAGGTCTGTCGCATTCGCATGTAGCGCGTCGAGGCTGAGCGCAACAACCGGGGCGCTCAGGTGCGCTGTCGCCGAGGTGAGGCCCTGCCAGAACTCGGCAGGGCGAGTCCACCTGCGACGTGATGCCAACGCTCGCAAGCCGGGAGCCGCGAGATCAACAGTCATGCCTGCAGCCTAATACCGGCTAGTCGCGGCGACCTCGGCGCGCGCGGAAGCGCCGCACGCGAAGGTACAGCGCAAGCACGACGACCACCAGGATGACGATAATGAGGACGAGTTTTGCAAAGGCCACGTTCACAACTTACCCGGTGAGGTTGGACTCGATCATGCGAGTCCCCCTGCTGGGACTCGAACCCAGACTGCGACGATTTTAAGTCGTCTGCCTCTGCCAATTGGGCTACAGGGGGAAACTCGGCCTCGCGCAACACCCCGAGCGGAACGTGCCCGGGGCGGCCAGCCACAGTCACACAGAAATGCGATCCGAACCGCGCAGGCCGTTTCAGAGCTTACCAACTGCGGCTGCCCTGGGCACAAGTGAGCCCCGAGTTGGGCAGAACTCGGGGCTCACGGCATGGTGTGGATCCTGACCTGGGCAGATACCAGGATCCACAGTCTGTGGGCTCGCGATGGCGAGCGTTGGTTAGGCTCCGAGCCGCTCCCGCAGCGCGTGGAGCTCGGTGCGGAGCTGCTCCGGGAGTCGGTCGCCGAACTGCTCGAAGAACTCCTCGGTCAGCGCGCACTCATCAAGCCACGACTGTCGATCGATCGCGAAGATCTCGTCTAGATCTTCCGCCACCTCTTCGATCCCGGTAAGGTTCAACTCGCCCTCCGCGGGCAGCAGGCCGATTGCGGTCTCGCGACCGGTGACTTCTCCCTCAAGGCTCCGGATAGCCCAGTCGATCACGCGCGAGTTGTCACCGAAGCCTGGCCACAGGTAGCGCCCGTCGGTGCCCTTACGGAACCAGTTGACCTGGAAGATCTTCGGGGCGTTCTCGCCGAGCGTCTCGCCCATCTTCAGCCAGTGACCCCAGTAGTCGGCCATGTTGTAGCCGCAGAACGGCAGCATAGCGAAGGGATCCCTGCGGAGTTCACCAACTGTTCCCTCCTGAGCGGCGGTCTTCTCGGACGAAATCGTCGCACCCACGAAGACGCCATGCTCCCACGAAAGTGAACGAGCCACCAACGGTACGTTCGTTGCGCGGCGACCACCGAAGAGAATGAGATCGATGGGCACACCGTCTTGCTCGAACCAGGCATCGGCGAGCGTGGGGGTCTGCTGGATTGGCACGGTGAACCGAGAGTTCGGGTGTGCGGCGACCCGACCGGACTCTGGAGTCCATTCGTTGCCCCGCCAGTCGATCAGGTGCTCGGGCACCGAGTCGGTCTTCCCCTCCCACCACACATCGCCGTCGTCCGTGAGCGCGACGTTGGTGTAGATGGTGTTTCCCCAGAGGGTCTCCATCGCGACCGGATTGGTCGATTCACCAGTTCCCGGTGCGACGCCGAAGAATCCCGCCTCAGGATTGATCGCGTAGAGACGACCGTCAGCTCCGGGACGCAGCCAGGCAATGTCGTCACCGATCGTCTCGACCGTCCAGCCGGGTATCGTGGGCTGCAGCATCGCGAGGTTCGTCTTGCCACACGCCGACGGGAACGCCGCGGAGAGGTGGTATGACTTTCCGGTGTCGCTGTTGGTGAGCTTCAGGAGCAGCATGTGCTCGGCGAGCCACCCCTCGTTCTTGCCCATCACACTTGCGATCCGCAACGCGAAGCACTTCTTCGACAGCAGTGCATTGCCGCCGTACCCCGAACCGTACGACCACACCTCAAGCGTCTCGGGGAAGTGCGTAATGTACTTCGTGTCGTTGCAGGGCCAAGCGACGTCTTCCGCGCCGTCAAGCAGCGGGGCACCAACCGAATGAACGGTGCGCACCCACAGGCTGCCCGGCGTGATGCCATCGAGGGCGGCCTGACCCATGCGGGTCATGATCCGCATGTTCAGCACGGCATACGGCGAATCGGTGATCTGAATGCCGAGCTGGGTAATCGCGCCACCCACAGGGCCCATCGAGAAGGGAACCACGTAGAGGGTGCGGCCGCGCATCGATCCCGTGAATAGCGGCATGATTTCGGCCTTCATGTCAGCCGGCGTGCGCCAATTGTTCGTGGGTCCGGCGTCAGCCTCGTTCTCGGTGCAGATGAAGGTGCGATCCTCCACGCGAGCGACATCGCCAGGGTGAGACCGCGCGAGGTAGCTCCCCGGTCGTAGGTTCTTGTTGAGCGGGATCAGGGATCCAGCTTCGACCATCTCCGCGGTGAGACGATCCCACTCGTCCTGCGAACCGTCACACCACACGATCGCGTCTGGTTGCGTCAGCGTGGCGACTTCAGTCACCCACTGCACCACTTCTGGGTTGGAAGTGGTTGCTCCTTCGGCCACCTTTTCGGCGATCGAATCGTTCATCTCGAGAGTCGAGGCGCTGCCCAT
This sequence comes from Leucobacter fengyongliangi, assembly GCF_052386045.1. NCBI lineage: Bacteria > Bacillati > Actinomycetota > Actinomycetes > Micrococcales > Microbacteriaceae > Leucobacter > Leucobacter fengyongliangi. The sequence goes on along the minus strand of NZ_CM126356.1, from coordinate 958,842 downwards.
AACGTTCGTTCTCCTTGATAAGAAACTGCTGTTCCTCCATTCTGGGTGAACTGCGGGTGTCTCCCCCGTGAATTCGGTGAGTAAAGAATTGGCTTTTTTGACTTATAGTCAATACATGGCACCTGAGTCGACCCCGAACCTCGGAAATGATGCATTCCAGCGGCTGATCATTGGAAAGCGGATCCGCCATTTTCGAACTCACGCGGGCCTCACTCTTGACCAGCTTGGCGAGCGGGTCGGCGTGGGAAGCAGTCAGCTTTCCCTGGTGGAGAACGGGCGGCGCGAGCCGCGGCTGACGCTCCTCCAAAGCATCGCGCGCGAACTCGGGGTCGACAGTTCCGACCTGCTCCGGGAGGAGGCGCCAGATCACCGAAGCGCCCTTGAGATCGAACTCGAACGAGCGCAGACCACACCGGCGTACCTGCAGCTCAATCTCCCGCACGTGCGGGCACCGCGAACCTTGAGTGATGAGGCGCTCGAGTCAATCGTTGGGCTGCATCGGGAACTCGCACGTCGTTCTCGCGCGGCAGCCGCGACTCCCGAGGAGGCGCGGCGTGCGAACACGAAGATCCGCCTCCACATGCGTGAGCGTGACAACTACTTGCCAGATATCGAGCGTGTGGCTGAGGAGCTGATGGCGAGCATTGGCCACTCGACGAGCGCGGTCACCCACCGCGAGGTTGCGGTACTCGCCGAACGACTCGGTTTCACACTTATTTTTGCCGATGATCTTCCCTCGAATACCCGCAGCATTACCGACCTCGAAAATGGTCGAATTTATCTCCCGCCGGCCTCGATTCCAGGAGGCCATGGGCTGCGTTCGCTCGCGCTTCAGGCAATGGGGCACCGGGTGCTTGGGCATGACCGGCCGTCAAGTTACGCCGAATTTCTCGAGCAGCGACTGCAAATCAATTATTTTGCTGCTGCCTGCCTGCTGCCCGAGACTCACGCCGCGGCGTTTCTCCAAGACGCGAAGCGTGAACGAAATCTGGCGATTGAGGATCTCCGCGACGCATTCGGGGTCACCCATGAGGCGGCCGCGCACCGCTTCACGAACCTCGCCACGAAGCATCTCGGACTTAGGGTGCACCACTATCGACTCGATACCGCGGGGGTGCTCGTGCGGGGCTACGAGAACGACGGCACGCCCTTCCCCGAAGACAATACCGGAGCGGTGGAGGGCCAGGTCGTCTGCCGCAACTGGGCGGGCCGCACCGCGTTTGACCGCACCAATCGCACGAGCGAGTTCTATCAGTACACGGATACCCCAGTCGGTACCTTTTGGTCGAGCGTGCAGTCGGGCGACACCGCTCAGGGGCAATTCTCGATCGCCTGTGGGGTGGCCTTCAACGACGCGAAGTGGTTTCGTGGGCGCGACACCACTGCCCGCACCAGGTCGACCTGCCCCGACCCCACGTGCTGCCGCACGCCAGATAGCCAGCTACTCGAACGCTGGGATGGCAAGGCGTGGCCGAGCGCCCGCATGCACGCCCACGTGCTCTCGCCGCTCCCCACAGGCACCTTCCCCGGTGTCGACGACACCGAGATGTACGAGTTTTTGAGCAACCACGCGCCCCAGGGCTAACGCAGAACGGGTTACGCCTTCGGGCGAGAGGCGAACTCCTCGAAGATCGCCCGCGGCTCGGTCACCGCTTCAATATTCACCACGTCGCGACCCAGGAAGAAGTGTGAGGCCCAGCCACCAAACACCCGCCACTTCCGCTCCCACGACGGAATCGCAAGACCGTGATAGAACCGGTGCGCGAGCCACGCGAAGTAGCCCTTCATTGCGAAGTTGCCCGACTGGAAGACGCCCGTATTGATACCCAGGCCAGCGACCGCACCCGCGTTCTTATGGCTGTACTCACGCACACCCTCACCACGGAGATCCGCGACAATGTTCTTCGCGAGGAGCTTGCCCTGACGCACCGCGTGCTGCGCGTTCGGAACACAGAACCCGCCAGGGCCCGGCGTCGCCGACGTATCTGGCACCTGCGAGGTATCGCCCGCGGTCCACGCACCCGCAAGCTCCGCGCCGTCTTCGGTCGTGATCTTCAAGTTCGGGCTCGCGACCACGTGACCGCGCGGCCCGATCGGGAGATCCGTACCGCGCAAGAACGGACGGGGCATGACGCCAGCGGTCCACACAATCAAATCGCTCTCAAACGACTCGCCGGTGGAGAGCTCGATCTTTCCGTCCAGAGCGCTCGAGAGCTGCGTATCGAGGTGAATGTTCACCCCGCGACGGGTCTGATCCTTGATCACCCATTCCGACGTTTCGAGCGACACCTCGGGCATGATGCGGCCCATCGCCTCGACGAGGTGGAACTTCGTCTCGTCAAACGTGATCTCGGGGTACCGGCGAAGCAGCGACGTGGCGAATGACCGCAGCTCGCTGATCGTCTCGATTCCGGCGAACCCGCCGCCCACAACGGTGACGGTGAGGAGGCGATCGCGCTCCGCGGAACCCTTGGGCAGCGACGCTGCACGCTCGAAGTTGCCCACCATGCGATCGCGCACAGCCACCGCTTCTTCAATCGTCTTCATCCCGATCGCCTGATCGGCAACCCCGGGGATCGGGAAGGTGCGGGAGACCGAACCGGTGGTGACCACGATGTGGTCATACGCGAACTCGAACGGCTCCCCCACCTCGGGGGTCACCGTCGCGGTCTTCGACGCATGCGAGATCGCAGTGACCTTGCCCGCGATGTTGTGCGTGCTGGCAAGGTGCCGACGCCGCGCGACGACCGCGTGCCGCGGCTCGATCGAACCCGAAGCCACCTCGGGCAGGAACGGCAGATACGCCATGTACGGCAGCGGATCCACAATCGTCACCTCGGCCTCACCCGCACGCAACAACTTCTCAAGCTTCCACGCCGTATAGAACCCGGCGTAGCCGCCACCAACGATCAAAATCTTCTTCGCCACGAAGCTGTCTCCCTAGAGCGCGATGCAGAGGATCAGTGCCCGACTGCCTTCGGGCACAGAAAAATTCGGGCGACATTCACCCGACTCACACATCTTAATACGATTGCCGCGAGGTCCCGACCGAAGCTTCGGCAAGCCTGCACCATTCGCGTGAATTTGACATCTGCTTAGGCAGTGACCGCAGGTTCTGCGGAAGGCGACCAGCCGCACCGTTCGAGCGCGAGGTCACCGATCGGATTCACCCCTGGTCCTGCCGCGAGAGCGTGTCCGATCAGCGCGTGCAAGCACTTCACTCGATTCGGCATCCCGCCCGCGCTCACCCCCGCGAGTTCCGGCACCTCCCCGACGCTGTTGCGATCCGCAATGTATTGCTCGTGTGCGCGCGCGTACTGAGCGCGAATGGCCTCGTCCTCGGCAAGCAGGTCATTGAACTCGTTCATCACCCCGACCGCCTCAAGCCGAGAGGCCGCTGCGACCGCTTCGGGGTGGCACAGGTAGTAGAACGTGGGGAACGGACTGCCGTCTTGGAGCCGCGGAGCGGTCGCGACCACCGTGGGGCTTCCGTCAGCAGTCCGGGCCGCGATTCCCACAACCCCGCGCGCCTCGCGGCCGAGCTGCTCGCTCACCGCGGCAATGTCGGTCTCTGTGGGCTCGGTGTATGGTGGCCGACTCACTCGACACTCTCCTCTTCGGTTGGTAGTGGTGCGGGATTCTCTGCGGCGGGTGCAATGGTGACGGCCGGAGCTACCGGGTCCGCCTGTGCGCCGGGCAAGTCCGCGGGACTCGCGCTCGTCGTACCCGCGATGAGCGTCGAGGAGACAAGCGAACTCACCCAGTTGCGCTCGATGCGCGTGAGCTCCTCGCTCGTCTCCTCGACCGAGTCCGCGGGAATGACAATGTCGTCGATGACGTTCAGTTGAGTTTCACCCGGCATTACGTAGAACAAGCGCCCTCGCGCCTGCGAGCGCACATACGCTGGATCTTGCCATTTCAAACGCTCGGCATCGGCCTCGGCCACAGCATCACGGCTGAGTCTGACACTCTCGCGCAACTCGGCAAGTTCTCGCTGTTGCTGCACATAGGTGGACAGCGTCGGGCTCACAATAATGGCACCGACCGCGATCAACGCGACGATCAATATCGTGAACCCGCTGAAGCGGAGGCTGGCAACCCAGTCCCCCACTTCACCGAATATTCGCCTCACCATCCTGTGTGCCGCTTTCGCGAACCGGCCCGCCGCCAGTTACTTCGCGGTGAAGCGCGGGAATGCACCCCGACCGGCGTAGCGCGCCGCGGAACCAAGCTCTTCCTCGATGCGCAGCAGCTGGTTGTACTTGGCCACACGCTCGCTGCGCGCGGGAGCCCCGGTCTTGATCTGACCGCAATCGGTCGCCACCGCCAGGTCGGCAATGGTCACGTCTTCGGTTTCGCCCGAGCGATGCGACAGGATCGCCGTGTACCCCGACCGCTGCGCGAGCTTCACGGCGTCGAGCGTCTCGGTGAGCGTGCCAATCTGGTTGACCTTCACCAGGAGTGAGTTTCCGCAGCCCTGTGCGATGCCGTCGGCCAGTCGGGCCGGGTTCGTCACGAACAGGTCGTCACCGACCAGCTGAACCCGGTCCCCGAGTTCAGCGGTGAGCTGGCGCCAGCCTTCCCAGTCGTCTTCTGCAAGCGGATCCTCAATCGACACGAGGGGGTACCGCTCGATGAGATCTGCGTAGTACGCGATCATGTCGGTGGCGCTGCGCTCTTGACCCTCGAAGCGATAGGTGCCCCCCTCAAAGAACTCGGTCGACGCCACATCCAGCGCAAGTGCGATGTCGCGGCCGGGCACGTAGCCGGCGCGTTCGATTGCCTCGACGATAAGGTCGAGGGCTGCGGAGTTGTGTGGCAGGTCGGGCGCGAATCCACCCTCGTCACCGAGTGCGGTCGCGTATCCCTTTTCTTTCAGTAGCGCCTTGAGCGAGTGGTACACCTCTACACCCCAGCGCAGGCCCTCCGAGAACGTGTCTGCCCCCAGGGGCACCGCCATGAACTCCTGAATGTCGACACCGGTGTCGGCGTGTGCGCCACCATTGATGATGTTCATGAGCGGCACGGGCAGGGTGTGTGCGGTCGGGCCACCGAGGTAGCGGTACAGTGGCAGATCGGCCGAATCAGCTGCGGCATGCGCCACGGCAAGACTGACGCCGAGAATCGCGTTTGCGCCAACACGCTGCTTGTTCTCGGTGCCATCGATCTCCATCAGCGCCTGATCGATCAGCCGCTGATCGTCGGCGGCAAGCTCTTCGATCGCCGGGCCGAGCTCGCCGAACACGGCATCGACGGCCTGGGTGACGCCCTTACCCAGGTAGCGGGCTGGGTCGCCATCACGCAGTTCGTACGCTTCGAAGGCTCCGGTAGAGGCGCCCGATGGCACTGCCGCGCGGCCCACTGAGCCATCGGTCAGGCCAACTTCGACCTCCACAGTCGGGTTGCCTCGCGAATCGAGAATCTCGCGAGCGATTACCGCGTCGATAAATGCCACCGTGCACTCCTTGCATGTTGAGCTGCTGTTGCGTTGTGTATCAAAGCCAGTGGCGCGTGCGCGCCGGGAGTAAGTCTAACCGCGCCCAAGCTCGCGTAGCTCCAACGAATCACGTTCACGCTCGCCCGCCCGGACGTTGGCGAAGCGCGTGAAGCCCTCACCCGAGAGCCTGTCGAGCAGCGCCTTCATGTTCTTCTGTCGACGCTCCAGCCGCACCCGATGCCCCTCGCCGATGAGCTGACGCTTCAACGCGGACAGGTCGGCCGGATTGGCATCAGCGTCGAAGACGAGCGCAACCGACTCGGGCCCCTCGTGCTCGGGCAGCTCAATCAGGTCGACCACTCGTTCAAACCCAATGGAGAACCCGACCGCGGGAACGTCCTGACCGAGGAAGCGACCAACCATTCCGTCGTAGCGACCTCCGCCACCGACGGAACTCCCCGACCCAGGGTGCGCGACCTCGAAAATCGTGCCCGTGTAGTAGCCCATCCCTCGCACGAGCGTCGGGTCGAAGCGAATCTCGACCCCTACGGGCAGCGCCCCCACGAGCGCATCCCCGATCACGGCCAGATTGTCGACCCCTGCCTGCGCGGCCCCCTCGGGCAACGCGGATGAAATCGACTCGCGGGTCAACGCAATACCGTCGCCAGCAAGCAGCGGTTCGACCCGCGAGAGCACGGTGCCCAGTGCCGCCGCACCGGTCGCGTCAAGTTCAGTCAGCTCGTCGATAACCCCTGAGGTTCCGATCTTGTCGAGCTTGTCGATACTGATGAGTGCCCGGTCGTGCAGCGAAGCCGCAAAGCCGCAGTGGTCGAGCAGACCAAACAGAATGCGTCGGTCATTCACACGAATCACGCACCCCTCAAGACCGAGCGCCGAGAGCGCCTGCGAGGTGGCCGTGATGAGTTCGACCTCGGCCAGCATGCTCCGTTCGCCAATGATGTCGATGTCGGCCTGCACGAACTGCCGGTATCGCCCCTTCTGCGGCCGCTCCGCACGCCACACCGGCGCGATCTGGATGGCGCGAAAAACAGGCGGCAGCTCGGCTCGATGACTTGCGTAGAAGCGTGTGAGCGGCACGGTGAGGTCAAAACGCAAGCCGAGGTCCGCGAGATCATCGGGGGTGCCCGTCGATGCCGCTGCGGCAAGCGCGTCAGGCGTGATGCCTCGCTTGAGGATGGAGAACGACAGCTTCTCGTTGTCGCCACCGAGCCCCGCGTGTAGGCGCGCCCAGTCCTCCACGACGGGAGTCTCAATTTCATCGAATCCGTGGGCGCGATAGACCCCGCGGATCACGCCGAGCGCGTGCTCCCTCCGCGCCTTGTCCGCGGGCAGAAAATCGCGCATCCCGCGGGGCGGGTTTACCTGTGTGGCCATGGTTCCCTATTCTCCCACGTGCCGGTCGACCAGTCGCGCGGTCGCGAGCCGCAGCGCACGGTCTGGATCAATACCCTCCGCGTTCGCCCGAACGACCAGCGCAAGCAGCGCGTCGCCGATCTCCCTGCCCGAGTCGTCGCGATCCACCGAATCGGCAGTTCGCGTCGGTTCAGAGCCTTCCGGCGTCATCGCAGGGGTGTGGATCGCGACCGCACTGCCGGGGTCGAACAATCGAGCGCGCTTCAGCCGCTCCACCACCTTCGCGGCGCGGGCCAGCGTCGGCATGTCACGTGGGATGCCGTCGAGCGCACCACGCGAACCGCGCCGCTCCCCCACGGCGTCCTCCTTCAGGCGCTCCCACTCGGCGTTCAGTTCCTCAACCGACATGTATCCTCGATCACCAAACACGTGGGGGTGCCTCGCGATGAGCTTCTCGTTCAGCGCCTGCGCAACCGAGTCGAAGTCGTATCCTTCACCGTCTCGCTCGGCGATGGCGGCGTGAAACAGCACCTGGTAGAGCACGTCGCCCAGCTCACCTGCAATTTCGCTCGGCGGGCGCTGTCGGTCGATCGCGTCAATCAGCTCCGCGGTTTCCTCAACGAGAAACGGAGTGAGCGATTCGTGAGTTTGTGTGGCGTGCCAGGCACACCCACCCGGCCACACTAGCTGTCGGATGGTTGCGCGAATGCCGCCGAGTTCGGCACTGGGTGGTGGAACTACAGGGTTAGATTGTGGCGTGCCCATAGCGGCACCCTACCGCCTGCACACCCACCTTCGCGTGGCATCGGGCACTCAGCGAACGCCATCTTTCGCTCGTTAGGATCACCATATGGTCAAGGGAATGAACGTGGCGCGGCTCGCCCTCGCGATCTCTGCGGTGTCCCTCGTCGCATCGGCGTCGGCGTGTGCCGCCGAGCCAGCCGCACAGGAGGCGGCACCCTATAAGGCACCAACCATGGCCCCCGAGCAGTCGGTGAGTGAGGCTTGCGGTCTCTCTCGCGACGAAGTGGATCGTCTGGTGGTAATGGCGGAGGAATCGGTGAAGGCCGGCCTGGAAGAGGCTGGCAAAGATCTCCTGCGCGGCGAAATGCCATCGTTTGGTTTCCTCACGCAGTCGCTGTCTGGATCGTTTGAGCTGACGCAGGAGACCATCACGAACTCAGAAGTCTCCGCGGCGATCGGACGGATCACAGACGGATTCACGGGATTTCAAGACATCGAACAACCGGGTTCGATTCTGGGGGTGCCCGCCTACCTCGCGGCGCTCAACGGGCAATTGGCTGCACTCACCGAGGCTGGGCAAGACCTCCGCACGCTCTGCAACTTCCAGTAGCGAGCTGCGAGAGACCGGGCTCATCCTCGGGAGACGGCTACCCCGCAGACGCCTGTGCGTCGGGTTCCAGAAGCGTGGCGAGCACGCGACCGGTCCACGCGGCGACGTCGCCCTCGTCCCCCATGTGTTTCTGCCCTACCCCGGCAAGCGGGCTCCGCGCTGATGCGGTGCCACCAGGCAGGGGCACCTGCAGACTCTTTGTCGCCTCCGTGTAACGCGAACCCGGGTACATGCGGTTCATGCGCATGCGCCGTGAGTCGAGCAGCGTCACCGGTTCGAGACGCAGCGCGGATCCGCTCGCGACGACCTTCGTCAGGCCGAGTCGCGCAGCTCGTCGCCTGAGGGCGGACACCGCGGCGAGTCGCTGCACCTCTGCGGGAGGCTCCCCGTAGCGATCGGTGAGTTCTTCGACAACGAGTGCGACGTGGTCTTCGGGTGCCTGCGGATGGGCCGCTGCCGAGAACTTCTGGTACGCCTCAAGTCGAAGTCGCTCGCTCTCGACGTAGTCCTCCGGGATGTGCGCGTCGACCGGCAGCTCGAGCACGAGCTCTGTCGCCCCGATGACATCCTCGCCTTTGAACGTTGCCACGGCCTCGCCAATCATTCTCAGGTACAGGTCGAACCCCACCCCCGCGATGTGGCCGGATTGTTCACCGCCCAGCAGATTTCCTGCGCCGCGCAGTTCGAGATCCTTCAACGCCACCTGCATGCCCGAACCGAGCTCGTTATTCGTGGCGATCGTCTCGAGCCGCTCGTGCGCGTGTTCGGTCAACGGACGATCGGGGTCGTAGAGGAAGTAGGCGTAGGCCCGCTCCCGGCTGCGGCCGACGCGTCCACGCAGCTGGTGCAACTGGCTCAGGCCGTACTTGTCGGCCGCGTCGATGATGATGGTGTTCGCGTTGGCAATGTCGAGACCGGTCTCGATGATGGTGGTCGAGACGAGCACGTCGTACTTCCGCTCCCAGAAGTCGACCACGATCTGCTCAAGTTGTGCCTCACCGAGCTTGCCGTGCGCAACCGCCACTCGCGCCTCGGGCACGAGTTCCGAGATCTGAGCTGCCACGCGATTGATCGACTGCACCCGGTTGTGCACGAAGAAGATCTGACCCTCACGCATGAGCTCACGACGAATCGCGGCGGTGATCTGCTTGTCACTGCGTGGGCCCACGAAGGTGAGAATCGGGTGCCGATCTTCCGGCGCCGTTGCAAGAGTCGACATCTCACGGATGCCGGTGACGGCCATTTCCAGGGTGCGCGGGATCGGGGTGGCACTCATCGCGAGAATGTCGACACCGGTCTTCAGTTTCTTGAGCTTGTCCTTATGCTCCACGCCGAACCGCTGTTCCTCGTCAATCACGAGCAAACCGAGATCCTTATAGCGCACTGTGTCGGTCAGCAATCGGTGGGTTCCGATGACCACGTCGACGGTGCCCGCGGCGAGCCCCTCGATCGTGTCCTTCGATTCCTTCTCCGTCTGGAATCTGCTGAGCGCGCGCAGCTGCACCGGGAACCCGGCGAAACGATCCTGAAAGGTCTCGAGGTGTTGCTTGACGAGGAGGGTGGTGGGAACCAGCACCGCTACCTGCTTGCCGTCTTGCACTGCCTTAAACGCGGCGCGGATCGCGATCTCGGTCTTCCCGAAGCCGACGTCGCCAGAGACGAGTCGATCCATCGGGATCGGTCGCTCCATGTCACGTTTCACCTCGTCGATCGTGGTGAGCTGATCCACTGTCTCAACGTACGGGAACGCCTCTTCGAGCTCGTGCTGCCAGGGCGTGTCGGGCGAAAAGGCATGGCCGCCCGCAGCCACACGCGCGGAGTAGAGCTTGACCAACTCCACCGCGATGTCGCGAACCGCCTTGCGTGCCTTTTTCTTCGCGTTTGACCAGTCGCTTCCGCCCATCTTCGACAGCGGCGGCGCCTCACCGCCCACGTATCGCGACAGCTGATCGAGTTGATCGGTCGGCACGTAGAGCTTGTCTCTGGGCATCCCTCGCTTGGAGGAAGCGTATTCGAGCACCAGATATTCCCGCAGTGCCTTCCCCGCGTCGCGACCCATGCCGGTCGGCACCATGCGCTGCGTCAGTTCGACGAACTGGCCGATACCGTGCGTCTCGTGCACCACGTAGTCGCCAGCGACAAGCTTCAGCGGGTCGACGACGTTCTTCGTGCGGCGCTTCGGGAGCTTCTGCCCGGCTCCTTGCTGCGAACTCACCGCACGACCAAAGAACTCCACCTCGGTCGAGAAGAGCACCCGCGCCTCGGCGCTTTCGAAGCCGGCCCAGGCCGTGCCCGGCACGACATAGACAACGCGCTCGTCCAGCTCCGGGGGAAGCTCATCGACCATGCGTGCGGCGATGCCTGCGTCGGCGAGCACGTCGCGTGCGCGTTCGACGAGGCCCACGCCCTGTGCACTGACGATCACCGTCCAGCCCTCGCCAAGACGTTCGCTCAGATGGTGGATCGCCGAGGCTGTCGCCTCGGCTCCGGGAACCGGCCGCGGGAGCTGCTCGCTGCGCACCGTGACGAGACTGAAGTCAACCGATTCATCCTGCTCGAAGCTCGACAGTGTCCACCAGGAGTTCTCTCCCGCAGCATCTCGCAGTTCACGCATCGTGAGCATGCCGTGGTCATCGGTAGGCACCGGCGCCTCACCACCCGCTGTTGCGGCCGCCCAGGCCGCCTCCAGGAACTCGCGGTTGGTCTCAACAAGGCTGATGGCGCGGGTCGCGACACGCTCGGGCGAAATGACCGCCACAGCGGATCCCGCGGGCAAGAGTGCCGTGAATGGCGAGAGTTCGGGAACCAGTTGGGGCAGGAGACTCTCCATGCCCTCGACAGCGATTCCCTGGCTCACTTTCTCGAGCAGCGAACTCAGGGCCGGGAACTGCGGCAGCAGCGCAGCCGCACGCTCGCGCACATCATCGGTCAGCAGCAGCTCGCGCGCAGGCCACAATTCCACCTCGGCGATCGCCTCACCCGCGCTGCGCTGATCGGAGACTGCAAAGCGACGGATCTGGTCGATCTCCTCTCCGAAGAAATCGAGGCGCACCGCGTGGTCAAGCGTCGGTGGAAACACGTCAAGGATCCCGCCGCGCACCGCAAATTCCCCCCGGCGAGTCACCATGTCGACCCGGGTGTAGGCACTGTCGACCAGGGCGCGGGAGATGGAGTCAAGGCCGAGCGACTCCTCGCCCGCACGCAGCACAATCGGATCCGCGTGCGCGGCATGCGGCGACACGGGTTGCAGCGCCGCGCGCACCGAGGCGACGATTACGAGTGGCCGGGTGCCATCGTGCTCGCGCAGCGTATGCAGCACGATCGCACGCCTCCCCACGGTCTCCGCGCTCGGGCTGAGTCGCTCGTGCGGAAGCGTCTCCCATGCGGGAAACTCGACGGTCTGCGCCTCCGGCATGATCGCCGCAAGTGTGGCGCGGAGCGAGTCTGCCTCGCGGCTGGTCGCGGCGATGAGCAGAAGCGGCCCAAAGCCGCCGCTTTCTCGCTTACGATGCAGTAACCCCGCGAGGAGCGCCGGCCGGAGCGACTCGCTGATCGCGAATTCCGCGTCGCGGTCAGCGTAGTTCAGCGCACGAACGAAGGACTCTGAGCGCTCGAGCAGCCGCTCGAGACCCGCGAGGCTCACTTCGCCCTCCCGTGAAACTTCTGTTGTGTCGCCAACAGGCCATCGGTGGTCAGCATCTCGGCCGCGTCTGCCGCGTCTTCGAGTAGCACTGCGAGCAGATCACGTTCGGAAGAGGCAAAGGGCTTCAACACATAATCTGCGGGATCCTGCTGACCGGGCGGGCGGCCGATCCCGATTCGTACGCGCAAGAACTCGGGGGTGTCCAGCGCCTTCGCGATATCACGCAGACCATTGTGGCCCCCGTGGCCGCCGCCCTGTTTGACCTTCACCGTGTCGAAAGGCAGATCAAGCTCATCATGAAGCACGACCGTGCGATCGGCCGGGATGTCAAAATACCGGGCCAACCCGCTCACCGGGCCGCCAGAGGTATTCATGAAACCGTTTGACTTTGCCAAGATCAGCTTCGGGCCGCCAGGCGCGACCCGCCCCTCAGCCACGCGGGAGTTCGTACGATGCGAGACGAAACGGGCATCCGCGCGCGCGGCAAGCACATCAAGCACCATCTGCCCGACATTGTGCCGGGTTGCCTCGTACTTCGCGCCCGGGTTTCCAAGCCCAACAACCAGCCACGCGTCAGACACTTCTTCCCCCTCGATTTTGCGCTTGCGCCACCACATCACAATTCTCCTACTGAACGAACCGAGCCCGCCGGAATCGACCGTGTGGTCGCCCGGCGGGCTCGAGGTTTCCCGCGAAGCGGAATGTGCTACTCAGCTGCGGCTGCGGCCTCGGCTGCCTCATCTTCGGCAGCCGTGCGCGGCGACACGATGTTTACCACGAGCTGCTCCGGGTCGTCGAGCAGCTCTGCGCCCTCGGGGAGGATCACTCCACCGGCGAGGATCTGGGTGCCGTCTTCGAGGCCCTCAACGTTGATCTCCAGCGACTCGGGGATGGAAATTGCCGCAACGCTCAGACGCAGGGTGTTCATCTCCTGCAGCGCGTTCGCGCCAGCGAAGGGCTCGCCCACGATGCTCAGGTGGATCTCAACCTCGACCCGCTCGCCCTGGTTCACGACAACCAGGTCGACATGCTCGATCATCTGACGCACGTGATCCTTCTGCACGTCCTTGACGAGAACGAGCTGCTTCGCACCGTCAATGTCGAGCTCGATCAGCGCGTTCGAGTGGCGAACGATCAGGCCCAGCGGGTGGGTTTCAACCGAACGGTGGATCGGCTCGGTGCCGTGACCGTAAACAACCACGGGGGTGCGACCGGCAGCGCGAAGCTTACGGGCGACTCCCTTGCCGAAGGTCTCGCGGGCGACGGTCTCAAGCTTAAAGGTCTCGCTCATCAGTGTTCTCCTTGCGGGCTCTCGCCCAAACGAGGCGGGGCAACCCGCCAGTGTGTGATGTCTTGCCGAGTTGACGCAGCAAGAGGCCTCACTGGAGGCTCGCCCGCGTCGATTACGGATGCCTGCGCATCCCTCGCCGAAGTACAGCTAGTAAGTCTACACGCTCCAGGCTGCCACCCCGCGCTACGCTCCGTGGGCTGCCGCCGAGGGCGGCACCGCGGCTTGCAAAAACGCGATGCGTTTTCGCTACGCCGCCACCCCGCGCTACGCTCCGTAGGCTGCCGCCGTTGGCGGCACCGCGGCTTGCAAAAACGCGATGCGTTTTGGCTACGCCGCCACCCCGCGCTACGCTCCGTAGGCTGCCGCCGTTGGCGGCACCGCGGCTTGCAAAAACGCGATGCGTTTTGGCTACGCCGCGCCCTCGAACATGGAGGTTACGGAACCGTCCTCGAACACCTCGTGGATCGCCTGCGCGAGCAGCGGGGCGATCGAGAGCACGGTGAGCTTCTCGAAACGCTTTTCCGGCGGGATGGGCAGCGTATCGGTCACGACCACCTGGTCGATGAAATCCTGCGACAGGTACTCCGTGGCTTTCCCCGAGAAGATCGCGTGAGTACAGGCGATGGTGACCCCACGTGCACCAGCGGCCTTCAACGCCTCAGCAGCCTTGGCGATCGTGCCGCCGGTGTCGATCATGTCGTCAACAACGACGCACCAGCGATCCTTCACCTCGCCGACAATCTCGTGCACAGACACCTGATTCGGCACCAACGGGTCGCGCCGCTTGTGAATGATCGCGAGGGGGGCGCCGAGCTTGTCGCTCCAGATGTCTGCCACGCGTACGCGCCCCATGTCGGGCGAGACCACCGTGAGATCGTCGCGATCGATCGTCTTCTTGAAGTGCTCGAGCAGCACGGGCATCGCGAAGAGATGATCCACTGGGCCATCAAAGAACCCCTGGATCTGCGCAGCGTGCAGATCCACGGACATGATGCGATCCGCACCCGCTGCCTTGAACAGATCGGCGACGAGTCGGGCCGAAATCGGCTCGCGCCCTCGCCCCTTCTTATCTTGACGTGAGTAAGGATAGAAGGGCGCGACGACGGTGATGCGTTTTGCGGAGGCCCGCTTCAGCGCGTCCACCATGATGAGTTGCTCCATGAGCCACTCATTGATGGGGTGCGTGTGCGACTGAATCACGAAGGCATCGCAGCCTCGCACGCTCTCGTCATAGCGAGCATAAATTTCCCCGTTTGCGAAGGTACGCGCATCGGTGGGTACGAGTTCCGCGCCCAGTTCCTCTGCGACGCGCTCGGCAAGCTCGGGGTACGCCCGGCCTGACACGAGGACCAGTTTCTTCTGCCCGACCATCTGAATTGCGCTCATGCCCGCTCTTTCCCATTCGATTCCGCTGCCTGTGCACTGCTTGTTCCAGGGCGATTCTCGGCGACCCAACCATGAACATTGCGCTGCGGCGCCACGTTCATGGCGAGTGCACCCGAGGGCACGTCCTTGCGCACCACAGTCCCCGCCGCGGTATATACGCCATCCTCAATCGTAACTGGAGCGATCAATACGTTCTTCGACCCGATTCGCACGGCATCGCCGACCTCCGTGTGATGCTTCGCCACACCGTCGTAATTCGCAAAGATGGTGCCGGCACCGACGTTCGAATCCGCACCGATCGTGGCATCCCCCACGTAACTCAGGTGTGGAACCTTGCTGCCATCACCGATCTTCGCGTTTTTCGTTTCCACGAACGCGCCGATCTTGCCGCCGGCACCAAGCTCCGTGCCAGGACGGATGTAGCTGAACGGGCCGACCTGCGCACCGGGAGAAAAGACTGCGAGCGTGGCCTCGCTCCGGCGAATACGCACGTTCTCGCCAACCTCACAGTCGACGAGCGTTGTGTCTGGCCCAATGATGGCACCCGTTGCGATGCTCGTCGCGCCATGTAGGTGTGTGCCCGGCAACAGCTCGACATCAGGCTCAATGGTGACATCGGCATGGATCCACGTCGTGGCGGGATCTTGAATCGTGACACCGGCACGCTGATGGGCCTCAATGATGCGGCGGTTGAGCTCTCGACCAGCATCGGCGAGCTGGACCCGATCGTTCACTCCTGCAATCAGCCACGGATCATCGGTCGCGACTGCGTCAACCACGCCTCCCGCCGCGAGAATCCGCGCGGCGGCATCGGTGAGGTATTTTTCCGCCTGCGCGTTGTTCGTATCGATTTCGGCAAGCGCACGCTGGAGCGCATGGCGAGAGAAGACGTAGATTCCGCCATTGATCTCGGTGATGCGACGCTGTGCGTCACTGGCATCCTTCTCTTCGACAATGCCGAGCATCGCGCCGTTCCCATCGCGCAAGATGCGCCCGAGTCCGGTCGGATCCTCGGAGACCGCCGAGAGCAGCGTCATGCCGCGCCCGTGCTCGACGTGCCCGCGCGTCAATCTCTCGAGCGTCGCCACATCGATGAGCGGAACATCTCCCGACAAGACGACCACTGAGCCATCAAAGCTTGCGGGTAATGCGGCGAGCGCCTGCTCAACCGCGCGCCCGGTCCCGGGAACCTCGTCTTGCTCGACGATGGTCGTGTGCGGCGCATGATTGGTGATGACTTCGGTCACCCTCGCCCGCTCATGACGCACGACCGCGATGATCGATTCGGGGCTCAGGCCCGCTGCGGCATCCAGCACATGCGAGATGAGCGGCCGACCCCCGATCGGGTGCAACACTTTGGGAAGTGCGGATTTCATGCGGGTGCCTTGCCCCGCGGCCAGTATGACTACCGCCAGTGAACGTCCTGCCATGGGTGCGGTCCTTCCTGCAGACGTGTTCCTCGCTCCCGACAGACCGAGAAGCTACGCTTTTCAGTTCTCCACGGCGCTGGTGAGCGCCGCTTTCGGAGCAACCACGCAAAGCTACGCTTTGCTTCGGTCGCTCCCATTTAAACAGGAAAGCTGCGCTTTTCAGTTCTCGACGGCGCTGGTGAGCGCCGCTTTCGGAGCAACCACGCAAAGCTACGCTTTGCTTCGGTCGCTCCGCCCCCAGGACTCGAACCTGGACCTAACAGCTCCAAAGGCTGTCGTGCTGCCATTACACCAAGGCGGATCGTGCCGTGCGGCACCCATCTAGTTTGCCAGATCGAGAGGGGTGCTCGCGCCATAATGGAAGGATGAAGCACGAGGACGAGGTCGACCGCATTCTGCAGGACTGGTCAACTGCCCGGCCCGACCTTGATCTGGCCCCACTGGCGGTGTTTTCACGCATGACACGTATCACAAAGCACCTCGACCGCGCACGTGTCCATGCATTCGAACGTTCGGGGCTTGCATCGTGGGAGTTTGATGTCTTGGCAGTGTTGCGTCGAGGCGGAGCACCGTTTCGGCAAAGCCCGAAGGTCCTGGTGCAGCAGACCATGGTCTCCAGCGGCACGATGACGAACCGTATCGACCGAATGGAGAATCGCGGCCTCGTGCGTCGACTCACCGACCCGAACGACGGTCGCGGAGTGCTCGTTGAAATGACGCAACAGGGCCAGACTCTCGTCGATGCAGCCATGACCCGTTTGAGTGATGCGGAGGAACAGTTACTCGGCGGCGTTCCTCGCGCCGAGCGAGATCGCCTCGCGACACTCCTGCGCAAGCTCGCGCTGAGCGTGGATAGATTTAGTCCCGGCGACGAGTGAAGCCTGCCCACGAGCGACAGGCTTCACCGCGACGGCTCACACGAACGCCGAGATCCCCGTGATCTCCCGACCTATGATGAGTGCCTGCACCGTTTCGGTGCCCTCATACGTGTGGATCGCCTCAATATCTGCGAAGTGTCGCGCAACGCGGTGCTGCAACAGGATCCCATTACCGCCCAGCATGTCGCGGGCCTGGGCTGCCATGGCACGCGCAGTGCGCGTCGCCGTGTACTTACCCAACGAGGCACCGGGCCCGGTCAGGTCGCCCGTTTCCTCGGCGCGAGTGAGCTGCATGAGGAGGGTCTGCAGGCTGGTGAGTTGACTCAGCATCTCGGCGAGCCGACCCTGCACGACCTGCGAGGCAGCGAGCGGACGCCCGAACTGCACCCGCTGATTCGCGTAGTGCACCGCCGTCTCGTACACAGCGGTCGCGTGTCCGAGAGCTGCCCAAGCGACCCCGAGCCGCGTCGCCTGTAACACGCGAGCGGTGTCTGCGAAGCTATTCGCGCCCGGCAGCTTCGCGTCAGCGCCGACCCGCACACCGTCGAACTCGATGTGAGCCTGCCAGATCGCGCGAAGCGAAATTTTTCCTTCAATTGTGATGGCGTGATACCCGGGTGCATTCTGTGGCACCAAGAACCCCTGCACTCGGCCGTCGTCACCTCGAGCCCACACCACTGCGATCTGCCCGACACTGCCAGACCCGATCCACTTCTTGTGCCCGTGAATGACGAATTCGTCTCCGTCCGCACGGGCACTGGTTTCGAGACTCACGGAATCGGAGCCGTGTGTCGGCTCGGTGAGTGCAAACGCGCCGAGTTCTTCTCCTCGCGCAAGCGAGGGCAGCCAGCGCTGCTTCTGCTCGTCGGAACCGCAGAAAGCGATGGATCGCAGCGCGAGCGCCCCCTGCACTCCCACGATGGTCGAGATCGATCCGTCACCGCGGGCGAGCTCCATAGTGGTGAGGCTCGCCGCCAGAAGGCTTTGCTCGGGAAACCCCGGCACGTCGATCCCATCACGCAGCAGGTCGAGATCGCCCAGTCGCTTCGCCAGGTGCAGCGGGTACTCGGCACGGTCCCAGTACCCATCGATGACCGGCCGGACTTCGTCTTGCACAAAGGCTCGCGCCCGATCCCGATACTCCAGGTCGGGTGCCGAAAGGCCACGAAACACTCCCGCGACGTCTGGATCGAGCGGCTCCCACAGATCGTACTCCGGCTCCTCGGTGCCGAGACTTACGTGCTGATTTCGTTCTCCCATGGGGTTCCCTCCGATCAACGCACCCCCGGTCGTGGCCGCGTTCCCTCATGAGTGTGCCTGAGACCGAGTGTCAGCGCAAGTGCGAATTTCCACATAATCGACAGTAATTGACACAATAGCTTGATATTTTGCCGAGAGACTCGGTACCAATGACCCGAGATGGTAGCTTTCACCGTATGGGTATGCAGCATCCTCTCGGCACCGAGGCCACCGCGATCGGCGCGGCCGCCATTCGTCTCCTCGCAGAGCGCGGCTACGAGTCAACGACGGCGGGTGACTTGGCAGATGCCGTCGGCATCAGTCGCAGCACCTTCTTTCGCCGCTTCGGCAGCAAAGACGACATCATCTTCATCGATCACGACCTCGCCCTTGAGAGACTCACCCAGGAATTGGGTCGGAGTGCCGCTGTGCCCGCCGAGGCAATCGGACGCGCGACCGTCGGTGTGCTGCTCCTGCTCACCCGAGACTCCGAAGCAGCGAGATTGCGATCGGAGCTGCTCCGCCAGACACCTTCCTTGCGCGAGCGCGAATTGGTTATCTCCCACCGCTACGAGCGCGTCTTCGCCGAGTATCTCGCGGGGATCGCTGCCTCCAGCGCTCCGAGCTGGGCACCATTTGCGCTTGCGGCGAGCGTGGTTGCCGTGCACAACGCCGCGCTTCGGCGGTGGCTTCGCGATCCCGACCCTCGCATCGTCGCGGGGCTCGATGCCGAGCTACGGCAGCTGGTAGCGCTCTACGCACCATGGTTTGGCGCCCCCGATTCCCCTCCCTCTTGCGTCGTTGTGACCGCGTTTGATTCGGAGGCAAGCACGGATGAGATCATCGACGCGCTCCGCAGAACCCTCGAGTCACGTGCGTGACGCGCTGGTTCACCGATAGGCAAGTGCGCCCCGCCGTACTGATACCTTGACGCGATCACCCACAACGGGAAGCTCAGTTGCTGCCAGACGTGACCGCACTCGGCTGCCATCTGGCAGCTGCAGGGTGGCGGTTCCATCGTGGCCCGAATACGAGACAGAAGTCACCACGGATTCAACGCCTCCCTCGCCAATGGTGATCCACTCCGGTCGCACGACGACACGCACGGGCTCGCCCTCCGTAACTTCCTCGTCCATGAGCACCGCTTGAAGGTTCCCAAGAGCGCACGAAACCTCCCCACCAAGCCAGCGACCGGCGAGCTCGACGGTGTTGCCAACGAAGCGCGCAACCCACGGGGTGGCTGGTCGCTCGTACACCTCCACCGGCGTCCCCCACTGCAATA
Organism: Leucobacter fengyongliangi; assembly: GCF_052386045.1. Lineage (NCBI taxonomy): Bacteria > Bacillati > Actinomycetota > Actinomycetes > Micrococcales > Microbacteriaceae > Leucobacter > Leucobacter fengyongliangi. Next base: position 939,528 of record NZ_CM126356.1, on the reverse strand, counting down.
TTCGCCCGCCCATCATCACTGCGACGTGATCCGCCAGTGACAGCGCTTCCTCCTGGTCGTGCGTGACCAGAATGGCGGTTGAATTCTGGCTGCGCAGCAACTCCGCGACCTCTGTGCGCAGCGACGAGCGAAGCATCGGATCGAGAGCCGCAAAGGGTTCGTCGAGCAGGAGCACCGCTGGCCGAATGGCGAGTGCGCGGGCGAGTGACACCCGTTGCGCCTGACCCCCGGAGAGTTGAGATGGTGCCCGATCCACGTGCTCCGAGAGCCCGACCATTGCCGCGAGAGTCGCGATGCGGCTGGCTCGATCACTCCCCTGGGGGATGCCAAATCCGATGTTTTCACCAACACTCAGGTGCGGAAACAGTGATGAGTCCTGGGGCACCCACCCTATTCCGCGGCGCTCTGGAGCCACGTTGAGTTTTGCAGACGACATCACCCGGCCCCCGAGAGAGATGCTGCCCTCAGAGACCGGGAGTAACCCTGCGATCGAGCGCAACAGGGTCGTCTTGCCGCATCCGCTCGGGCCGAGTACCGCGACGATCTCACCCTGTGGAATGGTTACATCGATCCCATCGAGCACCGCGTGGCGGCCATAGTTCACACGAACACCTTCGACCGTGACCCAGCTCATGTCTCCTCCATCTGCGCGCCCCGAACACCCGACAGGAAAAACGCTGGCACTGCCGCAAGCAGCACCAGTGCGGCCGCATACGGCGCGGCACTGCCAAATTCGAGCACACCGGTACGATTCCACAATTCGACGGCGAGCGTCGAAATCCCCGTCGGGCGCAGGAGCAGGGTCGCGGGGAGTTCCTTCATGATGGCAATCCCTACGAGCAACGCACCCACCCCAATTGCCGGGGCTGCGAGTCGCCAGGTCACCCGCCACCACGCCGCACGCGCGGAAAGTCCGAGGGTCCGGGCGACATCGGTGAGACTCTCGGGAACCGCCGCGAGCCCACTGCGCGCAGATCCTATGGACTTCGACATGAAGAGCACCGCATATGCAAACACCAACATGAAAGCGGTCTGGTACAGGCCGGGAATCACTGATAGCGAGAAGAACACCAGCGAGAGACCGACCACAATTCCGGGCAACGAGTGCCCGAGATATCCGATGGACTCGATCGTGTTGACCAGGCGCCCGCGGTACCTCGCTGCGAGCGCCGCGATCGGGAGAGCGAGAGCGACCGCCACTATCGCGCCAGCGAGTGCAAGCGCAACGGTCATACCGATTGCTTCAAGCAGACGTGGCCCGTCGATCCGGCGAATGGTTTCCGCCTGCGCGAGTTGCATGATGAGCCCGCTCATTGGCACTCCCACAGCAGAGATCGGAGACAGGAGCACCAGAGCAAGTACGAGCGACAACCAGCTCGCGCGTGCCTTCCGCACTGGCATCTTCCGGCCGGCTGCCGAGGCTGCTGGCTTGCGGGTTCGTCGTTCAGCGACAACAACGGCGAGTGCGAGTGCGACGAGCACGAGCGCAAGGATTGCCGCCTGGTGCCGATCGAAGCTGGCCCCATACGCCGATTTGATACCCCAAGTCAGCGTCTGAAAACGCAGCATCGACACGGCACCAAAATCCGACAGCGTGTACAGCGCAACCAGGAGCGCGCCGGCAAGTGCGGCCGCCCGCACCCTCGGCCACGTTGCGGCGCGGAAGGCACCGACCGCACCGCGCCCGAGCGAACGAGCCACCGCTTCGAGATCTCCGGAGGTGTTTCTGAGCACCGCAGCCACTGGCAAGACCACATACGGCACGCACACCGCAGACATGACGAGCCAACTCGCGAAGAATCCGTTGAACGCGGGGGCCAACACCAGCCAGCCGTAGGCCCCGAGGTAGGAAGGTACTGCCAACGGGAGTGCCGCAGCGAGCACCCACGCACGCCCTCCGGGAAGATGGATTCGATTGAGTGCGATCGCGACCGCTATGCCGATCACGAGGCATGTCCCGGTCACCGCCAGGGTGAGAGCCACCGAGTTCAGCGTAAGTTGCAGAACTCGCGCGCGAAACAGCGTGTCGACAAACTCTGTAAATCCGGCATCCGCGGCACGAACAATCAGGTAGACCAGTGGGATCGCCGCAGCCCCGGCGCAGAGAGTGGCTAACCCCAGCAGCCACAGCGGAGGCCTTGCCACGCCGCGAGAGATTAGCCGCACGCGAGACCTCCCACCTCTCGCCAGCGTCACGAGACGACCCGATAACCCAACATGCGTTAGATGAGACCGTACTTTGCAAGCAGCGCCTGCGTGACCTCAAGGGTCCGCAGATCAGCGAGGTCGAGATCCTCATTGAGCAAAGAATCAAGCTTGGGCAAGCCCTCAGGAGCCGCGACCCCGGAGATCAGCGGGTACTCGAACGTCTCGTCGACGAAGTACTGCTGCGCGTCAGGAGAGACCAGAAAATCGATGAATTCAAGTGCATCGGCATCGGTGGCACCTGATCGCAAGAGGCCCGCACCGGTGACGTTCACAATCGATCCGGGATCGCCAGCCTGCGGAAACGAAAGTTGGGCACGCATCTGGTCGTCGCCGACTTCTGATGCCAGCCTGTACCAGTAGTAGTGATTGATAAGACCCACCGGGGCCACACCGTCGTTCACAGCGGTCAGGATCGCGCCGTTGTTTTCGAACAGCTGCGGATCATTTGCCGCGACAGCGGCGACCCACTCGTCGGCCACAGATTCTCCCTTGAGCACCCGGTACGCGGTGATGAACGACTGAAAGCTCGCGTTGGAGGGCGCGATGGCGAGCCTGCCGGACCATTCCGGTGCAGCAAACGCCTCCACGCTCGCGGGTACCTGTTCTGACGTGAGTACGTCGCTGTCGTAGACGATCACGCGTGCCCGCCCGGTGACACCGACCCACGAATCATCGGTTGAGGTGAAACCTGCGGGAACCCGATCCGCAATCTCGGATGGTAAGGGGGCGAAGAGATCGGCCTCTGCGAGGGCCCCCAGCGCGCCGGCATCCTGTGACAGGAATGCTTGCGCCGGAGAGCTCTCCCCCTCTTCGAGGAGCAGAGCCCCAAGCTCGGCGGTGTCGCCGTAGCGCACCTCAACGGAAATCCCACTCTGCGCTTCAAACAGGTCAATCAGGGGCTGCACCAAAGACTCGCTCCGGCCCGAATAGAGCGTGAACACGCCGTCACTCACCGGCTCCCCAGTCACGGGGGCGGATCCCCCGCTCGCTCCCGTACCGCATCCGACGAGGAGGAGGGCGGTGCTGGCAGCCGCCACGATCTGAGGGAGGCGACGATTCTGGCGCATGAGCACACTCCGTGGTTCAGAAACGAGGCGCACGCCCCGAGAGAAAAAACTAGTTAAGGATTACCTTACTCGCATGCGTGCGCCCGGATCAGCCGGTGAGCTCTGACAGCTCGAACCAGCGCTCTTCAAGAGAGGAGCGCTCTGACGTTGCCCGCGCGACCTCGTCGCCGAGTCGCGCAGCTGCTTCGTAGTCGCTCGGGTCCGCTCCAGCCATCTGCACGTGCACCGACGCAATGAGCTTGTCAAGCTTTGCGAGACGGCGCTCGATGGACTGCACTTCCTTCTCGGCCGCGCGCCGTTCGGCTCCGCTCAGCTCAGAACCCGCTGCGCGAGCAGAGACACCCCCAGCGGCCGCCATCGAATCAGACTGCGACGACCGCAACGTGGCGGAAGGAGCACCCCCTGCTTCGCGCGCGCGGTCCTCGGCACCCCGAAGCTTCAAGTACTCATCCACCCCGCCGGGAAGGTGACGCAGACGCCCGCCGAGGATGGCGTACTGCTGATCGGTCACACGCTCGAGGAAGTAGCGATCGTGTGAGACAACGATGAGGGTGCCCGGCCACGAGTCCAGCAGATCTTCCATGGCTGCAAGCATGTCGGTGTCGAGATCGTTCGTGGGCTCGTCAAGGATCAACACGTTGGGCTGGGACAGCAGGATCAAGAGCAACTGCAGTCGACGCTTCTGGCCACCCGACAGATCTTTCACGGGGGTAGAGAGCTGTGCGTTCGTGAATCCCATTCGTTCAAGGAGCTGCCCCGGGGTGAGTTCCTGCGCCTTTGAGCCACTGCCCACCACGAAGCTCGTGCGCAGGCGAGAGATGACCTCACGCACCGGTTCGTTGAGGTGCGCCTCAAGTTCGTCGAGTCGCTGGGTGAGCGTGGCAACCTGCACCGTCTTCCCACGCTTCACGACCCCGGAGGTGGGATCCACTGCCCCCGAAATCAGGCCGAGGAGCGTGGACTTCCCGGCTCCGTTGACTCCGAGAATGCCCGTGCGCTCGCCCGGTGCCAGTCGCCATTCGATGTCGCGCAGTACCTCCCGCTCACCGTAACTTACGCCCGCGTCGAGCAGGTTGACGACCTCTTTACCGAGTCGCGTCACCGCGAGCGACTGCAGTGCCACCGTGTCTCGAATCTCGGGGACATCCGAGATAAGTTCGTTTGCGGCGTCAATGCGGAACTTCGGTTTCGTCGTACGCGCCGGGGCGCCACGACGAAGCCAGGCGAGCTCCTTGCGCGCGAGATTCTGGCGCTTCTGCTCGATCGTCGCATTCTGCCGATCGCGCTCGACGCGCTGCAGGATGTAGGCCGCGTACCCGCCTTCGAAGGGCTCAACGATACGGTCGTGCACCTCCCAGGTCGTGTTGCACACCTCGTCAAGGAACCACCGGTCGTGGGTGACGACCAGGAGCGCACCCTGGTTCTTCGGCCACCGCCGCTTCAGATGTTCTGCGAGCCAAGCGATCGCCTCGACATCGAGGTGGTTCGTTGGTTCATCAAGCGCGAGAATGTCCCAGTCGCCAGCGAGCAACCGGGCAAGGGCAACCCTGCGGCGCTGTCCTCCGGAGAGTTCATCGAGTGGCGCATCCCAGTCCAGGTCACTAACCAGTCCCGCAATGGCATCTCTCGCCCGCGGATTCCCCGCCCATTCGTGCTCAGGGAGATTGCCGACGACCGCGTTGCCGACAGTCTCGCCCGGAGCAAACACGTCGGCCTGATCGAGCACGCCTATCGTCGTGCCGCTGCGCACGGTCACCTTGCCGCCGTCTGGGCTTCGCCTCCCCGCGAGCATCATAAGTAGGCTTGACTTGCCGTCGCCGTTGCGGCCGACGATGCCAATGCGATCGCCTTCGGCGATTCCTAGCGTGACGGAATCGAAGACGACCTTGGTCGGAACTTCGAGATGGAGGGCCTCAGCCCCAAGCAAATGTGCCATAACCTCTCAAGTGTAGGCGTTCCACCTGTGCCGAGAATCGAAGCGCAGCAGAAGCCGCGTCGTTACTCGCTACGCAGAACAGCAGCTGCCACCACAGCACGCGCCAGCAGAGTCGCCCTCTCCCAAGAGATTCAGAATCTCCCGGCTCTCCGCGTCGGCGAACGAAGCGGCTCCGGTGAACGAGGCGGGCACGGTCTGCTCGAAGCTCTCAGCCTGCTCAGTGGGGATCTGGGGCTCGGTGATGCGCTCTGACATGGTCACTCCTTGGTTGATACGGAAAATGTAACGGATGATCCTGACGGTCACTCCCACCACCTCGTCTGCTCTACTCAGCTTCCGAGGTGACGCATACTCAGGTGCGCTTATTCCGGCTCAGTGCCGGTCCGCTGGAATTCCAGCACCCGGTCGAGCACGCTGCGGAACGTGTCGGCCGACTGCGCCCCCGACACCCCGTACTTCCCCTCGAGGAGAAAGTATGGCACGCCGTTGACGCCGAGCATGCGTGCGCGGGTGATGTCCTGATCCACCGCGTCGGCGTAATCCTCGTCCTCCAGCGCATCGCGCACCTCGTCGCCGTCCAGGCCCACCTCTTCGCCGAGCGCGGCAAGCGTGTCGGGGTCGGCGATCTCGGCCCCCTCAGAAAAGTAGGCGCGAAACAGCCGCTCCTGCATCTCGAGCTGCAAACCCTGCTCTTTTGCGAGGTGCAGCACTCGGTGTGCGCGACTGGTGTTCGCGTGGCGCAGCTTCTCCCAGTCGAACAGGAGCCCCTCGGAAGCAGCCAATGCGGTCATCTGCTCGAGCATGTCTTCCACCTGCTCGTGCGACATGCCCTTGTACTTCGCGAGGAAGTCAATCTCGCTCCCCTGGAAGTTTTCGGGGGTTTCTGGCGCCAGTTCGTAGCTGTGCCCCTCGACCTCAATTTCAACGTCGGGATACTGCGCGGTGAACGCCGCGACGCCCGCCTCGAATCGGTGCTTCCCGATATAGCACCACGGGCAAGCAATATCAGACCAAATATCTACGCGGATAGTTTCACTCACATCAAGGAGAACCGTACGACGTGCGCAGGTATTCCCTCTCGCTTCAGATACCGAATCACACGAGAGAGTGGATCACGGCACATCGAGTCGGCGCGCACCGGCGACGGGGCCAGTCACCGCGAGCGAGCGCACCCCCGCTCGTGTCAGCATCGATTGCAGCTCGGCTGCGGCGACCGACGAGGCCACAAGGAATGCCACCGTCGGCCCGGAGCCGGAGACGATGCCAGCGAGCGCTCCACGGGACTCCCCCAGCTCGAGCAACTCGCTGAGTTCGGGCGCGAGCCGGAGCGCGGCCGCCTGCAGGTCATTGTGCATCGAGTCGGCGAGCGTCTCTGCATCACCGGCCCGCACCGCCTGCAGCACTGCCGTGTCGACACTCACCTGCGAGGGCGCGGGTGCAAGATCGGCAACGTGATCGGCGCGATGCTGGTCAAGGGTGCGGTATACCACGGGGGTACTCAGGCCCGCGTCAGAAAACGCGAGCACCCAGTGGAAGCTGCCGCGTGCGAGCGCGGGGCTCAGCTCGTCACCTCGGCCAGTACCCACCGCGGTGCCGCCCTCGAGCGCGAAGGGCACGTCAGCGCCGAGCTGCGCGGCGAGCGGAACGAGCCCATGACGGCCCACCCCGGTGCCCCAGAGCTCGTCGCACGCGAGAAGCGTCGCCGCCGCGTCAGCGGATCCGCCCCCCATCCCACCCGCAATCGGAACGCGCTTGTGCACGGTGAGCTGCACACCACCGGTGTACCCAGTGTGTTCAGCGAGAAGCTTGGCCGCGCGGATCGCGAGATTCGACTCATCGATCTGCAGCCCGGAGGTGTCTATCGGCCCCACAAAACGCACGGAAAAATTCGGGGCTGGCTCGGCAGTGATGTCCTCGTAGAGCGACACTGCCTGGTAAAGCGACGCGACCTCGTGATAGCCGTCGTCTTGCAGGGCCCCGACGCGGAAATACACGTTGATCTTTCCGGGTGCGCGCACCGTCACCGAACGTGTCTCCACCATGCCTCTAACGTACTAGAACTGGCGCGCGCGTCACACCGCAGCTGCCGCGCGCGAGATCGACAGGAAGTCCTGAATGCTGAGCTGCTCAGCGCGGGTCGTGGGATCCACACCCGCCGCATCCATGACCGCGGTCGCGCGGTCCAGATCTCCCAGCACCGGCTGCAGCGACTGCCGCAGCATCTTGCGTCGATGCGCGAACGCGGCGTTCACGAGGTCGAACACAGCAACTCGATCTGCCTCGCTGCCCAGAGGAACCTCGCGCCGCCGATACGACACCAGCACGGAATCCACGTTCGGTACGGGCCAAAAAATGCGCCGACTCACGTTGCCCGCAATCGCCCAGTCACCGTACCAGGTTGCCTTCGCGCTCGGGCTACCGTACATGCGCGACCCGGGACCTGCGGCAATGCGATGGCCGACCTCCGCCTGCACCATCACGAGGCCCGCGCGAAGCTCGGGAATCAGCTCAAGCAGGTGCATCAGGATCGGGACCGACACGTTGTAGGGCAGATTCGCCACGAGCACCTCGGGTGCCCCGGGAAGTTCGCTCAGGTGTTCGCGGCCAAGCTCGAGCGCGTCGCAGCGCACGACACGAAAGCGGCCAGCCGCCTCCGGTTGCATCGCGGCCACGGTTCCCGGGAGCTCTGCCGCTAGCCGATGGTCTATCTCGATCGCGGTGAGGTCGGCCCCGGTCTCGGTGATTCCGAGTGTCAGCGACCCCAGTCCAGGCCCGATCTCGATGACCCGGTCATCCTTCTCCACACCCGCCAGACGCACAATTTTGCGCACCGTGTTGGGGTCGATCACAAAGTTCTGGCCCAGCTTCTTCGTCGGCGTCACCCCCAGCCGCTCAGCGAGTTCACGTACCTCGGCGGGCCCGAGCAGGCTCACGGGGTCACCGTTTCGGCCTCTGGCGACCACTGTCCGTACACGCGCTCAGTGTTTTCCGCGAGCCGCCCGCACAGTTCCTCGAGCGGATCACCCAGCACCTCCGCCATCCGGCGCACCGTGTAGGGCAACAAGTACGGGGCGTTTGGGCGACCCCGAAGCGGCTCGGGCGTCAGAAACGGCGCATCAGTCTCGACGAGCACCCGCGAGGGATCGGCGACCGCGAGTGCCTCCCGCAGAGCTGGTGCATTCTTGAACGTCATGGTGCCGGCGAAGGACAGGTACCAGCCGTGATCGTTGCAGATCCGAGCAAGCGCCGCATCGCCCGAGAAACAGTGGAACACCGTTCCCTCCGGGGCACCCACCCGCAGCAGGGTGGCGACAACCTCGTCGTGGGCATCTCGGTCGTGAATCTGCAAGGCGAGGCCGTGCTCCTTCGCGATTTCGATGTGCGCTTCGAACGCACGAGCCTGCGCTGCGCGGCCATCCTCTCCGGTGCGAAAGAAGTCGAGACCCGTCTCTCCGATCGCGCGCACGCGCGGCTCGGCGGCGAGCTCAGCTATCCCGCGCAGGTGCTCATCGAGCAGTCCCTGAGCGGCGAGCTTGGGAGCCTCGTTCGGGTGCAGCGCCACGGCCGCAAGCACGCGTGCATCGGTCGCCGCCAGGCGCGCCCCCCAACCACTCGTCTCCAGGTCGGTACCCACCTGCACGACACCGCGCACACCGACAGCCGTGGCACGTTCCAGGGACTCGATCGGGTCGAGCTGATCCACCCCGTCTTCAAATTCGAGGTGAGTGTGATTGTCGTAGAGCGCCACGGGCAGCGGCTCGGGTGCCGGAGGCCTCGTGAGATCGCGGCCCGGGCTCGCGCTGCGGGCGCGCAACCCGCCGCTCGGGGCAGCGTCGCTCACTGTTTGGTGCCCTCGGTTTCGATGCGTGGGAAGAGCGCCGCGAGTGGCTGCTGGGCGGTGCCCGCTGGAAGCTGTGCCCACTCGCCAGCGTTGCGCAGCGGCCGAGCCTCAAGCGAGCCCAGGGCATCCTCCGCGCCGAGCGCGGCCCAAAGCTTTGCGGTCGCCTCCGGAATGACCGGGTGCAGCAACTCTGCCAGCACGCGCAGGCCCTCAGTCACGGTGGCGAGCACCGTGGCGAGGCGTTCGCGCCGGGCCTCGTCTTTCGCGAGCACCCAGGGCTCCTGGTCGGTGATGTACCCGTTGAGCGCATCGACGAGCTGCCAGATTTCGGCAATGGCCTCGTGAATGGCAAAGGCCTCGATGCGTTCGTCGGCGAGGCGCGAGACCCGCGCGGCGAGCTCACGAATAGCGGTATCCGGCGCTTCTTCGCAACCCGCCTCCGGCATGACCCCGGCAAAGTACTTCTTATTCATCGCGAGCGCGCGGCTCGCCAGGTTGCCAAAGCCGTTGGCCAGCTCGGAGTGGTAGCGCGCCGACAGATCTTCCCAGCTGAATGACCCGTCATGCCCGAACGACACCGCTCGCATGAAGTAGTAGCGGAACGCGTCGCTGCCAAAGGTGTCGGTGATCTCGTTCGGCGCGATGCCGGTGAGCTTTGACTTCGACATCTTCTCGCCGCCGACGAGCAGCCACCCGTGCGCGAAGACGTGCTGAGGCACCTCAAGCCCCGCTGCCATCAGCATCGCCGGCCAAATCACCGCGTGAAAGCGCAGAATGTCTTTCCCGACGATCTGCACGCCGGGCCAGTGCCGAATCTCTCCCTCACCATACCCGCGGGCGGTGATGTAGTTGAGCAGCGCGTCGAACCAGACATAAGTGACGTGCGAGCTGTCCCACGGAATCGGAATACCCCAGTCGAACGAGGTGCGCGAAATAGAGAGGTCGTCGAGGCCCTGCTGCACAAACGCGATGACCTCGTTGCGCGCGCTCGCGGGCTGCACGAAATCTGGGCGCTCCTCATACAGTGCGAGCAGACGCTCCTGAAACGCGCTCATCTTGAAGAAATAGTTCTTCTCCTGCAACAGTTCCAGAGGTTTCGAGTGGATCGCGCAGACCTTCTCCCCCTCAAACGCTCCCGCGCCGTCGACGATCTCGCTCTTTGGCTTGAATTCCTCGCACCCGACGCAGTACAACGCCTCGAACTCGCCGGCGTAGACGTGGCCCTCATCGTAGAGCTTCTGCAGAAACACCTTGACACCGTGCTCGTGGCGCTCGTCGGTGGTGCGAATGAAGTCGTCGTTTGAGATGTTGATGGTGTCGAGCAGGGGTTTCCAGGCCGATTCAACCAAACGATCCGCCCACTCCTTGGGCTCGACACCGTTCGCGGTTGCCGTGCGCAAGATCTTTTGGCCGTGCTCGTCGGTACCGGTGAGGAACCAGGTATCGTCACCCGCCTGGCGGTGCCACCGGGCCAGCACATCTGCGGCAACCTCCGTGTAGGCGTGCCCGATGTGGGGTGCATCGTTCACATAGAAGATCGGCGTGGAAATAGAGAACGACGGGGACTTGGCCATGGATTCCATTCTACTTCGATTCGGACATGCCCACCCCGACGCTCAACCGACGCGGATCGTGGGCTCGTGCCTGACAGGAAAGTTCACCGAGTTGGCGATGAAGCAGTGCGTGAAGGCCTCCGCGTGGGCAGAGCGGGCGCGATCCACCATCGAAGCCTCCGCTACCGTGACCAGCGGCCGCAACAGCACCTCTTCGAAAGCTCCACCGAGCCCCTCCTGACGCATCACCCCGAGCGCGTCGTCAGTGTAGGCCGTCACGACCACGCCGGCACGAACCGCCATGTGGAGGTACGAGAGCATGTGACACTGCGCGAGTGCAGCGACGAGCAGTTCCTCGGGATTCCAGCGGTCAGCATCGCCATGAAAGGTTTTGTCTGCAGACCCGGGCAACTCGATCTTTCCCGGGGCGCGGATCACCAATTGCCTGCCGTAGTCCCGGTATCCGATGGTGCCCCGGCCGCGGTTACCCTGCCACTCGATGCCCACCCGATACTCATGCGTGTCACCCATGTGTCGAGTGTACGCGGGCGCATCTCGCGCCGACCGGGGGTAACGGAGTTGAAACATGAACGGGAGTAAACTCGTTCGCATGACTGCTGATACTGCCATCGCTCAGGAACCCCGCATCGTCACCGAAATTCCCGGCCCGCGCAGCCGAGAACTGCACGAGCGGCGCCAGGCAGTGGTACCGCCAGGGGTGCACAGCGTCATGCCCATCTACATTGATCGCGCGCACGGGTCGATCCTCGTTGATGTCGACGGCAACCACATCGTCGACGTGTGCGGTGGAATCGGCGTGACGACCATTGGCCACACGGATGAGGCAGTGGTCGCCGCCGCGACTGCCCAGCTGAACAAGGTGACGCACACTCTATTCACCATGACGCCTTACGAGCCCTACATCGCGGTCGCGGAGCATCTTGCGAAGCACGTGCCCGGCGAGGGCCAGTACAAGACGCTGCTGATGAACTCCGGGGCTGAAGCCGTCGAGAATGGTGTCAAGATCGCCCGCAAGTACACGGGGAGGCCCGGGGTCGCCGTGCTCGAGCACGCCTATCACGGCCGCACACTCTTGACCTCAAGCATGAACTTCAAGGGTGCCCCATACGCTGCTGGCTACGGCCCGCGCGTCGGCGACATCTACAAGGCGCCGAACTCCTACCCCCTGCGAGACGGTCTGAGTGGTGCCGAGGCCGCCGCTCGCACGACTGCGTACCTCGAAAAGGTGGCCGGGGCCGAAGATCTCGCGTGCCTCGTCGTCGAGCCGATTCAGGGTGAGGGCGGCTTTGTGGTGCCAGCCGACGGCTACCTGCCCGCGCTCGCCGAGTGGTGCCGCAGCAACGGCATCGTGTTCATCGCAGATGAAGTGCAGGCCGGAATTGCCAGGTCTGGGGCAGTCTTCTCGATCGAGCACTTCGGCGTACAGCCCGACATCCTTCTCACCGCCAAGGGCATCGCTGGTGGGTTGCCGCTCGCCGGCATCACCGGTCGAGCAGAGATCATGGATGCCTCGCAACCGGGCGGTCTCGGCGGTACCTTCGGCGGCAACCCCGTGTCCTGCGCCGCGGCCGTCGCGGTATTCGAACAAATCGAAGCGCAGGGTCTGCTTGCACGTGCACAGCACATCGAAGAGGTGTTTGGTTCCGGGCTCCGAGAGCTCGCTGCCCAGCACCCGGCGATCGCTGAGGTGCGCGGCAAGGGTGCGATGCTCGCGATCGAGATCGTGAAGCCGGGCACACTTGAGCATGACCCCGAGCTGGTCTCGCGAGTAATCGAGCGGGCCATGGGGCAGGGCGTGCTGCTGTTGAGCGCGGGTATCTACTCGAACGTGATTCGGTTCTTGCCTTCCCTGCAGTTCACCGATGAGCTCATCGCGACCGTCTTGCGAGTGCTCGACGAAGCGTTTGCCGCGGAGGCAGCTTAGAGCGTCGGAATCTCTGCGGTGTCGGCATCGCGATTCGAGTTCGTGTCGCGGCCCGACGCTGACAGGCTCGCCTGGTCGCTAGTGTCTCGGGAATCCCCGACCGCGTGCACGTCGATGACGATGACGGTGACATTGTCACGCCCGGCGTTGTCGAGCGCGCGCTGGACGAGCTGGTGTGCGGCTTCTTCAGCACTCTTGGCCGTCGCCAAGAAATGCTGAATCCCCACCTCGGTCAGCTCTTTCGTGAGTCCGTCTGAACACAGCAGCAGTCGCTGACCGGCGACCACCGCCAATTGGGTGTAGTCGGGGGCTGGCTGCTCGTTGAAACCGACGGCACGGGTGATTACATTCGCGTGCGGGTGGATCTCGGCCTCTTCGGCCGTGATCGCGCCCGTATCAAGCAGGTGCTGCACCACGGAGTGATCCACCGTGAGTTGCGTGAGCGCACCCTTGAAGTATTGGTAGACGCGCGAGTCGCCAATGTTGAAGACCGTCCAGGTTGGGCTGTTCCCCAGCGCGCCGAGAGAGACGCCGGTGACCGTCGTACCCGCACCGAGATCGGTCTCGCCCGCGTCAAGCTCGATGTCGTCGACCGCGTCGCTGAGCGCGCCGTTAATGTCGGCCTCAGTGATCGAGACCGTGCCGCCAAGTTCTGCCAACCGCCGCACAACTGCGGCTGATGCCACTTCGCCGGCCGAGTGGCCACCCATGCCATCCGCGACCGCAAAGATTGGCGGTGACATGACGAGACTGTCTTGGTTGACCTCTCGCCGGTGCCCCACGTCGGTAAGACCGTGCCACGACAGTTCGATCAACGACACGGCATCCTCGAAATAGGAGACCCGCCGCCGAACTGCGCTTGCGCCCCTCACACTCACGGGGTTCCCTCAAAATTCACTTGTTCAGCCTACCCTGCGCGAAGTGCCGAACGCTGCGCCTGAGAGCGAGCGCCCCCGGCACGCACGTCGGTCACCAGGATCAGCTCGGCAGAATCACTCCCGAGGCGCAGCTCAAGTCCGTTCTCGGTTGCCCAGTCGACTAACTGGGCGGCGCTCTCGGGTTGTGCCTGGGTGCTTGCCAGTCGCCTCACCAGGTCGCCCTTCGCCGCCTTGTTGAAGTGGTTCAATGCCCTGATCACACCACTCTCGGAACGCTGAACCACCTGCAGTGTGGCACCCGAACCCTGCGGCAACGGCGCGAGTGCGGCATAGTCCTTCGACCGAAGGTCAAGGATCCAGCCCAAACCACGCCAGTCAATAGACTCGTGCGCAGATCGCCACACCGCTTGCAGGGATGCGCCACCATCGACCTGCAATCGCGAGCTCGCAGAGAGGCGGTACGCAGGAATCGGGTCATCGGCGCCGATCAGGCCAAAGAGGGAGGACTGCACCGACACGTGCGCCGAGATCCACTGGCGCGCGGCACCATCGAGATTGCTCACGTCAAGCGTATCGTAGAGCACACCGGTGTATCGTTCGATCGTCGGCAGCATCCCCGAGGTTTCAAGCTCCAAATTGTGCGCCAATTCAGCCCGCGACTTCGCACCGAGTTTCAGTGCGCGGATCGCGGCTGCCTCGTCAACGCTCAGCTCGCGAAGCGCACGCATCACCAGATCCCGCGCGGGTGCGAGCGCTGACGCGTGAGAGAGCGCTGAGCTTGCCCAATGCCCCGAACCTCCAGCCCGCTTGGTCTCGGAAGGCGGCAAGAACACCTGCATGGATTCCCCCTCGGCACACGAAAAGACCGGCCGTTGCTCAACGAGCTACGACCGGCCTCTTACGCTCAATCGAAAAGCTAGGCGTTCGCCACGATCGAAGCTTGGCTTGCCACGATGGTGATCACGTCGTGATCGACCGAGAGAAACCCGCCCTCTGCATCGACCCGAACCTTTTCGCCGCCGCTCGTGGTGACGCGAACCTCACCCTGAGCGAGCATGGCGAGCAGGGGCTCATGACCGCCAAGAATACCGATTTCGCCCTCGACCGTCTTCGCGATGACCTGCGAGGCGATGCCTGACCAGATCTCGCGGTCGGCTGAGACGACGCTGACTTGTAGTTCGGCCATGGTTTAGCCGTTCTCCTTCTGGATTTGCGCCCACTTCTCTTCAACGTCGCTGATCCCACCGACGTTGAAGAATGCCTGCTCTGCCACGTGGTCGAACTCACCCTTGGCGATCGCGTCGAAGGACTCAATGGTCTCCTTGAGCGGAACCGTCGAGCCCTCAACACCGGTGAACTTCTTCGCCATGTAGGTGTTCTGTGAGAGGAACTGCTCGATACGACGTGCGCGTGCCACAGTGATCTTGTCTTCCTCGGAAAGCTCATCGACACCAAGGATGGCGATGATTTCCTGCAGTTCCTTGTTCTTCTGGAGGATCTGCTTCACGGTGGTAGCGACGCGGTAGTGATCCTCGCCCAAGTAGCGGGGGTCGAGAATACGCGAGGTGGAGGTCAGCGGATCCACAGCCGGGTACAGGCCCTTTGAAGCGATCGCACGTGAGAGCTCAGTGGTCGCGTCGAGGTGGGCGAACGTCGTCGCGGGAGCCGGGTCGGTGTAATCGTCTGCAGGAACGTAAATAGCCTGCAGCGAGGTGATCGAGTGGCCACGGGTCGAGGTGATGCGCTCCTGGAGCACACCCATCTCGTCGGCGAGGTTGGGCTGATAACCCACGGCGGAGGGCATGCGACCCAGCAGGGTCGAGACCTCAGAACCGGCCTGGGTAAAGCGGAAGATGTTGTCAATGAAGAGCAACACGTCCTGCTTCTGCACGTCGCGGAAGTACTCCGCCATGGTCAGGGCCGAGAGTGCCACGCGCAGACGCGTTCCCGGCGGCTCATCCATCTGGCCGAAGACGAGGGCGGTCTTGTCGAAGACGCCAGCTTCTTCCATCTCGTGGATCAGGTCGTTGCCCTCACGGGTGCGCTCGCCCACACCGGCGAACACCGACACACCGCCGTGATCCTGCGCTACGCGCTGGATCATTTCCTGGATCAGGACGGTCTTGCCGACACCGGCACCGCCGAAGAGGCCGATCTTGCCACCCTGCACGTAGGGGGTCAGAAGGTCGATCACCTTGATACCGGTTTCGAACAGCTGAGTCTTCGACTCGAGCTGATCGAAGGCGGGCGGCGTGCGGTGGATGCCCCAGCGCTCGGTGACCTCAATGGTCTCCCCCTCGCCGAGGTTCAACACGTCGCCGGTCACGTTGAAGACCTTGCCCTTGGTGACGTCACCCACGGGCACGGTGATCGACTCGCCGGTGTCGAAGACTTCCTGGCCGCGAACGAGGCCGTCGGTCGGCTTCAGCGCGATGGCGCGAACAACGTTGTCGCCCAGGTGCTGAGCAACCTCGAGCACGAGCTTCAGCGGCTCTTGTCCATCGCCGAAATCGATCGTGGTCTGAAGAGCGTTGTACACCCCGGGAATCGCATCATGCGGGAACTCGATGTCAACGACGGGGCCGGTAACGCGAGCGATGCGCCCGGCAACCTTGGTGGTGGCCTGATCGGTCATGGTTTCTCTTTCTTCGTGGCGTGGCTAGTCAGACAGCGCGTCTGCGCCGCCAACAATCTCGGAAATCTGCTGTGTGATCTCCGCCTGGCGCGCGTTGTTTGCAAGGCGGGTGTAATCGCGGATCAGGGTGTCGGCGTTGTCGCTGGCCGACTTCATCGCCTTCTGCGTCGCAGCATGCTTTGCGGCAGCCGACTCAAGCAGGGCGTTGAAGATGCGTGACTCAATGTACGCAGGGAGCAAACGATCGAGCACGGTTTCCGCGTCGGGTTCGAATTCGTACAGCGATGTCGGGCCCGTTTCGGCCTGAGCGACGCCCTCGACAACCTGCAGGGGAAGCAGGCGATGAACCTGGGGCACCTGGCTGACCATGCTGATCAGGCGGTTGAATACGAGATGGATCTCATCAACCCCGCCCTCGGCTGCGTCAGTGTTGAACGCCTCGAGCAGCGCGTCAGTGATTTCCTTCGCAGTCTCGAATACGGGGCTTTCCGTTCCGCCACTCCAGATCCGCTCGGAGGCGCGGTTACGGAATTTGAAGTATCCCTGCGCCTTCCGGCCAATGAGGTAATACGTGACGGCTTTTCCTTCGGAGCGCAGCAATTCGCTGAGCTCTTCGGCCTCTCGCAGGACCTGCGAGTTGAACGCGCCGGCGAGGCCGCGATCCGAGGTGAAGATCACGACCGCAGCGCGGGTAATCGTCTCAGGCTCGGTCAACAGCGGGTGATCGAAATTCGAGTGCGTGGCGACTGCCGAGACAGCGCGGGTGATCGCGTTGGTGTAGGGCGAGGTCGCCTCGACCCGCGCCTTCGCTTTTTGAATGCGAGAGGCCGCGATCAGCTCCATCGCACGGGTGATCTTCTTGGTCGTCTGGGCAGATTTAATCTTCTGCCGGTAGACCCGAAGTTGCGCTCCCATGTCTCTCCTGTGTCTGGTAAGTCTGGCGTGATCTGGTTCCGTCTGGATCGTTGAGGGCCGCAGGGCGGCCCCCAACCGCGTCCGCTACTTCTTGGAAACGACCAGCTGCTCCTGCTTGATCTCTTCCTCGGGCAGTTCATCGAACTGCTCGTGAAGAGCCTGGCCAGCCGAGGTGCGGAACTCCAGCTTGAAGGCTGCGATCTTCGCCTCGATCTCAGCGAGTACCGCGTCGTCGAGCACGTTGGTCTCGCGGAGCGTGTTCAACGCCTCGGAGTTGCGACCGAGGTAGTCAAGGAACTCGCGCTCGAAGCGAAGAATATCAACCACCGGAACATCATCAAGGTGACCCTTGGTTCCGGCCCAGATCGATACGGTCTGCTCTTCAACCGGGTACGGCGAGTACTGCGGCTGCTTGAGCAGCTCAGTGAGACGCGCGCCACGGTCGAGCTGACGACGGCTTGCCGCATCAAGGTCAGAGGCGAACATGGCGAATGCCTCGAGCGAGCGGTACTGCGCAAGCTCGAGCTTCAACGTGCCCGAAACCTTCTTGATGGACTTCACCTGCGCGTCGCCACCGACGCGAGACACCGAGATGCCCACGTCGACCGCGGGACGCTGGTTCGCGTTGAAGAGGTCCGACTGGAGGAAGATCTGTCCGTCGGTGATCGAGATCACGTTCGTCGGGATGTAGGCCGAGACATCGTTCGCCTTGGTTTCAATGATCGGGAGACCGGTCATCGATCCTGCACCCAGCTCATCGGAGAGCTTTGCACAACGCTCCAACAGACGGGAGTGCAGGTAGAACACATCGCCCGGGTAAGCCTCGCGCCCCGGTGGACGACGCAGGAGCAGTGAGACTGCGCGGTAGGCCTCGGCCTGCTTCGACAGATCATCAAAGATGATGAGGACATGCTTGCCGCCGTACATCCAGTGCTGACCAATGGCGGAACCGGTGTAGGGGGCCAGGTACTTGAATCCAGCGGGATCAGAAGCGGGCGACGCAACGATCGTGGTGTACTCCATCGCGCCTGCCTCTTCGAGCGCTCCCTTTACGGAGGCGATCGTCGAGCCCTTCTGTCCGATGGCAACGTAGATGCAACGCACCTGCTTATTGACATCACCGGATTCCCAGTTGGCCTTCTGGTTAATGATCGTGTCGATAGCAATTGCGGTCTTACCGGTCTGACGGTCGCCGATGATCAGCTGACGCTGACCGCGACCGACCGGGATCATCGCGTCAATTGCCTTGATGCCAGTCTGCAGCGGTTCGTGAACCGACTTGCGCTGCATCACACCGGGTGCCTGCAACTCGAGCGCGCGGCGCCCTTCAATGTCGGTGATCTCGCCGAGGCCATCGATGGGCTTTCCGAGCGGATCGACTACGCGACCGAGGTATCCCTCGCCCACGGGCACTGAGAGCACCTCTCCGGTCCGAGTAACCTGCTGGCCCTCCTCGATGCCGGTGAACTCACCGAGCACGACGACACCGATCTGGTGTTCCTCGAGGTTCTGGGCGAGTCCGAGTGTGCCATCTGCGAAGCGCACCAGCTCGTTTGCCATGACGCCAGGGAGACCCGAGACGTGGGCGATACCGTCTGCTGCGTCGATGACGCTGCCGACCTCTGTCGTCGCTGCACCCGACGGCTCGTACGAGGAGGCGAAGTCCTTGAGAGCATCGCGAATCTCGTCTGGGCTGATTGTGAGTTCTGCCATTTCGTTTCCTCTGTCTGTACCGAAGCCGCCGGCCCCGGAGTGAAAAGTTGTGCTCTAGCCTGCGAGCTTGAGTCGGAGGTCGGCGAGACGTGAGCGGACGCTGCCGTCAATTACGTCGTTACCGATCTGGATACGGACTCCTCCGACCAGCGAGGGGTCGAGAACCGTCGTCACACGAACCGGACGGCCAGCGTTCTGCGCGAGCAACACCGAGAGTCGCTCCTGCTGAGCATCGCTCAGTGGGGCCGCAATCGTCACAGTAGCCAGTTCGTTTCCACCCTGGTCTGCTGCCACTCGCGCGCTGGAACGAAGTGCCGCGCTGAGCTTGCGGCCGCGAGGGTTCGCCACCAGGTGGCGAACGACGTTCAGTGCGGAGTTCGAGATCTTGCCAGCAAACAGGCGATCCACCAACACGATCTTGGCCGACGGATCACCCAATTTGTTGCCGAGGCTGAGCTCAAGCTCATGGCTCGAGTCGACCACACCCGCTGCCGAAAGCAACTCGTCGGCGAGCGCGGCGTTGGAATTCGCAATCGCACGAAGCCCGAGCTCTTCGAGGCCCGCAACAAACTCGGCCGGTGTCGACCAAGTTTGTGACACCGCGGACGAGAGAACCGACCGGGCGCCAGGGGATGCTGCAGAGAACAATCGCTCAACGAGCTTTGCCTTCTCCGATGCGGGGGCAGAGGCATCTGCGAGCGCTGCGAGTAGTGCCCGAGCCGAGCCGATCTGAGCCGAGGCAGAGAGCAAGTCTCCGCCAGCCTCAGCGCCAAGCAGCTCGGTTCCGAGCGTCGACTTGACGCGTGCCAATGCTTCGCGTGACGCGCTTCCCACTAGTTCGCTGCCTTCTCAGAGGCCTCGAGTTCGGCGAGGAAGCGATCGACCAGTGCCGAAGCCTTCTGATCGTTCGACAGCTGTTCGCCCACCACGCCAGAGGCGAGGTCGATAGCCAACGTTCCCACCTCGCGGCGGAGTGATACAACGGCACTCTGGCGCTCAGCTTCGATCTGCGACTGTGCGGCGTGGGTCACGCGAGCAGCCTCGGCCACTGCGTCTTCCTTTGCCTTGGCCACGATCTTGGAGGCATCTGCGCGAGCAGCGTCTCGGATATCGCCAGCTTCCTGACGGGCACCGGCGAGCTGAGCGTTGTACTCCTGCAGCGCAGCCTCGGCCTTTGCCTGAGCCTCATCAGCCTTTGCGATGTTGCCCTCAATTGCGGCCGCACGCTCGTCGAGCATGGTCTTCATCTTCGGGAGAAAAACCCTCCAGAATGCAATGAGGATGATCGCGAAGACAACTGCCGACCATACGATGTCGTAGGTCGCGGGAATGAGCGGATTTTGCGTCGCGCCTTCCTCGGCAGCGACATACACTGCGTTAATCATCGAGCCTCCCTTTCGAGACTAAGGAAAGGTGAGTGGCTTAGACGAAGATGAACGGCGTTGCAATCGCGATGAACGCGAGTGCCTCGGTGAACGCGATACCGATCCACATCAGCACCTGCAGACGGCCGGCCAGCTCGGGCTGACGTGCGACGCCCTCGATTGTCTTGCCGACAACGATACCCACGCCAATGGCGGGGCCGATGGCAGCGAGGCCGTAACCGACGGTCGCGATGTTTCCCGAGATTTCAGCGAGAACAGACACAGTAGGTGTTTCCTTCCGTATGGTGAGTGCGGCGGTTGCCGAACCCGTATTAGTGCTCTTCAGCCAGCGCGAGCTGGATGTAGACAGCGGTGAGCAAAGTGAAGACGTAGGCCTGCAGAGCTGCGACCATGATCTCGAAAAGGGTAAACGCAAAGCCGAAGGCGAAGGTTCCGATACCGAACAGCTTGAAGAATCCCTCTCCGGAGAAGAGGAAGAACTGAGTTGCAGCGAACAGCAGCACCAACAACAGGTGGCCGACCATCATGTTCATCAGCAATCGCAACGTCAGCGTGACTGGCCGAATGATGAAGGTCGAGATGAGCTCGATCGGAGTCACGATGATGTAAATCGGCTTCGGTACCCCGGCGGGGAAGAGCGAGTTCTTGAAGAACTTCTTGGGGCTCTTCTTTACTCCGGCGTAGATGAAGGTGACGTACGAGACGAGCGCCAGCACGAGCGGCAAGCCGATCACCGCCGAAGCGGCAATGTTGAGGCCCGGGACAATGCCGGTGATGTTAAACGCCAGAACGGTGAAGAACATCGCGGTGAGGATCGGCAAGAAGCGGCGACCATCAACCTTGCCAAGAAGGTCTTCTGCGATATTGACGCGGACGAAGTCGAGCGCCATTTCAGTGAGCGACTGGCCCCTGGTCGGGATGACTCGCATCTTGCGAGTACCCAGCCAGAACAGCACCAGTAGCAGCACGGTCATGAGAACGCGGATCATCATGATCCGGTTCATCGCAAACGGTGTGCCCTCAAACAGAACGATGTCGGGAAAAAACTCCGAAATCGACGGAGCATGAAATTCTTCCGCCATAAAGTTGAGGGTCGGGGTCACGAGTTGCACAGCGTTAGCGAACAGCGCCATTCTCCTGATTCGGGGTGTGAATTGCATCCACACAGCGGCGAACGATGGTCGTGCCCCCAGAACGCACAGGCACGCACCAATAGCGACCCGGCAGGGAACGTAACGATCCTATCAAGGATTCTTCCCTCGGCGAAACCGAGGCCCCGGATTCGTAGCTCAGCACAGAAACCTCGCGGCTGCCGCTCACGCGCCGCGGGCGTCTGAAACGTAGGGCATGCGTGTGCGTGTAACGATCAAGACGTCAATAATGAGCGAGACAAGCACCCCCGCGATCAGGGAGAAGAAAAGAATTCTGGTGTCAAGCCAGGTGGCATCGCGAAGAACGATCACGACGACGATGAAGGCCACCAATTTGATGAGCCATGCGCCCATGACGATCGCGAAAAAGATGACCACGAAGTTCTCACTGTTGATGAACTTCGCGTTTGCGAAGGCAATGCTGCCAATCGTGAGCCCGAGGAGCACAAACGCGAGTACCGCTCCAAGCACGCCGCCCAGAGCCCCCGGTGCCCCAGACACGAAGTATCCGACAACACCAAATCCCGCCATGAGCACACCTGTGGCAATTGCACCCAGCCCCAGCGCTCTCAGCAGTACGGGCTGAGAGGTAGGCAAACGTCGTTCTTCGGGAAGCGTGGTCTCGTCACTCACTCGACTGTGGTCCTCTCGTTGGTGGCGCGTTCTGCCTGCGACAACCGTAGCAAGCCGCGCTGGATGAGAATTGCACGTATTCGTGACACAGGTAGGAGCGTCACCACCACACAGAGCGCTGTCCCCAAGATCGCGACGAGCGCCGGCCACAAATAGTCCTGCATGGTGAAGACCATCAGGCACGCCACCGAGACGACCACCGTTCCGAGATAGAAGATGATGACTGCCTGCACGGGTGAATGGCCCATGTTCAGCAGGCGGTGGTGGAGGTGAAGCCGATCCGCCGTGAACGGACTCTTGCCCGCACGAAGCCGCCTGAACACAGCGAGTGAAAAATCGGCGAGCGGGAGAGCGAGCACTGCGACGGGAAGAATGATGGGAATGAAACTGGCAATCACCAGCTTCTGGTCGAGTTGACCTGGGTTCAGCTGACCCGTCACCGACACCGTCGAGGTGGCCATCAGAAGCCCGATCAACAGGGCGCCCGTGTCGCCCATGAACATCTTCGCTCGATGCCAGTTAAACGGGAGAAAGCCCGCCGCAATCCCCACGACGATTGCCGCTATGAGCGCGGCGAGTGAAATGGAGGGGTCAGCTCCCGTCTCTGCGACGAGGAGTTGCGTATAGATGAAGAACACGGAGTTTGCGATGATGGCCACGCCGGCGACAAGCCCGTCGAGGCCGTCGACGAAGTTCACCGCATTCATGACCAGCGTCATGAGGAAGACCGTGAGAATGAAATTCACCGTCGGCGAGCCCACGATAAGCGTGTCTCCGACAGGCAGCGAGACAATTTGCGCACCCTGCCAAGCGAGCAGACCTGCCGCGGCAAGCTGAGCCGCAAGCTTCACCATCCAGTCAAGATCGAGGAGGTCGTCAAGCACGCCCACCACAGCGATGATGGTGCAGGCACCCAGAAGAGCCCAGAGTTGCGTCGTCTCGGCAAAGACCTCGTCGAAATTGACGAGAAATGCCGCGACCAAGGCAGCCGCGAGGATGCCGAGATACATCGCCACGCCCCCCAGCCTCGGCGTGGGAGCGCTGTGCACGTCTCGCTCTCGCACCTCGGGCGCGAGCCCAAATCTCCGACTCAGACGCAACACTCCGGCTGAGGCGACAGCGGTGACTCCTGCCGCGACGGCGGTGACCACCAGGAATGGCAGCATCTCAGCCTTCGATCGTCACCTGAGGCAGTAAGGTCGCGATCGACTCCCGCGAGACACCACCAGCGCGCAGGATACGCAGGGTGCCGCCCTCGTTCGTCACACCCGTGGCGTCAACGATCGTCGATGCGGTGCCGTCGCCGACGACTGGCCCTGCATCGAGATACACTGCCACGGCATCTCCGAGCATGTCTTGCGCCTCGGTGATGGTGCGCGCAGCCGGGTCGCCGGTGGAGTTCGCTGACGAGACTGCGAGGGGGCCAGTCTCCTGCAACAGCTCAAGCGTCAGCGGCAGATCGGGAATGCGCAACGCGACGGTGCCACCCGTCTCCCCCAGGTCCCAACTCAGCGACGGCTGGGCCGGAAGCACGATGGTCAGCGGACCCGGCCAAAACGCATCGGCGAGCGCACGAACCGGATCCACTACCTCTGCAGCCAACGCGTCAAGCGTGGCGGTGTTCGGAATCAGTACCGGTGGAGGCGACTGCCGGCCGCGCCCCTTTGCGTCGAGCAATCGCTGCACCGCTTCTGGAGCGAACGCATCGGCCGCGACCCCGTACACCGTATCGGTGGGCAGCACGACGAGTTGCCCCCTACCGAGCGCCTGTCGCGCACTGCGCGCAGCCGCGAGCAGCTGGGCACTGTCGGAACAATCAAAGACCAAAGCCATAACCGAGAATCTTACTCTCCCCAAGGCTTTCCGGGCTGGGCCTCAGCGGATCGCTGTGGTCGCCCGGTCGCGACGCGTGAGATCTTGGTGCGTCGCGGCCTGTCGCCAGCCATCGGCTGCGAGCAGCGAGCGGATCGCCGCTCCCTGACTTTCCGCGTGTTCGAGCACCAGGGTGCCGCCTTCCACCACCAGCTCTCTGCCCACCCGGCTGATCACGCGTACGAGGTCGAGGCCGTCTGCCCCTCCGTAGAGGGCGAGCGCCGGGTCGTGATCGCGCACCTCTGGATCGCGGGGCACCATCGAGTCGGGCACGTACGGCGGATTCGAGATCAGCACGTGCACGAGACCCGCGAGCGCTTGCACGTGTTCGAGGGTCCGAGGAGTCGCAACTCCACCACGCACGCCCTGGTCTTGGTGGAATCGCGCCCTCTCGGCACGCGTTTCGTTGCCAACCTGGATTCGGGCATCCCCGAGCGGATCGAGATCGGCGACATCGCCCAACACAAGCTCGACTCGCCCATCGCCAAAGAGTTCCACGTTGCGAGTCGCCCAGGCGTGTGCCTCGCGACTCTTCTCCACGGCCCAGACGGTTGCGGTCGGCACCTCGGTTGCGAGAGCGAGAGCAATCGCGCCGCTGCCGGTGCACAGATCCACCGCGATTGGGTGTGGATCGGGCACGGCCTGCAGGGCATCGATCGCAAACTGGGCCACGACCTCAGTCTCGGGCCTTGGCACAAAGACCCCAGGGCCGACGTGCAACTCAAGCACGCGAAACGGGGCCCTGCCGGTGAGGTGCTGCAATGGGATTCGCCGGGCCCGCTCTGAGGCGAGATCGAGGATCGCCTCACGATCCGCCGGAGCGACCTCAATCCCGAGCAGCGAGAGCGCCTGCACGCGGCCACGTGATTCACCCAGCACGTGGGCCACGATGAGTTCCGCGTCTCCTCCGGCATGCTCGATCCCAGCGACCTCGAGCGTGTCTCGAATATCACGCAGCACATCCCCTACCGTCATCATTCCTCCACTGTGACACATCGGCGTAACAGCACTTCACATTCATAAGCCCTGGAAAGAGGTCAAATAACGAAGGGGTATAGTTTCATGTGGACTTGCACGACCACGAGGATTCACGAGGAAGATACCCATGGCACGCACTTTGAACAACATCACCGAGGCCCTCGGAAACACACCGCTTGTGCGGTTGAATCGCGTCACTGACGGCGCCGAGGCGGAGGTCTTCGCCAAGCTGGAGTTCTATAACCCCGCTGGCAGCGTGAAGGATCGTATCGGTGTCGCAATCATCGATGCCGCTGAGCAGTCGGGCGCACTCAAGCCGGGCGGCACAATTGTCGAGGGCACGAGCGGAAACACGGGCATCGCCCTCGCCCTAGTCGGCGCGGCGCGCGGATACCGGGTCGTGCTCACGATGCCCGAAACCATGAGCATTGAGCGTCGCAAGATGCTGCGGGCTTATGGCGCGGAGCTTGTGCTCACCGAGGGTCCCCTCGGCATGCGCGGCGCGGTCGATAAGGCGAAGGAGATCGTCGCCAGCACTCCCGGAGCAATCCTCGCAAATCAGTTCGGCAACGCGGCAAACCCGGCCATTCACCGCAAGACGACTGGCCCGGAGATTTGGAACGACACCGACGGACAGGTTGACATCTTTGTCGCTGGCATCGGCACTGGCGGCACGATCACCGGTGCGGGCGGCTTCTTGAAGGAGCAGAACCCGAACGTCAAGGTTGTCGCGGTGGAACCTCTCGACTCTCCGCTCCTGTCAGAAGGCACCGCTGGGCCACACAAGATCTACGGGCTCGGCGCGAACTTCGTTCCCGACATCCTCGATCGGGAGGTGTACGACGAGGTGATCGATGTCTCACTCCCCGATTCAATCGCGAAGGCGCGCGCGCTCGGCACCGACGAGGGTATCCTCACGGGCATCTCCGGGGGCGCGGCCGTCTGGGCAGCGATTGAGGTCGCGAAACGCCCCGAAAACGCTGGCAAGAAGATTGTGGTCATTGTGCCTGACTTCGGAGAGCGCTACTTCTCAACCGTTCTGTTTGAAGACTTGAACGACTGACCCGCCCGGTTCCCATGCCGCAGCTGCGGGTGTGCATCGTTTAACGATGCGTACCCGCAGCCGCATTTCCCCGGCCACACACGACGAAAGCAATTGAACGGTGAGTCTCTTTTCCCGAATGCGCGAAGACATTCAGTCAGCGAAGCGCCATGATCCGGCGGCACGGAGCGCCGCTGAAGTGTTTTTCGTGTATTCGGGCCTTCACGCCGTCTGGTGGCACGGCCTGTCACACGCACTGTGGCAGCGTGGGCTCCGCTTCGGCCCGCGAGCGATCTCTCAGCTCACCCGCTTCTTCACGGGGATCGAGATCCACCCGGGCGCACGTATTGGTCGGCGACTCTTCATCGACCACGGCATGGGCGTGGTGATTGGCGAAACCGCGGTGATCGGCGACGATGTGCTCATCTATCACGGCGTGACGCTTGGTGGCACGGGACACCACGGAGGAAAGCGGCACCCCACTATTGGGAATCGCGTGGTCATTGGGGCCGGGGCCAAGCTCCTCGGCAATATCACTCTCGGAGACGATTGCGCGGTTGGAGCGAATGCTGTCGTGGTGAGCTCGGCACCTCCTTGGAGCACACTGACCGGCATCCCGGCGGTGTCGCGTCCCCGCCGCGGCGCACCGCGTGCCGAGCTTCCCGACACGGCCGATTTCTACGTGATCTAAGCTCTCCCCCCGGGGTTTCCACCCACTAGCGCAGGCGTCGCCCGTGCTGCTGCATCCATCTTGCTGTTCGTCGCTGTTCGATGAGCATCATCATGATGCCCACGGCCCAAAAGGGGATCTGCACGGCAAACGCCCACCGGAACGCATCAAGCGAGTACGAGGAGGGTGAGCCGGCTCCTTGAACATCCAAGGTGAAACCGATGAGGAAAATCACGAGCAGCGACGAGGTGAAACCGGCAGTATTCACAAGCCCGGTCGCAAAACCAGCGAAGCTGCGCGGTGTATGAGAACGTGAAACTTCGAACGCGATCATAGAGGCTGGCCCGCCGACGGCGATGATGAACATGAGACTGGCCAGCAGCCACACGGGCGGGGTGCCGGGCCAGAGCAAGGTGACCACCCAGGCAAGCGCAATCGTCACCGCTATAGACATGACCATGCGGACCCGCCGTTCAACAAACCGCGAGCTGAGCGGTCCCAGGACCACCCCGCCCAGCATTGACGATACAATCATCAAGCTCAGCAGGCCAGAGGCAGTTGCCGCGGTCAGGCCCACACCTCCGGTGAGAAACGGGGTACCCCAGAGCAGCACGAAAGCGTTCGCCGCAAACGGCGCAGTGAAGTGCACCCAGTAGGCCAGTCTGACTCCGGGAATACTCAGCAGCCGACGACTCTTGTCGATGAACCCGAGCCCAGGAACACGTCGCATTTTCCCCGGATCCACCACTGCCATCATCGCGGTTGCCGGGGGCGCCAGCGCGGCGAGTTCTGAGGTGTTTTCGGTGCCGCCAAGTGATCTGGCTTCCCTGCTCGTACGCCCCAGTCTCCCGGTGACCCGCTCAAAGACGGTACCCGCATGCGGGTAGTCGCGAAGCACAAACACGCCAAGCAGCACGACGAGAAACCCGATGGCCGCGACGCCGAGGAATCCGGGCATCCACCCGAGCCCTCCAACGATGAGCGCGAGGGGAATGACCGAGACCAGCTGGCCTGTCTGACCAATGAGTCCGGTCGCCTGACCAACGATCGGGAGTTGGCGCAACGCAAACCAGGCAGGCAACATGCGCATGACGCTTATAAACGTGCATGCGTCTCCGGCCCCTACTAGCACGCGAGCAAGGATCGCGAACGACACGTCAACGACTGTCGCCATGAGAAGTTGCCCCGCGAGCATCAACACACCGCCCGTGAGGATCATCGCGGTCGGTCCGAAGCGGTCTAGGAACAGACCGACCGGGATCTGCAGCCCGGCATAGACCACCAGTTGGAGGGTACCGAACGTCGCAAGCGTGGTGGCATCTACGCCGAAGTGTTCCTGGGCCGCGGGGCCGAGCGCAGACAGCGACGATCGATTAATGACCGCAACGGCGTACGCCAGTGCAGCGACTCCCCACACCAGCCACGGCAGGAATGTATGAGAGCGGCGCATAGTGCCATGGTATCGTCCGCGCGGGGGCGGTCTGAGCGTCGCGAAACGTGCCCGGAGAGCCCTGTGGTTCGCCCTGCTAGGAACTCAGATCTGCGAGCCGAGCTTCTTCGTCGGCGCGAATGCACGAATCAATGACTGGCTCCAACGCCCCACTCATCACATGATCAAGGTTGTAGGCCTTGTACCCGGTGCGGTGATCCGCAATACGGTTCTCTGGGAAGTTATACGTGCGAATTCGCTCGGATCGGTCCATTGTGCGGATCTGGCTCGAACGATGGGCGCTTGCCTCCGCGTCCACCTCTTCCTGCCGCTTCGCAAGGATGCGCGCGCGCAACACCCGCATTCCGGCTTCGCGATTCTGCAGCTGCGATTTCTCGTTCTGCATGGCCACCACGATGCCGGTCGGCAAGTGAGTGATGCGCACGGCGGAGTCGGTCGTGTTGACGGATTGCCCGCCCGGCCCGCTCGAGCGGTACACATCAATCTTGAGATCGTTTTGATTGATTTCGATCTCGTCGGGCGCATCTACCTCGGGGTACACGAGCACGCCGGTGGTAGAGGTGTGGATACGACCCTGTGATTCGGTGACGGGCACGCGCTGCACACGGTGCACGCCACCCTCGTACTTGAGATGCGCCCAAACTCCTTGTGAAGGGTCAGTGGCGTTTGACTTGATAGCGACCTGCACGTTTTTGTAACCGCCCAGATCACTCTCATCCTTCTCGAGGATCTCTGTCTTCCAGCCCTTGCTTTCGGCGTAGTACATGTACATGCGCAGCAGGTCGGCCCCGAAGAGCGCCGACTCAGCGCCGCCTTCGCCGCCCTTGATCTCGAGGATCACATCGCGCGCATCGTCAGGGTCGCGCGGGATGAGGAGCCGCCGCACCTTCTCCTGAGCCTCTGCGAGTGCCTCTTCGAGGGCGGGAACCTCTTCGGCAAAGGCTTCGTCCTCCTTCGCGAGGTCACGCGCAGCAGCAAGATCGTCAGCAGTGTGCAGCCACGATTCGTGGGCGGCCTTAATCTTGCTGAGCTCCGCATATCGCCTATTCACCTTCTTCGCGCGAGCAGGGTCAGCGTGCAGGGCCGGGTCGGCCAACTCATCCTGCAGTTGCGTCAACTCGCTGAGGAGTGACTCCACCTGTTCGAACATCTTTCCTCCGCTGCTTGAAACTCGTCGCGTTCAGCCGTGCCGTCAGACGCGCACTGAGGTGCGCTGTACCAGCGCAAGATACTCAACATTCGTCGACGTCTCCTGCAGCTTGTTCAGGACCATCTCAAGGCCGTTCTGCTGACCCAACTCGACCACGGAGCGACGCACCTGGCCCAGCACATCGGCCTCGGCCTCACTCGTCAAGAGCTCTTCCCGACGCGTTGCCGAGCTGACGAGGTCGATCGCGGGAAACGTGCGTCGCGCGGCCAGCTCGTCCACGAGACGAAGCTCCATGTTCCAGACACCAGCAAGCTCCTCAAGGATGAGCTCGTCGGTGCGCGAGGTTGAATGTGCATTCGCCGTGGCGATGATGGTCAGCGATCCACCGTTTTCCAGGTTGCGTGCAGCTCCCAACAGACGCTTCACCGGCGCAAGAACCAGCGGGTCGAGGGTGCCGCCTGCGAGGCGGGCCGCAGCAGGACTCGTGAGATGGTGCGCCCGTCCCAAGCCGGTCACCGAATCTAGCAGGACGACCACGTCGTGTCCCAACTCAACGAGTCGCTTTGCGCGTTCGACCGCGAGCTCGGCAACGGTCGATTGGTCTTCTGCAGCGCGATCGAAAGTTGCCGCGATGACCTCGCCGTTGATGCTGCGCTGCAGCTCGGTAACCTCTTCGGGTCGGGCATCAAGCAGCACCAGCATGAGGTGCGCCTCGGGATGGTTGTGCGCCACACCGGCGGCAATGTGCCGGAGTGCCTGGGTCTTGCCCGACCCGCTGCCTCCCGTGATGAGACCGCGCTGCCCCAGCCCGATCGGCGTGAAGAGATCAATCATGCGCTGAGTGAACTCAGCCTTGCCGGTTTCGAGTCGAAGCCGTTGATCGGGATTGATCGGTGTCAGATCCTGGAAATCGACTCGATTCTGCTCGTCTTCGACGGGGCGCGAGTTGACCGTATCTACCTTGACGATCGCGTTGTACTTCTGACGACCTCCACCATCGGTGTCGCGAGGCTGGCGGATCGCGCCGACAACTGCGTCGCCCTTGCGAAGGCCGTACTTCTTGACTTGACCGAGTGAAACATACACGTCGTTCGTTCCCGGGAGGTACCCGCTCGTGCGCACGAAAGCGTAGTTGTCGAGCACGTCGAGAATGCCGGCGACGGGCAGCAGCACGTCGTCTTCGGTGATTTCTGGCTCAAGATCGTCAGGCTGGCCGCGGCGCTTGCGCTCGCGCTGACGGGTGCGACTCGACCGCGCAGGAGCCTCCCCGTTGCGGGCGGACGGTGTGTCACTTCCGCCCCTCTCGGCGCCCTCTGACTGCTGCTCGCCATCTTCGGTCTCACTGGACTCGGCGGGTCGGCGCGACTGACCGTTGCGTGAGCGACTACGCTGGTTTGACTGGGTCTTCTGATTCCCCTGGCCTCGCTGATTACTCGACCGGCCTTGGCCAGCCTCCGCTTCGGGATCTGACTCCGGCTGCGTCACTGCCGCTGGCACGGGCTCAGACTGAGCGGCTTCTGTGCTTTGTGGCGCATCGCTTGCCGGCGCATCGGCAACGGGTGCATCAGCCTCAACGGGCTTCTTGCGACTGCGCGTCGCACGACGCTTGGGCGCGACGGGAGCCTCGGCATCAGCAGATGCTGCATCTGGGGAAGCAGTCGCAGCCTGCCCATCGTCCACGGGTTCGTTGGACTGGGGCTGAGCCTGGGGCTCGGCCTCGACCGGCTTCTTGCGACTGCGCGTCGCACGCTTCTTCGGCGCTGCCGCCTCTTCGGCTACGGGGGTCTCAACGGCCTCGGCGCTCGACGCACGTGCCGCACGTGGCTTCTCTGCGGCCGTCTTCTCAGCGCCACGCTTCTGGGCGGCAGGCTTTTCAGCGGCACGGTTCTCGGAAGCGGGTTCAGATGCCTCGTTGGCCTGTGCCGCGGGAGGGGCAACCGCCTCGCCGGTAGCTGCGGTCGCCCGGCGCGATCGACGGCGCGCTGGGGCTGCCTCGGCGTTCGTAGGCTGGTCTGCTGCCTGCGCAGAAGTAGCCAGGGTTGCACCAGCTGCGGGTGCGTTGGTCTCGTTGGAGATGTGCTCCACGGTCATCCTTTCGGGAGAGGTGCCACGGGAACTCTCAGATACAATGCTCTGATGTTCGCGGCGATGCACGAGTGTGCGTCAGGATCGCCCGACGAAGCGGGCGAGGAAACGATCCACCACCGGGAGGGTTCACCACAACCCATAACATTCGGGGTGGAGATCCACTCTTTCACACACGCGGGAGAACCACGGCTACGCGGCGGGAATCTCTTCTACTGTAGCACCCTTGATATCAACAGCCAGGAACAACGCGCGCCAGCTGCCGCCGTGAGCCTCTGCCACCTTCGCTGCCGCGAGTCGCTCGGCAGGCCCGCTCGCGAGCACGAGGATCGAGGGCCCCGCACCGGAAACGACTGCAGCGTGCCCCGCCGCACGAAGTGCACCGATGAGGTCGCGAGTGAGCGGCATGGCTTCCCCGCGATAGTTCTGATGCAGCCGATCTTCGGTTGCCTCGAACAGCAGCTCTGGGCTCTGCGTGAGGGCCGCGACGAGCAGCGCAGAACGAGACACGTTGAACACCGCGTCTTCATGCGGGACCTGTGCCGGCTGCAGGCTGCGGGCAAGCTCGGTTGACATGGTGAAATCGGGCACGAGCACCAGCGGCGAGACACCCCGGTGCACCATGAGCCGCTTGAACCTCGGACCCTCGGCATTGGTCCAGGCAATGGTAAGCCCACCAAAGAGCGCAGGCGCGACATTATCTGGGTGACCTTCGAGCTCAGTCGCAAATCGCAAGAGTTGGTCGTCGCCGAGGCGCACCGGGTCTGTGGCATCGTGCGCGAGGAGGCCGGCGGCGATCATCACACCTGCCACGATCGCCGACCCCGACGACCCCATACCGCGGCCGTGTGGAATGCGATTGTGCGCCACGATATCGATACCGGGCATGGTGCGGCCCAAGCGGTCAAAGACGTGCCGTACCGAGCGGGCCACGAGATTCGTCTCGTCGGTGGGAACCTCCCCCGCACCCACTCCGTTTACCGCTACAGAGACGCCCGGGGTATCACGGGTCGCTACGGTGAGCTCGTCTCCGTGTGACAGCGCAATTCCCAGCGTGTCAAAGCCTGGACCGAGGTTGGCGCTCGTGGCCGGTACGTGCACCCGCAGTCGCGTCATGAGTTGCCCTCAAGGCGCAGCACACTCGTGACAGCCGTGACCGCCTCGCTGTCGCGCAACTCCTCGACGGTCGCCGCGAGGTCGGCCTCGCGCGCCCGGTGTGTACCGATAACGAGCGACGCGGTGCCGCGCGAGCCCTCGGGTACTGACTGTTCGACGCTCGACGCGGAAACACCGTGCTGTGCGAGAATCCCGGCGATGGTCGCGAGAACCCCAGCTTCGTCACGCACCTCGAGCATGATCTGGTAGCTCGTGGTCACCTCGCCAATCGGCAGAATGGGCAGGTCGGCGTGCGCGGATCCCGGGATACCAGGCCCACCCACCACGTGCCGGCGCGCGGCCGAGACTAGGTCGCCGAGTACCGCGGAGGCCGTCTCGACACCGCCGGCGCCGGCGCCATAGAACATGAGTTCCCCGGCCGCCTCTGCCTCGACGAAGACCGCGTTCTTCCCGCCGTGCACCGCTGCAAGCGGGTGATCGCGGCTGATCAGCGCCGGGTAGACCCGCGCGGAGACACCCTCGGTACCATCCGCCGCAGTGAGTCGCTCAGCGATGGCAAGAAGCTTGATCACATAGCCGGCGTGTTTAGCCGCTTCGACCTGTGCCAGGGTTACCCGCGTGATGCCCTCGCGGTACACGGAGTCGACAGGCACCTCAGTGTGAAAGGCGATGCGTGCGAGAATGGTCGCCTTCTGCGCCGCGTCATAGCCCTCGACATCAAGCGTGGGATCCGCCTCGAGATAGCCGAGCTCGGCAGCCACGCGCATCGCGTCCTCGGCGCTGTCGCCAAAGCGATCCATCCGATCGAGAATGTAGTTCGTCGACCCGTTCACGATACCCAACACCCGAGTAACGTGGTCACCCGCGAGGCTCTCACGCAGCGGACGAATGATCGGGATCGCGCCAGCAACCGCAGCCTCGTAAGACAGCTGGGCACCGACCTGCTCGGCCGCCTCGCTCAGTTCGGGGCCGTGCGCGGCAATCAACGCCTTGTTTGCGGTAACCACGTCGGCTCCGCCCTCAATCGCGCGCAAGATCAACGAGCGAGCGGGCTCGATGCCGCCCATCAGCTCCACGACCACATCAGCACCGAGCACCAGTTGCTCGGCATCGGTCGTGAACAGCTCACGGGGCAACTCCACGTCGCGTCGCGCGTCAATGTCGCGCACGGCGATACCGGTGAGCTGCAGATTGGCCCCAATGCGGGCCGCCAACTCGTCGCCATGGTCGAGGATAAGCCTCGCAACTTGAGCGCCCACTGAGCCGCAGCCCAGGAGCGCAACGCGAAGATCGCGGTAACCGTTCACTTCGTTACTCCGTTCGATTTGTTGTGGCATGTGTGATGTCGAGGAAAGTGGTGGATCGCGAATCGCCGCGCGGCGCTCCGTGCGAGCGCCCTAGAACACACTCCGCGCGAGCAGGTCGGCCTCGGTTTCGCCACGCACGATCACTCGCGATGTACCGTCTCTCACGGCAACCACCGCGGGCCGCGGCACGTAATTGTAGTTGCTCGACATCGACCAACAGTAGGCCCCGGTCGCTGCCACCGCAAGGATATCGCCCGGGGCAACGTCACCGGGAAGCAGATCACGGTTCACGACGATGTCGCCCGACTCGCAGTGCTTGCCCACTACGCGCACGAGCGCGGGCTCGGCATCGCTGCGCCGGTTCGCAAGGCGCACCTGATAGTCGGCACCGTACAGAGCCGGACGAGGGTTGTCGCTCATCCCCCCGTCGACGCTGACGTACAGCCGCTCGGCAGAACCCAGATCCAGGCTCTCTCGCTCAGCGTCGCTGCCCGCGAGCTGCACCGGCTTCGTCGTGCCCACCGTGTAGAGGGTGATGCCCGCTTGCCCAATGATCGACCGACCTGGTTCAAAGGCGAGCTTCGGAATCGCGATGCCCGCGGCGCGGCAGGTATCTGCCACGATGTCGGCGAGTTCCCGCGCGATTGTGGCAACATCTGGAGCTTCGCTCGCCTGTGCTGAGGTGTAGGCGATGCCGAACCCTCCGCCGAGGTTGAGCTCTGCAATCGGGGTGCCGGTGATACCCGCCAGGTCCGCGTATACACCGATGAGGCGCCTTGCAGACTCGCGAAACCCGTCGGTCGCGAAAATCTGTGATCCGATATGGCAGTGCAGGCCCATGAAATCGAGGCTCTCGTGGCTGACGATGGCCCGCACGAGCTCGGTCGCTCGAGGGAGCGGCAGGCCGAACTTCTGGTCTTCGTGCGCGGTAGCCAGGTAGTCATGCGTCCCGGCGTGCACGCCGCTGTTGACGCGCAGACGAACGCGCTGGCGAATCCCCGCGGCTGCCGCGGCCCGCGCTACCCGTTCGATCTCCTGCTCGCTATCGAGCACGATCGTGCCCACGCCAGCGCCTACCGCGCGCTCAATTTCGGCGACCGACTTGTTGTTCCCGTGGAAACCGATGCGCGCCGGATCTATGTCGGCGGCGAGCACCACCGCGAGTTCCCCGCCGCTCGCAACATCGATGTTGAGGCCCTCCTCCGTCATCCACCTGGCGACCTCGACGCAGAGAAACGCCTTACCCGCGTAGTAAACAGTCGCCTCGGTGCCGACGCGGGCAAATTCTCTCTGCAACGCGGCGCGCACTTCACGGGCCCGGAGCCGGGCCGCGTTCTCGTCGATGACGTAGAGCGGTGATCCATATTCTTCCACGAGATCAGTCGCCGTGAGATTCCCAAGTTTCAGTCTCCCGCAATCGCGCCCTCGACGCGAAGTTGGCGGGTAGACACGTGGATCGATCGCGTTCGGGTCGACGGCAGCACTCACCCCACAAGCTTACCGCCCTCGGCATACTCCCCCGTGGACCGGCTACGCGCAGGTGCCGAGCTCGAGTTGCGCGGGGTTCGCGATGATGTCAGGAGCGAGGCTCGCGGCCACGGTCACTGCGCCCGTCGACGAGAAGCGAATCTCAGTGAGGGTGACTCCCGCGGGGAGTTGGTCGCGCACACACACCGAATGCGGCTTCAGTATCCCGTCGAGGGAGGTACCCGCGATTTGGCGAATCTGCTCGGCAGTGAGATCCGCCCCCGCCGCACTCACCGCGGTGGGCTCAACCAGGAGATCGCCATCGCTCACCGCAACAGCGAGACTCGCCTCGATGGGTATCCTCACGCCAAACATGGAAATGTCTCGTCCAAGCCGGAGCTCACCGCCAGTGACTCCGCCCGTATTCGCGACACCCGAGGTCACGAGCGCGATCACGGAGCCCAACTGATCTGCGGGAATCGTGACCGACGCGTCGGCCGCTTCCATTGGGCGACCAGTCGCGTCGTACGGCAGAGCCTGGGCCGATGCCGCCACCGTCACGGTGATGCCTTCGAGTACTGTCACCTGCGGCACCCGGATCGACACGTCGCCAACGTTGCCCGCGAGTGCGCTCAGCAACGCCGACCCTTCGACTGTCACGTCGACTGGGTGGTCGACGGTCATGCCGAAGCTGTCTCTCACCGCACTCGCGACGATGCCGGGCACAATGAGCCTGAGCGCCAGCTCGGCCGCGCCCGCGAGCGCCGCGAATACCAGCACGATACCCAGCACCCGCAGTGCCCAGCGCGGCCTCCGTGGTGTCGCTTCCGCAGTCGCAGCCGCGGTCATTGCTAGAGCCGTTCCGGCGCGCTGACACCCAGCAAATCGAGACCGTTGCGGATCACTTGACCGGCCGCGTCGTTCAGCCACAGGCGCGTGCGATGCAGGTCGCTCACCGGCTCCTCGCCGAGCGGAATCACCCGGCAGTTGTCATACCAGCGGTGATAGGCGGCCGCCAGCTCCTCGAGGTAGCGCGCCACCCGATGCGGCTCACGCAGCTCGGCGGCACCAGCGACGATGCGCGGGTACTCCTGGAGTTTGCCGAGCAGATCCGACTCGGTGTCATGGGTGAGCAGCGCAGGCTCAAAGGTGCTCCGATCCACACCCGCGAGAACGGCGTTGCGATCCACCGCGCAGGTGCGCGCGTGCGCGTACTGCACGTAAAACACCGGATTGTCATTCGTGCGGCTGCGCAGCTTTTCACCTTCGAGCGAGAGCGGAGAGTCGGCGGGGTAGCGCGCGAGCCAGTAGCGCAGCGCGTCGCTGCCGAGCCACTCGAGCAGGTCGTCAAGCTCGATGATGTTGTTCGCCCGCTTTGAGAGCTTCGCGCCGTTGAGGTTGACCAGCTGACCGATGAGGACCGTAATATCGGTCTCGATGTTGTCGCCCGCAGCTCCCGCGAGCGCAGTGAGGCGGCCAATGTAACCGTGGTGGTCAGCCCCGAGCAGGTAGATCTTCTCGCCGAAACCGCGATCCTTCTTGGTGAGGTAGTAGGCGGCATCCGCGGCGAAGTAGGTGTAGATGCCGTTGCCGCGGGTGAACACGCGATCCTTGTCGTCTCCGA
Organism: Leucobacter fengyongliangi; assembly: GCF_052386045.1. Taxonomy (NCBI): domain Bacteria; kingdom Bacillati; phylum Actinomycetota; class Actinomycetes; order Micrococcales; family Microbacteriaceae; genus Leucobacter; species Leucobacter fengyongliangi. The sequence goes on along the minus strand of NZ_CM126356.1, from coordinate 902,907 downwards.
AGTCGGTGGTGCGCACCCAAATCGCGTCGTCTGCCTCAAACACGTGCCCCTGCTCGCGCAGCCGGTCGACCGCGGCCTCGATGGGGCTCTGCTCCCCGTTCGCGCCGGGTGTGTGCAGGGTGCGCTCGGAAAAGAAGACGTCAAAGTGCACGTTGAAGCGCTCGAGCGAGTCCTTGATATCAGCGAGCTGTCGCTGATACGCGGTCTCCTGCGCCAGTTCGAGTGCCTCGTCTCGCGGCAGATCCGCGAGATTCGGGATCTCGCCGCGCACATGCGCGCCCAGTGACTGAATGTATTCACCCGGGTAGGCATCCTCAGGAGCGGGCTCACCGAGCGCCGCCGCCAGAACCGATCGACCGAACTTGTTCATTTGCGAACCGGCATCGTTGATGTAGTACTCGTTGGTGACCTCGGCCCCGGCTGCTCGCAGGACACGAGACAGCGAATCGCCAAGCGCAGCCCAGCGAGTGTGGCCCATGTGCAGCGGGCCGGTGGGGTTCGCTGAGACGAACTCGAGGTTGATCTTCTGGCCGGCAAGAACGGTGCCCCGCCCGTAGCCTTCACCCTGCTCGAGGATTCGACGCGCAGTCTCGCCCGCGCTGGCCGCATCGAGGGTGATGTTGATGAAGCCAGGCCCGGCAATCTCGGCCTTCGCGATGCCGTTGATTTCGGAGATCCGCTGTACGATCTCGACGGCAAGTTCACGCGGGTTCGTGCCGATCCGCTTCGCGAACTTCATCGCGAGGTTCGAAGCCCAGTCACCGTGCTCGCGGTTCTTGGGTCGCTCTGGTTCAGCGTCCGATTCGGTCACAACGATCTCGACACCGCGTTCTGCGAGGAGTTCGTTGAGGATACGGGCGAGAGCGCTGGCAAGTTCTTGGGGGGTCACGAGTGACCATTCTACGTGCGGCATCGCGACGGAAGCTCCGAGCGTGAAACGGGGTCTCCAATTGCGCTAGGATTGTCAGGTCGCCTCCGTAGCTCAGGGGATAGAGCGCCGGTTTCCGGTACCGTAGGTCGGGGGTTCGAATCCCTCCGGGGGCACTGAATTATGCGCAGAGCATCGCTCTGCGCATTCAGGGTCCCGTGCCGTCCACGACGGCAGCCAACGGAGCGAAGCGCCCGGTGGGGCACTGAGCATTTGCACGAAGCAAGGCTTCGTGCGCGAAGTGCACCCAATCGCCACTGCGATTGCCCACGGAGCGAAGCGCGGGGTGGGGCCCACGGGCATCTGCCGTCAGCGGCTCGGGCTGCGCTGCGGAAACAGCGCCAGTACCAACAACACCCCCACCACTCCACCCACAAGCTGCGCAACGATGAATGGCAGCACAGAGACTGGCGCAATCCCCGCAAACGTGTCGGAAAACATTCGGCCAATCGTCACCGCGGGGTTTGCGAACGATGTGGAGGATGTGAACCAGTAGGCCGAGCCAATATACGCACCGACGGCCGGGCCGATGACGAGTGGTCCACGCCCTGACCGGGCAAGGGTAAAGATCAAAAGCACGAGGCCCGCGGTGGCCACAACCTCGGCGAGCAGAGTTCCCGGGGTGACCCGATCGGTAGCGGAAAGGCTGGTCGGCAGATCAAACATGAGGTTCGCGAGCACCGCTCCCCCGATGCCTCCGATGACCTGTGCCAGCACGTACGGGGCAAGATCCCGACCCGCAAACCCGCCCCGAGCGCGACGACCAACAAACCAGTCGGCGAGTGTGACCACCGGGTTGAAGTGGGCCCCCGAGACCGATGCCAGGATGAGTATCAGCACGGCCAGGCCGAGCGCGGTGGCAAAGCTGTTCTCAAGGAGCTGCAGCCCGATGTCACCCGGCGACAACTTGCTGGCCGCGATTCCGGAGCCGACCACTACAGTCACCAGCAGTCCGGTGCCGAGGAATTCTGCCAGCAGCCGCCGCCAGAGCGACGGGACAGATATAGATGTCATGTTGTGCTCACTCATGTCGATACTCATTCACTGGGTCGTGGCTGTCCCGCCGACCCACCTTGACGGTGGGCATCATCGATGTTTCGACGTGTGGCGACGCATGTGACTATAATCGATAAGTGTCGATATAGACGAATCTCGATATAACTTCGTCGCGGCGTTGGCATTCACACCCAGGCATCCGTAGGGGGCACCTCATGAGCACCACACCGACCGAGACCAACCTCGCCTGCTCGCCGACCGAGTCGCACGCCATGGGCACGGAGGCGGCCCAATCACTTGCGGCCACCCTCAAAGGACTGGCTGATCCGCTGCGGCTACGGATGTTGTCTGCAATTGCCGCAGATCCGCGTGGGGAATCCTGCGTGTGCGATCTCGCAGAACTCAGTAGTGTCGCGCAGCCCACCGTTTCGCACCACCTCAAGGTGCTCAAGGATGTCGGGTTACTTGAATCCGACCGCCGCGGCACCTGGGTGTGGTATCGCATCCCGGCAGACCGCCGCGCGGCCGTCACCGCGCTACTCGACTCTTTTGCTCCGGCCGCGGTGGCTGACGACGCTTTCCCCCGCCCCCAGGCACCCCTGCCCAATCTTGACGAGCGAGTCACTCATCTCGCAGAGCAACTCGCGGCGACCCACCCCGACCTCCCACGCAGCGAGGTGTTGTGGCTCGTTCGTGAGTCCTATGCCTCGCTTGCCCGCACTGCACGGGTCGCCACCCACCTCATTCCCCTCACCGAACGATTCGCCAAGCAGCGGATCGCCGATCTGCATCGAGACCGTGAGCATTCCGGTCCGCAAGTATTGTTCGTCTGCGTACAGAATGCAGGCCGTTCGCAGCTTGCCGCGGCCCTCGTAAACAAGCTCTCGGGCGGAAAAGTGGTCGCCCGCTCCGCAGGGTCGGCGCCGGCCGCTCACGTCCATCCTCACGTGCACGACCTCCTGGTGGAGATCGAGGGCGATCGAGCCGATGAGCGATTTCCCAAGCCACTCACCGACGATGCTGTGCGTGCCGCCGATGTCGTGGTCACGATGGGTTGCGGTGATGTCTGTCCCATCATTCCGGGCGTCCGCTACGAAGACTGGGCTGTGGGCGACCCGGCACTCGCCTCTCCCGAGGGCGTCGCGGCGATCCGCGACGATATCGCGGCCCGCGCACAGGCGCTTATTTCAACCCTCACCACTCACGATTAGGAAAGCAACGCAATGAGCACATCCACCCCCACCGTTCTTTTCGTCTGCGTGCACAACGCGGGCCGTTCTCAGATGGCCGCCGGCTACCTGCGACACCTGGCAGGAGACCGAATCCAGGTGCTCTCCGCAGGATCCCTTCCTGCCGAACAGATCAACCCGGTCGCGGTCGAAGCCATGCGTGAGGAGGGCATCGACATCACCTCGGAAGCCCCCAAGGTACTGACCACCGAAGCCGTGCAGGAATCGGATGTCGTCATCACCATGGGCTGCGGAGATGTTTGTCCGGTCTTCCCAGGGAAGCGCTACGAAGACTGGGCGCTCGAAGATCCAGCAGGGCAGGGCATCGAATCCGTACGACCGATCCGCGACGACATTCGTGCGCGCATCACCCAGCTCGTGTCCGAGATCCTAGGCGCGTAAGAACGTCGGGGCACACTCACCGATTGTTCGAGCAAAGCGGTGCCGGGTCATCCCAGCCCCGATTTGCTATACCTGCACCTGGGTAACTGGCAGCGTCGAGTCGGCGCCGAAACCGAGGCCTGACGGCTCGTGACCCGCCGCAATGAGTTGCGCCCCGAGGGAGGCGATCATCGCGCCGTTGTCGGTGCACAGCGAAAGCGGCGGCACACGCAGCTCGATACCGGCCGCAGCCGCGCGCTCGGCCGCGAGCGTGCGCACGCGAGCGTTCGCGGCGACTCCCCCGCCCAGCAGCAATCGGGGCACGCCGAGATCGCGACACGCGGCGATGGCCTTTGCGGTGAGCACGTCGGCGACCGCCTCGCGAAAACTCGCGGCGACATCAGCGACAGGGACATCCCGTCCCGCGTCCTGCTCCTTCTCCACCCAGCGCGCAACCGAGGTCTTGAGCCCCGAGAACGAGAAATCGTAGCGGTGCTTCACCAGGTCCTTCGGCAAGGTCAGCCCGCGAGGAAACCTGATGGCGCAGGGATCGCCGTCGGTCGCGACCCGATCGATGTGAGGCCCGCCCGGGTAGGGCAGCCCGAGGAGCCTCGCGACCTTGTCAAACGCCTCGCCCGCGGCATCGTCGATGGTCTCACCCAGAAGCTCCACGTCGCTCACAAGGTCGCGCACGACGAGCAGTGAGGTGTGCCCACCCGAGACGAGCAACGCCACGGTCGGCAGCTCAAGTTCGCCCACGGCCCCCGCGACCTGCCGCAGCCCCGCACCCTGCAAGAGGTCTGCTCCCACGTGTCCGACCAGGTGGTTCACTGCGTAGATCGGCTTCCCAAGCGCGATCGCCAGGGCCTGCGCCGCAGACACGCCCACCATCAGCGCACCGGCGAGACCTGGCCCGGCGGTTACCGCGACGGCATCAATATCTTCCAAGCGGATCCCCGCTTCGGCCACGGCCTGTTCGATCGTGGGCCGTAGCGCCTCGAGGTGGGCACGAGCCGCCACTTCCGGCACGACCCCACCGAAGCGCGCGTGCTCATCCATCGAGGAAGCGATGGTGTTAGCCAAGAGCGTTCGCCCGCGCACGATCCCCACCCCGGTCTCGTCACAGCTTGTTTCGATACCGAGCACCAATGGCTCTGCCACGCTCACGCGCGCCCCCGTTCCGTGCGTCGCATCACAATCGCATCAACATTGCCTGGTTGGTAGTAGCGGGGGCGGACACCGATTTCTTCAAAGTCGAGTGATTGATAGAGACCGCGCGCGATGGGGTTGTCAGCACGCACCTCGAGAAACACCTCACGCACTCCGCGCTCACCCGCCGCTTGCAGTAGGGCCTCCATGACGCGTCGCCCATTGCCGCTGCCGCGTGCGCCCGGCACCACTGCGATCGTCTGAATGTCAGCGTCTGCTCCGACCGCCAGCAGCCCGCCATACCCGACAACCAGACCCGAATCGTCAACCAGCGCAAGGTACACGCGGTGATCTGCGGCCAGCTCCTCGCGCATGAGGTCACGGCTCCAGGCATCGTCACCAAAGACGGCCACCTCGATCGCCCAGATCTCGTCGAGATCCGCGATCGTGGCTGGGCGCAATACGTAGCTCTCAGAGCCCGACCTGGGCAGCGTGGGATTGGGGTCGGGGCCGACGGGACTGGCTGGGTCTGGCGGGAGCATCGGCGGAGCCGATGCGGATGGATTGTCGCGGCGCCCCGAGCCCAATGCCGCGCTGCCCGCGCTCACGCCGACACCCTCTTTGGTCCGGCCGAGGGCTTGACGTCGGGCGCGCGGAGGTAGACGGCGCGATCCGCTTCGAAGCCCCCACCACTTGCCAGCCGCCGCGCGGCGAGCTGCACGAGCCTGGCCGCGGGGATCCGCTCGGGCCAGATCTCGCCCGCGACCGGTTCATGCGCGACACGGGTGACCAGATATGGGTCTCCCCTGCGCACCGGCACCCCAACCCAGTCGAGCACACCATAGTCCGTGACGAACAGCTCCCGGCGACGCGCGTCCTGCACCACGCGCACCGAGGCCGTCGCACCAAGCTGCAGCACCGAGAGCGCAATCGCCTCGTGGCCGAGCAACGGCAAGAGCTGCACCCCGCGACCAACCGCGAACGCCTGCGCCGCCGCAATCCCAACGCGCAGACCGGTAAACGGCCCGGGGCCCATACCAGCCACGACCCCTGTTACTTCGGATCCACGCACCCCAGCAAGTTCCAACGAACGAGCAATCAGGGTACCAATCACCTCAGCATGGCCGCGGGCATCGTCGCTCACGACCTCGGCGATTCGACCCGCGTGACTCACTGCGACCGAGGTGCCCAGCGAGGTGTCAATCGCCAGAAGCACTCGATCGCCGACCTCAGGCGCGTCGATTACTCGCTCCGCGGGCGATGTCGCACTAAGTTCCGCGGGCATCGAACTCGACCCACGGCTGCCGGATTCCGTGGTGCGTGCGGCGAGGTCAGTGTTGCCATCGAGCGGTTCCGGATCATTGACACCTGGTACATACCCGCACATCAGCACACCCCTGCTTTCCACCGGTCGCCGTAGCCGGTCACCGTGACGACGCGTGGCTCTATCCCCGATTCGTCCCATTCACCGGCACCTGCCCCGGTAGGGCGCTCGATGAGCACCTCAACCCAGGAGTCGCGATCCTCGAGCATTCCGGCCCCCCATTCGGCGACCACGACTGATCGCTCAAAATCGAGGTCGAGGTCATCGAGTTCGGCGGCATCGCTGAGCCGATATGCGTCGACGTGCACCAGCGGGGGGCCACCGATAAGCGACGGGTGTGTGCGAGCGAGCACAAAGGTGGGGCTGGTCACCGGGCCGCGCACTCCGAGGCCCTCGCCAATGCCGCGGCTCAACGTCGTCTTCCCGGCCCCGAGCGGTCCGGTCAAGATCACGAGATCGCCCGCTGCGAGTTGCCCACCCAGCCGCATCCCGAGCGCGTGCATGTCGTCTGGGTCGGCGATCTCGAATCGGCGCGAGGTTGGGCCGGGTACCAGTGCCGCCCGGCCGCTGGGCACCAAGATGTCCTCGTCCGCAGTGCCGGGTACGTCGTCCAGGGCGACGCGCACCACGCGGGAGCCTATCCCGACGATGATCTCGTAATTAATGGTGCGCATCAGCTCGGCCCAAATCTCCACCGGAGGAACGCCGGTGCTCGGGTCACCGAAAAACACAACGGATTCTCCCACGCTCACCTTCCGGGCGAGGCTTCCGAGATCGATGATGCACTGGTCCATTCCGATTCGGCCCACGATCGGGCAGTGCTGCCCCGCGATCGCGACAGTGGCACCTGCCCCGTTGAGCGCGCGAGGCATACCGTCCGCGTACCCGACGGGCACGAGTGCGAGCGTCGTGTCGCCCTGCACCACGTGGTTGTACCCGTACGATACTCCAGTCCCCGCGGTCACCGGCCGCAATCCCACGATTTCAGATTTCAGCGTCATCGCCGGGATCAACCCCAAATCTGCCGATGTCCGATCGGCAAATGGGCTCAACCCGAAGACCGTGACCCCCACGCGCACCGTGTTGTAGTGGAGATGCGGAGATGAGAAGGTCGCAGCAGAGGCCGCAAGGTGTATCAGCTCGGGTTCGCACCCCGCCTGGCGCAGCATCTCGATGGCCAGATCGAATCGCGCGGCCTGGGAGCGGTCGCTTTCTTCCCCGGCGTTCGCGAGGTGACTGAAGATTCCTCTCACCCGAACGAGCCCCTCAGATTCCAACGCGGCAGCCCGCGCGAATAGCGCCTCCCACTCATCTGCAGATGCGCCGTTTCGGCTCAGGCCGGTATCGACCTTGAACTGCAGGGTGGCGACGCGACCGGAGCGCTCCGCTGCTGCGGCAAGCGCCTCGAGTTGCGAGATGTGGCTCACGCCGATCTCGATGTCGCCCTCGAGCGCGGCATCGTAGTTCGCACGCACCCCATGTAACCAGCACAGGATCGGCGCATCGATTCCGAGGTCGCGCAGCGAGAGCGCCTCCTCGAGATCCGTGACCCCAAGAAGCGCCGCGCCGCCCTCGATTGCGGCGCGCGCGGCGATTTCGGATCCGTGGCCATAGCCGTTGGCCTTGATCACCGCGATCACCTGACCGCCTGTGAACTCGCGAATCCGGCGAACGTTATGCCGAATCGCCGGCAAGGAGATCTCTGCGGTGCGCATTGAGCCGGTTCTCACGCAGCCCCCTCGCGATCGGTGATTGTCAGGTTCTCTGGAGTATCTGATGTCGACACCAGGCTCGATGTCGATTTCGGTGTTTCGAGAGTACCCGCTCCGTCCGAGACGGCCCGTGTCGACCCACCACTTTCGAGATCCGACTCGACCACCACGAAGGCCGTGGCGACCCCGGCATCGTGTGTCAGTGACAGGTGAATGCGTTGCGCCCCACGCACATGCAGCGCACGTTCGAGGGCCGCGGTGCGCAGGAAATACGGCGCGCGCTCTGCCCCTCGCCGCACCTCCATGTCCTGCCAGCTCAGGCCGGCAGATCCACCCAGAGCCTTGATGAGGGCCTCCTTCGCCGCGAACCTCGCCGCGAGCGAGCGCACCCCCAGGCCTCGTTCCTCACCAACGAAGAGGCGATCCACAAGCGCCGGCGTGCGCGCAAGCTGCCGCTCAAATCGATCGATCTGAACGGTGTCGACGCCGATGCCGTGGATCATCGGAGGCTATTCGACCGTGACCGACTTCGCGAGGTTGCGCGGCTGGTCGACATCGAGCCCCTTGGCTGTCGAGAGTTCAAGCGCGAACCACTGCAGCGGCACCACCTGCACCAACGGCTCGAATAGCGCGTCGGTGAGCGGCAGGCGAATCACGTCGTCGGCGTAGGGCAGCACAGCAGTGTCCCCCTTCTCCACGATCGCAATCACCCGGGCACCGCGCGCCCGAATCTCTTGAATGTTCGAGACGACCTTCGAGTGCATGATGGGTGACACGCGCGGGCTCGGCACGAGCACGAATACGGGCTGGCCGTGATCAATCAACGCGATGGGTCCGTGCTTCAACTCCCCCGCAGCAAATCCCTCCGCGTGAATGTAGGCGATCTCCTTGAGCTTGAGCGCGCCTTCGAGTGCCGTGGGGTACCCCACGTGTCGGCCAAGGAAGAGCACCGAGCGGGTGTCTGCCATCCAGTGTGCAAGTTGAGCGATCTGCTCGTGCGTGTCGACCGCCTCGCGGATCCGCTCGGGCAACTGCTCAAGCTGTGACACCGCGGCGGCCTCATCGGCCTCGGACAGCACTCCGCGCACGCGCCCCAGGTGCAACCCGATGAGGTACAGCGCCGTGATCTGGGCCGTGAACGCCTTCGTCGAAGCGACGGCGACCTCGGGGCCCGCGTGGGTGTACACGACCGCGTCGCTCTCACGCGGGATCGTAGCGCTCTGCGTGTTGCAGACCGAAACGTTGACCGTGCCGCGTTCCTTCGCGTACTTCACCGCCATCAGCGTGTCCATCGTTTCACCGGATTGACTGACCGAGATGACCAGGGTGCGCGAGGTTAGCACCGGGTCACGGTATCGGAACTCATGGCTGAGCTGCACCTCGACGGGCACCCGCGCCCATTGCTCGATCGCGTAGGCACCGATCTGACCCGCGTATGAGGCAGTACCGCACGCAATAATCACGATGCGATCAATGCCCGTGAGGATGTCGCTGCCCAGCTCAGTGAGTTCAGGGATCTCGACGTGACCGTCCACCACGCGACCGCGAATCGTATTCGCAACGGCATCCGGCTGCTCGGTGATTTCCTTCGCCATGAACGAGGACCAGCCACCCTTGTCGGCAGCTCCCGCATCCCAGGCAACCTCGTACTCCGAGAACTCGACGGCGTTCCCGGCGAAGTCGGTGATCCGCACCTCCTGCGGCGTGATGATCGCGATGTTGTCTTCGTCGATCGCCACCGCACGATTGGTGTAGCTCACAAACGCGGCAACATCAGACCCCAGGAAATTCTCTCCGTCGCCGAGCCCGACCACCAGCGGAGAGTTGTGCCGCGCCGCGATCACGGTCTCAGGGGTGTCTCGGTGCATGGCGAGCAGTGTAAAGGTGCCGTGCAAACGGGCGACCACGTTACGGAACGCCAGCTCAAGGTCACCAATTCGAGAAATCTCGCGACCCAGCAGCGCCGCAACAACCTCGGTGTCTGTCTCGCTGAGCAGTTCGATGCCGTCCGCCTCGACCTCGGCGCGAAGCTCAGCAAAGTTCTCAACGATTCCATTGTGGATCAGCGCCAGATTGCCGCCGTCACCCAGGTGCGGGTGCGCGTTCACATCGGTCGGCCCCCCGTGTGTAGCCCAACGGGTGTGCCCGATACCCGTGGCCGCCGCCTGCACCGGATTCTCATCAAGGAGTTCGACCAGTCGCGCAAGCTTGCCCGAACGCTTGCGCACCAACAGCTCGTCGTCGGCATCAAGCACGGCGATGCCCGCCGAGTCATAGCCCCGATATTCAAGACGCCTCAGTCCGTTGACGAGCACCTCAACGGTGTCGCCCAGGCCGACATATCCCACGATTCCACACATGCGCCCCAGTTTAGTGGCACGATGAGGAGCGATGACTGAGTACAACAACGACACTCACGCCCTGACACGGGTCGACGGGATCTCTCCCTTTATAGAGATCGGACGCGACGAATGGGCGAGGCTTGCAGGTGAGACTCCGATGCCACTCACCGAGGCCGAAGTCTCCGCATTTCGGGGGCTCGGCGAGCCGCTTGACATGGCCGAGGTGAGCGAGGTGTATCGACCACTGAGCCGACTCATCAACCAGTACGCCATCGCCGCGCGCAAGGGCCACAAACGTACGCGCCGGTTTCTGGGGCGGGGAAACGACCAGCCGACCCCGTTCGTGCTGGGCATTGCGGGTTCGGTCGCGGTCGGAAAATCGACCGTCGCACGCATCCTTCGCGACCTCCTCGCACGTTGGCCCGAGACCCCGAACGTTCAGCTGGTGACGACCGACGGGTTTCTCTACCCCAACGCCGAACTTGAGCGCCGCGGGATCTCGCACCGCAAAGGCTTTCCCGAGTCCTATGATCGACGAGCGCTGCTGCGATTCGTCTCGCAGGTGAAGGCAGGGTTTCCTGAAACCAGGGCCCCGCACTACAGCCACCTGATCTACGACATCGTTCCCGGCGAGTTCACGACGGTGCTCTCCCCAGACATCCTCATCGTCGAGGGTCTCAACGTGCTGCAACCAGCCTCGATGCAGCACCCGCTCGCTGTCTCTGACCTCTTCGACTTCTCGATCTATGTCGATGCGCGCACCTCCGACATCGAGCACTGGTTCGTCGAACGCTTTCTGCGACTCAAAGAAGATGCCTTTCGAAATCCGCACTCTCGCTTTCGGCAGTACGCGGGGCTCGAGGAAGATGAGGCCCGGGCGGTGGGGCTTGAGTTCTGGAAGAACATCAATGAACCGAACCTCATCGAAAACATTCGCCCGACACGGGCCCGGGCCTCACTCGTACTTCGCAAGGAACCCGACCACCGAGTGCAGAAGGTCTTACTTCGTAAGCTCTGAGCGGCACCAGCCTAGACTTGCAAGGTGACTGACTCCTCCCCGCAGATGCCCGCACGATCCACCGCCTTGATCGAAGCGATCAACAGCCGGGTCGTGATTGCCGACGGCGCGATGGGCACACAGCTGCAAGACGAGGCCCCCACCCTCGAGGACTTTCAGGGGCTTGAGGGGTGCAACGAGATCCTTAACGTGTCTCGTCCAGACATGATCCGCCGAATTCACGATGCCTACCTCGCCACCGGCATCGACGCGGTGGAGACGAACACCTTCGGCGCGAACTGGTCGAATCTGAGCGACTACGACATCGACGATCGCATCGAGGAACTCGCCGAGGCAGGAGCACGCATTGCCCGAGAGGCTGTGGATCACGCAGAATCGGCCGATGGCCGTGTGCGCTGGGTGCTTGGATCGATGGGACCGGGAACGAAACTCCCGAGCCTCGGGCACACGACCTACGCTCACCTGAAGGAAACGTTCGCACTGCAGGCGGAGGGACTCATCCGCGGCGGCACCGACGCGTTTCTCATTGAAACCAGCCAGGATCTGCTGCAAACCAAGTCTGCGGTTAACGGGTGCAAGCTCGCGATCGAGCGCACCGGTGTGCGGCTACCAATTTTCGTCGAGGTGACGGTTGAGACCACTGGCACGATGCTGATGGGCAGCGAGATCGGCGCTGCCCTCGCGACACTCGAGGCGCTCGACATCGACGCGATCGGTCTGAATTGCGCCACCGGCCCCGCCGAGATGAGCGAGCACCTGAGGTATCTGTCCAAGCACGCGGGCATCCCGGTGATGGCGATGCCCAACGCGGGACTCCCCCAGCTCGGCCCGAACGGTGCCGTCTACCCCCTCACTCCCGACGAGTTGGCGGTCGCCGAGGAGCAGTTCGTGCGCGAGTTCGGGCTCGGCCTCGTGGGCGGGTGCTGTGGCACCACTCCGGCGCACATGCGCGCGGTCGTCGAACGACTCGGCGGCGAGCGCCCGACTCCTCGCGAGGTCACGCACGAGGACGAGGTGGCGAGCCTCTACCAACCGGTGTCGCTCAGACAGGATGCGTCGTTCCTCGCGATCGGCGAGCGCACCAACGCGAACGGTTCGAAGGCGTTCCGTGAAGCCATGCTCGCCGAGGACTGGGATGAGTGCGTCGAGATTGCGAAGGCGCAGATCCGCGACGGAGCGCACCTGCTCGACGTGTGTATTGACTACGTCGGCCGCGACGGTGTCGCCGACGCTCGCGCCGTGGTGTCGCGCCTGGCGAGCGCGTCGACGCTGCCGATCGTCATGGATTCGACCGAGCCCGCGGTCTTGCAGGCCGGGCTCGAACTGATCGGTGGCCGCCCGGTTATTAACTCGGTGAACTTCGAAGACGGGGAGGGGCCCAAGAGTCGCTTCGCCCGCATCATGCCACTCGTCAAGGAACACGGTGCCGCAGTCATCGCGCTCACCATTGACGAGGAGGGGCAGGCGCGCACCCGTGCCGATAAGGTGCGCATCGCGTCGCGGCTCATTGACACTCTGGTCGGCCAGTGGGGCATGCGGGTCGGAGACATCATTGTGGATGCGCTGACCTTTCCGATTGCGACGGGGCAGGAGGAGACGAGACGCGACGCGATCGAGACGATCGAGGCGATCCGCGAACTCACCGCAAAATACCCGGGGCTGCACACGACGCTCGGGGTCTCGAACGTATCGTTCGGGCTCAACCCTGCCGCCCGCGTGGTGCTGAACTCGGTGTTCCTGCACGAGGCGGTGCAGGCCGGGCTCGATTCGGCGATCGTGCACGCGGCGAAGATCGTGCCGCTTGCGCAGATCGACGAGGCGCAGCGCGAGGCCGCGCTCGACCTCGTCTGGGACCGTCGTCGATACGACGACGCGGGCAACCTCACCTACGATCCGCTGTCGCGCGTGCTCGACCTCTTTTCCGATGTGGATCTCGCCTCCATGCGCGATCAGCGCGCAGCCGAGCTCGCCGCACTTCCGGTGACCGAACGCCTCGAACGTCGCATCATCGACGGAGACCAGAAGGGTCTCGAGGGCGACCTTGAGCTGGCACTCGCTGAGGGACAGACCGCGCTCGGCATCATCAATGACACCCTGCTCGCGGGCATGAAGACCGTCGGTGAGCGCTTCGGCGCGGGCGAAATGCAGCTGCCGTTCGTGCTGCAGTCGGCTGAGACGATGAAGAAGTCGGTTGCGCTGCTCGAGCCGCACATGGAGAAGCTCGAGGCCGGCGAAAAGGCACAGTCCAACGGCACGATGGTGATCGCAACCGTGCGGGGCGACGTGCACGACATCGGGAAAAACCTCGTCGACATCATCCTGACAAACAACGGCTACACGGTCATTAACCTGGGTATCAAGCAGCCGATCAGCGAGATCATCAAGGCAGCAGAAGAGCACGATGCCGACGTGATCGGCATGAGTGGCCTGCTCGTGAAGTCCACCGTCGTGATGAAGGAAAACCTGCAGGAATTGAATTCTCGCGGTCTTGCGAAGCGTTGGCCCGTGATCCTCGGCGGTGCGGCACTCACCCGCGCATTCGTCGAGGACGACCTCGCGGAGCTCTTCGACGGCGAGGTGCGATACGCGAAGGATGCCTTCGAGGGGCTCGATCTCATGGCGCCGCTCGTGCGTGTCGCCCGCGGCGAGGATGCCGGCGAGGTTGGGCTCCCACCCCTGAAGAAGCGGATCCACCGCGCCGGGTCAAAGCTCACCCTGACCGAGCCCGAGAACCTCCCCACCCGCAGCGACGTCGCCACCGACAACCCGGTGCCCGTGCCACCGATCTGGGGCACCCGCATCGTGAAGGGCGTTCCACTCGCGGACTACGCTGCCCTGCTCGACGAGCGCGCCGTGTTTATGGGCCAGTGGGGCCTGAAGTCCGGCCGCGGTGAGGGCGGTCTGAGCTACGAAGAGCTGGTTGCCCGCGAGGGCCGGCCCAGGCTGCGATCCTGGCTTGACCGCATGCAGACCGAGGGCATGCTCGATGCCTCGGTGGTCTACGGTTATTTCCCGGCCTACAGCGAAGGAAACGACGTGGTGGTGTTGCATCACGGTGAGCAGGGTGGCGTGCTGGCCCCCGACGGTGGATCAGGGGGGACCCCCGGAGCCGAACGGCTGCGCTTCACGTTCCCGAGGCAGCGGCGAGATCGTCACCTGTGTCTCGCGGACTTTATCAGGTCGAAGGAATCGGGCGAGACCGACGTGTTCTCCGCCCAGCTCGTGACGGTCGGAGCGCGCGTCGACGAGCACACGGCGAAGCTCTTCGCGGGCGATAAGTATCGCGAGTACATGGAGCTGCACGGCCTCGCCGTACAACTCACCGAGTCGCTCGCCGAATACTGGCACAGCCGGGTGCGCACCGAACTCGGCTTCGGGTCGGAAGAACCCACCGACATCGAGGGGTACTTCAAACTGCGCTACCGGGGTGCCCGGTTCTCGCTGGGCTACCCGGCGTGCCCCGATATGGCGGATCGGCGCAAGGTCGTCGAACTGCTGCGCCCGGAGCGTATCGGCGTCACCCTGTCTGAAGAGCTGCAGTTGCACCCCGAACAGTCGACGGACGCATTCGTGTTTCACCACCCCGAGGCGAAGTACTTCTCTGTCTAAGCCCCATCTTCGTCTCAGGGTGCCTTATTTGCGCAAATAGGGCACCCTGGGACGAACAAGGCACCGGGAGAATGGGAGCGACGGCGTTACTGTCGACGCGCGAGTGCGGAGCGGCGCAGTGCCGCCAGCACCGGTCGACCGATCAGAAGAATGCCCACGGCCGTGGTGATCGCGCGCACCGTGTCCCACGTCAGCGTGGAGGTGATGAACGAGTAGCTCAGGAACCGCACCAGATTGGCCCCGGCCCCGGCATCCGAAACATATGAAATACTCGTGTCGCTGCCTACCGCAAAGGGCCAGAACCAAACGTTCATGAGTAGCCCAAAGGCGTATGAGGCGAGTACCCCGTAGATCGCGAGCAAGGCCAGTTCCGGCCACCTGGTGCGGGATCCGGCGAGCCGCCGCCCGCCGGGGATCAGGCCCGCGACGGCCCCCACCCATCCTGCGGCAAACACCTGAAACGGCAGCCACGGGCCGACACCACCCCACAGTAGCGATGAGCCCAGCATTACTGTGGCTCCGAGGAGAAACCCAAAGCGGGGCCCAAACGCGCGGCCAGCCAGAATCAGCAGGATGAGAGCGGTCTCGAAACCACCGAACCCTGTTCCGAGGAAACGCATGACCATCCCAACCGCGGTCAGGGTTCCGAGCATGGCAACGAACATCGCGCCGGAGGCACCATCAGACAGCGCAACGATCACCGCCGCCGCAAGCACGACAATCATGGCAAGTGCGAGAGCAGGGATCGCGCCACGCGCGTCTCCGGGAACGGCCGCCGCTAGAAACGGCCAGGTGAAAGCGGCCAGCGCACCGAGACTGACCAGCACGAGGAGCGCTGCGGCAAACACCCGAGATAGCGGTCGGGAGCGCCTGAAGGTGCGAGCGCCCGGTGCCCGGCTGCCAGAGGTGTGTCGACCCCGCAGCGACTTCTCCGCTGACGAGGCCTTGGGCACGCGGCCGCTCACGAGATCTTCCCGTCAGCCAGGCGCAGCCCGCGAACCGAGGCCCCAGCGCGTGCCAGCAAGCCTGCGAATTCGTCGTCGTGGGTCGCGAGGAGCACCGCGGCGCCCGTGGAGGCGTGCGCTGTCAGGAGTTCGGCCAGACGTCGCCGAGCGGCAAGATCAAGACCGCGCGTCGGCTCATCGAGCAGCAGCACTCGCGGCGCAGCAGAGAGTTGCACTGCAATGGCCAACGCGAGCCGGGTGCCCGCCGAAGCGTCGCGCGGGTGGGTGTGAGGCGCGGGGGGCACCGCGGGCCGGGCAATCAGCGCGGCGAATCGGCGCGATGTGGTGCCCCGCGGCGCACCCGCTCGACGATCAGCAAAGTCACACTCGGCCTCGATGGTCTCACGAATCAGGAGGTCATCGACCCGGTGCGGCACCAGGGCGACACCGGCCGCCCGACTTCCGCCGCGTGCCCCCGGCGGAAGTGCGATGTCTTCGAGCAGACTGGTCTTCCCGCTCCCGTTCGCGCCCCGCAATACGACGATTTCACCCGGGTGCACGGCGAGGTCGTCAAGTCGGAACAACTCGTTCCCTCCGCGCGAGACCACCAGGTCGCGCGCGAGTAGGATCAGATCACGTCGAGGTGGGGCGTTACCCGTACTCGCGGCACCCGAAGCGCTCGGGCCCGCAGTCGGCACAACGAGGTCAGCCATCTGCGCCGAATCGGCAGAACCGAGACAAGGCTTCACGGCGACCACCCGCCCATGGTCAAGGCGAAGCCACTGTGTCGGCATCGCGGTCGGGAGATCAGCGAGGGCGGCCTGGCGGTGCTCGGCAATCAGCACCGCGCACCCCTGCGCGAGCAGCGCATGCAGCGCGCTCCGCACCACGGTGACCGAGTGCGGGTCGAGGTCGGCGATTGGCTCATCGAGCACGAGCACCCGCGGCCTGGCCGCCACCGCAGCGGCAAGCGCGAGTCGTGTCGCCTCACCCGCGCTGAGCGTACCCGGTTCTCGCCCAGACAAAGGCTCAAGCCCGAATAGGCGCATGGAGGAGTCGACTGCCTCCGCAAGCGCGGCACCAGTGAGGCCTTGGCTTCGAGGGCCGAACTCCAACTCAGCACGCACGGTCTCCGCGAGAAACGAGTGTTCAACACGCTGCGGCACGTGTGCGAGGTCACCCGCCACCCGGGCGGGGCGCGGATCCACTCCTTCGCCCAGCACGGTGACACCAGCAATACGCACGGTCCCCGTGACCTCGCCGCCGGTGTAGCCGGGAGTGAGCCCAGCAAGCACCGCGAGAAGACTCGACTTTCCGCACCCCGTTGGCCCGGTGATGAAGGTGAGCTCCCCCGCACGGAGCTCAAGTGAAGCTCGAACGAGAACTTCACGTTCCCCATACCGCACACTGACCTCCTCGACGGCCACGAGCGGATCAACATCGTGCTCAGCTCGCACTCGAGAACGGAGCTTTGCCCCGTACCCGCGCAGCTCCATCGAGGCACCCAGGGTGGTCGCACGCTCGACCGCCTGCTCAAGCACAGGAATGAGCAGTCTCGGCCCCCGTCGCTCCCCCCGCATGCGAGCTGCGCGATCCACTCGGTGACCTGCGACCAGCAGAGCTGGCACACTGCCGAGGGCGAGCGCAAGTGCGGTAGCGATGGGCACGAACGCTTGCGGCGAGCGTGCCAGGAGAGTGCGCGCATCGGCCAGCGCATTGGCCGCGCCAAAGACCACAAAGACCACTGCGAATCGAGTGGCATCGGTCAATGTGGTGAGGAGTTGGTCGAGCGTGAGCGCACCGAAGAGCGAGACACCCGCAAACGGCCCTCCGAGTGGGATCACCGGGAGGCTGAGCAGCACGATCGCGGATTCGGGCGGCGGCAGAACTGGAGCGAACAGCACTCGGTAGGCAACCCGCAGAGCGACAAAGATAATCGCACCCCACACGCCGAGCCTGAGCGCGGGGGCGTGAATTCGTCCGGTGGCGAGGCACGCGAGCAGGGCGACAGTGATAATGCCGAGCTGCCACCAGGGCGCGGGTGCGATCGCACCTGCGACTGCGACGAACGTAGCCAGCGCCCAGATGAGCCCGGGTCGGGCCAATTCGGCGCCGCGTGGAGGCAGCGCCCCCGCGCCAGTATCGACAGCCGGGGAGGCGCGCATCACCTAGGCTGCGGGAAGTTGCGGCTCGGTGGTGTCACCGAACTGCCACGAGAATGCGATGCCTTGGCCCGGCTCGACCAGTTGGGTTGCGGCGCCCTCCTGCGCGTAATCCCACCCATTGCCCAGATCCACAAATAGGCCCCAGTAGGCCCACACCGGACCCATGGCCGTGCAGTCCTCGGTATAGCTTTGCCCGGAATAGCTCAGCTGAAGGTCAGCCGCGGGCGCGCCTCCGACTCGACAAATCGATCCGGGAAATGCCTGACCCTCAGTGAGTTCGACGCTTGCAAGCTCGAATGCCTGCACCGCGGTAATGGGCTCGTCGGTATCAACGCATTCCGTGATGCCGTCGATGTCGAGGCTGCCAAATTCGACAACTACCGAGACACCTGCGCATTCCTCGGTTGCGGGCCCGGTCGTTGAGGTGGGCTCGGAATCAGCGGTCACCCCAGCAGAGCCCGCGCCACAGCCCGTCATCACAAGAGATACCCCGAGAAGTGCAACGGCCCCGAATACCCGAGAGGGGCGCCGCGAAGATGAGGTGGTCATGGTTCTCCTAGATTGCGAGCCGGGTACGAACGATCTCGGCGAGGTCGTCGGCAAGCTCCTGTGCCTGCGACTCGCTCTCTGCTTCGACCATGACGCGCACAACGGGCTCGGTGCCCGAGGGGCGCAGCAGAACGCGACCTCGACCTTCCAACGCTATCTCTGCTTGCGTCACCGCTCGCTGCAGCACGCCATCTGCCGAAACCTTGCTGCGATCCACCCCGCGTACGTTCACAAGAACCTGGGGGTACACGGTCATGCAGCCTGCCAGCTCGGCGATCGTCTTTCCGGTGCGCACGATCTCCGCGGCAAGGTGAAGACCGGTGAGGATCCCATCTCCGGTGGTGGCGTAGTCACTCATGATGACGTGTCCGGACTGCTCACCGCCCAGCGAGTAGCCGTGCGCGTTCAGTTTTTCGAGCACGTATCGATCACCGACCCCGGTCTCGACCACGTCAATGCCGTTGTTCGCCATCGCGAGTCTGAGGCCAAGATTACTCATTACCGTGGCGACCAACGTATTCTGCACGAGCTTGCCGCGGCTTGCCATGGAAAGGGCAAGAATCGCCATGATTCGGTCGCCGTCGATCACTTCACCATCGGCGTCAACAGCAAGGCACCGATCTGCATCGCCGTCGTGTGCGATCCCGAGGTCGGCACCGGTTTCGCGAACCTTGGCGATCAGTGGGCCGAGGTGGGTGGAACCAATCCCATCGTTGATGTTGAAACCATCAGGGGCGTTGCCGATCACCGTGACGCGAGCACCCGCGTCAGTGAAGACATCGGGTGAGATGCCTGCGGCTGCTCCGTGGGCACAGTCGAGCACCACGTGTATGCCCGCCAGACTGAGACCATCGAGAGTGCCCAGAAGATGCACCAGGTAGCGGTCCTCGGCGTCTGCAAACCGGCGGATCCGACCGACCTCGCGGCCGGTGAATCCTCCGTGCGGGCGCCCCAACTCGGCTTCGATCTCGTCTTCCACCTCGTCGGCGAGCTTGCGCCCGCCCGCGGCAAAGAACTTGATCCCGTTGTCTGCCGCCGGGTTATGGGAAGCCGAAACCATCACCCCAAAGTCAGCCCCGGAGTCTGCGACCAGGTATGCCGCAGCGGGGGTAGGAATGACGCCAGCCTCGAGCACATCGACCCCAGCAGAAGCGAGCCCCGCCGCCACCGCGGCAGAAATGAACTCGCCCGAGACTCGGGGGTCGCGGGCAACAACGGCGACCGCGCGGCGGCTTTCCGCACGCGCGGCGCGACCGAGCACGAATGCCGCAGACTGAGCGAGGCCCAGGGCCAGCTCGGCGGTCACATCGACCCCAGCCAGGCCCCGGACCCCGTCCGTGCCAAATAGGCGAACCATAGTTCGGGCGTTGACTAACGCTTCGAGTACTGCGGAGCCTTACGAGCCTTCTTGAGGCCGGCCTTCTTACGCTCGATCACGCGCGCATCGCGGCTGAGGAACCCAGCCTTCTTCAGCGTAGGACGGTTGTGCTCTGCGTCGATCTCGTTGAGCGCGCGGGCGATGGCGAGGCGCAGTGCACCTGCCTGACCGGAGGGGCCACCGCCATCAATGCGAGCGATCACGTCGTACGAGCCGACGAGATCAAGCACGGTGAATGGGTCGGTGATGAGCTGCTGGTGCAGCTTGTTCGGGAAGTACTCGGCCAGTTCACGCCCGTTGACGGTCATGGTGCCCGCACCGGGAATGAGGCGAACGCGAGCGATTGCCTGCTTACGGCGACCCACGGCTGCACCGGGAACGGTGAGTGCGGGGCGGGGTGCCTTCTCGGCAGCCTGGTTTGCAGGTGTTTCGGTGGTGTAGCTCTCGACGGCCACAGTCTCTTCAGTCACTTGAAGTTCTCTTTTCTAAAGTTTTCGAGCCGCGTTACTGCGCGACCTGGCCGATGGTGAAGGGGGTCGGCTGCTGCGCCGCGTGCGGGTGCTCGGGGCCCGAGTAGACCTTCAGCTTGCGGAACTGGTCACGCCCGAGGGAGTTCTTGGGAAGCATGCCGCGGATGGCCTTCTCGACCGCGCGATCAGGATTCTTCTCGAGCAGGTCGCTGTAGGTCACCGAACGCAAGCCACCGGGGTAACCGGAGTGACGGTAAGCCTTCTTCTGGGCTGCCTTGTTGCCCGTCAGCACGACCTTCGCCGCGTTGATGATGATCACGTGATCACCCATGTCCATGTGAGGAGCAAAGGTGGTCTTGTGCTTGCCGCGCAGAAGCGCAGCTGCCTGGGAGGCGAGGCGGCCGAGAACCACGTCGGTGGCATCAATAATGAGCCAGTCGTGCTTCTGCTCAGCGGCCTTCGGCGAATACGTACGAGTCACTAGCGTGCTGCTTTCTATCGAAATGGAGGTGTCGTGAATCCCGCTCCGATGCCCTGTCTCGATTCCCCGAGTTCAGCGACCGTGGAGGGCTCAACAATTCGGATGCTGACGCACCAAAGATCAACTCTAGCACAGCTCAGTTCTCCAGTGGATCACGCTTCGCGCGGGTGAGCGCTGCTCTGGCTGCGAGATCGGCGTCGGCCGGATAGCTGATCTCCTCCAGGCTGAGACCGTGGGCTGGCATAACGGTAAACCGACTCGTGCGCGCCCGGGCCTCTCGTAACTCCACGAGCTCCGTGATGCCGATGCGCCCGCTCGCGGTAGCGACCACGGCCCCGACCAGAGACCGCACCATTGAGTGACAGTACGCATCAGCCTCAAGCCGAGCGACGAAAACACCATCGTCGGCACGACTCCAGTCGAACTGGATCAATTCGCGAATCGCAGTGGCACCTTCACGTGCCTTGCAGAAGGAGGTGAAGTCATTGAGCCCGAGCAACTCATCCGAGGCAACCTGCAACAGCGCAGGATCGATCGGTCGCGATACGTCTGCGGTGAATCGAGCGGTCAGTGGATCACGCCTGACTCTCGGGTCGCGCACGCGGTACTCATAGCGACGGCGGAGTGCCGAGAAACGCGCGTCGAACACAGACGGCACCTCACGCACTGCATGGACCGCTATGTCTGGGGCACCGCGCCGAAGCACACCGTTGAGCCTCCGCTCGGTAAGCCCATCTGCGAGTTCGTGCGGAACATCGATATGAGCGACCTGGCCGCGGGCGTGTACCCCAGCGTCAGTGCGCCCACCGACAGTGAGGGCGACGAACTGTTCAGACAGGCGAAGCACAACGGCCAGCGCCGACTCCAGCTCCCCCTGAACCGTGCGCAGCCCAGGCTGCGCTGCCCACCCGTGAAAATCGGTGCCGTCGTATCCAATGTCTAGTCTGAGGCGAACGCTATTGCCATTGCGATGCACTACCGGCGCTCCCTTCCGTCCGTGGTCATCTTCCGCGCCCAGAAACACCGAACGCCCCGGGGCGCAAGCACCCTCGGAGCGTTCGGCTTTCGCCAACTGGAATTACTTCTTGTCAGCTTCAGCTTCTTCGGCAGCGTCTGACGCAGCTTCAGCAGCAGCGGTCTCTTCGCCAGCTTCAGCCTCCGAGACCTCGGCCTCGTCCGTCGCAGCGGGCGCCTGCGCCTCTTCTGCCTCAAGAACTTCTTCAACCTCGACGGGCGAGACGGCCTCGGCCGACTCTTCCTTCTTGGCCTTCTTCGGCTTCGGGTTGACGGGCTCGAGCACCAGCTCGATCACAGCCATCGGGGCGTTGTCACCCTTGCGGAATCCGGTCTTGATGACGCGAGTGTACCCACCCTGTCGGTGCTCAACCAGCGGCGCAATCTCAGTGAAGAGCTCGTGCACGATCGACTTATCGAGAATCTGTCGCATGACACGACGACGAGCGTGCAAGTCACCACGCTTGGCAAACTGCACCAAGCGATCGGCGACGGGCTGCAGCCGCTTCGCCTTCGTTTCGGTCGTCTGGATGCGCTTGTGCTCGAACAGCTGTGAAGCCATCTGGTTGAGCAGCAGGCGTTCGTGGGCGGGTCCGCCTCCGAGGCGGGGCCCCTTGTTGGGCTTAGGCATTGTTTACTCCGTTGAATGAAAAGTGTGGGTCGAAAACGACCGAGTACTAGTTGACGTCGTCTTCGTAGCTGTAGAACTGTGCACCGTCAAAGCCGGGCACGGCGTCCTTCAGCGAAAGGCCCATCTCGGTGAGCTTGTCGCGCACCTCGAAAACGCTCTTCTGGCCGAAATTACGAATGTTCATGAGCTGGGCCTCGGAAAGTGCAACGAGCTCGCTGACCGTGTTGATACCTTCACGCTTCAGGCAGTTGTAGCTGCGAACCGAAAGGTCGAGATCCTCAATGGGGATTGAGAGCTCTCCATCAACAACAACCTCTGCCGGAGCCGGGCCAATCTCGACGCCTTCTGCTGCGGTGTTGAGTTCGCGCGCCAAGCCGAACAGTTCGACCAGTGTGGAACCGGCCGAAGCGATGGCGTCGCGCGGTGTGATGGCGGGCTTCGATTCAACGTCGACCACCAGGCGGTCGAAGTCGGTTCGCTCACCGGCACGCGTGGCCTCCACGCGGTAGGTAACCTTCAACACGGGCGAGTAGATCGAGTCAACCGGAATCCGGCCAACCTCGGCATCTTCGTTTCGGTTCTGCGCTGCGGAGACGTAGCCGCGACCGCGCTCAATGGTGAGCTCAAGCTCGAACTGAGCCTGGTCCCCCAGAGTGGCGATCACGAGTTCCGGGTTGTGGACCTCGACGCCAGCGGGTGCTGAGATGTCGGCCGCGGTGACCTCACCTGCACCGGTCTTGCGCAGGTACGCAGTAATCGGCTCGTCATGCTCGCTCGAGACGACAAGCGCCTTGATGTTCAGAATGATCTCGGTGACGTCTTCGGTGACACCGGCGATCGTGCTGAACTCGTGTGCGACGCCCTCGAAGCGGACGCTGGTTACAGCGGCGCCAGGGATCGATGAGAGGAGGGTGCGACGGAGTGAGTTGCCGAGCGTGTAGCCAAAACCCGGTTCAAGGGGTTCGATCACGAAGCGCGATCGGTACTCGGAGATTGACTCTTCCGTCAGAGTGGGGCGCTGTGCAATGAGCACTGTGGTGGTTCCTTTCGCTGGAGTCCGCTATATGACTCATGCGGTGTGGGGAGGTGGGTGAAACGGCATCTGGAGTTTCGACTGCGCATCACCGGGCCCGAGTCGGCCTTGGTGATGCGCGGTCGAAAACTCACACGCGGCGGCGCTTGGGCGGGCGGCAACCGTTGTGCGTCTGTGGCGTCACATCGGTGATGGAACCGACCTCAAGCCCAGCAGCCTGCAGCGAACGGATCGCGGTTTCACGACCCGATCCCGGACCCTTGACGAAGATGTCAACCTTCTTCATACCGTGCTCCTGCGCCTTGCGCGCGGCGGATTCCGCAGCGAGCTGTGCGGCGAAGGGGGTCGACTTACGCGAGCCCTTGAAGCCGACGCCACCCGAAGATGCCCAGCTGATTACGGCACCGGTGGTGTCAGTAATCGAAACGATCGTGTTGTTGAACGTCGACTTGATGTGGGCTTGGCCCACAGCAACGTTCTTCTTGTCCTTACGACGCGGCTTGCGCGCCGCGCTTTTTGGTGCAGCCATTTATGTTCTCCTGAAAGCTCTGTGTAGTGGTCGCGGAACCTACGGTTACTTCTTCTTACCGGCGACGGTGCGCTTCGGTCCCTTGCGGGTACGAGCGTTCGTCTTGGTGCGCTGACCGTGCACAGGCAGCCCCTTGCGGTGGCGGAGACCCTGGTAGCTTCCAATCTCGACCTTGCGACGGATGTCTGCGGCGACCTCGCGTCGCAGATCGCCCTCTACCTTGAAGTTGCCCTCAATGTAATCGCGCAACTCTACGAGCTGCTCGTCGGTGAGATCCTTTACGCGGATATTCCCGTCGATGCCGGTATCGGCGAGAGTCTTGAGTGCGCTGGTGCGACCAACGCCATAGATGTAGGTGAGTGCAATCTCAACGCGCTTATCGCGTGGGATGTCTACTCCTGCGAGACGTGCCATTCTGGCTCCTTGCGTGGTGTGGAGGTGTGGTGCGCACCGGGGGTCCGGGCCTCCGCCCGAGGTGTCCCCCTCAGTCTGCGACTGTGGGTTCTTCGATGCGCTGATTCAGATATTCAGTTGTGGATCGGGCCTACGGCCCCGCACCCGGCAGAACGAGGGACTTAGCCCTGGCGCTGCTTGTGACGCGGGTTCTCGCAGATCACCATGACACGACCGTGGCGGCGGATGACCTTGCATTTGTCGCAGATCTTCTTAACGCTGGGCTTGACCTTCATGATGTTTCCTTCTGTGTGTTCGCTGTCCTCGTACCCGTGGGATGCCGCGGGCCGTTACTTTTCAGCGACCTACTTGTAGCGGTAGACGATACGGCCACGGGTCAGATCGTAGGGGGTCAACTCCACGATCACGCGGTCTCCAGGGAGGATACGGATGTAGTGCTGACGCATTTTGCCCGAAATATGGGCGAGAACCTTGTGTCCGTTGGTCAACTCAACGCGAAACATCGCGTTGGGAAGAGCCTCGACTACCTGGCCCTCGATCTCGATGACGCCGTCTTTCTTGGCCATAGCCTCACTATCGCTTCAGTGGGTGAATGCTGATCTTGCGAATGCTCAGACCCCTTCTCGCAGGAACGCGAAAACAGGCGCAAAGCACCAAAGAAAAATCCTATCTCGCTTCCCGCTGAATTTCAAGCTGAAGCATCGCACAATCACTCACCCGGATCTCCAATGGTGCCCGATACGCTGAGTTCATGAGTGACACGAGAAACACGGGGGATGCTTGGGTCACCGCGGCTGACGGGCAGCGATACTGGGGCCGCTTCGGCGCTGCGGGGCTGCTTGCGCACGATCCCAGCAAGGGCATCTTGCTGCAGCACCGCGTGAACTGGAGTGACCACGGGGGCACCTGGGGAATCCCAGGCGGCGCAAGACACGAGGGCGAAAGCGCTATCGACGGCGCCAAACGCGAGTCGCTCGAAGAAGCCGGGGCACCCATTCAGTCAACTGCCGCAATGTTCACGCACGTGTTCGATCGCGGCGGGTGGAGGTACACGACAGTCATCGCAGAGGTCACCAGGCCGTTTGAGCCGGAGATCACCGATGCCGAGAGCCACGAGCTCAGGTGGGTCGCGCTCAATCAGGTCGGCGCGTACCCACTGCACCCAGGTTTTGCACAGAGCTGGAGGTTTCTGCAATCTCTCGTCGGGCCCCGCCCCGCCATCGTCGTTGACTCGGCGAATGTCATCGGTTCAGTGCCGAACGGCTGGTGGAAGGATCGACGAGGTGCACAGGAGCGGCTGCGCGATCGCGTGGCGAGTGTTCTAGGAACGGGAATTCCAGCGGGCATGCTCGCCCTTGCGCAGAGCGACTACCCAGGAATCGATCGTGTCTTCCCGCTATGGACGCTGGTATCGGAAGGTGGCGCACGCGGCGTGCCGTCGGTTCCCGGGGTCAACCTCGTTGACGCACCACTCCTCGGCGACGACACCATCGTCGCCGAGACTCACCGACTTATCGCGGAAGGGCGCCGTGTCACCGTGGTAACCGCCGACGAAGAACTCCGGGAACGGGTGTCCGCTGCGGGCGCTATCCTGCGGAGCCCACAGACGCTTCTGCGACACCTCCCGGCGTGACCTTCCCAAAATTTGCTCGCGCACGCAGCGCGCAATTTACAGTCGGGCCATCTCGCTCTTCCTTACTCGAACGGCGCCGTCCTGACCTCGTGATCCTCGGCGCGCGCCGAGCAGACTCAGCGTTCGACCAAGATACCGTCTCCGTCGCACCAGACCCAAGCGCCGGGGCGGAATGACGCTCCCCCGAAAGTGACGACAATATCGCTGGCCCCACTGCCAGTCTTCGTCGACTTTGCCGGGTTCGTGCCGAGAGCCTTCACGCCAAGCGGGAGCGTGCCGATGGCGGCGCTGTCGCGAATGGCACCATTGACAATCACACCAGACCAGCCGTGATCGACGGCAAGCGCGGCGATCAGATCCCCGACCAGCGCGGTGGCAAGCGATCCGCCACCGTCAACGACCAGCACCGCCCCCTCGCCCGGGGTCGCCAACACGGACTTCAAGAGCGCGTTGTCTTGGTGACAGCTGACCGTGCGAATGGGGCCGGCAAAGCCAGTCACACCTCCAAAATCTCGAAACTGTAGCGATACGGACTGCAACTGCTCCCCCCGCTCGTCATACAGATCGGCCGTGCTGATTGTGTCGCTCACTCGGGTACCCCATTTCTTCGGACCGCGGTCCAAGTCCTCGGGCCGCCAGCTCCACGTTACAGTGCCTGATCGGCCGAGTTGCAGAAGCGCCCACTTATGATGTACATCTGTACATGTACAAATGTACATCACTCCGTTCCGAGCTCGAAGGCGACATTTCCGATGGCTGCGCTCACCGCCCCAGAACCCGCACCGCTTCGTCCGCATCGCCGAGATCCACGTGCGCGCCGCCAGGCGATCGTTGCTGCTGCCGCTGAACTGATCGTGGAGGTGGGGCCCTCACGACTCACTCACCGGATGGTCGCGGCACGGGCGGGGGTCGCGCTGGGCTCCACGACGCAGTACTTTGTCTCGATTGATGAGCTCAGGGAGGCTGCGCTTCGACTCCTGGCCGACGAAATCGAGGAGGGCCTCGTCGAGGCACAGTCGGCCCTCGCCGAGTTCGATTCGGCGCCAGAGCAACTCGCTCAGCTCATGCATCGCTTTCTGAGCGACCCCAGGCAGGTTCACGCCGACATGGCCCTCGTTACGAGCGCCACCCAAGATCCGCGATTGCGTGCCATTGCACTGCGCTGGTACGACGGCTTGGTCGAACTCCTGTCCGCCCACCTCGGACCGGAGCGCGCAGAGCTCGCAGCTATCTTCTTCGACGGCGCCACGATGCACGCAGCGTTGCACGACGTTCCGCTGAGCGCTGAGCAGCTCGCACGCCTGTTTCGCACCATCGCCCGCATGCCCGAGCCTGCCCCCCTGGCAGCTGACACACAGGAGAAGGCCCCGACGGAGGCTTCCCCATCATGACTTTCCCCTCGCTTAAGATTGTCCGTGGTTCTCGTGTGCGGCGTTGGGCCGCTGTCGCGGTGCTCACCGCCAGTCTGCTCGTACTCATGATGGATATGACGATCCTCAACATCGCAATTCCAGACATGGCAGCATCTCTCCGGCCCACATCCGACCAACTGTTGTGGATCGTCGACATCTATTCCCTGGTTCTGGCCGGACTCCTGGTTTCCTGGGCCGCCGTTGCCGACCGCTGGGGGCGCAAGCGGATGCTCATGCTCGGCTATGTCCTCTTCGGCATCACCTCCGCTCTCGTTCTGTGGGCGACATCCGCTGAGACTGTCATCGCCCTGCGTGCGCTCCTGGGGGTGGGGGGTGCCATGATCATGCCCACGACCCTCTCGCTCATCCGCGTGGTTTTCACCGACCCGCGCGAGCGGGCCTCGGCACTCGGTATTTGGGCTGCGGTGTCCTCACTCGGGGCCGCGGTGGGCCCGCTCGTGGGCGGGTTGCTCCTCGAGCACTTCAGCTGGCATGCGGCGTTCCTGGTCAACGTCCCACTCATGCTCATTGCGTTCATCGCAGGCCTATGGCTCCTTCCGGAATCTCGGGTTGCCGAGCCCGGGCGTTGGGACTGGATCGGGGGAATCCTCTCGTTTTCAGGCATGATCCTGCTGGTCTGGGCCATCAAGATCTTCGGCAAAGCTGCGAGCTTTCTGGCTCTCGAGGGGTGGATCGCGCTGCTCGCCGGGGTGGCGCTGCTCGCCTGGTTCGGCGCGCGATGCTTGCGTCGCGCAGATCCGCTGCTCGACATGCGACTGTTTCGCAGCCGGACGTTTTCGGCAGGAATCATTGCGGCGCTGGGTTCCATGTTCGCGATGGGAGCGGCCCTCCTGCTCCTTGCGCAGTGGATGCAACTCGTCGACGGGGCCAGCCCGGTCGAGGCTGGCATCCGCCTCTTTCCTGCCGCAATCGCCGGTGCCGTCGCCTCACTTGCGGCCCCACCTGTCGCACGGTGGATCGGGGCCCGGGCCGTCCTCTCCGGAGGTGTCGCCGCA
Organism: Leucobacter fengyongliangi; assembly: GCF_052386045.1. Taxonomy (NCBI): domain Bacteria; kingdom Bacillati; phylum Actinomycetota; class Actinomycetes; order Micrococcales; family Microbacteriaceae; genus Leucobacter; species Leucobacter fengyongliangi. Next base: position 874,550 of record NZ_CM126356.1, on the reverse strand, counting down.
GCGGGGCTCGGCCTCATCGCCGTGGGCCTGCAGCCCGGCGCTCTGTCTCAGAGCACCGTGTTTGTCGCCCTCGTGCTTATTGGTGCTGGATCGGGGGCGCTGGCAATCGGCTCTGCCATGATCATGTACGAGACCCCCGAGGAGAAGGCCGGAAGCGCCGCGGCCCTGGAGGAGACCTCCTACGAACTCGGCAGCGTGCTGGGAGTGGCGGTCCTCGGAAGTATCGCGGCGCTGCTCTATCGCGCCGAGTTTGCACGAGTGCTCGCGGCGACGCCCATCGACCCCGCGCTAGCGGCAAGTGCAGCTGAATCACTCGGTTCTGCCGTCGCCATCAGCCAGGAACTCGGGCTGGAATCTCTCTCCACCGATGCGGGTATCGCGTTTACCCATGCCCTGCAACTGACCGGGCTCGTCGGCGGTTGTATCATGCTCGGAATTGCCGCAACTACCTTTGCACTGACTCCACGTGGCACCGACGTGTCAGCGGTGCGTCACGCATGAGAGGAGCGGCTAGAAGTTCGTGCCGCTGAGCACCAAAATAAATCCGGGAATGGTGACCGCACCCACAATCCCGAGCACGAGTGCCGGGATCCACCGCAGATTCTTGGCTTGGGAGCGAATAAGCAACACGATCGAGAGGATGACCGCAACGAGCCCCACGAGCACCGCAGCAATCCCCGCTACGGGTAACACGAGAAGCGCTGTCACCATCGACCACCCGGGATCCCCGCTCGCCGCTGAGAGCAGCCCCAGTCCGATCGCAATCACCGGCACGGCGAACGCGATGATTCCCATGGTGAGGGCCGTGATCCCCAGCCCGCGAAAGGGAGGGGCTTCGGGAACGTGGGTCAGCGGCGCAGTTGACGTCATAGATTCAGACTATATCCGGGTGAAGGTGCCCAGCCCCGTGTCGTCAAACGAAGAGAGCCGCAGTCGCGATGCCGCCCCGTCGCCACCGACTTCAAAGGTCGCAGTGGCTCGCGAACCCCACGGAGCACTTTCCGAAATTGGCGAGTAGGCAAACGTCGCGCCGTCCCATTCCTCGAGTTCGAGCGCGACGCTCCCGTCGACACCGAGCCGCGTCACCAACATTTCGCCGTCACGTTCAACCGTGAGTGGCCCGAAATAGGGGCTCACGTAGTCGCCGATCAGGCTCGCGTCTGACGGGGCCGCCTCAGGGTTCGCTGGGCGATCCACATCGACCAAATCGCCAACCGGTCCCATCATTGGTCCGAAGAAGGCCCCAAAATCGGCGACCCAGTCGCGGGTCACATCTCCGAATTGCACGATGTCGAGGAATGAGGCGGAGACTGCCTCGGGCAGACCGATCGGGGCTCCATTCGTGAGCACCACGATGCCCAGGTCGAGTTCGGGAACGACCTGGAAATTCGTTGCGGCACCCAGCACAAATGCCCCTGAGTGAGAGATGGACATCCGGCCACTCACCAGTGGCGACGCGTTGAAACCATGGCCGTAGTGCGCGGGGCGCTCAATGCCCGTGGCCGGGTGACTCGACACGATCTGCGGGCTCATCGCAGCGATGAGTGCCTCGCGATCCGCGATCTGAGTGCCCTCAAGTTCACCTTCGCCGAGCAGTACTCGCAGCCACTGTGCGAGGTCGTTTGCGGTCGACGAGACTCCGCCTGCGGGAGCTTCAGCGTCGGGGTCGCGATCGAACTCAGCGACATACTCGCCATCAATCACGGCATGCAAGAGGGCACGATCGGGGTGCGAGAGAAAGTCGTCGTGGCGGGCACTCGTCGATTCCATGCCGATCGGGTCGAATACGAGCTCGGCGACGAGATCCTCCCACTCCTGGTCGCGGGCGGCCGCGACAGCTTCGGCACCAACGGTGAGGCCAAAATTCGAATAGTGATAGGTGGATCTGAAGTCGTCGAGGGGCTGCAGACGGAGGCGCTGCAAAATCGTGTCTCGGTCAAACCCCAGATCCTCGAGATCGTCGCCCGCGCCCGTGATGAGTCCCGTTCGATGCGAAAACGCATCACCAATGGTGGCCAGCTCGGTCACCGTGGGGTCGGAGTATTCGAATTCGGGCAAGAGTGTGCGAATTGGGGTCTCCCACGAGACATCACCCTCGGCGATTGCTGCCGAGACAGCGGTCGCCGACAGCGGTTTCGACAGAGAAGCAATCTGGAAGACGGTGTCGGGGGTGATCCCCTCGTTCGTTCCAACCTCGCGCACGCCGAATCCGTCAGCGAAGACCACCTCGTCTTGAAACACGACGGCAATTGACATGCCCGGAACACCTGTGGCGTCCAGCCCCCGCTGCGCGATCTCTGGAAGTTGCTCGAGTGCAATCTGAACCTGTTCGTCGAGCGCTCCCGGGAGAGTGACCGCGTCAGAACTGGGGGTGTCTCCGGCGGTCACAGCCGCGGGCTTCGTGGCCGGTGATCCGCAGCCGGTCAGCACGAGTGCGACGAGAATGGTAGCGGCAAATGCCGGACGGATACGCAATTTCACGACGAATCTACTGCCCGGCTGCCGGACTAACGACGTACGAGACCGAGACCTTCGAGCTGTCGTCCGAGTCGACGATGACGGTAAAGCCAACGAACCACTCTTGGCCGGTGAAGGAATACACCTTCATGTCCCCCATGTCCATCGTGGATTCACCCTCGTACCCCGCTGAGCGAAATTCTTCGAGCAAACGGTCAACCTCGGCCTGGTCAGTGAGGAAGGTTGCCGTCATGGTGTCTGCCGACTTCAATGACATCTGGATTTCACCGTCAGGAGTGGGAATGTCTGGCCATCCCTCCGGGAGTGCCGCGCCGCCTCCGGTATTGATATCGATCTGCCCACCGGTTGACTCTTCAGCGAGGCGCTCAATCGCCTGTTCAGTGCCCTGTTGTACCAACTGATCTATGGGGTTGGCGCAGCCCGTGAGCCCCAGGAGTAGGAGTGAACCAACTGTCGCAGAGGCAAGAAATGTGGTGAATCGCGCAGCCTGCATTGTGAACTCCGTCTCAACATGGACCTGTCTGAGTCACATCATGCCAGCCAGTCCAGGCCTCGGACAGTCCGGGCCGATAACGGTTTGTGAACGATGAGCCCGTGGGAACACCGACAGAGCCGCGCCGCGCATCCTCTCGGAAGCCAGAAATGGCTTCCTCAGTGAAGCATCAGCGTCGCTGACGCTTCTCCCGGATGCGCATGTTGAGAACGATTGGACTGCCCTCAAATCCGTAGCGCTCGCGAAGCCGACGCTGGATGAACCGGCGGTAGCCCGGATCGAGGAAGCCGCTCGTGAAGAGCACGAAGGTCGGCGGACGATTCTGCACCTGAGTGCCGAAGAGGATCCGTGGCTGCTTTCCACCACGCAGTGGGTGTGGATGCTCCTGCACCAACTCGGCAATGAAGGCATTGAATTTCGCCGTCGGAATGCGGGTGTCCCATGAGTTGAGGGCGGTCTCGAGTGCAGGAACGAGTTTTTCAAGATGACGGCCGGTGCGCGCAGATATGTTGACCCTCGGAGCCCACGCGATGTGCGCCAGGTCAGTCTCGATTTCACGTTCCAGGTCGCGACGACGCTCATCATCGAGTAGATCCCACTTGTTGAATGCGAGCACGAGAGCGCGCCCCGACTCAAGCACGAGATCGATGATGCGCACGTCTTGCACACTGATCGGCTCGGTCACGTCGAGCATGACGACTGCGACCTCTGCTTTCTCGAGCGCCGCGGCGGTGCGCAGGGACGCGTAGAAATCAGCGCCCTGGTGCATGTGCACGCGACGACGAATTCCAGCGGTGTCAACAAACGTCCAGACCCTGCCAGCAAGCTCGATCTGTTCGTCAACCGGGTCACGGGTAGTGCCAGCGATGTCATTGACCACCACCCGTTCTTCGCCTGCAGCCTTATTCAGGAGGCTCGATTTGCCAACGTTGGGTCGGCCCAAAATGGCCACACGCCTGGGGCCGTCGAGCTTTGGTTTCGCCACAGCTGACTCTTTAGGCAATGCCTTCAGAACTACGTCGAGCAGATCTGCGACACCACGCCCGTGCAGCGCAGAAACCGGGTACGGTTCGCCGAGGCCCAGCGACCACAGCGCCGCAGCCTGGGGTTCCAGTACCGCGTCGTCAACCTTGTTGGCGAGCAGGAACACCGGTTTGTTTGTGCGACGAAGCAACTGCACGACTCGCTCGTCAGTTGCAGTCGGCCCAACTCTGGAATCCACGACAAACATCACGGCATCGCACAGTTCGATTGCGACCTCGGCCTGAGCGGCAACGGACGCATCGATGCCCTTTGCATCCGGCTCCCAGCCGCCGGTGTCGACGAGCGTGAAGCGTGTGCCGTTCCATTCAGCCGGATAACTGACACGGTCGCGAGTCACGCCCGGAACGTCTTCAACGACCGCTTCTCGTCGCCCGATGATCCGGTTTACGAGAGCGGATTTTCCGACATTCGGCCTGCCGACAATAGCCACCACCGGGAGCGCCTCAGGCTGCGACTCGGTGAAACCGAGAAACTCCCCGTCTTCGCCGATGAGGTGGAGATCCTCATCCTCAAGCTCGAAAGCATCGAGGTTCGACTTCATCGCCCTCAGTCGCTCTTCGTCGGTCACGCCATCGTCGATGACGACCCCAGCGTCTTCCCCGATCATTGGGGACGCCTCAGGGTCGAATTCCTCATCTGAAATTCCGTTGTCGTTGTGCTCGCTCATCGCGATGCTCCTCCCGTGGCCACGGCATGCGCCGAAGTAACCACATCAATGACAGCCTGTACCGACTGCCCAAAATCCAAGTTGCTCGTATCGATCTGCGTCACGCCGGCCGCGGGAGTGTGGAAATCAACCACCAGGGCATCCTTCGCGTCACGCACGCGCAGATCTTTCAATACTTGCTCGAGCGATGCACCCGCGAGCTCGCCCGCGCGACGGGCCGCGCGTACCTCCGGTGCCGCGGTGAGGAGTAGGCGCACGGGCGCGTGGGGAGCCACGACGGTGGTGATGTCGCGCCCCTCGATCACTACCCCTGGCAGCCCAGATGTCGCCACGATGTGCCGAAACAACTCATTCAGCGTTTCCCTGACCCTCGGGTGCCGCGAGACCTGACTCACTCGACTCGTGATATCCGGATCGCGGATCGCCGCAGTCACATCGCTGTCGTCCCTCGATCCCGGCAGCCTGACCGCCACTCGCGGTTCCCCCCGCATCGTGATGGAGAACTTCCATCCGTTTAACAGTTCTGCAAGCGCCGACTCATCGTCAAGGTCAAGCCCGCCTTCACGAGCGGCCCAGGCCAGCGCACGATAGGCTGCGCCGGTATCGAGAATCCCAAAGTCGAGTCGCTTGGCGGCTTCTCGCGAGACGCTCGACTTTCCGCTCCCTGCGGGCCCATCGATCGCCACGAGGATCGGGGCTGGTGGTGCTGTGTTCGCAGCGTTCATAGCGTTCATAGCGTCCTCCAGCCGCGCTCGGTCAGGTCAGTGATGGCTTGTTCGGCCACGTCGGGCAAAACCGCGATCTCGGCGAAGCCGATTTGGGCGCCCGGCGAGTGCTCGAGGCGCAAGTCTTCCATGTTAATGCCTAGGTCTCCGAGCTCGGTGAGAAGGCTGGCAAGTTGACCAGGCCGGTCGTCAACCAGCACCGTCAGCGTCACGAATCGGTCGCTTGAGCCGTGCTTTCCGGGAATCCGCGCGACCCCAAGATTTCCGGCTGCAAGGAGATCGGCGAGCTGGCGTCTCGCTCCTGGTTTATCCGGCGCGCGAAGAGCCTCGGTGAAGGCTTCGAGATCGCCACGAAACGCGTCAAGTGCCTCAACCACTGGGCCCCGGTTGGCTCCCAGAATCTGCACCCACAATTCTGGCTGACCCGAGGCGATCCGAGTGGTATCTCGCAACCCTTGACCGGCGAGCCCGATCGCCTGTTCACTCGCAGAAACGAGCCGACCGGCAAGGAGGCTCGCGACGGCTTGCGGGAGATGAGACACCAGACCTACCGCAAGATCATGTTCCTGTGGGGTCATCTCGATGGGGGTGGCCCCGAGTTCGAGCGCCACGGCCTCAACAATTGCGAGCGCCTCGGGAGGCGTCTCCTCATCCCGACAGATCACCCATGGCCTCGCGGTGAACAGATCGGCGCGAGCCATAATTGCGCCGCCACGCTCCCTGCCCGCCATGGGGTGGGAACCCACGTAGTGGGTGAGATCCACACCCCGTCGCTGCAAATCGACGAACGGAGCGAGTTTGACGCTCGCGACGTCAGTGACCACTGAGGTGGGAAACGTGCGAAGCGCGCGCTCGATCACGTCCGCGGTGACATCGGGCGGAGTTGCGACCACAACCAACGCGGGCTCAGGGTCGCTCGGGAGGCGAGCACGCCCGGCACCGTAGTCGGTGGCCAGCGCGACGGTGGTCGGCGAAGCATCCTCAAGCGTCACCGTGACCCCTCGGTCACGCAGCCCGAGGCCGATACTGGCACCAAGCAGGCCTGCACCGATGACGTGCACCTGCCCGTTCACCCGGCTGGCTAGTCCTTCGCCTCCAAAACTCATCGCTTCCCTTCCACACCGCGGCCAGCTGTGCCGCCCTTCTGGCCCTTACCGGCACCCGCACGCGAGGCGCGCGAGTGCGGGTTGCCCTTCGCGGCGACTCCCCGCATACCGCGGGCTCCCTTCCCGTCGCCCGGGCGACCACCTGTCACTGATTCGCTGCCACCCACAGAGGCGTTGAGCAAGGCTCCTCGCTCGGCGTGCGACAACTCACGCATGTCGCCCACGCGTAGTGTGCCCAGGTGCAGTGGCCCAAACTGCCGCCGCACCAGTTCTTCGACCGGATGGCCGACGTCGGCGAGCATGCGACGAACAATCCGATTTCGCCCGGAATGAAGTGTGACTTCCACCAGCGAATGCTTCGGACCCGCTCCGGGCAACAGCTTTGCGGAGTCGACCTTGATTGGGCCATCATCGAGCTCGATGCCGTCGCGCAGCTTCTGGATCGTCGCCGGGGTCACGAGTCCGCGCACCTTCGCAATGTAGGTCTTCTGCACGCCGAACTTCGGATGAGCGAGCCGATGTGCGAGCTCGCCGTCATTCGTCAGCACAAGCAAACCTGAGGTATCTGTGTCGAGACGCCCCACATTGTAGAGCCGTTCACCAACGATCTCAACGAATTCGCGGAGGTCTGGCCGACCCTGCTCGTCAGACATCGTGGAGACGACACCGCGCGGTTTGTTCAGCACAAAGTACAGTTTCGATACGTCAAGTTGCACGGGAACGCCGTCGACACTCACGACGTCAAGCTCCGGATCGATGCGCGTGCCGAGCTCGCGCACAACCTCATCGTTGACCGTCACCCGCCCTCCAGTGATGAGCGCCTCGCAGGCTCGCCGCGAGGCAACGCCAGCGTGTGCGAGCGCCTTCTGCAGCCGCACACGTCCGTCGTCGTCAAAATCAGTGGATCCGCCAGACACCGGGCGATCCCAACCAAACTCGGCGAGATCAATCTCGACCGACTGCCCGTCAACCGAGAAGGATCCGCCGAATCCCACCGACTCGCGGCCAGAATCACGCTCTGAATTGTTCACTCTCAAACCCTTCGTTCGGGTCGTCCAGGAACGGAGCGATCGGCGGCAATTCGTCGATGCTCGCGATTCCCAGGTGACCAAGCAGCGCGTCGCCTGTGCCGTACAGAACTGCCCCGGTTTCCGAGTCATGCCCGGCTTCGGTAATCAGCCCGCGGCTGACAAGCGTTCGCACAACAGAATCGACATTGACCGCACGAATAGAGGCGATGGCACCGCGAGAAACCGGTTGCCGGTAGGCGATCACGGCAAGAGTTTCGAGCGCAGCCTGTGACAGCCTCTGCGGGCTGTGCTGATCCACAAAGTTCGATACGACAGCGTCGAGAGACTCTCGCACGAAGTAGCGGTAGCCACCGGCGATCTCGCGGAGTTCAAAGCCCCGCCGCGGGCCTTCCCCTCGCCCGTCATAGTCGGCCACCAGGGTAGCGATGGCCTCCCGAACCTCACGAACCGGGCGATCGGTCGCGGTGGCAAGCGCGACCACACTGAGCGGTTCGTCGGTGACAAGCAGTAGTGCCTCTAACTGCTCGTGAAGCGTATGATCGTCGTTCTTAGTCATAGTCTCCACCCAGCGTTGCCAACTCGTCGTCCGACCAGCTCTCGCCAACCCACTCGACACGCAGTTCACCCAGCGGCTCAGCCTGCTCGAACATCACGGCATCGCGCCGATATAGCTCGAGGATCGCAAGGAACCGCGCGACGATGACTCCGCGCTCGGTCACTCCCGAGGCGAGCTCGCGGAAGGTGTGTGCGCCACCCGTGCGCAACAATGAGACCACAATCGCCGCCTGTTCGCGGATCGACACGAGCGGGGCATGCAGGTGATCGAGACCGACCATCGGGATCTCACGAGGGGTGAATGCCAGAAGCGCGAGGGCCGCGAAATCTTCGACTGAAAGGGTCCACCTGAGCTCGGGGCCGCGCCGACGGAATTTAGCCTCAAGTGGCACTTGCCGAGGATGACGCGCCTCCTCAGCCTCGAGTCGCGCTTTGAACCAATCGCTCGCCTGTTTGAAAGCTCGGTATTGGAGCAGCCGCGCGAAGAGCAGGTCCCTGGCTTCGAGGAGCGCCACGTCCTCCGCATCGACGACTTCTCCCTGCGGCAGCAGGCTCGCGATCTTGAGATCAAGCAGCGTCGCGGCGACAACGAGAAACTCGGAGGCCCGATCAAGCTGCGACAGATCGCTCCCCTCAATGTCAGAGAGGTATGCGATGAACTCGTCCGTCACCAGGCTGAGCGATACCTCAGTGATGTCGAGTTCATGCTTCGAGATGAGATTCAGCAAGAGATCGAATGGGCCGTCGAAGACCTCAAGCGACACCCGGAAGGCATCCTCGGGCAGTCCTGAGCCGTCGTGCGCGTCGTGCGCGCCCGGCTCTTCGAGATCCGTTGATAGCGCGGTCATGACAGAGTCAGGCAATCGTGCCGCGAGCAACCAACTCACGAGCGAGCTGCAGATACGCCTCAGAGGCCGGGTTACTGGGCGCGTAGTCGAGGATCGGCTTCGCAGCCACAGAGGCATCGGGGAGTTTGACCGTGCGCCCGATCACCGTGTCGAAGACTTTGTCGTCGAAGGTGTTGACTACCCGTTCCAAGACCTCGCGCGCGTGCAGGGTTCGTGAGTCGTACATGGTTGCGACGATGCCATCGAGCTCAAGCTGCGGGTTGAGGCGGTCTTTGACCTTCTCAATCGTTTCGATCAGCAGCGCCACCCCGCGCAGGGCAAAATACTCACAGGCCAGCGGAATGAGAACCCCGTGACTGGCCGTAAGTGCGTTGACGGTGAGGAGGCCGAGCGACGGCTGGCAATCGATCAGGATGACATCATAGTCAGGAGCGACCTTGCGCAATACGCTCGCGAGGATCTGCTCCCGCGCCACCTCACTGACCAGGTGAACCTCCGCGGCAGAGAGATCGATGTTCGCCGGAATCACGTCGAGGTTCGGAGTTTCGGTGCGCTGAATCACGACCGACGGATCCTTTTCGTGACCCAGCATCAGGTCGTAGATCGTCGGCACGTCGTGCGCGGCAACGCCCAGACCTGCGGACAAGGCACCCTGCGGGTCGAAATCCACCGCCAGAACTCGTCGACCGTATCGCGCGAGGGCTGCGCCGAGGTTGATCGTTGTTGTGGTCTTCCCCACGCCACCCTTTTGGTTGCACATCGAGATGATGCGCGCTGGCCCGTGGCGATCAAGCGTTTTCGGTACCGGGAAGAAGCGCTCGGGCCGACCTGTCGGTCCCAGCTTTGACGCACTCTGTGCCACCCGGGTGCCCCTTTCGTTCGCTGCCCTAACACGCAATCCTATCGCGCCGGGCCCTCGTCAGAACTTCGTGTCACGTAACACCCCTATCTCGCCCGCGGATGCGCAGACAAATAGTGCTCTCGAAGCGTTTCTGCGGTGACGTGAGTGTAGATCTGGGTGGTGGTCACCGAGGAATGACCAAGCAGTTCCTGCACGCTGCGCACGTCGGCACCGCCTGCCAAGAGGTGGGTGGCAAACGAATGCCGGAGCGTGTGTGGTGACACGTCGCCCGAGATCTGTGCCCGGTCAGCGGCCGCACGAATCGCAAGCCAGGCGCTCTGCCTTGAGAGTCGCCCCCCTCGCGGCCCGACGAAGAGGGCAGGTGTGCCCTTCCCCGCGGCGATCATGATGGGCCTCGCACGCACGAGGTAGGCCGAGAGCGCGCGGCCCGCGTAGCTCCCGTAGGGCACGATTCGCTGCTTCGATCCCTTACCCAATACGCGGAGCAACCCACCACCCTCGAGTGCCTGCATTGGGTTCGCCCAGGCATCCCCCTCACCGGACGCTGCCAAGAGATCATCCACATCGAGGCTGGTAACTTCGCTGATGCGCGCCCCACTTGCGTAGAGGAGTTCGAGCAGGGCACGATCCCGGAGTTCAACTACGCCCTCTCCCACTGTGGCAGAAAGCAACGCCTCTACCTGCTCAATCGAGAGCGCCTTCGGGAGCCGCAAGCCCGGCTTGGGTGTGCGTACCCCGCGAGCTGCGTGAGTCTGCAGATCCCCTTCTTCAAACAAAAAGCGGTGCATCCCTCGCACGGTCGACAGGCGTCGGGTAATCGTTCCCACAGAGAGCGCACGTGTGTGGGCAGGCGAAACGTCCTCCCCCACGAGCCCGCGCTGTCGCTCGCCGCCGTTGAGCTCGGCTACGTAGTCGGCAAGCGTGTCAGGGGTCACCTGTTCGAGGCTCTCGATGCCTCTCCCCGAAAGCCAGGCCCCGTAGGCTGCAAGGTCGCGTCGGTAGGCCTGTTGTGTGTTCTGAGAAAGTCCGCGCTCAATGGTGATGTGGCGCAAGTAGCGGGCGGATCCCGCTTCCGGCCGCATTCCGCTTCGCCCTAGGCGTCAAACAGCCGAGTGGATTCTCGGCGCGTGATCGCGGCATCAACGAGACCCGCAAAGAGCGGATGCGGGGTGCCTGGCCGCGAACGAAGTTCAGGATGTGCCTGCGTAGCAATATAAAAAGGGTGCGCCTCGCGTGACAGCTCAACGTATTCAACGAGTTGACCGTCGGGGCTCGTGCCCGAGAATACGAGACCTGTGGCAGAAATCTCGTCGCGATAGCGGTTGTTCACCTCGTAGCGGTGACGGTGGCGCTCTTCGGAACTGTTTGCCCCGTACAGCTCGGCCGCCAGCGATCCCTCTGCAAGCCGCGCCTGATACAGGCCTAAGCGCATCGTGCCGCCGAGATCACCGCCGTCGATGATCTCAACTTGCTCGGCCATGGTCGCGATAACTGGCACGTCTGTGTCGGGATCAAATTCGGTTGAGGAGGCTCCAGGGAGGCCAGCGACGTTTCTGGCGTACTCGATGACCATGCACTGTAGCCCGAGGCAGAGACCCAGAGTCGGGATGGCGTTTTCGCGCGCGAATCGAAGGGCCCCGAGCTTTCCTTCAATTCCTCGAATGCCGAACCCACCGGGAACACAGATGCCGTCGACATCGCCGAGTGCGGCACGGGCACCTTCAACCGTTTCGCAGTCATCGGAGGCCACCCACTTGATGTTGACCTTGGTCGAGTGCGCGAAGCCCCCTGCCCGGAGTGCCTCGGTGACCGACAAGTAGGCATCTGGAAGATCGATGTACTTGCCCACGAGGGCAATGGTCACCTCACCCTTGGGGTGATGAACAGCGTCAAGCACCGGCTGCCAACCAGACCAGTCGACCTCGGTGACGCGATCGGTGAGTTCGAGATGCTCGACAATCGTCTGATCGAGTCCCTGGTCGTTCAGGAGCTTTGGCAGGTCGTAAATGCTCTTCACATCGATGGCATTCACCACCGCCGCTTCATCGACATCACACATCAGAGCAATTTTTCGGAGATTGTCTTGCGTGACGGGCCGATCGCTGCGAAGCACGAGCGCGTCTGGCTGGATGCCGATTGAGCGCAACGCCGCCACCGAGTGCTGCGTGGGCTTCGTCTTCTGCTCGCCCGAGGCCCCCATATAGGGCACCAGAGAGACGTGAACGAAGATGACGTTCTTACGTCCGAGTTCGTGGCGCACCTGACGGGCTGATTCGAGAAACGGCTGCGACTCAATGTCGCCGACCGTGCCACCGATCTCGGTAATAATGACATCTGGCTGCGGAGTCTCTTCCGACTGCAGGCGCATGCGTCGCTTGATCTCGTTCGTGATGTGCGGAATCACCTGAACGGTGTCGCCGAGATACTCCCCTCGACGCTCCTTGGCGATCACCGTCGAGTAAATCTGACCGGTCGTGACGTTCGCCGCCTGCGAGAGATTGATTCCGAGGAAACGCTCGTAGTGGCCAATGTCAAGGTCGGTCTCTGCCCCATCGTCGGTCACGAAAACCTCTCCGTGCTGGAACGGGTTCATCGTGCCTGGATCGACGTTGAGATACGGATCCAACTTCTGCATGACGACGTGCAAACCTCGAGCTGTCAGCAGATTGCCGAGACTCGCCGCCGTTAACCCTTTGCCAAGAGAGGAGACCACACCCCCGGTCACGAAGATATGTTTCGTTATTCCGGCTGTATTCCGCTCTACTCCCACGGGCTTCAATCCTATCACTCCTTATGCGCCGCCGGTTGCCAAGTCACAGAACCCAGACCTGTGGTCTACTTGAGTTCTTGCCTCGGCACCCACACTTGTTTGATGATCATCAGCACCATCGCGGTGACGGGAATCGAGATGAGAGCCCCCAACAGACCGAGCAGGGTGCCGCCCGCCAGTGCACCGATGACCACCAGCGAACCCGGCACCGAGACGACGCGATTCATAATGCGCGGGGTCAGCACATACGACTCAATCTGCATGTAGATGAGGTAGTAGATCGCGGCGATGAGTGCGGTGGTGGGCGATTCGAAGAGCGCCACAGTCGAGACCAAGATGGTCGCCATCACAGAACCGATGAGTGGAATCATGGCGAGCAAGAAGACACCCACCGCGACGAGTCCTGCGAAGGGCACTCCGACAATTGACATCATGACGAAACCGAGAATTGAGTTTGTGAGCGCCAGAACAACCATGCCACTCACATATCCGCCGACGGACTTGGTGATCTGTTCAGTGATGTCAATCACCTTGGCGCGGTTGCTTCGCGAAACGATGTTGTAGAAGGCGCGCTTCGTTGCATGCAAAGACGCAAGAAAATACAGGCTCAGAATGAGCACCACGATCATGGCGGTCAATCCATTGGCGATTCCGATACCGGCCTCCCAAACTCCCCCCGCAACCTGCGCCCAGTTCTCAGGTTTCCCAACAAAGTCCTGTGCCATGCCGAGCAGTCCCTCGAAATCGACGTACGCCCCGAAGGTGTCTTGCAGGGTGAGGTACCACTCCTGATTCTGCACGTCAACGAAGTAGCTGGGAGCGGTCCTGACAAGTTGCCCAATCTGAGTCGCCAGCATCGGGATAACCGCGGCGAGGATTCCGCCCACGACCAAGAGGAACCCGCCAAATACGATTCCGATACCGAGGGGACGCTTGACCTTCCGCCTCTCGAGCCAGCGCACGACAGGGTCGAGAGCCAGAGCAATAAAGAGACCACCAACCACATACATGATGATCACGCTGAGTTGCCCGATCATCTGACCGAACAGAATTGCCACGAGAGCACCCAGGGTGATCACGAAACCGAGTTGGAATGGGCTGCGCACGACAAACTCACGCACGTTCACCTGCCGCCCAGCCTCGCCCTCCGCGTCTTCCTTGGCCGCAGCCCGCGCATCGCGATACAGCGCACGCGTTTCTGCATCGAGCTGCTCGAGATCTGCGTGCACCACATCTGGGTGGGTGTCGAGATAATCGGCACGCTCCTCAGCCGTCACAGGAAGTTCGCCGCCGAGCCCGATTGCACCGCGCTCGCGGCGCCAAAACATCTTCATGTTGGGAGCGTAGCACCGCCCTCAGTCATTCAGACGGAGGTACCCAGTTCGAGCAGTTCGGCGGCATGCTCAAGCGCGCTCTGGGAATCCGAGAGGCCCGACAGCAACCTCGCCATTTCGGCAAGTCGCTCATTTCCGCTCAGTCGGCGACACGAACTCTCCGTGAACCCGCCCGAAGAATCCTTCGCAATCTGTAAGTGGTTGTTTGCGAACGCCGCGACCTGAGCGAGGTGCGTCACGACGATCACCTGAGAGGTTTGCGCAAGCCGCGCAAGGCGCCTGCCAATCTCGATAGCCGCGGCTCCTCCAACCCCCGAATCCACCTCGTCAAACACGAACGTGGGCACCGGATCCACGGCCGCCACAACCACCTCGAGAGCCAGCATGACTCGAGAAAGTTCGCCACCTGAGGCACCCTTAGCGAGCGGCCGCGGGGCAGCCCCTGGGTGTGGCTGCAACAAGAGTTGCACCTCGTCTGCGCCGGTCCGGCTGGGCTCTGCGGGAATAATCTCGACAATGAACCGGGCATCAGGAAGTGCGAGTTCGCGCAGTTCTTTGCTGACCAATTCGCTGAGGGTGGATCCCGCGGCATGCCGGGCGGCCGATAGCGCCTGCGCCAACTCTTGTTCCCTCGCGCCGAGCTCGCGCGCGCGCTCCTGGAGCTGGTCGATGCGTTCGTCGTCGCCCTCGAGCTCGGTGAGACGCTCTATTCCCGCTCGCGAGTGCGCAATTACCCCGGCCGCATCGGTGCCGAACTTGCGAAGGAGCCCGTGAAGTAGCGCGAGTCGCTCGTTCGCCCGAGCAAGCTCCCCCGGACCCTCTTGATCGAGATCGCTGGCGTACACCGCGAGTTCTCTGGCCGCGTCGTTGACCTGCGCGCTCAAGCTGCGAAGCGTGTCTGCGAGCGAGGAGAGCTGCGCGTCGCTCGCAGAGACTCGGTCGAGCTGCCGCAGAGCGGTATCGATGAGCGAACTTGCGTCTGCTCCGAACGGGTCACTCGAATCTGCGGAGAGCGCGAGATTGGCAGCCGCGGTGGCTGATCGCAATTCCTCAAGATTGCTCAGCCTGGCGATGTGTCGCCGTAACTCGTCTTCTTCTCCTGGCTGAGGATCAACAGAGGCGATCTCTTCGAGTTCCTCGCGCAGCTGGGCCGCCTCCCGGGAACGCTCATCTCGCGATGCCGTGAGATCGGCGACTTCGGCAGCGAGCTCGCGCCGCTTTGCGTGCGCAGCCTGAAATTCAGCAAGCAGAGCCTGCAGTTCCCCGCCGCCGAAGCGATCGACCATCTCCCGCTGGGCCGCCGCGCTGCGAAGCCGCAGTTGCTCACTCTGCCCGTGTACGGCAAACAGCCGCTCAGCTAGCCTGGTGAGCGCCCCGACTGGTGCCGCCGACCCTCCCACACTCGCACGACTACGGCCCTCGGAGCTTACTGTTCGAGTGAGCGCAAGGTCTCCGTCTGCGATGTCTCCGCCGATATCCTCCACAAGCTTCGCAACGAATGGATCAGCGGTGCGAATGAGACCGCCCACGCGTGCCGCGTCAGCGCCGGTGCGGACCGCGCCCGCGTCAGAGCGCTCACCCATGAGGAGCCCCAGTGCGGTGACGATCATCGTCTTTCCCGCACCGGTCTCGCCAGTGATTGCGGTGAACCCGGGGCCAAGCTCAAGCGTGGCGTCAGCGATGACTCCCAGATCCCGAATGCGCAGCTCTTCGATCACGGTGCCGCCTTCTCGTTCGGGGAGGATGCTTCCTGGGTCGAAGACGCACGACTCCCGCGCCAGCCGGCGACGGGAAGGTGAAACTTGTTCACGAGACGCTCTGTGAATACCGCTTTGTCGATGCGCGCAAGCCGCACAGGGAGCGTTGACCGGCTCACCTGCACCACCGCTCCGGCGGGCAACTCCGTGCGACGTCGTCCATCACACCACAGCACGCCCAGTCCCACGTTTTCGGGCAAGATTTCGACCGTCAGCACCGAATCAGGACCGACCACGAGCGGGCGGTTGAAGAGTGCATGCGCCGCAATAGGAACGAGAAGCATCGCTTGCACACTCGGCCAGACAATGGGACCGCCAGCCGAAAATGAGTACGCGGTCGATCCCGTGGGGGACGCGAGCACGACACCGTCGCAGCCGAACGACGACAGCGGACGCCCGTCCACTCCGATCGCGACCTCCAACATGCGTTGCCGTTTCTCTACGCTGGCTTCGTTGAGGGCCCAGGTCTCGGCGAGTAGCTCCCCGTCGGCTGTCGCACGAACGTCGAGGGTGAACCGCTCCTCCACGGTGTATGCCCCGGCGAGTACTCGTTCAACCGTGAAATCGAGGCTGTGCGACTCGGTCTCAGCGAGAAAGCCGACGTGACCGAGGTTCACCCCCAGGATGGGGCAAGAGACTCCTCGCAGGAGTTCAGCGGCGCGAAGAATCGTTCCATCACCCCCGAGTACCAGCGCGATCTCAAGAGTGTCCGGCGCGACATCGCGTCCGAGCTTGGCCGTGAGCGCCGAGTCGAGATGCGGCTCGAAGTCCTCGCGGTCACTCGCTGGCATGACCACGATGACCCCGGCTTCACGAAGCCGATGCACCACACTCACCGTTGCGGCGATGGCTTCGGGACGCGCCGTATGCGATACAACCAGGATCCGCCTGGTCTCAGCACTGCCCTCAGTCATCGATCTCCCCCGTTGAGTCCGGTCGTGAGTTTCTCCGTGGCCTCTTCTCGGGCTGCGCCCATGGTGAGTTCACGTATCCGCTGTTCCCATTCTGTCGGATCGGCAGGTTCACCCGCCCCGAAATGCACAACATATTCCTGGTTCCCGCTGCCGCCCGTAATCGGCGACGGAATGAGTCCGCGAGTGACAAACCCGAGCTCCGCCGCAGCCCGGAGTACCTCGAGCACCGCGGAAGCCGCGGCACGGGGATCGACAACAATGCCGTCACGCACTCCCTGTCGACCGACCTCGAATTGCGGCTTTACGAGCAGCACCAGGTCGGCGCCAGGGTCGGAAACTCTTGCAATTGCCGGGAGTACCAGCGTCAGTGAGATGAACGAGAGATCCGCCACCACCACCTGCGGCTTCTCAGTACCCCCGGTGACCGCGGCAAGAGTGTCTGGGGTGAGTTCGCGTGCGTTGCATCCCTCCACGACCTGCACTCTCGTGTCTGCGCGAAGCTCCGCAACGAGCTGCCCGTGGCCGACATCAATCGCGAATACCTCGCGGGCTCCCCGCTCAAGCAGCACCTGAGTAAACCCACCAGTAGATGCCCCCAAGTCAAGCGCCAGCTTGCCCCTCACCTGCACGTCGAACTCGTCAAGCCCGGCTATAAGTTTGTGTGCCGCACGGCTCACGTAGAGGTCTGGCCGTGTGACTTCAACAGTGGATCCCGCGGCCACTCGGAGCCCTGCCTTCGCGGCCTGCGTGCCGTCCACCCGCACCACACCCGCGGAAATCAACTCTGCGGCTTGACTTCGCGAACGCGCGAGTCCGAGTTCAGGCAACACCAGGTCCAAGCGCGAGCGCTCACCGGACCACCTTGCGGCACGTCCCGATTCCATCGGAATATCGCTCACCTTGAGTCGCTCAACCCAGGTTCGTGGTCGCTTCGCTGCAGTTCTGAGAGCAACTCCTCAGCGAGTTGGTCGTACCCAGTGGATCGCCGCTCGAGCGGCTGTGCCTCGATGACCTCGATGCGCCCCAGCAGACTTCCCTCATCAGTATTCGCTTGCCTCTCGCTCATGCGATTCAGACTACCGCCAGTGGTCTTCGTAGAGTTCTGCAGGAACCTGGAGTCCGTAGATCGCGAGGCCGGAGGCCCAGATCGCCGCACAGCCAGCACGGAGCAGATCGATGGGCGAAGGGCCGCGATCCACAATCTCAACAACATTGCCAGTCATGCGAACTCGCGCCGCACCGACCCGCGCGGTACCGTCGGAGCTGACCTCGGTGGCAGGGTACTGCTCGTGCAGCTCTGCAAGCGTGGCCACAATGAAATCGGGGCGCATGTCAGCACTGGCGGCAACGAGCTGCTTCGGGCGATCCACGCCTGTCAACACGTGTAGCGCAGGTATCCCGGCGGCCACCGCCCCCTTGATATCGGTGTCGAGACGGTCGCCAATCATCAACGCATTGCGTGTGCCGAATCGACCGAAAGCGGTCTCGAAAATCGCGGGTTCTGGCTTGCCCGCAAACACCGGAAGCCGCTGCACAGCAGTGTGTACCGCGGACACGAGTGTGCCGTTTCCCGGCGCGAGACCGCGCGCCACCGGAATCGTCCAATCGGTATTCGTCGCGATCCACGGAAGCACCTCACCCCCAGGCTGCTCCGCAAGCGCAAAAGCAGCCTCAGCGAGGTGTTCCCACCCGACGTGCGGTGCGAACCCCTGCACCACTGCGGCGGGGGCGTCTGCGGCGCTCCTGGTGATGCCAAAGCCGGCCTTCTCGAGTTCGTCGACCAGGCCATCACCACCCACAACGAGCACCAGTGATCCAGCGGGTACCGTTCGGGCGAGTAACTGCACCGCAGCCTGCGGGGAGGTCACAATGTGTTCAGGGCTGGCCTCAAGCCCGAGGCCGCGCAGGTGCGCGGCAACATCGCGATCGGTTCGGGAAGCGTTATTGGTGACGTACCCAAGTTGCGCATCCCGACCAGCTCGATTGAGGTGTTCAATCGCGCCAGGGATCGCACCCTCGCCACGGTAGACAACCCCATCGAGGTCGACGAGGAGAAGCTCCCGGCCCGACAGTGGGGCCGGGCCGAGAGCAGTCCCTCGCTTCCCGAACCACGCCATTAGCGCTCGCCGCCCTCTGGCCCACTTTCGTTCGACACCACGTCGTTCGGCTGGGCATCTGACTCGTCCACGTGGGTCACCGTATTCTCGACCTTCGCTTCTGCGTCTGCGTCTGCATCTGCATCTGCGTCTGCCTCAAAGTAGTTGGCATCGAATTCGTCTGAATCAGCCTCACCTGGCTCCTCCCAGACTTCAAAGACCTCTTCTGAACCGTCGGCGCCGTAGTGCTCTTGAAGCGCCACATCTGCCTGGGCCGCACGAGCACTCCATGTGGCTGCCTCGGCGTCACGACCGAGGTCTTCAAGCACATTCGCGTATGCGGTGAAGAGATCGGGACTCCAGCTGAATGCACGCTTGGGATCGAGCTCGGGGATCTCCAATTCGAAGAGCGCTTGCTGTGTCTGACCGAGGTCGAGCCTGGCACCTGACATCGCAATGGCAAGAAGCACTCGCTGTTCCGTGTCAAGATTTTGTGCGTCGGCGTCGAGACCGGTCTCGATCGCCTTCTCGGGACGGCCCAGTCCGCGTTCGCAATCGACCATCAGCGCGAGATGCCCATGAGAGCCGCTGAGTCGGCGGTAGGTTCGCAGCTCGCGCAGAGCAAGAGCAAAGTCGCCGGTTCGGTATGCAGTAATAGCGAGCGTCTCGCGAGCAACTGGGATCCGCCCAGCTCTCCGGCTTGCTGAAATCGCGTGCTGGTGAGCGAGCTCCGGGTCAGTGTCAATGAGCTGGCCAACCATCGCCAGATGCCTGGCTACACGTTCCTGAACAGCCTCCTGCAGAGTCTTGAGCTCATTCCGAGCTGAAGGGTGCAGGTCCTTGGCACGGACATCGTCGGGAATCTCGGGATCAAAGTGCTCGGTGCGCACCGGTCGAAGCTCGTGAGCCAGACGCTCTGCGTCGGTAAACTCGCGATCGGCACCGCCGCGGTCGCTGCGACCGCCGCCTCGGGTACCCCCGCGCCCGAGATCTTTCCCTGTTCGCTCAGGCCGACCTTCTCTACCCTGGTATCCACCCTCACGCTTGGGCCCATCGTTACGACCCTGGTACCCGGAGCCTTCACGACGCGGAGCATCGTTCCGACCCTGGTAGCCGCCCTCACGACGCGGTCCGTCATTACGGCCCTGGTAGCCGCCCTCACGACGCGGGGCATTGTTCCGACCTTGGTAGCCACCCTCACGCTTAGGCCCATCGTTACGACCCTGATACCCAGAACCTTCACGACGCGGAGCATCTTTCCGACCCTGGTAGCCGCCCTCACGACGCGGTCCGTCATTACGGCCCTGGTAGCCGCCCTCACGACGCGGGGAATCATTACGCCCCTGGTAGCCACCCTCACGCTTAGGCCCATCGTTACGACCCTGATACCCAGAACCTTCACGACGCGGAGCATCATTACGACCCTGGTAGCCACCCTCACGACGCGGTCCGTCATTACGCCCCTGGTAGCCACCCTCACGCTTAGGCCCATCGTTACGACCCTGATACCCGGAACCCTCACGACGCGGAGCATCGCTCCGACCCCGGTACCCACCCTCACGACGCGGTCCGTCATTACGCCCCTGGTAACCGGAACCTTCACGACGCGGAGCATCGTTCCGACCCTGGTACCCACCATCACGACGCGCGCGATCGTCACCCTGATTGCGTGAACTGCGGTCTCGGTTTCCCTGCCCCCCACGATTGCGGTCATCGCGACCGCTGCGTCCGCGATCACTGCCTTCGCGGTTCGACTCGAAACGGTCACTCATACTATTTCCTCCTGGGTGGGCGGGTGCCCAATATCACTATTCAGATTTGAAGTTTAAATGCGAAAAGGGCCGCCCAGATCGAAGCACCAACTTTGGTGAACTTCTCTCTGAACGACCCTTCTCTATGAAGAGGTCCGGCGGTGTCCTACTCTCCCACACCCTCCCGAGTGCAGTACCATCGGCGCAGTCAGCCTTAGCTTCCGGGTTCGGAATGTAACCGGGCGTTTCCCTGACGCTATAACCACCGTAACACTATTGACATACCAAAACCCACCCACCCAAACCCCAACAAGAGTTCAAGTAACAGGTCGTGGCCGTACGTCAAGAACCACAAAGCGGACGCGAAACATCGTTAGAAGGACCAAACTCACACTTACTCATGCATAAATGATTATCAAGCCATCGGCTTATTAGTACCAGTCAGCTCCACACCTTACAGTGCTTCCACATCTGGCCTATCAACCCAGTAATCTCCTGGGAGCCTCACCACCACAAGGGTGACGGAAATCTCATCTCGAGGCCGGCTTCCCGCTTAGATGCTTTCAGCGGTTATCCATCCCGAACGTAGCCAACCAGCCATGCCCTTGGCAGAACAACTGGCACACCAGAGGTCCGTCCAACCCGGTCCTCTCGTACTAGGGTCAGATCCTCTCAAATTTCCAACGCGCGCAGAGGATAGGGACCGAACTGTCTCACGACGTTCTAAACCCAGCTCGCGTACCGCTTTAATGGGCGAACAGCCCAACCCTTGGGACCTACTCCAGCCCCAGGATGCGACGAGCCGACATCGAGGTGCCAAACCATGCCGTCGATATGGACTCTTGGGCAAGATCAGCCTGTTATCCCCGAGGTACCTTTTATCCGTTGAGCGACAGCGCTTCCACAAGCCACTGCCGGATCACTAGTCCCGACTTTCGTCCCTGCTCGACCTGTCAGTCTCACAGTCAAGCTCCCTTGTGCACTTACACTCGCCACCTGATTGCCAACCAGGTTGAGGGAACCTTTGGGCGCCTCCGTTACTCTTTAGGAGGCAACCGCCCCAGTTAAACTACCCACCAGGCACTGTCCCAGAACCCGATCAGGGTCCGTAGTTAGATATCCAATATGACCAGAGTGGTATTTCAACAATGACTCCACAAGAACTAGCGTCCCTGCTTCACAGTCTCCCACCTATCCTACACAAGCCACACCGAACACCAATACCAAGCTGTAGTAAAGGTCACGGGGTCTTTCCGTCCTTCTGCGCGTAACGAGCATCTTTACTCGTAATGCAATTTCGCCGAGTTCATGGTGGAGACAGCTGGGAAGTCGTTACGCCATTCGTGCAGGTCGGAACTTACCCGACAAGGAATTTCGCTACCTTAGGATGGTTATAGTTACCACCGCCGTTTACTGGGGCTTAAATTCAAAGCTTCACCCCGAAGGGTTGACCTCTCCTCTTAACCTTCCAGCACCGGGCAGGCGTCAGTCCGTATACATCCAATTGCTTGTTCGCACGGACCTGTGTTTTTAGTAAACAGTCGCTTCCCACTGGTCTCTGCGGCCACCACACCCTTTCCGGAGTAAATCCGTATAAGTGGATGGCCCCCCTTCTCCCGAAGTTACGGGGGCATTTTGCCGAGTTCCTTCACCATGATTCTCTCGATCTCCTTAGTATTCTCTACCTGACCACCTGTGTCGGTTTGGGGTACGGGCGGCTAAAACCTCGCGCCGATGCTTTTCTTGGCAGCATAGGATCACTGACTTCCCCTTACGGGTCCCCATCACATCTCACCCTCAATGAACCGCGGATTTGCCTACGGTTCGGGCTACATGCTTAGCCCGGGACAACCATCGCCCGGGACCAGCTACCTTCCTGCGTCACACCTGTTAATACGCTCACCTCACCAATTCGGGTTCGTACACTCCGAAAGGAAATCACCCGAAGGATCAAACCCAACTTCACATACTTAGCACTCATGGATCAGCGTTTGACGGTTTTTCGCCGGTACGGGAATATCAACCCGTTGTCCATCGACTACGCCTGTCGGCCTCGCCTTAGGTCCCGACTTACCCAGGGCAGATTAGCTTGACCCTGGAACCCTTGGTCTTCCGGAGGACGGGTTTCTCGCCCGTCTTTCGCTACTCATGCCTGCATTCTCACTCGTGTGGGCTCCACGGCTGGATCACTCCGCCGCTTCACTGCCCACACGACGCTCTCCTACCCATCCAACGGACTGAACCACGAAGGCTTGTCTATACGCTGAATGCCGCAACTTCGGTGGCGTGCTTGAGCCCCGTTACATTGTCGGCGCGGAATCACTTGACCAGTGAGCTATTACGCACTCTTTCAAGGGTGGCTGCTTCTAAGCCAACCTCCTGGTTGTCACAGCAACTCCACATCCTTTTCCACTTAGCACGCGCTTTGGGACCTTAGTTGGCGATCTGGGTTGTTTCCCTCTCGACTATGAAGCTTATCCCCCACAGTCTCACTGCTGCGCTCTCACTTACCGGCATTCGGAGTTTAGCTGACGTCAGTAACCTTGTAGGGCCCATCGGCCATCCAGTAGCTCTACCTCCGGTAAGAAACACGCAACGCTGCACCTAAATGCATTTCGGAGAGAACCAGCTATCACGAAGTTTGATTGGCCTTTCACCCCTATCCACAGCTCATCCCCTCAGTTTTCAACCTAAGTGGGTTCGGTCCTCCACGACGTCTTACCGTCGCTTCAACCTGGCCATGGATAGATCACTTCGCTTCGGGTCTAGGACACGCGACTGAATCGCCCTATTCAGACTCGCTTTCGCTACGGCTTCCCCACACGGGTTAACCTCGCCACATGCCGCTAACTCGCAGGCTCATTCTTCAAAAGGCACGCTGTCACAGCAACAAGGCTGCTCCAACGGATTGTAAGCAAACGGTTTCAGGTACTATTTCACTCCCCTCCCGGGGTACTTTTCACCTTTCCCTCACGGTACTAGTCCGCTATCGGTCATCTGGAAGTATTTAGGCTTATCAGGTGGTCCTGACAGATTCACACGGGATTTCTCGGGCCCCGTGCTACTTGGGATACACACCACGCGGCCAAGCCATTTCGAGTACGGGATTCTCACCCTCTCCGATCAGCCATTCCAAGCTGTTCCTCTATAACTTGACGCTCACGTCGAAGACTCGGCAGAATCTCCAGGCATGTCCCACAACCCCGACCATGCAACCCCTGCCGGGTATCACACATGACCGGTTTAGCCTGATCCAGTTTCGCTCGCCACTACTCCCGGAATCACTATTGTTTTCTCTTCCTGTGGGTACTGAGATGTTTCACTTCCCCACGTTCCCTCTACCCGCCCTATATATTCAGGCGGGAGTCACCAGGCACGCACGCGCCCTGGCGGGGTTTCCCCATTCGGAAATCCTCGGATCACAGCTTGTTTATCAACTCCCCGAGGCTTATCGCAGATTACTACGTCCTTCTTCGGCTCCAGATGCCAAGGCATCCACCGTTTGCTCTTTAAAACTTGAAATCACATAAGTAAAGAGAATAAACACGCGACCACCCCAAAGGGCACCCACGCGCTCAGACCTTTTTCATGAAACACATTGTGTTTCAAAGATGCTCGCGTCCACTGTGTAGTTCTCAACGTACGGTCGATCCCCCCACCATAAGCAACACGTCTTACAGCGAAGGGTCAGAAACCAAGCCCACCCACACCCCCGAAAGAGCATGACCGGTCTAGGCCTCCAGGACCCAATAATGTGCACAAAACGGACACCCACCACCATGACAGAACCTTCCAACAAACCCGAAGACTTGCGTACTACCCCCACCACACCAGCAGACACCCTGTTATCAAATGTTCCACCCATGAGCACCCAGCACCACACACTCGGTGATGATCTGGGCAATCTACGAAACCAAAGGTTCCGAGAGCTCCTTAGAAAGGAGGTGATCCAGCCGCACCTTCCGGTACGGCTACCTTGTTACGACTTAGTCCTAATCACCAGTCCCACCTTCGACGGCTCCCTCCACAAGGGTTAGGCCACCGGCTTCGGGTGTTACCGACTTTCATGACTTGACGGGCGGTGTGTACAAGGCCCGGGAACGTATTCACCGCAGCGTTGCTGATCTGCGATTACTAGCGACTCCGACTTCATGGGGTCGAGTTGCAGACCCCAATCCGAACTGAGACCGGCTTTTTGGGATTCGCTCCACCTCGCGGTATCGCAGCCCTTTGTACCGGCCATTGTAGCATGCGTGAAGCCCAAGACATAAGGGGCATGATGATTTGACGTCATCCCCACCTTCCTCCGTGTTGACCACGGCAGTATCCCATGAGTTCCCACCATAACGTGCTGGCAACATAGGACGAGGGTTGCGCTCGTTGCCGGACTTAACCGAACATCTCACGACACGAGCTGACGACAACCATGCACCACCTGTAAACGAGTGTCCAAAGAGTTGACCATTTCTGGCCCGTTCTCGAATATGTCAAGCCTTGGTAAGGTTCTTCGCGTTGCATCGAATTAATCCGCATGCTCCGCCGCTTGTGCGGGCCCCCGTCAATTCCTTTGAGTTTTAGCCTTGCGGCCGTACTCCCCAGGCGGGGAACTTAATGCGTTAGCTACGACACAGAACCCGTGGAACAGGCCCTACATCTAGTTCCCAACGTTTACGGCATGGACTACCAGGGTATCTAATCCTGTTCGCTCCCCATGCTTTCGCTCCTCAGCGTCAGTTACGGCCCAGAGATCTGCCTTCGCCATTGGTGTTCCTCCTGATATCTGCGCATTCCACCGCTACACCAGGAATTCCAATCTCCCCTACCGCACTCTAGCCTGCCCGTACCCACTGCAAGCCCGAGGTTGAGCCTCGGGTTTTCACAGCAGACGCGACAAGCCGCCTACGAGCTCTTTACGCCCAATAATTCCGGACAACGCTTGCACCCTACGTATTACCGCGGCTGCTGGCACGTAGTTAGCCGGTGCTTTTTCTGCAGGTACCGTCACTTGCGCTTCTTCCCTACTAAAAGAGGTTTACAACCCGAAGGCCGTCATCCCTCACGCGGCGTTGCTGCATCAGGCTTGCGCCCATTGTGCAATATTCCCCACTGCTGCCTCCCGTAGGAGTCTGGGCCGTGTCTCAGTCCCAGTGTGGCCGGTCACCCTCTCAGGCCGGCTACCCGTCGTCGCCTTGGTGAGCCATTACCTCACCAACTAGCTGATAGGCCGCGAGTCCATCCATCACCAATAAATCTTTCCAACAACTGACCATGCGGCCGCTGTTCATATCCAGTATTAGACGCCGTTTCCAGCGCTTATCCCAGAGTGATGGGCAGGTTACTCACGTGTTACTCACCCGTTCGCCACTCTTCCACCCAGCAAGCTGGGCTTCATCGTTCGACTTGCATGTGTTAAGCACGCCGCCAGCGTTCGTCCTGAGCCAGGATCAAACTCTCCGTAAAATACTGATGTCACAAACCAGCGGAATAAGCCAGCAAGCAACGAGTTTGACCTGACAAACAAAAACAAACCATCAACCAACCCCCCGAAAGAGGCCAGTACTGACAATCCGAATTATTCATCCAAAAGAATCACACCACCGAAACCCATACAGGCCCCGATGACGGGATATAAAATTTGGCATTTGACAATTAAGTGCACACTATTGAGTTCTCAAGGACCAGACACCCCCCGTAACGACCCGCAGGCCCTCCGAAGAGCAACTTTCCTAACTTACCACACCCAAATCATCCCTGCAAATCGATGAACCAGCGAACCAGTAACGATCAACAATGATTTCCCACGCCCGAAGACCCGAGACCACACAAGGTGGTGAGAGAGGTGGTGAGCGCATTATGTCGACCGGGCCGCTTCCGCGTCCCGCATCGTCGCGCTGACAAGGGATTACATTACGCGGGTTGGCCCCTCAGCCGCAAACCCTGCAGTAATTCCGGGCGTGTCTCCGCATGATTCCGCCAATCCAGAGAAATCTGGTCGGAGTTCACCACCCGAGTCCGGAACTAGTCGTCCACGATTCCAGCGAGAGTTTTTTTTCCTCGGCGAAGTATCGCGAAGCGTCCATGCAGCAGATCACTTGCCTGCAGAGCCTGGTCCTCTGACGTCACGGCAACGTTGTTGACGTAGACGCCGCCTTGGGAGATCGCCCGCCGGGCCTCGCTCGAGCTTGTCACCAGCCCAGAGTCGATGAGCAACTGAGCGATGCCTGATCCACCCGTACCTCGTGCGCTGGGGAGCTCCGCGATAGCTGCTTGCAGCGTGCCCGCGTCAAGCGAAGAGAGTTCACCTCTTCCGAAGAGCGCCTCGGAGGCATCGATTGCAGCTTGAGTCGCCGCGGTGCCGTGCACCAGAGTGGTGACCTCGAGCGCCAATCGTTTCTGCGCCGCACGCCGGAACGGTTCATCCGACACCAGCCGTTCAAGCTCCTCGATTTCGGTGCGCGTGAGGAAGGTGAAGACCCTCAGCCTGTCGATCACGTCTGCGTCGGCCTGGTTAAGCCAGAACTGGTAGAACCGGTACGGTGAGCACATTTCTGGGTCGAGCCAGATCGCATTCCCCTCGCTCTTCCCGAACTTCGTGCCGTCTGAATTCGTGATCAGCGGCGTTCCGATCGCGTGAGCGGAGGCACCTTCGACCTTCCGAATCAGATCGGTGCCGCTGGTGAGGTTGCCCCACTGATCGCTGCCCCCGGTCTGGAGCACGCACTCGTACTGCCGAAATAATTCCAGAAAGTCAAAGCCCTGCAACACCTGGTAGCTGAATTCGGTGTAACTGATGCCGGCCTCGCTGTTGAGTCGCGCCGCCACCGCGTCCTTCTTGAGCATCGTGCCCACTCGGAAGTGCTTCCCCACTTCACGCAGAAAATCGATCGCGGAAAGAGGCGCCGTCCAATCGAGGTTGTTCACGAGTCGCACCGCGTTCTCGCCCTCCCCGGAGAGGAATCTACTGACTTGACCCTGCAACCGCGTCACCCACTCGGCAACGGTGTCACGGCTATTCAGCGTGCGCTCGGCTGTGGGCCTGGGGTCTCCGATGAGCCCGGTAGATCCACCCACGAGCCCGAGCGGCCTATGCCCCGCGAGTTGCAAACGGCGCAACAGCAGCAGCTGAACCAGGTTTCCGAGGTGCAGGCTCGGTGCCGTCGGATCAAACCCGCAGTAGTACGTGATGGGTGTGCCCGCGAGGAGTTCGGCGAGCGCATGCTCGTCTGTCGAGACGTGGATCAGGCCGCGCCATTGGAGCTCCTCCCACAGGGTCGCGAAACTCTCATCGTTTCGCTGGGAAGCAAGGATCTCGGTGCGTTCACTCGTTGCTGACACGCCTGTCATCGTATCGCGCCTCGGAATCAGTTCTGCTCGCTACGCGTCGACTGCACGGAACTCGGCAATTCGCTCGGAGAGGAGCGCGAGTTGCTCGTCGACGCGCACACGAGCGGTTCCCCCCACCCCTACCCTGGAGTTGACGGATCCCTCGATCGTGAGGACCTCGCGCACATCTGGTGTGAGGTGCGGTGATACCGCCGCCAGTTCCTCGTCGCTTGGCTCATGCAACTCGATGCCACGATCCTCGCAATACCTCACCAATTCGCCGGAGATTTCGTGTGCATCGCGGAAGATCACGCCCTGCTTGACGAGCCACTCAGCGACGTCGGTCGCGAGCGAGAATCCCTGCGGTGCAAGGTCGGCCATCCGATCCACATCGAAGCGCATCGTTGCGACCATGCCGGTGAACGCTGGCAGGAGCACCTCGAGCTGATTCACGGAGTCAAATACCGGCTCCTTGTCTTCCTGCAGGTCGCGGTTGTAGGCGAGCGGCAGGCCCTTGAGCGTCACGAGCAGCCCGGTGAGATTGCCGATGAGGCGCCCCGACTTCCCGCGTGCCAACTCGGCAATATCAGGATTCTTCTTCTGCGGCATGATCGAGGAACCGGTCGAGTAGCCATCGTGCAGACGCACGAAGCCGAACTCCTTGGTGTTCCAGAGAATGATCTCCTCGCTCAGTCGCGAGAGGTCAATGCCGATCTGAGCACAGATGAATGCGAACTCGGCCACCACATCGCGCGCGGCTGTGCCGTCAATCGAGTTTTCGAGTGGATCACCCAGTTCGAGCTCGGTCGCAATCAGCCGGGGATCGAGGCCCAGCGAACTCCCCGCGAGCGCGCCACCGCCATATGGCGAGCGACGCGCACGCACCGCCCAGTCGCGCAGACGCTCGAGGTCGCGCACGATCGGCCACGCGTGCGCGGCGAGCTGATGGGCGAGCAGCACTGGCTGCGCGTGCTGCAGGTGCGTGCGACCCGGCAGAATGGCTGCGGGATGAGCGAGCGCCTGAGACAGGATGGCCTGGGCCAAGTCAAGGAGCTGCCGACGGATGACCGCGGCATGGTCGAGCAGGTAGAGCCGGACCAAGGTAGCAATCTGGTCGTTCCGGCTACGTCCCGCGCGAAGCTTGCCACCGAGTTGCACCCCGGTGATCTCGATGAGCCCGCGTTCAAGCGCGGAGTGCACATCTTCGTCGTCGTGCGCAGGCACGAACCTGCCATCAGCAACGCGCGCGGCGAGTTCATCAAGCGCCTCACGCATGGCCACAAGCTCAGCGTCGTCAAGGTAACCGGCCGACGCGAGCGCCGCAGCGTGCGCTTTCGAACCACGAATGTCGTACGGTGCAAGCACCCAGTCGAACTGAGTGGACTTGCTCAGGAGCTGCAATTCCGGCGAGGGACCGCTTTCAAACCGGCCGCCCCACAGCGCTCCGGCCTCCGCCGCTCGGTTTTCAGTCTCGCTCATTTGCTCTCCTTCAACAACCAGGCCATCAAAGCTTTCTGCGCGTGCAGTCGGTTTTCCGCTTCGTCCCACACCACGCTCTGCGGGCCATCAATGACTTCCGCAGCTACCTCGAACTCGCGGTAGGCCGGCAGACAGTGCAGAAAGATCGCGTCGGACTTCGCGTGCGCCATGAGCGTCGGATCCACTCGATACCTACCGAAGATTTCAATGCGCCCCGCCTTCTCGGCCTCTTGACCCATCGATACCCAGGTGTCAGTAATCACCGCATCAGCACCGCTTACCGCAGCCACCGGATCGGTGGTTACCGTGACGCTGCCCCCGGTCTCTGCTGCGATGCGCTCGGCATCGGCGACAATCTCGGCGCGGGGCAGAAAGCCCTCTGGCCCAGCGACACGAATGTGCATGCCGGCGGTCGCGAAACCCAGCAGGTAGGAGTGCCCCATGTTGTTCCCTGCGTCGCCGACGTATGCCGCGGTCAAACCTGCAAGCTCCCTCCTGCGCTCTCGAATCGTCTGGAGGTCGGCGAGTATCTGGCAGGGATGAAAATCGTCGGAGAGGGAGTTGATTACCGGCACGGTCGCGCTTGCCGCCATCTCTTCAAGCCCTGCGTGGGCGAATGTGCGCCAGACGATGAGATCCACCATGCGTGACAGAACCCGCGAGGTGTCGGAAATCGATTCCTTGGCACCGAGTTGGGCCTCGCCCGGATTCACGATGATCGCGTTGCCGCCCAGCTCTGCGATCCCCGCGGCGAAGCTGAAGCGTGTGCGGGTTGAGGTCTTGTCAAAGAAGACGGCGGCCGATCTTGGCCCCTCAAGCGGACGCTCGGCGAATGGATCGAGCTTCAGACGGGCCGCGAGGTCGAGAACCTCACGTTGCTCGGCAGGCGTCAGATCGTCATCACGCAGAAAGTGTCTCGTCACCCGCCTAGTCTAACGAGGACGGGGTGGGGCTTCCGCCCCACCCCGTCCTCGTTAGCGAATTGCTGTCGCGACTACTTCGCGAGCTGCTGCTTCAACCGTGAGGCCGAGCGCGCGCGGGTATTCGCGTCAAGATCCACCTTGCGGATTCGCACCACCTCGGGAGTCACCTCGACGCACTCGTCTTCGCGAGCGAATTCTAGGCATTCCTCGAGGGTGAGCTGACGCGGCGGAGTCATCGATTCGAAGCTGTCGGAGCTTGCCGCACGCATGTTGGTGAGCTTCTTTTCCTTCGTAATGTTAACGTCCATGTCTTCGTTGCGCGAGTTCTCGCCGATGACCATGCCCTCGTACACCTCTTGCGTGGGCTGCACGAAGAATGACATGCGCTCCTGCAGGTTGATGAGCGAGAAGGGCGTGACGACACCCGAGCGGTCAGCCACGATCGACCCATTGTTGCGGGTGACGATCGGGCCAGCCCACTCGTCGTAGCCGTGCGAGATCGCGTTGGCGATGCCGGTACCACGGGTCGTGGTCATGAACTCGGAGCGGAACCCGATGAGACCACGCGAGGGAACGATGAATTCCATGCGCACCCAGCCGGTGCCGTGGTTCGTCATGTTCTCCATACGGCCCTTACGGGCGGCGAGCAGCTGCGTGATCGCGCCGAGGTGCTCCTCGGGGGTGTCGATGGTGAGGTGCTCGTAGGGCTCGTGTACCTTCCCGTTGACCTCTTTGGTGACCACCTGGGGCTTGCCAACGGTGAGCTCGAAGCCCTCGCGACGCATGTTCTCGACGAGGATCGCGAGCGCGAGTTCGCCACGACCCTGCACCTCCCACGCGTCCGGGCGTCCCACGTCGAGCACGCGCAACGAAACGTTACCGATGAGTTCGCGATCGAGACGATCCTTGATCATGCGGGCGGTGAGCTTGTGGCCCTTTACCTTGCCGACGAGCGGCGAGGTGTTGGCACCAATCGTCATCGAGATGGCGGGCTCGTCAACCGAAATGGTCGGGAGCGGGCGTACATCTTCAGCGTCACAGATCGTCTCACCGATGGTGATGTTCTCGATGCCCGCGATGGCCACGATGTCGCCGGGGCCAGCCTTCTCAGCGGGGAAGCGCGTCAGCGCCTTGGTGAGCATCATCTCGGTGATGCGCACGTTCTGCACCGTGCCATCCTGCTTCACCCACGCGACGGTCTCGCCCTTGTGGATCCAGCCATTGTGCACGCGCAGCAGCGCGATACGGCCAAGGAACGGCGAGGAGTCGAGGTTCGTGACGTGCGCCTGCAGCGGGTGCTCATCGTCGAAGCTCGGTGCGGGCACACGTTCGAGGATGGTCTCAAACAGCGGCTCGAGATCCGGGTTGTCGGGAAGTTCACCGTTGCCTGGCCTGTTGTGGCTCGCAGCCCCGGCACGGCCCGAGAGGTACACCGTCGGGACATCGAGTACGGCATCCACATCGATATCGGGATGATCTTCGGAGAGGTCAGAGGCAAGCCCGAGAAGCAGATCCTGCGCCTCGACCACAACCTCATCGATACGCGCGTCGGGGCGGTCGGTCTTGTTGACCGCGAGGATCACGGGGAGCTTGGCTTCGAGTGCCTTACGCAGCACGAAGCGAGTCTGCGGCAGCGGCCCCTCGGACGCATCGACGAGCAACACCACGCCGTCGACCATCGAGAGCGCGCGTTCGACCTCGCCACCAAAGTCGGCGTGACCCGGAGTATCAACGACATTGATAATGATGGGCCCGTTCTTCGCGTGGGCACCAACGTAGGTGATGGCCGTGTTCTTAGCCAGAATCGTGATGCCCTTTTCGCGCTCGAGATCATTCGAGTCCATAACCCGATCGTCCATCTCGGAGTGTGCGTCAAAGGAGTTCGTCTGACGCAGCATGGCGTCGACGAGGGTCGTCTTGCCATGGTCGACGTGAGCGACGATGGCAACGTTGCGGAGGTCTTCGCGAGTGGCGAGAGCCATAGAGGTAGTTCCTAACGAACGAAATACGAAATGCCGGCGGCGCGGATGCCAGGCGCGACACGATGGGCCGAGCGCAAGAAAGCCGACACACTATTCTAACGGATCAGTCTGTGGGGTCACCAAGCCGGGTTCGCGAGGCGAGTCCGGCGATCGCCTCGAGCACGCAGAGAGCCGCGAGTCGCACAGTTCGACCGTCTGCGGAGTCCGCTTGAACGTCCACCTCAGCGATGTCGATGCCGCGCACCCGATCGTCCGCGGCGAACAAGCGGGCGAAGCGTCGCAACTCGTGCGCTTGCAGCCCACCAGGCAACGAGGCGGGGCACCCCGGGGCGACCGAGCGATCGCAGACATCGACATCAAGGTCGACGTGGATCGCGCCGCCCCCCGCCCCCGCAATCTCGAGCGCCTCCGCAACCACTGCGCTGATCGGCCGATCGTGCAGTTCGTCTCGATGCACCACCGTGATTCCGAGATCCTTCGCGCGCTCACGGTAAGCCCGGGAGTTGG
Source organism: Leucobacter fengyongliangi (assembly GCF_052386045.1). NCBI lineage: Bacteria > Bacillati > Actinomycetota > Actinomycetes > Micrococcales > Microbacteriaceae > Leucobacter > Leucobacter fengyongliangi. The sequence goes on along the minus strand of NZ_CM126356.1, from coordinate 841,905 downwards.
CAAAATCCGCGATGCCGACCTGCACGATGCGATGCGGATCAAGCCCGGCCTCGATCAGGCGCCGCACCGGCGAGCCATTACTTCGCCCCTCGCGCAGATCGTGGTGTGCGTCGAGCGTCACGAGTCCGGCGGTGCGGAGCCCGGCAACTCCCCCGGACACCCCAATGGCCGCGGGCACGGTCAGCGCGTTATCGCCCCCGAGCGCAATCACGAGCCGAGCATGCGTGGCGAGTACCGTCACAGCTTCGGTGGCATCCTTTTCGCCGGCAACGGAGTCGGGCCCCGTGAGATCCCCGGCATCGACGATACGCAGCACCTCGTCGAGCACGAGTTCGCGCTCTGCACCGCGAGCCCCGGGCGATGCCGGATCCACCAGATGGCTTGAATAGCGGCGCAACGCACGCCGCACCGCAGCGGGAGTCTCGTGCGCCTGTGACGGCGAGAGCGAGGTGCGCGACGTGGGAATGCCGACGAGCGCGAGGTCGACTTGCTCGCCCGGACGCGGCGGGGGCCATCCTCCGGTGCGCGGCCACAGCGGATCATGCGAAAGGTCTGACGACTTGATGTTCATGGGCTCCCGCCTGATTGTCTCCCAGCGGTGCCCTCCCCGCAAGACCGACTCTGCTCGCGCAGGGGACAGAAAATGTCGGCCTGCTTCGGCTTTCCAGCACCTCCACCCCATTCTTCACGGCTGCCGGCCCGACCTCGAGGACCCACGACGGCGAGCGTCTGGTATTCCAGACAAATGAGACTCATTCGGGGTGCCCTCCGGGCCGCAGGTGCGCTGGAATCATGGAATGGACGCACGCTCAGACCACACGATTGCCCTCGGTGAGGGCACGCTCACCATCGGCGATGTCGTCGCCGTCGCGCGCGAGGATGCCCCGGTGACACTCGACCCCAGCGCGCTGGAGCGGATCGCCGAGAGTCGCCGCATGATCGATGAACTCGCACGCGACACGCGCCCGCACTACGGCGTCTCGACGGGATTCGGGGCACTTGCCAAGGTGCAGATCCCATCGGAAAACCGGGCACAGCTCCAACGCAGCCTGATCCGCTCGCACGCCGCTGGCACCGGCCCGGAGGTGGAGCGTGAGGTGGTGCGCGCACTGATGCTTCTCCGTCTGAACACCCTCGTAACCGGGCGGACCGGCGTGCGCCCCGTTGTCGCAGAAACGTACGCGGCCATCCTCAACGCAGGCATCACTCCGGTGGTGCACGAGTATGGCTCACTCGGCTGCTCGGGCGACCTCAGTCCCCTCGCGCACTGCGCGCTCACACTTATCGGCGAGGGGATGGTGCGCATGGGTGCAGATCGTTCCGCCGCCCCCGAGCCAGCGGCGGCGGCACTTGAGCGTGCCGGGATCACCCCGGTGGTGCTCAGAGAAAAAGAAGGACTCGCCCTCATCAACGGCACCGACGGGATGCTGGGTATGTTGTGCCTGGCGCTGCACGACCTGAGCTCGCTGCTGAAGATCGCCGACCTCGCTGCAGCGGCGAGCGTCGAGGCGCTCATGGGTTCGGACGCGGTGTTCGCGCCCGAGCTACAGGCGCTGCGTCCGCACCACGGTCAGGCCGTGGCCGCCGCGAACATCGCCCGGGTACTCGTCGAGTCGGGCCTGATCCAGCGCCCGCACGAGGGCGAGTTCACCCGCGTGCAAGACTCCTATTCGCTGCGCTGCGCCCCGCAGGTGCACGGCGCGGTGCGAGACACGGCGGCGCACGCCGCCATGGTGGCCGAGATCGAACTGCGATCCGCGATCGACAACCCGGTTGTGCTGCCCGATGGCCGGGTCGAGTCGAACGGCAACTTCCACGGCGCCCCCGTCGGGTACGTGCTCGACTTCTTGGCAATCGCGGTGGCGGATCTCGCGAGCATCTCGGAGCGCCGCACCGACCGTTTTCTCGACGTGTCGCGCAGCCACGGGCTGCCGCCGTTTCTCGCAGCCAACCCCGGCCTCGACTCGGGCCTCATGATCGCGCAATACACGGCGGCTGGCATCGTGAGCGAACTGAAGCGCCTCGCTGCACCGGCTTCGGTGGACTCAATTCCTTCGTCGGCCATGCAGGAGGACCACGTCTCGATGGGCTGGCACGCCGGGCGAAAGTTGAGGCGCTCTCTCGACGGGCTCAGCCGCGTGCTCGGTATCGAGCTGCTCGCCTCGACGCGCGCGCTCGATTTTCGAGCTGCGGACGGCGCAGGCACGCCCGCTCCCGCAACCTCCGCGATCCACCGGTTGTTTCGCACACGCATTCCCGCGCCTGCGACCGACACCTTTCTGTCTCCACTCATCGATGCTGCGCACCACTTCGTGGTGTCCGGTGCCGTGCTAGAAGCCGCGGAGGCTGCGCTCGCTGAGCCGCTGGAATGAGCAGCGATCGAGGTGCCTCACAAGGGACAGGGTTCAGCTCAGTCGGATATCTCACTCCAGCGCTCTGTGTCAAGCTGTGTGGAGTCACTCGGACGTTAGTTGTGTGGTTTGTTTCGGGAGATTGATTCCCACGAGGTCCGCTGGTGCCGGCGTAACCGGGCGCCCGCGGAACCGTTCCGGGTGCGTGTCGTAATAGTGTTGCAACGCGAGGTCGCGGGTCTTCCACACCTCACGCCATGACCCGTCACCGACCTGAGCGGGTGAGAACAACGCGATCCCGGAGTGCTTGTGCTCGGTGTTGTACCAGGCCACATACTCGGCGAGATACGTGCGGGCGGCAGCAAGATCAGCGAAGACTCTGGGATAGCCGGGCCGGTACTTCATCGTGCGGAACCCGGCCTCGGAGAACGGGTTATCGTTCGAGACGTACGGCCGGTTATGCGACAACGTGACTCCGTGGTGGGTGAGCGCGTTCAGGAGCGCGTGTGAACGCATCGCTGACCCCGAGTCCGCATGCACCACCTCCGGGGCTCCGTAATGGGCGATCGCGGTCTCAAACATCTCGACCGCGAGGTGATCAGCCTCTCGTTCCTCGACCCGCCACCCCACGATCTCACGCGAGAAAATATCGGTGATCTTGTATGCCTTGAACGTTTTCCCCCACCACGGCGAGTACAAGTCAGTGATGTCCCACGACCACGCTTGCCCGGGCCGGGTCGCCGTCACGACGGGTTTCTCGCGTGGGGCCCGTTTCCCGCGCCGGGTCGGGACCTGCGGGCGCAGCATCTGCTCCTCGATGCCGGCAGCGATCCGCCACCACGTGCGACGCGACGCGAGCATCACTCCCGCATCCCACGCCGACGCGTACGCATGATCCACGGACACGCTCTTCGCCCACCCCGCAAGAATGTACCCCACGATGCGTTCCCGATCGGTCGGACTGATGCGTGCCCGGTACGCCCGCTCGGCCTGCGGAACCGGGGCCATCACCACTTGGCGGGGCTGTTGCCGGTAATGCCACGTCGCCCGGGACACCCCCGCAAGGCTCAGGGCCTTACGCTGTGACCCCGTGATGCGGGTGAGCTCGGTCACGAGGAGGTTCTCGGCGGTGATGAACTCTCTCGCCCGGTCGCCGGCAACGTATCGGGCTCTTGCTCGTTCAGCTTGTGCAAGAGCCCGATAGCTTTTCCCAACGCGTCATTCGTTCCCTCGAGTTCACGAATCCGGGCGTTGAGCGCGGCGAGTTCTGCGTCGTGTTGTTCTTTCGGGATGCTGCGCTGCTGGTGGGAGATCTCCCGGCGGGCCTTCGCGTCTGGTGTCATACCGCTACTCTCTCGCGGAATCATGCCGCGGTCGAGATCGCCCCCGAACACGGCATCTTGCCAGCGCATGATCTGATGCTTGGAAAAGGTTTGCTCTTTCAACCATCTCGTTTTCGTGCCATGGGGAAGGTTCTGGTACTCGTGCACATACTCACGGATTTCCGTGAGAGTGAAGCCCGGCGTGATCGACATGATGGGTGACCTTTCTGTCAACCGAGTGACTCACACACAGCCTGGCAAAGAGGGCAGTCGGGCCAAAGAGGGCCCAGCCCTCCGACGCAACTGACATATCCGACCTCGGTGGCCTCGCGATAGGCTGCCGCTGTGAGTCAGCCAAAGGTGCCCGCAGCGGATCAGACGCTGCGAATCCTGTCCCTCCTGGCCGGGGCGCGGGGACCACTGCCCGCGAGCATGATCGCGACGCAGCTGGGGCTGCCCCGATCCACCGTGTACCACCTGCTCGACACACTGCAGGAGCACGGCTTCGTCATGCACGTGCCGGAGGAGCACCGGTACGGGCTTGGGATCGCGGCTTTCGAGCTGAGCTCGGCGTACTCCCGGCAGGAACCGCTTACCCGGATCGGTCGTCCGCTGCTGACCGCCCTGGTTGATCGCGTGCACGTCAGCGGCCACCTGGCTGTGCCCCACGGCCGCGACGTGCTCTACGTCGTCGAGGAACGCGCCCAAGGCGCCCCAGCCCTGGTCACCGGTGTCAACGTGCGGCTGCCCATGCACTTGACGGCGAGTGGCCGGGCGATCCTTGCGGCACTCCCGCGCGCGCAGGTGCGGGCGCTCTACCCCGACCGTGACGCTTTTGTGCATCGGCATGACAACAGCGATGCGATCAACGCCGCCAGGCCGATCGACGGAGATCACGAGATCGACATCGACCGCTACTCGAGGCTGCGTGCGGTGCTCGATGCCACGACCACACGCGGATTCGCCCTTGAACGCGGATCCGTCACGCCGGGCTTCTCTTCTGTCGCAATGCCCGTGAATGATCACCGCGGGTGGCCGGTCGCCGCGGTCGCGGTGACGTTTCGCGACGACGAGGCGACAGCGGATCGCCTCGCCGAGCTCGCCTCGCACGTGCGCGTGGCGGCCGAGACGCTCTCGACGCGTATCTACGGCCGCGCCGCGCACTAAAAGGCACCCGAGGCATCTGCAGGACAGCCTGTACAAGCTGCGCGGCCCCCTATCGGACGCGGATGCCGGCCCTCCACACGGCCGAGGTCAGCGGAACACCGGGGCGATAGGCGAGGTGCGTTACCGAGGGGGCTTCCAGCAGCTGAAGATCAGCACGGGCACCTGGGCGGATCATCCCCACCGCGGGCTGCTTGGCGCCCCGGGGATCGATCCAGCCCGTCTCGTGCATGCTGAGCGCCCTGGCCCCGCCCAGTGTCGCGGCACGCACCGCTTCTGCCACGGTCAGCCCCATCTGCAGCACTGCGGTGGCCACACAGAACCCCATCGAGGTGGTGAAGGAGGTGCCGGGGTTGCAGTTGGAGGCAATCGCCACCACCGCGCCCGCATCGATCAGTTGCCGCGCCGGGGCGAGTGGCATGCGCGTTGACAGGTCGCAGGCCGGCAGCACCGTCGCAACCGTGCCGCGACGCCCATCTCCCCACGACTGTGCCAGCGCGTCAACGTCGGCACCAGAAAGAAAGCCCACGTGGTCAACGCTGAGCGATCCGTACTCGACCGCGAGCCGCACCCCCGGGCCGTGTCCCAACTGGTTCCCGTGCACGCGGGTTGCGAGGCCGGCGTCGGCCGCGGATTCGAGCACTCGTCTGGCGGCGGTCTCGTCGAACGCGCCGGCCTCGCAGAACACATCGACCGCGCTCACGTGTGGTGCCACGGCTGCGAGCATCGGCCCGGTTACAAGCTCGAGATAGGTCTGCGGATCCACTCCCGTCGGCACCACGTGTGCACCGAGGAACGTGACGGCGTCAGCGTGTTTCGCTGCGATGCGGGCCGACCGAAGCTCGTCCTGGGTGGTGAGACCGTAGCCGGTCTTCGTCTCGATGATCGTGGTGCCACCGCTTCGGGCCTCTGCGATCAGTCGAGTGAGATTCGCCTCAAGCTCTGTGTCGCTTGCCAGTCGAGTCGCCTCCACTGTGCGGTTGATGCCTCCCGCGGCATACGTCTCCCCTGCCATGCGGGCCTCAAACTCAGCGGTGCGATCGCCGGCGAAGACCATGTGCGTGTGCGAATCAACCCAACCGGGCAAGACCGCGCGCCCCGCCGCGTCGAAACGCGTGTCGGCGGCCGGCGCGTCGGACGCGAGTCCAACCCAGACCACAACATCGCCCTCGATGACCACTGCGGCATCGGAAATCCGCCCGTTGGCACTCGCCTCGGCACCCGCACCAGCACCGGAACCGGAACCGGAACGGAAACCGGACCCGAGCCGTTCGTCGTTGGTCGTGAGCTCGCCGATGTTGTCGATCAGCAGCGTGTGACTCATGCGGCTCTCCCTCGGCACAGTGGTGGCGGGCTACAGGGCCCGGTCGGTATTGCGGATCACGGGTTCCATCGGCACTCGCACGCCTCGTTCGCGCGCAACCTCCGCCGCGCGCTCATACCCAGCATCAACGTGCCGGATCACGCCCATGCCCGGGTCGTTCGTCAAGAGGCGCTGCAGCTTCTGGGCGGCGAGCGCCGTGCCGTCGGCGACCGACACCTGCCCGGAGTGCACGGAGCGACCAATTCCGACTCCACCACCGTGGTGCAGCGACACCCAGGTGGCCCCCGACGAAGACGCAAGCAGGGCATTCAGTATCGGCCAATCGGCGATGGCATCCGAGCCATCAGCCATGGCCTCAGTCTCGCGGTACGGGGAGGCAACCGAACCGGAGTCGAGGTGATCGCGCCCGATCACGATGGGGGCGCTCAGCTTCCCCTCGGCAACGAGCTCGTTGAACCGCACCGCGGCCTTCGCGCGATCTCCGTACCCGAGCCAACAGATGCGGGCAGGCAGCCCCTCGAACTCGACCCGCTCTTGTGCCGCGCGGATCCACCTGTGCAGGTGCGCATCGCCCGGAAAAAGCTCGAGAATCGCCTCGTCGGTCACGCGGATGTCTTCGGGATCGCCCGAGAGCGCCGCCCAACGAAATGGACCCATGCCCTCGCAGAAGAGAGGCCGAATGTAGGCGGGCACGAAACCCGGGAATTCGAACGCACGGTCGTACCCGCCGAGCCTCGCCTCATCGCGGATCGAGTTACCGTAGTCGAAGACCTCGGCTCCCGCGTCTTGGAAACCGACCATCGCGGCGACCTGCGTCGCCATGGAGTGGCGGGCGGCGAGAGTGAATGCCTCGGGGTCTGCGTCGGCCCGGGCATGCCAGTCGGCAACGGAAACTCCCACCGGAAGGTACGACAGCGGATCGTGCGCGCTCGTCTGATCGGTGACCACATCGATCGTAACCTCGCCCGCCAGGTGTCGGCGGAGCACCTCGGGAAAGACCTCGGCAGCGTTGCCGACAAGCCCAACGGACCAGCCGCGCCGCTCTGCCTGGGCGCGCTGCACCGTCGCGAGTGCCTGGTCGAGGTCGGTCGCCATTTCGTCGAGATATCGCTTACCGTGTCGCCGCCGTAGACGTGTCTCGTCGACATCGACGATCAGGCATGCGCCGCCGTTGAGTGTCACCGCGAGCGGCTGCGCTCCCCCCATGCCGCCGCAGCCACCAGTGAGCGTGATCGTGCCCGCGAGGGTGCCCTCCGCCGCGCCATCCGGCTGCGCGGGGAGGCGACCTTGGGCGGCAAGCTTTCTCGCAACCGCGGCGAAGGTTTCGAACGTGCCCTGCAGGATGCCCTGAGTGCCAATGTAGATCCACGACCCCGCGGTCATCTGCCCGTACATCGTGAGCCCCTCGGCCTCGAGGCGGCGAAACTCCGGCCAGTTGGCCCAGTCACCCACGAGGTTCGAGTTCGCAATAAGCACGCGCGGTGCCCAAACGTGTGTGCGAAAGACCCCCACCGGCTTTCCCGATTGCACGAGGAGCGTCTCGTCATCCTCGAGGTCGCGCAGCGTGTCGATGATGGCCTCGAACGCCTCCCAGCTTCGCGCCGCTCGGCCGGTTCCGCCGTAGACCACCAGGTCGTCGGGCCGTTCGGCCACCTCGGGGTCGAGGTTATTCATGAGCATCCTCAGCGGAGCCTCGGTCTGCCAGCTCTTGGCCGAGATCTCGGTACCGCGTGGCGAACGGACGGGACGGGTGCCAGGAAGTGCCATGGGAGTGCCTTTCGAGAGATTTCGAGAGCAGATCGCTGGTTCCATCTCACCTCGCTGACCCGCGCAAGGCAACGCGCGCGGAGCCACCCTTGTCCGGGATTCCAGACGCGGCTACCCGAAGTTCTTGCGCACCTCGAGGTACCGTCGTGCGGGAACGGCCTTGAAATGTCCCACCACCTCTGAGAACGGCACCAGCACGATCTCGTCGCCCCGAAGCGCGGCAAGCATGCCCCACTGCCCTGCATCGATTGCATCAGCGCCAGCGAACCCCGTGCGGGTGGCGAGCACCCGGTCAAACGCTGTGGGAGAGCCGCCCCGTTGCACGTACCCCAGCACGGTCGCCCGGGTCTCGATGTTCGTTCGCTCTTCAATCAGCGGCGCGAGCACCTCGGCGATACCGCCCAGGCGGGGCCGCCCGAAGCGGTCGACCCCCGGGTTTGTCACCGCCTCCGCCATCCCATCAAGGCGGAAGCCTTCGGCGACGACCACCAGCGAGGACCGGCCGCGCTCCTGCACGCTCAGCACCCACTCGGCAATCTGCTCGAGCGACTCTGGATGCTCTGGGATGAGGGTGACCTGCGCCCCACCCGCCATGCCAGCGTGCAGGGCGATCCACCCGGCGTTGCGACCCATCACCTCAAGCACCATGCAGCGACGATGTGATTCGCCCGTGGTGCGCAAACGATCGATCGCCTCGGTAGCGGTCGAGACCGCGGTGTCAAATCCAAAGGAGTAGTCGGTACCCACGATGTCGTTGTCGATGGTCTTCGGGAGCCCGACAACGTGAATGCCCTGGTCATGCAACATCTTCGACACCCGATGTGTGCCGTCGCCGCCGATCAGTACGAACCCTTCGATTCCGTACTCGGCCATGCGCCCACGAATCATGTCGTAATCCCCGGGTACTCCAGCCCAAGAAGTGAACGGGCTCACCCGACTCGTGCCGAGCATCACACCCCCGTGAGGCGCGATCCCGCGAACCGCACTGCGGTCAAGGTTGATCCAGTCTCCCTCGAGAAAGCCACGCCACCCATCCATGAAGCCGATCATCTCGTGACCGAGCACCTCAACACCGCGCAGCACGACCCCGCGAATCGCAGCATTCATGCCCGGACTGTCGCCGCCACTGCAAAGCACACCGATTCTCATACGGGTCAGCCTAGTTGGCGCGGTTTACGCGGAGGGGTCGGCGCGGAAAACACCCGGGATCGCCTCGATCTCCCTCCTGGCACGCTGCCGCCGATACGCTGATCGCGTGACCGCAGAAAGCCCAACGATGCCCCAGCCCTCGAACACTCGCCTGAAGTGGGAGATCGCCATCGTGCTCGCGCTCTCGTTCGGCGCGTCGGCGGTGTACGCGGTGGTTGCCATTGTCGAACGGGTGACCCGCGAGACTTCCCTCGCTTCCCAGACCGCGACGATCAATCGCGCGCTGTCAGAACGCCCGTGGTTCGACCTCGTCTACCAGCTGCTCGGCTTTACCTTCGGCCTCGCCCCGGTGGCGCTCGTCATCTTCCTCCTGTGGCGTGAACGGCGCCCACACCTGTCGCGTCTGGGGTTCGGTCGATCCACCGGGTTGAAACAAAGCTGGTGGATCACGGAGACCGGCGGAGGCGTGCTGCTTGCCGCCGCGATCGGCATTCCGGGTATCGGTTTCTACCTCGCCACGAAGGCGCTCGGTATCAACGTCACCGTGGTTCCGACGACCCTCGACACCGCATGGTGGACCGTGCCCGTGCTGGTGCTCGCCGCGCTGCGAGCGGCCCTGGGTGAGGAATTCATCGTGGTCGCCTACTTGTTCGATCGGCTGCGTCGACTCGGGCTGGGCACGACCACCATCATCGTGGTGAGTGCCGTGCTCCGCGGGACCTACCACCTGTACCAGGGATTCGGAGGGTTTCTGGGCAACGTGATTATGGGACTCGTGTTCGGGTGGATCTACCGGCGCACCGGTCGCGTGCTCCCGCTCGTCGTCGCGCACTGGGTGCTCGATATCGTGAGCTTTGCCGGGTACCCACTGGCCCTGGCTTGGTGGCCCGAGTTGTTCGGAGTGGCTACTTAGGAGCCGCTACAGCGGCCTGATGCTCTCGACCATCGCGGCCGAGAGGCCCCAGATTTCGTCATACAGTTCGGGGGCTTCGGCGCAACGCTGTGCGGGCTTCAAGACCTCAAACGATGCGTCGCCTACCCGCGAAATGCCCCACTCTGACCGCATCGCCGCACACGATTCCGGAAGCGAGCTGATGAGGGCCGAGTTGAGTACCAAACGACTATCTGCGTCGATAACGTAGCTCGTTTGTCCGAATCTCGTGCTGAGGTCGGCGGTAATTCCCCAGAAGGGCACGTCAAGCACCATCGTTGGCCCGACCTCAACCTGAGGCGGTTGATCATCTGCCGTTTCCGAGGGCTCAGGATCTGTCGAGGGCGACGGTGAGGCGGACGGCGTGGAGCCTGTCGTGGGTGTCTCGGTCGCCGTCGGTGCCGCGGTCGGTGTGGGCTCTGTTCCGCCCCCCAGCGCGTTCACGATGAAGATGGATGCGACCAGGGCGATGGCCACTCCTGCACCCACGATGATCCAGGGCAACATTTTTTTCCCCCCGGTGCCCCCCGTCACAGCGATCTTCTCGTACTCGTCGCTAGCGGGAGTACTTGCATCAGTGGCAGCCAGCAGGCCAAAGATCGAGGACTCGTCTGCCTGCGGAAGCGGAGCTGTGGGCGGGACCGACGAAGCCGGTACCACGGGCAACTCCGGCGCAGGCCGACTCGCCGCAGGCACTGGGGTCTGTGCGAATACTGGGATCGCGGGGGCGATCGGCTCCGCGGGTCGTGTGTCTGCGCTCTTTGGGGTCGGCATGTCGGCCTGTGAGAGTGGTTGCGTTGGTGGCTGAGGGTCGTTCATCGCCGCCGGCTGTGCCGAGCGCGCCGGCGTTCCGGCTGGCGGCAGCAAGAGCGGTGTCACGCCCGAGTCGGGTGACGAGGCCCGCTTCGGCTCAGGAAGCACCAGTGGCACAGGGTCAGCATCGGCCGCCTGTCGACGGCGCAAGCCGATCAACTCGTCGAAGCTGAGACCGGCTTGCTGGCCACCAACCGGTGCGGCAGGCCGAGCCGATTCACCGGGCTTCGAGGTCGCGGGGGGTTCGCCCGAAGTCGCTGGCTCAATTGGGTTGCTCTGCTGCTGAGGTTCGGGGTCGCCTTTGCTCGCCGACTCTAAGAACGCGCGCAGTTCCTCGTCATTCACCCTTTCAGACTACCGGGGAACAGCCTGTGGACGCGGCCGGGCGAGCTACACGAGCTCGGTAACTGCACCATTCTCTACGTGCCAACGCCGATCGAGCCTCACCGTGTGCAGCATTCGACGGTCGTGTGTGACCAGCAGCAGTGCACCCTTGTAGGTCTCTAGGGCCTGTTCGAGTTGCTCGATCGCCGGCAGGTCCAGATGGTTCGTGGGCTCGTCGAGAACGAGAACGTTGACGCCTCGGGCCTGCAAGAGCGCGAGACCGGTTCGCGTGCGCTCCCCCGGCGAAAGCTCACTCGCGGCGCGCGTCACGTGGTCGGCTTTCAACCCAAATTTCGCGAGCAGCGTTCGCACCTCGGCGGCTGACATCTCGGGCACGAGCGACTCGAATGTCTCAACGAGTGGGAAAGATCCCGCGAACAGGGAGCGGGCCTGATCCACTTCGCCGATCGCCACCGAGGTGCCGAGCGATGCGGAGCCGGAATCGGGAATCTGTCGCCCGAGAAGCACCCGCAGGAGCGTCGACTTGCCCGCACCGTTCGGGCCGGTGATCCCGATCCGCTCGCCGGCATTCAACTGCAGCGAGACCGGCCCGAGCGTGAACGCCCCCTGTTGGATCACGGCATCGTTCAGCGTCGCGACCACCGCGCTCGATCGCGGGGCTGTGCCGATCGTAAACTCAAGCTGCCATTCCTTACGCGGTTCCTCGACCTCCTCGAGGCGCCTGATCCGGCTCTCCATCTGACGCACTTTCTGCGCCTGCTTTTCGCTGGACTCGGTAGACGCTTTTCGCCGGATCTTGTCGTTATCAGGTGCCTTTTTCATGGCGTTTCGCACGCCCTGGCTCGACCACTCTCGTTGCATGCGCGCACGAGCCACGAGATCGGCTTTCTTCGCAGCGAAACCTTCGTAGTCATCCCGCTTATGCTGTCGGGCGATCTCGCGCTCCTCGAGATACGAATCGTAGCCGCCACCGAACACACGATTGCTGTGCTGCGCGAGATCGAGTTCGAGCACGCGGGTCACACACCGGGCAAGGAACTCGCGATCGTGGCTCACGAGCACGACGCCGCCTCGCAAACCCTGAACGAAGTTCTCGAGTCGTTCTAGACCGTCAAGGTCGAGATCGTTGGTGGGCTCATCGAGCAGCACGATATCAAATCGTGAGAGAAGAAGAGCAGCGAGCCCGACGCGCGCAGCCTGCCCGCCAGATAGCGAAGTCATGAGCGACTCCGGAGAGAGTCCGCTCACACCGTCCAGTGTCGCGGAACCTACGCCTGCAGCAGGCCTGTTCAATACCAGGCCCAGCTCTGCGAGTATCGCGGGCAACCGCTCTTCAAGATCTGCGGCTCCGCTCGCAAGCCAGCGATCAAGCGCGGCTGCATACACGTCGCCTGGGTCGGGGGTGCCTGGCGGCTGTGGCTCAAGATTTCCGAGCGCCTCGGCGGCCGCGTCCATCTCGCTCGTGGCACGCGCGCAACCCGTTCTCCGAGCGATATAGCCCGCGATCGTTTCCCCGGCGACTCGCTCGTGCTCCTGCGGGAGAAACCCCACAAACGCGTCGCTCGGTGCCAGACTCACCGTTCCCGCCTGCGGTTCGACCTCACCGGCGAGTATGCGTAGGAGCGTCGACTTTCCCGCACCGTTTACCCCCACCACTCCGATGACATCGCCCGGAGCAACCGTGAGGTTGAGACCGTCAAACAGGGTGCGGTGTGCGTAGCCACCAGCTAAGCCATGGGCTACGAGCGTTCCGGTCATCAGCCCAGCTTATTCAGTCCTGGAGAGGCGGGTGAACGGTCCCCCGAACGCTCACCTGAAGCCGGCGCCACTCAACGCTGTGCGAATGCCAGAATGTGCACGCGACTCTCTGGGGTGGCGGCACACTAGAGAACCTTCTTCACCACACTAGATTTCAATTGCATCTGACCGAACCCGGGTACCTTCGCATCAATGTCGTGATCTCCCACGCCGTCGGAGATCAACCGAATGCCGCGCACCTTGGTTCCGACCTTGACGACCCCGCCGCCTGCACCCTTGATCTTGAGGTCTTTCGTGATGGTGACGGTGTCACCGTCGGTGAGGACGTTGCCCACCGAGTCCCTGACAGCCGCCTCAGTCCCGACGGCCTCCGCTTCTTCAGCGGGAGCCCACTCATGCCCACACATGGGGCACACCAGCAACGAACTCTGCGTATAGGTATAGGATTCACCACACTCTGGGCACGGCGGCAGTGTGTCAGACATTGAGTTTCGTCTCCCTCGAATCACGACTGCACATCGTGAAAACCTCTTGTATGTGGGGGAACCCGGTGGTCCGAGCCATTCGCGCGACGCGCATCATCTTGGCCGGCGACACCAACGAAACGAATGAAGACCGATATCCACCCGAAGATGAGTGCGAAAACGACGATTTCGAATGCGGTGAGTCCGAAGAACCCTATAGAGAAGAGAATAGTCGAAAGCACCACACTGACGAGAAAAGCCACTGAAGCAACGAAATAAGCGCGAGGCATGCCACGGAGGATCCATGGCCCGGCACTCAGCAGGCCGAAATACATGACCGCCATCCCGCTCGCACAGAGATTGTGAATAATCAGGCTCACATTCACCGGAACTAGACCAACTCCCGCCAACATAATGCCCATAACAATGAACATCGCAGAGACAATCGTGGTACTTCTCCTGTTGGTGAGAATGCCGCGTTCCACGAGGGCACGCATGTCGTTGGCCAAATAGACGGCAAACGCGGTAACGAGCAGACCTGCGGCAATCAATGTGCCGTTAAACATGAAGCCCGACACACTCCAAAACGTGCCCAGTTGGCTGAAGTGAATCTTCCACCATGTGGGGTCCGGAGACGAGACCATTGCGGTGAGTGTGCCAATGACAACGAACGACATCAGCAAAGATGACATCCGACGCGTGGTCATACGCGAAACTGACAGATAGGTCATATGCGCGCTAAGCCCGACGCTGACTGCCATGAGTGCCGTGGACCAGAAGGGGTCAACTTCGAGCCCAATGAACCCACGACTCAGAATGAAAAACACTCCGAGCACGGTCAGCGCAGCAAGCACAACGTGCACCAGGACCACTGCGATGGTATTCACGGTGAAGATCGCCGCGGGCAGCGTCCCCCTCCACTCTTGCCCTTCCAGCCGACGCGCGCGCCAGTAGCCTATGGATCCCGCGACTGCAGAAACCAACCCGGCCACGATCGCGACTACTGTCCCGAAAGACAGATCCCCAAAGAGCGGGAGCGGCGGCCATCCAATCCCGAGAATTATGCCCACAATTGCGCCGATGCCGCCGGCTAGCAGCGCTAGATAGATCGCCTGCGACTCTATACGAAGGGTAAGTTGAGGCTCCGCCGCTCTTCTCTCGGAGAGGGGAATCGATGCGGTCCCGAGCTGCGCGCGTCGATCGGTCATTCTGAGTGTGCCTTCCAGTCAGACGTTGTGGGTCTCAGCATAGATGCACGGCTCACAACTGCTGCGGGTTCTCTCCGCGATGGCTGGCCCGTTCAGCTCCACCGGCACGCTACATTGCTCCCTCGCTGGCCCGCTGCCTGCGTGACTTCTTCGAGCAATCGAGATGGATGGCTGCACACTCAAACGGAACTAGATCTCGTTACCGACCTGCGGTACCGTGTCGCAGGCAACGGTGACGCCACTCACTCCAGCGGTGGTGCGGGCATCTGGTTGTCGCGACGTTCTGCTGCGGCGAGTCGCTTGCCGCGATGCACGCCCACCTCGAAGGCGGTCACAACAACGAGGGTCACGCCCACGAGCGGCAGTACGAACCAGATCATCACGTCTGTGAGGCCCTCGAGCGCATCGTGTTGGGTGGCAGCGAGCACGAGGTAAGCGGTGTACGCGACGTAGAGCGCCACAAACGTGCCCCCCTCCCAACGGGCAACGATAAACCCGGTGAAAGCGATCGGTAGCAGCGCGATCGAGGCGGCAAGCATGAGAGGCAGGTCGAGAGCGATCGCGGCGGCCGGCACGGGGATGCCCTGACCGAAGATGATCGCCGGTGCCCCGAGCACCATTCCGATGTTGAAGATGTTGCTGCCAACGATGTTACCGACGGCCATGTCTCGCTCACCTCGACGCACGGCAATGATCGACGTGGCGAGCTCGGGTAACGAGGTGCCGACGGCGACCACAGTGAGACCGACAATGAGGCTGCTTACTCCGAGCTCCGTTGCGATGCCCACCGCTCCGTTTACGAGCAGCTGCGCCCCGAGAACGAGAAGACCCAGGCCAACAACGAGCAACACGGAAGCAAGCCACAGGGGCGTCGGATTCCCCCTCGTAGCACTCGCGCTTGCGTCAGAGGATGCCTGAACGCGTGCAGTTCCGTTTGCCGCACCCTCGCGTCGCCCCACCGCGATGCTCATGACGGTGTGAACGACGAGGCCTGTGAGGAGCAGAAGGCCGTCGAGGAGCCCGATCTGGCCGTCGAGGCTGACCACGATGAGCAGAATCGACATGCCCACCATGACCGGCACATCGAACCGCACGATCTGCTTCTTAATGCTCAGGGGCAGCACGAGGGCCGAAATCCCGAGGATCAGCAGGATGTTGGCGATATTACTGCCCACGACATTGCCGAGCGCGAGATCGGGTTCATCGCGCAGAACGGCATCGACGGTCACGGCGAGTTCGGGTGCTGACGTCGCCGCAGAGACGACGACGAGGCCGACGATGAGCGGAGAAATGCCCACCCGTGTAGCGAGCGTGGATGCGCCACGGACGAGCGCCTCGCCTCCGGCGACCAGAATGACAATTCCGGCGATCACGAACACTGTGTCGAGCAGCACGAGGTAATTCTAGAGGATCCTCAGGTCGAGATCGCCCCACTGCTCAAAGGAGGAGCGGAAGACCGCCACACGCACGCTGAATCCCTGGCGCGTGGGCTCAGCGACTGCCCGGGGCACTCCAGAGGATGGCTACACGTTGAAGCGGAACTCGACCACGTCGCCGTCTTGCATGACGTAATCCTTGCCTTCCATGCGCGCCTTGCCCTGCGCCCGCGCATCGGCGACTGAGCCGGTCGCCACCAAGTCGTCAAACGAGATGACCTCGGCCTTGATGAAGCCCTTTTCGAAATCGGTGTGGATCACGCCCGCCGCCTGGGGCGCCTTCGAGCCCTTGCGAATCGTCCACGCGCGCGATTCCTTCGGCCCGGCCGTGAGGTAGGTCTGCAGGCCCAGTGTGTCGAAGCCGATGCGGGCGAGCTGATCCAGCCCGCTTTCTTCTTGACCGATCGAAGCCAACAGCTCCGCCGCGTCCTCGTCACTCAGTTCCATGAGTTCGCTCTCGAGCTTCGCGTCGAGGAAGATCGCCTTCGCCGGGGCAACAAGGGCCGCGAGCTCGGCGAGCCTCGTCTGATCGGCCAGCACTCCCTCATCGACGTTGAACACATAGAGGAACGGCTTCGCGGTGAGGAGGCCGAGCTCGCGAATGGGCTCAATATCAATGCCCGAATGCGACAGGAGCTTGCCGTCATTCAGCGCAGCCATCGCGGCCTGGGCGGTGGAGACTACCGAAGCATCGATCTTCTTCGATTTGAGTTCTTTCTCGTAGCGCACGAGCGCCTTCTCGACGGTCTGCAGGTCAGCGAGAATCAACTCAGTGTTGATCGTCTCCATGTCGCTAGAGGGATTCACCGCACCCTCCACGTGGATCACGTCGGGATCACTGAAGCCGCGCACCACCTGAGCGATTGCGTCGGCCTCACGAATGTTCGCGAGGAACTGGTTGCCAAGTCCCTCGCCCTCGCTTGCCCCGCGCACGATGCCGGCGATATCGACAAAGCTCACTGCCGCCGGGAGGATCCGCTCGGAGCCGAAGATCTCGGCGAGCTTCGTCAGCCGCGGGTCGGGCAGGTTCACCACCCCCACGTTGGGTTCGATCGTTGCAAACGGGTAGTTCGCCGCGAGCGCGTCGTTGTGCGTGAGTGCATTGAAGAGGGTGGACTTGCCAACGTTGGGCAGGCCGACGATTCCGATAGTGAGAGCCACGAGGGTCAAGTCTACCCGTGCTGTTCAACTCAAGACTGACCGCATTCGGCTGTCAGTGGCGTATGTCAAGATCTTTGGGTGCCAGTCGACTTCACCGCCATAGACTTCGAAACCGCCAACAGCCATGCGGCCTCCGCGTGCGCCGTCGGCCTCGTGCGTGTGCGCGATGG
The DNA here is from genome assembly GCF_052386045.1 of Leucobacter fengyongliangi. Classification (NCBI taxonomy): domain Bacteria; kingdom Bacillati; phylum Actinomycetota; class Actinomycetes; order Micrococcales; family Microbacteriaceae; genus Leucobacter; species Leucobacter fengyongliangi. The sequence continues at coordinate 824,542 of NZ_CM126356.1, read as the reverse complement.
CAACGTGGTGGATCGCGCGAGCTGGCTCATTCGCCCGCCTGCGGGGCACGACGAGTTTCTCCGCTTTAACATCAAGATCCACGGCATCACACCCGAGATGGTGGAGGATGCCCTGGGGTGGGGCGAGCAACTGCAAGACCTTCGCGAGTTCATCGGTGACGACATCGCGGTGGCCCACAACGCTGGCTTCGACATGGGCGTGATCCGCGGAGCGTGTGCCGCAACGGTCACCCCGACACCAAAGCTGCGCTATCTCTGCAGCGTGCAGATCTCTCGCAAAACCTACGAGATCCCCTCACACCGACTTCCGCTGGCCGCTGCCGCAGCTGGCTATCACGAGTTCGCTCATCACGAGGCGCTCGCCGACGCGGAGGCGTGCGCGGCGATCATCAGCGATGCCGCGCAGCGGCACGAGGCACCAAACGTAGCCGCACTCGCAAAGGCCACTGGAGTCAAAATCCACCGTCTTACGGCGATCCCACTCGATCTGCGCTGACGCGCACATCCGACTAACTTCACGCGCACAAGACAGATGTGCAGCTCGGCCCGGATCCGTCGAACGGCCGGGCCGAGCCAGATTCCGGTTACTCCCAGCGGTGCGGGCGTTGATCGGTGATGACGCGGCGGATTGTGCCCGAGTGAGCTCGCATCACAATGCTCTCAGAGCGCAGGAATGGCCCTCGCCGTTGCACCCCGTCGAGGAAGTCAGCCGAGGTGATGCCCGTGGCCACGAAGTACGCGTTGTCGCTGCGCACCAGGTCGTTGGCGTGCAGCACGCGACCGAGCTCGTGGCCCGCGTCGAGCGCCCGCTCACGCTCTTCATCATCTTTCGGCCACAGCTTGCCCTGAATCACTCCGCCGAGCGCCTTCACTGCGCAGGCGGTGATGATGCCCTCTGGTGTTCCACCGATACCGACCGCCAGGTCAATACGCGAGTCCCACTGCGCCGCGTTCACACCTGCGGCGACATCACCATCCATGATGAGGCGAGTGCCTGCACCGGCCTCACGAATGTCAGCGATGAGCTGCTCGTGACGCGGTCGGTCGAGCACAGCGACGCGAATGTCAGAGACGCTCACACCCTTCACCCGTGCGAGCGCCCGAATGTTCTCTCCGATCGGCCGCTCGATATCGACGATGTCGACGCCCTCGGGCCCGCACACCAGCTTGTCCATATAGAACACCGCCGACGGGTCATACATACTGCCCCGATCAGCGACAGCGATCACGGATAGCGCGCCGGGGCGCCCCTCGGCGGTCAGCCGAGTTCCGTCAATCGGATCCACTGCGACGTCGCACTCGGCGCCCTCGCCATTGCCGACTTTCTCACCGTTGTACAGCCACGGCGCATCATCTTTTTCGCCCTCGCCGATCACGACGGTGCCATTCATCGACACGGTCGAGAGGAAACGCCGCATCGCATCGACAGCGGCGCCGTCGGCAGCGAGCTTATCACCGAGCCCCACCCACGGGGTTGCCCGGATGGCCGCGGCCTCAGTGGCACGCACCAGTTCCATGGCGAGGTTGCGATCGGGCTGCCATTCACCCAGTGAATGTTGTTCGCTCATGTTCTGAGGTCTCCGTGTCTGTGTTGGCGGCGGGCCGGGGCCCTCATTGCGGGGCGCAAGGCGATCCCCACCTAGCCTACCGTTTGCTGCCCAGCAACAACCGGGTTGCACCGCCTAGACTGAGGAACGATAAGGCACCCCTACTCAAGGAGCACCGATGCCCGTTGCAACACCTGAACAGTACGCCGCAATGCTTGACGCAGCAAAGACGGGTGGCTTCGCCTTCCCCGCAATCAATGTGTCGAGTTCGCAGACGCTGAACGCGGCACTGCAGGGGTTCGCCGAGGCGGGCAGCGACGGAATAATCCAGGTCAGCTTCGGGGGTGCCGACTACTTCGCGGGGCACACGGTGAAGAACCGCATCGGCGGCGCACTCGCCTTCGCAAAGTACGCGGAAGAAGTGGCGAAAGCCTACGACGTTACTGTCGCCCTGCATACCGACCACTGCCCGAAAGAGCACCTTGAGAACTTCGTGCTGCCGCTCGTCGCGGCGAGCGAGGAGCGGGTTGCCTCGGGCGGACTGCCCTACTTTCAGTCGCACATGTGGGACGGATCGGCGGTTCCACTCAGCGAGAACCTCGACATTGCGAAGCAACTCCTGCCCCGCATGGCTGCCATCGACGTGATCCTCGAGGTCGAGATTGGCGTGGTCGGCGGCGAGGAAGACGGCATCGTGCACGAGATCAACGAGCAGCTCTACACGACGCTCGACGACGCGATCGCCACGGTCGAAGCACTCGGGCTCGGGGAGCAGGGCCGGTACCTCACCGCGCTGACGTTTGGCAACGTGCACGGCGTGTACAAGCCGGGCGGTGTGAAGCTTCGACCCGAGCTCTTGGCCGAGATTCAGCACGGCCTCGCCGCGAAGTATGGCACGGGTGAGAAGCCGCTCGACCTGGTGTTTCACGGCGGATCGGGTTCCTCCCCTGAGGAGATCGCGGAGGCCGTTTCGCACGGTGTCATCAAGATGAACATCGACACCGACACGCAGTACGCATTCACGCGACCAGTCGCCGATTTCATCCTGAAGAACTACGACGGCGTCTTGAAGATCGACGGCGAGGTCGGTAACAAGAAGCAGTACGACCCACGGGCGTACGGCCGCCTGGGTGAGTCTGGCATGGCTCGACGGATTGCACAGGCCGCCGAGCAACTCGGTTCAGCAGGAAGGTCAGTGAGCGCCAAGTGACAACAGACGGCAAGACTCCCACTGAGCAAGAAGCGCCCGACCCTCGCCCGCGCCCCGCGTACGGCGAGTATGCGCCCGAGGGATGGGAGTGGACCCCGCCCGGCGAGGCAGCTCCCTCATCGTCCTCATCGTCGTCTCCCGCATCGCAGCACCCCAGGGGGAATACCCATGGCGGCGCCCCCACATCAACTCCCCCGGGCGGTGGCACAGGTCGCTTACCCGGCGTTCCCCACAACCTCGGTGCCCGGGGATCGGTGAGCTCGGAAGTGGCCGAGGCATCGCGCCCTGCCACGGTTACGGATGAGACAAACAACTCGCAGCACTATCGTGCTACGCCGGGGCAGCCCGGAGCGGTTCGCTCCGCTGGCGGCAGGCGACTCGGCGACCGCATCGTCACCATCGTGCTGCTCGTCGTCGGGGCGCTGGGTGCACTGAACTCGGCCGCATCCCTGTATTCGATGTCGAACGAGTTCGAGCGTTGGGGCCAGGTACTTGAAGTCGGAGGCTTCTCAGTACCCGCTTCCCTCACAACGCTCGGCACAGTTGGAGCGTTGCTTGTCCTTGCGGTGTATGCACTGACTGTCATCTATTCGGTGCAGCGCCTGCGCGCACGCAAGCTGACCTTCTGGGTACCACTTGTCGCCGCAGTCTTGGCGGGTATCATCACGTTCACGTTCATCATGATTGGGATCTACCAGGTTCCTGAGCTTCTGCAGCGACTCGCTGAGCCAGACGCAATGGAATTGATCCTGGGCTCGCTGTCGGCACCGCAATAGCCGCACACTCGGCACGTGCCGGATCCACGTCCCTGGAGCCCCACTGATCGTGCGGTGACCGAGGAGTGCGGTGCGTGCTTACGCTGACTCCGAGGAAGCGTGACGCCCCGCCGTCTGTGCGAGCGAATGACTGAGCATCGCGTCGGCACTGCGACGCACGAGTGTGTCGCGGCCACCTCCCCTGATAGCGATGTGGAGCCATTCCATTGTCGTGTCGAGCTGATCTGCCTGCTCGGCTGCATCGCTCAGGCCGCGCAGGAGCTCCTCTGGAACCTCGCGATCGTACTTGTAGTAGATCTTGTGCTCGAGGCTCGCCCAAAAATCCATTGCAATAGTGCGGATCTGAACCTCCACAATGGTCTGCACCGGCCCGCTGGAGAGGAATACCGGAACTTCAAGGAGCAGGTGAAGGCTGCGGTAGCCGTTTTCCTTGGGCTTGGCGATGTAATCCTTCACCTGATACACCGAAACGTCATCGTGAGCGGTGAGGAGTTCGAACACCCGGTACACATCGGACACGAAGGCGCAGACCACGCGCACCCCCGCAATGTCGGTGATCGTCTCGCGCACGCGCTCGGTCTCGAGCGGCACCCCGCGGCGCTGCATCTTCTCAATGATCTTGTCGGGGTCTTTCAGCCGGCTCGAAACGTGTTCGATGGGGTTGTACTCACCCGTCTGCGTGAATTCCTCCTGCAGGATGTTGAGCTTCGTCATGACCTCGTCGATGGCGAATTTGTAGGGCATGAGGAATCGCGACAGGCTGTCACGCACCTGGCGACGCCCCTCGAGCGCCTCAAGGTCGATTTGCGACAGGTCTATGGGCCCGGTGAGCGGGCGCACCGCGTGCGGCTGCGCGCCAGTCGCGGCGTGGCCAGTCGGGCCGGTCGTCGTTTCAGTCACCCTTAGACGTTACCTGTTCGTGATGTAGTGCGCGTGTGAATGAGCTTCGCGTCGCCGCTACGAGCGCACGCGACCACCCAGAGCGCGTGCGTCGCGCTTGCCGGAGGCATCTTGACGCAGTTCCTTAGGCAACGAAAACACCAGGTCTTCTTCCGCCGTAACCGTCGCACGTACGTCTGAGTAGCCTGCATCTGCCAGATCGTCGAGCAGCTCCTGCACGAGCACCTCCGGCACCGAGGCGCCGCTCGTGACGCCGACGGTGTTCACTCCGTCGAGCCACTCTTGCCGCACCTCACTCGCGTAGTCGACCCGGTAGGCGGCCTTCGCTCCGTACTCAAGTGCGACCTCGACGAGGCGCACGGAGTTCGACGAGTTCGCCGAGCCCACCACGATAACCAGGTCGGCCTGGGGCGCAATCTTCTTAATCGCGACTTGACGATTCTGGGTCGCGTAGCAAATGTCATCACTCGGGGGATCTTGCAGGTGAGGAAACTTCTCGCGCAATCGCCGCACGGTCTCCATCGTTTCGTCAACCGAAAGGGTGGTCTGCGACAGCCAGATCAGCTTTTCCGGGTCTTGCACCTCAAGGCTGTCCACGTCTTCGGGCGAGTTCACGATCGTGATGTGTTCGGGCGCCTCGCCGGCGGTGCCTTCGACCTCCTCGTGCCCGGTGTGGCCAATCAGCAGAATCTCCATGTCCTGCTTCGCGAACCGCACGGCTTCTCGGTGCACCTTCGTGACGAGCGGGCAGGTTGCGTCGATCGCCTGCAGCCCACGGTCTGCAGCGGCCTGCACCACCGCAGGAGACACTCCGTGGGCGGAGAACACCAAATTCGCCCCCTCGGGAACCTCGTCGACCTCCTCCACGAAAACCGCACCCATCTTTTCGAGGGTCTGCACAACGTGCATGTTGTGCACGATCTGCTTACGCACATAGACGGGGGCGCCGAACCGCTCCAGGGCCTTTTCGACGGCAACGACCGCGCGATCCACCCCCGCGCAATACCCACGCGGCGCGGCGAGCAGCACGCGCTTCTCGCCTGCAACGGGAAGGTCTTTGAGGCGGCCTGCCGCCCGACGAATGCGCGGCATCGCGAGGCTCACCACGGGTGCGCCAATGGTGCGCTGATCTTGCACGGAAGCGATATCAGACATGCCGCTAGTCTACGTGTGCCACCCTGACAGACGCTGGGGCGCGAGTATGGTGGAAGGCATGAGCCCCGTCACCGTGCAGACCGCACCCGCGACTCGTGAAGCACCGTGGCCGGTCGCGGCGATGAGCCAGAAGATTAAAGAGTGGATCGACCGCCTCGGCACCGTGTGGGTCGAGGGTGAAATCACCCAGTGGCAGGAGCGCGGGGGGCACGTCTACGGCAAGCTGAAAGACCTCTCGCAAGACGCGACCGTCAGTTTCACCGTGTGGAGTTCGGTGTCGCGGAAGCTGACTGCCGATTTTGCGCAGGGCGACCGGGTCATCGCCCTGGTGAAGCCAGACTTCTGGGTCAAGGGAGGATCGCTCACGGTGCAGGTGTTCGATCTCTCGCATGTCGGGCTCGGCGAGCTCCTCCAGCGTCTCGAGCGACTGCGTCAGCAGCTGCAGCGCGAGGGGCTCTTTGATGCCGCCAGGAAGCGCCCGCTTCCCTTCCTTCCCGCCCTGATCGGGCTCGTGACCGGGCGCGACAGCGATGCGGAAAAAGACGTGATTCGCAACGCCACGCTGCGCTGGCCGGGCGTCAAATTCCGGGTGCACTATGCGGCGGTGCAGGGCGACCGGGCCGCGGCAGAGGTAACCGCAGGAATCGTAGCGCTCGATGCCGATCCGGAGGTCGATGTCATCATCGTGGCGCGCGGCGGCGGCGACTTTCAGCACCTCCTCCCCTTCAGCGAGGAGGGGGTCGTGCGCGCGGCGGCGGCGGCTTCCACGCCGATCGTGAGCGCGATTGGGCACGAGGCGGATCGGCCCCTCCTCGACGATGTCGCCGACCTGCGCGCGTCCACCCCGACCGACGCAGCGAAGCGGGTCGTGCCCGACGTCGAGGAAGAGCACGCGCGAATCTCAGATGCCCGTGCACGCATGAGTTTTCGGCTCAGCCAACTCCTCACGCACGAGACCGACCGCATCTCCCAGCTTCGGGCCCGGCCCGTGCTCGCGACACCCGAGCGCATGGTTGAGGAACGCGCCGAAGAACTCGTGCGCTGGATTGCCCGGGGCAGCGAGCTCGCTGAGCGGCATGTGGCGGATCGCGCCAACGAACTTTCGCACGCACACGCACGTCTCACCGCGCTCTCGCCGCGAGCAACGCTTGAGCGTGGATACGCCATCGCGCAGCTCTCCTCGGGTGCCGTACTGCGGGATCCGGCCGACGCCCCGGCGGGCACCGCGATCCACCTCGCACTCGCAGGTGGCGGGCTTGACGCGGTCGCCGCATCTTCAGAGACGTGACCGGTAAGCTGGAGGGCATGTCTGAGCCCACAGCGACCGATGTTTCGACCCTGAGTTATGAGCAGGCGCGTGATGAGTTGGTGCAGGTGGTCGGTCGTCTCGAACAGGGCGGAGTGACCCTCGAGGAATCGCTGCAGTTTTGGGAGCGGGGCGAACAGCTCGCCGCACGCTGCGAAGAGTGGCTGCTCGGCGCCCGCAAGCGGCTGGAGGCGGCGCGTCAGAGCGCGACTTCCGTTGCCGGCGCGAACGAGGGCGACCAATAAGCATGGCGGGCAAGCAGAAGCCACCGGTGATCGTCGCCGAACTCGGGCGACCCGAGACCGCGTCTGAAACCTCGGCCCGAAAAGCGCGAGACTCCCAGCTCTATCGGCAACGCAAGACCGTCAACAATCTGGTGTTGTCGCTGATCGTAAGTCTGGGGCTGGTGCTCGTGATCATCCTCGCAGTGCCGCGCGGCACCGGAGGCTGGGGCGACTACTCCGTCAACGTCGCCGAGGCCGCGGCCGCGGCATCCGAGAGCACCGGTGTGTCGCTCATCGTGCCCGAGGTTCCGAGTTCCTGGAAGGCAAAGCAGGCCGAGCTGCGCGAGTCAGGCAGCGGCGACATTACCTACTGGTACGTCGGCTACACCACGGAAAACGGCGCCTACGCGGCCGTGCTGCAGTCGTTCACGGCCGAGGGCGCCGAGGTTGACGCGACGTGGATCAACCAACAGTTCGAGGGGCTTGAACCCACCGGCCGCGAAACCCTCGGCGGTGTCGATTGGTCCGTGTACGACTACCCCGAGCGCAACCCGGACGAAACCAACGTGCTCTTTGGTGCTGAGGGGACGCTCAGCTCGACGACGGCGCTGGTGTTTGGTACCGACACATCGGCCGTCCTCCGCACCCTGACCGCTGCCGTAGGTGACGCGGACTCGCGCTCTCGCGCAGCCACATCAACCGCTCACGAGGAGGATCAGTGACCGTCACCCCCAGGGTCTCACCGCAGGACGCATGGAACACGTTCATCGCTGGGAACGAACGTTTCGTGCAGGGTCGATCGCAGCATCCGAATCAGGACGTGGAACGCCGCACCGAGCTCGTCGTCACTCAGACACCCAACGTCGCCCTCTTCGGGTGCTCGGATTCGCGCCTCGCCGCCGAGATCATCTTCGACTGCGGGCTTGGCGACCTGTTCATCGCGCGCAACATGGGCCACGTGGTCGCAGAGTCGATCACCGCCTCCATGGAGTACGCAGTCACCGCACTCGGAAGTGCCCTCATCGTGGTGTTGGCCCACGACTCCTGCGGCGCGGTTGCCGCCGCCATCGATCAGTCGGGGCGAAACCCCGCAGAGGTCACCACCTCGATCGAGAACACCCTGGCACCGATCCGCCCGGCCGTGCAGCAGCTGTGGCTGCAAACTCATACCGACACCCCCTATGCCGATCCCGCCGAGCTGGATGCAAACCACATCGGCAGGATCCACCTGGCGAATACCGTGAATAGCCTGTTGCGCAATTCGCGGGTCATCAGCGATGCCGTCGATGCCGGGCGACTCGGTGTGGTCGGGTGTCAGTACCAACTCACCGAGGGTCGGGCCGTGCCCATCAGTGCGGTGGGCCCGCTCAACATCGCCCTCGCCGACAGCGACTCAGTACCCCAATTTTCAAACACCCACCGACACGAAGGATGACTGTGAGCACTGTGCAGAACGCAGCCGAAGCTGCCGAGTACCGCATCGAGCACGACACCATGGGCGAGGTGCGCGTGCCTAAGAACGCGCTCTATGCTGCTCAGACGCAGCGCGCCGTTGAAAACTTCCCAATCTCGGGCTCAGGGCTCGAACCCGCTCAGATCGTGGCGCTCGCTCGCATCAAGCGCGCCGCAGCCATCGCAAACGCAGAGCTCGGCATTCTCGAGGCTCCGGTTGCGCAGGCGATCGTCGCCGCGGCTGACGAGATCATTGGTGGCGCACACCACGGCGAGTTTCCGGTCGACACCTACCAGACCGGCTCGGGCACCTCGTCGAACATGAACATGAACGAGGTGCTCGCGACGCTCGCGACCAAGCACCTCGGCGCTCCCGTGCACCCGAACGACCATGTGAACGCGTCGCAGTCGTCGAACGATGTCTTCCCCACCTCGGTGCACATCGCGGTGACCGGAGCCCTCATCGAACAGCTGAAGCCCGCCCTCGCGCACCTCGCTGAGGCATTCGAGGCGAAGGCTGAACTGTGGAAGACCGCAGTGAAGTCCGGCCGCACCCACCTGATGGATGCCACCCCGGTCACGCTTGGCCAGGAGTTCGGCGGGTTCGCCGCGCAGATCCGCTACGGCATCGAACGCATCGACGCAGCGCTCCCCCGCGTCGCCGAGGTGCCCCAGGGTGGCACCGCCGTAGGCACGGGTATCAACACCCCACTCGGTTTTCCCGAGAAGGTCATAGCGGAGATCGCGGCCTCCAGCGGTCTGCCGATCACCGAAGCCCGCAACCACTTCGAGGCCCAGGCAAACCGCGACGGTCTCGTTGAGGCATCGGGGGCGCTGCGCACGATCGCGGTGTCGCTCACCAAGATCAATAACGACCTGCGCTGGATGGGCTCGGGCCCGAACACGGGTCTCGGCGAGCTCCTCATTCCGGATCTCCAGCCGGGTTCCTCCATCATGCCGGGCAAGGTGAACCCCGTGGTTCCCGAGGCCGTGCTGATGGTGTGCGCGCGAGTCATCGGCAACGACGCGACCGTCGCGTGGGCTGGGGCATCGGGATCGTTTGAGCTCAACGTACAGATCCCGGTCATGGGCACCGCGCTGCTCGAGTCGATCCGCCTGCTGGCGAACGCGTCGCGGGTACTCGCAGACAAGACCGTCACGGGACTCGAGGCGAACCTCGAGCGCGCCGCGGCTCTCGCGGGCATGAGCCCCTCGACCGTCACCCCGCTCAACCGCCTCATCGGGTACGAGGCTGCGGCGAAGATCGCGAAGCACTCGGTCAAGAAGGGCATCACCGTGCGTGAGGCCGTCGTCGACCTCGGCTATGTCGAGCGCGGCGAGGTGACCGAGGCCGATCTCGACCAGGCGCTCGATCTTCTGTCCATGACACACCCAGGCGTCGCCAAGTAGTCGCACGCGCGCACAGACACTGAGTCGCTGAGTCGGGCGGGGTCGTGATCCACTGTGGATCGCGACCCCGCCCGCTTTTCTTGCGTCCCGCCCCCGCGCCCCGTGCTCACCCAAGCCCCACCCACCGCCCAACCAAACCTCAACCACCGTTCTTCAGCTCAGGGTGCCTTATTTGCGCGAATAGGACACCCTTAGGTGAATAGGGCACCGTGTTTGCGGTCGAACCGGACGAGTAGCTGCGAGAGAATGTCAGAGTGATCGACGATACCTTCGTGACCCCGCTTGCAGCAGACCTGATTGCGGTCGGTGTCGGTAGCTTGCAGGGTGCCCTGTTCGCCGCCGGCTTCAAGCGCATTGATCTGCTGGGGGTCGCGATCATCGGGATCGCCTCAGGGATCGGCGGTGGGTTCCTCCGCGACATCCTGCTCGGGGTAACACCGGCGGCCTTCTCAAATAACTCCTACCTGCTCACGGCAACGCTTGCCGCGTTCGTCGGCATGGCGGTTCCGCGCCTGTTTCGCAAGATCGACCCGGTGATCAGCCTGCTCGATGCCGTGAGCATCGGCATGTTCGGCGCGATCGGCACCACGAAGGCCCTGTCGATGGGCCTTCCCGTGATTCCGGCCATGTTTGTGGGCACGGTCTCGGCGGTGGGGGGCGGCGTGTTGCGTGACATGATCCTCAACATTCCGATCGCGTTGATGCACGTCGGTTCGCTCTACGCGCTCGCGTCGATGGGCGGCATCGTCGTGCTGCTCGGCATGCTGGCATTCGATCTCCCCGTCATCGCCGCGGGCATCGTGTGTGTCGGCGTGACGACGGTCCTGCGCCTCCTTGCCGTGCGCTTCGGTTGGAGCCTCCCCGAGCAGCGCGCGCTCAGTCGCATCCGGCTGCGCAAACAGCGCCAGGTCGAGGAGATCATCGAGGAGGCGCTGCACACCGGGGTGATCACGCTGCCGACTGATTTCCAGGCACCTCATTCAGTGGATCACGATGCCCCCGAGCGACCCGTGGATCCGGGCGAGGGAACACCCGGCGTTACCTCACCGTGATGGAGGTGGCACCCACTCGGAGAGTTATGGTGCCCCCAGGAACCCCCGCACCGTCTTGGCGAGAGCGCGCGAAGACGAGGGGTGAAACAGTCCGGCGAGCACGTCGCGGTACAGTCGCGCCAGTTCACTGTCGGCGTCGAACGCGCGTGCGCCGACGATGCGCATCGCCACCTCGACCGCCCCGCGCGCCTCATCGGTGACGCGGTTGCGCGCGGCGGCGAGCGCCAGAAACCAGTCGTCTCGCACCCGCAATTCATCTACGTCGCGGGCCATCACCTCGAGCGTGTCGAGGGATGCGCGGTGCTCAAGCACCGCCGCGGTCAACCGTGCGGCAGTGTCAGGGTCGTCGAGGCGCAGCGACTCTTGCCCATCTGCCCCAATCGTGACGCGATTTGCCGCGCTCGTCGCGAGCTCTAAGGCCCGGTCACCGATGCCGGCGTACACCGAGGCGGTCAGAATCGAAAAGGCGGAGAAGATTGCAAGAATCAGCGGATCGCTGCCGTCGAAGGGCGCCATGCGCGCCGCCACGTCGGCCTCCGCGATCCGCACCCCGTGAAGTTCGGTTGTATAGCTCTGTGTCGCACGCATGCCGAGTGGGTTCCAGGTGCCGGGGTGTGAGATCACCCCCTCGGCAAGCCCTCGCGATGCCTCATCCGGGTCGCGCACTTCGGCGCCCTCGCGCCGCACGAAGCCAAATACGAGCTGCGGCTCGGTCTCGCGATCAGCGTCACCCGAGGAGCCTCCCACACGTCCACCCGCACCCGCAACCCCGCGCTCGACCCGGGCGTGCACGCCGAGCCGCGTCCACACGGGTGAGAGTGTGGTGAAGATTTTGGTGCCGCTCACGAGATACCCATCGCCATCACCGCAAGAACGGGCCGTGGACTGCGAATCCATCAGCACCGCCTCGTTGCCAGCCTCTGAGATGCCGAACGCGAAGACCTCCCCCGCGACCGCATCGCGCAACACCCAGTCGAGACGGTGATCCCCGCGCTCGTGCAGAAACCTGGCAACCTGCACCCACACCAGGTGCATATTCACTCCGAGCGCCGTCGCTGGGGCGGCCGCAGCGAGCCGCCGCTGGGCCCGCACGAGAGTCGCCAAATCGAACCCCGATCCACCCAGCGACACCGGCACGGGGGCGGCAAGGTAGCCCGCCGCCCGCAACTCGGCGAGATCCGCGGCAAAGAAGACGTTGTCTGCGTCAGCGAGCGGAGCGCGGTCACGGCAACGGTCGAGGAGATCGTCAGGGAGCAGTCGGAACAGGGCTTCGGTGGTCACGCATCCACCCTACGCTCGCGCGACCTACAATTGGCTGCCGTCGAGACCGAAGGTGTCGCACGCGCCGACATCATTCTGATACCCGCGGGTGAACCAGCTCTGACGCTGCTCGCTCGAACCGTGCGTCCAACTTTCCGGGTTCACAAACCCGGACTGTCCTTGAATGTGATCGTCGCCCACCGATTCGGTTGCGTTGAGCGCGTCGGCGAGTTGATTCTCGGTGGGCGGCAGCAGATAGGGCACGCCGTTCTGATCGGTCTGTTCGGTCATCGCGCCGACCCAAGCGCCCGCGTAGCAGTCGGCCTGCAACTCCATGCGCACCCCATTGCTGTCGGGGCCCGTGCCATTGTTCGGATAGGCCTGCATCGTGCCGACGATGTTCTGCACGTGGTGGCCGTATTCGTGGGCCAGAATGTACAGTTGCGCGAGTTCGTTCGCCGACGCACCCAGCTGCGTGCGCATCACGGCGAAGAAGTCGGGATCGATGTAGACGCCCTGATCGGCCGGGCAATAAAAGGGGCCAACCGCGTTTGACGCGGTGCCGCACCCAGTGGAGGTTGCCCCCTCGACGATCGTGAGGGTGGGTGCTTGATACCCATCGACCCGCTCGACCCAAAATTCGTTCACCACGATCGATCCGGCGGCCATGCGGCAGTCATCGTTCTCGTTCGCGTCGGCACCCGTCTCGCACTCCGCAATCGGCGAGGATGACCCGGAGCCCGATTGCAGTGCGTCACCCGCGCCCGTCGCTCCGCCCAACAGTCCGGTGAGATCCACACCGGTAAACACGCTAAACAGCAGCACGACGATGGCGCCGAGGCCCACGACCCCGCCGCCAGCGATCGCGGTGGTGCGACCGCGGCGACGGGCCGTGTTGCCGCCGACGTCGGCATTGGGATTGAAGGTCATGCCTCCAGCGTACGTCGGCGGCCGGCCAATTCGTAGGGCCGACTACGAGGCGTCCTCGAGAAGTTCGGTCACGAGTGCCGCAATGTCGCTGCGCTCGGAACGCGTGAGGGTGACGTGCCCGAACAGCGGATGCCCCTTGAGCTTCTCGATGACGGCGGCGATGCCGTCGTGCCTCCCCACCCGCAGGTTGTCACGCTGCGCCACGTCGTGCGTGAGCACCACCCGGGAGTGCTGACCGATTCGGCTGAGCATGGTCAAGAGCACATTGCGTTCGAGCGACTGCGCCTCATCGACGATCACGAACGCATCGTGCAGCGAGCGCCCGCGGATGTGCGTGAGCGGCAGCACCTCGACGATGCCACGCGCTTCCACCTCGTCGAGCACGTTCTGACTCACGATCGAACCGAGCGTGTCGAACACCGCCTGGCCCCACGGGTTCATCTTTTCCTGCTGGTCTCCAGGCAGATACCCCAGCTCCTGGCCGCCGACCGCATAGAGCGGCCGAAACACCATCACCTTGCGGTGTTGCTGCCGTTCAAGCACAGCCTCCAGGCCCGCGGCGAGCGCGAGGGCCGATTTGCCGGTTCCCGCGCGGCCTCCGAGCGACACGATGCCCACCTGCGGATCAAGCAGCAGGTCAATCGCGAGCCGCTGCTCGGCACTGCGACCGTGCACCCCGAACACCTCGCGGTCGCCGCGCACCAAGCGCAGGGAGGCCCTGCCGTCGATGCGGCCGAGCGCCGAGCCCCGAGGCGAGTTCAAGATAAGCCCGGTGCCGATGGGTAGTTCTCGGGCCGCGGCCACCTCGTCGAGACGTTCCTCGTCCCACAGCTCACTCATCTGCTCTTCGCTGAGGTCGATGTCGGCGATCCCGGTGTAGGAATCGTCACCGGCCTGTTCGGCCCGGTATTCCTCGGCCCCCAGCCCGAGCGCCGCAGCCTTCACCCGCATCGGAAGATCCTTCGAGACCACCGTCACCTCAAGGCCCTCGGCCGACAGATTCTGCGCGACGGCGAGGATGCGGGTGTCGTTGTCGCCGAGCCGCATGCCACTTGGCAGCGCTTCGACGCTCGTGTGGTTGAGTTCGACCCGCAGGGTGCCGCCCCGCTCGCCTACTGGCACGGGAAAGTCGAGCCGCAGGTGCGTTTCACGCAGGCCATCGAGCAACCGCAACGCGCGCCTCGCGAAGTAGCCAATCTCGGGATCGTGCCGCTTCTTCTCGAGTTCAGTGATCACCACCACCGGGAGCACGACCGAGTGCTCGGCGAAACGGAAGATCGCGGCGGGATCGCTGAGCAGCACCGAGGTATCGAGCACGTAGGTGCGTTCCTGCTGCGGGAGCGACTCGTGGCTGCTGATGGGAGCAGCGGGTGCGACGAGTGCGGTGCGGGTGTCATGCGTTTCGGCCACGGTGACTCCTTCTGCCCGGCGGTGCCGGATCAGCGGGGCGACCTTTCGCTCGAGGGGGAAGTGGCCGCCTCGATCGGGCTCCTTGCCCGATGCCACACACGCTACGCCTGGCGAGCTCGAGTGCGGGGCGCGACACACTCCAATCTGGTGAACGGTGGGGGCACATTGGGCGAACGGCGACACCGAGATTTCGGTGCCGTTTCACTTGCGTTTCATGACGCTCGATGACACGTGATCGTGACTTTCTGCAACCTCAATTCCGATAGCCTGGATGACGCATCTGTGCCGGTTTCTTCAGACCGCGAGACACACTACCGACGATATCCGCGACACCCCGATGAATTGAGGAACTTTTCGTGCGCACCATCGACTGGGCCGACGGAGCTATCGAGCTGATCGACCAGACACTTCTCCCGCACCGCCTCGAAGTGCACCGAGTCACTGAGCTCCAAGAACTCATCGCCGACATCCAGCGACTCGCGGTACGCGGCGCACCGGCACTCGGTGTCGCCGGAGCGCTGGGCACCGCACTGATCGCGCGCGCTCACACCACGGGCGACGTTCTCGATCTCCCGTCGGCACAGCGCGACGCGGCGCTTCTGCGCGAAGCTCGCCCCACCGCGGTCAACCTCTCATGGGGGGTGGATCGAGCGCTGACCCGACTGACCGAGGGCGCTGAGGCGGTGCTCGCTGAGGCGCTCACGATACGCGATGAAGACATTGCAGCGTGCGTGTCGATGGGGCTGCGCGGTGCCGATCTCACCCGGGAGCTCACGGGGAAGCAGAGCGTGAACGTCATGACGATCTGCAACACGGGCAGCCTCGCGACCGTCGAGCGCGGCACCGCGCTCGGCGTGATCCAGACCCTTTTCGAACAGGGGTCACTCACCGAGGCGTTTCCGCTCGAGACCCGCCCCCTGCTGCAGGGTGCCCGACTGACCGCGTGGGAACTGCAGCGCATGGGCGCGCCATTTCGACTCCTCATCGATTCCGCCGGCCCGTTCCTCCTCTCGCGCGGCATCGCTGACGCTGTGTTCATCGGGGCCGACCGCATCGCGGCAAACGGCGACACCGCAAACAAGGTCGGTTCATTCTCACTCGCGCTCGCAGCCAAACACGCCGGCGTGCCGTTCTTCGTCGTGGCACCTGAGTCGACGGTAGACATGCGCACCGCGAGCGGAGCCGACATCCAGATTGAGGATCGCGGCACCGACGAGGTCGCAGGATTCGGCGGCATGCGCACAGCCCCCGAGGGCATCACCGCGGTAAATCCGGCCTTTGATGTCACGCCTCACGAACTCATCACCGCCATCATCACCGAGCGGCGCGTGGTTCGGCCGCAACTCGGGGAGACCCTCGCCGAGACTCCGTTCGGCCCACTACTTCCATGACCCTAACCGTCAGATTGAAAGGAACCCCTATGTTCTTCACCCAGCGCCGCACCCGCGCGGCCGTTGCCGCCGGCGCCATGTCGGCAGCACTGCTGCTCACCGCATGCTCGGGCGGCGAAGCCGGCTCGAGCGAGTCGACCGAGGCGACCACCGATGGCCCGCACTTCGTGTACATCACCAGCGATCCCATCGGCCAGAACGCGTTCCTCGAGTCGGGCAAGATCGGCATCGAGGCAGTTGCCGAAGCCAACGGTGGCACCTCCGAGACCTTCGAGTCGAAGGACGACGCGAGCCGTCGGTCAAACCTCGAGGCAGCCGTCGCCGAGGTTCCCGAGGTCGTCGTGATGCTCGGCTTCCAGTTCGCTGACCTCGCGCTGGAGTTCGCAGAGCAGTACCCGGACCAGGCATTCGTGCTGATCGACACCTTCGTCGAGGGCGCGCCCGACAACCTGTACCAGGCCACCTTCCGCGAGCAGGAGCCCTCTTACCTGCTCGGCATCGAGGCGGGCCTCATGACCGAATCCGGCACGGTCGGCTCGGTCATCTCGCTCGACATCCCCCTGCTGCAGAAGTACTCGGTCGGTTTTGACGAGGGCGCCAAGAGCGTCAACGAATCGGTGGTGACCGTCGCCCCGCAGGTGATCGGTGGCGACAACCCCTTCGCCGACACCGCGCGCGCCAAGGAACAGGCCATCGCGTTTGCCGCCACCGGGGCCGACCAGGTCTTCGCCGTGGGTGCAGCTTCGAACGGCGGCATCTTCGAGGCGGCAGCCGAGAAGGGCTTCTTCGCGTACGGCGTCGATGCGAACCAGTGCATGATGGCACCGGGCAGCGTCATGGACGGCACGATCAAGTCGGTCAACAAGGTCGTCGAAACCGTCGTGGGCGAAATCCTCGATGGTAAGACCCCGTCAGAGGCCACCAGCTCATTCGGCCTCGCCGAGGAGGGCATGACGATCGTCAGCCTCACCGAGGACGCAGCGAACTCGGAGTGCGTGATCATGGAGCACCCGGAGGTGCTCGAGCAGGTCACCGAGGCACGCGACGCGATCGTTGCGGGCGACATCACGGTCGTCGACCCGACCGCCTAGTCACGAACTGGGGTGCGCCGCGCAGGAACTCTCCTGTGCGGCGCACCCGCGTTTCGGGAAGAATAGCCACAGCAGTTGAACCGCCTGACGCGCCGGGCGATCCACCCCCACATCGCACGAAGGAGCGAGCATGGCATCTGAAGTCGAAATGCGCGGGATCACCAAGCGATTTCCCGGCGTGCTCGCCGACGACAGCGTCGACTTTACGGTGGAGACCGGTGAGATTCACGCACTCATGGGCGAGAACGGAGCCGGCAAATCGATCCTGATGTCGATGCTTGCCGGAGTCCACCAGCCAGACGAGGGTGAGATATTCATTCGCGGGGAGCGAATGAAATTCCAGTCGCCACTTGACGCGATCGACGCGGGCATCGGCATGGTGTTCCAATCTTTCAAGCTGTTTCCATCGCTCACCATCGCCGAGAATGTCGTGTTTCGTAGGGAGCCTACGAGGGGCGGCCTGATCGACCGGGCCGCGGCGAATCGCGCGGTCACCGAGATCGCCGAACGTTACGGGCTAGCGATCGATCCCACCGCGCGCGTCGACTCGGTGCCCGTCGGAGTGCTGCAGCGCGTCGAAATCGTGAAGGCGATCTATCGCGACGCACGGGTACTCATCCTCGACGAGCCCACCGCCGTGCTCACACCGCAAGAGACCGAGCGACTCTTCGAGGTGCTGCGCACTCTGCGCGATGACGGGCGAACGATCATTCTGATCACCCACAAGTTGAACGAGGTCATGGCGATCTCCGACCGCGTGACCGTGCTGCGAGACGGTCGCCACGTCGCCCAACTCGTAACTGCAGAGAGTTCCCCCGCAGAAATCACCCGCCACATGACCGGGCGCGATGTCGACCTCTCGACTCCCCCACCAGCGCACGACCCCGGCGAAGTAATACTCGAGGTGAGCGACCTGTCCGTGCCCGGTGCCGGGCGTCCCGCGGTCGAATCGGCCAATCTCACGGTCCGCGCGAACGAGGTAGTTGGTATCGCGGGCGTTGCGGGCAACGGTCAGGTCGAGCTCGCCGAGGCGATCATTGGCATGCGTCGAGTCAGTGGCGGTCGCATTGTCGTTCGCGGGGTGGATCTCAGCCACTCCTCAATTGCTGCTCGCCGCGATGGCGGCATCGCCTACATCCCCGAAGACCGGCACGGCGTCGGCAGTGCGGGCAGCGCCGACGCATCCGACAACCTGGCCCTGGGCCACCACCGCAGCGCGCCGCTGCTGCGCAGCGGGCTGCTCTCACGCGGAGCAATGCTCGATCATGCGCGGAGACTCATCGAACGCTTCGGAGTAAAGATCGCAAGCCCTGCGACTCCGGTCGGCACCCTCTCCGGCGGCAACCTACAAAAGCTTGTCGTGGCCCGAGAACTCGACTACAACTCGCCCCTACTCATTGCCGAGCAGCCAACCCGGGGCGTCGATATCGGAGCCATCGAGTCGATCCATCGCGAGCTGTGCGAGTATCGTGACGGCGGCGGGGCGCTGCTGCTGATTTCGGCCGAGCTCAGCGAAATCCTCTCGCTCTCGTCGCGGATTCTCGTCATGTTCGAGGGGCGGATCGTTGCCGAAGTGCCCCAGAGTGAGGCGACGGAGGCGTTGCTCGGCCTATACATGGCTGGCCATGAGCCGCCGGCACACCACCGACCGGGGGCCGCGTTTGCCTCCCAGAAGGGATCCACCCTGTGAGCGCATCGACCCGAACCGCTGACCAAGCGACCAGCCTCTCCCGGGCGCTCGGGGCATCGCGCACGTGGCTTTCGGGGCCAATTCCCGTCTCCATCGTCTCGGCTCTCCTCATCGGGGCCGTGTTCATGCTGCTCGCGGGGGTGAACCCACTCGACGGCTACGTTGCCATGCTGCAGGGCTCATTCGGGTCAGGCATGGGCTGGGCCTCGACGCTGCAACGGGCACTCCCCATCGTGGGGCTCGGCATCGCGATCGCGATCGCCTTTCGCGCGGGAGTGCTCAACCTCGGCACCGAGGGGCAAGCCGTGCTCGGCGGTCTCGCCGGCGGCCTCGTCGCCGTGTACCTCCCGGGACCAGGCCCGCTCGTCGCGCTGCTCGCCATCGTGACCGCGATCGCCGTCGGCGCCCTCTGGGGGCTTGTGGCGGGTTTCCTGCAGACCGCTCTGGGCGTGCCGATTCTGCTCTCGACGCTCCTTCTCAACTATCCGGCCCGCTACTTCTCCTCGTGGCTCATTCGCTACCGACTCGACGAGCCGTCCTCAGATCTGATCGCGAGCGAGCAGCTCGATCCCAGCCGCCAGATCGGCATGATGGTGGGTCGAGACAGCGGGCTTGCCGAGTCGCTGCGCGAGGGGCTGGGCGCCATGCACCCCATCACCGCGATCCTCACCGGGGTGAATTGGTCGCTGCTTATTGTTGTGGTGCTCGTTGTCGGTACCGCTTTCATGAACCGACGCACGAAGTACGGATTCGAATCGGGTCTTGCCGGACTGAACCCCGAGTTCACACGGTACGGCGGGGTGAAGCCTGGACCGCTCGTTTTGCGTACCATGGCACTCTCCGGGGGCATCGCCGGGTTGATCGGCGTGCTGCTCGTCATCGGCAGCCCGAACACCCGGCTCGTCGAAGGCAGCTTCGTGCAGACGAACTACGCGTGGACCGCGCTGCTCGTGACACTCCTGGCACTGAACCGACCGGTGGGAGTGGCCATCTCGGGGCTCTTTTTCGCGGCGATCATCGTCGGCAGTGAGGCCATGGGTCGTGAGCTCGGCCTCTCGCCGCAAATTTCAGCCATCATCCAGGCGCTCGTCATCATCCTGCTTGCCTACCGCGTTGCCCTCCCGCAGTTCAGGAAGAAACGAACATCGACCGAACCGAAGGAGGTCGCGCGATGAACCTCCTCGACGTGCTCGATCAAGACCTCATCGCCTCGGTGCTGCGCGCCCTCGTTCCGATCTTGCTCGCCGCGCTCGGCGGCATGATCTGCGAGCGCGTGGGCATCTTCAACATCGGCCTCGAAGGCATCCTGCTGGTCGGAGCCTTCGCTGGCGTCGCCGCATCGTTCTTTACGGGGAACTGGATCGCGGGTGTTGTCGTGGCCATGCTCGCCGGCATGCTCTTCTCTCTGATCCTCGGCTACGGAACCGTCTTCCGCAAGGGTGATCCGATTGTTCTCGCCGTCGCGATGAACATCCTCGCGATCGGCCTCACCAGCTTCCTGCTTGTCGCAATTTTTGACGTGCAAGGTGTCTTTAAAGATCCCGGGATCGACGGTATCCCTACTTGGCGTATTCCGGTCCTCGCCGACATCCCGTGGATCGGGCCCCTCTTCAATCTCACCCCCCTGGGGTATCTCGCCCTCCTCCTCGTCCCGATCTCGTGGGTGGTGCTCTTTCGCACTCCACTTGGGCTGCGCCTGCGCGGAGTCGGCGAGCGGCCACTCTCGGCGGCGACCTTGGGTGTCAACCCACAGCGCTACCAGCTGTGGGCCGTGCTCGCTTCGGGCGCCCTGGCTGGCCTGGGCGGTGCGCAGCTTGCCCTCGGCAATGTGGTGCAGTTCAACGAAGGCATGTCGGCTGGGCGCGGGTGGATCGCGGTCGTCGCGGTGATGCTCGCCCGGGCGCACCCCGTCGGAGTACTCCTGGCGGCCCTGCTCTTCGGGTTCACCGACGCGATTGGCTTCCGCTTGCAGGCGTTTGGGTTGCCGCAGCAGCTCACCGACGTGATGCCCTACGTCGTCACCCTGCTCGTACTCATCATCATGAGCCGGAGGTTTCTGCAAGCCAGACGGGCGCAGGTCGCGTGAGCGCGCACTCAGACGCACCCGCTCACGCGACTACGCTGCCGGCCGATGCTCAGGCTTGGGTGGATCGGCTCGGCCTCGAACCCCTCGACCACGAGGGCGGTCTCTTTGCGCAGAGTCATCTCGACGCACACTCCAGCGCGATCTACTATCTGCTCGCCAGGCCGGATTTCTCGGCACTCCACGCGCTCGCCTCGGTCGAGGTCTACCACTGGTACGCCGGTTCACCCCTCAACTTGCTACTGTTGCATCCCGATGGCCGTTTCGAGGAGCGATTACTCGGCCCAGACCCGGCCGCGGGTCAGGTGCCCCAGCTTGCGGTACCCGCCGGAGTAATGCAGGGTTCCTCCCCCGTCGGGGAATGGTGTCTAGTGGGCACGACCATGGCACCTCCGTTTGATTGGGAGGGGTTCGAGCTGGGCATCCGGGCGACCCTGCAGGCCGGCTACCCGGAGTGCGCCGAGCGGATTACCGAGCTCACCCGAGCGTAACCGTAACCGTAGCCGGCTCCGTGGCGCACACCATCCGCACAGGACCGCCCCCACACCAGACCCCAGACAGGAGCCACCCCCATCTGGTGGGGCGCAAGTGGCTGCTTCCCGACATGGAAGCAGCCACTTGCGCCCTACAGGGAGGCGGCCCGCATTCGCTCGGCGGCCGCCACGGCCCGCGCACGCACGTCGACGGCGTCAAGCGTGAGGTGATCGCCGTTCGCATACACGTGTCGCCCGCCAATGAAGACGTGGCGCACATCGCTGCCGCGGGCCGAAAACGCCAGGTGAGACACGAGTGAGGGGTGCGGAATCGCGCCGGCGCCCGTGACATCGAGCGCGATGACGTCAGCCAGGCGCCCCGCCTCAAGCGCCCCGGTTTCGGGGAAACCGATAGCCTCCGCCCCACCCCGTGTGGCGATGTCGAGCACGTCGCTCGCCCGCACCGCAGCCGCGTCGCCGCGCACCCCGCGGTGCAGGATCGTCGCGAGCTTGATCTCCTCGAACAGGTCGAGCGAGTTGTTGCTCGCGACGGAATCGGTGCCGAGCGTGAGCCGCACCCCGGCCTCAAGTAGCTCCGGCAGCGGGGCGACCCCACACCCGAGCTTCAGGTTCGAGACGGGGTTGTGACTCGCCGCGGTACCCGTGCGTGCAAACACCGCAATCTCCTCCGGAGTCAGGTGCACGCAGTGCGCAGCCAGCACGTCCGCCTCAAACAGACCGAGGGATTCCAGGTGCATCGCGGGAGTGGCACCGTATCGATCGATCATGTCGGCGACTTCGGCGGCAGATTCTGACACGTGAATATGGATCGGGATTCCCGTGCGAAGCGAGCGCCCAGCAATTGCTTGCAGCTGCTCCGGCGGCGTTGTGTAGGGCGCGTGCGGACCGAAGGCCAGGCGGATGTGCGGATCCGCCGCGAAGCGTTCTGCGAGCGCCTCGGTGGCATCGAGAACCTCCCCGCCCGTCCACGGGCTGACTCCCGGAAACCCGACCGCCTCGTCGGTGAAGACAGCCGGGGCCGCAAGCACTCGCATGCCAGCGGCGCGCACGAGTTCGAGAAGCCCCGCGTCCCAGTGGTACATGTCTGCAAAAGAGGTGGTGCCGGTCTCGATCATCTCGAGCATCGCGAGCTGCAGCCCCGCGGCCACATCGTCGCGGGTGAGGTGCTGCTCCGCCGCCTGCACCGCCGCGAGCCACGGCATGAACCCGTCGTCGTCTGACGCGCCTCGCAGCAACGTCATTGCCGAGTGAGTGTGACCGTTGACGAGCCCCGGCATGAGCACGTGTCCGGCAAGATCGTGCGTGGGGGTGGATCCGGGGCGCTGGGGCCCCGCATACTCGATGCGCCCCTCACTGTCGAACACCAGCTCGGCCTCGGCAACGGGGCCTGTCGGGGTGAGCATCGCGTCAGCCCAAATGACGGTCATTGCCCGCTCACCAACCCGGGGTGACGAGCATGCCGCCGTCGACCGGGAGATCTTGCCCGGTAATAAACGATGCCCCGGCCGATGCAAGCAAGACGCAGGCGTTACCGATGTCTTCCGGGGTGCCCATGCGACCGAGCGGCGCGTGCGCCCGCCAACTCTCCACTCCCTCCGCCCACTCTGTCTCGAGCCCCGGCCGATCGATGAGGCCCGGTGAGACCGTATTCACCCGGATGCCCCACTCGCCGAGCTCCAGAGCCGCTGCTCGCGCGTGCATGACGAGGCCGGCCTTCGCCGCAGCGTAGTGTCCGTGTGCGGCGGCAGGCCGACTGGCTTCGATGGAGGCGACGTGCGTGATCCACCGATTGCTTGAGGGATCTCGCGCGGCATCACCCTCGCCCATGACCGCAGCGGCGGCCTGGCTGAGTTCAAATACCGCCCCAAGGTTCGTTGCGAACACCGCGTCCCACTCGGCGCGCGTCATCTCGGACAGCGTGGCCAACGGCTGGATACCCGCGTTGTTGACGAGGCCATCAAGGCCACCAAGCTTCTTCACTGCAAGAGCGACCAGTTTTTCTGCCGAACCCGGCACGCTCAGGTCGGCATGCACGGCCTCGGCTTCGCCCCCGGCCTCCCGCAACTCTTCGACGAGGGTGAGCGCGGCGGCTTTCGACGATCGGTAATGCACCGCGACGCGGGCCCCTGCCGCGGCAAAGCGGCGCGAGATGCCCTGCCCGAGGCCGCCAGTGGCACCCGTGATGAGCACTCGTTGCCCGCTGAGATCGGGCAAGCTTGTATCGCGTTTCACCACGCTGTCACCCCGTTTTCGCTCCACAAAATGTCTTGCCCATCGTAGCGCGCCGAGGCTGGTGTCACCGCGCGCGTTCAGCGCCCTTCTTATTGGCCCAGAGCTGCTTCTCGTGCACGGGCCAGGTGCCCGCCGCGACCTGCGCGGCGACGTAGGCCTGGGCCTCCGCTTGCCGTTCGGCCTCAATGCCCGTGGCAATCTCAGCGCGCAACAGCTCCGGAGTCAGGCCGAAGGCATCGACCAGGTCACTCGCGTGGGTTCGGATGCGCCCGAGGAGTCGGTCGACATACGCTGTGATGGCCTCCACGCGGCTTCCCGAAAGCCGGCCGTGCACGAGATACCAGGCCGCGCTCGTTTCGATGAGGCCGAGACCAAACAGATCGCGCAGCCAGGTCATCACGGTGAGGGTGTCTCCGTGAAAGGTCTCGAGCGCCTCGGTGAAGGCCTCCCACTGCAGCAACTCGGCGTGCGCCTTGGCCGCTTCGATGAGCTTGTGCTGCTGCGCATTGAAGGCATCGGCACCCGCCGCTGCGCGATCCGCCTTGGCAACGTCTTTGGTTGCTTCGCGGAGCGCCATGGCGATTTCGGCGATCATGGTCTCAACCCGGTCGGTGAGCAACGCTCGCTGCGCGTCCGGGCTGCGCACACTGTCGACCGACCGTGCCACCCGGCCAAAGTCGGAAAGGCTCTGCCCCAACTGGCGCAGGCCGAATCGACTCACGCGATCTCCCAGCTGCTCGGCCGCTGCCTTAGCGATGGCGGCCTTGTCTCCCGGTGTGAACCGTGCTGAGTAGTCGGTCAGGAGTCGCTTTCCCACCAACTGCAGCAGCACGTTGTTGTCGCCCTCGAACGTCACGTAGATGTCGAGGTCGCTGCGCCAGCTGGTGAGACGGTTCTTCGCAATGAAGCCCGCGCCGCCCGTGGCCTCGCGAGCCTCCTGGAGCGTGTCAAGCGCTGCCCAGGTAGAGGTGGGTTTGAGAGCCGCGGCGAGGGTCTCGAGGTCTTCGCGGTTCTCGGGGGTGTCGCCCTTGCCCGAGAACACCTCGTCGAACAGCTCGAGCAGCTTCAGGTCAGCGAACTGCATTGCGTATGTCTGTGCAAGTCGCGGGAGGAGCCGACGCTGGTGCTGACCGTAGTCAAGCAACACCACATCCCGGCCGTCGACACCCGGAAATTGGCGTCGCTCGTTGCCATACCGAACGGCGATGGCGAGTGCACCCTTCATCGCGTTCACCGCCGCACCGTCCAGCGACACACGACCCTGCACGAGCGTTCCCGTCATCGTGAAGAATCGCCGTCCCGGGCTCTCGATGGGCGAGGAGTACGTGCCATCCGTTGCGACGTCACCGTACCTGTTCAGCAGGTTCTCTCGCGGGATGCGAACGTGGGTGAAGTGCAGGCGACCGTTGTCGATGCCATTGAGGCCACCCTTAAATCCGTCGTCCTCGCTCCCCACGCCCGGCATCATCTCGCCATCTGGGGTGCGAATGGGCACGAAGAACGCGTGCACGCCATGGTTCACATCTTGAGTAATCAGCTGGGCGAAGACCACCGCTGCCTGGCCATGCAGGGCCGCGTTTCCCAGGTAATCCTTCCACGCTCCTGTGAAGGGCGTGTGGATCACAAACTCCTCGGTGCCCGGGTCGTAGGTCGCCGTGGTACCCACCGAGGCGACGTCTGAGCCGTGACCGATCTCGGTCATCGCAAACGCCCCAGGAAGCTTCAGCGAGAGGGCATCAGGGAGCCACTTCTCATGGTGTGGGGTGGTGCCCAGGTGCTGGATCGCGGCAGCGAACAGGCCCCACTGTACCCCGCTCTTAATCTGCAACGAGGGGTCGGCGAAAACCAGCTCCTGGAATGACGCAATGTTGCCCCCGTGGTTGTCGTCACCGCCGACCGATTTGGGGAAGGCGCGCTGGATGGCCCCGGCAGCAACGAGTTCACCCAACTGCTCAAGTACCCGCTCGCGGTGCTCATCCATCGACATCCCGGGAACAGTCTGAAACCGAGGATCGGAGGCAAGCTGGCGCGACTCGAGCCGCTCCTTCTTCCATTTGCCGAGCAGCGCATCACCCACAGCGGTGTGATCGATCCGAATGGCTGTGGGGCTCGTGCCTGCGGGGGTGGTCATTCTGGCTCCTTTGCGCGCCGTTGACATGCTGCCCCCAGGCTAGGGCTCAGGTGTTCTCGCGACAACTAGCCGGCTGACAACCAACAAATGGCCGGCATCGACGAACCCCTTGAGCTTGTCCATACCCTCCAAAAATGATGCTCACAAACTAGAGCGTGAAGCTAGAGATCCAGCCCGTACAGATTCGGTTCGGGCACCAAGATGACACCGAACTCCGATTGCACGCGCTGCGTCACGTACCGGGCGAGCTGAGCGATATCCGCCGCGGTCGCGCCGCCCTGATTGGTAATCGCGAGGGTGTGTTTTGATGAGATAGCGGCCCCCGAACCAGGGATGCGAAATCCCCGCGCGATGCCCGAGTGTTCGATCAACCACGCCGCAGAGAGCTTCACCTGACGTGGCGGAGCTGGCGCGGGCAGCCGGAGCGGCGCGCCGGCAGCGAGCTCTTCGAGCGGGGTCACCGCAGGCTCCGGCTCGTCTCCCGCGACCGGATACCGGGGCGCGCTCGCGGGAAGACTCCGCGCAAAATGTTCCGAGACGACGGGGTTCGTGAAGAACGAGCCCGCGCTCCACGTGTCGTGGTCGACTTGGTCGAGCACCATGCCCTTCGATGCGCGCAGGCGAAGGACCGCACGCCGAAGCTCCTTCAACGTGACCCGATCACCGATCGTCACACCGAGCTCGTCGGCAAGCTGGCCGTAGGCGATCGGTGCGGAGAGTGGCTGTTTGGTGTCAAAGTGCTCGCGCAGGAGCACGTCGATCGATAGGACCACACCCTCTCGACCGGACTTGATACTCGAGGTGCGGTAGCCGAGTTCGAGTTCTGCTGCGGGGATCCTCGTCACTTCCTCGGTCTCGCGATCCAGAAAGGTAATCGAGTGCAGCACGTCGGCGAGCTCCGCCCCGTACGCGCCAATGTTCTGAATTGGAGCGGCTCCGGCCCGCCCCGGGATTCCCGAGAGCGCTTCGAGACCCGACCAGCCACGGTCGACGCATTCGGCCACCAACTGATCCCAGTCGTGACCGGCCTGCACGCGCAGACGGACGATTCCTGCCTCCAGAGAAGGGTCAGAAACGCGATCGACTCCCCCGGTGCGCACGAGCAGCACGGTTCCCGGGAATCCTTCGTCGCTAACTACCGTGTTCGACCCCCCGCCGAGGAGCAGCCAGTCATCACCGTCGCGCCAGAGTTCCCTCGCCAGACGCACGAGTTCGTCTGCGGTGGTCGCGACCAGCACCCGCTCTGCGGGGCCGCCCACCCGCATGGTGGTCAAATCCGCGAGCCGCACGACCTCATGGTCGCCCGACTGAAGCGCGTGCGAGCCGGTATCGATCACGCGAATGCCACCACGAGCTGGCTCTTGCCCAGCACGGTCTGGCCGCCGAACATGACTTTCAGGTCGATACGGGCGGTGCGTGCCTCGAGGTCAAGCGCTCCAACGGTCGCCGTAACGCTCACGCTTGCCCCGGCTGACGCGTCGACGGGTACCGGCCGGGTGAACCGCACCTGGTAGTCGAGCACGAAACCGGCCGCGCCGATCCACTCGCTCACTGGCGATGCCGCGACACCCATCGTAAGCATGCCGTGGGAGAGCACGCCGGGAAGACCCACCGACTGCGCCACATCGTCGCGATAGTGGATCGGGTTGAAGTCTCCGGAAGCGCCGGCGTAGCGCACCAGTGTGTCGCGGGAGAATGCAACGGTGCGCTCGACCACCGTGTCGCCGATCGCGAGGTGTTCGAATACTGGGAGCACTGTGTCGCTCATGCGCTCTCCTCCGCTCGTACAACGAGGGTGGAGATCGCGGTGACCACGTGTGCCCCGCTACCATCCACGATTTCCGTGGATGAAGTCACCATTGAATTGCCCCCCAGCTGTTTCACCGAGGTGACCGTCATAGTGCCGACAAGTTCATCGCCCGCCACGATCGGACGGGAGTAGCTGAACCGCTGGTCGCCGTGCACCACGCGAGAAAAGTCGACCGCCGCGTCTGCATCGGCGAGCAACTGCTGCAGCGTGAAATCTTGCAGCACGATGGGGAACGTGGGCGGAGCCACCACATCGGTGTACCCAGCCGCGCGAGCAGTCTCCGGGTCGTGATGGAGCGGCACAGAACTGAGCACGGCGCGCGCAAACTCGCGCACCTTCTCACGTCCCACAAGGTACGGCTGAGTGGGCGGGTAGACCCGGCCCTGAATATCTGGATTCACCACGCACCCAGTCTAGGCTGCACCCCCACATGTCGAGTTCGGCAACGATTCCCCACAAGCTTTGGTGGGTATATCCAACGGCCAGGCCCCCGCCTCCAATAGGCTGGAGATCATGTCGCGTATCCGTAAAGTCCTCATCGCTAACCGCGGTGAGATCGCCGTCCGCATTATTCGCGCCGCTGCTGACAGCGGCATCGCCTCAGTCGCCGTCTACGCCGACCAAGATCGCGATGCCATGCACGCGCAGCTCGCCGACGAGGCGTACGCGCTGAACGGCGCGACCAGCGCCGACACCTACCTCGTCATCGAGAAGATTCTGGGTGTCGCCCGGCGCTCCGGCGCCGACGCGATCCACCCCGGCTACGGTTTCCTCGCCGAGAATGCCGAGTTCGCGCGGGCCGTTATCGCCGCGGGCCTCACGTGGGTCGGCCCCACACCCGAGGCGATCGAACAGTTGGGCGACAAGGTCTCTGCACGGCACGTGGCCGAGAAGGTGGGCGCGCCGCTCGCAGCCGGCACCCTCAACCCGGTGCAGGGTGCCGATGAGGTGCTCGCATTTGCTGACGAACACGGTCTGCCCGTGGCGATCAAAGCTGCGTTCGGTGGTGGCGGGCGCGGGTTGAAGGTCGCCTACACGCGCGAGGAGGTTGCCGAGCTCTTCGAGTCGGCGACGCGAGAGGCCGTCGCAGCCTTTGGTCGCGGCGAGTGCTTCGTCGAGAAGTATCTTGACAAGCCGCGTCACGTGGAGACGCAGTGCCTGGCCGATCAGCACGGCAATGTGGTGGTTATTTCCACGCGCGACTGTTCGCTGCAGCGTCGCCATCAGAAGCTGGTTGAAGAGGCACCCGCGCCGTTCCTCACCAACGAGCAGAACGCCGAGCTGTACCGAGCTTCGAAGGCGATCCTCCGTGAGGTCGGCTATGTCGGCGCTGGCACCTGCGAGTTTCTCGTCGCCAGAGACGGCACCGTGTCGTTCCTCGAGGTGAACACGCGACTGCAGGTCGAGCACCCCGTAAGCGAAGAAATCACCGGGATCGATTTGGTGCGTGAGCAGTTCCGCATCGCCGAGGGCGGCGTTATCGACTACGACGATCCGATCGCACACGGGCACTCCTTCGAGTTCCGCATCAACGGCGAAGACCCGGGCAACGGGTTCCTGCCCGCTCCGGGACCGGTCACCCAGTTCAAGGCCGCCTGCGGCCCGGGTGTGCGCATCGACACCGGCGTTGCGTCGGGAGATGTCATCTCGGGCGCTTTCGACTCGATGCTCGGCAAGATCATCGTCACCGGGGCCACCCGCGAGCAGGCGCTTGAGCGCGCCCGTCGGGCGCTCGACGAGTTTGAGGTGCAGGGCCTCCCCACAGTGCTGCCGTTTCACCGAAAAATCGTGCGCGATCCCGCCTTCACCGCGGAGAATGGCACCTTCGGCATTTACACCCTGTGGATCGAGACCGAGTTTGAGAACGACATCGAGCCTTGGGAGGGTGAGGTGGCCGCTCTCGCGCAGGATCCGAAGCGCCAGACGGTCGTCGTCGAGGTTTCCGGGCGCCGGGTCGAGGTGAGCATGCCCGCGCGGCTCATTCCGTTGGGCGACCAAGATGTCACGCGGGGTCCCGCCCCGCGCCGCGCGAAGGGATCGTCGGCACACGGTATCGCAGGCGACGCGGTGACCGCGCCCATGCAGGCGACAGTTGTCAAGCTCGCAGTTGAAGAGGGACAGCGCGTCTCCAGTGGCGAGCTCGTCGTGGTGCTCGAGGCGATGAAGATGGAGCAGTCGATCTACGCCCCGCACGACGGCATCGTGTCCGGCATCGACGCACCCGTGGGTCAGACGGTACCCTCCGGTCACCTCCTGCTCGAGGTGAAGGCCGACTCGGAATAGCGCACGCCCGCCCGGCGTTGCACCGGGCATGACACGCGTGCCGCTCTCCGTCCTCGATCTTGCCACCGTAGAAGAGTCCGGAGACATCGCCGCGGCGCTTCACCACTCGGTCGATCTGGCGCGATCCGCCGAGAAATTCGGGTACGAGCGAGTCTGGTATGCCGAGCATCACAACATGTCGGCGATCGCGTCGAGCGCAACCGCGGTGCTCATCGCTCATGTGGCAGCGCACACCGAGCGGATCCGCCTCGGTGCTGGCGGGGTCATGCTGCCCAACCACTCCCCCCTCGTCATCGCCGAGCAGTTCGGCATGCTCGCCGAGCTCCACCCGGGGCGCATAGACCTCGGGCTCGGGCGGGCACCCGGGAGCGATATGGCGACGTTCCGTGCGATGCGCCGCAGCCACAGCGCGGCAGAGACCTTTCCGGCTGACGTGCGTGAGCTGCAGCAGTTACTCTCTGATGAGCTACCGCGCACCGCGGTCAATGCATACCCGGGGCGCGGCACAAACGTGCCCATGTTTATCTTGGGGTCAAGTCTGTTCGGCGCGAACCTGGCCGCGCACTTCGGGCTGCCATATGCGTTCGCCTCCCACTTCGCCCCGCAGGCTCTCGGCTCGGCGGTGCGACACTATCGCAGCAACTTCGTGCCCAGCGCGCGCCACCCTGAGCCCTACGTCATCGCAGGCATCAACGTCGTGGCCGCGGACACCGACGCAGCCGCGGAGGCGCTCTTCGCCCGCACCGAGCTCGAGCGTGTGCGTCGCTTCCTCTCCCGCGGCCGCGAGGTCGAACTCACCGAGGCCGAGGCCCGGCAGCTGTTCGACAGCCCAGCCGCGCAGGAGATCCGCAAGATGCTCACGTACACGGCGCTCGGCGGGCGCGAGCGGGTGCAGGAAGAGCTCGCGGCATTCGCAGCCCACGCCGAGGCGGACGAACTGATGACCGTGCACCCCGCCCCGACCCGCGCCGAACAGCTCACCTCGCTGCGCATCGCCGCGCCGCTGGGCTGAACCCCTACTTCACCCGAACGAGGCCCGTCATCTCGGGGTGAACCGAGCAATCGTAGGCGAACTCCCCCGCAGTGTCGAACACGTGGGTGTAGCTTCCCTTCGTGGTCAGGTCGCTCACGAAGCTGCCGTCAGCCCCGACCACGTCGTGCTCCATGCTGCCCTGAAACTCCCAACGCACCGCGTCACCCACTTCGATTTCCACGAGTGCGGGCTCGTATCGGTTGTCGATCACCGCGACCACGACTGCCGCGTCCACACCCTCGGCCGAGGGCACCACGTCGGGCTTCACCTGGCCAGAGCACGCGGTCACCAAGCTGAGGGCGATCACCGCGAGTGTGGCAGTAAGGCCGCGCAGGAGCATCCGCCAGGCCGACCTGGCTGATCCACCCCCGAATAGGGAGCGCCCGCTCACAGCTGACTCGCGTGCATCGCTCGCGCCGCATCAGTAATTGCGCCGGAAAGCGAGGGATAGACCGCAAATGCGGAAGCAACTTGATCGACCGTGAGTCGGTGCTCGACGGCGAGCGCGAGCGGAAAGATCAATTCACTCGCCCGTGGAGCGACGATGACCCCACCGATGACGGTGCGCGATGCTTCCCACGCGAAGAGCTTCACGAACCCGTCTTTGATGCCCATCATCTTGGCGCGCGGATTGATGTTCAATGGAATCGTGTACTGCACCGACCTTGCCATGCCAGTGGCATCGGCGAGGGTGCGCTCGTTCCAGCCCACGTTCGCGATCTCGGGGTGGGTAAACACGTTCGCCGCGACGTTGCGCAGGTCGATCGGACGCACAAAGTCACCGAGTGCGTGCATAATCGCGGTGCGCCCCTGCATTGAGGCGACCGAAGCGAGCGGATAGAAGTCGGTGCAGTCTCCAGCCGCGTAAATCGAGGGCACAGCGGTGCGCGCGACCTTATTGACCCGAATGTGGCCGCTGTCGGTGAGTTCCACGCCCGCGGCACGCAGGCCGATGCCCACGGTGTTCGGGATCGACCCGACCGCCATGAGGCAGTGGGAGCCCTCGATGGTGCTGCCGTCGGCCAACCGCACCAGCACCCCGGAGTCGGTGCGGGTGACTGATTCGGCTCGCGACTTCGACATCACCTTCATGCCGATGCGTTTGAATTCATTCTCGATCACGGTCGCAGCATCGGGATCTTCGCCGGGAAGCACCCGCTCGCGACTTGAGACCAGCGTTACCTCCGCGCCGAGCGTGCGATACGCGTTCGCGAACTCGGCCCCGGTCACGCCAGAGCCCACAACAATGAGATGCTCGGGCAACGTGGTGAGGTTGTAGAGCTGTTTCCAATTCAGAATGCGTTCGCCGTCGGGCTTCGCCGAGTCAAGCTCGCGAGGCCGCGCACCAACGGCCACCACGAGTGTGTCCGTCTCGATCCGGTCAAAATCGGTACCCTCGCCGCCGCTCGCGGTTGAGACGAGTACGGCATTGGGCCCGTCAAGGCGACCGTCACCATGCACCACGCGCACACCGGCGTCTTCAAGAGTCGTCTGCATGTCAATTGATTGCGCCGCGGCCATGGCAGTGAGCCGTTTGTTCACTGCCGCGAGGTTCAACGCAATTTCGGGGCGGATCGGCTTGCCGTCAGCTCCGGGGAGGAACGCCTGCACACCGAGGTTTCCCGACTCCCGCACGGCGCGTGCGGCACCTGCCGTCGCGATCAGACTTTTCGAGGGCACGACATCTGTGAGCACAGCAGCACCGCCCACCCCCGAGCGCTCAATGAGCGTGACTTCGGCACCGAGTTGCGCCCCCGCCAAGGCGGCTTCGTACCCGCCTGGGCCACCGCCGAGAACAACGATTCGATGCTTGCGTTCATAAGCCTGGACCATGGAGTCAATCCTAGGCCGTGTCGCGCCAACCCTTCGCGGGCAGCGCACCCAGCACAGGGTCGCTTTCCTCCGGAAAGAACGCACTATTTCTTCACCGCACCTGCGGCCCGCATGCAACCACAAGCATGGATGGGGCGTACACTCGGTGCATAACCCCCAAAGTTTCGTTTGCGTCGTCGCCACCGAGATTGTTTTCTGGGCACCGACGTGGGAAGGACCCTGCCAATGCCGCTCCTGGATTCGATGCGCGCGGAATTACCCGAAGGCCTGCAGGCCACGCCCTTCGCACCGTCACCGCCCGACACGTTGTCGAGTGGCGGCGAGGCACGGCTTGAGCGCGATCCCGGAATGCCCTCAAGCACCTGGCGAATGCGCAGTGACGCTTGGGAATATCTCCGTTCGGCGGTCAAGCTGCTCGTACACGGCAGCCCGGGATCGAGCGCGCTTGAGGCAGACGGGGAGATCTCGCGGCTGCTTCGCGCCCTCGAAACCATCGAGATGTACTGGGCCGGTTTTGGGCAGCGCTACGTGGTCGAGATCACCAATCTGCTCCACAAGGGCGACACGCAGGCCGCTTTGGATCGCATCGGCCGTGTGGTCAACCGCATCCGCCGCAGCACCATCCCTGAGACACCCCGCGATCAGTACCTCGACGAGGTCGAGCGTGTTGAGCTCGACGACGATGTTGATTCTCGCCCCCGGTTCGAGGTGCTGATCGTCGACGAAACCACCGAGGCCGATCGTGATGCGATCCGCCAAGAGGTGCGACAACTCCGCAGTAGCGGCGATCCCTTCGTCTACGACTACGTCATCGTTCCCTCTGCCGACGACGCGGTCGCCGCGGTACTCACCAACCCCAACATCCTCGCGGTGGTAGTGCGCCCCGGCTTCACCGAGCACTCCAAGCAGCACCTCAGCCGCGATTTGCGCGAGACCATCGCGCTAGCCCGCGCGGAATCGGGCACGCAGCCCGCATCGGCGAAGAGCTCGCTGGCGATGATTCAGCGCGTGCTCGGCCTCGCCGATACCCTCGCCACCCTTCGCCCCGAGCTCGACCTGTACCTCATGGCAGGGGCGCACATCGAAGACCTGGCGAGCGCGCTCACTCGTCGCTTCCGTCGCGTCTTCCGCCGCGAAGACCACCTCGAGTTGCACCTCACGCTGCTGCGCCGCATCTCGCACCTCTACGACACCCCATTCTTTAGCGCGATCCAGGATCACGCCAGGCGACCGGTCGGCGTGTTTCACGCCCTGCCCATCGCCCGCGGCGGTTCGGTCGTGGGGTCGAAGTGGATCACCGATCTGGCCGACTTCTACGGCCTGAACTTGTTGCTCGCCGAGACCAGCGCCACCTCGGGCGGTCTCGATTCGCTCCTCGCCCCGGTGCGCACGCTCAAGAAGGCACAGGATCTCGCGGCTCGCGCGTTCGGCGCAAAACACACCTTCTTCGTGACCAACGGCACGTCGACCGCCAACAAGATCGTGCACCAGGCTCTCGTGTCGCCCAACGAGGTGGTATTGGTGGATCGCAACTGCCACAAGTCCCATCACCATGCGGTGATGCTGACCGGTGCACGCCCGGCATACCTGGAGGCCTACCCGCTGAACGAGTTTGCGTTCTACGGGGCGGTTCCCCTCAGCCGCATCAAGCAGATGCTCCTCGACTACCGCGCGGCTGGACGCCTTGACGAGGTGCGAATGGTGACCCTCACCAACTGCACGTTCGACGGGATCGTGTATGACCCCGAGCGTGTCATGGCCGAGTGCCTCGCGATCAAGCCGGATCTCGTGTTCCTCTGGGACGAGGCGTGGTTCGCGTTTGCTGCCTTCCACCCGGTGACCCGCCGTCGCACCGCAATGGCGGCCGCGAAGCGCCTCGAAGAGCGGCTGAAGAGCTCGCAGCATGCCTCCGACTATCATTCCCAGCGAGAGCGGCTCTTCGACGCCGACGGGAATCCCGCTCCCGACGAGGTGTGGTTGAGTGAGCGACTGGTACCCGCACCCGATGCGCGCCTGCGTGTTTACGCCACCCAATCGACGCACAAGACGCTGACGTCGCTGCGACAGGGATCGATGATCCACGTCTACGACCAGGATTGGGTGCGCGAGGCCGAGGAGCCGTTCCACGAGGCATACATGACGCACACAACGACCTCCCCGAACTACCAGATCCTCACTTCGCTGGATCTCGGACGCCGCCAGGTTGAGCTCGAGGGCTTCGAATTGGTGCAACGGCAGCTCGACCTGGCCACGAGCCTGTGCCAAGCTGTCGCACGCCACCCGCTGCTGCGCCGCACGTTTCGGGTGCTCACCGCGCACGACCTCATCCCCGCGGAGTACCGCGAGGGTGGTCGCCCGATGCCGCTGCGCGATGGACTTGCGACCATGTGGCAGGCCTGGTCGACCGATGAGTTTGTGGTCGACCCGAGCCGAATCACCATCGAGATCAGCCGCACCGGCGTCGACGGAGACACGTTTAAACACGATTATCTGATGGATCGCTACGGCGTGCAGGTCAACAAGACCAGCCGCAACACCGTGCTGTTCATGACGAACATCGGCACTTCGCGCAGCGCGATCGCCTACCTTATCGAGGTGCTCGTGAAGCTGGCCGAGCGCTTCGAGGAAGACAAAGCGCAGCGCGATCCCGATCTGCCACTTCCCGGCGAGGTCGCGATGCCACCGCTCCCCGACTTCAGCTCGTTTTCCACTGGCTACTCGACCGACGGTCAGTTGCCCGATGGCGACATGCGCGCGGCTTTCTTCAAGGGTCAGCGGCGCGCGGCTGTCGAGCACGTGCTCATTTCCGAACTGCGCGAACGTGTGGATCGCGGCGAGGTGCCGGTGAGCGGCGGGTTCGTAACCCCGTACCCGCCTGGGTTCCCGGTGCTCGTGCCGGGGCAAGTGATCACGCCCGAGATTCTCGATTTCATGGCGGTGCTCGATACCCGCGAGATCCACGGCTATGATCCCGTGCGTGGGTTTCGGGTACTGCGAGGGTAGCGAAGACTCTCCTCCCAGGCACTTCATGGGCATGGAGGGCATCCTGGTGGGCATCAAGAGTCGATGCAGGGCAGGCGGAACATAGATGACCAAACGAACGAAGATCGCGATCTCAGTAGTCGTCGGCATCATCGCTGTCAGTGTGATCGCGGTGACCGCTGGGCCTGTTGTCTACCGCGACTTTCTCGCCCCTCCACCGGCAGAGACCCCGCTGCTCACTGCCGATGACACGACGCTCTCGATGGGCGACGATGCCCCGCTTGATGCCGCGAGCCTGAGCGGTACGTGGAGGCTGGGCGAAGGCTCGGTCGCCGGTTACCGGGTCGACGAGGTGCTCAACGGCACCGATGTCACCGTCACGGGACGCACCTCGCAGGTCGAGGGAACCCTCACCGTGAGTGAGCTCACGCTGACTGAGGCCGAGTTCACGGTCGACGTCGGCTCGATATCCACGGATAGCCCACAGCGCGATAGCTACTTCCGCGACACCGCGCTGCGCACCTCCGAGCACCCGACGGCCACGTTCCGCCTCACCCAGCCGACCGTCGCGGCGGAGGTGCCGATCGTGGGTGAGACCGTTGAGCAGCAGTTCGTGGGCGAGCTCACCATCGCTGGCGTCACGAAGCCCGTCACCTTCACCGCGCAGGTGCGCACGGACGGTGCGACCGCCGAGATCGCAGGCCAGATTTCGATCGCATTTTCCGATTTCGGCGTGCAGGCACCCAGCCTCGGGTTCGTGTCAGTGGAGAACCAGGGCTTCGTCGAGTTCGAGTTGGTCGCGCGGCGGGGTTAGTCGCCGTGGGTGGATCGCGGATCCACCCGGTCACCGTCGGCCAGCGCCTGAATCTCTTTCGGCAGCTTGCGCACCCGGGCGCGGCGCTTGGGGCGCTCAGGGATCATCGATCGCATCTCTTCCAGCTTCCCAAAGCACAGCAGGCGATCCTCCGGTTCGAGCACGACGTGCTTGCGAGGGTTCGGAATGACCTGCACACCGCGGTGCAGGGTGAGCACGGTAATGTCGCGATCCCACAGACCGAGTTCGCCGAGTGGCTTGCCCAGGTGCTCGGCTCCCCCGTGCATCACGAGTTCCGCCACACCGTAACCGGTCGAGACGCTGAGTCGCTCGCGCACGTCAATCTCGGGGAAGGTGACCTGCCGTGCGATGTAGTCAATGATGGCACCAGCAACGTCAAGACCGGTCGCGCTCTCGATGCCCTGCAATCCCGGCGAGGAGTTCACCTCCATCACGAGTGGGCCCTCATCACCTTCGAGCATGTCAACGCCAGCGACCCGCAAACCCATGATCTGGGCCGCGCGTACCGCAGCCTGTTCGTATGCCGGCTCGAGCTGCACCGACTCCACGGTGCCACCGCGGTGCACGTTCGAACGGAACTCGTCACCGCTGGCGATGCGGCGCATCGCGGCCACCACCCGGTCACCCACGACGAGCGCCCGAATGTCGCGGCCGCGACTCTCGGACACGAAGCGCTGAATCAGCACATTCTGCCGGGTGGAGTGCAGAGTCTCGATGATGGCCTCCGCGACCTTCACCTGGGGCGCGAGAATCACGCCGATGCCCTGGGTGCCCTCCAGCAGCTTGATCACGACCGGCGCACCACCCACGCTCTCGATCGCCGGGCGCACGTCGGCCCGGTTACGCACGAAGGCTGTCGCGGGCATGGCGATGTTGTGTCGCGACAAGATCTGTGTCGCGCGCAGCTTGTCGCGCGCGTTCGAGATGCCGTTCGCGGTGTTCGGCGTGTACACGTCCATCTGCTCGAATTGGCGCACGACGGCGGTGCCGAAGTACGTGATCGAGTTGCCGATGCGCGGCAGGATCGCGTCGTAATCGCTCAGCGGCTTGCCCCGATAGCGCAGGTCGGGTTCATCACCGGCGAGGTCGATCGCGAAGCGCAACGTGTTGAGCACGCGCGCACGATGTCCACGGTCGACGGCGGCTGCGAGGAGGCGCTGCGTCGAGTACGCCTGGGGCGCGCGCGAGAGAATCGCGAGTTTCACGTAAAGTACCTGCCAATATAGAAGGGTGAACGAACCCCACCATTCAAGCACCCTCACCGGGTGGCGTGAATGGGTAACCCTCCCGAACATCGGCGTGTCGCACATAAAGGCGAAAATTGACACCGGTGCGCAGACTTCTGCCCTGCACGCCGCTGACGTTGAGGAGTTTTCGCGCGACGGATCAGACTGGGTGCGCTTTACCGTGCATCCTTGGCAACATAACGACAATGACGAGCTTCGGGTTGAACTCCCTGTGCACGACCGGCGCACGGTGCGCAGCTCGTCCGGGCACTCACAAGATCGCCTCGTAGTGCTCATGGACATCGAGTTGCTCGGCCGGCGGATTCCCGCCGAATTCACGCTCACGAGTCGGCACGAGATGGTGTTTCGCATGCTGATCGGCCGCGAGGCGCTCCGACAGGGGTTTCTCGTGGATCCGGCCGCCTCGTACCTCGGCGGCAAGCCCAGCTCTGCGATCCGCCGCAAGAATCGTGGCCAGTCGCGCTAGTCTCTGATTCGGCGCTTCGGGCGCAACCCTCTACCTCAGATTGAGCTGGCTGAGCAGTGCCTTCCAAGCGGCTTTTTTCGGTGGAATATCGTCTGCCGACTCCAGCTTGGAGTGCTGCACCGAGACGACCGCTTTCGCGGGCGCACCTTCCGCGACCTGTTTGACGGAGATGTCAACCTGTGCGCGGGTGCCGTCTGCGAGCGAGACCCGCCAGTAGCGCCACTTCTCAGTTGCAGATGTCGTCGGCTGTTCGGAAAACGGCACCCGATCTATCTCGGTGACACCCGCCATCACGTCGAGCCAGGCGCTGAGCGCCTCATCGAGTGTGCCCTGAATGGTCTTCGACGCTGAGGCGGCAAACGTGCCCAAGTGCCCCTGGCCAACCTCGCGCATGCCATGATCGTGCTCGTAGTCGATAGCGATCGTCTGCGCCCACCAACCGTCGTTCAACGGCTCGCCGGTGCTGGCATGCCGGTCAATGCCCAGCTGCCGGATGCGGTCGAGCACCAGGCGCGCCAACTCCGCATGGGCGAGTGCTGAAGCGCCCTGACCCTCGAGCCATTCGGTCCATTCCAGCCATGGAAGCCCGGTGGCTGTCTCGATGCTCTTCGCTGCTCGGCCCATGCGCACATCATAAGCGACCGGCTACGCCGCAGAGACTCCGGGAATCTTCCGTGGTGCCTCTGGAGCCGCCTGCGCGTCGCCGTTCCGATGCGAGAAGTGGCGATCGTTTGCGAACCATTGCCTGAGGCCGTCGCGATCCTCCACCCCCAGCTTCGCGTAGACGTGCCCGAGGTGAGTGTCGACCGTGCGCACAGACAGGTGCAAGCGCTCAGCAATAAATCGCGAGGAGTACCCAAGTGATGCGAACAGTGCTATCTCTCGCTCGCGCGCAGACAGGCCGCCCGAAAGGGGCAGCGGGATCCACAAACCAAGTTCCGAGAGGAGACGCACCTCTGGTTCGTCGACATCGGTAGGGTGCACTCCCGCAATGATCTTCTCGATGTGACTGACGATCACGTCGCCGATGGGTTGATCGATTGCCGTGGCGAGTTCCCGAGCCCGCGATTCGATGGTGCGTGCCAGTGAACGGGATTCGAGTGCCACCATGTGCAAAGCCTCGAGCTCGACGAGCCTCACCCCCTGCTCACGGGCCCACTCAGCCATCCCCAGCGCCTCGGCGGCGGGGTCTCCGACTCTCAGCCATTGCATGGTGCGCACCATGAGGCGGCGACGGAACCCCTCGACCGCGCGCGAGACCCCCCGCTCTTCCCGATGGGCGCGTCGCAACTCAGAAACGGCAAACTCGCTCTCACCCAACGCGGCGAGCGCGAGAGCATGCACCGCGTGCAGTAGGGGCCTCAGGCCGTATCCGTCGTACGTCTTCACTCCATCGAGGAGCTGTTCGGCTAGATCCGCGGCATCCCTCCAGCGCGCCTCCTGCGCAGCCAGGAGCGCGGAGCCTGACTCTACGAGCCCCGAGAGATACACCACGGCTTGCACATCGGCGCTGCCGCTTTCCCGCAACTCTTCGAGGCTTTGACGCCCCGCTTCCCGGCTCCCGCTTGCCCAAAAACCAAAGAAC
This sequence comes from Leucobacter fengyongliangi, assembly GCF_052386045.1. Taxonomy (NCBI): domain Bacteria; kingdom Bacillati; phylum Actinomycetota; class Actinomycetes; order Micrococcales; family Microbacteriaceae; genus Leucobacter; species Leucobacter fengyongliangi. The sequence continues at coordinate 784,724 of NZ_CM126356.1, read as the reverse complement.
AAGCAAAATCCTTGGAGATCTACGGTGTCAGTCGGCACCCGATCCCCCAGGAGCGAAAGCAGTCGGGCTTCTTCAGCGATCCGTATCGCGTCGTCGAGTTGGCCGTCTTGCTGCTGAATGAGTGCGTTGACCGCTCTCGCGGGGGCACGCACCCACTCGACGTTGATGTGTGACGCTGACTCGGGCGCGGGGCTCTCGAGTGCGGCCTCCCGAAGCCGACCGTCATACGCCAGAAGCATCAGCCGGGAGCTTCGCACCATCTCTTGCGACACCGGATCGAACTCTCCCAGCGCATCTGTGACAGCCTGTAGCTCGAGAAGCACATTCTCGATTCTGCTCCCCTCCCAAAAGCTATGTTCGATGAGGAGGAGCCGAAGCCGAGTCTTGAGTGGGGCTGGCAACTCATCGAAGCGGGCCGGGTCAGCCGTGATGTCGCGAATTCCGGCAATGGCAAGCTGAAGCCGCTGATGATCGCCGAGCAGCCGCGCATAGCTTGCCGCTCGCACCGCGACGACTGCCGCCTCCTCAGGATCGGAACTGTGGATCAGTTCGAGCGACACTCGCAAGAGAAGCTTCGGATCCGATCCGCCCTTCAAGAACGCGAAGGCCTGTGAGAGCCAGGCGGTCGGCAAGTCCTGCCCACTGTCCAGGCCAAACACCACCAGTCGCGTGAGGAGCTGCGGTGTCGAGATCAGGGTCGAGTGGCTCCGATCCGCATCCAGCGCATGAAACAACTGCGCGCTGAGCTCGACCTGTCTGGCCCGATTCATATGCTCGCGGATCGCGGCTGCGAGTATCGGGTGCGCAGTCTCAAGCGCGATGCTCCCGCTGGGGTGCCGACGCGTGCGCACCAGGCCTTTCTCGATCAATGAGGCGCTGCACCCCGGGTCGACCAGCTGCAGCAACGGTGTTTCTACCAGTGGTTCAGCCTGCGCGATGAGTTCGAGCGTGCGCAACTCTGCTTCGCTGCAAGCTTCTCTCGCGAACACCGCGAACTCCTCGGGTGCATCGTCGGCGCCTCGTGGCACCCAGGCAAGGCCACGGTTTCGCCTGAGCACACCCCGTCGTTCGCAGGACAGCGCCAATACACCCAACGCATAGCTATTTCCCGCCGTAGCGGCGTGCCAGCGCCGGAGCGTCTCGGTCGCGATGTGCGAGACGCCGAGGCGCCGGGAGAGAAACAGATCCGCTTCCTCGAGGCTGAGCGGCCCGACCGTGATCCGTTGCACTCGAGGGTCTCGACCCATGCGACTCGCTGCGCCGGTGAGTCGATGGGCGGTCGCAATAAGACGCAGGGACCGTGAGCGCACGAGGTGTTCAAGCAGGAAGGCCGGCAGAGGTCCGTAGGCGTGTACATCAGATACCACGAGAACCGGTTCCCGCCCGCCAGCGCGACCACGGATCGCGTTCATCAAGCGTGTCGCGAACACCTGCGGCGAGACCGAGTCGCTCTCTAAGAACCCTGCCCCTTCTTCCCCCTCAAGAATCTCGGGGAAATAGAATCCGAACACCGCCGCAATTCCACTGGTTTCTACCGGTGGAGTCGACATCACGGTGACGTAGAATTCGGGACTTTCCTGCGCTTCGAGGGTATACGCGGCGGCTTCGGCGAGCCTCGATTTGCCTGCCCCAGGTTCACCGAGCAACAACACCGAGGCTCCCGGCTGCGACACGGCCGCTACGACCGCTTTGAGCCGCTCAGCCATCACCGACGTGTCGAAAACTGGCGTCAGGCCGCGAAAAAGCCCCTCTCCTGACTGCTGAAAGACTTCCTCGACCATACGACCACCCCTGCCCCGGAAGGTATAAGCAGGCGCAAACTACGCCCGATAGTGTCCCCCCGGCACGGCATCATCACTGATGCCTACAGGTTCACCCACCCGACCAAAAATGTCAACAGTGTCTAAGGTTCCGGCACGAGGTTTGGAGTGAGTGCAAATATAAAATCATGTGGGATTCATAGCACGCTCATGCATTCGATGGATAAAAGTGAAGCTGCTCGCGCTCGAGCAGACTCGCTTTGACTGGCAGGCCCCACGCGAACCCACAGAGCGACCCAGTCGCGGAGACAACCCTGTGACATGGCACGAACAACCCGATCGCATTGCGAGCACAGGCGCTCGCCACCGCCCGCGATGCCCCCGGCGCGTCAATACTGCGCGCGAGTTCTCCGTACGAGAGCGTGTACCCACAGTGAATCTCGCGCAGGCGTTCCCACACCGCTTGTTGCAGGGGCGTGCCCTGGTGCGCGACCCGCAGGGTCTCAATGGCGCGAACGTTACCACCGTAGTATTCGCGCACCGCTCGGGCGCTCGCAAGGTCGGGGCCCTCTGCGTGGACAGTCACAGTCTCCGCGTTGCGAGACAGCGGCGACTGGGCCACTATCTTCCCGATATCAGCACTCCATCCCGACGCGACGACGGTTCCGTCGGGCAACTCCACGATCGTGAACGGGCCATCTGGCGTGTCGAGAATCTGCGCATGAATCTGGGTCACCGTTGTGATCCTTTCGGTCTTCGCAGCCACTCTCCCACACCGGCTGCACGCGGCAAGCGGCCTACGTCGACTCTGGGTCGACCGCGGCGCGTGTGTTTGCTGCCCCCTGAACGAGCTTCAACCCGATTACCGCGAGAATGATACCTGCGATGAAGAGCATCTTCCCCAGAGAGACGCTCTCAGTCCCGGTGAGCATCGCATACGACACGGTGAGCGCGGCCCCCACTCCAACCCACACCGCGTACCCCGTACCGATGGGTATCACCCGCACCGACCAACCCAACCCCACCATGCTCGCCACTGCCGCGATCAGGAACACGATGGTGGGGGCTGGTTCGGTGAATCCGTTCGAGAGTCCGAGTGCAGTCGCCCAGACTGCCTCAAGAACCGCGCTCATCAGGAGCACGATCCACGGCACCTCAGCTCACCACCTTCAGTCCGATCACACAGCCAACCAAGAGGAGAAGCAGGAGAATTCTCGCGAACGTCGGGCGCTCCTGTCGAGTGACGAACCCCCAGATCACCGTGAGAGTCGCACCGATTCCGACCCACACCGCATAGGCCGTACCGACTGGCAGCTGGAGCATCGCCCATGCGAGGCCCATCATGCTGACGCTCAGCGACACGACGAACAGTACGGCGGGCCGCCATTTGGTGAACCCCTGTGAGGCAGAGAGCGCCGCGGCCCACACCGCCTCGAGCATCCCTGAAACGATTAGCACCAACCATGCCATGACGAACCCTTTCGAGTCAGTCTTGTCGCGATGCGGGTACTGCTCCCTCGTCCGCGAACCCGATTATCGGGTTCCAGTCACCGATGGTACCAGCATCGGCGCGCCAGACTCAGCGGAGGTTGAGGGCCGCAACCACCTCCGCGACGCGTATCCGCTGCGCATCAGAGAGACCCTGAATCGGTAGCGGCAGGCAGCGCGGAGCCACCAGGCCCAGGTGCTCAGCAATCGCCGCCACGACACGCAAGCTTCCGCCGCACTCGGCAAACAGATCCCACAGCGGTCTGAGTCGCTCTGATTCTGCGTGCGCGTCGCCGGTTGAACCGCTCAGTGAAAGCTGAGTGATCTGCATCGCAAGTTCGGGAAGCGTGCCTCCCACCACCGAGTACCAGGAATCGCATCCAGCCAGCAATCCGTCGGCAGCAACCGCATCACCTGAGACGCCGATCGTTACGTGCTTCGGCACGAGAGCTCTTATCTGCTGAACGCGAGCGAGGGCCTCATCCGGATCCTGGGGCACCCCCGGGATCTTGATCGACCCGAGGCCCGGGAGTTTCGCGATGCGTGCGTACAGCTGGTCAGTGAAGGTGAAATGGGTCGTCGTGGGATTGTCGTAGAGGATGACCGGCAAGTCGGTCGCTCCGAGTACCGAACGAAAGAGCTCAAACACATCGCCGTCTGCCAAAGGTTGATAAGACATTGGCGCGAGAAGCAGGCCCTGCGCGCCGGCTCGCTCTGCAGCACGCACGTTGGCAAGCACATGGGAGGTGCGCAGTGCGCTCACACCTACGATCACGGGGACTCCCTGTGAGTGCTCGACAGCGAGGGCAGCTACGCGAGCGCGTTCCTCCAGCGTGAGGTACGCAGCAGCGCCCGTGGAACCCAGCGCAGTTATTGAATCAACGCGGGCCACGGCGAGTCGCTGTACGAGCCCAGTGAATGCTCGCTCATCGACCGCATCGTCAAACAACGGAGTCAACGGAAACGCGCTCATTCCGGAAAACATGGAACCTCCTCTGGTGTGCGCTTCGATGATAGGGCCTGTAAACGCATGTCAGACCCTTCGCCTACTCTGCTCTTAGGCAGTATGAGGAGGGCGAGAATGAGAATCCGGGAAGAGAATACGCTGCACAGTGGCACCCGCGAAGACCAGCAGCTCACAGTCATTGAGGCGATCCGTGAGCTCGAAGAGCAGCGCGCCAATGGCACTATGTCTGAACATGCCTACTTCGAGAAGAAGCGATCTCTGATCAGAATGCTGTGAGCGCCCGTCGGCAAATAGCGGCGGATCGCTCCCCGCTCTATGCCGTCTTCACACGGACCCGCTGATACGGTTTGGCGATCGAGTCTCCCACCGCCTCGGCGATAAGTTGCTCGGCCGATCGATTCTTGCGTGCGAGTTTCGCCACCCATTTGGTGAAGCGGGCACCCTGCGCCAGCTCCTTCGCGCTGCGATCCTCCACGGCGTAGAAGAGCCGGGCGCTTTCAGGAAGCAGCGAGAGGATGCCATTGAGCACTCGTCGCGTCGCCCACTTTGCGACCGGCCCCTTGACGTCCGGATGGCGGAGCGCGTGCCCCGCCAGCGCTGCAAAAAGGGTCAGAGCTTTGGTGTTGAGCTCGTCTCGAATGTATTGGTCGAGTTCCGCGAATGTGTCGAAGTAGGGTCCGGGCACGAAGAGCTTCTCGGCACCGAGCCGGGATTCGACCACCAGCCGATCCGCGTCTGCGGCCGAGAGGCCGGGGCCAAATTCCTGGTAGCCACGTACCGCCGACCAGATATACGTCCACCAGGTCCAACGCTGCCATGCCGGCTGCTTGGCGCTGACAACCTCACCGGTCTCCGGGTTTGTCCAGCTCGCGTGCTCGTGCAGCCTGTCGACATGCGCGGCGGCAGCATCCGCGTGGGCTTTGTCGGCGAAGATCGCGTCGCGCAGATAGGCAGACGTGCGGTCAAATCTGGCCGCCATCGCCTCCGGACCTTCGCTGGTGAGCGAGACGCGCTCGAAGTGGGTCATCATGCCTGGCTCAAGCATCTGCAGAAAGACGGCATTCTTCGCGCCGAGCATCGAACCCGGGTCCGAAAACACGCGCCACGAGACGCTGTCGGGACCATAGTGTCCGTCGTCTGCGCGTGGCGCGTCTGCGAGTGTGCGGCTCGGGTAGGCATCCGTCATTGTTTTCCTCCTAGAAACCCGCACCAGGCGCCGAGTGCGCCGCGTCATCTGAGATCGGAAGCACATTCGCTGCCGCCGACGGTTGGTGCGTCGGTTCGAGCTTATTTCACAGAGACCCACTTACAGGGGGAAATATGAACCGTGTACAAAAAAATTTCACCGGAGCGAGGAGACAACGGCCCACAGTACGGCCTTGCCATCGAACAGGCGCGCTTTGGAGGCAACCGCATCTACCTCCTCCTTGAAGGAGAATTCCCGGGTTTCGACACTGTCGTTTCCACAGACCCCGCGAACGAGGTTTCGTTCGTCATCTGGACAAATCTTGCTATATCTGTTGACGGCGAAGCGAACGCCAAAGCGTTCGCCCTCAAGCTTCTCGCGGCCCCGTATTCGACCCCGCTTGATGCCCCGACCGAGAACAACCCCTAAGTGATCGGCGGCTGTGCCCGATCAACTCTGCCCGGGCCGCCGGGCGCTCGCGCAGCGGCCAGGAACGCCGCGATGCGCTCGAGTGATTTCACTCCGCGCTGCAGCTCCACGCCGCTTGATACATCGACGCCGCTCGGCCGCAACCGAGCGATCAAATCCCCAACATTCTCCGGGGTCAGCCCGCCAGCAAGCAACCACCACCCCGTCGGGGTGCCTTGTTCGATCAGCTGCGGATCAAACGTGGTGCCGCCCCCTGGCTCGACTGCGTCAACCAGCAGCCGTTCACCAGCCCACACTGCGCGATCCACCTCACTCAACGCGAGGTACTCATCAACGCCGAACGCGCGCAGGGTGCGAAAGCCCTCATCTTGCGCTCGCCGCAGATCAGTGACCGGCTCACGCCCGTGAAACTGAATCGTTGACACGCCCGCGGCTCGCGCGGTCGCAATCACCTCGTCAATGGGTTGCTCGCGAAACACACCTACCGTCTCGACCGTGCTCGGCACACGGGTGATAAGTTCACTGGCAAGCTCAGACGTTACCTTGCGGACGCTCTCTGCAAAGACGAACCCCACCGCGTCGGCGCCGTGCGCAACTGCCTGATCCACACTCTCGGGCGTGCTGAGCCCGCAGATCTTTACGAATGTGGTGGCAATGGGCCTAGCCGATGATCTCGTTGAGCGTGACTGACGGGCGCATCACCTGTGAGACCAGATCGGCATCGGGAAGGTAGTAACCACCGATATCGACCGGCTTGCCTTGTACGGCGAGTAGCTCTTCAACGATCTTGGACTCATTTGCGACGAGCTGCTGCGCAATCGGCGCGAAAACCGACGCAAGCTCTGCATCCTCGGTCTGCTGCGCCAACTCCTGAGCCCAATACTGAGCGAGGTAGAAATGGCTTCCCCGGTTGTCAATCGTGCCAATCTTTCGCCCGGGCGAGCGATCTTCTTCGAGGAAGGTGCCGGTCGCGCGGTCGAGCGCCCCTGCGAGCACACGTGCCTTTGAATTTCCGGTGCGATCAGCGTGGTGCTCGAGTGATGCAGCGAGCGCAAAGAACTCGCCTAGCGAATCCCAGCGCAGATAGTTCTCTTCAACAAGCTGCTGCACATGCTTCGGCGCAGAGCCTCCGGCACCGGTCTCAAAGAGTCCGCCCCCCGCGAGCAGCGGAACGATAGAGAGCATCTTGGCGCTCGTGCCAACCTCGAGAATCGGGAACAGATCGGTCAGGTAATCGCGCAGCACGTTACCGGTGACCGAGATGGTGTCTTCGCCGCGGCGGATGCGCTCGAGGGTATAGCGGGTCGCGAGCTCTGGTTTCAAGATCTTGATCGTGAGGCCTGCGGTGTCATGGTCGGCGAGGTAGGTATTCACCTTCGCAATGAGCGACGCGTCATGCGCGCGATCTTCGTCGAGCCAGAACACTGCGGGCACACCCGTGGCACGGGCCCGAGTGACGGCGAGCTTCACCCAGTCGCGAATCGGCAGATCTTTCGCCTGCGTTGCGCGCCAGATGTCACCAGGCTCAACGTTGTGTGACATCAGCACTTCTCCGGTACTGTTCACCACCTCGACGCGCCCGCCACCCGTGATCTCGAAGGTCTTGTCATGGCTACCGTACTCCTCGGCTGCTTGCGCCATCAGGCCAACGTTTGGCACCGTTCCGATGGTTGCCGGGTCTAACGGTCCGTTCTCAATGATGTCTTCGATAGTGGCCTGGTATACCCCCGCGTAGGCGGAGTCGGGAATTACGGCAATCGTGTCGTCTTCGGCTCCGTCTGCACCCCAGAGCTTGCCACCATTTCGAAAGAGCGCCGGCATCGAGGCATCGACGATCACGTCGGAGGGAACGTGCAGGTTAGTGATGCCTTTGTCGCTGTTCACGTAGGACAAGCGCGGGCCGCGTGCAATCACAGCCGCAATATCATCGGCAATCACCTGACCACCGGGCACATCATTCAGGCCGTCAAGGATTGCCCCGAGGCCGTTGTTCGGTGTGAGACCAGCCTCTTCGAGTGCACCTGCGTGCTTGTCGAACACGTCTTTGAAGAAGGCCTTTACGGCGTGACCGAACATGATCGGGTCACTGACCTTCATCATGGTGGCCTTCAAGTGCAACGAGTAGAGCACGTCTTCGGCCTGCGCCTGTTCGATCGTGTCGGCAAGAAACCTGTCAAGAGCCTTCGCAGACATGAATGTCGCATCAACGACCTCGCCCTTGAGTACCTTCAGGCCGTCTTTCAGCACAGTCTGGGTGCCGTCATCCGCGACGAAGCGAATCTGCAACTCGTCTTCCTCTGCAAGGACAACCGACTGTTCATTTGAGAAAAAGTCATCCTGCCCCATTGTCATTACCCGGGTCTTCGAACCCTTTGAAAATGGCTTGTTCAAATGCGGGTGCTTGCGAGCGTAGTTCTTCACCGATTGGGGGGCTCGACGATCGCTGTTTCCCTCACGCAGCACCGGATTCACGGCCGATCCCTTGATCTTGCCGTACCGGGAAGCGATGTAGTGCTCCTCGACATCCGCCGGTTCGTCGGGGTAGTCGGGGATATCGTAACCCTTGGCTTGGAGCTCGGCGATCGCGGCCTTCAACTGCGGTATTGAAGCGGAGATGTTCGGAAGCTTGATGATATTGGCCTCCGGCTCGGTCGCGAGCGCGCCAAGCTCCGCCAGCGCATTGGGGACCTGCTGCTCGGTCTTGAGGTTCTGCGGAAACTCCGCGAGGATGCGTGCGGCGAGCGAGATGTCTCGAGCCTCGACTGCGATATTCCCCGCTCGGGTGAACTTCTCTACAATCGGAAGGAAAGAGGCGGTCGCAAGTGCGGGAGCCTCATCGGTGTGCGTGTAGATGATCACGGGTTCGCTCACGGCAGTCTGCTCTCCATATCTAAAATCAAATCTTCTTCTTCGATAAGTTTACAGAACTTACGGAAAGTATTTTGATGTCGAGAGAAATTGACTCCAGCACAGCGCCTTCATGTTGACGCTCAGGCGCGCGACACGATGATGGCGGTCAGCGGTGGAGACGATGCTCCCAGCACCTCGGTTTGCTGCGGTTGTGCGCATTCGCCGCGATCCTGTTCGACGCGGACGCATCAGCCCCGGATGCGCAGGCAGTGCTCGGGCATTCGAGCCTGCAAGTCACCGAGCGCTACTCTCGAGCTCAGAAGCGAAACCCGTCGCTGAACAGGGAAAAAGAAGAACCCCCGCAAGTAGAAGCCTTGCGAGGGTTCAGTAGCGGCGTAATTCTCCGCTACGTGGCTCCGACCGGCATCGATCCGGTGACCTTTCGATTTTCAGTGTGACCAAGGGTTTTTCCGTTCTGTATATATAGGCAGATCGGCAGAATCTCGCGGTTCGCATCGGTGAGTGGCAGTTAGTTTCAGTTGCTTTTCACGAAAAGAATGGCCCAGAAATGGCCCACGCTCGATGCTATTGGCCGCCCCGACATATCGTCCAGATCTGGGACACCCCTAGCTCAGTTCAGGAATCACGGCTCTAAGAAGTGCTTCTGCAGAACTCGACCTATGCGCATCAGCTGTTAGCGCGGCACTGATCCAACCCGGCCCTTTGCCTTCATCTCTATAAAAGTCTTCGAGTTCACCACCTTCTACAACATAGAGCCGGAACTCGGCGAGCAACTCAATCATGCACTTGAATGCCTTCGTCCCCTCTCCCCTGGGTATATTGCTCAGGCCACCCTTCTTCGCATCCCTCCAGAATGTCTGTGGGTTTGAACTGACGTGCTTGGCCATTGCCGAATACGCCTGATCGAGTTCTGCGGTCCAGGAGCCACCAAGTCCAGAAATGATGGACTGCAACGTGGCTTTGTTGTCTAACACGTCAAAATCTGCAATCACCGCAGCTCGGACACCAAGGTCGGCGAGCACTCCAATGATCTTTGCGACGCCGTTCTTTCCATTGCTTGAGACGAAGAGCGTGTCGTCTGAGATGTGCCGGAGGCCACGAGCGATTGCAAGTTCCTCCATTGCCGCACTGTAGAAGCGACAGTCAGCATCACCTTCACAGACAACCACCCGTTCGTGGAAGAGCCCTTGGAGTGCATTGGAGTACTTCAGCACGGGATCAGCCCAGTACGCATCCAGCTTCTCCGAAGAAATGGTTCGAAGTTCGCTACCCGACGAAGAACGGACGACCCTGAGCACATCGACTGCCGAGGCCTCGCCTGAGTCCAATAGACCAATAAGAAAGTCCTTGTCATGGGTGGCTACCACGACCTGCATATTCCGACTTCTAGAGGCGCTTGAAAGCCATCGTCCAATTGCTCGCGCCTGCCCAGGGTGGAGGAAGGACTCAGGCTCATCAAGAAGAAGCACTTCAGGAGAAAGCGCGAGAACTACGAGGGCAAGACCCGCAAAACTCCGCAGCCCGTCCCCCTGCTCATCGAGAACTGGAACCTCCGCCACTGCCCGCGAATATTCTCTAGTCACGGCATTTGCGGCAGGCGCTGGAACCTTTATTTCTCCGGCACGCAGTCTCGGCGGAAAAACCTGCTTGTCCATAAACAGAGGAAGAGCGAAGAAGCTTGAGACAAGATCGGATAGCTCGCGCTCAAGCTCTCCGTCAGAATACAGAACCCTCAACAGCCAGTTCTTTTGCTGGTCAGGGGACCAGTCTGTACGTAGTTCCCCTGCAGCATAAGAACTTAGAGCCCCAGCGGGGATACGGCGCAGAAAGGCTTCGTGCAGATGCCCCAGTGCACCGTTTTGGCTCACAAATTCAAGATGTTGAGTGAACGAGTTGACGTCAACTCCGTTGCCACTCGGGAGGAGGATGTACTGGGGAGGGTAGGTAGAAGGTTCTTGCTTTACCGCTTGCCGCTCAAGCAATATTTCCGCTTCAGCTGCAGTACCGACGGTCATTGAGTGAGCGACTGAGGACAGCACTACCAAGCGCGCCTGATTGCCCTCTTTTGCATGCTCAACGAGATCCTTGAGCAATTGCGACTTACCCGAGTTATTCGCCCCCACGACACAAGTGACGCCATTCTCTCGAAGAGTGAAAGTGTCACCGGATTGAGCTTGAATGTCGGTGAAATGAAAGCGGAAAACCATGCGGCAACCTTACCCAAGAGATCGACCGGGTTTTATGGCCAATCTCATCAACGCGACCTCGCCTTCACGATGGAGTGTCGGCACGGGACCTTTCGTAGTAGGATTAAGTCATATCGAAAGCGAGGCTCGACCATGCGCACCACGAAGCAGCTCAGCATCACCCTCCCCAACAACATGGCCGACGCGCTCAAAGAGCGCGTCGCATCGGGAGCTTACGCGAGTGAGAGTGAAGTCATCCGCGACGGACTACGGGCACTGTTCTCGCAGGAAGACGCCGTCGAGCGGTGGCTGCGCACCGAGGTAGTCGCCGCCTACGACGAGTTACGCGACAACCCTTCCAAGGCGATCAGCTCCGCAGACATGCGCGCCCACCTCGCCGCACTGCATGAGCAGCACACCTCGGAAAGCGGCGCGTGACAAGAACCGTCGTCTACTCGCCCCGAGCCCGACAGCAGCTCACCGACCTCTATCTCTGGATTACCGGGCAGTCCGGGTTCCCTGACCGAGCCGAAGGATATGTCTCCGCGATCTTCGACTATTGCGACGAGCTTGCAGATTTCTCATTTCGCGGTAGCGCCAGAGACGATTTGCGGCCTGGCTTGCGCACGATCGGGTTTCGTCGCCGCGTGGTTATCGCGTTCGCCGTACAAGAAAGCACGGTCGAAGTTCTCGGTGTCTACTACGGCGGGCAGGACTACGAAAGCCTGCTGTCTATCGAAAACGGCTAAGTGGATCACAAGCCCCGGTTCGGGCCAGTCTGCGGGGGCGTGTGGCGGCGCTCGTGTCCATAGTCGTAGCGGCTGGCGGGTTCCTGCTCCGCCCGTCTCGCTTCTTCTCGGGCTGCCTCTGCCACGCGAGCCAGCTCGATACGTGTAATCGCATCGGCGGGCGTGAGTGAGCGCAGTAGCTCCGCCTCTGCACGTGCGTACTTCGCAGTCTGGGTCGCGCTCTTGGCGCGCTGTGAGGGGTTCGGGCTCAGGTAGGCGTCACGGTTGCGGAACACTCGCTCTGTGCCGAAGATGCGGCCGTAGACCACCAAGCGCGCGGCCTGTGCCCGCTCGGGCCCGTTCAGGACTTCATCACGCGCTACCTGGTGTACTTGCTCGGCTTCGATCAGGCGCGGGTCGGTGTCGATCTTCGGACGGGTGACTCGCTCCACCCAAGCCTCGGCGCGTTCGTTCAACCTCGGCAGTTCGCCCCACTCGTTCGACAGCTGCTGGCGCGCATCGTGGGTTCGGGCCTTGGCTCTGTCGTGCTCGTCGCGGGCGCGCCGCCTGCCGAACCACGATGCTGCCCGTACCTGCTCTCCTGCCGTCTGCTCTGTGGCTTCGGCCTGATGCCACTCGGCAAATGCTGACTGTGCCGCCGCGACCAGCGGTGTCGCGGCCTCGACGCGCGCCTGATCCGCCTGCCGCCGTGCTATTTTCTCAGCCGCGCGCGTTGTCTCACGCGCTTTCATCTCACGAGCACGGAGGTCAGCAAGGGCAGTGCTGACCTGCTGCCAGCGTTCTGCCTGCGCCTCAGCAGTCGCGGCTTTCTTCATGAGCGCAGTTATCTCGTTGTTGACAAGCTTCACGGGGCCGTCTGCGATGAGTCCTGCGACTTCCTCCGCCGCGCGCTGGGTGGCGTCGGCAAGACCACGGTCTGCACGATCGCGTTGCATCGCGGCGACGAACTGCTCCCGCGCATCGACCAGGTCGTCGGCCACGATGTGCAGCAGGTTCGACTCGCGACCTCTCGTCATACCGACGTAAACGCTGGCGGCACTGGTCGCTTCGGTGAGGATCGTGTGCGATCTGTCCGTGGTTGCGCCCTGCACCCCGTACGCAGTCGCCGCATACGACAAGTGAGCATGCTCGGCCACATAGTCGACAGAGAGGCGCACGGTGCGCGGAACCTTCCGCCCGCTCGACGCCTCTCGTGCGGTGACGGTGCCATCATCTGTGACGTGCTGCACGATCCACTGCTGACGATTCGCCACCCCGAGGGCGGTGTCGTTCTTGCGGGTCTGGATCAGGTCACCCCGACCGATGCTGAGACCGTCGCTCCCGACGGCAGTGGCGGTGTCGTCAACGAGGCCACGCCCAGTTCGTTCGTCTCGAATGCGGTCATTGAACCGTGCCGACTCATCGTTCGAGGTGACCGTGACAGCGTCGCCGTCAGTGCACTGTTGAGCGATGTGCTCGCGCACCTCGTCGCTGCTCGCGTGCAGCCGTACCAACCCAAGTGATGCAAGTCGGTCGAACACCTGGCCGGGGTTCGTGCCGTCGCGTATCTGCAAGGTGAGGTCGGCGTAGGCGGGGTCGATGAAGCGGTGAACCTCGGCCATATCGAACGTGCGATCCCTGATGTGCGCGGCCATGTCGAGCACTCCGCCTCGTCCGACCGCCGCGAGCTGCGCACGATCCCCGATTAGCGCTACCGTCGCGCCCGCCTCGTCGCAGACGGTCAAGAGGGCGAATGCGGTGTCTTGGTCGAGCATCCCCGCCTCGTCCACGATCACACGCTCACCCCTTGCGAGCCGCGATGCCTCTGGCGTTCCAGCGTAGGTGCGCCCAGTCTCCGGATCAGTGTCGCCCGGTGCGAGGCGCGACCACACCCCATCGGCGTTCCAGCGCCACCCGTGCGCATGCACGAGCGCCGCTACCGAGGTTGCAGGCACCCCGAGTTCTTCCTGCGCGACCTGCGCGGCGCGCAACGTCGGCGCAACCACCCGCGACGCCCGCCTGTTCTGCGCCGCGACCTCAATTGCGACGCCCAACATGGTGGTCTTGCCTGCGCCTGCCGCACCTTCCACGATCACGAGCGGATCGGTCGAGGCCACCGCTGCTGCCGCGCGTTCCTGTCCGGCATCAAAACCGCGCACCTGAGTCGCGCCCTGCACGTTCGGGTGATTCGGTTCACAATTGGAGGTGCGGGCGGTAAGGAGATCGCGCAGCTTCGTCTCAGCCTGCACCACGCGCAGGCTGGTGAGGTGCACCACATGCTCCGGCGTTGCCGCATCCGGCGGGAGTACAGAGAAGCAGTCCTCGAGCGCGAGCCGCGTGGCAACCGCGATCAGCTCGCGCAGCTCTGCACCCGTGGCGCGCACCCCGGCCTCGGTGATGATACGCGTAACCTGCTCTTGCACGCTGTGGCGTGTCCAGGCCGAGGCAGCGGCGGCGCAACGATCGAGCGCGCGCGATGCAATCCGCTGCACCGACAACTCGTCAAGCGAGACCGGGGTGCTCGGCGCAGGCCGGCGCAATATCACGGGGTCGTAACCGGCCTCACGCAGTTCCGTGAGCCAGGCTTCTTCTTCGCGCAGCGTGGTCGGTTTCTTCGCAGGCCGATCATGCGCCCACGCCTGCGCGGTGAGCCGCGATGAAACGACCGGCCCCATCAACTCGCCAGGGTGCGTCGCCTGCCATTCGGCTTCGAGCCGTTCGAAGTTCCGGCGCACCTGCTCACCCCGCTTGCTCATCAAGGTGTTGAACGGCTGCAGTTCGACTACTTCTCCGGTCGCGGGGTCGAGGGTAAGGCCGTGCCGATCCAGCACCTCCGCAAGCTCGGGGTGCGCAGCGATCACGGCCGTTCCGAGGGCGCGGATCGCGCCCTGCTGTCGGAAGATCGCGGCGGTATCGAGCGCACGCCACGTACCGGCCACCCACACCCGAGCACCGATTTGCATGTGAATGTGCCGATGCGGATCACCCGCACGCGAAGTGCGGTGCGTGATGCCGACGACCTGCATGTGCTCAACGGGCACGATCTCCTGCGCTCCACGCGGGCCGACCCGAGTCACCGAGTGCTGCGCGAGCCATCGCCGAACCTCCGCCAACGCATCCTGCTGTGCACGATCCAGCACCTCGGACACCTCGGAGTGCAGGGCGGCGGCGATGGAGAGCGACTTCGGGCCGTTGATCGTCATTTCCGCGAACCGGGGAGACCCCAAGCGATCCTGCCCGGCGAGACGAGGCCGCCCCATCCGCTCACCCGTATCGGGGTTGATCCAGTCCACCCACCTCGCATACTCCTCGTTCGAGAGCGCCCGAACCGTCACCGTCTCGCCATTCGCATCAAGTACGGCATACTCGACGTCTCCGCCGTCGCTGAGGTAGTAGTCGTCAGCACGCGAACGGTCGGCCTCGACATAGCGCAGCGCGTCGGCCCCGGTTCCCCGGAACAGGATCACGCCGCCATGCATGAGATTCACCGCCTCACTTGGATCATGTTCTTGCAACTACATAATGTAGCATACGTTCATTCTTTGAAACAGTGGGAGGTGGCTGGTCTGGGACCGGCTGGCAGGGTGGTGACTGGCCGCTCGTCGTTCGTTCGTGGCTCAGCGTTCATTTGACGCTCTTCGGAGCCGTCTTGCTTCTGACTTGCCCTGATGAATGGCGGCGGCCGGCACGACCCTGGCCCACTCCGGAGACTTGATACGAAGAATGCCTCACCCTGCGAGGGGGTGTGGCTCATCAAAGAATTGCCCCGAGGTGATTACCTCCCAGGTTCGCGGGCTGATCGCGACCGGAACTGAACCAACGAATCTGGAAGAAACTAACCGCCAGGACCATCGTCGCGCATACGCGCCCATTCATCATCGGCGTGGATACCCACGCCCGCACTCATACTCTCGCGGTGCTCGCTGCTCCGACCGGGGAGTTAATCGCGTCCGAGCAGTTCCCAACCACCGACGCGGGGATGAACCGCGCGGTTCATTGGGCGGGCCGCCGCACCGGAGGAGAGGATGACGCGCTCTGGATAATCGAGGGCGTCGCCACCTACGGGGCGCACTTGGCGTCCCTCGTCACTGACACCGGCTATTAGGTCGCTGAAGCGCCTCGGATGAGCGCCCGTGAAAATAGAGAATGAGCAGATCGCACTCGCCTACTGACTAACCTGACACCTCCGGCGACTCATCCGCCAGCCAGCCCGGCGCGCCTCGTCGGCCAGGTATCGGTAGCCGAACGTCGGGTCCTCGTGGTGCGCATCGTGCAGCGCATTGATCCGATAGGCGCGGAGCACATCCGCGTCCCGGATCGGGTCGCCTCTCCACCGGTAGTAGGGCTGGCGGGCGAGCTTAAGGACCCGGCACGACACCGACACGGGGATCCCCGCGTCGGCGAGCTCAGCAACGAGCGGGTATGTCATTTTGGGGAGCCACCGAGGCGCAGGTTCGCCTGCGACAGATACGCCGCCGCTCGCCTGAGGACCTCGTTCTCCTGCTCGAGCAACCGGATCCGCTTCTTCAACTCCCGCGCCTCCGCTGCGTCTGCAGCGGTCTGACCAGGACGGTTGCCGTATTCGACGTCGGCCTGACGGAGCCAGTTCTGCAACGTCGCTTCGCTGATGCCGAAGTCAGTGGCGATCTGCTTGATGGTGACGCCGCTCTCGCGGCTACGAGCGACCGCGACAACGTCCTCGCGGAACTCTCTGGGATAGGGACCAGGCATGATGACATCCTCCCCGCCAGCGCCTCCCGGCACTAACGATCAGTTGTCACCAATTCCTTCCTCACGCCCCGACGAACAAAGCCGCGATGAGCACGACGTTCGGATCGGCGAAGCCGGCGAGCGTCTCAGTGACGGTCAGGATGCCGGTAAGGGGCAAGGCAACGATCATCAATAGGGCGACGACGTCCATCCGCGGTTTGCCGATCGCGAACATCGCAACCGCCGCAACGAGCAGCACGAACACGAACACGAGATCCGTGTTCATCACGCCCACCCCCACACCACAAGCAGGCGATCGAACTCCGGCTGCCGTGGCCATCCACCCTGGTCAAGGACAGACCACCTACACAGTGCATCTGCCGACAGGTTGATCGCCGCATGGCTTTCGATGAGCGCCTCCCAGTTCGCGATGGGCTCAGGCTATTGCGACTTGAAAGAACGGCGCCACAATTTGCCTGGATCTGTCGATGTATCGCATACGGAGCAGGCTTCCCGGCTGGCATCACAACGGGAGCGGCCCCCTTCACGACCGACCGTTCTGACGAGCGTGGTACATGTCGAGGCCGATCGCCCGGCGCGAAGGGATCACCCTCGTCGCGATGCTCACCTGGCTTTCCAGCCTCATCGAGGTGTACAACGGCAGCGTTCTGCTATTCCAGCGTGATGACGCCGACACTTCGAACGGCTCGGCAGACAGAGCACACGATCCTCATCGCAGTTGTGACAATCATTGTCGGTATGGGCGCTCCTGATGATCGGCGTCGGCCCGCTTCACGGCAGCAGTCTCGCTCGAGTGGCCGGGACCATCTCCGAAGGCCTCTCCGTCATCGGCTCGACATTCCTCGCGATCGCCTACCCGGCCGACGCGATCATCGAGCTCTTCAGCATCGTGATCACACTCATCATCATCGCTTTGGTATGGATGCGTCGCGCGAATGTGTTCTTCCGACGACTGCGTTGACCAACCCACGGCTCTGGCACGTCCGCCCGACATCGCCGGAAACACGCAGCCGCACTCGTGGTACGGGACGCTGAGAGACTTCGTCCCGTCCGGTACGACTCAGGGTTGCTCCTCGCTTGGAGGCTCGCTATACAGGAACTCCTCGAGGCGAGCAGTGTCGGCGTCGGTCCAACCATCGGGCGGGCAGACGCTCGCCCACCCCTCAACATACTCCGTAGCGTAGACGTGTCCGAAGCCGGGGGGCGTGTCGAGCTGGAAGATCAAGTCGGCCGCGGCATGGACGCCGCTCACGACCGGGTACCAACTAGCCGCCTCGGATACATCGAATCCGCGAGGCTGGTCCATCCATTCCGGCGACCTCCAGAGCACATCGATGCCCCAGAGCGGCACCGGGTCTGACGGATGCTGCAAGTACACGATCCTGGGCAGAGGCCAGTCCTGGCTGAGCGCTGGCTGGTCGGGATCTCGGGACAGGAACCGGACGGCGAGACCACCGTCGATGACTGGTTGCCAGACCGAAGAACCCTGATCCCGCTCTCGTGTGAGTTGGGAATGGATCGGATTCGTTCGCTTGGCGCCGACTATCAGAGCCCCCTGGGTGCCGGAGGTAAGGTTGGCGATCGACTCTGACGCATCCGCTCCGACAAAAGGCGCCTCGACACCGACGGTACCGAGGCTCTTACCGAAGAGCAGGAGCTTGGGCCGGTCATCCCGTGGGAGATCCGACCAGTGCGAGTGGACGGCACTGTATAGCGCGGATGCGCTCTCGATCTCCCGGCCCGGTTCCATGAAGACCGCGAGGAGACTGGGGAGGAATGAGTACTGGGTGGCCACAATTGCCGTGTCGCCGCGGTGCAACAGTTCGAGGGCATCAGCAGCTTCGGGGATCACCCAACCCGTCCCGGTCGGCACCCAGACCACCAGGACCTCGCGATCGAACCCGCCGGCCCGATCCAGCTCCCGGACCGCCAGCTCAGCCCGCTCGGACGCCGAGCCGGCAGAGTCCAGTCCCACGTAGACCCGCACCGGCTCCGAAAGCTCGGCGTCTGCGTCGTGGAACGTCCCGAGCTCAGCCGTCGTCGCCGATGCCACGAAATTGCGCCCCCAGCGCCCCAACGTGCCCCACGGAACAAGCGACTCGCTGCTGCCGGACACAGATGCTGAGCCGGGCTGCACCGTGCCCTCGTCGGTGCTCGCATTCGCCGACCCAAAGGTCGCATTGGCAAAGGCGGTGATTCCCAGCCACCCGCCCCAGCCCACGAGCACGGTGCCGAGGAAGAATACAACTAACCCGATCGGGGGTGCCGCTGGAACAGACGGCAGCAGGCGGCGGCTGAGCCGCGTCACCGCAAGCACGGCCTTGGCAATCAGCCGCCCGATGACAACGAGCATGACTCCGCCCAGGACGGACACCGACACCATCAACACCACGTCGAGTCCGTCGACGGTCTCCATCCCCATGAGCCGGCGCTGATCGTTCTGCCAGGTCAGCCACAACACCGCACCCAACAACACGCCGCTCAGCCACCCAAGCCCGAGGACGATCCAGCCGATACGGCGAACGCCCCGCGCGACTGAGCGCCCGTTGCGCAGGAGGACCAACCGAAGGCAGAGCCCGATGAGGGTGCCGATCCCATAACCCATGGCGAGAGCAACGGCATTGATCCCAGCCTGCGTCGCCGGCATCCGCGGGATGAGTGTCGGCGTCAAGGCCGGCAACCAGAGCATGAGGGCGATCACCAACCCACCGAACGTCGGCCTTCCGAGCACCCGGATTCGCTGCACGGCAACGCCGGTGTCACTTTTTCTCATCGCCTACGCCTCCTCGGATCGGGTGCATCGTACGGCCCGCGAGCGGTCGGTGTCAATGCGCGCGGGCACGGGCGACTGCGGCTCATGCCTCGGGGGCGAGACCACCGTCAGCACCCTCGGCCAAGATTCGGGCGAGCACGCCGGGGCGGGATGCCTCGGCACGTGGGTGCGGTGCGAGCAAGCTCGGCGGCGTCGGTGGTGCCAGGTTGCTCGCAGGGGCAAGCTGGTGCGCTGCTGTGGTGAAGGTGGGCGCGTTCGACGGGGGTAAGGCGGTTGAACGCGTCGGTGTGAACGCGTTCGAGCTGCCCGGGTGGCGCGGTTTGCAGCAGGTACTGGTAGCGTGCAACCGCGGTCCGGGCCGCCTCGGTTGACGAGGGCGTCAACTCGGCCACCGCGGGACGGACGTGTCGGCGACTCGGTGGGGGTTGTTTGGTCGCCGGCTGGCCTCTTCCTTCGCCGCGCGCAGACGTGGTCGCGGTGACAGCGTTCACCGCGTCCCGCAAGGAGTCTTTCCACCCCCGGGGCTGAGCATCGGGCGCCGGTGTCGCCGACGGTGATGGGTTAGGGGCCGGGAGGCGAGGCCGGCGAGACGGTCCAACATGCTGGGCATCACGGGCTCTCCTCTTGTGGTGGGGCCGCGTCGATCGGCCGGGTATCGGTGGAGTTGCCACCGGGTGGCGCGTTGAACAGGTCCACTAGCCAGCTCGAGCCCAGCCTATCGGAAATCTCTTTCGACCGGTCCGCTTCTGCGCGCGCCGCGGCAGGGGCCGCAACGGAGATGCCTGACCCGATGAGTGGAAACCACGCCACCGACATCAGCCCCCACGCCCGCGCGTTGCCGGTCGGTGCTGGCAGGCGCAGGGTAGTCCGGGTCACGGGCGGCGGTTCGACACGCACCTGCTGCGGGGTCAGATCGACTCCGCACGCGGCAGCGTCAGCCAAGACCGCGGTCAGCCGGTCCCGACCCCGTCGTCCCCACGACGCCATGAGAACGACGGGGTCGAGGCTGAACCCGCCCCGCTCAGGTGGAACGTGCACGCCGAGGTGGGCTGTGCGTGCTGCGAGCACCCGCACCCCGGCGAACAGCCCGTTCCAACGGGCCCGTTCCCGTGGTAGGACGATGTGCACGCACAGATCACCGTGCCCGGCGAACTGGCGCAGGCCGGTGGGCCACAGCGGTGCTTCCAAAACGGTTCTGCCCATGGGCGCGGTGAGCTGCTCGTGGCGCAGTTGGCATGGACCGCTCTGCCCAGTCACGGTGCGCTCCTTCCGGGCACTGCCCGTCGTACAGGGCGATCCGGGCACCCAGTCATCGACCAGGTGCCATGCCCAGGCTGTGTCGCCGGTGCGGTCGACACGGTGCGGGCATTCCAGGACGGCCCATCCTCGGCGATCAGACACTGTTCCCCGCTTACCGTACCTCTTCACGGCCCCGCGCACCATCGCCCGTTCCGCGGGTGCGACCACGGTGGTGACCTGCTCTTCGTCGCGCACGCCGTAATCGCGCGCACCGCAATCGGAACTTCCCGGCGTTGCGAGGGTCAGCCTCGTGGTCCAGCGCTGGTTCCCCATGTCGCATTGAAGGCGAGTCACTTGACTGGCGGAGAATACTGAGTGCTGCGGTATTGGTCGGCTGCGCAGAGCGTCGACCTCTCGCAGCCAACCTTTCACTCTCGAATGGGGAACCCAGTCGCAGCTGGAGCGAGTGTTCCCCGGAAGCCACTGATGTTCTCCCGATTGCGCCAGCAGCGACGACACCAAAAGCACCCCGGACGCATCCGGCGGTGGCCACCTCCAGCCTTCTGCCTGGAGGTGGCTTCCCGGTTCGAGGAGTACGAGCGAGGAGCCCAGCCAGAACACCAGGCCACCGGCTGAACGCATCAGCAATCTATGCTTCTTGATCACGCATTCTCAGATCGGACCATCGACGATTCGGCGATGCCTAGCGGATAGATCCGGGCACTAATCGCCTTCGCGATTTCCATGATGACAAGTGCGCCGACGGCGACGACGATCGCCCAGCCGATGAAGGTCACGTTGAGCCCAATGGTTTCGAAGACCCCCTGCAGGAAGGGCACGTACACGACGGCGAGTTGAAGTAGAAGTGCGGCGACGAGCATCCCCATAAGGATGGGATTGCCGCGGAACCCCGTCCTCCAAACTGGTTTGCGGAATGACCGCGCCGACAACGCGCGAAGGAGCTGCACGAAGGCAAGCGTCGTGAACACCATGGTCGGTACGAGCTGCTGGGCCTCTGGCAACTGATCCGATCTTCTCGCGGCCTCGAACGTCAAGTATCCGACGAGGATCATCGCGGCCCCCAAGATTGGGCCGATGATAGCGATATGCATGCCGATGCCGCGACTGAAAATGCTTTCGGTGGGGGCGTACGGTCGGCGGCGCATGGTGTCGCGTTCGGGCCGCTCAACCCCCATTCCGAGGCCCAGCAGACCGTCGGTGAGGAGGTTGGAGAAGAGGATCATGATCGGAGCGAGTAGGAGCGGCAGACCGAGCAGGGGCGGGATCGCTACGACGAGTACCTTGGCGACATTCCCAGAGATGGAGAACTGTACGAACCGTCGCACGTTGTCGTAGACGACCCGGCCTTCCTCGACGGCGGCAACGATCGTGGCGAAGTTGTCATCAAGCAGCACGACATCCGCGGCTTCCTTCGCTACATCCGTTCCCGAGCCCATGGCGACGCCGATGTTCGCCTTCTTCAGCGCAGGCGCGTCGTTCACCCCGTCGCCGGTCATCGCCACGATCTCACCGTTCATCTGCAGCGCTTCGACGATGCGAAGTTTGTGCTCAGGTGAGACACGGGCGTACACCGACACCTCACGTACCGCCCCGCAGAGCTCCTCGGGGGTCATCGGGTCGAGGTCGCGGCCGGTGATGACGCGGGCAGCAGGTGAGGCTATCCCGAGGTCCGCCGCGATTGCCCGAGCGGTGAGCGGGTGGTCGCCGGTGATCATGACTGGGCGAATACCTGCAGTGCGGCAAGTGGCAACAGCGTCCCTAGCCTCTGCCCGCGGCGGATCGACCATCGCCACGAGCCCAAGGAAGACCAGGTTGTCCTCGACGGACTCTTCGTCCTTCGAAGAGGGGAGGGCATCGAGCCCCTTCCCAGCCACAGCGAGGACCCGCATGCCCTTTGAGGTAAACGACTCAATCTCCTCACGCAGGCGGGCGCGATCGCCAACATTCAGCGAGGTCACGGCACCGTCTGCGAAGAGCGCCCCGCAACGGTCGACCATGGTGTCCGCGGCACCCTTGGTCAGCGCGAAATAGCCGGCCGTCCCGGCGATCTCGCGGAACCCCACGAGCGCCTCGGTACCAGCCGACGCAAGTTCATGCACCGTTGTCATGCGCTTACGCGACGAGTCGAAAGGGAACTCGGCTACCCGCGGCAAAGCCTGTTCGAGATCGGGTTTGTCGAGCCCGTAGCGCGCCGCCGCCACGACAAATGCACCCTCGGTCGGGTCGCCGATCGCATCGAGACGGCCATCAATGTTGAGGATCGCATCGTTGCAGAGTGCCCCGCCCGCCAGGAGGGGGCCGAGCCATCCGGCATCCGACCCCAGGGGCAGACGCGCCCCGGGACCCTGTTTGCGAAGCGTTTCGGTGAGATCGGCGGACGCTGTCGGCGCGCGAAGAACGGTCACCGTCATCCGGTTCTGCGTGAGGGTACCCGTTTTGTCGGAGCAGATTACCGTCACCGAACCCAGCGTCTCAACAGCCGGGAGCCGCCGGATCAGCGCCTTGCGCCCGAGCATGCGCTGCGCACCGAGCGCAAGCGTGAAGGTGAGCACCGCTGGCAAGCCCTCGGGCACAATCGCGACGGCGAGGCTGACAGCAGTGAGCAGCAGAACCGCGATCTCCTCTCCCGTCGCGAGACCAGTGAGGAAGACGAAAGTTCCGATGACGACTGCAACCAAAGCGAGAATCTTAGCGAGACCGTCGAGCCGCCGCTGCAGCAGCGTCTTCTCGTGCTTGACGTCCTGGATGAGTTCCGCGACCCGCCCGAGCTGCGTGTTCATCCCTGTCGAGGTTACGATCGCGCTGCCCCGCCCGAAGGTAATCGACGTGCCGAGGTAGGCGAGATTGGTCCGGTCACCTAGCGGGGTGTCGGTTCCCGGGATGGACTGTACGGTCTTATCGACCGGCTCGGACTCCCCCGTGAGCGCCGCCTCTTGGGCGCGGAGATTCACACTTTCGATAATCCGCATGTCGGCGGGTACGACCGAACCCGTCTCTAGGAGCACGAGGTCGCCGGGAACTAGGTCCCGCGCGGAGATCTCCCACGGGCGGCCTTCTCGAACCACCCGGACCTGGGGTGCGGACATTTGTTTCAGCGCGGCGATTGCCTTCTGCGCGCGGTACTCCTGTACCACGCCAAGCACGACGAAGAGCACCACGATTGCGAGGATAGCCACGGTGTCATACGGGCGTCCGAGTGCTGCTGCGAGGATCCCAGCGATCACGAGGATCCCAATCAGTATCGAGGAGACCTGCTCCCAGATAATCTGCCCGAGGGTTCGGCCTGCGCGTTCCTGGAGTTCGTTCGGCCCGTACCGCCGCAGTCTGTCGGCCGCCTCCACATCCGACAGCCCCGTGCGGACGTCGGTTCCGAGCTCGCTGGCGGTCTGGGCGACTGACCGGTCGTGCCAGTTGGTTCGTACGCCCGCCGGCGGGTCCCCTGCGGTGTCCCGGGGTCTGACGTGCGGCAAGGGTCCTCCGTAAGTTGTTAAGCGGCCCGGGAGGGCCGGATGTGGCTGATGGGTTCTTGCCTGTAGTGGCTCCCGAGGAGTGGCCGTACGGTTCTCCGGGGCGCCCTGGCTGCTGATTGAGATGCGCGTTCTGGTCGCTGTTTACGGAGATGACGGCGGGGTGTTCCTCGGGCCGATCTGTAGTACGACAGAACGAGGAGGTAGAGAGGGTGAGCATCATCAGCAAACCCACCGTCCGCCTGTGGGTGGGCATCGATGCTGGCAAGGGACACCACTGGGTCTGCGTGATCGACGACAGAGGGCAGACGGTGTGGTCGTCCAAAGTCACCTACGACGAGACGGCGATCTTGGACACCGTGGCCGCGATCCTGCAGCTGGGCGACCAGATCACCTGGGGGTCTCGACATCACCGGTGCCACGTCGGGATTGTTGTTGGCGTTGCTGGCCGCGGCACGGTCAGAACGTCTACTACGTGCCGGGCCGGACGGTGAACCGGATGGCTGGCGCCTATCGGGGCGAGGCGAAGACCGACGCCAGAGACGCGTACGTGATCTCCGAGACCGTCCGTCACCGCCGTGACCTGTCCGTCGTGGACGCCCCGGTCACGGTGGTCGCCGAACTGAGCCTGCTGGTCGGACACCGCACCGACCTCGTCGCCGACCGGGTGCGGCTGGTGAATCGGCTCCGCGACACCCTCACCGGGTACTTCCCCGGGATGGAGCGCGCGTTCGACATCAGCAACCACAAGGGCGCCCTGGTGCTGTTGACCGGATACCAGACCCCCGCCGTGCTGCGCCGAATCGGATCGTCCCGGCTGACGTCCTGGCTGTCCAAACGCAAGGTCCGCTCCGCCGCCGATGTCGCGGCCACCGCGATCGCGGCCGCCGACGGGCAGCACACCACCGTCCCGGGCGAGAAGATCACCGCGACAATCGTCGCCGAACTGGCCCAGGCGCTGCTCGACCTGGACGAGCGGATCACACGTATCGACGCGCAGGTCACCGAGACCTTCCGCACCCACCCGCAGGCGCAGATCATCGAATCCATGCCCGGCATCGGCCCGATCCTCGGCGCGGAACTCATCGCCGCCGCCGGAGACCTCGGCTCCTACGCTGACGCCGGCCGACTCGCCTCCGCCGCCGGCCTGGTCCCTGTCCCAAAAGACTCCGGCCGCCGCACCGGAAACATGCACCGTCCCCAGCGTTACAGTCGTCGACTGAGACGCGTGTTCTACCTGTCCGCGCAGTCCTCGATCATCCGCCCCGACCCCAACCGCGACTTCTACTTCAAGAAGCGATCCGAAGGCTGCAAGCACGTCCAAGCGCTCCTCGCTCTCGCCCGCCGCCGCGTCGACGTCCTCTGGGCACTCCTGCGGGACGGCCGCGTCTTCAGCATCGACAGCCCAACGAAGCCGGCTATCGCCGCTTGACTTCTTCATTGAGACTCCTCGGATGGGGCCAGGATGTAGCGGCTAGGCGCATCCATCTGCGGGCGGTCTCAACGGTACCGACATATTTAGATCAAAGCCACCGCTTCCATCTAAAGACGCCGTACAGCCCGGTGGCGACACCGACCATCAGAACGAGCGAGAAGGGGTAGCCCAGTTCCCACCCGAGTTCGGGCATGTACTCGAAGTTCATCCCGTAGACGGTGCCGACCAGGGTTGGGGCGAAGATGATCGCCGCCCACGAAGAGATCTTCTTGATTTCCTCATTCTGCGCGAGGTTGAGCTCCGTCATCCGCCGCATCTCGTCATTCTGCCGCTGCGCCACCAGCGTGACCTCGACGGTGAGCGCGTTCTCGAGGATGGTTCGGAACGACGCCGATCGCTCGACGATGCGGAGGGCGTGGTCAAGCACGCCCCGCAAGTAGCGCTGCAGTTCACTATCAACCTGGTACTTTTCTGAGCCGCGCAACAGCGCCTCGAGCATGCCGACCAGCGGCTGTGAGGCGCGTTGGAAGTCAATCACCTCGCGGGAGAGCTCATAGATGCGCCGTGACACGCCGTCTTCGTCAGCAAACAGCTGATTCTCAATCTCATCGATGTCGTTTTCCAGACCGGCGATAACTGGTCCGTACTCATCGACGACTTCATCGATAATGGCGTAGAGCACCGCCTCCGGCCCCATCGACAGCAGTTCGGGCGTGCTCTCCAGGCGGTGACGGACCTGAGCCAGGTTTGGGGACTCGGCGTGCCGAATAGTGGCAATGAAGTCCGGGCCGACAAACAGATGCAGTTCGCCGAACTCAACCTTTTCCACAGCATCGAGGTAGCGGGCCGGGCGCAGAACCACGAACAGGGTGTCACCGTAGCGTTCCAGTTTGGACCGCTGATGCCAGGTCAGCGCGTCCTGGACCGCGAGCGGATGCAGCGAAAACTCCTCGGCGACTGCGCGCACCTCGGCCTCGTTCGGCCGATACAACCCGATCCATGCCATCCCGCCACGAGATCGCATCGTTTCAAAGGTCTCATCCAGGTTCGCCGGGCTCTCTGTACGAACGCCGTTCACGTACACTTCGTTGTCAACTAACGCCATCATCATTCCCCCTTCGTCCAAGACTGAGCACAGCGCCGAATTGCGCTGCGAGCTGGAAGTGTGCACCGCTGATGCAGGTCAAGCCAGCATGGCACCACAGGAACGAGCCAAGTTGACGTGGAGATCGAGCACAGCGAAGCCGTGGGACATCGCTCAGGGCGACTAGCAACCTGCGAGCAAGAGTGGCAGACCATGCCGACTCCAAGTCACCGTGAGATTGCGCGAAAGACCCGCCCGCTCCCGTGTGGCATCAATCTCAGTGGCGCGAGTGCCCCGTTTCGGGGTAGTTAGTCATCTGCCGAAGAGGTTTCCCCAGCCCGGGATGTCGATGTTGGAGAGTTGCTCCCCGAAGCCACTGATGTTCTCTCCCCAGCCCGCGAAATTGTCTGTGGCTCCGGCAGCGAGGTCGCTCGCCCCACCAGCTAGATCGCTCGCCCCGCCGGCAATGTCGGTGGCCGTGGCGGTGACGTCCTCCAGTCCCGTGGCAAGCGCGGAAAGGTCGACCGCACCGGCAAGCGCATCGAAATCGACGCCCGCGGTGAGCGCTTCGGCAAGAAGGGGCGTGGCAAGGGCACTTCCGATCGCTCCGGTGGCGACGACAACCAAGAGCCCACCGGCAGCACCGGCGGCGGCCGCGCCGGCCTTCTGCCCGGTGGTGGCGTTTCCTGTTCGAGGGGTTCGAGCGAGGATCCTTGCCAGAACACCCGGCCGAGCTGCCTCGGCGCGGGTGGCAGTGCGGGCAAGATCAGCCGGTTGGGATGTGCGGGGCTGCTCTGCGAGGGGGAGTTCGGTCCGCAGTCGCGCCTGGATCTGGTTTCGTTCTGCGGGAGTGAGTCGGCGGAACGCAGCGGCGTGGATCCGCTCCAGCTGGGCAGGCTCGGCGGCATGAAGGAGGTATT
The DNA here is from genome assembly GCF_052386045.1 of Leucobacter fengyongliangi. Classification (NCBI taxonomy): domain Bacteria; kingdom Bacillati; phylum Actinomycetota; class Actinomycetes; order Micrococcales; family Microbacteriaceae; genus Leucobacter; species Leucobacter fengyongliangi. Next base: position 757,439 of record NZ_CM126356.1, on the reverse strand, counting down.
CGTAACGGGCCACTGCGGCACGCTCGGGCGCGTGATCGTTTGCCGGGGGTGGGGTCAGCCCGACGGTGTTCGAGGGTGCAGTACCGGCGGGTGCGCCGGCAGGTGGGGTGAGCGGATGCTCGGGTCCCGGTGGCGGGACGGGTGTCGCCGGTCCGCTGACCGGGGCAGGCGGGGTGGGCGCGGCGCCGGTGATGGGGCCCACCGCACCACGCAGTGTGCTTTTCCAGTCGCGGGGTGCGCTGCCGGTGGTCTTCGCAGGCGCTGGGGTCTTGTTGAGTGCCCGTTGGGCCAGGCCGGTGAGGCGGTCAAACATGGTCATGAGCGTCTTCCTTCTGTGTGGGTGCTGGGGTGCTGTGGAACGTGATTGCGCCTCTTCCGGGCGGGTGGTCGTCCCTCCTGCTTCACGAACGTTGGTCGATCCTGTGGCAGGTCAGGCGAGCGGGAGCCAGGCTACGGACATCACTCCCCACGCCTGGGCCCGACCAGCGGATGGTGGGAGGCGGAGGGAAGAACGTGTGGCTGAGTAGGCTTCGACGCGCACCTGCTCGGGGGTCAGCTCAACCCCCGCGGCGGCGGCATCCGCGAGCACCGCGGTGAGAATCTCGCTGTGCCGTCGAGCGCGAGAATGCAGCAGGACCGCCGGGTCGAGGCTGAACCCTGCCCGCTCCGGCTGCACGTGTACTCCCACATGGGCGGTGCGCTCTGCGAGGAGCCGTACCGCGGTGAACAGTCCGTTCCACCGGACTCTTTGGCGCGGCAGGGCGATGTGCACGCACAGATCACAGTCCCCGACGAACGAGCGGAGATCATTGGGCCATACGGGCGCTTCGACGATGACGCGGTCGATCGGGGTGGTGAGCTGACCGTGACGCAGCAAGCACAGATCGTGTTCTTTCGTAATCACGATCAGCTCCGATCCGGGCAGGCATCGTCGTGTAGCTGCACGCGCGCGCCCCAGTCATCAATCGGATGCAGCACACCGGTGGCCGCAGCAGTCCGGTCGATCACTGTCCGGGCGTCCCAGAATGGACCTCCCTCGACGATGAGGCACTGCCCAGCACCCACGTGCAGCTCGTTGCTCTTGCCGCCTAGCAAGACCCGCTGCCCCGCCGCGACGACAACTTCGGTCACTGATTGATCAGTGACCTCACGCAAGGTAACCGGATTGTCTCCCGCGTTGCGCAGACTCCCGCACCCCGGCAGAGGTCCGCCGCAGCGGTCACCGACACCGACAGTCCACGCGACTACGAGGATCCCGGTCACCGCGAGCAGCGGCAACACAACCACTGCCACCGTCGAACCTCGGCGACCCCTCCTCACCGGCTGGGAATCGGGGGCCAGGGCCGCCGAGGGGTCACGGTCAGTCATCGGAACTCACCTTCCCATCTGCGCGCACTCTGCCCCGGCGGCGGAAGACCGGCTCCGCGGCGGCGAGTTCCTCGTCGGTGGCGAGGCGGAACGCCCCGGCCGCTTCGGTTTCCACCGCGCGCCTTCCTTGGCCGCGGGTGGCGCGGAGGCTGGCGACGATCGAGACGGTGATGATGGTGGCCACCACGGCGAGGCTGATGGTGGTGGGGATGTAGAGGACGTCCAGGAGGAGCATCTTGATGCCCACCCAGATCAGGACGAACGCGAGCCCGACCTTGAGGTAGATGAACCGGTGGATGAGGTCGGCGAGGAGGAAGTACATCGCACGCAGCCCCAGGATGGCGAACGCGTTGGCGGTGAACACCAGGAACGGTTCGGAGGTGACGGCGAAGATCGCGGGGATGGAGTCGACGGCGAAGATGATGTCGGTGATCTCCACCAGGACCAGCACCGCCAAGAGCGGCGTCGCCACCACGATTCCGGCTTTGCGGATCAGGAACTTCTGCCCGTGGTAGGCGTCGGTCATCGGCACGAACCGGCGGAAGGCCTTGAGGATCTTGGACTTCTCGGGGTGAATGTGGTCGTTGCGGGAGCGGAACATCCGCCATCCGGTGTAGATCAGGAACGCGGCAAACACGTACAGGATCCAGGCGAAGTTCTCGATCAGTGCGGCGCCGGCGGCGATGAAGATCCCGCGGAAGATCAGGGCGCCCAGGACGCCGAGGAAGAGCACCCGGTGCTGGTACTCGCGGGGGACGGCGAATGCGGCGAAGATGATCGCCCAGACGAACACGTTGTCCACGGCGAGGGATTTCTCGATCAGGTAGCCGGCGAAGTACTGCTGCCCGAATTCCGCCCCCCACAGCGACCACACGAGCACACCGAAACTCACGCCCAGCACGACCCACACGATCGACCACGCGGCGGCTTCCCGCACACCGATCACATGGGCTTTGCGGTGTGCGACCAGATCGACGGCGAGCATCACCAGGATCACGCCCAGGACGGCGAACCACGCCCACAACGGCACTGACATATCAAAGACCTCCACGAATACTCGTGAAGGTCTCATCGGCCTGACGGCCCTGCGCACCGGATCCCGAGGCGGGAACGTATTGACGATGCGGAGCGAGGATTACTCCCCTTCTTGCCCCATCAAACAGGAGAAGTATGCTTCACGTCAAGTCGGCTCGCGAGAAGTTCCCGGAACCACGGTCAACAGATGGGCGAGCCTGGGGGCGCTTTCGCGGTGTTCTGGCAGGACTATGCTGTCTTCGGGCTGCTCGTCGAGCTGCACGGCGAAGTGGTGGTGGCGGGTGAAGGGTTCGGGGTTCGACCTCGACGCCGGGTTGCGGCGATACCCGTGGGTGTCGAGGGCCATGAACGCGGAGGCCGTATACGGCACCGTTCTGACCGCTGGGCTGATCTCCGCGTTCTCTCTCTACAACCCGGGACTGCCGGTCCTGATCGCGCGCACCATCGGCACCGTCCTGGTGTTCTGAGGTGCACACGTCTACGCCGAGATCGTCGGCAACCGTGCAATGAGCTGGCGAGAAGCGGTCCGCGAAGGCCTCCAACGCTCCGCCGGACTCCTGTGGGCACTCATCGTCCCGGTCGCCTGCCTGACCACGGGCGCGCTCCTCGGACTATCGATGGATGCCGCCGTAGACATCTCCTTGTGGGGAGGCGTCGTCACCCTCGCCATATTGGGATGGTGGGCGGCCCGGCAACGCAACGACCCCGCCCTGGTGAAGGTGGTCACCGCCGCCGCGACGGCAGGCATGGGACTCGCGCTGATCGCTCTCAAAGCACTCGTGCACTGACCGCGCCCCGGCATCCGCTTAGCCGAGCGGGAACGCGCGTGTCTTAGTGGATGTCCAGTAACGCGCGGATGAGGTCGCCCACGGTATGCGCGGCGTTCGCAGGATGCCGCAACGGACGGTCCTGGTACAACACGTAGTGGTTGCGCCGACCGCGCTTCTCCCGCTCCAGGTATCCGGCGTCCTCGAGATCGTTGAGGATCGTGAGCGCCGAACGCGTGGAGATCCCGACCTCCGCGGCGATATCGCGCACAGTGGCGTCATGGTTAGCCGCGATCGCGAGCAACACGTGCGCGTGATGGGTCAAGAACGTCCACTCCGCCATAGCTCCCATCCTCCCAGGGCTGCGCCTACCGGCATGCCATCCAGGATCTGCGGCGGCTGAGATCAGGCCGCGGTGGGTGCGTGCTCGGCTGCGTCAGATGCCGAAAAGATGGCCAGGAGTTCACCGATGTGATGGTCCCTGTCCAGCGGGTGCCGCAACGGCCGGTCCGGGTTCAGCCGGTAGGTGTTGCGCCGTCCGACCCGCTCCCGGGTCAGGTACCCCTCCTGCTCGAGCTCGCTGACGATGCGCTGCGCCGCCCGTTCGGTCACCCCCACCAGGGTCGCCACATCTCGCAACAGAATCTGCGGATTGGCCGCCACACACAGCAGGACGTGGGCGTGATTCGTGAGAAAGGTCCACTGCGCCATCGCCCCATGCTACCGTGCGGCCCCGCACGTTTCGGCACATGTATTTACGGAATCACAATACGTGCTATGTTTTTCATGTTTTCAGTGACATAAAAAGTCGGGGGTGCGGGTGATGGGGAGCGTGGTGTTCACGATCGCGGTGACGGCACCGTGGGTCGCTGTCGTGGTCGCGGCGTTGCTACCCGCATCGACCGGGACGGTGGCGCGGGCCGCAGCATGGGTGACCGGAACAGGCGCCGTCGCTGCTGTCGCCACCGGCCTGTTGGCGGTGCTCGGTGAGCGCCCGCCGTCCGGTGGACTATGGGCGGGCGACCCGGTGGCGGTGCTGATGCTGATGCTGGTCTTGTGGTTGAGCGCGGTGATTCAAGTGTTTGCGGTCCGCTACCTGCGCGGTGACCTGCGACAGCGATGGTTCGCGGTGTGGGCGAACGCGTTGACGGGCAGCACCGTGGTGATGGTGTGCGCGGGGACGGTGGTCACCTTCACCGTCGGCTGGATCGCCGCGGGTCTCTGCCTGGTCTTTCTGCTGAACACCTACCGCTCGCTGCCACAGGCCCGTCAAGGGGTGCGGCGGGCCGGGTTGAGCTTTCTGATCGCCGACGCCCCACTGGTCGTGGCGGTGTTGATCCTGACGCTGGCCGTCGGGGGGGATGTCCGTCTCGCGCAGGTCGGATCGGTCGCAGGGATCCTGCCGGAGGGCATGGTGGTCGCGGTGGCGCTGCTGCTGGTGGTCGCGGCGCTGGGGCGATCCGCACAGTTCCCCTTCCACCGGTGGCTTCCCTCGACGCTGGCCGCACCGACCCCCGTCTCCGCGTTGCTGCACGCTGGTGTCGTGAACGCGGGCGCGATCCTGGTGATCCGGTTCTCCCCGCTGATCGCACCCGTTGCGGTGGCGATGCTGGTCATCTTCGCGGCGGGAGCGGCGACACTGGTGTACGCCGCGGCAGTCCGGCTGGTCAAACCCGACGTGAAGGGCCGGCTGGTGTTCTCCACCGCCGGCCAGATGGGCTTCATGATGATGGCTGTCGGGCTGGGCGCGTTCGCTGCCGCCGCCTTCCACCTGCTCGCGCACGCGCTCTATAAGTCGGCTCTGTTCCTTTCCGCCGGCACCGGAGTGGCCAGACACGCCGAACAACGCACCTGGCCCGCCCCGGAACCGTCTTCCCGGTCCCGCACTGTCGCGGCGGCCCTGCTCGCCACCACCCTGACCGTGGCGGTGCTGGTGGCGGCCAAGGTAGTGCTCGCCCCGCAAGCAACCCCCGCGAGCCTCGCCCTGCTCGGATTCGTCGCCTTCACCGCCGTTGTTGCCATCGCAGCCGGACTTCGCCGCACCATGACAACAGCCACGCTCACGGCCGCGGGAATCGGACTCACGGTTCTGGGATTCTTCTACGTCGCCTTCCTCGGCCTGTTCGACTCCCTGATCAGTCCCGCTGCGTCCATGCAGCCGGCATCGCCCTGGTTGCTGCTGATCCCCGCCGCGCTCTTGCTCGGCTTGCAGTGGCTGGCCAGGTCCCCCCGCACCGCCGGCGGGATGCACAGGGTCCTGTACATGTGGGCCCTCGCCGAATCGACGGTCTCCCCACCCACCCGGATCGAACCGGTCCGCGCTCGTCAGAAGGAGGTCGTGGCATGAGTCTGCTGATCCAGGCCCATGTCGCCCAAGCAGCCCACGATGTCATCGCCGTCTGGCCAATCGGATCGTTCATCGCACTCAATCCGCTCGCCGCACACGAGAGCACCCGATTCGAGAACATCCACGAACCCGGTATCACGCTCACCCAGACTCTTCCTCGGTATCGCGCCCAGTACGCGTCGGGGCGCATCACCCGCCCGGATCTGATCTCAGCTCTGCACGAGCGGATCGGGGAACTTGACGGTTTCCCTGTCCTCGAGCTCGGCCGGATGGCCTGGTCGGCTGCAGAGATCCTCGTCGAGGAAATGCTGCGATCCGACAGTCGCCCGCCGACTCCGAGGACGCTGTCGGCGGCGGATCCGCTTGAACAGCACGTCACAAAGTGGGTGGCCGCTTTCGTGGACCCCGACGCGCAGTGGCCGATACCCGGCCGACGGGACGGGTTCTACAGCGCCTGGCACGCCCTGTCCGTCCACGACCCGCATCTGAGCCGGCTGGCGCGACGGCGGATCCGCTCCCTCCCCGATCAGGCTCTGCCCGCCCTGACGGCAGCCCTCACCCATCTCGGGGTCGCTGATGGGGCCACCGTGCAGACCCTCACGGCAGAGCTGGCCGCGCTACCGGGGTGGACCAGCTACCTGAAATGGCGGTCCGAGCACAGCGGCGACATCGACCTCACCGAATACCTCGCCGTCCGCCTCGCGCTCCGCCACGCTCTCGACCTTCCGCCGCGCCCGCTTTCGCCCCGCCCCGGACCCGACGGCGACCACCCCCCAGACCCGGCGAAGGAACTGTGGGCGCGCGCCGAGCAGATCTCCGCCACCCTCTCTCCGTCGCCCACCCGTGCCGAGGTGGCGATGGTGGCCCGTGTTCTGATCCTGCATCCCCCCACCGATCATCCGTTCACCTGGCAAGCGGCCTACGAGAGCCACTACCGCACCGCACTCGTTCAGTCGATCACCTACGGCACTGCCGCACCCGGCCGGCCGACGGTGCAGGTGGTGATGTGTATCGACCCGCGTTCCGAAGGGGTTCGCCGTCACTTGGAATCGCACCCGGGGTTGGAGACGCTCGGATTCGCCGGGTTCTTCGGCGTTCCGGTCCGGTTCACGTCTTTCCAGGGCCGCGGGGCAGTGGACTCCCTTCCTGCCCTGTTGCGTCCCCGCCACGCCGTCACCGAATCACCCACGAGTCCCCAGCGCGCCCATCGACGCAGCCGGGGGCTCCGATTCCTCGACGCCGCCGCGCACGCGCTGCACGCCACCGAGAACGCAACCGCGACCCCGTTCGCGCTGGCCGAAACCGCCGGCTGGTTCTACGGTGCCACCACCTTCACCCGCACCCTCGCCCCCGGGCTGCACCACACCCTCACCCGCACCTGGCGAACCCTGATCGCGCCGCCCTCCCCCAGTGAGGTCACCGTTTCGGATGCCTTCAGTCTCGAGGAGCGTGTGACGCTGGCCGAAGCGGCGGTCACGATGATGGGCCTGCACCAGTTCGCTCCGCTGATCGTCCTCACCGGACACAGATCCACCAGCATCAACAACCTCTACCAATCAGCGTTGGACTGCGGCGCCTGCGGCGGAAACCCAGGCGCTGTGAACGCCCGAGCGGCCGCAGCGATCTTCAACGACCCCACCGTCCGGGCAGCGCTCGCCCCCCGCGGGATCACCATCCCGGAGGACACGGTGTTCGTCGCCGCGCTGCACGACACCGTCGCCGACACCATCACCGTGCTCGACCCGCACCTGGTCCCGGACACCCACGCCACCGAACTAGCGGAGTTCATCGTGCACGCACGGGCCGCAGCGGATCACCTGGTCCGCGAGCGGGCGACCACCCTCCCGGGCGCTCACCCGCACCAGTCCCTGGCCCGGCTGAGAGCCCGCGCACACGACTGGGCAGAGGTCTACCCAGAGCTGGGACTGGCCGGCAACGCCGCCATGATCATCGGACCCCGGGAAATGACCGCCAGTGTGAACCTGCACCGCCGCGTGTTCCTGCATTCCTACCGCACCGAAATGGACCCCGGCGGGACAGGGCTGGAAACCATCCTGACCGCCCCGATGATCGTGGCGCAGTGGATCAACCACCAGTACTACTTCTCCACCCTCAACCCCGACCTGCTCTCCGCCGGCACCAAAACCATCCACAACGCCATCGGCGGCATCGGCGTCCTCGCCGGCCACAGCGGCGACCTCCGCCGCGGACTGCCCTGGCAATCCGTCGCCGTCGGCGACAACTACCTGCACGAACCGTTGCGCCTGAGCGTGATCATCCAAGCCCCGCTGGAAAGGATCGGCGACATCATCTCCGGCAACCAGGTCCTGCGCGACCTGTTCGACAACGACTGGATCACCCTCACTGCCCGCCCCTCCCCCAACACCCCCTGGCACCGGTACACCCGCTACGGCTGGGCGAGCCAACCCGCCCACACACACAGCAAGGAGAACCGCTCATGCACGGACTGACCCAAATGACGAAGGTGGAATTCGTCGTCCCCGGCCGCGACGCCCCCTCGATCCGCGCCCTGATCACCGCCGCCGGCGCCACCGGCTACACCGCCGTCTCCGGCGTCTCCGGCATCGGCCACCACGGCCAACACTCCGGTGCGCTGCTGTTCAACGACTACGACACCCTCACCATGCTGATCACCGTCCTCCCCACCGACCGCGCCGAAGAGCTCATCACCGCAGCACGGGAACTGTTCACCACCTGCAGCGGCGTCATGTTCGCCACCGACACCTACGTCAGCCGACCTGACTACTTCCAATGACACCCACCCCGCACCCCTACCGCGGTGCCGTCATCGCGTTCGCCACCATGCACGGCAAAGAACAACTCGCCCGCGGACCGTTCCACACAATCCTCGGCGCCACAGTTCTCGGCGTGGCCGGAATCGACACTGACCAGTTCGGAACCTTCGCCGGCGACATTCCTCGCACCCTCCCCCCACGAGAAACCGCGCGCGCCAAAGCGCGCCTCGGAATCCGCACCGCAGGCCTCACAGCAGGCTTGGCCAGCGAAGGCAGCTTCACCACCGAATACGGGTGGAGTACCCGACACAACGAACTCGTCCTCTTCCTCGACGAGGACCGCGGGATCGAGGTTGTCGAATCCCGCACCGCCAGCTTCCCCCTGCCCCCGGGCCGGCACATCCTCACCAGCGCGCAAGCCCTCTCCTACGCCACCAGCCTCGGCTTTCCCCACCAAGGCGTCATCGTGCAAGCCCACCACGACCACGGATCCCACGCCCACAAAGACACCCACAGCCCGGCCGAACTTGAGATCACCGTCAACCGGCTCCTCGACCAGAACGTGCCCGTGTCGGTGCTGCCGGACTATCGTGCGCATCGCTCACCCGCCCGCGCCGACATCCTCCGAGATCTCTGCTCCCGCATGGCCAGGCGCCTCTCCACCCCTTGCCCCGGCTGCCGCAGCCCCGGATACGGGCGAGTAAAGACCATCCCCGGACTCCCCTGCGGCACGTGCGGTCAACCCACGCATCTGCCCGCCGCCGACATCCACGCCTGCAGCACCTGCGACACCACCCACACCCGACCACGCACCTCAACCCTCGCCGACCCGCAATGGTGCGAGACCTGCAATCCTTGACCACCTCGCAGCCCAACCTCGATCCCGCCGGCCGTGCTCGACCGGAACAGCTGGAGGCCCCGCCAACAGGACCTCCGGCCCTACGTGCGCCGGGCTGGCCCCCGGATAGTAGAAGAAGGAGGCAGAGACCCATGAGCACTGCACACGGACAACCCCTCCGATCGCGTTCTGAAGATGGCTGTCCGACTCGTCCCATGGATGCCGGGGCCGTCGTGCTGTTGACCGGAGAGAGCGAACCGCCGGAGACCGTTCGGGACGCCTGGGCTGGCGCTGCTCGCACAAGCGGTGGCGTCCGTATCATTCGCGTCGTCGAAGACCGAGCATGGGAGACCATCGCCGAACGGAATTGCCACGCCTCCCAGGCCAGGGAGCAGCTTTGCCGGCTGGTCGGCGAGATTCGCGCGAAGGATCCGTCCACTCGTGTCTCGGGTCAGCTCCACAGAGGCCCGCTGCACACAGTGCTCCGCAGCCTCGGCGGCGCCCCGATTCTTCATTTCGACCGCGCAGCAGCCTCTTTGTCCAGCCCGGAGCCCGACGTGACGGAGGATGCGGCGTCGGGCCGATCTGCCGTTGACGCAGGGCTGAGAACCCGTTCGATGAGAAGGAGTGCAACATGAATGAGAAGTTGGTTGTCGGTGTGACGGATGCGTCTGCGTCTCGTCGGGCCGTGGACTGGGCCGTGGAGAGAGCTGCAGCGCGTGGTGACCGGCTCGAGCTGGTATCGATCATCGGCCGCGCGAAAGGTGTCCGCGGGGAGGGACCAGTCATCGAGGAGGCCCTCCAGCTCACACGAAGCCTTCTCGATCGGGAGGCTGAGCGCGTCCGAGCGCACGGCGTGCCCGTCGAGACGCGGATCGGGCGGGGCAAACCGGTGGAACAGCTCATCGACGCCTCCAAGGGAGCTGCTCTGCTGGTCATCGGAAGCGACTACCGCGGCCCAGAGACCGGGCCAGCGCGCGGCCCGCACGGGATCCGCATCACCGCCGGTGCACACTGTCCGGTCGCCGTCGTACCCGACCTGGACCTGACTGGCAGAACCGGGGTCGTCGTCGGCATCGACGGAGCAGATGTGTCCGAGGCCGCCATCGCGTTCGCCGCCGCCGAGGCGGACCGGTCCGCAGAGGTGCTCACCGCCGTCAGCGCTTGGTCGCCAGTCACGGTACCTCTCGGTCTCAGGTCCTACCCCGACGACTACCTGGGCATCATGCACCGCATGGCCGCGGAAACGCTAGCCGGCTCTGTTGGTGGGCTTCCCTCGAAGTACCCGGACTTGGGACTGGAACTGGTCGTTGAACGGGGCGAACCGGCCCTCCTCATCAACCGTGTCGCGGCGCACGCGCGCCTCACCATAGTCGGATCGCACCGCCGCGGGGCGATGGCACGGTTCCTCCTCGGCTCCACCAGTGAACAGGTTCTCGCCCGGCTCGCGACAACCACCATCGTCGTGCGATGAGCGGGATCGCAAACGAGATGGCGAGGTGCTCGAGGCGCGCGAGCCGTCACGGCGGCTTGCGCAGCCTTGCCAAGAAGAGGTGGTCACGCTGTCTGTGACAACCTGAGTGGAGACCAGGGTGACGGTCTCATTCGGACCCACCTGATCGGCTGTCGGTGTGTTGTGACAACTACCTAATCTGGAGAACGATCTAGACGGAACGGTCCGCGCGGTCGGACGGGTCAGAGCCCACAAGCCACACCGCTGTGACTCGGTCCGACCCGCGGATGTCGGCTGAAAGGGACCAGGCCTCACGAAAGTTCGCGCGCGCCCAGTCGATAGTCTCAACCAGGCTGGCGCCCTCCATCTCATACACTGCGACCGCGCCATCGCCATTCAGATGGCCCCACACGCGGAACACCGCGTCATGGATCTCCTCCGTGACATCCCGCTCATCAATCAAAGTTGCGCGCATGGGTTCAGGCTATGACGTCCAGAGCTGCTGAGCAGCCTTAGTGAGCTCTAGACAAGTCCTATTGCACCTGATCAGATGAGCGTTCTCGGTTTGACGAGCCGTCAGAATCTCACGTCGACCGGTGAATCCGGGCTTAGCGTCAAGCCCGATGCGTCGCGTTTCCTGCGGGCAGTGCTCCCTGCTCTCGCGGCGTGCGGTTTCCAATCCGTCGGATGACGGCCTTGGCACCTTCCATCACCACGAAAACGCCGACGGCCAGGCCAGCTGTCAGTGCCCAACTGTGGAAACCGATGGGGGTTGAGTCGAACCAGTCGTTCATGAACGGCGCGTAGGTGAACATGATCTGCAGAGCCATCAGCAGGCCGGCCGAGATCCACAGGTTGCGGTTCCCGGTAAGTACCCGAACAGTGAACGCGGAACCGTTGAGCAGACGGCAGTTCAAAAGGAAAGCGAGCTGGCCGAGGGCGAGCATCAGGACTGCGGACGTCTGCGCCACGGCGTAATCGCCGGTGCGGTCGCGCTCGAGAAGGTAAACGACGAAGGTCGCGACGCCGATGACGACCGAGGCGGTGAGGACGACGGCGATCGCCCGCGACGACAGGACCTGCTCCGTCGCTGAGCGCGGCATGCGCCGCATGATGCCTGGCTCTGCGGGCTCTCTCGCCAAGGTCAACGACAACGTGAGCGCGGTGACCAAGTTGATCCAAAGGATTTGCACCGGGGAAAGCGGCAGAGCAATCCCCGCCAGGACCGCAGCGATGATCACAAGGGCCTGCGCGCCGTTGGTTGGCAACAGGAAGACTACGGACTTGCGGATGTTGTCATAGATCCGCCGGCCTTCCTCGACAGCGCGTTCGATAGTCGCGAAGTTGTCGTCGGCGAGAACGATGTCCGCCGCTTCCTTGGTCGCTTCGGTTCCCTTGATGCCCATGGCCACGCCAACGTCCGCGAGCGTGATCGAAGGGGCGTCGTTGACGCCGTCGCCGGTCATGGCGACGACCTCGCCGTGAGACTGCAGGGCGCGCACGATCCGCAGCTTGTGCTCCGGGGAGGTACGAGCGTAAACGTCCACGTCACGTACGACCCGGCGGAGTTCGTCGTCGTCCATCGCTTGGAGGTCGGCGCCGGTCAGGGCGAGAACTTCGCCCTCCGCTGGGGCGATGCCCAGCTCACGGGCGATCGCCGTCGCAGTCCCGCGGTGGTCGCCGGTGATCATCTTCACGCGGATACCTGCAGCGTGGGCCTCGGCGATCGCCGCAGTTGCCTCGGGGCGTGGTGGGTCGACGATGCCGATGATGCCGAGGAAAGTCAGGCCGCCATCGAGGTCGCCCAGCACGATATTGTCGACACCGTCGGCCGGGCGTGTGGCTGCGGCCAGCACGCGCAGTCCTTTGGCCGAGAGTGCGTCGATCCGCTCCTCCCACGCCGCCCGGTTGAGCGGTGCGGTGCCGCCGTCGGCAGAGCGCTCGGTGTCGGCTCGGTCGAGAAGGCGGTCCGGGGCGCCGACCACGTGGACGAATCGGGTCACGCCGTCGGGGGTTGAGCCGGTCGGGAGCTCGTCGAGGGTGGCTGCGAACTTGTGGGTTGACTCGAACGGCACCGCGCCGACGCGGGTCACGGCGCCGGTGGCTGCGCCGGCTTTCGCCGCCAGGACGTCGAGGGCTCCCTCGGTCGGCACGCCGACAACCCGCCAGCGGTCTTCCGTCTGTTCGACATGGGCGTCGTTGGTGAGACCGGCGGCCAGCACGAGATCGGAGAGGTCGGGGTGGACGGCGAGGTCGGCGGTCTGGCCGTCGGAGTTGACGACCCGACCCACGGGGTCATAGCCGGTGCCCTCGACTGTGTATGTGCTTACTGCCGTGACGACCGTCCGGGCGGTCATCTCGTTCTGAGTGAGCGTCCCAGTCTTGTCAGAGCAGATGGTCGTCGTGGAGCCGAGGGTCTCAACCGCCTCCATCTTGCGTGTGATTGCGTGGCGTTTAGCCATCTGCTGCACGCCGAGCGCTAGCGTGATCGTCACCAGGGCGGGCAGTCCCTCTGGCACCGCAGCCACGGCGAACCCGATGGCCGCCGAGATGAGCTCATCAACATCCAGGCCGTGCACGAACCAGCCGATGAGCAACATGACAACGGCGAGCACGCCGATGAGGATCGACAGCTGCTTACCCAGGTGGGCGAGCTGTCGGGCGAGCGGGGTGTCCATCTGGTCCTGCTCGGACACGAGCACCGAGATACGGCCGATCTCAGTGTCCCGCCCCGTAGCCACCACCACGCCCTCGCCGTTGCCCGCCGTGACGATCGTCCCTGAGAAGAGCATCGACGTTCGGTCCCCGATGCCCGCATCCGCAGCCACGATCTCATCGCTCTTGTCGGCGGCCACCGACTCGCCTGTCAACGCAGACTCGTCGATCTGCAGCCGCCCGGAGGTTAACAGCCGGACGTCCGCCGGCACCCGGTCGCCGCTACGAACGCGGACGACGTCACCGACGACGATGGTCGCGGAGTCGACCACTCCCCAGGTCCCGTCGCGCCGTACCTGCGCGCTCAACGACTGCATCTTGCGCAATCCCGCGAGCGCCGACGCCGCACGACCTTCCTGGATGAAGCCGATCAGCCCAGTAGCCACGATCACAACAGCGATCACGGTGAAGTCGACCCAGTCGCCCCTAATCGCCTTCAGCACGGCCGCCACGATGAGGATGTAGATCAAAACGTCAGCGTAGTGGGCCAGCAGACGCTTGAAGACGGACGGCTCGGGCGGAGTCGGCAATTCGTTGCGACCGTCGCGCGCGAGACGGGATTCGGACTCGCCTTCCGTCAGGCCTTCTGGCCCGCTAGCGACAGCGCGCAACACCTCCCCCCCAGTGATGGCCCAGGACGCTGCGGGCGCCTCGGCGCGGGAGCGGTCGGTCTCAGAAATATTCATCTGGCGTGCTCCTTGGCAGGGTACGGTTACGCATGATCGCCCGTCCAGCGCACGCTGCGCTACCGCAGTGAGCGAGCGACTGCACTGCTGTCGGCCTCCAGCTCATTTTTGCTTTGTGACCTGTGCGCCGCCGACGCGATTGCAATCCTCTGATTGTAGACACCCGTTTCGATAATCACAATGCGTCCGTCAGAGGCAATTCGGTGCGTCACGCAAAGAAGCGTGCTGGAGTGCAACGAGGTCGTCGCCAGCGCTCTGAATCCGGCGTTGCGGGCTTCCCGAGTGCATACGCACTTCGATCCGGTCTCGCGCGCCGCCAGCTCGGAACGCCGTCATCCTTGCGCGAGGTTGAGAAGTGAAGTCGCTGAACCCGTCGGTGGGCGGCGTCACTTTTTTGGCGGGTGAAACCGTGACGGGGTGCACTCCTCGGCGGGCGCGTGGTGTCGGTCAGAAGGGGAGGACGAGGGGCACCATGAACACGCTGACGAGGAGGACGACGATGGTGAAGGGTGCTCCGACTTTGAAGAAGTCGAGAAAGCTGTAGCGGCCGGGTTCGACCACGAGGGTGTTCACCGGCGAAGACACGGGTGTCATGAACGCGGCGGAAGCCGCCAGAGCGACAACCATCGCGAACGGATAGGGCGAGACCCCCAGCTGTGTTGCGATGCCGATCGCAATCGGACCCATCAGCACGGCCGTCGCAGTGTTCGACACGAAGAGCCCGATGACGGCGGTCAGCACGAAGACGCCGCCAAGCAGGATCGTCGGGTTCGCGTCGCCGAGCCCGCCGAGCAGGCCATCGACGACGAGGTCCACGCCGCCGGTGCGCTGAAGGGCGAGCGCGAACGGCAGCATTCCGACGATGAGCAGGATCGTCGGCCAGTGGATCGATCGGTAGGCGCTGGGCATGTTGACACAGCGGAAGAGCCCCATCAGCAGGCACGCGATGAGCGCGGCGATCACGTTGGGGACGATGCCTGTCATCATCAGCGCAACCATCACGAGCACCGCGCCGATCGCAAAGGGGGCCTGGTTGGCGGCGGGGGCCACTTCCTTCACTTCGGCCGGGAGGTCGAGCATGATGAAATCCTGGCGCTGCGCCTGGAGCCGGTGGATGGAATCCCAGCCGCCGGCGACGAGCAGTGTGTCGCCGGCGGCGAGGCGGATCACGGGGAATGCCGGCCCGGCGGCCTCGCGCCGATGACGGACGCCAAGCACGACGAGATCGTGCTTCTCCCGGAACCGGATGCTCCGCACGCTGAGGCCGCGCGCGGACGAGTCTGGCGCGATCATGACCTCGGCCATACCCACCTGACGTGAGTACGATTCGAAGAAGTCGGGTGTCAATGCCAGCTCTTCGAGCCGGAGACGACGTCTCTCCGCGCTGGGCACCTCCAGGTCCACCACCACGATGTCGCCCTTCGTGAGGATCGTGTCGCCGTCGGAGGTGCGTACGGTCTTACGCCAAAGGCGGGTGCGCTCGAGCACCAGGACTCCGACCATCGCGCCGCCGCCGAACTCGGCATCCGCCAGTCGTTGGCCGATCAGCGGCGATCCTGCATTGATTCGATATCGGCGGGTGCGGGCGTCCACACCGTAGTCGAGGATCAGGCTCCCGAAGGAGGTGCGCGAACCGGCATCCGCGATCGCCTCCGCGCCGAGGAACCGACGAGCGACCAGCATGTAGCCGATGCCCAGGGCGAGGATGACAAGCCCGAACGGGGTGGGGGCGAAGAAGCCGAAACCGCTCAGACCGTGCCGCCGCAGCTCAGCGTCGATCACTAGGTTCGGCGTCGTGGCGATCAGCGTAAGCATGCCACTGATGAGACCGGCGAAGCTGATCGGCATCAACAGCTGCCTGACCGAGATGCCCGTTCGGGATGCCACGCTCAACGCGACCGGAATGAAGATCGCGACGACGCCCGTCGAGCTCATCACCGCGCCGAGCAGCGCGACGCAGAGCATGAGCAGCACGATCACCCGCGTCGCACTCGCACCCGCCGTACGCGCCAGCCAATCCCCGAGCCGGTACGTGACCCCCGTGCGGGAGAGCCCCTCACCCACGACAAAGAGCGCGGCGATCAGCACGACGTTCGGATCGGCGAAACCCGCGAGAGTCTCCGGGACGGAGAGAATGCCGGTCAACGGCAGCGCGACGATCATCAATAGCGCAACCACATCCATGCGCGGCCGGCCGATCGCGAACATCACGATCGCCGCGATCAGAAGTGCGAGGACCACCGCCAGCTCCAGGTTCACGCCGTCCTCCCTCCCTCCCTCAGGAGACTCCTGAAGCGTACCAACCTTCGGCTGGCGATGATGATTCCCCGGGTTCTAGACGGAAGCGCAACACCTAAAGTGTGAGTTGTCTAGACCACCACCGAAGGGCTGCGCTTCCTTGTCCACACTTTACCGCCACCTCACCCTGAACGACCGGATCGAGATCGAGAAACTCCACGACCACGGCCACACCCACGCCGAGATCGCTCGAAGAATCGGCGTGCACCGTTCAACCATCGGCCGCGAGATCAAGAAGCGTTCCTGGCAACCTGAACACGACCACGCGAATCTTCGCCCCTACCTACGGAACAAACTCGACACCCGTCACCGGCGAGACCGGGTGTATCTCGCTGGTCAAGCACAACTCCACGCCAACACACGCCGAGCACGCTCGCACCAGCCCTACCGAATGACGCATGACCCGCTCGTTGATTGGGTGATCACACATTTGGGGCGGGGGTGGACCCCGGAAGAGATCAGCGGACGCCTCCCTATCGAGCACCCCACCGATCACCGTATGCGGGTCAGCCCAGAAACGTTGTATGCCTGGATTTACTCACCCGGCCAACAGCATCGGCAGCTGCACCAATACCTTGCTCGGGGGCAGAAGAAACGACGCCGCATCAAGGGCCGAAAGGTACACACGGAACGCATCAAATATCGGGTCTCGATACATGAACGACCCGCCGAGGTATTGACGCGGGAAGAGTTTGGGCATTGGGAATCAGACAGTGTGCTGGGCGCACACGGCACCGGCGGTATTCACACCATGGTCGAACGCACAAGCCGTTACTACCTGGGAGTGAAGCTCTCCCGAGTCGCTGCTGCCCCGACTCTGGAGGCGCAGCTTGGCGTGTATCGGGTGCTGCCTGCACACGCCGTCAAATCTGTCACAGCCGACAATGGAAGCGAGTTCGCACACCATTACATGCTTGCCGACACGATCGGGGTGCCCACCTATTTCTGTGACCCGTACAGCGCATATCAGCGGGGCAGTAACGAGCACTTCAATGGTCGGCTACGGAAGTATCTCCCCAAGGGCACAACCTTCGAGGACCTCACCCAGGAAGAACTCGACGAGTACATCGGTGAGATCAATGATCGGCCCAGGAAAGTGCTGGGTTGGGCGACCCCGGCAGAGGTATTCCAGGAGTTATGCTCGGGGTAACTCACTGGGTGTTGCACTCCGAACTAAAATCCGGGGGTCATGGGAGCGCACCTTTCTTGCGATGTTCTGGAAATCAGGGTCAGAGTTCTGCATCATTGAGCGCAAGCCGCAAGTTATATGGATTCCTCGTCCCTTCGATGCCAGGCAAACCAGGCGACCACACAGAAGGCTGCGAGCATGACGAGGTCAGCGATGAACGCAACTGGGACAGATCGAGATATCCGCGCAACCGGGAACGCAGCCGCCGCAAATACCAACAACACAGCGCTCCAGCGGGGCGTGAGCCCGGTCCACCAATGCATTGCGCCCAAGGACAAAAGCGCGACCGGAAAGAGCGGTCCGGCCAGAATCAGCACAATAGCCACCGGGAGTGGGTAGATGTCGAAAGTAGCTAGCGAGCGAAACTCGGTGATACCGAACACACTCTCAAACACGGCTTGCAGCCCGAACGCGACGGTGCCGAACATGCCGATCAGCACCAGAAGCATCCATAGCCCCGACAGAAGGGGAAACCGGGGGCGGAGGGCGTTGTATTCCCCAATGAGTCCGTACACCCAGGGCACGGCGGCTATGGCAATGAGAAGCCCGCCGGTCACTCCATAGTGTCCGTCGATCCAGAAGAGCGGTGACAGGGCGAACAGCAAGGGTCCGATAATCAGACCAAGGCTTTCCAAACGGCGTACCACCATGCCCAAAGAGTAACACTGCCAAAGCTCTGGCGCTTAGCCGTTATTGAGTGCCGCAGAAGCCGGCCCCTGCAGCGGAACTGCTGGTGCGACGGCTTTTCCTTGCTGGAGCCAAGGATGCTCGTTGGTACGATTGCACGATGAGAATCCAGCCGATTGATCTCGTGGATGTCCTCGTCTACCTCGTGGTTCTGGGCGCGTTCACCCAGCTGTTCCCAGAGGTGATTTCCGAATCTTTTCTCCTCGCCCTTTTGACCGCGATCCTCCTCAAAGCCGTTCTTGAAATCGTGCTGGGGGTGAAGAGCAAAGTCATCGAAAGAATTCGCAGCGCGAAGAATATTGCGGCACGTGTCGTCAGCGTATGCACGCTTTTGCTCGTGCTTCCAGGTAGCAAATTCTTGGTGCTTGAACTCGTTGCGCTGCTCTTCGGCGATTCGGGGGTCGTGAAGAACAGTGCATTTACCCACAGGTAGGTTGCGCCGAAATGTTGGAATCGTGAGGCAGAACGTCTGTTCATGATTTCATGTGCGAAGGGGACGGAACAGTTCGAGTCCACGATGCTACCCAGCACGGCCGCGACGCCCGGGCGGGAGCAGTCCGCGACTGCGGGCCTTAGCGACCCAGCCCTGCGCCGTGCTGAGTGCGACACCGTTGATGTCAGCCATTGTCGCTGACGGGTTCTCGTCGCCTTGCCCTGAGAGCTTGCCGTGCTGCAAGGCGACGAGTTCGTAGAAGTCGGGCACCTGCTTGGGGTTACCGAGTGGCTTCAACAGTTCCCTGTCGCTGATCTTAAGGCCGCTCGGGAGCACAACCTTGTTGCCAGTCACGGTAGCAACGCGCTTCATCGCGAAGAGACGCTTGTTAATCGCGGCCTCGATCTTCGCTGTCGGGAGTTCACGTAGCAGATGGCTCGTGATAGGGTCGCCCGGTCGCCACGGCAGATAGATCACTCCCGTGATGCGCACTTCCTCGGGGGTCGCATAGAGCTGGCGCTGCAAACGGATCATCACCCGCGTAGCGGTGGCCTCATGCTCGATGTAGCGCCAGCGACCATCAGCGGCTTCGTTCTGCTCCGAGTTGGCATTGCTCGCCTGGTCGTCATAGCCGAGCACGCGATCTATCTCGTCACTGGTATCGTCGGCACGTTCTCCGGGGAACCGAGCAGCGAGGTGCCAGCCAGCTGGCAGATCGGCCTGCGCGATCAGGCCATCTGCGGTCTGATCCCAGGGGCGGGGCGTCGGAAGTGCCATGCGCCCCAGTCTAGCGAACGAACCCGCTTGTCTCATGTAGTTGCGATTACGTGTTGTTTGTGTTTCAATATCAGGTATTCGCAATAACGCTAGATCCTGGCGACACTCGACCGCCCCGGCGAAAGGAATGGGCATGACCGAGGCAACGACGCAGACCGACTACCTCACACGCGCCGAAGCTGCCGCTCGCTGCCGGGTGCCACTGCCAACGTTCGACAAGCTGCGTCGCGACGGACTGATCCCGGAGCCGGATGCCGAGGTGGGCAAGCACAAGCTTTGGCGCGCAGACACCATCGAAGAGTTCCTCGAAGTCGGCGGAACGAGACGCTGATGGCCGGGCGTCCGTCAAACACTTCCCCGGCTCGGGTCGATCCGAACACAGGTCGCCCGCTGCCCGAGGGGATACGGTGGCGGGCGGATCGCAAACGGTATCAGATACGTGTGACGGTGACCGACCTTGCCGGGAATAAGCAGCATCGTTCTCGTATGCTCCTTACGCTCGCGGAAGCGAAGCGCGAGCTGGCAAAAGAGGTCGCTGGTCGCAACCCGAACGCGGGCATGACGCTCACGCAATGGCACGAGCGATACTGGCCCGCTGTCGCAGCGTCAGTGCGGATTGGAACTGCGCGCGGCTACGACGTGTCGTGGCGGAAGCGGGTGCAGCCGACGCTCGGCGACAAGAAGCTCGAAGAGATCACCTCGCCACTCATCGAGTCGGCGATGGTGGCGTGGGCGGGGTCTCCGTCGATCAAGGTAGATTCGCTTGCCGTGCTCAGCCGCCTGCTCGACGGTGCACGCCGAGCAAGGATCATCGACTACAACCCGGCACGAGAAGTGAAGCGCCCGAGCCAGGACACCTCCACTTCCCCAACCTCGCGGGCACTCACCGTGCAGCAGATCAGGAGACTGCTCGAACTCATCCCAAAGGGCGTGTACCGGAGTTACGCGGCAGCGCTCGTATTCACGGGGATGCGCGCTGGCGAGGCAACCGCGCAGCGGGTGCGCGACGCCGACCTGGAGCAGAACATCCTCCGCATCAGCCGCAGCTTCTCCCCCGGCATGAACGGCGAACTGATCGAGCAGAGCCCCAAGAGCCAAAAGGAGCGGGAAGCCCCAATTACGAAGCAACTCCTTCCATTCGTCGTCGAGGCGGTCGAGGGCAAAGAGCCAGATGACCTGTTGTGGGCTGGACAGAACGGCGGCAGACTCACCGCACGCAACTTCCGCCGCGCCGTCGATTGGGAGGAGATCAAGCAAGAGCTTCGCCGCCCCGATCTGCGGGTGCACGATCTCCGGCATACCTTCGCCACGATCCTCTTCGACGCAGGAGCCTCTGCGCCCGACGTGCAAGCCGTACTCGGGCACTCTAGCCTGCAAGTCACCGAGCGCTACTCACGCGCACGCGAGGGTGTCGCGCGGCGGGCCGGGTCGGTGCTCGACGGGCTCTTCGAGCCGGAAAAGCCGAAGTCGAAGAAGACCACCAAGAAGAGCAGCATGACGAACGGCGCGAAGAAGTCGCGGCGCTCGCCTGCGAGCCCGAACCTTGCCGACTCGCTCAGCGATCCGTTCGGAGGCGCTGGCTACAGTACGGGCCGCGGAAATGGCCCAAGAATGGCCCAAGGTCGCGGAGGGCTCGGGCTATAAGTGGCGCGAGGGATCCTGCGACTACTTGCAGGATGACGGTAGAGGCACTCAGGGTGACGGCGATGCGACGCAGAACCACCACCTGACCAGGGAAAAATAGAAGAACCCCCAAGAGTAGAAGCCTCTTGAGGGTTCAGCAGCGGTGTAATCTCCGCTACGTGGCTCCGACCGGCATCGATCCGGTGACCTTTCGATTTTCAGTCGAACGCTCTACCAACTGAGCTACAGAGCCATGGCTAATCGCCATAGACGAAGAAACCCTTCCGAAGAAGGGTTCTTCACCAGCGACCCTGACGGGACTTGAACCCGCGACCTCCGCCGTGACAGGGCGGCGCGCTAACCAACTGCGCTACAGGGCCATGTTCTATTCAATTGTGTGGTGACCCCAACGGGATTCGAACCCGTGCTGCCGCCGTGAAAGGGCGGTGTCCTAGGCCACTAAACGATGGGGCCGAGATGCTTTCACATCTTGGGCTACCGAGAAGTAAGCTTACGATGAAATGCGAACCGCATGCAAATCGAACGGCAAACCGGCGAGTCTCGCACAATGCCAGCAGGCAAACCCGTCGAGACACAGACCAAGATTTAGCCGCCGATCGCCTTCTGGAGGCGCTTGAGTGAAATATTCTCGTGCACCATCACCCCGTGGTCGGTGCGCTGCTCGAGAGTGAAGCCGAGCTTGCCCTGACGCAGAATTCCAATGAGATACGGCTCTAAGGGATTCCACAGCATCCACGTGGGATTGCCATCGCTGTTATTGCCCAAAAAGGTCGTCTCAATCTCTCGGCTTCCGAAGCGCTGCACCGATGGCACCAGTGCGCGCGTCGAGAGAGTGACGACCCCCCTCTTCGACTCGCTCAACTCACTCATAAGCTCGATCTTAGCCAACCTTCCCCCCTCAGGCACCAGAGAGGAAGCTCGCAGAAATACGCGCGAGCCCGTGCAGGTCATCAACGTGAGCAAGTTCACGCGCCGAATGCATCGACAACAGCGGCACACCCACATCGACGGTGCGAATTCCAAGCCGCGTCGCGGTGATCGGTCCGATAGTGGATCCGCACGGCACGCCATTGTGGGACACAAAATCCTGCGTCGAAACTCCCGCGGCGAGCGCACAGCGCCGCCACAGTGCCGCCCCGTGGGCATCGCTCGCGTACTTCTGGTTGGCGTTGACCTTAAGCATCGGACCCGCGCCGGCCCGCGGCCGCACGCGAGGGTCGTGCTTCTCTGGGTAGTTGGGGTGCACGGCGTGCCCCGCATCTGCCGAGAGGCACCATGAGTCGGCGAAGGATCGTGCGCGCGCCTCGGCGTCAGCCCCAAGCCCGGCTTGCAGGCGTTCGAGCACCTCCGCGAGAAACGGCCCGGCCGCACCCGATCGACTGCTGGAGCCGAGTTCCTCGTGGTCGAACGCGGCAATCATTGAGATCGTGTCGGGAGCAGGCACGCTGTCGAGCAGCGCGATGAGGCCCGCGAAGACGGCGCTGAGGTTGTCGAGCCGGGGCGAGGCGAAGAGTTCACCCGCGGCGCCGATCCGCGTGGGAAGCTGCGCGTCCACGAGCCTGACGTCGACACCGGCAATCTGCGCCTCTTCCAGGCCGGCCTCTTCGGCGAGTAAGCCCAGCACTGAGATTTCCCCCACCCCGATGATGGGCTGGGTGTGTCGTTGCCGATCGAGCACCAGCCCGGAGTTTGCCTCGCGGTCGAGGTGCACCGCGAGTTGTGGAATGCGCGCGATCGCCCCGGTACACACCTGGTGCTCGGCCCCATCGATCGTGACGAGCCTGCCCGCAAGCGCGAGGTCGCGATCCAGCCACGAGTTGAGCAGTGGACCACCGTACACCTCGACACCAGCCTGAGCCCACCCCTCTGAGGCGAACGACGGATGTGGCTTAAGCGCAAAGCCCGGCGAGTCAGTATGGCTTCCGAGAATCCGCACCGGGCTTGTCGCGCTGACTTCGGAGCCAGCCCGCCAGGCGATGAGTGCCCCGTCCCGGCGGACGCATCCGGCGGCACCGGGGGTGAGACGCGGCCAAGGGTCGCCCTCTTCGTGGACCGAAAAGCCCGATGCAACCAGCGTATCCTCTAACACCCTGGCCGCATGAAAGGAGGTGGGTGAGGCGGCAACGAACCGGGCGAACCCTTCAATGTAGGAGTCGCGATCCACCAATAGTTCAGTCATTTTTCCATCCCAGTAGATTCGGTGAAACATTCGGCCGCGCGGGCAGAGGCGCACGCAGCCGTCCTCATTCCGAGCCGATAACGTGCCCCGTGCGCACGTTGACCAGTCGAGAGAGTAGCGCCGCAACCGCCGCGGGGTCCGCCACCCGATACTCGGCGACGCTCGGGGCATCGCCGACGCGCACGCCGACATCTCCGGGCCGAAGCGACTGCAGTGCCTCCTCGTCGGTGTCATCGTCGCCAATAAAGAGCACCATCGCGTCGGGAAACTCCGCACGAATGCGCCTCAGCACCTCACCCTTGCTGGCGCGCCGCACCGAGAACTCCAGCACGCGTTTTCCGGTGCGAGACTGGATCTGCGTCGCGTCTTCCCCCATGCCCGAAACCGCGGCTGCACACGCTTCGAGAAGACGATCCCCCGCATGGTCGTCGGGAACCTGCCGCACGTGCACCGCGCAGCCATAGGGCTTGAACTCAAGCTGCGCCCCTGGGTTCTCTGAAACGAGCCCCTGCAGAACCTCGGTAAGCCTCGCAAGGCGGCCGCGCTCGTCGGCCCTTAACTCGCCAGCAGCCAACTCAGTACCAGGAAGCCCCATGAGCTCCGCACCGTGCGACCCGGCCACGATCCACTCGTCAAGGTGCACACCCGTCGCCCTGAGGCTCTCCAGCGAGCGGCCTGAGATCAAGGCCACACGGACCCCTGGAGCCTCATTCAGTGTGGCGAGTGCGCGCTCCGCGCGGGGCAACATGCGAGCGTCGTCCGGTCGCGGCACGATGGGGGCCAGCGTGCCATCGAAATCGCTGGCCACGAGGATCGACTGCTCGGCCGAGAGTCGCAGGAGCGCAGCATCGAGGCCCGGCGACAGGAATACCGGATCGTTGACCATCAGTGACGGATCCGTCTCGGCGGCATGCGTGCGCCACTGCGCCGCTTGCGCCTCGACCGCGCGCAGAAAGCTCCCCGACCAGCGCGCGACGTCGTTGCGAAAGACGACCTTGCGCAATGCCTTCATGCGCTGACGCTGCTCACGCGGCGGCATGCGCAGCGCCTGCAGCATCGCCGCCTTCAGCCCGTCAATGTCATGCGGATTCACGAGCAGCGCGCGGCGCAACTCATCCGCTGCTCCGGTGAATTCGCTCAGCACCAAGACGCCCTGCTCGTCGGAACGACAAGCCAGGTACTCCTTGGCCACAAGATTCATGCCGTCGCGCAGGGATGTCACCACCAACACGTCGGCGGCCAAATACAGCGCTGCCATTTCCTCACGCGGCACACCCTGGTGCAAATACATCACCGGGGAGTGCGCGATCGTTCCGTAATCACCGTTGATTCGGCTGACCGTGATTTCGATTTCGTCGCGAAGCTGCCGGTACGCTTCGACGCGTTCCCGGCTCGGGCTGGCAACCTGCACGAGGGTGATGTCGTTCGCGGCGACCTCGTCATCGCGCAGGATCTCAGCGAACGCCTTCAGGCGATGCCGGATCCCCTTGGTGTAGTCGAGGCGATCCACCCCCAAGATGACCCGCTTCGGGTTGCCGAGTTCCTTGCGAATCTCGCGCGCCCGCTTGCGAACCTTCGCCGACTGCGCCAGCGCCTGGAACGCATTCGCGTCAATCGAGATGGGGAAATCTTGCGCAAGCACGCGACGCTTGACCGAGCCATCGCGCTCGGGCAGATGGATGAGGTTGCCACTCGACGGTGCACCAACGTACCGACGCACGCTGGCCCGAAAGTTTGCGGCATCAACCACTCGCTGGAAGCCGATCACATCGGCTCCGAGCATCCCTTCAAGCACCCTCCGTCGCCAGGGTAGCTGGCTAAACAGGCCGGCCGACGGAAACGGAATGTGCAGGAAGAAGCCGATCGTGAGGTCGGGGCGGGCCTCTCGCAGCATCGCGGGCACGAGCTGCAGCTGGTAGTCATGCACCCACACCGTCGCTCCCGGCTCCGCCACCTCGGCCGCGGCCAACGCGAACTTGCGGTTCACCTCGACGTACCTGTCCCACCACTCCCGGTGGTAGGCGGGGGCAGATATCACGTCGTGATAGAGCGGCCAGATCGTGTCGTTCGAGAAGCCCTCGTAGTACTCCCTGAAATCCTGTGCATCGAGGGAAACCGGGCGTAACTCCATTGAGTCGACACTAAACGGCGCAAGCTCCTCCGCGACGTTGCCTGGCCATCCGACCCAGACGCAGCCGAGATCACGCACCACAGGCTCCATCGCGGTGACGAGACCACCGGGCGAAGTGCGCCACGTCACAGTGCCATCCTCGGCGGTCACGCGATCCACCGGGAGACGGTTTGAGACCACCACCAGCGTGCCTGCGGTGATTGCCGCTTCGTTCGCTTCGGGTGTGTTCACGTCTACTCGCTCTCTAACCCTGCTTCGTCATCGGTCTCGGCCACAGGGGGCTCGAACGCAGCGGCGAATTCTGCGAGCAGACGCGCACCAAACCCGGTAGACCCGGCGGATCGCCACAGGTCGTCGCGCTCAGCCTGCATGGTGCCGGCGATGTCGAGGTGGCCCCAGGGAAGTCCGTCGACGAACTCATTCAGGAAGAGAGCCGCGAGGATCGCCCCCGCGTACTGCCCGCCCATGTTCGACAGGTCTGCAACGTCGCTCTTCAGCTGCTCGCGGTAGCGGTGGTCGAGCGGCAGGCGCCACACGTTTTCATCGGTCACATCAGCGGCAGCCTGCAGCTGTTCTGCTACCGAATCGTTGTTCGCGAGCATCGCGGCCGTGCGCGTGCCCAGCGCCGCCATTGCGGCCCCGGTCAACGTCGCAAGGTCGACGATGGCATCTGGCCGACGCTCCTCCTCGGTGGCGAGCACCAACCCGTCTGCGAGCACGAGCCGGCCCTCGGCGTCGGTGTTTTTTACCTCGACCGTCGTGCCGCCGCGAATCGTGAGCACGTCGCCCAACTTCGTTGCACTACCCGAGGGCATGTTGTCGGTGCACATGAGCCAGCCGGTGACCACGGATGCCACCCCGAGCTCCCGGAGGGAGGTCATCGCAGCAAAGACACCCGCGGCACCCATCATGTCGAGCTTCATCGCCGCGTGCATCGCGTTGGACGGCTTCAGGCTGATGCCGCCCGAGTCGTACATGATGCCCTTGCCCACGAGCGCCAGGTGCGGGCTCGTCGCGCTGGCTGCGGTGGGGCGGTAGCGCAGCTTGACCATGCGTGGTTCCTCGGTGCTGCCGGCGTTGACGCCCAGGAGGCCGCCGCAGCCCAAATCGATGAGCTGCTGTCGGTCGAACACCTCGACCTCGAGGCCGAATTCGGGGCCCACGCGAACCGCGATCTCTGCGAATTTCGCCGCGCTCAGGTGACGCGGAGGCGTGTTCGCGAGGTCGCGCGCAAGGCTCGCGGTGCGGGCGAGAATGAGCCCTCGCTCGATGCCTGACTCAACCTCGACCGCAGCCTCTTCCGCGGTGACGAGCGTGAGCTTGTCGAGTTGCACGGTTTTGGGATCTTTCTTGAGCGCGTCAAATCGGTAGCGAGCCAGGATCGCGCCCTCAGTGGCGGCCTGGGCCGCGAGGCGGGCCGTGAAGGCGCCCAAAGCGAGTACCCCACGGAGGTCAACCGCGATCCACCCGATCTCGCGTGCGGCGCGCGTGAAGCTCGCAACAGCGTCGCGAAGGCTTGCGACAGTGGTGAGTCCCTTACCCACACCCACGAGCACGCGCAGAGGCGCCCCAGGCAGCAACATTGTCTGTCCGGGCTTTCCCTCGAAGCCGGCGGCGGCGAGCGCCTCCCGATCGAGCGCGCTGGGGAGCCCCGGCGGCAGGTCACCCTCAGCAGGGACGAAGTGCGCAACCGCGCCAGCATCAGGTGCCGAAGCGGCAACCGAGACGGTGATCTGACGTGCCAGCGACGGCACCGGGTCAAAAGCTGGATCTATCACGACGGTCATGTCTCCAGACTAGCCCGGTGCGCCGCAGGGTTCATTGAGCATGTCGCACTCGACTACACGAGAGCGGCCACGAGTCCGGAACAACTTCGCCCCCACGAACATCCGAGGCGCAGCCCAGCAAGCTTTGCGACCTGGTTCTCACCAAGTCGTTTTGCTTGCTAGCGTTGCCACTCGGCCCGACAATCCGCGCCCGAAAAGCCGGCGTGCACCGCCGAGATCAAACGCTCAGGAGCTCGCGTGACCGACTTCAATCTTGCCAATCCTCACGACTATGACCACCAGCACAGCTCGTCCGCGGGCACGGGCTGGCTGCGCGCATCGGTGTTCGGGGCGATGGATGGGCTCGTATCGAACATCGGCCTCATCACCGGCATCGCGGCAGCGGGTGCCAGCGCGGGAATCATTGCGATCACCGGCATCTCAGGCCTTATCTCGGGAGCGGTCTCGATGGCCCTCGGCGAGTACACATCGGTGCGCACTCAGAACGAGCAGCTTGAGGTGGAAGTTGAGACCGAGCGACGTGCGCTCGAGCGCAACCCCGCGGGGGAAGAAGCGGAACTCGCAGAGATGTTCACGCACCTGGGGATGGAGCCCGCCACAGCTACAGCGGCTGCCTCGCAGGTGCACGCGAGCACCGAGCAGGCCTTGAAAGTGCACCTTGCGCACGAACTCGGGCTGAGCACCGATGAGCGCCCGTCCCCGATGGTCGCGGCGGGTTCTTCTCTGATCGCCTTCAGCGCCGGAGCGATTATCCCGGTGCTCCCCTTCCTGTTCGGGTTTGGCACCCTGTGGTGGGGTCTTGCCTTCGGCGCGGTGGGGCTCGTGCTCGCTGGCTACCTCGCCGCGAAGTTCACGGGTCGAAGCCCGCTCGCGGGGGCCGGGCGACAGCTGCTCTTTGGTGGAGTCGCGGTGGTCGCGACCTACTCAATTGGCATGCTGCTCGGGGTATCGTCGTTCGCGTGAGACTCCAGCGGCATACGCTAGAGGTGTGCCCAGCCCAGAGTTCGTCGACGCGGTGCTTGACGTTGTCGCTCGCATTCCCTCTGGTCGCGTGATGACCTACGGCGACATCGCCGAGTCACTGGGATCGAATTCCCCGCGTGGTGTCGGTCGAGTCATGGCTCTCTACGGACACGCCGTGGCATGGTGGCGCGTGGTGCCGGCAAGCGGGCACCCTCCCCAAGGGCATTCCCGTCTCGCTCTGCCGCGCTATCTCGAAGAGGGAACCCCGCTGCGGGGACCCCTCGTTCCTGGCGAATATCGCATTGCACTCTCCGCAGCCCGCCTGGGCTACGACCACGACATCTTCACGGAGGTAGCGCCATGAGCGACCCGACTGGTCTATTCCCGGCGGACGCTCCAGACGGGACACCGGCCACCCCGTCCCTGCGCCTCGGCTTCGTTCGGGGAGTTGCCCCCGCGAAGTGGGCGAGACGCTGGGCCGAGGCGGTGCCCTCGGTGCGGCTCGAACTCGTTCCGCTGCCGCTCTCCGGCCGACCCGACCCGCGCGAGGCAGCCCTCGACGTGGTGCTTGAACGGGTACCACCTGGCGCCAGCCCCCGCGATGCAGGCCCGGGGACGGATCGCCACGCGCTACGCCTCTATACCGAGTCGGTTGCGCTTGTCGTGTCTGTTGACCACGAGCTCGCCGGGCAGCAGACAGTGGATCGCGACACCCTCGCACTCAGCACTCTCCTGGCGCACCCAGACCATTCCTCGGCCTGGCCTGCGGCTGCGTCTTGGGAGGATCCGGCGTGGGAACCAGTGCACGCCGAGGCCGCGATTGAGTTAGTCGGCACGGGCGCCGGGGCGATCCTGCTTCCCCTCCCACTCGCCCGGCACCTCGCCGGCAAGCGCACCCACGCCGTGATCCCTGTCTTTGATGAGAGGCCACTCGTGGGCACCGAGATCTGGGCGACCTGGTCGGTCGAACGCGACGCGGGTGACGTGCAGCAGCTCGTCGGCATCATGCGCGGCCGCACCGCCCGTAGCCAGCGCCCCGGGGCCAAGACTGGCGATCCACAAGCGAAAGCACCGAGTGCGGGAGGTAAGACGAAGAAACCCGCGGCGAAGAAGCCGCAGCTTCCAAAAAACTCGCGCGGCGCACAGCTCGCAGCCGCCACCGAGAAGCGCGAGGCGGCCAAGCGGGCTCGTGCCAAACTCCGACGAAACGGCAGATAGGGTTGCTCGACCTGCTGCCTAGCCTCGGAGCTCTGGCTTGGACCCTACTCGCCGTCGCGGCAGTGCTTGTGGGCTTATCGAAAACCGCACTGCCGGGGCTCGGTACTGTGGCCGCGGCTCTCTTCGCCGCGGTTCTCCCCGCGCGAGCATCGACCGCCGCACTTCTCCTGCTATTGATTCTTGGGGACATCTTCGCCCTCACGATCTATCGCCGTCACGCTGACTGGCCAACTCTGGTTCGCCTTATCCCAGCAGTAGCGGTCGGTCTGCTGCTCGGGGCAGCATTTCTTGCGGTCTCCGATGATGCCTGGGTGCGGCGGGGAATTGGGGTCATACTCCTAGTGCTCATGACGGTTACGGTCTGGCAAAAGGTTCACCCTCGAATCAAGGAACGCAGCCAGAAGAGGAGACGAATCGAGCGTGGGGCTTATGGGTCGCTGAGCGGTTTCACCACGATGGTCGCGAATGCTGGAGGAGCAGCGATGTCTCTCTATCTGATTTCAGCGGGGTTTTCAGTCAAGGCGTTCCTCGGCACCGCGGCCTGGTTCTTCGCCGTCATCAACCTCACAAAAGTTCCGATTTCCATCGGGCTCGGCCTGATCACCCCGGCAACGCTGGTGCTCGACCTGCTGCTCGCACCCGCGGTGGTGATTGGCGCACTCATCGGCAAATGGATCGGGGCAAGGATCAAGCAGTCGGTGTTCGAATGGGCCGTCATCGGCTTTACCGTGGTGGGAGCCGTCTACCTCGTCATCTAACTGCACGTGACTGCACGTCGTGGGCCCGGCGGGCGTCGATTTCATCGAGATGAGAGCATCGCTCTCATCGAAATCGGCGCGAGTCCCGGTCCCGGGCCCACGAGTACTGCGAGTGGGCCCGGCGGGGCTCGAACCCGCGACCCGCGGATTAAAAGTCCGATGCTCTGCCAACTGAGCTACAGGCCCAGAACTAATCTACAGGGTGAATCTCAATGCTCGATCCACAACCGGGCAAACTGAGCGGCGTAGACTCGCGCCGGTAAGCATTCAGGAGAGGTCATCGTGAGAAATTTTCAGCGGCCCGTGCTGCAACCCACCTCGAGTTTCGATTGGGTGATCGGCTCTGACGAGCCCGGGGCCGCGCATCGCCTCGCGCAAGAAACGTCTTGGGCGCTCCTCGACCGAGTGCGACGCGTAGCCGACCCCCTGGTGGTTGAACGCGTGCTGAGCCTGGCTGCTGACGAAGGCATTGACGACATTGCGGAGCTCTGGTCAGGAGCCGGGTCCCATTCCCTCGCGGGCATGCTGTGGCGCATCTACTTGCTACGCCGAATCGTCCACGCAGATCCGGAGGGCACCGCGGATGTGTTCCGAGCGGGGCAGAACGTCTCGGTGACGATCGACCCGGTCGTGGCCGGGGCAGCCGAGCCGGTCACCCCCGATTCGATCGCCGATCTCTGCGACACTCTGCTGCGCGGTCTATTCGTGGGCGATCTCGCCGTCGCGCTCGAACGCGCGGCCAGCTACTGCCGTGTGATGTCGCTCGGTGCGGCATTTGTTGCTGATACACGCGACTCTCTCGACGACGAGCACGCCGCGGAACTCACGACCCGCGCACTGCGGTACGCCACCTTCGCCGATGAATTGCACGGCGGCGCTCGTCGGTGGCGCGACGGCACGCTCGACTGACACACCGCTGACGCACACGCTAAACTACTAACGCCGGGCCGCAGTAACCCCGGGCTCCATTTTTCGCCGCTTCGAGCGGCCTTCCGCCGAGAGGTGTTTCTGCGGCTCGGTCTCAGCCTTGACTGACGACCACCGATCTACCTCAGCGCACCCGGTACCGTTATTCTGCACATATGCGCACGATTCGTTATCCGAAGCCCTGGCCGTCACTTCGGCGTGTTTCCCGCCGGTCAGCCGTGTTCGCTGGGCTCGCAGCGGCGCTCGTCGTGTCCGGTTGCACGACAGCTGGTGGATCGGCCGGCGTGCAGGATCGGCCGACCGCCGAGACCGACGCGCCGGTCGCCGCCGACCGCATCACCGCCACGGAGCTTGAATCGCTCGCGCTCGAACACCTTGACCGCCACGCGCTCACCTCGCTGGTGGCGCAGGTGGCGATCGATGGCACGGAGGTGGCCACCGTCACCCTCGGCGAAGCTATGACCGGCTTCCCCGTGACCGAAGACGGCAGGTTTCGTAACGGCGCCGTTGCCATCATGTACGTTGCCGCGACCATGCTCGCGATGGACGATGAGGGTCTCATCGACATCGATGAGCCGATTGCCCGGTGGCTCCCCGATCTCCCTGCAGCCGACACGGCAACGCCGAGAATGCTCGCTTCTATGACCTCGGGCTACCCCGATCATGTGGCCAATCTCGATTTTGTGACCGACGTGCAAGCGAATCCTTTCCGCGCATTTAGCGAGGAGGAACTCCTGGCGTACAGCGCCGCTAGCCCCAGGCTTTTCGCCCCAGGCGAGAACTGGGACTACTCGCACGCGGGCTACGTCATCCTGGGCCATGTGCTCGAAGCGGCAAGCGGCGAGTCACTCGACGCGTTGATCTCTCGCTACGTGCTCGAGCCGCTGGAACTCGAGGGCACGGTCGCAGACGTCACTGCGCGAATCCCCGATCCCGTCGTGCACGGCTTCACCGCCGAGCGGGGAGTCTTTGAAGATTCCACCTACTGGAATCCGTCATGGACGCTTCCCCACGGAGCGATCCAGACCACCACTATCGGCGACATGACCTCCAGCTTCGATGCGATCGTGGGTCGGGGCGAATTGCTCTCAGAAGAGTCGTACCAGGCGATGATTTCACCGCGCCTCGTCGGATTCGGCGCACCGCTCGAGGGATGTCGCTCGTGCCACACGCTCACCGAGGAGTGGAACTACGGGTTGGGCGTGTTCCTCCGCGACAGCTGGGTCATGCAGACCCCACTCTTCGGCGGGTACCAGTCGGCGGTCGCTACCCTGCCCGAGGCGGAATCGCCGATCGGCTCGGTCACCATTTCCGTTTCGATCGTTCCCGGCCACGGAACCTACACGCCAGAGGAATGGGCGGGGAATTTGCGGAACTTCGCTACCGACTTCGCCACCGAACTGGCCACGCAGATCCTCCCCGAGAACCCACCGCCTGCTGTGTCGCGCGGAAACTAGCCGTTTTCACCCCTTACCAACGGCCATTTGGCCTTGATATCGCAACGCAACTGCTACACGCAACCCCTAGAAGGAATCACACCCGGGGCGTACCGTGGAAGTAATCCGGGCGATACTCGCGCGGCTCAACGATAGGAGCACCGAAATGGGTTTCTTAGCTTTTCTTCTCCTCGGCCTCATTGCTGGTGCCATTGCCAAAGCTATCCTGCCGGGTAAGCAGGGCGGCGGGTGGATCGCCACTCTCTTGCTCGGTGTAGTTGGAGCATTCTTGGGCGGGTGGCTGGGTTCGGTCATCTTCGGCGTAGGCCTCGAAGAGTTCTGGTCAATCCAGACCTGGCTCCTCGCGATCGGTGGCGCAATCGTCGTCCTCCTGATTTACGGCCTGATTGTGGGTCGATCAAAGCGAGCCTAGATCGATCAGGGTGACCACGAACAGGGTGGGTTGTGCATCACTTGCGGGTGATACACAACCCACTCACTCGTTGGTGCCTGGTTCGTCGACCAATCGCAATCCAGCCGACGAGTTCGCAAGCGCCATAAGCGATTCGATCCATTCCCGGTTGAGTTCGGGGATCCCAGGCGAGTCAAACTCAAAATACAGTGTCTGAGCCGGATGTAACCATAGGCTGCGTTGCTGGCTCGAATCGTTCCATGTGAAGACCAGACTCTCTTGAAGCGTGAACTTCCCGAGAATTACAGTGCGCAGGTGCGCCAGAGTGCGATCGTCGAAGCCGAAGACTTGGTCATGCGCGTAGTGCAGGTTTCCCACTGAGTGTCCCCTCGTGTTGATGCGGTCGCTCGGCAATCAGGATTGACTTGAAGCCTGCCTGGCAAGATATTCTTCCGCCTCCTTCTCATCGACAACCACCAGGCCACGAGGCGTGTGCGAAAGCTCATTCAAGACGCGAAGCCACGCTTCGTTAATCTGCGGCGCACGGCTGCCGGAAAACCGAAAGACCAGCGGGATATTTGGGGAGAGCCACAGAGAGACCCGACCGCTTCCCTTCTCGACCGGGTTCGTCCAACTCATCAGAAAGCACTCCTGACGTCGGAGCTTCATATTTATGGCGACCTTCAAGTGCGCCAAGGTTCGATCGTCAAACTCGTACTCTGCTGCGTTGCTGTACATCAAATGCCCCATGGCCTAATGTTGCCAGACATTTGACGATTCGTGTGAGTCACACGGTGCGTGCTTCGCGAGATCGACTCTGGTTACCGCTACCGCTCGTTCGTGCGGGAATCCGGCGAGTCGGGCTACGGCTTTTCCGTCACCACAACGGTGAACTCGAGCGGCTGGATCCCGCCCTGCTCATTGGTCATCGTGACCTCGGTGGTGCCCGTCGCGAGTGCGATGACTCCGGGGTTGAATTCCGCGCTGCCGTCATTCCGGCCCGGGCTGAACTCTGCGACTGACGGATCTGCGACCTCGCCCGTGTAGCTGTCGACGGCGAGGTCGCCGGTGTTGATGTTCAGCGCCTGGCCGACCAGCAATTCCACCTCGGCACCCTGCAGATCGTTCGCTTCCATGGTGACCGGCGCGATCACATCTCCTCCAATCGGCTCTTCCGCGGCGTTAGCGCCACAGGCAGCAAGTGTGGTCGAGAGTGCGAGTACGGACAGGAGCGCGATCCACTTGTTTTTCGTCATAGAGTCAGTCTGTCAGCACAGATGTCACCTTGGCGAGTCACAGTTCTCTATGAATGTTGAGACAGGAATCGTGAGGCGTTGTGAGGCTGCACAACGCTGCGCGGGAGCCTTGAAGCTACTTTGATCTCTCGACACCGAAGAGACCTGCGCCGTGCTTCGTGAGCAACGCGTACGCGTCAGCAAATGTTTGTGGCGGGTTCTCACGCTCTGCGTGGGTGCCGTATTTCTCGAGCAACAGCCTGATGAGCCCACGCGCGGGAGGGCTGAGCGGCCGATCTGGATGGGCAGTCGCGGGATATGTGCCACTTTCGGGGTTCGGTGGCACATAGGCGGGTGAGGTCTGCGGCCAGTCGGCGATGTGCCGCGGAACCTTACGATTGAAAGCCTTCGCTAGAGTGCGCGCAGCCGCATCTCGCCGCGTCAACGGTTCGAGTCCGAACCGCTCGCTCAGCGTCGCTGAGAGCGCCCCGTGATGCATTTCGTGCGAAAACACGCTTCCCCGCTCGGTTTTCCAAAACTGCTGCAGAACCGGAGCGTGTAAGACCCCGGCGAAGGAGACCAGCTGCAGCTTGTCAAAGTAGATGCGCCAGCTGATGCCAGCATCTTCGAGACGGTTGAAGACGGTGGGCGTGGGTGCTGCCGCGAGCCGCTTCTTGTGACCGCCCCCGTGCTTATTCGTCACGAAGCCGTGCGACGTGGAGGCGTAGGAGCGAGCCGCGGCTCGTCTCCTTCTTCACAGACGGCTCGGCAGGTGGGATCTCTTGATCTCCAGGCACGTGAGTCACGCAGATTCCTCGCCTCGTTGGGTGGGTGCCGGGCCCCGGCAGATGGTGACGCAAGTCCATTTCAGGCGTTACTCGGGAGTTCACGAGCATCACTTCGGGCGCGCCTGAAGCCCGAGCTGGACGGAGTCCACCAGAATTAGTGGAGGAGCCCGTGCGCCAGCTGAATGAGAGAAAGGAACTGCGAGTGGATCAGTTCGAACTCACCATCTTGTTGGTCCCTCTCGCCGCGGTCGTTGCGCCGCTCCTTGCCGCGCTCGTGCGTCGCGCACTCGTGGTTCCCCTGGTGGTATTCGAGATCGGCCTGGGTGTGCTCATCGGGCCAGCCGGGCTTGGCCTAGTCGCCGACGGCCGCCCGTTGGAATTGATGTCACAGCTGGGACTCGCGATGTTGTTCTTCATGGCTGGCAGCGAGATCGATCCACAGTCAATGCGTGGCCGAACCGGAAAACGTGCCATCTGGGCGTGGGTCGCTTCGGCAGCGCTCGCACTGATCGCCGGATTTCTCATCGGCGACAGTCTTGCGGCCACCGGCATCATTGCGATCGCCCTCACCGGAACTGCGCTCGGCACCATCACACCGATTCTTCGCGACGCGGGAATCGCGCGCGGCCCACTCGGAGCCACGATCAGCGGGGCGGGTGCAGTCGGGGAGTTCGCCCCACTCATCGCAATCTCACTGTTCCTGAGCGGCCACGAACCCCTCGCTGGCAGTATCACCCTGCTGCTCTTCGTCGCCGTGGCGGTGCTCGCTTTCTGGCTCGCATCATCCGGCCCGAAGCAGTGGCTTCACCGAATGGTGAGTGCCACACTCCACACGAGCGGCCAGTTCGCGATCCGCTTCCTAATCCTTGTCCTTGCGGCGATGGTTGCTCTGGCACTCGCGCTCGGTGTCGACTTCCTCCTGGGTGCCTTCACTGCGGGCCTCCTCTCTCGCGTTGTCTTGCGCGGAGGCGCTCCCGATGAGCTGCATGTGATCGAAGCCAAACTTGAATCAGTCTCCTTCGGTTTCTTCGTACCGATCTTCTTCGTGGCGACCGGCGTGTCATTCCCCCTCGCTACGCTCTTTGGCGATCCCCATGCGCTCCTACTTCTCCCGGTATTTGTGCTGGCCATCTTGGTCATTCGGGGGCTGACCGGATTCTTCACCCCGGAGCGGGGAACCTCGTTTTCCGATCGCAGAACCTCGGCACTCTTCATCGCCACTACCCTGCCCCTGGTGATCGCGGTGACTCAGATCGGTGTCGAAAAAGGCGCCATTGACGAGAGCACGGCGGCCGCAATGGTGGGTGCCGCACTGGTCACGGTGCTCCTCTTCCCGCTGCTCGCGCTCGTCGGACGCAATGATTCGGTGAACCCGAATCGCGCCGAGTCTGAGAGTGCGGATACGGACGCGAACGCGGACGCGGATGAAGATGCATTCGCCGAAGACGCCCACGAATAGAAGCGCGAACCGTAGAGAATGAGGGATCGAATGGCGAGCTTACAGGCTGCGGAGCACCCCGGCGGGTGGGCGACTTGGAGAGGGCTTCTGCGCGACGGCCTCCACGCGGTACGGGCGGGCGGATCACGTCTGCTCGGCGTCATGCTCGCGTTTCACCTGGCGACGCTCCTTCTCGCCTTCCCGCTGATCAGTTGGCTCTTCCGTGAGGCGCTCAGAGCGAGCGGAATGCGCGCCCTCGATCTGGCTGCACTCCGCATCGGCGGCGGTACGGTTGTGACGCTCGGACTCATTGTGATCATCTGCGCGCTTGCGCTGTGGCTCGTCTCACTCCAGTTTGCCGTGCTCGTCGTGTTGCTCAGGCGCGCAAGCCTCGGACTACCCCTCACCGCGAGAGACCTCCTCACTGATCTCCGGCAGTTCGCCCGCAAACTGGTGCGCCCCTCGTCATTTCCGCTCCTCGGGTACCTGTTCGTCGTACTCCCGCTCACGGGTTTCGGCTTCACCACGGCCTTCGCCCAGGGCATCTCAATTCCCTCGTTCATCACCGGCGAACTAATGAAGAGTCAGAGCTCGGCCGTGGCACTGACGATCTTCATGCTCATCCTCGCCTTCCTCAACGTGCGACTCGCTCTGACCTTGCCGGTATTCGCACTCACCGACGCCACCGGCGGAAGGGCACTCGCCGCAAGCTGGCGGCTCACGCGTGGGCGGGCGATCCTCCCGCTCATCGGCGCGGTGGTCACGGTGCTCGCCATCTCGGGCATCGCCGCCCTCGCACTCGCGATTGGCGCGATCCTCCCCACCGCGATCACCGACGAAGTTGCCCCCGATGCCTCTCCCCTGGTCGCCGCGTTCAGCCTGGGCATCGCGCAGGTCGTGGGCATGCTCCTCACTGCCCTCATCACCGCCTTTCTGGGCGCAGTGCTGGTCGCTTTTCTGCACAGATATGTGGATCGCCTCCCGGCGCGCCTGCCCCTCCGCCCGCTCTCGGTCGCGCAGTCTCCTCGCCTCACCTCCCGCGTGCCGCGGCTCGTGCTCACCGCGGGCTCCGTCGTGCTTGCCCTCATTCTCAGCGCACTCGCGATTGACACCATGCACCGGCTCGCGAGCCAACCGGATACCTTCGTGCTCGCGCATCGCGGTTTCAGTGATGGCGGAGTTGAGAACACCATCGGCGGGCTTGAGGCCGCGGCTTTGGCGGGTGCCGACCTCGTCGAGATGGATGTCATGCAGTCGAAAGACGGCCAGTTCATCGCGATGCACGATGCTGGGTTGTCTCGCCTCGCCGACATCGACTCGGCGGTGAAGGATCTGACATTCGATGAGCTGACGAGCATCACGGTGCATAACCTCGAGGGGCACGCGGGCACCATTCCCAGCTTCCGCGACTACGTCACACGCGCGGACGAACTGGGCATACCGCTCCTCGTCGAGATCAAGCTCGGAGGCGGCGACACCGATGACCACGTGGAGCGACTCATTGCCGAGCTCGAAGAAATCGGCTCCCTCGAGAACCACATCTATCACTCGCTCGACGCACCGAGCGTCGCGAAATTAAAGCAGCTCCGCCCCGACCTGACCGTGGGCTACACCATGGCATTCGCCGGCCTCGGTGTGCCCGACACCCCTGCAGATTTCATCGTGGTCGAGGAGTGGTCGGCCACCCAAGAGATGCAGGATGACGCGGAGCGGGCCGGGCTGGGGTTCATGGTGTGGACGGTAAATGAAGACACCGGGATGCGGGAGTTACTCCGCCGCGATGTCGACGGGATCATCACCGATCACCCCGACCGTGCGCTGGGTGCCCGCAGCGAAATGCGTGACGAGACGGGCCTCGCGGACACGCTCATTGACGCGCTGACCCGTTTTGTCGTGGTGTTCTAGCTCGCTTCAGCGGATTGGCGCTTGCGACGCAGGTTGCGGATCAGCCTGGCCACCACGAACCACATCAGCAGCGCGAGGATGACGATCACGATGATGTCAGAGAGGAGACCGCTCCACTGCTCGAGAATCGGACGGATCGCGGGGCCGAAGGCGTAGCCGAGGCCGATCCACAGGCCATTCCAGAGGCCCGAACCGATGAACGTGTAAAGCACGAACTTCAGGAAATGCATGCGCTCGATGCCGGCGGGAATGGAGATGAACGAGCGCACGAGCGGCACGCAGCGGCCCACGAGCACTGCGACACCGCCCCAGCGCTGAAAGAACGCCTCAGCGCGATCGAAGTCCTCGTGTTCCATGAGCGGCACTTTGCCGACTAGCCAGCGCGTGCGCGCGCGACCGAATGCGGCACCGATGTAGTACCAAATGATCGCGCCGACGAGCGCGCCGGTGGTGGCCATCGCCCACGCGAGCCAGAAGCTCATCCGGCCCTCGTAGGCGAGGAATCCAGCACCGGGGAGCACCGCCTCGGAGGGGATCGGAGGAATGAAGGTTTCGAGGAGAACCGCCAGGCCCACCCCGACCTCGCCCAGGGTGTCCATCAGGCTGAGGACCCAGCCGATGACCCCGTCGTACTCGGGCGCGCCCGAGGCTTGCGCGAGCACCGAATGCGCCAATGTCATACGGCTCGCTCCGCCATTTCGACGACGTTCTTGAGCAGCAGCGCTCGAGTCATGGGTCCCACCCCGCCGGGATTCGGTGAGATATACCCTGCGACATCGGCAACACCGGGATCAACATCACCGACGACGCGGCTCTTGCCAGTTTCGGGGTCGGTCTTGCGTGAGACACCCACGTCCAGCACAATCGCGCCCGGCTTCACGTCTTCGGCGCGCACGATGCCTTCGACTCCAGCGGCAGCGACGATCACATCGGCGCGACGCAGCTCGGCCCCCAGATCCACCGTGCCCGTGTGCGTCAGGGTGACCGTCGCGTTGTACTCTCGGCGGGTGAGGAGCGGGCCAATGAGCCGACCCACCGTAATACCCCGACCGACCACCACAACGTGCTTCCCCGCCCACGACAGCCCATTGCGTTCGACCAGCTCGATCACGCCACGCGGAGTGCACGGCAACGGCGAGCTAATCGGCGCATTCGCGTTCAGCACGAGCCGCCCGAGATTCGTCGGGTGCAGCCCATCGGCATCCTTATCGGGGTCGATCTTCTCAAGGATGCGGTCGGTGTCAATGTGCTTCGGCAACGGCAACTGCACGATGTATCCGGTGCACTCAGGGTCAGCGTTCAGATCGTCGAGCACCGTCTCGAGTTCCTCCTGCGTGACCGACTCCGGCAGCTCGCGCTTGATCGACGCGATGCCCACCTCTGCGCAATCTCGATGCTTCCCAGCCACGTACCACTGGGATCCGGGGTCGCTCCCGACGAGCACTGTTGCGAGTCCGGGCACGATACCTCGTGCAGCCAAGGCCGCCACGCGATCCGCGAGCTCTCTCTTGATTGCTGCGGCCGCAGCTGTGCCGTCGAGTTTTTGTGCGGTCATGCGGTTGCTCCCCGAAGTGTCGATCCTGCGATCATCTGCGCGCGCGAATGGTGACTGCCTGCTACCACTTCTCGAGACCGGGGTATAGGGGGAACGCATCGGCGAGTGCTGTGACGCGAGCCTTCAACGCCTCGAGATCGCCCGCCTGCTGCAGGGTGAGCGCAATGATGTCGGCGACCTCGGCAAACTCGGTATCGCCAAAGCCACGGGTGGCCAGCGCGGGGGTACCAATGCGCAGGCCGCTCGTAACCATCGGCGGGCGCGGGTCAAACGGCACCGAGTTGCGGTTCACCGTGATGCCGACCGCGTGCAGCGCATCCTCCGCCTGCTGCCCGTCGAGCTCGCTCGTGCGCAGGTCTGCGAGCACGAGGTGCACATCGGTGCCGCCGGTGAGCACGTCAACGCCCGCAGCCTTCGATGCGTCGCTCGTGAGTGCCGTGGAAAGCAGTTTTGCGCCGGAGAGTGTGCGGACCTGGCGATCCTTGAACTCGTCGGTCGCGGCGAGCTTGAACGCAGTCGCCTTCGCCGCGATCACGTGCATGAGGGGCCCGCCCTGCTGGCCGGGGAACACGTTCGAGTTGAGCTTCTTGTGCATCTCGAGGTCGTTGGTCAAAATGAAGCCCGATCGCGGGCCGCCAATTGTCTTGTGCACGGTCGAGGAGACGACGTGCGCGTGCGGCACCGGGTTGGGGTGCAGGCCAGCGGCGACCAGGCCGGCGAAGTGCGCCATATCAACCCAGAGCGTGGCGCCCACCTCGTCAGCGATCGCGCGGAATGCCGCGAAATCAAGGGTGCGCGGGTAAGCAGACCACCCCGCGATAATGACTTTGGGCTTGTGCTCGAGCGCCTGCTGCCGCACCACATCCATGTCAACGAGGAACGTCTCGGGATCCACCCCGTACGAAGCCACCTTGTAGAGCTTGCCCGAGAAATTGAGCTTCATGCCGTGGGTGAGGTGCCCGCCGTGGGCGAGCTCGAGGCCGAGGATCGTGTCGCCCGGCTCGGCAATCGCCGACAGCACGGCCGCGTTCGCCGATGCGCCCGAGTGTGGCTGCACGTTCGCGTAGGCCGCTCCGAACAGGCTCTTGGCACGCTCGCGAGCGAGCTCTTCGGCCACGTCAACGAACTCGCACCCACCGTAGTACCGACGGCCCGGGTAGCCTTCGGCGTACTTGTTGGTGAGCACTGACCCCTGGGCTTCAAGCACCGCGCGTGGTACGAAGTTCTCGCTCGCGATCATCTCGAGCGTGGTGCGCTGGCGGTTCAGCTCATTCTTGAGCACCTCGGCGATCTCGGGATCCACGACCTCGATGGGCTCGTTAAAAAATGCGGACTGGTTCGACATAGCTACTCCTCGAATATGTTCCTCGGCGCAGTGTGCACCGTTTTCACGAACCTGTCGGAACACGGTGTGTTCGTCTCGCGGTTCATGCGGCCCAGGCGAGCGGCCATTAGGTATGGAGGTGTCGTTCCCCAGTGGTACTCCACTTTTTCGCCAGTCACGACGGTGTCCATCCTACCAGCGCGCCCGGAGTGATCCACGTTGCTTGTGGGTGCGCTCCCGAACGGGGGATCTGATCCACCGTTGTTCACCTCAAGGGCCCCTAATTGCGAGAATTCGACCCCTTGAGGTGAACAAGGCTCCCGGAACTGCGCGGGCGCGGTGGCACGAGTGGCGGCAGAACCCCGTAAGACCTCAGGAGCCTAGCGAAGGTCTCAAGCGAGACCAGATCTGATGCGCCCCAGCGGATGATCCGCTTGCCCGTAGTGCCACGAATCCAGTCCTCGCGCCTCTTCTCGTCGATCACAACCTGATGTGGGCTTCGGCCACGGAGAATCCCGTCGTCGGAGTACTTGACCATGCCGTCCACCTCGCCAAACACATCGCACCCGACGAGCTCAAAATCCACGCGAAATGGGGCACCGTTTGGCGATGGAACCTCAACCTGGCTGCGCACCTCAAACCCAAGCAGCTGCAAGTACAGTCGACTGACGCTCTCGAGCACTGAGTCAGCGCTCCCATCAGCGTGCCCGAGTGCCAGTCGAGCGGCGGCGTTGCCCGGTAAGCCCGGCTGGGATACAAGTCGCTGCCTGAGTGAGGCGATCCACTGTTGGCGAGTCTCGCTGCCCTCTCCGGCGAGGCGAGCGGCTGCATCAGCACACGCAACCGACAGCTCGGGAGATTCAGTCCGCGCAACATCGATCACCGTCCGTTCCAGGCAGGTGAACCTGAGTGGACCTATGACCTGCACCTCGGCCTCATCGATCACGGCCGCGTGTTGAAGAACCCGAGTCGAACTGCGTGCGAAGGCGGGAGTCGGGCCGATCGTATGTACGCGAGTTCCTTCGTGCCGGTAGAGCGGCAGCCCATGCAGTGCTGCCGCCGAAACGTGGGAGAACACTGGCTGTCGAACAGCTGCCCTCGCGGCCGCCACAACTCGCATGAGGTGGCGATCTTCGGCATGCAGTATTCGCCATACCTCGCCGTCCGCGTACCACCCGCGTCGCAGGCGTCTGAGTTTGCCCGAGGACACAGCTTGTTCCAGCTCGCGTGCCGAGGTTCCCAGTGCGAGGATCTGGGCTCTACTGCGAAGCTGCGATCCGAGCTCACTGAGCTTACGTCTCATTTCCATACCTTTGATGGTGCGGGCCGGCGGCCCACCACATACCTGCTTCCGGAAGCCTCTGGATAAGTCAGGTGATACCCGGGTTTCCCAGAGTTGGGAGCGAGAAACCTGCACCCGGCGCTCAGGGTTCCAGCGAACTCGCGATCCACATGCGAAACCGGGTTTGGTTAACTCACTCACCCTTCTTCAGCCCAGGGAGCCTTGTTTGCGCGAATAGGGCACCCTGAGGTGAACAGCGCACCTTGACCGGGCGGGTCAGGCAGGGGCGGGCGGGTCAGGCAGGGGCGGGCAGGGCGGCCTCATCGAAACCAGCGCGCCTGGAGTGATCCACTAACGTTGGTGGGATGAACGCCACCGCCACCACAGGCACCCAGTGGGTGCTCACCCTGAGCTGCATCGACGGACCCGGAATTGTTCACGCAATTAGCGGAGCGGTGGTTGCCGCTGGCGGAAACATCGCCGAGAGTCAGCAGTTCGCGAGCGATGACACCGGCCGCTTCTTCATGCGCCTGCAGGTGGAAGCCGTCGCGCAGCCGGAGACCTTCGAGCAGCGCTTCTCCGACGCCCTCACGTCGGTCACCGCCCGGTACAACATGACCTGGCGTCTCGACACGGTGGGACGCCCCACGCGCACGCTGTTGCTTGCGAGCACCGCGACGCACTGCGTAAACGACCTGCTGTACCGGCAGCGCACGGGTCAGCTCCCGATCGAGGTGCCGCTCATACTGTCGAATCATGAGACGGTGCGAGACATCGCCGATTTCTACGGCGTTCCGTTCGAGCACCGGGTGGTGGACGGGCCCGAGGCGAAGGCGGCCTTCGAGGCGCGAGTACTTGAGATCGTCGAAGAACAGCAGATCGAACTGGTGGTGCTCGCGCGATACATGCAGATCCTCTCCCCCGAGCTGTGTGCGGCGCTCAAGGGTCGGGCCATCAATATTCACCACTCATTCCTTCCCGGTTTCAAGGGTGCAAACCCGTACCGCCAGGCGCACGCGCGCGGCGTGAAGCTCATCGGCGCGACCGCACACTTCGTGACCACAGACCTCGATGAGGGCCCCATCATCGAACAAGATGTGGCTCGCGTCGATCACTCCTACACGCCCGAGCGCCTACAGCAGCTTGGTCAGGATGAGGAAGCCCGGACCCTGCGCCGCGCGGTGACCTGGTTCGCCGAGAATCGCCTGCTGCTCGACGGAGATCGCACGATTATTTTCCGGTAGGTTCGGCGAATACCCCGTCGAGCCAATCGAGCACTCGAGTGTTGAGCAAGCTTCGATTCCCCATCTCGCAGTGGTCGGCGGCGGCTTCTTCCGCGGTGAAACGCATCAGCGTTTTCTCACACGTCAACTGCGCATAGAGCGCCTCGGCGCTCGCCGCGAGTGGATCCGCCTCTGCGAGGGTAATCAGCGTCGGGCAACGGATGTCCGCCTCCCGCCCAACCAGTGAGTAGGTGCGGGTGACCTCGATGAAATCCCGCAGCGAGTCCACACCGTTCACCCAGAAGCCGCGCCGCACGATGCTCCAGCGCAGACGCGGGTCCGACTCGATCACCTCCTGCATACCTTCCAGAAATTCGTCACTCAGCAGCGAGAGGTCGTCCACCTGTTCTGGCGACGCGCCCAGCGTTCGCGCGAAGCTCGCCACGGACGCTCCGAGATCCCACTGCCCGGGATCTGCAATGCACGCGGCAAGCCGATGCTCGCCGGAGGCCGCGCGAGGCGCAAGGTACCCACCCAGGCTCCAGCCGCTGATCACGATGCGGCGGGGATCCACTATGGGCAGTTGCTCGACGACATCGATCACTGCGCTCACCACAGTCTCCCAGTCGGGTCGCATCGGCACGCCCTGCTGGTAGAGCACCGCGCCCTGCCCTGGCCCGTCAAACAGCAGCGCGTGATACCCGCGCCGCGTGGCAGCGACGGCCGAAGCGAAGTACACGTCGGGCATCGTCGCGTCGTATCCGTTCGTGAAGATAATGAGTGGGCGCACCGTTCCTGGAGTCTTGTG
Organism: Leucobacter fengyongliangi; assembly: GCF_052386045.1. Classification (NCBI taxonomy): domain Bacteria; kingdom Bacillati; phylum Actinomycetota; class Actinomycetes; order Micrococcales; family Microbacteriaceae; genus Leucobacter; species Leucobacter fengyongliangi. The sequence goes on along the minus strand of NZ_CM126356.1, from coordinate 713,077 downwards.
TTGCGCCGGGATTAGGTATCCGGGCAGCGTGACTCCATCACATTGAATCGCGAGTGGAATCGCGGGCGCTCGAAGGAGCTCGAGGCCCCGGGCGAATGCCTCACTCTGACGCTCGAAGATCTCAAGCAACAGTGGATCCACCGGAGCACCGTACAGGGGATGCAGTGCGGTGCCGAACAGCGCGCTGGCCCGCAGATAGAGATCCGACGCGGTGTGCCAATGGCCGGCCGATGCAGCCTCGGCCGCCCGCGCGACGTTCGCCTCACCCGCCTGCCGAAACGCGCGCGCGAAGTCCGCATCGTTGCCCTCGCCCACCCGCTCGCCGATGGCGAGCACCTCAGCGAGTTCGGGCCCGCCCGCACTCGAATATGCGAGCGGCCAGCGGCCAAATTGATCGTGCAGGTCGTCGACAAACAGGCGCAGCCCCGGGGCGTTCATAGGGTCAGAGTAGCGACCCAGCGGGCTGCTGTCAGCCCACCATCGGAGTTTTCGCTGCGACCAAACCGGTAAATTCCGTGCTGAGGCCCGCGAGCATCGTCTCAAGACCGGTGTGAAACGCGAGTTCTGAAGCGCTGATGCCACGGGTCTCGAGATTCTGCGCACGCGCGACATATGCTGCGCGAAAATGGGGCAGCCCAGCGCCCTCCCCGGGATCCAACATGTCGTCGGGGGCGGCCTCGTCGAGCGCAGCACCGAGCACGAATGACTCGAGGCTCACGATGACGGTCAGCACGCGCTCAATCGGCCAGCCCGCCTCGGTCAGTCCCTCACAGACCTCGTCGTACATGTGGTTCGTGCGCAAGCCCGGCTCGAGTGGTCGCACCGCGAGCAGCGCAATCGTCGGTGGATGCGCCGCGAACGCGTTGCGATACGAAACTGCCCAGCGGTGGAGTGCCTCGTTCCACGGGAGCACGCCAAATCCACTGGTATCGATCCGGTCGCTTACCAGCTCACGCACGCCGCCGATAATGTCATCTTGCCCTCGCACGTGGTTATAGAGCGCGGAGGGCCGCACACCCAGCTCACGGGCGATTTCTCGGATCCCGGCCCCCTGTTCCCCACGCTCGTCGAGCAGGCGCAAGGCCGTGTTCATGATGAGTTCGCGCGTCAGCACCGACTCGCGGGGCCTGCCGCTGCGACGCGCCGGTGCGGTCATCACTCACCCTCCTTTGTGTCACGAACCTAGCGCACTTGAGTGTCGCTAACTCGCGATGTCCGTCGATGCGCTCTACACTAACGAACACTGTTCATTTATTCCGGTCGACCCTGACCGCCGATCCGGCGCTGCTGCCGGGAACGGAGCTGCGCTCGTGTCCATCACTGTTTTCACCGGCGGAACCGTCATCATCGACCCCGACCGTCACGGGCACGTCATCACCTCGCGGGCACTGGCCATCGCCGAAGGCCGCGTCGTCGCAGAGGGCGATGCTGCGGTCGAGCTCGCAGCATCGCACGGGTCCAAGGTGATCGATCTCGCGGGAGGCCTCCTCGCCCCCGCCATGGGAGACGGACACGCCCACCCGGTGCTCGGCGGCCTCGAGGCCACCGGGCCCCAGATTCGTGACGCGTCCGACCTCGCGGGGATCCTCGCGGCGGTCGCCACGTGGAAACGCGAACACCCCGACGCAGGGTGGATCGTCGGCGGCAGCTATGACGCCACGTTTGCCACCGAAGGCCTGTTCGACGCACGCTGGCTCGACGAAGTGACCGGCGACACCCCCACGATCCTGCGCGCATGGGATTATCACACCGCGTGGGTAAATTCGGCTGCGCTCGCCGCGGGTGGCATCACGGCAAACACACCTGACCCCGCGCTGGGTCGCATTCCGCGGCGCGACGACGGCAGCCCGCTGGGCACCCTGCAGGAGAGTGCCGCCAACGATTTCCTCGCCCACGTCGTCCCTCCGTTCTCGACTGAGCAGCGCGTCGCAGCGCTTGAACAGGCCACGCGGGAGTACGCCGCACACGGCACCACCTGGGTGCAAGATGCCTGGGTGGATCCGCAGGATGTCGAGACCTACCGTGCCGCCGCGGCACAGCAGCGGCTCCACACCCGAGTGAATCTCGCGTTCCGCGCCGACCCCGCGCGTTGGAAGGAGCAGATCGCTGAGTTCGTGGGTCTCCGCGACGAGATCCGTTCACTGGGGCATGACCGCCTGAGCGCCGAAACGATCAAGTTTTTCCTTGACGGGGTGATCGAAAGCCACACCGCCGCGATGCTGGATCCGTACGCGGATCGCCCGAACGAGCGCGGCCTGCCCAACTGGAGCGAAGCCGAGCTGACCGCCGCGGCGCTCGCGTTCGATGCAGCGGGGTTCCAGCTGCATTTGCACGCGATCGGCGATGCCGCAAACCGGCTGGCGCTCGACGCGCTTGAAGCCACCGCGGCGCGGAACCCGGCGCGGGAGCGGGCTCACGTCATCGCGCACGTCGCGGTGCTCGCCCCGGGAGACGCGCAGCGATTCGCGAAGATCGGCGTCATTGCGAACTTCGAGCCGTACTGGGCCCAGTGCGATGCGGTGATGCGCGACCTCACGATCCCGCACCTCGGTCACGACCGCGAGGGATGGCAGTACCTCATTGGCACGGTGCTTCGGAGTGGCGCGACGGTCACTTTCGGCAGCGATTGGCCGGTGACGACCAAAGACTGGCGCCCAGCGTTCGCAACCGCGGTGACGCGGCACAGCCATCTCGAGCCAGAGTCCGCCCCGTGGCTCCCCAGCGAGCGCATCACGCCCGGGCAAGCGCTCGCCGCCTACACCTCGGGCATCGCCCGGCAGGCACTTGTCACCGACCGCGGCACGCTCGAAACCGGCATGGTCGCTGACCTCGTCTGGCTTTCGGCTGATCCGCTGTCGATCGACCCGCACTCGGTGCCCGAGATTCAGGTGCTCGGCACCTGGCTCGCCGGAGAGCGCACCTTCGGTTCCTAATTTCACCCTGTCCCCACCCACCATCCGCACTCAGGAGTACACGTGTCACACCCCACCGAACCACCCCGACTGAAGCGGGCGCTCGGTCTCACCGGACTCACCCTGTTCGGGGTGACCTACATGACCGTCATCACGGTCTTCACCACGTATGGCATCGTGAACCAGGTGACCGACGGTCACCTTCCCGCTGCCTACACCCTCGCGGTTGTCGCGATGCTGTTCACCGCGGCGAGCTACGCGGCGATGGTCCGTCGCTATCCGGTTGCGGGATCGGCATACACCTACACGCAGCAATCGTTCGGGGGTGCGGCGGGCTTCCTCACCGGTTGGGTGATGCTGCTCGATTACCTGTTCATCCCGATGATCAACTTCATGCTGATCGGGATCTATCTGAACACACAGTTCCCCGCAATTCCGGTGTGGGTGTTCACCCTTGTCGCGCTCCTGCTGGTGCTGCTGTTCAACATCCTCGGCATCACGCTGGTGAACAAACTGAACTTCGCCATCATCGGGCTCTCGGTGCTCCTCGTTGTGGTGTTCGTTGCGCTCGCGTTCAAGACGGCATTCGGCGGTGACACCGCGGTGAGCTTGATCGAGCCCTTCACCTTCGGCGAGGGGGGCATCGGTGCCATCGCCTCGGGTGCGGCCATCCTCGCGCTTTCGTTCCTCGGCTTCGATGCGGTCTCAACCCTGTCGGAAGAGGCGAAGAACCCCCGCAAGGACATTCCTCGCGCGATCATCCTCTCCACCCTGACCGGTGGGCTTCTCTTCATTCTCGTTGCCTGGGCCGGTGGCCTTGCGTTCCAACCGGAATGGTCGACGCTCTCCGCCGGCGAGATCGAGGCCGCAGGTGTCACGGTGATGGACGTGCTCGGAGGCGAAACGTTCACTGCGTTCTTCGTCGCGATCTACGTGGTCGGGGCATTCGGCTCAGGTATGACCGGCCAGGTGTCGGTCTCGCGAATCCTCTACGCGATGGGTCGAGACGGCATGCTCCCGAAGCCGCTTGCGAGGCTTGGGCGTCGCTTTGGCACGCCGATCGTCGCCGCGGTGACTGTCTCCGTGTTCGCGCTGTCGGCGCTCTTCCTCAGTCTCGAAGCGGTGGCTTTCATGATCAGCTTCGGCGCACTCGCAGCTTTCGCGATGGTCAATCTGTCGGTCATTCGCACCTACCTTTTCCCGAAGGGCGGTCGCCGGCAGCCGCTCACCGTGCGCGCCGTCCTGGCCTACGGTGTGCCCCCGGTCATTGGGTTCGCGCTCACCATTTGGCTGTGGACTTCACTCCAGCCAGCAACCTGGCTTGTCGGGGCAATTTGGCTGGCCATCGGCGCCGGGATCATCGCAATCGTCACCGGCGGTTTCAAGCGTCCGGTGCCAAAGATGGACTTCTCCGAGGGCGAGCCCAGCACCGAGCAGATCGACGCACTCGGGGAGAAATACCCGCTTCTCGGCGACCGCGCCTAAAAGAGGCTCGCGCCACCCTGTCCTCGAGAGGTCAGAATATGCGGGCAGGCAGCCCAGTTCCGAGCATATTTTGACCTCTCGCGGTCGTTCGCCTGGCGCGAGACTGGGCCGACGCGACGCTAGCGCAGGTGTTCGACGTCACCCGCGCTGACGGTCAGCTGCCCACCGGTGGGAAGATCCACCAGCAGAGACCCGTCATCGGCGAGGCCACGAGCCCGGCCGTCAACCACCTCGTCGCCGGGCAGGTGCACGCGCACCTCGCTGCCCAGGGTGAGTGAGTGCCGCAGCACCAGCGCGCGAGCGGCCTGCGGCTGATCTGCGGCGAGCGCGGCGAGGCGCAACAGTTCTTCGGCGAGCGCGGCGATGACCCGGTCAGCGAGTTCTTCACCCAGTGGATCGGCGACCGTCTCGGCACCCCCCACGTTGCCGCCCGCGGCGAGCACCGAGGTGGCGCGGTCGGTGGGGAGCTCCCACTCGGGGATGAGGAGGTTCACGCCCATCCCCACGATGACGGATCCGTCGGGCAGCATTTCGCACAGCACCCCGCACAGCTTTAGCCCGGGTCGCCCGGCCTCGGCATCATCCTCGTCCCGCACGTGTACGTCGTTGGGCCACTTGACGCCGACACGCAGGCCCTCGGGGAAGAGCGGCTGCAGCGCCGCGGTGACCGCGGATCCTGCGAGCAACGGCAGCCAGCTCACACCCAGGCCACGCGCGCCGAAGGTACGAATCAGCACCGAGATGGCGAGCGCGGTGCCGGGCGGGGTGATCCACTCGCGACTGAGGCGCCCCCGACCCGCGGTTTGATCGGCGGTCGCCAGAAGCGTGCCGTGTGGAAGTTCTTCGCTGCGCACGGCCTCGCGCAGCGCTGCGTTGGTCGATGGTGCGCTGTCCATCCAGATGGCGCGCGGCACGACGCGGCGGGTATTGGTGAGTTCCATGATGAATCAGCCTACTTCTTTGGCGATTACCTACGACCCGCGGCATGCGCGGCGCGCTAGGCTGGCATCCGTGACATCAGAGACATCGAACGCTCCGTCGACCGCGGCGAAGATCGCCGATCACCGCCGCAAGTATCAGGAGGCCGTCGGAGACCGCGATGCCGCGGCCGCCGCCAAGCAGCATCCCCGCGGCAAGATGACCGCGCGCGAACGTATCGCAGCGCTCGTCGATCCTGGATCGTTTGTCGAATTCGACAAGTTCGTGAAACACCGCAGCACGGCCTTCGGCATGGACGCAAATCGCCCGGTGGGCGATGCGGTCGTGACCGGTGCCGGCACGATTCACGGGCGCCAGGTGGTCGTCTACTCGCAAGACTTCACGACGTTTGGTGGATCGCTGGGCGAGGTAGCCGGCGAGAAGATCGTAAAGGCCATGGAATACGCGCTGAAGACGGGCGCGCCGATTCTCGGCATTCTCGACTCGGGCGGCGCCCGAATTCAGGAGGGCGTGGTCTCGCTCTCGAACTACGCGAAGATCTTCCGCCGCAACACGATGGCCTCGGGTGTCATTCCGCAGATTTCGATCGTTATGGGCCCATCCGCGGGCGGCGCGGTCTACTCCCCCGCGCTCACCGATTTCGTCATCATGGTCGATAAGACGAGCCACATGTTCGTCACCGGGCCCGACGTGATCAAGACCGTCACCGGCGAGGAGGTGGGCTTCGAGGAACTTGGCGGGGCGCTCACCCATAACAAGACGAGCGGTGTCTCGCACTACCTCGCAAGCGACGAGCTCGATGCCCTCGACTACGCGCGCGCGCTCATCAGCTACCTTCCCGACAACAACCTCGCCGAGTCGCCGATCTATGACAGCGACACGGCGCTGCAGATCACCGATGCCGATCGGCGCCTGAACACGATCATCCCGGACAGCCCGAACCAGCCATACGACATAGTGACGATCATCGAGGCGATCCTCGACTCGGGCGATTTCCTTGAGGTGCAACCGCTCTTCGCGCCAAACATGCTGATCGGCTTTGGCCGGGTTGAGGGCCGCACCGTCGGCATCGTCGCCAACCAGCCCAACCAGATGGCGGGCACGCTGAACATCGACGCGAGCGAGAAGGCCGCCCGCTTCGTGCGCTTCTGCGACGCGTTCTCGATCCCGATCCTCACCCTCGTCGATGTGCCCGGCTACCTGCCCGGCACCGATCAGGAGTTCCAGGGGGTGATCCGCCGCGGTGCCAAGCTGCTGTATGCCTACGCCGAGGCAACCGTGCCGCTCGTCACCATCATCACGCGCAAGGCCTACGGCGGCGCGTACATCGTGATGGGGTCGAAGGAAATGGGCGCTGATTTCAACATAGCCTGGCCCACGGCCGAGATCGCAGTGATGGGGGGCGCTGGCGCGGTCAACATCCTGTACCGCAAAGAACTCGCCGCGGCCGAGGCCGAGGGACGCGATGTCGAGGCCCTCCGGGCCGAACTCACTGCGCAGTACAACGCCGATGTCACCAGCCCCTTCCTCGCCGCCGAGCGTGGGGAGCTCGACAACGTGCTCGAACCCGCGGGGACCCGTCTGGCCGTCATCAAAGCGCTGCGGGGCCTGCGTGGCAAGCGCGCAGAGCAGCCGGCCAAGAAGCACGGAAACATCCCGCTATAGCGGGTGGATCGAGGCGAAACGTGAATGCAACACCCCCGCTCCCGCCAGATGCCGCCGCGCGTGATGCCGCAAAGCGCGACGGCTCCGGTGACGGCGATGGCGCAATTCGTGGTGACGATTTCCGATTTGCGACGCGCCATCTCAGCGACGAAGAACAAGCCGCGGTCATCACTGTCCTCACTCGGGTGCGTGCTGAGGAAACAGAACTGATGAAGCGCGTGGAACGACGCGAGATTCAGCCCTGGGTCAGGTCCCAACGCGTGCCCGAGGGCATCGGGGACCTCCTCATCGAAGGCTAGTCTGGAACGCATGGCGAATACGGCGGACGAGGCACGGCGTCAGCTCGCTGCCGCGCTCGCGAAGGGGTTCGATCACGGCATTTCGCCGCAGACCACCACCACCCTGCGCCGTGAACTTCGACACTCGGCGGTGCTCGTCTTGTTCGGCCCGCTCGACGACGTGCCCGCCAGGCCCAACGGCGAGCTCGCCGTATCGACCGAACTTGACGTGCTACTGACGCGGCGCGCAGACCACATGAGACATCACCCGGGGCAGATCGCGTTTCCGGGAGGAGGGGTCGATCCGGGCGACGCGAACCTTGCAGAGACCGCGCTGCGAGAGGCCGCGGAGGAGACCGGGTTGGACCCGTCAGGAGTCGAGATCATCGGCTCCATGCCCGCGATCCACGTTCGGGTGAGCAACAACCTCGTCACTCCCGTCATCGGGTGGTGGCATCTGCCGAGCCCGGTGGTCGCAGACCACTCAGAGTCTGTGGAGGTCTTTCGCGTTCCGGTGGCTGAGCTCTTGCGCCCTGCAGCTCGCGGCACCTCGGTGCTGCGCAGGGGAACACACACCTTCCGCGGCGAAGGATTTCAGCTCGGGCCCCAGTTCGGGGGACACATCGTGTGGGGGTTCACCGGCATGCTGTTATCCAACATTTTTGATGCGGTGGGGTGGGCCGAGCACTGGGATCGCTCCCGCGAGTTCCCGATCACGCTCTGATCACGCGGTGATTGCGCGGCCGGGCCCTAGCTACGCGTGTGTCGTGTCTGCGCGCGAGGGGAAGGTGGTCGTCGTGTCCCCCAGCTGCAGCGCCAACGCGGTGGCCTTCGCGGCGTCTTCGAGGTTGAGGGCACGACGGTAGGTGGCACGCACCGTGTCGCCCACGACCGAACACCCGTGATGCTGCATGATCACGCAGTCGTGCTCCCTCAGTTGCTCCGCCGCCGAGTCTGCCAGCTCATCGGACCCGTTGGGATAGAAGGGCGTCACCCCCACCGAGCCGACATACAGCGCGTGGTCGAGCGTGAGCAGCCGAATGGGGTGTCCAAGGCTTGCGAGCACGACCGCGTGGTGCGGGTGGAGGTGAATCACGCACTCGGCATCGGGGCGTGCGGCGTAGGCACGCTGGTGCAGGCGCCACTCGCTCGACGGTGTTGGCGCGCCCCCGGTCACCTCACCCGAAAGGGTCATTTCGCTAAAATCCTCGCGAGTCAAGCGATCGAACCACGTTCCCGAGGCGGTGACAATGAACCGATCCTCCGACAGCCGAGCCGAGAGATTGCCGCCGCTGGCAAGTACCAGCCCGCGCGACACGGCATCTCGCCCCACCTCAATCAGCTCGTCGATGAGCTGGATCCGTTCCGCCCGCATCTCGTCTCCTGTCTGCCTGTCTCGAGTGACTCGATGCCTTTGCCGTCACCGTGGATCCTTGCACCCGGTAGGGTGACGCAGAAGCGGCCAGGGCCCGCCGTATTGCCTAGCGCTCGGCAGCGGCCTGCGCGAGCGCCGCACGCGCGGCCTCGACCACCTGCGGGTCGACGGGGTACTGGTGCTCAGGCGCGGGGAAGACGCCGCCGCGTACTTCCGCGGCATACGCCGAGATCCCTGCGACCATGTCATCTCCAATGGTGGCGAATTGCTTCACAAATTTCGCGGTGTGACCCTCGGTCATGCCGAGCAGGTCGTGCAACACGAGCACCTGACCGTCGGCAGGACCCGCACCGATGCCAATCACCGGGATGCGCAGTTCCGGCGTCGCAAGCGACGCGATGTCGCTGGGCACCGCCTCGGCGACGAGCGCGACAGCTCCCGCTTGCTCAACGGCGAGCGCCTCGGTCACGAAGCGGGTCGCCGTTTCGACCGTCCGACCCTGCGCGCGGAAGCCGCCGAGTGCGGTCGCCGTTTGCGGGGTGAGACCAATGTGCCCGACCACGGGAATTCCCGCCGCCGTGATCGCGCGGATGCGGCTGAGTCGCTCCGGTGTCGCCCCCTCGATCTTCACCGCATCGGCACCCGCCTCTTTCACGAAGCGGATCGCGGTCTCGACCGCCTGCGCGTCGGAAAGTTCGGTCGAGCCGAAGGGCACGTCACACAGGAGTAGTGCCTCCGAGATACCCCGACGAACGGCCGCCGACAGCATAATCATCTCGTCGGTACTGATCGCGACGGTTGAATCACGCCCCAGCACCACTTGGGCCCCCGAATCGCCGACGAGAACAACATCGACGCCCGCTCGATCCGCCATGCGAGCACTCGGGAAATCGTAGGCAGTCACCATGACGATTTGCTCGCCGCGGAGCTTCATCTCGGAGAGACCTGGAATCGTGAGTCTTGGGCGAGTCACTGAGCAACCTCCGGTTACGTGATGCGAACGCCAGGCGAGTCACCCGGCTACGTCACCCAGGTTACCGCTCGGCGTCGATCGGGGGCACGGGGACGAGCAGAACGTTGTCGATGAGTCGTACGTTTTCGACCTGAGCGGCGATGACGCAGAGCGCTGGGCCGGTCACTTCATCGAGGGGTTCAAGCCCGTCAGGATCCACAATCTCGAGGTATTCGGGGTCGATGTGCTGGGCGCGCAGCACAGTCAGCGCCCGCCTGCGCAGCGGGTCGACGCGGGCCTCACCCGCACTCAGCGCCGTTTCAATCTCGCGCAGCGCGCTCGGAATGGCGAGCGCACGTAGTCGTGCCGCAGGCGACAGGCGAGTGTTTCGACTGGATCTGGCAAGTCCGCCTTCTTCTCGGGAGGTGGGGCAACTGACAATCCGCGTCGGAATGCCGAGGTCGGCAACCATGCGTCGCACCACTACCACCTGTTGCGCATCCTTCGCACCAAAGTACGCCGAGTCGGGATTGGCCGCGATCAGGAGCTTGGCGACGACGGTAGCGACGCCGTCGAAATGCGCGCTACCACGCATCGCCCCCTCGAGCGACTCGGTGATGCGTCCCGTGACGCGCACCGTCGTCACGAAGCCTTCGGGATAAATCTCGGCGACTTCGGGCGCGAATATGAGGTTCGCGCCCGCCGAGGCCGCGAGCTCGACATCACGCGTCTCATCGCGCGGGTAGGTTTCGAGATCCGCAGCGTCGTTGAACTGTGTAGGGTTCACGAAAATCGAGACCACAACATGCTCGTGATCCCGCCGCGCCGCCCGGATCAACGAGAGGTGACCCTCGTGCAGCGCCCCCATTGTGGGGACGAGCCCGACACCCTCTGCCCCGGTCTCAGCAAGCGCCTCGCGCAGAGCGGCGACCGTACGAACAACCTTCATGCGTTTTCTCCGCTTCGCGATGGATCTGCTAAGTGCTGGGTGGCTGCGGCGAGGGCATCGAACAACCCCAGGTACTCCGGCGTGCGCTCAGCCACCGCGTGGCGCTGCCGCGCAACTGTCTCACTGTCACCGCGTGCGATCGGCCCGGTGAGCGCCTCCGCCGCGCCGCGTTCCGCCCAGTTCTCCACCGCGCTGCGCACGAGCGGAACGAGGGCTTCCCTGCCCACGCCGGCGGTCTTCGCCAGCTGCTCCGCCGCACCCTCGATGGTGACGAGGAAGTTCGCGGCCATCGATGCGGCCGCGTGGTAGGCGGCTCGATCCGCATCGCGGACCCAGAATGACCGCATTCCGAGCAGGTCTGCGAGATCTCTCGCTGTTTGCTCGGCTCGGGGTGTTGTTCCGTCGATTGCCGCGAAACCCCCGCGGAAGTCGTGCGCAGCGTCAGCAACGCTGGTGAGCGGGTGCACACTGAATGCTTCATGTGGAGCAAGTGGAGAGAGCTCGGTGGCTCCAGAAAAGTGACCGACGAGGGCCCCCGGCGCGATGAGCCTTGCGGCATCACGTATTGCTGAGTCTGGCACCGCGAGCAAGACGATATCGGCTTTCTCTCCACGATCGCCACGGCCCGCAGGTCCGCTCACCTCGATACCGAGTTGGCGCAGACTCCGGGCAATTGCGGTGCCCACACGCCCGGCGCCGACGACTCTCACCCGGGCATTTCCCAGCCCAGAGGCCCCGCTGGGACGCAATTCATCGGTGGAGCACACGGTTCTCAGCCTATCGGGCCGCCGTCTCCCCGTTCGCTGCTCGGCGCGGGCATAGGCTAGAAGCCATGACTGACCCAGCCCTCCTTTCTCCCCATGACCTTGCCCAAGAGGCGGCCCGCACCATCGCCGAACTGACCGGTGTGGTGCAGCACGACATCGCGCTCACTCTCGGGAGTGGCTGGGGCGAGACCGCTCACCATCTGGGCGAGATCGTCGCCGAGATCCCGGCCGATCAGGTACCCGGGTTTCGCGCATCCGCCGTCGGCGGCCACACAGGCAAGCTGACCTCACTCCGACTCACGGACGGTCGGCATGTGCTGATCATCGGTGCCCGCACGCACCTCTATGAGGGTCATGGGGTGCGCGCAGTGGTGCACGGGGTGCGCGCGGCGGCAGCGGCGGGCGCACGCATCATGGTGCTCACGAACGGCGCGGGCGGGCTCGATCCGGAGGTGGGCGAGGGCGAGGCAATCCTCATCAGCGACCACATCAACCTCACCGGGCTATCTCCGATTGAGGGTGCCGAATTCATCGACCTCACCGACCTGTACGCAGAGCGGCTTCGGAAACTCGCGCAGGGCACGGATCCGAGCCTCGGTGAAGGAGTGTATGTACAGCTTCCCGGCCCGCACTTCGAAACCCCGGCTGAGGTGCGTTACCTGCAGCTCATCGGTGGTGATGCCGTTGGCATGTCGACCGCGCTGGAGGCAATCGCGGCCCGGCAAAGCGGCATGGAGGTGCTGGGGCTTTCGCTCATCACGAATCCCGCGGCCGGAATCCAGGAGGCACCCCTGAACCACCTCGAAGTTCTCGAGGTGGGGCGAGCGGCCTCGGAACGTCTCGGTGCTATGTTGGCTCGAATCATTCACCAGCTGCGCTAACACCCCGCATTGAGCGCTACGCTCGGTGCAACACCGCTGCATCTCCGCGGTGATGGCGAAGGGACCTGCGCGTGGGCGATGTCATAGGACTGGTGTGGAACCCGTCAAAGGTCGAGGAATACGACCTGCACACGGCGCTCGCCGAGGCGGTGAGCCAGACGGGTTTCACCCCCGACGAGGTGCTCTGGTTCGCGACGACGGTCGACAACCCGGGGCAAGATGCCACGGGAGACGCCATCCGCGCAGGGTGCACCGTGGTTGTGGCCGCGGGCGGCGACGGCACCGTTCGTGCGGTCGTCGAGCGCCTCACTGCAGACGCAGACGGTCCCGGGTTCGGCATCATTCCGCTCGGCACCGGCAATCTCTTCGCGCGCAATCTCGACGTTCCGCTGGGCAACCCGAAGCAGGCATTCGCGCGGATACTCGAACGACGCGCGCGACCGATCGACATCGGTGAATTGGTGCTCGAACGTGAGACTGGACGTGAGCGTCACGCATTCACCGTCATGGCCGGATTTGGCATCGATGCCCAGATGATCGCCGAGACTGACGACGAGCTCAAGGCACGCGCCGGGTGGCTTGCCTACGTGGAGTCGCTGGGTAGGGCGTTCCAAAACAGCGAGCCCGTGAATCTCAGCATCAGCACCGACGAGGGCGACACTGTTCCTGACCGTGGCCACACGCTTCTCATTGCAAACTGCGGCACCCTCCAGGGTGGCGCGGCTCTTCTTCCCGACGCACTTCTCGACGACGGGCTTCTCGATCTCATGCTCCTTCGGGCCGAAGGCGTCGTGGACTGGCTCGATACCCTTCGCAATCTTGTCTGGGATAACGGCATCATGCGAAAGATGCTTCGAGACGATTCAGAAGCGCAGAGCTCGGACTCCATCCAGCTTCACCAGGCGAAGTCTGCGAGGGTGACGCTCACTCAGCCGGTGCTGTTCGAAATTGACGGAGAAGCAGTGGGCGAGGTGACCGGATTCAGCGCACGGGTGCTCCCTGGCGCGCTGCAGATGCGCTGACCAAGCACTTGAGTCGCCCGGATCTGGGAACCGGGCGACTCAGTTACGGCTGATGTGAATTAGCCGTTGCAGTGGCAGCGATCCGCTTCGGGCACGCCTGCCAGCGCTTCTTCAACGTGCTGGCCGCAACCGGCCCAGGTCGGCTTGCCGCAGCTGCTGCAGGTGATTCGTGCGCACATGGTGTTCTCCTTCGAATGGGTGGTGATGGGGATGAGGTGATGAGCTGGTGATGTATACCTACGCGACTATTCTTACGCAGGCTGCTCCTGCGTTTGCTGCTCGGCAATCTGGCGACGCACGTCTTCCATATCGAGCTCACGGGTACCCGCGATGACCTGCTCGAGCTGCGGTGCCGCAAGCGCGCCTGGCTGGCTAAAGACGATGATGCCGTCTCGGAACACCATCAGGGTAGGAATTGAGGTGATGCGGAAACCGGCAGCGAGCTGCTGTTCCGCTTCGGTGTCGACCTTCGCGAACGTGATGTCTGCGTGCGTCTCGCTCGCCGCTTCGAACACCGGCGCGAATGCGCGGCATGGGCCGCACCAGGCGGCCCAGAAATCGACGATGACGATGCCCTCCCGGGAAACCGTCTCTTCGAAGTTCTCAAGTGTCAGATTCATGGTTGTCATAATTTAAGAATACCCCCCAGGGTATAAATCGTCAAGCTTCTCCTCAACGTAATACCAACCCAGAAGATGCTCGCGTGATACCCGCAGGGGTATCATTGGGGCATGGAATCCGAAAAGTCAGCAGAAGCGGTCGACGCACAGCGCAAGATCGCCAATCGTCTCCGCCGTGCCCACGGGCAACTGGCCGCCGTTATCTCGCTCGTGGAAGGAGATGCACCGTGCCGCGATGTCGTGCAGCAGCTCTCCGCTGTCTCCAAGGCGCTTGACCGCGCCGGGTACCTGGTGGTCTCGACCGCGCTCAAGGAGTGCCTCACGAGCCCGGACGGAGAAGGCGAACTTGACGCTGGCGAACTCGAGAAGCTCTTCCTGTCACTCGCATAGTCCGGCCTCCCGGATCGCGTGATCTGGCCGCCGCGCTGCCAGTCTCCGCGCTTCGCCGCGTGGTAGTTTGTTTCAATCAAACGGCCCCGGCGAGCGTCGGGCGAGACAAGGGAATTACATGAGCGAAGCCGATCTCGGTGCTCTGGTCTCAGACGTCACGCAGTGGATCGCGAACGACCCCGACCCTGAGACCCGGGCAGAGGCCCAGGGTCTTCTCGCCCGCGCAATTCAGGGTGATGCCGAGTCTGCGAGCGCGCTCCACGACGCATTTGCCGGTCGACTCGCCTTTGGCACCGCCGGGTTGCGCGCAGAAATCGGGGCGGGCCCGCGGCGCATGAACCGAGTCGTCGTCTCCCAAACCTCGGCGGGCTTCGCCGAATACCTGCATCGACGCGCCCGCGAGGGCACCGCAACGACCCCTCCCTCCATCGTGATCGGCTACGACGGTCGGGTGAATTCCGAGGTGTTTGCGCGCGATACTGCTGAGATCATGGCGGGTGCCGGAGTACGAACCATTCTCCTCCCCGAGCCTCTGCCCACTCCGGTGACCGCTTTCGCGGTGCGCCACCTGGGTCTCTCCGCGGGCGTCATGATCACCGCGAGCCACAACCCCCCGCGCGATAACGGCTACAAGGTATACCTCGGTGACTCAGACCAGGGTTCGCAGATCGCACCCCCCAGCGACGCCGAAATTGCAGCGCTCATCGAAGAGCGTGGTGCGCTGCCCTATTCCGAGTTGTCCCGATCCACTGACTACACGATCGCGGGCCCCGAGCTTACAGATGCATACGTCGAACGCACAGCGGACGCCCTCCTCGCGGGCTACCCTGGCCCGCTGCCAGCATCCGCCCCCAAGATTGTCTACACCGCCCTACACGGCGTGGGATCCACCATAGCTCAGCGGGTATTCGCCGCGGCCGGCCTGCCTCGGGTGACGACGGTCGCCCGGCAAGACCGGCCTGACAGCACCTTCCCCACGGTGTGCTTCCCCAACCCCGAAGAAGAGGGAGCCCTCGATCTGGCCTACGAGACCGCGCGGGAGTGCAAGGCAGATCTCATCATCGCGAACGATCCCGACGCGGATCGCCTCGCCATCGCCGCCCCGCACCCCGATGAGGCCTCAGGCTACCGGCGTCTCACGGGCAACGAGCTGGGGACGCTTCTCGGGTGGCGCGCGGCAGAGCGGGCACGCCGCGCGGCGGAGTCGGCGGGACTCCCCCTCACGGGCACCCTCGCCAACACCATCGTCTCCTCGCCCGTCCTCGGCTCGATCGCCCGCGCATACGGGCTCGATCACGTCGAGACACTCTCGGGGTTCAAGTGGGTCTCTCGAGTGCCGAACCTCGTGTTTGGCTTCGAGGAGGCCCTGGGCTACCTCACGCACCCCAGCGTCGTTCACGACAAAGACGGCATCTCGGCAGCGGCAGAGGCCTGCGCGATGGCCTGCGAGCTGCACGCCGAGGGGCGCTCCGTCTGGCAACTGCTCGACGAAGCCAGCGAGCTGTTTGGGCACTACGCGAGCACCCAGGTGGTGGTGCGACTCGAATCTCCGGAGGCGGTCGCGGCGCTGGCCGAACGAGTGCGCCACGCCCCTCCCACACGCTTCGATGGCATCGAGGTCTCGCGACTTCGCGACTTCCTGCAGCCCGGCCACTCGGCGGTGCCCGCCAATGTGCTCGCCTACGACCTCGCGGATGGCTCACGCGTGATGATTCGGCCAAGCGGCACGGAGCCCAAGCTGAAGGCCTACCTCGACGTGGTGAGCGCCACGGGGACCGCCAGCGAGCGTCGCACCGTCGCCGCGGACAGGCTTCGCCGCATTGAGCATGGGCTGCGCTCGTATCTACTTGAGATCGGATCGTGAACACTGAGCGCGCCCGTCGGGCGCGGCGCGCTCGACAGCAGTCGGACCTCACGTCCGTTGCGGGCCCCCCGGTTCGATGGGGCCTCCAGCAGGCCGCGGCCCTCCTGGTGGAACCCAGCAGCACCGACGACAAGTACCGTCGCGGGATACTCGGCCTGCGCACCGGTTCCGCAGCCTACCCTGGGGCGGCGGTGCTCGGGGCAGAGGCGGCATGGCGCACCGGCCTCGGTCTGGTGCGCTTTACCCCACCCCTTGACGACATCGCAGGAACGCTCGGCCTCCCTTCTCCAGCGGCAGCGGTCCTCGCCGCGCGCCCTGAGACGGTGTTTCTCGCCGACCCGACCTCAGCCCACGTACCCTCAGATGCTTGGCTGATCGGCTCGGGCACCGATCCCACCCAGCGCTCCGAACAAGAACGGGACGCGTTGCGCGCGCTCCTTGCGGGCGACACGCCTGTCGTCATCGATGCCGGGGCCTTAGATCTTGTGGTGGATCGTGCGCAATCGAACGAGGGCACTGAACCCGCTCCGCGCAGGATCGCCTCCCACGGCACCCCAGTGCGGGATCACGCAGGAGTGCCCCTCATACTGACACCCCATCGCGGCGAGTTTGTGGCGCTCTGGAACGCGGCGGGCCTTGGGCTGCGACCCACCGGTTGGCCGAGCCGAGGGCGGGGCGGCCGAGACCGGGTGCCGGCCGAGAGCGCGCTCATCGCGGCCGCGACGACCCTCGCCGGAAAGCTGGGCGCGTCCGTGCTCCTGAAGGGTTCAACATCTGTCACTGCGACGCCCGGCGGCTTGGTCTTCCTCTCCGGCCCCGCCACCCCCTGGCTCGCCACCGCGGGCACCGGCGACGTACTGGCCGGCATACTCGGTGCGCTCGTGGCCGCGCATGCAGACTCGGTGCGTGAGGATCACGAGCTCCTGGGCGCGCTCGGTGCCAGCGCAGCGGTCTTGCACGATGCGGCCGCGCGCCGGGCGAGCGGCGATCCACAGTCTCTCGGACACTCGTCAGAACCCGGGCAGGGGGGCCGGGGTGGCCCCATTACCGCCTTCGACGTGGCGCGGGCGCTGCCTGGGACTGTCGCTCAGCTCCTTGTCGAGCGGCGAGATCGCTGAAAATACCGTTCCTCACGGAGGTCGCGCGAATGCGATTCCTCCAGTGTGCCGAGTTCACGATCGACACCGGTCGCGATCCATGACGCAGTGAGCAACAGCGTGCGACAAATCAGGTTGAACCAGAGCAACAACCCGATAAGCACCGCGAACGAGGCGAGCAGCGGGTTAGAGGAGGTGCCGGTCAGCAACCACGTGCCGAGCACCTTCAGACCGAGCAACACCGCTCCGCCCAATGCGCACCCCCACAACAGGTGCCAGCGACGCACGCGAACTTCGGCAAGAAAGACGTGGATCCCGAGCAGCACGGCAACGTCAAATACGTAGAGCAGCGCGTACCTCGCGGTGACTCCGAATCCTCCGATCAGCCAGTTGTCGGGGCTGATGTTGAAGACGCTCAAGAGCCACTCGGTGATGTTGCTGCTGAACACGGTGAGCACGGCAGAGACCAGGAGCGCGGCGAAGAACAGCAGCGCCAGGATCAGGTCGCGCACCTTCAGGATGAACGCCCCTCGGTACTCACGCACGTCGAGGCCGAAGATGATGCGGATCGAGCGCCGTGTGCCGGTGAACCATGTGATGGTGACCCAGAGCAGCGCGACACCGGCGGCAATGCTTGTCCAGTCGAAGCTGCGCTCGCTCAGCAGTGTGCTGACCGACACTACCCCGTCTTCACCCAACAGACCAGGAACGAGCAGGTTGATTTGCTCGATCAGCGAGGCGAGGAGTTCGGTGCGGGTTCGTAGCCACACCCCCAGCACGCCGAAGCCGACCCACAGTGCCGCGAACACAGCGAATACCGCCTGGTAACTCATGCCCGCGGAGAGGACGTTGCCGCCGACATCAACGAAATGGAAGAAGGCGCGCATCGGCCGTAGCCTTCGCACCCCACTCCACCACTGACGGCCCTGGCTGCGCCACTGGCCCATCCGCTCAGAACCGAGCAACGCCCCGTCGTCCAGCCCCTCAGATGAGGGAGCGTGTTCGCGGGGCGTTGTCATTCGGCAAGTCTATGCCGCTGGTGTTAGCTGGTCTTTCCGGTGCGGATCGCGGCCTTGACCTCGGCGATCGCCTTCGTGACCTGAATCCCACGTGGGCACGCGTCGGTGCAGTTGAAGGTGGTGCGGCAGCGCCACACCCCCTCGGTGTCGTTCAGGATGTCGAGGCGCACCTGCGCGTTGTCGTCGCGCGAGTCGAAGATGAAGCGGTGCGCATTCACGATAGCGGCCGGCCCGAAGTACTGCCCGTCCGTCCAGAACACCGGGCAACTCGTGGTGCACGCCGCGCACAGAATGCACTTCGTGGTGTCGTCGAAACGCTCGCGATCTTCGATCGACTGCACGCGCTCTTTGCCCGGCTCGGGGTTACTCCCGGCCACGAGGAAGGGCTGCACCTCACGGAATGACGCGAAGAACGGCTCCATGTCGACGATCAAGTCCTTCTCCAGCGGAAGGCCCTTGATGGCTTCCACGTAGACGGGCTTCGTGATGTCGAGATCCTTCACGAGGGTCTTGCACGCCAGGCGATTGCGCCCGTTGATGCGCATCGCGTCGGAGCCGCAGATGCCGTGGGCGCACGAACGACGGAAGCTGAGCGTGCCGTCCTGATCCCACTTGATCTTGTGCAAGGCATCGAGAATGCGATCCGTCGGGTACATCGGCACGTCGAAGTCTTCCCAGTACGCCTCTGCGCCCGTCTCGGGGTCGTAGCGGCGCACGAGCAAGGTGACATTGAACGGCTGCGGCGCCTCGGGGGCCACAGTGGCAGAAGCCTCAGCGGTAGCGGTGCTCATGGCTTAGTACTTCCTCTCCATCGGCGGGTAATTCAACTCGCCCTGCTCATTCTTCGTCATGACGACCGGCTTCCAGTCCAGGCGGATGTGATCTTCAGGGTTCGCCGAGTGCGGATCGCCCGAGAGGTACGCCATGGTGTGCTGCATGTACTTCTCATCGTCGCGGTTCGGGTAGTCGTCACGCATATGACCCCCACGGCTCTCCTTGCGATTGCGTGCGGCGAACACGAGCACCTCGGCGAGATCGAGCAGGAAGCCGAGCTCGATCGCCTCGAGCAGATCGGTGTTGTATCGCTTGCCACGATCCTGCACCGAGATGTTCTTGTAGCGCAGGCGCAGATCGTTGATCACGCGGAGGACCTCGGTGAGAGACTCCTCGGTGCGGAACACCTGGGCGCCACGGTCCATGGATTCCTGGAGTTCCTTGCGAATGTCGGCGACGCGCTCGGTACCGGTGCTCGTGCGCAGCATCTCCACGAGCTCGCGGATCTCCTTCGCCGGATCAGCCGGGAGTTCGACGAAGGAGGCTCCGTTTGCGTAGTCGGCGGCACGGTTGCCCGAACGCTTCCCGAAGACATTGATGTCGAGCAGCGAGTTGGTGCCGAGACGGTTCGAGCCGTGCACGGACACGCAGGCGCACTCGCCCGCAGCGAAGAGACCCGGCACTACGGTGTCGTTGTCCATCAACACCTCGGCGTGAACGTTTGTCGGGATGCCGCCCATGGCGTAGTGGGCGGTTGGGAACACGGGCACCGGCTCCGTAACCGGATCCACACCCAAGTAGGTGCGTGCGAACTCGGTGATATCGGGGAGCTTGGTCTCGAGCACCTCGGCACCTAGGTGTGTGCAGTCAAGGTAAACGTAGTCCTTGTGGGGGCCGGCACCGCGACCGTCAAGTACCTCCTGCACCATGCAGCGCGCCACAATATCGCGGGGCGCGAGGTCTTTGATGGTCGGCGCGTAGCGCTCCATAAACCGTTCACCGCTCGCATTGCGCAAGATGGCTCCCTCGCCGCGGGCGCCCTCGGTGAGCAAGATGCCGAGTCCTGCAAGACCCGTCGGGTGGAACTGGTAAAACTCCATGTCCTCGAGCGGCAGGCCCTTGCGCCAGATGATGCCCACGCCGTCACCGGTCAGGGTGTGCGCGTTCGACGTCGTCTTGAAGATCTTGCCGAACCCGCCCGTGGCAAACACGATCGACTTCGCCTGGAAGACGTGCAGGTCGCCGGTTGCGAGTTCATACGCGACGACACCGGAGGGCTTACGGTCTTTGCCCTCGCCGGTCATCACCAGGTCGAGCACGTAGTACTCGTTGAAGAAGTTGACACCCAGTTTGACGCAGTTCTGGAAGAGCGTCTGCAGGATCATGTGGCCGGTACGGTCAGCCGCGTAGCAGGCGCGACGCACAGGCGCCTTGCCGTGATCGCGGGTGTGGCCCCCGAATCGGCGCTGATCAATCTTGCCCTCGGGTGTGCGGTTAAACGGCAGACCCATGTTCTCAAGATCGATGACCGCGTCGATCGCTTCCTTCGCAAGGATCTCTGCAGCGTCCTGATCAACCAGGTAGTCGCCGCCCTTCACCGTGTCGAACGTGTGCCACTCCCAGTTATCGTCTTCGACGTTCGCCAGCGCAGCGGCCATGCCGCCCTGCGCGGCCCCCGTGTGGGAACGCGTCGGATAAAGTTTGGTGATCACCGCGGTCTTGGCCTTCGGGCCCGCTTCGATCGCGGCGCGCATGCCAGCGCCGCCGGCACCGACGATCACGACATCAAACTGATGGTAGGTGACGCCGTCTTTGACGGTCACTTCCTCGCCCTGGTGGGTGTTGGTGGTCACGTGTTTCCTAACTTCCGGTGAAAAGTCTGGTGAGCGGCTGCGTCAGATCAAGACACAGTGCAGAACGAGGCAAGCAACTCGGGATCGGCGCCCGCGGGGCAGGGATCAAAGGTGAAGATCACCAGGGTGCCGAGCAGAATCAGCAGTGCTGCCGAGAGGAACAGAGCGATCTTCAGTCCCTTTGCAAGGCCTGGCCTCACCACGTAGTCGTTCACGATGGTGCGCATGCCGTTGCTGCCGTGAATGAGCGCGAGCCACAGCAAGAGAAGATCCCACACCTGCCAGAAGGGGTTCGCGAGCTTGCCGCCCACGAAGCCGAAGTCAATAGCCTTTACGCCATCGCCCACCATGAGGTTGGAAAACAGGTGGCCGAAGATGAGCACGACGAGCAGCACGCCAGAAGCGCGCATGTAGATCCATCCCCATTTTTCCCAGTTGGTGCGCTTCTTGGCAGGGGCCTGTGAGCGAGGAGTGTCAATCGAGAGTGTCATGAGTTGCTCCTCTTTCCTAGTGCCCGAAGACGTTCATCAGGTGACGGGGGGTGAACCCGAGCATCACGATGACCCAGAGTGCGATGACGATCCAGAACATCGCGCGCTGGTACTTCGTACCCTTGCTCCAGTAGTCAACCAGGATGATGCGCAAACCGTTGAGGGCGTGGAACGCGATGGCGCCCACCAGGCCGACTTCGCCGAGGCCCATGATCGGGGTCTGGTACGTCGAGATCACCGCGTTGTAGGCCTCTGGGCTCACGCGAATGAGAGCTGTGTCAAGCACGTGCACGAGCAAGAAGAAGAAGATGGCTACACCAGTGATGCGATGCAACACCCACGACCACATTCCCTCGTTACCGCGATAGAGGGTGCCGCCGGGGCGGATCTTCTTCGCGGCTGCAGGCGTGACCTGCGCGGTTTCGGCTGACACGAGCTTCCTCCTTGGGTCGGGTTGCACCGGGCGTGTTCCGGGATCCGATGCGCGAAAACGAAGCAGCATTTTCAGCATCTCCGCAGAACACAGCGCCAAACCATTATGGCACCATTTGGTGGAGGCTATTGACATCAGCGATGCACTCCCCTGACCCCGACAGGCCTGCCTTCATCCCAGCGATGGGAGCGCCTGGATAGGCTGGTGACTATGACTATGACCCCGGCATTCGACCGTTTCACCTGCGTGATCCCTGCCGGAGGCGCAGGTTCTCGACTCTGGCCGCTCTCACGCGCGAACGCACCCAAGTTCTTGCTCGACCTGACCGGCAGCGGCGACTCTCTCCTCGAGGCGACGTGGAATCGACTCACCCCGCTCGCCCCGCCCGAACGGCTCATGGTGGTCACCGGAAACGCGCATCGCGATTCCGTAGTGAAACAGCTGCCCGATCTCCGGGCAGAGAACCTCGTCACTGAGAGCCAGCCCAAGGATTCTTCCGCGGCGATCGGACTCGCTGCGGCGATTCTCGAGCGCCGAGACCCCGACTCGATCCTCGGTTCGTTTGCCGCCGACCACGTGATCCGCGGCAACGTGCTGTTTCAGCGGGCGGTGCGCACCGCGGTGCAGGCTGCGGATCAGGGGTACATCGCGACGATTGGGATCCACCCAAGTCACCCGGCTACTGGCTTCGGGTACATCGCCTGCGGCGGAGCCCGGGGCGATCTTGCACCGTTTGATATCTACGACGTGACCGAGTTCGTGGAAAAGCCGGATGAGTCGACCGCCACGGAGTATCTGCGCAGCGGTGGATATCTCTGGAATGCGGGCATGTTTATCGCGCGGGCGAGCGTGCTCCTTGACCAGATGGCACTGACGGAACCGGAGATGGTGGCCTCTTTGCGCGAGATCGCTGCGGCCTGGGATACCGAGCAAGCCGCCGCGGTGCGCGAGGAATTGTGGCCGGGTCTCCCCAAGATCGCAATCGACTACACGGTGGCCGAGCCCGCCGCGGCCGCAGGCAAGATGGTCTGTGTCGCCGCCCATTTCGAGTGGGACGATGTGGGCGACTTTGCGAGCGTCGCGAACCTCCTCACCCGCGGCCGATCCAACGATCTGGCAGTACTGGGCGACGGCGCGCAGGTGCTTTCCGATGCGTCGAGCGGCATCGTGGTCTCTGAGAGCGACCGCCTGGTCGCCCTCGTAGGCATGGAGGACGTCGTAGTGGTTGACACACCAGACGTGCTGCTCGTCACCTCGAAGGCACACGCCCAAGACGTGAAGAAGCTCGTCAACCGCATGAAGGGCGCCGGTGGGGGCCACCTGCTCTAGTTCGACGGCTGACGCTCCCTGCGGCTCGCTCGTCTGCGGCTCGCTCGACTGCGGCTCGCTCGTCTGCGGCACGCTCGTCTGCGGCACGCTCGACTGCGGCACGCTCGTCTGCGGCACGCTCGTCTGCGGCACGCTCGACTGCGGCACGCTCGTCTGCGGCACACTCTCTGCGGCTCGCTCTCTGCGGCTCGCTCGACTGCTCACGTTGGCTCCGCGCTCGCCCATGACATGGTGTCTTCGTCGGGTAGGGCGCCTCTGGCTGCTTCCCAAGCCACGAAGCAACCACTTGCGCCCGATGCGCGGGCGTACCGTACCCACCGGGAATGGGGCCGCAGACACAAGTGCCCCTATGGATGGACCTCGTGCGCGGTGTGCGCGCACCCGCCAGTTACCCCGCAGTGCTCGACTTATCAAATGACCGAAGGTCAGTTTTCCTCGAAGAGACGCATCAGCTCAGGTCGAACCGGGCACATTGTTGACCCGAGAAGTTCAGCAACATCCCTCACCCAGGTGTGAGTTCGGTCAAAGAGATCCTCCTTGTGAACCCGAATCACTCGATAGCCCGCAGCGCGGGCACGTTCAAGACGCTTGAGATCCTTCAGGTACTGCGCGCGGTTGGTACGGTGCTGCTCGCCGTCGTATTCAATGATGATCTTGCGCCTGCCATCCACCAGATCGAATCTCCCGATCCACTCGCCTGCATCATCACGCACATCAACCTGCAGCTCAAACGTAGAGTCCAAGCCCCAGCGTGCAAGCTCGAGCCGAGTCAGTGTCTCCATTCGCGACTCAGATCCCAGACGCGCGAAATGGCATGCCACACGAAGGCGCTTTCTGATAGACCCGGTCTGCTTATCCAACACGGTGCCGAAATCAACTGGGAATACGCCGTTGGCCTCAGATGTTGCCTGCGTCTGGTTGAGCAAGTGATCGATAGCCACCACTATCTCCCGAAGTGGCAGTATCGCTGCCGCTTGCTCGAGGGCTCTCGCAGGTGGCATCAGGGGAATGCCCTCGGCATCCACCATGGGTTCGAAGGGTCGACTGGACCGATGTCCGCGCAGCCCCGGTCGCCGATGGCGAAGATCCTTGCCTGGTGTGGTCACGTGAAGTGTCTCATCGCAGCGGATCGGGCAGCGCATCAACAGCAATGCGGTGGTGTGACTGAACACTTCGCCGGGGCGCAGCGCAGGAAGAAAGACTTTCGACTGATAGAGCGTCGACTCAATCAACGAGTCAGGCCCGTTGGGTTTTTCGAGCGTGCTCCGGAGCCCGCGGAAATTGGTGCGAAAGCGATCGTGTCGCAGGACCGCCCTCGAGACTCCCGCCGAACGGGCCTCCCCCACTGTGAAAGTTGCCGGGACGAGGTGATCAGGGATGCGGGTTCGCGGTTGGGGCATGATCACGATGATGCCTCGCACATGATTCGCCGTGAGCCACAAACATCACACTGTGGAGAACTGATCCAGCGGACGTCGTGACCTCCAACTGTGAGCGTCGACTCTACACGCCGACTCATACGGTGCAATAGGGCGCAAGTGGCTCCTTCATTCCCAGGAACCAGCCCCTGGCGCCCGATCAGGGCCGGGGTCCTGGGAATTGGCGGTCAGGCAGTGCGCCGGAGGGCGCAAGTGGATCTTTCACTCCCAGGAACCAGCCCCTGGCGCCCTACCTGATCGGCGCTTCAACGCTTCAGTACGAAGGTGCACTCAGGTGACAATGGGCAACCTGCTCTGATGCTGGACTCGCGCCGGGGCGGTGTTGCGCACGCTCCGCCCCGCCACGACTGCGCGCCTACTTCACGAGCGGGAACAGGATGGTCTCGCGGATCCCGAGCCCAGTAAGTGCCATCAGCAGGCGATCCATACCCATACCCATGCCACCCGAGGGCGGCATGGCGTGCTCCAGCGCGCGCAGGAACTCCTCGTCCACTCGCATCGCCTCATCGTCGCCTTGCGCACCCTGCGCCGCCTGCTCTACGAAACGCTCGCGCTGCACCACCGGGTCGACCAACTCGGAGTATCCAGTGGCGAGTTCAAAGCCGCGTACGTAGAGGTCCCACTTCTCCACCACGCCAGGGATCGTGCGATGATGCCGAGTCAGCGGACTCGTCTCCACCGGAAAGTCCATGACGAACGTCGGGCGCGTGAGCCCGTCCTTCACGAAGTGCTCCCAGAGTTCTTCGACGAGCTTTCCGTGATTTGGCAGCGTCACGTAAACATCTTGCGCATCCGCGAGCTCACGCAACTCCGCCACGGATGTCTCGGGGGTAATCTCACGGCCAGCCGCCGCCGACAGCGTGCCGTACATCGAGATGCGATCCCAGTCGCCGCCCAGATCGAACAGGGTGCCATCTGCCCACAGCACCGTGTGTGACCCCTCGCGCTCGGTCCCGCGGTTGACCGCGAGCGCGGCGTTCTGAATGAGTTCCTGCGTGAGGTCAGCGATCCCCTGATAGTCGGAATAGGCCTGGTACGACTCGAGCATCGCGAACTCGGGGCTATGGGTCGAATCAGCCCCCTCGTTCCGGAAATTGCGGTTGATTTCGAACACCCGCTCGAGCCCGCCGACAACGGCTCGCTTCAAGTAGAGTTCGGGCGCGATCCGCAAGAAAAGTTCGGTGTCGAACGCATTCGAATGGGTGACGAATGGTCGAGCCGATGCGCCACCGTGCATGGTCTGCAACATCGGCGTCTCAACCTCGAGGAAGTCGTGCCCGGCGAACGTCTCGCGCAGGCTCGCCATGGTGAGTGCGCGCGTGCGCACGTTGATGCGGGCCTGATCACGCTGAATGAGATCGAGGTAGCGCTGGCGCACCCGGGTCTCTTCGTTCAGTTCGGCGTACATGTTGGGCAGCGGCGCAATCGCCTTCGCCGCGATCTGCCACTCGGTCACCATGATGCTCAGCTCGCCCCGGCGGCTCGAGATCACCTCGCCGCTCACGAAGAGGTGATCGCCCAGATCAACCAGCTCTTTGTAGCTCGCGAGCGAGTCTGCGCCGATTTCTGCGAAGCTCACCATGGCCTGAATGCGGGTGCCGTCGCCGGACTGCAGCGATGCGAAACACAGCTTGCCAGTATTGCGCTGAAAGACAACGCGCCCCGCGATTCCGACCGTTTCGCCGGAGAGACTGTCTGGTGCACCCTCGAGGTGGCCCCACGCCTCGCGCACCGCGGGAATCGTTGTGGTGACCGGCACGGAAACCGGGTAGGCACCTCCCGCGAGATCCTCCCCCGCGAGCGCATTCAGCTTCTCGCGCTTCTCCAGACGCACCCGCTTTTGTTCGAAGACCTCGGCTTCGCTGATCGCTTCGGTCGCGACATCGGGCGCGTGCTGCTCGCTCATAGGGCGGGATCCTCCGTGTTTCTGGCGTAGAGACCCAGTCTATTCGGGATCCGCGAACATGCGGCTCCTCAAGGATCGCGAGGGGATCGCGAGGGCATCGGGAGGGGATCGCGAAGAGGTTGCTCCGTCGGAGTGGGTACGCACTTCAGGCAGCGCACACGGCTCTCCTTTCCCAGAGACCTCGCACGACAGGAAAACCGCGCACGATAACGTATACGATCGATTCGATAGCGTCGCCGGTTCTGGCTTGAAAGACCACCCTGGCCCAGCCCACAGCACGAGGCAACGACGCAGCGACGCAGCGACGCACCTTGAAGGAGCTCCGTGACACCACCCCCAGAATCGCGACTCTCGCGCGGGGTGCTCGTCACCCTCGGCATCATCGCAATGGTGAGTTCGATATCGACCGACATGTATTTGCCCTCCTTCACGAGCGTCGCCGCCGATCTGTCCGCGACCGCATCCGAGGTGCAGCTCACGCTCACCCTGTTTTTCTTCGGGGTCGGGACCGGGCAGCTCCTGCTCGGTCCGATCTCCGATCGACGCGGCCGCCGC
Organism: Leucobacter fengyongliangi; assembly: GCF_052386045.1. Lineage (NCBI taxonomy): Bacteria > Bacillati > Actinomycetota > Actinomycetes > Micrococcales > Microbacteriaceae > Leucobacter > Leucobacter fengyongliangi. Next base: position 686,082 of record NZ_CM126356.1, on the reverse strand, counting down.
CCCGTGCTCCTTCTTGCCCTCGTAGTGTTCGCCAGCGCAGGTGTGGCCATGGTATTCGCCCCGACAATCGAGGCACTGATGGTGCTGCGGTTTGTGCAGGGCCTGTCGGGTGCCGCCGGCCTCGTGCTCTCACGAGCGATCGCAGCCGATCTGAGTCACGGCCAGTCGGCCGCGAAGGCACTCAGCTTCATCGTGATGATCAGCGGTCTCGGCCCGCTGATCGCGCCCCTACTGGGAGGCATCGCTCACGAGTGGTGGGGGTGGCGCGGCGCACTCGCGACCCTCGCAAGCGTCTCCCTCATGATCCTCATCCTGGCGTTCACCGTATTGCGCGAGTCGCATCCACCCCAGGCACGCACTGTGGGCAGCCTTCTCAACACCTACCGGCCCATCGGCCGAATTCTGCGCGACGGGCGATTCGTCGCACTCGCGATCGGCTTTGCCCTGAGCTTCGCCGGTGCCATGTCGTACATCGCCGCGGCTCCATTCGTTACGCAGCGCGTGCTCGGCATGAGCCCGCTGGGTTTCGCCCTGAGTTTCGCGGTGAGCGCCTCAGCGATGGTTCTCGCGAACCTCGTGAACATCCGGTTGGTATCGCGGATCCGTCCGCCGCGCCTGCTGGCCACCGGTATCGCGTTAGTGCTGGGCTCCGGGCTCGCCTTCCTTCTGCAGACGCTGGTCGGCGTGCTGACTCCCGCAGGGTTCATTATCACGGCGTTTGTGCTGACAGCGGGGAGCGGGTTCGTGCTCGCAAACGCGAGCGCGCTGGCACTCGACCGGGTGCCGACGGCGCGCGGATCAGCCTCGGCGCTTCTTGGCGCGATTCAATTTCTCTTCGGCGGGCTTGCGGCTCCGGTCGTGGGCCTCTGGGGCGAGTCGACTGCGCTGCCGATGGCCATCGCCATCTCCGTGTGCGGTGCCGGGGCCCTCGTGAGCGCGATCATTGCGTTGCGCCCAAGATCAGCCACAGCCCGACTCTGACCGTGCGTCTCGGCCCAACGATTCCTCTGCGGCTCGTGCCGTCGGTTCCTTCGTGTGCGAGCGGATCACGCCTCACCGAACGCGGCATCATCGGCCAGGCCCGCCGCGGCTCTTAGCTCCTCCTCAACGGCCGCTCGTACGAGGCCACCCACGACGTGATCGGGCCGTTCGATGCCGATTTCGCGCAGCGCGTCGGTCGCCTGACGCACCACGGCCCGCGAGAACTCGGTTGCGGCGCTGATCGCCTCCGCGTACTCCGCCCGATCCCGCTCCGCAACAAGCACGGGCTCGGCACCCATCTCGACGGCGAGCGCCTGCCCGATGGGCAGCACCGGGGTCGGTGCGGTTACCGCGACGGTGGCACCGGCGAGCCTGGCGAGGTCGAGGCTGGTACCCGTGAACACCATCGCCGGATGGAGCGCGAGCGGGATCACTCCCACGCCGAGTGCGGGTGAGAACACCCCGTAGCCGTGCTCGGGTGCCGTATGCAGCACGAGCTGACCCGGTTGCCACGCACCGATCTCCGTCAAGCCACGCACCAAGCCGACGAGTTCGTCGCCGGGAATCGCAAACATGACGAGTTCGCTCCGCCTGACGACCTCCGGCACATCGAGAATCGGTACTCCGGGAAGCAGCAGCTCGGCGCGTTCCCTGCTCTCTTCACTCACCGCGCTCACGCCGGTGAGCGCGTGACCTGCTCCCGCGAGCGCGAGCGCGAGCACCGGGCCCACCCGGCCAGCCCCGACGAGGCCAATGCCCAGGCGGCCCGCACGAGGCTCGGGGGTCATGCTTGGCCGCCCTGCGCGGGTGGGATCTGAGCTGGCGGTTCAGCCTCGGCTAGCGGCACGGCCTGAACCAGCGGCATGGTCCGATCCACTGACGTTGCCGGATCCCCCGGTTCGGCCGGCCCGACCCACTCAACTCGCTCCGCTCGCTCGGCCCGCTTTGCCCGTTCAACACGGATGCGCACCGCCTCGCCGCCCTGCACCCGTACCATCGCACGAGATATCGTGTCGAAGGCCGCGCGCGCCTGGTCGACCTCAATGCCCCGCATTACCACCTGCACCGGGCCGAGCACCGTGTGCGCTTGTAGGGTAGCGAGCCCAATGAAGCGCTGTAGCAGTGGCCTCGAAAACTGTATCGATTGCGCCCGAAGGATCGGCATGACGACGAAGCTGCGGGTGAGCCAGCCGCGACGCACCCGGAGCGTGGCGTTCTCGGATGCCTCATCTTCCAGACGCAGGCCCGCTCGGCGCTTTCCCAACCACAGCACCCACGCCGCGCGCGGCCCCGCGCCGAGGAACCCGCCCGCACTGCCCGCTCCGAGCAGCCCGCTTCGGAGCGACTCGAGCTCTTCCGGTTCATCGCCCACACCCGGTAGTAGCGTCTCGATCACGCGCAGCACGTCGTCGATGTGCCCGACGGGCAACATGACATTCCGCAGGCTATTCTGACCGGCTTCCGCGGCACCGTACCCCGCCGTCGTGACCCGCACGCGCCACCAGCCGAAGGGCCGCCAACCGAGGGGTTGACGAGCTTCGATCGCGTGGATCCGCCCAAACGGAATCGTCTCGGTGTGTGTGGCGGTGAGGCCAGACCCCACCCGAACGCCGTCCGAACTGCGAGACAGCGTGAAGCGGAACCCCTTGTTGAACGAGCTGTAGCTCGTGCCCACCGCAATCAACACCGCTGGGATGATCATCGCGAGGAAAAAGGGATTCCAAATCAGCGCAGACACGATGCTGGCCACGAGGAGGAGCACCGGGATCCAGATGTCCCAGCTGAGTGCGATGCTGCCCAGCAGCCGCCCGATGGGAACGCTCACCAGGCTCCCGCTCGCGCGCGCCGCCTGGTCGATGTCGAGGTCCACGAACTCACGCGCACGTTCGTCGAGCCGCGAAGGCAAACCCGTGGGGCTTGCCTCGAACGGTGTGCCGCCAGACACCGCTGGCTCTGCCGGCATCACGGAGGTACCGTCGTGCGCCTGCGTGTGCGCCACCGACTCACCTCGACGCCGGGCGACGCTGCGCAGGATCCGCTCGCGAACCTCCTTCGCAACGCGATAGCCGAGGTAGCTCAGCGTGACCTTGCCACCCTGCCCCGCCGTTTGCACCTCCACTTGGGTGAGGCCGAGAATGCGCGCGAGCAACGGCCTCTGCAAATTGACGCTTTGGATGCGCTCCAGGGGCGCGCGACGATGCTGCCGAAACAGCACGCCACTGCGCGCTTCCACGGCCTCGTCGGTAATGCGGTAGGTGTGAAAGCGCCAACTCAGCCACGAGAAGAAAATGATGATGACGATGATCCCAAGCGCCACCCCAAGTGCCACCAGAATGAGTCGCTGCTCCACCAGAATGTCAATCAGGTCGCCCTCATTGGGGCCCATCGCGCCGAGGTATTGCTCCGCGACAAAGAGTTCGAGGATGCGATCGCGGAAATTGGCCAGGAGGATACCGCCGATGACGAGAATCGCCAGGCCGCCGCGAAGGAGCGGCGACAGCGGATGCAGCCGTTCCCATAAGGGGTCGCTCGTCACAGGCCCGACCGCCTCGTTTCGGCAAGCTCGACCAGGCGGTCGCGGAGCAACTCGGCTTCCTCCCGGGGAAGCCCGGGCAGGTTCACGCCGGTTGCCGCGCTCGCTGTCACGAACTTGAGGGACGCGAGCCCCAGCGCGCGCAAGAGCGGGCCACGCGTCACGTCAACCAGCTGCAATCTCCCGTAGGGCACTGCCACGACGCGCTCGAACATGATGCCTTTGCGAAAGAGCAGGTCATCTTCGCGCAGAATGTAACCGATTGCGCGCACCCTGCGGAACGCGAATGCCGCGCTCAGCAGCAGGCCGAGCGTGACCGCGGCGAAAATGGCGATCACGAGCGGTGGGGGCTTCTCATCGGCGAAAAGCACGATGAGCACGAACACCGTCACGACGATCAGGGTCAGTATCAGGTTCAGCGCGAGATCTGCCCACGCGTACTTGGTCGACACCCGCTGCCACTCGTGCACCTCGTTCGGCCACGTGCTTTCCTGCACGTCCGGTTGATTCTCACTCAAGTCGTACCTCCAACAGCAAGCCTAGGGCGCATGCCTCCGGTCTGCCGGGACGCGCCGGGTTAGGCGAGTTGTTCGCCAGTTTCCGGGTCGGGATCATCCTCGAGTTCGGCATCGGATCCATCGGGGGGAACTCGACACAGCCACTCCGCGATTGCGCCAGCGACGAGCAGCACGACTCCGGCGACCCCGACAAACAACATGGGCAGCCAAGATGAAGATGGGGGAATCACCGAGCGGGTCATCACCTGTGTCAGGAGCCCCAGGCCAAACCCGCCGAGGAGCGACCCGGCAAACTGGCTCGCTCTGGCACCCGCAAGCAGTCGCACCGCGTGAAAAGGGTTGACCGGCCGCGCAGAGGCACGGGTCACCGCGCGTCGCAACGCGATCCCGAGCGCAAGCACCACCGCGGCAATGACGAGAAGCGTCGCCGGGAGTGACACCGGCGGCACGAACGGCGCATCCCCCCGCGTCGACTGAAACACCTGCAGGAGCACGCCCGCGGCGAGGCCTACCACGCTAAACGCGGCAACGGTGAGCGCGGAGGTGCGTTCAAGCTTCGGCATGATCCACCGCCTGTCGTGTCTGGGTGATCGGACGGGTGGTGTCGCCAAGTCTTGCGAGCAGCTCGGCGACCCGCCCGTGACCGATGAGCACCGCGTGCGGGTCAAGCTCGAGCCAGGGAGCGAGCACGAAGTCACGCTCGTGCGCCCTGGGGTGCGGCACAATCAGCCGCTCGTCCGAGATGAGCTTGCCGCCATAGGTGATGATGTCGATGTCGAGCGTGCGGTCGCCCCAGCGAGCGTCGCGCACCCGGCCGTGGCGTGCTTCAAGCCGCTGCAGCACGTCGAGCAGCTCATGCGGAGTGAGCGTGGTGTCTGCGAGTGCCACACCGTTCAGGTAGCGGGGGGCATCGGGATCGGGGCCGCTCGGGGTGAGCGCGATGGACTCGCGCAGCGATGATGGTCGCAGATGCGTCACCCCGGGTGTCATTGCCAGCTCGCGCTGTGCCTCAATGATGGTCTCGCCCCGGTCTCCGAGGTTGGCGCCGAAGGCGAGCAGCACGGTGACGACCTGGGGGGTCATGCGCCACCTCCAGCCGAGTCGCGCACCACGGTGACCGAGACGTCACCGAACGCCTCGTCGATCGGCGCGTCGGGTTTGTGCACCGTGATGCGGGCGGACCGAACGCCGGGGAAGGCCAGCGTCACTCTCGCCACTCGCTCCGCAACGGTCTCGATCAGGTCGACAGGGTCGCGTCGCACTGCACCAGCGATCGCGGCGGCCACCTCGCCGTAGTGCACGGTGCGGGCCAGGTCGTCGGTGTGAGCCGCGGATCCGAGATCCACCGCCAGTTCGGCATCGACGAGAAAACGTTGCCCCCGCTCGCGCTCGAAGTCGAAGACCCCGTGATGCGCGAACACCTCGAGCCCGGTCAGGGTGATGCGGTCGCGCACCTGCGCGGGTGGGCCGGCCTGCCCCGCACCATGCCCCTCCTCGTTCGAGTGGACACTCTCGCGGGCTTCACCCGCCGTGAACCCTGCTTCACTGTCCACTCCGATGCGTGATCCGGGCGGATCGGCACGACCCCAGGCGCGTTCGACGGCCAGGGCTTGCATCGTGCCCGGCACGTCGTGCACGCGCGCGCCCCAGGCCCCGGCGCGCGCGGCGAAGGCGCTCACGACCGCGGTGGCAAGGTCTCGACCGGGCGCGGGGACATCCACGCTGCCGCCCGGAAGTGCGGCGAGCAGATCGCCGAGCATTCGCTTTCGTGAGATGCCCACGAGCACGGGAAAACCGGCCGCTCTGAGCCGATCCAGACCGCGGAGGAGCTCCCAGCCCTGCTCGGCGGTCTTGTCGAAGCCGAGGCAGGGGTCAAGCACAATGCAGCTCGCGTCGACACCCGCGGCGATCGCGCGTGCTGCGAGGCGTGCGAGTTCGTCTCGCACCTCGGCCACAACATCGACGTACTCGGAACGACGGTGCGCGGGGTCTGGAATACCGCGCCAGTGCCCAAGAATCAGCGTGGCACCGGTTTCGGCTGCGACCCGATACATCTCCGGATCGGCGAGGCCACCCGAGACGTCGTTGATGATGGCGGCACCGGCCTGCATCGCCTCACGCGCCGTCGCAGCGTGAATGGTGTCAACAGACACCGTGATTCCGGCGGCGCCGAGCGCCGCAATCACCGGACGCACGCGACGGATCTCTTCCGCGGAGTCCACCGGCAGCGCTCCCGGCCTCGTCGACTCGCCACCCACGTCGACAATGTCGGCACCGTGCTCGGCGAGCAGCCTGCCGCGCATCACCGCGGCTTCGGGGTCAAAGAAGGCACCCCCGTCGCTGAACGAGTCGGGAGTGACGTTCAGCACGCCCATCACCTGAAATCCCTCGACCGCAGCGGGAGCCTCAGTCACGGGGTACCCCGATCGGTCGCCCCGATGAGGGCGAGCACCTCAGCGCGCTCACCGGGCCGAGACAGCGATCCGCGTGAAGCCACGGTGACCACCATGGCCTCGGTTTGCCGCCCGCCTCGATCGGCCATGCACCCATGGCTGGCCTCCAGCACGACGAGCACCCCTTCGGGTTCGAGCCCGACCTGCAGCGCCTCAGCGATCTGTTCGCCGAGACGTTCCTGCACCTGCGGGCGCGCGGCGAGCGTGTCGACCACCCGCGGAATCGCGCCGAGCCCGACCACCCGCTGCGCCGGGCGGTAGGCAACGTGCGCCCTCCCGCGAAAGGGCAGCAGATGATGTTCGCAGGTCGATCGCAGCGCAATGTCGCGCACCAGCACGAGCTCTCCGGTCTCATCACCCACGGGCACCGCGTCTCTCAGGTGCTGCAGCGGATCAACGCCGACGCCTGCAAAGAACTCTGAATACGCGTCGGCCACGCGATCGGGGGTTCCCGCCAGCGTTTCGCTGTCTGGGTCTTCGCCGATCGCACGAAGCATTTCACGCACCGCCGCGGCGATGCGCTGCCGGTCGACGCCAGGGGTCACGGCTTCGCCGTGCCCTCACCCGCCGCGGCGTCGGGATCTGGGGTGGCATCGGCCACGTCAGTGTGCGCCGGGGCATCTGCTACACCCGCAGCGTCAGTGCGCGCCGGGGCATCTGCGTCACCCGCAGCGTCAGCATGCACCGAGGCGTCTGCGTCACCCGCAGCGTCAGAAAGTGCACCATCTGTGCGCACGCTCTCTGGCACGGCAATCGGCGGCAGATCAGAAACGGGCCGCTTGCCGCTTGAGAGCCAGACCGAACGCTCCGGCAGCTTCACAACGTCGACGAAAATCTCGGCAATCTGCAGGTGGTCGAGCGTCTCCTTTACGAGAAGCTCAGCGGCGAGCCGGTCGAGTACTGTGCGGTTGAGCACGAGCGCCTCGTATGCCTCGTCGTGTGCCTGCTCAATGATGGCGCGCACCTCTTCGTCGACAGAGACGGCCACTCCCTCGGAGAAATCGCGGGTCGAGCCGAACTCGCCCAAATAGGGCGAGGCCTGCGCCTGTCCCAGTCGCACCGGCCCGAGCTTCGCCGACATGCCGTACTCGGTCACCATCTTCCGCGCGGTTGAGGTGGCCTTCTCGATATCATTTCCGGCGCCGGTCGTCGGGTCATGGAACACGAGTTCCTCCGCGACGCGGCCCCCAAGCGCATAGGCGATCTGATCCTGCAACTCGTTTCGTGTCACCGAGTACTTGTCTTCGAGCGGAATCACCATCGTGTATCCGAGGGCTCGTCCACGCGGCAGGATCGTGATCTTGGTCACGGGATCCGTGTAGTTCAGCGCCGCGGCAACCAGGGCGTGTCCACCCTCGTGGTAGGCCGTCATCAACTTCTCGTGGTCTTTCATGACCCGCGTGCGACGCTGCGGCCCCGCGATCACGCGGTCGATCGCCTCGTCAAGCGCGCGATTGTCAATCAACTGCGCGTTCGAGCGCGCGGTCAGCAGTGCAGCCTCGTTCAGAACATTGGCGAGGTCGGCACCCGAGAAGCCCGGGGTCTTCCGGGCGACCACCTCAAGGTCGACGTTTTTCGAGAGCGGCTTTCCCTTGGAGTGCACCTCAAGAATCGCCCGGCGACCCTTCATGTCTGGCGGGTCAACCCCGATCTGGCGATCGAAGCGGCCAGGGCGCAGCAGCGCAGGGTCAAGCATGTCGGGGCGGTTCGTCGCCGCGATGAGTATCACGTTGGTCTTGGGGTCGAAGCCATCCATCTCGACGAGCAGCTGGTTCAGCGTCTGCTCGCGCTCGTCGTGGCCGCCACCCATGCCCTGGCCACGGCGCTGTCCCACCGCATCGATCTCGTCAACGAAGATGATGGCGGGGGCGTTAGCCTTGGCCTCCTTGAAGAGGTCGCGCACACGACTCGCGCCGACGCCCACGAACATTTCGACGAAGTCAGATCCGGAGATGCTGTAGAACGGCACTCCCGCCTCGCCTGCGACAGCCCGAGCGAGCAGCGTCTTGCCCGTGCCGGGAGGGCCATACAACAGCACACCCTTCGGGATTCGAGCGCCCACGGCCTGGAACCTCGTCGCGTCTTGCAGGAAGTCCTTGATCTCGTGCAGCTCTTCGACCGCCTCGTCTGCGCCGGCGACATCAGCAAAAGTGACCTGGGGCATCTCCTTGGAATTCAGTTTCGCGCGTGACTTGCCGAACTGCATTACCTTGTTGCCGCCGCCCTGCATTGACGACAGCATCCACCAGAAGAACAGGCCGATGAGCAGCAACGGCAACATGAAACCGAGGATTGACCACAGCGCGTTCGGCTGGGGCACCTGGTCGGTGTACCCGTCCTTGGGCTCTGCCTCGTTGACCGCGGCGATCACGTCTTCACCCCGCTGGGTGATGTAGTAGAAGAACACCTCGCTCGAACCGGTCTTCTCGTCAGCCTTGGCGAGGGTGAGGTTGACGCGCTGGTCGCCATCAATGATCTCGGCCTTTGTGACGCCGCCGTCGGCCAGCATTTCGAGCCCACGCTGCGTGGTGATTTCACGCACTCCCGTGCCGGAGAGCAGTGACCACCCGAGCAACACGATGAGCGGAGCCAGGATCAAATAGAGCAACGGCCCCTTGAAGAGATTCTTCCCTTTGGGGGCCTTCTGTGCTTTGTCAGCCAAGTTGCGGCCTTTCTGCGGTCACCAGCGAATATGTGTAAGCGTATCCGCTGGCATCGACACCGCTGCTGTGTGTCCGCTCAGCGCAAAATCATCAGCGTGCGAGCGTCACTCGCCGCCGTACACGTGCGGCGCGAGAATCGCGACATCGCGCAGGTTGCGGTAGCGCTCGGCATAGTCGAGCCCATATCCGACCACAAACTCGTTCGGGATATCGAACCCGAGATAGGTCACCTCAACGTCAACCTTCGAGGCATCGGGCTTTCGCAGCATCGTGCAGATGCGCACCGATTTTGCGCCGCGGCTTTCGAGGTTCTCCTTCAGCCATGACAGCGTCAGGCCCGAGTCGATGATGTCTTCGACGATCAGCACGTCACGCCCGGTCAGATCCGAGTCGAGATCCTTCAGAATCCGCACGACGCCGCTCGACTTCGTTCCCGCTCCGTACGACGACACCGCCATCCAGTCCATCTCCGCGTGGAAGCGCAGCTCACGGGCGAGATCGGCCATCACCATCACCGCACCCTTGAGCACCCCCACGAGCAGCGGCGGGGTATCGAACCCGTAGTCGGCTTCGATCTGACGCGCAAGCTCCGCGAGACGCGCCTGCAGCTCCGCCTCGGTGTGCAGCACGACCTTCAGATCGGTTCCGAGATCCTTCACGTCCATCTGCCCGCCTTCGTTCAATCAACTAGTGGATCGGCCGGCCGCTCGAAATTCCAAGCGACCCGCAATACGCTCAACTGTAGCGCCGGGAACGTTGATGGGACCTTGACCGTGCCAGTCGGTGACGAGGGCGGCCACCGATCGGGTGTGCTCGCGGCTGAGGTGCGAGCCGAACGCCGCGCCTGCGGCACGCCTGATTATGCGGTTACGCAGCGCGTCGGGCTGTTCCGCGAGCGACTCGACGGACAGCGCGATGCCGGTCTCCGAGCGCTCTGTGAGCGAGTCGTGTAGTTGCTCGGCGAGACGATCGAGCGCGTCGGCATCCTCGCGCGCGAGATCCGCGGTTCGGGCGAGGCCCGCCGCGACCCCGGGCCCCAGCTCCTCCTCCAGCAGCGGCAGTACCCGGGTGCGCACCCGCACGCGGGCGAACGCCGGGTCGGTGTTGTGTGGATCCTGCCACGGTTCGAGACCCTGTGCCCGGCAGGCCTGCTCCGTCTCCCCTCGACTGATGCCCAGCAACGGGCGGTGGATCGCGCCGCGTTCGGGCGGAATGCCCGCAATGGCGCGGGTACCCGACCCCCGTGCCAGCGCAAGCAGCACCTGTTCGGCTTGGTCGTCGCGGGTGTGGGCGGTGAGGATCGCGGCCGCACCCGTTTCCGCGCGAACCACCGCAAATGCTTCGTACCTGGCAGCTCGGGCCGCCGCCTCCGGCCCGTCAGCATCGCCCCGGGTGACGCGTACTCGGCGCACCACCACCGGATCAAGCCCGAGCGATGTCGCCTGACCCGCGGCGACACGGGAGACCTCCTCCGAGCCCTGCTGCAGGGCGTGATCCACCACCACCGCGCCGGCGCGCAAGCCGAGACGAGGGGCCTCGAACGCGACGGCGGCGGCGAGCGCGAGCGAGTCCGCACCCCCCGATAGGGCAACGAGCACCAGCGGGGCATCGGGGGCCATCGCCGCGCGATCCACTCGAGACGGGTGCGTCGACCACCGGGCCAGCACGCGGCGCACAGCCAGGCGCGTGTGGGCAACGGCGGGATCAAGCGGCGGCAGTCTGGTCACACGACCACGCTACCGGTCGCCCTCGGGTACTCTGAGAGCGCACATCACCGCGAGGGCCACGCCCGCGAACACAAGGAGTCTGCATGACCGCCGCATTCGACGCCGTCATCGAAATCCCCAAGGGGAGCCGCAACAAGTACGAGGTCGATCATGAGACCGGACGCGTCTACCTCGACCGCGTGCTCTACACCGGTTTCGTCTACCCCACCGACTACGGATTCTTCGAGGAAACTCTCGGCGAAGACGGCGATCCACTCGACGTGCTCGTGCTGCTCGACTACCCGGTATTCCCCGGTGTGGGCATCAAAGTGCGCCCGGTGGGCGTGCTGAAGATGAGCGACGAGGCCGGCGGCGACGACAAGGTCATCGCCGTGCAGCACAAGGATCCGCGCTGGGCGCACATTCAGGATGTGACCGACATTCCCGAGTACACCCGCAAGGAGATCGAGCACTTCTTCGAGCACTACAAGGATCTCGAGCCCGGCAAGTGGGTCAAGGTTGACGCGTGGGGCTCGGCCTCCGATGCGGAGCAGTTGATCGTGGAAGCACAGGAGCGATTGCAGGCGCAAGGGCACTAACTCCCAGATACGCACGAACGCCCTGGCCTCCTCAGAGAGTGCCAGGGCGTTCGTGGTTGTGTGGTGTGAGGGAGCTAGACGCCGTAGCCGGAGAGTGGGTTCACGAACATTCCGCCTCGCAGCACTTCGTAGTGCAGGTGGCACCCGGTGCTCATACCGGTGGTTCCCACGTAGCCAATAATCTGGCCAGCGTAGGCGTAGTTGCCGTACCACAGTGCGAATCCGCTGAGGTGCGCATAACGAGTCTGCACACCGCCTCCGTGGTCGAGGTGCATCATGTTGCCGCCGATGTTATCTTTCCAGCCGACGTATGTGACGGTGCCCGCAGCCGGAGCCACGATCGGGGTGCCACACCCGGTAGCAAGGTCCACACCGGTGTGGCCAGACCACTGCTGGAAATAGGTAGAAATCCAGCCCGACGTGGGGCGAAGCCAGCCACCAACAGCGCCGCCGCCAGCTCCATTTCCACCGCCGCCACCGGCAGAACTACCGCCACCACCCGGATTCTGCGCCGCAGCCGCAGCAGCAGCAGCAGCAGCCTCGGCCGCCAATCGCGCAGCCTCGGCACGACGCGCTTCTTCGGCACGGCGCTGTTCCTCTTCGATGCGCAGGCGCTCCTGGTATCCGGCGACGGTCTGGGTGGTGGTGTCTTTCAGCGCGGCAAGCTGCGTGTTCAGAACGACCTGCTGCTCTTCCTGCGCCTGCAGCGCCTCTGCCTGACCCGCCACCGCTTCAGCGGCGGTCTGCTCGGCCGCTTCCTTCTCTGCGCGCAGTACCTCGCGTTGCTGCCGAGCGACCTCGGCCTGTTCGCCGAGCGAAGCGGCCGTGTTCATCGCCTGCTGCGCCTCTTGCGAGATGGTGGTGTTGCGTTCGGTCGCCTTCGACATCGACGCGAGCCGTTCAAGCAGCGCGTCGGCGGTGTCGCCCTCGCTCTCGAGAAACAGCTCGACGTTGCGGTCTACTCCGCCGGATCGATACATCTGCGACACAAGAGCGGCGGCCTGCGCGGTGGCGGCTTCGGCCTCGAGGCGGCTCTGCTCGGCCTGCGCGTCGAGGGTTTCCGACTTGCGCGCTGCGGCCTGGAACGCGGCTTCCGCGTCTTGGAACGCGCTCACCGCGTCGGCGTGCAAATTGCGCAGCCGCTCGAGTTCCGCCTCGCCTTGAGCGATCAAACCTTCAATTTCGATGACCTTCGCGGCCGCGGTTGCTTCGTTCTGCTTCGCGGCCTCTACGTCTGCCCAGCTCGGCAGATCGAGTGCCTGCGCGGGCACGGATCCCGTTCCGCCACCCACCAACGCGGTAGCAATGATCGCGGCGATAGCGGCACCCGCGATCCACCGCGTGCGTGTCGTTCGTGACTGCGTGCGCATCAAGTTCCACCCCTTTTAGGTCGCCACCAGTCTCACACGTGCCGCGGCGTTCGGCCTCGAACCAGGCCAACGCGTCGCGATCCCGTCACCAGCGCGAACCTTCAGGGTAGCATTGAAGGTTTTTCGAGTGCACGCTCAGCAGGAGTAAATCTGCACCCCCATTGAGGCATATTCTGAAAGGAGGCCCGATGTGTTGCGCGGGCTGTGGATCACAAACCACACCCGAGGAGGCCTGGTGCCCAGTTCCGACGATCACAACACCACCATCACAACTCAGCCCGGTGGACCGAATGAAGCTGCCACTACCGACATCAACGCCGAGGGCTTCACTCTTGCCTCAGCTGATCAGGTTGACATCACCCCCGAGATCGATGAGATCGCCGAATTACGTCGCAAGGGCAAGCCCAGATCCGACGACGGCCCCGATGCTCCCTGGCGCCAGGGCTACCCCTACGATCGCAAGCTCAGCGCGGCCGTGTACGAGCGTGAGAAGCGCAAGCTGCAGATCGAGCTCCTGAAGCTGCAGGCCTGGGTGAAAGAAACCGGTCAGAAAATCGTCATCCTGTTCGAGGGTCGCGACGCCGCCGGCAAGGGTGGTGCCATCAAGCGGTTCACCGAACACATGAACCCTCGAGGCGCGCGCGTCGTGGCACTTGAGATACCGACAGATCGTGAGCGCAATTCCTGGTACTTCCAGCGCTACGCCACGCACCTGCCGAGCGGCGGGGAGATCGTCTTATTTGACCGCTCCTGGTACAACCGGGCGGGTGTCGAGCGCGTCATGGGCTACTGCACTCCGCAGGAGTATCTCGAGTTCACGCGGTCGGCCCCCGAGTTCGAACGCATGCTCGTGCAGTCCGGGATCCACCTCATCAAGTTCTGGTTCTCAGTCGGTCGCGCTGAGCAACACGACCGGTTCCTCGCACGATCCACCGATGAGGTCAAGCAGTGGAAGCTCTCCCCCACCGATCTCGCGAGCCTCGACAAGTGGGATGCGTATAGCGAGGCGAAGGAGGCCACGTTCTTCTATACGGACACGCCCCACGCACCCTGGACGGTGGTGAAATCCAACGACAAGAAACGCGCTCGATTGGAGGCCATGCGCTGGGTACTGTCGCGCTTCGATTATCCGAACAAGGACCACCGGGTGGTCGGCACCCCCGACCCGATGATGTGTACGACGAGGGTGAGATGCCGAGCGGCCACTTTCCGGTTGTGGGGAAGCTGACGACGTGACCGACACACCCGGCGTACTGCGCTCGTTTCGCTCGATGCTTCCCAGTGCGAACGACTACAGCGGGGTGCCAAGAAGCTGGCGCGCCGACCTCATTGCTGGCATCACCGTCGGAATCGTCGCCCTCCCGCTGGCGCTCGCCTTTGGGGTGAGCTCCGGGGTGGGAGCCGAGGCCGGACTCATCACGGCAATCGTTGCGGGTATCGTCGCTGCGGTATTTGGTGGATCGAGCGTGCAGGTGTCGGGTCCGACCGGCGCGATGGTGGTGGTGCTCGCCCCCATCGTTGTCATGTACGGCGTCGGGGCAGTGGTTGTCGTCAGCATCATGGCAGGGGTGCTCGTGGTTGCCGCGGGGCTCTTCAAGCTCGGGCGGTCGGTAAGTTACATTCCCTGGCCGGTGATCGAGGGATTCACCGCCGGCATTGGCGTCATTATCTTCCTCCAGCAAGTGCCATCGGCGCTCGGTGTGCAGAGTGAATCGCACGCCACCAATGCCGTGGTCGCCGCGTGGCAAGTCGTTATGACCGCGGCATGGCCGGAGGCATTTCTGCCATTGGGCATTGTCATCGCGGTAGCCGTAATCATGGTGTCACTCGCCAAGTGGGTGCCGTCACTTCCAGGATCGTTCGTCGCGATCGTCGTGGTCGCCGTGTCGGCGACCCTGTTCCAGCTTCCGCTCGCAACCATCGGCGCACTTCCTCATTCTCTTCCCGCTCCGAGCCTTCCCGCGTTTGACTCGGCGATGGTCATTGCGCTGATCGGGCCGGCCTTCGCTGTGGCAGCCCTCGCAGCCATCGAATCGCTCCTCTCCGCCCGGGTAGCGGCGACGCTCGCACCCACCGGACCGTTGAACGCCGACCGCGAGCTCTTCGGGCAAGGGCTCGCATCTATTGCCGCAGGGCTCTTTGGTGGCATGCCGGCAACCGGTGCCATCGCCCGCACCGCGGTGAACGTTCGCAGTGGCGCGCGGTCTCGTCTGGCGGCAATCGTGCACGCGATCCTGCTCCTGCTGATCGTGCTAGTGGCGGCAGATGTCGTCTCGGTGATCCCGCTCGCTGCGCTCTCGGGCGTACTGATGGTGACCGCGGCGCGAATGGTGTCGGTGTCGACTATTCGCCGCGTATTCAATTCCGGCGGGTCAAGCGCCCTGGTGTTCCTCGTCACGGCCTTCGTGACGGTCGCCTTCGACCTGATCGTGGCGGTTGGTATCGGCATCGCCGCGGCCGCTTTCTTTGCCCTGCGCACTCTCAGCCGCACCAGCGGCGCACACCGCGAACCGTTACCTGGCGAACCCCAGCCGGGCGACGAGCGCATCGCATTGTTCAGACTCGAGGGTTCGCTGTTTTTCGGAGCGGCGGAGCGTCTGCTCGATGAGGTGGCTGATGCGGGCGAGGTTGAGGTTGTGATCCTGCGACTGTCCGGGCTGCAAATCATCGATTCGACGGGGGCAAACGCGCTCGCAGAGATGGTGACCGCCCTTGAGCAGCGCGGAGCAACCGTCCTCATCAAGGGCATCAGACCGGAACACAAGGAGCTGCTCGCCCAGCTCGGAGTCATCGAATCGTTGCGCCACCCGAACCACCTGTTCACGGAGCTTGACCCCGCGATCGAGCACGCGCGCAGCCACATCGCGCGCGCGAACGGCTAGCCGACCGCGACCTCCGATGATGCGGCCGATAACCACGCACGCCTCGGCCGCCCCTCTTACGCACCTTTACGCCCTGGCGTGCCACCCAGCTGATGAAGGTGGAGAATGGAGGTATGGCCTCCGAAGCAGATTGTCACGACACCCCCCGAGCGGGCACCGGCGCAAGCGTCAGCCCGGGGAGCAACTCGACCCCCACCGACACCGACCCGAGTGGCGTTCCGTTTCGTGAGCTCGATCCGTCGATCCTGCGCACCCAACGCACGAGCCTCAAGTGGACCAGGTTTTCTGCCGACGTCCTTCCCCTCTTTGTTGCCGAGATGGACTTCACGCTCTCACCCAAGGTGCAACAGGCCATCATCTCGCGGGTGCTCGCGAGCGATACCGGGTATCTTGACGGCCCCGGCGAGCTAGCGCCGGTGTTCGCCAAGTTCGCCCGTGAGCGATGGGGCTGGCAGGTGGATCCCGCCCACGTCCACCTGGCAACCGACGTGAGTTGCGGCATCGTCGAGCCGCTTCGACTGCGGGTGCCCGCGGGAGGGCGCGTTGCGATCACGACCCCCGTCTACCCGTCCTTCTTCGAGATGCTCGAGGAACTTCCGGTGGAGGTTGTGCAGATCCCACTCGTTCAGGACGCGGTGCCCGCCACCACGCCCACGGGCATTGCGGCGCGCCTCGACCTTGCTGCGCTTGAGCGCGCGTTCGCCGCTGAGCCCGGCATTGACGCACTCGTGCTGTGCAACCCGCACAACCCCCACGGGCTCCTGCACTCCCCCAGCGATCTCGCGGAACTCGCCCGGCTCGCCGCCCAGTACGACGTTTTTGTGATCTCCGATGAGATCCACGCGCCGCTGACCCATCGTGGCCACACGTTCACGCCGTTCGCCCCACTCGCCGCGGCGGCCGGGGCCCTCGCCGTCACCGCCACCTCGGCCAGCAAGGGCTGGAATGTCGCGGGTCTGAAATGCTCGGTCATCGTCGCGGCCGACGAGCGCGCGAATCAGCTGCTGCGTCGGCTTCCGCCCGAGGTGACCACGCGCGTGAGTATCCTCGGGCTGCACGCTGGCATCGCCGCCTTCCGAGACGCGGGAGATTGGCTCGACCGCGCCATCGTGCAGATCGAGGCGAACGCCGATCTCCTCGCCGAGCTCATCGCCGAGAAGCTTCCGGGCGTGGCCTACGCCCGGCCGCACGCTGGCTACCTCGCGTGGCTCGACTTCAGTCAGGCTGGCCTGGGCCCCGATCCATTCCGGCGCATCCTCACCGAGGCCAAGGTCGCACTTGGCAAAGGCACGGCCTTCGGTGTCGGCGGTGAGGGCCACGTGCGTGTGAACCTCGCGTGCGCACCCGACACGATTCGCCAGGCAGTGGATCGCATCGCCACTCTCGTGGCGACGGCACAGGCACAGGCACAGAACGGAGCGGTCTCTTGACCCCACGCGATCCACACCCCGCAACAACACCAGTGACCGATTGGGAGGGCTTCGGCTTCGACACCCGCCAGGTGCATGCTGGGGAGCACCCCGATCTCAACGCGGGCCTTCGGGTGCCGCCGATCGCAATGTCGGCGGGCTACGTGTTCGCGGATTTCGAGGATGGGGCGGACCGCTTCACCGGGAAATCGACCGACCCGATCTACTCGCGTCAGGGCAATCCGACCAACTGGGTCGCCGAGGAGCGGCTCGCGTCGCTGGAGGGCGGGACCGCCGCCGTCGCCGTGTCGAGCGGGCAGGCCGCGATTAGCGCAGCCCTCTTCGCACTCGCTGGGTCGGGTGACCACATCGTTTCGACCGCTTCGATCTACGGCGGAACCCGCATCCTGTTCGGGCGCAGTTTCAAACGATTCGGCATCAACGTTGACTACGTGTGGGACGCGACAGACGATGCCGAGTGGGAGCGCACGATCACGCCGCGGACGAAGGCGATTTACACGGAGTCGATCCCCAACCCTCTCAATGACGTGGTCGACCTGCGTCGAGTGGCCGAAGTGGCGGCACGATACGGGCTGCCGGTGGTCGTCGACAACACCGTGGGCACTCCTGCGCTGATTCGGCCCTTCGAACACGGCGCACACATCGTGGTGCACTCGACCACGAAGTTTCTGACCGGCCACGGGGCGGCGGTCGGCGGCGCGGTGGTCGACGGTGGCACCTTTGATTGGGCTGGTTCGCCGCGCCACTTCCCACTGGTCACCGACGGGCCCCGGCCCGGGGTTGCCTCCATGCTCGAGCGTTTCGGCACCGCCGCATACGCGCGCGCGGTGCGTGAATCGGTGGTGAACGATATCGGGCCGTCGCTGTCGCCGTTCAACGCCTTCCTCCTGCAGCAGGGCATGGAGACGCTGTCACTGCGTATGGAGCGGCACGTGGAGTCGTCGCTCACGATCGCGACCTGGCTCGAGGAACAAGCCGAGGTCGAGTCGGTCGATTATGCGGGACTTCCGTCAAACCCGCTCTACGAGCTCGCGGTGCGCGATTACGGTGGGCGCAGTGGCTCGGTGTTTGGTGTGACGGTGCGCGGAGGCCGTGACGGGGCGCGCGCGTTTATTGACGGCCTCAGCGTGTTCTCCCGCATGACGGGCATCGGCGATACCCGGTCGATGGCGATCCACCCGGCCACCTCGACGCACGCGACATTCCCCGCCGAGCTCAACGCGCGACTGGGCATCACCGAGGGCCTCGTACGCCTGTCTGTCGGCATTGAGTCGGTGGGCGACCTCATCGCCGACCTGCGCCGGGCGCTCGACCGGGTCGCCGCGGCGCTTTAGATAGTTGACCCTCGGGGCGGTGGTCTGGGTTCGGGGAACGAGGCTGGCTGGGTCTGGCAGGAGCGTCCGCGAAGCGGATGCGACCGGATTGCCGAGAGAGCCGAATCCAGTCCACCGCCCCAACTCGGCAAGCTAGGACAAAGAGGCTCCGGGCTCGAAGTCGCCAAAGTAATCGGGCTCGATGCCCGCCGCCTCGAAGAGTTCGCGCGTGCGCTTCTGCCGCGTGCGCGGGATCAGGGTGATCACGCTGCCAGCCTTCCCCACGCGACCCGTGCGTCCTGCGCGGTGCACATACGCTTTCGGGTCGTCCGGCGGATCCGCCTGCAGCACCGTATCGATGTCATCGACGTGAATGCCGCGCGCGGCCACGTCGGTCGCGACGAGAACATCAACGTTGCCCTCAGTAAATTTCGCCAGATTGCGTTCGCGGCGCGCCTGACTCAGGTCTCCGTGTAGGGCGAGGGCCTTCACCCCGGCCTCGGTCAACCGCTCGGTGACCATCTCGGCGTAGGCGCGCGTGCGGCAGAACACCACAGTGCGACCGCCGCCCACGACCAGCTGCATCAGAACGTCGTCTTTGTGCTCGCGCAGCACAACCAGCACCCGGTGGGTCACGTCGCTCGTGCCGCCCGGCTCTTCGCTCGAGCCCGCATCGTCGACCACCTCGTGTATCGCGGGGCGCGGCATGAACTCGGCGACCAGCGCCTCCACCCGCCCATCGAGCGTAGCTGAGAAGAGCAGTCGCTGACTGCGCCGCCGGGTGCTGCGCAGGATCCGCTGGACCGGCTCGATGAACCCGAGTTCCGACATGTGGTCTGCCTCGTCGATGACCGTGACGGCGACCTGGCCGAGGTTCAAGTGGCCACGCATCGAGAGGTCCTCGACGCGGCCGGGGGTGCCGATGACGATGTCGACCCCGCGTGCCAGGGAATGCAGTTGCGGCTCAAACGGGGCACCGCCCACGAATTGGCCGGTGTAGAGCCCTACGGCGCGCGCGATCGGTTGCACGGTGCGGTCGATCTGCAACGCGAGTTCCCGCGTCGGGGCGAGGATCAGGGCCTTGGGCGCCCGTGCGGCCTGCCTCGCCGGGCGCTTCTGCTGTACACCCCGCTGCGGCTTCTCCTTGGGCGCGTCGGATGGGAACGCGCCCTCCGCTTTCAGCCGGAGGAGCCGCTCGACGAGGGCTGCCCCGAACGCGATGGTCTTGCCTGATCCCGTGCGGCCTCGACCCAGCACGTGATGGCCCTGCAGGATGTCAGGGATCGTGACGGCCTGTATCGCAAACGGCGTGATCGCTCCCAGTTCGGCGAGCGCCCGCACGATGTTGCCACCGAGACCCAGATCACTGAACGTTGTGCCGGAAACCTCGGCGGGAGTCGTGCGGCGTGCCTCGAGCGGCGCGGGTGGAACCGCGGGCAGGGCGGGTGGATCGGTGCGCGGCTCGCGCCGCGCACCCGCGGGCGCAGTGTCGCGGATACGCTGTGCGCGCTGCGAACGCTCGCCATCCTGCCGGTCCGTGGGCCGCGCGGCCGACCTTCCGGACGCGGACTTCCCGCTTCCGGTCGGCTTCGCGCCTCCCGATTGCTCGGCTCGCCAGCCAGCTTTGCTCGGCTTGCTGCCCCTGCCCGGCTCGTAATTCTTGGGGGCGCGGAACCCGCCGCCCGACTTACGCGCCATGTTCGATCCGCTGCTCGCGGCGCTCCAGCCGTCGCTCGCGCGCCCGCTCGCGTCGGCGTTCCACCGCGAAGTACAGGGTGGGCAGCACGATCAGCGTGAGCACCGTCGAGGAAAGCAGTCCACCGATCACCACGATTGCGAGTGGCTGCGAGATGAACCCACCCTTACCCGTGATGCCGAGCCCCATCGGCACGAGCGCGAGGATGGTCGCCAGCGCCGTCATGACGATCGGGCGAAGACGCAACAGGGATCCGCTGCGCACCGCTTCGTAGAGTGGTTTGCCGCGTTCTCGTAGCTGGTTCACCAGGTCGATGAGCACGATCGCGTTGGTCACCACGATGCCAATGAGCATCAGCACGCCGATGAGCGAGGCCACCCCCAGCGGAATCCCGGTGACGACGAGCAGCAGGATGGCGCCGGTGGCCGCAAACGGCACCGAGACAAGCAGGAGCAGCGGCTGCAACAGGCTCTTGAAGGTCGCAACCATCACCACGTACACGATCAGGATCGCGGCAAGCAGGGCGAGTCCGAGCTGCTGGAAAGACTCCGCCTGCTCAGAGAGCACACCGCCCACCCCGGCGGACGCACCCGCCGGAAGCTCCAAGCCAGCGAGCGCTTCGTCCACGAGCGCGCCCGCGGCGCCCAGGTCGTCCCCGGCCGGGAGTGCGGAGACCACCGCGATCCGCACCGTGTCTTGGGTGCTGATACTCACCGGGCCGTCAGTGACCGCGACGATAGCGAGCGAATCCAGTCGCACCTCGCCACCGCGGGTGGGAATCAGGAGCGCGGCGACGCCGTCAGGATCAGTCGGCGCGGGACCGGCGGAGAGGTAGACACCGATCGAGGTCGCCTCGATCACGATCTGCCCGATCTGCGAGGGGCTCATCTGCTGCGCGACGAGCGTGGCGACCGCGACCTCGCTGAGGCCAGCGTCGGCGGCCTTGCCGCGATCCACCTCGACGGCGAGGTACGGGCGGGATGTTGCCAGGTCGCTCTCGACCTGCACCAGCCCATCCTGCGCTCGGAGGGCTTCAACCACCGCGTCATTCGCCTCGGTCAGTGTCGCCTGATCAGGGGCGGCGACGGAGACCTCGATCGCGCTCGAGCCACCGATCGGCCCACCGCCCGAAGCGATTGAGAATTCTCCGGCATCGTCGAGCGCCTCTACCGTGGTGCGGATCTCGTCTTGCAGCTCGGTTTGTGAGGCATCGGGATCGGTCGTGATCGCGTAGCGGATCACGCCGTCACCGCCGCCGAAGGCGGCCTGGAGGCCAGCGCCCCCGCTGCCGATCGTGACCTGCACGGTGTCGACCTCAGGGATCCCGGCGAGGGCCTGCTCCACTCGCTCGGCCTCGACGAGCTGGGCTTCCAGGCTCGTACCAGCAGCAAGGGTCTGACTCAGGTTGACGGAGTTCTGTTCGTCGCTGCCGATGAAACTGGTCTTCATCAGCGGCGCGGTCGCGATCGTGCCACCGAACACCAGCAAGGCGACCATCAGAGTCACTGCGGGATGCTTCAGCGTCCAATCAATGATCGGGCGGTACCCGCGAAGCACGAGTCCGGAGACCCCGCGCTTGGCGTCGGGCTCTTCGTCGACGGGCACGAGTTCTCGCGCACCGTCGGCGGTGCGCTTGCGGGAGCTGTCGCGCAGGAACCAGTATGCGAGTACCGGCACGATCGTGAGTGACACGAAGAGCGACGCGGCCAGCGCGATCGAGACCGTGAACGAGAAGGGTCGGAAGAGTTCGCCAACGGTACCCGAGACGAACGCCAACGGGAGGAACACCGCGATGGTGGTGACGGTCGAGGCCGTGATGGCTCCGGCAACCTCGCGCACTGCGCGCACGATCACCGTCTGTCGGCCTTCTGGGCTCGGGAACGCCAGGTGTCGCTTAATGTTCTCGATCACCACGATCGAGTCATCGACGACGCGGCCGATGGAGATGGTGAGGGCGCCCAACGTCAACAGATTGAGGGTGTATTCGGCGAAGTTCAGGCCGATGAAGGTGAGCAGCACCGAGACGGGGATCGAGATCGCGGTGACGAGCGTCGCCCGAAGTGACAGGAGGAAGATCAAAATGACGAACACGGCGAATACGAGCCCGAGCAGACCCTCGACGGCGAGCGTCTCGATGGACTGCTCAATGTAGGGGGCCTGGTCAAAGATCACCTCAAGCGACGCACCCTGCAGCGATTCTTCGAGGCCGGGCAGCGCCTCGATCACCGAGTGCGACACATCAACGGTGTTGGCCGACGACAGCTTGGTGATCGCGATCGTCACCGCGGGCTTGCCGTTGACCCGAGAGATGCTCTGCTCCGGGTTCTGTTCCAGCGCGACCGTGGCGACCTCGCCGATCGTGATGGTGGGAAGTGGCTCGCTTGCTGCGGGAGGCGCCTGAGCGAGTGCCCCGCCGGTGCCAAAGCCTGAGGCAGCCAGCGGCGACTGTGCGGAGGCTGCAGATGCCGCGGATGCCTGAGCGGCAGCGGCCTCCGCGCGAGCCGCAAGGATCTCGGCGCTCCGGGTCAGCGGCAGTGACGAGATATCGTCGACAGACTCGAGGGTCGAGCCGGCCTGCACGGCGAGTGTTCGCTCCCCCTCAGTCACTGTTCCGGCGGCGATGAGCACACCGCTCTGCTGCAACGCGTCGCGGATCGACTGTGTGGTCAGGGCTTCCTCCGACAAACGTGCCTCGTCTGGCGTGATCGTGACACGGTCGCCGCGCGCACCGGCGAGTTGCGCCTCGCGCACGCCGTCAAGTTCGCCGAGCTCGGGAACGGCGATGCGATCCACGAGCTCTGCGGTGACTTCTGGTTCGACCCCGTCTGGCGGAGTAACCGCGATCTGAATCACCGGGAAATCGTCAATGCTGCCCGACGCGACCTGCGGATCAACCGACTCGGGAAGCACCCGCGAGATGCGACTGATCGCGCGCTCAACCTTCTGCTCCGTCGACGCCAAGTCGATACCGTAGGTGAACTGTGCCAGTACCGTCGAGATACCGGTCGAGGATGTCGCGGTGCTGCTTTCGAGCCCCGGCACCCCGCGCAGCGCGGTCTCGATCGGGGTCGACACGTCGGAGTTGACAACCTCGGGTGATGCTCCCGGATACGCGGTGATGACGACGATCGCCGGAAACTGCACCGAGGGAAGTAACTCCTGCTTCAATGCGTTGACGCTTATGAGGCCAAACAGCGACGCGACGATGGTGACCAGTGCGATAAGCGCTCGGTTTTTGAGGCTCGCTGCGGCAAGGAGATGCATCCGATCATCATCCCATGCACGACTGAAATGCACCTGCGCGGGATAATACTTGAATGCCTGGCTTACGAATTGGAACGACCTCCGCCGCCCGTCGGCCGCGTCGCACCCTGGGTGCGACCTCCCCGGCCGATTTCGAGCGGCTCCGGCAACTCCGTCGCATGCAGGCACTCGCGCTCGGACTGTTGCTCTTCATGGCGGTGGTGTTCGTCGTGTCCTTCGCCCTGCAAGACCGAATCCCTTGGCTCGCCTACGTTCGCGCTGCAAGCGAGGGTGGGATGGTCGGCGCGCTCGCCGACTGGTTCGCGGTGACGGCCATTTTCCGCTACCCGCTCGGAATCAAGATTCCGCACACCAGCCTGATTTCCAACAAAAAAGATGAGATCGGTGAGGGGCTCGGTTCCTTCATCGAAGAAAATTTCCTCGCCGACGAGGTCGTGCACGAGAAGCTCAGCACTATCAGTGGCGCGCGCATGGCGGGCGATTGGCTGGTGGATCGCCACCACTCCGAGCGGCTCGGCGAGATGATCGCGAGTGCCGGCCTCGGGGCCCTGACGGTGCTCAACGACAGCGACGTGCAGGAGCTGCTCGAGGCACTCGTGCGGCGCCACGTTGTCGAGCCCGCTTGGAGCCCCCTACTCGGCGGCGCGATCGACTCGTTCGTCGCCGGATCACATCAGGAAGCCCTGATCGATATGGCGGCGGCGCGCTTGGAGGACTGGCTGATCCACCACCCCGACGCATTCGACAGCATGGTGTCGTCGCGACTTCCGTCGTGGCTGCCGAGTGTTGCGCAGCGGTTCGTCGATGGTCGGCTTCACGCAGAGACGGTGCGTTTCGCGCAAGCTGTGCGGGCGGATCAGCACCACCCCTTCCGTCTTGCCGTCGCGGGCTTCCTCGCCGACCTCGCAGAAGATCTGCGTGAAAAGCCCGAGTTGCAGGGTCAGCTGGAGTCCTTCAAGCACGAGGTATTCGACAGCCCGCGCATTCGCGGCCTTGCCGAGAGCACCTGGGTGACCGCCCGCGCGGCCCTCGTCGAGATGCTTGAAGACCCAGCGAGTGAATTGCGCACACGAATGGTGTTGGCGCTGCAAGACTTCGGGCACCGCCTGCTTGACGAGCCCACCCTGCAGTTCAAGATCGATGTGTGGGTGATGCAGGTCGCCGAGCACCTCGTGCGGAGCTATCGGCACGACATCGCGAGCGTGGTCAGCGAGACTGTGCAGCGCTGGGACGCGCAGGAGGCTGCCGAGAAGATCGAGCTGCAGGTCGGGAAGGATCTGCAGTTCATCCGCATCAACGGCACCGTCGTGGGCGCGCTCGCGGGGCTCGGTATCTACACGTTCGCGTCGCTCGTCATCGCCCCACTGACCTCGTAGGCGGATCAGCGGGTGAATGCGACGGGAAGTTGCAGGTCTTGCACCCGGTCGTTCGCCGCGGTGTGGTCCGCCCGGGTCGTGATCGCACACAGTGAGAGCGTGCAGTCGAGGCCGTTCGAGGAGGATTCGGGCACTAGCAAGGTCGCCGTGAATGTGCCCGCCCCGGCATCGTCGTACCCCTGATTAGCGAATGCCGCCCAAGCGAAGTTGTCCGTGATCCAGACGCTGGTCTCGGCCACCACCGCACCCTCGGCGGTCTCGGGAATCCCACCGAGACAGGGTGAGGGCTTCTCACCCGGAATTGACGGAACCGCGCAGATTGCCACGTATATTCCGATTCCAGCATCAAAGCCGGAACCCCGAATAATGAGCTCATCTCCCGGCGTAAGCTGGGCGAGGTCTGCCGGCGAACCGGCAGTCGTCTCGACGACGAGCTCGCGGGTTCGCCCGTCGGCACCCTCGGCGCGTGCCTCATTGACGAACCCCTCGGGCAGCTGATCTTGCCCTGAGCTTCCGGCACTGTTGTGAGTCAGGATTGGCACGACTATCCACGCCGCTGCGGCCAACACAAGAACGGCGGCAACGAGCGCCACGATCAGTACGCGACGCACGATACGTTGTCTCTCGGGTGAGCTGGCCACGGCCCCATCCTATCGACGCCCGGATTTTAGTTCGGAGTGCAACACCCAGTGAGTCACCCCGAGCATAACTCTTGAAACACCTCTGCCGGGGTCGCCCATCCGAGCACCTTCCTGGGCCGGTTATTAATCTCCCACACGTACTCGTCCAGTTCCCGTTGGGTAAGGTCAGTGAAGCTTTCGCCTTTTGGGAGGTATCGGCGGATGCGCCGGTTGAAGTGTTCGTTACTCCCACGCTGGTAGGCGCTGTAGGGGTCACAGAAATAGGTGGGCACCCCGATCGTGTCGGCGAGTTTGTAGTGGTGCGCGAACTCGCTCCCGTTGTCCGCGGTAACTGACCGGACCGCGTGGGGCGGGAGTTGCTGGTAGATGCCCAGCTGGGCGTGCAGGGTGGGATCGGCCGCAGCGTGAGGGAGCTTCACCGCGGTGTAGTAGCGCGACCGACGTTCGATCGTGGTGTGGAGTGCCCCGGTGCCACGGGCGCCGAGCACGCTATCGGATTCCCAATGCCCAAACTCTTCACGCGTGTCAACCTCGGTGGGGCGTTCATGAATTGAGACCCGATATTTGATCCGTTCGGTGTGCACGCTTCTGCCCTTGAGCCGGCGGCGTTTCTTCTGCCCGCGCTCAAGATACTGCCAGAGCTGTCGGTGCTGCTGGCCGGGCGAGTAGATCCAGGCGTACACCGTTTCCGTACTCACCCGCATGCGGTGGTCGTTGGGGTGCTCCATGGGGAGGCGTCCGCTGATCTCTTCCGGGGTCCAACCCCGCCGTAAGTGTCCGATCACCCAATCAATGAGCGGGTCGTGTGTCATGCGGTAGGGCTGATGCGACCGTGACCTTCGCGTGTCGGCATGGAGTTGTGCTTGACCCGCGAGATACAGACGGTCGCGGGGGCTGCGGGTGTTGAGTTTGTTCCGCAGGTAGGGTCGCAGGTTCCCGTGGTCTCGTTCGGGCTGCCACGAGCGTTTCCTGATCTCGCGGGTGATGGTGGAGCGGTGCACGCCGAGGTGGCGTGCGATCTCCGCACGGTTATGGCCGTGGCCGATGAGTTTCTCAATCTCGATTCTGTCGTCAAGGGTGAGGTGGCGGTAATGTGTGGACAAGGAAGCGCAGCCCTTCGGTGGTGGTCTAGACAACTCACACCTTAGGTGTTGCGCTTCCGTTTAGAACCCGGGACGCATCTGCGGCCGCGTCAGGCATGATAAGCTTTGCCGCATACGTTTATTTCAAGCAACCCTTGCCTCGCGGAAATTGCATTTTCGCGAGGCCCGAATGTGTAAGGGGGTCACGCATGGGGCGCGGCCGTCAAAAAGCAAAGCACACCAAGGTAGCTCGGGAGTTGAAATACTTCAGCCCGAATACGAACCTTACTGAGCTCGAACGGGAGCTCGCTGCACGTCAGGCGAGCGCTGATCCCTGGGCTGAGTACGCTGACAAGTACAACGATGACGACGACTCGGACGACGAGAAGTAGCGAATCATCAGCACTGCGAACGAACGCCCCGTAGCTATGCGGGGCGTTCGCCGTTCCCGGGAGGGGCATCTACCGTGCCCCCGGGCATTCGCTTAGCCGGCGTAGCCGCCCCCGGGCATTCGCTTAGCCGGCGTAGCCGCCGACGAGGCGCACGGCCCCGCCGTCGACACCCTTAGCGCCCTGCTCGAAGCCGGTGAAATCGCGCGCGCTCGTTGAGATCGTGCCTGCCACCCATGTGGTGAGACCTTCGGCGCGCAGGCGATCGGCCACGGCTCCGGCGCGAGCGGCATCGACCACCGCGAACATGCCGATCCCAAGGTTCCACGCTCCCTCAAGGCTCTCGAGGGAGTGCCCGCCGAGGTCGGCGAGGTGCCGGAAGACCGGAAGCGGCGACCAGCCCTGGCGATCCACTTCGACCCAGCTGCCCACCGGCAGCACGCGCGCGAGGTTCGCCGCGATGCCTCCCCCGGTGACGTGACTCAGCGAGTGGATCGCGCCATCGAGTGCGGGGTCATCCAGCACCCGAAGTAGCGGTGCGGTGTAGAGCGCCGTCGGCTCGAGCAGCGCCTCGCCGTAGGTGGTGCCCAACTCCGCGGAGTGGTCGGTGTAGAGCAGGTCGCGTCCAGCCATGATGTGACGCACGAGGGAGAAGCCGTTCGAGTGCAGCCCAGAAGCGCCCATCGCGAGCACCACGTCACCGTCACGCACCCGATCGGGTCCGAGCAACCGGTCGGCTTCGACGACACCCACCGCGGCACCCGCCACGTCGTAGTCGTCGACGCCCAGCAGGCCCGGGTGCTCGGCCGTCTCGCCGCCCACGAGCGCCGTACCGGTCGCTTCACAGGCCTCGGCGATGCCGCGCACAATCGACGCGATGCGTTCCGGCACGAGCTTGCCGCAGGCGATGTAGTCGGTCATAAACAGGGGCTTGGCACCGACCACGACGATGTCGTCGACCACCATGGCCACCAGGTCTTGACCGATGGTGTCGTGCTTGTCGAGTGCCTGCGCGATCGCGACCTTCGTGCCGACACCGTCGGTCGAGCTTGCGAGCAGCGGGCGCGTGTAGCCGGTCAGCCCCGACGCGTCGAAGAGGCCGGCGAAGCCGCCCACCCCGCCGAGCACCTCGGGCCCGTGGGTACGGGCCACCGCCGACTTCATCAGTTCAACGGCAACATCTCCGGCTGCAGTGTCAACACCGGCCTGGGCATAGATCGACGGGTTCTCGCTCACGCGCCCCAGCCTACCCTGCCCCGGCATAGGCCCAGGGATCCACTGGGTACGTCGCAGGAGCACTTGGCCAGGTGTGCGAGACTTGATGAGCCGCGGTGCGCGGCACCCCCTTCGTTCGCAGGAGCAACATCTAGCATGTGCGGCATTGTCGGCATCGTCTCGCAGGAACCCGTTAACCAGCAGATCTACGACAGTCTGCTGTTGTTGCAGCATCGCGGGCAGGATTCGACCGGAATCGCTACCGCTGACGGCAGCCAGTTCCACATGGTGAAGTCGCGCGGGCAGGTGCGCGAGGCCTACCGCACTCGCGACATGCGCAGCCTGCTGGGCACCGTCGGCCTCGGCCACGTGCGCTACGCGACGAGTGGATCAGCATCGCGCGAAGAAGAGGCGCAGCCCTTCTACGTCAACGCACCCTACGGCATCATCTTGGTGCACAACGGAAATCTCACCAACACGCGCGAACTCAGCGCAGAGCTGTACAACGTGGATCGGCGCCACCTCAATACACACAGCGATACCGAGCTGTTGCTCAACGTGCTGGCCAACGAACTGCAGTCGAGCGTCACCGGCCTCTCCCTCGATTCCACGCACGTGTTTGACGCGGTTGAGCGCCTGCACGAGCGTGTCGAAGGTTCATACGCCACGATCGCCATCATCGCCGGGCATGGGCTGCTCGCGTTCCGCGATCCGCTGGGCATCCGCCCGCTGGTACTGGGCCGCCGCGATGGCGCAAAGGGTCGTGACGAGTGGGTCATCGCGTCAGAGTCGCTCGTGCTCGAGTCTGGCGGCTACGAGATCGTGCGCGACGTCGAGCCCGGCGAGGCGATCCTCATCGCTCCAGACGGCACCCTGTCCTCGCGACAGTATGCAAAGAATCCGCGTCTGCTCCCCTGCGCGTTCGAGTACATCTACCTGGCCCGGCCAGACTCGGTGATGAACGGCATCTCGGTCTACGACGCGCGCCTGCGTCTCGGTGATGTGCTCGCCGAACAGGTCGCGCTTGAGGTGCCGAATGGCAGCATCGACGTGGTCATGCCGATCCCGGACTCAGCCCGGCCGAGCGCCATGCAGGTGGCACAGAAACTCGGCATTGAGTATCGCGAAGGCTTCTTCAAGAACCGCTACGTGGGCCGCACATTCATCATGCCCGGCCAGGCCGTGCGCAAGAAGAGTGTGCGCCAGAAGCTCAACGCCATGAGCACCGAGTTCCGCGGAAAGAACGTCTTGATCGTCGATGATTCGATCGTGCGCGGCACGACCTCGCGCGAGATCGTCGAGATGGCCCGCACCGCCGGCGCTAACTCGGTGACCTTCGCCTCGGCCGCGCCTCCCGTGCTATTTCCGCACGTCTACGGCATCAATATGCCCACCCGTGCCGAACTCATCGCGCACGGACGGAGCATCGATCAGATCGCGGCCGAACTTGCCGCCGATCACCTCGTGTATCAGACGGTCGATGGAATGAATCGCGCCATTCTCGACGGGCAGACCGCGGTGAAGGAACTCGAGGAAAGCTGCTTCACCGGCGAGTACCTAGCTGGCAACGTCGACGAGGAATACCTTTCCTGGGTTGAGTCGACGCAGACAAGCTGATCCGGTGTGGCTCGCACGTTGAACGGCGGGCCACACAAAAATGCACAACGGCGTTCCGCCAAGATGAGCGGAACGCCGTTGTGCTTTGCGTGTCAGGACTTGTCTGAGCCCGGAGCTTCGGGGGCCTGCGGTGCCACGGGTGCCTGCGGTTCGGCGGGCGGTGCGGGCTCAGCGGGAGGCGCTGGATGCACCGGCGGCGTGGTGCTCTGGGCCGGAGCCTGGGGTGCCGCGGGAGCCTGGGGCGCTGACTGCGCATTCGCGGATCCTGATCCACCAGTGGAATTTTCGTCTCCGTCGCCCGATACCTCTTTCTTGAGGATCTTCATCGACTGACCGAGGCTCCGCGCGAGCGCCGGAAGCTTCGGAGCACCGAACAATAGCAAGACAATAAACAGGATGACCAGCAGCGTGGGGCCGCTTAGGTTACCGAACATGTGTGGATCGCTCCGATCGATCGAGGAATGTGTTTATCGTACGTCAGTGTGCACGGCAATCGCCGCACCCCGGTGTCGTTTGGCCACCTGGCCCAGCACGAGCGCCAGGATCGCCCCGACCGCGAGCCCGATTGCGGCACCGATGAGCGTCATGAAACCGGCGATTTGTGCAAGCTCGTAATCTGCATCCGGCGCGAGGGGGAAGAAGAGTGAGACCAGCGCAGCGATGACGGCGCCCAGAATCCCGGCACCAATAATGACGCGTCCGGTGCGCACCGACCGTTGCAGCCCGACCTCGATCTCGGTGCGGGTCTCAACTGGCTCGTAAGGAGCGGGTTTGTCGGCGGCCGCCAGGGGCGCGTCCGGTGCGTCTTCTGCGGTTGGCAGACCGATCTGCGGGGCTGCCTCTTCGTTACTCATGCGCACATTCTCGCAGTATCGGCTGGGTGCCCGCTTCACCGCTCGTCACCGGTATCACGGCTGTGCCGGGCGGATCAGCGGCAGAAGCGGCGCGATGTCGGCCCGCGCCCCCGACGCGATCACCCGCGCGGCATCGAGCGCCGCCTGCCACTCGAGCCCCCCGGTGGCCAGCGCGATCCACGTGTCTGGCTGCATCTCGACCACATTCGGAGGTGTGCCACGGGTGTGCCGCGGGCCCGCGACGCACTGGGTCGCACCAAACGGGGGCACCCGCACCTCGACGGAATTGCCGGGGGCACGCTCCGCGAGTTCTTCGAGCAGGTATCGCACCGCGGTGGCGACGGTCGTGCGCGAGTCCTCCCCCGTAAGCACCGCACGTAGCGCCCCTCGTCCGTCTGCCTCCGAGATCCTGCGTTTCGCCATGCCCACGACACTATCCTTAAGAGTGTGAAGATCCTTGTCTTGGGGCCAGGTGCCCGTGAACACGCCATTGTCCGTGCGCTACTTGCCGAGCAGGCGGGGCACGAAATCGTGTGCGCGCCCGGCAACGCCGGCATCTCCGCGGAGGGAGTCGAGACCCCCAGGCTCGACGCGAATGATCCCACCGCGGTCGCAAATTTCGTGGTGGATCGGGCCTTCGACCTCGTGGTCATCGGCCCCGAGGCCCCGCTCGTCGCGGGCGTGGCTGACCCGCTGCGTGAGCGTGGAATTCCCGTCTTTGGCCCGAGCAAGGCAGCCGCGCAGCTCGAGGGGTCGAAGGCGTTCGCCAAGCGCATCATGGCCGAGGCGGGGGTGCCCACCGGGCGGGCTTCGCGGGTCGCCTCGGTTCAGGACGCAGCGCCCGTGCTCGACGAGTTCGGCGCGCCGTACGTGGTGAAGGCAGATGGGCTCGCCGCGGGCAAAGGTGTGCTCGTCACTTCTGACCGTGATGCCGCACTCGCTCACGTCGCGACGTGGGCGCCGCATGGCGAGGTGCTCATCGAGGAATTCCTCGATGGCCAGGAGGTGTCGCTGTTCTTCTTCGCCGACGGCCACAACG
The DNA here is from genome assembly GCF_052386045.1 of Leucobacter fengyongliangi. NCBI lineage: Bacteria > Bacillati > Actinomycetota > Actinomycetes > Micrococcales > Microbacteriaceae > Leucobacter > Leucobacter fengyongliangi. The sequence goes on along the minus strand of NZ_CM126356.1, from coordinate 654,461 downwards.
TCGCACCGCTGAGCCCCGCGCAGGATTACAAGCGGATTTTTGACGGCGACGAGGGTCCGAACACCGGCGGAATGGGTGCCTACTCTCCACTTCCCTGGGTGGCCGACGATTTCGTCGCCCAGATTACCGAAACCGTGGCGCTGCCAACGGTGCGACAGCTCGAACACGAGGGCACCCCGTTCATCGGCCTGCTCTACTGCGGACTCATCGTGACCGCGCAGGGTGTGCGCGTCATCGAGTTCAACGCCCGCTTCGGCGACCCGGAGACGCAGGTCGTCCTCCCCCGCATGGTGTCGCCGCTGAGCGAGTACCTGCTCGCCGCGGCATCGGGCACGCTCTCGTCCCACCCCGCACCCGAGTTCTCGAATGAGGCGACCGTGGTCGTGGTCGTGGCGAGCGAGGGCTACCCGGGCGACGCCTCGACCGGTCGCCCCCTCACCGGGCTTGACGACTCTGGCCAGCTTGCCGAGCCGGTGACCGGCGCGCACCTGGTGCATGCGGCAACCGCGCGCGACGCCGAGGGCGGATGGGTCGCCACCGGCGGGCGCGTGCTCGGGGTCGTCGGTCGCGGGGCTTCCTTTGCCGAGGCGCGTGAGCACGCCTACGCCGGGGTGAATCGCATCGCCCTCGCCGGCGGCCAGCACCGCACCGATATCGCCCTTCGGGTGGTCGACGCATGAGCGCGCCCGCACTCGCCGGTTGGCGACACACCTACTCGGGCAAGGTGCGCGACCTGTACGAGCCAGAGACGGGCGACGGCACATTCCTCCTCGTTGTCGCGAGCGACCGCATCAGCGCCTTCGATCACGTGCTTGAACCGCCGATCTCTGGCAAGGGCACCCTGCTGACCGGGCTCTCGCGCTGGTGGTTCGACCAGCTCGACGTGCCCAACCACCTGGTCGATGCGGATGACGCGCGCCGCGGCGAACACGATGGCCCGGCAGCACCCCCGGTTCCCGACGAGGTGGGCGCGCGCGCGATGCTCACCCGCAAGCTCGAGATGTATCCCATCGAGTGCGTGGTGCGCGGCGCGCTCACCGGCTCGGGGTACGCAGAGTACCGAGAGACTGGTGCCGTCTGCGGTATCAAGTTGCCCGCAGGCATCACCGATGGTGACCTGCTCGATGAGCCGATCTACACCCCTGCATACAAGGCGCCGCTCGGCGAACACGACGAGAACATCACGTTCGAACGCAGCGCGGAACTTGTGGGCTCCGAGGTCGCCGCGCAATTGCGCGATGTCTCGCTCGCGACTTTCACCCGCGCACGTGAACTCGCCGCCGCGCGGGGTCTGGTGCTCGCCGACACAAAGTTCGAGTTCGGCCGCGACCCGCACACCGGCGAGCTGGTTCTCGCCGACGAGGTACTCACGAGCGATTCGAGCCGATATTGGGACTTGGCGGCGTACGAGTCGGGATCCACCCCCGCCGAGAAGATGGCGAGCTTCGACAAGCAGATCGTGCGTGACTGGCTGGCCGCACACTGGGACAAGACCGGGGAACCGCCGGTGCTGCCCCGCGAGATCGTGGATCGCACGCTCGGACGCTACGCCGAACTGTTCACGCGGTTGACCGGGAAGGTTCCTGCGACTTAACCTCCTCCGCCCCCCCAACTGCTGGCACTCCCAAAGCTCCCATAGGCCCTATGTCGGGCGCGAGTGGCTTCTTCCTGTCCCTCGAAAGAGCCGTTTGCGCCCAATCACGAGGGGCAGCAGGGTGAAGCGAGTGTGTCGGCGGCGAATTAGCGACGTCCCAACCCTTCCGTTTGGTTGAAGATTAAAGTATCATGGGGGGTAGCAGGAAAGGACAACATCCCATGAGCACACGACTCCAGACACCCACCTCGCAGGATCTCCTCCCCGGGGCGACCAGCATGGGCCCCGTAACCCTCGCGGTGAGCGACCTCGACCAGATGGTCGGCTTCTATCGCGGCGGGCTGGGGCTGCAGCTCCTCACGGAAGACAAGGGCACCGCCACCCTCGGATGCCAGGGCCGCCCGGTACTCGTGCTCGATCAAGACGGCACCCTCGCCCACGCCCCCGCCGGCGCAGCAGGTCTCTACCACACGGCATTTCTCTTCCCCGAGGCCGCAGAGCTTGCCTCGGTCGTCGCCTCGGTAGCGCGCCAGTACCCGGGCCAGTTCCAGGGCTCGAGCGATCACCTGGTCAGCGAGGCGTTTTACTTCGGCGACCCCGAGGGCAACGGCGTTGAACTCTACATCGACCGTCCGCGCGACCAGTGGCAGATCAGCCCGAACGGCGAGGTACAGATGGCGACCCTCGCCCTCGACCCGAATGCGTTCCTGCGCGCCCACCTCACCGAGGCGGGCGCGGAGGCGATTTCCGACACCCCCGCGGAGATCGGCCACGTGCACCTCAAGGTCGGCAGTATTTCCGCTGCACGTGAGTTCTACGTTGACACCGTCGGCTTCGAGGTGACCTTCGAGTTCGGCTCGCAGGCCCTCTTCGTGTCGGCCGGCGGCTACCACCACCACCTCGGCATGAACACGTGGGAGTCGCGCGGTGCCGGCGAACGCACCCCGGCCCTCGGGCTCGGCGAGGTCACCATCGCGTTGCCAGACACCGAGGCACAGCCCGCGCGCGACGCGCTCGGTGCGCTCAGCGACCGCCTCGCGTCACGCGGCATCGACCGCCAACTGCACGGCGACGAGCTCGTGTTCCTTGACCCCTGGCGCAACCGGGTGCGGGTTCTCGCTGCGTAGTCTTCCCCCACAGTGGATCGGGCGCCCGGGTTCTAAACGGAAGCGCAACACCTAAGGTGTGAGTTGTCTAGACCACCACCGAAGGGCTGCGCTTCCTTGTCCACACATTACCGCCACCTCACCCTTGACGACAGAATCGAGATTGAGAAACTCATCGGCCACGGCCATAACCGTGCGGAGATCGCACGCCACCTCGGCGTGCACCGCTCCACCATCACCCGCGAGATCAGGAAACGCTCGTGGCAGCCCGAACGAGACCACGGGAACCTGCGACCCTACCTGCGGAACAAACTCAACACCCGCAGCCCCCGCGACCGTCTGTATCTCGCGGGTCAAGCACAACTCCATGCCGACACGCGAAGGTCACGGTCGCATCAGCCCTACCGCATGACACACGACCCGCTCATTGATTGGGTGATCGGACACTTACGGCGGGGTTGGACCCCGGAAGAGATCAGCGGACGCCTCCCCATGGAGCACCCCAACGACCACCGCATGCGGGTGAGTACGGAAACGGTGTACGCCTGGATCTACTCGCCCGGCCAGCAGCACCGACAGCTCTGGCAGTATCTTGAGCGCGGGCAGAAGAAACGCCGCCGGCTCAAGGGCAGAAGCGTGCACACCGAACGGATCAAATATCGGGTCTCAATTCATGAACGCCCCACCGAGGTTGACACGCGTGAAGAGTTTGGGCATTGGGAATCCGATAGCGTGCTCGGCGCCCGTGGCACCGGGGCACTCCACACCACGATCGAACGTCGGTCGCGCTACTACACCGCGGTGAAGCTCCCTCACGCTGCGGCCGATCCCACCCTGCACGCCCAGCTGGGCATCTACCAGCAACTCCCGCCCCACGCGGTCCGGTCAGTTACCGCGGACAACGGGAGCGAGTTCGCGCACCACTACAAACTCGCCGACACGATCGGGGTGCCCACCTATTTCTGTGACCCCTACAGCGCCTACCAGCGTGGGAGTAACGAACACTTCAACCGGCGCATCCGCCGATACCTCCCAAAAGGCGAAAGCTTCACTGACCTTACCCAACGGGAACTGGACGAGTACGTGTGGGAGATTAATAACCGGCCCAGGAAGGTGCTCGGATGGGCGACCCCGGCAGAGGTGTTTCAAGAGTTATGCTCGGGGTGACTCACTGGGTGTTGCACTCCGAACTAAAATCCGGGGCGCCTCCGGCACCCTTCCCGGGCTTGTAGACTGGGAGAGGGTGCGCACGCACCCGATCCACTGTCGAGACTGTCGAGACGCGAAGACGGAGGCCCCGGTGCCCACGATTGTTGTTGATGTGATGCCGAAGGCCGAGTTGCTCGACCCGCAGGGCAAGGCGACCTCGGGTGCGCTGAAGCGCCTCGGGCACGCGAAGATTCATGATGTGCGCATCGGTAAGCGCTTCGAGCTCACCGTTGACGGCCCCATCACCGACGAGGTGAGGGCAGAGATCCGCGAACTCGCCGAGCACGTGCTGTCGAACGCGGTCATCGAAGACGTGGTGAACATCGACTTCGGCGCCAACGAGGCGGCCCAGTAATGGCACCCAAGTTCGGTGTCATCACCTTCCCGGGCTCGCTCGATGATCGCGACGCGCAGCGCGCCGTGCGTCTCGCGGGTGGCGAATCTGTGGCGCTGTGGCACGGCGACCACGACCTGCGCCAGGTCGATGCGATCATCTTGCCCGGAGGCTTCAGCTACGGCGACTACCTGCGCCCCGGCGCCATCGCGGCGGTCTCCCCCATCATGGCCGAGGTCATCGACGCCGCGAACGCGGGTATGCCCGTGCTCGGCATCTGCAACGGGTTTCAGGTGCTCGTTGAGGCACACCTGCTGCCCGGCGGCCTGATCCGCAATGCACACCAGCAGTTCATCCGTCGCGACCAGAAGCTGATCGTCGAAAACGCTGGGACGCACTGGACAAACGAGTTCGAGGTTGGCGAGGAGATCATCATCCCGCTCAAGAACGGCGACGGCGGCTACATCGCAAACGACGAAACGTTGAAGCGGCTCGAGGGTGAGGGGCTCATCGCGTTCCGGTACTCCGGGGTCAACCCGAACGGTTCGCTGAACGAGATCGCCGGGCTCACCAACGAGCGTGGCAACGTTGTTGGCTTGATGCCGCACCCTGAGCACGCGGTCGAGCCCGGATTTGGTCCAGACACTGCAGAGGCAATGCGTTCGGGCCTTGATGGGCTGCGCATCTTCACGAGCGCAATCCGCGCACTCGCCGCGCGCGTGTAGTTCGTTCGGGCCGGTCAGGCCTGCGGTCCGCGCAACGCTGAGAAGTCGGGCTGACCGTCGTGGCCGACCGGCAGCGGACGCCCGTCGGGGAAGGTGGGCCACGGCAATAACTGCTGCGACTGCACACTCACCTGCGCCTGCATCTGGTGAGACTGCGCCTGCTGCGACTGCTGCGCGGCGACCTGTGCCTGCCGCGCGCTCCTCGCCGCCTCGCGCTCGTTCGCACCATATGACCATCGGAGCAGCAGGGTAATCGCCAGGCCGAGTGCGGTCAGGAGCAACGATGCCACCGCGATGCGCCAGTACAGTTCGGGCACGACCACGTCGAAGACCTCGATCGCCACCGGCGCGGTGAAGAGGATGCCAGCCACCACGGCGAGCACGCTCGTGATGAAGGCGAAGCGCACGAGGGGCTCAGGACGCCCGTTACCCATCGAAATAAGCAATTGGCAGCACCCAATGACGGCGCGCACGACGGCGATGACCAGCAGCGACTTCCAGAAGATGTCCCAGCCCAGCCAGAAACCGAACGGGGTCATCCAGGTGACGATCAGTAGCAGCGCGAGGATGTAGGAGTTCGCGATCAGCGCCACCGGCGCGTACCAGTCGCTGCGCAGGTCGCGGCGGGTATCAATCGCGGTGAGAAGCACGAAGATCGCAAAGACCACGAAGGTCGCAAAGACCCGCTCGAACTTGCCCTCGAAATCCCCGATAAACAACAGCGAAATCGACGCAATAGACAGCGCAGCGAGCAAAATGATACTCACCTTGAGAAAAGTGGAGAGCCCCCGGTGCTGCACCGCCGCCTGGTAGGGCTGCGAGGTTCCCGCTGCTGGGTCTGCCAGACGAGGCGGCAGTTCAGTGGTCGGCTGCTCGGCGGCTGGCTGGGGATGAATCGGCGTAGTCATACCCCCAGTCTTGTGGGTGCGCCTGAGAAACGCCAGCACCCCGCCGCATTGCTTCCCCTAGCGCAGCGGAGTCTGTTGCGGTTGTGGCTTTGGCACGCCGGGCGATCCACGCACTCATTTGCGAAGGTAGGCTAGAGGGGTGACTGACACCACTGCCGCAGCGCCCGTTGAACCCCGCCCCGACACCGTCTCTGACGCGGCCTCGACGCCCGATCGCGTACAGCCGTTCGAAGCTCTCGGGCTGAAGGCCGACGAGTACGCGCAGATCCGCGAAATCCTGGGCCGTCGCCCGACCTCTGGCGAACTCGCCATGTACTCGGTGATGTGGTCGGAGCACTGCTCCTACAAGTCATCGAAGATCTACCTGCGCCAGTTCGGCCAGAAGGTCAATGACAAGATGCGCGAGCGCCTGCTCGTGGGCATGGGTGAGAACGCCGGCGTGATCGACGTGGGCGAGGGCTGGGCGGTGACCTTCAAGGTCGAGAGCCACAACCACCCGTCGTACATTGAGCCGTTCCAGGGTGCGGCGACCGGCGTCGGAGGCATCATCCGCGACATCATCTCGATGGGTGCGCGCCCGGTCGCGGTGATGGATCAGCTGCGCTTCGGCGACATCGACGACCCCGATACCGCGCGCGTGGTGCACGGCGTCGTCTCGGGCATCTCCTCCTACGCGAACTGCCTCGGCCTGCCGAACATCGGCGGCGAGACCGTGTTCGACGGCGTGTACCAGGCGAACCCGCTCGTGAACGCGCTCGGTGTCGGCGTGCTGCGGCACGAAGACTTGCACACAGCCAACGCGTCGGGCCTCGGCAACAAGGTCGTGCTCTTCGGCGCACGAACCGGCGGCGACGGCATCGGAGGCGCTTCGATCCTCGCCTCCGACAGCTTCAGCGAGGGCGGCCCGACCAAGCGCCCCGCAGTGCAGGTGGGCGACCCCTTCGCCGAGAAGGTGCTCATCGAGTGCTGTCTCGAGCTGTTCGCGGGAGATCTGGTTGAGGGAATCCAAGATCTCGGCGCGGCCGGCATCTCGTGCGCGACCTCCGAGCTCGCGGCCAACGGCGATGGCGGCATGTTCATCGAACTCGACAGCGTGCTGTTGCGCGACCCCACGCTCACCGCTGAGGAGATCCTCATGTCGGAGAGCCAGGAACGCATGATGGCGATCGTGAAGCCCGAGAAGCTTGAATCGTTCCTTGCGGTCACCGCAAAGTGGGACGTTGAGACGAGCGTGCTCGGCGAGGTTACCGACACCAACCGACTCATCATCAACTGGCGCGGAGAAGAGATCGTCAACGTCGATCCCTCGACCGTCGCCGTCGACGGCCCGGTGTACGAGCGTCCGGTCGCCTACCCCGCGTGGATCGACGCACTGCAGGCTGACTCGGCAGCTTCGCTGCCTCGGGCCGCGAACGACGATGAACTTCGCGCTCAGGTCATCGCGGTCGCCGCGTCACCCAATCAGGCCGATTTGTCGTGGATCACGAACCAGTACGACAAGTACGTCATGGGCAACACCGCGCTCTCCTTCCCCGACGGGGCGGGCATGATCCGCGTCGACGAGGAGACGGGCCTCGGCGTAGCGATTGCTACCGACGCAAACGGCCGCTACTGCCAGCTTGATCCCTACGCCGGCGCGCAGCTCGCGCTTGCCGAGGCCTACCGCAACGTGGCGACTTCGGGTGCCGTGCCGGCCGCGGTCACGGACTGCCTGAATTTTGGCAGCCCCGAGAACCCCGAAGTCATGTGGCAGTTCTCGCGTGCGGTTGAGGGCCTCTCCGATGCCTGCCTCGCGCTCGAGGTGCCCGTGACCGGCGGCAACGTTTCCTTCTACAACCAGACCGGCGACGTTCCGATTCACCCGACCCCCGTGGTCGGCGTACTCGGCATCATCGACGACGTGGCGCGCCGCGTGCCGAGCGGCTGGCAAGATGCGGGCGACCACCTGTACCTTCTCGGCACAACGCGCGATGAGCTGGACGGTTCGGCCTGGGCCGAGGCGATCCACGCACACCTCGGCGGACTGCCGCCTCAGGTCGATCTCGCGGGCGAGCGTAACCTCGCAGAGCTGCTGCACGCGGCCGCACTGGAGGGCCTGCTGTCGGCCGCGATCGACCTCTCAGATGGGGGTCTCGCGCAGGCGTTGACCGAGGGCTCGCTGCGCTTCGGCGTGGGCGTGCGCGTGTGGATCGACGAGATCTTGTCTCGCGACGGGGTCGACGCAACCGCGGCGCTCTTCTCGGAATCACAGGGACGCGTGCTGGTCTCGGTGCCACAGGAGGAGGACGTGAAGTTCCGCGGGCTGTGCGAGGGTCGCGGCTACCCGGCGTTGCGGATCGGCGTCACCGATGCCGTGGGGCAGGCGATCGAAGTGCAAGATCGCTTCGCCATTCCGCTCGCTGAGCTCGGTGCCGCACACCGCGACACGCTGCCGGCTCGCTTCGGAGCGATCATTGCCGAGGACACCTTCGACCTCCCGACCGACGCGGCTGCCAGGCGGGCAGCGCGAAGCGGTCTCGGCCGAGGGATCTCGGAGTAGCCGCAGGAGGAATAGCCGCAGGCGGCATCGCCTCGGGCGCATGCGCGCGCCCCGTTAGGATGCGAGCAGCGGTGCCACCTGACCGATAATCGCGGCGTGGAGTTCATCTCGTGGGAGCGAAGCGTCGAGCACGAGAAAGCGATCGGGGTCTGCCTCAGCGAGCCTGAGAAACCCCTCGCGCACCGCACGATGAAACTCGGCGGCTTCGGACTCAAGTCTGTCCGCGCGCTCCCCCGTGGCCTCGCGGCGCTTTTGAGCGAGTTCGGGCGTGACATCCAAGAGCACCGTCAGGTGCGGCCAGAGCCCCCCGGTCGCCCATTCGCTGATGCGACGAACCTCGGTGAGATCCAAGGGGCGACCGGCACCTTGGTACGCCAGTGACGAGTCAATGTAGCGATCCTGCACCACGGCAGCCCCGCGTTCAAGCGCCGGGCGCACGACCTTGGAAACGTGCTGGGCGCGATCCGCTGCATAGAGCAGCGCCTCGGCGCGGTCGTCGACGTGCTCGCCGTGCAGGAGAAGCTCGCGGAGCGATGCCCCAAGCATGGTTCCCCCGGGTTCGCGTGTCTGCACCACTTCCAGGCCACGCTCCCCGAGCCAACTCGCAAGCAACTCGGCCTGCGTCGTCTTCCCGGCTCCGTCTCCGCCTTCAAGGGTGATGAAGATGCCGCTCACTGCCGGTTCTCTTTTCGTGTCATCATCTCGAAAGTGGATCAGGCTTCAGCTGCAGCCGCGGCCTTCGCCGCCGCATTCGCCTTGCGCGTTTCGGCTGCCTTCTTCGCCGCGGCCGAACGGGCCGGATCCACTATTTTTGTGGTCGACGCTTTCTTGGCCGATGTCTTCTTCGCGGGAGCCTTTTTGGCGGCTGCCTTCTTCGCCGGGGCCTTGCGCTTCACCGGACCTTTCGCACGCTTAATCGCGAGCAACTCAACCGCGCGTTCGAAATTGATGTCGTCAACGCTGTCGCCCCGAGGAATCGTGGCGTTCGTTTCGCCGTCGGTGACGTAAGGCCCGAAGCGACCGTCCTTGACCTTGATGGGTTTCCCACTCACCGGGTCGGCGTCGAATTCTTTCAGGGCGCTAGAGGCTCGGCGCGCCCCGTACTTGGGTTGCGCGAACAGTTCTTGCGCTGCAGCTAGATCGACTGAGAATATTTCGTCCTCGCTGGTCAAGGACCGGGTATCGGTGCCCTTCTTCAGATACGGACCGTAGCGACCGTTTTGCGCCGTAATCTCGGCGCCAGACTCGGCGTCAATGCCCACGACGCGCGGCAGCCCGATGAGCGCCACCGCGGTGTCGAGATCGATCGTCGCTGGGTCCATGCTCTTGAAGAGGGACGCAGTGCGGGGCTTTTCGCCCTTCGGCAGCTCTTCTCCCTCATCGGGGAGTTCGGTGACGTAGGGGCCGAAACGACCGATCTTCGCGATGATGCGTTTCCCGGTCTCGGGGTGGAGCCCCACCACCCGATCTTCTGCGGGCTCCGCATCTGCAAGCTCGTGGGCCCGCTCGGTCGTGAGTTCGTCAGGTGCGAGCCCCTCGGGAATATTGACGCTACGCGGCTTGAGCGCCCCGTCTTCGCCCGCCTCGCACTTATCGTCGAATACCTCGAGATAGGGGCCGTACTTGCCGTTTCGCAACGAGATCGAGTCGTCAATGCGAATCGTGTTGATGGCCCGAGCGTCAATTTCACCCAGGTTGTCGACGACCCCTCGCAAGCCCGGATGATCGCCGTGGCCGTGGTAGAACTCGTTCAGCCACGTGCTTCGGTCGGCTTCTCCTGCGGCGATTCGGTCGAGGTCGCTCTCCATCTCGGCGGTGAAGTCGTAGCTGACGAGCGCAGAGAAGTGCTCCTCGAGGAGACGCACCACGGAGAATGCGATCCAACTCGGAACGAGGGCTTGCCCCTTCTTTGTGACGTACCCACGGTCGCTGATTGTGCCGATGATCGCGGCGTAGGTGGACGGCCGCCCGATGCCGAGTTCTTCCAGTCTCTTGGTGAGGCTCGCCTCGGTGAACCGGGGCGGCGGGCTGGTCTCGTGGCCCTTTGCTTCGGGTGCTACGACCCGCAGTTTCTGACCCTCGGAAAGCTGCGGCAGCGCCACGTTCTTCTCCGCCTCACCGCGCTTCTCGTCGCGCCCCTCCTCGTAGGCGAGGAGGAATCCCGGGAAGGTGATGACGGTGCCGCTGGCAGTAAATTCGGCCTCGGTCGGTGATGACTGACCCGGCTCGTCAAGCGCGACGCCAAGGGTGACCGTGTCGGTCGATCCCTTCGCGTCCGCCATTTGGCTCGCGACCGTGCGCTTCCAGATCAGATCGTAGAGTGCGAATTCGCCCTGGGTGAGCTTGCTCTTGAGCTCGCTCGGGCGCTGGAACGTGTCACCCGCTGGGCGAATCGCCTCGTGGGCTTCCTGTGCGCCCTTCGCCTTGCCCGTGTAGACACGCGGAGCGTCTGGCACGGTTTGGGCGCCATACAGCTCGGCCGCCTGCGAGCGGGCCGCCGCAATCGCCTGCTGCGACAGCGTGGGCGAATCCGTTCGCATGTAGGTGATATGCCCGTTTTCGTACAGAGACTGGGCAAACGACATCGTCTGGCGCGAGCTGTAACGAAGCTTGCGCGATGCCTCCTGCTGCAGCGTCGACGTGGTGAACGGTGCCGCGGGCCGACGAGTGTGCGGCTTGGTGTCGATCGAGATCACTCGAGCTTCGGTGCCCACAGCCAGGAGAGCCGCGAGTCGCTCGGCGCGCTCTTGCTGCAGCAGAATGACTCCCGCCGACTGTGCCTTCGGCTTCAACTCACCCACATCGGTGAAGTCACTTCCGGTGGCGAGACGCAACTGATCGAGTCTCACCAACCGCGCCTCAAACTCTGTGGAATCGGGGGCGTTCTCGTCGGGCTGGAACGCTGCCGTCAAATCCCAGTACGAGGCCGACACGAATGCACGCCGCTCGCGCTCACGATCCACGACGAGCCGTGTTGCCGCGGACTGCACGCGACCCGCGGAGAGCTTCGGAGCGACCTTGCGCCACAGCACCGGAGAGATGTCGTAGCCGTAGAGGCGATCGAGGATGCGTCGTGTCTCCTGGGCGTCTACCAGCGCAAGGTCGATGTCGCGGGTATTGGCTTTGGCCTGCTCGATGGCCTCTTTGGTGATCTCGTGAAACACCATCCGGCGAACGGGAACCTTCGGGCTCAGCACCTCGAGCAGGTGCCACGCGATGGCCTCACCCTCGCGGTCCTCATCCGTTGCGAGCCACAGCTCGTCTGCTCCCTTCAGGGCGCGCTTCAGTTCACTGACCGTCTTCTTCTTGTTCGCGTTGACGACGTAATAGGGCGCGAAGCCGTTCTCAACGTCAACCGCAAACTTTCCGAACGGACCCTTCTTGAGTTCGGTCGGCAGCTCCGAGGGCTCGGCAAGGTCTCGAATGTGTCCTACCGAGGCGATCACCTCGTAGCCGTCACCGAGGTACCCACCAATGGTCTTCGCTTTGGTGGGAGACTCGACAATCACGAGCTTCTTGGCCGCCACGGCTCTCCTTTATTCATGCGTACGTTACCTGCGCGCCGACACCGTTTGGTCGCACGCAAGAGGGTTCTGCTTCGACACGATACACACCACAGGATGAAAGTTCAGCCAGTCAAGCTCCGCCACGCGGTCTTCCGCGCATGTCCCAGCGATGCGTTCTCCCCTTACTCTATGCCCGGCGGCCCTGCACGTGCGCGGATCGCAACGAGCCCGAGCGCCGTGCTCGCCTGCGCGGCCACCGTCGCCACGCCCGTGTTGTCATCGACCGAACACTCCGAAAGCGAGACCGATGTCGCTGCAGCGACTTCGGCGGCGAGCGCACACGGGTCGGCGGAGATCCACCCACCGGCAGCGTCGGCCGCCGCGAGAGCCGCCGAATCGGCGGCCGCCGCGACCCGATGCCTCGTCTCGAGCGCACCTGCCCCGACGAGAATCGGAAGTCCGAGCGCGAGTGTTGTGGCGGCGCAGGCGATGAGGAGCGGTGCGCTCATCGCAGTTCGTGCACCGTCGCTGCGCTCGGCGCGGCCTCGGCCTCACTTCGCGCCGCACACCCGGAGGCTGAGATGCGCAGTGCGGCAAGCAGACCCGCCCCAGGCTGAGCGCTCAGCGCAACACAGTGCAGTGGACCGAGGCTTTGGCGGGTGACACTGACACCGGGCATGAGTTGCGACACTCGCAGTGATGCCCCTGCGGCATCACCCCGAGCTTCGAGCCTCGCAACGTCGCCCGCTGCCGAGGTCAGCGTCAGTTGCTGAGTCGCGATCAGTATCGACCCGATAATCATGACGAGCACGATCAGCACAGCTGGCAACACCACCACGAACTCGGCGGTCACCGAGCCACGGTCGGAGTCGTGATCACGGTCTCGAGATGTGGCCCACTTGGCCATCTCTCATCCTGCCGAGCCGAGTGCGTTCTGCACGAGGTCGACCAACATGGCGCGAATTTCGCCAGACCGCATAATGGCCACGAGAAGCCCGGCAAATGCGACTGCCGCCATGATGACGATCGCATACTCTGCCGTAACGGCGCCGCGCTCTTCTCGCAGAGGAGATGCCATGCGCCACCGCTCCACCCGTGAGACCTTGGAGCTCTGCAGCCAGCGCGCGCGGCGCTGACGGCTCGAACTGCTCGGGTGCGCAGAGCGCGGGTCCCTCTCCGGGGCCGGCGCGGATTCAGCCCGGGCGTTTCGCGCCGCCGCCGAATTGTCAATCACGAGGGTGAGTGAGGTGCTCATGTCGCTTCCTTTCAACGGGCACGGCCCCAGCGATTGCCGGTCACTCCATGGTGTCGGGCGAGAGGATGTGGTGCGGGCAGATTGTCGGTGCCACCCGAATCTGTGGAGAAGAGGCGGAGGCTCGGCACCTGTGCGCGGAGAACGAGCATGTGGGCTATTCCAGCACTCCGCCCAACACCGCGAGCAGCACGGGCATCACTCCGAGCAACACGAACGACGGCAGCACACAGACCGCGAGCGGCAGGAGCACCTGCACCCCGAGCCGCTCGGCGGCGCTTTCTAGGTCTGCCTGTGCTCGTGCTCGTGCGCCTTCGGCCTCCCTCAGCAGCATGGGCCCAACCGGGGTGCCGAGCGCTTCGGACTGAGTAAAGACGGCCGCAACGGGGCCGTCTCTGCGCAACCTGTCAAGCTGGACCCACTCAGCGCGCGCCGCGTCAGCACAGTCCGCCACGCGTCGCAGCGCGACCCACGGCGGGGAACCTCCACCGAGCGCGATCCACGCAAGCTCGCACTCGAGGCCCGCGACGCAGTCCACCCGCTCAAGGCTCGCTGTGAGCGCTCTCGCCCACCTGATTCCCAGCACCAGGAGACCCACTCCGAGGGAGACGAGGATCGCACCCAATGGGCTCAACACCACGGGGAGCGGGTCGAAACCGAGTAGGGCCCCCAAGACCAAGGCAACGACGGGGAGAGCCCCCACCAACCGAACAGTCGATCGCGGCCCCGCAAGCAACACCTCCCGCCGCTCGGAGACCCGTTCAAGCGCCCGAAGTGCATCGGCGAGTCGCTCCAACGCCGCAGCGAGGGGCGCACCACTCTCCTCGGCTAGTCGCCACGCTGACAGAATCACCCGCCATTCGGGGCCCTCAGGTTTCGGTGGCTTGATGCCGTCTGCGGCGAGTACGGCCCACACCCGACTACTCGGCACACCTCCGCGGAGCAGGGAGACCGCCCGCGTGAGTAGGCTCGCCGCAGAACACTGTTTCTCTGCGGCCGCAGCATCCTTCGCGCCTCCACGGGGTGCGCGAAGAGATTCGCGCGATCCACCTCGCAGAACTATCCGGCGCAGGCGGCTTCCTGTCTGAGCTAAGCGAGAGCGCATCATTCAGGGTCCAGACTCAGAAATGTCGTCTACTGCCAGGAGCCCCTCGCGCACGGCGAAGCGACCGATTGCCGACACCCGGTGCTCGCCCCCCGGGGAACGATCAAGGTGGACGACTGCGTGCAGCGCCGATGCTGCCTGCCTGGCGAGCGACTCTGGGCTGAGTGAGGCCATCGCACCCAACGCTTCGAGGCGAGCTGGCACATCTGCGAGCCGGCTCGCGTGAAGTGTCCCCGCCCCGCCATCGTGTCCGGTATTCAGAGCGGCGAGCAGCGTCGCAATTTCGGCCCCGCGACACTCACCGAGCACCAGACGGTCGGGCCGCATCCGAAGCGACTCCCGAAGGAGACGATCGAGGGGAAATTCCCCCACCCCCTCCGCATTTGACTGCCGAGCTTCCAGCGCGACATGGTGAGGATGCCGAAGCCTCAACTCGACAAGGTCTTCGATGGTCACGATGCGCTCGTGCGCGGGAGCGAGATCGAGCAGCGCCCCCAGCACCGTGGTCTTCCCGCTTCCTGTCCCGCCCGTTATGAGCAGGTTCTTGCGCTGGCTAACCGCGAGTCGCAGCCACCGATCGTGCATATCTGAACACAAGCCGCCCCGCACGAGCGCGTCGAAGCTGAGTGGCTCCAGCCGCGGCACGCGAACCGACACCACGGCTCCGTGCGCCGAGACCGGCGGCAAGACCGCATGCACTCTGATCCCGTCGCCGAGGCGCACGTTCGCGGCCGGATTCAGCTCGTCGAGATGTCGACCCCCGGCCGCGATCAGCGCCACGGCGAGCCGCCGCACGGTGTCGGGTGACACCTGCCAACTCTCCAAACGCTGCAGTGCTCCGCCCGCGTCGATCCAGAGCCGTCCAACCCCCGCGGAAACTTGGATCAGCACGTCTCGGAGCCCCGGCTCATCGATGAGCGGGAGGAGCCCGCCGAACGCTCGCCGCGCCTCGAGCGAGAGCGCGGCGGATCTCTTCTGTGGGCTCTCGGGTGGTGATCGAATGGGCGTGACGGGGGAAGATGTGTCGCTGAAGACCGGCATTGTCTCAGCCAATCAGCCTCTGGGCGCGTCAGCCTCCAGAGTTGGAATCTGTGGAAAAGTCAGGGAAACCTTGCCGGATTTCCACCCGGTGAGCGCACAATCAGCGCACGCAAACGCACCCAACCGGAGGTGATCCGCCCTCGGTAAGTTGCTACGAAGAGAAATATATTTTAAGCTTCGAGCACACGCACACCGGGGTGCGCTGCGCACACTGACGTGCAGGATCACAGAGATGGGATGACGGCTTCCATGACCGACATGACAGACCACGGCAAGATCGAAAGCCACTCGCTCGACGTCGAGACCTACCCACCGAGCGCCGAATTCAAGGCGCAAGCAAACCAGAATGATCCGGCCATCTATTGGAAGGCCGCCGAAGACCCCGAGGCGTACTGGGCGGATCAGGCGCGAAAGCTGCACTGGACCAAGCCATTCACCGACGTGCTCGACTGGTCAAATCCTCCCTTCGCGAAATGGTTCGCCGATGGCGAGCTGAACGTCACCGCGAACTGCCTCGACCGTCACGTCGCAAACGGCCTGGGCGACCGGGTCGCGATCCACTTCGAGGGTGAGCCGGGTGACACCCGCACGATTACCTACGGTGAACTCACCCACGAGGTGAAACGTGCCGCGAATATGCTCACAGCATTGGGCGTCGAAGCCGGCGACCGCGTCGCCATCTACATGCCGATGATCCCCGAGACCGTGATCGCCATGCTCGCGGTCGCCCGTCTCGGAGCGGCCCACTCGGTCGTCTTCGGCGGGTTCAGCGCCGAGAGCCTGCGTTCGCGGATCGACGACGCACAAGCCGAACTCATCATCACCGCCGACGGTGGCTACCGCAAAGGCCGAGTCTCCGCACTCAAGCCCACGGTCGACGATGCCCTCGCGCTCGCAGGCGACGGTCAGCCGCTGTCGGTGCAGAAGGTGCTGGTCGTGCAGCGCACCGGAAACGACATCGACATGCAGCAGGGCCGTGACCTGTGGTGGCACGAGGAGATCACCGCCTACGAGGGCGAGCACGAGCCCAAGGGATTCCCCGCCGAAAACCCGCTGTTTATCCTCTACACCTCCGGCACCACGGGCAAGCCCAAGGGCATCCTGCATACTTCTGGCGGCTACCTCACCCAGACGAGCACGACCCATCGCGACGTGTTCGATCTGAAGCCCGAAACCGACGTGTACTGGTGCACGGCCGATGTCGGGTGGATCACCGGCCACAGCTACGTCGTCTACGCGCCGCTCGCCAACGGTGCCACCCAGGTCATCTACGAGGGCACCCCTGACACCCCCGACTGGGGTCGCTGGTGGGAGATTGTGC
The DNA here is from genome assembly GCF_052386045.1 of Leucobacter fengyongliangi. NCBI lineage: Bacteria > Bacillati > Actinomycetota > Actinomycetes > Micrococcales > Microbacteriaceae > Leucobacter > Leucobacter fengyongliangi. Next base: position 637,821 of record NZ_CM126356.1, on the reverse strand, counting down.
AAAAGTACCGCGTCAGCATTCTGTACACCGCACCCACCGCGATCCGCTCGTTCATGAAGATCGGCCGCCAGGTGCCCGAGCAATACGACCTCTCAAGCATTCGCGTGCTGGGCAGCGTTGGCGAGCCGATCAACCCCGAGGCGTGGCGCTGGTACCACGAGGTCATCGGCGGCGGCAAGGCCCCGATCGTCGACACGTGGTGGCAGACCGAGACCGGGGCCATCATGATCGCCCAGCTGCCGGGACTCACTGCGGCAAAGCCGGGCAGCGCGCAGGTTCCGCAGCCGGGTATCTCGATCGATGTCGTTGACGATGGTGGCAACCGGGTGGATCGCGGCCAGGGCGGGCTACTCTCCGTCGCGCGCCCGTGGCCGAGCATGGTCCGCACCATTTGGGGGGATCCCGACCGCTTCGTCGACACCTACTGGTCAAAATTCGACGATCGCTACTTCGCGGGCGACGGCGCTCGGGTGGACGAGGACGGCGACCTCTGGCTTCTCGGCCGAGTCGACGACGTCATGAACGTGTCGGGGCATCGCCTGTCGACCGCCGAGATCGAGTCGGCACTCGTCGAGCATCATGCGGTCGCCGAGGCGGCCGTTGTGGGTGCCGATGACGAGACGACCGGCCAGGCCGTAGTGGCATTTGTGATCCTGAAGTCACAGCAGCAGCTGCTGACCGAAGACGATGCGGAGGCCGCGCTCAAGAAGCACGTCGCTGGAGCCATCGGTGCGATCGCCCGCCCGCGCCAGGTGTTCGTGGTGAACGAATTGCCGAAGACTCGCTCGGGCAAGATTATGCGGCGGCTACTCAAGGACGCGGCCGAGGGTCGTGACATCGGCGACACCACGACGCTCGCCGACACCTCGGTGATGCAGGTTATCTCGCAACGGGTGCGCAGCGAGCAGGCGGTGCGGTAGCCACGTCGGCAAGCAGAAGGGGGTGGATCACCGCGCGTGATCCACCCCCTTCTGCAGTGCAAAGGCTAGTCTTCGACCTCAAACACAAACTCAATCTCAACCGGCGCATCGAGCGGCAGCACGGCCACGCCCACAGCCGATCGCGCGTGGATGCCGATGTCACCAAACACGCGCCCCAGGAATACCGAGGCGCCGTTTGCGACCGTCGGTTGCCCGGTAAACGAGGGGTCAGACGCGACGAATGCGGTGACTTTCACCACCTGGCTGATCTTGTCAAGCGAACCGAGCACGCCACGTGCGGCGGCAAGACCGTTCAGAGCGCACTGGCGGGCAAGCTCCTCTGCCTGCTCGGCGGACACGAGACCCTCACCATCGCCAACTTTGCCCGTCACGGGCAGCGCACCGTCGACGAACGGCAGCTGACCGCTCGTGTAGACCAGGTTGCCCCGACGAAGTGCGGGCACATAGGCGGCCACGGGAGCTGCAACCACCGGCACTTCGTAGCCAAGCTCGCGGAGTCGATCTTCGATAACAGCCATGGATCAGGCCTTTCTCTTCATGTAGGCAACATTGCCGCCGACTGGGCCGGCGATGATCTGCACCAATTCCCAGCCTTGGCCTCCCCAGTTATTGAGGATCTGTGCCTCATTATGAAGCAGGAGAGGGGTCACGAAGTACTCCCAGCGCTGCGGTTCAATTTCCTGGCCTTCGCTCACGATGTCCTCCTGTGGATCTGGTTCAGGTGATGCCCGGCGCTCGGCGCCTGAGGTGCGCAGCGCACGAATTATCAGGTGCGTCGCATACGATTTATCCTATGGCCTCCCAGTCACCTCAATCATCGCGCGCGAAGCGCGGCAACCTGCGCACCGCAAAGCCTCGCACCGCTGGCGGTGCACTCGGCGGAATCCTCGGCATCATCGTCATGAGCGTGGTCGCTGGCATTCTCCTTACTGCTGCCGTCACCCCGGTCGTCGCACTTAGCGGCGCCGCAGCGAGTTCCGCCATCAGCATCTTCGAAGAACTCCCCAGTCACCTCAATCCAGGCCGCCTGGCTCTGCCGTCGACCATCTACGCCAAGCAGTCAGACGGCACGGAAGTCGAAATCGCGACGTTTTACGCCCAGGATCGCGAAATGGTGGGATGGGATCAGATCTCTCAGTACGTGAAGGATGCCGCTGTCGCGGAGGAAGATCCGCGGTTTTACACGCACGGCGGCGTTGACGTGCTAGCGACCAGTCGTGCGGTACTGCAGAACGTCGCCGGTCAGGGGTTTTCGGGGGCTTCGACTATCACGATGCAGTACGTGCGCAACGTATTGATTCAAGAGGCTGAGGCAATTTCCGACCCCGAAGAGAGCAAAACTGCGTACGAGGCAGCGATGAAGCAGTCAATTGACCGCAAACTGCAGGAAATGCGCTACGCGGTGAGTCTCGAGAAAGTTTATTCGAAAGACGAGATCCTGCTCGGGTACTTGAATATCGCCCTCTTCGGCCGCCAGATCTACGGTATCGAGTCGGCGGCTCAGTATTATTACGCCAAGTCAGCAGCTGATCTGACAATTGCAGAGGGCGCGAGCCTCGTAGCAATCGTCAACAATCCCTCGCGCTATCAGATCGACCTCCCCGAAAACATTCCGGCCAACCAGGAACGCCGCGACAAGATCATCGGCTCCATGCTTCGCGAGGGCCGCATCACACAGGCGCAGCACGACGAAGCGGTGGCGACTCCGGTAACACCTGTCATCACCCCTCGCGCCTCTGGTTGTGCCGTCGCAGAGAACATTGGGCTGGGGCACTTCTGCAACTATGTTCAGCTCTATATTCAGAACGACCCGAGCTTCGGCAGCACCGGTGAAGAGCGCAACTTCAACTTTCTGCGCGGCGGGTACAAGATCATGACCACGATTGACCTTGACATGCAGGCCGCGGGCTTGGCTGCGGTGCAGTCGGTGGTTCCGGCCCAAATGGACGGTATTGACATCGGGTCGGCGAGTTCGAGCGTCGAGGTCGGCACCGGTCGCGTGCTTGCGATGGTGCAGAATCGTCCGTTTAGCAACGACCCAGCGGTGCTCGAAGCGAATCCCGGATATACCAGCATCAATTACAACACCGATTTCGAGTACGGCGGATCGAGCGGGTTCCAGGTCGGCTCGACCTTCAAGCCCATCACCCTGGCCGAGTGGCTCCGCACTGGCCACTCGGTACGCGACATTGTGAACGCGAACGGCCGAACCGTTCAGGAAAGTTCTTTCAGGGCCGAGTGTCTGGGCGGCATTTACGGCACTGGTTCCTTCAAGTTTCAGAACGACCAGGGCACTCAGCGGGGCAACCAGTCGGTGCTGAACGTGATTGCCCAGTCCATCAACGGCGGCATTGTCTCTATGCAGCAGAAAATGGATCTGTGCGAGACGTTCGAGACCGCAAAGAACCTCGGCATCCATCGGGCGAGCCCACAGACCCTGCCTGGGCTCACGAACACCGGGACGACGGATCTCACCATTGTTCCCTCGAACGTGTACGGCGGCATCGACGAGATCGCCCCGATCACGATGGCGGGCGCATTTGCGGCATTTGCTGGCGGCGGCCAGGTTTGCACGCCGGTACCCATTGACTCGATCACCGGGCCGGAGGGTGAAGAGGTCCTCTTCACCAAGAGCAAGTGCCAGAGCGGCATCTCCCCTGAGGTTGCGGCCGGCGTCTCCTATGCCCTCGAGTACACGGTAAATAGTGGTCTCGCCACTCACGCGCGCTCGGCGATCGGCGTTCCCCACCTTGCTAAGACCGGCACGACCGACAACGTCGTAGACAACTGGACGGTGGGATCGAGCACCCGGGTTGCGACCGCGACGTGGGTGGGCAACGTCACCGGCAAGGTATCAACAATGCTGTTCGGACGCTTCACGGGCATCATGGTCGCTGACCAGACCATCTGGCCCGCGATCATGAACGTAGCGGATTCGAAGTACGGCGGTGAGGCATTCCCAGCACCCCCTCAGTCGGCGCTCAAGGTGACGACCTCCCAGGTACCCGAGGTGCGGGGAAAGACATTCGAAGAGGCACAACAGCTGCTGACCTCGGCCGGGTTTGACGTGACAGATGGGGGCGAGCAAGATTCCTCGGTGCCCGCTGGCTTTGTGTCAGCGACAAACCCAGGCGGTGGTGCGGAAACGATCGCTGGTTCCACGATTACGGTGTATCGAAGCAATGGGAGCATGTCGACGATTCCTGAAATCCCCGCTGGCAGCACAGGCGATGCGGCCCGGGCAACCCTGCAGACCGCAGGGTTCTCGGATGTCTCCCTGCGCTGCGACACCGGCAATACCGGCAACCCTGGCAGCAAACCCTTCGTATCGGTTGATCCGGGCGTGGGCACCGAAGCGAAGCGCGACAACCAGGTGCGTATTACGGTCAACTGTTCATGAGTGGTCGTGCTGGCTCGTCTGAAGCCCACCTGAGAGTGCGTCAGGCCTCGGGCGGCGGTGGCAGCAAGGCCGCCGCTGCCCTCGGCCTGGCCGTGGGTGCGGTCGCCCTCTGGGCGACCGCCGTCGAACCGCAGCTATTCACCCTGAGGCGTCACACGGTTGCGCTTCTCCCCGCCGGGCACGCTCCCCTGCGCGTGCTACAGCTGTCTGACCTGCATCTCGCGCCCTGGCAACACCGCAAGATCAACTGGGTGAGAAGCCTTGCCGAGTTGCGGCCAGACCTCGTGGTGCTCACCGGCGACCAGATGGGTCATCGAGGAGCCCGTGGACCACTGCTGCACGCCCTCCAAACATTGTCCGAGGCGGGGATCCCCGGTGTCTTCGTACACGGCTCGAACGACTACTACAGCCCCATTGTGAAGAACCCACTAAAGTACCTGCGGGCGCCAAGCCGCAAGGGTTCACGCACCCCAGACATCGACACAGCAGCGTTGACCCGGGGCCTGACCGATGACCTGGGGTTTGTGAACCTCAACAACGCGGCCACGTCGCTCACGCTACGCGGCACCACGTTCGAGGTTTTCGGACTCGGCGATCCGCACATTGGCTACAACGACGCGGCGAAAATGCACGCGTCGCTCGCCGCGCTGCGTGACGTCGGCGGCGCGGGCGCGACAGCAGTAGGTGAAGCAGACGCCTCAGATTCCCCGGGTTCACCAGTGCCCTCAGAGCAACCGCGGCTCGGAGTGGTGCATGCTCCCTACCAGGCCGCTCTCAACGATCTACTCGACGAGGGTGCTGACTTCATTTTCGCGGGCCACACGCACGGCGGTCAGGTTCGCATGCCGGGGGTGGGAGCTCTCACCACCAACTGCGATCTCCCTACCGAGCAGGCACGCGGCCTGAGCGTCTGGTACGACGCGGAGCGGGCGGCGTTCCTGAACGTCAGCGCCGGGCTCGGCGCTTCGATCTATTCACCGATTCGATTCGCATGCCGGCCGGAGGCCTCACTCATCACACTGGAAGCCGTGCGCGACTAGCGCTTCGTCACAGCCCTGCCCCTCGCACAGCCGTGCGCTGTTCGCCCGTGTGCCGCTCGCGCACCGGCACCCTGTGCTCGTGCTGCCCTGCCACTTGCTCAGCCTCGAGTGGGCACGTATGGTGGCTTCCGGACTCGCGAACCAACCATTCACGCCCACTCGAAAACACGCCACTCGAAATCGGGACAGTGGCGTTCCCACTGGCACTGCCGGGGGCACTGCCAGTGGGGCTCCTACCTATGCGACGAGGAGCTTCTGCGCGACCAGTTCCGCGATCTGTACTGCGTTCAGCGCGGCACCCTTGCGCAGGTTATCGTTCGAGAGGAAGAGCGCAATTCCGCGCCCTTCGGGAGCCGACTGATCTTCGCGAATGCGACCCACAAAGCTCGGGTCCTGCCCGGCTGCCTCAAGCGGCGTGGGCACCTCGCTGAGTGCGACCCCCGGCGCCGCAGACAGCACCTCAGTCGCGCGCGCCGCGGACAGCGGGCGCGCAAACTCGGCGTTGATCGCCAGTGAGTGTCCGGTAAAGACGGGCACGCGCACGCATGTGCCAGCGACCCGAAGCTCCGGCAGCTCGAGAATCTTCCGGCTCTCGTTGCGCAGCTTCTTCTCTTCGTCGGTCTCACCCTGGCCGTCGTCGACGATCGAACCCGCGAGCGGCACCACGTCGAACGCGATCTGCTTCGCGTAGATCGTGGGCTCCGGCATCGATACGGCTCGCCCGTCGTGCACGAGGCCCTCGATTCCCCCGGCCTCGACCGCAGCGGTGACCTGCCCGGCGAGTTCTTTTGCCCCGGCGAGGCCCGAGCCCGAGACAGCCTGGAAGGTCGTCACAACGAGTCGCTCCAGCCCGGCTTCGGTGTCAAGCGCCTTGAGTACCGGCATGGCAGCCATGGTGGTGCAGTTGGGGTTGGCGATGATGCGCTTGGCACCCTCCGCGAGCGCCTCGTCGATTGCGTGAGGATTCACCTCGCTCACCACGAGCGGCACCTCCGGATCAAGACGCCAGGCGCTTGAATTGTCGATGACCACCGCGCCCGCGGCGGCAAACTTCGGGGCGTACTGTTTGGAGGCTGCACCTCCGGCGGAGAAGAGAGCGATATCGATGCCCGAGACGTCGGCGGTGTCGACGTCCTCCACCACGATCGGCTCTCCGCGAAACTCAATGGTGGTTCCCGCCGAACGCGCGCTCGAGAAGAACCGCAGTGTCGTGAAGGGCAGGTCGCGCTCGTCCAGCAGGCGACGCATCACGCCACCCACCTGGCCGGTCGCACCAACCACGGCAACGGTCAAGGTCTGTGTTTCAGCCATCGAAGACTCCTGTCTGCGTGCGAGGAGGTGCCCGTGCGGTCACCCATCCTCTGAAGTGGGGGTGGATCACGCCTGGCGATCCACCAGCAAAACGATTGTGCGCGGACGCTAGCGCCCGGTGCCCCCGTATACGGTGGCCTCTGACTCTGCATCAAGGCCGAACGCGGTGTGGAGTGCGCGCACCGCCTTTTCCATCGCATCAGCATGAGTGACCACCGAAATGCGGATCTCGGAGGTGGAGATCATCTCGATGTTGATGCCTGCCTCGAAGAGGGCGCGGAATAGCTGCGCCGAGACACCGGAGCTTGTGCGCATGCCCGCACCCACGACGGCGACCTTCGCGATCTGATCGTCATAGAGCAGGCTCGTGAAGCCCAACTCATCGCGGTCGGCCTCAAGCGCCTCGACAACCTTGCGACCCTCGGCGAGCGGCACAGTGAAGGAGATGTCGGTGCGATTCGTGTCGGCTGCCGAAATGTTCTGCACGATCATGTCGATATTGGCGTTCGTCTTCGCGACGCACTCGAAAATCTGTGCAGCCTTGCCGGGCACGTCGGGCACCCCGCCTACCGTGACCTTGGCCTCGTTCTTCTCAGCGGCGACACCGGTGATAATCGGCTCTTCCATCTGAACTCCCTTCGGGTGCCCCTTTGCGGGGTCGTAGACGATCGTGCCTTCTTCGTTCGAGAACGAGGATCGGACGTGCAGCACGACCCCGTGACGGCGTGCGTATTCGACCGCGCGCAGGTGCAGCACTTTGGCTCCGGAAGCGGCAAGCTCAAGCATCTCCTCGGAGGTGATCGCATCGATCTTGCGCGCGAGCGGGACGATTCGCGGGTCGGTGGTGAAGATCCCGTCAACATCGGTATAGATCTCGCACACGTCGGCATCAAGCGCGGCGGCGAGCGCGACTGCGGTGGTATCGGATCCACCGCGGCCGAGGGTGGTGATGTCACCCGTGCCGCGGTTGAAACCCTGGAAGCCAGCGACGATAGCGATCGCGCCCTGATCGAGTGCCTCACGCACGCGCTTGGGCGTGACATCAACGATCTTCGCGGCCCCGTGTTCGGCTGTGGTGATCATGCCGGCCTGGCTGCCAGTGAACGAGAGCGCTTCGGCGCCCATTCCCTCGATCGTCATGGCAAGCAGCGCCATGGAGATGCGCTCGCCAGCGGTGAGAAGCATGTCGAGCTCTCGCGGAGCGGGAATCGGGGTGACCTCGGCGGCAAGATCGAGGAGCTCATCGGTGGTGTCACCCATTGCGCTGACTGCAACGACGACCTCGTTACCGGCACGCCTGGTCTCGACGATTCGCTTCGCGACGCGCTTAATACTCTCGGCATCAGCGACAGAAGACCCGCCGAATTTCTGCACGATCAATGCCACGGGTGGGACCTCCTGCATGCGGTCGGGGAAAAATTTCAGGTTTGCACCAACGACCATCTTACCGCGACCCACATGGGGAAGAATTCAGCGCTTCCAGAAGCCAGCCCCGCGAGGGCTCTTCCGCGTCGGGAATCGGCGGCAGAACGCCCGATTGCTAGACCTGCTGACGCCCTTCGAAGGCCCGACCCAGCGTCACCTCATCGGCGAACTCAAGGTCTCCCCCGACAGGAAGCCCCGACGCGAGACGCGAAACCGGCACCTCAATGGCGCTCAGAAGCCGAGAGAGGTAGGCGGCCGTGGCCTCCCCCTCAAGGTTAGGATCCGTGGCAAGAATGACTTCCCGGATCTCGGCTTCGCCCAATCGCCGCATCAGCGAGGCGATATTGAGGTCATCGGGACCGATGCCGTCTATCGGGCTGATCGCGCCCCCCAGCACGTGGTAGAGCCCACGGAACTGACGCGTGCGCTCAATCGCCACGACGTCCTTCGGCTCCTCCACCACACAGATCATCGTCGGGTCACGGCGCGGATCGCGGCACACCGAACACCGCTCCTGCTCGGTGATGTTGCCGCACACCTCGCAGAAATGTACCCGTTCGCGCACATCGGTCAGAAGTTCGGCCAATCGAGTGACGTCGAAGTTCTGTGTCTGCAGAATGTGAAACGCAATGCGTTGTGCCGACTTGGGGCCGATACCTGGCAAGCGGCCAAATTCATCGATGAGATCCTGCACGATGCCGTCGTACATGAGTTACCTCGCCTTAACTGTCATATTGATTCGAGAGCGGAATCTCTTCGATGAACTTTGCGCCGAGTACCTCGCGCACGACCGACTCCCCGTACCGTGTGAAAGTCGGGGCGTTCGTCATCGGCCGCGCCTCCGGAGGATCAGGCTTTGAGACGGTTTCCGCCTGCGCCAGTGCCTGACCCGACGACGGGCTTTCACGGTGTTCGGTGCGTGTTCCGGTGCCCGCGCCATTCAGTGGATCGGCACCGGCGAGCGCGTCGTCGAACTCGGATGGCGGTTCGTCAGGCAGCCCGGCGTAGGGATCGTCCGGTGCTTCCCCGATGAGCCCTGGGGAAAACGAGGGATCGAGCCTCGGATCCCGATCGGGCGTGAACGTCGCATCGCCAAATTCGCCGACCGGTGGTTTGGCGGCAGCCGCACCGATGCCCCCAATCAAGGCGCTGAGTCGCGCCGAGATGGGGTCAAGATCCTCATTTCCCGCCGGGTCGGGGTCCTCTGCCGCTTCCCCCGGCCCGTCTGGCGCACCGGGCACCTCGGTCGACGACGCGGCAGGCAGACCTGGCGCACCGGTGGGCAACTGCTTCGGCACATACCGCACCGTGAGCCCGATCGCCGCGCTGATCGCCTCACGCAACGGACCGGCCCCGACCGACTTAAAGCTCTCGAGGTCTGACTGGCTCGCGATTCCGATCGTGAGCACGTCATCGTGGAGTTCGAGCGGCACCACCGGGCGCACCGCGTTCCAAGCGTCACGGTCGTGCTCGAGGATCTCCTCGAGCAGGTCTGCCCAGACCTCGCGCAGCTCGTCAAGCGTCACCGGTTCAGCGATCGGTGGTGCGACGTGGGGCTGGTTCTCGTTGCTCCCCGCAGTGGATCCGGCGTTCGCCGTGCCGGCAGAACCTGCCCCGGCCGAGTCACTGCGCAGAAACTCGCGGGCCGATCGCAGTGTACTGATGATGTCTGGTGCTGGCTCGCTGGCCACAGGGGCGGGCGCGGAGGGTGGTGCCGATCCTGCAGCAGGCACCAAGCCCGAAGTCGACACTGAGCCCGAAGCAGGCACCGAGGCCGAAGCAGGCACCGAGGCCGAGGCCGCGCCCTGAGCCGACATGGAACTCCGTGTCGTCGTTGGTGCTGCACCAGGTGCCGGAGCAGCGCTGGTCACGGCAGCCGGGCCAGACGCGGGAACCGCGGTGGCAAGCGCCCGCGCGATCATCAGCTCGAGGTGCAGTCGTGGTGCCGTGGCACCAGCCATCTTGTCGAGCGCGGTGCTCACCGTGTCAGCGAGGCGAGAAAGTTCGCCCCGACCAAAGGCCTGGGTTTGCTCGAACATGCGTTGCAACTGCGCCTCGGGAACACCGCGGAACACGGCGGCAGCGCCGTCGATTGATGTCGCGCTGATGACGATGAGATCGCGCAGCCGCTCGAGCAGATCTTCGACGAAACGCCTGGGATCTTGCCCGGTCTGCACAACGCGATCGGTCGCGCGGAATGCCGCCGCAGCGTCGCTCGCGGCGAGCGCAACAACGACCTCGTCAAGAAGTTCTGAACTAGTGAAGCCGAGCAGGCCAGCGGCGCGCTCGGTGGAGACTCGGCCTTCTTCGCTGCCGGCAATGAGTTGGTCGAGAATACTGAGCGTGTCTCGCACCGACCCGCCACCGGCACGGACGACCAGCGGCAGCACGCCGGGTTCAACGTCCACCTCTTCGCTGTCGCACAGACTCTGGGCATAGGTGATGAGCGCGGCTGGCGCGATGAGCCGAAACGGGTAGTGGTGGGTGCGTGAGCGAATCGTGCCGATGACCTTTTCGGGCTCGGTGGTCGCGAAAATGAACTTCACGTGCGGCGGCGGCTCTTCAACGATCTTCAGCAGCGCGTTGAAGCCGCCCGGCGTCACCATATGGGCCTCGTCGATGATGAAGATCTTGAACCGGTCTCGGGCCGGCGCGAATACCGCGCGCTCGCGCAATTCACGGGCGTCATCGACACCTCCGTGACTGGCCGCGTCGATCTCTACCACGTCGAGAGAGCCGCCTCCGGCACGACTCAGTTCGACGCAGCTCGGGCACACTCCGCACGGCGTGTCGGTGGGGCCTTCGGCGCAGTTCAGACAACGGGCAAGCACGCGCGCGGAGGTGGTCTTTCCGCATCCGCGAGGGCCGCTGAACAAATATGCGTGACCGATGCGCCCGTTGCGCAGCGCGGTCATGAGGGGTTCGGTCACATGGGCCTGCCCGATCATCTCGGAAAAGCCCTCTGGCCGATAACGGCGATACAGTGCGGTAGCCACGCACCCATGCTACCGGCGGGCACCGACAATCAGCCGGGGAGTGATTCCGTTCGCTCCCTAGACTGCGATGACGCTCGATCACTACTCACGAGTTGCCACGATTGCCGCGCGATTTCGGCTTCCTCGTCGGTTGGCACGACAAGCACCTGCACGCGTGAGGAATCAGTGCTGATTCGCCGGGAACCCGACTCCAACGAGGCGTTGCGCGCCGCATCGATCTCGATCCCCAGCCATTCCAAGCCCACACAGACTTCCGACCGCAGGGGCGCGTGATTCTCGCCCACGCCCGCAGTGAAGACGAGCGCATCCGCGGCCCCCAGTTCGACGAGGTACGCCCCCACATAGTGGCGGATCCGCCGCGCATACACATCCAGCGCCAACCGCGCGCGTGCTGACCCGGCATCGGCCGCCGCTCGCACGTCTCGCATGTCGTTCGACCCCGCGAGGCCGACGAGCCCCGATCGCTTGTTCAGGAGTTCGTCGAGTTGATCCACTGAGTAACCCGTACGCAGCAGGTGCAGCAGCACCCCCGGGTCGAGGTCGCCGCTCCGGGTACCCATCACGAGCCCTTCGAGTGGGGTGAGCCCCATCGAGGTCGCCACAGAGCGACCACCATCGATGGCGCAGACCGATGCACCGTTGCCGAGGTGCAGCACGATCTGCTTCAAAGAGTGGATCGGCTCCCCCAGAAAGTCGGCCGCCCGCTGCGCCACGACCTGGTGCGAGGTGCCATGAAACCCGTAGCGGCGAATTCCGTGCGCCGCGGCGACCTCGGTGTCGATCGCGTAGGTGTATGCCTCCGGAGGCATGGTTTGGTGGAACGCCGTGTCGAACACCGCGACATGAGGCACTTGGGGGAACGCCGCGCGCGCCGCCACGATTGCCTGATGATGCCCGGGGTTGTGCAGCGGCGCGAGCTCCGCGAGCTCGAGAATCCTCGCAGCGACCGCGTCCGTGATGAGCGTCGGATCGACGAATTCACTGCCCCCCTGCACGATGCGATGCCCGACCGCAGACAGCCCAAGTTCGGAAAGCGGCTGTCCGGCCGCAGCGCAGGCATCGACCATCGCGGCAAATGCGGCACGATGGTCGCGGATCGGCATCTCACTCTCAGTGCTCACTGACCCGGCCCGGTGCACGACGCGGCCCATCGACTCACCGATGCGCTCGATAAGCCCCGAGGCTTCCCGCCGCTCGGTGTGCGCGTCAATGAGCTGATACTTGATTGACGATGACCCGCTATTCACCACCAGAATGAGGCTCACGCGTGTGCCTCCTTGCCCATGCCCGCCTGCACCGCGGTGATGGCCACGGTGTTCAAGATATCGTCGATCGTGGCCCCCCGAGAGAGATCGTTGACCGGCTTGTTCAGGCCCTGCAACACCGGACCGACGGCGACGGCCCCAGCCGAACGTTGCACGGCCTTATACGTGTTGTTCCCCGTATTCAGGTCGGGGAATATGAACACGGTCGCGCGCCCCGCCACCGATGAGCCGGGCAGCTTGGACGCACCGGTCGCGGGGTCGGAGGCCGCGTCGTATTGAATTGGGCCATCGATGAGCAGATCGGGCCGTGCCGCACGGGCGATCTCAGTCGCACGACGCACTTTATCGACGTCGGCTCCACTTCCTGAATCGCCGGTGGAATAGGACAGCATCGCGACTCGGGGGTCGACGCCGAACTGTGCCGCCGTCTCCGCGGAGGAAATGGCGATGTCGGCGAGCTGCTCGGCGGTCGGATCGGGGTTGACCGCGCAGTCGCCGTACACGAGCACGCGATCGGCGAGCGCCATGAAGAACACGCTTGACACCACCGAGACACCCGGTTTCGTCTTGATGATCTCGAGGCTCGGCCTGATCGTGTGCGCCGTCGTGTGTGCGGCACCCGAGACCATCCCATCCGCCAGACCCAACTGCACCATCATGGTGCCGAAGTAGCTCACATCGGTCATCCGCTCGGCGGCCTCCTCAAGCGTCACCCCCTTGTGTGCGCGCAGCCGCGCGTACTCGGTGGCGAAACGTTCACGCAGAGGGGAGGTTTCGGGATCCACGACCTCGGCACCCGCGAGCGAGAGACCGAGTTCAGACACGCGCTTGCGCACGGCGACCTCGTCGCCGAGGATCGTGAGCCGGGCGGTCCCGCGCGCCAACAGCGAACTCGCGGCGCGCAGAATCCGATCGTCATCGCCCTCGGGCAGGACGATGTGCGCATCCGCCGCGGCCGCGCGCTCAAAGAGTTCGTAGGCGAACATGATGGGCGTGCGCACCTCGCCGCGATACAGCTCCAGCCGGTCACGCAGCAGCGCCGCGTCCACGTGCTGACGAAAGAGCCCGATGACAGTGTCGAGCCGCGCGGGCTCGTCGGCGCTCAGCACGCCGCGCGACTGCGTGATGTGCTGAGCGGTGTCGAAGGTGCCGAGCGAGGTACGAATCACGGGCAGCGCGGAGCCGATGCCGTCAAGCAACCGCTCGACATCCGGCGACAGTTCGAAGTCCCCGTTCAGCACCACCGCGGCGAGCGTCGGAAACGTTGGGGCCTCGTGCGCCATCGTCACCGCGAGCAGGGTTTCCGCGCGATCCGCCGCCACGACCACGGCCGAGCCCTCGAGGAGCCTGGGCAACACATGTTCCATCGACATTCCCGCGATCACAATCTGCCGCACCTCGCGGGCAAGCAGCTCGGCCCCGCCGCGCACCAGGCGTCCACGGACCGCGGCCAGCACCGTTGCCACGGTCGGCGACACGAGCGCGATCTCCTCCGGAAGCGCCCACACCGGAAGGCCCGCCGGCACCGCCGCGCTCACCTCGGTCACGATGCGCTCCAGCGCTGGTGGATCCGCCCGATTGACGAGGACGGCGAGCAGGCTGGCGTGTGCGGCGTGGAGTTCGTGCCTGCCGATCTCGGCTACCTGCGCGATATCGCTCGCCGTGCGAGGGGTGCTCTGCCCCAGGGTCTCCGATGCGTCGTGGGTGCGCCCGCTCACGATCAACAGCACCGGAGTGTCGAGGTTCGCCGCGACGCGCGCGTTGAACGCGAGCTCCGTGGGAACGGCGACATCGGTGAAGTCACTCCCGACCACCACCACCGCGTCGCATCGAGATCTCAATGCCTGATATGCCGTGACGATCCGAGCGATCGCAGCATCGGGGTCGTCGTGCGCCTCGTCATAGGTGGCTCCGACGCACTCTGCATAGCCCGCGCGGGCCGTCGCGCGGGTCAGCAACAGCTCGAGCACGCGGTCTCGCGTGTCCCCCGCGCGGATCAGCGGCCGGAAGACCCCCACCCGCGGCGCATCGACGAGCATGGCATCGAGCACACCCAGTGCCACCGCGCTCTTCCCGGATCTGCCCTCGGCAGACGTCAAATATATTGAAGCGACCACGTGCACCAGTCTAGGCGGAGGGTATGCAAGACCCCCCACGTACCCGGTAGAGCCCGGCTACCCTTGCTGCATTTCTGCCCTGGGGGAGTTCACCGAGGTACCGCCACGTGGGGGGCCTCAATAGTCTAGCGGAATCGCAGGCGACTGCTGATCCAACTGGGAATCGGCGAGATCTAGTGCTTGCCCTGCGCAGCGACCGCCGCCGCGCCTGCCGCCGCAGCCTCGGGGTCGAGGTAGCGGCCCGGGCCAGCGGGCGTGCCGTCGGCATTGATCTCGTACACCAGCGGCATACCGGTCGGGATGTTCAGCGACGCGATGTCGGCATCGCTGATGCCGTCGAGGTGCTTCACGAGCGCGCGCAGCGAGTTGCCGTGCGCGGTGACCAGCACCGTCTGGCCCGCGTTCAGGTCGGGAAGGATCTCCCCCTCCCAGTAGGGAATCAGGCGATCGATGACATCTTTCAGACACTCGGTCTGCGGCCGCTGCCCGTCGATGCCCGCATACCTGGGGTCGTTCGCCTGCGACCACTCGCTCGCGTCATCAAGCGCGGGCGGCGGGGTGTCAAACGAGCGACGCCACTGCATGAACTGCTCCTCGCCGTACTTGGCGAGCGTCTCAGCCTTGTCGAGCCCCTGCAACGCGCCGTAGTGCCGCTCATTCAGCCGCCACGAGCGACGCACCGGGATCCACAATCTGTCGGCGGAATCGAGCGCCAGGTTGGCCGTCTGAATGGCCCGACTCAGCAGCGACGTGTAGAGCACGTCTGGCGCGAGCCCGGAGTCGGCGATGAGTTCACCAGCACGACCGGCCTCGGTGCGCCCCTTCTCGGTCAGGCGCACGTCGACCCACCCGGTGAAGAGGTTCTTCTCGTTCCACTCGCTCTGGCCATGGCGCAACAAAATCAACGTGTTCGTCATGGCTCAAGACTACAGCCGCTTGAGACGGGGCACGTCCCGCGTGCGTCCTGCGTCTGCGGGCACGATCGTTTCTTGTGTCACTGCGATGATCTCGCCACTCGCCGTGCGCACCTCAAGCGGCGCGTCTTCGGCGACCGAACGCTTCAAGAGGGCCAGCGCGATGCCACCCCATTCGTAGTGCAGGGCCGCGCGCGTAATGCGACCTACGGGCCTTGCATCGGCGGATCCAGATTCGCCTGCGAGGTACACAAGGGCGCTTGCTTCCGGCAACTCACCCCCAGATCCGTCGAGGTGCAGCATGGCAAGCCTGCGCGGGGGGTGCCCCAAATTGTGCACCTTCGCTACCGTCTCCTGCCCGCGATAGCATCCCTTGTTCAGGTGAACCGCGGTGCGTAGCCAGTCAAATTCGTGCGGGATCGCGCGATCGTCAACCTCGCCGTGAACGCTCGGGCGCCACGCTCGCACTTCGAGTGCGTCGAGGGCCCCGAGGCCCGCGGCCCGCGCCACGCCCGAGGCAACGAGCCCCGCAACCTTCGGCAGATCCGCCCGCGAGAAAACGAGCTGCGACGCGACCCAACCGGTGCCGGCGTGCTCACCTCGCGCATACTGTGCCCCGCCCGGCTGTGCCTCGCCCCAGGGATCGCGCCACTCGGCCACCGCGAGCCCCAGACTCACTAGCGCGGGAAGAGCCGTGCCGCCGCCGCAAGCGAAGACCGCGGTAAACGAGTCTGAAACGTCGGTAACCTCGACGCGCAGTGCGAACCGCATGCGCAGCAGAAACGCGGTGAGCGATTCGGCTTCGCCTTCGTCGACGAGCAACCAGGCCCGTTCCCCGTCATCGGTGATGCGGATCGCGTGCTCGATGCGCCCATTGGGGTCAAGCAGCAGCGTCTCGGCTGAATCACCGGCCGACAGCCCGAGCAACCGCTGGCTCGTCATCGAGTCGAGCCAATTCAAGCGATCTGGCCCGCTCACCGCAATCACACCGCGATGGGAGAGGCTCACGATCGCGTCGCCCTCGGCGAGCGCACGCTGCTCGCTCAGTGGCGAACCAAAGTGCAGTGGCACCCCAAAAGCTTCGTCGGCGACTGCGCCGGGGAGATTCAGAAACGGGTCAGGCACGAACGAGCGAAACGCTTAGCGCTGGCCCTTAAAGAGCCGATAAATAACTGTTCCCGAGACCCACGCGATCGCAAGCGTGGCAAGAAGAAGCAACCCAGTGAAGAACAGTTCGAGTGCAAGCATGAGGCAAGTCTAGCAGCGCCCGTCAGGCGCCGACCAGCACCCCAATTCCGTCGATCAACGCGATGATCAGCACCGAGCCAGCAACGCTAAAAGAGGTACGGGTGATGAACCCGATACGCTGCGCGGTGCCAAGTTGCAGTGCGAAGGTCACCAGAGTACTGACACCGACCGCGAGCGCGAGCCACTGAAACCGGGCCTCACCGGGCACCCACACGGTCACGAGAATGCCAAACACAGCGGCCACAACCCATGCCGCGATGAGCCGCGGAAGATGCCACGGATGCTTGTCGGGGATGGTCTGCTGGGTCACCCTGACATCTTCGCACACAGGGCA
Source organism: Leucobacter fengyongliangi (assembly GCF_052386045.1). Classification (NCBI taxonomy): domain Bacteria; kingdom Bacillati; phylum Actinomycetota; class Actinomycetes; order Micrococcales; family Microbacteriaceae; genus Leucobacter; species Leucobacter fengyongliangi. Next base: position 620,830 of record NZ_CM126356.1, on the reverse strand, counting down.
CCCCGGCACCCCAGTAATATAGACAGCGGAGCACGCGCATTCCGCGCGGCGGAGGGGGCGCGATCGTTGCAGCTGCTCTGCCTCACGGATGGTGACCCGGGTGCCGCTCTTCCCGGCCTTGATCTCCTGCCGCACGAGCTCCGCACGTCGCCACTCACAGTTCGCCTGCCAGCGAGCGCGGCGGCCCGGTTCGACCTCATACTGGTGGATGCCACGCGCGACCCGCGCCGGGCACGAGCGGTCTGCCTCGAGCTTCTCGGCGACTGTCCGACGCCCCGCCTTCTTCTCATCACTGAATCCGCGCTCCCTGCGGTCACACCAGACTGGGGCATCAGCGACGTGTTGCTCCCTGCCGCGAGCCCCGCAGAAATCGACCTCCGCCTGCGCCTCGGCCAGGTGCGCCGAGATGCGGGAGACAGCGGCGAATCGGCCTCACTGACGGCGATCAGCATCGCGGGCATCGTCATCGACGAGCGCAACTTCACGGCGCGCGTACACAAGCGCACTCTCGATCTGACCTACAAGGAGTTCGAGCTCCTGCACTACCTCGCTGGCCACCCCGGCCGAGTGTTCACCCGCGAGCAATTGCTCAGTGAGGTGTGGGGCACCGACTACTTTGGGGGCACCCGCACCGTTGACGTGCACGTGCGGCGCCTGCGGGCAAAGCTCGGCGAGCACGAGGGCCTCATCAGCACCGTCCGTGGAGTCGGGTACGGGTTTGCGCGCGAGCGTGACCGAGACGAGCCGGAACCCTCGTGACTCTCACCTCCAGGCTCATCGACCCGAGTGATCGGCGCTCGATGGAGTCGGTGCGTGCACTGGTGGCCGACGCTGAGCGAGCAGACGGCACCTCCCCGATTTCCGACCAGGCCATGCTCGCGGCGAGCCGTGGCACTCGCGCCTTGGTCGCCTTCGACGACACTGACATCGACACTGACGGCGACGCGGCAAGCGATCCTTCCGCAGGAAGTCAGAACCCCCTCGCGGTCGGCGTGTTCGGAGAAGGCGAACTTGACCTCGTCGTGCGCCCCGATGTCCGCGGCGCGGGAGTAGGAAGCGCCGCGCTCGCACACCTGCTCGCCGAGGCGGATCGCGCGGCACCGGAGGCCCTGCGCGCCTGGGCGCACGGCGAGAACCCGGCGGCAAGCGCCCTCCTGCGCGTCGCTGGCTTCGCTCCGGTGCGCACACTGTACCGCTTGGCCCTCGACCCGGCGAGGCTTTCTGCTGCCGTCGCCGAGGCCCGAGCGATGCCCTCTGATTTTCGCCTCGAGCTCTTCGATCCCGCCAATCACGAGCACGCCGAATCGTGGGTGCGCGTCAACGCCGCGGCTTTTGCCGACCACCCCGAGCAGGGCGGGGTCACCGACGCCGATTTCGCAGCACTTCGCGCGGAACACTGGTTCGATCCCGAAGATCTGATTCTCGCCAGAGACGAGTCGAACGGGTCGCTCGCCGGATACACCTGGATCAAGACCGTGCGCGCAGGCGACCTCGTCGAGGCCGAGCTCTACGTCTTGGGGGTCGACCCCGTCTATGCCGGACGTGGGCTGGGGGCCGCGCTCCTCGGGGAGACACTCAGGCGCATGAGCGAGCACCGCCCCACCCGCATCACCCTCTACGTCGACGGCTCGAACGAGCACGCCCTGGCGCTGTACACCCGAGCGGGATTCACGGTCGACACCGTGAGCACGCAGTGGCTCCGAAACAATGGGTAAACGCACGGCCTGTCTGCGCGCACAACGGTGGCATTTGACACAATGGGGTCATGAGTGACACTCCTGATGCGGCACGACTCGCTGCGATCGTTCCCGTAACGGCATTAGACGCGCCTTTTCCACCCGGCGGAGAAGACCTCCCTGCCGACCGCTACATTGATCGCGAGATGAGCTGGTTGGCGTTCAACCAGCGGGTGCTCGAGCTTGCCGAAGACCCCGCGGTGCCCGTGCTGGAGCGCGCGAACTTCCTCGCCATCTTCGCGTCGAACCTCGACGAATTCTTCATGGTTCGCGTCGCCGGACTGAAGCGCCGCATCCTCACCGGCCTCGCTCTCCCGACCAATGTGGGCCGGGCTCCGGGCGATGTGCTCGCGGTGATCAATCGCACGGCGTACGAACTGCAGCAGCGGCACGCCAGGTGCTGGGCTGATCAGGTGAAGCCAGACCTTGAGGCGGCGGGGGTGCGCTTCGTGAAGTGGGGCACGCTCGACGCGGCAGACCGCGAGATCCTCACCCACTACTACGAGCAGCACATCTACCCGGTGCTCATGCCCCTCGCGGTCGACCCGTCCCACCCGTTCCCCTACATCTCCGGCCGCGCGCTGAACCTGTCGATCCGAGTGCGCAACCCTCGCAGCGACAAGATCGAATTTGCGAGGCTGAAGGTGCCGCAAATGATTCCCCGCTACGTACGTGTGGATCAGCGCGAATCGGCCGACAGCGTGCGGTTCATCGCACTGGAAGAGCTCATCGCAAACCAACTCGGTGGCCTGTTTCCCGGCATGGAGGTGATCGATCATCACGTCTTCCGTGTCACCCGCAATGAGGATGTCGAGATCGAGGAGGATGAGACCGAGAATCTCATCCAGGCCCTGGAGAAGGAGCTGCTCAGGCGGCGCTTCGGGCCGCCGATCCGCCTCGAAATTTCGGATGACATGGACCAGGCGACGCTCGATCTGCTCGTGACCGAGTTCGACATCGACCAGGAACAGGTCTACACGCTGCCCGCGCCCCTTGACCTCAGCGGCCTGTTTGCGCTGACCAGACTCGAACGGCCAGATCTGAAGTTCAAACCGCACATTCCCGTGACGCATCCCAGCTTCCGCCCGAACACGCCAAGCGATACGCCCGACATCTTCCGCGCGATTGCGCGCCGCGAGGTGCTGGTGCATCATCCCTACGAATCGTTCGCGACCAGCGTGCAGGCGTTCGTCGAGCAGGCAGCGGTCGATCCCGACGTGCTGGCCATCAAACAGACGCTGTACCGCACCTCCGGCGACAGCCCGATCGTCGCGGCGCTCATCAAGGCGGCCGAGGCCGGCAAGCAGGTACTTGCTCTCGTCGAGATCAAGGCGCGCTTTGACGAGGAGGCGAACATCACCTGGGCCCGAAAGCTCGAGCAGGCGGGCGTACACGTGGTGTACGGCATGGTCGGCTTTAAGACGCACTGCAAGCTCGTGCACGTGATCCGCGAAGAGCAGGGCAAGCTCACGCACTACTGTCACATCGGTACCGGAAACTACAACCCGAAGACCAGCCGGATGTACGAGGATTTCGGGCTCTTCACCGCGTCGCCCGAAGTTGGTCGCGATGTAACCAAGCTGTTCAACGTGCTCTCTGGGTACGCCATCGAAACGAGCTACGATCGACTGCTGGTCGCTCCGGAGGGTCTGCGTGGGGGCCTGCTCGAGCGCATCGAGCGCGAGGCCGAGCACGCGCGTGCCGGGCGCCCCTGCGGCATCCAGTTCAAGGCCAACAGCATGGTCGATGAACAGATCATCGACGCGCTGTACCATGCCAGCCAGGCGGGCGTGCCGATTGAGGTGTGGGTACGCGGCATCTGCTCGATCCGCGCCGGAGTGCCGGGCCTGTCTGACAACATTCGGGTGCGTTCGGTGCTCGGTCGGTACCTCGAGCACTCCCGCATTTACGCGTTCGAGAACGACGGCGCGCGCGAGGTGTTCATCGGCAGCGCTGACCTCATGCACCGCAACCTCGACCGTCGTATCGAGGTATTGGTGCGCATCACCGAACGCGAGCACCTGGCGCGCATCTCACGGTTCTTCGACTTCGCATTCAGCGAGGATGTCTCCTCCTGGCGCATGCTCCCTGACGGCACGTGGCAGCGTCACTCGGTCGGCGAGAACGGGGAGGCGCTTCCCGATCTGCAAGACCTGGTGATGGTTGACCGCACCGAGGCGAGGTCGCGGGGCAGCCGATGAGCGCTGCGGCAGAGACCGAGATTCTCGCGGCAGGAACCGTGTGCTGGCGGCGAGTCTCCGATCAGATCATGGTGTTGCTCGTGCATCGCACGAAGCAAAAGGACGTCTCCTTCCCCAAGGGGAAACTCGACCCGGGTGAAAGCATGCCGCAGGCTGCGGTGCGCGAAACCCTCGAGGAGACCGGCCTCGGGGTGACCCTCGGCGTGAACCTCGGCACGATCCACTACACCCTTCCCACCGGCGGAAAGAAGACCGTGCAGTACTGGGCCGCCGAGGTTACCGAACCTGCCGTGCAGGTGTCGAGATTCGTTCCCAACGCCGAAATCGAGGCGCTCGAATGGGTGCCGGTCGCGCAGGCGCGAAAGCGACTCAGCTATTCCGCCGACCAGGAGATTTTTGACGTATTCGCGAATTTGGTCGAGCGCGACGCGATCGACTCATTTTCGGTAATTCTGCTCCGGCACGCGAAGGCCGTGTCTCGCAGCGCCGACTTCCCCGAGGACCGGTTACGTCCGCTCTCCGATTTTGGTGAGGATCAGGCGGAACTCCTCATCCCTACGTTGGAGGCCTTCGGGGTTTCCCGCATCTACTCGTCAAACGCTGAACGCTGTATGCGCACAGTGGCACCGCTCGCCCATCGCCTCCACAAGACGGTGCGCGTGCACGAGGGGCTCAGCCAGGATGCCTGGGACGTCGGTGAGACCAATGAATTGCGCCGCACGGTTGGCAAGGTCGTGCGCAAGGGCAAGAACACGGTGATTTGCACGCATCGACCCGTACTTCCCGATGCCGCACGCGAACTCGCTCTCGCCACCGGCAGTCTGCCAGGCGATTATCTGCGTGAGGCCGCTGCACTGCCCCCCGCCGGGTTCTCGATTTTTCATCTGTCGCGGCGCTACCCGGGCGCGGGTATCTTGGGTGTCGAGATGTACCCGATCAAGCTCTGAGTAATGGCGGAGTCGGCTGTCGGGCTCGCATCGTCCTGCACAAAGAGGTGGATCCCCGTACGGCCCTCGCCGAGAGCGCAGAGCGGGGATCCACTGCACTGAATCAGGCGTGAGGCATAACCACAGCGCGACCCGACAGCTTACCGTCGTGCAGGTCGTGGTACGCCTGCAACGCGTCGGCCATGGCGTAGCGCTTGACGCTGGGCTTGATCTGGCCGGCGCGGTAGAGTGCGGCGACCTCGTAGAGCTCCTCGATGGTGCCCCAGTACGTGTTGGTGAGTTCCGCCTCATAGGGGTTCGTGTAGAAATCCCAGCTGGTGGGACCCCCGGCAACCCCCACCACGGTGATGCGACCCTGGCGTCGCACAACCTGCTGGGCGAGCTTGATCGTGGGGGTAATGCCCACGAAGTCGAACACTGCATCGACACCCTGGTCGCCGGAGAGTGCACGAATCTTCGCAACCTGGTCGTCGCCGCCGGGCACGGTGATCGCGCCGCTGCGCTCGGCCTCGGCCATGGCCTCGGGCTTCATGTCGGTCGCGATGACGGTGGCACCGGTGATCGCCTTCAGGATCTGCACAGCTAGCTGGCCGAGGCCACCGAGCCCGATAACTAGGGCGGTCTTGCCGCCGCCCGCCAGCTTTGGCAGCGAGTTCTTGATGGCGTGGTAGGGGGTGAGACCTGCGTCAGCCAGCGGGGCAGCATCGACGGGATCGGCGTCGCCGAGTGGCACCAGATTGCGTGCCGGCACCGTCATGTACTCCGCCATCCCCCCGTCGCGGCCGAGACCGGTGGCGAGGTAGGGCTGAGTGGCCGCGTTGTAGCAGTAGGTGTCTTGGCCGCGCGAGCAGGTGGGGCAGGCACCGCAGCCGATCGGACCGTAGACCAGGTAGGCATCGCCCTGCGTGAATCCAGTCACGCCCGCGCCGACCTCCTCCACCCAGCCAGCGTTCTCGTGGCCAAGGGTGTAGGCCGGGGCCAGCTGCGTGCCCATGCTCTCGTCAAACTGCTCGAAGATGGCGACGTCTGAGTGGCACGCACCGGCACCGGCGATCTTCAGCAGCACTTCCCCGGGGCCAGGGGTAGGCCGATCCACTTCTTCGATCGTGGGAAATGTCTTCCACGCAGTGAAACGAACAGCCTTCATGATCTTCCTCCATTTCGGAGCAGTGCCGTCGGCACCGGTAAGCGCCTTCGGGCGGCGCCGCCTTCATCCAGGCTACTCCGGCGAGTGCGAGATTTCTAATGAAGCTTCAAGTTTCTTACCCGTTCGACTCCCCGGATTACTCGGTCCTCCCTATCCGGCAGCATCCGGGCGTACCTCATCGGAAAGCAACCACTCTCGAGCGCCGAGCTCAGCGGCACCCATCGCGTTCACTGTTGCACGGGTGCGTTCGCGCACATCGGCATCAAACTCTGGCCACTGGCAGATTCCCTGCGGCGCATCGGATGCCACCGAGCACCACTTGTAGACCCCGTTTTGCGTGTTCGTGGCGGCGTTCCACGACACGTCATTCGTGGTCCAGGTGCCGTCGACCTGCTGGGCGAACTGAATGCGCACCATCAGGAACTCGTTGTTCACGCGTTCGCTCGATGGCGCCGACTCGCTAATTGTGTTCCCCAGGCCGTAGGCGATCCACCGCCCGTTATAGACCTCCATGGGTTGCACCGAATGGGTGTGATGGTTGTACACAAAGTCGAAGAGGCCACTGTCGACCAGTTGGTGAGCATTTCCTACCTGCTGCACGTCGGGCACCGTGGAGTACTCGGTGCCCGCGTGCTGCACGCCGATCACCAGGTCGGCACCAGCTTCACGCGCGGCCTGCGCCTTCGCGATGGTTCGCTCCGGATCCAGACCAAGTTCGGGCCCACCGTAGTCAACCTGCCAGTCGTATTCTGCGGAGAGACCGTTCAGCGAGAACGTCGACGTAATAATCGCTATCTTCACGCCGTTCGCCTCGACGATCAGCGGCACGTCACGCTCACCTTCGGCGCGATACGAGCCGGTGTGCGCGATGCCCGCGGCATCGAGCCCGTCAAGGGTGCGGATCAGGCCCTCGGTACCCATGTCAACCGTGTGGTTGGAAGCCGTCGTGCAGACGTCGTAGCCAATGTCTTTCGCAGCAGCCGCAAGCTCCGGTGGCGTGCTGAACGCCGGATACCCAAAGTACGGACCGCCCACTGGAGCAAGCGGGGTCTCCATCTGGCAGATGGCAAGATCGGCGCGGTCAAGATACGCGCGCTGGCCCTCGAAAAGCGGAACGAAGTTGAAGTTCTGCCCCAGTTCATTTGTCGGGATCGCGTACGGGGTCCAGAGCCCCTGGTGGAACAGGAGGTCGCCCGTCACCGCCACCGAGACACAGTGCAGTGTCGGGCACTCGGGCCCGACCCCCGGCTGCGGCTCAGGCACTGGCTCCGGGGTCGGCGCAGCGGCGGCCGCTGGGGTCGGGGTCGGGGTGGGCTCCGACTCGACCGCACAACCTGCGGAACCGAGGATGAGCGTCAAGGCTATTGCTGCGGTAAACGGGGTTCTGTGCACTGGCAGCGACGGTTTCCTCATGGTGCGATTCTACGCGAGGGCGTCGACACCCCATTCGTTCACGCGTGTTCACCTTCCGTTCACCCGCCGGAGGAAGACTGGCCACATCCGGGACGTAGCGTGAAGCACGTGGGCCATCGCCTACTGTGCACATCATCACAGCAATCAGAAATGGAAACGACACGCAGTGAAGACTTCAGCTTCAATCAAAGCCATCACCATCGGCGGGATTGCTCTCCTCGCACTCACCTCCTGCGCTTCCAACGAGGGTGGCACCACAGAGACGACCGATGGCGCAGCCTCGTCGCTCTCCGGCTCACTCGTCGGTGTCGGCGCTTCCTCAATGGGCGCCGCACAGGAGGCCTGGATCGCTGGCTTCCAGACGGAAAACCCTGACGTCACCGTCAACTACGATCCTGCCGGCTCGGGTGCTGGCCGCGAGACCTTCCAGCAGGGCGGCAGCAACTTCGCCGGTTCCGACCGTGCGTTCAAGGTTGACGAGATCACCGCGGGCCCCTTCGAGGCATGCGCTGCCGACTCCGGCATCATCGAGCTCCCGATCTACGTCTCCCCGATCGCTGTGATCTTCAACCTCGACGGTGTCGAGTCCCTGAACATGGACGCAGCGACCATCGCCAAGGTCTTCCGCGGTGACATCAGCAAGTGGAATGATCCCGCGATTGCCGCGCTAAACGAGGGCGTCGAGCTTCCGGACCTCGCGATCAACCCTGTGCACCGTTCTGACGAGTCGGGCACCACTGAGAACTTCGTTGAGTACCTCTCGGCGGCTGCAGGCGATGTCTGGACCGACGAGGTCTCGGGTGACTGGCCAACCGCCCTGGGCGGCGAGGCAGCACAGGGCACCTCTGGCGTTGTTGACACCGTCACCAACGGCGTGGGCACCATCGGCTACGCGGACGCATCGCGCGCCGAGGGCCTCGGAACCGTCGCGGTGAAGGTCGGCGAAGAGTTCGTGCCGTATTCGCCTGAGGCTGCTGCCTCGATCGTTGACGCATCGCCTCTCGCGAGCGAGACCGAAGAACGAGGCGCAGGCGACCTCGCCATCGTGCTCGACCGAGCAACCGACGCTTCGGGTGTCTACCCAATCGTGCTCGTAAGCTACGCAATTGCGTGCGAGACCTACGCTGACCCGGCAAACGTCGAATTGGTGAAGGGCTACCTGAACTACATGGCGAGCGAAGAGGGCCAGTTGGTGTCGCAGGAATCAGCGGGCAACGCTCCCATCACCGACGTGTTGCGCGAGAAGGTTGTCGCCGCAATCGACATGATCAGCTAGTCTCCAAAGATGCGCTTCCGGGCCGGAGTATCACACTTCGGCCCGGAAGCGCATCGGCCATGTTCTGTGCCTCAACCGAACGAAGGAATCGCAAGATGACCACGACCGCCCCGACGCTGAAGGCGAAGGCACGCATCGGAGATGTCGTCTTCTCCAGAACAGCGCTCTTTGCCGGGGGAATGATCCTCGTAACCCTCGCTGCGGTTGCGATCTTCCTCATTGGCCAGAGCATTCCCGCATTCTTTGCCACGAGCGAGTCGGCCTCGATTCTGCCGTCAAATTTCTGGGCCTACGTTTGGCCGCTCGTTTTCGGCACCGTCTGGGCTGCAATTCTTGCGCTGCTCATCGCGATGCCAATTTCCATCGGCATCGCACTGTTCATCTCTCACTACGCACCCCGCAAGCTCGCGCAAACCCTCGGTTACATCGTCGATCTGCTCGCAGCTGTCCCCAGCGTCGTCTTCGGCCTGTGGGGAATCGGTGTGCTCGCTCCGGCCGTGCAGCCGATCTACACCTGGCTGGTTGACAATCTCGGGTGGATCCCGCTCTTCGCGGGTCCGGTCTCAGGCACTGGGCGCACGATCCTGACCGCGGCGGTCGTGCTTGCGGTGATGATTCTGCCGATCATTACCGCCATGTGCCGAGAGGTGTTCTTGCAGACGCCCGTGCTGCACGAGGAAGCCGCTCTCGCGCTCGGGGCGACCCGCTGGGAAATGATCAAGATGGCGGTTCTGCCCTTCGGTCGCTCCGGCATCGTGTCGGCGGCCATGCTCGGCCTCGGACGAGCGCTGGGCGAAACCATGGCGGTCGCCATGGTGCTGTCCGCTACCGGGCTCGTCACCATCAAGCTGCTGACTTCCGAGAACCCATCCACGATCGCGGCAAACATCGCGCTCAGCTTCCCGGAAGCCTACGGCGAGAACGTCAATGTGCTTATTGGCACCGGCCTCATCCTCTTCATCGTTACGTTTCTGGTCAACGCGGTCGCCCGGTGGGCCGTGAACCGCCGGGCCGAATTCTCGGGAGCGAACTAACCTATGAGCAGTATCGACGTTCGCACACAACCCGCCGGTTCAAGCCTTGCGGGTAACAGGCTACCGCGCAGCGCCATCTGGCTCATTCTTGCCGCAAGTCTCGCGGCTTCAGCAGCACTGTTTGCCCTTCTAGGGTCGGCCGCGGGATCCGAATTTAATCTCGTCGGTGCGGCCGTTGTGGGGGCCGCCGTGTACCTCGTGGCTTCGACCGGAATTACCGCGGCGGTGGAAGGTCGCAGACAGGCCACCAACCGATTTGTCACTGGCCTCGTGACCTCCGCGTTTATCCTCGCCATGGTGCCCCTGGTGTCGGTCGCAGTTACCGTCATCGGGAATGGCATGGCGCGCATGGATCTGGAGTTCTTCACCTCCTCCATGCGCAATGTCACCGGCGAGGGAGGCGGCGCTCTCCACGCCATGATCGGCACGCTGCTCATCACCCTCGCGGCGACGGTCATCTCGGTGCCTCTCGGCCTCTTCACTTCGATCTACCTGGTGGAATATGGCCGGGGTCGCTTCGCAAAGACCATCACGTTCCTCGTCGACGTCATGACGGGCATCCCATCCATCGTCGCGGGCCTCTTCGCCTATGCACTGTTCGTCTTGATCTTCGGGCCGGGTGTGCGCATGGGCATTATTGGCGCGATCGCGCTCTCGGTCCTGATGATCCCGGTTGTGGTGCGCTCGAGTGAGGAGATGCTGCGTCTGGTGCCGAACGAACTGCGTGAGGCTTCCTACGCACTGGGGGTTCCCAAATGGCTCACCATCATCAAAGTCGTTCTGCCGACTGCAATCGCCGGCATCACCACGGGCATCATGCTCTCCATCGCGCGCGTCATCGGTGAGACTGCACCGCTCCTCATCACCGCGGGCTTTACCGCGGGCATGAACTACAACCTCTTTCAGGACCGCATGCAGTCGCTGCCAGTCTTCGTCTACACGCAGTTTGCAAACCAGGGCAATCCGGCGTTTGCGTTCCTCGATCGCGCATGGGCGGCCGCGCTTGTACTCATTCTGATCGTGATGCTACTCAACCTCTTGGCACGACTCATCGCAAAGTATTTCTCGCCCAAGACTGGACGGTAGTGCGAGCGCACTAGCTCACGGTTCCGGCGTGCACCACCAGCACCGATCCTCTACAAAAAGAAAGAAACCATATGTCGAAGCGCATCGAGGTTAATGACCTCAACGTCTACTACGGGAACTTCCTTGCAGTCGAGGGTGTCTCAATGAGCATCGAACCGCGCAGTGTCACTGCATTCATCGGCCCGTCGGGGTGTGGAAAGTCAACGATGTTGCGCACGCTCAACCGCATGCACGAAGTGATTCCGGGCGCACGTGTAGATGGCGAAGTGCTGCTCGATGGTGAAGACCTGTACGCCCCCGGTGTCGATCCCGTAATGGTGCGTCGCCAGGTCGGCATGGTGTTTCAGCGACCAAACCCCTTCCCCACGATGTCCATCAGCGAGAACGTGTTGGCTGGCGTGCGTCTGAACAACACCCGCATGTCGAAGAGCGACGCCGAAGAGCTGCTCGAACGCTCCCTCACCGGCGCAAACCTCTGGAATGAGGTGAAGGATCGCCTCGACAAGCCGGGCTCCGGGCTCTCAGGCGGCCAGCAACAGCGCCTGTGCATCGCGCGTGCCATCGCCGTGCAGCCTGAGGTCTTGCTGATGGACGAGCCGTGCTCGGCTCTCGACCCGATCTCGACCCTCGCCATCGAAGATCTCATCGACGAACTCAAGAGCGAGTTCACCATCGTCATCGTGACGCACAACATGCAGCAGGCATCGCGCGTCTCCGATCGCACCGCCTTCTTCAACATCGCGGGCACGGGCAAGCCCGGCAAGCTCATTGAGTACGCCGACACCCGGACGATCTTCTCGACCCCCTCCGAGCAGTCGACCGAAGATTACGTCAGCGGCCGCTTCGGGTAGCTTGCCCCACAGCACTCACACCGACCGCGCCCGGAGCACCCTCGCGAAATATATCCGTCAAAGACTAGGCTAAGACGCATGAGTGGTGTGTGGATCAACGATGACCTCGTGCGGTGGTCGGTTGGGGGCGTCTCAGCCTCCCGGGATGACGCGGTAGCCGCGCTCGCCGACCGACCACTGCTAGTGATGATGCACGGGTACGGCTCGTTTGAGGGTGACCTGATCGAACTCGCCCCCAAGCTCCCAGGGGCCTTCGTTTGCGCCTCACCGCGGGCCCCGCTGACAGCTCCCCCGCCCGTCGTGAACGGCTTTGCCTGGTTCCAGATCCCCTTCGGCGCCGATGGGCTGCCCGTGCCACAGACTTCTCCGACCGACTTCGTGGGCTCCGATCCACACGCTGCCGCGCTCGCGATGCTGCAGTGGCTTGACGAGCTTGACGCACAGGTCGACGGGGGGCTTGGCACACAGGTGCTGATGGGCTTCTCGCAGGGCGGGGCGATGGTCACCTCGATGCTCCGGCTACAGCCCGAGCGCTTTGCGTGCGGCGTGAACTGCTCGGGGTTTGTTATTCCCGGTACCTTCTCCGGTGACGCCCACTTGGCCGAGATACGCCCTCCGCTCTTCTGGGGTCGCGATGCAGCCGATCCGATCATCAGCGCCGAGCGAGTTGCGTTCACCTCAGAATGGCTCCCGGCGCACACCGAGCTCGACGCTCGCCTTTACCCGGGCATCGCTCACGGCATCAGCCTGGAAGAGGTTGCAGACATTTCTGCATTCATCACGCGACACGTCGACGTTTCCGGCGGACGGTGAGCACTGTGGCCGCAGAGACCCAACCAAAAAAGGGCAACAAGACCCAGCACGTCTATGACTACGTGATGGAGCGGATCGTCGACGGCACCTTTGCCGCCGGAGAATCGCTGAACATTGGCATCCTGGCGGAGGAGACCGGCGTCAGCCTGATCCCCACGCGCGAGGCGCTCAGACGCCTGGAATCTGAGGGCCTCATCGAGTTCCTCTTCCACCGCGGCGTGCGTGTGCGCGATCTCGGCATCGACGAATACCGCGAGATCATGCAGGTGGAGGCCGTACTCGAGGGGCTCGCCGTCGGAATGTCGGTGAGCAGGCTCACCACCGAAGATCTCGATCGGGCCCGCGCCGTGAACGCCCGCATGAACGACGCGTATCGCGCTGGCGATTTCCACGGCTACAACGAGGGCAGCCTCGAGTTCCACAGCATCCTACGCGCGCCCTGCCCGAATCACCATCTGCGCGATCAGCTTGACCGTGGTCGTTCGCGCGTCGCTGCGGTGCGCGCCTCCGTGGTGGGGTACCGCGGCACGGTGACCCAGCGTTTGAGCGACGAACACGAGCACCTGCTCGACCGCATCTCAGCGGGTGCGTCGGCCACAGAGGTCGAGTCGCTGATGCGCGCACACCGCGAGGGAACCATCGCGCACGATTCGCTGAACCTCCTTCGCGGCGCGGCCGACTCGGCCGAGGCCCAGGGCGATTCCGCAGATCCACCGACGAGCAGCGCACGCGCATGACACGGGTCGCCCTGGTACAGATCGCGAGCCCCGACGGCGAGTCGCAGGCAGCGCGTGTCGATCGAGTCGAGGCGCTCCTGCGCGAGCACGGCGACTCTGGGGTTGAGCTGTTCGTCTTGCCCGAGCTCTGGAGTGCGGGCTACTTCGCCTTCACACACTACGACGAACTGGCCGAAAAGCTTGACGGGGCGACCGTCTCCATGATCCGGCGAGTTGCCAAAGACCTGGGGGCCTGGATCCACCTGGGCAGCTTCGTGGAGCGCGGCGAGACCGGCGCTCTGCACAACACCGCGGTACTCATCGACTCGAGCGGAGAGATCGCGCACGCATACCGCAAGATTCACGTGTTTGGCTACCAGTCGCTGGAGGCCGAGCTGCTGACCCCCGGCGACGCGCTCGCGGTCTCGCCAAGCCCGCTCGGGCCGCTCGCGAGCACCACCTGCTACGACCTGCGCTTTCCTGGCCTCTGGCTCGAACTCGGGGCTCGGGGCGCCGAGGCCGTCGCGGTGCCCGCGGCGTGGCCTGCGGCCCGGCGCGAGCACTGGCGGCTGCTCACCCAGGCCCGCGCGATCGAGCATCAGGTGTGGATCATCGCCGTGAATGCCTGTGGCACGCAGGGTGAGGTCGAGCTCGGCGGGTGCAGCCGCGTGGTCGACCCGTGGGGAACCGTGGTCGCCGAGTGCTCGCCCACCGACGAAGAGGTGTTGATGGTGGATCTCGACCCCGGCCTCGTGGACCGTGTGCGGGCCGAGTTCCCGGTGCTGGGCGATCGCCTCGCCCCGGGCGCGTACCCCGCACTGAGGTAGCGGATCCCGCAGTGCCGAGGATTCGAATGCGCTGCGCAGCGTCGGTTTTGGCCATCCCCCTCTGTCGCGATAGAGTGGTCGATGCGCTCAGGCGCAATCGGGATGTGGCGCAGCTTGGTAGCGCACGTCGTTCGGGACGACGGGGTCGCAGGTTCAAATCCTGTCATCCCGACCAAAAAACTCCCGGAAGCCTTGCGGTTTCCGGGAGTTTTTCGCGTTCAGGGCCAGCGCTTCCACGAGCCGCAGCACCCTCCGCGGCCTCCGCTCCGCACAACCCTTCGCGCTACCTCTCCGCACTCCCACTTCGCACCGCTCCCCTCCAAGGTAGGGCGTTAGTGGCTGCTTGCGCGCGAGGAAGCGGCCACTAGCGCCCACCTACATGGGCGGCGACATCTCGGTGCGGTGTCGGCTGCAAATCAGAACCCTGCCGAGCCACTCGCCCGTGAGAAGCGCCTCAAGCTACTCGCCCGCGAGAAACGCCTCAAGCTCTTCGCGCGCGATGTGGTCGGGCTTCTGCACGGGCGGCGACTTCATGAAGTAGGCCGAGGCCGCCTCAACGGGGCCCGCGTGGCCACGATCCTTCGCGACCTTCGCGCAGCGGATCGCGTCGATCATCGTGCCGGCCGAATTGGGTGAATCCCACACCTCAAGCTTGTATTCCAGGCTCATCGGCACGTCACCGAAGCCGCGCCCCTCGAGACGCACGAAGGCGAACTTGCGATCCTCCAGCCACGGCACGTGGTCGCTCGGACCCACGTGCACGTCTTCGGGTGCCAGATTGGCCGAGATGTTCGAGGTCACGGCCTGCGTCTTCGAGATCTTCTTCGAGGCGAGACGACTGCGCTCCAACATGTTCTTGAAGTCCATGTTGCCGCCCACGTTGAGCTGGTACGTGTGGTCAAGCGCGATGCCGCGGCTCTCCATCAGGTGCGCGAGCACACGGTGCGTGATGGTCGCACCGACCTGACTCTTGATGTCGTCGCCGATGATGGGCACCCCGGCTGCCACGAACTTCTCTGCCCACACGGGGTCGCTCGCGATGAATACCGGGATCGCGTTCACGAACGCCACGCCCGCGTCGAGCGCGGCCTGCGCGTAGAACTTCGCCGCTTCCTCGCTGCCGACCGGCAGGTAGCAGGCGAGCACATCAGCCCCGGAGTCACGGAGTACCTGTGCCACGTCGACGGGCTGCGCGGGCGATTCCTCGACGACATCGCGGTAGTACTCACCAAGACCGTCAAGGGTGGGGCCTCGGAGCACCTCGAGCCCGAGGTGCGGCACATCGGAAAATTTAATGGTGTTGTTGTGGCCCGTCCAGATCGCCTCGCTAAGATCGGTGCCGACCTTGGCCGCGTCGACCTCGAAAGCCGCGACAAACTCGAGGTCGGAGACGTGATGCCCGCCGAGCCGCACATGCATCAAACCCGGAATCTGTGCATCGTCGGCTGCGCCCCGATAATACTCAACTCCCTGCACGAGAGAACTCACACAGTTGCCGACACCCGCGACAGCCACCTTTACAGTCATCGAATCCAGTCTCCTCACAGCCCGAACCGGGCACTCGGCACACAACGCACCAAGGATCGAGTCTACCCGGTACCCCCGTTCGAAAATTTGACGCTGGGCTCAGCTACGCTGCTGGGGTGAACAGGGTGCATGAAATAACCGAATTCGCGATCCGCATCGCTCGCGAGGCCGGGCAGATCGCGATGGCAGGGTTTCGCGACCCCGACCTCGACGTTTCGGCAAAGCAGAGCATTCACGACGTGGTCACGCAGCTTGACCGCACCTGTGAGGAACACATCAGCGGCGAAATCCTCGCGGCGTATCCCGATTCCTCCATCGTCGGCGAGGAGGGCGGCAGTACCGAGGGCACCGGCAGCCTGACCTGGTTTATCGACCCGATCGATGGCACCTCCAATTTCGCTCGCGGCGTCGCCATGTGGGCCGTGAGCATCGGCATCGCACGAGACGGCGAGGTCGTCGCTGGGGTGGTATTCGACCCCGTCGCTGACCACCTGTTCTGGGCTGATGATCGCGGGGCGTTTCTGGCGGATGGGCGGGGCAACTCCCGGCACATCCACAGCCGTGGCGCGTCCGAGCCCGCGCAGGCGACCGTCGCGATGAATTTCCCATTGCCCCGCGATCTGACGCACTTGCCCGACCTCGCCCTTGAGCAGTTCGCGCGAGTGACCCGCGAGTTTGCCCAGGTACGCATGCTCGGCAGCACGTGCATCACCCTGTGCTGGATCGCCGCCGGGTGGATCGATGCCACCGTCTCATTCGAGACGAGCCCGTGGGATGTGGCCGCGGCCGGGTTCATCGTGCGCCAGGCCGGTGGCACGTATCTCGGGTTTCGCGACGGCACGGCTCAGCCGTCTCGCGGCGACCACCTCCAGCCGCACTATTACGCAGCAGTTCCCGGCGCGAATTACCCGACGCTGCTCGAAATCATGCGAACGCAGAGTTCTCGACCGCTCTGAGCCAGGGATCCTGGCCAGCACGGCCCACAGCTTTTCTGTACGGTTGAGGGTGGCCCGATCCACTGAGAGAAACGCGAGCATGACCTCACTCCCCCGCCTCATTGCCTTCGATCTCGACGACACCCTCGCCCCGTCGAAATCGCCCGCCGACCCGAGTATGCTGGCCGTGTTTGCGCGCCTGCTTGAGCACACCACCGTCGCTGTCATCTCGGGCGGCAACTTCGAGCAGTTCGAAGCGCAGTTGGTCTCGCGACTCGAAGATCTCGAGGGCATCGATGAGACGGCACTCGAGAGGCTTCACCTCCTGCCCACCTGCGGCACGCGCTACGAACGCCGCGAGGGTGGATCTTGGCGCACCATGTATCAAGAGAACCTCAGCGCCGCAGAGAGTGCCTCCGCGCTTGCCGCGCTGCGCGAGGAGGCCGAGCGGCTGGGCGTTTGGGAGGAGAACACCTGGGGCGAGATCCTCGAGGATCGCGGCTCCCAGGTCACCTTCTCCGCGCTTGGCCAGCGCGCGCCCGTCGACGTGAAGCAGGCGTGGGATCCCGACGGCACTAAGAAGAACGCGTTGCGCGCGGCGGTCGCCGCCCGGCTGCCGGAGCTCGAGGTGCGCAGCGGCGGATCCACCTCGGTCGACATCACTCGCCGGGGTATCGATAAGGCCTACGGCATGAAGAAGCTGGCCGAACTCACGGGTATCTCGCTCGACGACATGCTCTTCGTCGGCGACCGGCTCGACCCCGATGGCAACGACTACCCGGTGAAGGCGCTCGGTGTCGCCTGCCACGCGGTCACCGGGTGGGAAGACACCGTCGACTTCCTCGAGCGCCTCCTCGCTGACTGACCCCTCACACCGCGCATTACCCAGCGCTCCCTGAAGCTCGGAGATAAGCACAAACGCTGACGGAATCCGCGCTGCGCCTCCGAACTTGCGCATTTCTCAGAGGCACCAGATAGCTCGGAGAGTAGGAATGCGTGAGTCAGAGGTGGATCAGCACCCCCGACGGGGTGGTTCCAGCCCGAGGGCTCGATCCACCCCGTGCGGGCAAAAGCTAGGCGTTCGCGCCCACGGTCAGGCCCAGCACCTCGGCGGTCTCGGCAAGTGTTGCAGCCGCGACCGCAGGGTCGTGGTTCACGCCGACACCGTACGCGGGTACGAGCTCGGTAAACTCGGCCTTCCAGCGGCTCTCAAACTGCTCAGGGAAGCACTTCTCTAGCACCCCGAGCATCGCGTGCACCGCGGTCGACGCGCCCGGCGACGCCCCGAGCAGACCAGCGATCGAGCCCTCTGCGCCGGTGATGACCTCGGTGCCGAACTGCAGCACGCCGCCCTTCTTGGGATCCTTCTTCATCACCTGCACGCGCTGGCCAGCGCTGATCATGTACCAGTCTTCGCTCTTCGCCGACGGCATGTACTCGCGCAGCGCGTCCATCTGCTTCTCACGGCTCGCGAACACCTCGCCCAGGAGGTACTTCTCGAGCGCAAACTCGCTGAGGCCAACCTTGAGCATCGGGCCGAGGTTGTGGGTGCGGATCGAGCCCGGCAGATCCCACCACGAACCCTTCTTCAGGAAGTTCGGGCTGAACCCAGCGTATGGCCCGAACAACAGGCTCGTCTTCCCGTCGACCACGCGGGTATCGAGGTGCGGCACCGACATGGGGGGCGCACCCACCGCGGCCTTGCCGTAGACCTTCGCCTGGTGATCGCGCACGACCTCGGGGTTGTCGCAACGCAAGAACTTACCGCTGATGGGGAAGCCGCCGAAGCCGCGAATCTCGGGAATGCCTGACGACTGCAGCAGCGACAGCGCTCCGCCACCGGCACCGACGAACACGAAGCGTGCGTTCAGCGTCGAGTTGCCGTATCCGGCGCGGTTGCGAATATCGACATCCCAGGTGCCGTCGGCGAGGCGACGCAACTTGGTCGCCTCCTGGCCGAGCCCCAGCTTCGCCCCGTTCTCGGTGAGGTGGTCGAAGAGCTGACGGGTCACCTCGCCGAAGTCGACGTCGGTGCCGCTAGTGGATCGCGTCGCCGCGAACACCTGATCTTTCGAGCGCCGCTCGATGAGCAGCGGGGTCCACTCGGCAATCTGAGCCGCATCTTCGCTGTACTCCATGTCGGAGAACAGCGGCTCCGGCTTCAAGAGCTCGTAACGGCGACGCAGGTAGTCAACGTTCTTTTCGCCGTGCACAAACGTCATGTGCGGGGTCGGGTTAATGAAGCCGGACGGCTCTCCGAGAATCCCCTGCTTCACGAGCGATGACCACCACTGGCGAGAGAGCTGGAATTGCTCGTTGATCTCGATCGCCTTGCCTGTGGTGAGGCTGCCATCGGGGCCTTCCGGCATGTAGTTCAGCTCGCACAGAGCCGCATGGCCGGTGCCAGCGTTATTCCAAGCGTTGCTGCTCTCAGTTGCGACCTCGAGCCGGGACTCGACAATCTCGATCGACCAGTCAGGCTCGACCTGTTTGATCAGGGTGCCGAGAGTGGCGCTCATCACGCCACCGCCAATGAGGACCACGTCTACAGTGTTTTTGCTCACAATCTCTGAGTTTACCCCGCCTTCCCGAGCGCAAGCTCACGCGCCCGGCGCAGACTCGATGCCTCCGCGTCGATCAGCCGGGAATACCCGAGTCGCCGTGCCTCGCTCGCTCGCTGGGGCCCGCCGACGACCGGTCGGATCTCGCCTGCCAAACTGAGCTCACCGATGGCAGCCAGGTCGTGCGGGAGCGGCTGATCCGCATCTGCGGATAGCACTGCGAGCGCGATCGCGAGATCGGCGGCCGGCTCGTGCAGGCGCACCCCGCCTACGGTCGACACGTAGACGTCTTTGGCGTGCAGCTTCACGCCCACTCGTCGCTCCAGCACCGCAAGGATCATCGCCACACGCGATGAGTCGACCCCGCTTGTCACCCGGCGCGGGTTGGGGGTGGGGCTCGGCACGACGAGGGCCTGCACCTCGACCGGCAGCGCGCGGCGCCCTTCCATCGCGACCGTCGCACACGTGCCACTCACCGGTTCAGACCCGTGGCTGAGGAACAGGCCCGAGGGGTCGGGCACCTCGGAGATGCCCGCGCTTGTCATCTCGAAGCATCCGACCTCGTCGGTGGGTCCATACCGATTTTTGAGGGTGCGCAGGAAGCGCAGCGCGGTGCGGCGGTCGCCCTCGAAGTGGCACACCACGTCGACCAGGTGTTCGAGCAGCCTCGGCCCGGCCACTGAGCCGTCTTTGGTGACGTGGCCGACAAGAATCACCGGAATTCCCTGGTCTTTTGCCACACGGATCAGCGCCGCCGCGACCTCCCGCACCTGGGAGGGCCCGCCCGCGCTGCCATCGATGAGATCGCTCGCGAGGGTCTGCACGGAGTCGACGATGACGAGACTCGGGCGCACGGCCTCGATGTGGCCGAGGACGGTGCCCAGGTCGTTCTCGCTCGCAAGGTAGAGCGTGTCGTGCAGTGCGCCCGTGCGCTCGGCGCGCATGCGAATCTGGCCCGTCGATTCCTCACCGCTCGCGTACAGCACGCGCCCGCCGAGCGACGCGATGCGCGCGGCGACGTCGAGGAGAAGCGTCGATTTGCCTACCCCCGGCTCACCGGAGAAGAGGATCGCGGCACCGGGCACGATCCCGCCGCCGAGCACCCGATCGAGCTCTCCGATGCCCGTGGATCGGTGTGCCACCGCGTCACCCCGCAGCTCGGTGATGGGTCGCGCCTCGCGGCCCGTGCCGGGGGCGGTCGCGCGCACCGTCTTCCCGAGGGTGGCCCCGGGCCTGCCGCTCTCGGCGACCGTGCCCCACTGCTGGCACTCACCGCAGCGGCCGACCCACTTCGGTGCCTGCCAGCCACACTCGGTGCACGCATATGCGCTGCTCGTTTTCGCCATGCTGCGACCCTACAGCGGGGCACCGACAGCCCGCCCGAAGGCGACGCGATCCACAGGGATCGGCATGACGGCACTATAGCGCTACGTCGCTCTGCCGCTACTTGCGAAAGAGGTTGCGCAGCACCTGGTTCACCACGGTGCGCACACCGGAGGTCACGACCGAACCGATCTGCCCACTCACCTTCTTCGCGGCCGCAGCGCGCTCGCGCTCCTTTCGCTCCGCTTCTCGCTGCTCCAACTTCTCCGCGGCGATCGCCTCACGTTCGAGCCGCTTCGCTTCCGCCGCGGCGGCCTTCTCTGCCTCCGCAGCAGCCCGGGCGGCCTCCTTTTCCGCCGCCACGGCCTCCGCCTCAGCGATCTTGGCGGCCTCCGTCTCGGCTGCCCGCTGCTCGAGCATTTCTGCGGCAGAGTGCTCGTCGACCGCTGCGCCGTACTTCGCCTGCAGCGGCGAGACCAATACGGCCGCCTGCATCATCACCGGAGCAACCGGATCCATGGACCCCTGCGGCGCGCGCATGCGCGTCCACGCCACGGGAGTCGGGGCGCCCTTCTCGTTCATCACCGTGACAATCGCTTCGCCGGTCGCGAGGCTCTGCAACACCTCTCCCAGGTCGTACCCCGACTTTGGGTAGGTCGAGACCGTCGCCTTGAGCGCCTTCGCGTCGTCGGGGGTGTGGGCCCGCAGCGCGTGCTGCACGCGCGATCCGAGCTGTGCCAGCACGTCGCCCGGCACGTCCTTCGGGGTTTGTGTCACGAAGAAAATCCCCACTCCCTTCGAGCGGATCAGCCTGACCGTCTGGGTGATCTTCTGCAGGAAGGCCTTCGATGCGTCGGCAAACAGCAGGTGTGCCTCGTCAAAGAAGAACACGAGCTTCGGCTTGTCTTGGTCGCCGACCTCGGGGAGCGCCTCGAATAACTCGGAGAGCAAGTACATGAGAAAAGTGGAAAAGAGCGCTGGCCGATCCTGCACCCCAGGCACCTCGAGCAGGCTCACGATACCGGTGCCGTCTGGTGCGAAGCGGATCACGTCCGCGGGTTCGAACGCGGGCTCGCCGAAGAACACGTCTGCGCCCTGCTGCGCGAAGCCAATCACCGCGCGCTGAATCACGCCGGTGGTCTGCCGCGACAGCCCGCCGATCTGCTGAATCTCGGTTCTTCCGTCCTCGCTAGTGAGAAAGCCGAGGAGCGACTGCAAGTCTGCGATGTCGATGAGCGGGAGACCCTTGCTCTCGGCATAGTAGAAGATGAGGCCGAGGCTCGACTCCTGCGTCTCGTTGAGACCGAGCACCTTCGCGAGCATGACCGGACCGAATCGGGCGATCGTGGTGCGGATCGGCACACCAACCCCCATGCCGCCGAGGGTGAAGAACTCGGTCTGCGTCGCCCGCGGCCGCCAGTCTTGGCCGATGCCCTGCGTGCGGGCGAGGAGTTTCTCGCTCTCGGTGCCGGGGGTGGCGATGCCAGACAGGTCGCCCTTGATGTCGGCGGCGAACACCGGCACACCCAGCGCGGCGATCTGCTCGGCAAGTACCTGCAGCGTCTTCGTCTTGCCCGTGCCGGTCGCGCCGGCGATGAGCCCGTGACGATTGAGCATGCCGAGCGGGATCGTGATCTGCACGTCGGGCCGCGGATCGCCGTTTACCAGGGCACCCAGCGTGAGCATGGTGGCTCCGCCGGTTTCACCGGCCGAATACCCCTCGCGCACCTGGCCCACCTGCTCCTCGGTCAACGGACCGGTGTCTGGTTCTGCCGCTTCTGTGCCCAGTGTGGTCATTGCACACTCCCTAAAATTTCTGTGCATGGCTCTGCGTCGCAATACTCGAACCCGGGCCAGCGAACTCGATTGGTGACCCGCGACTTCAGTCTAGGTTGACCAACACCGGGAGTTGCAGGCAACACCGAAGCGCTCCAAACGCTTAGGATAAATGCGAAGGCTCGCTCGCCCGCTTCACGCGTGAGTGCGTCGATCGACCAGAAGGTCGGCGTATTCACAATTGGGGAATGAATATGCAGGGTGAAACTGATGACAATAGCCGGGTGGCTGGCAAACCACTGACGCACAAATCTCAACGCGCCCTGATCGACAGTATCCCCGGAGTGTACTTCGTCTATAATTCCGAGTCCAAGCTCGTGGAGTGGAACCAGGGGTACCTCGACGCGGTCGGCATTCGGGAGGACGAATGCTACGGACGCGGAGTGGTTACCGATATCGCTCTCGAAGATCACGAGCGCGCACTCGCAGCCAATCTTGAGTTGGCGACCGTCGGACACACCATGGTTCGTGCTCACATGGTGCATTCCCAGACAGGCAAGCGCACCCCCTTCTTTTTCTCTTCCCGAACGATTCCCGAAGGCGACGGGTTCCGCATCGTTGGGCTGGGCGTCGATATCACCCAAACTGTGGCAGTCGAGAACGAACTGCGGGAAGAGCGCGCCTTCTTCCAAACGCTGCTGGAAAGTTCGGTTGATGGATACGTCGTTCTCGACCGCGACGGTAAGGTCATCGCCCATAACCGACATCTTCTCGCTTCTGAGATTTTCGTCGAAAGTCCCCTCGGCATGCGCATCACTCCGCAGAACCTACAGGAATTCTCGGAGATAGCCGAAGACCCCCAGGCACTTCACACTGACCTCCAGACGGCCCTCGATGAACCGCATCTTCGCCATGGATTTCGGTTCCGGACTGCCACAGGAAGATTCTTAGAATGCTCTGTCGCACCGGTATTGGATGAAACCGACGAACGAATCGGCCAGATCTATTCATTTCGGGACATCACTGAAATCCAGTTGGCGGAAGAACGTTATCGGCACCTGGCAACCCACGACGAGGTCACGGGAATTCTGAACCGCACCGCGCTCTTTGCCTCTCTCGAGAATCTCATCACCATCGGAGAGCCCTTCGGGCTGATCGCGCTTGACGTCGACAGATTCCAGCGCTTTAACCACACCTACGGCCATCTCTTCGGAGACTCCGTACTCCGGCTCATCGGCGAGCACCTCAGTCAGGGCAGCCGCCACGAATACATAGTCGGGCGCCACGGTGGTGACGAATTCCTGCTGATCGTTCAGGGAGTCTCGACGAAGGAGCAACTCGCTGAGGTCGCCGAAGGAGTGATCCGCCGTTTCAGCACTGTGACGACCCTGGGAGAACGCGAGCTAGACCTGCGCCTGCACATGGGCATTTGTATCTTCCCGCAGGATGGCAGATCCGTAGCAGAACTGATCACGCA
This sequence comes from Leucobacter fengyongliangi, assembly GCF_052386045.1. Classification (NCBI taxonomy): domain Bacteria; kingdom Bacillati; phylum Actinomycetota; class Actinomycetes; order Micrococcales; family Microbacteriaceae; genus Leucobacter; species Leucobacter fengyongliangi. The sequence goes on along the minus strand of NZ_CM126356.1, from coordinate 597,184 downwards.
TAGCGACTATGCGATGACCATGCACAAGGCGCCCGGCCGCAACACCTACACTTTTTACACCGAGACCATGGGAACGGAACTCAGCCACCGCGTCGCTCTGGAGCAGCAGATGCGACACGCGATCACGTCATCGGCCTTTCACCTCGCCTACCAGCCGAAAGTCAACATCGTGAGCGGAGAGATCACCGGCATCGAAGCGCTCCTTCGCTGGCATGATCCAGACCTCGGGTGGATCAGCCCGGAAGATTTCATTCCCCTTGCAGAAGAGACCCGACTGATCATTCCACTCGGTACCTGGGTGCTCGCGACCGTCTGCAGCCAGGCGAAAAAATGGCTGGACCAGGGCATCTGCCGCGTACCAGTTGCAGTGAATGTCTCGATGATTCAGTTCTTCGAAACCGACTTCTTAGACACGGTCGAGCGGATCCTCCAAGACACCGGCCTTGACGGAAAATTTCTCGAGGTTGAACTCACGGAGACGATTCTTGCGCAGGATCCTCAGCTCCTTAGCTCCATTGTGGGACGGCTGCATGACCTTGGCATTGCCGTGTCCATCGATGACTTCGGAACTGGGTACTCGAGCCTCAGCTACCTGAAGGATTTTCAGGTCGACAAACTGAAGATTGATCAGGCTTTTATCCAGCGCATCCATCATTCAGACGAGGATGACGCGATTGTACAAACGGCGATTTCAATCGCGCGCTCGCTGGATCTTGTCACCGTCGCGGAAGGCGTCGAGACCATCGAACAGCTCAACTTCCTGCGTGCGAGTGGGTGTCTTCGCGCCCAAGGCTACCTCTTCAGCCGACCAGTATCGGCACAAGAAATTGAGAGGATCTTCACCGACGAGCGCCGCGGAATACTCACCCCGCAGCCGCTCTCCGACGAAACGCGTCACCCACGCATCACGTGACATCCCGCCGATTCAGCACGAGCACCGTGAGCGCAACGCACACGGCTCCGACACCCCAGAGCAGCGGCAACCCGGGTTGCACGAGGCCCTCCTGCAGCGGAAGCGGATCGTAGGCCCAGTGAAAGGGCGAGAGGTTGCCGAGCCACTCAAGGTCGTTGGACTGCCTGGCCACCGCCTGAAACGCGAACCCCAGGACCGCGAGGCTCGCTCCCACCCCGGTGGCGACTGAGCGGCGGCCGCTCAACGCGCCGGCCAGAAGCGCACCCGCACCGCTCAGGAAGGCGAGCCCACCGAGCGCCACGAGAGCCGCGGCCACATTCTGTGGTTCGAGATCAAGCTCAGCCGGGCCATTGAGCGCGAGTATCACCGTGCCCGCCACCGCGAGGAGCACCGAGATTCGAATCAGCAGGGTCAGCGCTCCCTCGAGTACCACTCGGGTGCGGCTCACGCTGTGCGCGAGTTCGAGTTCGAGATCGCCGCCTTCCCAGGCACCAGCGAGCAGCGCAGACCCCCAGGAGGTCGCGGCAATCACCATCAAGGCGAATCCGATAAGCCCGAAGAATGTGCTTTGCGTGTAACCAGCACCCGTTGTGATTTGGTCGTACCCGAGCGCGGCGATGAGCTCCGGAGGCAGGGTGTCGATGATCGCTTGCAGCTCGCTCGCCCCACCGAGGCTGGGAAACAGTGGGAGATAGAGGAAGAGCGTTCCAGCGATCCCCGCGCTCCACACGATGAGGCCGCGTGCGGAGCTACGCACAGCGTGAGTCGTGAGCGGCAGGGGGTTACGCATCGTTTCCCCCATTCCGCCCATGCTGCTGCTCTGGCTCTGGCTTTGGCTCCTGCTCCTGGCCCGCCGTTCGAAGCTGCCCCTGCCCACGCTCTCGGTAGAGATGCAGCACGGATTCTTCGAGATCAGGTTCTTCGAGCGAGAGATCGGCGAGCGGAAGGGTGGAGAGCGCCCGCACGAATGCACGGATGTCGCCCCGACTCGTGCCGCTGATCCGCAGCCCCACCGGGTCGTCGTTCACGTCAAGGCCCGCCAGTTCCGGAATCTCGCGGAGGAGTTCGCGCGTGCGCAGAGGCTCGGGCGTCTCGATGCCGGCGTTCACCCGGCGGATCGCGCGCAGGCGCAGCGCATCGACCTCGCCGCTTCCCACGATCTGCCCGTCGCCGAGGACCGCCACCTGGTGCGCGACCTGCTGCACCTCGCTGAGCACATGGGAACTGAGCAACACCGTCTGACCGCGCTCGCACACCTCGTGCAACAGGGTGTGAAACTCGCGTTGCACGAGTGGATCGAGGCCGCTCGTTGGCTCGTCGAGAATGAGCAGGTCGGGTTGATGCATGAAGGCTTGCACCAGGCCCACCTTCTGCTTGTTGCCCTTCGACAGCGAGTGGATCGGCCTGCCGAGATCCACCCCGAAGCGCTCGGCGAGCTCGTGCATGTACCTCTGATCCACCGGTCCTGAGAGCCGCGCGAGGTGCCGCAGTAGGCGTTTCCCGGTGATTCGCCCGTCGAGTCGCAGCTCCCCGGGAAGGTATCCGAGGTTGCGGCGCAGCCGCGCACCCGCGCGCCGCGGGTCTTCCCCGAGCACGCGCACCGTGCCCGCAGACGGCCGCAAGATGTCGAGCAGGATCTTCAGCGTCGTGCTCTTGCCCGAGCCATTGGGCCCGATGAGACCGAACACGGTGCCACGCTCGATGCGAAGGTCAATGCCACGCAGAGCCTCGTGCGAACCGTAGCTCTTGCGTAACCCCTGCGTTTCGATGGCTGACCCTGCATGCATCATCGCGGTACCTCCTGCTACCCAGGCTACCTGGCAGAGGGAGGCCGCTGTTGGCCGACTAACTTCCCGCCACTTCTCAGCCAGCGAGTCGACCGTCTCGTGGGCATTCAGGCCGCTGGGTTGCGGCACCACCCAAAGCCCCACCGTCTCGGGCCACCCGTCGAGCGATGCGCCGTTCTGCCGCCCGAGTGCTGCCTTCGGTTGCCTGAAGGCGGCACGAAAGGCCGTGATGCCGGCGATCGCGACGGTGGCGGGCTGCAGCTCGCGCACTCGCTCAACCAGCGCAGCTGCGCCGCGACGAAGTTCTTCGGAGCTGAGTTCATCCGCGCGTGCGGTGGCTCGGCCGACCAGGTTCGTGATCCCGATGCCGCGAGACAGCAGGTGCGTTTCGTCCTCGGGCGACAGCCCGCGCGACGCGTCAATCGGGTAGTCGGTCAGGCCCGCGCGGAAGAGCGCCGGCCAGAACCGATTGCCCGGCCGCGCGAACGGCGCGTTGACTGCGGCGGTCCAGAGCCCCGGGTTGATGCCGACGATGAGCAAACGAAGCGGATCCGCGCCCCGAGCAGCGGAGCACGCGGGAAGCACGTCGTCCAGTGCGTCCGGGGCATCGGTCGCGAAGCGGGTGAGGTCGGCACGGGTGGGTTTGGCACCCCCAAGCGGCGACGGGCGTCTGGATATCATGCCTCAAGCCTAGGCTCGGGGGACTTGCCGAGCCTGATTCTGCCAGCGAGATCCGAATTGCACTCAGCGGTGCCCACGCGATCAGCTGAGGCGGTTCACCTGTGCTTCAAAGGCATTGAGGTGGTTCACTGAACCATTTCTGAGTTCGGTGAAAACTGCAACGACGTCTGCAGGAAGGTCGTAGGTGAGGAATCTGTCGTACATGGCGATGTTGTCGATCTCAGCCTGCACTCCCTTCTGCGCGGCCTCGAGGAGGCTGGCCGGGACGACCAAGTGCTCGGCCGCGGTGTCGGCCGGGAACTCCTCGCCGCGTGTGGCGTAGATGCCGCGCAAGAGTTCGAGGTGAGACTCCTCCGAACGCATGATGTTCGCGTACGGTGCCTGGACATCGAACGTGGCCATGATCTCCTGGTATTCCAGCCGGGCGATGTATTCGTCTTGAACAGCGAACGCAAGCATCTGCTCAAGTGTGAGGTCAGTTGCGGCGAGTGCGCCCTGCGCGCCGTACGGCTCGGCTACCGGTGCGACTTCGGGTTCCACCGGCTCTGGCGTCGGAGTTTGGGTGGCCGAGGGAGCTGAGACTGTCGGCTCGCTCGCACTGGGCTCGGACTGTTGTGTCGTGCAGCCGCTGACCAACAACGGCACCGCGAGGGCACCGACGATGAGCGGGGCGAGCGCGGCTCCGCGCCGAAGTGAGCGACGTGTGCGTGAGTGTGCGGCCATTCTGTCCTCGAATCTCTAGATACTCCCCCCAGTATTATCGAATTTCCTATGAAACAGCCAATGACCCTGGTGGATCGCGCCAGTGGAACTCACTCCGGTGGCGCTCAGTCCTGTCGGAAATCTCACTCTGGTCGGATCCGAATGGGTGGATCCACCCAACCAAAGTGAGATACCCGACGTGAGTTACGGGTGCCGCGGGAAACGGGACGGCTACGTAGCCTGACCCGCCGGGCTCGTGGGTATGGCAAACACGAGCTTGTCGCTCGGCAGCCCGTTCGGCGACCCGCCCGTCACTTCGACGGTCACCGCGATCACGTCGCCCTCGTGCATCTCTCCGGACACGAGCACCGCGGCTTCGCCCTGGCTATTGGGGTCAAAGGTGCCCGCAGGAATCTTCTCCTCGCCGCGCACGAACCACAGTTCGTAGGTATGCCCCGAGGGGGCCTGATTAAGGCCGGCGGTGACAAGCACGGCCTTGCCCTGATTCGCCGACCAGGTCAACGCGGCCTCCCCGCCACCCGTGACCCGGGTGCTCGCGCTCTGCGCATCGGAGGCCGCGGCGATCTGCTCGAGGGCCACCACCCCGGCGGGGCGCTGAGGTTGGAGTGCACTAAACAGACCCGACCCTACGCCCACGATGAGGGCGACGACCGCAAGCGTGGCCAGAATTCGGGTGCCGAAGCGGCGACGGCGCGGAAGCCCGTCTTCGCCGTCCTCGGGGAGGTCGGGCCGCGCAGCGGGCGGAACTTGCGGCGCTGAATGGGCGGGCTGTGCCGGGTCTGCAGGCACAGTCTGAGCCGCGGGGAGGCTGGCGCGATCCACTGCCTGCACCAGTGGCGGAGAATCGCGCAGCGCGCTCGGGCGCTCCCCCGCCTCGATGAGTGCGTCGAGCTGCGACATCAGCGACGCTTTGACCTGCTCTCGCGGTGCCTCCTCGGGCACGGAGGCGGCGAGCGCGGTCACTGTGTGCCGATCCAGATCGACCAGCTCGGCCCATTCGGGGCGCTCCGCCAGCGACTGCTCGAATGTCGCCCGCTCTTCGGCGCTGAGCGCGCCAAGGGCGAAGGCCGCGGCCAGCTCAGAGAACTCTTCCTTGGTCATGCGTTCACCCCCATTTCTGCGCGGAGCCTGGTGAGTCCGTCGCGCATTCGCGTTTTGATTGTGCCGAGCGGCGTGCCGGTGAGCGCGGCGATCTCGCTCTGGTGATACCCGCCGAAGTAGGCCATCACCAGCGCCTCTCGCTGCGCCTCGGGAATCCGAGACAGCGCCTGAGCCATGAGCTGCGCGTCGATGGTGAGTTCAGCGCGCTCAGCCACCCCGTCGAACGCCACCTCTGTGTCGCGGATCCCAACGCGAATGTCGCGATCGACACTGGCGCGAGAAGCCCGCACCCGGTCAACCGCGCGCCGGTGCGCGATGGTCAGGAGCCACGAGCGTCCCTGCCCGCGCGCCGGATCGTAGTCGTCGGCGGTGCGCCACGCCTCGAGAAATACTTCCTGCAACACTTCTTCGCTCTGGTCGCGATCCACCAATACGCGGCGGATCAGGCCGAACATGCGAGCCGACATCAGGTCATAGAGCTCGGTGAACGCGGCACGATCACCAACGGCAACGCGACGGATCAGCCCTGCAATGTGGTCGATCGGTTCGGCATCCCCTTCGGGAACATCGAAGCCGTCAATCACCATGCGGTCAAGTATGCCGCACGCGCTGCTGGATCCCACTGAGCGCCATCTCCTTCCTCTCGTTCTTCTTCTTATTTGAGTCTTCGGAGCCGACGTGCGAACGGATTGGGTGAGGGTCTCGCACGCCCGGTCTCTGGTGCGCCTTTGATGCCAGCCATTCGCCGAGAAAAAAGATTCACACAAATCCAATCCGTTTCCCTGGTCGGTCCGAAGACCACTGTGGAGGGCGAGGAAAGCTCGTCACCGAACCAGAGAATCCCGCCCGGCACGACACGGGCTCGACGAAGGAGAAAACGATGTCACGCAAGAAGCTGTTCCTCGCACTCCCCCTCGCGCTAGCGGCGAGCCTCGCGTTCACCGCTTGCACGTCGGCAGCGACCGAGACCGAAGAGCCGGCAATGGAGCCCACCGAATCGGAGACGATGGAGGTCGAGGAGATGGACCCCGCAGCCTACCTGGTGGGCCCTGGCTGCGCCGCGTACGCCGAGCAGGTGCCGGACGGCCCGGGCTCGGTCGCAGGAATGTTCGAGTCGACCGTCGTCGAGGCCGCGTCCAACAACCCGCTCCTCACCACGCTCGCCGCGGCCGTCAGCGGCGGGTTGAACCCGAACGTGAACCTGGTTGACACGCTCAACGGCGGCGAATTTACGGTCTTCGCCCCGGTCGACGAGGCCTTCGCGAAGATCGACGCGGCAACCATCGAGACGCTGAAGACCGACAGTGACCTGCTCACGTCGATCCTCACCTACCACGTGGTTTCCGGTCAGGCTCTGCCCGACGACCTCCCCGGAATGCACACCACCGTGCAGGGCACCGACGTCGAGGTGACCGGCAGCGGCGACATGCTGATGGTGAATGGTGCGAACGTGATCTGCGGCGGAGTGCAGACCGAAAACGCCACCGTCTACCTCATCGATTCAGTGCTGCTGCCCACGAGCTAATCGAACGCACCTGCGGAGGTGACAGCGCGGGCCGACCGGGCGCATTCTCGGTCGGCCCGCTCTGCCGTGCGCCGCGTCCACGATTAATAGCATCGATCTGGTTGTGGCTGGCGACAAAGGAAGTACTCACGTCAGACCCTGCGATACCCACGTGAGCATTTGCGAGACAGCTAGGCGAGGTTTTGCTCGTGAATCCGCGTCTCGAAATTACGGTCGTTGAGGGTCAGATACAGCTGGTCCTCCGTGACAGAGACTGACATCGCGTTGCGTCGCGTGATCGCATGGGTCGCGCTCTCGATGAAACCGCGGTCGAACGATCGCACTGGGATCTCCGCCGCGCGGTGGATCGTCTTGCCCGCCCACGAGGTAAGAAGCTTTGCCGGATCACGATGGGTGTAGATCGCCACGCGATCCGCCAATTTGCTGCCGTGATGCAGTCGGGGCGCATCGGGGGCACCGATCTCGATCCACGTGGTGATGTGGCCGGTCATGTCGCGCACCAGCACGGCCGGTTCGTCGGTGGACGAGAGCCCGCCCTCGGCGAACATGATGCCCTCCTCGTACTCCAGGCAGTACGCGAGCACCCGAGTCATCATGTAGGCATCGGTCTCAGAAGGGTGCCTGGCCACTCGCAGGGTGAGCTCTTCGTAGACCGCCCGATCGATGTGAGCGAGCTGCACTTCAAAGGTGTAGATCGTTGCGCCAATTGCCATAGTGCTCGAGCCTATCGGGGCGAAACTCCCGGCCGCGCAGAACGCCGGTGCAATCGCCTGCGATAATTCATCCACACGGCCACCCGCACGAAAGGATCATCGATGACCAAATTGCACACAGTCACTGCACTCCATCGCGTCGGGGGGCTCGCACTCGCGGCGGGTTCGTTGTTTGTGGTCGCCGGCGGCGGGGCGTGGATCGCGGTGACGAAACAGTTGCGCGATGAAAAGATCACGGTGCCCGGAAACGCACCCCTGTTCGCGGGCAAGCCCGTGCAAGATCCGGCGACCGCGTATATTCAGGCGCTCGTCATCAAGGGAAATGCTGAGCGCGGCGCAGACGGCCGAACCTTCGCAGACATCAGCGAGGCTCTGCGCAGTGTCGACGCGAGCAGCGACGAGGCGGGCGAGCTACGAAAGCAGAGTGCGTCGCTTTCGACCGCGGCATCATTGCGCACGGCCCTCATGACCTCGGTGCTCGCGTACGGCGTGAGCACCCTCGTTGCCGGGCTCGGGGCCTTCTTCCTGCTCGTGGGTTCTCAGCTGCGCCGAGCCACCGAGAGATAGCGCTGGGTCTGCAGGGACCTATTTCCAGTGCAACGCCCGGTTCGCTGACTGTTCAGTCGTCAGGCCGGCGAATTTCTTCACCGCACCCTTCAGTCGCTTTCGTTCTGCATTGACGAGCCGGCCCACTGTTCTCTCTGCCGCTTTCTGTGCCTGGCTGGTGAGCGGTGGAGAGGCCAGGAAGTCGTCAAGGGCATCAAGCAGCCGGAAGTATCGGTCGGATGACAGGGCGGACAAGCCGCTAGCAAGGGCAGTCGCATGCTCTGCATCGAGCTGCTCCTCAAGCCAGTCTCGCGCTGAGGCAACTTCCCGATCGGGCGCCTCAGCATCGAGCAACGAGACGAGTTGTTCCTTCCTGACCTCAAGATCGCGGGCCGTGCCCACCGTTGCGGCGAGCCAGTGCAGTTCTTCCCGCAGGGGCTTGGCCGCTCCCTTCTCGATCAACTCACCGAAGGTTGCGAGGGCGGATCGCATCCGGCGCGCCGCCACCCTGAGCTGATGCACCGCGTCGGGGGCGCCCTCCCGGAATGCCTGGTCTTGCGCCTTCAACGCCTCGACCTGCTCGAAAAGGTAGGCGACGAGCACCGCCGAGGCAGGTCCGTTGCGGCGGGGAGGCGGAGGCGGAGGCGTCTCTGCTGGGTAACGGCCACCCAGCGCGCGTGCCAGCTTCGAGGGCAGATCCGCCTGCTGGTGACCGTGCGAAGCGACCACCGCGTCTGCCGATTTGAGCAGCTTCCTGCCCCCGTCAACGAGTTCGATCTCCCACTCGCGCCAGGCGGAGCGTTCGACCGGCTCGAAGAGCGTTCGGGATGCCACCCGATCATCACTAAATTCGGCCAATATCGTTCCGTCGGTTGCTATCAGGTGGATCACCGTGCGGCGGGTCTTCAGCTCAGCGATCGGCACGAGATTCTGGCCCCGCGTGTGCACCGAGACAAGGTCTTTGAGGCGCGCCGGCACCACCTCTGGATCCGTTGACGGATACTTCTTCGTCTCTGTCTCTGTCTCTGTCTTTGTCTCTGTCTCCGTCTCCGTCTCCAGAACAGGATCCGCGTCCGCTTCTGGATCGCGGTTCAACGGCTCCCTGGTTTCCCAACGCTCGCCTGCGGCCACGGGGAGCTTCAGGTGCCACCCGGGGTCACTGCCGCCGGCACGTCGGCGCAGGGTGATGCCGCGGGCTGCGAGCGCCAAGGTGGCGGTGTCGAAGTACACGGCTTCGAGCTCCTGATCCACCGCCGCACCGACACGATGAACCCCGTTGATCAGCGTGAAGTCCGGAAGTTCATCGTTGTCGCCGACGGAGTACTTCCGCTCAACTTCCAACCCGTGTGCTGAAGACATGCGCTCAGGTTACGCCGGGCGGCGTGCGAGGGACAGTGCAGAAACCCCCGCGATCCCTGTGTTTTCAAGGAATCTAGCGGGGGTTTCGGTGGCGGTCACAGTGAGGGAGGGTTGGAAAGAATTACCTTGGCAGAAAGTTGCGAAAATCTTAGAAGGCCAAGTCTAGGGCGCACACTCATCTTCAAACTTTGGAGCCAGCACGTCTGGAAGCGGGTGATCACTCCGAAGCCACTCACCGGGTTCATCATCGTGAGACGCCACACCCCAACCAATCGCGTCTGAAGCAGGTAACCCGTCGGGGGATTGACCGGCAGCTTCATGCCGACACGTCACCGTTAAGGGGTCTGAGCAGTCAGCCCTTGTCACTGGATGACAACTGGGTGGTGATCTTTGGCAACGACGACACCATTCTGGACTGCGTAGATCTCGACGTAGTGGCTTCCTCTGAAACTTGCGGGTTCAGTTCGGGAGCGGCTTCCATCGTCTCGCTCAATTTGCCCTCGGATCATGTTCTTGGCGATCGCTTCTGCTCCGACGTTTCGAACCTTCCACCACAGCTCGTACGAGCCAGGAATGTTCGACGATTTGATACTGAAGTTGATGCTCCGTCCAGGGCTGACCTTGTTGCCGCGGGTCGCGAGTACGAAGTTGCGCCACCCGTTTCGACTAACGGTCTTCGCCTGCAGCTTGATGGAATAGGCCGGGTTGAGTGCTACGCCTGCGAACTTGTGCTCGATGAACTCCTCTGTATCGAGGACACCCGCAATCGAACGGTGGGCTTCCGATGCTTTAGAGCTGCTCGTGCCGTAGGTGCCGAACTTGTCGCCGAAAAGCTTCCGCCACTTCGTGTAACTCTCGTCAACGTCTGTCTCATCGTAGGCATCCTTCGCCCAGCTTGTGTACGTCGCAATCCAGTTACGGAAGTTGGCGTACTGATCTTGATCCCAACGATGATTGAAGTTCTCTGTCGGACAACTTGGGTCATCGATGCTCGGCATCGACGGGTTCGCTTGCAGGTAGTCGTTGAGGTCCGTCAGGAGGTTAACGAGCGCCGTCGGCACATCCTTATAGTGATCAGGGTCTGCCCAGAGCGCCGCATCGTTCACCTGCTCGCCAACTAAGATCGTCAGGATCACGGACTTCACCGAGAAGTTGTTCTTGAAATCCCGGATGTACTTGAGCAAGCGGATGACCTTGACCAGTCGGCCGCTCGTGATGCGGTTCTGGCCATCGAGCCACTCGTTGAACCCCTCAGGGTTCGTACGCTCGAACCGGTTGGTGCTGCGATTCGTGATGAACCGCTCGCCGTGCCGAGTCAAGAACGGCACCACGTCCATGTGGAACTCACCCGCATAGTTCACTGTGACGCATCGGCTTCGGCGGCTGACCTTGTCCTTGTAAGTGCCGTTCGAGCGGAAGACCTGGTAGAGCTGCTCGACGTAGTCCTCTGCCTCCCAGCCATCGACTTCGTTCATATCCAGCAACACATCGGCGTCGAACTCGTCGTTCGCGTCGACCGGATTGATAATCGTGCGATGGGCGTAGGAACCCTGCGGAATCAGGTCGATGTAGTTGTTCGAGATAACGTCGTCGCCACTCGAAAGAAAACTACTCACTGCGTCGACCCGCTTGTCGAGCGTCTCGATGCGCCCGTCGCTCAAATTGACCTTGTTCTTGAGGAAGGCGTCGAAGTGCTTGATCAGCTTCATCGTTCGACCTCCTTCAACGGCACGAAGGGCTGACGCTGATCAGTGAAGAACATCGACTGCACTTTCGAATTCTCCTTCCGAGCCTCCGATGCCCCAAGTCCCTTGAGTGAACTGATCGCGTTGGCTCCATCCAACTTGTAGCGCCCACCACCGACATGCGGAGAGATCCGGTGCACGTTGTCGTGACCGAGTAGTAGTTGAGCTGTCCCCAGAGAGGACGAAGACTGACCGGACATAAAGATGCTCACGAGCCGCTCAGCCCAGTAGTTGACGAGGCCGCGAGATCGTCGATTCGCGGTGTCTGGTGGAGACTCCGTGCACCCGATCCCCAAGAGCTTGATGTCTCCACGCTGCCACTCGAGAACGCCAAGCGCCTCAACCGCTGCGGCTCCCATCGGGTTGTTCGCCCACATGCCGCCATCCACGAGCGGCTCGCCGGTCCCCAGATGATGGGTGGGAAAATAGGTCGGAGCGGCAGCTGTAGCCAGCGCTACATCGACCGCCGTCTCCTTGTAGTCCCGAACGAAGCGGGTATGGTGCGCAGTCTTGAAGACGTGGACCTCGCCGGTCTCCAGATTCAAGGAAGGAATCAGCAGCCGGGTTGTGCTTTCGCCGAGTAGCTTGTCGCCGAATGCCTCGATCAGAGCATCTTGTAGAGGTTTGGAGTTGTACTTGGCTGCGAACAGCGGACGTAACGAGCGGCGGCGACGCCCTGCAAAGATTGCTGGACCGTTCTTCTCATAAAAGTCGAGGATCTCCTGGGCTGAAAGCCCTAGCCCCAAGCCGATTGCGATTATGCCACCGGTCGAAGTACCAGCGATCAGGTCGAAGTGTTCGACAATCGGCTTGCCGAGTGTCTTCTCGAACTCAGCCAGAAGGGAGGCCGCGAATACACCTTTGATACCGCCCCCATCTATGGTCAGGATGCGGTAACTACTCGAGTTGGATGATCCTCGTTGGCTCACAAGACTTCCTCCGCCGCCTGCGGCACGGGAGGCAGCAAGGCTGTTGGCAAGATGCCAGTGACCTCGCAAAGCCCGGCGAAGTGAGCTTCGTCCAAACAGTGCATGAACTCGAACACCGAAGCGATAGCGGATGCAACTTCGTCGGGGCTGACCGTGATGTCGGTTGCCGGCGACTCGCTGTGCGAATAGGCGTGAGCGTATCTCGTAAGTCGAAGGCGAAGCGCGTCCGCGTCGCCCTGATAGCCCGCTGCTCGCAGCAGGTCAGCCGACTTCCGCATCGCACTATTGAGATTGCCGACCCACTCGGGATGCTTGAATGCAAGGAAACTCTCGAGAACCCGCCGAATGACGTTGGGAAATAGCAACTGAGCGTCAAGCCGGTTCTCCATGGAGTCGTCTTCGGCAAGCTGAAGACGTGCATCGGCCAGAGCCATGAACGCATGGTGATAGGTCGAGCGAATCATCTTGCGTGCTCGCTCTGATGGCGGCCACTTTGCAAGCACCGGACGCCGCTTCGTCGTACCGCCTTGCGTTAGATGCCGTGAGCGAATCTCGTAGAACTCGGTCGGATAGACGTCCCTGAACTTGCGGCCGTCTTCCATCTTGCCGCTGTTGTGTAGGGCCTCAATCTGGATATCCCACTGGCGGAACAGCTCGAAGTTATGCGAGAGCAGGAACAGCTGGGCGACGTGATCCTTCACGATCGTCTCAGTCCAGATATAGGTGGAGACCCCCATAAAGATGTCGCTATCGAGGCTCGAGACGGGGTCGTCGATGATCACGATAGGCTTCCCGTTCGACGAGTCGAACTTGGCCACTTGCTCAAGGAAGTGAATCAACGTGATGGCGGTTCGCTCACCAAGACTCAGTCCCTGGGCTGGCTGCCCGTCACGAATGACTCGATAACGTCCGTCCGCCAATTCAAACTTGAGCTCGTTGCGACCGAGCAACCGGGTCACCTCGTCGGTAAGAATTTTCGCACTCGGCATCGGATCACCATCAACGGCTTCGAGAGAGGCGATGTCGGCACGAATGCCAGCGATGGTCTCATCGAGAGCCTCACCCTCAGCCTTGGCTTCAGCTGCTTTGGCGGAGTTGTCGCTGACACTCAGCTCCGACGCCTTCAAGTAATGGAGTTCGATTGCCTGTGCTGCAGCCTGGACGAGTTGGTCGTGCTGGCTAACACGGTCGTTGTGCTCGGTCCTGAGTTCGAGGATTGCAGTCGCCGAAACTGTTGGTGGCTCTGCAACGACCGCATCCACTTGGTTCAGAACGTTACTTAGTTTGGTCTCGGTTCGTGCCAGTACTTCAGTGGCCCAGGACCTGAGAGCCGTCAGTTCCTCCCGAATCTCGGTGTTCGCCTCGTCGTAACGCGGCCGGAGGTCCTCGAAGAAGAGACCTCTGCTTGGCAAGCTAGCTACAGAAGCATCTACAGAAGCTATGACCGCTCGAAGACTGGTGGCTCCAGACTGGAGATCTGACTGGAGACGTTGAACCGCGTCAGAGAAGTGCTGATCAATGAGGGCGCGGCGCTCATCAGAAAACGGAGCGCCACAAAAGATGCAGATATCGACACCGCCGTGAAGATCTCTTCCTTCGTCGACCCAACTCGTCGCATCTGGATGCGCTTCCAACGTATCGAGGATAATGGTCGCCGGAGTTGTCGAAAGTGCCGTTGCCAGACGTTGGCTCAGCCCATCCGGTACAGCGACCACGAGTTGGTTCTCCGGTATCGTATCGGCCTTTTCCGAGTTGACGACTCCTACGTTGCTCCGCAACTCCTGCTCGGTCAGCAGTTTCCAGGTGGCATGGGATCTGCCAAAAGCGGTACGCACAACACCTGCGCTGAAGTTGCTCCGCGAGTTCCACCGGCCCCCGGCTCTACTTGCAGCGTCAACGACCTGCTGCGACACAGCACCGTAGGCGTCGTCGACGGCACCCTTGGCCTCGGTTTCGAGCTCCGTTTGTTGCTTGCGCTCTTCCACCTTGGTTGCCAATTGGCCGCGGAACACCTCTAGTTTTCGCTCTGCGTCTGCGGGTTTCTCGCCGATTGTCAGGACAGCAGGCATATCAGCGTTACCCGCGGTGAAGTTATGGCTACGTGCAACATAAGCTTCGCTAAAGACGTGGATTCGATTGAAAAGATGGTCGTCGTTCCCGTTCGTTGTTCGCACTACGTCGTCGGCAATTGACACAGAAATACGCCGAAAGCCCTCGGAGTCCGCCGCATTTCGCAGTCCGTCAAGAGCCCCAGCCAGCGAAGTCTTACCTGAGCCGTTCGGGCCATAGATAACGTTGATACGCGCAAGATCGGGCAACGTCCCGTCCCACCGGTAATTTTCAAAGAACCCACAGCCCTTCGTCCAGTCGATCCGCTTCAGCATCAGTCACCAACCCCGCCACTTAGCCCGAAGAAACGTTCAAAGAACTCGCCCAGCAGCTGGATCACACGTTGCTTCTTCTCACGGTGTCCCTGGTCTTTCGAGAACCGCGACACCGGCGGCAGCACCTTGGTGATCGCCGTGCCTGTCGTTCGCAGTTGCCCGTCACGGAACGCCGCATCGACGAAACGCTCAGTCTCCTCGGCCTTTAGATTCTCAGTCGAAATGATCCGCGCGAGTTCTTTCGCACGCTGCGCCGCAACATACGCACGCCACTCGGCCTCTATTTCACCTTTCACAGACACAGAATCGACGAAGTTCTCAATGAGATCCTTCTTGTTGCGCAATGACGGACTCGAATCAATCGCACGCGAGATCCCCGCACGAAGCTCCTTGTCGTCACCATTGCCGCGTTCTTCACGGTACTTCTGCACGAGAAGCAGAATGTAATCGACGTTGATCTCGACCTGCTTGATCAGCTCAATCTCGAACACCACATCCTCGATAATCGATTCCTTTTCGCTCTGGGTCGCGCGCTTGCGCTCGTTCCACAGGTCGAGGTAGGTGGACTGGTAGTCCTGGCGATCGCGGTCGGAGAGGATCTCATCATTCTCAAAGTCATCAAACGACGTAAGGATGTTGCGAAGCTTCAAGATCTCGCCGTAGAGCTTCACGAACTCAACCTGGTTTTCTTCGCCCACGATGAGCGCACCAGGCTGGTACTGCTGCGTCAGCAGCGAGACCTTCTCGGCATAGCTTTCGAAGTACTCACGGTACGGCTTCAGCAGCACGATACCCGCGGCGTCTTTGTTGCCGAAGAGAGCGATGGCGTCGTTCGTGGCTTCCTCGAGGTCGCGGAAGTTCACGATATTGCCGTACGTCTTCACGGAGTTCAGGATGCGATTGGTACGCGAGTACGCCTGAATGAGACCGTGCGAGCGGAGGTTCTTATCCACCCACAGCGTGTTCAGCGTGGTCGCGTCGAACCCGGTGAGGAACATGTTCACCACGATCACCAGATCAAGCTCACGGGTTTTCAGGCGCTGCGAGAGATCCTTGTAATAGTTCTGGAAACTGTCTGAGCTGGTATCGAAGCTCGCGCCGAACATCTGGTTGTAGTCACGGATCGCAGATTCCAGGAACGTGCGTGCGTCACCTGAGAGGCCATCGGTTTCGAAGCCCTCTTCATCGAGCATCCCGTCTTCACTGTCGGGGTTCGCAGCATAGGAGAAGATCGTCGCGATCTTGAGCCGCTGGTCAGGGAAGAGCGCTTCTTGCTGGTTTTTGAACTCTTGATAGTAGGTGCGTGCCGCGGTGATCGATGCGGTCGCGAAGATCGAGTTGAAGCCTCGAACCCGGCGTTCCCCGAGCGCGTACCCTTCTTGACGTTTCGTCTTCTGATCGAAGTGCTCAAGAATGTAGCGGGTAACCTGCGACACACGTGCCGATGCAAGCAGAGCGCTCTCGGTATCGATCGCACTGACCTGCTTATCGCCGGTGTTGCCAACTTTGATGGTGTCGACGTAGTCGATACGAAACGGCAGCACGTTCTTGTCATTGATCGCATCCACGATCGTGTACGTGTGCAGCTTGTCACCGAACGCCTGCTCCGTGGTCTTCAATTGCGGGTTGCCGCCACTGCCCGAGTTCTCAGCAAAGATCGGCGTACCCGTGAACCCGAACAGGTTATACCGCTTGAACGCCTTCGTGATCGCGGTATGCATGTCGCCGAACTGTGAGCGGTGACATTCATCAAAGATCAACACCATATGCCCCGAGTAGACGTCGTGACCCTTGTTGCCGCTAATGAAGTTGGAGAGCTTCTGGATCGTCGTGATGATGATCTTCTTCGACGGATCCTCCAGCTGACGCTTCAGCACCGCGGTCGACGTGTTCGAGTTTGCAGAACCCTTCTCGAACCGGTCGTATTCCTTCATCGTCTGGTAGTCGAGGTCTTTGCGGTCGACCACGAACAGCACCTTGTCCACTGACTCGACGCGTGAGGCGAGCTGCGCAGTCTTGAAGGAGGTGAGAGTCTTGCCAGAGCCGGTGGTGTGCCACACGTAGCCGCCCGCGTCACGCGTACCGAGAGTCTTGTAGTTCGTCGAGATATCGATTTTCTGAAGGATCTTCTCGGTCGCCACGATCTGGTACGGGCGCATCACCAACAGCAGTCGGTCGCTCGTGAGCACGCAGTAGCGGGTGAGGATGTTCAACAGGGTGTGCTTTGCGAAGAACGTCTTCAAAAAGGCCGTCAAATCCAGGATCGGTTTATTGCGTGCGTCAGCCCACCATGAGGTGAACTCGAAACTGTTCGAGGTTTTCTTCGTGCGGCGTGAACCGGTCTGGTCTGCGACGTGCTGGCGACGGGTGGTGTTTGAGTAGTACTTCGTCTGTGTGCCGTTCGAGATTACGAACAGTTGTACGTACTCGAAGAGGCCGGAGCCGGCCCAGAAGCTGTCGCGCTGGTACCGGTCGATCTGGTTGAACGCTTCACGAATCGGCACTCCGCGCCGCTTGAGCTCCACATGAACCATCGGCAGACCGTTCACTAGAATCGTGACGTCGTACCGGTTCGAGAACGACGCTCCGCCCTCGCCACGGTCGATCGCGTACTGGTTGATGACCTGGAGCCTGTTGTTGTGGATGTCACGCTTGTCGAGCAGGGTGATGTTTTTCGTCGAACCATCATCACGCGTAAGCAACTGCACGTAGTCTTCTTGGATGCGCACGGTCTTCTCGACGATGCCGTCACCGGTCGAAGCGATACGTTCGGTAAAGAACCGTTGCCACTCCTCATCCGAGAACTGGTAGTTGTTGAGTGCTTCGAGCTGGGCGCGCAGATTGACGATAAGGTCGGTCTCGCTCGTGATGTACACGCGCTCATAAGCTTGGGACTCGAGCTGACGAATGAACTCGTTCTCGAGCTGAGACTCCGACTGATAACTCGCCTGATCGCGCGGATCGGGTTCGTACTCGACGACAACGGTCGACTCGCCACCGAACGCAATCAGATCATAATTCACGCGCGAACCCGTCATGCTGTCACCTCCAGCTCTTTGAAGGTGAGGAGCTTGTCACGGTAGTGCTCATACTGCTGGCGACGCGCAGCCAACTCAGCAGGCAAACCGACGCTGAGATCATTCACGAGAGCATCTAAGCTATCAAGACTCTGAACTACGCTGTCCTGGTGCGAAAGTGAAGGGACTGCAATGGAGTAGACATCACGAATTACAGATGGATGCGCCTTGCGAGTGTAATCAAACGACTGTTTCTCCCACTGAGTAGTCAATACGTAGTAAAGGTATTTCACCCGGAAGACCGAGGTATCGACTGTCATCCAGCCGCTGACATTTGTCACCGAGAATCGGTGAGGGTGACGATAGAAAAACCTGCCACCACCGTCCACTGACCACGTGATTCTTTCATCGTCAAACATATACTCGCCGTAACGCCCGAACTCGCCAGTACCTGCACCTGAAGAGGAGTACACAGGGTAATCACCTGGGCTTACCGAAAGCGCAACCTTAGAGATGACTTTTCCACGACCGAGTTTGACGATCCCTCGGTCTTCTATTTCACCAAGCGAGAGTTTCTCACCTATCTGTGACAACCCGACGAGTTTTGCCCGGTAGTGTTCGTATTGCTGTTTGCGGGCTTCCAGCTCCGCTTCCAGCTCCGCTTCCAGCTTACTGAACGTATCCAACACCTCAACGATCGCACGCTGCACCTCAAGCGGCGGAACCGGCAGCCGTAGCGAATTCAGGACAGTTTGCGTTTGGCTCGGGACACCGCCCGCCTGGTTCATCTCATCGAGCTTCATCGTCAGTAGCTGGTAGTAGATGAACTTAGGCTCGACTTGGGACAAGTCGATCTCGGTTCGAAAGATAGTATCAACGACCCAAAAAGGCCCTTCTACATAGAAGATGTTGCCGAGGGATCCCTTGCGAGGAATTAGTACCGACGGCCCGCTAGCTGACGCGGTGTCAACGTAGCGCATGATCCCTCCGCTGCCATAGACAGGGACTTCACCATCCGAAAGACTCTTATGGTCTTTTCCGTTCTTAATCCGCAGCACATCACCCAGCCTTTTGTGTTCAACACCATCCGGGCAGTGCTCCGCAATCAGTTCGTCGATGCGGCTCACTTCGCACCCTCCAGGTCAGCGACGATCGCATCAATCTTGATCCGCAGTTCTGACTGGCTCGCCACGATCGTCTCGATCCGGGCGTTCAGCTCCGTGATGTCGATGACCTCTCGGGTGTCTTCCGCTTCAACGTACGAGGAGACGGCGATGTTGTAGTCGTTCTCCACGATCTTGCTGTTCGCGACCGTGACCGCAAAATGATCCTGATCCTCACGATCGTCGAGCGCCATGAGAATGTTCTGTAGATTGTCTGGCGAAAGCTTGTTCTTGTTGCCGCTCCGCACGAACTCCGCCGAGGCATCGATAAACAGTACGTCGTTGGTCTTCTTCGACTTCTTCAGCACGATCACGCAGGTGCCGATCGTGGTGCCAAAGAACAGATCCGGCGGCAACTGAATCACCGCTTCAACGTAGTTGTTGTCGATCAGGTACTTACGAATTTTCTGCTCCGCACCACCCCGGTACAAGACACCAGGGAACTCGACGATCGCGGCGGTGCCGTCAGTGGAGAGCCAGTGCAGCATGTGCATCGTAAACGCAAGATCGGCCTTCGACTTCGGGGCCAGCACCCCAGCCGGAGCAAACCGCGGGTCGTTAATCAGCAGCGGGTTCGCATCACCATCCCACTTAATCGAGTACGGAGGGTTCGAAACGATCGCTTCAAACGGTTCGTCGTCCCAATGCGCAGGCTCGAGCAGGGTGTCGCCGAGTGCGATGTCGAACTTCTCGTAGTTCACATCGTGGAGGAACATGTTGATACGCGCGAGGTTGTAGGTGGTGAGGTTGATCTCTTGGCCGTAGAAGCCGCCCACGTTTTCTTTGCCGAGTACCTTTGCGAACTTCAGCAGCAGCGAACCAGACCCGGCGGCAGGGTCATAGACCTTGTTGACGCGCTTCTTGCCCATCGTGGTGATGTGCGCGAGGAGTTCGGACACTTCTTGTGGTGTGTAGTACTCACCACCGGATTTTCCGGCGCTCGAGGCGTACATCTGCATCAGGTACTCGTATGCATCACCGAAGAGGTCGATCGAGTTGTCGGCGAAGTCACCGAGCGGGAGCCTGCCGATCTCATCGAGTAGCTTCACGAGCTTCTCGTTCCGCTTCGCGACGGTGTTGCCGAGCTTCGAGCTGTTCACGTTCAAGTCATCGAAGAGGCCCTTAAGGTCATCCTCGCTGTCGTTCCCGACCGCCGACCCCTCAATGTTCTTGAAGACCCGTTCGAGCGTCTCGTTCAGGTTTTCATCCTGCGGTGCGCGGCGGCGCACGTTCTCGAAGAGTTCGGAGGGCAGGATGAAGAAGCCCTTTTCTTTGACGATCTCTTCGCGTGCGAACTCGGCGTCGCTGTCGGGGAGTTTCGCGAAGTTGAAGTCGGCCTCGCCTGCGTCTCGTTCGCCTTTGTTGATGTAGTTCGTGAGGTTCTCGGAGATGAAGCGATAGAACAGCGTGCCGAGGATGTAGGACTTGAAGTCCCATCCATCGACTGACCCGCGGAGGTCGTTGGCGACCTGCCAGATCATCTTGTGCAGTTCTGCTCGTTGTCCTTCTTTGGTGGTCGGTGCCATCTTGTGCTGTCTCCTACGCTCCGTGAGCGCGATTAAGTTATGGTTCGGCTCTTTGATCACGATACAAGTGACCACCGACAAACGCCGAGAGAATCGATGCAGCCGGGAGCATATGACGCTGCGACCAGACGCTGCGATCTGCTCTGATTATCTCATGAACAGGGCTTTTCTTGAAGTTTCTCGAGAAACAGAGGTAGGGAGTGGAGACGTTTCAGGAGACGTCTCGCTTGCCTGAACACCTCGCGCCCTGCGGCGTGTTTCTGCCGCTTTCCAGGACAGAGTGATGGTGACTGATCCCGACTTGGGGATCATCCCTGCCGCGGGAGACAGCCGCCTGTGCTGCTGCGGCCGACGCGGCGAAGCCTGCCCGTCCAGTCAGTATTCCGTTCGCTATTCACTTCACGACGATCATGGCAACGACGGCATCCCGGTGTTGTGCGAAGTTTCACCTGAACTGGGATGGGACTCCCGCTCATTCGAGCGGAAGCAAGGAATGGAAACTAGAACTACCCGGGGCGCACTTCGTTCGTGGTGGTCGAGTGATGCAAATTCCGCATCATCTGTAGCAACGGGGGTCGTTCCGGTGGGGTCGCGGTGAGTTCCCGAACGGACTATGGACTCTTCTTGCGAAGAGAGCTATCGTCCGAGAGCGCTACCAGAGAGGGAGCGTTGGAAATGAGCCCGGAACAGGGAGAAAGGAAGCATGCGATCATGAAGAATCACATTGTTGCAGAGCTGCTGGATCGTGGCGAAACAGAAAGCGCCGAGGAAGTGAACCGCTCTGGGCGGGCGGTACTGTATCTGCGCGTGTCGACCAGTCGGCAGGCGAATAAGAACGGTGAGGCGGAGGGGTATTCGATCCCGGCACAGCGCACTGCCTGCACTCGGAAAGCCACTGATCTTGGCGGTGAGGTCGTGGCTGAGTTCGTTGACGCGGGCGAGTCCGCACATTCAGCGAACCGACCCGAGTTGCAGGCAATGCTGGCTTACATCGCGAAGAACCCCGTGAGTTACGTCATCGTGCATAAGCTCGATCGTCTCGCCAGGGATCGCACCGACGATGTCGCGATCCTGATGGCGATCAAGTCAGCAGGCGCGGTGCTGGTATCCGTAAGCGAGAACATCGACGACACCCCAGCAGGGAAGTTCCAGCACGCAGTCATGGCGGGCATGGCCGAATACTACTCGTCCAACCTTTCTCACGAGGCGAAAAAGGGCATCGCGCAGAAAGCCAAACGCGGCGGCACCCACGGAGTCGCTCCGATCGGGTACCTCAACACGATCACCCGCATCGAGGGACGTGAAATCAAAGGCGTCGCACTCGACCCCGAACGAGCTGATCACATCCGCTACGCCTTCCGCACCTACGCGAGTGGCGATGTCAGCATCTCGACGCTGACAGACCTCTTGAAAGAGCGTGGACTCAAGAGTCGGAAAACACAGCGGTACGAGGGCAAGCCGCTCAGTAATTCGCAGGTGCATCGGATGCTGTCGAACCCTTACTACATCGGCAAGATCCGGCACCGTGGAGTGATCTACGACGGTGTTCATGAACCGCTCATTGATGACGACGCCTGGTACCAAGTACAGAACCTTCTATCAGGACGCAGGCTCGCTGGGGACCGCTCGTGGAAACACGAACACCAACTCAAAGGACTCCTCGTCTGCGGAAGATGCGAAGGCCGTATGGGCTACGGACACTCCAAAGGCCGCGGCGGGGTGTACTCGTACTTCTTCTGCCTTGGCAAGCACACCGGGCGCACGAACTGTGACCTGCCGTATGTGCCAGTCGAATGCGTCGAGCAGGCGATGCAAGAAGAATGGGACGAGCGGGTACAGTTCAGCCCGGAAGAAATCACTCGAACGAGGGAAGAAGCACACCGCCTCCTCGAAACCGAAAGCACTGAATCGAGCAAGCTGCACGATGCGCAAAAGAAACGACTCCGAGCACTCCAGCTCCGGAAACAGCGGCTCATTGATGCGTATCTTGACGGGGCCCTCGAAGCAGTAGATATTCGCCCACGGCAAGAACAGGTTGCGGCTGAGATTGCTGACGCCGAACGGCTCATCCGGAACGCAAGCACTGACGCGGAGCGGGTACGCGGGCATGTTGACCTTGTTCTTAAGCTGATGGAAACGGCAGGAGATCTGTATCGCAACGTCGCAGACCCGCTGCGGCGAGACCTGAACCAAGCGGTATTCGAATGCGTTCGCGTAGATGTACTCGATAATGAGGGCGAAGCACTTGAGCCCCCTGAGAAGGCAGTCGCACTTGCTGCCGAGTTCTCGCCGCCTGTGGCCGCGATTGCCGAACTCGGGCGTCCGAGCGTATCCACCCCTAAAGGCGCACACGTCGCCCGACGCGGCGTGAAATGGGGCAATTCTGGGCGAGGAGCGTCAGCAGTGGCTCGGAGCGGGCAAAACAAAACCCCCGGCAAGCTTTCGCTTACCGGGGGTTCCAACTTGTTGCTACTGGCGGTGACGGTGGGATTTGAACCCACGGTAGGGGGTTACCCTACACGACTTTTCGAGAGTCGCACCTTCGGCCGCTCGGACACGTCACCGCGGAAAAGCTTACGTGAAGCGGGCCTGAATCGCGAATCGAGCGGTGGAGCAGCGCAGAAGCAGCGGAGCTGCGAGGCAGGCGGCCGGAGCCATCCGTGAGGGTGGTGACTAGCCGAGCAGATCGGGCAGACGCGCCTGCGCAAACGCAAACAGCTGGTCGCTCTTCGTGAACACCACCGTGTCCCACTCTTCATCGGTAGTCGAACTGTCGGCAAAATCAGACGGTGCCTTGAACACCTGCAGCGGCACCCCGAGTCTCGCGCAAACGCTCGCATACGCGTACGTCTCCATATCGACGAGCGACGCACCAAGCTCGGCGATCAACCGGCGCTGCTCGTCGCTCTTCACGAACACGTCGCCCGTCGCGATCACAGCCGTCTCGGCAAGCAATTCGCCTGCTGGTTCGAGCCGCGGCGAGGGCAGCGAGAAGTCATGCTGCACGGCCGCGGAGATCTGATAGACCACATCAAGAGACGGCCCGTCGCTCACCACGCCGGCGGTGCCCAGCACCACCACGCGCTCGATGTCGCGCAACCCCGCGGCGAAGATCGCATCGGTCAGGCTCATCGCCGCATTCACCTTGCCTACCCCGGTGAGCAGATGCGGCACGCCAGCCTGCGCGAAGGCCGTCGCCTCGTCGCTGTGCGCAAACACCAGCAAAGACTTTTCAGCCATTAGCCACCTCCTCAACTCACTGCGATAACACGCCCAAACAATCCATTGTAGCAATTCCAGCAGATATAACGTATGATGGAAGGCTGAGCAGGAAAACTGTGATCCGCATGCGCCCGACAGCCGCGGAATCCACTACTCCGGTCTTCCGCTCACAACGCCGCTCATCGTTCATTGAGCAGGCTCAGATCGCCACCTTGCGTTTACTCGCTGGCAGCCTTCGCGATCCAGAATCAGCCGTAAGGCGAATCGTTTGCAACGCGCAATGACCGCGCGTTCGAAAGGAACATCATGTCGAACAATCTCATGGCACTTCACACCCCCTATCACGCGCTCGGCGACGGAAGCCGCCCCCGCGTACCCGAGTGGGCCACGCACCGCTCGGTCTACCGCACCAGCGGCCGCACACTCTACCTGGTCGAAACCAATCGACTCGAGGCCGCCGAGGGTGACCTCGCGGCCCTGTCTCAGCATGGCTGGGACGTGCAGATCGATCGCTCCGGCACAGCCGCGAGCATCGCGCTCAGCCGTACCGCGGCGTAATCCTCCGCAGATGCGCTGGTGGATCGCGTAGCGTTAAGTACGCGAGAGCTCCCGGGCGCCGCCAGGCGCACGGGGATCCACCATCGAATCGAGGAGCAACGCATGAGTGATGTCGAACTGGCCGAGGTTGAAAGCTTCGCGCTCGACCACACTCTGGTGCGCGCCCCCTACGTGCGGAAGATCGCTGTGGAGCACGGACCCAAGGGTGACGCGATCACCAACTACGACATTCGGCTGGTGCAGCCCAACGCGGGAGAGATCCCCACTGCTGGTCTCCACACCATCGAGCACACGATCGCCGGGCTGCTGCGCACCCGCCTGAGCGGCGTCATCGACATCTCGCCGTTTGGCTGCCGCACCGGGTTTCACCTCATCGTGTGGGGCGAGCCCGAAGCCGCCGAGGTTGCTGCCGCGATTAAGTCCTCGCTCGAGGACATCGCCGAGCGCGTGACCTGGGAAGACGTGCCCGGCACCGACGCCAAGAGCTGCGGCAACTACCGCGACCACAGCCTGCACTCGGCCAAGGAATGGTGCCGCACCGTGCTCACGCAGGGCATCAGCGTCGACCCGTTCGACCGCTCAGTGCTCGCCTAACTCAGGCCGAGGCTGCGACTGCGGGGCCGGCTTCGCTTGCTCGGCCACCTGTGGCCGCGCGCGAGCCGGAGCGAGCTCGGGCTGCACCCGTGACTGCCCGGTCAGCACCAGCACGATCACGATCACCGCGATCACGGCCCAGACCACGACGCCGAGCGGGCCCACGAGCCACATTTGCAACTCGGCGCCCGCCGCGACCAGCAGCAGGCCCAGGCCAGCCGCCGCGTTGAGCGCCCCGTGGCCGATCACGGCAGGCCACACCAATCCTGAGCGTAGGCGCGCCCAGCCAAAGAGCACACCCCATGCCACGCAGCCGCCGGTCATGAGCACCACCCCGCGCCAATCGGTGTACCCGAAGTTGTACCCCAAGAGGATCAACGGCGAGTGCCACAGCCCCCAGATCACACCCGAGATGAGCAGCGCCGGCCAGGTGCCGAGGGGCAGCAGCGCGGGCAGCAGCCAACCGCGCCACCCCACCTCCTCGCCAAACGCAAAGAGGGAGTTGATCAGGCCACCCAAGGGAATCGACAGCAGCTGGAGCGCAACGAGGAGTCGGAGCGGCGGCGGCTCACCGGTCTGGTCACGCAGCGCGGGATCGAGCGCCGCAAGTTGCGCATCGAGCATCGCGGCGAAGCCCGAGAAGGTCACTAGATCGAGTGTCGTGAACCCGAGCGCCGCCGAGAGAAACAGCCCCGCGGAGACGATCATCGGCGGCGCCAGCAGCGCAGCGACCGTGAACCAGATCATCCGCTTCGCTGGCCGCAGAGGCCACATGCCGAGAAAGCGAAGCCGCTCCCCCTTCGGCACTTTCATGGTGAAGACAACCACGAGGGTCGCGACCGCGGGGGTAAACATCATCGGAATACCAAGCAACTGGATCCACAGGCCCAGCTCCGGGGACGCAGTGCCACCCATCAGCCAGATCGGCGAGGCCACGAGCCAGGCGAGTACCACCGCAATGATCACGAATACCGCGACCGCGCGCCACGGCACCCGCTCCAGGCGGTCGGCACGCTTCCGAACGCCACTTTCGAGGTGCGGTTCGCGCGATCCACTGTGGATCGCGCCCGCGTCATCCTCACGCATCACCACTCCGAATCAGCATCAGCATCAGGCACCTCTACTTCGGCAAACAGACCTCGGTTGACGAAAAGTCTAGATGTGAGATCGAAAGTCCGAATTATCGGCACGCTCAGCACATCAGCTTCAGATGAATCGGTCACGCAGATGCGCACAGGCTTCCCCTTGCCCACAAGAACGGACTTCACCTTCTCCATGCTTCTTCATGCTTACCCCTGGGTTGCGCGACACTACTTTCCCAAGATCGATGTTCAGGCAGGTGGTTTCCCGCAATTTGGGGAAGCGCACCCTCAGCGCCAAGTGAGGAGCCCCGTGATTCCGGGCTCCAGGGTCCGCAACTGCACCCCCAGTGCTTCCGCGACGGCGAGCGCGGCCACCTCCGGATTTTGCGCGACCTCCGGGTATCGAAACCGCAACACCTGATAACCGGCCTTCCACGCACGCGATATGCGTCGCTCATCCTTCGCGTATTGTCTGGCATCCGTGCGGTGCTGCTCGCCGTCATACTCGACGATGAGCCGATGGGCGGCATTGACCAGGTCGAATCGGCCGATCCACCCGCGGTCATCAGAGAGATCGACCTGTAGTTCGAATCCCTCGTCAAGCCCGTAGGCGGCGAGAATCAGTCGAAGCAGCGTCTCCATCCTTGATTCGGCACCGATGCGCGCCAAGCTCGCGGCCAAGCGCAACCGGTGCCCGCAGCGCTGATTCGGCGTACAGGCCAGCGCGTCGAGTTCCGCCATCGTGAGTTTTGGGCGCGTGCGGTCGCGTGGACCCCGTGGTCGCAGGAGATAATCAATCGCGACGACGACCTCTGCGAGGCTTAGCGATGGCACCGCCTGAAGGAGCGCCTGCTGCGGTGGCGCCACAGGGAGGTGCTGATCCACCAGGACGCACGAAATTGGTGCGCCGTGCTGATGCCCCACCACGCCTCGCGTGCGACTCGCGTTACGTGGAGCCAATACAGACACATGCGGGCGGTGTGCCACACGGATTGGGCAGCCGAGGAGGAGTAATGCCGTCTCGTGGCTGTAGATCTCGGTGTCTCGCAGCCGCGGATAGTAGTCGCGCGCAGCAGCAAGGTGAAGAGCAGTTGTATTTGCTGTTGAGGTTCCTGCCGCTCCTGGTGGTTGCTGAACGACTGCGGTACGGACCCCGTGAAACGGACGATTAAACCGGGGGCTCCGGAGTACCCACTCGGAAAGCCCAGCTGCGATGCCATCTGAACGCAAGAACGCGCTTGGGAAGGTTACAGGCACTTCGATTCTGTGGGGAGACATGGCGACAAGCTTGCCGCGGGTTCGAACTCCACATCGGGGTACGCTCGGCATCCGTGGAGAACTCCCCTCACTGTTTGCCTGTGAGCGGCGAACGCTACTCGGAGCTGCCCAGGGTGCACCGCAAATACCTCGGGGTACAGCAACATGAACCTGCGGGCGCAGCCCCAGGTACGTGCGGGTGCAGCAACATCCGCCAAGGAGCTTCGATCCAGTTGCCCCAAATTGCGGTAGCGGAGAGTCCCGAGCATCAACTTGGGGAAAGTCGGGACCAGACCGCCCCCGGGAGCTGCCAGTTAACGCGACGACTTTCCCGAACATGCGGGTGATGGGTGGATCGCGCATCAACTTGGGGAAAGTCGGGACCAGACCACCTTCCCGCGCGGCCAGTCAACGCGACCACTTCTCCGAACGGCCAGACAAGGCGACCACTTTCCCGAATTTGCGGGTAATGGGTGGCCAGAGCATCAATTTGGGGAAAGTGCCCGTTGGGATGGTGGCGCACTGTGCGGGCGCACACGCAAAGGCGGGGGTGGATCACTCCACCCCCGCCTTAACCAATCCCGCGCAGCGCATGCCCGGCGGGGTGGGCCGATCCGCCTATGCGAACGCGGCGATGCCCGTCAGTTCACGGCCGATGACGAGCTGGTGCACCTCGTCGGTGCCCTCGTAGGTGCGCACCGACTCGAGGTTCGCCATGTGGCGCATCACCGGGAAGTCGTCGGTGATGCCGTCGCCACCCAGGATCGAGCGAGCGTTCGAGGCGATCTTGATGGCCTCGCGCACGTTGTTGAGCTTGCCCACCGAGATCTGGCCGTAGGAGAGGTTCCCGGCATCCTTCAGGCGGCCCAGGTGCAGCGCGAGCAGCGTGCCCTTCTGGTACTCGAGGAACATGTCGGCGAGCTGCCCCTGAATGAGCTGCTTGCCGCCGATCGGCGCACCAAACACCATGCGGGTCTGCGAGCGCTCGATGGCCACCTCAAGGCACGCGCGCGCCGCGCCCATGACGCCCCAGGCGATGCCGTAGCGGGCCTCATTCAGGCACTTGAACGGAGCCGACAGTCCCTTTGCGCCGGGCAGGATCGCATCGGCAGGCAGGCGCACGTCGTTCAGCTCGATCTCGGTCTGCAGCGAGGCACGCATCGAGAGCTTGTTCTCAATCGCGGTGGCCTGAAAGCCGGGGGTCTCCGTCGGCACGACGAACCCGCGCACGATGCCCTCCTCGTCCTTCGCCCAGATCACGCCGACCTGGGCGATGGTGGCGAGGCCGATCCACCGCTTCTTGCCGCTGAGTACCCACTCGTCGCCATCGCGGCGGGCGGTGGTGATCATGGTGTTGGGGTCGGATCCACCCTGCGGTTCGGTGAGACCGAAGAACCCGATCGCCTCGCCCCGGCCCATCGCGGGCAGCCACTGCTGCTTCTGCTCTTCAGAACCAAACTTGTAGATCGCGCCCATCGCGAGCGAGCCCTGCACCGACAGCGCCGTGCGGAAGCCCGAGTCGACCGCCTCGAATTCCATCGCGACCAGGCCATACGCGACCGACGACGCGCCCTTCAGCCCGTACCCGTTCATGTACATGCCGAACGCGCCAAGCTCGCCCACCTCGGGCAGCAACTCGACGGGCAGGCGGCGGTCTTCGAACGCCTGGTCGATGATCGGGCGGATGCGGGTCTGCGCGAACTCGCGCGCCTTCATCTGCCACTCGCGCTCCTCCTCGGTGACGAAGTCGGCGACGTTGAACAGTTGGTCAATGGTGGTGGTCATCTCGGATCCTTTGTGTGAAGTGCGGTGTCTGGAGTATCTTGCAATGTCCGTTGGGTTGCGATTCTTGCGGTGTATCTCGGTTCGATAGTGGATCGGCCAGCAGTCTGGCCGAGTCGCTCAGGACGCAGGCTCAGTAATTCGGGCTCAGCGCCATCCGGCATCCTCTTGGTGCTCGCCGAGACCGGGCGGCGGGGCCTGATAGCGGGGCGGGGTCGCCGAGAAGGAGATAGGCAGCGCGATCGATCGAAGCGGATGCGCTGCTCCGTCGGGCCCGATCGCGGGGGTGGTCGCGACGGGAGCCAGCTCCAGCGACTCCGCCAGCTCGATGGCCTGCGCGATGGTGTTCACGCGGCCAGCCGGAATGTTCTGGGCGGTGAACTCCGCGATCCACTCGGCGGCGGGCCTCGTGCGCAGGCGCCCCTCGAGCACCTCTCGCAGCTCGGCGCGGTGCGCGACGCGGCTCGGGTTGTCGGCGAAGCGGGGATCTGCCGCGACCTCGGGTACGCCAAGCACCGCGCACAGGCGGACGAACTGGCCATCGGTGCCGACGGCCAGGGCGACCGCCTGATCCGCCGCCTGGAGTGTCTCGTACGGGCTGATCGAGGGGTGCGCGTTGCCCATGCGACCCGGCGAGACTCCGGTCTCGAGGGTCGATGAGGATTGATTCGCGAGCGCCGAGAGCAGCGACCCGAGCAGGGTCACCTTCACGTGCTGGCCGCGACCAGCCGTGGCGGAGCCCGCGGTGTCACGTGCCATGAGGGCAGCCTGGATGCCGATAACCGAGTTCAGCCCGGTCAGGATGTCGACGAGGGCGACACCGACCTTGGTAGGTTCTCCCCCGTCAGTATCGCTCTGCCCGGTGATGCTCATGAGCCCGCCGACCGCCTGCACCAGCAGATCGTAGCCGGGCAGATCCTTCCCCGCGGTGTCGCCGAAGCCCGAGATCGAGCAGTACACCAGGCCGGGGTTCTCGGCGGCGAGCGCCTCGTAGCCCAGGCCAAACTTCTCCATGGTTCCAGGCTTAAAGTTCTCGATGACCACGTCGGCGGTGAGCGCGAGCTGGTGCGCCCGCTCGAGCCCATCCGCGGATCGCAGGTCGCACACGACCGAACGCTTCCCGCGGTTCACGCCCGCGAAGTAGGTGCTCTGCCCGACCGCATTCACCGGGGGCGACCACTGACGGGTACCGTCGCCCTCGGGCGCCTCGATCTTGATCACGTCTGCCCCCAGATCCGCGAGGATCATTGTGGCGTGTGGGCCGGCCAAGACTCGCGAGAAATCGGCGACGCGAATCCCCGCGAGCGGGCCGTCGGCTTGCGACACTGGGGCTTCCTGACCTGGCTGCACTTCGAGATCCTCCTGCGTGATGCGATGCGAACCGCCCATCCGTCGGTTCTGAGTGCCATGCTACGCTCGCATTGCATCACACACAGTGCGGTTCTTGCACGGATCAATACCTAGATTTGTGCAAAAATGGCACATGCCATCTCTCTCGCAGTTGCTCACCCAGCCGGGGCTCGGGCTCAGGCTCGTGCAAGCCGGCGCGGGTGATCCAGAAATCAGTTGGGTCTCCACCACCGAGCTCGTGGATCTCAGCGAGTACCTCGACGGGGGCGAGCTCGTGCTCACTACCGGCGTCAGCCTGTCGGCTGACGACCCGAGGTGGCGAGACTTCGTCGCGGATCTCAGTCGCGCCCGTGTGGCCGCGATCGGCTTTGGCATTGGCGTCGTGCATGAGCACATCCCCGATCCGCTGCGCAGCGCCGCCAGCACCTACCGGGTCGCGCTCATCGAGGTGCCGCCACCCACCCCCTTCATCGCCATCAGCAAGGCCGTGAGCTCCCTGCTCAACGTCGATGAGCTGCGCGCAGCCCACGAGGCGCTCCTCGCGCAGCAGCGGATCCTCGATCACGCGTTCGGCGAGACCGGCCCCGCGGGTGTCGTCTCTGCGGTGGCCGCGGCGACGGGGAGGCAAGTTGCGGTGCTGAGCCGCGCCGACACGGTCATCGCTGGCACCGCAGGCTTTCCGACCAACTTCGACGGCGATGCCGGAGAGGAAGTCGCGATACCCGCGGGAGGCGCCAGGAGCTCACGGGAAGTTTCCCTCTCATCACCCGAGTTCACGAGCTTGGACATCGGGGCAGGGCGTCGCCTCACGGTCGCCGGTGGTCCGCTCGGCCCAGAGGCGCGCGCCGCACTCACCGCGGGCGCGATCGTCATGAGCGTCGAGTATCGCGGCCAGGAACGGGCCGGCGAACGGGAGGCGCAGCGCTGGTCGCGACTCACCCAAGCACTGTTTGATGGTGACCAGCGCGCGCCAGGTCTGCTCCACCTGCTCGATCCCACGGTGACCGTGCCGCCGCTGCTGCGCGCCATCGCGGTGCAGGGCAGCCCCGATGCAATCTCCGCGTGGCGCGCCGAACCGCGCGGCGGCATTGCGCGGCTCGTCGCGCTTCCGACCGAGCCCTCCCCCGGCGTGGCGCGCGCGTGGCAGATCATCACCGATGGCGCACCGACCGAGCATGCGCTCGAGGTCGCCGCCTCGCACGGGCTCGATGCCGTCGTCGGGGTCGCCGCACCGCTCGAGGCAAGCATGTCCAGCCTTCACTCGCTCGAACCCCACTTGCCCACGCTGTCGGCCATCGAGCAGCTGTACCAGGAGCCGCGCAGCCCGCGCATCATTCATGCCGACCGTGACTCGGCCGTGCTCGGGGCGCTACTGCGGGCACCGAGCACGGCGGGAACGGGGCAAAGCCAAGGCGAGGGCGCGCCAGCGCGGGCGGTGATTGGGGCGATGCTCGGCCCCTTGCAGTGCACCCCAAGCGGGCGCGACGGCGATCCACACGGCCTGAGCGACGATGAGCGTGCGACGCTGCGCTCCACCCTCCGCTCGTTCCTGGCCCATCAGGGCAATCGAGGTGCCTGCGCCGACCACCTGGGTGTGCATCGCAATACCGTACGCACCCGGCTGACGCGCATCGAGTCGCTGCTCAATCGCTCGCTCGCAGACCCCGACGATCGGGCCGAGTTGTGGATCGCGCTGCGGCTCGAAGACCGCCTCGACACCGAACTCACCGTCGGCACAGACGATCGAAAAGCCGCACGTCAGTACAGCAGGAAGGGCGCGGTGCCCTCGCC
This sequence comes from Leucobacter fengyongliangi, assembly GCF_052386045.1. Classification (NCBI taxonomy): domain Bacteria; kingdom Bacillati; phylum Actinomycetota; class Actinomycetes; order Micrococcales; family Microbacteriaceae; genus Leucobacter; species Leucobacter fengyongliangi. The sequence continues at coordinate 565,436 of NZ_CM126356.1, read as the reverse complement.
GTTCACCCCGCCGATCGCAACCCGCAGGTGGTAGGTGGCTCCCCCGGCGCCGACCGGATCTCGCGTGATCTCGCACGATTCGGGGCTTGACCGGGTGCGATCCCATTCGAGCGTCTCTGTCGACAGCGGCTTGCCCGGCTGCACGACCACCGCGCGGTGATCGGGGTTCTCCTGGCAATCAGTGGATCTCCAGACCTGATCCGCACCGCTCGTAATCTCGAAGCTCATGCCCGCCGTGCCGAGGTCTGCCTGGCAGTCAACCTCGCCGACATTCTCGACACTGAACGAGAGCTTCGGCAGCTCGCCCGCGGCGTAGCTGTCGCGATCGGTCACCGGAGTCACCCGAAGCTGCGAGTCAGCGCACGCGGCAATCGCCGTGGGATCCGCTTCCTCAGTTTCTTGCTTCTCGACGGAAACCAGATCTTCGGGCACTTCGACCTCGCGGGCACCCGCGGCTCCGCCGCTCGAGCCTGGCTTCACGATCACCAACACCACCGCGATGGCCACCGCGAGGAGGGCGGCGAGCACCAGCAGACGGCGCCTGACGTAGACCTTTTTGTCTTTCGGCCCAACCGGTTCCCGCAGCGTGCTCATGTCGCCAGAGTAACCCGGGAGCGGCCTTACAGGGCCTTCAACATGCGCGTGTTGCCGAGGGTGTTCGGTTTCACGCGCGCGAGGTCGAGAAACTCGGCGACACCCTCGTCGTGTGAGCGCAGCAACTCGGCGTACACGTCTGCCGCGACCAGCTCGGTGTCTTCGCCGACCTCCGCGAACCCGTGACGACTGAAGAAGTCAACCTCGAACGTGAGGCAGAACAGCTGATTGAGCCCCAGGTCGCGGGCGCGTTCCTCCAGCGCCTCCAGCAACCGGTGCCCCACGCCCCGTCCGAGCCACTGCTCCGAGACACCCAGAGTGCGCACCTCACCCAAGTGCTCCCACATGACGTGCAGCGCCCCAAACCCGATGACTCGATCGGCAGGATCCACTGCGACCACAAACTCGGGCACCGCGCCGTAGAGTTCGACGAGGTCTTTGCCGAGCAGGATGCGTCGCTCGACGAGCGGCTGCATAAGGTTCACCATGGTCGGGATGTCGGTGGTGCGTGCGGGGCGCACCCGAACGTCGGCAGCCTGAGTCATGCAGAGAGTCTAATGGGGTGGATCGGCGTTCATCGCCACGAGCGACTCACAGCGAGGCCGCCCCACCACACTTCCGTGGGCAGGCTTCCAGGCCACAACGGCAGGAACCCCACGACCATGAGGTCGCGGGGTTCCTGCCGTTGACGGAGGTGCTACTCGATCGTGGGAGCGGTCGAGGCGACGGCTGCGGCCGACGAGGCCGACGTGCTGCCGTGATCCTTCGACTTGCCATCGCTCTCGAAGGTGAACTGGCCGTCCACGAAGTCGACCGTGACCAGGTCACCCGCAAGCAGCTCAGCCCCGAGAATCCGCTCGGAAAGCCGATCCTCAATCTCCCGCTGCACCGCACGGCGCAACGGGCGCGCACCCAGGGTGGGGTCGTACCCGATCTCGATGAGTCGCTCGCGCGCGGGCACAGACACCTCGATGCGAATGTCGCGGTCGAGCAGGCGATCTGCGAGCGACTTCACGAAGAGGCCCACGATCTGCAGCAACTCGGGCTTGGACAGCTGCGGGAAGACGATCACGTCGTCGACGCGGTTCAGGAACTCGGGCTTGAAGTGCTTCTTCAGCTCCTCGTTCACCTTGCCCTTCATCGTCTCGTAGCCGATCTGAGAGTCACCCTCGATCTGGAACCCAACCGGACCACCGGCGATCGCGGAAGAACCCAGGTTGGTGGTCATGATGATCACGGTGTTCTTGAAGTCGACGACGCGACCCTGACCGTCGGTGAGTCGACCCTCCTCGAGAATCTGCAACAGCGAGTTGAAGATATCGGGGTGCGCCTTTTCGATCTCGTCGAAGAGCACCACAGAGAATGGCTTCCGGCGCACCTTCTCGGTGAGCTGGCCACCTTCTTCGAAACCAACGAAGCCGGGAGGGGCACCGAAGAGTCGCGACACGGTGTGCTTCTCGCCGTACTCCGACATGTCGAGCGAGATCATCGCGCTCTCGTCGTCGAAGAGGAACTCGGCGAGCGCCTTTGCCAGCTCGGTCTTGCCGACACCCGTGGGGCCGGCGAAGATGAATGAGCCAGACGGGCGCTTCGGATCCTTCAGGCCCGCGCGTTGACGACGTATCGTCTTCGCGAGCGCCGAGATCGCCTCGTTCTGGCCGATGACCCGCTGGTGCAGGGCCTCCTCCATGAACCGCAGGCGGGAGGTTTCTTCCTCCGTGAGCTTGAAGACGGGGATGCCGGTGGCCTGTGCGAGCACCTCGGCGATCAGGCCCTCGTCCACCTCTGCCGTCGTTTCGACCTCGCCCTTACGCCACTGCTTTTCCAAACGCAGGCGTTCGGCGATGAGCTTCTTTTCCTCATCGCGCAGGCCCGCAGCCTTCTCGAAGTCCTGATCCTCGATGGCCTTTTCCTTGTCGGCGCGCACCACCGCGATCTTCTCGTCGAACTCGCGGAGTTCGGGCGGGCTCGACAAGATCGACAGGCGCAGACGCGCGCCCGCCTCGTCGATCAGGTCAATAGCCTTGTCGGGCAGGAAGCGATCTTGCACGTAACGATCCGCCAGGTTCACCGCGGCGACAATGGCCGCATCTGTGATCGACACCTTGTGGTGCGCCTCGTAGCGGTCGCGCAGACCCTTCAAGATGTTGATCGAGTGCTGCAGCGAGGGCTCGTTCACCATCACCGACTGGAAACGGCGCTCGAGCGCCGCATCCTTCTCGAAGTGCTTGCGGTACTCGTCGAGCGTGGTCGCACCGATGGTCTGCAACTCACCGCGCGCGAGCAGCGGCTTCAAAATATTGGCCGCGTCGATCGCGCCCTCGGCCGCTCCTGCGCCGACCAGGGTGTGGATCTCATCGATGAAGATGATGATGTCACCGCGCGTGCGGATCTCTTTCGTGACCTTCTTGAGACGTTCCTCGAAGTCGCCGCGGTAGCGGCTGCCAGCGATGAGCGAACTCAGATCAAGAATGTAGAGCTGCTTGTCTTTCAGCGTCTCGGGCACCTCACCCTTGACGATGGCCTGCGCCAGCCCCTCGACCACGGCGGTCTTGCCCACGCCAGGTTCGCCGATGAGCACTGGGTTGTTCTTTGAACGGCGGGAGAGGATCTGCATGACCCGCTCAACCTCTTTCTCGCGCCCGATGACCGGGTCAAGCTTGCCCTCACGAGCAGCTTGGGTGAGATTGCGACCAAACTGGTCGAGCACCTGCGAACCCTTTGCCTCGGCCCCGGTACTCTCCGAAGCTCCAACGCTGACCGATTCCTTGCCCGCCTGGTAGCCGGAAAGTAACTGGATCACGGTCTGACGCACACGGTTCAGATCGGCCCCGAGCTTGACGAGCACCTGCGCGGCCACTCCCTCACCCTCACGGATGAGGCCGAGCAGAATGTGCTCGGTACCGATGTAGTTGTGGCCGAGCTGCAGCGCCTCGCGCAGGCTCAACTCAAGCACCTTCTTGGCGCGCGGCGTGAAGGGAATGTGACCAGCGGGCGGCTGCTGACCGGTGCCGATAATGTCAGTGACCTGCTCGCGCACCGCGTCGAGCGAAATCTCGAGTTGCTCAAGCGCCTTCGCGGCGACGCCCTCGCCCTCATGAATCAGCCCAAGCAGTATGTGCTCGGTACCGATGTAGTTGTGATTGAGCATCTTTGCCTCTTCTTGGGCAAGCACAACCACCCGACGGGCACGGTCGGTGAATCTCTCGAACATCTCTAACCTCCTGTGGCCGAGGTGCGTCGAGGGGTGCGTGCTCGGCCGATACCAACAGCGTACGCAGCGAAGGTGGATCCCGCGTCGGTGTTCGCCAGAGGCGTGACGGGCGGCCTCAGACCGGGCTCCTCCTCCCGTATTGACATGTCGTGCAAAAACATGTAAACATATCGATAAGCGATACCAACGACAAACGATAAGTTCAAGCAATTGAACGCTCAGAAAGGGATACGCCGTGACCGACAATATCCACAGCTCCACCCCGAATCGCGGGCAGTCGGCAGATACCCGAGTGGATCGGCCGTCGCGTGGCGACCGCGCCGGCATCGTCCTGTTCATGCTCATCGGGGTCGCGATCGTCGCAGTGACCGCATACGGCGTCGTGCAGCGCTGGGTGGAGCTGCTCGGCACCGGGCCAGTGGAAGTCGCCGCTCAGTTTGTAGACACCGCCGCCGAGGTACCCATGGGGCCTGCTGGCGCGGCGGTCTCGGTGCAATTGGATCGAGCCATCGTCCTCGCCCCCGAACTACCGATCGCCTCGCTCGGCGCCGGCCTGCTCGAAGCTACAGTGCTCCTCGTGACGGTCACCACCGTCGTCGTGTGCCTCATTTGCGTGGCTCGCAACATTCTCCGTGGAGTGATCTTCAGCCAATCCCAGACGCGCTGGGTCGCGACTGCCGCGATCACTGCCCTCGCCGGCGCCGCCCTCGTGCCGTTCTTCGGCAATATGGTGGCGAACGGAGCGATTGCACTCCTGTCCGACCGCAGCTTTGAGAACACCTTCGTGCTCGCTGTTGAGCCGCTCCCCTACTTCATGGGCGCATTCGCCGCGTCCATCGCGATCACCGCGTTCAGCGTCGGCGATCGACTCCGCCGCGAGACCGAGGGGCTCGTGTGAGCCCCGCAACGCCCGAGGCCGGGCACCGGATCCACTGCCGCCTCGATGAGCTCCTTACCTCTCGCGGCATGACCCTGACTCAGCTCAGCGATGCCGTCGGGGTCAGCGTCGTGAACCTGTCGGTGCTCAAGAATGACCGGGCACGCGCGATCCGCTTCTCAACCCTCACCGCGATTTGCGAGGCGCTCGGGTGCGAGGTAGGCGACCTCCTCACGCTCACACCCTAAGCATCACTGCAGCGCCGAAGTCAGCCGTGCGAGCCCGTCCAGCATCTGCGAGGGCAACGACTGCCTCTCCCATTCTTCAAGCGTGAGCTCCCGAGAGTTCTCGTGATAGTAGGCGACCACTTTGTCGAGTTCTCGCACAAACTCCTCGCCGTTCACGACCATCGAGACCTCCATGTTGAGGTTGAAGGATCGCTGATCCATGTTCGAAGAACCGACCACCGCGACCGAATCGTCAATCGTGAAGTGTTTCGAGTGCAAGATATAGGGCGGCCGGAACATAAAGATGCGCACGCCGGCCCGCAGGAGCTCCTCGTAGTACGAGCGTTGTGCGTGGTAGACGACCGGCTGGTCGCCCGTCTCTGATACGAAAAGCTCGACCTCAACCCCGCGGGCTGTGGCCGCGCGGAGTGCGTGCATGATGGACCCGTCAGGAACGAAATACGGGCTGGTGATGCTGAGCCGCCTGGCCGCGGTGTACATCAGCGAGGTGAACACCTGCAGGTTATTCTCGCTGCCGTACCCGGGTCCACTCGGCAGGATCTGACAATCAAGCGTTCCGGGGGTCTGCAACGATGCCTCTGACTTCAAGTAGTCGGTGAGGGACTCGCCTGTCTCGAGGTACCAGTCGCCGAGAAACACCGCCTCAAGCCCGAGCACAACCGGGCCTTCCAGGCGCACCATAAGGTCTTTCCAATGCAGTCCGCGCCGACGATTGGATGGTTTGTTGTAGCTCGAATCGACGAGGTTCTGCGAGCCCATGAATCCGACCCTGCCGTCGACAACGAGAAGCTTCCTATGGTTGCGCAGGTCGGGCCGCTGCCATTGCCCGCGCCACGGGCGTACCGGCAACATGTATGTCCATTGTGCCCCGATCTCGTCGAGGAACTTCGCGGTGCGTTTGTATCCGGGATTCCGCACCGCGGAGACATGATCAAGCAGCACGCGAACAATCACGCCTCGATCAACTGCTTCACGCATCGCTTCGAATACGTCGCGGGTTGCGTCATCAAGCACCAAAATATAGAACTCAATGTGCACGTAAGACTTAGACTCGCGAATCGCTTCTGCCATCTGGGCAAGCGAACCTTCATAGTCGATGCTGATTGAGGCGGTATTGCCGCGAACCATCGGCTGAGCCCCGAGAGAACGGCCAAGCATGACCGCGTTGCGCAGGCCGGCAGGCAGTTCGGGAAGCGAGGTACCCAACGTGAAGCCTTCTTGCTCGGTGAGGCCGCTCACGAGTCGGTTCGTGGCTTCCTGCATCTTGCGTCGCTTCCGCGGAAGCCTGTTTCCACCGATCAAGAGGAACAGCAGGAGCCCGGGAACCGGCAAGAAGAAGATCGCCATAAGCCAAGCCATGCCTGCGGTTGGGCGACGGTTGCGGGGAACCACAAAGACGGCAACAACGCGAATAACGTTGTCGACGATGAGCACGAAGATGGTCCACGCCCAGGGCCAGTTGATACCTTCCCAATATCCAACGGAATCAGAGGCCTCAGTCAGAAACGCGCCGAAAAAACTCATTGTCGAGTGCATCGACACCTCCACCCGGGTAACCTGCCTGAGGTTACTCTAGTGGGTTCGTGAATCAGGAGTCGGTGCCGGGAGGGGCTGTGCGTTGCGGCAGCCCGAGTCGCTCGCGCTCTTGTGCCTCCATCTCGCGGTAAATGCGTCGCTCATTTCGGTCTGCGCGAAGAATGAGTCGCAAAATAACCGCAAAGAACACACCGATCAGCACAGTCGGAGTTATCGACCAGAGTGCGTTCACCCACCAGTTGTCCATAGCAGGGAGTGTAGCCCGCGAGCATGGGAGCACCTTGGGAGCGGATCGGTACGTTTCCCTGCTCGGACACACGCATAGGGCCCCGCATTTGCGGGGCCCTATGTTCGCCGTGGATCTTAGCGGAATCGAACCGCTGACCTCTTCATTGCGAACGAAGCGCTCTACCAACTGAGCTAAAGACCCGATAACTCAATCAGCTTAACAGCGCGCCCGTCACCGCGCGAAATTAGAGTACTTCCACGGCCCACAACTCAACCTGCAGGGCAGAAATCGACTCACCCGCAGAGGTTTCGTAGACTTCCTCGCCGAGAACCGTCACTGCCATCGCCACGTTGTCGTCAACATAGACCGGATCGAGCACGGGGCAGTCACTCTCCCAGTCGCCGGCGTAGGCGAGAGTGTTGTGTTCGTAGAGCTCTGGGTCTGACTGCGCGGCGTGGCCAGTGAAGAGTCGAATGCTGCACAACCCTGTTCCCTCGTCGAACTGAACAACCGTGCCGAACAGCGTGAGGTCAGTGCCTGCCCAGGCGTCAGGATCACTCACAATCTCTGCCAACTCCGCCGCGCTCACCTCAGGGAAGTCCTCCATCGCCGGGGAATCAGGCTCGGTCTCTGGCGTGGACTCGCTGGGCGTGCTCGGAGATTGGGTTTGCGTCGGGGAAGTCTCCAGTTCCTCGATGGCCGCTCCAAACGAGAAGAGTGCGACCGCGGCAATGATCGTTACTACCAATCCGGCAATGACTGCCACAGCAGACAGAATGAGGCCGGTCAAGCCCAATCCCTTGGGCTGTTTCTTCACCAGTGCCATGATGCCGAGAATCACACCTACCGCACCCAGGATGAAACCGAGGAACGGCACCCACGCAAAGACAAGCGCTGCGATTCCGAGGATGAGCGCCGTGATGGCAAGACCCTTCGGCCTCACTGGGCCCTGGGGTTGCTGTGGGTATTGCTGCCCCTGCGCATACTGCGGAGCTTGCGGGGGGCCGCCTGCGGGCGGGTAGGCCGGGGCCTGTGGCACCGACGGCTGCGAGTAGGTCGGTGGCTGTTGCGGGGCCTGGGGATACACCGGGGGCTGCGGATTCTGTGGCTGCGGAACGCCTGCGGGTCCGCCTGCATCAGGCTGCGACGGTGAAGCCGGAAAATCTGAAGGTGGGTTTGTCATGTGTTTATCATGGCACTTTCCTCCAGGCTCGGCGAGAGTCTGCGTTGGAAAGTTGGCGAAATCGATACGGAATCGCTGTTAGCTTGCGTTGCGCCGCGCGCGCAGCACCGCGTCCAGATCGAGCATGCCCTCGCTCGTGTCACCCACCATGCCCATTTGTCGCAGTCGCTCCGCGGTCGCGATCTGCTGAGAGCGCGCCTGGGCGACGGCAGCGGCTGGGGATTCGGACTGCGCCGCATTCGTGGACGACACAACAGGAGCGGACTCGGTCTCGGATACCGCAGACTGAGCAGTCGGCGCGCCGGCGACCGAGGTTGCTTCGGCACTGGCGCGATCCACCCGGGCCTGCTCGAGTACGTGCTCGAGCAGTATCGAATTCGGCTGGTTCTGGCGCGCCGGTGGCCTCTCTGCACGCGCACGCGCCATCGCGCGGGCATGCTCGCTGCGTGCCCGAGCCGCGGCCTGCGCGGCAGCGTGTGCGGCAGCGGCGGCCGACTCCCCCCGCGGATCCGAGACTGCGACCGGCGGGGCCTGCACCTCCACCGCCGCAACCACGGCCTGCTCAGCAGGAATCTCAGCGACTCTGACCCGCCCAGGGGCGAGTAACACGAGCGCGCCCATAGCGGCGGCGACGACAGACGCGGAGGCAAGCACGAGCGCCGTCCCCTGGCCTGCCAGCGCGACTCCCGCTCCAATCAGCACGCCAACTAGCGCGAGTAACGCCGCCAACGCGGCAAACGCACGAACGCGGCGTACGAGTGGCCTGCGCAATCGAGCTGCGCGACTCACAGCGGCCTGCTTGCGCTTCATTTGCTGGGCGCGAATCTCGGCTCGCACCTGCGCGGCGCGTGCCTCTGACAGCTGGGCCTTTCGCTCAGCCTCCTGCTGCCGCTGCGCGGTACGCAGGAGCTTCTCGCGTGCGAGTGCTTCCCGCGCTGTCGCTTCGACACGCACTTCGGTCGGCACCTCGGCGGTCTCGGCCAGCACCCGCAGCGTTCGCTGGAGCCTGATGGCATTGCGTTCAGCCGCGCGAAACTCGCGCCTGCGCACCCAGCTCGGAACCAGGACGGCCGCCCACAACAGGGCTGCCACCACGAAGATCACTCCGCCACCGAATATGCCGCCTGTCATAGGGGTCACTGTACGGTTTCGTAGGCACTCTATGGGGTTGCCGCGCCGAGTCGCGTGAGCATCCCCAGCGGCACTTCCTCCCGAGTGACCGCAAAACACGAGTGGTCTCGCCAGTCACCAGCGATGTGGATGTATCGCTGCCTTTCGCCCTCGTGTCGCAGACCGAGCTTCGCCACCACCCGCAGAGACGCTGCGTTCTCGGGTCGAATACAGATTTCAACCCGATGCAGGCGCAGGTGGTGAAAGAGGTAGTCGATCGCGAGCGCGACCGCCACGGGGGTAATGCCTTGCCCTGCCACGTGTCGGGACACCCAATAGCCGATCTGGGCAGATCGCATGGCACCGCCGCTAATTTCAGAGACGCTCAGTTGACCCACGACGAGACCGTCGAACGTGACCACAAACGTGATGCCGACGCCCATTCGCAACTGCCGCCTGAGGATCTGGATCGTCGGCCGCATCGAGACCGAACCCGGCACCGTTCCCCCACCGCCGGGGTAGGTCGCTTCCCAGGGCTCGAGCCACGCCCGGTTCTCCTTCAGCAGCCGCTCAAGCACCGCCGCATCGCGACGGTGGATCAGGCGCAGGCCGATCCGCCCCGCCGTCATGGGCGCGGGCGCCTCGATCGGGTGCGGCAGTGGGCTCATGCGATCAGCGTATGGCTCAGTCGCTGCGGCGAGCGCGCAACTGTTCTGCGAGTTCGATGACCCAGTCGCTGAGCTCTGCGCCGAGTTCCTCATTATCGACGCCCAACAGCAGGTTTGCTTTAATCCAGCTCGCCCGATCGCCGGTGTCGTATCGGCGCCCACGAAAGACCACCCCATACACCGGTCGATCCCCGTCGCCAGTCGCGAGCACGTTCAACGCGTCCGTGAGCTGATACTCGCCACCGCGACCCGGTTCCAGCCGATCAATCACGTCAAAGATCTCCGGCCGCAGTACATAACGGCCGATCACTGCAAGATTCGATGGAGCCTCTGCCGGGCTGGGCTTCTCCACGAGCGCGGTAACCTCGACCACGTCAGGGTCAGCGGTCGCGTTCACAGCGGCGCAGCCGTAGAGATGAATGAGCTCTTCCGGCACCTCCATCAGTGCGACCACGGTCGCCTCTCGCTGATCATGCACCTCGATCATTCGGGTGAGCAGCGGATCGCGCTCGTCGATCAGGTCGTCACCGAGCAGCACGGCGAACGATTCGTTGCCCACATGCATACGCGCGCGCCCCACCGCGTGGCCGAGTCCCAGTGGCTGCCCTTGTCGCAAGAAATGCACCTCGGCAAGCTCGCTCGAGGCGTGCACTCGATCGAGCCGATCGGTGTCGCCCTTGCGTTGCAGGGTCGCCTCAAGCTCCGGAACGCTATCGAAATGGTTCGAGAGGTTGTCTTTGTTGCGGCCGGTGACAATCAGCACGTCACGCATGCCAGCGTTCGCAGCTTCCTCGACAACGTACTGAATCGCCGGCTTGTCGACGATGGGAAGCATCTCCTTAGGCATCGCCTTCGTCGCGGGCAAAAACCGAGTACCCAGGCCAGCCGCGGGAATCACGGCTTTCGTCACAGATCTGCCAGTCGATTCGGGCGCAATGCTCATAGCAATAGACTAGCCTGCCCGTAGACTTGCGAGTATGGAGGACTCACGAATCGAGAGTGAAAAGCGGCGGATCCGCCAACTGGTTCGTGCTGAACGCATGGCCCGCAGCGTCGGCGATCGGCAGGTCGCAGCGACCGCCCTCACCGAGCAACTTGTGGCACTGGTGACGCGCCTCGATGCTCGCTCGGTTTCCTGTTATCTCCCGGTTCTCGGCGAACCCGACACCACCGTCTTCCTCACTTGGGCCCGCGCGCACGACATTGATGTGCTCTTGCCCTCGGCAAGAGAAGATGGCCTGCTCGATTGGATTCGCCCCCTTGCGGATGGCACCGTCTCGGGAGCATTTGGGATCCCAGAACCGCTTGGCGAACACCTCAGCCCGCTTGCGGTGAGCGAAGTCGACCTCATGCTCATTCCCGCGTGCGCGGTGGATCAACGCGGGGTGCGCCTGGGCTGGGGCAAAGGCTACTTTGACCGCAACCTGAGCACCCTGCGGAGGCGCCCGCCGGTCTTCGCAATCGTCCACGAATCCGAGTTTCTGGCGGAGCTCCCGTGCGAGGCGCACGATGTGCCCGTGAACGGAGTCGTCACTCCCGAGCGCACGGTGCTGTTCGGCCAGGGAGATCCACAACTCAACGGGTAGACTGAGTAGCTGTGCCTACCTATGCCTACCGCTGCAGTGATTGCGATCACGCTTTTGACATCTACCAGGCGTTCTCCGACGACACGCTGACCGACTGCCCCGAGTGCGGCGGGAAGCTGCGCAAGGTGTTCGGCAAGCTCGGAGTGACGTTCAATGGCTCGGGCTTCTACCGCACAGATTCCCGCGCAGGGAGCGGAGCAGGCGCTGCCTCCGGAAGTTCATCGAGTTCATCTGAATCCTCCGGATCGAGCAAGTCCGGTGGATCAAGCACCCCCGGCGGCTCTGGCGGCTCCGGCGCGTCAACAAGCACAAGCGCTTCCTCCGCCGCGTAGGCTACCTCTCACACCCATAGAGAGGAGAGCATCATGCTCAAGGGTTTTCGTGATTTCATCATGCGCGGCAACGTCATTGATCTCGCGGTCGCGGTGGTCATTGGTGCCGCCTTCAACGCGGTGATTGCCAAGGTTGTTGAGGCGCTGTTCACACCGATTATCGGCATGTTTTTCCAGGCTGACTCTCTGGACACCGCGCTCATGGTTGGGCTTCCCGGCGGTGGCGCCATCGCCTTCGGCGCGGTCATCGGGGCCCTGCTGAATTTCGTCATTGTCGCGGCGGTCGTGTACTTCGTGTTCGTGCTGCCAATCAACACCATGCGCGAGCGCAAGCAGGCCGGCGCCGAGCCTGACGCGCCGCCGAACGAGCAGGAGCTGCTGACCGAGATCCGCGACCTCCTGCGCGCGCAGAACGAGCGTCCCCGCGCCTAGGTTTTCGGTTCCGAGGGTCGGGTTCTCGCATTCTGCGCCGGTCTCGTTTTGAGTGGGCGTGGGCGGCTGCTTCCTAGGCTGGGAAGCAGCCACTCACGCCCTATCTCGCTTCGGAATCGCGGTGCCGCTACGCACGGCATGACCTGCGAGACCAGCCTGACCTGCCAAACCAGCCTGACCTGCCAAACCAGCCTGACCAGCATGACCTGCAAAACCACCCTGATCAGCAGGCGAAACTAGCCCCAGTGTGGCGGCTTGTCTTCTCGCAGGCGCGCGTCGTTTTCCGTCTCGGGCCGGTCTGCTGCGGGCGGATCGTAGGGCGCGGGATCACTCCCCACCGGCGCCGGGAGCGTCGCACGTCGGGATCTACGTCCCGTGGCATCCCGCCGAGGGGTCAATTTCTGCGGGTGCTCGTCGCGTGAACCCGCAGATTCTGACCTGTCGAATTGTGGATCGGGCATCAGAACCCGGATGCGTCGCCCGGGGCCTGGAATTGCCCGTCTCGATCCACGGGTTGCGCAGCCTGCCTCTCGCCAGCGAAGTCGGAAGCAGCCTTTGCGTTGGGGGCAGGCGCAGAACCGTTTCCTTGCACGTCAGCGGCGGCCTCAACCTCGGCGTCGTAGCCGAGAATACCCGCGACCCGCAGCGCCACCCGCTCGGGGTCAGCGAAGAGATCGAAGCTGTGCACCCGGTGGTAGTGCCAGCCGAGACGACGCAGCACCGACGGGCGAAGCCGCAGCGCGTCGCGCAGGCTCTGCTCGCTGCCCGTGAAGTCGAGATCGATCGCGATCGCACGTTCGCCGAGCGAGGCCGCCAGCGGAATCACCCCGCGGTAGTCGAGTTCGACAGAAAGTCCGAGCTTCTCAAGCCGGTCGGCGAGCTCGCCGAGCATCGGGTCGCGCTCGGCGGGAAGCGTTGCCGGTTCGGCCACGGGGTGCTCGAGCGCCAGCAATTCGGCAAGCTCCACCACTCCGTGCTTGATCCGCGCGGAGTCGAGGTCAGCGGGCCGGAAGCAGCTCACGATGGTCATGGCTCGGCGCGCGCGCGTCATGGCGACGGCCACGAGCCGTTCGCCGCCCGGGCGCCCCAGCGCACCGAAGTTCGAGAGCACCCGCCCGTGCGGGGTGCGACCGTAACCAATGGAGAAGATCACCCGGTCACGGCTCTGCGCCATCGCCTGTTCGAGCGTGAGCACGGCGAACGGTTCGGCCCGCTCCCCCAGCAAGAACTCGCGATACTGCGGAAGCTTCGAGAAGGCGTGGAGGACGGCCTGGTACACCCGCACCGCGTGCCGGTCGCTCGCGGTAATGACCATGAGCGACTCGCGCGGCCGCACGCTTGCGTGCTCGAGCACGAGTTGCACGACGCGCTCAACCTCGGCGTCGGTGCTCTCGACCGCGCCGGTCTGCGGGTCGGGAAGCCCGTGCCCGGCGCTCACGAATTCAAGGGTGATGCTGGAGTGGCCCAGGAAGGTACCCGCCCACGGCAGCGACTCGATCTCCCCGTCGTAGAACCGAGTGTTGACGAGACTCGTGAGGTCTTCGCCTCCCGCGCGGTAGCTGCGCGTAAGGGCGAGCTCGGGCAGTACGGCTCGCAGCTGGGCGAAGGTCGACTGCTTGTGCAGGGCCTCCAGATCCACTGTTGGCACGTCGGTATCGCCATCTGCTGCGGGGGTTCGCACGGCGATTTCGAACGGTGAGGGAGACTGGGTGACCCCGTCGCCAAAGGCAACCACCTGGGCCGCGCGCTTGATCGCGCCGACGTTCTCGACCAGGGTGGTCGCCCCGGCATCGACGAGAAGGGTCGTGTCGAAACGCAACTCCGCCGGCAGCTGGGCAACCTCGTAGGGCGACAACACCCACACCGGAGCGAGCGCGCCCATCAGCGTGGGAGCGTGCTGTGCGAGCGAGTGCAAAGACACGTCGCCGCTGCGCAACTGCTCGCGAAGCGCGAGCGCCTCGGTGCGAGCGTCAACCACGGCGATGCGCCACGCGTCGGCGAGCTTCACCGCAAGCTGCGGGCCGTTCGCGCTCGCGTGCGCGTCGTCCACGAGACGGAAATCAGCCTCGAGTCGCTCGATCACTCCGGTATTTGCACTGAGCAGCGCCTCGTTGGTCTGCAGCATTCGCTCGAGCGCGGACTGCCACCAGGCCTGCTCAAGTTCTGCCGCGACATTGCTCGCGGGCACGTGCCGAGCCGACAGATCATCGATCAGGGGCTCGAGTTGCGCGGCCCGCAACCGCTCCACAATCGCGGTTCGCTCCTGAATGTTGTGCAGCACCTCGCTCTCGCGGGCGAGGTCGGTCGTGCGCCGGGCGAGGGTGGTCAACGGCAGGTTCCGGAGGCGGTCGCTGTCGTGCTCGTTGCCCAGCACCCGGTCAAGCTCATCGAGATCTTGGTAGGCCGCCTGATACGCCGTGGCCACATCGGCGATGCCCACCGGAACCTCGGGACGCGCACCCACAACGGTGCTGTAGCGCTGCCACAGCACCCGCTGCTGCTGAATCTGCACGAGCCGCGCGTACATGTCGGTGATGTGCACACCGGGCCGCACGTATTCGCGCGCAAGTTTGCGCAAACGCCGCTTATTCGCCTTCGACATCTCTTCGCCGCGCGGGGCGTGGGCCGCGATGACCTCGGTGAGTGAGCGATCGTAGACCTCGGGGGTGAACCGGTCGAGGGTCTCACGGATGCCCATGAGGAGGCGCAAGTAGACACCCAGTTCGGCGATCGTCTCGTACGGCCGGAGCGTCGTCTGTTCGACGACCTCATTGGCGAGAGAAATGAGTCGCGGGAGTTCAGACTCGGCGAGATCCACCGCGAGTGAATATGCGGATCGCGCCGCCTCGGTCGTCGCGAAGCTCACGCCGTACCAAGGCGAATCCTCAGGCCCATACTGAAACTGGCCGAGGCGGGCGGCCTCGGTGATGTCTTCTGCAATCGAACTGCGATCAAGCGTGAGGTGACCGAGAGCCTCATCGTTCAGCCGCACCGTTGTACTCGGCGGGGTCGGGAGCAGTGCCAGCCGCGTCAGTTCGCGCAGCGCATCTATCGGCGACGCACCGAAGCGCTGGTCTCGCGCGGTCAGCGCATCCTGATAGTCGAGCAGCACCCCGCGCAGCCGCACCAGTGCGTCGTCAACGTCGCGCAGCGGCTCGCTCCGCGCGGACTCGTTGCGGCTGATCGCCTCGACGAGGTTGCGGCGCAGCAGTCGCGGCGTCACCGCGAGCCCCGACAGGCCGGCTCGCGAGAGCCGGTGTCCAATGCCATCGAGTGTGGATCGGCGCGGCGACACTACGAGCACGCGTTTGCCGGCGCGCACGAGCTCTCCGATGGCGTTCACCACGGTCTGTGTGCCCCCGGTTCCGGGCAGGGTGCGCACCACCAACGAGTGCCCTGCGCCAATCTGCGCGAGCACATCGTTCTGCTCGGCATCAGCGTCGTAGAGGTGTCGGTCAGTCTCCGGGGCGCGATCGTTCGGCCAGGTCGGCGAGACCGGGCGGTACGCGTCGACCAGTTGCTGCTTGGCCACCTCGCTGCCGCAGATAGCCTGCAAGACCGGTGATTCGAGGTTCTTCGCGTCGCTCACCATGTGCCGTGACACGTCGGCGAACGAGGAAGCGACGAGCCGCGGTTGCACCACGAACTCGGGCACCCCGGTGACCATCTGCCGCAGGCGATCGATGACCGGCTGGGGCTTGAACACGCCCTCCGACTGGGAGAGCTCGAGCAGGGTGCGCGCGTTCACGGTGATCCCAAACTGCTCGCGCAAGGCACCCAGCAATTCGCGGTTCACGGTGAGTGGCTTCTTGAGCTTCAGCTCGAAGTCGCGGCCGTAGCGACGAATCGCGAGCGGGCGCAGCAGCACCGGCGCACAGTACTCCTCGCCCTCAAACTGCCACTTGGCAATTCCGATACCCAGATGCACGGTTTCGAGTCCGCGCACCGCGCGCATCTCGGCGGCCTTATCGGTGACGCGCCCCGCGGCAACCCGCGCATATCGCAGCGCGAGGTCGTCGCGAATCAGCGCTGACAGCAGGATCTTCTGGCCGGTGATGAATTGTGGCATCCCACCGGGGTGCGTGGTCGAAAGCTCGATGCGGTTTGCGGGCTGATCGTCAAAGTGCAGCAACGGGCTGCGCCCACCGATGGCGGCAAGCTCCCGTCGCCAGTCCTCGTGCTCCGTGGCGAACGCATCGACCGCCGCGAGCGGCCCCGCGAGGGCTGGCGTGGCGAGGATGGGTTCGGTGGGGAACTCCGACTCGGGTTGCGGCGGGGTATCCGGCTTTGGCGCGAGCGAGCCCTCAGGCATTGGAGTCTCGGCGGTGGCCACTGGGGCCTCCGCCTCGTTCACGTTTGCGCCCTGACGACGGCGCCGATCCACACTCCACACACCGCCACCCTAAGCGTCACCGGCAGTTTTACCCGGAAGGCGCTCGGCGTTTTCCGCCTGCGCTGCGCAAAACCGCCCCCACATCCATGGTGGATGGCTCCGGCGTTGAAGGAGCGCGGCTACTTGCTCGTCTCGCCCGCAACGGGCTCGATCGGGGTAGCAACCTCGTACGTTCCGCGGGCCCGTGAAACGAGCGCCATGAGGTGGTAGACGACGATCGCAGCGATCGTGCCGAGGGCGATGCCGTTGAACACGATCGCACCGAACTGCACGGAGAAATCAGCGATGCCGATGATCAGCGCCACCGCCGCTGGGAACTGGTTGATGGGCTTCGAGAAATCGACCTTGTAGTCAATCCAGATCTTCACGCCGATCAGGCCGATGAGGCCGTAGAGCACCACCGTCACCCCACCGAGAACCCCCGCGGGAATCGTGTTGATGACCGCGCCGATTTTTGGCGAGAAGCTGAGCAGCACCGCAATGATGCCTGCGACCCAATATGCGGCGGTGGAGTAGACGCGGGTGGCCGCCATCACGCCGATGTTTTCGCCATAGGTGGTGGTTCCCGATCCACCCCCGAAGCCGGCGAACATCGTCGCGAGACCGTCGGCGAACAGCGCCCGCCCGGTCACCGGATCGAGGTCGCGCTTCACCATGAGTCCGACGCTCTTGATGTGGCCGACGTTCTCGGCGATGAGCACGAGCACCACGGGCAGGAAGACAGGCAGGAGGCCCCACAGGGTGGGGTCAGCGAACGGATTCGCTGCGAGGTGGAACTCGGGCAGGCCGAACCACGCGGCGTTGCTCACCGATACGAAGTCAACCTCACCGAAGAGCACCGCAGCGATATAGCCGACGACGACACCGAGCACGATCGAGAGGCGACCGATCAGGCCACGGAAGAGCACCGTAATCAAGATAATCGATGCGAGTGTGATGAGGGCGATGACGGAAGAATGCCAGGCGACACCCTGGATCCCCTCAGCGGTCCAGTTGTTCTTCACCGCGGGGGCAAGGTTGAAGCCAATGAGCGCGACGATCGAGCCCATCACGACTGGGGGCATGAGTGCATTGATCCACCCGGTGCCTACCTTATGCACCAGGAGGCCGATGAGCGCGAGGAGGAGTCCGATCGCGAGGATACCGAACGAGGCGCGCGACAGGTCACCACCGGAGCCCACGGCGACACCGATGGGCGCGATAAACGCGAATGACGAGCCGAGGTAGCTGGGAAGTCGGTTGCCTGTGATGAGTAGGAAGAGGATCGTGCCGAGGCCCGAGAAGAACAGGGTCGCAGTGGGGCTGAAACCCGTAATGAGCGGCACGAGGAAGGTGGCACCAAACATCGCCACCACGTGCTGGGCACCGAACCCAATGGTCTTGGGCCAGCTCAGTCGCTCCTCTGGCATCACAATTGCGTCGGGCTGTACGCTCGAGCCGTCTCCGTGCTGCTTCCATGTGAATGCCATCGGTTCTCCTCGAAGTAGGGGCGCGTCGGCCGTGTCATAGCTGTGCGCGCCTCATCATTTGGGCGCGCCGAGCGCCATCGGGAAGTCTAGTACGCCACCGCACTGCACCCCGGATTGCTGAATCTCGACGCGCCGTTACGCGCCGTCACCCACGGTCACGCGCCACTCACCGTTGTGCGGTGCCGCGCTGAGAGCGCGACATGCTGAGTTTCGGTGCGGGCTATTCGAGTGCGAGGTAGATCTTGCGGATGTGATCTTTCACGATCCAGCGCGTCTTCGTGCCGGCGGTGAGCCGCATCACGTCGCCCGTCTTCACCTCGACGCTCCGGTGCTCGTCCAGCAGCTTGATGGTAGCGCCACCCGAGATCACGACGAACAGCTCGTCGACCTCGGTATCGAGCACCGCGCCATCGCGCAGTTCCCAGATGCCCGTCTCCACGTTGCCCAGCCGGCCAAGCTCGACCGACCCCTGACGGGGCGATCCATAATCGACCTCTTCGGCGGGCACGGGAGTGAGCGCGACAATCGCGCCGCGACCGTGCACCACACCGTTGAGCCCTTCGGGAAGCAATTCAGCCATCGTCCTGCCTCCCTAAGAGTCGAACCCGAGGCCGAGCGCGTCGAGCGTCTTGAGTAACACGTTGCGCTTGCCACCGTTATGGTCGGCTCGGTCGAGCGACCAGCGGGTGAGGTTGATGCCGATCGAGGCGGCCGGCTCAGGCGGGAACGGCAGCGGCATCTCGCGCACCATCTGCAGTTCGGTGCGCTCAGTGGATCGCCCCTCGAGCCGGTCGACAATCACATCCGCGGCGAAGTGTGTGGCGCCCACGCCGAGCCCCGTGAAGCCTGCCACGTATTGCACGCGCCCTCCAAACGCCTGGCCAAAGAAGGCGCAGAACCGCGTACTCGTGTCGATGACGCCCGCCCAGCGGTGCGAGAACTTCAGCCCCGCGAGCTGCGGGAACGTGGTGAAGAAGTGACTCGCGAGCTTCCGATGGCTTTCCATACGGTCTTCGTACTCGGCCTTGATACGCCCGCCGACGTGGTACACCGCGTCGTACCCGCCCCAGAGGATGCGGTTGTCGCCGGTGAGCCTGAAATAGTGAAACTGGTTCGCCATGTCGGCGACTCCCTCGCGCCCCTCCCACCCGATGGAGGCGAGTTGCTCGTCGGTGAGCGGCTCGGTCATGAGCACGTAGTCGTAGACGGGAACCGTGTGAAAGGCGTATCGCTTGAGCAGCGACGGAAAGACGTTCGTGCAGAGCGCAGCCCGCTCGGCGGTGATAGTTCCACGCGGTGTTTGCAGGTGGATCGGTGCCCCGGCGTCACCCTCCAGCCCCGTCACTCGGCTGTTCTCGTAGATCTCCACCCCGATGCTCGCGGCGTGGCGCGCCAACTCCGCGGCGAGCTTTGCGGGATGCACGTTTGCGTTTTCCCTGGGGTGGAAAGTGCCACCCAAGAAAGTGGGCGAGTGCAAGCGCTGCCTGACCTCTTCAGCGGTCAGTACCACCGTGTCGGCGTCGGCTTCTTCTTCGGTCACCCAGTCAGCTTGATAGGGCTCGTTCGCGACGGAAAGCTGCCCCGTGCGCTCGAACTCAACATCGAGCCCGTGCTCGGTCACGAAGCGCTCGATCGCATCGAGATTCTCGTATCCGAGCCTCTTTAGCGTGCCCACCTCGTCGGGCCATCGACTTTCGGCGTTGGGCTCGCCGTGTGTGATGCTCGCCTCGCAAAAACCGCCATTGCGCCCCGAGGCAGCCCAGCCCACGCGCTTCGCCTCGAGCAAGACGACCCGGCGTTCCGGATGTTCGGTCTTCAGCTTGATCGCGGTCCAGAGGCCCGCGTATCCGCCGCCGACCACTACGTCGTCGGCCCTCAGATCTCCGTCAAGGATCGGGTAGCGTGCGGCTGATGCCTCGATGTCTTCAGTCCAGAACACCGCGTGTTTGGTATTTGCGAGGGATTCCTCGACGATACGCGCGGCCGGACGGTTGGTCTCAAAAATCGTGGATTCCATGGATTCCTCTGCGAACTTACGGGGTGACCAGGTGAAACGAACTACTCAGCTGGGGGCTTGATCATGACACCCGAGGCGAGCCCAAGCGCGAGCCCTGCAGGCACCCACAGCCAGAACTGGGTGAAATAGCCAACCACCACGCCTACGACGGCACCAATGATCAGGCCGACGATCACCTGCTTGCGTCTCGCCGCGGGCGAGGTGTCGTCTGAGTCACGCTTTCCCGAGCCTCGGGATCCTTTGGATGCCATGCTTCTACCCTACGCGTATCGGCCGCGAGACGGCAGACCCAACACTGAATTCGTGTCAGTTTTCGCGAATGAGCGCGGATTTCGCGCGTCGGGAAGCTCGGCCACTCCGCGCATCAAGATGCGCCGTGGCTCGGGCGGCCCATCGCGCGCTGAAGCTTCGAGGTGCCCCGCACGCGTTCGGCACCGGCACCGATGAGAAGCGGCTCGACCAATTCGAGCAGTTCGAGTGAGGCCCCGGGGGCGAGCTCTGCCTCCCACTCGCGCCAGCTACGTTCTTCCCCACTCAGTGTGTTCGTTGCGACAACCCGGTCGTCGGCGAGCTCGATCAGCCACTCACCCAGTTGCTCGGGGGAACCGGCAACGCCGTTTGCCCCCGGTGCAGCGGCGGCGGATGTGGGTGCGGGTGCGGATGCACCCAAGACCCCCACATCCCGCCACACCCGAACGATGGTGCGAAGGGTGCGCATGGTCGCCACCGCAGTCAGGCGATCGGCATCGTGCTTGCCGATGCGATCCACAATTTCGCGCAGCAAACCATCGGGCATCGTCTCGGTCAGCGGCCATACGAGCTCGCGCGAGCCGTCCGCTCCCTTGAGCTTCATGTGCCAGCCTTCGTCTTTGCCACCCACCCGTTTGCGCACCGCGACCCGCTGTATGCCGAGCGCCGCGTCGGGGGTGTCGAAGTAGATGGCCTCGAGCGCGAAGCTCTCGGGCTCGATGAGCCGGAGGCCCACTGCGGCGAACGCGGGGCTGCCGGGAAGCTCAGCCCGCGAAGACACCGCATACTTTCGCTCGACCTCGAAGGTTTCGATCGCCCCGTTCCCTACCACCACATCAGTCTAGGCGCGGCTGATGCTGCCCCGCGAACCAGACAATTCCCGCGCCGGCAGCGACCACCAGCGCAATCCCCGCCACAACCGGGGCCGTGAGGATCTGTCCGAGAAACAGCACACCGACGAGCGTGCCGACCACCGGGTCGAAGGCGAAGAGCACGCCGATCACTCGTGCGGAGGTGAGTTTCGCCGCGAGCGTGTCCACCGTGAAGGCCAGCGCCATACCCACGAGCGCGGAGAGCGCAAGCACTCCCCAGTCGGCTGGCCCGGCACTGGAGATCGCCGGGACAGAGAACGGGAGAGTGAGCACCGCTGCCACGGCGACCGAGAGCGCCACGCTCGGCAGCCCACCCGCGCTCTTTCCGACGCGCGCCGCCAGAACCGTGTACAGGCCGAAACACACCGCTGCGAGAGCCGCGAACACGAGACCGAGTGGGTCGAGTGGCCCCCCGAGGCCCGCGATCAGCGCGACCCCACCGAAGGCAACGAGCGCGAGGAGCCCTTCGCGCAAGCGCCGCGATGCGAAGAACGCGACCAGGCAAGGCCCCAGGAAGTCGATCGTGACGGCGATGCCCAGCGGAATGCGCGCGATTGCGAGATACAGAAACACGTTCATCGCAGCCATCGCGGCCCCGTAGATCACGATTCCCGTCCACTCCTCGCGGGTGCGACCTGTGAGCCGTGGCCGGAAAAGCACAAGGAGGAAGGCTGCGGCGATCGCGAAGCGCAGTCCGCTCGTGCCCAACACTCCGACCGTGTCAAAGACTCCGATCGCCAGCACTGCGGCGACCTGCATACCGATCGAGCCGCTGAGCACCAGCAGCACGGCCCGGAGGGTCGCAGATCGCGTCGCGGCCTGCGCCGCGGAGCGTGGAGTGGGCATCAGGTCAGAATAGCCCTATTGCGGGCGCAGCAGCCGGCGGGCCGAATACACTGGCGGGGTGAGTGGGCAACAGCTGGTGGATCGCGCGATGCGCGATTGCCGTGCGGCCGTCGGCAGGTTGCAAGACGCCGGGGTCGAGCCAGAGGCGCTCGCGGAGTTCGTGCCCGCCGGGCGGCGATGGCTCGTGCTCCCTCGGGCCGCGACCATGCGCCCGCTGGGCGAGGTGTGGCGCCTGGGTGCCCTGTTGCTCGGCACCGACGGCACCCTATATGCGGCTGGGCGTGCGACCCGGGCTGCAGAACGAGGCCGCCCAGGCTACCAGTCGGCATCGCGTGAGGAACGGCGCGAGCTTGCCGCTGCAGCCCTAGACGGCGGGTACCCGGCGGGCACCCCAGTGAACTTCGATGCCGCGCCGATCCGGTTGGTGGAACTCGTCACTCGGCATAACCAGCCCGGCGACGCTGCCGGCCCGCCTGCCCTGCTCGATTCGCCTGACGGGCCTGGCACCCCAGCTCCAGCAGGTACAACCCTGTCTGCCGATCCCGCGCTTCCCGTCGGCGTATGGGGCGGAGAACTGCGCGTACGCTGGCGACCGGGGGCGACACTAGACGGGGCCGCCACGCTCGACACGTACCTGGCAGAGCGCGTCGAACTTCTGGTCAACCCACCTTTCGCCGCGACCTGACCCGGCACTTCGTGCGCTCATCCGAGTTCCTCTCAGCGCTGCCTTCCCACTTGAGAGCATGGATAGGGCACCAGTGGCTGTTTCCTGCGTCGCGAAGCCGCCACTAGCGCCCTACGAAAGGGTGTGCAGGCGGGCCGGTGGGCCCGCGGGCACGAAGCACGCGAAGCATTGCTTCGCGTTCAAAGCTTCGGCGGGCCAGAGGCCCGCGGGCACTTTTCGTGCGAAGCGATGCTTCGCACATTGAGAAAAGTGCCCCAGATAGGAATCGAACCTCCTCAGAGCTAGAGCAGGTCGTGAGAGGTCGCCTTCTCCCCCATGATTCCGCCACTTACAAGCATGTTCACGCATCTTCGATTCTTTGAATCTCCGTGCGATTGTTGCTGTTTTGTTGCCACGCGAGCAGCCCTAAGCGGCCTTGCGTCTGAAGCCGTCGAGCACCAGTCTCTCGAGCATCGTGAAACCATCAAACACGGTCTTTCGGACACTGTAGTCGTCGATCGCGACGGTGATGTTGCCTTCGGGATTCTGGGTGAGGCGAGCGGTCGCCGCGATGATGACCGCCTCGATCGCGGCATCGTTCGGGACACCGTATTCAAAGCCGACGCCTCGAGTGTACGAGTTCACCCAAGCGGTGATGATCGGGAGATGCTCCCCGGCCAGGGCGACGAGGCTGGTGTCGTCACCCCGACCGAGAAACTTTGCCACGGCTGCGGCAGTTACAGCAGCCATGATTAGATATTGATTCCGGTGAGCTTCACGATCGCCTTCGGGTTGAGCGGCTGCGCGTCATAGCGTGCGGTCACGCGGATCGCCTGCTGATCGTAGTCGCCGAAGGTCTGGTCGAGAATCTTGACGGTCGGTGCCTGATCGCGTGCGACCGCGATCTGACTGAAGTCAGCGAGCACAGCGCTGGTCGTGTCCTGAGTGTCATCGACGATCGGGATACGGTTGGTGACGATGACCTGCGAGCCGAAGATGCGGAAGACGCCGTCCTGAGTGGGATCGGGGGTGAGCACGTACTGATTCGAGCCGGTGCCCGCCTTGATCTTGCGGAGCGCGACGAAAGTCTCGGGGCGCATCAGCCATTTCGCGTTAGCGGTGTTCGCAGACTCGGCGAGCAGCATTCCCCACGCATCGACGATGTCGTCGAGACCGATCGCACCGACAGCGGTGATCGCCTGAGTGCCTGCATAGTTGAGAATGCCGATCGGGGTCGCCTGCGGGTCGGGAGTACCGGGAACGGTCTCTGTGGGAAGTGCGCCAGCGATGAACGCGGCGTCGAGCTTGTCGGCGACGTCCTTCACCAGACGGTCCTTGATCGCGGCCTCGAGGCTGACGACCGACTGCCGTGCGAGCTCGTTCGAGAATCGGGTGAGGGTCTTCACCGACTTGATCGTCGAGGGAAGCAGGACGACCTCGTCGAAGGTGACGTCGTCGTCGGTGATCTGCTCGTTCTCGCCCTTCCAATCGGGGGAAGTTGCCCCGCCGAGCTTTGGCACGCGAACGGGGCTGCCGTCGGTGTCGAAGATGCGGGGGCCAGCGGCGAGGAAGACGGATGCCTGCTCGAGCGGCTTGACGAGGATGGACTGCACCTGCTCGGTCGTGAGCTCGGATGCGTTAGCGGTTGAAACTGCCATGATGATTCCTAACGTGAGAGATGTACTCGGATCACGTCGCGAGAATCAGTCCAACGACTAAGGGTAGGCCACCAGGACCTACCCTCAATCATACCCCAAGGGGTATCAGTTTTGTTGCTCTAGTATGCGAGCAACTTCGAGGAGCTCGTCGTGAATCTTCTCGAGAATGCTCGTCATGATCTTCAAACGCTCGTGCAACTGCTCGAAGTGGTGGTCGAGCTCACTGGGTTGCTTCGGCGTGTTGTCGTCGACGAAAACGAAGTCGCTCATGATGCGTTCGCTTTCAGAAGACCGCTCAGGCTGAAAGAATCCGGGGCCACGGATACGCCTTGCCCGATGTTGCCGGCCGGCCTGCGGTTCGCGAGGTGCGGCTTCGCCTGCAGCAGCGCCTCGAGCGCGTCTGCGAGCGCTTCAGGGTCGCTCAGGTGCGCCTCGTCGAAGGCGAGGTCGGTGGGGTCCTGTAGGCGGCCTGTAGCGGCCACGAGAGCCGCGTGCAGGCGTGCGGCGACCTCGTCACGATCGGCGGCGCGCTGCCGGTATTTCGCATTCTCGTCTCGGAGCTTCACCACGTAGTCGCGGGGGAAGGTCTCGATCGTCTCGTCGTCGGTCTCCGCAGATGTTGACGTGTCGTCTTCACCCTGATCGACAACCTCATCAGTGACTTCTTCAGTGACTTCTTCGCTCATTTTCTCTTTTCCTTCTTAACGAGGCGAGCAACACACTCGCACCCTGAATGCGTGGGCATCGAATGGTCGATGCGCCAGACTTGACCTTCACGCCACCACCACCTGCACAACTGGCAAGGGTCGGCGTCCATCTGCCTCACCCAGCCCGTCGCGTCTGACATGGCGACCGCGTCGCTGTATGCGGCTTGCGCGGCCTCGAGTGGCGCGTTCAGGCTCAGACGCTCGAGCTTCATCACGACGTCGCCGTCACCGTTGAGCACGGTTCTCAGCGAGTCGAGATAGTTCGCGCGCTTGCGTTCAGCGTTCACGCCGGTAGTCGCCTCGAGTCGACCGTTCAGGCGCGAGAGCTCGAGGGAGACTGCAAGGTCGGCGGCGCGAGCAGCTGACTCCCCGCCGAGACCAAGAATGCCCTCTGCAAGCTGCAGGAACTGGGCCCGGTCGATGTACCCCTTGCCGTACAAACTCCATGCGGCCATGACCTTGCGCTGTGTCTCTTCCCTAATGCGGCCCAGGACCGCCTGATAGGTCACTGCGCGGCCTCACCGACGAGGAACGCACCCAGGTCTACCCCGGTCGCGTCGAGGGCTTCAGCACGCCTCTGAGAGCGGATCGTCGCTATCTCTGCCGGGGTGTAACCGAGCGGGTTCGCGAGCAGCGCCTCGAGCGGCATCCCGATCGTCGAGAGCTTCACAGCTGCGTCGGCCAACTGTCCGGGGGTGCGAGTCTCAGGGGAAGCCCAGACGGTCTCGTAGTCGGTCGCGTTCTGCCCGTCGCGAACCTTCACGATGAGGTCGGCGACCCGTGACCATGCGCGGCCGTAGACCCGTTGCTTGCCCTGCACCTTCGCAACAAGGGAAGCCTCAGCGGAGCGGATCGCGTCAGCCGACGGGGGCTGATCGCCGTTCAAGCCGAGATAGTGCGGGGGAAGACCGCTGATCGCGCCGATCTGCTGCGTCAGCACAGCCGAGAGGTCACCGTACCCGTCAAGTCGTGCTGCATCGAACTGACCGAACTTTGTTTCGGGGTTTTCCGACTGCCAGACGCGATCCTGTTCAGACGCGAACGGGTTGACCGGGTTCCCGTCCTCGTCTTCCATAATCTCCAGGCCCGTCACCCAGCGGCGAGGCCTGGCGAAGTATTCCGACGTGACCATCGCGTCGGCCATGACCTTGTTCAGTGCGTCGGTGAGGTCGAGAATGTCGGCCATTTCACTCGCCCCGTGCATGTCGAGCAGTCTCGAGCGGTTCACGATCGGCACGACGGGTACTTCGCCGAGCGGGTTGTCGATCGTCTCGACGACACTCAGCGCGTTTTCTTTCCCAGCGAAGCGGGTGATCTTGTCGGCCTCATAGACGACCGCGTGATGACGGTTCCCGTCGACCCAGCGCTTCAGAGCGGCACGCACGATGCCGGTCGCGGGGTCGTGGTCGGTGAGCATCTGTCGCGCTGATTCCACTGTGACGAGCGGTTGACCTGCCTCGTCGACCCAGACGATCACATAGGACCGGCCGTAAGCGAGTGCGTCGACGTGCGCGAGCTGCGCCTGAGTGTCGAGGTCGCATCGTTGCCAAGCCCGCCAGACCGACTCGTCGGCCTCGTCTGCGCCGAAGGGCCTGAAGCCGGTGATGCGAAGACGCTCAGCGACCGAGCCGACGAGCAGCCGCGGGAAGTTCACGCTCAGTGCCTTCAGTCGGCCTTCCAAAGCGTCACGCGACTTAGCGTTCAGAAACGCGGCCGGCTGACGGCCGTCATAGTAGGCGTCGAGCCTCGCGAGCGGCGACTGCGCTTCATCGAGACGTGCTGACAGATTCTCCAAAATATCGTGAGTGCTCAAAACGAGACCACCCTTCCTTTCATTTTTCTCTTGTGCCATGCGGCTCGGTCGAACGCGACGATCGAAGCGACTGCAGCGTCGATCTTGCGCGGTGAATTGCGTTTATCTTTCGAGACGATCGCTCCCACAGCCGTCTGTGTCGCGACGGTTTGCGCGACGTGCTGCGCGAGGACCCGGTCGCCGTTGTGCGTCATCGTGCCGTCCATCACGGCCGCGTACAGCCGATCGGTCGCGGGCCCCATACGGTTGCGGTATCCGGTGTTGTACTCGACGACCTTGCGAGCGCCGTGGGTCTTTCCCCACTCTTCAATCTCGGAGCGCCAGCCCCACGGGTCGGCGGCGAGCTCGAGCACGGTGTACATGTCGAAGCACCAGCGGATCGCGTCAGTCACTTCTCCACGCGGCACGCGCCAGCCCGCTTCTTTCGGGTTCACCCAGATTTTGACCGGCACGATGTGCCCGTCGAGCGTGCAAGCGATCAGCGCGGTCGAGTCGCCAGATGCCGAACCATCGAAGCCGAGCACGATCTTCTCCCCCAGCTCAAGAGCCCGGTCATCGGCGCGTTTCTCCCATGCGCCGAGAGGGAGCCACGAATCAGACGAGCCCACCCATTGACCGAGCCGGTAGCGTCTGAACGCGGCTTCACGCATCGTCTTTGCGACACTCAGCAGCCCGTCTGCGGTGAGAAAGTCGCCGAGCGCAGGGTTCGCGATCGCCCATGCATCCTGATCGAAGACGTCGCATCCTTCGGGGGCTGCGAACTCCCTGAAGTAGAAGCTGGGGTCGTCCTGCTTGCGGCCGTACTTCACGAGCTCAAACATCACGGATTCCTGCGAGTCCGACGGCGTGCTGATCGCAAGGGTCAAAGACTGCGGCCTCTTACCGGCGACCGACGTCGCGGCCTCCCAATCGTCACGGGTCACCGTGTGCAGCTCGTCGACGATCAGCAAGCTCGGGTCGAAGCCCTGCAGCGCGGCCACCGTCGACGCGGCCGTCACCAACTCCCCGCCAGTGTGCGGCACCTTGATCGCGGCCTGCAGCAGGTGAGCACGCTCGGCAAGCTCAGGCGAGAGCTCGATCATTCTCGACGCGATCTTCAGCGTGTGCCGTGCGACCTGCTCAGTGCCGGCGACGACCATTACCTGCGGCGAGACCGTCTCAGACGCGAAGAGCTCATAAAGTGCGAGCAGCGCGGCGAGCGTCGTCTTCCCATTGCCACGAGGCAAGCTCACCAAGCCGGTGCGCGGTCGGCCTTCCATCGGGAAGAGACCCTGCACGAGCTCCACCTGCCACGGCCGAAGCGTGAACGGTTCACCAGCTCCCACCCCCTTGGGCATGACGACTAGCTCTTCAGCGAACCTCACGATCCGCTCCCACCCAGGCTCGGGCCAGCCCGTGAAGTCGAGCGGATCAGCCGTGATCGCACCCTTCGCACCAGCCCTAGCCAAGCCCACCACCACCAGAATGAGAACCATTCTCGATTAGTGTGAAAAACTTTGCCATGCCCCGGGGGTCTTTATCGGCGTCGCGAGGGTCTACTGCCCGTCCTGTGAGCGATCGGCTTGCTCCCCGTTTGCTGTTGCATGTTCGGCAGACGACGTCGACGTGCTCGAGCTTGGTTGCGGGCCAGATGAGGTGGTCACCTGTGAGGTCGTCGTGTGTTCCACAGTCTGAGCACCAGGGCTGCAGTCGGCGTGCATGTTGGGAGAGGCGTGACCATGCCGCGTTGTAGCCTCGCGATGAGGCTGAGGGTTTGTCGCGGGCTGGTAGTTGATGCTCGGCGCATCGTGACTGCTCAGATGGTTCGCCGCATTCGACACAGAGCTTCATGGTTGCTCCCTGAGTTCGCGGTCGCGTAGGTCGCAAAGATCGTGAACCTCGTCGACGACCCGACGGGCTTGATCGAAGGGAACCTTCACGAAATAGGTGCCGACGGTGATCGTGAGCACGTCGGTCGTCTCGCCGGTACTGAAGTCGCGCCAGAGCTTCCGGTAGACACGAACCTTCCCTTTGCCGCCTCTTGTCATGATGATTTCCTTTCGCGCCGTCAGCTCTGCTGACGCTGAGGGATGAATTAAGGGTTCAGTTAAGGGTTCATATAAGGGTTTAGGTCGCATGGTGCTACTCCCCCCCGTCGCATGGTGCTACTACCCCTAGTCGCGTGGCGCTACTACCCCCGTAGCGTGGTGCGACTTGTGGGGGGTGTTCGCTTTGCACCCTCAAGGGGCAGTTATCCACAGGCACTAGTCGCATGGTGCTACCCCCCTGCCGCATAGCTCGGCACCTCTTCGCCGTGCTGCCACTGGTGGGGGAAGGTGTCGTATTCCCTTTGCCCGTCGTTGTCGAAGTTCGCGTATGAGACAACTGGCAGGTGTTGGGCACGCTGCGACTTCTTGTCGTACATCGGCAAGCAGTAACGATTCGTCAGCGAGCCGCCCATGTCGGCCCTGACCCAAGGCTCAACATGCACGAGGTCGTGTGTCTCGAGTAGCTTGATCGCACGCATGACGGTTGTTCTGTGCAGTGCGGTCTCTCTGGCGAGCCGTTCGATGCTTGGCCAGGATCGGTGTACCTTGTCGTTGTAGTGGTCGGCGATCATTACAAGCACGAACTTTTCTGATGACTTGAGACCATCCCAACCGAGTGCCCAACGGTATGCGCCCATGCTCATAATTCCTCCTTCCTGAGCGAGAGGGGGAACGACCGTGCGGCCGCTCCCCCTGGGTTGTTAGATCGACTCCTCAAAGCCGGGTGCGCCGGGTTCGGTCTTTCGGTGAATCTCGCGGGGTCGTCGCTCCATGAGGTGAATGGCGACGGCCTGCAGCGCTGCGGCGACCGAGAGCGCTTCAGCAGGACTCAGGAGAATGTGGGCCTCACTGTTGTCGGTAAGGCGAACGAGATCACCCTTCTCAGTCACCTCGTCGGCGTAGGGCTGGTCATAGTCGCGCCAGTAGTCGGCCTCGCTCTGAATCTGCACGCGGGCATGTCCGGTGTTGATGTCGAAGTTCGCCGCATTCTCTGGGATACTGGCATTCATCGTTGCTCCTTCTTCTTGATACGGGAATGGGTTATCGGTATTGGCCTCGTCGAGCTGCAACTCGATCGGGGCCTTCTTCTTTGCGGCGGGCATCAGGGGTACTCCACAAGGCCAGTGACAAGGTCATTCAGTCGGTCGCGTAGCTCGTCGGCGGCATCACTGTTCGGGTCGTTCATAGCTTCGGCGAGGTCGTAAGAATCGACATTCAGGCGTTTCGCGAGCACGGCGGTTGCTTCAGCTCTTGACCGAGCGGTGAGCCAGACAAGCTCAGCGAGCGCGTAGTCGCTTGGAATGTCCATCGACATGACTTCAGTGAGCGCGTCGACGAGCGCGTTCACGACATCGTGCAGGTCACCGCAGGGGGCTTCGGTGTGCGTCCTGTTGATGCGGTGACGCGGGTGAGCGTTGTTCATGTTGTTCCTTACGTTGGAGAGAGTTTGGTCGAGGGTGGTGCTCACGCTTACGCCTCAGCAGTGCCGGTGCGAGCAGTCGACTCGACGAAATCCATGAGCTCAGAGAACTCGTAGACGATCGTCTTCGGGGTCGGGCGGTAGTACTTCGGCCCGATGCCTTTGAAACGCATTTGCGAGAGCTTCGCGGTAGTCATGCCTGGGATCGCGGCTGCGGCATCCTTCGGGCTGAGGTAGCGGCGAGCCATGAGACTCACCTCTGGGCTGGTGACTGACATCACTTTCCTTTCGTCTAATTTCGATCTTGCGTTGTCAAAATGACAATACCACATCGAAATCAAAGTCAGGGAATCTAATACGGAAGAGAATTGGTCGGATTTCGCATACAATGAGGGAATGAGCTTCAGTGAGAGGGCGAGTGATCGCATTGGTGAGCGGATTGCGTTCTATCGCCGCCTAAACGGTTGGAGTGCCGCGGAGCTTAGCGAGGTGACTGGCAAGACCATCTCGAAGGGCGTGATCGCGAACATCGAAACTGGTCGCAAGAAGGACGTCACCGTCGACGAACTGCTCACGCTGTCATTCGCATTGGGCGTCCCACCGCTTGCGATTGCACTTCCGCTAGATCGTCCCGAAAGCATGGTCACTCTCGTCGGCGGGAAGAATGAACTTCACGCATCACAGGTCTCCCGGGTCGCGAGAAGTTTTGTCGAGCCCGCGATGCCCTGGCGATACTCAGATGGCATTCCCAAACCAACTGTTACACCAGCAGGTGCCTTAGCAAACGCGAGGGCAGATTCCCTGTTCAAGTGGCACCGAGCCATCGATGAGATCGCAGGATTTCGCAAGCGATTGCGGGAAGCCAAAGCATCGGACGACCAGGATGCCATCGAGAAGTACACTGCGCTCGTTGATGAGTCACAGAATGAGGTTCTGCGGCTAGAGGATCAGATGCGGTCCTACGGGATGCAGCTTCGCGACAATGGGTAGCATCTTCCCTTACGAGAACGCGAAGGGCGAGAAACACTATCGCATCGTCTTTCGTGACGCGGAGCACAAGCAAACATCGAAGCGCGGCTTCAAAGACCTGAAGTCGGCGAAGCTTGCTCTTGGTCGGATCGAGAACGCTGTTCACGATGGCTCCTACGTCGGCCACCAGCGCGGCATGAAACTGGTCTCGGACCTTGCCCCGGCATGGCTTGCCACCAAGAAGGCAACCCTCAAGCCGTCGAGCTACAACGCGATCGATACTTCTTGGAACGTGCATGTAAAGAAGCGTTGGGGTTCAGTGCCGGTCGCGAAGATCAGACGCGACGCTGTTCAGGCGTGGGCGAACGACCTGGGTCGCGGCCCGACCACTGTGCGGCGTGCGAACGAGGTCTTAGCTGGGATTCTTGACACTGCGATTCCGGCGAGCATCAAGACTAATCCTGCGCGCGAGATCGCCTTGCCAAAGAAGGAGACCGCCAAAGAGCGCCGGTACCTCTCCCACAAGCAACTATGGCAACTCGCGGAGACTGCACCGAAGCATAAGCTCCACATCCTCACGCTTGGTTATTGCGGCATTCGTTGGGGCGAACTCACAGCCCTGCAGGTGGGCGATCTCGACCTTGAGAAGCAACTGATTACCGTGAGCCGTAACGTCGTCCAGATCGGCTCCAAGCTCGTGCCAGGCACACCTAAGAGCGGCGAAGCACGTCGGGTTCCCGTACCTTCTCGAGTCTGGAAGCTTCTACTCGAGCACACGAAAGACAAGCCTTCGAAGTCGCTGATTTTCCCGAACGAGTACGGTGGGTTCATCCATCCTCCGACGGGCGGAAGAAGCGGTCGGTCTTGGTGGGTGTCAGCAGTGAAGAAGTCCGGCCTCGAGTATTTGACTATCCATGATCTCCGACATACTGCTGCGAGCCTTGCGGTCGCGTCTGGTGCTCACGTCAAGATCATCCAGAGAATGCTTGGTCACAGCTCTGCTGCAGTCACGCTCGACGTGTACTCCGATCTCTTCGAAGACGATCTTCACACGCTTACATCACGCTTAGATTCGGCGATTGATGCTGCGATTGTTGCTGAATCTGTTGCCAAAGACGATTAGACGGGAATGAGAAGACCCCCTCTTCCGCTTAATCATGCGGATCGAGGGGGTCTTAGCTGCAAGTGCCCCAGATAGGAATCGAACCTACGACACCTTCTTTAGGAGAGAAGTGCTCTATCCACTGAGCTACTGGGGCAAACAGAACGAGTCTAGCGAACCGACAACGATGGCACGAAAATGGGGCACCGCCGGTGGCGATGCCCCATTCGAGCCGTGAGGCCGAAGAAACCTAGAAGCGAACTACGCCGCTCGGTGCACCATTCAAGAACGCACTGGCGACCACAGTCTGGTTGCCGTTGTATCCACCGTGCACGGCCTGGCCGTTGCCGATGTAGATCGCCACGTGAACGCCCGACCAGATCAGCACATCTCCAGGCGCATAGGCACCATTGGTAACCAGGGTACCGCCCAGAGCGGTGTACTCGCCCACCCGCGTGCCAAGGTCACCCGCAGGGATGCCCACTGCGCGCAACGAACGCTCGACGAGCGCCGTGCAGTCTTGGAACTGACCGAGCTGCGCGTACGCTGCGGAGACGATGCCCGCGGCACCGGCACCTGAGGGAACGTCGGCCCGAGCTGCGGTTGCCGTCGCGACACCGGCACCTGTAGCCTGTGCCGTGCGAGCCGCTTCCTCTGCTACACGAGCCGCTTCCTCTGCAGCCTTCTCCTGCGCGAGAACCACTGAGCTCACCTCTGCCGCCACTGCCTCAACGGGAACCAGTGCATCTGCGCCATCTTCGGTCAGGAGCGACTGCGATTCTGCAGCCATGGCAAAACCGTCGGGCATGCCCGAGGTATCGGGAGCCGCGTATGCGGGAAGTGCGAACACACCCACCATGCCGACGCTGAGTGCGCCTGCGCCAACCATGCGAGCGAGATGCTTAAGCGAACGGGTACGAGGAGCGGATGCCGTCTGGGCCACTACCTCAGTACCGGACGCCTGAATTGTGCCGGTGTGCTGAGTCACGAGTCAATAAACCTTACGTTTGCCTGTGTTTTGGTGGGAGTACGGCCCGCGGGGGCCAAAACCTCTTTCGAGCCTAACCGAAGATCACGGAATTGTCACACTCAGATGCGATTTCTCTCAGGGAGGCGAAAAAACCGCATAAAACCGAGGAAGTCTGAGTGACAGATTGTTCGAGATCGAGCAAAACCTCAACTGTGGGTTGAGGGTTTTGAGCCCGGTTTTGCCTGAATCTGGTTAGACCACGCCCTGATCGAGCATCGCCTGCGCAACTGTCACAAACCCAGCCGAATTCGCGCCGAGCACGTAGTCCCCCGGACGCCCGTAACGCTCCGAAGCGGCGTAGCTCGCGTCGTGCACATCTCGCATGATGCGGTGCAGTTTCAACTCGCTCTGCTCAAAGTCCCAGCTGTCACGAGAAGCGTTCTGGCTCATCTCAAGCGCCGAGGTGGCGACCCCACCGGCGTTCGCAGCCTTACCCGGCGCGAACAGCACGCCTGCCTGCTGGAACAGCGCAACGGCATCGGGCGTCGTGGGCATGTTCGCGCCCTCTGCAACGGCCCGCACGCCGCCATCGAGCAGCGATCTGGCACCGGCTTCGGTGAGTTCGTTTTGCGTCGCACAGGGGAAGGCAAGGTCGCCGGGTACGTCCCAGACTGATCCACCAGCGACAAAGCGAGCGCTCGGCCGCCGCTCGGCGTACTCAGAAATGCGGGCCCGGTCAACCTCCTTGACCTGCTTGAGCAGCTCGAGATCAATCCCCTGCTCATCCACCACATAGCCCGACGAATCGGAGGCGGTGATTGCGGTGCCGCCAAGCTGGGCGACCTTCTCAATGACATAGATCGCGACGTTGCCCGACCCCGACACAATCGCTCGACGCCCCTCGAGCCCCTCGCCGGTGCGTGCCAACATCTCTTGCGCAAAAAATACCGCGCCGTAGCCCGTTGCCTGGGTGCGCACTTCCGCGCCACCCCAGCCCTTACCTTTGCCGGTGAGCACCCCCGATTCGTGCTGGTTGGTGATGCGACGGTACTGACCGAAGAGGAAGCCGATTTCACGCGCGCCCACACCAATGTCGCCCGCGGGCACGTCCACGTGCTCGCCAATGTAGCGGTAGAGCTCATTCATGTAGCTCTGGCAGAAGCGCATCACTTCGGCCGTACTCTTGCCCTGTGGATCAAAATCGGAGCCGCCTTTGGCACCTCCGATTCGCTGCCGGGTCAGCGCATTCTTAAAGATCTGCTCGAAACCGAGGAACTTGATCACCGAGAGGTTTACCGTGGGGTGGAAGCGGAGGCCCCCCTTGAACGGCCCCAACGCCGAGTTGAACTGCACGCGGAAGCCGCGGTTCACCCGCACCTGTCCCTCATCATCCACCCATGGCACCCGGAACAGGATCTGCCGCTCGGGTTCGACCAGACGCTCCAGAATCCCCGCCTCGATAAACTCAGGGTGCTCTTGGAGCACTGGCACCAAGCTCTCCAGCACCTCGTCGACGGCCTGCATGAACTCAGGCTCGTGCGGGCTGCGAGTCTCGACGGCTTCAGCTACGGCACTCACGTGCGCTTCGGGGGTAATACGTGACACAGGTTCTCCTCTGTGGTCTATCTGCTCCATCTGCGGCAGCCCGCTATGGGCCCACCGCAACAGTCGGTTGGGTGGTTTTATTCGGATACGAAGATGTGGGCGGCGATCTCGCCGGGAAGGTCGATGACAACGGGATCGGTATGCGGATCCACCGTGGAAGCGGGGTTTACCGTGACCCGCACCAGACCATCGACGTACGCGAAGCTGGCCATCGCGCCGGGTCTGATGCCTGCCTGATCGAGAAGGCGGAGAAGTTCAGGGTCGACCTGCGCAGGCTCTGCGAGATTGCGGATCCGCGCGGTCACTGGCTCGGGTCCGCTCGCGAACAGGGTGAGTGCGCTCTTCACCCCGGCGTGGAGGGGCATCGAGGCACGCGATCCGAGTTCTTCAAGGCCAGGGATCGGGTTGCCATAGGGCGATTCGGTGGGGTTACCGAGGATTCCGATCAGCTTGCGTTCAACCTGCTCACTGATCACGTGCTCCCAGCGGCATGCTTCTTCGTGAACGTATTCCCATTCAAGCCCGATCACATCAGCGAGCAGGCGTTCGGCCAGGCGGTGCTTGCGCATGACGCGAACGGCCTTCGTTCGCCCAGCCTGGGTGAGTTCGAGGTGCCGGTCGCCACTGACGACCACGAGGCCGTCGCGTTCCATGCGACCGATGGTCTGAGAAACGGTCGGCCCAGAATGCCCCAGGCGCTCAGAAATTCGCGCGCGCAGCGGCACGATGCCCTCCTCCTCGAGTTCGAGGATGGTGCGAAGGTACATCTCGGTCGTGTCAATGAGATCAGTCATTGCCGCCTTCCACATGCTGTGCCGCCACCCAGTTTAGGCTATGGGCACCGCCCGGCACTCCGATGAGGGGTGCGCGCAACATAGAATTGGCGCATGGCTGACATCACCATCCCTGCGAATCTCCTGCCCACCGACGGACGCTTTGGCTGCGGCCCCTCGAAGGTGAGGGACGAGCAACTGGCGTTTCTCGCCACCCAACAGCCGGGAGTGCTGGGCACCTCACACCGCCAGGCACCGGTCAAGAACCTGGTCGGGAGCTTGCGCAACGGCCTGTCTGAATTGTTCCGCGCGCCCGAGGGGTACGAGATCCTGCTGGCGAACGGTGGCGCTACGACCTTTTGGGATTCGGCGGTGCACTCACTGATCGAGCGTCGCAGCCAACACCTCGCGTTCGGCGAGTTCGGCGCGAAGTTCGGGAAGGCCGCCGCGGCCGCACCGTTCCTCGAGGCACCCGATGTGCGCACAGCAGATGGTGGATCACGCTCCGAGGTGCTCCCCACCGAAGGCGTCGATGTCTACGCTTACCCTCACAACGAAACCTCCACGGGCGTGATGGCCGAGGTGCGACGCGTGCACGGCGATGCGGGCGCGCTCACGGTGGTCGATGCGACGAGCGGCGCAGGTGGCCTCGATTTCGATGCCTCCGAGACCGACGTCTACTATTTCTCGCCTCAGAAGAACTTCGCGAGCGACGGTGGCATCTGGTTCGCACTGGTCTCGCCCGCAGCGATCGAGCGGATCGAGCGGGTCACCGCCTCGGGTCGTTACATCCCAGAGACGCTCAACCTCGCCGGCGCAATCGAGAACTCACGCAAGAACCAGACGCTTAACACGCCGGCCGTCGCAACCCTCGCGATGATGGACGAGCAGGTGCGGTGGATCAATGCGCAGGGTGGCCTGGACTGGGCTGCCTCCCGCACGGCAGAGTCTTCTGCGGTGCTCTACGACTGGGCGGAGAAGTCCTCGGTGGCGACTCCCTTTGTCTCGAATCCCGATCATCGGTCCAACGTCGTCGTCACTATCGATTTCGACGAGTCGGTAGACGCAGCTGCGATCTCGACGGCGTTGCGCGCCAACGGAGTGGTCGACACCGATCCCTATCGCAAGCTGGGCCGCAATCAGCTGCGCGTGGCGACGTTCACCGCTATTGACCCCAACGACGTGCGTGCGCTGACCGGCTGCATTGATTACGTGCTCGAGCGCCTGGGCTAGTAGGCCCGATACCTAAGCGGTCGTCGCATCGACGAACCGCACCAAGACAATAGACCGCCGGGTCCTGCTGCCCTGAGGCAGTCGGACCCGGCGGCGAGACGTGGCACTGGCGTTCGTTACGGGCTGACGGGCTATGGACTCCATCTGCGCGAACGGTGACGCGTCACCACGCTCTGGTGCGGGACGGTGGAAGTTATAGGGGGGACCTCCCACCGCCCCGGGCTTTGAAATCTCTACGTCGGCACGACCTCCTCGATGCGTCCCATGCGCCACACGTATGCAGAGAGGAGGAGTACTCCGCCTCCGAGGCCGACGGCCCACCAGGGAAAACCAGGCACGTCCGGATTTGCGCCGGCTCGTTCGACGTCGCCGATTGGTGTGGGGATAATTCGCTCCCCGGTGACGAGGATGCGATGGCTATTGATGCCTAACGGGGTGCAGGTCACGAGGGTCATGAGATCGTTGCCAAGCTGCGGCCTGAGCGCCTGCGATTCATCTGGCTGCACGACCTGGGTGGACACGACCCGATAGGTAAGCACCTCGCCGAACACTTCGACGGTGAACGAGTCTCCTACTTTGACCTGGTCGAGGTGGTTGAACATCTCGGCATTTGCGAGCCCGCGATGCGCAGTGAGCACGGAGTGCTGGGAGACCCCACCCACCGGCAGGGACGTGCCCTGCAGGTGCCCCACGCCCCGCTCAAGCGTTTCATCAGAGGTGCCGTGGAAGATGGGGAGATCCACATTGATACTCGGAACCCGAAGGCGACCCATCGTGCCGTCAGCATCTGCCCTCAGGAGGCTCGCATATTCGAGGTCGCTATTCTCGGCCCCGTCGCTTGTCGGCAGGTTGGAGTTTGGCGCCACGAGCGCGCCGCCCACCAGCGCCTCGTTGTAGCTGCGGGCCCGCATGATCTCAGATTCAAGCCTGGTCGGTGACTCCTGCTCAAGCGAGGTACCGACGGAAGCGATGATCAGGGATTGGTTGTACTGCGCAAACCAAGCAGCAACGCTCGGATACATGAATACCAGGAGTCCCAGCAGCGCGACGAGCGCCGTGAGAAATGCGAACCGTGGGAACCTCCACGAACGCACCATCGCAACGGAGGGTGCCGCGTGCGGCTCCTGCTTTGCGACGATGCTCATGATGTCCCCCGATCAAATGAAGTGAAGTGAATGAAGTTGTGTGGTGGTGCGGTGGGGCGGGAAGCGCATTTCTCCCCGCCCCGTCGGCGGCGACTACTGCTTCGAGACGCTCTGCTTGCGCCGGGCAGTGGCGAGTGCCACTCCGCCCGCGGTGAGGAGCAGTGCGATCCCGCCGATCATGAACGCTGTGGTTCCAGTCGAACCCGTAAGGGGCAGTCGCGGTGCGTTTTGCTGGGTGTTGTTGATGAGCACTGGCACCACGGTGCTGGCTGCACCTGCGTTGACGGTGACCTCAGTCCACGCGGCATCACCGGCCGGAAGCACGTAGCCTGCAGGAGCCTTCGTCTCCTTCAGCCAGTACGTCTTCGAGAGCGTGGCGTTATTTCCCACCCACAGGCCGTCAACGACGATTTCACCATTCACGTCGGTCGTGAGCGTGCCCACCTCTGCGAGCACGGGGCCATCCTTCGACTCGTGCAGCGTGAATTCCGCGCCCTGCAACGTGTTGTTCGGTGCCACTGCAGCCTGCTTGATGACCTTCAGTGGACCCCAGTTGGTCTGCGGGTACCCGGTCTCGCGTATCGAGTCGTTGACGTTCACGATCGCCTGGTTCGGAATCAGACCACCCGTCTCGCCGTCCCCGAGGGAATCCACCGTGGTGGATGCCTCAACAGTGACATTGTCGGCACCGGCCAAGAGCGCCAAACCAGCCCCGGTGAGCGTAATGACCACGTTTCCGGTGACTTCGTAGTGCGTCTCAAATTCAAGCACCGTGTCATCGATCTTCACGACGGCGCCGGTGAGGGTGAGTCGCGGATCCAAGGTGTCGGTGATGACGAACTTGTTGTAGGTACCACCCTCGCCGAGTTCGGGAATCGGCGCCGTGATGGTCCAGTCCACTGTGGAACCGAGAACCAGCGCATCAGGTTCCGACACCGTCTTCTCCGGCGTCGTCGTGTTGAGCTTGTTCTTGGGGTAGACGTGTACGTCGTACAGCCAGGTGCTGTCGCTTGACTGCGGGTAGGGCACCGTGACCAGGAATGGCTGAATCGGGGTAACGATCTGGTTCGGGCCTGGGCTCGTCTCGGTCACGAGGTACATACCGTAGGGAAGGGTCGGGATGACCGCGATTCCGCCCGCGAGCGTCGTCGCTGTGGTTGCGGCAACCTTGCCAAAGTCGTCGAGCCCACCGAGCACCTTCGCGACTGTCGCGTCTTGCGCGACGTCCCAACCTTCCGTGGTCGTCAGGTCGATCGGCGAGCCGTCGAAGGTAACTCGTTCAATACTGAACACCACACCCTCAAGTCCCGCCCCGAGTGCCGCGATCTTCGCCGGGTCGGTGATGACGGTGCCGTTGCCGGCCTCGCCCGGGTCACCCGCATGCTTGTGGATGGTGAGGGTGCCAGCGGTGCCAGTGATGTTCGAAATGCTGGGCCCGACGGGTACTGCCAGTTCTTCCTCCGCGGAGGCCGCGCTACTGAATGTGACGGTACCGATGAGCACGAGAGCTGTGGCTCCCAGTGCGGCGAGCGCTCGCTTCGCGAGCCGCCCCCGATTTCCTTGATCCATGATCTTTTCCTCTCGTCGGGCGGCAACTCTGCTCGTCCGGTTCATGAGACTGCTGTTTGTGATTGTTGGTCGTGGCCCAAGGTGTGGATCCCGGCCGGCGACTCCCCCATGTCGCTCTGCTGTCGTCACATCACCTCCGGAATTCGGCGGAGACGGATCGCGTACGTTGCCGC
This sequence comes from Leucobacter fengyongliangi, assembly GCF_052386045.1. NCBI lineage: Bacteria > Bacillati > Actinomycetota > Actinomycetes > Micrococcales > Microbacteriaceae > Leucobacter > Leucobacter fengyongliangi. The sequence goes on along the minus strand of NZ_CM126356.1, from coordinate 525,753 downwards.
GAGGATGAGGGCAAGTAGTGCGATACCTACACCCGCGATATTGAAGATGTCGGAGCCAAGCCCACCGGTGAGCGGCAGTGCAACACCCGGCTGCTGCTCGTTCTCGAATTCGCCCTTGTCGATGACCGTTCCTGCGTTCAGCGCATCGACCGTGAAGGTGAACTCCACGCCTCCGATGTACCCCGGTGGCGCCTTTGTCTCGGTGACCGTGTAGCTACCCCACACGAGTTCTTCAAGCTCGAACTGGCCCGCGATCGGATCCACGTCGGGGCCGAGGCATGGTGCGCTCGTGCAGTCGATAATCGCAACCTCGGTAAGCGAGGGGGCCGGGCCGACGATCTTCCACTCGGACCCGCTGAGCAACTCACCATTCACCGAGTCAACCTTCGACCACGAGACTGCGCCCGGGAGGGGACTGTTCGTCGCGCCACCCAAGTCGACAGTGGTGCCACCGTTGGACACATCAATGGTGAACTCGAAGTATCCGACGCCGGAGTAGCCGACAGGCGGTTTGGATTCCGTCAGGGTGTAATCGCCCCAGGGGAGATCCATGAGCTTGAACTGACCCGCGATGGGATTCTGGTCAAGGAAGGCGCCCACCGCGCAGGGTGCGGAGGTGCAGTCAACCACCACTGTATCCGCGGGGACTTCAGGGCCCGTCAGCGTCCACTCAGATCCGCCGAGCAACTCCTCGGTCTCGTTAGCGACCTTCGACCAGGTGACGTCGGCCGGCAGTGGAGTCTCGGTGTTGGTAAAGACGCATGATTGCGTCGTTTGCCCAACTGTGAGATTCAGCGCTACAGATGCCTGATCGCCGGACAGGACAATGGAATCCGTCAGATCAACCGCGTTACAGACGACCTGTGTCAGCGTCCAACCGGGTTTGACCGTCTCTGAAAGGGTCACAGTGGCGCTCTGGCCGGAAGGCTCGGTGAATCGCATGCTCCATTTCGCAAGATGGTCGTTTGTGGGGCTGGTCGTCTGTGGAGTCGCGCCGAGCAGAGTGCCCGGACTCTCTGCCGCCTTGAGTGCGCCGAAGGTCCAGTCGTCTACGAGGGTCGTCGTGGCTCCCGCGACCGACACCGTGGTCTTGCTGACCTCAATCGGCACCTGGCAAGTCGCAGCGGTTGCGATGTCTTCGAGAGTTCCACCCAGGCTTTCCCAGGCACCGACAAAGTAGTCGCCAGGGCCGGAAACCGCCCGCAAGTTGACTTCGCCGAGCGGATTACCAATCGCGTTGCCGACGCCTACTGTCCAAACGGGGATGCCTTGGGCCTTGATTGCGTTGGCAGAGAGCACCGCATTCTCAACCGAGTGGAACCTCACGTCGTAGCTGGAGCTGCTCGTCCGGCTGTAGTTCGGAGCCCCGTCCGTAATCATCATCGCGATATCGTAGACTCCCGGGCTACCCGCGGCGAGAGTCGCTGCCCGCTGGAATCCGTCGTCCCAGTTCGTACCCGCAGCGAAGTTCGCTCCGTTGAGCACCCCGTTTCTGAGGCTTGTTATCAGGCCGGGGCTGTCTGCTGAGGTCAGGTTGGCGATACCGAACGTGTTGGGATTCGCTGCGGCGGCGTTATATGTTACGACCGAGACGCGTGAACCCGTGCCCTGCAGCGCTTCGACCATTTGCTCCAAGCCATTGGCGTAGTCAGTGCGCTGCGCCGCAGATATCGAGGTCGAAAGATCCAGTATGAGTACGACATCGAGACCAGCCACGCAGTCAGGCACGAGCTGCGGGTTGTTCAAGGCATTGGTGGTCTTTCCAATGCTTGTCGTTTCGCCGGTACCTGCTCGAGGTATCTGCTGCGTTTGCCCGGCGGTCACGGTTGCAGTTCGCCCTGGGTATGGATTTAACGTGTCAACCGTGCCGGTTGGCCCGGTTGCGATGTTCTGAAGTGCAAACGTGCCAGCGCCCGCTGACTCTTCGACGACCCAGTACGCATTTCCATTTGCTGACGAAGGAAGCGTCATCGTGCAGGATGTCGCCGGGGCTGCACCAATGGTGCAGGTGGCCCAAGCGTCGGACACCGGCGAACCGACTGTTGACGAAGTGCCCGTGTAGAGGCGGAATGTAGCACCAGCGAGATTCGATGTAGATCCGCGAAGCACTTCCTTGTTCACGGTGATCTTCGCGCAGTTTGAGGGCGGGTTCACCGTCACGGGTGCGACCCATGCCTGGATGTTCTTGTTGCCCGTCCATGACCGTATGTATCCCGTGGAACCTAGCGTTGACGGGCAACCCTGTTGGCCCACGAATTCTGGGGTGAGCGTAAGGCTCAACACCATTGTGAATCCGCCATCAGGCGACGACAGCGCGTTCGCCACAGACACACAGGTACCGGGATAATTCGCCAGCGAGGTGTAAGTGCAGCGCTGCGTTGTGTAGTTCTGTGCGTTGCTGTTCTCGATAATGATCACCATGCCGCCTTGCGAACGATCTGGCTGGGGAACGAGCGTGGTACCCGAAGCCGCACCCCAACGCTCAGGTGCCACTGTGTATTCAATCGACCATCCCTTGGCACCGGTTGCGCTCGGTCGGGTCCAGGTCGCGCCTAGGATCCAGTTCACGCCTGACTGGGTGAACGACGAGGTGAAGGAGTTGATCTCCGTCGCTTCGGCTGGGCTCCCGGAGGAATACCAGGTGGTCGGATCGCTGCTGTCAAAGCTGGGTTGGTACGCACCCTTCGGTTCAGCTCCCGGCGGTGCTGCAAGCAGGCTGATATCTGGAGCACCGGACCGGGCGGATGATTGGGGCTCTTCGACGGGGTCGAGGCTTGGGACTTGGAGAATGAGAGTTGACACAACCGCATCTGGGGAAGAGACAGACGCAAGATCCAGCCATGCCGCAACTTCGACCTCGTACCCGGAAGGAGCAACCACCGGCTTCACCCTCAGGGTCTCCCCGGCCGCAACGTCATGGGTCACAGCGGGATCTCGATGGTCAACAAGCTGCTTCACCATGAACTGTCCGGCGATCGGGTCAAGATCCTCGCCCGCATATCCGTCCTGGCCCACGTTGTCGGTCACGCGGGTGCTCACCGCAGCTGCCCATTGGCTATCGGCACCATCGTCTGCGACGCTGTCGTTGCGGGGGCCCTGGAGCTCAATCGTCGTTCCCGCGACGAGAGCGTCTGATTCGTCGGCGACTCGCCAGCGAACGTACGGAGGCTCGGGTGCTGGAACGCTCGCCTCCGTTGCATCCGATCCTGCGGTGGGTGGTGTTGGCGCTGCCGGTTCTGCGGGAGCCGCCGGCGGCGGCTCTTCGACGGGAAGCGGCTCAACGGGTGGTGCGGGCTGAACGGGAGGAGCCGGCTCGGGAGCTGGTTCAGTTGGGGGTGCGGGCTCAGCGGGCGGCGCAGGCTCGACTGGTGCTGGCTCGGGCGCTGGCTCGGGCGTCGGTTCGACCGGCGCGGCCGGAACCGCCGAAGGATCTGCTGGCACCTCCTCCGCAAGAGCCGGGGATGCCCCCAACATGAGAAATGCACTCACGCTGAAGATAGCGATCAGCTTGCGAGTGCGATCCTTGACGATGCTCTGTCTGTACACCTTGTGCCCCCATGGCCCGGGTGCAACTGCGAAGCGAAGAGCCAAAAACTCTTGGTCGCGAGACGAGCATTCACTCGCCAGTGACCAATTTGTTTTAGTACGCCCCCTACCGCAACTGCCGCCGCGTTGATTGGGAGTCTGAACCTCGACACCTTCATCGACGCCGTAACCCCCGAATTCCCCCACAGGTTAGGAAGGGTCAGGGAGTCAGGACATCGGTGCAAATTACGTATCTTCTTGCACGTCCTACAGAAGTGAATCGAGTGCATCAATTTGACGAAAACGCACGACGCAAGGGTCGGGAAATAAACGAAGCCCGACTCCCTCGAGGGAGTCGGGCTTCGTTCTCATGAGATACGGCTACTCGTCTTCCGATTCTTCATCATCATCGCCTGAGATATCGTCAGAGTCTTCGCTTTCTTCGCCAGATTCATCGTCGTCAGACTCATCGTCTTCGCCAGATTCATCGTCGTCAGACTCATCGTCTTCGTTTGATTCATCATCGTCGGACTCATCATCTTCTTCGTCGATGTCGACGCCGTCAATCTCGTCGTCGAAGTCACTGAAATCGTTCTCCAGCAGGTCATCTTCGGGATCGATCTCATCCTCATCGGTGAGTTCGGCCGCTGCTTCCTCGGCGGCCGTGGCCTCGTCGACGGCTTGGCGGGATTGCGTTTCGCGAAACTGAGCCAGACGCTGCGACCAGGGCACCCACTCCGGTGCTATCACCGCACCAGCGCCAGGGAGCAGCTCTACCTCGAGCACGTTAATGTCAGATTCCTCATCGACTCGCGCCAGCGTCGCCGCCCAACGCCATCCAGGGTAGCCAGGCAATCGGCATTCGAAGTAGAGCGTAAGCACGTGCGCTTCGTGAGCCTCGTGTCCGTCTTCAGCTCCAATGGTCTGCGGGGCAGTGATCTCGGCGAGCGCGGCTCGCGCCTGTTCGCGTGCGGCGAGCAACACCGGATCAGGCTCAATTTGTGCGGCGGGCTCGGGATCCACCACCGCTTCGACGGCACCAGCGTCGGCCGCAACCTCGGCCACAGCCTGGATCTCTGTCACGACCTCAGACTCTGCCTCAGCCGAGGAATCGACTCCGTCCGTAGGAATTACGTACGCGGAATCCGCCTCGTTCGGTGCAGCATCGTCGACCCCAACCGCCTCGTTCGGTGCAGCATCGTCGACCCCAACCGTCTCGCTCAGCGCTCCGGCCTCGCGAGCGTCGACGGCCTCGTTCGTCTCAGACATCGAAGTCATCCGCAACCCGACGCAGCATGGTCGCAACCTGGCGCGCCTGCTGCCGCTCCGGGTATTGCCCGTGCTTCAACCGCTCGCCCAGCCCGTCGAGCAGCTTCACCAGGTCTTCGATGATAATCGCCATCTCGTCGGCCGATTTGCGGTTGCGGCGCGCCAGTTTTGGCGTGTCGATGACCCGCACCGACAGCGCCTGTGGGCCACGCCGACCCTCGGCAACGCTGAACTCGACACGCGTTCCCGCGACAACCTCGTGACCTGCGGGCAACACAGAGTTGTGCAGGTATACCTGCTGTCCGTCGTCACCCTGAATGAAGCCGAAGCCCTTTTCCTCGTCGTAGAACCTGACCTTGCCGTTCGGCATGACCCGCCCTTTCACTTTTAGCGCCTGGCCGCGTCTCTCGCGGGCGCGCTCACGCACAGTTTCGGGGCGCTCGCCCCGATTCAATCCCCCCAGTCTACCTGCCCACACTCGGCGCCCGCCGGTCGCGGCGAGAACCCTCGCGGTAGAATACGAAGGATGTCTACAGACTCCAGCAAGTTTCCCGTCGTTGAGCGACTGCTCGCCTATTCTTCGCTCACGATTATCGCGGTCGCCGTGGCGGCATATCTCACCACGCTCGTGGTCGCCATGGTTGCCGGACGCGATGTGCTCGCCGCGAGTATGTGGCCGGTGGTGGTGTGGATCTCTTACGTTGGGCTGCCCATCGGCTTCGTTCTCCTCATGATTCTATTGGTGCTCAATTTCAGTCGCCGAGGCTCGCGCCGGGGCGAGAAGTAGCGGGACGGTACATCCATGAGTGGCACACTCGCACTGGCAGCATCAATTGCGCAGCTGAGTCGCGCCGAGGTGCGCGGTCTGCTCGACATACGCCGCGTGCAGACACCCGGCTCCGTGCACGACCCACTCGGCTTGGCTATCGAGCTGCTGCGCCCCGAATCGGTGTCGCGAGCTATTGCCACAGTGGATCGCGATGGCCTCCTCGCACTGCAGACCCTCGCCGCAGTTGGTGAGTCCGGGGTGGATCCCGCGGCGCTCGCTACCCTGCGCGTGCAGGGGCTTGTCGGTCGCGACGAACACACGGGCGCAACCACCCACGTGCCTGAGATCACCGAGGCACTGGAGCGCGCGCTCGGCAACGATGGCCTCTCGACCTCTGACAGGATCGCGCCACACCACCCGGCAGACACGTCTCGCTGGTTCGGCGACGCCCTGACATCCGTGCGGCGTGCCGCGGCGTTGCTGCGCGTGCTTGCGGCTCAGCCGCCTCGCCTCAGCCGCAAGGGGACGGTCACGGCCACCGCAGTGCGGGGCCTCGCAGAGAGCACCCACGGCGACGCGGCGAGCACCGGGCACTTGCTCTCGGTGCTGCAGCTCGCCGGCCTCGCCGAGCCCATGGCAGCCGGTCGCCCGGGTGGCTCCACTGTGGTGCTCGTCACGTCAGAGCGTGCCGCCGATTGGCTGGGGCAGCCCTACCCCGAACGGTGGCTCGATCTCGCATGGGCGTTCACGCAGAAGCTAGATCCTCAGGTTCGACGAGCGCTTGATCTGGCCTCAGGCGACCTGGAGCTCGCGGCCGGGGCACTGCTTGCTTATGAGTATCCACTGCTTCCCGCAACCGCTCGCGACGCGGCCGCCGACTACGCCGCCACCGCCGAGGTGCTCGGGCTCACCGCGCACGGCCAGCTCTCCCCGGCTGCACTGTTTCTCTTTTCTGGCGATCGAGCTTCCGCGCTTGAGATCGCGGCCCGCGACTTGCCAGAGCCCGTCACCGGGGTCTACGTACAGCCCGATCTCTCGGTCGTGGTTCCCGGGCCGCTCATACCCGCCGACGAGCAGGCGCTCGCCGAGATTGCCGAGACCGAGCAACTCGGCACTGCGGCCGTCATGCGCTTGACCTTGGCCTCGCTGACCCGGGCGCTGCAGCACGGGCATAGCACCGAGTCGATTCGCACGTTCCTTGCCCGGGTGTCGCTCACGGGCATCCCGCAGCCGCTTGATTTCATCCTCACCGACCTGAATCGCGCGAGGTGGCCGGCAGATGCGCACGCCCGGCCGGGCGACGCATGGGTCTCCGATGGACGAGCTCGCGCGACCGCCGCTCGCGATGCCGCGGCGGCCAACCCGCGAAGGGTCACGTCGGCCCCCACCTTTGAGACCACGCGCGATGTGGCGGCCGACCTCGATGCGCTCGCAGACCGGGTGTTTGAGGCCACGCAGGCCGCGTCGGGGGCGGGCGATCTGAGCCGCAAGCTTGAGCTCGCGATCCGCGATAAGAGCCCCGTGCAGGTCACCGCAGCCGCGGGAAGCGACGAGCGCACGTTCACCCTGCTACCTGTTGCCCTCACCGGTGGTCGCCTGCGCGCGACGGATCAGGTGGCGGGCGTCGAGCGTACCTTGCCGCTGTCTGCGATCGTCGCAGTCGCGCCAGTACCCGCGTAAACTGGTCTGTTATGACTCTTGGCCCCCTGATCGTTCAGAGCGATCACACCGTCCTTCTCGAGGTGGCACATCCCGATGCCGAGGACGCGCGCCACGAGCTCGCGGTGTTCGCGGAGCTTGAACGCGCGCCCGAACACATCCACACCTACCGAGTGACGCGGCTCGGCCTCTGGAACGCACGAGCCGCGGGCCACACCGCCGAAGAAATCGTCGCGACCCTCGATCGGTATGCGAAGTTTCCGGTACCGACTTCCGTGTCTGGCGAAATCGCAGACACCATGCGCCGCTACGGTCGCCTCACGATTGAACGTCTCGACCCGGCAGACGCAAACAGCGAACTCGTAGTGCGCAGCGACGAACCGGCCATTCTGCGCGAAATTGCGAGCGCCAAGAAGATCGCACCACTCCTCGGCAACAAGATCGACGAGCGCACGTATCCCGTCGCCGCATGGGCGCGCGGCCAGCTCAAGCAAGAACTGGTGGCGCGCGGGTGGCCTGCTGAAGACCTAGCCGGCTACACCCCCGGCGAACCGCACAGCATCGAGTTGGTGCAAGATGGCTGGCACATGCGCGACTACCAGCAGAAGGCGGTCGACGCGTTTTCATTGGGCGGATCGGGTGTCGTGGTGCTGCCCTGCGGCGCGGGGAAGACCATCGTGGGTGCGGGCGCAATGGCCGCCGTGGGCGCCAAGACGCTCATTCTCGTCACCAATGCGGTTTCGGCGCGGCAGTGGCGAGACGAATTGCTCAGGCGCACGAGCCTCACCGAAGATGAAATTGGCGAGTACTCGGGCCAGGTGAAGGAGGTACGCGCGGTCACCATTGCGACCTACCAGATCCTCACCGCCAAACGCCGTGGCGAGTACGCGCACCTGTCCCTCCTCAACGCACACGACTGGGGTCTCATCGTGTACGACGAGGTGCACCTGCTGCCGGCACCCGTGTTTAAGCTCACCGCAGAGCTGCAGGCCCGCCGCCGTATCGGCCTCACTGCGACTCTCGTACGCGAGGATGGCCGTGAGGGCGACGTGTTTAGCCTCATTGGCCCGAAGCGCTACGACGCCGCATGGAAAGACATCGAGGCGCAGGGCTTCATCGCCCCGGCCGAGTGCTTCGAGGTACGCGTCGAGCTTCCCGAGAGCGAGCGCTTTGACTATTCCATTGCCGAGGATCAGGATCGCTACCGCATCGCGTCCAGCGCCTCAGTGAAGGAGACGATCGCGCGGCGCATCATCGAGCGTCACGCGGGCGAGAGCGTGCTCGTCATCGGTCAGTACATAGATCAGCTCGAATCGATGGCCGAGTCGCTCGGCTGCCCACTCATTACCGGCCAGACACCGGTCGACGAGCGCGAACGCCTGTTCAACGAGTTTCGTGAGGGTCGCGAGCGACTGCTTGTCGTCTCAAAGGTCGCCAATTTCTCAGTGGATCTTCCCGATGCCTCTGTGGCGATTCAAATCTCGGGCTCGTTCGGGTCGCGGCAGGAGGAGGCACAACGTCTGGGTCGACTCCTCCGCCCGAAGCCCAACGGGGCGTCTGCGTCGTTCTACACGCTCGTCACCCGCGACACGGTCGACCAGGATTTTGCGCAGAATCGGCAGCGCTTCCTGGCCGAGCAGGGATACGCCTACACGATCATGAACGCTGACGAGCTTTAGTCTCGCGATCCACTGGGAAGATTTTTCAGCGGAAGCATAGCGAACTGTCAGATACTGGGGTTATGACAACTCAGCCAAAGGGTCCCAGGATTCTGATCGTTGACGACGAACCGAACATTCGCGAGTTGCTCAGCACGAGCTTGCGCTTCGCGGGATTCGGGGTGCGTTCAGTGGGGAATGGGGCACAGACCATTTCTGCGGTGCTTGAGGAAGAGCCCGACCTCATCATTCTTGACGTGATGCTGCCAGATATGAACGGCTTCAGCGTGACCAAACGGCTGCGCTCGGCGGGCTACACGGCTCCGATCCTCTTCCTCACGGCAAAAGATGACGTGGAAGATAAGGTGCAGGGGCTCACCGTAGGCGGCGACGACTACGTAACGAAGCCGTTCAGCCTCGACGAGATCATCGCGCGCATTAAGGCCATCCTCCGCCGCACAATTCAAGAGGACGAAGAAGCGGTACTCGAGACCGGACCCATCGTGCTTGATCAAGACACGCATGAGGTAAATGTGGGCGGTACGCCCGTCGAGCTCAGCCCGACGGAGTTCAAGCTGCTGCGCTACCTGATGCAGAACGCGAACCGGGTGCTCTCAAAGGCCCAGATTCTCGATCACGTTTGGGAGTACGACTTCAATGGCGATGCCGGAATCGTTGAGTCGTACATCTCCTACCTGCGTCGGAAGCTCGATCCACTCACTGAGGAATCTCTCATTCAGACCAAGCGCGGCTTCGGATACATGCTGAAGACCGACGCCAAGTAGGGCGTCGTGGGGCAGCAAGCGGGGCCCGCTGGTTCGGCTGAGTCGTCTGCACGCACCGGCCCAATAGCGACCGGGAGGGTGCCTTCGCATACCGGACCGATCGGCACACCTGATGTCCCAGATCTGCAGCGATCGCTCGCGCAGCGCTGGGCCGATGTTTCACTCCGCACGAAGATCACTGGTGTGACGGTGTTCATCCTGTCGCTCGGTCTGATCGTGGCCGGCATTGGCACGCAGTCATTCCTACGGCCACAACTCATCAACGTGCAAGATGCCGAGTTGCGGCAGATTCGGGCAGACCCCACCGAGATACTTGCCCCCGGTGCCGACACGAGTTCGCTGACGAGTTACGACGTGCGGAACGCGAGCAACCGGTATTACGTTGCGGTGCTCGATGCAAATGGCAAGCTGCTACACGATAACGAGCAGGGCGAAGACTATCGCACCGTGCCTGAACTACCTCCCCTCACTCCCGAGTGGGCGCAGGGAACGGGCGACGGGGTGTTTACGCTGACCAGCGAGGACGGCATCGAGTGGCGCACTGTCGCTATTCCCATCATGTCCAGCGAGGGAGTGCCGGGGGGCATCCTGCTTATCTCCTCGTCGACGTCAAATGCAAACCAGGTAATGGCACGATTTACCGTGGTCTTCACTGGGTTCAGCTTGGCGGTGCTCCTCCTGGGGGCTGCGCTCACGCGTATCCTCGTCACCACCACGTTTGCTCCGCTCGCCGAGGTGGAGCGCACCGCGCTCGAGATCTCGCGCGGTAACTTCTCCAAACGCATCATGGTCGCGAGCCCACACACCGAGGTGGGCCACCTGGGCCAGTCGCTGAATGTGATGCTCGATCACATCGACAATTCCTTCTCCGAACGAGCGCGCACCATCGAACAGATGCGACGCTTCATCGGCGATGCTGGCCACGAGTTGCGCACGCCACTGGTGTCGGTGCGCGGCTACGCCGAGCTGTATCGCATGGGTGCACTGCAAGACGAGGCACAGGTGGGGCAGGCCATGGAACGGATCGAGAAGGAAGCGATCCGCATGACCTCCCTTGTTGAGGATCTCCTTGCTCTCGCACGACTTGACGAGCGGCGCCCGCTGAAGCTCACGCCGCTCCCGCTTAATCAGCTCGCTGCCGACGCTGCCCTCGATACTCGGGCACAGGCACCAGACCGGGAGGTCACGGTGCTGGGAGACCCGAGCGAGCCGGTGGTGACAGGCGATGAGCACAAGGTGCGTCAGGTCATGACGAACCTGATCGGCAACGCATTGCGCTACAGCCCCGAGGGGAGTCCGCTCGAGATTTCCGTTCGCACCGATGCCGAGCGGGGCGTTGGACTCTTCGAAGTTATCGACCACGGCGAGGGAATCCCTGAGCAGTTCCGCTCAAAGATCTTCGATCGGTTCTGGCGAGCAGACAACTCCCGAAATCGGGAAACCGGTGGGACGGGGCTGGGACTGTCGATCGTGCAATCCATCATTGCAGCACACGGTGGCACGGTGAGCTCCCACGAGACACCCGGGGGCGGGGCAACCTTCAGGGTCGAACTGCCCCTTGAAGAGGTCGCGTACTCGGGATCGCGCGCGTAGCGCGATCCACCCTCTGCGGTCCCTCACCCCGCTTACGGAATGCGCCCCTCGCCCCGCTCACGGGATGGGCCCCTCGCAGTCGGGCGCGAGTGGTTGCTTGCATGCGCGGGAACCAACCACTTGCGCCCTACGTCGGAGGGCATGCACAAAAAACCGGGGCCGCACCTTTCGGTACGACCCCGGTCTCTGTTCAAGTTGAGCTGACGCTAATCCCAGGGATCAGGCAACTCCCACACGGAGTGCTCGGACTTAGAAGTCCATGCCGCCGCTCGGGTCACCCATGGGGGCGGCCGCGGGCTCGGGCTTGTCAGCGACAACAACCTCGGTGGTGAGGAAGAGGCCTGCGATCGACGCTGCGTTCTGCAGAGCCGAGCGGGTCACCTTGGCCGGGTCGAGAATGCCCTGAGCAATCAGGTCACCGTACTCGCCGGTCGCGGCGTTCAGGCCGTGGCCATTCGGCAGGCTGGATACGCGATCCACAACAACACCCGGCTCGAGGCCAGCGTTGAGCGCAATCTGACGCAGCGGTGCCTCGATGGCGACCTCGACGATACGTGCACCCACAGCCTCGTCACCCGCCAGGCTGAGCGACCCGAAGGCGACCTTGCCGGCCTGGATCAGCGCGACACCGCCGCCGGGCAGAACGCCCTCTTCGACTGCAGCCTTGGCGTTACGCACGGCATCTTCGATGCGGTGCTTGCGCTCCTTGAGCTCAACCTCGGTGGCCGCGCCAGCCTTGATGACTGCCACGCCGCCGGCAAGCTTCGCGAGGCGCTCCTGCAGCTTCTCGCGATCGTAGTCGCTGTCGGTGTTCTCGATCTCGCGGCGGATCTGGGTCACGCGACCGGCGATCTGCTCTTCGTCGCCGCCACCCTGCACGATGGTGGTCTCGTCCTTGGTGATGATGACCTTGCGAGCGGTGCCGAGCATGTCGAGGGTGGCGTTCTCGAGCTTGAGACCGACCTCCTCGGAGATGACGGTCGCGCCGGTGAGGATCGCGATGTCCTGAAGCATGGCCTTGCGGCGATCGCCGAAGCCGGGAGCCTTGACGGCGACCGACTTGAAGATGCCACGGATCTTGTTCAGCACGAGGGTCGCAAGGGCTTCACCCTCGACGTCCTCAGCGATGATGAGCAGCTGCTTGCCCGACTGGATTACGGGGTCAACGACCGGGAGGAGATCCTTGATGCTCGAGACCTTGCTGTTGACGAGGAGGATGTAGGGATCCTCGAACACAGCTTCCTGGCGATCGGCGTCGGTGACGAAGTATGCCGACAGGTAGCCCTTGTCGAAGCGCATGCCCTCGGTGAGCTCGAGCTCGGTGCCGAATGTGTTCGACTCCTCGACGGTGACGACGCCTTCCTTGCCCACCTTGTCGATGGCCTCGGCGATGAGCTTGCCGATCTGCTCATCTGCAGCAGAGATGGATGCGGTCGCCGCGATCTCGTCGGTGGTCTCGATCTCCTTGGCGTTCGCAAGGAGCTGCGTGATGACAGCGTTCACTGCCTTCTCGATGCCCTTCTTGATCGCGATCGGGTCGGAGCCAGCGGCAACGTTGCGCAGGCCCTCGCGCACGAGCGCCTGAGCAAGCACGGTTGCGGTGGTGGTGCCATCACCCGCGACGTCGTCGGTCTTCTTAGCGACCTCCTTGACGAGCTCAGCACCGATCTTCTCGAACGGATCGTCGAGCTCGATCTCCTTCGCGATCGACACACCGTCGTTAGTGATTGTGGGTGCGCCCCACTTCTTCTCGAGAACGACGTTGCGGCCACGCGGGCCGAGCGTCACCTTGACGGCATCAGCGAGGATATTGAGTCCGCGCTCAAGTCCGCGTCGTGCTTCCTCGTCAAACGCAATAATCTTTGCCATGTGTTCATCCCTCCAGGGAGTCTTCCGGTGGCGCGCCCAAACGGATGCGCCGAAGCATGAGTTCTTAGCACTCAGGTGAACCGACTGCTAAGTCAATCTTGGCACTCACGCACCGAGAGTGCAAGCGGCGACGCACGCTACGGGCGAACACCCGAAACTCCGTGGCGCTACTCCGCAGGAAGCTCGGATCCCTCGCCCGAACCCTCAAGTCGGGCGGTGATGTTCTCGGCCTGATCGAAGCCAGGCCCCGCGTAATCCGCTCCCAGAAGCACCACAAGCCTGACACCATACTCCGCGTAGTTCGGGCTTTGATAGTACGAGACCCCACCGAGTTCTTTGGCGAGACCGGCCGCTGCCCCCTCGTCTTCCGGTGCGCTGTAGAACACCGCAGATATCTGCACGTCTCGCGAGGCCGCATACTCGACGAATGCGATCTTGCCCCAGGCATTCTCGGTAATGACCTCTTCCAGGCCCGCCTGCAGGTTCGGCGTTTCGGTGCCGTTCAGAATCGCAACCGTGGCCTCGGGGTCAAGTACTCCCTCGATCTGTGCGGGAGCCGCGCCCGGCTCCGCCTGATCACTCGTGAAGGTGCCGACGTTCGTGCCAAAGACCTGGACGGCCACGATTCCGGCGGCGCTCAGCACCACGACACCAATGACGACCGCCACGAGATAGAACCAGAACCTGTGCGGCCTCGCGGCGATGCGGTGGGCCCCCACGCGGCGGCTTTTCGGTAGCCGGTCAAAGCGATCTTCCGGGAGAGTCTGCCGCGACTGACGCGGTGCCTCGACGTCACCGTGATGTGGCGCCACTCGCCCTCCCCTATCGCACTGAACCAAACACCTATCCACAGTGGATCCGCAGACAGAACCACCCCAGACTACACTCGCGAGCCTGACAGCACCCCCAGTCGCTGCGCCGGCCCGGAGGGCCGCGATCCGCTAGGAGGCGGAGGCATCGGGGAGTGAATCTGGAGCGTAAATGGCGCGCGCCAAACCGTCAAGGATGTCGGGAATCCGTGTGCCGCCGGCGAAGATCAGCGTGTCGTCGGCATCGATGATGCGGCGATTCTTGCCAGCCGTGGTGAGTGCGATGCTCGGCTGCGCCGCGATCAACCCGTCGATGCCGCCGGCGCTCTTCAGGCCCTTTGTCATCACGACGATGATGTCTGGATCGGCTGCGACAAGCGCCTCGTCAGTCATCGGCTTCTCGCCGACCCAGCCAATCTCTTGCGCGACATCAACCACCCCGAGTCCATCGAGCAGGCTTGTGGCGCTACTGCCGTCACCGAAGAGATAGTAGACCCCCGACTGACCGCGAATGTAGAGGAACGCGACCCTCGGGTGGAGTGACTGATCGGCAGGAGCAAGCTGCGCGATCTCCGCCACCTTCTCGGTAATCGCCTGGTCGAGTTCTGCGATGAGGGTCTCTGCAAGCGGAGCAACTCCCAGGGCGGCGGCCACCTGGCGCGCGGTCTCGTAGGTGGTCTCAGGGTTGTTTGCCCGCTCGATCACAACGACATCGATGCCCACGTCGCGCAGTTGAAGCATGACATCGGCAGATCCCACCGAGTTATCGGTGAGCACCAGGGTGGGCTGGAGCGCCACAATCCCTTCGGTATCAAGCGTGTGGCCGGTGCCGGTGACCACCGGGAGGTCCGCGAGGCCCGGCAGGTTCGTTGAGACGTCACGACCGATCAGGGTGCCCCCCAGTCCAAACGCATAGGTGAGTTCCGCGAGCGTACCCGTCATTGAAATCGCGAGCACACGCGAGGCATCCTCGACGACCACCTCGGTATCGCCGATGTGGTCGTGCGATGTCACGGTCGCCGGCAGCACCTGTTCGGGGTTGTCTGCCACCGGCAAGAGCGTGGGTCCGCCGATGGGCGCGGTGCTCGGCCCCTCCCATGCGGCGGGCTCTGCGATCGGGGTGAGTTCCGAGAGCGGAGGCAGATCCACGGTGACCGAGGCGACCTCGTTGGCCGTGATCGAACCCGTCTGACACGCCGTGAGGCCGAGACCCATGACGAGGGCTGCGGCAACGAGGGACGCGCGGGTGCGGCGGGAGTCGCGCGGGTGTGTCATCTGAACCTCTTTCGGTCTTTCCGGGCCCCACGAGTGCGTGACCCTCGGCCTCACTGCGAACGACCAAGTCAGCTTAGCTAAGATACATATGATGAAGTTGAACGCAAGCTTCTCCCCAGCCTGACAGGCCGGTCTCAGGCCGCCTGACCCGGATCCACCAGCTCAGAAAGAACCCTGTTTCGCATGATGCCCCCGCGCCCAGCCGCTCCCGCCTCGCGGCACGCAGCGTCGAAAGCGATCCTCTTCACTGGCCTGTGGGTGGCGCTCGTCTTTGCACTCCTGGCCTCGGCGGGTACCGGCCAACTCGCGATTCCACCGAGCGAAGTGCTGGGGTCGCTCCTGCAGCCGATCGGGATCAACTGGTTCCCTCTCCCCACGCACCCAGCGGGTGACCAGACACTGTGGGCCATCCGCTTTCCCCGGGTGGTGATGGCCGCCCTGGTAGGCGCGGGCCTCGCGGTCGCGGGTCTGCTCATGCAGGCGGTCTTCGGCAACCCGCTCGCCGAGCCCGGGGTCATTGGTGTCTCGTCAGGTGCCGCGGTCGGTGCGGGCCTCAGTATCGTGTTCGGCCTCACGTTCTTCGGTGAGTGGACAACGGCGGTGTTTGCCTTCATCGCGGGCCTCGGGGCGACGTTGCTCGTCTACTTTATGAGCCGCGCCGACGGCAAGACAGAGGTGGTGACGCTCGTGCTCACCGGCATCGCCGTGAACGCGATCGCGGGCGCGGCCATCGCCCTCCTTACCTTCCTGGGCGACACACAGTCGCGCGAGCAGATCGTGTTCTGGCAACTCGGAAGCATGGCTGGCAGCCGCTGGTCGCAGGTGGTCATCGTCGCGCCCGTCATCGCGCTCGGACTTCTCATCTCGTACATGGTCGCCCGCAAGCTCGACCTCCTCTCACTCGGCGAGCGCAACGCGCGTCACCTCGGCGTCAACGTGGAGGTGCTTCGCATTGGGGTGATCGTGTTGGTGTCGCTCCTCGTCGGGGCAGCGGTCGCATTCGCTGGCATCATCGCCTTCGTCGGCCTCGTGATTCCACACCTCATGCGCATGGTGCTCGGCCCCGCCCACCTCCCGCTCGTCACCGCGAGCGCGCTGGGCGGCGCCCTGCTCCTGACCCTCGCCGATTTGGGTGCGCGCACCATTGTTCCCATGGCGGATCTGCCCATCGGCATGCTCACCTCGCTCGTCGGTGGGCCATTCTTCTTCTGGCTGCTCAGGCGCACCCGGAAGCGCAGCGGAGGGTGGGGCTAGTGAACGCACGACACTTTCTCACGCCCGAGCGCACTACGCCTGGTGCGGTCGTCTGCGCTGCCCACGGAGTCGAAGTGGTGCGTGGATCGCGCAAACTCCTCGACGGGGTTTCGCTCGAGCTGCGTGCTGGCGAGGTCCTCGCGCTCCTCGGACCCAACGGTGCCGGGAAGTCGACACTGCTCAGCCTCCTGTCTGGCGATGTAGTGCCGGATGGCGGCCGCATCGAGTTCGCGGGGCGCGACATCACCGAATGGTCGCTCACCGACCTCGCCCGCCGCCGCAGCGTGCTGCTGCAAGACAACCAGGTGCTCTTTCCCTTCACTGTGCACCAGGTTGTCGAAATGGGTCGCGCACCGTGGCGCCGCACCCCCCTCGAAGACGACGACAACTCAGCGATCTCCGAGTCGATCGCCGCGGCCGACATCGGGCACCTCGGTAATCGCCGCGTGCCGTCACTCTCGGGCGGTGAGCGCGCGCGCGTTTCGTTCGCCCGCGTCATGGCCGGGCGCACGGGCGTGCTCATGCTCGACGAGCCCACCGCGGCGCTCGACCTCGGGCACCAGGAGGCGGTGCTGTCTCTCGCGCGCTCGCGCGCCGAGGCCGGCGATGCGGTGCTGGTGGTGTTGCACGACCTGAACCTCGCGGCGGCCTACGCCGACCGTATCGCGCTGCTGCGCGCCGGGCGTATCGTCGCCTGCGACGCACCCGAGCGCGTCCTCACCGCGGGGATCATCTCTGACGTCTACGAGACCGCGGTGGAGGTCATTCCGCACCCGGTCACCGGCAAGGGCATCGTCCTCCCGCTGCGCGGAGCCTGATCCACCTCGCCTGGACCTGCGCGGAGCCTGATCCACCTCGCCTGATTCAACACCGAGGGGTCGCAACTCCACCGCGCGATTCGCGAACGTGGTGGAATTGCGACCCCTCGGCGCTGTTGAGGTTAGTCCTGAGTGCCCGGAGGAGGCGTGGCCCCGCCCTTCCCGCGGCCCGCGATGAGCATTCCCGCGGCGATGCCGATGACGATCAGCGCAACGCCACCGATAATGATGGGCACCCACGGTACCGCGGGCGCCGCTTCCGACGCTGCGGAAATGGGGGTCACGGTGGCGTCTTCTGCAGAGTCTGAGGGCTGATCCACCGCGACTATCTCGCCGAGCTCGCACCCAGTAACCGTGGCCTGCACATACAGCGGATCCATCTCCTCGCCCGCGACGTACGTTCCCCGGTCGGAGTCCCCGTTGAAGGCCACGGCACCCTCGGCCGTCAATCGCACGGTCGCACGCATGATGCTCAGTTCCTGCCCGCTCGCAGCTACGTTCTCGGCGAGGTCGAGCTTTGCCGCGCGTACCTGTGTGCCAGCCTCACCGGCGGGTGCCTCGCTCACTTCGAGGAGCAGGTAGCCGGTGTCTGGGCCCTCGAATTCGATCGCGGGATTCGCGATGTTCAGTTCGAGCCCGCCATCGTGCCCGCTGAAGTGCACGCCCCCCGCAAACGCGATGGTGCCGGTGTCGAGCATGCTGGCGACCTCACCCGTTCCGTCACTCCATTGGAAGAGGTCGGTGCCGTCTTCCACGGCACCCGTCTCGGTGAGCGATGGCGTGACATAGGTGGCGTCGCCGTAGACTTCCCAACCCCCACCGGCGATTGCACCGGTGATGTACTGGCGGAAGCTCTGCTTCAGGCCCCAATTGAGGGTCGCGGTTTCGACCTGGCAGGCGGAGACAGTCTCGCCCTCCCCCTCAGCCAGGGCCGGTGTGGCGCTCGCTGAGACGGGCATGAGAAGCGCAGAGCCGATCACTGCGGCGGCGCCGACAATTGCGGCGATTCTGCGTCGCTTGGTCCTCATAGCGTGCCCCCTCCTGCGCGGCGGCGCTGTGACACAACCAGGGCGGTCAGGCCACCTGCCACAACAAGCAGAGCGAGCGCACTTGCCCAGATTACCCAGCCGGGGCCATCGCTATCTGAGACACCGGCGGCCTGCACCTCGGTGATCTGAGCGTCTTCAACTTCAGACGTGTTGAACGCGGACTTCTTGACCGGCTCGGCGGCGGCGATGGTGATCACCTTTCCGACGTTGATGCTGCCCTGCAGGGTGATGGTGTGCTCACCCGTGAGATCGTCGGGCAGGGTGCCGATCCAGCGCACCACACCGTTCGCATCAGCACCGGCGTTCGTGTCGAGCACGGTCGGCTCGGAGTACATCACCACGAGAATGCCTCGCTCGCCCGGCTGAAAACCGGATGCCTCAAACTCAATCTCACCGCCGGCGACGAGTTCATTCGACTGGGTGATGACCCGCACGCCGCTCGTGGCCGGAGGCGCCGGTGCCGCGGTGCGCTGAATGTTCACCGGGGCGGTGACGCTGGTGGATCCGAAGGTCGCGCCGCTCACGGCTCCCACGGTGAAGGTCAGCGGATCCGCCGCGAGATCGTAGCTCCCGTAACCGAAACCGCCGCTCACCGGAACACCGCTCCACGTGATTTCACCGTTCGCGCCGACGCTCTTGGACCCGGCTGCGAGGTTCAGGGTGGCGAAGGGCTGGCCCGAGACGGAGATCGTCGCGCTTGTGGCGCTCGTCACCGTGATCACCGGGTTGCTGACGGTTCGGCTGAGCGCGCCCTTGTGCCCCGAGAAGGTGACCACGCCCGAGAACGGGATGGAACCCGTCTGCGTTTGCGCGTTCCACGAGCCACCGCTGGCCTGCGGGAAAACGTAGCCGCCGCGGCCACCGCCCACACCGCTCGTGGTGATGGTACCGCTCGCGACGTCGCCGGTGACATACCTCGCGAAGCTCGTCGAGATGCCCCAGGTGAGGGATCCGGCGCTCTGCGAAGCTGGCTCGGGTGCCGGCCCGGGTGCGGGCTGCGGGAACGGGGTCGGCTTGATCGGGGTCGCGAATAGATCGTCCCACTGCGGGCTGGAAATAAGGACATCTGCGTGACCGTAATCCCCTGACGACAGTACGGTTCGGGATTTCCAAATCACAACTTCGTAGCTCTTAGTGCGATTGAGTTTGCTGGCAGGAAGACTCAGCGTGGTACCGAGAGCACCGTCAACAAGTTGGGCTTCAGAATCTATTGCGAGAGAGCCCGAACCAACTGCGGGCTTCTCAAAGAAACCAACATAGACGCGTTCATTCCGCACCGGTAATCCGGAAGCGGTCACATGAATCTGGATGCTCTCACCCGAGACAACCTTGCCCACTGTCGCGCGTACCCCGTCACCAGAAGGAAACACCTTTTCCCATTCAGATTCTGAGACCGTAAGCGGTGACAATGCGAGATTCGATGCAACACTCGGAGTAGTGTGACGCTTCCAAACAAGAAGCTCGTAGGACTTCGTGCGATCTAGCTTCGATGCGTCCAACATGAGTGCAAGATCAAACTCACCAGAAACCGGCATATCGGCCGGACGCATGCTCCCCACAGCCAGGAAGTCAGCTGTGACAGCAGTAGTAGCCATTCCTGCCGGTATGACACCGACGTGAACACCGTTTGGCAGAGCCAAAGGATCAAGCCCGGCAACACGAGCGACTAGCTCAATCCCATTCTCGTCGGCCAAGGAGATATCCGCCGAAAGTGAGGGGCCAGCCGCCGGGAAAACTGCGTCCCATTGCGCCTCATCCACGTCGAAAGGCAAAACCACGACAACATTTGATGCCACCGGGTTCGTTCGACGGGGCCACACAACTATCTCGTACTCAGCGGAGCGATCAAGCTTGTCAACGGCAACAGGGAGATCGTAGCTCAGTGTGCCATCGAGGTTGAGAGGATTGGGAACTGAACCAACGGCGATAAAGTCTCCGGTTACAGAACCAATGGCTGTGCCCCGCAGCACTAGCCCCACGTGCACCCCCGCTGGCAAACTTGCTGCGTTTACGCCCGTAAGTTCGGTACGCACCGTCAGTCCCGTTTCGGAAGCAACAGTTACAGTCGCTGTTCCGTCGGGCATCGGGTTGTTATTAGTTTCGCCAGGCAATTCTGCATCAGAAGTCTCAGTTGATTCGCCTGGAATATCTGAGCCATCGGCTTCTGTCCCGGGCGCAGGAGTCGCCGGCGGAAACACGAGATCCCAGCTCTCGGGGCTCACAGCAATGTCGGCACGTGCCACTATCGATTCAGTCGTGATTGCACCGTGCGCGTACCAAACCAGGGCTTGATAGGTTTTCGAACGGTCGAGACCAGTCTTGGCGGCCACATATGTGCCCGAACCCGCGCCGTCAGCAATTAGAGCGGAATCAACAAATGCACCGCGCCCGACTGCTGCGGTGGTGCCCGTCTCGACCAATGCCACATACACTCCCACGCGACCTTCGGGAATAGTGACGTTCGTGAAGTCGATCTTGACTTCGAGCCCGGCCTCAGAGGCTGCGACAAGAGCTGGGGTGACCACTGGTGTGGCTTCGACCGCCGAGGCCGCTGGTGCGACAAGCAGCGCACCGCTCAGGATGAGTGATGCGGAAAGCAACGCAGCGAAACCGCCGCGGATCTTCTTCCCTAATGACATGCGGAACCGCTCCTTGTTCGAACACCGGAAAATGCGCGCAGACCGAACAAAAGGGACCCAACGGGCCCCTCATCGGACTTTACTGAGGCAACCCTAACCTCGGCGCCAGAACTTAGTCTGACGAATATCGTCTGATGATGCAAGTTGACGCGGAAAATGTCCCTGAAGATGGGCTCGATCCACTTTTGAGAACACCCCATGTTGTCAACACTGCACTCGCATTTGCAGCGAAGCGGTATTGCGATTCACAGTGGATCGCGTGATCACCCCCGCGTAGACCGCCTGGGCAGCGCGGCGATCGTCACCGCGAGCAGCGCGACCGCGGCCCCCGCAAGGAGCCCCGGTGTGACTCCCCCGGCGAGGGGGATGCCGGCATCAAAGGCGACCGAAGCAATGAGCTGGCCCGCCACGTTGGACATGCTGAGCAGCAGCACCCCGGCGGCGCGAACAAGCATCGCCGCGACCCCGATGAAAATCGTGCCCACGAATCCGCCGACGTAATACCAGGGCTCGCTGGGCCACGTCTGCGGCCACCCTTGGAGCCCAACCGAGACCGAGGCTGCCAGCACGAGTACCGCTGTGCCAACCAAGAAGTTCACGAATGTCGCCGCGGTCGCGCTCTGCGATGCTGATCGCACGAGGCCGTTCACTGCCGACTGCCACGCAATGGCAAGCCCGGCGGCCACCGGGATCAGCACGAGCCACAACTTCGGGCTCTCACCTCCGGGCGCGCTCAGGTCAGCGAGCACCGAAAGCACCACTGCCACGATCGCAAGCACCGTGCCGACAATGCGCTGCGGACTCGGTCGCACTTTGCCCCCCGGGCCGAGGCCAACCTTGTCTATAACCAGCCCGCCGAGCACCTGACCGCCGACAATGCCCACGGTAAAGAGCGCCAGCCCGAGCAACGGTGCCACCAACCCCTGCCCGAGTACGAAAAACGCACCGCAGAGACCGCCCGTGAGCGCCCACACCGGCAGGTGCTTCGATGCGAGTTCTGCGCGCAGTTTGTGGATCCCCCGGCGTCCGCGGGCGGAGACGACCACGGCGAGCACCATGATCACAAAACCCGATCCGAACGAGACGGCCGCAGTCACGTAGCCGTTTCCGAGTTCCTGGCTCAGGCCGCCATTGACCTGGGACTGCAGCGCCACCAGGGTTCCAGCTAGACCCGACCCCAGGAGCGCAGCCCACACTGGAAGGCTCTGTTTGCTTGGGGTCACCCGTTCACCCTACTCTCGGGCAACGCGAGCCATCGCCAACTTTCACAAACTCGCTAGAACCGGCACTGTGACGTTGAACCTGCAGTTCTTTCCCAGAACTACAGGCAAAAGAGCAATCTGCAGGTTCAATGGTGCCCGTGCTCGGTGAAGCTGCGCTTCACCCGGGTCGGTTCAGAGTCCGGCAGGCGGCGAAACGAAAGAGGCCCACGAATGTGGGCCTCTCGAGTGGAGCCCACCCCGCGCTACGCTCCGTGGGGCCCCGCCCAGGCGGGGCCGACTCCTCGCAGGAACGCAATGCGTTCCTGCATCAGAGCCGCCTGTCGGACTCGAACCGACCACCTGCGCTTTACAAGGGCGCTGCTCTACCAGATGAGCTAAGGCGGCAAAGGGTGACCGAGTTTGTCGGCCACCCGCCTAGTTTACTCTGTTTCTGCTGGCGTGTCGGCCCCGGCTGCGGGAGCCGTGTCGGCCCCGTTCCCCTCGAGCGCGGCCTTCACCTTCAAAATGTAGGCCTCAAGGTCACCGTCGCGGCCCGAAGACCACTGCTCACCGTTGACGATCACGGTGGGCGTGCTGATGAGACGCTGCGGCTCATTCTCGGGCTGCAGGTTCTGGCCGCTGGCATCAAGCAAGCGCGCGCCTTCGGCGAGCCCCCACAGGCCAGTCTCGGTGGCCTTCTTCGTGTTACCCGAGATGAAGTCGGCAAAGCGCTGATCCTTCACACACTGACGCAGCTCGGTGTCTGCAGTCGCGCCAGCGAGCTCGGCCTGCTCAACGAGCTGATCGTCGGTGAGCGCCGAGGTACCCTCGGAAGGCTGCACGTTCGCGCTGAGCAGTCGGTTGTGCAAAGCAAACGCGACATCAGGCTGCTGCTCGACCACGCAGCTCACGAGGTTCGCGGCTCGCGTCGAATACTTCGTGCCCATCGAAGTCGCGTCAAGGAAGTTCAGCGGAAACACGGACAGCGTGATGTCACCCGACCCGATGTAGTTCTCGAGCATCGTGCCGTAGGTCTGCTCGAAGGCGCCGCAGGCCGGGCACATGTAGTCGACATACACGGTCACGTCGATCGGCAACTCATCCCAGCTGAGATCGGGCGCCTCGCGCGACTCGTCAGGCTGCAGCGCTGGCGTCTCGATAACTTTCAAGTCAGCACCGAAGGTCACCGCACCCGAAGCCATGTTCTCGGGTCCAGGGCCCGCGGGCTTCAGGGTCTGCGCCAGCACGAGACCCACCACCGCAAGGATCGCCAACACGCCGAGCACAACGCCGCCCTGCAGCAGCAGTCGGTTGCGCTTCTCGCGCTTCTTCTCGGTCTCGCGGGCAAGACGCGCCTGCTCGCGCGCCCGCTCGCGACGCTCGTTCTTCGTGAGTTTTTCGTTTGCCATAGCTGTCTCCATGGTTGGCCCGCGCCTGGCGCAGGTTTGTTTCAGACGACGGTTCGCGTGTGGATCGCGCGTTACTTATTCTTCGAAGCTCGGCGCTGGGCGCGGTTCTGGGGGCTGTCGCCGCCCTCTACCTGCTGTCCGAATGCACCGCGCTGCTGGGGCTGTGGCGCCGCGGCCGCGGCACCCTTGCGCGCCCGGGCCGCAGCACCGGTGGTCGCAGCCCGTTGAGCACCCGGCCCGCTCACCTCGGTGCTCCCGTCTTCATCGGGGGCGATGTAGCTGAGCTTGGAGGTGTCGAGCGGTTCTTCCTTCTCGAGCCCACCACCCTCGATGTGCACGTGATCCTGCGGCCCCTCGGCCGGGCGTACCTGCACCTCAAGGTTGTACAGCAGGCCGAGAGCCTCCTCCTTGATCTGCCCCATGGTGCTCTGAAAGAGGGTGTACCCCTCACGCTGATACTCGATGAGTGGATCACGCTGCGCCATTGCGCGCAGGCCGATCCCCTCCTTCAGGTAGTCCATCTCGTAGAGATGATCGCGCCAGCGACGGTCGATCGTGGAGAGAACAACGCGGCGCTCAAGTTCGCGCATTGCCTCATCGCCGAGCGTCTGCTCACGCTTCGCATACGCCACTTCCGCATCGGAGAGGATCTCGCGGAAGAGGAAGTCGCGATCCACGCCCTTGCTGCCGCTCTCCGCGACCACCTCATCGACCGACAGGCCGACAGGGTAGATCTGCTTCAGATCGTTCCAGAGAGCGTCAAAATCCCACTCGTTTGCAGCGGAGTGCGAGTCAATGATGGCGGAGATGACCTGCTCGCGGAAGACGTCAACGCGCGACTTGATGTCTTCGCCGTCGAGGATCTGCGCGCGATCCGCGTAGATTGCCTTGCGCTGGCGATTGAGCACATCGTCGTATTTCAACACGTTCTTGCGAATCTCGCTGTTGCGCTGCTCGACCTGGCTCTGTGCGCTTTGAATCGCACGGCTCACGAGCTTCGACTCGATGGCCATGTCATCGGGGAACCCGCCGCGGTTCATGAGCGAGGCGGCTGCACCCGAGTTGAACAAGCGCATCAGATCGTCGGTGAGTGACAGATAGAAGCGGCTCTCGCCCGGATCGCCCTGACGACCCGAACGGCCGCGCAGCTGGTTGTCGATACGTCGCGACTCGTGTCGCTCGGTGCCGAGCACGTAGAGTCCGCCGGCGGCGATGACCTTCTCGGCCTCGACATCAACGGTTGCTTTCACGGCTTCGAACACCGCGTCCCACTCGGCCTCGTACTCATCGGGCGTCTCGGTTGTCGAGAGCCCACGCGCGGACATCTCTTGCACAGCGAGGAACTCGACGTTGCCGCCGAGCATGATGTCGGTGCCGCGGCCGGCCATGTTCGTCGCAACAGTGACCGCACTGAGACGACCAGCCTGAGCGATGATCGCAGCCTCGCGGGCGTGGTTCTTCGCGTTCAGCACCTCGTGACGCACACCAGCCTTCGCGAGCAAGCGCGACAGGTACTCGCTCTTCTCGACGCTCGTGGTGCCGACGAGGACCGGCTGCCCGGCTTCGTGACGCTTCGCGATGTCTTTGACGACCTCGGCGAATTTCGTCTCTTCGTTCTTGTAGACGAGGTCGGACTGGTCGATCCGCTTCATCGGCTTGTTCGTCGGAATCGGCACGACGCCCAGCTTGTAGGTCGACATAAACTCGCCGGCCTCGGTCTCGGCGGTACCCGTCATACCCGACAGCTTCTCGTACAGGCGGAAGTAGTTCTGCAGGGTGACGGTCGCGAGCATCTGGTTCTCGGCCTTAACCTGCACCCCTTCCTTGGCCTCGATGGCCTGGTGCATGCCCTCGTTGTAGCGACGACCGGCGAGAATGCGCCCGGTGTGCTCATCGACGATCATGACCTCGCCATTGAGCACCACGTAATCTTTGTCGCGGGTGAAGAGCGCGCGTGCCTTGATGGAGTTATTGAGGAACGAGATCAACGGGGTGTTGACCGACTCGTAGAGGTTGGTGATGCCGAGGTAGTCTTCGACCTTCTCGATGCCGGGCTCAAGCACACCGATGGTGCGTTTCTTCTCGTCGACCTCGTAGTCGATACCTGCGACAAGCTTCTTCGCGAGTCGTGCGAACTCGGTGAACCAGCGGTTCGCCTCGCCCGAGGCGGGGCCCGAGATGATGAGCGGAGTACGCGCTTCATCGATGAGGATCGAGTCGACCTCGTCGATAATCGCGAACGCGTGCCCGCGCTGCACCCGGTCAACCGCGGTCGACGCCATGTTGTCGCGCAGGTAGTCAAAGCCGAACTCGTTGTTCGTTCCGTATGTGATGTCGGCGTCGTACTGCTTACGTCGTTCGGTCGGGTTCTGGCCCGCGACGATGCAGCCGGTGGTCATGCCGAGGGCGCGAAAGATGCGACCCATGAGGTCGCTCTGGTAGCTCGCCAGGTAGTCGTTCACCGTAACGATGTGCACTCCTTTGCCGGCGAGCGCGTTGAGGTAGGCGGGCATCGTCGCCACCAGCGTCTTGCCCTCACCGGTCTTCATCTCAGAGATGTTTCCGAGGTGCAGGTTCGCGCCACCCATGACCTGCACATCGAAGGGGCGCAGGCCGATGGTGCGCTTCGCGGCTTCGCGCACCGCGGCAAACGCCTCAGGCAGCAGGTCGTCGAGCGACTCGCCGTTCTCGAGACGCTCGCGGAACTCGGCGGTCTCGCCGCGCAGTTCCTCGTCGCTGAGCGCCGCAAACGACTCTTCCAGATCGCCGACTGTTTTAGCCAGCCGCTGCAGCTTCTTCAGGGTGCGCCCTTCGCCTACGCGAAGGACTCGTTCGAGGACTGTCGCCACGTCGTGTCTCCTGTGTGGTGGGGCGGTGATGGTGCGAGGTGTGCACCGTGTCACCGTTGCCAAATTGTGACAACGCCCCAGCCTAGCAAGCCCGGGCACGGAGCACCTGGGTATCTCACACGGCCCGGCTAGTGGCCGGGGTGGTGCGCAATGCCCTCCCTCCCACCCGTTCCTCTTCACGCGCGACCCAAGAAGGGGGCATTGGCACAGTTCGCGAGATCCACTGCACCGTAAGATCAAAGCCACAAGGCGGCGAAGAATGCGGGTGGAAGTGAGCGGATTTGGCGAGGGCACCCTCGTGATCCTGCCGACCTACAACGAGGCCGGTTCGCTCGGCGAGATTGTGTCCCGCGTGCGAACTGCGGCACCCGGTGCCGACCTGCTCATCATCGATGATGCGAGCCCCGATGGTACGGGTGAGCTTGCCGACGCGCTAGCGGCGGCGGATCCGCGGGTTCGCGTGGCACATCGATCGGGCAAGCTCGGGCTGGGCACGGCCTACGTGCTCGGGTTCCATCGCGCGCGCGCGGGCAGCTATCGATTCGTGGTCGAGATGGACAGCGACGGATCGCACCTGCCCGAGCAGTTGCCCGACCTGCTTTCAACCGCGTGCGCCGGGGCAGGCCTCGTCATCGGCACTCGCTGGATCGAGGGCGGGCGCATCAGCGGCTGGCCCAGGCACAGGCGCTGGATCTCACGCACCGGAACCTGGGTGGCCCGGGTCGCACTGCGGTCTCAGCTGCGTGACATCACCAGCGGATACCGGGTGATTGACACCCGGTGGTTATCGCGGCTCGACCTCGACCAGATCAGCTCGCACGGGTATGGTTTTCAGGTCGAACTCGCGTGGACACTTGAGCGACTGGGCTGCCCGATCGCGGAAGTGCCGATCACGTTTATCGAGCGGAGCGCGGGGCGTTCGAAGATGAACTTCGGGATCGTGTGTGAGGCGCTCGGCCGCGTTCTGACGTGGGGATGGCAGCTGCGCTTCGCGCCTGGACGGCTGCCTCGAGCAACGGGCATGTCGGGCCAGACGGGCAGCACGTCGGGCCAGTCGGGAATGTCGTGCCAGTCGGGCCCGTCGAGCACGGGCGAGCTCACGAAAGAGACGCCCAGCCACTGATCGGGCTGGGCGTCTCGGTGCTCCTGGGTCGCTCCGGGCTTCTGCTAGTGAACTGCGACCCCGGAGATTACGCCAGTTCGCTGAGGCTAATCACTCCGTAATTCCAACCCTTACGGCGATACACCACGCTGGGCTTGCCCGATTCGCTCTCTACAAAGAGGAAGAAGTCGTGCCCGACAAGCTCCATCTGATCGACCGCTTCCTCAACAGAAACGCGCTCGGCCGGGAACTCTTTCGAGCGGATGACGACCGGTGTGTAATCTTCTTCATGCTGCTGTTCGTCGGTCACGATCGGCACGCTCCCGGTGGCCACCGCCTCAATGGTTTCGAGGGGTGCGGGAGTCAGATCCACGCTCTCAAAATCGTTCGCAGCTGCTTCACCGAGCGAAGTACGGCCGCGGCCACGATGCACCTTGCGACGGTCCTTCATACGGCGGATCCGCTCGAGGATGCGGCCGTACGCGATGTCGAAGGCCGTGTATTTGTCGGCTCCGGTGCTCTCAGCTCGGATGACGGGGCCGGGGCCGATGACCGTGATCTCGACGCGATCACCATTCTGTGGGCTGCGGTCACTCAAACGTGACACCATAACCTCGAACGTCTGCACCTTCGGCAGTAGCGTCTCGATTTTTTCCGTCTTTGAACCCACATAGTTCTCGAAACGTTCAGTAATTCCGAGACTACGTCCGCGAATGTTTACATCCATGGTGACCTCCCTAGGGTTCAGGCGGGTGGCCTCTAACAGCGCACCGTTACGCCTTTCTCGAACACTACTCTGGTTCACCGTTCGTTTTCCACCCGGTTGTGCTTCGGCTCGAAAATCGGTAGGTGTGTCACAGGATTTGATGAGGATCGTTCGCCGTTGCTCTGGTGGGGAGCAGCCTGGTCGTCCTGGCGATCGCTGCGTCGCTCAACCGCACACAGCGCGACGATGGCGATGACCCGGGCCCCCGCCTCGGTCAGCGCCCGATGCGCCGCTACGACAGTGGCACCGGTGGTGACGACATCGTCGATTAACACCACCTCCCGTCCATGCAAGATCGTTCTTGCCGCCGGCGTGACCTCCACGAGGGCCGCGTTACGCTGCCGCTGGGTCGCAGTGAGTCCGACCTGTGAGGTGCGGCCGGGACGCGCGCTCAGTGCCCGCGGTAGGAGCCAGGGGCGGGGCGCAGTTCTTGGTGTTCTCTGCATTCCGGGCGAATGCGGAGCGAACGAGATTCCGGGACTTCCGGATGCGGGGCTGTACGCTGCGGGTGTCACCGGGGCAGACGTTCCGCACCTCAGCGCCGCGCGCACCAGCATGTCGACGTGACGGTACCCACGCTGGCGCACGCGCGCGGCTCGCGAGGGCACGGTCACGAGCAGGGGCATGGTCGGGGCGCGTGCGAGGCTTATCGCCACGCGTAGCGGGGCGTTCAGTCTCGCGCCCAACTCGCGCGCGAAGCCGGTGTGTCCGGCGTGCTTGAAGGCGACGAGTTGGGCGCGAAGCGGGCCCTCGTAGGGGCCCGCGACGCACGCGGGCACCCCCACCGGGGTGGCGACCCAGACTGCAGTGCCGTTGCCGGCTCGCAGTTCGTTTCGGCAGCCGTCGCAGCAGTCTCGGTCAGGTGCGCCACAGTTCACACACTGGGTCGGCCACAACAGCGCCAGGGCATCAAGCAACACTTCTCGCAACCAGTGGATCACGCGACCCAGAAGTTCATCCCCACGTCCAGTCATGCCGCTCCCGGCCATCCCTCTCCCAGACATCCTGCTCTTCCTCCTTCTTCCTCTGCTCTCACCCGCAGCCATCCCTCACCCTTCTTCCTCTGCTCTCACCCGCAGCCATCCCTCTCACTTCTTTCGCCTCCGTTCACTCGGAGATCTACGCATTTCAGGACCAAAACGCACTCACCAGACCCCGCATTCTGCAGATCTCCTAGCGAGCGGGAGACCTTCCACGCGCAAGCGCACGCTGAATCAACCCTTGGACCTCTGGCCACCGATGCACTACCTGCTCATACGAGCAGCGGATCACCTGATAGCCGCGAAGCATTAGCTCTGCATCGTGTCGAATGTCTTCGGTGCGCTGCGCCCCCACGTGGTGACCGCCGTCAATCTGCAGCACCAGCCAGCCATCAATCAGGAAGTCGACTCGATGTCCATGAATCCAAGCCTGCGGTTCGATAGGAACTCTCAACCACTGCAGCCTGACCCGCACAAACGTCTCCAACCCGGAATCTGAATACGGCTGACTTTCCTCGAGGAGCCGACGAGATCTACCCCTGTACGACAGGTAGGCAAGGGATTGCAGATCCACCATCTTGGCGTGAAGCGCCGATTCCCAAACCGCGAGCGCAATCTCGAACGGCTGGCACATGCCGACAATATCCAAGACATTTTCAACGGGATCGAACAGTGCCCCCGGCTCTCGCTGCAATACCGGTTGAGCCCAGTGAATAACACCCCGGCGATCTTTGACTTCTGAATGTGGATGTGGGGCCGCCAGATGCGGCGCATCTTCGTGGAGGACCCACAGCCCCAGCCTCTTTGCCTGCGTGATGCAGGTGAGGATAGTACCTGTGCTCGCCGCGAGGAGGAGTTGAGGGTCAGCTTCAGGAAGGGCGACCCATCCGCGGCGGACTGATCGAATGGTGCCGGCCTTCACCTCCAATTTCAGGTGATATCTGCTCACACCCAGATCAACGAGCTTGGACACGGGGGCCACTCCGCCGAGCTGACGCAACATTGATTTTGGGTGCATACCTCCAGCTTGGACTCCCCTCCGCAGTTCAACTTCTTCAGGCGAGTATCTGTAGAGAAGTCGCAGACGTATCTCCAGATTCCGACCCTGTGCGCGGGATGTCTTCGAGCAGCCGAGCACAGGGCTCAGGGCTCAGGGCTCAGGGCTCAGGGCTCAGGGAGAGCGACCAGCAGACTCACCGCGCGGCCTGGCTGGGGTCTTCCGCTTACTCGGACCTTTCGGATGTCCAGGACCCATGTGGCCGATTTGCTCCTGGATTGTGCAGATCTCCGAGCGACGGGAGAGAGGGAGGGAGGGAGAGAGGGAGAGAGGGAGAGAGGGAGAGAGGGAGAGAGGGAGGGAGGGAGGGAGGGAGGGAGGGAGGGAGGGAGGGAGGGAGGGAGGGAAAGGGAAAGGGAAAGGGAAAGGGAAAGAGGCCCTACCCTACCTTCGCCACGAGGGCGATCCCGTCGAGCTGCCGCTGCCAACCGCTGCCCTGCGGGGAGTAAAGCCGACCATCGTCGTCGAGCACCCGCAGCAACGAGCGGATCCCCCCACCACTCACCGCCACCGCTCCGGGCACGGTGCCAGATTCCACCGCGAACTGCCCGAGCACCCCCTGCGTGACCTTGCCCGAGACCCCGTTTCGCGTGAGCGCAACGAAACGTTCATCGTCGATCCAGTCAAGATCAATTGGGGTTCCCGCAGCCCAGAGTTCAACACTCGCGGCACCTGTAAGCGCGAGCGGCACCCCGGCGGCATCGCGCGAGATTCCCCCAACCAGCACCTTGCTCTGCTCCGGTGAAGCTGAATCTACGACCAGCACGGCCAGACGATTCCCGCCCTGCGACACACGCACGGCCACCGGCTGTCGACCGCCCAGCCATGGCATCTGCAGTTGCACGGTCCGTTCCCCCGGCTTCGTGACCAGAATCTCGCCCGGGCTCGCGGACGAGTAGCTCCACACATATCCGAAGCGGTCGAGGCTCGGCGCGAGTAACCCCCCACGCAGATCGACCTGTACCTGGTCGTCGGGCGACACCCAGCTCACGATGCCCTGGTGCAGCACGGCCGCGCTGCGCCGATCGGGTGCGAGCGTCACGGCGCTCGGCTGCAGCTGGGCAATCCTCGTACCGATGCCGGCGAGCAGCGTCACCTGCCCGGCCCGAATCTGACCAAAGACCCCGTCTTTCAACGCCGCAACATACAGGTTTTCCGCGGTCGGGGAGGTCGTGTCGGCGGCGACCACCGGGCCCTGATCAATCAGCGAGCCGTTGACGAGCAGCTCGAATCGTGCCACGTTCGGCACCGCCTGCAGGCTCGCCCCGAGCTGCCGCTTCACGAGTTCCATGGTCGTGGGATCGGCATCGAGCAGCTCGGCCGAGAGGTCGATTCGCGCAGTGCCATCGACCACGGGCACGGCTCCGCCGGCGAGCGCGGTGCCCGCCGGCAGCGCGCTGTGTAACACCTCGACCATCTGCTCGGTCGGCCCGGCGAGCAGCTCACCCACCACCTGGGTGCTGATGGTGGCCCGGTTCAAGAACCAGCGCGTGTCAGACACCAGGCGGTTGTCTGCGCTCAAGAAATAGAGTTGCAGTGGGGTCCAGACCGCCGCAAACGTGCTCTTGTCCAGGATGATCCCGGCCGGCGCGGAGGCGATCCGCCACTGACCACCGATCTCGGCGAACTCGAACCGCACCTCGGTCGCGGCACCGGGCCCCACGCCTTGCAGGGTTCCCCGCTCGTCGACGCTCGCGATCACCGAGAGTGAGAGCACCCCCACGTTTTCCTCGGCCTCGCGGTATTGCTGCGTGCCCTCATCGACGAGCACCCCGAGCGAGGGATCCCATTCGTCGGCGTACTCCGGAGCGAGAAACTCACGCGCGGTCGCATAGTCGTCGGCGCTCGACGCGGCGGCGCTCACGAAACCCCGCACGATGTCTTCTTGGCTGGCATCTTCTGTGGGTCCACCAGGATTGAACTGCACGGGCTGGTCGGCCTGGCTCAGGCTCTTCAGGCCCTCATTCACCGGCCCCGAGCTCGGTATTCCTTGGCATCCCGCGAGGCTGAGGCTCACGCAGACGAGCAGCGCCGCCACGACAGCGCGCGGTCGCATTCCCTGGTGGATCGCCCGCCGTCGCACTACTTCTTCCCCTTTGTGACGTTGCGCCAGGGGCGGCGCAACCAGCCCCCCGTGGCCTCCGGGTCACCCTCGTCGGGGGTGACATCGTCGGGTACGAGCGGGATGGGTGAGACGAACGCGGCGATCTGATCGCCGCGCGGCAGGGTAAGACGAAACTGCGAACCCTCGCCGAGCCTCGACCAGGCCTCGAGGAGCCCGCCATGCACTGCGGCGTCTTCACGGGCGATTGCGAGCCCGAGCCCCGTGCCCCCGAGGGTGCGTTTGCGCGATGGGTCGGCGCGCCAGAATCGGTCAAACACTCGGTCGACGTCTTCGGGTCGCAGTCCCACTCCCCAGTCGCGCACCGCGATCGCAATGGCTGAGGCATTGGAGTCGATGGTCACCACAATGGGCTTCCCCTCACCGTGTTCGATGGCATTGCCGACGAGGTTTGAGACGATTCTGCGGATTCGGCGCGCGTCGACATCGACCGCGCCGTAGCCGCCCAACGGCCGCACCTCAATCAGGCTTGATGACAGGGGTTGCAGGCCATCCACGACCGTCTGCGTGAGCATGACGAGGTTCGTGGGTTCGGTCTCGAGCGTGACGCGCCCGGCATCGTACCGAGAAATCTCGAGAAGGTCGGCGAGGAGCGTCTCGAAGCGATCCACCTGGGTGCCGAGCACCTCGATAGCTCGGGCTTGCGGGCCGTCGGCCATGGCGCTGCCCTTGAGTACCTCGGCGGCGAGGCGAATCGTGGTGAGTGGGGTGCGCAGTTCGTGCGACACATCAGATACGAAGCGCTGTTGCATCTCCGAGAGCTCATCTAGCTCATCGATGCGTGCCTGCAGGGTATCGGCCATGTCGTTGAAATTCTTGGAGAGCACATCAAAGTGCTCATCGTTTTGCAGCGGCATGCGCGCGTCGTTCTCTCCGGCCGAGAGCCGCCGACTCGTGTCGGCCGCCGCGCGGATCGGCCGAAACACGATGCGCGAGATGCTCCACACGAGCGCCCCGATCAGCAGCATCAGAATCAACGCGGTGAACGACAGCGTGCGCGTGACAAACCCGAGGGTTTGCTCCGTCTCCGCCATGCTGTACCCGATGAAAAGATCGTAGGTGCCGGCCCCCGCGGGGAACACCAGGCTCGATGCCACGAGCACGCCCGGCACCGGGTTTCCCACTTCGTCGGCGAGTGTCACCGCCTGCCAAAATTGCGGCGATTCCCCCTTAAGCAGGGCCTCAGACAGATCCGGGCTCACGGCATCAACCACCTGCGTGGAGGTGTAGAAGTCGGCGGGAGCCTGCGGTGACGTTTCTTGCCCGGGTTGCCGGCGCACGTAGATCAGCCCGCTCGATGACGTGTCTTGCACGGTGCGTCGCACTGAAGTGACGAGCGCGGAGAGCGCACCCCGGTCGCTCGCGTCCGACGCATCGACAAGCCGCTGCGCCGCGAGCGTTGCCCGCGCCGAGTCTTGCAGCACTTGATCGCGGCGCGAGTTGTAGAGGTCGTCGCCGATGCTCGTGAGAATAAACGTTCCGGAGATGAGAATCATCACCCCGGTGATCATGCCCGTGATGGTCATGGTGCGCAGCTTCAGCGACCGCGACCAGCGTCGCCGCAGCGGGCCGAGCACGGGATTGGTTGTGCGGATCCACCCGATCTTGAGGCGGCGCAGCCGCAGCATCAGCTGCGAGCGACCGGTGCCGCTCGTCATCCGTTAGTCGCCGGTGCCGCCGGCGCGGTAGCCCACCCCGCGCACGGTGGTCACGATGGTCGGGTGGTCGGGGTCTTGCTCGATCTTGGCGCGCAGCCGCTGCACGTGCACGTTCACCAGGCGCGTGTCGGCCTTGTAGTGATAGCCCCACACCTTCTCGAGCAACACCTCTCGCGTGAACACCTGCTGCGGTTTACGCGCCAGGATCACGAGCAGGTCAAACTCTAGCGGGGTGAGCGAAATGGGCTGGCTACCGCGACGCACCTCGTGGGCCGCCACGTCGATGTCGAGGTCGCCGATGCGCAGATTCTCACCGTTGACCTGTTGCGGCTCCCGCAGACGCGCCCGAATGCGCGCGATGAGCTCAACCGGGTTGAACGGCTTCACCACGTAGTCGTCGGCTCCGGCTTCGAGGCCGCGCACGACGTCGGTCGTGTCGCTGCGCGCGGTGAGCATGATGATGGGCACACCCGATTCCGCACGAATCTGAGTGCACACCTCGATGCCGTCGATGCCGGGCAGCATCAAATCGAGCAGCACGAGGTCGGGGCGCCCCTTCTGAAACAGCTCGACCGCCTCAGTGCCATCCGCCGCGTGCTCGGTCAGAAACCCCTCGCCCTGCAGCACCATGCCCAGCATTTCTGACAACTGCCTATCGTCATCGACCACCAGTATGCGTGCGCTCATGCTCCCATTATGTCTGCTTCTGGGCTGCGGATCGCCGATTCAGACCTGTAGTCCTCCTGTGAGCGGGCTGTGCTTGCTGCGCGGCGAACCGGCCCGACCTAGAAGTGATCGAAGCGCCCTGGCAGCACGTCCCAGGGGCTCAGCCCCAGGTACTCGCACACTGCGCGGTGCACGCAGTGCTCAACGAACAGCCTCCGATGCTCGGCATCGTCGACGTGCAGACCCCGGGCGCGCTGAATGGGCATGCGGAAGAGGATGATGGTGCGTGCGGCCCGATCCACCGCGTAATACAGCGGCTGCTCGCTTTCACCGTTGCCCGTGGGCGCGGTCGCGAAGCCGATGTGCACGCCCTGCAGTTCGTCGCCGAGGTGGTGCTGCAGCAGGTGCAGCGCGCCGCGCGCGTCGAGCTCGAACCGGGCAATGCGGCTGTCGGGGTTGGGCAGCTGGGAACCGGTCGTCGATGAGCGGATCGGCCTGCGCCCGTGCCGCTTCGCCGGTGCGGCAGGTGCGCCAAATACCGGCGGCATTCCCGCCGCGCCTCCCGGCTCACCGCGCCGCTTCGACCGCCCAAACATGCAGCCAGTCTACGCTGAGGGGGTGACCCCCGATGATCCGCACAGTTGGCTCGAACCCGACGCACACGAGGCTGCGAGCGAGGCCGAGGCGCCAGTTTCGCAGTCGGATCACACGCATGCTGACCACGCTGGGGTGGATCACGCCGGCGCAGATCGTGCAGCCGCGCGGGCGCACGATCGCCTCTGCGCGCGGGTCAGTTGCGGGGCGCTCGCCGAGGCGACGCTGACCGCAGATTATCCTGATCGGGTGATGGCGGTGGGCCCGCTGAGCCCGCTGCGTACGCCCCCGGCGCTCGACCTCTGCGCCCGACACCGCGACGCGCTCACGCCTCCCGACGGGTGGGAGCTCATTGCGCACGACAGCTCGGCACCAGGCCAGGCGCGACCGGAACCGTCCGCCTCACCCGCGGCGCACCCGGCCGCCTAGCGGGTAAAGACCGTGATGGTGCTCGCGCGCTCGTTGAGCTCGATCACGGGGTAGCCCGCGATGTTGCCGCCCGCGGCCAGCCGCACGCCCATGACGATCGGCACGTCACTCGTCACGAGGGCCGAGGCGGGTGCCTGTGCGACCACCGCTCCGCCGGCTGGCACCGTGAGGCGCAGGGCCGCACGATCACTTTCTGCGGCGGTGTCGGCGATGCGCACCTCGGCGGCCTCGGTGCCCGGGTTCACGAGCACGAGCTGCCCACCGGGAACGACCGCCACGGCGATCTCGCTGTCGGCGTCGAGGAGGGGTGCCGGGGCGAACCATGCGTAGTCATGCTCGGGGCCCTGATCGGCGGAGCCAAATGCGCCACCCACCAGTGGATCAGCGGCCGTGATGATGGCCGCGTTCGCTTCTTCGGGCCAGTGCGCGATGGGCACATCAGCCACCGCGGTATCGCCGTATTCGATGGTTGCCAGGTCTTCGCTGGAGCCGTCGGGGAACAGCGCACGCACGCTCGCGGTGCCCGATTCGCCGCCTGGCGCGAGCACACGGAAACGCACCGAGAAGGGGTCAAGCTCGCCAGCATCGCCCGGTCCGTGATCGTGGTCGCTGAGATTCGTGAGGCCCGGAATCACGAGGGTCGGGTTGGGTGCGATCTGTCTCGTCGCGGTGTCGACCGCAAACGAAGTGAGCTCAGTAACGTGGGCCACGCCGAGGGTTGCCGTGACTGCGGCACCGGTGCTCACGATGCGCACCGCGAGCTGCTCACGCCCGGGCGCATACCCATTCATCGACACCACGCGATCGCTCCCCGCGGGCACGAGCACCCCACTGGTTTGCTGCGAGTCGACCGCGCCGTTCTCATCGAACACGGTGAGCTGGACTGTGGCTGGAACCGCGGAGGGGTTGCCGAGGTTCACCGTGGTCGTGATTCCCAAGGTGGTGGCACCGCCGACGAGCCACTGCTCGTTCGCGGGTTCTGCACAGGCGCTCGCGCTGAGTCCCCGCAGAGTGTCGGTCGTGACTGTTTGCGTCTGCGCAGCGGCAAAGCGGTCGCCCGCGGGCACGCCCAGCACCTGCGGGGCGGTGCCCCCGGCCTCTTGCCGCAGCAACTCGCCCTGTGTCGTGAGCGTGCCGGCCACGGTCACCGCGGCCTCCCCGACCGGAATCGAGGTGGAGGGCCGGGTGGGATCCGCTCCCAGCACTGCGAATGCGCCGGCGCACACAATGTCGCGCTCTGCGCCCTGCATCGTGTCGACGGTGAGTGCCACCGGAGAGCGCTCGATCGTGGGCAGCGGCGCGGTGCCGAGCACCAAGACGGCTGCGGCTGAAACAGCCAGAATGACCAGCCCGGTGGTAGCTCGCAAGCTTCCGCGCAGCACGCTGTTGGTTTTCTCGCTCATCGCGCGCTCCCCTCGGTGGGCTCTTCGGGCAGCGGATCGGCCCGCTCTTCGGCGACCTCGGCCTCGGTCGGGGCTCCGGGGGCGCCCACGGCGAGCCTGCCCGGTTTGCGGCGCCGCTCGGGGCGCTCGGTGACCTCGCCGGTGGGCAAAGCGAGGAGGAACATTGCAAGCAACACGACAACCTGCACCCACCACACGGCCTGACCGCTGAAGTTCGTGCCGCTGAGCCAGGCGTTCGTATCTGCGGGTTCGGTGGTGACCGCCTCAATTTCGACACCAGACACCCGCCAGAGCAAACCGTGACCGGTCTGCCCGGCGCTCGTGAGCGCCGCACTCTGATCGAACGCGGCCTGCAGCAGGGCCCGCTCGGTGCTGTCGCCGTCGAGATTCAGCAGCACGAATCCGACACCTGCCTCGGCGAGATTCGCCTGCAATTCGTCGTCGTTGCCAGTGCTGGCGAGGTCGCCGACGAGCTGGGCGATCCACTGGTCTTCATCGGTGGACTGCGTGACCCGGTCGGCCGTGCGCACCTGATCGAGGCGCAGCCCCGTGCCCGTCACGAGCTCGGCGCGCACCGCCTGTTCGCCGGTGGCAGTGAGCACGAGCGTGCGTTGCCCAGGATTCACAGCGCCGGCCGCCTGCACGAGGGCGGGCATCTGGGTGCCACCCGCGGCGAGATCGGTCTGGGCGGTCGCCAGGCGAATCGCGATGGGCGACACCGCGACGAGTGCGAGCACGAGGCCAACGGCGACGATGGGGGCGGCGGCGCGGCGCAACACGGTGGTGCCGATGCCAGCGAGCCCGAGTACCGCGATCCAGTACAGCGCGAGCCCCGAACCCGTCCATAGCGCCACGGGGGCTGCGCCGTCGCTGAGCAGCTGCAGCTTCGACGAGAAGACGGCGGTGAGGAGGCCCAGCCCGCCCAGCACGGCGTGCAAGACCGTGAAGTGCACCTTGCCGGTGACAAGACCGAGCACCGCGAGCAGCACGATGGGCAGCAGGAGCACCCCGACGAGCAGCGTGGCGGGCGGGCCGCCGAGACCGATGGTGTCGAGAATCCCTCCCCAGCCGTCGAGCCCGAACTCAGGGAACCCGAGCATCAGCTGCCACGGGTTCGCCGGGGCAAACGCGGTGGTGATACCCGGGTCGAGCAGCAGATTCAGCGGATCCGCGGTGAGGGTCGCGACAAGCTTGGGGGCGAAGAGCACGAGCGGGGCGAGTGCGGTGGCAAGCACGCGAGCGATGCCGCGCACCGAGCTGACCAGCCCGACCACCAGCAGCACGAGCGCCGCGGGAATCAGCACCGGTGCACACGCCAGCGCGATCGCGGCGAGCAGCGATGCAACGCCCGCCCAGCTCCACGACTCGCGGCATCTGGTGGCCGCGAGGAGCAGCCACGGCAGCACGACGGCGAGGATCAACGTGGGGAAACGACCCGCGTCAAGTGAGCCGAGCAGCACCGGGCTGAGCGCCCAACCGAGGCCCACGAGCGCGCGACCCGCGGGCGATTCGGTGAGCTGCGCGCCCCAGATCCAGCCACCGAGCGCGGCGAGCGGAATCGCCGCGACCGTAAAGAGCACCACCGCGTGCGAGGGGTTCCAAAACGTGAAACTGCCGAGCACCGCGAGTACCCAGGCGAAGGGATCCGCCGGAACGCCCTCGATCGTTCGCGTGTTCTGCCACAGCTCGCCGATCGGGCTGAGCGGGGCGAGCCCGCCGCCCAGCAGGCTGGTCTGCGTGACCGCCCACCAGCACAGCGCAAGTGCGGCGACGATCGACGCGCCAAAGACCGCGAGTCCCCCGGTCTGGATGAAATGCAGCTCGCGTGCGAGCCTGCCCTGCGCGGCGAGGATCGCCTCGCGATCGATCATGCGCGCAGTGCGCACAGATTTGGGGTCGATGCGCAGCGGGCGCACGGCGGCCCACCCCGCCTGCTGATTCGCCCTGATCCGCCGCCTGGAGGCGAGCAGTGCACCCGGCCGGAAGAACACGCGCAGCGCCGCGGTGAACTCGCCGAGCATGTACCCGGGTTGTTCGCGGATCAGCGCCCAGCCGACGCGAGCCACCGCCACGAACGGCAACCCGAGCCACATGAACAGCGCGAGCAGCCCCGGCGCATAGGCGATGCGGCGGTGCAGATGCGAGGTGCGCGCTTGCCGGTGCGCGACGCGCATCACCCGGCGCGACCGGTCGACTCGCGGACCCGCGATGCCCAGCTGCGCAAACCGCACCCGAGACGCAGGCGCAACGATGACGCGGTAGCCGGCGAGCCTCGCACGCACGCTGAAGTCGAGACCGTCGTCGTAGACGGGGAGCGCGGGATCGAAGCCATCGAGCTGCGCCCATACGTCGCGGCGCACCAGCATGCCGACCGGGCCGACACCCAGCACGTCTTGCAGGTGGTCGTACTGCTGCTGGTCAAGTTCTTGCCGGCGCAGCAGCCACCGCTCGCCGCCGTGGGTGAGGCTCTGGCCCAGCTCGATGATGCGCTCGGGGTGATCCCAGTCGACGAGCTTTGGCCCGGCGACGGCGACCGACGGGGAACGCTGCACGGTGGCGAGGATGAGCTCAAGCGCGCGGGGTTCGGGCGCCGAATCTTCGCTAAGCAGCCACAGCCACTCACCGAACGACGCACCGGTTGTTCTGGCGTCTGGCGTGGTTGCGGATGCGTCTCGCGTGGATGCGGCTTGGGTGGTCGCTGCGTGGTCTGCGGGGATCACCGAGACCCCCCGACGCACCGCCTCGCCAAACGGGAGCTGCCCGCTGGCCGTGACGATCCGCTCGATGCCCGCCTGAGCGAGTTGCGCGGCGACCTTTTCGCTGCCGCCCGTCACCACCGCGACGATGCGGTCGGGCGCGCGCGTTTGCGAGCTCAGGCTCGCGATGGTTTGGTCAAGCCAGTCGCCGCCGGAACGGGCGACGAGAACGGCGGTCACTGTGCTGCGCATATCAAGCCAAGACTAGGCGCGTGGCGAGCGAAGACCGGTTTTCGGTGCGGCGAGCCTTCACACCGCGTCGCGGCGCAGCTTCCGGCGCTCGCG
The DNA here is from genome assembly GCF_052386045.1 of Leucobacter fengyongliangi. Classification (NCBI taxonomy): domain Bacteria; kingdom Bacillati; phylum Actinomycetota; class Actinomycetes; order Micrococcales; family Microbacteriaceae; genus Leucobacter; species Leucobacter fengyongliangi. The sequence continues at coordinate 485,504 of NZ_CM126356.1, read as the reverse complement.
CTCGGAGAGGCCGCCCCAGATACCAAAGCGTTCGTCGTTTGCGAGCGCGTAATCGAGGCACTCGCTGCGCACCTCGCAGCCGTCGCAGATGCGCTTTGCCTCGCGGGTGCTCCCGCCCTTTTCGGGGAAGAAGGCCTCTGGGTCAGTCTGCGCGCACAGGGCGTCGGTCTGCCAGGAGAGTTGTTCGTCGTCTTCGGTGCGGCGCACACCGGGCAGGCCAAGGTGAACCGGGTCAACAAACCAGTTACTCGGTACCTGCGAGTTCAGAGAATGCTGCGTCATGCTGTGCGCTCCTCTCTCTTCGGTGTCGGGGTTCGCCGTGCTGGTTCGCCGCGCTTCCATAATTACATCGGTGTGGTTCGCTCAAGTCAAGCCGGAAATCTTAAAGCCTCAAGTGTTACTTGAGGCTTTGCGACACGCCGAGACTATGCGCTACGGGACCGATTGGGCGGATCAGGCCCAGCCGTCGCCCACCGTCGCCACGAAGGCCTCGCCCGCGCCGCTCAGCTCAATCGGCTCCCCCGACGAGACGTACAGCGACTGCCCGCGCCGCACACTGGCCACCTCGCCGTCGGAGGGCCGCTCGACGCGCACCCTGCCCTCGGTCACCACGAGCACGAGCGGGTGCGGTGCATTAAGCACCACGGACTCGGCGCGATCCGCACTTTCGAGAAAGATCTCTCCGGTGTTGCTCTCGATGTCTCCCGGGGCGCGCAGCCTCGCACGCATGAGCTTGAAGTCGGGCACGGCTGGCTCCCACGCCACGAGGCCTCGGCAGACCTGGCGCGCGGCGTGACGGGGCTCATCAAGCTCCGCCGGGTCGGTCACCCGCAGCAACTCGTCGACGTCAATGTGCTTCGGCGTAAGCCCGGCGCGCAGCACATTGTCAGATGCCGCCATCACCTCGACCGCAAGCCCACTGAGATAGGCATGCAGCTGCCGCGCACCCAGGTAGATCGCCTCGCCTGGCGCGAGCCGCACGAGGTGCAGCAGCAGCGAAACCAGTACGCCGGGGTCGCCGGGGTAGGAGGCGGTGAGGTCGCGCAGCGCCGCGAGGCGGTGTGCGTCGATCCACGCCCCATCACCAGCTCGAACGGCGGCGTGGATCGCGCGAACCGCAGCACCCACGTCGTCACCGCCGCGCAGCGCCCAGGCGAGAAACTCTGAGCGTGCGGCGCCTGGCCGCCCGGTACAGCGTGCCGCCGCTGCGGCGAGCGCCTCACGCCCCTCGCCAGCCGGTGCGGCCGCGGCGAGGGCCCGCAAATCGGCCCGGGCCTCGGAGAGGTCTCGGAAACCACTGAGCGCCGACACCTCACTGAGCGCGACGAGCAACTCTGGCTTGTGGTTCGGGTCGCCGTAGTTGCGCTCGGGCGCGTCGCGCGGCACACTGGCCGCCTCCTCACGCGCGAAGCCCGCCTCGGCCTGCGCGCGGTTGGGGTGTACCTGCAGCGACAGCGGGCCGCCGATCGCGAGGATCTTGAGCAAGAACGGCAGTTGCCCGCCCCCCACTCCATAGCGATCGGGATCCGCCTCGATGAGGTCGATGAGGGTGCGATGCACCGGTGTCGCCTTCGCAACAGTCGCGGGCGCGCCCGGGTGGGCCCCGAGCCACAGCTCCGCTTGTGGCTCACCAGTGGGCGCGGTGCCGAGCAACTCGGGCAGCGCGTCGCGAGAGCCCCAGGCGTAGGCCCGCGGGGCATTTTCGATGAGGATCAGCATGGTGAATGGTGGGTGCGGTGCGGCTGCGCCGACAGGCGCAGCGATCCACAAGCAAAACGAGCGGAGCGCCGCCATGAACTACCATACCCACTATGGCCAGAAGCAAGACCCGATTGGGTGTGAGCGCGTTCGCGATCGTGGTCTTCGCGTTCACGCTCGGCGGCAACGGGGTGCGGTACATCGTGGGGTTGCCTGCGTTCTTCGTGCTCTCCGGGGTGATCTTCGCGGTCAGTATCGTGCTCGTCGTAAAGGTGAAGCCCGAGCGCTTTCGCTGGTACCGCCTGCCATCGCCCATCTACTGGTTCTTGATCCTCGCGGCGCTGTCGATCTTCTGGTCGGCCTACCAGTTCGAGTCGGTGCTGGGGGTCATCACGCAGCTCGTCACGACCGCTGTAGCGGTGGTACTCGCGTTCGTGCTGAGCTGGCACGAACTGCTGCGCACCTTCGCGACGGCCCTGCGCTATGTGATCGGGCTGTCGTTCGCCTTCGAGCTGTGGGTCGCCTGGGTGGTGCGCGAGCCACTGCTCTCGTGGTGGGTTGAGCAGCCCGAGGGTAAAGAGCTCAACATCCTGTACTGGAGCCGAGATCTGCTGTTTGCGGGCGGCCCGATTCAGGGGCTCGTTGCGAACTCAGTACTGTTCGGATTTGTCGGGCTTCTGGGCCTCATCATCTTCGGCATTCAGTTACGCGCGGGGCTTGTGCGCACCGGGTTCGGCTGGTTCTGGGTGGCGATGGCGGTGCTCACGCTGCTGCTCACGCGCAGTGCGACGGTCTGGGTGGCGCTCGCTGCCGTGCTGGTAGCGCTCGCGTTTGCGCTGTGGGCAAGGCGCCTGGGCCCCGAACGCCGCAAGCGCGTCTACTTCACGGGTGTCGGTCTCGTGGCGGCGGCAGCGCTTGCTGCGATCTTTGCCCGAGATGCCCTGTTCGGCCTCCTCGGAAAGAGCGGCGACCTCACCGGCCGTGCCGATACCTGGGCCAAGGTGTGGCAGCTCATCGAGCAGCACCCCTGGTTCGGTTGGGGCTGGGTGAGCTACTGGCCGACCTGGGTGGAGCCGTTTGACGGGCTAGACACGAAGGCCGGCATCCCGGTGATGAGCGCACACAACGCGTGGATCGATGTATGGCTACAGCTCGGCCTCGTGGGTGTGCTGGTATTCGCCCCTCTTGTTGCGCTGACCCTCATGCGAGTCTGGTTTCGCGCGGTGGATCAGCCCCGGCGCGGGCCGGGGCCAGCTCTCCCGTACGCGACCAGCGCGCTGTGGCCGTGGCTCGTCATGGTGGCGCTCGTCGTGCAGTCGATCACCGAGAGTCGTCTCCTGATCGAGAGTGGCTGGCTGCTGCTCATTATCTTCGCGGTGAAGTCGCGCTACGACTTCGAGCTGCCCTCGCAGGAATCGGAAGAGAAGCGGCTGCCGTGGCGGCGGGTGCCGATTCCGCGCGCATCGACCGCGGCGCCTGTGTCGCGCGCGATGGCTGCGAGCACTGAGGTGAAAACCCCGCTCGAAATTGCTCGCGAGAATGGCCAGACTCGCCCCGCGCAAGCGCCTGTGGTGTCTCTGCGCGATATCAAACGGGTTACCCTGGATGTCAGTTCAGCTGAGCTGCTCCGCGAAGATCGCCAGGGGAACGATTGAATATGAACGTCACCACCGAACACATCGAGCAATTGCGCAATTTCGCGCGCATCGAACGCGACGCGATCCTCGAACGCGAGGGGCGCAACGGTGAGGATCCGCTGCTCACCCTGATTGACATTCCAAGCGTCGACGAGTTCGTGGTGCGCGAGCTTGAGAACGAAATGTTGGAGGAGCGAGGCCAGTTGGCCGAGTTTGCGATGGCACGGCTCGCGGGGCGCGGCACCGCCGATGACGCACCAGCCCACCGCACTAACGCCGACGAGCTCGAGTTCGCGCTGCTGCGCGAAATCGCCGAGGCCTGCCCCGAGCTCACGATCGCGGTGTGGCAGGTGGCGGGCCGCCTGCAGGGTGGGGCGTCAGATTAGTTCCTTCGAATTGGACTCGCCAAGGACTCGCCAACGCTGAAAGCAAGTTGCGACTCACGAGGCCCCGAGCTGAAATCCACGCTCTTGGATTCGTCAAATTGAAAGGATCCGACTCGTCAATTTATAAGAATTCTACTCGTCACTTTGGAAAACTTCTCCTCGCCTGGGAGACAGAGTTTCAGCCATACTTCACGCAGGTTCACTTTTCTCACTTGCCGCCTACCAGCATGCGGCCTACCCTGGGCATACGCAGCCGCCCAGTGGATCGAGACCGTCATGTCAGAGCACCCCGCACCCGAGCTCGTTACCAACCCGGAGCTGCATCTCGCCACGGTGCGGGCACAGGTCACGGGCGATGAGATCCGCAGTCTCTATGACGGCGCCTTTCCCCAGATTATCGGAGCGTTGGGGCGCGCGGGTATCGCCCCGGCTGGGGTGCCGCTGGGTGTCATGCACGGCGAACCCGGCGCGACCTTCGACATTTCGGTGGCCGTACCGGTGGCCGCGCCATTCGCAGGCGACGGCGAGGTGCGTGGTGAGACCATTCCGGAGGGTCGCGCGGCACGCCTGCTCGCACTCGGCAACTATGACGGCCTCGGAGCGGCTTACGGCAAGCTCTACGCGTGGATCGAGGAGCAGGGTCTCGTGCCCACCGGCCTCGCTTGGGAGGAGTACCTCACCGAGCCCGCACCCGACGGTGACGCTTCGAAGAACGAGACGATGCTCTGGGTGCAGGTGTCGCAACCCGTCGAACCATAAACTCGAATCTGGTCTACCCCGCGTACCCCCGCGGGTTCGCCGACTGCCACGCCCACGCATCGCGGCACGCCTCGGTGAACGAGCGCGTCGTGCGCCACCCGAGTCGCTCAAACGCGAGGGCGGGATCCGCCACGACCGTCGCGAGATCACCGGCTCGCCGCGGGTGGATCGCGTACGGCACCGCACGCCCCGAGGCCTCCTCAAAGCCCCGCACCGCTTCGAGCACGCTCGTGCCCACCCCCGACCCCAGGTTGAACGCCTGCACCCCCGGCTCCGCGTGCGTGAGCGCGGCGACGTGCCCCTCGGCGAGATCCATCACGTGAATGTAGTCGCGCACCCCGGTCCCGTCGACCGTCGGGTAATCGTCGCCGAACACCGCGAGGCGCTCGCGCCGGCCCACAGCGACCTGCGCCACGTACGGCATGAGGTTATTCGGGATCCCGCTCGGGTCTTCACCGATGCGCCCTGAGTGGTGTGCGCCAACCGGGTTGAAATAGCGCAGATTCACGGCAGCGAGCGCGGGCCAAGCCGCGGCCGCGTCGCGGATGATCTGCTCGTTCATCGCCTTCGACCAGCCGTAGGGGTTGGTGAGCCCAACGCCGACGGGGTGCGTCTCCGCGATCAGCGGGGTCTGCGGGTCGCCATAGACCGTCGCCGACGAACTGAAGACGAGCCGGGTCACGTCGCGCTCGCGCATCAGGTCGAGCAGCACGAGGGTCGAGTCGAGGTTCACTCGGTAGTAGCGGGTGGGCTGCTCGACCGACTCGCCCACGGCTTTCAGGCCAGCGAAGTGGATCACGGCATCGAACGCGATGTCGTCGAGCCCGGCACGGGTGGCGTGCGGGTCGGTGAGGTCAGCCTGCACGAAGACGATCTCCTGCCCCGTGAGCTCTTCGACGCGGCGTACTGACTCGCGGCTGCTGTTGGAGAGGTCGTCAAGCACCACCACCTGGTGCCCCTGCTCAAGCAGAACGAGAGCGGTGTGGCTACCGATGTACCCGGCACCGCCGGTGAGCAAGACGCGCATTGCCCCATGCTATCGGCGGTCGCTTGTCTGCACCCGCCCCGCCGGAGGGCGTGTGGCTTCGGGCGCAGTCACACAACGGCGCGAAGCCACGTCAGATCGGCGCTGACAGCTCTCGGGTAACCGTGGGGTGCAGAAACGACCCCCGCACGGCACTGAGGGTCGCTGAGGGGATCCGCATCTCGTCGGCCGCATCATCAAGTTCATCAGCAATGGTCTGCCGCATCTGGTGCACGATACGCAAAGCTTCTGGTCTACTGACGTTGTATAGATGCGCTTGATGTATCAGAGCTCCGAAATTCGCAAGCTTCTCACCGTCGATGCCGTAGGCGAGTGTCTGAGTAATTTCGGCCCCTTCGCGGCGCTGCGCTGGCGCCAAATCGTAGGCGGGGCTGAGTGTGAGTCGATGCCCGTTCCAAAATGACGCATGATTTCGCAGGTGGTCGTCGTTGTTTGAGATAGCCATGTTGAATGCGATTCGCGTAAAGAGCTCTGGGCCGACGTCCTCGGGCCGTTCCGCATGGCGCATGAGGTGCGAGACGAGTTCCGGGTAGCTACCGTATCGCGCTTCGGCTTCGGTGCGGCCGACGATCGTGAGCGCTGAGAGCAACATGCGTCGTTCCCCGCGATATCCCCGATCAAAACGCTCAGCGATAAGCGCGTATTGCCCCCCAATTGTGAGCGCGGAGACGCCGGGGGTACGCAGGCCGCAACGCCGAGCCAGGTTGGCCGCAAGCGCCTCAGCTTCGACCGCAGGAAACACGTCAGTATTGAGGCTGAACTTCACGAGAGCCGGAACACCCTGGTGCTGCACCAAGGCCTTCGGCCTCGCACCCCCGATGCCGGTTCCTGAAAGAAACGCATCGTGCAGATCAGGCGGTACGGGTTCTCCTGCAGAGATCAACTCAGCTACGACCTGCAGGTCTGACAGGGCGCCCCCGCCGAGCCGCGCGACGTAGCTGCGCGGTGAGACTTGAAAATCCAATGCGCCAATTCGATTCGAATCGGATTCCAGCAGGTAGGTGCCCTCGTCGAGGTCAGCAGTGTCGGCATCTCTTCCGCGATGACCAGCTAGGCGGTTGAGAATGACTCGCCTGCCCCAGGCATCAGGTGCGGCGTCGCGGAGTGCACTCGGAAGGCCCATCTCCCCGGTGGGGCCAAACCAGTCGTCGCCAAGTGGAAGGGTGGGCGACAGACTCACTGCTTCGGGGCGACCCAGGTATGTGTTGCCGTAGGCAAAGCGGAGACCGTCCTTCACCCGTGTAAGCACGCCGGCCGCTACTGGGTTCGTCTCTCCGGGCAGCCACACCCAGACGTAAATGTCAGAAGTTGCGGTTGACATGACTCAGATCGGGCTTCACGATGCGTTTCGGAATGAGGGCGACCCGCTCCTCGCCGCGATAACGCAATCGCGCGAGCTCGTCGGGGTCTTCCACTTGAAAGAGAGGCACCCCTGCTGCGACAGCAGCGTTGAGCACGTTACCGAACGCGACTGCTGGGTCACCTCGTTCGATCATCGATATTGTGCGCACGGAGGCCCCCGAGCGTGCGGCGAGATCGCGCTGAGTCCATTGCTTTTGGGCGCGAGCGAGGCGAATCTGATGGCCCAGCGACTCTGCCGCGTCCCGAGCTATCCCCGTAACACCGACCTTTTCTCGCCCCACCAGAAAACCTCAATACTTTTAGATTATGAATTCGTTAAGTTCAAAGTATCGCAAATAAATCGCATCAGATAGGTGCAACGTCTGGCAATATCATCTGCCCGAGGCCGGCAGAAAGCGAGTGGAACTTTATACCGGCTGCAGCAGGTTGCGTACCGCGTCTTTGAACCCCGTGCCGTACACGCTGTAGCGGCCCAGCCGCAGTTGTCGCAGGATCGGTACCAGACGCCGGAGACGAGCCTCAGGGTAAGCCTGCCGGGCATGTTCGAAGGCGAGCTTCTCCTCGACCATCGACCGATACTCAGCCGAGACATCGTCGAGCGCAGCGATACGAGGGGCCAGTGCTTCAGCGCGCAGAAAGAGGCGTCGGTTGCGCTCAGTGCGAGGCTGCCGAAACATACTGAATTTTCGGCTGAGATTCATCTTGCTCATCCCGACTTCGTTCTTGTCGTGTTGACGATAGTCGGTAAGCGATTCATCGTGGATCCGCACCCCGTCGTAGGCCGCGGCAATCACGGCCAACCATTCGTCATGCAACCAGGCATCGGGGAAGGGGGCGGCACGCTCGGCCAGCGAGCGCCGGAACATCACGGTCGCCCCGGTAGCGAGGTTGCGCCGCATGAACTGCTCGAATGCCCGCCCCTGTTCCACGAGCGCACGCTCGGCACCGCTCATGCCCATGGCTTCGAAAAGGTCGTGCCCCAGGTATGCACCGCTCGCGTCGACCTGGCGGGCATTACTGAAGACGAGTTGCACCGCGGGGTCGTCGAACCGGGCGGCGAGCCGTTCGGTTCGGCTTGGGTGCCACACGTCGTCTTGATCGCAGAGGGCGATGAGGTCGCCGGTGCAGTGCGCGATCGCCTGGGCAAAGTTCTGCGTCACCTTCAGCGGCGGATCATTCCGCAGCACCACCAGCTCGGGGGCCGAGCCGTGCGCCTTCTGGTACTCGGCGACTAGGCCCTCAACGATCTCAACTGTACGGTCGCTCGAGGCATCGTCGGAAAGCACGATCTCACTGACGGGCATGGTCTGCGCGAGCACCGACGCGATCTGCTCGCCAATGAACCGCTCCCCGTTGTGGGTCGCGAGCGCGACGGAGACGGCGCACGAATCTGCTGCCTGCGCGACCTCACGGCGATCCACCTTCATCGCTCCACCTGCGCAGCCACTCGATGAAACACCTCAGCGTGCCCGCTCGCGCAGTCCTCCCACGTGAACTGCTTCACTCGCGAAAGGCCCAAAGGAACAAGCTGGTCGCGCTCTTCGATCGCCCGGAGGATTCCCTCCGCGATCGAAACTGGGTCGGTGGGATCGAAATAGATTGCCGCCTCACCACAGATCTCTGGGATCGATGCCGCAGTCGAAGCTGCAACCGGTGTCGCAGATGCCATCGCCTCGAGGGGTGGAAACCCAAAGCCCTCGTAAAGACTGGGAAACGCCAGCACACGGGCCCGGCGAAACAGCTCCTGAACCTCTTCGAACGGCACCAAACCACGAACTTCAACCCAACTCGGCAGCTTGCCGAGCCCGTCGAGTGCTCCGCCGGTCAGGACCAGACGAAGTTCCGGCCGGGTGCGACGCACAATCTCCATTGCAGCGATCAGCCGCGCGTGGTTCTTGTGCGCCCATCCCCTCGCTGGGTAGTAAACAAAATCTTCTCGTTCCATGAAGTTCGGAACAAATCTCTCGGTATCCACGCCAAGCGGAATGACGCTCACCTTCGACTCTGCAACGCCCAGATGTCGCACAATGCCACGCTTCGCGAACTCGCTGATCGTGATGATGTGATCTGCGCGTCGCGCGGGACGTTCATAAGCGAACTTCCGATAGAGCTTCTCAGCGGCTGAGAAGAGTTCAGGCAATTCCTTGTGCTGCACGTCATGCACGGTAACGACGAACGGCGAGAGCAATCGCGGAGCGAGAAAGGGTGTCGTAAACGGCACAAAGCGGATCGAGCCAACCCGTAGTAGCTTGCTTATCGACCGTGAACGAAGCCAGACCCCGATCGCGTTCTTCAGCCTTCCCAGAGTTGAATTCTCAGCTCGAACCCCCGAAATTGCGGTTTCTTCACCTGAAGCCGTGAAACCCCGGGCATTCTCGGGGATGTATGCGTGTAGTGAGAGATCCCCACGCCGCTGCAGTGCTTCGAAGACCTGTCGAGCGTAGGTTTCGGTGCCCCCCATACCTCCCGGAACAAAGCTCGGCATGAACTGATCCACCTCTACCGCGTTCTTTACGCGGTTCTGGGCAAGTTCAGTCATCGGGATCGACCTTTCGAACGTGGGATACTGAGACCTCCGTTTACTTCACGAAGGATCCAAGGTGACTCTCGATATTTTTATGCCGTTTTACGGCAGCGTTGCGCACTTCACCGAGGCTGTGAATAGCGTACTCGCTCAGGAGGATCCTGACTGGCGGCTCGTAATCGTGGATGATGTGTACCCGGATCTGTCTGCGGGCGAGTGGGCCTCCTCGCTGAACGATCCTCGCGTGACCTACCTCAGAAACGAAGTGAACCTTCGCCCAAGTCGTAATTACATCAAGTGCGTGGGAATGATGGAATCTAAGTTCGGCGTCCTGATGGGCTGCGACGACATCATGCTTCCCGGGTACGTCGCCCGAGTCAAAGAACTCATCTCACAATATCCCAGTGCCTCAATCTTCCAGCCTGGCGTTGAAGTCATAGACGGAGATTCACAGGTGCATTATCCGCTCGCAGACCGAGTCAAGCGGCGGTACATGCCGCGCGGTGCCCGGCCAATAGAACTTGCAGGAGCTGAACTCGCGCAAAGCCTGTTGCGTGGCAACTGGACTTACTTTCCATCGCTGGTCTGGCGCGTGTCTGAGCTCAGGCGTCACGGATTCCGCACAGACCTCAACGTGGTGCAAGATCTCGCAATGCTTCTCGAAATCACGAAGAGCGGCGGCTCACTAGTGGTCGATGATCAGGTGGTTTTCCAGTACCGACGGCACGGTGCGAGTTACTCGGCGGTCACCGGTCCTGACGGTTCCAAGTTCGCCCAGGAGCGAGTCCTGTTCGCTGAAGCAGAGGCGGCCTGCACAGAGCGAGGCTGGACTTCGGCCGCACGCGCTGCACGCAATCACCTCACGTCGCGCCTCAACGCGCTCTCCGAACTCCCCGCAGCAATTCGACATGGCAACCGCGACGGAAGGTCATCCCTGCTCCGCCACGTCTTTGGCCCGTCAACGGATCGTTAGCTTCCCTTCCCTCCGCGCAGGAGGAAGAACGCAAGACACCATCCAATGAAGGGGCCGAGCGCGATCGCTCCCAGAGTGGCCTCGACCGATCCGCTCGTGAACAGCAAGGCGACAACAGTTGCAATTGCGGAGATCGCCCAAACACCCAGGAATTGCGGATGCCTACCCTGTGAGAGCAGTGCGGGTGCCACAGCGCACAAGCCCGCAGTCGCGCCACCCGAGGCGATAACGAGTGCAAGTTGAACGCCGTTGAGGGCAAACTCGCCTCCATAGATTGCCCCGAGCGCCCACGGCCCGAATGCCCAGATGATCGACGCCAGCAGAATACTCAGGACCGCGATCGCCGCACTCAACTGCAGAGCACGCGTACGGGCACGATTCAAGGCTTTGCGGTAAGAGACAACGAGGTAGCTTTGCAGCGCGAGTAGTGGAATCACCAGCGGCGCGCGCGTCAGCGTCAGGGCGAGCACGATCCCGGCGAGAGCGGTCTCACCCAACGCCAACGAGGTGAGGCTGAGGATTGTGGGGAGGCCACTAATGAGCACTCCAGTCGCGAGCGCGGCAAGCATCGCTTGCCCTGCATTCACAACCAGTGCGCGCACCCCGACGTCGATGCGCACTCTCCCGCGCAGCTTCGATTGTGTGGCAAGTCCGATAAGCAGTGCCGTGAGGGCGAACGGGATCGCTACTCCGTAGGCAATTGGCACGAGGCCCAAACCGAGAAGCGCGATTGCTAAGACCAGTGCGAACCGAAGCGTTGCGTCCAGCAAAGTTGTGGCCGCGGCAAACCCAAATGCCTCGATGCCATAGAACACCCCGGAAAGCACGGCAACGAGGGTGTACCCCACACACGCGATTAGGAGTGCCCCGCCCAGGGTGACTACGTCACCGCCAAAAAGTGAGCGCCCGCCGATCAGCGTCACGATGAGCGCTGCCAAGATCGCGAGTCCCACAAATGCTGCTGCACTGCCTCCGAGCGTCCGCCTCGCCCCTCCAGAACGCACATCCGATAGGTGTGTATCACCGTTCGGCCGCAGGGTGACTGCTCGGCTAACTTCCTGTTGCACTCCGGAGATCATTGAGACCAGCAGGAATGTCGTGGCCCAGAACACTCCAAACCGAAGATAGGTGTCAGGGGTGTCAAGCCACAGCGGCATAAGAATTTGCAGCAGGTAGCCGGCCGCTCCCGAGATCACTGTGGCCCCGAGAATCAGGCTGAGCCCTCCGGGGCTCCACCCCTCGCGCTTCTCGCTCTGCGTCACGTGCATCTCCGCGGTCAAGCTGGCCGGGTTTTCGAGGTGGCCCGGTCAAACCAGTATCGATAGCCTCTGCCTGGCCCCCAGTCTTTCGCCGACAGAGCGGGTTTCTCGAGTAGATGCCAGCTCAGCATCGCAAGCACGGTCGTGATGATGAGCGCGGTGACCGTATAAAAGGCATACCCAAGTTCGTGCCAGCCAAAGTAGGCGAGTACTTGCTGCACGAGAAACCCGTACAGGTAAATCCCGTACGAGTAGTCGTTCTTCGCTCCGATGCGTTTCACCCAGCCGGGTACTCGTATCGACATCCAAAAGAGCATGTAGGCGAATGCAGGAAACCCGACGATCCCGAATCCTCCTAAGAGCAGTGTTGCCGCAGTCACCGCAAGCGAGAGCCATCCCAGGCGGTCGTCAATAATGATGCGGTTCCCCAGGACCGCAAACAACGCGCCCCAGAGGAAGGCAGTGAGGAGGTTGACCATGAGCCCGTCGGCGAAGATCGGGTGGATCACCGCGAAGCTTCCGGCACCACCGAGTCGAATGATCTGCGCGATGACGGCGAGAATGAGAAACCCGGGGATGAGTACCCGCGCATAGCGCATGGCCCCAAAGAGCACGATCGCCGCGATAAACAGATAGGCCCCCCACTCATACTGCAATGTCCACAGTGAGCCATTGAACACGCTTCCACCGGTTTCCAGCCCGTAGGGGGTTGTCGTCTGGAAAATGTCGAAAATCCCCCACTGCCGAATCGTCAGGTCCCAGTTCCCCACCAGGTAGCCGATCGCAGTTCCGTTGCCGCGGGCAAAGTACTCGGCAATCCCCCGCCCCTCGAGAGCCCATATTGCAGGCCCCACCACCGCGGCACCAGCGAGCAGCACAAGCCAATACGCGGGAAAGATTCGGAGAACGCGTGCCCACATGAACTGCAGCGCATCCTTGTTAGCTCCACTTCGGGTAATCAGGTAGCCGCTGATCGCGAAGAACCCGATGACAGCGACGCCGCCGAGGTTCTCCTGCTGCCGAAAGAGCGTGAAGAACTTGTCCTGCCCCCACCCGCCAAGCGGAAACGCGTGTGAGAAAATCACCGCAGCTGCGAGAACGAGCCGGATCGCGTTAAGTGCGTTTGCGCTTCGACCCGACAAGAGCTCACTCATAGGCTTCGGTTCGAACTGGGGATTCTTTCGGCTCACCGAAATCAGCCCCTCAGCGGCCCCTGAACTCGTCAACTGACTCTCGCTTTCATGGCGCACATGGGAGCACGCTCAGGCTCCTACGGTAATGCACCCGACTTCACGGCACGTCCAGCGAGTCGGCGCTTCGGGACTTTGGAGCTGCACGGCGCTGGAGTGGTCACTTCGCGAATAGACTTGCGGCATGAGTTATCCCCTCGACCAGGTATTGATTGTGATGCCGGCACTGAACGAGGAGGAAGTCATCGCATCTGTCATCTCTGAGGTCCGTGCAACCCTGCCCGGCGTGACAGTGGTGGTGGTGAACGACGGCTCGACTGACCAAACATCAGCGGTCGCTCGCGCTGCGGGCGCAAAGGTACTGGAATTGCCCTTCAATCTGGGAGTCGGAGGCGCAATGCGCCTCGGATTCCGTTACGCGCGAAACCAAGGCTTCCCCGTCGCAGTACAGCTTGATTCCGACGGCCAACATGATCCTAAAAATGTGCCAGATCTTGTCGCTCTTCTCGACTCCGTGGATGTTGCGATCGGTGCGCGGTTTGCGGGCTCCGGCACTTACGAGGTGCGCGGCCCCCGCAAATGGGCGATGCGGTTGCTCTCAGCAAGCCTGAGCCGCGCAACGAGAACCCAACTCAGTGACACAACATCCGGCTTCAAAGCGCACGGCCCCCGAGCTATCGACTTGTTCTCGCGCGATTTCCCAGCCGAGTATCTCGGAGACACCATCGAGTCGCTTGTCATCGGACATCGTGCAGGGCTTCGATTCGGTCAGGTCGCAGTAACGATGCGCGCGCGGGCCGGCGGAGTCCCGTCGCACAATTCGCTCAAATCGGCGATCTATCTCATGCGCGCGTTTCTTGCTTTAACTGTTGCGTTCCTCCGACCGAAACCGAAAGCGAGCCACTTCGCATGACTCTCGCCAGTTATCTTCTCGGTATCGGCGCTGCGCTGCTGGTCATTATCACGGTCGTCGAAATGCTTCGGCGGGGCAGACTACGCGAGCGCCACACGCTGTGGTGGATCATCGCCGGGGTCCTTGGCCTCGTCGCGGGAGTGTTCCCTTCGCTCCTAGACGGGATCGCGGATGCCCTCGGCGTAGCGATTCCCGTTAATCTTGTTTTCTTCGTGGGCATCGTCGTTCTTTTCTTGGTGTGTCTTCAACAATCAAGCGAACTCACCCGATTGGAAGAACGCTCCCGAACGCTTGCTGAGAACGTGGCGCTCCTTGAGTCGCGAATCCGCAAACTCGAGAATTCGCACCCCACGCGCTCAGACTCCGAAACGAAAGGCTCATAATGTCCACAAAGAAGGAAGTCGTCATTGTGACCGGCGGTGCCGGATTTATCGGGGCCGCGCTTTCGTCACACCTCGCGGACACTTTTCAGAGGGTCATAGCTTTCGATAACCTGCATCCCCAAATCCACCCGGATCATCAGCCTTCGGAAGGATTTGACCCGCGTGTAGAGCTCTTCGATGCAGATATCACCGATGCTTCCGCCTGGGACCTTTTACTGGCGGGCGCGAAGCCCGACGTAGTCATCCACCTTGCAGCCGAAACCGGAACAGGCCAGTCTCTCACCGAATCTACGCGTCACACGATGGTGAACGTGGTGGGTACGTCAACAATGCTCGACGCGCTGCAACGAAACGATGCGGTCCCTGCTCGGATGGTGCTCGCCTCATCCCGCGCTGTGTACGGAGAGGGTGCATGGGTTCGGACCTCGGCGGATGGAACCTCTGAACTCTTTTACCCCGGCGCCCGCCCACTTTCGATGTTCGAGGCTGCCCAATGGGACTTCCCGGGAGCGGTTCCTCTAGCGATGAACGCGACCGAGGTCGCCCCGCGCCCGGCATCGGTCTACGGTGTCACCAAGTACGCACAGGAAGAGTTGCTGAAGATCTGGGGCGATGCCTTCGGCACTGAGGTTGGTATCGTTCGCCTGCAGAATGTGTACGGCCCCGGCCAGACGCCGTCGAACCCATACACAGGAATCATGTCGTTGTTCTGTCGGGTTGCGCGTGATAGTGGGCAGATTTCAATTTACGAAGATGGTGAGGTGCGACGCGATTTCGTAATCATCGATGATGTCGCCGACGCAATCATCAGGATGGTCGAAATCAGCACGTGTCCGGTCCAGCCAATAGATATCGGCTCAGGTACCTACACGACGATCCGCGAAGCTGCGGATCTCATCGCACAGATCTACGGTGCACCACAGCCACAGATCACAGGGCAGTGGCGGCACGGAGATGTGCGGCACGCTTGGGCCGATCCCGAGCCAGCTCGCGACCTCCTCGGGTTCGAAGCTCAAGTGAGCGTCGAAGACGGTTTTCGTCGACTCGCGACCTGGATCAACGCTCAATAGTTCGAGCTTGAATCGTCCACGTATTGTGACTCCTGGCGCACAATCCTCGCGAGTTGGCGTTCACCAGTCGTCACTGAGTTAGGACCGGAAAGAAGCTTACACCTACTGCGTATAGCGCGAAAGCGACGAGCACCGTTCGCCAAATCGCGTTCCTGCCTAACGTAATAGCGGCGATCGCAAGTCCGATTGGAAGTAGCGAAATTCCATATCGGGCAGGCAAGCTGAAATAGAAACCTGCCATGAAATAGGTCGCCACTCCCAGGAGCGGCGCTGCAACTGTTGCAATCGCAATCCAGAAGTACCCGAGCGAACTCTCGAATGTGACTCCTTTCCCGCCGCTGAGCGAGGACGCGACAGCACCACCAACCAACAGCCACGTCATCACGACCCCCACAACCGCGGCAAAGACCGGAACTGACGCAGCTGTTGATGCGCCCCAGACCATGCCACCAATGAACTTCGTGGTCTCACCGAGTAGTGCAGGAATCGATAGTGGGTCCGCTACACCTTGCTCCGCCCCGGACCCGCTGGCGAGCGCACTACGAATGAGCATCCATGCGAGCTGGGCGACTACCGGGGCAATTAAAACTAGACTCGCTCCTCGAATGCTCTGTTTCCAAGTCAAATGCCTTAGACCGAGCGCTTCAGATGAAGCCCGCTCGAAGCCCGCTGCAACGAGTATCACTGAGGCGACGAGCGCAACCGCCATGAAATTCTGAAACTTCAACAGAGTCGAGAGAATGCCGGCCAGGGTAACCAGCCAAATGCCTTGACCTTTCTGTAGATACCAAACCAAGACATAAAAAAGTAGCGAACCCGCAAAAAGTGCGGTTGCGTCGGTACTCAAGAAGGTCGTAGACCACCAGGCCGCAAGTGAGCCAACAATCATGAGCGGAACCGCCGCGCTCACGACAAGCTGAACACGGAGTCGGAGAAGCGCAAAATAAAGCAGCACTACTGAGCTAGACAACCATAAAATGCCGCTAAGCCTGGCTCCATCCAAAAAGTCCACACCGATCAGAGCCTCTAGTGGCGCAGCAAATGCCCAAGCAACTGCAAAATATAGCGGCGTATATATGTCTGCGGCAGTTTTGCCTGCATAAGGATACTCCTCGTCTTCAGAAAAGTCTCCCGTTCGGCATGCATCAGGATTGAATTCGCCATAGCCTGCCACACCTTGACATGAAATGTATTCCCGCGCGAGGTCCCCGGTCTCATCACCGAGAATCACAACACCCTGTTCAGGAATTTTTGCCGTGTAATCGATGTAAACATACTCATCTACGGGAGAAACTTGCGTATGTCTCTGGGCAGCATTAACAACAAATGCGCTGCTGATAAGCGCCAGGATGATGGGAATTACTACGAGAACGAACCAACGATTATCTACTAATACTTTCACCGCAAAGCCCCTGTAAAATTAGATCGATGATTGACCAAGGCGAATTACCGATCGACAACACGACAGCCAATGAGTGGGTTCGTCGCTCCAGCGCCCACGTTGATTCCGTAAACGCAAATTTCGCTTCGACCAGCAGGAATCGGCACTGAAATCTTGAAGCCGTGCGCATCACCATAGCCGGGATAAGTGCGACCCACATCTGGCCGCTGAGAATCGGCCAAGTAGGCACCTCCCCAGCGCCCGTTTACATAGGCGTGCAATGCTACCGGACTGACGGTGTCAGGGTCGAGCATCCAACCTAATAAAGAGGCACTCTCCCCTTCAACACTTGTGGACTCCCAATTCCCAAACGGCATGCCGCCGGGAAGCTGGATCGTCCGGCAAGTTATCAATGAATTGAAACCGGCACCACTATTGATTCCGTATATGCAAACAGTACTTGAGCCAGCACCAATTCGACTTGTCAGGTCAATGTCAAATCCGTGTGAGTCTCCATAGCCCGCATATGCACGCCCCACATCGCGACGCTCCAAATTGGCTCGGTATTCGCCGCCCCAGCGCCCATCAATATATACATGTATCGTTACTGGCTCTGTTGTATCCGGATCAATCATCCATCCAGAGAACCTGACCGAGCCCGGTACCGCTTGAACACTGTCAACGTTCCCAAAGGGTGGACCACTTGCAGTAGACACGGTCTTACAGCCTAAGAATGCGCTCGCGCCAGAGATTTGTCGATCCATAGCGTAAAGGCAGATGGGGGTAGTACCGACCCCAACCGGAATATCGGCGACCAACCCATGGGAAGACCCGTACAGCGGATAGGCCCTGCCTATGTCTTCGCGGGGCACATTAGCGGAGTACTGGCCACCCCAACGGCCAACTCCAACTGGACCACCCAAGTACGCGTGGATCGTCACTGGGCCTGAATCATCAGGATCAATAGTCCAGGCTTGAACAGTCGCCGTAAGGCCCGAAAGTGAAAGACCTTCGTAATTTCCAAAGGGTGTGCCCGTTGAGGGCGACATAACCGGACAGCCAATCAGCGAGTTCACCCCAGCTCCGACGTTTATTACGTAAACGCATATCTCAGTTGGTCCATTGAGCCCCGTTGCAGTGAACTCGAAGCCATGATTTGCCCCGTGCGTTGAATTAGCGGCGGAAAATGCAGCATTCTCGAGATTTGCCACGAACGACCCGCCCCATCTTCCCCCAAGACCATATTCACCACCAACATATACATGGACGGAAACCGGGTCCTGAGTGTCGGGATCAAATGCCCAGCCAGAAACCGACACTTGACTGGGTCCAGCGATTGAAGCTTGCACTGCACCCTTTGGATCCGGGGAGGCTGGCGCATCGTTGGTGGTTCCAAACCAGGCTTTATAAAGCAGATAGAAATTGCGGTTGCCGTAGCTTGAGCAGGTGTCACCAACACCCCACCCTGCGTTCAGAGCTGCGGCATTGGGCCGATAAGGCGTATATATGTACAGGGCGGCTGTTGCCCAATTCTGTATGTATACCTGCGAGGTGCCACAACCAGCGTTCGGGTGCCATTGAATAGTGTTTACCTGAAATGGCTTGTAATTGTAGGAGTTCGGATTCGATTGGTACACCTTAAGCTGCCACGCTGCACGGTATACCTGCTGAAAAAAACCAGTTTGCGTCGGATCACAGTTCGCGGAATTGTTCGGTCCAGAATCAGGACAGGCATATCCCATTGCTTGGTCGAATTGACGTACAGTGGGCCAACTGTCGGAAATGAGCGACTGCTCTTTCTCTAGCATCACCAGAAGGACTCTCTGGCTTATACCACAAGACCTGCCAACTTTTGCGATGATCTCCGCGGCCGTTTCAAGAGTAGCCCCCGAGTATGCGCTGCAGTAAGCGTTTGCGGCACGACTCGACGTTGTGGTCTTGAAGCCTTTGAGGCACACCTGGGCAATCTGGGTTGACCCCCACTGAGTACCTGGAGTACGACCGGTGTCGCCGATGGTACAGCGGGGTACTTTGCCGTTCAGGAAAGCCTGAACCTCAACTGCGCCCATTGCTGAGCCACTGTAGAAAAGGTCATCGCTAATGATGTTTCCAGCGTCGAAACCGCTGGCGACAGACGCTTCTGCCGCGGGCGCGGCGACGAAACCGAGAAGTACCACCGATATCGCAGCAATAAGACTGAGCGCATGCCGGGCTCGGGCACGATGCCGTTGTTTCTGCGACTCGGCTCTTAATCCTGACATAGTTGCTAATCCTACCGACAGTAACGAAAATCGCCGGGATTTCGTCCTCCAAGCAGCAGCAAGCTTCGACGCTCCTAGGATGTTTAGAAACCACACGTTCCTTGAGTGCTGCGGAATCATTGGGTCCCGTGCACATGTTTGCTGAAAGCGTAGCTATGTTGACTCGCCCAACCCGATATCTGGTCATAACTGGAGACCCAATCCGCGCCCAAGTTTCGGGCCCAGCTATTCGAGCGACACGCCTCGCGGCTGCCCTCACCGCGCTTGGGGAGGTTCGTTTGATTTCTCTTCACAGTAGCGACCCTGCTTGGCGAACCATCCCGATTCACACAGTCGACGCCTTCGACGATCAGAATATGCGCGTGCATGAAAAGTGGGCCGATGTCATTGTCTTCCAAGGCATGGCCATGGCGCTCTTCACATGCATCCGCAAGAGCAAGAAGTTCATCATCGTCGACGCATATGACCCAATGCCCTTTGAGGCGCTTGTTCAAGGCTCATCTTTGCCGCCCTCTAAATGGAACCGGCAGGTCTTTGACACCACGTACATAATGAATGAGCAACTGTCGCGTGCAGATCTCGTTATCTGTGCATCCGAGAGACAGCGCATGCTGTATCTCGGAATGCTACTCGCACTCGGGCGTATCACCCCGCGCGAGTACCAACAGGATGTCAACCTCAGCAAGCTGGTCGTAGTT
The DNA here is from genome assembly GCF_052386045.1 of Leucobacter fengyongliangi. Taxonomy (NCBI): domain Bacteria; kingdom Bacillati; phylum Actinomycetota; class Actinomycetes; order Micrococcales; family Microbacteriaceae; genus Leucobacter; species Leucobacter fengyongliangi. The sequence goes on along the minus strand of NZ_CM126356.1, from coordinate 465,965 downwards.
TGTCCGTTCGGCCTTGAATCTGAGGAGCCCCGCCGCAACGGCACCCCTATCAGGGACAACTTCCCCGCGGCAGGCCCTGACGACTCCGTTTTCGTCTGGAGCGGGGGTCTCTACGATTGGTTTGATCCAATCACGCTCATCGAAGCAGTGGCGCAAGCCAGAAAAGTGGTCCCTTCGATCCGCTTGTTCTTTATGGGAACAAGCCACCCCAATCCGGACATTCCGCCCATGAAAGCCGTGGAGCAGGCACAACAGCGCGCATCAGAGCTCGGGCTTCTCGGCACTCATGTGATTTTTAATCCTGGATGGGTTCCATACGATGAGCGCTCTAAGTATCTGCTCGACGCAACTGCGGGCACAAGCACACATTTCGCCCATATTGAAACCACGTTTTCATTTCGGACTCGAATACTTGACTATTTGTGGTGTAGGCTCCCACTCCTTATAACGCGTGGGGATGACTTCGGTGAGCTTGTGGAGCGTGAATGTCTCGGTATTGCTGTCACCGAAGGAAGCGTGAAGGAATTGTCCGACGCACTGGTGACCCTGTCAACAGACAAGTCATTTGTCGAAGAGTGTGTGACGAATATTGAACGGGTCAGGATTCAGTTCACGTGGGAATCTAGCCTTCAACCGGTTATCGATACGCTCAACACACTCGACCTTGACGCTTCTGCCAAACTTCCTCGGCGCGAGGCGCCTCTTCTGGCAATAAGCCTCAGAGCAATACTTGTTAACTTGCGTCGATTCCGACATAGAGTTCGTTCACTTGCAACTTTCAGTAGCTCAAGTTCTCGTAGTCGAAAGCTCGCCCCCTAGGCTCTAAGGCCCTGTTCCCTCTGGGTCACAGAAGTATTCATATATTCCCGCCAAGGCCTGATCCCAACTTGAATGTGATTCATCAATTGTCTGAATTGCCCCTTGGCTCAAACGTTTTCGAAGCTGGGCATCCGTCACGAGGGTGTCAAGGTTTCGGAACAGATCGGAAACGCTTCGCATGCTCTCCAACGAATTCCCATCTCCCTTGAATAACCACTTGAACCAGTGACTATCGGGAGACACCATGGGTACTCCACAGGCCATGAGCTCAAGGGGGAGATAGGAAGGATGCCTTGAAATCTGCATCGTAACACCGATATCTGTCTTCTGATAATGCAATGCAGTTTCTCTGTAGTCCATAAGACCGAGGTCCACGAAGTCTGCGCTTTCCGGGAGATAACGAGCACCTGCGACAATTATTCTGACGTTTCGCCCGTGCTTCTTCTTTATCTCACTCAGCGCTGCATAGACAAGCTCCCAGCAGTTTCGGAAATGGTCCCGAGCGTAGGCGAAGATCGTAACAGGATCATATTCGCGTTCATCCGAGGAATCCGCCGGATGATAGACGCCACGATCAACTGCAGGCGTGAACCCGAAAGCGCGACCGTTATATTCGCCAACATATGTCTTATACATACTGGGTGAGTTGCACAACCCGTAAAGACCGAGCCGGTACGATTCCTCTGCCATGGCAAACATGCTGCTCGCCGGATAGAACTCCGGTTCGTAGTCCTGCACCAAATAGAATCCGCGCTTGGCCGTAGCAGATCGCGCAACATGCAGCGCAGTTAGCCAAAGCGTTCCGACTGCGGCATCAGCTTTCGGAATCGTCTTCAACGATTCGTCAGAACCATCGTAGAAGTGTATTTCCGAGTCTCGGCCAAGCCCAGGGAATGCCGCATCGAGCGCAGTCCTCAAGAACATCTCTGCTGGCTCGCCGAGCACAACAAATCTATTCCTCACCCCATTCTCGACTCGCATCTTGTCAGCGATCCGAAAAGCCGTATTTAGTCCACCAAAGAAAGGCATGTCTACTTCAGGGATAAACCAATTGATGGTTCGTACTTCAAAGCGACTTGCGTGTTCCTGATGGCTCGATCGCAGTCGTGCGACATCATCGCGGGTCACCGCAGACGTCCACAAGAGCTGCCTGGCTTCCTCCGCAATGTTCGCACGCTGTACGAACTTGATTTGGCGTCGACCGAGTGCCCGCTGACAAACGAGTGCGGGATTCTCTTCATGCTTGCCTGCGAACTTCGGGACTGCGGAAGATCGCGAGACGTTGGGAGAGACATACGGATCCCCGTGTCGAAGCCACGAATGATAGCGCCAATAGCTGGCAAACAGGTCTTGCTCAGGGACAGTCCCACCTCGAGTGAGTGACTCGTAGTGACGAACCATATCAAATGGAATTACCAAATTGCGTCGTCCAGCAAGGACCTGATCAAGCCCTAGCACAACATCGCTGCCCATCAGTATGAAGTTCTCATCGAGCCCTCCAACATCGAGGAAATGATCACGTCTAATCGCGACACACGCCCCGGTCACAGCCAAAGAATTGCGATACCAGTCTGTTGAACCAATAAGAGTCTTTGAGTGGGGGAACATTCCGTGAAACAGATTGTCTGCGAAGCCACCTGGCCCAATGAATACTCCGCCGTGTTGAATGCGGCCATTTCCTTCAAGGAGTTGGAAACCCACACCGCCCACTCCTGCGCGTCCTGCGTGCCCGACAAGCATCTTCAGCCAACGGGAGTCGACAATCTCCGTATCGTCGTTAAGTAAGACCAAGTATTCCCCCGACGACGCGGAAACTCCTGAATTGTTTACTCGATTGTAGTTAAAAGGCTGTTCGGTCCACCAGACAATTCTGTGCCGAAGCCCTGCGAGATTCTCCGAATACCAGGCTGAATTTTCTGCACTCTCCACACCATTATCAACAATGATGAGTTCGAAGTTCTGGTAGTCGGTCATTCGTAGGCTTCGGATCAACCTACCCATATTCTCTCGCGAATGTCGGGTCGGGACGATGATTGAAGCTAGAGGCCACTGAGTCTTGACTGGAAGAACACTCAAGCTGCCATTTTCAGGCTTGACTTCGGCTTCGAATCCGTTTTCCAATAGAATACGTTGCACCATGGACGCGTCGCCGGCATCGGGCGTGGTCAGCCATTTTGGGTTTCTCTCACTCAAGAGCACTCGGGGGATATGCCGAACCTCGACGTCACTAATCGCGGCTACAAGTAGCATCTCCCAGATCGCCGAGTCTGAGTTCTGAATTTCCCCGAAATTATCGCACGCCCAAGCCGCGTTAATCGCCACCGCTCGACCAATGTAGTTGTTTCCGAGGAGAACGTCTGGCGACCACTGTGGACGAAAGGTCGGAGACACCCTTTTCCCACCCTCGAGCAGATCCGAGTCGAAGGTAAGCAACTTAGCCGCCGGATCCTCATAGAACCGCATAGCAATCTCACTAATGGCACCCCGTCGCAGCTTAGACCCTGCGTTCAAAAGAAGCACCAAGTCATTCCGCTTCAGAACTTCAGCTGTTACGCGATCGCCGCTCTGGACCCTTACTTCAGTAATCTCAATTGAGTCTGAGCCTGAATTACCTGGAACAGGGGATGGGCCCGTCCCTTCGATAATTACAAGGAACCGAGTTAATTGGGATCGGCCTTCAAATGTGCTCAACTTGCTGGATTGCGTGCGCATCCACGAGTCGTATGTCTTCGGTATCCGCGAAGCGCGATGCCTTGACTCAAGCTCGGGCAGGGCGACACCTACTGCGTTCCGGACTGTCCGGTAGTCCCGATAGATCATCCCGCCAAAGCTACGAGATCGCGAACCTTCAGGGAGCGCGTTGCGAAGCCTTAGTGCTACCCGGGATCGAAACGAAGTCAACAGTCAACCTCCAGCATGTGTATGTCGCTTAACTCAACCACACTAGCCGAGTCATCCCCAAAGAACTCGGGCAGCGCTATCTCCTCCGCCAGAACATGCTTGCCACCCGGTCTGATATGTGGACTGCCTTCCGAGCTCGAAATCTCCTAATCTCCTCTTCTGCGCCGTCTAGAGCCTCACGGAGCAGTCTGCATTCTGCGCTCAACTGAGCGTTCTCGTCTTGAAGTCCCATGATCTGCTGACGAGAAGCAACGTGACGCTTCGCTTTCTCTACGAATTGCATGAAAGCCTCGGCACGTACTTCATAGGTGTGTTCTAAGAGCACATGGCTCCGAAGGTCTGAAACCAGTCGAAACCTCCCCTCCTCATCATCCAAGAATTGCTGAAGAATCGCTTCCAGAGGAGCATTATCAGTGACGACTGGGACTCCCGACAGGCCCAGTTCGCTCAGTCCTTCCGCGCAATTTGTTATCACAAGCGCGCCGGCAGCTAGGCCTTCATATAGTCGGCTATTTTGGCACCCAAATTCTCGGGTCGAGGGAGTGAGGTCGTCCAGGACGATCTTACTTCGGCCGTAAACTCCCGCGACATCGACAAAGTCAACTGGGTCATGAATGACGACCACCTCCCCAACATCTTCAAGGGCCTTTAGCCCATTTCCAAACCAATGAACGGAAAACCCAGAGGGTAGCTTCCTAATGTCATCGACTAACCCCCGGTCATGGCCCCAAAGGTTCAACGTTGTTGAGATCTCCACATCTCGCAAAGCGTCTTGTCCAGCAAAAAGTCCCGCGTCGACCCCGATTGGGAGAGTCGCCGTCGCGCCCATGAACCTCTTTCTAATAAAGGCTTCTGCCGCTTCGGAAGATGCAAGAATTCCATCAAATTCAGCTAGTGGTGCCCGTTCAACCCAGTCTTCAACCCAGTTACGAACCCAGGCGAGCCTTAGAACGTCATCCCGCGCGTGCCCAGGAGTGGCATCCTGCAGCATCGCTACGGTAATCGTCGTATGAGGAGGAACGTCCAAGTGCCAATGTTCTAACCCCAGAAACGAAACGCCCCATCCGCGGACATCCAACGCGCGTGCAAGACCTAACGCGACGAAGAGGTCCCCTCTGCCTTCGTCAAGTGAAGTGCTGTGCACATAGAAGACAACGTTTTCCTGATTACTCTCTGTGTGGGTACCGCGTAGCAAACGCCGATATTCACCACGAATGTCTGTCACGACCCCGCCCATCTCAAATAAAACCCTCATTTTAGCCTGTCACCCATTGAAAGCGCACGCAAGCGCAAGCTGCATTCTCAGCCGGTTGACTCAATCAGGCTTGGGCCTTCGTCCGCCTAAATCTGCATGGCTCTCAGATCGTAATTTCGTAATGCCGACACACGCATGCCTCTATGAGGGTAAGTCGTGTCTGATAGCAGCAACTACGAGAACATGCTGAGGCTAGGTCAACTCACTCCAGTCCCTATGGGGCATGCCAAATTAACGTTCACTGCGAAAAGAGAGCTAGTTGCCAGCGGAAGCTACCCGCTCTCGGTGTCGGCCGACCTATTCTTGCTACATGCTCTTCAACGCACTCAGGTAACCTGGTACAGAACTTTGAGTGCCGTCTATTGATCGTTCTTCAAGCGCTTAGAATGGTCTGGTTTGCGTTCGCGCACACAGAGCCACGCCGAGCGTCGCGGACAACTGGCCTCGGACTATCCGGAGCTGTGGAGCAGTGAAATTTCAAGACAATCAATCTGACTTGATGGGTAAGGCGAGCATTGCTCAGGTTACTTACGCGGCAACCTCAGGGAACAAAGTCCACGGACCAAGAAGGTGAGCCCCATGAATCGCGACCAGCGACTAGCGATGCTCGGCCAAGAGCCATTTACTCACATCGGTACCCCTGCTGATTCCGGCAAATCGCATGCCAGCTACAAAGGGTTCTCCAGAACTGCCCGTGAGATTTTTGGAAATCGAAGCATACTCGCCCTGCTTGTGAGGCGCGACATCAAGTCCCGCTACAAGGACAGCTCCCTCGGACTTATCTGGACACTGATCCGGCCACTCACCCAACTCGCGATTTACTTCGTAGTGGTCGGAAAGTTCCTTGGCGCCGAAAGAGGCATTCCCGACTTCGCTATATATATATTTACGGGACTCACAGCCTACAGCCTGTTTTCGGAGATCGTTTCGGGAGGTACCGCTTCTATCTTGAGCAACGCCGGGCTGGTCAAGAAGGTCTATGTGCCGCGCGAGCTGTTCCCGCTTGCCGCAATGGGCACGGCTCTGTTTAATTTTGTGATTCAATTGGCGATTCTTCTCGGAATCGTGCTGCTAACTGGAAATTTCCGTCTGAGCTGGAATTTGCTCTACCTCGTACCTGCGCTCATCATCCTTGTCAGCTTTGGGCTTGCCCTCGCCCTCGTGTTCTCCGCTTGGTACGTCTACTTGCGCGACATCGGATACTTCGTCGAGATAGCTGTGATGGTGCTCATGTGGGCATCACCCATCCTCTATTCCTGGGGCATGGTTCGAGACGTCATTACCAACGCAGGGATACCCTGGCTGCTACAGATCTACACTGCGAATCCCGTGACTCTCGCGGTAGTCGGCTTTCAGGAGTCAATCTGGAGTACCACCGATCGTGGTCTCCCTGTTCCTGAACACCTCATGACTCAACTCAGTATCGCGGCCACCGTCGGCCTGTTGTGCGTTTTCGGAGCACAACGCATTTTCGCCCGGTTGCAGGGCAATTTCGCTCAGGAGCTGTGAACACTATGCCACCCTTACACGAGGCATCCGATGAGGCGCCCGTCGTCATCAAGGCGGATCGAGTCAGCAAGCATTTCATGCTAAGACGAGACAACTCCTTAAAAGATCGGTTGCTGTCCTTTCGCACCGGGCGTCAAAACCGTGAGGAGTTCACGGCACTTGACGATGTCAGTGTCGAGGTCAAGGCCGGGCACACGGTCGCGCTGATCGGGCACAACGGTTCGGGCAAAAGCACACTGCTGAAGATTATCGGCGGGATCCTTGATCCCTCTTCTGGCATGATATCCAGCCGGGGTCGTATTGCAGCATTGCTCGAACTCGGAGCTGGTTTCCACCCGGACCTTAGCGGGCGCGACAACGTTTTTCTGAACGCCTCGCTTCTCGGGATGAGCCGGGCAGAGACTGATGCCGTCTTTGACGACATCGTTGCCTTTGCGGAACTCGAAGACTTCATTGACACCCAGGTGAAGTTTTACTCATCCGGCATGTATGTACGCCTGGCATTTGCAGTCGCGATCCACACTGACCCTGACATTCTGTTGGTTGATGAGGTACTTGCCGTAGGCGATGAAGCTTTTCAGCGCAAATGCATGGACGCGATCAGACGATTTCAGGCTGATGGTGGAACCATCCTGCTAGTCACGCACAACCTCGGTCAAGTGCTCGAGCTCAGCGACAGCGCCGTTCTTTTGCATCACGGCGAGCTCGTGTACCAGGGCGACCCTCGTGAAGCAGTGACCCGCTTCCGTGATCTATTAGAAGAGCGACGAGTAAAACACGAGCATGAAGTTTCAGAGTCGAGGGAGGATCTATCCGGCCCACAAACCGAAATCGGAATACAAGCATACTGCGTCGCCGAACACCGGGAGGCCAACGAACCAGTCGACCTCGGGGATGATCTAAATATCCATATTGATCTGCAGGGCCAAGTCCTTGATGATGACTGGATGCTTTCAATTCAGATCGACAATCCAATGGGCCTAAGGGTATTCGGCGCGGCGAATGATCTTATTGAGATGCCACTCTCGCCGTTCTCAGGTTCAGTCTCATTTCGGTTCACCATACAGAACACATGCTTCGGGGAGGGCAAGTACTTTGTCAATGTCTCAGTACTTGACGGCGGAGGTCAACATCTCAAGGATGCCACTCAGGCCGCGTCCTTCAACGTAATCGCCCCACGAACGAGCCGCGGAGCTATCTCAATGAAGTATTCGCTTGAGAAAACCTCTTAGCGCAACGATCAACAGCTTTGATGTCCCGGGGCCGGTTCAATTCAAACGGAGACCCAGAATCGAACGTAGCCGACGGGCAAAACGGAGCGCACGTGATCGGAGCAACTCCGCATTCTCCGCTTCGAGCATTCGGGCGTGTTCCTTACTCGCCTGGAGCGCCTCCTCAGACTTCTGGATTTCGGCCCTGTCAAACAGGCGCGAGCGGACGAAGACGTACTCTGGCCGAGAGGGTGCCCATTCAGACAATTGTTCCCGCTCGCTGTGGTCCAGACAAAGATATTTCCGGATAGCATCGTGAAAGATCAACTCCGCCTGAGTGGCGACGGCAATCGGCAAGTCAGCCAAATAGTCTGCTGCGATCCTTTGTCTAGCGTCGGCAAAGGCTAGTTCGGCCACCGCGACTACTAGACTTCGGACGTGCCACTCAGAAACACGAGCCGTTGTGATTGAATCTGCCCGAACCCTTCGCACGAAGAAATCTGATGAGTCGTAGCCAACTCGACTCGCCGAAAGCATCAGGCGCATCGTGAAGCCGTTGTCTTCGTGAAGTACCCCTTCGGTGAAACGAAGTTCAGCTTGTTCTAGCAACTCGCGTCTTGTCATGTATAAGCAGGCAGACGGCTTCCATTCCCCGAACTTGGTCATCTCCACAACCAACTCGGGTCCCGATATTCCGGAGGTATAGGCTTGCCTCCGCTGGTATTGGCGCTGGTATTGCTGTATCAGCCCGGAATCCATGGACTCGTCGATCAACGGTCGGGCATTGAAAAACACTGAATCGAGTTCATCCCGTTCAGCCAAATAGGTTAGTTTCTCGAGCGCTTCAGGATCGAGCATATCGTCACTGTCAAAAAAGTAGACGTAGCGCCCCTCCGCCCTCTGCAGCGCAACGTTTCGTGCTGCTCCAAGACCAATGTTTTCCTCATTAACGATCACAAATATGCGAGAGTCTTCACCTGCGTGCTGCCTAAGCACTGCCAGCGACCCGTCAGTTGAAGCATCATCAACACATATGATCTGGAGTTCTTTAAGTGTCTGTGAACGAATACTCAGTAAGGCCTCATCCAGATATTGCTGAGTATTGAAAATCGGAATTATTACCGATACCAGGGGTTCGGTATACGGATCGTCTTCCTTCATTAACTGTACCTTTACGCGTTATTGCAGCTTAAGATTTGTGAGATATCTCCCGTACCCACTCTTCACAAGAGGAGCGGCCAGTTCTGCGAGATGGGAATCGTCGATCCACCCGTTGCGCCAGGCGATTTCCTCAATGCAGCCAATCTTGAAGCCCTGTCGATCCTCGATCACGCGCACATACTCTGAGGCCTGCATCATCGACTCGAATGTGCCAGTGTCAAGCCAGGCAGTTCCGCGGTCAAGCACCTCAACTGAGAGCTTGCCAGCGTTCAGGTATTCTTCGTTGACGCTCGAGATCTCGAGTTCGCCGCGAGCGCTGGGCTGAATGGTCTTGGCGATCCGAACCACGTCATTGTCGTAGAAGTACAGGCCGGGAACAGCGTAGTTGCTCTTTGGATGCGGCGGCTTCTCTTCAATAGAAACTGCACGCATATTCTCGTCGAATTCAACTACGCCATACGCCTGTGGCTCGGCCACGTGGTACGCGAACACCAGCGCACCGTCAACTTCATTGTTTTTGCGCAGGCTCGTACCCAGCCCGACGCCGTGGAAGATGTTGTCGCCAAGAACGAGCGCCACGCTGTCGTCTCCGATGAACTCCTCGCCGATAATGAAGGCCTGCGCGAGCCCATCGGGAGACGGCTGTACCGCGTACTCAATCCGCATGCCCAGCTGAGTTCCGTCGCCAAACAGCGCACGGAACTGGTCGTTGTACTCGGGGGTCGTGATGATCAGCACCTCACGAATTCCCGCCATCATCAGCGTCGACAGGGGGTAATAAACCATCGGCTTGTCGTAGATCGGCATGAGTTGCTTCGAGATGCCCTTAGTGATGGGCCACAGCCGGGTACCGGAACCACCAGCGAGAATGATGCCCTTCATGGAGCACGTCCTTTCCACAGATCAACGGCAAGCTTACCGAAGGCGTGCAGGGCGCGCCCTGAATCTCTAGTCCATAGGATGGAAGCCATGCTAGAAGCCGCTCCCCCGCACTCGACTCCGCTAACCAATGTGGGCGTGGTGACGGTGAGCTACGGATCCGGCGACGCACTCACCATATTCCTCCGCAGTTTGCGCGAGTACCACGGGGACCTCCCCGTCGTGGTGGTCGACAATAAGCCGGATCACGAAAGTGTGCAGGGCATCGCGCAGCGCTACGGTGCCCAGTATGTGCCGATCCCGGCAAACCCTGGCTACGGTGCCGGCATGAACGCCGGGGTGCGTGCGCTGAAGCTCGGGGTCGCCGCACATACCCCCCTCGATGCCTACTTCTTCTGCAATCCCGACGTGCGTTTCATAGAACCCGCCATCGGTCAACTCGCCGCATCGCTGCTGGGCGATCCGGGCGCCGGGAGCATTGGCCCACGCATCCTGAATGAAGACGGCAGCGTGTATCCCTCAGCTCGAAATATTCCATCGTTTGGCACCGGCGTGGGCCACGCGCTGTTCAGCAAGATCTGGCCTGGGAACCCCTGGACGCGTGCCTATCAAGATGCCGCAAACTACGGCGAGCGCCGCGCTGCAGGTTCCCTCTCTGGCGCAGCAGTCATGGTGAAACGCTCGGCCTTTGAAGATCTCTCCGGCTGGGACGAGGCGTACTTCATGCACTTTGAAGACATCGACCTCGGATGGCGGATCGGGAACCTTGGGCTCACCAATGTCTACGAGCCTTCCGTTTCGGTCGAGCACTCCGGGGCGCACTCGACGAAGAAGCATGCCGTCGCAGTGGAACAGGCGATGACTGACAGTGCAATTCGCTTCATGAACAAACGGTACACAGGGTTCTGGCGATCCCCCTTGCGCTGGGCCATTCACATTGCGTTAAGGTTTCGAGGGTTCCTCAAGTTGGCAATCCTCCGTCGAAACAGCAAGGAGAATGCACCATCGTGAAGATCTCAGTAATTGGCTGTGGGTATCTTGGCGCAGTGCACGCCGCTGCAATGGCATCACTCGGCCACGATGTCGTGGGCGTAGATGTCGACGCAGCACGCGTCGAGCAATTGTCTTTGGGCGAGGCCCCTTTCTACGAACCCGGTCTTGGCGAGCTCCTGACCTCCGGGCTCGCTTCAGGCCGCCTCCGATTCACTACCGACATCGACGAGGTCGCCGCAGCGTCAGTGCATTTCGTCGCAGTTGGAACCCCTCAGTCATTCGAGGGGCAATCTGCCGACCTGACGTACGTCAATGCCGCGATTGAAGAGCTCATTCCACGACTTGCCCCGGGGTCATTGGTTGTTGGGAAATCCACAGTGCCGGTTGGGACTGCGGAACAACTGGCTTTCTTGATTGACCAGCACGCACCTCAGGCGAGTCTCGCTTGGAACCCAGAGTTTTTGCGCGAGGGCTTTGCGGTCCGAGACACCCTGCGACCGGACCGGATCGTATACGGGGTCCCGGGCGATAAGGATGCTGAGCGAGTCGAAAAGCTTCTGGATCAGGTGTACGCACAGGCTCTCACTCAGGGCACTCCAAAGGTGGTCACAAATTACGCGACAGCCGAACTCGTGAAGGTCGCAGCCAACGCCTTTCTCGCGACAAAGATCAGCTTCATTAACGCGATGGCTGAAATCAGCGAGGTAGTTGGCGCGGATGTCACACAACTCGCCGACGCGATTGGACACGACAATCGAATCGGTCGCCGTTTCCTCAATGCTGGGGTCGGCTTCGGCGGAGGTTGCCTGCCGAAAGACATTCGCGCGTTCGCAGCGCGTGCCGAAGAACTCGGTCTTGGCGAGTCGGTTGCCTTTCTCCACGAAGTTGATGCAATAAACATGAGGCGTCGATCTCATGTGATCGAACTGGCCGAGAGTGTGTTCGGAGGTGATGTCTCTGGAAAGCGCATCACTATCCTTGGCGTGAGCTTTAAACCAGACAGTGACGACATTCGCGATTCACCAGCGCTAGACGTTGCAGTCGGACTTTATGAGCGCGGTGCCGCTGTGGTTGTCACCGATCCGCAAGGCATCGAAAATGCTCGGCAGCGTCACCCTGAGTTGCACTATGCGCCTGATCCCTCTGACGCTCTCGCAGGCGCTGAACTCGTAATTCTGTTGACGGAATGGACAGAATACAAGTCCCTGGATCCTCACCTGACAAGATTGCTTGTGTCCGATCAGGCAGGTCCTGCAACGATAATTGACGCACGCAACGTGCTGGACCCTGCAAGCTGGCGTGCTGCCGATTGGCGCTACCTCGGGCTCGGGCGATAAGCGTCCTGTCTCGATAGCCGAGTTCTCCGCGAACTTGCGCATGTACTGAACCTGGTCAGTTCCAGCTCCACGAAGTGTTGCACCATTTCCTTTGGTGGTACACTCATTGCATGCCCACCGCACTCACGCGTTTTCAGGTCACCGAAACCTCCGAGGTTGCCCGCGCCCTCCGCGTCGCGGAGGAAGCCTGGCCCGAGTTATCTCGAAGTGAGCGGGTCAAGCTTTTGCTAGTTTCTGGCGCAGAGCGACTCCAGGATCAGCAGATGACACAAACGGCTCGGCAGGTTGCCGCAGTGCACGAGTCAGCCGGCATGTTTAGCGACCTGTACGAAGAGCACCATCGCGAGAAGCTACGTGACGAGTGGCCGGATTGATCGTGTCATTTGAACGAATCACGCTCGACGCCAGCGTGATCATCGCGCATTTCAATTCACGAGACGCACATCATGAGGCCGCAGGCACACTTCTCGCCAGCAATCAAGGTGCCTTCATCATGCACTCCCTCACACTCGCGGAGGTGCTCGTCGCACCTGCACGTGGTCGCCGACTGACTGCAGCGTTGCAGGCTCTGTCGCACCTGGGCATCGAAGAGTGGCGCCCGGAGCCAGGCCGAGCAGGGAACCTCGCTGAGCTGAGAACAGAGACCGGACTCAAGATGCCCGACGCATGCGTGCTCGATGCAGCCCTCTGCACTGGCACTGCGCTTGCAACCTTTGACGACCGATTGGCTGCGGGCGCCCGCAGCTGCGGGGTTCGTGTGGTGAGCCCACAGGCTCCCGACTTAGAATAGAGACGACTATGTCTGCGCGCAGACACACGTACTAACGCAGGAGGACCTCAGTGGCCCGCAAGATTCTCGTGACCGGCGGCGCCGGATTCATCGGTTCGAACTTCGTGCACTATCTCGTCGCGAACACCGACGACGTGGTGACCGTGCTCGACAAGTTCACCTACGCCGGTAACGAAGCCTCGCTCGCTGGCCTCCCCGAAGACCGCGTCACCGTGGTGCACGGTGACATATGCGATGCCCCGCTGGTCGACCGACTGATCGCCGACACCGACGTGGTGGTGCACTATGCCGCTGAGTCGCACAACGACAACTCGCTGCACGACCCGCGCCCGTTCCTCGACACCAACATCGTCGGCACCTACACGCTGCTCGAGGCCGTGCGTCGCCACGAGAAGCGGTATCACCACATCTCCACCGACGAGGTGTACGGCGACCTCGAGCTCGATGACCCCGAGCGGTTCACCGAGCAGACGCCCTACAACCCCTCGTCGCCCTACTCGTCAACCAAGGCGGGCAGCGACCTGCTGGTGCGCGCGTGGGTGCGCTCCTTCGGCGTACAGGCCACCATTTCTAACTGCTCGAACAACTACGGCCCGCGCCAGCACGTCGAGAAGTTCATCCCCCGCCAGATCACCAACATCTTGGTTGGCGACCGCCCGAAGCTCTACGGTGAAGGTCTCAACGTGCGCGACTGGATCCACGCCGACGACCACTCCTCCGCCGTGCTGCGCATCGTCGAGGCCGGCCGCATCGGCGAGACCTACCTCATCGGCGCCGACGGAGAGAAAAACAACAAGGAGGTGCTGGAGCTGATCCTCACCACCATGGGGCAGCCCGCAGACGCCTACGAACACGTCGTCGACCGCCCCGGTCACGACCTCCGCTACGCGATTGACAGCACTAAGCTGCGCGAAGAACTCGGCTGGCAGCCGTCGTTCCCCGACTTCGAAAAGGGCCTCGCCGCCACCATCGACTGGTACCGCGACAACCCCGAGTGGTGGCAGCCGCAAAAGGCCGCGACCGAAGCCAAGTACAAGGAACAGGGGCAGTGAGCATGGTCGCCAAGCAACTCGCGATTCGCGAGACCACCATTCCTGGGCTCGTGCTGCTCGACCTCCCCGTGCACGGCGACAACCGCGGCTGGTTCAAAGAGAACTGGCAGCGCGAGAAGATGGTCGCGCTCGGCTTGCCCGACTTCGGGCCCGTGCAGAACAACATCTCCTTCAACGACAAGCGGGGTGCCACGCGCGGCATTCACGCGGAGCCGTGGGACAAGTTCGTCTCGGTCGCGACAGGCAAGATCTTCGGAGCCTGGGTGGATCTGCGCGAGGGTGACACCTTCGGCGCGGTCTTCACCGCGGAACTCGACCAGTCGACCGCGATCTTCGTGCCACGTGGCGTGGGCAACTCCTACCAAACCCTGGAAGACAACACCGCGTATGTATACCTGGTCAACGCGCACTGGAGCGCCGAGGCGCAGAGCGAGTACACCTTCCTCAACCTTTCCGACCCGACCGCCGCGATCGCATGGCCGATTCCCCTCGAGGAGGCCGAGCGCTCGGAGAAGGATCTCGCCCACCCTGTGCTCGCAGATGTCGTGCCAATGAAACCGAAGCGCACGCTCGTGCTCGGCGCCAACGGCCAGCTGGGTCGCGCGCTGCAGCAGGCGCTCCCCCACGCTGATTTTGCGGATCGCAGTCGTATCGACCTCTTCAACGAAGAGACGCTCGACCGCGTGCGGTGGGCTGATTACGACACCGTGATCAACGCCGCCGCCTACACCGCGGTTGACGCCGCCGAAACCCCCGAGGGTCGGCGCGACGCGTGGGACGCGAACGTGACCGGCGTCGCCCGGCTCGCGCGCATCGCCACAGAGCAGGGCCTGACCCTGGTGCACGTCTCGAGCGACTACGTGTTTGACGGCACGAAGCGGATGTACACGGAAGCCGACGACTTCGCGCCGCTGGGCGTCTATGGCCAGACGAAGGCCGCGGGCGATGCGCTGGTGTCAACGGTTCCGCGGCACTACATCGTTCGCACCAGTTGGGTGATCGGCGACGGCAACAACTTCGTTCGCACCATGGCCTCGCTCGCCGAGCGTGGCATCGATCCGAGCGTTGTGAATGACCAGATCGGGCGCCTGAGCTTCACCGACGACATTGCCGCGGGAATCGTGCACCTGCTGCAATCGCACGCCGCCTTTGGTACCTACAACCTCACGAATGAAGGTCCCGTGATGTCGTGGGCCGACATCGCGAAGCTCGTGTACTCGGGAACCGGGCACGACCCGGAGCGCGTGAGCGGCACCACCACGGCCGAGTACTTCGCTGGCAAGCAGGTTGCCCCGCGCCCGCTCTTCAGCACGCTGTCGCTCGGCAAGATCGAGGCCGCCGGGTTCACGCCGCGCGACGCGCGAGACGCCTTAATTGCGTATTTGAGTTAGCAGATTGCTGCGGCTGAGAGACACGGCATCAGGTCCGTCCGCAGCACTCTATCCGGCGCCCACGGCCTGCAACTGATCCTCATCGCTGACTCCCCAGAGTCGATGGTAAAGGTCTGCAGATCGAGACTGGATGAGCTCTTGGTACTCCCCCGGATTCATCTCTGCAACACTCCCTGCTGGTGTGGCGCCGACCAACGCGGAGACTGCAATCCCAGCACGTCGGTCTTCTCGTCCAAGACCGAGCAACTCAAGAGTGGTGGCAAGCACCGTTAATTGATCTTGGCCTTCGCGCATTGCTGATGGTGCCCTTGGGCTCCAGAACCGGTTAAAAATAGTTCGATCTTCAATGGCGGAAAGCTCATCCCACATATGCCCACCCTCAGCAAGCATCTTTTTGTGATCTCCGACCACGACGACCACAGTATTCTCTAGAAAGCCTTCCATTTCAAGAAAGTCCACGAACCCCGCAACCTGCTCCATTGAGCATCGAAACGCGTCTGCGAGAGGATCCTCATTTCGAGCCTGACAATAGTCAAAAAGGTGAGCCGGCTCGTGGGAGTCAAGGGTCAGAAGTGACAAATGGAACGGCTCACTCGAGTCCTTGAGACTCGTAATCTCAGCTCGTGCGAGCTCGAACAGCGCTCTATCCGAGAGACCCCAGGCGGAGAATTCTGTCTCTCCCATTTCCTGCCAAGTGCGGAGGTCCTTCACCTCGTCATACCCATGACCACGGAGAAACCGTTCTTTCGATGCAAATTGCGCATCCGCACCACCTAAGAAAACGCTCGTGTAACCTGCATCGTTGAGCACATCACCCAGGCACACTGCCCCAGAAAGGAAGGCGTCGGCTTCTGATCCAATCTCGTTCGAATTGATATCGTTCTCACCAATTCCCGCCCCACGAAGTGGCACTCCGCACTCCATTCCAACGAGCCCGGCCATCGTCCAGCCCCCGCCGTTGTACTGCTGCAAAGCGGGAATCTGTGCCCAGTTCTCTGTTTGCGATTCGAGAGGTTCGAGAAGATTCTCCTCAAACAAACTCTCATCTCCGAGCGCATCTTCAACCGACTCAAGATAAATCGTCACCAGGTTAAGCGGGGCCTCTTGTAGATCAGATTGCATCACAACCTGCACATTGGTTCCCTCGGCGAGTGGAGCGACGTAGTAGTCGTTCATAGACAACGGGCTCAACATTGCGCGCAGGTACTGAGGCAGCTCAACAGCTTGGGAGAAGTTCGATACACCAATTGCCAGCAATGCAAGAGCGGCCGCCGCTGGCATCAACCTTCGAATAGCCCTGCCCTTTGGAGGTGCAGCGGAGTCGGGAGTGCTCGGCGAACCAAGCGCCCCCCTGTGAACTCGAGATTCTTGAAGGCGCCGGATGCCTGTAAAAACAAGCATGATCGCTAATGCAGAGATCACCAGGCTCAGAGGCAAGACGATCGCCTGCCAGACAAAACTCTCGACGTATCCTGACTCTGCAGCTGTTCCGCCGACTCCCCCGGCACCCTGCAGGTTCATGAGCATCTGATCGACCGAAATCGGCCCAAACGTGCGGCGGATCCACGAGGCCGCACCCACGAGCACTGCACCCAAGGTAGCCACGATCCAACCGAACACCGTCATCGAAACGCGTATGGCTCGCCTGACGCACGACCTGCCGCCACTTGTTTGCTTCTGATCGTCGCTCATCTGCTCGCTCGCGATCTCCAACACCCACTATTCCTGTCTCTCCATTGCAGCCTCGGGCTGAAATGAACATCCAGTGAATAAAGGGTAGCCGACGCTCCTGAGCAGCGCCTGCCCTCCACGCATTCGAGGCCGCCGGGTTCACGCCGCGCGACGCGCGCGACGCGCTTACGGCGTACCTCGCACGCTAGAGGCGCGATCCACTCTGGCGATGCCGCCTTTCACGAAGCTGATTCACTCTGCGCCGGATACAGCAAGTTGCGGAATGACGTTTCAGTGCATTCAAGGGCAAGCACGCGTAGTATGTATTACATGTCCGACACCATTTCGCTGCGACTTCCCGCTGAACTCAGTGAGCGCCTTTCCCGGCTCGCGGCGTTGACTCACCGACCGAAGTCCTTCTACGTGCGTGAAGCGCTCGAAGAGCATTTGAGTGATCTCGAGTGGGCCTACACGCTTGCGGACGAGGCCGCTGTGATCCGACGTGGTGAAATCGAGACTCGCCCACTCGATGAGTTGACCCGCGAACTCGGGTTTGACCCTGATGAGTTGCGCGCCGAGGCACGTGGCAACATCGCTGTCTGAACAGCAACGAGCGCATTCCGGGCATGAGCTATTCGATTCGCCATCAACCACGCTTCGCGAAGAAGCTGCTCAAGTTAGACGCTCAGGTCGCTCGCCGCATCCTGCGCGACCTGCACGCACTCGAAACACTCGAGAATCCGGCACTGCGCTGCAAACCACTACGCGGGCCACTCAAGGGTTTGTGGCGATATCGCGCTGGTGACTACCGGGTGATCCTCGATATTCACGACGAGGAACTGCTTATCATCGCCTTGGACACTGACCACCGCAGCACGATCTACGACGACTAGCCGGGTGAGTTGCTCACAGTCGAGCCGGGGAAGCCGGGCCAGTGCGAGATTTCGAGCGCCGAAGATTCACCAACTTGACCCCGAGGTGTGGGGTGCGTGAACACTTGGTGGTGGGGAGCGCTTTTCACGATTCCTGAGGCCGGGAGCCGCCACCATTGAGGTGTGAAGATCGCTCTGATTGCTGAATCCTTCCTCCCCCACATGAACGGCGTCACAGGCTCGGTGATGCAGGTGCTCAAACACCTTGGCGCGGCCGGCCACGAGCTCCTGGTGCTGGCCCCGGACGCGGGAGCCATCGAGGCCGACCTCCACGGTGCCCGCACTGAGTTGCTGCGGTCGTATCCGCTCCCCTCCTACCCCGAGGTGCGCATGGTGTTCACACGCCCCGCGAAGATCGCGCAGTCACTTGTATCGTTCGGCGCCGACATCGTGCACCTCGCCTCACCGCTGCTGCTCGGATGGAACGGGGTGCTTGCCGCCGACGCGTTAGGCATCCCCTCGGTCGCCGTCTATCAAACTGACATCGTCGCCTACACCGAGAAGTACGGGATCCCCGGGGTCGCTCCCCTCGCCGCGGCGCACATCGCCCGACTGCACCGTCGATCCACCCTCACGCTCGTGCCCTCGACATCGGCGCACACACACCTCAGCGAGCTGGGGGTCGAACGCCTGCGCCACTGGGGGCGAGGGGTCGACGCCGAGCGATTCACCCCCGCGCGCCGCAGCGAGACCTGGCGCGAGCAAGTCGGGCAAGGCCAGTTGCTGGTCGGCTACGTGGGGCGCCTCGCCCCCGAGAAGCAGGTTGAGGATCTCGCCGCACTCCACGACCTGCCCGGAGTGCGCCTCGTGATCGTGGGAGACGGTCCCAGCCGGCCGGAGCTCGAGCGACTGCTGCCCAACGCGCACTTCACCGGATTTCTGGATGGCACCGAACTCGCCGAAGCGATGGCCAGCTTCGACGTTTTCGTGCACCCGGGCGAGTCCGAGACGTTCTGCCAAACGGTGCAGGAAGCGCTCGCGAGCGGCGTGCCCGTGGTCGCCACCGGCCGCGGCGGCCCCGTCGACCTCGTGCGCAGCAGCGTGAACGGATGGCTGTACGAGCCCGGCAACCTTGCCGAACTTCGTGCGCGGGTGACCGACCTCACCGGCGACGATGCCAAGCGCGCCGCCTTCGGGTCGGCCGCGCGGCTCTCCGTGCGCGATCGCACGTGGGCCGCACTGTGTGACCAGTTGGTGGGCCACTATGCGGAGGCTGCTGAACCCAGCCGCGCCGACCAGTTGCTGCTCGCTCGCGGCGCGATGCGCGTGTAGTTGACACCCCGCTCAGGGTCTCTGGTCAAACCCAGTCTGCGGCCGACGCGCTGATATCGACCATGGCGCGGCATTTCGTCGTGCGCCCCTCGCGCAAAGGTTGCGCAATCGCCATTGATACCAGTCAGGTATCTCGGTATCATTTTGGTATGGCTATGACTGTAAGGCTCCCGGAGGATCTCGACACGAAGCTCGAACTCCTCGCGCGCACGCGGCACATATCAAAGCACGCCATACTCATCGAGGCCGCCGAACGATTGATTGCCGAGGAGGCAAAGACCGCAGCCGTGTTGAGTGCGGTGGACACGATCGGTGCGGAATATGCCGACGCGATTCGTCGCCTCGCAGACGCATGACGGTCTACATCGACCCTCCTCAAGCCATTGCAGTAGTCGAGCATCTTGGGCTTCGTGTACGCGACAGTGGTCTCCTCTTCTCGGCGCTCGCGCGGCCTGCGTCGAACCTGTTTGGTGACGATGCGTATGCAACGCTCGAGCTCAAGGCCGCCGCTCTCCTCAGTTCACTCGCGCAAAATCATGCGCTGTTCGACGGCAACAAGCGGCTCTCCTTGCTGCTGACCTTCACGTTTCTGCGTCTCAACGGACGTCGAGTGACGTTTACGAATGATGAAGCATTCACCCTCGTGCTCCTCACCTCGCAAGGGAAACTCAGCCTCGAAGAACTTTCATATCAGTTCGCTACGCACACTACGCCGCTTCCAGATTCGAGCGCTTAGCGCTGGCACCCCGCCCAGAAAGCCGAAACGCTGAAACCCGCGTGCATAACAGCGCAGTACACGACGCAGTTCCTCAGCTCTACTCCTCTGCGGGCACCGGGGAGGCGGCCGCGACCCCGTCGGCGACAAACCTCTGAATCTGCGCGTAGTCGGGGTACATAGGATCCACCATCGGCGGTATCAACTCGACGGCCACCGGAGTATGGTCTTTCGCCTTGGTCGCGAGATCCACGAACCTGCCGAGCATCGACTCGGGGATATCGGTCTGCACCACGTTCGACCCAGCTGCTGCGACCTCTTGAAACCTGAGCAGCACGTTCGCCGGATTCGCCTGCGCGAGAATCGCCGCCTGGAGCTGGCGCTGATGCACCATACGGTCGTAGTCGCCGTTCTGCAGCCCGTGCCGCACGCGGGCGAAGAGCAGGGCGGTCTCGCCATCCATATGCTGCGCACCAACCGGCAGAAATGAGTCGCCCTCGACCCACATTCCGGTGTCGGGATCTTCATACCCGCCGAGCGGAATGGGCTGGGTCACATCGATCGTGACCCCACCCAACGCGTCGATGAGCGAGGCGAAGCCGTTCATGTCGACGAGCACGTAGAACTGCACCGTGAGCCCCGTCGCGCCTGATACCGCGTCTTTCATCGCCTCGATGCCGGGCGACGAACCGCGCGATACCGCATCGGCATACATGTCGGTGTAGAGGTAGCCCCATTGCGGGTCGTTCACGAGTTCGACCTCGGCGTAGAGGCCATTCAGCTGCCCGGTGGTGAGGCACCCGCCGTACTCGCCGAAAGCGTTGGGCCCGGCGCAGAAACCGTTGGGGTGCACCGGATACAGCGGAGAGGTCTCGGGGAACGGCATCTCAGTGAGGTCTCGCGGCAGGCCCACGATGACCGACTGCCCGGTCTCGGCATCGACGCTGACGAGCGAGATGCTGTCGGGCCTGAGGCCCTCGCGATCCTCACCCGCGTCGGCACCGAGCAGCAGGATGTTGTAGCGCCCGTCAATCGCCTCGACCGCGGGCGCCCCGCCGCCGAAGATGTCACCGATCGCGCCACGCGCAGCCCCCACCGTGAGCCCGGCCCAGGCCGCAGCTCCCACCGGCAGCACCGTCAGCACGACCGCGAGCATCGCCACCGGCACCCGCCAATTTGGCGTGACCGACACCAGCCGCGTGAGCCGCAGCGTGTCGAACCCGAGCACGAGCCACAGCACCGCGTACGCAAAAATCACGCCCTGCAGCACCAGTAGGAAGATGCTGTTTGTGACGATCGAAAGCGTCGTCTCTTGCGCGAACAGCATGCCGATCACGCCGACGAACGCCAGCGCGAGCAACACGAGGGTTGCGCCCAAACCGAACCGCCCCAGCTTGCGATTGCCCGCAAGCACCTGTGCGCTGCCCGGCAGCACAAACCCCCACAGCACCAACCAGCGCGCGCGCTTCGTCATCAGCGGCGGCGAGCTCGCATCAGGGTTGCGCAGCGGGCGTTCGAGATCGAGACTCACGCGCCGGTATCCAGGTTCGCTTGTGGATCAGCCGAACCGGTAAGCCGCCCGACGCTGCCGGCACTGAGATCACACATGGGATAAGCGTATGAGGTTCACGCCGCGGCGGCTGTGAAGCTGCCGGGCGAGTGGCGATCCACCCGGCGACAATCGCGTCACGAAACGCCCATGCACAGGAAGTTCATTGGCTGATTCCGTAGACTGAGACCAGAACACTGCACCAACGCGCCGAGGAGGAAAGTGGCCACGCTCACGCTCATCGGCGAGCCAATGCCAGGCCTTGAATCCGCCGCGCACGCAGCCGCCGCGCTTGACCTCACCGAGGCCATCGCCCGGGTCGCGCCGCGTGGATGCAGCGCACGACTGTTGCTCGCGAACGGGAGCGAACTTCCCACCTTCGCGAGCCCCAGGGCGCGCGCCGAGACCATGCCGATGCGGGCAAACCTGCTACCGCTGCTGTGGCGCACTGGGGCGACCGCACGCCCGCTTGATGACGAGTTCGTGCACGCCGTGACACCGCTCGTGCCCCTGCGCGCACGCCATGAAGACGATGCGACACAGACATCGGTCACCGTGCCGCACGCCCTCGCGTGGCTCGCGCCCGAACTCATGGGGGCCTCCGAAGCGCGCCAGTACCGGGCCTTCGTGAAACGCGCGCTGCGTTTCGCCGATGCGGTACTCACGCCCACCCACGCAGTCGCGACGGTGCTGCACGAGCACTACGGGCTTGACCTTCCCGTGCAGGTGCTGCCGTTGGCGGCACCCTCAGCCTTTTCGCGGCCGCTCGACGAGGCAGCTGCATCTGCACGGCGCGCCGAACTTGGGCTTCCCGAGCACTATGTCGTAACGACCGCAGGGCCCGGCGCGCGCGGGCGGCTCGAGTGGATCCTTGACGCGATGGCGGCGGATCCCGCGCTTCCCGACCTCGTCGTGCTGCAGAGCGCGGCACCTGGTTCCGTGCACACATCAACAAGCGCCAGTGGCGGTGCGAATACGGCTACGGCCGGGGCCCCGGCTCAGGGGCCTGCACCCGCGCTCACCGAGATGGGCGAGCGCCTGCAGGGTCGCGTGCACCAGCTGCCGGTCGCTGAGCTCACTGACATGGGCGTGGTGCTCTCGGGCGCCCTCCTCCTTGCCCTTCCACAGGAGTTCATCGGCACCGGGTACGAGGTGCTCGGCGCGCTCGATGCCGGGGTGCCTGTGCTGCACAGCGAGTGCCCGGTCGCGAGCGAACTCGCACTCGACGCTGGCACCACCGCTGACTCGGCCGGGGCATTTGCGCATGAACTCACCCGGCTCACGGGCCCGGAGGCCGACCTCGACTGTCTGCGAGTACTCGCCGAGGATCGCAGCCGATCCTTCAGCTGGACCACGACCGCGTGGCAGCTGTGGGAGTTGCACGCCGCGCTGTAGTTCGAAGTTACGCGAATCTCCGAGGATGAGAGCGGCACGCGGCACGCGGGTTGCTCGAAATCGCGTGGGGTCTACGACCAGCTTCCCCAACTTGATGGAAACACAGAGCAGGATCCACAATTTGAGGAAGATGAGCGAGTCGCCCCAACTACACCCCCGCCCGCCCCGGTGACGGCGATCGACGACTGGTATACTTTGAGTATGACAACGACCATTAAGGTTCCCAATGAACTTCGGGATCGGCTGAAGCGGCAGGCCGCACTGTCGGGCCACACGCTTGGGGCACACCTAGAGCGACTCGCCGACATGGCTGAGCGTGATCTGCGATTCGCAGCATTGAAGTCGGCAATCTCGGGCACCAAGCCAGACGATCGTCGAAGCTACGAGAGCGAGACGACCGCCTGGGAGCGGGCAGCACGTGAAGATGCTTCTGAGTGACCGTCAGTGAGTGATCCTGAACTTTCACCGGGCGATATCGCTTGGGTTGCATTGGATCCGGTGCGCGGGCGCGAGCAGGGGGGACACAGCCCATTGCTCGTGATCGCCTCGGCTGGGTACCTCGACGCGGTCACCACGCTGGTGATCGGCTTGCCTATCACCAGCGTCGATCGGCAGTGGCCCAACCACGTCGCGGCGCGCGGTGAAACTGGCCTCGATCGTGAATCCTGGGTCATGACCGAGCAACCTCGCACCCTCTCTCGCGAGCGGATCACGCGCGTTTCGGGCTCAGTGTCACCCGAATGCTTGGCCGAGGTGCGGCTCTGGCTCAGCGATTTCCTCGACCTGCGCCCCTAGCGAGTTTTCTCGGCCGATCTGACGCTGAAGCCGAGCAATATGACGCAAATTGTGGCCTGGGTGGCCAGCGCACCACATTTCGCGTCACATTGAATTTGTGGGTCGCGAGTCGTAGCCCCAGGCGACGACCGCCGCGAGCGCAGCCGCCACGATCACTAGCCCCGCGGTGCCGGGCCACCCGATCGCGGTGAATGCCGCGCCGCCCGCCCAGCCGAGCACGCTCGAGCCCGCGTACAGGCCCCAATTGTAGAGAGACGGGGTGAGGCTGCGCCCCGATCCACCGCGCGAGTTGAGGAGGCCATTCGACACCGCATGTGCGCCGAAGAACCCGGCGGTAATGAGCGCCATGCCCGCCACCACCGCGGGCACCGCCTGCACGAGCGAGACGGCCGCGCCCGCGGCGAGCGCCGCAACACAGACGATAAGCGCACCCGTCGAGCCGAGACGGCGCGTGAGTCGCCACACCTGCGCCGACGCGACGGCACCGGCGAGATAGACGAGGTAGATCCACGAGACCTGCGCCACCGAGAGATCGAACGGGGCCTGCTGCAATCGAAACGACACCGCGTTGTAGGCCGCTACCATCGCCCCCATCAGGAGGAACCCCTGGGCAACGAGCGCGAGCACCCCGGGCCTGCGCAGGTTGTCGCCGAGCCCCCGCCACAGGGGGATCGGCGCCGCGGGCGGCACTCGTGTCGCCGGGAGCAGGAGCAGGAAAACGACGGCAGAGACGAACGCGAGCAGGGCCACCGCAAGCACACCGCCGCGCCAACCCCACACCTCGCTTGCCGAACCCGCCAGCAGACGACCCGAGAGCCCGCCGATCGTGGTGCCGGCGACGTACGAGCCGATCGCGGCGGCGAGCGCGCGCGGCCGCACGGTCTCGGCGAGCGTCATCACCGCGAGCGCGGGCAGCCCAGCGAGCGCGAGCCCCTCAATGAACCGCACAGCGACGAGAACCTCGAAGCCGGGCGCGGCCGCGACTGACGCGCCCACCACCACGGCGAGCGTTATTGCGACCCGCATCGCGACCGCACGACCGACCCGGTCCGACCACCGCGCCCAGGGCACCACGCCGACCGCGACGCCAATGGTCGTCGCACCGATCACCCACGATGCAGCACCCGCCGATACCTCGAATTCGCGTGCGATCTCGGGCAGCAATGCCTGCGGTGAGTACATCTGCGCGAAGGTCGCGAAACCAGCGAAAAAGAGGGCGATCAGTGCGCGGCGATAGACCGGGCTGCGCTCGTCAACGCGCGGGTCACCCGTTTCACTCGCCGGGGGTGGATCAGCGCGCAACGTCCCGGGGCCCTTGTGACTGGCGATCCACTAGCTGAGGGTGCCCGCGATGCGGGCCTTCAGCGCCTCATTCTTCTGCTCGACCATCTCGGCGAGACCCACCTGGTAAGCCTCGAGCTGGCCGGCGAGCGCCGGGTCTGTTGAGCCGAGGATACGGACAGCTAGGAGGCCTGCGTTCTTCGCGCCGCCGATCGACACCGTCGCCACCGGAATGCCGCCGGGCATCTGCACGATCGAGAGCAGCGAGTCGAGCCCGTCGAGCTTTGCCAGCGGCACGGGCACACCGATCACCGGAAGCGTGGTCATCGAGGCGATCATTCCGGGCAGATGCGCGGCACCGCCCGCCCCCGCGATGATGGCCTTCAGCCCACGGGCCGCAGCGTCGCGCGCGTAGGCCACCATCTTGTCGGGCGTGCGATGGGCGCTCACGACCTCCACCTCGTGCGGGATCCCGAATTCGCGCAGCACCTCGACCGCGTCGCTCATCACCGAGAAATCGGAGTCGGAGCCCATGATCACGCCAACAAGGGGGGTCGTTTCAGTCATTCCCCCATGCTACTTGCCTCAGGAGCCCGGCTATGTGGCGCCCTGCTCGGCGGCCTATGCGAGCAACACGTCGTACCACTGCCTCGCCGGGCCCTAACTGAAGGCGGCGGCGGCGGCACGCGCCTGTGCGCGCACCGTTTCGAGATCGTCACCGGTCACGGTGACGTGGCCGACCTTGCGGCCCGGCCTGGGCTGCTTGTCGTAGCTGTGAAACTTCGCGCGCGGGTGCGCCGCGAGCGCCTCGGCGTACCGCACCGGCATCGGGCCCTCGGCCGGCCCGCCGAGCACATTCACCATCACTACGGCTGGCGCGGTCATTGAGGTGTCGCCGAGCGGAAGATCCGCCACCGCGCGCAGGTGCTGCTCGAACTGGCTCGTGACCGAACCCTCGATCGAGAAGTGCCCCGAGTTGTGCGGGCGCATGGCGAGCTCGTTGACGAGCACGCGGTGATCCACTGTTTCGAACATCTCGACCGCGAGCACTCCGGTGACACCCACGCCTTCAGCGACCACCTGGCCGATTCTGGCCGCCTCCGCGAGCGTCGCGGGGTTCTCGACGGGAGCGGGCGCGAGCACCTCGGCGCATACGCCGCCCTCCTGCACGGTTTCGACCACGGGCCAGGTGCGCATTTCGCCACTCGAACGGCGCGCCACTAGCTGCGAGAGCTCGCGGGTGAACTCGACGAGTTCCTCGACCAGCAGGTGGCCCACGTGCCCGTCTTCGGCGAGCGTCGTGAACCAGTCGCGCACCTCGTCGGCCTGCGACACCACCCTTACGCCCTTGCCGTCGTACCCTCCGCGCGCGGTCTTCACCACGGCGCGGCCGCCGTGTGCATCGATGAACTCCTGCAGGTGGGCCTCAGTCTCGACCGCCGCCCAATCGGGCACGGGCACGCCGAGCTCGGCGAGCTTTTGCCGCATGAGGATCTTGTCTTGCGCGTACTGCAGCGCCTCGGGACGCGGGTGCACCTGCACGCCTCGTGCCTCGAGTTCGCGCAGAATCGGTTGCGGCACGTGTTCGTGATCAAAGGTCACCACGTCGACGGTGTTCGCGAAGGCGTACACGGTCTCGGGGTCGCGGTAGTCGCCCACAACGTCGGCCGCTCGGTCGGCGCTCGACCTCGGCGTTTCTGCGAGCACGCTGATTCGCAGACCCAGGTGGATCGCGGGCGGCACCATCATGCGGGCCAGCTGCCCCCCGCCGATCACGCCGATACGAATGATGCCGGGGTTCTCGCCCGTGTCGCGGGCATCGGTTGTACCGGATGTGCCGGGAATGCCTGCGTTGCCTGCGTGTTGAGCCATGTCTCCCATTCTGCCGCACGCCGCGGGATCCGCGAGCAACTAGTTGATCTATATCAACCATTCGCATATAGTTGACTTTCATCAACCAAAGCGCGCGCCCCGATGGTCAGATTTCAAGTGGCGCCGCCGATCCGCCAGCCAACTGAGGACCCGCCCGCAGATGCCCCGCACCAGAGCCAAAGCCAACACCACAACCACCAGCACCAGCACCCCCGAGCAACGACCGTGGGCTCTCGAAGGCAGAGCCAAGAACCTTGCCCTCACCGGCCTCTTCTTAAGCATGGGCGTCTCGATGCTGTCGATGACCGTCATCGGCACCTCGATGCCCCTGATCATCGCCGATCTTGGCGGCGATCAGGCAGCGTTCACCTGGGTGGTCACCGCGGCCATGCTCGCCTCAGCGATCAGCACGCCCATCTGGGGCAAGCTCGCCGATCTTACGAGCAAGAAGCTCCTCCTCCAGCTCTCGCTCGTGATCTTCACGCTCGGCTCGGCGCTCGCGGGTATGGCGAGCGACCCCGCCTGGCTCATCGCGTTCCGCGTGGTGCAGGGCATCGGTGCCGGCGGTATCCCTGCCCTCGGTCAGATTGTGCTCGCCGAGATCATCAGCCCTCGCGAACGCGGTAAGTACGCCGGCATTATGGGTGCAGTGATGGCGCTCTCGACGGTCGGCGGCCCCCTGCTCGGCGGGTTTATTACCGACACCATCGGCTGGCGCTGGAACTTCTACGTTGCCGCCCCGATCGCCCTCGTCGCGATCATCATGCTGCAGCGCACCCTCAACCTCTACACGGTCAAGCGGAGGGTGAAGATCGACTACTGGGGCGCCGCGCTGATTTCGACGGGATTCTCCAGCCTGCTCATTTGGGTGACCCTCGGTGGATCGGCCTTCGACTGGCTGTCCTGGCCATCCATGCTGATGTCAGTCGGCGGTCTTCTCGTGTTGGTCCTCGCTATAGTCGTCGAACTCAAAGTGGAAGAACCACTCATTCCGCTCACCCTGTTCAAGAATCGCACCTTCACGCTGTCGGTCATCGCCAGCCTCTCCGTGGGGCTCGCGATGTTCGGAACCTCCGTATTCCTCGGGCAGTATATGCAGCTCGCTCGCGGCAAGACTCCCACCGAGTCGGGCCTCCTCACCATTCCCATGATGGCCGGCTTGCTCCTCACCTCCACGCTTGCCGGGCAACTCATCACGCGTTTCGGCAAGTGGAAGGCCTTCATGGTGGCCGGTGCCGTCATGATGTTCGTCGGCCTCCTCCTGCTCGGCCAGCTGCGGTACGACACGTCGTTCTGGTACGTCAGCGTGTCCATGTTCATCCTGGGTGCTGGCGTCGGTCTGTGTATGCAAAACCTGGTGCTGATCGTGCAGAACACGGTGGATCCCCACCAGATGGGTGCCGCCAGTTCGGGCGTGAGCTTCTTCCGCACCATCGGTGGCACCGCTGGCATGTCAGTGCTGGGCGCGATGCTGGCCAGCCAGGTGGTCACCTACATTCGGGAGGAGCTTGCGAAGCTTTCTCCCGAGCAACTGGTGGGGGCAGACGTGCTGGCGGGCGGGGCAATTCCCAAGCTCGCTGAGCTTCCCGGGCCCATCAAGCTTGTGGTCGAGACTGCATATGGGCACGGGATCGGCAACCTCTTTCTCGCCGCCACTCCGATCGCCCTGATCGCGATTATCGCGATCGCCCTGCTGCCCAACATCCCGCTCGGCACAAAGTCGAACGCACAGCGCCTTGCCGAGCAGGTCGCGGAGAATGAGCAAGCAGTTAGGCTCGACGCGTGAGCGAGCACGGGGCAACCGGCACCTCGAGTGACCTGAGGGAATCGGGTAGCTCAGGAACCACGGGAGACTCGGGTGCACCCTCGCGCGCTCCCGATGCCCCGGTCGCTGAGGTGATCCGCGAGATTGCGGGCGAATTCGCGGCCACGTTTGCCTTCGCCCGGAGCCACTGGGCCGGACACGCCGAGAACGTGCATCCCGACCTCAAAGGCGTGGGGCTCATGGTGCTGCAGCGCATCACCCGATGCGGCCCGATCACCGCCACAGAGGTAGCTCAGCACCTCGACATGGATAAGGCGACCGTCAGCCGTCAGGTCACCAAACTGCGTGAACTCGGGCTCGTGGAGGTTGCACCCACCGCGGAAGACAAGCGTGTGCAGCTCTTGACCCTGAGTGCGGAGGGAGCGGCAGCTGTCGAAGAGCTTCGTGGTCACATGGCCGGCGACTACGCGGAGCGCTTCGCCGGGTGGGACGAGTCCGATCTCGCCCACTTGCGGGCGCTCCTGCACCGCTTCAACGGCGCCGACTAAGCGCGCTTCAGTTCGCGGTGACCTAGAGGCCTGAGTAGGCGTGCAGGCCCTTGAAGAAGACGTTCACGATCGTGTAATTGAAGATCACGGCCGAATACGCCACGATCGACAACCACGCAGAGCGCGTGCCGCGCCAGCCGCGGGTGGCGCGTGCGTGAATGAAGCCCGCGTAGAGCACCCAGATCACGAAGGTCCAGACCTCTTTCGTGTCCCAGCCCCAGTACCGACTCCAGGCGCGTTCGGCCCAAATGGATCCGGCGATCAGCGTGAAGCTCCAAAACACGAAGCCGATGATGGCCATTCGGTAGGCAGAGTCTTCGAGTCGCAGCGCATCGGGCAGGGTTGACATGAAGCGCATGCTCGAAGTGTTGCCCGCCTTGACCTTGTTTTCGCGGTTCGTCTGCAGCAACTGCACCACCGAAAGCCCGAACGAAATCGTCAGGAAACCCACGGCAAGCACGGCCACCATGATGTGCAGCACGAGCCAGTACGAGTCGAGGGCCGGGGGCAGCGGCACGATGTCGACGTAGTAGTTGACCTTCGTCACGCCGAGGAAGAGCAGCGCAAGGGCGGTGATGAGCACGCCGAGGAAGCGCAGATCCACAAAGAACTGCATCAGTAGATAGACCGCGACAATCGAGAGCGTAGCGGTGAGAGAGAACTCGTACATGTTCGCGAACGGCACACGCTCAGCGGCGATACCGCGCAGAACGGTCGCCGCGGCGTGAAACACGAAGGCGACCACGGTGAGGGCGAAGCCAATGCGCAGCGAGCGCGAGCGGGGTGCCCGCGATGTCTGCGCCGCCGCCGGGGCCTGCGCGCGAGTGATTGTGAGGGTGGATCCGGAGGCCGCACCCGTGGTGGCCGCCGGGGCGGCAGCCTGCGCCGGGGCAACACCCCCACTGCGGTTGGCAAGATCCACCGCGAAAAACACGAACGCGATGGCGTACACGGCCATGGCCGAATACAGAGAGAGGGTGGAGTAGTGTTCCAGCGTTTCCAGCACGAGCGGCAGTTTATCCCTTCCGTCTGATGAATTCCCGCGCTACCGCACAGGCACGAGCAACGCGAAGGGGTAACGAGTGGATCGCACCACTCGCACCTCGTCCCCGAGCGCATCGAGATCGGACTCGAAGCCGACCCCGGCGTAGCGATCCCCGGTCTCGTAGGCGACATCCGCCGACACCACGACCCGGCCGCTCGTATTCACCAGCGCGGCGTCGCCGAGCCCCTCAACCGCCGGCAAGAGCAATTTCTCGAGCGAGGCAATCAGCACGTCGGCACACACCACTCCTGCGAACTCACCGTCGAGCATCACCGGCAGAGCCACCGTCACCGTGATTTCGTTTGAGCACAGGTAGTCAACGAACGGGCCGGCAACGTGCCGCTCGAGGGTTTCGGCCGGCACGCGGTACCACTCGAGCCGGTGCAAGTCGATGGCAGCCTGGCCAGGGCCGAATGTCGAGGAAGCGAGCAAGCTTCGGTCGGCGCCCTGCCACCAGGCCAGTGGATTCCCCTCGGTGACGATCGACTCGGTCGCGCAGTAGCCTGCACCGTATATGGGGCGATCCGAGGTCGCGAGCACCCGGCGCGCGTCGGCCTCGGTGAGGGTCGCGAGCTGCGCCCCGGTGATACCGCCCTGTGCCAGGCGATCCGCTAGCTGCTCGGTTAATGTGGGCAGCCATGCCTCAAGTGGCGCGAAGACCCCGTCGAAGAACTGATCGACCGTTGACATGACGGTGACGACTGGATCAGCAGTCTGCGTCGTGCGCTCGTTCACGCGGCCTCCCCTGCACTCCCCGCGGCATCAGCGCGCGCGCGGTATGCCTCCAGTGTGTCACGAAGGGAGGTACCCGCCGGCTGCGAGATGAGTTCGGCGCGAAATGCGCCGAGCCACCGAACCGAACCGCGGATGCTGCGTCGCACCACCGCGCGCACCTGCGCAACATCGCCGGTGCGAATCGCCTCAATCTGCGCAATGAGCGAATCATGGGTGAAGTGGCGTTGCTCGAGGTCGAGGTCTTGCAGCGCGAGCAGCGGCGTGAACTCCGCCTGCACGCGCACGTGTTCTGAAGTCAAGCGAACCGACTGACTCAGCGCAGCAAGTTCGAGCTGCACGTCGGTGATGCGCCGCCGCCACGCGTCGGCGGGGAGTTCACGTGCCGCGGCAAGCACATGGTGCACGGCATCCAGCTCGTCGGGTGTCGCGCGAAGACAGGCGTACTCTGCGCAGGCCGCGGTGATCACCTCGTACAGCACCCCCAGGTCAGCGAGATCGACCCGCGGCAGCTCAATGAGCATGCGCGCGTTCACCTCAACAACCGCGCCGAGGCTTGAGCGCACGAAGCTGCCGCCGTTACGGCCCCGACGGGTTTCGATCAACCCGCGGTGACGGAGCGTGCCCAGCGCCTCGCGCACGGTCACGACCGCGACCCCAAACAACTGCGACAGTTCGTTTTCGCTCGGCAGCCGATCGCCTTCGACGAAGGCTCCCGAAGAGATCGCCTGCACGAGGCGCGTCTCAACAAGTTCGGCCCGACCCTCGTCGCCGATGGGGGCGAAGGCGGCGTTGCGCAGACGGCTGGAGGCGGAATGCGGGGAGCGCTGAGCTGTGATCGACACAGGTCGCCCTCCCTTCTTTCCTCGTCGTCGAGTGTGGCACGGTGCGGGCGCGGCAACACTGAGTCTGCGCTCAGGGTTCTCACCCGCAGCAAGTGGATCGGACAGCCTTTCAGGCTGGCCTGCCCCGACCCCATGACCCGGGCAAGCCCCAGGCGATGTGACCGAATCGTGATGCGTGATCCACTGCTTCGATGACTATACATCTAAAACCGTATGTTAGCCTTCTGAACGTTCGACATCGTTGTTGAGGAGAAACACGACATCATGGCTCAGCCCAGCACGGCGCACGACGCCCCCACCGAAGCCGCAGTCTCACTGCAGGGAATCGCGAAGCAATTCGGCGATCTCACCGCGGTGAAAGATCTCGATATCGACATTCGCGGTGGCGAATTCTTCTCAATGCTCGGCCCCTCAGGCTCGGGAAAGACGACCGTGCTCCGCATGATCGCGGGGTTCGAGGAGCCGACCGCGGGCAAGATCCTGCTGCACGGGAAAGACGTGACCCGCACGGCGCCCTTCGACCGCGAGGTCAACACGGTGTTCCAGGACTACGCACTCTTCCCGCACCTGACCATCGCCGAGAACGTCGCCTACGGACTCACCGTGCGCAAGGTTGACAAGGCCACCCGCGTAAAACTCGTCTCCGAAGCGCTCGAGCAGGTGCAGCTCGGCCACGTCGCCGACCGCAAGCCGACACAGCTGTCGGGCGGCCAGCGACAGCGCATCGCGCTCGCCCGTGCCCTCATCCTGCGGCCGAAGGTGCTGCTGCTCGACGAGCCGCTTGGCGCCCTCGACAAACAGCTGCGCGAGCAGATGCAGATCGAACTCAAGCAGATCCAGCGCGAGGTCGGCATCACGTTTATCTTCGTGACGCACGATCAGGAGGAGGCGCTCACGCTCTCCGACCGGGTCGCCGTCTTCAACAACGGCAAGATCGAGCAGGTCGGCTCGCCGCGGGAGGTCTACGAGTTCCCGCAGACCGAGTTCGTCGCCCGCTTCCTCGGCGTCACCAACATCCTGCCGGCCGAGCTGTCGCAGCGGGTGCTCGGCAACGGCGAGGTGCACAGCCTGCGTCCCGAGCGCGTGCAATTGACGGATCCGACCTCCCCCACCGATGCCGACACCGTGGCGCTCGCCGGCACCGTGGCCGAGACAGTATACGCCGGGGCGCATACGCGTTACCTCGTCGATACCGTCGACGGCATTCGCATCATCGCTGAAAAGCAGAACTCCCACACACCCCGCACCGAACCCGGCGTGAACCGTGGCGACACGGTGAGCGTGCGGTTCCGACGCGATCACGCGACCGCGGTGCCCGGCCCCGTCAGCGTTCCCGCCTAGCGCGGCGCGCATCGCGCGACGTGATCCACCCCACACCTGAAAACAAACAGACACCCAGACTTACAAGCCACACACCCCGGGCCCGAATGGGCGCATCAACACAAAGGAGTACCGATGAAGAACAAGCTGGCAGTGCCCGCCGCCGCAGCGGCCGCACTGGCGCTCGCCCTGACGGGCTGCGCAACCGCCGACACCGCATCCGAGAGTGGTGGTCTGCAGATCGACGTGCCCGAGATCCCCATGATGGAGGAGCTCGGCGAGTTCGAGAACGAGGTCAACATCGTCGCGTGGTCGGGCTTCGTTGAGCCCGAGTGGGCCGATACCTTCACCGAGGAAACCGGCTGCAAGGTAAACCGCAAGGTTGCCGGCACGAGCGATGAGATGGTGCAGCTCATGCGCACCGGCAACTACGACCTCGTCTCGGCATCCGGCGACGCAAGCCTCCGCCTCATCGTCGGCGGCGACGTGCAGCCCCTCAACCAGGATCTCATCCCCAACTTCGGCGACGACATTGTCGAGGGCATGCAGGGTCAGATCTACGACACGCTGAACGGCGTGCCCTACGGCGTACCCATCGGCCGCGGCGCGAACATCCTGCAGTGGAACGATCAGGTCATCACCGAGGCACCCACCAGCTGGGACATCGCGTGGGAAGCTGACTCCCCCGCCGCCGGCAGCATCATCGCATACGACGCGCCGATCTACATCGCCGATGCCGCCGTCTACCTGATGGCCACGCAGCCCGATCTGGGCATCGAGAACCCCTACGCCCTCGACGAGGAGCAGCTTGCCGCCGCAGTCGACCTGCTGAAGCAGCAGAACGAGATCATCGGCGACTACTGGGCCGACCCGGTGAAGCAGATCACCGCGTTCAACGGGGGCGACGTGACCGTTGGCACCTCGTGGGAGGTCCTGCGCAAGCTGTCCGAGAACCCGAACCTCCAGGGCACGCTGCCCGAAGAGGGTTCGACCGGCTGGTCTGACGCGTGGATGCTTGCCGCCGATGCCAACAACCCCAACTGTGGCTACGCCTGGATGGATTACACCTCCAGCGCCGAGGTCAACGGCAAGATTGCGATGAACTTCGGTATGGCTCCGGCCAACGCCGCGTTCTGCGACACCAGCGACGAGGCAGCAGCTCACTGTGAGCTGTTCCACGCCGAGGACGAAGAGTACTTCTCGAAGGTCTGGTTCTGGACCACCCCCATCGAGCAGTGCATCGACGGCCGCACCGACGTCACCTGCACGAACTTCCAGCAGTGGACGGACGCCTGGGCAACCGTCAAGGGTTAACCCCGTGAGTGGGCTGGCCGATCCGCTGATCTGATGGTGGATCGGCCAGTCCCCACACTCCCCCGCCCGCACGGCGCCAAACAGGCACCGGGGCCGCACTACCCGCCAGGCGTACCTGGCCCGCCACACCCGAGTTTTCCACTCACCAGATGAGGATCGACGTGACCACCCAGTTCTCGCTCTCGACGAAGCCGAAGCCGCTTTCGTCGGCGCTGCAACGCCACCCGAAGGGGCGCCTGGCCGCGCTGTTGACGCTGCCCATGGTGTGGCTCGTAGGCGTGTACATACTCTCGCTCGCGTTTCTCCTCGTCACCGCGTTCTGGGTTACCGATCCATTCACCTCAAAGGTGAAGCCCGGGTTCACCCTCGATAACTTCGTGAATCTCTTCACGGTTCCCGCCTATCTCAGCGCGTCCATTCGCACGCTCGGCATCGCCGCCGCCGTCACCGTGATCTGCGCCGTCTTCGCCGTGCCGCTCGCCATCTTTATGGCAAAGCTCGCGAGCCCCTGGATGCGCGCGTTACTCGCCGTCGCCGTCACCCTGCCGCTCTGGGCCGGGTACCTCGTCAAGATCCTCTCGGTACGCATCGTGTTCAGCGAGGGCGGATTCTTCAACTGGCTCTTTGGCCCACTCGGAATCCAGAGCCCCGGCTACGGCATCACCGTCACCATCATCGCGCTCGTCTACCTCTGGTTTCCATACATGGCAATTCCGGTATACGTGGCTGTCTCACAAATTCCTGCGAACCTGTTCGATGCTTCGGCCGACCTCGGGGCACGCGGAATGCGCACAATCGTGTCGGTCATGCTTCCGCTCATGAAGCCTGCGCTGATCGCCGGGTCGATCTTCACCTTCTCCCTCAGCCTCGGTGATTACATCGCGGCGAAGTTCGTTGGCGGATCCACCCAGATGATCGGCACCATCATCGCCTCGAACATCAACCTGAACCCACCGGTCGCCGCCGCCTTTTCGGTCGTGCCGATCGTGCTCGTGCTCATCTACTTGCTCGCCGTTCGCCGCACCGGCGCGCTCGAGAACATCTAGGCCCGAAGGGGAATCGCAATGTTGAGACTCGGCCGAGGCGCCAAGATCACCCTCACCGTCATCGCTGCGCTCGTGATCATCAGCACGTACGTGCCGCTGCTCGTGATCGTCATGAACTCCTTCAACCCCAGCCGCATCGCCGGGTGGCCCATCTCGGGTTTCTCACTCGTGTGGTGGGAGAAGGCCCTCACGAACCCCGCCGTGCACGCCGCCGTCTTCAACTCGGTGGTGGTAGCGCTCGGCGCCACCGCGATCGCGCTGGTGCTCGGTACACTCTCCGCGTTCGCCCTGCAGCGGTTCAAGTTCTTTGGCCGCGACGTGGTCAACCTGCTCATCATCCTTCCGATCACCCTGCCGGGCATCGTCACCGGTGTCGCGCTGTCGAACACGTTTTACCAGGTGCTTGACCCGATCGGCATCAAAGTGGGCTACGCGGGCATGATCATCGCGCACGCCACCTTCTGCGTGGTGATGGTGTTCAATAACGTGATCGCCCGGCTGCGTCGCATGAACCCCAACCTTGAAGAGGCCTCGATGGATCTCGGCGCTGGCCTCGGTCAGACGTTCCGCCTCGTGACTTTCCCCCAGTTTCGGAGCGCGTTCATTGCGGGTGGCCTGCTGGCCTTTGCGCTGTCGTTCGACGAGGTCGTGGTGACCATCTTCACCGCCCCTCCCGGCGTGGAGACGCTGCCGCTCTGGTTCATGAACCAGATGGCGCGCCCGAACGAGGCCAACCAGGTGAACGTGGTCGCGACGATCATCATCTTGCTGTCGCTGATCCCGGTCTACTTTTCACAGAAGGCGCAGTCGGCCTCCGACGCGAAGTAGTAGCGCGAGCTACAGCCGGGCGCGGTGGTTGTCGCGCAGCTGCTCCGTCGCCCGCTCGAGCGCCGGGTCATCGCCACGCGCGAGCGCCGCGTACTGCAGCACCACGCCGTCGGCCACGGGAAGCGCCTTCACCCACATGCGGCGGCGCGGCACGAACAGCGATGCCCCGAGTCCCGCGAGGGCGAGCAGCGCGAATATCAGCACCCACTCCTGGGCTGGGTTCTGCATGACGTCGAACGAGGCGTACCGCGGGGAGGCCTCGAACGTGATGGTGCCCATGCCGCCGGGCAGATCCACGGTGTCGCCGAGAGTCAGCTCGATCGAATCAGCATTGACCGCGCGCCCGGTGAGCTGCTCCATGTTCGCGGTGTCGAGGGCATAGACCGACTGCGGCAGGCCCGCATCAATACCCAGATCGCCCACAAACGCGTCGAGCGTCAGCACCGGGTTCGTAAGATCTGGGTAGTTGGAGGTGTACGCACCCGACTCAAGATCAACCTTTGATGGGTAGAAAAACCCGCGCAGGCCGAGCTGGGTCGGCTCCCCCTCGAAGTCAAGCCCAAACGGCACCTTGATCACGCCGAGCGAGGTGAGGTTCTGATCTTGCGGGATAAAAGGCATGGACTCGCTGTAGACGATCTCGCCGCCCGCATCGCGAATCGTAAGCGTCGGTGCATACCCGTTTGCGATGAGATAAATCGGCGAACCGTGCACGCGAAGCGGGTGATTCACGCGGATCACGTCGATCACTTCGCTGCTATCGGGATTGATCAGCGTGACATTAGCGCGGTACTCGCGCACCAGGCCGATCGCGTCGAGATTCCCGTCCTCCGGGGTAACGTAGTCGACTTCGAGCGAGTCAAGCCGCATGCCGAACGGCTCCAGGCTCGCGTCCCTGAACGAGGTGCCTGAAGTCGCCGAGTCATAGTCGATGAGTTGATTGACCATCGTCTCGCCCTCGACCAGCACCTTCTGGCCGTTGAAGGTGAAGGCACCCCCGATGGCCACGCTCACGAGCACCCCGACGAGCGCGAGGTGAAAGACAAGGTTTCCGGTCTCGCGCAGATACCCGCGCTCGGCCGACACCGAGATCTCGTGCTGCCCACTTCGGCTGGTGGATCGCTGCACCTCGGCGCGGTACCGCTGCTGGCGCAGGATCGCCTGTGCCTCGGCGATCGCGCGCTCGGCGAACTCTTCACGCTCGGCATCAGTCGCGTTCGGATTTGAGAGCCGCTGCTCGGCGAATCCGGCCATGCGCTGGAGCCTCGCGGGTGTGCGCGGTGGAGCGCTGCGAAGGGCCTTCCAATGGTGGATGATGCGCGGCAGAACGCAGCCGATGAGCGAAATGAAGAGCAAGAGGTAGATCGATGAGAACCAGACCGACGAGTACACGTCGAACGCCTGGATCGGGAACGCATCGAGAATCGGGAACAACTCGGGATGATCCGCTTCGTACTGAAGCACGCCATTCGGGTCGGCGCCGCGCTGCGGCACCAGGGAACCCGGGATCGTCGCGACCGCGAGGAGCAGGAGCAAAATGAGCGCGACACGCATGCTGGTGAGCTGTCGCCAAAACCAGCGACCCCAGCCGCGTAGGCCGAGTTCGGGGGATTCGACGGTGGCGGAACCGCGTCCGCCACGTCCGTCTTCGTAATCAGATGGCCGGGACAAAGCTCGACATCACCGCCTGGAGTGCATACATGATTTGGATCCATACCCCGCTGAGCATAAGTACCCCGATGATAATCAGCAGCACGCCGCCGATGAGGTTTACCGTGCGAATATGACGCTTGAAGAAGTTGGTCGCGGTGGTCATCCACCCGAACCCAAAGGCGGCGAGCACGAATGGCGCACCGAGCCCAATGCTATACATCAGGGCAAGCCAGGCACCGCGCCCAGCCGTACCACCCTGCAGTGCGAGTGAGCCGATGACCGACAGCGTCGGTCCGATACACGGGGTCCAGCCGATCGCGAATACGGCACCCAGCAGCGGTGCGCCCACGAGGCCCAGGCGTGGCTTGAGTTTCAACCGGGTAGTGCGTTGCATTCGACCGAACGCGCCGATGAATACGAGGCCCATGACGATGATGAGAGCCCCCATGATGCGCGTGATCGGGTCTTCCCACTGAATCAGCCACGAGCCGACGCTCCCCGCGAGTGAGAGGATCGCGACGAACACCGCGGTGAATCCGGCCACGAACAGCAGTGCGCCGAACACCATGCGCCGGCGAGTGCGTCGGGCATCGGTGAGGAGCGTTCCGTTTCCCGAGGTCCCGCCTGCGGAGCTGGCAGAGGCGCTGACGTAGGCGAGATACCCCGGCACGAGCGGCAACACACACGGGGAGACGAACGAGACGAGACCGGCAGCGAGTGCGATCACGGAGGCGACGAGCAGTTGCCCGTCCGCCACGAGATCAGTCACATCCACGCGCTAGCTCCTTCAGAATCGAAACATGTACCGATCGGCATACGCCGCTAAGTGGATCTGGCTAGCCCTCAGCGAGGGTTTCGTTGATCAGGGTGCGCAGCTGCGATTCCCCGGCGAGCTGCCCCAGCACCCGATGGGCGACGCGCCCTTCGGTGTCGAGCACCAGCGTGGTCGGCACCGCGTTGAGCGGCACCTGACCAGCGAACGCCCGCTGCACCGCTCGGCCCCCGGCAGAATCCATGATCGAGGCGTATTGGACTCCGAATTCCTTGGCGAACTGAGTTGCTTGAGCACTCTGATCGCGCGTATTCACCCCAACAAACTGCACACCCTGCGGCGCGAACTCGTCGTACGCGGCAACCAGGTCGGGCGCTTCGGCGCGGCAGGGAGCGCATCCGGCGTACCAGAAATTCACCACGGTGACCGAGCCCAGTGTGTCGGCCGACCCCAGCTCGTCACCATACTCGGTGATGCCCGAGAATTCCACCGGCTCAGTGCGCTCGGCGGGGGCGATACTCAGCGACGAACCGTCGCCCGAGACGAAGCCCTTCTCGCCCGAATCTTCCCACTGCTGCGCAAGCGTGTCGGCCTCACCCGTCGAGCATCCCGCGAGCCCAAGCCCCAGCGCGGCAGCCAGGGGCAGCGCGAGCAAAGTCGCCAGGGCGCGGGTGCGGCGAATTCCCCCGCCGCGCCGCGATCCACCATATGCACCATCAAACATATTCACCGCTATACCGCCCCGATATCGATCGCGTCGCCCAGCAAGTCGGCCGCGGGAGTGCGATAGTCGACCTCGAACCAGCGCCCGCCCCGCTGCTCGAAGCTCGTGATGCTCGAGAGCGCACAGCGCCGGTGCGCAGGATTGTGCGCGAGCGATTTGCCGGCAACGTCAAGATGCGCGGCCCAAATCACAGCCTGATGGCTCACCATCACGATGTCGCCCTCGCGGGTCGACTCCCACGCCTCATTCATCGCCTCGCGCACGCGGGTCGCGATGCTGCGATAGGGCTCACCCCAGCTGGGGCGCAACGGGTTCCAGAAGCGGTACCAGTAGCGCGGGTTCTTGAAGGCTGCCCCACCGCGGTTGACCTGGCCCTCGAAGGCATTGGTTGGTTCAATGATGCGTTCGTCGGTCGCGGTCTCGAGGCCGAAGGTCTGCGCGATCGGGTCTGCCGACTGCTGCGCGCGCATCAGCGGCGAAGCGATCAGCCGACCGATTTTCCGGTCAGCCGCGGCCAATTCGAGCGCCGCGGACTCGGCCATGCGCGCGCCGAGTTCTGACAACCCAAACCCTGGCATGCGACCGTAAAGAACGCCATCGGGGTTGTGTACCTCGCCATGACGCACCAGGTGCAAGAGTTTGTCGCTCACACAGCCATTCTAGGTTTGCCCCGCCTGTGAACTCCCGTCGCTCGCCTTGATCCCGCGCGACACGATATCGAGCGCAGCATGACACCGAGCGCAGTCCGTCGGGGTGGACGTTCGCGCAGGGTTCGGCGCGTCTCAACCCTGCGCACACGTCCACCCGAGGGCTGCGGGGGACCGGAGCGAGACGGAAGCGGCAACGCACACGGCAAGCCAGCGCGCGAAGCGCCGCACCACCGACGCGAGTAGACTGGCCGGGTGACTGAGCGTGTATTGATCAAGGACCTGGCCGCGCGTACCGACGGCCCCGTGCGAGTGGCCGGATGGGTCGAGAAGGTGCGCGACCAACGCTACGTGCAGTTCGTCGTGCTGCGCGACGAGAGCGGCGCCGTGCAGCTCGTGAACGGTGGCGTGCTGCGCGAGGCCGACCCCGAAAACCCACGCTCTGACATCCTGGTGCCTCGCACCCAGACCATCAGCGATCTCACCCACGGCACCTTCGTCTCGGTGACGGGCGAGTTGCAGCACAACGAGCGTGTGAAGCTCGGCGGGGTCGAGATCCAGATCGAAGAGATCGAGGTCGTCGCGAGCGCGCTTCCCGACAACCCGGTTGCCGAAGACTCGGGCCTTGACGTGCGCATGGATTGGCGCTTCCTCGACCTGCGTCGCCCCGAGCAGAACCTCATCTTCCGCATCCAGACCACCTTCCTGAACGCGTTGCGCCAGGTGTGGATCGAGCGCGACTTCATCGAGATCCAGACCCCGAAGCTGATGGCGAGTGCATCCGAGTCGCGCGCCGAGCTCTTCGAGGTCGAGTACTTCGAGCGCACCGCCTACCTTGCTCAGAGCCCCCAGTTCTTCAAGCAGATGGCGCAGGCCGCAGGCTTCGGCGGCATCTTCGAAGTGGGCCCGGCCTTCCGCGCCGACCCCTCGTTCACCTCGCGCCACGCGACCGAGTTCACCTCGATCGACACCGAGTTCAGCTGGATCGACTCGCACGAAGATGTGATGGAGCTGCACGAGGAGCTCATGGTTGCCGGCCTCGCAGCGGTGAAGGAGAAGCACGGGGAGGCGATCCACAAGCTCTTCGGCATTGAGGTTGAGGTGCCGTCGCGCCCGTTCCCGCGGATCCCGCTCGCCGAGGCGAAAGAAATCGTGAAGGAGCGCGGCTACGAGGTGCCTCGCGCCGATGCCGACATGGACCCCGAGGGCGAGCGCCAGATTGCGGCCTACGCAAAGGAGAAGTTCGGGCACGACTTCGTGTTTCTCACCGACTACGCCTCGTCGATCCGCCCGTTTTACCACATGCGTCACGAGGGCGACGCCGAGCTCACCAAGAGCTACGACCTCATCTACCGCGGGGTTGAGATCTCAACCGGGGCGCAGCGTGAACACCGCATCGACGTACTCGAGAAGCAGGCGATCGAGAAGGGGATGGATCCTGCCGAGCTCGGTTTCTACCTCGATTTCTTCCGCTACGGCGTGCCCCCGCACGGCGGGTTCGGCATGGGTCTCGGTCGCGTGCTGATGCTACTACTGCAGCAGTCGTCGATCCGTGAGGTAACGTACCTCTTCCGGGGACCAACACGGTTGCTCCCCTAAACAGAAGGTGACCACCCGAGGTCGGGACGACCTCGGCTCACCTCGCGTGACGATCAGAAATGATCGTCACACTGAGCTCGGCGGGCCTACCTGTTTCGGGGACCAACACGGTTGCTCCCCTAAGGGGTAAACGCGCGTTTCCCTCACGCACTCCAGTTGCGCGGAGAAGTTACTGCGCGTTCGGGAGCACCACGATGTTGCCGACCTTATGGGGCTCTTCGCATTTAAGAGTGTAGAAGTGCTCCGCGGTGTGGTGCCGTGGAGATGGGTCGAGGTCTCCCGATGATGGAAGTTCTGACGCTCCCCATCCGAAAGACCTCGACATGCACCACGCTACCTTCCAACCTGCCGATCTCACGACTTTCTGCCGACTTGATGAGCTCGGCCTGACCGCGGTCGGGCAAAGATTCGAGCCCGGCAGGGTCGTGCTGGACTGCCGCGTCATCGAGCCCGACCCGTGGTGTCGGCGGTGTGGCGCTGAGGGCGTGCTGCGCGATACCGTGACGCGGACCTTGGCGCATACCCCGTTCGGGCATCGTGCCACGACGCTCCAGATCCGGGTGCGCCGATACCGGTGTGATTGGTGCCGGAAGGTATGGCGTGAAGACACCAGCATGGTCGCGCCGGAACGGGCGAAAATCACCCGGGCAGGGCTGCGCTTCGCGCTCGAAGCGGTCGTGATCGATCACCTCACCGTGTCGCGCACGGCCGCGAATCTCGGGGTGTCTTGGCACACCGCGAACACCGCGATCCTGGCCGAGGGTCACCGGGCGCTGATCAGCGACCCGGCCCGGTTTGACAGGGTCACGGTGATCGGTGTTGATGAGCATGTGTGGCGGCACACCCGCTACGGAGACAAATACGTCACCGTGCTCATCGATCTCACCCCGGTACGTGAGAAACGCGGCCCGGCCAGGCTCCTCGACATGGTGCCGGGTCGCTCGAAGCAGGTGTTCAGTCGCTGGCTGAGTGAGCGCACACAAGCTTGGCGTGACGGGATCGAGGTCGTCGCGATGGACGGGTTCACCGGGTTCAAGACCGCATCGAAAGAGCACCTCCCTGATGCCGTCGAGGTGATGGACCCGTTCCATGTTGTCCAGCTCGCCGGTGACATGCTCGACCGCACCAGGCAGCGGGTGCAACAGGAAACCCTTGGGCATCGGGGCCGCGCGAAAGACCCGCTCTACGGGGTGCGGCGGGTCCTCAGAACCGGGGAGGCGTTCCTCACCGTAAAGCAGCAAGCGAGGCTTGATGCGGTGTTCGCTGACCCCCGTCATGGGGATGTGTGGCGGGCATGGCGCGTGTACCAGCAAGTCGTCGCCGCGTACCGGGAGAAGCTCGCAGGTCTCGGCCGGAAGCGGTTACGGGAAATCATCGACACGGTGAAACAGACCACGCCGGCCAGGTTCACCGAGCTCCGGAAACTCGCGTACACGCTCGACCGGCGAAGGGTGGACATCCTCGCGTATTTCGATCACCCGAGGACATCGAACGGACCAACCGAAGCGATCAACGGCAGGCTCGAGCACCTCCGCGGGTCCGCGCTGGGGTTTAGGAACCTCACGAACTACATCGCCCGGTCGCTCCTTGAGGCTGGCGGGTTCAGACCGTATCTACACTCACAAATGCGATGAGCCCCTTATGGCCCGAGTCGACAATGCGGTGCGCTTCCACGAGCGCGTTGAGCGAACCCAGGCTGCGGGTCAGTGGATCGAGCTGCCCTTCAACAACCAGACGCATGAGCTCCGCGAAGTCAGCGGGGCGCTCCGGCGCGACGCCCGCGACCACTCGACCGCGCGCACGCACCGTGTCGACGAGGTCAGCAGCTGCGAGCACGAGCGTGCCGTCCGGGCCCAACAGGCTGAGGCCCAACTCGCGGTCGATGTTTCCGACAGCGTCGAACACCACGTCGTAGCTCTGGCCAAGCGCCGCAAGTTCGGCGACCGGCGTGACGGAATAGTCGATGACCGACTCAGCACCAATTCGGCGCATGAGTTCCGCATTCGCTGCGCTCGTGACGGCGGTCACAGTGGCGCCAAAATGCCGCGCGAGCTGCACCGCCGCGCTGCCCACGGCACCAGAGGCCCCGTTGACCATCACGGTCTGACCCGGCCTCAGCCCAGCTCGATCCCGCAAGAAATAGAGCGCCGCGGTGCCGCCAAAGAGCACCCCGGCCGCGTCTGCGTGGCTGAGGCCAGCGGGCTTCAGAGCGACGCGATCCACCGGCACCGCCGCAACCTGGGCGTGCATGCCGAGCGTCTTCCCGTTCATGCCGGCGACCTCGTCACCTGGAG
Organism: Leucobacter fengyongliangi; assembly: GCF_052386045.1. Lineage (NCBI taxonomy): Bacteria > Bacillati > Actinomycetota > Actinomycetes > Micrococcales > Microbacteriaceae > Leucobacter > Leucobacter fengyongliangi. Next base: position 422,053 of record NZ_CM126356.1, on the reverse strand, counting down.
CGAAGCCGGTGACCCCTTCGCCCACCCGCTCAATCACGCCGGAGTAGGCGATGCCGAGCACGTGCGTGCGCGGTCCAGTGAACCCGAAGCCGAGCTTCGCCACCACACCGAAGCCGCGGGGGAAGCGCCCAGCCCGCAGACGTCCGTCGGCCGCAGTCACGGCGACCGCCTCGACACGCACCAGCACCTCGCCGCGCTTCGGCTCGGGCGTGGGCTGATCCATAATTTCGACTACCTCGGGCGCCCCGTACCGCCGCACCACTGCTGCCTGCATGTTCTCTCCTTACACCTGTAAGCCGTCAGGAGTACTGTAACCTTACAGTCGTAAGAACGCAAGGAGGCAGAATGCAGCAACGGACACCGCTCAGCAGAGCGAGCATCGTGCAGGCCGCTGCCGCTGCCGCAGACAGCGGTGGCCTGACCGGAGTCAGCATGCGGCGCGTGGGTCGCGAGCTGGGCGTCGAGGCGATGTCGCTCTACCACCACATCGCGAACAAGGACGAACTCCTCGATGCCCTCGTCGACTGGGTCTTTGCGCAGATCGAGCTGCCCACGCCGGAAGACAGTTGGCGCGCGGGAATGGTGAGAAGGGCCGCCTCGGCCAGGGCAGTGCTCACCGCTCACCCCTGGGCGCTCGGACTGATTGAATCTCGGGCCAACCCGGGCCCCGCCCTCCTCACCCACCACGACGCGGTGATCGGTTGCCTTCGCCGGGGCGGCTTCTCCGTGATGCTCGCCTCGCACGCGTTCTCAGCGATCGACGCTTACGTCTACGGCTTCGCCCTCACCGAGCAGAGCCTGCCGTTCGACCCGTCGGCGAGCGAGTCTGCGGGTGACTTCGCTAACGAGTTCATGCCGCTGATCGAGCAATATCCGCACCTCGCCGAGCTCGTGACGACGCTCACCTCCGGGCGAGACTACGTCTTCACCGACGAGTTCAGCTACGGGCTCGATGTCATTCTCGACGAGCTCGAACGCCGCCTCACGGCCGCTCCGACCTAGCGCTCAGCGCAGCGGTAAGCGCCGCGATGTGTGGCGCATCGGTGCCGCAACAGCCACCGAACGTCTGGGCTGCGGGCGCGAGGGTTCGCAGACTGGCAACTCCGGTCGCGAACGCCTCGGGGGCATCCCCCGGCGCGTCGTCTCCGTGTACCGCAGCGTTGAGGCGGAACCCGACGAGGCGATCCGCCAGCGTCTTCGCACCATCAGCGGCCTGAACCTCGCTCAGTGGCAGGGAACTCGCGTCTTGCCAGCCTGACGTCACCTCAATCGCTCTGACCGCCTCACTCGGGTGGGCGCAATTCACGAGAAAGCCACCGGCGTAGCCACCCGTCGCAACATCCACCGAGTGGATCGCCTCGCCCAGCGTGGCCCCATCGGCCAGACGCCCGTTGGCACCGACCGTGAACGACACGACGACCGGCACTCCGAGCGTCCTGGCTGCCCGCACGATGCCCGTCGCCTCGGCAGCGTCTTGCATAGTGACGGCGGTGATGCGATCCACCCCGGCCCCTGCGAGGGCTCGCACCTGCGGCGCGTGGTACACCTCCGCCGCATCAGCCGTCATGCGCTGCTCGGCTACCCAGTCGTCGAAGCGCGGCCCAACGCAGCCCCCGATCTGTACGGCGGCACCAGCACCGAATTCGCACGCGCACTCACGAGTGAGTGCGACAGCCTCTGTGTTTACCCGCGCGAGCCCCAGCGCGTCGTACCCCAGCGCAGCCCCCCAGTCTGAATTCGCGCGCCAGGTGGGCGTGTCGAGCACGATTGGGGTGCCGGTGGTCGCCGCGATCTCGAGAAACGGGCGATAGTACTCGCGCAGCGCGGCGCGCCCCTCGTCAGTACCGAGCAGCACAAACGCGGCGAACTCCGGCAGCTCCTGACCGAGCCGTTCGGTAAGCACCGTTTCGATGCCGCCGTCGGTGATGGTGAATGCCATGCCTGCCTCAATTCGGGGAAGATTCGTGCGCCGCGAGCGCGGCGCACATGTCGCGCACGAACGTAGGGTCGAGATCCACGGCGGATCCGCCGGTGCCGAGCAGCTCAGCGGCCCGAGCGAGTGCATCACGCAGAATCCGCTCGTGATCGAAGGCAAGCTGCCCGGGCGAAAGTGCCAGAAAGACCGGGTACCAATCAGCGGTCGCCGCGTCGTCGCCGGCGCTCACCTCGGCAAACTCCTCCGAGATCGCGAGGTACACGACGCTCAGCGTGTCGCCGCGTGGGTCGCGATGGGCGAGCCCGTAGGCCCCGAGCTGCACGAAGATCCCGGGCGTGTCGGTGAGGCCCGTTTCCTCGGCGAGTTCACGCCGTGCCGCATCCTCGATCATCTCCCCGGGCTCGACGAATCCACCGGGGAGCGCCAGTTGCCCCACGAACGGCTCGAACTTCCGCTCGACGAGCAACACGCACAGCTTGCCGTCATGCAGGGTGAGCGCCGCGACGTCACCAGCGACCGGGAAGCGCGTCGGAGCGGGTGCCACCGACTACACCGTGAAGTCGGTAGCCACGCGACCCGCCGCGTGCCGCTTGATGACTGCACCCGCGGCAACGTGTTCGGGGTGCACCACGTACGCGGCGAGCCCCTCGGCATCGTCGAAGTCGGCGATCAGCGTCACGTCCCAGTTGTCACCATCGAACAGGTCGTTGCGGTGCACCGAGATGGCCCGCACGCTCGGCACGGTCTCGGCGAGTGGCGACAGCGCCGCGATGATCTCGGTGGCCTGCGCGTCACGCGCTTCCCGACTCTCGCCGCTGAGCTTCCAGGTGACAACGTGGCGCAGGGTCATGGGGTTCCTTCGGGTTGTAGTGCGGGTACGGTGTGTTTGTGGATCGCCGAGCGATCCACATTTCTAAGTGGCACGCGAGAACACGCCGCGCCAGCCCGACGCACGCTCGACCGCCCGAGTGAGCTTCTGCGCGTCGACGCGCCAGATCGCGTGGCGTCTGCCCCCGATAAGCACCACGGGAATGTCTTCTGCGTGCAGCCGCGCGAGCTCGGGGTCGGCGAGGATGTCGTGTTCGTCGAGCGTCGCGACGATGCCCCGCCCTGCGAGTTCGTTACAGACTCCGTTGATCACGGCGCGCGCGTCGTCGCACAGGTGACACCCCGGCTTGGAAAGCAGGGTGATGGCAACAGGTTTCGACACGCAACCAGTCTAGGCCGCGGCAAGACATTCAGGCATAGCAAAGGCGCCGAGCAGAGCCCGACGCCCGCCATCAACGCGCCGTATGGCGCGCTGACTACTTCTTGTTGCGGCGCTGGTGACGCGTCTTACGAAGCAACTTACGGTGCTTCTTCTTGGACATGCGCTTGCGACGCTTCTTGATGACTGAACCCACGGTAACCTCACAACGTCTATAGGGCCGCCAGTTTGTGGCCCACAAAACATCAATAATACCGCGACGGGAGTGCGAGCGCGAACCGCGCCCTCAGAAGTGGATCGCGAAGCCCCCTCCGAACACCTTATTCCCGCAGTTTGAAGCGGGCTACGAGCTCTTTTACGCGGTGCTCAGCGCGCGCGGCGACACGCCCAATCCGCTCCGCCGCAGCGGCCGTTGAGTCGGGGAGCACTTCCTCATCATCGGTTTCGTCGCCGTAGCCGCCGCCGAAACGCCCCTCGGGGTCGGTCATAATCTCGCCAGACTCCGACACGTATTCGACGGTCACCTCAGTGTCAAAACCCGCCGAAAGAAACGGGATGACGAAATCTTCGATCATCTCGAGCGGCTCGGGGTTGAGCGAGTAGTAACGATGCTGCCCCTCTTCCCGAACCGAGACCAACTCCGCCTCTCTCAATACCTTGAGGTGTTTCGAGACGGTGGGTTGGCTCATCTCAAGCTGAGACACGATTTCAGAGACACTGATCTCTGAATCCTGCACATGCCGTTCGAGGAGTACCTGCAAAATATCGCGCCTGGTCGCGTCCGCGATGACCCCGAATATGTCTGGCATAGCCACAAGGGTATCTGAGCAAAGGCAATTCGCGTTGTAGCATGACCTGTGCGGTTGCTGCGGCCTGCGGCAAACTCGCCAAACCGGGTGCGAACTACGGGAAGAAGGTTGTGTGAGGGCGCACGTATGGGCCCGTCGAGGCTCGGCACCACTGACACAAAAATCATGGCTGCACGCCCTGATCGAATCCTCACCTGCCCGCTTCGCCCTGCTGGTGTTCAGTGCCTTGATCCTGCTGTGGACCGCGCTGCTCTCCCTTCCCCTCGCGAGCGCGACTGGACAGATCACCCCACTCGCTGACGCACTCTTCACCGCGGTCTCTGCCATTTGCGTGACCGGCCTCACCACCGTCAACATGGCGACGCACTGGTCTGTCTTTGGAAACATCGTGATTCTCGCCGGGTTCCAGATCGGCGGAATTGGGGTTCTCACCCTCGCGAGCATGCTCGGGCTCACTGTCACCCGTCGCCTCGGTCTGCGCCAGCGGCTCCTCGCTGCGGCAGATACGAACCCGGCGCGCACGAGTAAGGGCACCAGCGAGAGTCAGGCCGTGGGTCTCGGCGATATCGGCGGCCTGCTCGCTGCGGTTGCTGTCAGCCTGCTCGTGATCGAGGCGGCACTCACGCTGCTGATCGTTCCCCGGCTGATGATGGAGGGGTTCGGGTTCGGTTCTGCCCTGTGGAACGGCTTTTACCTCGCCGCCTCAGCCTTCACAAATACCGGGTTCGTCCCCATCGAAAGCGGCCTCGAACCGTTCGCGACCGATTTCTACCTGCTGACGGTGCTCGCCGTCGGGGTATTTCTGGGAAGCATCGGGTTCCCGGTGATCTTCGCCCTCTACCGCATGGTCGCTGGTCGTGGATGGAAGCGCAACAAGCGGCTCGGCCTCCACGCAAAGCTCACGCTCACCACGACGATCGCCTTTGTGTTCCTCGGTTGGCTCGGCATTGGCGCACTCGAATACAACAACAGTCAAACGCTCGGCAGTCAGGGCTTCTGGCAGACCATCATGTCGGCTGGCTACACCTCAGTCATGACGCGTTCGGGCGGACTCGGCATCATGGATCCGAGCGAGATGAACGGGTCAACCCTTCTGGTGATGGACATGCTCATGTTTGTCGGGGGTGGATCGGCCTCCACCGCCGGCGGCATCAAGGTCACCACGATCGCCGTGCTCTTCCTGGCGGCGTACGCCGAGGCTCGCGGCTACCAAGACATGCAGGCGTTTGAGCGGCGGATCCCAACCGAGGTGCTCCGCCTTGCTGTCTCGATCGTGATCTGGGGATCCACTATCGTGGCAGCCGCATCGATCGCAATTTTGCACATGACCAAGCTCCCCCTCGACCTCGTGCTGTTCGAGGTGATCTCGGCATTTGGCACCTGTGGCCTCTCCACGGGGGTCTCCGAGGCGCTCCCGGATGCTGGAAAATACGTGCTCTCCGCCACCATGTGGGCGGGGCGTGTCGGTACGGTGACGCTCGCCGCCGCCATCGCGGCAACCAGTCGCCGCCGCATGTTCCGCTTGCCCGAAGAAAGGCCGATCGTTGGTTGACATCCGCTCTGACGCACCCGTAATCGTGATCGGGCTCGGCCGCTTCGGCGCCGCGACCGCCGGTCAACTCGACCGCCAAGACCGCGAGGTGCTCGTGGTCGATACCGATGCTGCCCTCGTGCAGAAGTGGTCTGACCGAGTCACCCACGCGGTGCAGGCAGATGCCAAGTCGATTGAGGCGCTGCGCCAGATCGGTGCAGCGGACTTCAAGATCGCGGTCGTGGCCACTGGCGCCTCGATCGAGGCGAGTGTGCTCATCGCCGCCAACCTCGTCGACCTGGGTGTGCCGCAGATCTGGGCCAAGGCGATCTCGCAGTCGCACGGCAAGATCCTCGAGCGCATCGGCGTGAATCACGTGATCTATCCCGAGCGCGAGGCAGGCGAGCGCGTTGCCCACCTGTTGAGCGGCAGCATGCTCGACTTCATACAGTTCGACGACAACTACGTCATCGCAAAGATGTACCCGCCGCGATCCATCCGTGGCCTGTCGCTCAAGGCCAGCGGGGTGCGCACGCGCTATCGCATCACGGTGGTCGGCGTGAAGACTCCAGGGCAGCCTTTCACGCACGCCACGCAAGACACGGTGATCTCGACACACGACCTCATCATCGTGTCGGGTGCCGGAGCTGACGTCGAGCGCTTCGCGGCGATCGCGTAGGTGTCTATCCCTGCGCGATCTCCCGAGATCGCGCCATTGCCGCGGCAAAGGCGCGGTCGAACAGCGCACCCCACTCGCCGCTTTGCAACACCTCGATTGCACGCTCGGTGGTGCCGTTCGGGCTCGTGACATTGCGACGCAACTGGGCAGGGCTCTCAGTGGATCGCGACAATAGCTCCGTGGCACCCATCACGGTGCCCTGGGCCAGCACCTTGGCCTCCTCGGCCGAGAATCCGAGCCGTTCGGCGGCAGCCTGAAACTCCTCAACGAAGAGAAACAGGTACGCAGGACCCGATCCCGACACCGCACCGAGTGCATCGAGACGCTCCTCCCCCAGCACGATGACCGCTCCAACGGTCTGGAAAAGTCGGCGCACGACATCAACCGCGCCTGCGCTTGCTGAGGCACCCCCCGCCACCCCAGTGACCCCTCGGCCGACATTCGCGGGCGTGTTGGGCATGGCGCGCACCACGGACACAGTTGCGGGCACGATGGCCTCCATGCTGGCGGTGGTGATGCCAGCGGCGACGCTCACCACGATGGCCTCGGGTTCGAGATCGTCAGCGACCTCGCGCAAAACGTCGTGAATGAGCCAGGGTTTCACCGCCAGAATCACGAGCTGGGCCCCGCGCACAGCCCAGCGGTTAGCTTCCGCTGTCTCCTCAGCCGCATACGCAACGACATCATCGGCATCCGCAAACGCGGCGGCGCTGGCCACCGAATTCACCGTCACCGTGATGGGGCCACTGGTGTGCTCGCCCGGGCCTCGGAGGCCCGCGAGAATCGCTCCGCCCATGGATCCGACCCCCAGCATCGCGACGCGCGGGAGTGCCTGACTGTCAGATGTATTGCTCATACTCACCAAGTCTAGGATGGAGGCATTGCGACGAAGGGATCCATCTACTATGAGCGCTACCGGCGGAAGCAAAGCGATCATCGCGGCATTTCTCGCGAACACGGGCATCGCAATTACGAAGTTCATCGCGTGGATCTTCTCCGGCTCCTCCTCGATGCTTGCAGAAAGCGTGCACTCGGTCGCCGATGCCGCCAATCAGCTCCTTCTCCTCCTCGGCGGCAAGCGCGCAAAGCAAAAGGCCGACAAGGAGCATCCGTTCGGGTACGGGCGGGTGCGTTACGTGTACGCATTCGTGGTGGCGATTGTGCTCTTTGCCATGGGCGGGGTGTTCTCGGTGTACGAGGGGATCGCAAAGATTCGCGATCCGCATCCCCTTGAATTCTGGTGGCTACCGCTGCTCGTGCTCACGATCGCCATCGTGCTCGAGAGTTTCTCGCTACGCACCGCGATCAAAGAGAGCCGGCCGCACAAGGGCAACTCCAGCTGGATGGCCTTTATCCGGAAGTCTAAGGCGCCCGAACTTCCCGTCGTGCTGCTCGAGGATGTCGGAGCCCTGCTGGGCCTTATCATCGCATTCTTTGGCGTAGGCCTCACCGTGCTGACCGGCAACAGTGTGTTTGACGGCGCGGCAACGATCGCGATTGGCGTGCTGCTGATCCTCATTGCCGCGGTGATCGGCTGGGAGGTCAAGAGCCTGCTCGTCGGCGAGGGTGCCAGCGATGGCGATGTCGCGAAGATCGAGGCGGCCCTCCTCGCGAGCAGCGATGTCGACCGCATCATCCACATGAAGACCCTGTACGTCGGTCCCGACGAGTTCATGATCGGCGCGAAGGTCAGTCTCGCAGCCGATCGCACGATGAAGGAAGTCTCGGTGATCGTGAATCTCGCCGAGCGCCGCGTGCGCGAGGCGGTGCCAGCGGCCCGCATCATCTATATCGAGCCAGACGTGTGGATCGACCCCAACGCAACTCAGCCCACCACGAGTTCGGTGGTGATGCTGTCGAGCGACTAACCGCTCGCTTTGGCCAGGGGCTGCTCCCGAATGATGTGAGTCGCTTGCACGGAGACTGATGAGCCGAGTTCGAGGCCTCGCTACCGGCGTGTTGCGAAGAAGTCGGCAAGGAGCTGCGCGCACTCGTCGGCACGCACACCGGCGACGACCTCGGGCACGGGGTGCGGCAGGCGCCCATCGCGCAGCAGGTCGTAGACGCTGCCTACGGCGCCCGCCTTTTCGTCCCACGCCCCGAAGACCACGCACGGCACTCGGGCCGCGAGAATCACCCCGGCGCACATGACGCACGGCTCGAGTGTCACCACGAGGGTGCACCCATCGAGATGACGGTCGCCAAGCGCGGCCGCAGCCTGGCGGATCGCGATCACCTCGGCGTGAGCCGTCGGGTCTTGCCCTGCCTCGCGCGCATTGCGCCCAGCACCGATCACAAGGCCCTCCGAATCGATGACGACCGCGCCGACCGGGATCTCGCCTTCCGCGGCCGCCAACTCGGCCTGCTCAAGCGCGAGTTCCATCTGTGCGGCTTCGGCCGGGCTCACCGGAATCGAGTTCACTCGGACCTTCTTCGGTAGGGTTGTGCCATGCGTCTCGTCATCGCGGAACACCCGCTGATCACTCACAAGCTTACGGTTCTGCGCGATGCGAAGACCCCTCAACCCACCTTCCGCATGCTCACCGAAGAGTTGATGACGCTGCTCGCTTACGAGGCGACCCGAGAGGTGCGCGTCGAGCCCTGCACCATCGAGACCCCGGTCGCCTCCACCACGGGCGTGCAACTCACGCATCCGCTCCCCCTGGTCGTGCCGATCCTTCGCGCCGGCCTCGGCATGCTGGAGGGGATGGTGAAACTCGTTCCCACCGCCGAAGTCGGCTTTCTTGGAATGGTTCGCGACGAGGAGACCCTGCAGCCAGTCACGTACGCCGAGCGCCTGCCAGACTCGCTCTCGGGCCGACAGTGCTTCGTGCTTGACCCGATGCTCGCGACCGGTGGATCACTGGCGGCGGCCATCAAGTTCCTGTTCGACCGGGGCGCCGACGACGTCACCGCAATCTGCCTGCTCGGCACCCCCGAGGGCGTCGAGGCGATCCGCGAGGCTGCTGGCGACCGACACGTCACGCTCGTGCTCGGCGCACTGGATGAGGGCCTCAACGAGCAGTCGTACATTGTGCCGGGCCTCGGCGATGCCGGCGACCGCCTCTATGGAACCGCAGACTGAGCAGCCTTCGCACACGGTTTGACACACGAGGCAATAATTTGGTTAACTGAGAGTTATGACTCGCATCACGACATCCCAGTACGCCCTTGAGGTGAACTTTGGGGAGGCTGGCATGATGTGCCGCCGTGGTGCGATGCGCTGTCGAATGTGCATCTAGCAGGGATTTCTCGCCCGCACTCCTGTCCGCATGTTGCGGTGGTTGAGTGCCCGCCGCGGCCTTGGCCGCGATCCACTGAGTACCGGTTCAACTGAATCGAACCGTGCTCGCCACGCACATCAGCGGCTGACAGCCGCACCGCCGCCGAATCTCGCGGCAAACGCTGTAAGGACATCATCATGACAACCCAGACTCTCGACCAGGCCCGCCCCGACTTCGCCGCCGACCTCGCACCCGCTCCCGCGCGCCGCGTACCCGAAGGCACCGAGGTGCGCGGATTCGCGCTCTACGTGGGCCTCTCCGACGACAAGATCGAAGACGGCGACCCAAAGCTCGGGGCCATCGTTGCTCAGATCAAGGAACTCGTCGCCAAGCTCTCCCCCGCCGCTGAGACGTACGCCGCGGTAGCGCTGGCACCCGAGGGTGCGGGCGGTCGCGACGTCGACGTGGTGCGCCTGGCCCTCGGCGACCCTGCCGCAATCGCCCGCCAGAAGCAGACTGCGCACGACAGTCTGGATCGCGCGGCCAGCGGAGTCACCATCGACCTATCCCGCAAGCGTGTGTTGCTCGATAACGTTGCGGCACCACTCACGTTCCGCGAGTTCGAACTCCTGCAGTACTTCGTGCTGCGCGAGGGACGCACCGTCAGCCGCGATGAGCTCATCACGTCACTCTGGGCCGATGCCGCAGAGAGCGAAATCCCGAGCGAGCGCACCATTGACGTGCACGTGCGGCGGCTGCGGGTGAAGCTGGCTCAGTACCAAGACATCGTGCGCACGGTGCGGGGCATCGGGTACCGCTTTGACCGGCACGCCGACGTCGCGATTCTGCAGGGTGCGACGCCGAGCCCCGATCTCTTCTAGGCACGGCTTCTCGGCACGGCGCCGCAACTTCACACCACACATTTGTACACACCCTCCGATCGCTCTACCGCGGCGCGCGGTTCTTGCGGTAGCTTGTGTACTACGTACATGTCACATTGAGGAGACTTCAATGACTACGCTGCCCCCCGAAGAAAACAACGGCCAGGCCGCCGATCAGCACGCCGCCGGCGAAGCTGCCGCGCAGCCCACACCCGCACAGCCTGAGGCTGCCGCACCTGAGCAGCCCGCGGCGCCGGTGCCGCCGCCCGCGGCCCCCCAGTACCAGGCGCCTCCGGCTGGCGCCTACCAGCAGCCTCAGCAGCCTCAGCAGGGCTACCAGCAGCCGCAGGCGACAGCGACTGACCCCGCCAACACCATCACGCTGAACTACTGGCTGTCGGTGTTTTTCACCTGGCTCCCCGCGCTCATCTTCTGGATGATCGAGAAAGACAAGGGCAACCAGCGCGCGAACGAATTTCACGTCGCAAACTTTAACTTCTCGCTGATTCGCACCGGCGTGGTGGTCGTTGGCTGGATCATCGGCATGATCCCCTACATCGGTTGGATCCTGGGCCTGCTCATTTGGATCGCTTCGGTCGTTCTCTTCGTCTTCCACATCATGGCGGCCGCGAAGGCACCCGATGCGTACCGCAAGGGCGGTCACCCCGAGTTCGTGTTTAACTTCCCGATTATCAAGTAATCAGTGGATCAAGAAGTCCCGGTTGGCGTTCGCCAACCGGGACTTCTTCATTTGCCGAGGCCTTCACCCGAACCATCGCGGCGAGCACGACGCGCTTTCCACCATGCCCAAAACTTGGCGAGCTGCATGCGCAGCCAGCTGGTGAAGCGCCTCGCCCAGTGGAACTCTGAACCCAGGATCGTGAGCCCCACAAACACGATTAGCCACCCGGGGCCGGGCAGCGGCACCAGAATGAGCCCGATGATGATTACAGCGGCCCCGATGAGCGTGATGAGCACGCGATAGACGACGTTGAGCCAGGGGTTCTCGCGGATCCGCCCTCGCCACTTTGCCATGAAGCGGCCGATGGGTCGACCGATGCGGTTCGCCCGCTCGTAGTCATCCGCAGTCGGGTCGCTCATAGTTCGATGCTACGGGCTCTCGCTGAAGACTCGCAGCGCATTCACTCCGAGTTCGGTGCAAGAGATGAAACACAAAAACCCCTGACTGCGCAGGGGCTTTTGTATGTGCAAATGGCGGAGACGGGGGGATTTGAACCCTGCCAGCGCGTGAATCAAGCCATCTGCCACCCAACAGATCCGCATGATTATGCCACTTCAGGGGCGCGCAGAACATGCCACAATTCTTGCCGTTTCTTGAAATTTGTTGTCACCTGGTTGTCACGAGGCCAATACCGGGGTGTCAACTCGACAAGACGGGAGTTGCCTGTGAGAAGAATGGCGAATAGCCGTCTCGGAGAGCGCCAGTCCAAGTATCGGAGAGCACGATTCCGGCGACCGGAGAGCATGGAGCTTCCCATCCGCCGGAGCGATGCGAATCCTCACGCCCAGTATTCGTCGGCGTGACGGGCCTGCTCGGCGAGTTCGGCTCGTCTATAGACATCACCGAGAGTGATTCTCTTCGCGTGGTTCACGAGCCGGTTCGTGATCGAGTATGCAGCGACTTTGTCGGGGAGCACGTCAAGCCAGTTGATTAGCGAGTTACTCGCGGACAGTTGTCCGTTATGGGTCGCGTCGCCGCCCCAATTCCACTGCTCCCGCAAGGGAGAGGCCAGACCGGGCGGGGATGTGACTTCATAGGACCCTGCTCAAGTGCCCCGTCACTGCCCAGTCCGCCCGGCCCGGTTCGGTCATCCAGCACATCGAAGTGAAGGAGACCCCACCATCATGACCACCGGAACGCTGAAGCGTCAACCAGAAGTCATCGTCGGAGTTGACGCGCATAAACACACTCACCACGCGGTAATTATTACCAGCACCGGGCAACGCCTTACCGATAGCGAGTTCCCGGCGACTTCCCTCGGATACGCAGACATGCTGTCCTGGGCCACCGAGCACGGCCACGTTCAAGCGTTCGGAGTGGAATCTACCGGCTCCTACGCCGCCGGACTCGCGAGGTTCTTGATCGATCACCACGTCGAGGTACGAGAAGTGAACACCCCGCACGCACACACCAAAGCGAGAGTCGGTAAGGACGACACCATCGATGCTGAAGCTGCTGCACGGAAAGTGCTCGCAGGGGTTGCCACGGCTATCCCCAAACGAACCGATAGCGTCATCGAATCGATACGGTTCCTCTTGCTCGCGCGTGATTCTGCGGTGAAAGCTCGCACCGCTGCCATCGTGCAACTGCAAGATATCTTGGTCACCGCACCCGCCGACGTGAGGGAGAGCACACCCAGGGGTGGGCTGGCAGCGGCACGCCACTGCCGGAAATTCCGTATCGATCGGGCGCGCCTGCATGATCCCGTTCAGGCAGTGAAGCTCGCCCTCCGAGTCCTCGCCGTCCGGGCTGCTGACCTCGACGCGGAAATCAAAGAGCTTGAAAGTGCGCTGACCACACTCGTGAACGCAACAGCACCAACGCTGGTATCCAGGGTAGGAATCGGAACGATCCATGCCGCCCAACTGTTGGTCACTGCCGGCGAAAACATCGCACGGTTCCGCAGCGAGGCAGCGTTCGCGAGGCTCTGCGGTGTCGCACCCGTGCCGGTGTCATCAGGGAAGAGTCACCGTATGAGGCTCCACCGAGGCGGCGACCGGAAAGCGAATCGTGCACTCCACATGATCGCGGTCGTGAGACTCAGGTACGACGCGCGAACGACCGACTACATGCAGCGCCGACTCACCGAGGGCCTCTCAAAGAAAGACGTGCTGCGCTGCCTCAAACGATTCATCGCACGCGAAGTGTTCAACGACCTCAGAACTGATCTTGGTACGGCTTGACATCTATTGGACCGTCACGACACTTAACAGGAAGCGGTTCACCAGTTCGTCTCCCCGGCGAAATACTTCGCCGTCTGACGGAGGATGTCACGCTCTTCAGCGAGTTTCCTCGTCTCAGCCCTGAGTGCATGATTCTCGGCCTATAAACGCACGATCCTCGCGGCTTGCGGTTCGGGCCTCGCCGATGGTGGCGCGACCCCAGGAAGGCCACCAGTGGCGCGGATCTGCCCGGAACCGTACTTGGCGACCCAGGTCTTCAACGCACCCCTGGATATCCCGAGGTCATTCGCGATGGCCTGAAACGTGGTGTCGGGCGTGGATTCTTAAAGTTCGACCGCGCGGCGGCGGAACTCGTCGGTGTAGGTGTTCGTTGGCATCTTGGTTATTCTCGCTTCTCCAGCTGGTTACTGGGTCATGCGTGTCCAAGATCAGGGGGTAAGTCCCCTTCAGCTGAGACAGGTGAACCAGCTGGTCGAAGCTGGCATTTTCGTTGGTGGATCGCGGCCTGCGGTCGACCCGCTACTCCGCTCTGACCTCGTACCCACCGGAGTGGTCACTTGCAAGACCTTCACACGGCTGAAGCTCGCGCAGTTACCCACCCGAGCAGCTGCGTGTCTCCCTGCGCTCCCAGCACGGGCGCACTCGCCGAACACCCCTCCACCGCATAGGCGTCCGGAGAAAAGCGACCCGCAACCTCACGAAATTTCATGGTCGATCCCGGCCACAGCAATGTCAGTCGCCCGTTTGCGGGATCGCGGTACCAGCTTTCGCAGCCCCCCCGAAGCCAGACGGTATCCGCACTCATCTCATCGATCATCGATCGATAATTCTGTGCCGCTGCTCGATCAACCCGCAGTACCGCTACCCCGGCTTCCGACATATACGCGAGTGCCTGACAAACGTATTCAATCTGAGACTCGATCATGACGATCGCCGAGTTGTGGCCGAGACCTGCGTTTGGCCCGTTCATGACGAACATATTCGGAAACCTTGGAACGGACGCGGAAGCGAAGGCGTACATCCCGTCGCGCCACTCGTGCGCAAGGAGGACTCCGTGTTCCCCCTCCACTCGCTGCGCGTAGGGCTGTCGGGCCGATCTGAAACCCGTCGCGAGTACAACGATATCCGCCTCCGCGGATCTGCCGTCCTTAGCCGTCAACCTTCCGGGCGCGACCGATGAAAGCGCAGAATCTATGAGCGACACGTTCGGCTGAGAAAAGGTCGGATAGTAGCTATCCGACAGCAGAACCCGCTTACAGCCGATTTCGTATCCCGGCGTGAGCCGGTCTCTCAGTTCGGAATTCTGGACTTGAGCCCGCAGGTGTGCCAGGGCTCGTGACCGCGCGACATCGACTTCATAGGCGACGAGCGCACGCTGAGCAAACACCGTTTCCTGCTGCCAAAACCACGCTTCCCGGTGCTGAGTCATCGTCTCTGGCACGCGCCGGAACATTCGCCGTTCGGCATCGCTGTAGGCGCGATCGTTTCGCGGAACGACGTATGGGGCGCTCCGCTGCATCACCGTTAGTGTTTTTGCGATCGCAGCGATCTCCGGCACGATCTGGATCGCCGACGCGCCCGACCCGACCACCACCACCCGCTTGCCCGCAAGATCGACATCATGCCGCCACTGGGCGGAATGCATCACCACCCGCTCTGGGTCCCCCTGCCCGAAACTCTCCAGGTTTCGCACCGGTGGGAACTTCGGTTCGCTGAGTCGCCCGCAGGCAAGCACCAGCACGCGTGCCACGTAGATGCCCGTCGATGTCTGGCACACCCACCGGTCCGCGTCCTCGTCCCACCGCATGCGTTCCACGTCAGTACCGAAACGAATGTGTTCGGTCACCCCGTGCGCATCGGCGACCTGCCAGAGGTAGTTCTGAATTTCTGACCCTTGGGGAAAGATCCTGCTCCAATCCGGATTCAGGTGAAATGAGTAGGAATACACCTGTGACGGTACATCGCAGGCAACCCCGGGATACGTGTTCTCCCTCCACGTGCCTCCCACGCTGAGGCCGCGCTCCAAAATGACGAAATCATCAAAGCCCCGCGCATTGAGCATCGCACCAAGGCCAATTCCTGCAAAACCAGCGCCCACCACCAGCAGGTCAGTGTATTTCGCCGTGGCCGCCGAATTCATGGGCAGTGCCCCTTCACCCTCGTGCCAGCCGGGTACTGCTTAGGGTCGGCCACAAACGACTCCACGAGACTCACCACTTCTGCCGGACGTTCTACGCAGACCAGATGCCCGCTTTCGATCTCGGCGTATCGTGCGTTCGGGATCGCTCCGAAGAGGTAGCGACTCTGGCTCACGGGTGCGAATTCGTCGAACGCGCAGCCGACGACCAGTACCGGATCCACAATACGCTCTGCCACTGCGACGAGATCCGCGTCCACGCACAGGTGCATCACGGCCGCCGTTTCGGCGGCTGCGCGTTCTCCTTGTTCCACGCTTGGTATACCCGACCACCCGAATGCGCTCGAAAACACGAGGTTCGTCAGTCTCATCGACAACTCATGAGCGTCGAACTCCCGACCTGCACCCGGATCGCGAAGCCGAAGCCACAGCGCACGAACCTCCCGCATCTTCCCGTGAGGGGCCGCCCACCCCGCAATGAGGCTCAAGCTGGACACGGCCCCCGGATGCTGCGATGCAAAGATCGCCGCGGCCTGCGCGCCGAGACTGTAACCGACGAGCGCGGGAAGTCTTCGCTCGGCCGCATCAGCAGACGCCGTCGCTTGAGTCGCCAGCAGAATGGTGCGCTGAATCCTTGCTACTATCTCGGCAAAGCTCGCGGGCTCACCAGGGCTCTCGGGCTGAACGTCGACCTCGAAGAAGTCGGTCCCCCGCTCGAGCAACGATGCCACGAGCGTGCGCTCTAGCCCCCGGTACCCGCCTGATGGGCCGACGAACACGACGGGCGTGCGAATCATACCTGAAGCCGATCCTTTGCCTGCTCCGGCACGCCGTATAGAGTCGTGCGCTGCCGTATGGGCCTGCCCAGACTCTTCCTGACGCTCTGCAGATTTTCAACCGAGAGCTCTTGTGCCGAGCCACCGCCTGAGACAGACCCGACCTGCAGGAGGCGGCCACCCAAGTCGTCTGCCCCGCTTCGCAGCATTGCGACGGCGCTCGTCATGTCAAGCCGCGGCCAAGCGACCTGGACATGACTGATTGTCGTGTTGAGGGCGAGCCTCGCGACTGCATACATGGCTCGATGCTCGTCGATGGCGGATCGTGAGTCGACGAGAGGTGTCCAATCCTTCTGCGCAGGCATGACCACGATCTCAGTGAACCCACCCGTTTCTTGTTGGATGCGGCCCAGACTTCTGAGATGTCTGATGCGCAACTCCGCGCTCTCGCCAAGTCCGTACACGATGATCGATGTGGAGCGAAGCCCCGCGCGATGAGCGCTCATGATCGTCGACATCCACGACCCCACGGAGACGTCGAGAGGAGCCACTCGGCGTCGGTGCGCCTCATCGAGGATCTTGATGCCGGTACCCGGCACGGTATCTACCCCGGCCGCCTTTATGAGCTCGAGGTACTCGGGCACACCCAGTTGTTTTCTCGCAGCGCCGTCAACAATATCTGCTGGCCGAAACGCATGCAGATGCACGCCCCTTGCCGCGGCCGTCACCTCACGAGCAATATGCAGGTAAGCATCAGCGCCCCACGCAGTCGGTGCCCGACCCTGCACACAAATCTCGGTCGCGCCGCGGTCCCGCAACTCACCCGCCATCCGCGCGATGTCTGCGAGCCCTTCGGCACGAGGAACATCCTCGCCAAAGCCGCTGGGATCAATCGTCCCATTCACGACGACCGTCACTGCCTCGCCCACTGAATACCGTCGGGCATCATTCGCCAGATCTGTGAGCGTATCGAGAGCGTCACCCGAAGCGGTGAGGAGTAGAGCGAGGTCTGCATCTGAGATCGATTCCGGCTGCTGCCTGGCGCGATCCAGCACTGCTTCAACGGATCTCGAAGCGAACGACGTGACGTGCGCTGATTCCGCGGTGCGCGTCGAATGCGCACGAGTTGAACTGCCGGTGGGGCGGGCCCCTTCATTGGCAAGTCCGCTCTCCACATCCATGAGGGGTGCGATCGCTGGCGTGAGGCCAGGGTCAACCCACCCCGATTCCTGTGCGAGGTAGGGCGGATAGGCGGTCAGACGCTCGTGCAGGACAAACCCTGCCTGGGCGGTGCTCTCTCTGAGCGCAAGAATGCTCGGCCAGGGACGCTCAGGATTCACATGATCCGCCGTGAGCGGGCTCACCCCACCCCAGTCGTCGATTCCCGCTCGAACGAGTAACTCGAGCTCGGCCTGGTTTGCGAGATTCGGAGGAACCTGAAGCCGTGCATCGGGACCCATCACCAGCCGTGCAGTTGCAATTGCGGCGAGATATTCAATACTTTCCAGGTCAGGTGTCGCCTGCATCGCAGTGTGCGGCTTCGCGCGAAAATTCTGCACGATCACTTCCTGCACATGGCCCCACCGGTCGTGAGAATCGCGGATGGCAAGCAGCGACTCTGCCCGGTCTCGCATGGTTTCGCCGATACCGACGAGGATCCCTGTGGTGAAGGGAATGTGCTGCATTCCCGCGTCTTCGATGACCTGCAGTCTGACTCGAGGCTCCTTGTCTGGAGACCCATAGTGCGCCCGGCCCTTTTCCGACCACAGCTCCACTGACGTCGTCTCGAGCATCATCCCCATCGATGGCGCGATGGGACGCAACCACTCAAGTTCTTGGGCGGTCATCACTCCAGGGTTCAGGTGCGGCAGCATGCCAGTGTGTTCAAGCACCATCTGGGCCATGTCGCGAACATAATGCAGCGTTGAATCATACCCGTGAGCGTCAAGCCACTCGCGAGCTTCTGGCCAGCGATCCTCGGGCCGATCACCCAGAGTGAAGAGCGCCTCTTTGCACCCCAGGGCGGCACCTTGGGTCGCCACCGCGAGTACTTGTTCGGATGACATGTAGAGCGGCTTTCCCTGACGCAGCATCTGCAGCGGCGACTCCACAAACGTGCAGTAGTGACAGCGATCACGACACATGTTCGTGATCGGGAGAAAAATCTTTTTCGAGAACGTAATGACCCCGGGTCGGCCAGCACGTTCGAGACCGATGTCACGCAGCCGAGCAGCTTGGCGAAGCAAGCGATCGAGCGCAGGGCCCGTTGCCTGAAGCAGCAACTCGACCTCAGATACCGAGAGCTCGGGACGATCGGAAACGGCTGGTCGAGCTTCGAGCGCGTCGAGCACCTCGTTGAGGCGTTGCACGAGTTCGGGATCTCTGTCACGCACTCGAGTCGTGACCTGAAAACTATTGCTCAACGTCGAGTTGCCCACACCTGATACCTTACCCTAGGCTCGCAGGGCATCCGCCGCGAGCTGACAGCTGAGCTCTAGATCGGTCATCCAGAGCGGCACTGCCGATGCGGCAATTCCGGCCCGCTGCAGCTCAGGGAGTGCGGAAGCATCGACGGTGTCAATGAGCCACGCGTCGATCAGGCCTCCTGCTAAGCGGGCGCCGTAGTGGAGGCCTACGGAACCGGCCTCTGCAGCCACTCCGATCGTCGCGAGGCAAGCGTCGGCCATGCCGCGTACGGCGCGCCCGCCAATAATTGGCGAGATTCCCACCACCCGTGCTGACGTTTCTCGGAGCGCCTGAGCAATCCCGTCGATCGCCAGTACCGCGCCTACTGAGACCACCGGATTCGACGGCGCCAAGATCACGCGATCAGCCTCACGTATTGCCTGCGCAACCCCGGGGGCCGGAGTTGCGACATCGCTGCCGCGATATTCAAACCGTTCGGCTGGGCGCGTCGCACGGTACCGCACCCACCACTCTTGGAAATGCAGAACCTCACCGTCCGTGGTGTGCACATGTGTTTCCACCTCGGAATCGGTCGCGGGCAGCAGCCGTGCGCCCAGGCCCCAACGAGCACACAACCGTGCGACCACATCGGAGAGGGGGATGCCCTGCCGCAGCAGGTCGGTACGCGCGATGTGAGTTCCCAGATCCAAGTCGCCAAGCGTGAACCAGGAATGCCCGAGCCCGTATGCGACCAGCTCGGCGCTGACTCGCTCCGTTTCCCCGCGCCGACCCCAGCCGCGCTCCTCGTCGTTCGCACCGGCGAGCGCATACATGATCGAATCGAGATCGGGCGTGATGCGCAGGCCGTTCATCCACATGTCATCGGCCACGTTGACAATCGCGGTGATCTGTTCAGCTCCACCGGCGATCGGGCCCTCACCCAGATGGGACTGAAGCCCGCGAATGAATCGCGCCCCGCCGACACCGCCGGTGATCACCACAGTTCGCATGCGCGACACTACTCCCGCGCCTCTGGGCAGCACTCGGCGCGCGCCGTTTCCGCGCCCGCGATGCGCCCCTGTTCGTAAGCCTCCTGAGTGCCGACGGAAAAGAGATCCTCCCCTGCCGGCCGGATCAGATCCCGCGCGCACGCGTTGCCCGAGTGAGCATCAAGGTCATCGATCACATACTCCTCAAGCCCCTGCACCAGGGTCACCGGGCATTGCGTGGTCTTGCCCGCCACGAGGTTGGCCGCCCCCGCAACTTCGTCGGCAATCGCGGCACTTGTGACCTTAAGTTTTCGACCAAAGGTGTCCTCCGCCCCAGAAAGATCATCGAGCACTCGCAGACCTGCCGAGCCGATCGCGAAGTCAGTTTGCCCCAGTCTCCAGGGGCGTCCCATGGTGTCTGTAATGACCACCGCAAGTCGCATGCCAAACCGTGCACGCAGGGCAACACACAGTTCCCGCGCGGTCGCATCGGGATCCGCGGGGAGCAGCAGAACGGTTCCCTCGGGGGTGTTGCTCGCGTCGACACCCGCAGCCGCCTGGATGAGACCCAGTCGATTTTCCACGATACGCGTCGATCCACCCGGCCAGTGCTTCTCTGCCACGACCCGAACCGTCTCGCGCGTGATTGCGTCCTCACGATCTTCAGCGGAGATCATGCGCCCTTCGGCTTTGGAGACCACCTTGCTTGTGACGACAACAATGTCACCGTCCAGGATGTAATATTCTATCGCATCGCCAATGATGCTGGCGAGGTCATCTCCCGATTCGATCTCACCGATTCCGGGAACTGACACCGCACTAAAAGCTCGAGCCACTATGCTCATTCCTCTGTTCGTCCTCATGATGTCGCATGCACTTGCGACATGCCTATGCTAATGGGATTTCCCGCCGAGGTGTGTGCCGTGATCCCCGCGAGGATGGTCGCGACCCCCCCGCTCGAAGAACACATCGAGGTCGGCTCGCGACGCGCCCGGTGGATCGGCGGCCGCATCTGCCGGGCGACCCGCGGCGAGCGCCGCGAACTCCTGCGCCTGCAGCAACATCTGGGTGGACTGCGTGTGTCCGAACACGAAGTGCAGCAGGGTGCGCGCCGACTCGACGGCTTCCCAGGGAGTCATGTCGTCGAAACGCTTGCGCAAGAGTTCGGCGAGCCCAGCCAGTGATTCTGCGGCTTCTGCCCGGGTGAATGGACGTGACACCAGCAGGGCACACCTCGCGGGCATCAAAGCGTTCAGCCTCGACGCGCTCACACGCCCCGCAGGCACGAGCGCCAAGGAGGTCGGCGATGTTTCATCAGCACCTCACGATTGATGACATGCCGCTGTTCACTCGGATGCGGTTGACCGCGTTTGGTGAAGCCGTGATCGACATCGCGAACGACCCAGTGTGTGATGAGTGGTCGTTCTCGCAGAAGATCAGGCATGCCCTCGAGCAAGAGACACAGGCTCGGGGTGAGCGTCGCATGCTGAAACTGTTGAAAGCGTCACGCATCCCGAACCCGGCCGCCTGTATCGAGGACATCCACTACCTCGACGGGCGCTCGTTGAACCGCGAAGTCACGACCAGGCTCGCTGCATGTCGATGGGTTGATCACTGCACGAATCTCGTGATTCTCGGGCCATCGACCGTGGGGAAATCATACCTCGCGCAAGCACTCGTGAACGCGGCCTGCAGGCGTGACTACACGGCGATGTATTTCCGATTGGATGATCTTGCGAACCAGCTCGCGGTCTACCATCACACCGATCCGGCCAGGCTCCGATTCCTTGAGAGCCTGCACTCGTGCGACGCCTTGATATTGGACGACTTCCTCACCACACCCATCAGTAGTGAGACCGCGGCCGAGCTCCTCAACATTCTTGCGGCCCGCGAGGGGCGCGGATCGACCGTGGTCACGTCGCAGTTCGATCCCGAGGACTGGTACAAATCGCTCCACGACGCGGTGATCGCGGAATCGATTCTGTACCGGATCGTGTCGAACGCGGAGATCGTGCAGCTGGCTGGCCCGAACATGCGTCGGCATGTCGCCGAGCGGCCCAGCGGCGAGGCCGCCGGGTAGGAAGCCATTCGAGCGCGGGCGCGGGTGCCGCTTTCCGATCGTCGCGCCCGCGCTCTCCGATCGTTACATCCGATCGTTACACATGCGCTTTCCGAAGCCCCTGCTAAACACGGGGCATACGGTAGCGCTTGAGAACCCGTCCGACGGTCGAGCGGGGGATCCCGAGACGATAGCTGATACTGCGCGAGCCCCACCTGCGGTTGAACCGGAGCGAAAAATGCGATGCTCGGGCTTTTCCGGGAGACGATTCGGGCAGGTGTGTGGATGTGAGGAACGATCAGTGAGCGAGAGGCCATCACGGTACTGTGCCGACCATTTCTGAGCGGTCGCAGGCGAGACCCGGGACCTCTCGGCTGCGCGACGGATCGACCACCCCTCACCAATGATCAGCGCACCGAGACGGCGCCGCGCTTCCGAAGTGAGAGGTGCGTGAGCGTGGAACATGAAGACCTCCGGCGCAAGGATGCGAGTGTGGTAACCCACATCCAGCCGGAGGTCTTCATCTCATCTCACGTGATCACAACGAGTCGAGAAACTACACCTAGACGTCCGTGTCTAAGTCGCTCAGAGTGTATTGATCCAGGCGGCGATCCCACAGGGGCCGGTTGAATGGATCGTTCCGGCGCGATTCGCGGGTTCCCCGGGGATCGATTTCCGCAAAGATGACTTCATTTCCGTCACCTGCGGTAGCAAGGGGCCAACCGGTGTGGTTGACGATTGCGCTTTGTCCGATAAATTCTTGGCCGCGTTCCGTTCCGTAACGGCTTGCTGCCGCGACATACATCTGATTGCTGTGTGCGCCTGCGCTGACAACAATGTGAGCGAGGGGAGGCATATCTTCTTGCTGATGAGGATTGGGCACCCAATCGCTCGGAGCTAGGGCAAGGTCAGCCCCCTGGACAGCCAAACTACGAAACGACTCAGGGATCCACGCGTCATAACAAATAAGCATTCCCACCCTCCCGAAAGGGGTGTCGACCACTGGGAAACCGAGGTTTCCCGGATCGAACGCGAGGAACTCGGTATTCCAGAGGTGGACCTTCCTGTACAGGGACACCGGGCCCTCCGGGCCGAGTAGCACTGCACTGTTATATAGTCCGCCGTCTGCGGTGGATTCACCGAAGCCACCGCAGACCCATATGTTTAACTCTTTCGCGAGAGCGCTCCAGGCGAGAATTGTTTTCCCGCCATTCAGCGGCTGAGCTGCAGATTCTGATTCTCCACGGTCAAGAAACGCCCATCCTCCACTCGCGCACTCGGGGAGCACGACCAGTTGAGCACCGCGGGTCGCCGCATCACGAATTGCCAGTTCAGTGATGTCGATATTGGCATCAATATCTCCGAGTACTGGATTCGTCTGCGCGCAGGCGATAGTGAATGCGCTACTCGTCCGAGACGTGCTCCCCATCGAACTACTTCCCGCCCTCTGTCAGAGTGACCTTGATTGGCTCAAAGTCTGCACCAATGAGGTCCGTGTCGCTATCACTCAGGAGGTTGATCGCGGCCTCCTGAATGTCGAGTCGATACGCCCCGCTGTCGGGCACCTCAGAAAGCACCCCGCCATCGAAAGCCGCCGAAATAGTATTGTCCCATGCTGCCGGATCGAGGGTTCCGATCGGGTCACCGGAGGGGTTCGGCCAGATCAGCTTATTGATCTCGTTCATCATCCAGGTCTGGTGAGAAGCACCCAATGCGCTGCCCCGATCGAGTACTGAACTGACGCACTCATCGACGTTATCGCGACAGAAGCTCCAACCCTGGAAGCTCGCAGCCAAGAAACGTGCAGCAATGTCGGCGTTGTCACCCTCCTCCAGCCAAGACTCGCGCGCGTAGATTCCGTCCTCGAGCGTGGAGTACCCCATGTCTTGAAGATTGATGACGGTGAAGTCATCTTCCTGATACAGCTCACCCGTCTCAGGGTTGATCGTCTCCAGGAGCTGAGCGTATTCGTTGTAGGTCTTTGCCTGGACAGCGTCCACCTCACGGTTCAGAAGCAGCGACATGTCGAACGGCTGCTGAACCACCTCGATGTCACTATCGAAGTTGATTCCCTCGACCTCCAGAGCGGCACGAAGACTCAGATCATTACCTGCACCCCACGAGCCCACCTTCTTGCCCTTGAGATCTTTGAGTGTCTTGATGCCCGAATCTGCCCAAGCAACCTCAAGGTAGGCACCACGCTGGAAGATCTGGGCGATGTTCACGATGTCAGCGCCTTCTGCTCGGGTCGCCATGCTCTTGATCACATGGCTCACCGCGAACTCGGCATTTCCTGACGCGAGCACCTGCTGAGGGACGACGTTGGTGCCGCCCTCCTGGATCGTGACATCCAGGCACTGTTCGTCGTAGTATCCCTGATCGGCCGCGGCGAAGTAGCCCGCAAACTGTGCTTGAGCAACCCACTGCAAGACGATTGTGACCTTGTCGACAGATTCGCAGTTCTCGGTCGCCGCGGAGTCGGTGGTGGTTCCACCTCCCATGTCACTGCAACCGGCAAGCCCTGCAAATAGGGCGAAGCTAGCTCCGATGGCCAACGCTGCGCGCGTGACCCTTCGAGTTTGTGACTTCATTGTTACACCCTTCGTTATCATCATTGACATTTTGGTTATTTGGGTTGGATGACGGTTAGAGAACGGTTTGTCGCCACGGAACGACGACGCGACCCAGGAGCAAGATCAACCCGTAGGCGAAGAGCCCGAGCATGCTTGCCGTAAACACAGCCGCCCAGGTCAGGGTGAACTGCGAGAGCGCCGCTGAGTTGGCGATCAAGACACCGAGCGCGTTTGCGGTTCCGCCGAAGTACTC
The DNA here is from genome assembly GCF_052386045.1 of Leucobacter fengyongliangi. Classification (NCBI taxonomy): domain Bacteria; kingdom Bacillati; phylum Actinomycetota; class Actinomycetes; order Micrococcales; family Microbacteriaceae; genus Leucobacter; species Leucobacter fengyongliangi. The sequence goes on along the minus strand of NZ_CM126356.1, from coordinate 397,668 downwards.
GGCGACAATGATGCCGATGACCGCGAGAGTTGCTCCAATCTTGAGCCCGTCTATGAGCGAGGGGAGCGCGCCGGGGATGCGCACAAATCGAAGGAACTGCCCGGGTGAGGCACCCAGCGAGTCGAGCAATTCCCGATGGAGCGGGCTCACGCTCAGGAGCCCTCTGGTCGTGTTCACCATGACGGGGAAGAACACCATGATGGCCGCCACCGAAATCTTCGAGAATATATTGGTGCTCCCGAACCACGCATTAAAAATCGGTGCAAGAGCGACGACCGGAGCACAACTGAGTACCGCAACGAGCACGAGAATTGTCTGGGCGAAACGCTCGAACAGGCTCACGATGAGCGAGGCAACGATGGCGAGCCCGGCACCGAGGAGAATGCCACCAAAGACTCCGATCGTTGTGACGCGAGCTGCGGAGAGCAATGTTGGAAAGTCCAGCACGAAGCGGGCAGCGATATCGGTCGGAGCCGGCAGGATGAACGAGGGAACCTGGGCGAATCGGACGATGAGTTCCCAACTCACCATGACTATCACACCCACAACCGCTGCCGGCAGGACGCTCCCTACCTTTCCGAAAATCTTGGGTGGTGTGACGCGACTGGAAAGCGAAATTGCTTGTGTTGCGGTCATCAGACACCCGCCGGCGTTGGATCGAGCACAGCGTGGAGCGCTTCTCGAACGCTCGTCTCCGCATGATAAAAGGCCTCTGTTGAGCGGGTTTCGTCCGTTCGAGGGTAGGGGAGATCAATCGGAATACGGGTAGCGATCCGACCGGGCCGTGGTGACATGACCACCACTTCTGTAGAAAGGAAGGTTGCTTCTGAAACGCTGTGGGTCACGAACACGATGGTCGTGCCGGTCGATTGCCAGATCCGGAGCAATTCGCGCTGGAGATACTCGCGATTCATTTCATCGAGCGCACCCAGCGGTTCGTCCATGAGCAGTATCTTGGGCTCAAATGAGAGCGCACGCGCGATGGCCGCGCGCTGCTGCATACCGCCCGACAGTTGACGAGGACGATGATTCTCAAAACCGTCGAGTCGAACGAGCTTGAGAAGTTCCCTCGCGCGCTCAGCCCGTTCCGATGCCTTGACACCAGCGACCTGCAGCGGCAACTCGACATTCTTCTGAATTGTTCGCCAATCCATCAGACCCGGAGCCTGAAACACCATTCCGTAGTCACGGTCTCGTCGGCTGATCCTGGCATCCTTGCCAAGAATCAAGACGGACCCTTCGTCTGGATCGATCAGGTCTCCAATGACCCGAAGGAGGGTGCTCTTTCCGCATCCGGACGGTCCGAGGAGCGAAACAAAGGCGCCCTGCGGAATGTCAAGAGTAATCTCCGACAGTGCCGGAATTGACTTTCCGCCTACATGAAACGTCTTGCTCGCATTCTGGATTGAAATTGCATTAGCCATGGGTATTCCTCTTCCTCAGGACGAGCGCCTCGACCAGCGTGATGATTTGAACAAAAAGGACGCCACCTAATGCCGCCACAAGAACAGCGGCATACAGCGTCTCGGGTGCGTTGCTGTAGTAGTAGGCGGCGGTCAAGATAGCTCGGCCGATACCAAGTCCGGTTCCCGCGGAAAGTTCGCCAACAATGGCTCCGATAACGGAAGCGGTCGCTGCCAGCCTCAATCCCGTGAACAGATTCGGGATCGCGGACGGGAATCGAAGCCACCACAGTACTTGCAGTCGTGAGGCTGAAACGGAGTGCATGAGTTCGACCTGAACCGGGTCCGGACTATTTAGTCCGGTCAACATATTGATCACGACTGGAAAGAATGAGAGATATGCCGAGATGATGGTGACCGCAACCCAGCTCGGCAGCCCGGCTGCCCCTGCCCAAACGACGATGATTGGGGCCAACGCAACAAGGGGAATCGTCTGAGACATCACGAGCCATGGCAAGAGACCCCGCTCGAGAATGATGAGCTCTCGAAGAAGCACCGCAAGGACACAGCCGAGTGCTGCGCCGATCAACAACCCGATTCCAGCCTCACGAAGCGTCACAGAAAGCTGACTCACGAGATATCCGAAGAGCGATTGGCCACCAGCACCCGTAGTGGGCTCAGATAGCGCGGTGAGAATCGTCCAGATATGCGGCATAGCATTATCTGAACTTGAAACAGGCAGCGGAATTCCAGTGAACGGGATCAAGTCTCCGGTTGCAGCGCCGAGTGCCTTATAGCCCTCCCAGAGGAGTGCAGCCGCCATAATCGCTCCAGCGAAGATGAAAATGAAACGGAAGACCGATTTCCTAAGTTGCGCCCATTGATGTGGCGTTGGAGCACGAGATGCTTTATTATTCAACGCCAATGGCCGCACAAGCGTAGTTTGCGTCATTGCATTCCTCTCAAACTGAACCATCGGTTCTGTTACTTTATCCGAAAATTCTAGGTAGCGATACCCCGGCTCGCATAACAAGTTCGTCACGAGCTCGGCTCGCAAAGCTCAGGTGCGAGACCGAGTCCCGCACCGCCTTCGCAGACACTTCCGCGGCCTGCCAAAAGGGCACCCGACCGCCTGCCTGCATGGCAACAAGATCCTCAAACGTGTCGAGGTCGTTCCTGAGTCCGTTCCAGCGCGGAAACTGGAGTCGAGCGAACCCAAGCTCAGCATGCCTCCTGGCGGAATCAACTCCAAATGCTGGTTGACGACCGCTCCGCGGGAAGAGCACCAGTGAGGTCGTACCGGATCCTGAACTATCGGGAAGGTAGGAGTCCCGCCCCACCTTCTCTGCGCGAGCGAGGAGCGCTGCGAGACTTGAACTGGTAGTTCTGGGCAGATCCGCATGGAGTACGAGCACCGGATTGATTGGTGCCTCACGAAAGGCTCGTGCGATCCCCTCCCGAACCGCGCCGTTCAGCCCCCCGCCGGGCTGTTGAACCATTACTCGTGCTTTCCCAAAGGACAGCGTTTCACTGAGGTCCACGTCAGATACGACACAGACCTGCTCCACAGCCGCACACGCATTAAGCGCGTGCACCACACGAACCGCAAGCTGTTGTGCGATGTCCGACACCACGCCGTTCGGCAATTGGGCACGCAGTCGAGTCTTGGCGGTCGTGAAGTCCCTCACTGGAACAACCACCGACCACTTCGTCGGTGACGGCTGCACGCGAGAGAACGTCATGAGGCCCCCTGCCAACAAAGTACTGATCCAGCGCCAAAACTTACCCGGGCGATGGCCGTGCTGCGCACAGGACGACCATCGCCACGACGAGAACGTCTGGAGAACGCAGGACCACAACCCGCCTGCGTAACCGAAGACGTTGCGGTTACCTTCACCGTTTCACACAGGCGTATCGTCAGCAGCTCAGCAAGAGTGTTGTCACTCATTGAATACTCCTCAAGTGGGCGACCCGCCGGGTGGTAGCTGTACGTTCGGCATGGCTCCCGCCGGAGCCATGCCGAAGAGGCCGAGCCCTAGAAGCCCGCCGGTATCTGGGGTGTGAAGATGGTTTTGTAGTGCAGGTAGGGGGTGATCGCCTCAGCACCCAGTTCGAAGCCAACGCCCGAATTCTTCCGCCCACCGAACGGCGCTCCGATGTCGAAGTTCGACATGTTATAGGAAACTGTGCCGGTTTCGATGCGACGTGCGGTCTCAATGCCGAGTGCTTCGTCGGCAGTATAGACAGCCCCCGAGAGTCCATACTCCGAATCGTTCGCAAGGTCGATGCCCTCGTTCACATCGCCGCTGTACTTGGTAATCGATATCGCCGGCCCGAACACCTCTTCGCGGAAAATTGTCATCTCGGGTGTCACATCGGCAAATACCGTCGGCTGTACGAAGAATCCCGGTTCGTTACGAAGCGTCTGCCCGCCCGCAACGGTTCGGCCTCCCTCGCGAACAGCAATCTCGTAGTATCGCTCGATCGAGGCACGGTGAGTGTCGCTCACCACCGGGCCGATCACAGTGTCGGAATCAAACGCGTTCCCCACCTTCCAGCTTCGCACCTCAGCTGCGACCGCGTCTACGACATCGTTATAGATTGCAGCTGGCACGATGAGCCTGGAATTGTTCGTGCACGCCTGGCCGTTATTGGAGAAGCTGAGATCGTGAAGTTCGGTCACGAGCGTCTCAATCGACGCGTCTTCGAGCAACAGGGCGGCTGATTTCCCCCCGAGTTCGAGCGTCACCGGTTTGAGGTTCTCACCACAGATGCGTCCGATTTTCCGCCCCACCGGGGTGGATCCGGTGAACGCAATCTTGTCGATTCCCGGATGACCGATAAGGTGATCACCGACCTCGCGGTTGCACGGCACGATGTTGATCACACCGGGAGGAATTCCTGCTTCAGCCGCCGCATCAGCAATGAGGAACGAGTTGAGAGCCGTCAGTGAAGCCGGCTTGATCACTGCGGTGCATCCGGCGGCGAGCGCCGGTGCGAGCTTGAAGAAGAGGGTACTCAGGGGGAAATTCCATGGCGCGATCATGCCGACAACACCGATTGCCTCGCGACGCACAAGTGAGTGACCACGCCCAGCGGGGCGCAGATCCTCGAGCGCCACGTCGGCGATGATGTCGGCATAGAATCTCAGCAGTGAGGTAGCAGTATCTGCATTGCTGAAGCGTGAACGCTCAAATGGAGTGCCAACCTCGCGAGAAATGAGCTCTCCGATACTGTCGCGTTTCCGCTCGATCGCGTCTGCGAAACGACGCATTACCGCGGCACGTTGCTGGGGCGAATATCCTCCCCACCCTGATCGATCGTTGAGGGTCGCTCGCGCCGCGGCGACCGCACGGTCGACCTCGTCCCGCCCGGCAAGCACATTGCTGCCCAAGTATTCTTCGGTATTTGAGTCAACGTTGCTGTTTCTATCGGCCGATCTGGGAGTAATCCAGGTTCCGTCGATGTACAGTTCATTTCTTTCCACAATCTTCTCCAAGCTCTTCAATCCACCGATTCGGGATCCCCCGGAACGGACCGAGAACGTCCGTTAAACAGACACGATTTCCTCACGTAGTTGCTGCGCCGCATGCACCTCTGACACTGCGAGCGCGGTCGCCGCAGCGCGGAGGTCGAGCTCATGCGCACGGGCGTATGCCCGCACTCTGGACCACGCGTCGAGCATGCGTTCTTTCAGTCGCTCGGCCACAGTTTCCTCGCCCCAGCGATACCCCTGGTTGGCTTGCGCCCACTCAAAGTACGAAACCACGACGCCGCCAGCGTTCGCGAGGATATCTGGGACTATCACTACTCCTCGAGAGTTCAGCACCTGGTCCGCCTCCGGGGTAGTCGGCCCGTTGGCCCCCTCGACAACGACACGCACCTGCACCCGTGATGCGTTCCCGCCGTGGAGCACCCCCTCGACCGCAGCGGGAACGAGGAGATCTGCGGCATCCGTAAGAATCGAGTCGCGATCACGATGTTCCGCACCGCCGAATCCAGTGAGCCTGCCATGGGCAGAGTAATGACGCTGTAACTCGTGAACATCGATTCCCGCCAGATTGCTCAATGCACCGTACTCATCGCTCACTGCCACAACGGAAACCCCTGCCTCGTGCAGCAACTGCGCAACTCCCGCACCGACCTTGCCGAAGCCCTGGACGATTGCGGTGCACAGACGAGGGTCTCCGACCTCTTCTTTCAGCGCGGCAAGCGCGATCTCAGTGACTCCACTCGACGTGGCAAGTGCCCGTCCTAGCGACCCACCGAGCGCCAGCGGCTTTCCGGTCACAACACCGTGAGCAAGATACCCGGCGACGACGGAGTACTCGTCAAGGATCCAGGCCATTGTCTGCTGGTCTGTCCCGATATCGGGAGCCGGGATGTCCTTGTCGGGCCCAAAAATGTCGGCAAGCTCACGGGTGAAGCGTCGAGTGATCCGCTCGAGTTCTTCTTTTGAGAACTCTCGCGGGTCGATTGCCAGTCCTCCCTTGGCACCCCCATAGGGGATCCCCAGAAGCGCGCACTTCCATGTCATCCACATGGCAAGGGCGCGCACCTCATCGATGTCTACGTTGGTCGCGAAACGTATTCCACCCTTCGCCGGACCCAGGGCCGTATTGTGATGGACTCGATAGCCCTTGACGACCCGACTCGTTCCGTTATCCAAACGAATCGGGAACGACACCGACACCTCTCTTTTACAGGTGGCGTAGAGCTTTTGCTCCACAGCGCTCATTTTGAGGTGCGTCGCAGTTCGCGAGAGCGTATCAAGCGCTGCCTCGTACGGGCCTGTGCGGTCAGGCGACCCCTCCGTCATCTCAAGCGTGAGTGTTCCGGAGCTACCAAAAACCTGCTCACCCATGGGCCACTACGCCCCGCAGATTCTTTCCGCTCCGCAAGTCTTCAAATCCCTGGTTGATGTCGTCGAGCGAATATTCCTTCGACACCAGTTCGTCGAGCTTGATTAGTCCTCGCTTATACAGGTCGAGCAGAAGCGGGACGTCGCGGCGCGGATTACACGATCCGTAAATGGTGCCCTTGATCGTCTGTTCCTTGAAGATGAGTTGCGTGCCCGGAAGCTGTACGTTCTTGTCGAACACGTCCTGCGACATGCCCGCGAGCACCAGCCGCCCGCGCTTACCGAGAGCACTATAGGCGGCAGTGACGATTGGCTCGGTCGTATTCCCGGTGCACACGATGACGACATCGGCGCCTTCGACCACTCCGCTGGCCTGACGCGCGTATTCGGTGGCATCGTCCATCGAGGTGAAAGTTCGGGTCGCTCCAAAGGACTGAGCCGACTCAAGCTTCGCGGGGTTGGTATCGACAAGGATGACCTCTTTTGCCCCAGCTAAACGAGCACCCTGGATCGCGTTGATCCCTACGCCGCCCGCGCCGAGTACGAGCACGACATCACCCGTGGAAACCTCGCCCGCATGCACAGCCGCACCCCAGCCAGTGAGCACTCCACAGCTCGCAACAGCCACGACCGAGAGCGGAATCGAAGGATCCACCTTGATAACCGTGCGTTCCGAGACCACCGAGTGGCGCGCAAAGGTGCCGAGACCACAGTTCGCGGAAATGAGGTCGCCCTCGAGCGAGAAGCGATACTTGCTCCGGTCTGCGCCCCCAGGGATGTTCGCGGACTGCGTGCACAGGTTTGAGTGTCCGGTCACGCACCACTCGCACTGACCACACGTCGGAATGAACGATGCCGCAACATGATCGCCGACGGCAAGGCCCGTCACCCCAGGCCCAATCGCCCGGACGATACCGGCGCCCTCATGGCCGCCGACTGCGGGCAGTTCGCCCAGACCACCGTGCCGGAGATGCTCGTCTGAGAAGCACAACCCTGCATGAGTGAACTCAACAAGCACCTCACCCGCTTGGGGTTCAGCAAGGTCTATCTCGGTTACCGTCCACTCCTGGCCCGCGCCAAGGATGACAGCCGCATTCGTCTTCATTTTTCATTCCCTACTAACGTCGTGGTCTGTTGTGGTTACTGAACTCGCGTGCTCTCGCTCGTGACGTCTGCCACCTTCTGCGTGTTCCCCGCGCGGTTACGCCGGTCTGCCGCGTCTTGCAGGATCGACTTGGGGGGGAACGCCTTCGTGAGGATGAAATGCATGAGTAGCCCAGTGAGGAATGCGACCGCCCAGTTCAGGTCGAAGAGAGGCTTCAGTACTGGAATGACGCCCGCCGCCGGAAACGGTCCACCGGTGCTGGGATCTGAGTAGGCCCCGCCTATCGCAAGGAGCAAGGCGACACCCATCGCGGTGATCGCGCGCCAGTTGAAACCACGCGCGTAGGTGTAGCGACCGCCGTCCTGATACAGTTCCTCGACGTTCAGGTGACGCTTACGAATCAACCAATACTCGGTCACGAGAATTCCAGCAACCGACCCGAGGAACGCACCCGTGATACCCAGCCAGACGAAGATGTACAGGCTCGAACTGGCCATCAGGTTCCACGGCTGCATGAGTATTGCGATCACACCGGTGATGAGACCACCGATCTTGAACGTCACAAGGCGAGGGAAGGCATTCGAGAAGTCGTAGGCAGGTCCTACGGTATTGGCCGCGACGTTGACCGCGACGGTTGCCACGATCACGCAGATGAGACTCAGGAAGACGACAAAGGCGTTCGGGATCAGTCCGACGAGCTCCACCGGATCCCAGATCGCGCGGCCCCACACCTCGACCGTGGCCGCAGTCGTGAGCGCGCCGATGGTGGTGAACACAACCACCGTTGGCACCAAGCCCACCGACTGGCCGACAGTTTGCGCCTTCTGTGATTTCGCGAAACGTGTGAAGTCTGAAATGTTGACGGACATCGTCGCGTAAAACGCGATCATCCCCATGAGTGCGCCCGGGAACAGCCTCCAGAACTCCGGACCCCAGCCAAGCTCAGAATGCGGGGTGAGGATCGAGCCAACGTTCCCCGCGAGGCTCATCACCCAGATCATCAGCACGAATGCGACGATGAGAATCAGCGGGGCAGCCCAGTTCTCGAGCTGCCGGATTGACTCAATACCGCGCAGTACAAGTGCCATCTGGATCAGCCAGAAAATTCCGAACGACATCCACAGAGTCCAGGGGTGTCCACCGAGCGGCGCTGCATCGATCCACCACTCGCCGAGGAATACACCGCTGAGCGTGTGAATCGCCTGTCCGCCCACCCAGGTTTGGATACCGAACCAGCCACAAGCAGACAACGCTCGGATGAGTGCCGGGATATTCGCGCCTCGAAGCCCAAATGCGGCGCGAGCGATAATGGGGAACGGGATACCATACTTCGCGCCCGCGTGACTATTCAATAGAAGCGGGATCATGACGATGAGGTTGCCCAGGCCGATGATGCCTACGGCCTGGACCCAACTCATTCCCATATCGATAAGCCCGGAAGCGAGATAGTAGGTCGGGATTCCGTGAGCGATGCTCATCCACAGGGCCGCGTAGTTGTACGTATGCCATGTTCGTTCCTTGAACGGCACCGGTGCAAGATCCTTATTGAAGAATCGGCTATTTTGGATGTTCTCAGTTGAGGCAAGCTCAACTCGGCTTGATGAATCTTCGTTGATCGTCATGTTGACCTCTGTTGTAATACTCGCTCAGTCCCGGTGCACTCTCCTGAAGAGAGTGCACCGGGACTGTCAAGCTGAACGGTAGAAAGGTGGTTCTCAGTACTGCTCGGTCAGCGCCCCGTACAGCTCAGGGCGGCGGTCGCGGAAGAACGGGCGACGCATTCGCGACGCGCGCATCTGCTCAAGATCCACCTCCGCAACTGCCACCCCCTCCTCGCCGTCCGGAACCTGAGCGAGCACCGTGCCTTCTGGCCCGTAAACGGCGCTCAGGCCGAAGTAGTCTTTGGTTCCCTCTAGACCTACCCGGTTCGAACAGATCACAAAGAATTGATTGAACGCCGCGTGGGCACGCAGCTCGAGCTGGAAGACCTCTTTCATGGGCGCGGAGGCCGATGCCACGGGTACGCAGAGCACATCGCCGCCCTGCATCGCTACGATTCTCGACAGTTCGGGGAAATGCCGTTCATAGCAAATGATGGTGCCCACCTTGACATCGCCGGCATCAACGACCGACGGGGCTTCCTGCCCCGGACGGAAATAGAACTTCTCCGGAAATCCGTTCGAGAACGGCAGGTGTGACTTGCGGTATGTGCCGCGGGCTTCCCCCTTCACGAAGGTCGCGACGGTGTTGTGGTACACGCCGGGAAGTTCAGTGCCCTCGAAGAACGAGGACACGATGGTGATGCCGTGCTCAGCCGACTTTTCCCTCGCCAGTGTGTTGGATGGCCCGTCAATATTCTCGGCCCATTTCACGTAGTCGAGGTCAGGCTCGGGCTGCACGAACGGTATCGCGAAGAACTCGGGAAGCAGGATCACTTCTGCTCCCTGAGCGGCGGCATCATCGATGAGCTCTCCGGCTCTACGGATGGTTTCCGCGCGGTCACCGGTGGCTCGAAGTTGTAGGGCTGCTAGCTTCACTTGTTTTCTCCAGACTCCGGGATGTCCGTGAGCGCCACGCTCGAATGAGCTCGATATCGTTTATTCACCGAAATGAGCACCGCGGTAAACGGCTCCAGGTGACGAGCAAGCCTCAGCGCACCCGCATCGATCCCGCGCCCACCTGTAACCAAGGCAGCCAGGCGAATCACCTCGCTCTTCGCCTCGACGTCGTCACCGCACACGAGCACATCTTCGTGTCGAAGGTCATGGTCAAGGTTGTGCAGGTTCACCGCTGAGAGGTGATGAAACGCGCCCGTCAGTGTCGAGCCGGGCAGCAGGCGCGCGGCCTCTTCCGCGGCACTGAGATCGGGAATCTGCATCCCGATCGGACCGCCCTTGCCGAATGCCAGCGGGTTGACACAGCTGACGACCAACTTGCCCGTGAGCGCATCCGCCAACCCGCGAACGAGTTCTTCGTGCCCTGCATACGGAACCGCAAGAATCACGGTATCCGCAGCCGCAATGGCGTCAACGTTCGAGGCGCCGTCGAGCTTGCCCGTTGGTGCGTGTTCCGCCGTCAGACGCTTGGCCTCTTCTTCGGCACGCTGCGCGTCTCGCGATCCGAGGATCACGTGTTCGCCAGCGAGCGCCAACCGAAGACCAATTCCACTTCCCTGGGGACCCGTGCCCCCCACAATTGCGACAGTCATCGCCAGTCCTACTGCAGCGCCTCGGTGATGTTCACCAAGGTTTCACGGTGGTTGCCATGGGTCGAGATCACCGGCACGCGGACTCCGGCTTCGCGGTATTCCATCAGCTTCTCAACAACGGTCTCGGTTGAACCACAGGCGGTCACGTTCTGCACGAGTTCGTTCGGAACCAGCTGCATGGCACGGCGAATGTCTTCCTTCGTCGCGGGCCAACCGGCGATCTCCTGAATCCTCTCCACGAGCTCAGGCTCCACGCCCGAATGCGCGGCAATGTGCGGCTGCTGCATGAGATAGAGGGTGAGGAATGCCTTGCAGTGATCGATTGCCTCCTGCGGGTCCTTGTCGTTGACACTGCAGGCGATGATCTGGGTCAGGTCGATCTCGGTCTTGCCGTCAGTGCGCTTCGCGATACCGGCGTCGATCGCCTCTTTCGCCCCCACGAGGTAGGAAGGCGGCAGGAGGAAATCCATGTGCACGCCGTCTGCAATTTCTCCAGAGAGCTCGAGCATCCGTGGCCCGACTGCACCAACATAAATCGGCACCGGGACCTCAGTATTCTCACGGTACATACTGTCGAAGCGAACGCCGTCGATCGAATAGAACTCACCGTTGAAAGTGACGGTCTCGTTGTTGAACAGCTGCTTCAAGATCGTGATGTACTCACGCATCGAGGCGACTGGCTTACGGATTGGTGCCCCGAGTTTTGTTGCCAGCGGCTCCCACCAGGCGCCGATGCCCAAGATTGCGCGACCCGGGGCAACTTCATCAAGCGTCTTAAACGTCACACCCATCAGTGCAACGTTTCGGCTCTTATTGTTGACGACGCCGGTACCGATACGAATCTGCTTCGTCTGAGAGGCCACGATCGCGGCGGGAACGATGCCGTCGCGCGCCATTCGCCCCTCGGCGACCCAGAACGAGTCGAAGCCCTTCTCATCCGTGTACTGCGCAACCTCGTAGGTCTCCGGCAGGGTCATCCGGTCTCCGACGTGAATTCCAATGGGAATCTTCATTGTGTTGCCTTTCTTTCCTATGAATTTTCAATATCTGCGCTCGATGCTGAGCGCCGTCAAATGATGCTTAATAGAGTTGCGGGGTGCCGCGCTCGATGTACCGGCCTCGGCCCGAGCGAGCCTCCTCGTGCAACTCGCGATCCACGATGAGCGCACGACCCCGACTGAACACCGTCACGGGCAAACCGGTCACGCGCATTCCCTCATACAGGTTGTAGTCGGTGCGTGAGTGCCCACCAGCGGCGGTAATGACATGGTCAGAGTTCGGATCCCACACCACGATGTCCGCATCTGCGCCCACAGAAATCGTTCCCTTACGCGGGTACATGCCAAATAACTTCGCGGGACGGGCCGAAGTGATTTCCACGAAACGGCAGAGGTCCAGCAGGCCTCCAACGACGCCCGCTTCCCAAGCGACCATCAGGCGGTCTTCGAGACCAGGAACGCCGTTTGGTGTCTTCGGAAAATACCCCGGCGAACGGAGCTTCTGCGGAGGGAGATCGTCGGGTTGTTCCATGCAGAACGCCGCGTGGTCGGTCGCGAGCGTCGAGAGACCATCGGCGCCCAGATAACGCCAGAGGGCCGCCTGGTTGCTTTTCTCCCGGATCGGAGGTGAGCAGATGTACCCGGCCGCACGCTCCCCCAGTTCCTCGTAGTCCTCAAGAGCTGTCAGCAAGTACTGTGGGCAGGTCTCGCCCCAGACCTTGACCCCCTCGCTCCGCGCTTGTGCGATCTCGGCCGCGGCTCGCTCGCTCGACACATGGACCACATAGAGCGGCGTACCTACCTCTTGCGCGAGGATGATTGCGCGGTGAACGGCTTCGGCTTCTTGCGCGTGCCCGTGTGCGTCCACATGGTGTACCTCATCGGTCAGCCCGGCATCCAGCAGTTGCTTCGCTGCACGATTGATCATGTGACCGTTTTCTGCGTGGACCATCGGCAAGACACTGAGTTGGTGAGCCAGGTCCATCCCCGCAAGTAACTCGTCATCCTCCACCATTTGCGTACCTGGGTATGCCATGAAGAACTTCCAGCTGGAGACCCCGTGTTCAGCGTGGAGCCTGATCAGATCGTCATGTACGTCCTCTTGCTGGGCGAGAGGGGGAACAATGGCGTGGAGCCCGAAGTCGACGATGCTCTTGCTCTCGGCAATTTGCCGCCGCTCGACGAACGTATCGTAGAGGGTGGCATCGGGGCGCTTCTTGACAAAATCGATGAACGTCGTTGTGCCACCAAACGCGGCCGCCACCGATCCCGTTGCGAAATCATCCGCAGTACGAGTGGTGAATCCATCGATGGGGTACTCGAGGTGCGTGTGCACGTCGATGCCACCTGGGATAACGTACTTCCCGGTAGCGTCAACTACCCGGTCAGCGCTCCAGCCCTGATCGAGACCTATCCCAACGATCCGCTCGCCCCGCACCAGAACGTCGGCACGCACGAAACCTTCGGCATTCACGACGGTGCCCCCGGTGATAAGTGTCGTACGTTGTGGTGTCTTCGCGCCTGCCTCACTCATCATGCACCCGTGCTTGAGTCAATGTAGTACTCGTCAGCAATCGAGAGGACATCATCGAGAATGTCGAGAGCCAGGTCCAGCTCCTCGTCGGTGATCACAAGCGGAGGCGTGAGGCGCACCACATTGAAGTTCGCCGCGAGGTACAGGCCCTTGCTCATCGCTTCCTTGATCATGCGCTGCATAGGAGCCGCGGCCTCGCCCACCGCGTTGAACGGGACGAGCGGCTCGCGGGTTTCGCGGTTTCGCACCAGCTCCAAGCCATAAAAGAGGCCTCTCCCGCGGATCTCACCGATCGAGGGGTGACGTTCGGCGAGCTTCTCCAAGCCCGCTCCCAGTCGGGTGCCTTGGCGTGCAGAATTCTCAACTACCTGCTCCTCCTCCATAATCTGCAAGGAGGCGACCGCGGAGGCGCACGCAAGGGGATGTCCGGCGTAGGTCTGACCACCCCAGAATTTGTTCTCCTGAAGCCATTCAGAGATCCGCGCAGAGACAGTCATCGCGCCGAGGGGGACGTACCCTGAGTTGAGTCCCTTCGCCGTGATCAAGATGTCCGGTGTCACGCCCCAGTGATCGCAGGCGAACAACTTGCCGGTGCGGCCAAAGCCAGCCATAACCTCGTCGAAGATCAGGATGATGCCGTACTTATCGCACACCTCACGAATAGAACGGAGGTAGTTCTCGCCGGGATAGATCAGGCCGTTGGTACCCGTCACAGGTTCCAATATGACCGCCGCGACGGAGTATGGATTTTCAAACTGGAGGATCTCCTCGAGGTGAGGTCCGCCTGAGCAAACTGGGCAGGGCGAGGGATGCCCCGCCGGGCACCGATAGGTGTAGGGATCAAGGATCCGCACGACGCCCGACATCGAGGACTGCGCATGCCAGTTGCGTGGATCTCCGGTGAGCGCGATCGCTCCGGCTGTGGCACCGTGATATGAGCGGTACCTTGCCACAACCTTCGTCCGACCGGTGACGTGACGAGCGAGTCGGATCGCGTTCTCGTTTGCTGCCGCACCCCCGGTGGTGAAGAAGCTCATTTTTAGGTCTCCGGGCGTCACCTCCGCAAGCTTTTGCGCAAGCCGTGCGCGCGACTCTTCAGCGAAGTTCGGTCCAATGTAGCAAAGCTTCTCTGCCTGGTCTTTGATAGCTTCGATCAGCTTCGGGTGCTGGTGCCCGAGGTTGCTATTGACCAGCTGTGACTGAAAATCCAGTATGCGGTTGCCGTCGTAGTCCCAGAACCATGAGCCCTTCGCGCCGGCAATGGGGCGGGCATTGAGTCCGCCTTGCTTTGACCACGAATGAATGACGTACTCGCGGTCAGCCTCGATGAGTTCTTCTTTCGACCATTCCCGTGCGTTCATGCGAATATCTCCTTCTGCAGTATGAGGCGCGACTAGATCGCGAGGTCGACGGGGGCCTCTGCGCCGAACGTTGCCAGGCGTGCAAGCGGGCGGCCCGCATTGGCTGCAATGCACGCGATCACGATCTCGTCGGGACGCGGTGCATCCTCGATCCGGAAGGTGATCGTCTGGTGATGCGAGCGCGTCTTGGCATCAAGCTTGTGCTTGAGGGGAACATCAATCGAGATTCCGATACTGCCGGTCTTTTCCGCAGCCGGCAGAAGTTCCGTGCCCGCGGCCGCACGACGGAACACGTTTCCGAATCGAAGATTGTGGATCAGCGCCGAGCCATGCTCAGTCTCGCCGGCTGTGCCGACAAGCGCGGCCTTTCCGAACGCCTCGACCTCGTCATCCAGAAGTCGTACGCACTCCGGGCCCAGCAATTCACCGATCTGCTCGCCCAGCTCATCGGCGAGTGTCACGACGTCCTGAACGTAACCCGTGCCGTAGGGGTTCTCGATCACTGCGGCGGCCACCGCGACCCGGTGCGGCTTCTCGAGGAGACGTCCGTTCTCCATGTGCAGCTCTTCGACCAACCGGACAATCTTCCGAATACGCAAGCTCATCGTGTCCTCCCTGACGTTAAACGATGTTCTTGAACTAGTGAACCACCGGTTCACGAAATTCGCAAGTCACAATCTTGCTCGATTCGGCGCCACCCTCGCGCGCCGAGAGAATGCGGTAAGGAGCGCAATCTGTGCCGCAAAAAAGCCAATACTTACCCTACGCACTGAGAAGGCGCCGGAGTCTCGGCTCGCAAATTCGAAAGTTCGGCTCGGTAAACTTTAAGTAAACCGATGGTTCATAATTGGGTTTCCCGTTGCGCGGCGGACTCAGGGGCACTATTGGGCGCGTTCCATCGCGATTCAGAGCAAGGGGAGTCCGTGACCCAGGTTACTCCGGAGGCATCACTCGCCGATCAACAGGTTTCGCGACGAGGGGATTCGGTGCCAAATCCCCGTTCGGCAAATTCAGCGCAACCTGCCTGCACTCTTGAAACGTCCGGTGCTCCGCACCAAAACCCTTGGGATCTTCTTCCATCTCGATCAATCTTGTGAAGAGTTTCCCAATATGGACTATCGGTTTGGTATGGTTCGTGCATGTCACGACAGTCAACGCGTCCTGCCGAAGAAGAGCCTTCCAAGAGTAGAGATGGCCTTCTGCACCGCTCGATGCGCGTGCTCAGGGTAGTTTCCACCTTTCCACAGGGCGTGGGCCTCAGCGAGCTCACCCGACTCTCCGGAGTGCCGAAGGCGACGTGCTTCCGCATCATCAGCACTCTCGAAGACGAGGGCATGCTCGTCACCGACGAGGACACAAAGAAGACTCGCATCTCCGTCGGTTCGCTTTCGATCGTCGGCGGAATTCTCACCCAGTCAGGCACGCTTCGGGCGATCCGCGAGATACTCTCCAACCTTTCTACGGCATCTGGAGAGACGACCGGGTTTGACATGCTTCAGGATCACGACATCGTGGTCTTGATGCAGAACGTCGGACCGGCACTCATCGGGCAGACCCTCAAGTCCACCCCGCGTATCCAACCGCCCTGGCTGACCTCGACGGGGAAGTCTCTTCTCTCTTATCGCGACCCGCAGTCGGTACGCGAACTCCTCGAACCTCACTATCCGGCAGAAAACCCCTACACACTCGAGACCTACATAGAAACCCTCGAACCCGCGAGAATCCACGGCTATGCTTGGCTCTACGGCGCCCTCGAACGCGACGCAGCGTCAGTCGCAGCTCCGGTCTTGATCGATGGCGAACCGAAGTTCGCCATCTGGATTGGCGGGCCCACCTATCGCATCACCCCTGACACCGTCCGCCGACTCGGGCAACTAGCAATCGAGGCGGCCGCGCAGGTGGCGAAACTCCTCATCGCCGCCTCGCAGGTGCAGCCAGATTTCGCTTCTGACTCGCTCGCGATGCAATTAGCCCGCCAATAGTATCGCGCGAGTACCCGCATCAGTGACCAATGAACTAGGCTGAAACAGTGATCCATTTTCCTCGTCTCTCTCAAAAGATCAGCGCAATTGGCGAATCCGCGACACTCAAGGTGGATGGCAAAGCAAAGGCCCTTCAGGCCGCAGGTCGTCCGGTTATTAGCTACGCCGCGGGCGAGCCAAATTTCGCAACCCCAGCGCACATTGTTGATGCGGCGCGCGCCGCGCTCGATGATCCCAAGAACTTCCGCTACACGGTGTCCTCCGGCCTGCCCGAGCTCCGCCTCGCGATTGCCGCCAAGACGCTGCGTGATTCTGGCCTCGAGGTTTCGCCGGAGCAGATTATCGTGACCAATGGCGGAAAGCAGGCCGTGTATCAGTCGTTTCAGGCGCTCATCGATCCAGGTGACGAGGTGCTCGTGCCGAGCCCCTACTGGACGACCTACCCCGAGGCGATTCAGCTTGCCGGCGGCGTCTCAGTCGAGGTGTTTGCCGGAGCCGATCAGGGTTACAAAGTGACGGTGGAGCAACTCGAAGCAGCCCGCACCGAGCGCACTAAGGTGCTGCTCTTCGTCTCCCCCTCAAACCCGACCGGTGCGGTGTATTCCGCACAGGAGGCCCGCGCCATCGGCCAGTGGGCTCTCGACAACGGATTGTGGATCATCTCTGACGAGATCTACCAGAATCTCACCTACGACGGGGTCCGGGCAGTTTCGATCGTCGAGGCTGTGCCTGAGATCGCGGATCGCACCATCCTTGTGAACGGCGTGGCGAAGACCTTTGCGATGACCGGGTGGCGAGTCGGCTGGATGATCGCCGCTCCCGACATCATCAAGGGCGCGGCGAACCTGCAGTCGCATCTCACCTCGAACGTCAACAACATCGCGCAGCGTGCCGCGATCGCGGCCCTCACAGGGCCGCAGGAACCGATCAAGCAGATGCGCCTGGCCTTCGACCGCCGCCGCAAGGTGATTGTGGAGGAGCTCAACAAGATTCCAGGTTTCCACTGCCCGACGCCCGAAGGCGCCTTCTACGCCTACGTCGACGTCACCGCGGCGCTCGGGCGCGAGATCGCGGGCGTCACGCCCACGACATCGCTCGAGCTCGCAGACCTGATCCTCTCGGAGGCTGAGGTTGCCGCGGTTCCCGGCGAAGCGTTTGGCCCAAGCGGCTATCTGCGCTTCAGCTACGCACTTGGCGACGACGCGTTGCTTGAGGGAATCCAGCGCATCCAGCGCCTGCTCGGGGCGTAGATCGCGAGCAGGCGGGCACACTGGGTGAAGAGCACACTGGGTGTAGCGCGGATCGCGCACGCCTCGACACCCCGTCCTCGGTTGGACGGCCGCGCAGGGTTCCGGTTCCGTGAACCCTGCGCGGGTGTCAGTCCCAGGCCGCGTAACCCCCTCCCGATGTTCGGCCCACGGGCTTCCGGCTTCGAGTGGACGTTCGTGCAGGCTTCACTCGCCGCAAAGTCAAGCGGTGGATGCAACAGAGAGCTTGGCCATGCGCTGTGCCGGGGTGTCGTAATCAAGCGTCGGGCGAGGCCGATCGTTCAATGTCGCGGCTACCTGCGCAAGGTACTCCGGGCTATGAATCGAGAGATCAGTGCCCTTCGCGAACCAGTGACGGAGAAGCCGGTTCGTGTTCTCGTTCGTGCCGCGCTGCCAGGGCGATCGCGGATAAGCGAAGTACAACTTCGTGACGAGCGCAATTTGGATGCGGTCATACTCAGCGAGCTCGGTCCCACGATCCCACGTGATCGAGCGGCGTAGATGCTCAGGCAGGAGCTGCATCTGCTGGATCATCGATGTCGACACGGCCTGCGCGACTCAGGACTCTTTCGTGGATGAACACCCTTGCTTGATGTTGGCTCGCCACCTGACCCCGCCTTCCCCTGCTGTATTGTCCCTCGCTTCAGACACATGCGAACCTGGGCGAAAACAGCGGTCAGAAAATTGGCGATATATCCCAAAAATGACCCCTCGCCAGCACCCTTTGCCCACCCATCCCTCAGGGCTTGTCTTTCTTCCTCCGTGTGAACCCTTAATCGGCTTCCCACGTCGGCTTCTTTCCTGCGCTTTCCTGAGTGACCGCTGCCCCGTTTCGCCTTCTTCAGGTCGGCGTTCCGTGGCGGGCTGGGGTGGCTCCTCATGCCGGAGTGGCTTGCGCCTGCGGCGCGGCCCCGAGGTGGTTGAGTTTGCGGGTTCGGTGCTGGTTCCCAGGGAACGGTTCGCTGACTTACCGTGCACGGTTCGTTCGCATGCAGGTCACGCCGTGGGTGTCGATACCGGGGCGGAGCCCACCGGCAGGTGATGGTGGCATGGTGCAGCAAGCTGAGGCGTTCGGGGCCGGGCGCGCAGCGCCTATGAGCATGCATGAAGAGGGTCGGTGAACGTGGCGCAAACAGGTCGATGCGCACCGTGAACATGACGCACACCCCGCGCCTGACCTCACGCCTACCTGTGGGCGCAGGAGTTGGTGACTGTGGGGCAGGTGAAGGCGAGAGGGTGTCCGCGGCCCGACCACCCGGGGAGCAGTGGACGGGACGTCCGCGGTCCGCGTCGGGCGCAGCCCGCGGACACGTCGCGCACAAGACGAAAGCCTGGCGGGGACGAGATGACAGTGAACATGAAGGGGACAAATAGGGGAACTTAGTGTGGACGCAACGTCCGAAGCGAAGGGCGAAGCCCTGAGCGAGCCTCTATGTATAGGGTTCGGCTGGCTACCGCCCGGGTCGTCGCCTACCGGCGCCGGGATGCTGGCCGCGGGCTGTGCACAGGCGGCCTGCGGGGTGGGTCAGTCCTGGCAAACTTCGACAGGGACGGACAGTCGTTTGCCGCCTGAGAGCGTGGGACTTGAAGCCCCCGGCATGTCGTGTCTGGTGTCTAGCGACAATAGAGAATTATTGGCAGCATGGAAGCAGTAGCCGATCCAAAGGTTTGGGCTTTCCGCGCAGGGCCGGCGGACCAGAGGGCAAGCTGGGCGCTCCGCAACGGCACCACCCCCGGTGGATTTGGGCTGGTGCCGGATCTGTCGGAGTTCACGAGCCGGGATCAGATCCGGGAGGTCGTCCGTTCTGTGCGTCCAGACCGTAAGCCTGGGAATTGGGCGGGTCAACTGTGGGCCCTACGCACAGACATGACCGTCGGAGACATGATCGTGATGCCCTGCCCTGAACGTATGTTCGCGTTCGGCCGGGTGCGTGAAGACTATCGATACCTCGCAGAGAAACCAGACCCCGACTTCAGACATGTGCGAAGCGTGGAGTGAGTCAGACCGCGAGTAGACGCTGACGCACTTGATCCGGATCTGAGGCGAAGCCTGACCACTGCCCTCACAATTAGTCGGCCCCGGCTCAGGGGAGCTACTAAGAGAGTCGCCACAATCCTTGACACAGGTGAGGACCCAGGCAGTCTGAGCAGACCTTCTAGGGGGGGGAGCACGCTGCCCTTGCACCAGAAGCTTTGGAACGGCAGCGCATCCACGACCTAATTGAGGAGCGGTTTCATGGGAACGAGTTCACCGAGCTCATCGCGGAGATCCTCAGGGCCGACAATGTGCGTTGCGAAGTATCAAAACCTGGGGCTGACGGCGGAATTGATATTCAGGTCTTGTATCGCCCTTATGGTCTTGGCCCAAAGATCATCGTTCAGGTGAAATCCGGCCGGAAGCGCATCGGCGTTGAGGTTGTGAGGCAACTGCAGTCCACTGTCGCAGGCGATTCCGGCCTGCTCGTGTGCTGGGGCGGGCTCACCAAACTCGCGCGCGTAGAATTGAAACCTAGAACCTCCAGGGTTGCGTTCTGGGATGCCGACAGTGTGGTCGATCACTTCCTCATTGCATGGGAATCCCTTCCAGAATGGGTGCAAGACCGGCTGCCTCATGAAAGGAATTCCGGTGGCTGAACATGGTGCCACGCCTTGTCGCTGACTACATTCGGCACTCCGACCTCCTTGAGGTGCGGATCTCGCAACTGCTCGACAATCTGCGGTTCGCGAAGGAACTCCACCGGCGAGGTTTGCTGACTGAGAAAGAACGTTGTCGTCTCGCCGACACGTTCATTGATTGGGATCACCTGGACATCCTGGTGAGCGATGATCAGGCCGGATTGATCGAGCAGGGCGTGTGGCTGCGCGATATCCAGCAAGATCATGAGATGTTTGATTGACTCTTGTCCGCCGGTTCTACGGGACTGGCTGAGCTGCATTGAATTCTCCCTCGTGACAGGCATCGCCTTCCACCTCCCCGGATCCCCGTGAGTTGGACCCCGATTCGCCCTCGACGAGCACGCAGCATTCACCGCCAAGCGAGGGATCCTCATCGTCGACCGCGCGTTCAACAACCTCAAGCCCGAGTACTTCCAAGAACACGTCCGCCGGCACCGGTTCGAAACGCTCTACAACTACCGATCCAACCAACTCGGACCCCAAGGATCAGTCCCCGGCCAGCCCGTGATCATCGTAGACGGGATTCCCTACGTGAACCGTATGCCCGAAAGCTACATCATGATCAGCCGTTGGCACACAAAAGGCGTCATCGACCCCGGCACCAACGAGCCCTACACCGAACCCACCCGCGACGAAATCATGCAGGCACTATCCGCCAACCAACTGAAGCCCACGGGTCGAATTGATGCCGACGGACACCAGCGATTCAGCTACCCCATCCCAAGAAACTACATCGCATTCGACCCCACTAGCGGCGCACCCACCAAAGATCAGCCCACCGGCAGTGATTCGCACTGGGTTTGGTTCCGCTTCCTTTGGGAGGATGAACTATGCCCCGTCAATTTCCGCCGGAGTTCCGGCAGCGTGCTTTGCGGATGCTCGAGGAGTCGATTCCCGAGCATGAGACCGAGTACGCGGCAATCCGCCATGTCAGCATGAAGCTCGGTGTGGGCCCGGAGACGTTGCGCAAGTGGCGTCGCCGTGCCGAGATCGATTCCGGGGTGCGTCCCGGCGTGACGAGCGAGGAAAGCGTTGAGCTGAAACGCTTGAAGCGTGAGAACGCCGAGCTTCGGCGGGCGAACGAGATCTTGCGGACAGCGTCAGCGTTTTTCGCCGCGGAACTCGACCGCCCTATGACGAGATGATCCGATACGTGGACACGTTCAAGGATCAGTTCGGGGTCGAGGCCATCTGCCGCACGATGCGTGCGACAGAATGTGGGTTCATGACCTCTCGCGGGTATCGGGCAGCTAAGGCCAGACCGCCGTCGGCCAGAGTGTTGTCCGATCAGCTGCTCGGCGGTGAGATTCTGCACCTTCATGCTGAGAACTACGGCGTTTACGGGGTCCGCAAGATGCACGCGCTGATGCGCAGGCAAGGGTGGGCGCTCGGGCGTGACCAGACCGGCCGGATCATGCGCGGCCTTGGCATTCGTGGGGTCAAACGCAGCAAACGGGTGTTAACCACCAAACCCGATCCCGCAGCCCGAATCGAGCTTCACCCGCGCTGCAGCGAGGTGTTACGTCGCTCAATCTGCGCTAAGTCATTCGATTAAGAACTTGGAGACTGAAATTGGCGTTGCACTGTTCCACAGAACCAGCCGAAGAGTGGAGCTGACACCAGCAGGTATAGCCTTTCTGGCCTCTGCAAGAAAGAGCCTGAGATTTGCTGAACGCGCGGTTACCGACGCAGCAGAGGCAGAGGGCAACGTGAGGGGCCGCTTAAGTGTTGGAGCTATCCCAACCGTTACCGCCGTGGATGTCCTGTCCACGTTGAAGGTTTTTCGCGAGCTACACCCGGACGTTAGCATCAATTTCCAGATCTCTGGAAGCGATGAGATCGAGTCTGCAATCATTCGTGGCGATGTGGATGTCGGTTTTCTAGGCCTTCCCGAGAATCGGTCACCTCGAGGCGTCGACTCGCAACTTCTTAGCTCAGATCGACTGGTTGCGGTCGTAAGCAACGAACATCCTTTGGCGAAGCAAGGCGAGATACAACTCGTGGACTTGGCCGAAGAGACATTCGCCGATTTCCCCGCGGGAACACCTGCCCGCGAAGAAAGCGATCTCGCGTTCGCGACCGCGGGCATCTACCGTCATGTTGCTTTTGAATCGATGGCGGTGAACCTCTCTCTCGACCTTGTCATTCACAATCTAGCTATCACTCTTCTACCTGCGCTTTTTGTTCCCGACACTCTTCCGCTGACTTCACTCCCAATCACGGACGGGCCTTCCCGTGTCGAGTACCTTGCCTGGAGCAACTTCAGCCCAAGCCCTGCAGCAAAGGCATTTCTTGAGCTCACGAATGCTCGCCAGCGAGAGACCCCGAGCGAATAGACAGCCTTCCACTCATGTATGAGTTCTGTGGGCGCCGTGTTCACGCGGTCATGATGCGTTTCGGCAATGGAGTCCCCACACCAAAGCGCCGGAGGCTGAGCATTAGTCTGGCGGCACAATAGTGGCGCAAGTACATGTGATGGCCTTGACAGATCTTTGGCAACGTCGCACGCGAACGCGGAAAGCAGACCTGATGGGTCGCCCACCCAGCAAACCGGCTGCGGTAAGGCAACGGAGCCACAGAGAATCAGACTGCTCGTCAACAGAAGGTCTGACCGAACTACCACATGGTCATGTCAGCCTCTGGACTATACGGACTCTGCGACTAGTCGCATCGTTACTAGCAATGACGGGTCTGCTGCACTAGTAGGTGACATTATGACCTGACCTATACTTTGGTTTCCACTCTGACCTGACCTATAGTTTGGTTTCCACTCGGGGTAGCTAGTCGATGGCCTTCATGAAAGACTCACCCACATGCCACGCCCTTACCCACCAGAGTTCCGTGAACGTGCGATCGCGCTCGTCCGCGATGGCCGACCGGTCAAGCAAACCGCAGCCGATCTCGGCATCCACGAGGTCACGCTGCATTCCTGGCTTCGACAAGACGATATCGATAATGGTCGCCGTAAAGGCAGATCTACTAGCGAAGACGCTGAGCTGCGAGCTGCACGAGGCCGGATCAGTCAGCTTGAGCAAGAGCTCAACATCGTGAAACTGGCCTCGAAGTGGTTGGCAGAGGAGGAACGCGTCGACCCACAAGGGCGCACCCGGTGATCGACCGTCTCGTCGATGCCGGGGCACCCGTAGAGACTTGTTGCCAACTCTTGGGTGTCTCCCGTCAGGGCTACTACCGGTATCGGAAACGTCCCACGAGCGCTACGCAGTTGCGTAGGCAGTGGCTCACGGGTCTGATTCGTGAAATCCACACGGCCTCCCGCGGAACGTACGGATATCGTCGCATTCATGCCGAACTCACCATCGGCATGGAGATCCCGTGTTCGAGTCGGCTGATCTCAGTACTGATGACGAAAAGTGGAATGTACGGGCTCCCCGGTCCTACGCGAGTGAAACGGCTGAAGGGTGTGGCTACCGCTGATGATCTCGTGCACCGAAAATTCCACCGACTTACACCAAATGAGCTCTGGGTCACGGACATCACAGAGCATCCCACGCGGGAAGGAAAGGAGTTCTGTGCGGCAGTCCTTGACGCGTGCAGCCGGAAGATCGTCGGTTGGGCGATCGATTCCAAGCAGGATTCGACACTCGTGGTGAATGCGCCGTATCTATCGGCTGGCGGGCCCAAGACAACCAGCCGCCTGGAGGGTGGGGTGAACGCGGTCATCAAAGAGATCCTTCGCCTGCACCGGGGCATGACGGTCGAGCATCAAAAGCGGGCCGCCGAGTGGGTACTCATCGAACGTGCGGGGCTGCTGCACACCGCCAACGACATGATCACAGAAACCGCGGTCACACCACCACCGAAGCGGCGCCCCCAGTTCACGGAACCAGACCCAGGACCCCTGCTCTACGACACTGGGCTCAGCGCCAAAGAGGGGCTCTGGGCAAGGACCGGATGGGGCGGCAGAGGGTAGACACGCCCAAAGCCATCCACTCTTTTTGGCCGGTAACCCTGATTTGCGGCACACTGCAGCATCGCTCGCAGTGAGTAGCGGTGCCAATGTTAAGGCCGTTCAGCGCATGCTCGGGCATGCAAGCGCAGCGATGACGCTAGATGTCTACGCGGACCTGTTTGATGACGATCTAGACGCACTTACGTCGCGCATGAATCCGGCTATAGCTTCCACAAATGTTGTCACCGTGTTGTCACAGGCCACATCTGAAAACTAAGAAACCCCCCGAGATCCGCATTATTTCAACGATTTCGGGGGGTTTTCTCTGGCGGAGACGGGGGGATTTGAACCCCCGGTGGAGTTTAACCCCCACCCTTCATTAGCAGTGAAGTCCGTTCGGCCGCTCCGGCACGTCTCCGAGAACTATCCTATGCCACCCCAAGGCCTCACCGGAAATTGACTCCTTGCAGACCGAGATGGCCCGCAGCGCGGGGCAAGATACCGCGAGTACCCGAGACCGGTCAATACTGCGTGCGCCCCTGGGAACAGGTCTGCGTCGCCGCGCTCTGGCCGGTGATGTTCTGCGGCAAGACGACCGGCCCGGTCTCCACTGCGGTGCCATCTGTCGGCGCTGTCGTGCCATCAGTCGGCGCCGCAGGGTCAGTGACCTCTCCAGGTGTCTCGACGCCATCGAAAGGTGCTGCCTCCACCGGATCGACTGTGGCGACGCCCTCGCCCATACTGCCTACCTCGAATGGCTGCCCGGCAAGGAGAATCTCAATCAGCGTGTCAGCCGAAGGGTAGTCGGGTGTCAGTCGCCCCTCTTGATACGGGTGGCTGAAGCTCGGGTACTGCACGAAGTTGATCCGCTCGAGATCAATGTCGGCAACGGTGCCCGCGAGGGCCTGCATGAACTGTACCGTCGCCATGTTGCTCGACAGGGTCATATTCTCGACCCCGGCCTTCGCGAGGCCATACACCTTGACAGGGTTCGTCAGGGTGTCGGCGCTGCGCATCTCGCGCACGAGCGACGACATGAAGATCTGCTGGTTGCTGATGCGGCTCACGTCACTGCCGTTTCCGACGCCGTGCCGGGTGCGCAGGTAAGCGAGCGCGTCATACCCCTGCAGCGTCACGTCGCCAGCAGGGAGATACAGCCCCGTGTAATCGTCGCTAATCGGCTCGATGAGGCACACCTCAACCCCGCCAATTGCGTTCGACACGGCGATCACGCCATCGAAGGTCACGAGTCCGGCATAGGGAACCGGCATGCCGGTGAGTTTCTCAATAGTGAGAGCGACACACGGCAGGCCGCCGTACGACAGTGCCGAGTTCAGCTGCTGCTCGCTCATCGCTGCGTAGTAGTTCGGCTCGCCATTGGGCCCTGGGCAGCTCGGAATCGGCACCATGAGGTCTCGCGGAAAGCTCACCACGGTGGCGTTCTGGTGATCGGCGGAGACGTGCAGCAGGAGGTTCACATCATTAAGCTCGCCCTCCTCACCGTCGTCAAGTGACTGCCCCGCGCGTGAGTCCGATCCGACAAGCAGTACCGTCAACGCTCCGTCAAGAGACTGCACGCCAGCTCCCACCGCTTCTGGGTCTTCGGCGGGGGCAACGAGGTCGACCGTTTGCACGCCCTGCACGAGCCCCCACACCGCATACGCGGCGACGGAAACGCCACTGAGCGCCACAACAATGACGGCTGTCAGCAGCACCTTGGCAGCATTGGCCCAGGAGTTCGACCGACGCAACACGCCATGCCGCACACTCGTGGGCGATCCCTCCGCCCGGCGCTTCGCCTGCCCCATGTCGTGCCTTTCGCTCCCGTGTCTCCGCGCGAGTGGATCCGCGCAAGTTTCGACTGTAGCGCGTTCCTCTGTGCGGCTGCTGGATCAGCAGCACGCAGAAAGGGCCCCGCGCACGCGAGGCCCTTTCAGATGGCGGAGGGTAGGAGATTCGAACTCCTGAGGCGTTTCCGCCCACTTGTTTTCAAGACAAGCTCCTTCGGCCGCTCGGACAACCCTCCGAGGAAGAGCTTACTGGAATCAGCGGGCGAGTACGTCAGCGAAGCGATCGCGGAGCGCCGAAAGCAGCCCCTGCTCGTCGATCGTGCCGGTGACACGGGTCGCCGCCGCCTGCACCTCGGGCGCCGACTGCCCCATCGCTACGGAGTCTCCGGAGCGCCCAGCCCAACGCAGCATGTCGAGATCGTTGTGCCCGTCGCCCGCGGCAAAAATGCGCGCGTCATCGATCTCCAGTCGTCCGGCGATGGTCTCCAACGCGCTGGCCTTCGTCACCCCGTGCGGGGCGATGTCGAGCCATGCCGTGCGCCCCACGGCGTAGGTGACACTGGTCAGACCCATCGTTTCGACGACCTGCAAGAACTCCTCGAGTCGGTAATCGGGTGACACCACCACCACACGCGATGCCTGCACCCCGAGCAACTCGTCAAACGGCACTCGACGCTGCGCCGATGGCAAGGTACCGCTCGGAATCTCGTCGGTGTACAGAAACCCGCCGTCGGCGAGTTCCACCGCATAGTGCGCCTTCACCAGGTGCGTGCGGATCCGCAGCAGCGCCTCGGTCGGGTCAAAGGCCTCAACATACTCACGGCGGTAGGCCCGAGTCGCGAGCGGATCACGCTTCAGCGTCACCGCCCCGTTTGCGGCCACCACCCAGTCTGGACGAATGCGCAGGTGCTCGACCACGGGCAGCGTCGAATCGGTCGATCGCCCGGTCGCGATCACCACCTCGTGACCCACCCGATGCAGGGTGCGGATCGCGTCAGCGAGCTCCTGGTCGATGTGCCCGCCCTCGTTATCAGCCCCGTGCGCAAGCGCTCCGTGGTTCATGATGGTGCCGTCGATGTCGAGCGCGATGAGGTGTTTCTCGTCGGGCCGAACGGTCGTCACCGAACTGGCGTCAGTCGCTGAACCGCCCATGCCCTACGCCTTCTGCGCGGGGGCCACGGGTGCCAGCACGGCCAGCCCACCGAGGTAGGGCCGAAGCGCCTCGGGCACGAGAACACTGCCGTCGGCCTGCTGATGGGTCTCGAGCAGTGCGACGATCCACCGGGTCGTCGCGAGCGTGCCGTTGAGCGTCGCGACGGGCTCAGTCTTGCCGCTCTCTCCGCGGTGCCGAGTTGCCAGCCTGCGAGACTGGTAGGTCGTGCAGTTGCTCGTAGAAGTCAGCTCGCGGTACGCGCCCTGGGTGGGCACCCACGCCTCAATGTCGAACTTGCGCGCGGCGCTCGAACCGAGGTCACCAGCTGCGACGTCGATAACCCGGTAGTGCAGGCCAAGCGCCTGCAGCATCTCCTCCTGCCAGCCCACGAGACGCTGGTGCTCGGCCTCGGCATCCTTCGGGTCGGCGTAGACGAACATTTCGAGTTTATTGAACTGGTGCACGCGCAGAATGCCGCGCGTGTCTTTTCCGTGCGAACCCGCCTCACGGCGGTAGCAGGTGGACCACCCGGCGTAACGCAGTGCCCCCGCAGAGAGGTCGATGATCTCGTCTGAGTGGTACCCGGCGAGGGCAACCTCGCTCGTGCCGGTGAGAAACAGGTCGTCTTCCGGGAGGTGGTAGACCTCGGCCGCGTGCTCACCCAGGAAGCCGGTGCCGCGCATGATCTCGGGCTTCACCAGGGTGGGGGTGATGAGCGGAATGAACCCGTGAGCGAGCGCGCGGTCGAGCGCGAGGCTCATCAGGGCAAGCTCAAGCCTGGCACCGACTCCGCGGAGGAAGTAGAACCGCGAGCCGGAGACCTTCGCCCCCCGCTCCATGTCGATCGCACCGAGCAGTTCGCCGAGTTCGAGGTGGTCGCGCGGCTCGAACTCAAACACCGGAAGCGTGCCGACCTCGCGCAGGGTGACAAAGTTCTCCTCGCCGCCCGCTGGCACTCCGTCGATGATCAGGTTCTGGATGCTCCCGGCGACCCGCTCGAACTCCGCCTCCGCCTCCTTCGCGCGAGCATCGGCGGCCCTTACCTCGGCAGCCAACTGCTGGGCCTCGGCAATCAGGGCGGGCTTATCTTCCTTGGCAGCGACCTTCACGCGTTTGCCAAACTCGTTCTGTGCGGCGCGGAGCCGCTCGAACTCGGTGAGGGCGGATCGGCGCGCCGCGTCTGCGGCGAGCGCCTGATCCACCACCGCCTCATCGTTGCCTCGGGCGCGCTGGGAGCGCTTGACGGCCTCAGGATCTGCGCGGAGCAAGACTGGATCGATCACCCCTTCAGTCTAGTCAGGGCAATCGAGAGGGTGCTGGGCGGTAACGTTGAAGGATGCTGAACTCCCGTGTTGGCACCCAGCCCGCCGCGGCAGTCGTGTACCACCCACTCAAGACCGATCTGGCGCGTCTGCGGTCGGTGGCGGGCAGGTTCCAGTCGGCCAACGGCTGGTCACCCACCCGTTGGTACCCGACCGCCGAAGCAGACTCGGGCACCGGTGCGGCCAGACAGGCAGTCTCAGACGGTGCGAACATGGTGCTCGCCGCTGGGGGCGACGGGACAGTGCGTGCAGTCGCCGAGGTGCTGCGTGGATCAGGTATTCCGCTCGCGGTGGTGCCTCTGGGCACCGGCAATCTCCTGGCGCGCAACATCGGGATGCCGCTGGGCGACATCGACGAGGCGGTGCGCGCCGCATTTCAGGGGGCGAATCGGCCGATCGATCTGGGAGTGATTACCATCACTCGCGAGGACGAATCCGAGAGCGAGCACGTCTTCCTCGTGCTTGCCGGAATGGGGCTTGACGCACGCACCATCTCGACCACCAGCTCGAGCTTGAAGAGACGGCTCGGGTGGCTGGCCTACGTGGATGCCGGAGTCAGGACAATGCTGAAGGATGCCCCGCTGGAGATTCAGTACTCCTTCGACGGGTCACCTGCGAAGTCGCTCTCGGTCTACACGGTGATGATCGGCAACTGCGGGCTCATGCCGGGAGGTGTGCTGCTGATTCCCGACGCGAAGTTCGACGACGGGTATCTCGATGTCGTCGCCCTCAACCCGCTCGGTGCGTTCTCGTGGCTGCGGATCTGGCGCAAGATCGGCTGGGAGAACGGCGTGCTTCGCAAATCCAAGGCCGGCCGTCAGATCATCGACCTCGTGAATGACACGCGTTCGATCACGTACCTGCGCTCGAAACGATTCGCACTGTCGGTGCATCATCCCGAGCCCATTCAGCTCGACGGCGACGATTTCGGGCTGGCCCTCGGGGCGAGCGGTCGGGTTGACCCCGGTTCACTGCTCTTGCGGATGCTCCCCGAGTGGAAGTCGGTCGGCTGATCCGCTGATCGAGGCACGAGCTTCGGAGACACCCTCGGCGGCCAGACGACCTTCGGTGACCCCGTGCAGCCACTCGCGGGCATCTCGGAACGCGTCGTCGTCGTGCACCGCATGCGTGGTCGCGGCGATGCGGTCGGCGCGCGGATAGGAGCCGAGGAAGACGACGCGCGGGCTGTACCGCTTGACGCCCAGAAGCGCATCGGCGACCCGTTCGTCACGGACGTGCCCCTCCGCGTCGATCACAAAGCGGTAGCGTCCCATGCGGTCGCCGATGGGCCGCGAGGCGAGCAGCGTGAGGTTCACGCCCCGGGTGGCAAACTGTTCGAGCAGTTCAAGCAGGGCACCCGCCCGATCCTCCGGCAACTCGACGATCAGGCTCGTCTTGTCGGCACCGGTGGGCTCGCCCACGGGTGCCGTGCGCCCGACCAGCACGAAGCGCGTGACCGCGTCGGGGTTCTCCGCGATGCCCTCGGCCAAAACCTCGACGTCGTAATGCTCTTCGATACCGGGCGGGGCGATCGCGGCGTTTGCGCCGACCCCCGGCTCGAACAGGTCAGCCGCAGCCTGCACATTCGAGGTGGCCGGAAGGTGGCGGTGCCTCGGCAACTGATCGTCGAGCCACGCGCGACACTGCCCGTACGCCACCGGATGCCCAGCAACCACGGTGATGTCTTCGAGCCGGGTGCCGGGGCGCGCCACGAGAACGAACCGCACCGGAACCAGGTACTCGCCGAAAATCTGTAAACCCGGAATCGTCGCAAGCGCGTCCTGCGCGACCGTGACCCCACCGTCGATCGAGTTCTCAATCGCGATCATCGCCGCATCGCTGAAGCCGGTGATCACATCACTGAGGGCCTCGCCCACGTTCGAGACCGGGTTCCACTCCTGCCCCACGGCCTCGGGCACCTGCTTCAGTGCGGCCTCGGTGAACGTGCCGGCCGGGCCCAGATAGCTGTAGCGGCGACGCGGTGTGGGGGTCTCGGGCATGCCTCTTAGCGTAGCGCCCGGTCGACGAGCTGACGGGCGGCATCCTGCACGAGGGCGAGGTGATCCGCCCCTCTGAATGACTCGGCGTAAATCTTCATCACGTCTTCGGTGCCACTCGGGCGCGCAGCGAACCAGGCGTGCTCGGTCTGCACCTTCAGCCCGCCGATACCCGCGCCGTTGCCCGGCGCCTCGGTGAGGATCGCGATGATCGGATCACCAGCAAGTTCGGTGTCAGTGACCGCAGACGGGGTCAGCGCCGAGAGCTTCGCCTTCTGATCTGGAGTTGCGGGAGCATCGGTGCGGGCGTATGCGGGGGCCCCGAAGCGCTCGGTCAGCGCCACGTAACGATCGCTCGGCGACTGCCCGGTCACCGCCTGGATCTCGGCGGCGAGGAGCGCCATGATGATGCCATCTTTATCGGTGCTCCACGCGGTGCCGTCGAAGCGCTGGAAGGAAGCTCCGGCGCTTTCTTCTCCGCCAAACACGACCGTTCCGCCCGCGAGACCCGGCACGAACCACTTGAACCCGACCGGCACCTCGAGCAGGGTTCGCCCGTGCGCGGCAACGAGCCGGTCGATGATCGCGGAAGACACGAGGGTCTTCCCGATGCCCGCGGTCGTGGGCCACTCGGGCCGGTGCGTCAGGAGGTAATCGATGGCGACCGCGAGAAAGTGATTGGGGTTCATGAGGCCCGCGTCTCGGGTCACGATGCCGTGACGGTCGGCATCGGCGTCGTTGCCGGTGACGATGTCGAACTCGTCGCGGTAGTCGGCGACCGTCGCCATCACCTGCGTCGACGACGGATCCATGCGGATCTTGCCGTCCCAGTCGAGGTGCATGAACGCCCAACGCGGGTCGACCCCCGGGCCGAGCACGGTGAGGTCGATATCGTAGCGGTCGCGGATCGCGCTCCAGTAGGCGACGCTCGCGCCCCCCAGCGGGTGCGCGCCGATGCGCACCTTTGCACTGCGGATCGCGTCGAAATCGATGACCTGGTCGAGCGAGTCGACATACTCGCCGAGAAAGTCGTAGAGACCAATCGGTGCCGACTCCACCCCGGGGAGGCCGGCGCGGGGAACGGTGTGGGTGCCCCGGGCGAGGATCTCGTTGGCGCGGTGCGCGATCCACCCCGTCGCATCGGTGTCGGCCGGGCCGCCGTGTGGCGGGTTGTACTTGAACCCGCCATCGCGGGGCGGGTTGTGGCTCGGCGTCACGACCACGCCATCGGCGAGTTCGGGGTCGTGTGCGCCGCGGTCTCGATTGTGCGTGAGGATCGCGTGACTGAGCGCCGGCGTTGGCACGTTGGATTCGTCACCGGTGCCCGCAGCGGCGAGCACGTGCACCCCGGCTGCCGCAAGTACCTCGCGGGCCACCTCCTCTGCGGGTGCCGAAAGCGGGTGTGTGTCTGCGCCCAGGAACAGTGGACCTTCGATGCCCTGCGCGGCGCGGTATTCGGCGATGGCCCGACTCATCGCGACGATGTGTGCCTCATTGAATGACCCGTTCAGCGACGAGCCGCGATGCCCAGACGTGCCGAAGGCGACCCTCTGCGCCGGGTTGGCTGGATCGGGCTCAATCTCGGTGAAGGCCGCGAGCAGCGCCTCAAGGTCGACGAGGTCTTCTTCCCTGGCGAGTTCGCCTGCGCGCTCATGCATGGCTCTAGTCTGCCAGCAGCGGCCGGGGAGCACACGAGCGAGTTCGTCGCGCCTCAGCTTTGGGCGAGCCGGCGCTTCTCCACCTCGATGTCGAAATCGGCTGCGGGCCACTGCGGGTCGATCCTGTGCAGTTCGGCCAGCAGGAGTTCCTGCACCGCAAGGCGGGCGTACCATTTCGCGTTTGCGGGCACCACGTACCATGGTGCGACCTCGGTCGACGTTCGCTCGAACACGGTCTGGTACGCGTGCATGTAGTCGTCCCACAGCAATCGTTCGTCGACGTCGCCCGGGTTGTACTTCCAATGCTTGTCGGGGCGTTCGAGACGCTCGGCGAGGCGCCCGCGCTGCTCATCGCGGGAGATGTGCAGCATCACCTTGATGATGCGGGTGCCCGAGTCGACGACCAGACTCTCGAAATCGTTGATCGCATCGTATCGGCGTTCGATCTCGGATTTTGGTGCCAGCTGCCGCACTTTGCCAATCAGCACATCTTCATAGTGCGAGCGATCAAACACCCCGATGAACCCCCGCTCGGGCAACCGCTTCTCGATCCGCCAGAGAAAGTCGTGGGCGAGCTCGGTGGTCGTCGGCTTCTTGAATGCGGCGACCGTCACCCCCTGCGGGTCCATCATGCCGACGACATGGCGCACGATGCCGCCCTTGCCCGCGGTATCCATCGCCTGCAGCACGAGCAGCACGGATTCGTTTCGCGCGCCCGAGCGTGTCGACGCGTACAGGCGTTCTTGGAGCGCACCGAGCTCACTGTGGCCCTCAGCGAGCGCCCTCGCGCCATCCCCGTTCTTCCCGGCAAAACCCGGTGTGCTGTCGGGGTCAACCTCTGCAAGTGAGAAACCCGCCCCCACGCGCAGCAGATCCGGTGCCGCGTCGGTCCAGTTGTTCTTACCCATGGGTCTATCTTGTCGATCTTGCGCTCCGGGCGCATCCCCAATACCTGGGTGGATCGCGCGGCCCCCGCTGCACCGCTCAGCGTGCCGCCGCTGCGCCGCGCCGCGTTACCTGGCGCTTCCGCTCCGTGCACGTGGGCAGTAGATGTCGGATTGACGCGCCAAAACAACATCTACTGTCACCTTGCAAACGCTACTTGGTGCGCCTGCGCAACTGACGCCACAACAGTTGCGCCAGCAGAATCGCAAGGTAGATCGAGAACGCGACGTTGCCCCAAAACGGGTCGACCCACGCGGCGATAAAGGCACCAGCGGGAACGCACGCGCTCGCCGTGATGCCGACGTAGAGGGCAGTGCGCAGATCCACGTTGCGGCGTCGCGCGTTGCCGAGCGTGCCCGAGATCGAACCCGGGATCATCATCACAAGCGAGGTTCCCTTCGCCGTGAGGTCGCTCGCGCCGAAGAAGAACATCAGGATCGGCACGACGACGATGCCGCCGCCGACACCGAGCAGGCCAGACAGGATGCCGGTAACGAAACCGGTCGCGATCAACAGAATCACCGGGATCACCCCCATGTCGATCTGGGCATCGCGCTGCGGAACCACGAACCACAGGCTGACGATGATCACCGCAAGGAAGACCATGAAGCTCCACTGCAGCACCGAGATGCGCAGCCTCGCGAGCAGGAAGCTGCCGAGCTGGGCACCCGCGATGATGCCCACCGCGAGGCAGGCCGCGGCGATCCAATCGACATTGCCCTGCACGCCGTAGGTGATCGCTCCGACCACCGCGGTGGGAAGGATGGCGGCGACCGACGTACCCGCGGCAAGGCGCTGCGACATGCCCAGCCAGAGCACCAGGGCCGGCACGATCAGCGTGCCGCCGCCGATGCCGAACATGCCCGACAGTAGGCCAGCCGCTATGCCGATTGCGATGAGTGGCAGTGGACGCGGGCGCAGGATATCGGTCACTGCGGGGCGAGTCCCAGGTCGTCGAGCCCGATCGCGTAGCGGTACGGGTAGCCAGCCGCCTCGATGCGCTCCTTTGCAGGGGCCTGGCGATCCACCACCACCGCGACCGCGACCACCACGGCGCCTACCTTTTCGAGGGCCTCGATAGCGGCGAGCGGTGACCCGCCCGTCGTAGAAGTATCCTCGACCACGACCACGCGCTTGCCCGCGAGATCAGGGCCCTCGACCTGGCGACCGCGCCCGTGATCCTTCGGCTCCTTACGCACCACGAACGCGTCGTAGGTCTTGCCGCGCGCGACCCCCTGATGCATGATCGCGGAAGCGATCGGATCCGCCCCCATCGTAAGGCCACCCACCGCGACGACGCCGTCGATGTCATCGATGAGGTCGAGCATGACCTGGCCGATCAGCGGGGCGGCGCGATGGTCGAGGCTCAGCTTACGAAGGTCGATGTAATACGTTGCCTTCTTGCCGCTCGTGAGGGTGAAGTCGCCGTGGAAGACGGCCTCGGTCTTGATGAGTTCGATGAGCTGTTCGCGCGCGGTTGCCATGGTTTCGATCCTACTCGCGGCTGCCTTCGATGGGGTCGCCACGTGTTCGACAACGTGCGTCACCTCGGACACATCAACCACCTGCCAGGCCGCCTGGCCGCCGGGCCGCCGCCGCACGACCCTCTGGTTAATATTTGCGCGGGTTTGTCCCGGTATTCAGGTGCCTGGGCGACACAAAGGTGCACAAATTCAGTCAGGTCCAAGATCCATGCAGGTCATCGATGGCCAGATGCCTCGACAATTGCCGCAGCGAGACGAGCGAGAAAGTCGCGAGGGTCACGCAGGTCCAGCGCAGTCACCCGCAGCACGCGCCACCCTGCATCGCGCATTGCTTCGGCACGGTCATTATCTCTGCGTGCCTGTTCGACACCGTTTGTGAAGTGGTACGCCCCTTCATATTCAATCGCAATGCGCCACTGGGGGTACCCGAGGTCGGCATATAGAGTGCGCCCCCGCACAGCTACCGGACAGCTCGTGCGTGGTTCAGGCAAGCCCGACCTCACGATGAGCACGCGGGTCTTTGATTCGGCAGGCGACTCAACACCAGTTCGGAGCTGCGGGATCGCCTTGGTCAGCTTGGTAACCCCGGAACAACCAGCGAATCGCCCGATCGCGGCCGCAAGTTCCTCACGGCTGACCATCGGCTCGTCCCACCGACTCTGACCAGAAATCAAGTAATCCCCGGCGATCACGAGTTCATCAACTGTGGCAACTGCGCCGAGCGATGCCCACACATCGGCGGGAGGTGGAAGCAAGAGTGGCATCGATGGAACGTCGAGCAGTACTCCCGCGCCGAGTTGGTGCCCACGAATCTCAGGGCGACTTTGCGGTCGTCTCGGGCGGATCGCGCCAACGTCCAGGAACTCAGTGCCGCTGGTCACGGGCATCCCCAGCAATACCGCTGCGGTCCATCTCGAGATGAAGTGGCCCTCGCGAAGCAATACCCTGAGCGCCGCCACCTTCTCCGTAAAATCGGACGGCGATAGCTCCCCTCCCAGCCTGACCACGCCGCGCAACGGGCGATGAACATCTGTACGCGAGAGCCGCGACTGCGATACACCGGCGAGTCGCAGCGACTGGACCGTTGCGAGTTCTCCGGCACGTAGCCCGGGAATAGGTTGAGGTTTCCGCATGTGCTCACCCTACGAGTTTGCTCAGATGCTTCGCAGAAGTTATCCACACCCCCGGAAAACACATCTCTCGCTGGATTTGTGCAGGTTTGTCCCGGTATTCACCAGATATACCGAGGGGAACCTGCGCGGATTCTGGGACGTGACCGGATGGAGGTGCTGGCAGAGGTGGCAGTGGCCGGCATGAGTAAGAAAGGTCACCCGGCTACTCTGTCATCATGCACACAGTGGATCGCGACGCGCACAGCACCGGCGATGCCGGGCGCGGATCCGAGAACCCCGCACCGAGCGAGCACCTCGAACGACTGACCAGTCTCCTCGAGGCAGGCCCCGCGGCGATCCTGACCGGAGCGGGCATCAGCACCGACTCGGGCATTCCCGACTACCGCGGCACGGGTTCTCCGCCCCGCACCCCCATGAACATCGAGCAGTTCACGACTGATGCCAGGTACCGCAGCCGCTTCTGGGCGGGAGCCCGAATCGGGGCGCTGCGCATCGCGAACGTGCGGGCGAACGCCGGGCACAAAGCTGTGGCCGCTCTCGAACAGTCAGGCCACCTCACCGGGGTGATCACCCAGAACGTCGACGGGTTGCACACGGCCGCGGGCGCCCAGAACGTCGCGGAGCTGCATGGCAGCGGATCCACTATGCGGTGCATTGCCGAGGGGCACCGGTTCACCCGCGCCGAGACGCTGGCCTGGTTCGATGCCGCGAACCCCGGCTTTGTGGAGCGCAACGCTGATGCCCCTTCAAACCCCGACGGCGATGCCGACGTGGCAGACATCGAGGGTGTTCGGGTGCCGGTGTGTCCGGCCTGCGGGGCAACGCTCCGCCCCGATGTGGTGTATTTCGGCGAACACGTGCCGAAGCCGGTATTCGCGCACGCCGAGCGGATCGTCGCTGATGCCGAGCTGCTGATCATCGCAGGCTCCTCGCTCGCGGTGAACACCGGGGTGCGCCTGGTGCACCGGGCCGAGGCCCGCGGGATCCCGATCGCGGTAATCAATCGCGGCCCGACTGCGGTGGATCGCCGGCCCTCCCTCCACACCCGCATCGAGGGCGGCACCAGCGAGACGCTCAGCGCACTTGCCGCGGCCCTCTCCGGGTCTCGCCAGACCGGCGGCTAGGCCAGCGCGCTACTCCCCTCGGGAAACCCGGGTCATCTCCTCGCGCGGCACGACCTTGATGCGAGCGCGGCCCTCGGCCTCGCCGAGCGACACCTCGTGCTCGTCGAGTCTCTGCCACCCTTCGATGGTTGTGTAGGGCACGCTGCGAGATTCGAGGAGCGCGGGAATGGCCTCGGGCGACGGCTCAACGGGCTGCCACCAGCTCTCGCGATCCTCGAGCAGACACTCGATTGTCTCCATGGCGTCGCTCTTGGTGTGCCCAATGAGCCCCACGGGGCCGCGCTTGATCCACCCCGTTGCGTACACCCCAGGCACCGGCTCGCCGTCTGCGCCCAGCACCCTGCCCTGCGCGTTGGGAATCACCCCGCGCTCGTCGTCGAAGGGGATCTCTTCGAGCGGTGACCCGAAGTACCCGATCGCGCGATACAGCGACTGCACGGGAATCACCTCGAATTCGCCGGTGTCGAGAATGCCGCCCTGGCCGTCGGGTGCGGTGCGCTCGATCTTCAGTCCGGACACGCGCCCGTTCTCGGTGACCACCGCGACGGGCTTCGACCAGAAGTGCATGTGCAGCCGACGCGACGCGTGCTCACCGGAAGCCGCACGCTCTTTCTGAGCCTCACGCCACTGGTTGATCACGCGGGTCATGACGAGTACCTGCTTGTTCTTGCCCAGTACTTCGGTGGCGTACGGGTCGTCGAATTCAAAATCGCGCTCGTCGATCACCATGTCGACGTCACGCACCTCGCCCAGCTCGCGCAGCTCGAGCGGCGTGAATTTCACGTATGCGGGGCCGCGACGACCGAACAGGTGCAGATCGGTGATGGGATTTGCAGCGAGACCCTCGTACACATTCGCAGGTATCTCGGTGGGCAACAGATCGTCGGCGTGCTTAATCAGCATGCGCGAGACATCGAGGGCAACGTTGCCGTTTCCGATCACCGCAACCTCGGCCGCCTCTAGCGGCCAGGTGCGCGGCACGTCGGGGTGACCATCGAACCAGCTCACGAAGTCGGCGGCACCGTATGAACCCTCCGCCTCGATCCCGGGAATACTCAGTGATGCATCGCGGATCGCCCCGGTCGAGAAGATCACCGCGTGATAGTGCCGCTTCAGGTCTTCCAGCGTGATGTCTTCGCCGTAGCGCACATTGCCGAAGTACCGAACAGTGCCGCTCGGAACACCTTCCCCGTCAGCGGCGGTATCCGCGTCACCGGTGTCGGGACGAGCGCGGTCGAGCACCTCGCGCAGTGCGGTGACAATGCCCTTGATGCGCGGATGGTCAGGCGAGACTCCGTAGCGAACGAGTCCGTAGGGTGCAGGAAGCTGCTCAAAGAGGTCAATCTCGACGTCGAAGTCGCGCTCCGCCTTGATCAGGAGGTCTGCCGCGTAAATTCCGGCCGGGCCCGCACCGACGATTGCCAGTCGCATCTTGGTCATTCTGGGTTCCTTCCATTCCCCCACGGGCATACGCCGCGGGCGAGACGTCTCACTACTTCCACTGCTCACGGCCGAAGCCGGCCCTGCTACCCCTCGCGCGTCACGATCGACTCGGCCATTCGGGCAAGCCCGCGCTTGATGACCGACTTTGGCAGCGGATCGAGCGCGACCACCGCATCTGCGGCCCAACGGCGAGCCTCGGCCTCGGTCTCAGCCGTAACCTCGTGACGATGCAAGGCCTCTACCTCGGGGTCGAGAATTCCCGGATCCGCACCCTCGGCGATCTGTGCCACACCGCTCTCGATGCGGGCCAGCAGCTCGGCATCGGCGGCGTTCGTCGCCGCCCGCGCACGCAGCAGGAGCAGCGGCATCGTGACCACGCCAGCGCGCAGATCGGTTCCCGCACGTTTACCCGTGCGATCCGCCTTCGGCGACAGATCGATCACGTCATCGATGAGCTGGAAGGCGACGCCGATCCGCTCGCCGTATTCCATAACCGGGTCGGCATATTCAGCCGGGGCGCCAGAAAACATCACACCCATGCGGGCGGCGGTCGCGATGAGAGCGCCGGTCTTATCTGCGAGCACCTGCAGGTAGTGGGCCATCGGATCTTCTCCGGGCTGCGGGCCAACCGTCTCATGTAATTGCCCAAGGCAGAGCCGCTCGAAGGTGCGTGCCTGCAGCTGAATGGCTTCCTCGCCCATGCCCGAGGCAAGGGTTGAAGCGCGCGCGAACAACAGGTCACCGGCGAGAATCGCGACCGAGTTCGACCAGACCGTCTGCGTGGCCGGCACGCCGCGTCGCATCTTCGCATCGTCCATCACGTCATCGTGATAGAGGGACGCGAGGTGGGTCAGCTCGACCGACTGAGCGGCCCGCCTCACGAGGTCATTCGGGCCGTTCCCCAGTTCGCTGGTGAGCAGCGTCAGCATCGGGCGGATGCGCTTGCCACCGGCCTCCGCGAGGTACCGGGCGGGCGCGTCAGCAACTTCCGAAGCAAAGCTCAGGTGCTCAAGCAGGCCCGATTCGATGAGCGCCAGCTGTTCGCGCATGCGCTTGGAGTGCTTGCGCTCGGCCGGACCCTGGAACAGTCGCATAGGCAGGGCCTGGGTCGCCGTATCCTCGGCGATTGGCAGCGTCACGATGCACGACCCGATGCGGAGGCAGCAGAAGCATCGGAAGCGCTGAGATCGTCGGAATCCTTGAGATCAGCCCGAGCCGAAACTTCTGAGACGCTCCCCGATTCGGCGACCCGCGGCACAAACCCGCGATGCAGCGCGACGATGCCGAACGTCAGGTTGCGGTACGCGACCCGTTCAAGTCCCGCCTCACGCATCCAGGCCGCGAGCTCATCCTGCGCCGGCCACTTCTCAATTGACTCGTTCAGGTAGCGGTATGCCTCCTCAGCGCTCTTGTTCAGCGCCCCGGCGATGCGCGGCAGCACGTGACGCGAGTAGGCGGTGTAGGGCCCGCGAATCGCATCAGCCGGCCTGGAGAACTCACAAATCACGATTCGCCCGCCCGGCTTCACGACGCGCTTCATCTCGGCGATCGCCCGTTTCGGCTCGGTGACATTGCGCAGCCCGAACGAGATCGTGGCCGCGTCGAAACTCGCGTCGTCAAACGGCAGTTCAGTGGCATCGGCCCACACAAAGTCAATGAGCTCGTTGCCCGACTGCCGCTCGCGGCCCACAGCCAGCATGCCCTCGGAGAAATCGGCCGCGGTGACGTGCGCACCGTGCTGCGCAATCGCCGCGCTTGACGTGCCGGTGCCCGCGGCAAGGTCGAGCACTCGCATACCCTTTCGAGGCTGCAGGGCGCGGGTCATTGCAATGCGCCAGAGGCGCGAATTTCCGGCCGAAAGCACGTCGTTAATGAGGTCGTAGCGCGGAGACACCTCATCGAACATCGTGGAAACGTCGGTGGCCAGCTTGGTGGCCGTATCGGGGCGGGTCACCCCCCTATGCTAGCCGGTCATGCCCTGCGCGCACGCTGAGTTCACGAGCTCACCGGGTAGGTTAGTGGGATGAACAGTGGATCGCCGCACCGCCTCTGTGCGGTCACGCGCCCCCTGGCTTCCCTTCCCTCACTCGACGAGTTGCTCGGCTTTGCCGACCCCTCCCAGCCGCTGCTGTGGACGCGGGGGGATCGCGGCTGCGTCGGCATCGGCGAGACCCTGCGCCTCACCTTCACCGGCCCCGATCGTTTCACGCAAGCGAGCGCCGCCTGGCGCAGCATCGCAGCCGCGGCCGAAGTCGACGATTCGGTGCAGCTGCCCGGCAGCGGCTTGCTCGCGTTCGGCACCTTCGCGTTCTCGTCCGTAAGCGAATCGACCAGCGTGCTGATCGTGCCGCGCATGATCGTGGCACGGCATCGCGGCACGACCTGGGTCACCGAGATCGCCGAAGCGCCGATAGGCCGCGATCCGCTCTTGCCCGCGTCGTCACCCATCGGTGCGTGGATCGGCACAGACCTGCCCACAACTGATCCGAATGCCGCGTATCTGGCCGGGGTAAGGGAGGCCTCGGCCCGCATTGCGCGCGGGTCGGTTGAAAAGATCGTGTTGTCACGCCAGGTTCACGGCTCGATCCGCGCCGATGACGACCTGCGCGTGCCGCTTCGGCGCCTCGCCGAACGTTACGACGACTGTTGGACGTTCGCGGTCGATGGCATGATCGGCGCGAGTCCCGAAACGCTCATCAGACAGACTGATGGTGCGATCTCAGCTCGGGTACTCGCAGGAACCCGAGCGCGCAGGCCCGATCCAGCAGCCGATGCGCGTGCGCGCGACGAACTCCTCACGAGCACCAAGGAGCAGCATGAACACTCCTTCGCGGTGCAGAGCGTGGTGACGGCGCTCGCCCCGCACGTGGCCGAGTTGCACACGAGCGAGGAGCCTTTCGCGCTGCAACTGCCCAATGTGTGGCACCTCGCGACCGACCTGGGCGCAACTCCCGGTGCCAGCGGCACCTCGCTCGAGCTCACCGCCGCGTTGCATCCGACCGCAGCCGTGGCGGGAACACCCACCAGCCAGGCCGTGGCATCAATCGCAGAGATCGAGCCGTTTGACCGCGGTCGCTACGCTGGCGCGGTCGGGTGGATCGACGCG
Source organism: Leucobacter fengyongliangi (assembly GCF_052386045.1). Taxonomy (NCBI): domain Bacteria; kingdom Bacillati; phylum Actinomycetota; class Actinomycetes; order Micrococcales; family Microbacteriaceae; genus Leucobacter; species Leucobacter fengyongliangi. Next base: position 356,207 of record NZ_CM126356.1, on the reverse strand, counting down.
GACGGCGACGGCGAGTGGGTCATCGCGCTGCGCTGCGCTCAGGTGGGACCCGCCGACCACGGACGGCTCGAGGTGACCGCGACCGCTGGTGGCGGCATCGTGGCGGGCTCTGATCCCGACCGCGAGTTTGGCGAAACCGTGTCGAAGTTCACTCCCATTGCCGAGGCGTTTGGCGCGTAGCGGGGCGAAGCCTCGCAATGCCTGCCCAGCCGCATTCCATGACGGCCCGCGTGGTTGTGCCCGTTTGGGGTCTTTCAGCGGGCGAGCGGCACTTCTACGATGGTCGGACCGGTGACCGGTCGGGTGAATAGCGCCTCGAGTTCACCCCGGGTCTTCACGCACTGATATTCCCATCCGTAGGCGGTCGCGAGGCGCTCGAGATCCACCCGTTGTGGGGTAAACATCACCCGGTCGAACGCCTCGCGGGGAGCGGTACTCGCGGCCTCGAGGGTGTCAAAGATCGTGCCTCCGCCGTCATTTCCGACGATCACTTGCACGCGCGGGTGCGGCTCACATTCGGGCAACAGGAGCGAACCTGCATCATGCAAGAGCGCGAGATCGCCGATCAGCACGCGCGTCACCCCGGTCATATGCGCGGAGCGCTCGTCCCTTTGACTTGCGGAGGCGACGCCGAGTGCGGTCCCAACAGTACCGTCGATGCCCGCAAGCCCGCGGTTCGCGTGCACCCGAATGTGCCGTGGCGCGGCAATCCCATCTAGCACGCGCACGAGCCTCGAGGCGGCCAGGACCAGCCGGTCGTGCGGCCACGTCGCACGCCAGGTGCTCTCCACAAGCATTTCACGGGTCACTGGCTCACGTCGCGCCGCCACCTCAGCGCGAGCAAGCGCGGCCAGTTGTTTGTAGTCCGCGCCGCGGCTCGCCGACGGGTCAGGCGTGTGCCCAGTGGATCGCTGCTCGCGCAGGGCGCGATCAGCCACCACCCAGGCGCCCAACCAGCGGTGCATGCTCCTCGAAGAATATGTGTCGGAGACCCGTGCGGAACGAACGATCCGCGCCTCTCCACTGGGGTCGTAGTGCTCGGCCCCCGCGCCTGCGTGCGGGTCAACCACGACGACATCAACATCGCTTCGCCGAAGGAGCGACGGAAGCTGCCGAGTAAGCGTCGGGTGCCCGAATACGATCGCGCGCTCGACCAATTCCCCTACCTGGGGGTCATCGATCAGTGTGGCGTAGGAGGTGATTGCCTCGCGTCCGAAGCGAGCACTACTCACCACCTCGGCAAGCAGTGGAAGCCCCGCTGCTCGCGCGAATTGCTCGGCCTCCGGGCCTGCTCCCTCGCCTGCGATCACGACGGTAAGCGCATCACCTGAATGGGTGTACATTTCGGAGTCGTTCGGATCGGTACCGGCGGAACGAATCTCCGGCGCAGGAGCGCCTTCGCTCGTGAGAGTCGCCCACCCGACGGGATCAGAGCCGATCTCTTCCGTTGGCCCGGAGAGAGGCTCACGGAATGCGATGTTGAGGTGCACAGGACCCGCGGGCTGCCGACCGGGCGCCCCGCAAGCGGCAGCGAGAGCCCTCTGAGCGATCTCTACCGGATCGAGCGACAGAGCGAAGCCCGAACTGGTGCGGATGGGATCCGCCCGCTCGGGAGCCGGTACGTCGAGCGACAGTCGCGCAAACCGCTCGAAGAGGCCAGCCTGCCTCGTGGTCTGGTTGCTGCGAATCCCGCGAAGCTCAGTCGGACGATCGGCTGTGAGAAGCATGAGTGGGACGCGACTCTCGTGAGCTTCGAGGACGGCAGGCATGAGATTTGCGACCGCGGTGCCACTCGTGACGATCACCGGGGCTGGAAAGCCCGTTTCGCGAGCGATGCCGAGTGCGAAGAAACCTGCGGAGCGTTCATCGAGGCGGACATGGAGGCGCAACGCCCCCGCGCCTTCCGCCTCAGCAGCCGCGAGGGCGAGGGCCTGCGACCGAGATCCCGGGCACACCACGACATCGCGAACTCCGCCACGGATGAACTCGGCCAACAGTCCAACGGCAAATACCGAGGCTGGTGAAACGGATGTCACTTCTTTTCCGGCTGGTCTTCGCCCGCGCCGCTTTCCGGCTCGTTTTCACTGTCGGGGTGGTCAGTGCTCTCGCCGGGAAACGTCTCCTCGTCGAGCGCGTGCAGACGTTCCTCAAGCTCTCGCAGTCGCTCGAGTTCGGCATCGCTGAGCTTTGCGCCGGTGAAGCGCGGATCGTCGTCTGGCGCGGGACCAGACACCTGAGCCGCCCCCGGCCGCCCCTTGCCGATCGCAAACCAGAGGATCGCGCCGATCACCGGCAAAACCACGACGAGCACCACCCACACAGGTTTCGGCACCCCGCGCGCCCTGGACGCGTCGGTCATCGCCGCGTCGACCAGCGCGTAGAGGATAAACGCCACTGCGATCACGGCACCAATAATCAAGAACCGCACCATGCCCTTATGCTACCCATCGCCCCTGAGAGCACGCCCGCTGGGTGGCTGCTCAGCAGCAGTCGGTACACTCACGGATGTGAAACCTCGCACCGCCTGGATCGTCTACTCACTCGCGCGCCTCGCTATATTTGCCGTGCCCTTCGCCGCGCTCATGCTCATCGGATGGCCTTGGTGGCTCGCAGCAGTTGTGGCCACGCTCGCGGCGGTTTCTCTCTCGATCATCTTTCTCTCCAAGCCGCGCGAAGCGGCTTCTGTCGGCGTGTACGAGTGGCGACACCGCGGCCGCACCGCAGATGACATCGCTGAGGACGCAGCGCTCGACGGCGGATCTTCGGAAGGCGCTGCCTCAGACCACGGGAACGCGCCCCGAGAAGCCCAATAGACCCCTACGCACACGAGGCACGCGAAGCCTCGTGGCGAACCCGCTCAGTGTCGGCCGGTGACCACGTCGGCCAGGTGAGCAATCGGGGAGGTCTTCGCGCGACCAGCCAGCTCCGTGCGGTCGGCGATGCCGTATGCCGCATATAGGCCCTTCGTTGCGATCCAGCGCAGCGGCTCGGGTTCCCACTTGCGCACACGATGGTTGACCCAGGGAAGCCCAGCAAGTTCGGTGTCACGCTCGAGAATCAGATCGGTGAGCGTGCGCCCGGCGAGGTTCGTGGCGGTGACGCCGGTTCCAACGTATCCGCCGGCCCATGCGAGCCCGGTCTGACGGTCGAGACCCACCGTCGCGGCCCAGTCGCGGGGCACGCCCAGCACACCCGACCAGACGTGGTCAATCTCGGCGCCTCGGGTGGCCGGGAAGAATCGGTGCATGATTTCGCTCAGCGTTTCCACCGTCACCGCAGGGGTCTGCCCATCGGTGTCGGTCTTGGAGCCGAATTTGTAGGGCACACCGCGCCCTCCAATCGCGATCCGGTCGTCAGCCGTGCGCTGGGCATACATGTAGACGTGGGCGAAATCCCCCAGGGTTTCCCCCTGGCTCCAGTTCAACTCGTCCCAGACCTCGGACGAGAGTGGTTCGGTTGCGATGAGCGATGAGTTCATGGGCAGCCAGAGCCGGTGTAGGCCTGCGAGATTCGCGGTGAATCCTTCGGTGGCGCGCACCACGATGTCGGCAGACACTGTGCCATGCGTCGTTCGCACGCGGTGCGGGGCGATTTCGACCGCACGGGTTCGCTCGTAGATTTCCACACCGAGACGCTCGACGGCATCGGCGAGCCCTGCGGCGAGCTTTGCCGGCTGAATCCGCGCGCAGTGTGGGTGCCAGACTGCGGCGCGAGTGTGCGCAACATTAATCTTCTCCGTCGCGGCTGACGCTTCCAGCAACTCAAGATCGGTGTGCGCCCACTGCTGCTCAGATGCGGCAAAGGAGCGGATCCTCGCCTCTTGCGCCGGCGTGTAGGCGACGTTGAACTCGCCGCCCTTTTGGATATCCGCGTCGATGCCTTCGGCTGTGGCGACACGAATCACCTCATCTACCGTCTCGTTCATGGCACGTTGGAAACGCTCGGCGGCATCTCGTCCGTGGCTCGGCACGTATTGCTCTCGCCCGCCGGTGATGGCATTGGTGAGCCACCCGCCGTTGCGCCCAGACGCGCCGTACCCGACATGTCGCTGCTCGATCACGACCACCCTGAGCTCGGGCCTGGCCTGTTTGAGGTAGTAGGCGGCCCAAAGGCCTGTGTACCCTGCCCCCACAATGGCCACATCGGCAGTGAGGTCGCCGGGCAACTCGGGTCGTGGAACGGGAGCGCCGACCTGCTGCCACCAGTGAGAAACCTGTCCGTTGATCATCAGAGCCTCCTAGAACGCAAACGCGATGCCGAGTAGAACGCCGTAGGCAAGTGCGGCGAGGCTGGTCAACCCCAGCACAATGATGAGCTCGCGCGCGGTGCGCGCCCAGAGCGTGATCACGCAGCTCGGGATCACGATGATGAGCACCAGCCAGACGAGTAGCATGCCCGGATGCACCGCCCCGTACAGCGCGGGAACCGCAAATGGGAGCAGCACACACACGACGTAGAGAATTCGGGATGCGCGATCCCCGACGCGGACGGAGAGTGTGTGCTTGCCTGCGAGCCGATCGGTGGCGATATCGCGGGTGTTATTGGCGATCAGCACAGCGACGGCGAATAGCCCCACCCCGGCACCTGCCCACCAGACTTCCTGAGTCTGCACGTCGGTTTGCAGCCAGGTGGTACCCACCGTGGCGACGAGCCCGAAGAAAATAAACACAACCACCTCGCCGAGCCCAGCGTACCCATAGGGTCGTTTACCGCCGGTGTAGAACCACGCGGCGACGATGGCGACGGCACCAAGCGCAAGAAACCACCAGCGCCCACTCAGGAGCACGGCGACGAGCCCGCACGCTGCGGCGAGCGCAAAGAATACGAGCGCGGTGGCGAGCACCCGCTTGGGATCGACAAGCCCCGAACCAGTGAGCCTTGCGGGCCCGACCCGAAATTCGTCGGTGCCGCGGATACCGTCTGAGTAATCGTTTGCGAAGTTGACGCCGACCTGCAGGAACACCGCGACGCCGAGCGCAAGCAGAGTCAGTGGCCAGGAGAATGCCTGCACCATATGTGCGATGCCCGCTCCGGCCGCGACCGGCGCTACGGCGAGCGGCAACGTGCGAAGCCGTGCCCCTGCCACCCAGTTGCGCCAGGTAATTGTGGGGGAGCCGCTGGTGCGAACCTGCATGGTCGCGGCGGCGCGCTTTGCCGGGTTGCCCGACTTACGTCCGTCTCTGGTCGCTGCGTTCATGGAACACTCCTCACTCCGCAACGATCCTAGCCGCGCGCGGGACTCAGCCCCGGTGAGTTGTGAGGATGACACTGTTCACCGGGGCCGATCTTGGGGGTTAGCGGATCACTCCTCGTGCTTCCGCAGGCGGCTCGCTCCTGTCGCAATCAGTCCGCAACCAATGAGTGCGAGGGCAACCATCAGGAGACCGATCTGACCCGGTCCACCGGTGTGCTCGAGCACCGAAACCGGCGGTGTCGCAGGTGGGGTTGCCGGAGGTGTCAGCGATGGGGTGCTCGGGACTGGCGGGTCGCTCACCACAGCAGTCCAGGTCGACTCATCCTCGACTTCAACGCCGCTGACCGCACCGACCGCGAGAACCAAACCGATGTTCTCGTAGGTCGCACCGTCCCCGATGGAGCCTGAACCGGTGCACTCCATCGATGCACCAGGTTCCAGGACTGCAGCCGGGCAGGTGACTTGGACACCTTGGTCATCAGTCACCTCAATCTGCTGCAGGGTTTCTTCGCCGGTGTTCATGACGGTGTAGGTCCAACTCACCACCGTGTTCTCGGGAAGTGTGGCGCCGACCGCGATCCCGTCAGCATCCTTCACGAGCGAGACAAGTGGCGTTGGCATCGTGACGCTCACAGTCCACTCATCTTCTGCGGTGACGTCACCGCCGGTGAGCACCCCGGTACCAACCACCGCACCAATGTTGGTGTAGCTCGCCCCGCGGCCAATGGAACCACTGCCCTCACACACCATGCTCGCTCCGGGGAGCAAGTCCGACACGGGGCAGGTCACTGTCACGCCTTGATCGTCAGTGACCACGATGTCGGTGAGTGCTTCTTCTCCCGTGTTCGTGACCGCGTACTGCCAATCCACGACCGTGTCGGCCCGCACACTCCCGCCATCTACTGCGTTGAGTGCGCCCTTCACAATGGAGATCGCCGGAACCAGTTCCCGGACGGTGATCGTCCACGGATCCTCGGCGTTCACCGGAGTGGAGCTGAGCTCGGATTCGCCGATCACAGCACCGACGTTGACGTACTCACCTTCCCCGCCAACCGAACCGCTTCCAAGGCACGTCATCGACTCACCTGGCTGCAGTTGTGTATGCGGGCAGGTGACGGCAACTCCTTGATCGTCGGTGACATCAAGATCGAGCAGCGTCTCCTCTCCCGTGTTCGTGACCAGGTATGTCCAATCCACAAGAGTGTTCGGGCGAACCTGCGTCCCTTCTGTGGCGTTGGTGGATCGCTTGTCGATCGTGACGTTCACGGTCAGGGGGCGAACGCCCACAGACCAATCATCGACTGCGGAAACCGGGCCAGCGGTGATCGCGCCGACCGCCTGAGCGGTGGCGACGTTTCGGTAATCCGGACCGGCACCGACTGATCCACTTCCCGTGCACGTCACCGAAGCGCCGGAAGCGAGGGAGGTGATAGGGCAATCGACGGTCACGCCCTGATCATCTACGACTGTCAGATCAACGACGGGTTCCTGGCCAGTGTTGGTGACCAGGTAGTCCCAGCTGATGACCGAGTAGCCGTCGATCATGCCGCCTTCGGTGACGTCCGGGGAGGACTTCACGAGCGACAGGGTGCGCGAGAGCGGTGTGACGATCGCAGACCAGTCGTCGTCATCGGTAGCTGCTCCACCAGAGAGAGTGCCGATTCCGATGACCATTCCCGTGTTTGCATAGGAGGCTTGGATTCCGACCGAACCCGTGCCGGTGCAATCCATGCTTGCTCCGACGGCGAGATCTGCTGCTGGGCACGAGACCGCGACCCCTTGATCGTCAGTGACGACCAGGCCGGTGAGTGGTTCCTCTCCGGTGTTCGTGACCGCATATGTCCACGTTACGTCGGTCAGAGCGAGCACTGCAGCTCCCTCCGCAATGCCGTTCGCGCTCTTCACAATCTGAACCGTGGGCTCGACGGGGTCAATGTTGACCGACCACGGATCTGACGTTGCGGTGGGGTCACCGGTGATGGCGCCGACCCCTTCGACACTACCGATGTTCTCGTAGCTTGCCCCGTTTCCGATGTTCCCGGTTCCGGTGCACGTGATGGAGGCTCCGACCGCGAGGGTCGTGGCCGGGCAGGTGACTGCCACGCCCTGGTCATCTGTAACCAGGAGAGCTTCCAGTGGCTCGTTGCCGGTGTTCGTCACCAGGTAGTCCCAGGTCACATCAGTGAAGCCGTTGATCGTGGAACCTTCCGCGACTCCCACCGCTGACTTCACCAGGCCTACCTCAGGTGCAACGACCCATGCCTGCACGGTACATTCTGGCTCAAGACCGGTCACACAGTTGGTGGGCAGGGTGCCAATGTTCCCGATGACGCGGTTGGTGAGTCCGGTTGAGGGCGTGGGGCTGGTCGTAGTAACGGTGAAGCGAATTGTTGCCTCGTCACCGACCCCCAGGTTGCCGGTCCAGATCAGTTGTTCCGTAATCGGATCCCAGGCGACGGCACCTGATGTGGCGGTTGCATCATCGTTGTATATTGCGTGCTGCAGCACCTCACTGAGATCGTCGACCACGCGCACTCCGTTTGCGAGTGTCTCGAGACGGTTCTCCGCGGTGATCTCGTAGGTCACGATCTCGCCGACGCCGAGCTCGGTCCCTGCTTGAGGGCTCGACTTCTCGACGCGCACTTCAGCGGGAGACATGATGCCGGTTCGCGCAGTTTCTGCGGAGACCAACGGGACGCCACCGTTGAGTGCGCGTTGCGCAACCGTGTTCCAGGCAACATCACCGCTGGTGGTTCCTGAAGGCACCAGCATGCGGAATCCGATGTTGACGCTGGATCCTGACGCCCAGTTGCCCGGGAGGGTGATGCGCAGCGCTTTGACATTCGCATTCCCGCCGAGCGTTGCGGGGTCGGCAGTCCAGTCGTTATCGCAGGAGGGCTGCGACGGGAAAACTTCCGGACGGCATGGGTTGCTTGACGCCGAGTAGGCGACGTTTGCCCCTGCGGGAATTGCACGGCTCAGACCGTCAAACACGGGGGTGAACGCGCTGCCACGCGAGCCAGTATTGGCTTCGGTTGCTCCGGTATCTCCGACGTGTGGCAGAAGGTCATAAAGCACAACGTCAGACAGAGCAGGCTGGCCCGAATTCTCCCAGTGCACCAGGTACTCCGCGGCTCCTGAGGTGATGCCGGCAACCTGGTTTGCGCCCGACCATGCTGCGGAGTTCACATCGCGTACATGCTTCGTGACCACGCTGGTTGCGGGAGCCAATGGAGAGCTGAAGGTTGCGCCTCCGAGCGACAGGCAGCCGGTGTCTCCGGTGGTCAGTCCGTCACCGTCAAGGTCACGAGGGTCACCCACCACAAATGGGGAGTACTGCAAACAGTTCGCCATCTGTCCGCCGGTGTCGCCCGTCACCGAAGAGTACGACTCGGTGTAGAGCGCTCCGTACTGGTTGCCCCAGGTGCGTTCCAGTGTGATTCTGACGCTCACATACGGCCATCCCTGGGACGGATCAGCCGGAACTGCGGGAGTGCCTGGCAGCGGAGTGAACCGCACCAGTGCTGGGGTTCCCGTCGCAGGGTCTTCCGGCACGAACTCGATGTCGTAGTGGCTGCGGTTGGATCGCCCCTCTGCGTCATTCACAATGATCGAGTTGAGTGAGTCTCCGGCTACCTTGTATCCGGCAGGAAGCACCTGCGTGTACGTCGGGTAGGCGATGTTCGGGTCGAGGGCATACGCCCCGAATGAACCGTTTGCGTAACGGATTCCCGAACCTGACGCGTTGATGCTTGCGTACGAGGTTCCCGAAATGCCAGCGCGCACGGCGCCGATGCCGGTTGCATCATCCTCATAGAAGTACGACGAAGTGGGGTTGGCCACTGACATCGAGACGGTGTTTCGCAGGTCCATGTCGCGATCAGCGCCAGGCTCCACCCTCGTGTCCATCTCCACCTGCACCGCACCATCAAGCGTGAGCGCGTTCAGCCGCACACTGAATCCAACGTACGTGGTTCCCGCAGGTGCGGCAGGAAGCGGAGAGAGGGAGGCGATGGGGGTGGTGGCATCAAAGACCTGTTGCGTGCCATCGCTCAAAAACAATGTCAGCTCCTGATACCCAATCGTGCGGGCCGAGGATGACCCAGCAGTGGATGTGAACCGCAGATCGGTGATGCGCTCAAGCGGATCGAGACATCCGGTATCAGAACCAAACCCTGCGGGGTTGGGATTTGACTGGCACGGCACCCAGTCAGTGATCGTGACCTCGTCACCCTGCAGCAGCCGTGTTGCACTCATCCTGTAGTAGTGAACTCCCAAGGCGCCTGAGTACGCGAAGGTGGGTGAGAATCGCCATCGGCACTGTCCGGCCGGCGAAGGTTGCGACGCATTGGGGATCACTCGACCTTCGCCACATTTTGCAAAGAGAGGGTCGGGTCGTGCCTGAAAAATGTTGTTGTGGTTGACCGTGCTGGTTGATGACTGCGGCACCCCTGCGGTGTCCATGAAGGACCGAGTGACCGTGTTTGTGATCGGGTTGAGGTAGGCGGGGTCAGCAGCGTTTGCTGCGGCAGGCATCTCTACGACCACGAAGTACGGCTGCTCAAGATAATTTGAGCAGTCTGACCAGGTAACCGAATGGGTGCCTGGATCGTACACCCCGCCACCGGTGGCTGACACGAACGTCACCTCCGGAGGGAGCTGATCCACGATCTGTACCGTGCCGGCGACAGCGGTATCTGTGACGTTCCGGTTGTTGTCCTGGGATGAGCATGAGGCCCACTGGTTCGTGGCAGGGTTCCAGACGCCGGCGATGTTCGGGGTGATTTGGTACGTGGCCCGAGCCGTGGTCGCTCCCGATGCGGCGCTCCCGCCCAGGAAAACCTTCTGGATGGGCAGCAGGTCACGTGCCGTCACTGATCCACTCAGGCTGTTTGAGATGACGGAGGGAAAGCTGGGTGAGCTGAATGTGGCCGGGCCGAAGGTGAATCCGACACCGTCACCGGTCGAAGGGTGGGGGCGGACGGAAACCAGGAGCATTTCCTGAGCACCGGCAGGAACCGTGCGCGTGGAAGTCAGCTGCACAGTCAACCCCGTGGGGGTGCGCACCACCGTCGAGGTGAAATTCGCTGTGGAGGGGCTCGGCGGCGTGATGGTGACACCCCAAGAGTCCATGTCTTCAATGCCACCGGGGAGATTGTTTAGTGAGATCGGAATATCGATCCGCGGGTTGAAACAGTCCTCGTCAGTCAGGCCTGAACACGACCACGTGACCTCGAAATTGAAGACGCTTGACACCTCCTGAATAGCCGGAGACGAGGTGGTGATCGCGATAGAGCCAACGCTGGCTGCCTGCGCGCTCGTGGTGCCGAGCAGCGTTGCCCCAGCGACCAAGAGGAAGGAGAGCAGCGCAGCTGCCACCTTCCGCCTGTCGCGTCGGATGCGAGACACCCGTGCATGTTGCGGTGTGTAATCCATGATCATTCCCCCTGAGGTGAAGCAGTTGCGATGCTGATGGCCCCGAACGGGGATACCTGTTCAGCAGGAACCCCGGCAGCGTCGGCCGCTGAGGCGAGAGAAACCGTCGCTCCGGTCGGTGACATCGCAGTCACCGACCACTCCGTAATTTCTGAGGCGGTGAACCGCTCGAGCTCGTCGAGCACCGTCGAGAGATCCTGTGGCGATGGCGCTGTCTCCTCGTCGACGAGGATGATCACGACCTGAGCGGTGTGAAGAACTTCCGAATGAAATGTGATGTCAGCCCGCGTGGCTTCCACAAGCCCCCGGTCGATCCTGTCCGACAGCCCCTGCAACTGCAGCTGCAGCTCCGGATCTGCGGAAACCTGATCGTAGGCCTGATTGACACGCACCTGCTCGGCGCTCGGCACTGAAGTACAGCCGGCGACACCCATTGCAGTCGATAAGGAAACCAGTACGAGTGCGGCAATAACCGCGGGTCTGGAACGTGAACCCTTCATGACAAGCCCCCTTGGCTACGTCTTCCAATGAGCCCAAAAGTTGTGGACCCACTCAGAGAGAGTCCTGTTGGGTCGCGAATATGACGCGAAGTTGAAATATATTTTTGAAAGTTCTTTTGGCACCCCAAGTTGGAGCAGCTATCCAGGCTCTCGCCGACAGCAACCTGAGCGAGGCCACAGGCGATGAGATCCGGGATCCCCCGCGGTAGATGACGAGTGTGGATCAGCAACGTGACACGCACCGCTTTGGGTACCCCGCAGTGACATGTCGTGTGCCCTTTCGCCGTGTACTGACCCGTGAAATTGGGGTCGAGACCGGGCACAGTTATAGCGGTCTGAGGCGCAGGCCACGTCGCGTGACGGCGATGCGGTACCTAAATCGGTACCGTCGATGCGCCGAATGTACGTGAGAGCAGGAGCGCGCTGGGCGTGATCCGCCTATGCGTTGTCGAAGAGACCGATGCGATAGGCCTGTTCGAGCGCTGCACCATGTGACTCGACGCCGAGCTTGCGATACAGACCAGCCACTTGCTTCTTCACGGTGGAGAGCGCGAGGTGCAGCCTGCGTGCGATCTCAGTCTGTGTGAGCCGCTGATCGAGAAGCATCAGCAGCTCGCCCTCTCGCAATGTGAGGTCAACGAGCACCGCGCGATCGGGAAATCCCCCGGCAAGTGCGGCGAACCGGCCCGCAGCAGCTGCGGGTGTCAGTCCCAGATCGAGCAGCAGCTCCTGCCAACCGCGCTTGCGCGCACAGCGCTCGACGAGCTCGACACGCACGCCCGGCGGCAAGGTCGCGAGCGGGAGGAGAGTGCCGGCCTGGCGCATCTCTTCCACCGCCGCCGAACACGCGTGATCCACCGCGGAATCGTCACCACGCGCATGCTGCGCGGCCGCCCCGATGAGGTGCGCCTGTGCGCGATCGCGCGCCGAAGCACGCGAATCGTGCACCACGATATCGACGTACCTCAGGGCCTGTTCGTTGCGCCCTCCCATGAGCGACACCCGCGCCCAGCAGCCGTGCGACGACGAAGTCTGCCGCTCCAACACTGCCCGCGCACGCTGCGCCTGGCCCTGCGCAAGCAGCGTCTCGACGCGTACGCGGTGCACCAGCCGCACAGCCAGCGGGCTGAGTCGCCCAGCGCCGGTCGCGCGGCCGCTCAGCTGTTCCTGCTTTCTTGCCGCCGCTGCTGGGTCTCCAGAGATCACATCGGTCCAGTGACGCGCGAGCAGCACAATCGGCCACAGCTCAGATTCTGGTGCGGTTCGCTCAATCCTGTCGAGGAGTTCACGGGCGCGATCAGTCTCTAGCCGGTCGAGGGCGAGCATGGCCTCAACCGTCGTTGTCAGCACCGAAACATAGGCATAATCCTGCACCTCACCGAAGATGCCCTGAGCCTGCACGAGGCACTCCGCGGCGCGATCCCGCGACCCGCGAAGTTCGTGCATCAACCCCATCAACGCGAACGCGAAGGCCGGCACGTAATCGCCATAGCCCGGCCGTTGCCAGAGGAGCGTCGCCTCCCGCAGGGACTCCATCGCCTCGGACCATCGCTCCACGAAAAAGTGAAGAATGCCCTGTTCCAGTTTGAAAAATGCTCGATTCCGATCCGAGGCGGGCCGACTCAGCGGGGCCGCGGCCTGAACCTGTTGTTGGAGCTCGCCCAGGGTCTCCTGCGCACCCGCAAAATCGCCGCGCAGCCGTTGGAAACGCATCCAGTTCACGCCAACGTGCACCCGGGCATCTGGCGAACTCAACTCGCGCCACCTCGGCCCAAGTGCAGCCGTGCACTCGGTAACCTGAAGAGACAGCCGTTCAACGAGCAGATCGAGGTCTTCCCCCTCGGGAAGGTCGCGAACGCGCTGCATCACCGACGTCGACTCGACGTAGACATGCGCCAGCCACAGGCCGGGAAACTGATGCAGTACCGGCTCCGGAAGCGCGCCGAAAGCGGTGTGGGTTGCGAGCGGGTCCGTCACCATGATGCGCATGCCGTAGCGATACCAAAGATGCTCGAGTTCGGCCCAGTCACTGGCGAACCGCAGCTGCACCGCAAGCTCTCCAATCAGCGGCTCGTCGTCTGCGGTATCGGCCGCGGCGGATTTTAACGTCTCCAACAGGGGCGCGCGAAAGCCGAGCAGGGCATCGCTCGCTGACAGCGATTCGTGAAGCCGACCCTCCTCGTGGTTCACCGAACTGTAACGCAGAAGTTCATGCGCAAGAAGGTCTCTCGCGCCTGCGGGCACGATCCACCCGGCGTGATTCCGGTGCGGAACGCGAGGCGCGGTCTCGAGATAACCGGCCTCCACAAATCGCCCAAGTACCGATCCCTCGCCCGGGTAGGATGCGTCGAGCACCACCTGGTCACGCGCCGCCGGGAAGCGGCGCGGAAATGCGCGCTGAAGCAACTCGATGCTGCGACCCGTCACCCGGTGGAAGAGTAAAAAATGGCTCGCGTAGGCGAACATCACCGGCGCGGTAAACGCCACCGCGGGCCCGACGACTGGGCGCTCGCGGGCCTCGAGCTGCTTCTCTGTTGCGGAGTCCATAGCGTTTCTCCCTCTGTGCGTCCCCGTTGCGCACACAATTACCGAGGACAGCCGCCTCAGAAGTGAAGTAAGTCTAGGACACCGTGCACCGAATTGTGGGAAATTCCTATACGCAGTTCAGTGTTTCCTCGTGGACGGTCTCCATGTTCAACTTACGAGGGCCGCGATCTTTCGCAGGTCGGGCTTCCCGCCCTCGAGACGAGGCAGCTCCGCGAGCAGGGCGAACCGCGCCGGGATCGCCGCGGGGCCCAGTTGCGCGCGCAGAGCCGCTCCCAGCTCTTCGGTTCGCTCGTGGATCACGTGATCCAGCCCCTCAATCACGAGCACCGGCCGCTCTCCCCACTCGGGGTCGGCGACGCCCACCGCGGCGACCGCCGCACCGCCCAGATGCCCACTCGCGACACGCTCGATCTCGTCGAGCGAGACGTTCACGCCGCCCGAAATGATCACCCGGTCGAGACGACCGGTGACGGTGAGCATTCCGCCAAGCAGGTGGCCGGCATCTCCGGTGCGGTACCAGCGCACGCCTTGGTCGGTAATAAAGCGATCCGCCGTGAGCTGCGCGTCGCCCACGTAGCCGAGCGCGAGCGTCGGGCCCGCGAGCTGCACCTCTCCGTCCCGAATGCGCACGCGGGTATCGCCGATCTCGACGCCGTCGTAGACGCAACCGCCGGCCGTCTCGGTCATGCCATAGCTCCTCCTGAGCGCGATGCCCAGGTCGTGCGCCCGGCGACGCATCTCGAGCGTCACCGCCTGCCCGCCCACGAGCACCGCGTCGAATGAGCGCAAGACATCAGCGGCGGCGGGATCCACCTCTGCGAGCGTCAACAGGCGCGTGAACTGCACAGGCACAAGCGACACGTACCGTCGCTCGTGCCGCATGTGTTCGGCGCGCGCGAGCAGTTCGGCCGGGTCGAACGGGCCGTCGAAGAACTCGGGGGCGATGCAACTTACCGCGCTGCGCACGAGCATCTGAAGCCCGGAAATCAGGTGTGGGGGAAGCGCGACGAGCCACTGCCCAGCGCCACCAAAGGCCTCGTGAGTCGCCTCCGCGCTCGCGCGCAGGGCATCGGCCGAAAGCGCGACCGCCTTGGGCACGCCACTCGAGCCCGAGGTACGCACGACGAGCGCGGTGCCAGCTGGCAATGCCTCGCGTTGCAGCCGGTGGATCGCCTCCGGGTCGGCCCCCTCGCTCACCGGCAGCACCGGTGCCCCACCCTGCAACGCATCGGCGAGCGCGGCAAGCAGCCACGCGCGATCGGCAGTCGGAATGGCGCGCAGCGACGATTTCTGGGTCACGCTGCAAGCCTAGGTCACACGCTTCAGCCACGGGATGCAGCCGAGGCGAGACTCGCGGCCGCCCGCATGAGCGCCACGGTCAATGCGCTGCTCTTCGCGTCGGTAACCCGGGCGACCGGACCCGAAATTGACACGGCTGCGGGGGGCGACGACCCGGGTATCGGGACGGCGATGCAGCGCACGCCCACCTCCTGCTCTCCGTCGTCTACGGCAAAACCGCGACGGCGTGACTCGCGCAGGTCTGCCAGCAGCGCAGAGTCTGTTGTCAGGGTCGATGGGGTGTACTTCGGCAGCCCCGTTCGTGCAATGATTTCCCGCACCCGCGTCTCGGGCAGCGTCGAAAGAATAGCTTTACCGACGCCCGAAGCATGAGGCAGCACCCGCCGGCCGACCTCGGTGAACATGCGCATGCGATGGCGCGAGGGCATCTGAGCAATGTAGGCCACCAGGTCACCGTCGAGCACCGCGAGGTTCGCCGTCTCCTCCGATGCCTCTTCGAGGTCAGCGAGCACGCCCTGCGCCAGGGTCGCAAGTTCGGGTGTCGCACGCTTTCCCAGGTGGATCAGGCCAGAGCCGAGTGCGTAGCCACGAGAGTCTGTTTGCTGCACGTAGCCGCGGCTCAGCAGGGTGCGAAGGAGTCGATGCGCCGTCGGCGCGGCAAGCTGTGTGGCGGCAGCGACCTCGGCGACCGTGAGTTCGTGCTCGGCCCTGGCCAGAGCTTCCAGCACGTCGAAGGCTCGCTCCACCGACTGCACGCCTCCAGATTCGGTTCCGCTCACGCCAACTCCATTATTTGTTGTTGATGACCCACACCGGCCTGCCCGGTCTCATTCAAGATCTTGGGTCGCTATCGCGCGCCCCGATCTGGCAACAGCACCGACCAAGGTCGAAATCCTTCTCATCCTATTTCACATTACGGAATCAGTATTTCAAATCATGGATCCGCTGTCTAGACTCGACTTCGACACCCCTGGCGCCAGCGCTCAGGCGCCCAGCAGATCGGAGAAACACCGTGCCCCAGCCCCTGACCCACTCAGACCTCACCGTCGACCCGGCCCTCGCAACGTTCGTCGAGGAATCGCTCGATCAGTCGGGCCTCACGCCCGAGGAATTCTGGAGCGGTGTGAGCGAGATCATTCACGATCTCGGGCCGAAGAACGCTGAGCTCTTGCGGGTCCGAGACGACCTGCAGCGCCAGATCGACGAGTTTCATCGGGCCCGGCCTGGCATCCCCGACAGGGCCGAGTACCGCGAGTTCCTCGCCGAGATCGGCTATCTCGAGCCAGAGCCCGACACCTGCGCGGTCACCACGACCGGCGTCGATCCAGAAATCGCCACCCTCGCTGGCCCGCAGCTCGTGGTACCCCTCCTCAATGCACGTTTCGCGTTGAACGCGGTCAACGCCCGCTGGGGTTCCCTCTACGACGCGCTGTACGGCACCGATGCCATCGATCAAACGGGCGACCTCGCCCCTGGCGCCGAGTACAACGCTGAGCGGGGCGCGGCCGTAATTGCGTTCGGACGCGACATGCTTGATAGCGTCGCCCCGCTTGCACGCGGGTCACACGCGGATGCGTCGGCGTACACGGTTTCGGAGGGCGCGCTTCGCGTAGTATTCGGGCGCGACGAGACTACGACGCTCGTCGACCCGCAGGCCTTCGCCGGGTACCGTGGTGAGGAGGGCGCTCCCACCGCGGTGCTGCTGCGCCATCACGGCCTACACCTCGAGATCGTCATTGACCCGGCTGGGCGCATCGGACGCACCGACCGCGCGGGTGTCGAAGACATCCTGGTCGAATCCGCGCTCACCACCATCATGGATCTCGAGGACTCGGTCGCCGCGGTCGACGCGGCAGACAAGGTGCTCGGATACCGCAACTGGCGGGGTCTCATGGATGGCACCCTCGCCGAGACCGTCAGCAAGGGTGGCCGCAGCTTCACGCGAACCCTCAACCCCGACCGCCAGTACACTGCCCCGGGTGGCGAACCGCTCGTACTGCCGGGCCGATCCACCCTTTTTGTGCGCAATGTGGGGCATCTCATGCGCACCGACGCGGTGCGCGATCGCGCGGGCGAGGAGACCTTCGAGGGGATCCTCGACGCGATCATGACGGTGCTCGGGTCGCTGCATGACCTGCGCGGGAAGAGTGCAGGAGGCAACTCGCGCACCGGATCCATCTACATCGTGAAGCCGAAGATGCACGGGCCCGCCGAGGTCACCTTCGCCGTCGAGCTCTTCGAGCGGGTCGAGCGACTCTACGGCCTTCCCGCGAAGACCGTGAAAATCGGGATCATGGACGAGGAGCGCCGCACCTCGGTGAACCTCGCCGCGTGCATTCAGTCGGCAAGCGACCGGGTGGTGTTCATCAACACGGGGTTCCTCGACCGCACGGGCGATGAGATCCACACCTCGCTCTACGCCGGGACCATGCTGCCCAAGGGCGACATTCGCACGCAGCCGTGGCTGGGCATCTACGAGGCGCGCAACGTCGCGATCGGGGTCGCGTGCGGGCTCGACGGGCGCGCGCAGATCGGCAAGGGGATGTGGGCGATGCCCGACCTCATGCACGACATGCTCGAACAGAAGATCGGACATGTGCGGGCCGGCGCTTCGACCGCCTGGGTGCCCTCCCCCACCGCCGCCACGCTGCACGCCCTGCACTACCACCAGCTCGACGCGTTCGAGGCGCGTCGGTCGCTGCCGCCGCTGCCGACTGACAGCCTCGACACGCTGCTGCAGGTGCCGCTCGCGCGCGACGGTGATCTCACACCCGAAGTGGTCGCGACCGAGGTCGAGAATAACGTGCAATCGATCTTGGGCTACGTCGTGCGCTGGGTCGATCAGGGTGTCGGCTGCTCGAAGGTGCCCGACATTCACGATGTCGCGCTGATGGAGGACCGTGCGACGCTGCGCATCTCGAGCCAGCTGCTCGCGAACTGGCTCGCGCACGGGATCATCACCGAGTCACAGGTCGACGAGGCACTCTCCCGGCTCGCATCGGTGGTGGATCGGCAGAACTCCGGCGACCCCACCTATGAGGCGTTGCTTGGCGAGGACGGCCGCACCCCTGGCATCGCCTTCACCGCGGCGCGCAGGCTCATCGTCGAGGGCGCTGCGCAGCCGAGCGGCTACACCGAGCCGATTCTGCATGAGCTGCGGCGCGCGAAAAAGGCGCAGGCGGCCGGGTGATCCACTGGGACGCGGATCAGGGGCGCGGATCTGGGGCGCAGATCTGGGGAGATTCGGTGCCCCGGATCGGTGCCCGGGAACACCGCGCGCGATAAGCTTGAGGGGTGACCAAAATCTCCCGTTTGTCAAAGAAAATCGGTGCAATCGCCGAGTCCGCCACCCTCAAGGTCGATGCCAAGGCGAAGGCCCTGCAGGCCGAGGGTCGCCCCGTCATCAGCTACGCCGCTGGCGAGCCTGACTTCGCGACCCCGGCTCACATCGTCGATGCCGCCCGCGCCGCGCTCGACGACCCGAAGAACTTCCGCTACACCGCGGCCGCAGGGCTTCCCGAGCTGCGCGAGGCGATCGCGACGAAGACGGCGCGCGACTCCGGCTGGGCGGTGCCCGCCTCGCAGGTTATCGTCACCAACGGTGGCAAGCAGGCGGTATACCAGGCCTTCCAGGTGTTGCTCGATCCGGGCGACGAGGTGCTGCTGCCCGCGCCGTATTGGACGACGTACCCCGAGGCGATCCAGTTGGCCGACGGCGTGCCGGTCGAGGTCTTCGCGGGCTCCGATCAGGGCTACAAGGTGACCGTCGATCAGCTCGAGGCCGCACGCACCGAGCGCACCAAGGTGCTGCTGTTTGTCTCCCCTTCTAACCCCACCGGCGCGGTGTATTCGCCGGCCGAGACGAAGGCAATCGGCGAATGGGCCGAATCGCACGGGCTGTGGATCATCGCCGACGAGATCTACCAGAACCTGGTCTACGAGGGCGCGCGCGCACAATCCATCGTCGAGGCCGTGCCAGCGCTCACCGACCGCACGATTCTCGTAAACGGAGTCGCGAAGTCGTATGCGATGACCGGATGGCGGCTGGGATGGATGGTCGGCCCCGCCGACGTCATGAAGGGCGCCGCGAACCTCCAGTCGCACCTGACCTCGAACGTAAACAACGTCGCCCAGCGCGGCGCGATCGCTGCGCTAAACGGGCCGCAGGAGCCGATCGAGCAGATGCGTTTGGCCTTCGACCGCCGTCGCAAACTCATCGTGAGCGAGCTCAACAAGGTGCCGGGGTTCCATTGCCCGACCCCCGAGGGCGCGTTCTACGCCTACGTCGACGTGACGGCAGCGCTTGGGCGCGAGATCGCGGGCGTCACGCCCACGACGTCGCTCGAGCTCGCTGACCTGATCCTCTCCGAGGCTGAGGTCGCCGCGGTTCCCGGCGAAGCGTTTGGCCCGAGCGGCTACCTGCGCTTCAGCTACGCGCTCGGCGACGACGCGCTGGTCGAGGGCATCCAGCGCATCCAGCGCCTGCTCGGGGCGTAGCGTCGGGGCTCCTGCTCTCCACCGCCCACCGCCCACCTCCCACTTCCGACTTCCATCGGGTGGACAATGACGCGGGGTTCATACGTCGCGAACCCCGCGTCGTTGACCACCCCGCGACGTATCGCCGCGGCACGGAGGACTGCCACCCAGCGGAACCCGCTGATTCACTAGGAAATCGTGTACGATTTGGTGAACCACGACGAAGAAGCGAGAGCCAGCGATGACTGAGGTTTTTGCGCGCGAGCGCACCATGCACGATCTCCACACACGCCGGGTGCGGGTGCTGCGCATCACCCCGGTGGCGCCGAGCATGGTGCGGATCACGCTCGGTGGTGACGATCTCGCGAGGTTCAGCGCCGACGGTCCCGCAGACCACGTCAAGGTATTCTTTCCCGACCCAGAGACTGGAGTGCTGACGGTTCCCGAGCCCGGTGGGTTCCGGAAGCCACGCGCTGAGGGGGCTCCCGCCATCATCCTGCGCGACTACACGCCACTCGCGTTCCGACCCGATGCCGAGGGCGGCCCCGAACTCGACCTCGACTTCGTCTTGCACGGAGACCACGGTGTTGCCGCTGCCTGGGCCGCCCGGGCGAAGCCAGGAGACGAGTTGGGCATCGGCGGGCCACGCGCGTCGGTTCTCGCCCCGGCCGGAGCCGACTCGGCGATCATTGTCGCCGACGAGTCGGCGCTCCCCGCGGCCACCCGCTGGCTGCATGCGTTCGATGCCTCCGTGCCTGTGACGGGACTGTTCTTCGTTAAGGATCCCGAGACATCCGCGTATCTCGACGGGGTCGACGACGAGAAGCGCGAGTTGCGCTGGTTCACCGGGGCGGATCGCGCATCCGCACTCGAAGCTGCACTTCGCGCGCTGCCCATCGGCGAGCGCACCTTCGTGTTCCTTGCGGGTGAGGCGACCACCCTCATCCCACTGCGCCGCTACCTTCGCCGCGAGCTCGGCCTGAGCAAGTCACAGGCCGACGTACACGGGTACTGGAAGCGGGGCGAAGTCGCGCTCGATCATCACGCTCCGCTCGACCCAACCGACCCCGAAGACTAATCGGTACGCCGCACACGCGACAGGGGGCAGATCCACTGTGGATCTGCCCCCTGTCGCGTCAGCGATCAGCTGATGCTAAGCGCCCGTGTAGTAGCCGTCAGCGACCGTGAGCGCCTCGTCGAGGGCATCGAGCCCCTTCACGAGGTCTTCCTCAGAGATCACGAGCGGCGGCGCGATTTGGAGACGGTTGCCGGCCGCGAACGGCCAGACCCCGCGCGCCTTGCACGCGGCAACGACCGCGTTGAACGGGGCTGCCGCCTCGCCCGACGCGTTGAACGGCACGAGCGGCTCGCGGGTCTCACGATCGAGCACGAGCTCGAGCGCCCAGAACAGACCCTTACCGCGGTACTCTCCCACCGAAGGGTGCTTCTCGGCGAACTCACGCAGTCGCGGTTCGACAACGCGGGCGCCGAGGTCGCGCACGCGCTCGATGATGCCCTCTGCCTCGAAGATGTCGAAGGTCGCGACGCCCGCCGCGCAGGCGAGCGGGTGCCCCGAGTAGGTGAGGCCGCCGGGGAAGGGGCGATCCACAAATGAATTGTGCACAGCCTCGCTGATCACCACACCACCGAGCGGCACGTACCCCGAGTTCACGCCCTTAGCGAATGTCACGAGGTCGGGTGCCACATCAAAGCCCTGGTAGGCGAACCATTCACCGGTGCGACCGAAGCCGACCATGACCTCGTCGCAGATCATCAAGATGCCGTACTTGTCGCAGATCGCGCGCACGCCGGGCAAGTAGCCGGGCGGCGGCACGAAGACGCCGTTGGTGCCGGTGACCGTCTCGAGCACGATCGCGGCGATCGTGCCGGGGCCCTCAAGCTGAACCTGCTGCTCGAGGTGCGCGAGCGCACGCTCGGTCTCCTGCTCGGGCGTCTCAGCCCAGAACGCGCTGCGGTACTGGTACGGCCCGAAGAAGTGCACGACCGAGGTGTCGATCGTGTCATTCGCCCAGCGACGCGGCTCACCGGTCATCGTGATCGCGGTACCGGTCGAACCGTGGTACGAGCGGTAGCGGCTCATGATCTTGCGACGGCCGGTGTGCTGGCGCGCGAGACGCACCGCGTACTCGATCGCCTCGGCGCCACCATTGGTGAAGAACACCGAGCGGGCACCCTCGAAGGAGTGCTCGACGATTCGCTTCGCGAGTTCGCCGCGCGCGTCGTTGGCGAAGGCGGGCTGGATCGTGGTGAGGCGCCCGGCCTGCTCCTGGATCGCCTTCACGAGCCCAGGGTGCTGGTGCCCGAGATTCAGGTTCACGAGCTGCGACGAGAAATCGAGGTACTCGTTGCCGTCGTAATCCCAGAATCTTGCGCCCTCGCCCTTCGCGATGGGGAGCGGGTTGATCTGGCCCTGCGCCGACCACGAGTGGAAGACGTAGCCCCGGTCGTTCGCGCGTACTTCGCGCTGAGCCTCGGTATCGCCGAAATCCTGCGGCGCACCGTACAGGTCGATGTAGTCAGTCATTGATTTCTCTCAAAGGTAGTGAATTGCACATGGGAAGAGCGTGGGTCAAAGGATCCGCTAAGCGGAGCCTGGCCGGGTCTGGCGGGAGCGGTGGGCGAAACGCCCACCGCGGATGGATCGGCTCCGCGTGCGGATCCTGCCCTCGCTCTGCCGAGCTACTGGTTGCTCGGGAATCCGAGATCCACCTTGGAGGTGGCGGGGTCGGGCCAGCGCGTGGTGACGACCTTAGAGCGCGTGTAGAAGTGGATCGACTCCGGGCCGTAGATATGCGAGTCGCCGAACAGCGAGTCCTTCCATCCGCCGAAGGAGAACGAGCCCACGGGCACGGGGATCGGCACGTTGATGCCGACCATGCCGGCCTCGACCTCGAACTCGAACTGGCGGGCGACGCCGCCATCGCGGGTGAAGATCGCGGTGCCGTTGCCGAACTGGTGCTCGTTGATGATGCGCACACCCTCCTCGTAGGTGTCGACGCGCACGACGGCGAGCACCGGCCCGAAGATCTCATCTGAGTGGATCTTGCTGCCGGGCTTGACGTGATCGATGAGCGAGACCCCGGTGAAGAAGCCATTGCCCTCGAACTTGTGTTCGCGGCCGTCGACCACCACGGTCGCGCCCTCGGCCTCGGCGCCGGCCACGTACGACTCGACGCGATCCACTGCTTCGCGGGTGATGAGCGGACCCATCTCGCTGGCCGGATCGGTGCCGTCGCCGATGACGAGCTTCTTCATGCGGCTCTGGATCGCGGGCACCAGGTCATCGGCCACGCCACCCACGGCGACGACAACGGAGACCGCCATGCAGCGCTCGCCGGCCGAGCCGTACGCGGCCGAGACCGCGGCATCGGCCGCCATGTTGATGTCGGCATCGGGCAGCACCAGCATGTGGTTCTTCGCGCCGCCGAGGGCCTGCACGCGCTTGCCGTTGGCGGCCGCGCGCTCGTAGATGTACTTGGCGATGGGGGTGGAGCCGACGAAGCTGATGGCCTTGACGGTGCGGCTGTCGAGCAGCGTATCGACCGCGACCTTGTCGCCGTTCACCACGTTCAGCACACCGTCGGGCAGGCCAGCCTCGCGGAAGAGGTCGGCGATGAAGATTGAGGCGGAGGGATCGCGCTCGGAGGGCTTCAGCACCACGGTGTTGCCGCACGAGATCGCGCTCGCAATCATCCACAGCGGCACCATGACCGGGAAGTTGAACGGGGTGATCGCCGCGACCACACCAACCGGCTGCTTCACCGAGTGCACGTCCACGCCGCCCGCGACCTGCTCGTCGCGCTCGCCCTTCAACAGGTGCATGAGACCGGCCGCGAACTCGACGTTCTCGAGGCCGCGAGCAATCTCTCCGGCAGCGTCTGAGAGCACCTTGCCGTGCTCGCTCGTCACGATCGCCGCGAGCTCGGGGGTGCGCTCCTTGAGCAGCTGGCGCAGACGGAAGAAGACATCGGCACGCTTGGTGAGGCTCGTCGCGCGCCACCCGGGCAGCGCGGCCTGCGCCGCGGCAATGGCCTGCTCGACCGTCTCGGCCGAGGCGATTCCCACCTCGTGCTGTGCTTCGCCGGTCGCCGGGTTAAAGACAGTCTGGAAGCGCTCGCCGGCTTCGACCTTTTCGCCTGCGATCAGGTGGGGGATACGTGCCATGTGTGGATCCTCGGTTCTCTCGGTGCTGTTCTGCGGGTGTGTGAATCAATCAAAATGTCTGGGCCGCGGCGAGCCACTGGTTCCCAGTCTCGCAGGGAGAAGCGAGCGAGGCCACCGTCAGACCATCCGCATCTCAACACATCGTCGTACACTTTGTATGAGCGTTGGGTTTTGTTGGGCAACTCGACCAGGTTTCCGTGCGCCCAGCTTTGGTGGGCAGTAGGTGCTGGAATAGGCACGGCGGTTTCAGGGGGTTAGCGCAACACTCCAACCATTTGGAGGTTACGCACATGAATATCTTGTCCTGGGATGAACGGGAGCGCGTGTTAGTCGCGCTCACCCGTGGCATGTCCGCTTTGGAAGTGAGCCGCGCGATGGGTGTCGCGCGTACGACGCTGAGTCGTTGGGCCATACTCGCTGGCATGACTTTCACTCTGGGACACCATGGCGGTGTCGCGGCCGTTGACATGGACCGTGTGGTCACTGTGCACTCCGGTCGTGCGTATCGTCGACTCACGCTCGCTGACCGGTCCTACATTCAGGCAGCGAGGTCGTTGCCTGAGCCGCTCTCGATGCGTCGCATCGCGAGCGAACTGGGAGTGTCCGCATCGACGGTGTCGCGTGAACTCTCACAGCATGGTGTGGAGTACGCGACACAGCGAAGATATGTTGCCGAAGTCGCCCACTATCGGGCGCTCACCGCAAGGCCTCGCACACGGCCGGGGAGACTCGCAGACCCCTGGTTGCGTGTGGCGGTCATGGCAGGGTTGAACGCGAAGCATTCACCGCAGCAAGTCGCTGAACGGTTACGGTTGAAATACCCCAACCATCCGGAGAGACACGTGTCCCACGAGACGATCTATCAAGCGCTGTATGTGCAGGGCAAAGGCGCACTCCGGCACGAGCTCACCGTTGAGAAGGCATTGCGTTCGGGTCGGACCGGCCGTATCCCGCAATCGAAACTGCCGCGGCGTAGCAGCCGTCCCTGGCTGGAGGGGGCGAGACTTACCGATCGTCCCGCGGAAGCCGCTGATCGTGCGGTTCCCGGGCATTGGGAGGGCGACCTGGTGGTCGGTCCAGACAACTCGGGGCTCGTGACGCTCGTGGAACGCCGCACCAGGTATGCGCTCATCGGGCGTCTCCCGGGAAAGCGGGATTCAACGACCGTGATTGATGTTCTGCAGGATCTGGTCAAGGGTCTCCCCGCGAGTATGCGCAAGACCCTCACCTGGGACCAGGGCAGTGAAATGGCGCAGCACGCCGAGTTCACGATCGCGACTGATTGCCCAGTGTTTTTCTGTGACCCCCACTCGCCCTGGCAGCGCGGCTCGAACGAAAACCTGAATGGTTTGATACGTGATTTTTATCCCAAGGGCAGCAACTTCAACCACGTCAGTGATGTCGACATTGAGGAGATGCAACAGCTTTTGAATGATCGGCCACGGAAAACACTCGGGTACTACACGCCGCGTGAGAAACTCGAACCACTCATCACCGGTGTTGCGCTAGCAAGCTGAAACCGCCCACGGCATTCCAACATCTACTGCCCACGAAACGATCCGAAGGAGCGGGCATGAGAGACGCCGGCGACCAGACCGCCCTCCCGAGCGTGCGCGACGTGCTCGCGCTTCCCGAGTTGCAGGCGGGCCAGCCCGAGTTGGTCGCGGGGTCGCAGGGGGTGGATCGCGACGTGCGCTGGGCGCACGTCGCCGCGGGCTCGGGCGTCGCCGAGCTGCTCGACGGCGGGGAACTCATCCTCACCACTGGCGCGGGCTGGCCCAGCGATCCCCGTGAACTTGCCGACCTCGCCGAGGGGCTCGTCACCGCCGGCGCGACCGGAGTTGCGGCCATCGTGCTCGAGCTGGGCCAGAGGTTCACTGCGGCACCGGAAGCCCTGATCCACGCGTGCGAAGAAAACGGGGTGCCTCTGATCGTGCTGCACCGCGAGGTGCGCTTCGTGCAGATCACGCAGCGGGTACACCAGCGCATTCTTGCCGCGCAAAACGAGGCGCTGCAGGCGCGCGCCGAGGTGCACGCGATGCTCACCGAGCTCGGGCTGAACCGCAGCCCCGTCGACTATGTGGTCGAGCGGCTCGCTGAGACACTCGGGGCCCCAGTGCTGCTCGAAGATACGGGGCACCGAGTCGTGGCGTTCGCCGGGCTCGGGGCAGACCCTGCCGAGGCGCTCGCGCCGTGGGTGCGGGCCGACGGGCGGGAACCGCAGCCGCCGAAAGGCGAGACCTGGGAGCGAGTCGCTGTCGAGGCGCGCGGTCGTCGCTGGGGGCACGTGACCGCGCTCGCTGGCCCGCCGCACCCGGCTGGCCGTCGCACAGTGCTTGAGCTCGGGGCCTTCGCGCTTGCCCTCGGTCGGCTCGCTGACGCAGAGGGTGACCAGTGGATGCAGCTGGGCTCGAAGCGGCTGTTCGAGGCGCTTCTCGGGGGCCGCTACCGCAGCGACGCGGAACTTGCCGCGCAGCTTGCCGCTTCCGGCCTCACGCTTGACGGACGCACCGTCATCGCCGCGACGCTGCGCGGCACTGGCGACTTCGGCGGGCACGCCACGCTCGAGCGCGCCACCCTCGAGACCGCGCTCCGGCGGGCGATCGCACCCGAGGGCCGGGCCCTGATTGCTCCCGATAACGAGGCAGCCGAGAGTGGGCACGTGCTGCTCGCCCTGCTCTCGTTTCCGACCGAAGACCCGAGGCTCATTTCGACAGTGGATCGCGACGTTCCGTCGCTCGCCACCCGCCTGGCACACGAGCTCGGCATGCTCGTGCCCGGCACGACCCCATCGTCGTGGCGGGCCCACCTCGCACTTGCCACACCCGCGCGAAGGCTGCGACAACTCGTCGCCGCACTCGAACAGGTGCGCGCGGCGGGCCGGATCGCGCCCACCGGCGAGGTCGGTCGGGTGACGGTGCAACAGGCGGAACGTCAACCACTCGCACACCTCGTGCGCGCGCTTGCTGGCGCACCCGAGCTGCAGGAGTTCGCGACCGACACCCTCGCGCCGCTCCTTGCCCACGACCGGGCGGCCGGCGCGCCAGGAGACCTGCTGCGGGTGCTTGCCGCCTATACCGCTCACCCAACGAACCGCTCGCTCGCCGCGAAGGAGGCGCGGCTGTCTCGGTCGGTGTTTTACCAGCGACTCGCGCTGATCGAGGATCTTTTGGATGTGGATCTCAGCAGCGGTGAGACCATCGCGACGCTCACCGTCGCGCGGCTTGCGCTCGATACGCCGACTCACTCCCCGTAAGACAGAGGATCCAGGCCACCCCGTATCCCGGCCTGCTCACGATGCAGACGCCAATACGCTCCCTCGCGCGCAAGCAACTCAGCGTGCGTGCCACGCTCGACAATCCGACCTGCCTCCAGCACGAAAATGCGATCCGCATCGATCACGGTGGAGAGCCGATGCGCGATCGCGATCGTAGTTCGTCCCGATCGCGCAACGTCGAGTGCACGCTGCACGATCCGCTCGCTCACCGTGTCGAGCGCGCTCGTGGCCTCGTCAAGTACGAGTACCGCCGGGTCCTTCAACAGCACTCGAGCAATCGCGATCCGCTGCTTCTCGCCTCCCGATAGCCGGTACCCGCGTTCGCCGACAACCGTGTCATAACCCGCCTCGAACGACACGATCGTGTCGTGAATGTTGGCTGCCCGCGCAGCCGCCTCGAGTTCCGCGTCAGTTGCCTCGGGGCGGGCGTAGCGCAGATTCTCGGCGATGGTGGCGTGGAAGAGATACGGATCCTGTGTGACCATGCCCACTTGCTCCATGAGCGAGACGTGACTGAGCTCGCGCACGTCATCACCCGCGAAACTCACCGTTCCGTCGATCGCGTCATACAGGCGCGGGATGAGGTAGCTGATGGTGGTCTTGCCCGATCCACTGGGTCCAACGAATGCGACGAACTCACCCGGCTGCACACTGAATGACACCTCGCTCAAGGTGTGCAGGGAGTGCTCTGTTGCGTCGGGATAGCGGAAACACACCCGGTCGAATTCGATGAGTGGGGCCGCAGTCGGTGTGATGCCGTCCGAGGTTGCAGGCTGTGCGGGTGCGGCGGCAAGCAAACGCACCGGGCGGGCGTCTGGCCGATCCACTATCTGCGGCTTGAGATCGAGGTACTCGAAGATTCTGGCGAACAGGGCACCGGAGGTCTGCAAATCGAGGGCCACGCGCATGAGCCCCATCATCGGGAACAGGAGGCGTGCTTGCACCGTTGTGAACGCGACGACCGTGCCGGCGGTGATGCCCACGTCGCCCCCCGTGATCAGCCACCCGGCGATGAGGTAGACGATCGCGGGCACCGCTGAGAGGAAGACCTGCACCACCGCAAAAAACCACTGCCCACTCATGGCGAGGCTCGTCTGCAGCGAGATGAGCCGCGAATTCTCGTCGGAATACCGCTCAGTTTCCTCCTGCTGTCGGGTAAACGACTTCGAGAGCAGCACGCCGGAGACGCTCAGCGCCTCCTGCGTGATGGCGCTCATATCGGAGAGCGATTCCTGCGTCCTGCCCGCGATCTTCGCGCGCACCTGACCCACGCGGCGCTGCGCAATCACGAGCGCCGGGAGCAGTATCACCGCAACGATGGTGAGTTGCCAGCTCAGCGCGAGCATCGCAATGAACGCCGCAATCACGGTCACCGTGTTGCCGATCACGCTCGAGACCGTGTTGGTGAGCACGCTGGCCACGCCGCCGACGTCGTTCTGCAACCGTGACTGGATGACTCCCGTCTTCGTGCGGGTGAAGAACGCCAGCTCCATCTTCTGCAGGTGCGCAAAGAGTTTCACCCGCAAATCGCCCATGACCCGGTTGCCGACCTGTGCGGTGAGCCTCGTCTGCACGATGCCGATGGCTGCGCTCGCGAGGAACGTGAGCAGCATGACGCCAGACAGCCATGCGGTAACCGTCAGGTTCGGCGGACCGCCCTTGGGAAACAGCCCCTCATCAAATATTCTCGCGGTGAGCAGCGGGGGAACGATTCCGAGAGCTGCGCCAACCACCACCAGCACCACCACCACGAGCAGCTGCACCCGGTACGGGATGAAGAGTTCCCAAATCCTCGCGCCCAGGTTGGCGATCTTCGGCGCCTCACTGTTCGCACGCTTCTGCGCCTCATAGTCGGCGCTAGACACCCGGGCTGCGCCTCGGGGCCCGCCACCGCCCATGCTCATGGTTCGAAGCCTATGCTCACCGCGGGCGCAGCGGGGAATGCTGCTGCACCCACGCGTACATCGAGACGGCGGCGGCGGCAGACGCGTTGATCGAGCGAGTGGATCCGTACTGCGTGATCTCCACCACCGCCTCGGCCGCGGCAATCGCCTCGGGGGTCAGCCCGGGCCCCTCTTGCCCGAAGAGCATCACGCAACGCTCGGGCCAGTCGAAGGTCTCCATGGGCACGCAGCCGGGCACGTTGTCGATCGCAATGATCGGAATCCCTTCGGCCGCGGCCCACGCGACGAGCGCGCCCACATCTTCGCGGTGCTCGACGTGCTGGTACCGGTCGGTCACCATCGCGCCGCGCTTGTTCCACCGACGACGACCCACGATGTGCACCGTGTCGGCGGCGAACGCGTTGGCGCTGCGCACGATGGACCCGATGTTCATGTCGTGCTGCCAGTTTTCGATCGCCACGTGAAACGGGTGCCGGTGCCGGTCGAGATCCGTGCGGATCGCCTCCATGCGCCAGTACCGGTAGCGATCCACCACATTGCGGGTGTCGCCGTGCTCGAGCAGCTCAGGGTCGAAGTGGTCGCCCTCGGGCCACGCGTCGCGCCCGCCCGGCCAAGGGCCGATGCCGGAGGTCGTGCGCTCAGGGTGCGGCTCGGCCTGTACTTCGGTCGGCGATTCGGCGCGCGCGGTCACGTTTTCCAGTGGATCGCCGCTGCCGCTCGTGGTGTCTGTCACCCGCCCATTCTTCCACCTCGGGTTTGGGATCAGGAACGGGGGTCGATGTGGTCCTTTCCAGACAAATAGACTAATCTAACTGGACTAAGTCGGAGCAAGAAAGAGGCTGTTATGACAACCGTGAATATTCACGAGGCAAAGACTCGTTTTTCCCGATTAGTCGATGCGGCTTCCCAGGGCGAAACAATCGTGATCGCAAAGGCTGGCAAGCCAATCGCCAAGCTGACACGTCTCGAAGCCGAACGCACACCCACACGGCTCGGGTTTCTACGCGGCTACGGTCGCATCCCCCTAGATTTCGATCGCATCGGAGACGCGGAGATCGAAGCCCTCTTCGACGGACGAAACTGATGCTCTTCCTGCTCGACACTCACGTGCTGCTGTGGGCAGCCTATGAACCCGAACGGCTGTCCGACGAGACCGTCGGGCTCCTCGAAAACCTCGAGAACGAACTCGTGTTCAGCGCAGCGAGCATCTGGGAAGTCACGATCAAGGCCTCACTCGGACGGGAGGACTTTCGCATTGACGCAAATCTCTTGCGCCGCGAACTCGTCGAGCACGGTTACCGCGAACTCCCGGTGTCGAGCGCCCATGCCGCCGCGATCGCCACCCTTCCGACTATTCATCGCGATCCGTTTGACCGCATGTTGGTCGCTCAGGCAAGGGTCGAAGGGCTCGAACTCCTCACCGCGGACCAGATCGTTGCCTCATACGGCAGCCCCGTCCGCCTGGTCTCGGGCCGCCGCGTGGGGTCGCCCGGTCCCGATCCGTTACTTCACTCGGAGGCTGCGGAAAGCTGATCCACCTCAGCGTGTGTGAGTTCGAGATCGAGCGATGCGAGGAGCGCGGGAAGCTGCGCGGTGTTGCGGGCGCTCGCGATGGGTGCGGCAACCGTGGGCTGCTGTCGGAGCCAAGCGAGCGCGACCGTCGCGACCTCGACTCCGTGTGCGGCGGCCACCTCGTCGAGTGCCGACAACACCGCGCGTCCGCGATCGTTCAAGTACGCCATCGATTCCTCGGCACGGGGGCTCGCCCCTGGCGCATCGGCGTCTGCGACGTCGCGGTACTTTCCGGCCAGAAACCCGTGTGCGAGCGAGTAGTAGGGGAAGACCCCGAGCCCCTCGCGCTCTGCCACCGTGCGCTGGCCATCCGTCTCGAAGCCCCGCTCCATCAGGTTGTAGTGGGGCTGCAGCGCCACCGGCACATGGTAACCGCCCTCCCGGGCGATGCCGATCCACTCGCTCACGCGATCGGCTGTGAAGTTCGATAACCCGATCGCACGCACTTTGCCAGCATCGACCAACTCGGAGAACACGGCGACCGTCTCGGCCAGCGGGGTGTCGGGATCGTCTTGGTGAGCGTAGTAGAGATCGATTCTGTCGGTTCCGAGTCGCTGCAGTGACGCGTCGGCCGCGGCGCGCACGTTGTCGGGCGCGAGCCCAAAAAAATCAGGGTGGGAGAAAACCTTGGTCGCGATGGTGACGCGGTCTCGGCTGCCGCGGGCCGCGATCCACTCACCAATCAACGTCTCACTCTCGCCGCCCGTATTGCCGGGCACCCAGTGCGCGTAGCTGTCTGCGGTGTCGACAAAGTCTCCACCACCGGCAACGAACGCGTCGAGCACCGCAAACGTGGCCTCGCGGTCGGCGGTCCAGCCGAACACGTTGGCGCCGAGCGCGAATGGCGCGATCTCGATGCCGGAGTGACCAATTCGAGTGCGGTGAGCCATGGTGCTTCCTTTCGGGGTTGCCTTCACTCGGAGATTTTCGCGAGCCAGGGCCGATTCTGGCATTTCCGCCCTGAAATGTGCAGATCTCCGAGTGAGGCGACGGTCTGGCTTACGCTGACGTTCCAGCCCTACTGGATGGTCTTCTCAACCGGACGCTTCGCGGCTGTCCCGCGCGCCTTCGGCTGGTCCGCGGTCGCCGAGTCGTCGCCTAGCCTCGCGTCGAAGCCCTCGGGCACCAGAAAATCCTCGCGGCTCAGCTCGGAGATCGACTTGTGCCCCAGGCCCAGCACCGCAGAGTCGAGACCCATGCGCAGCAGGTCGAGCACGTTTTCAACACCCGTCTGCCCATTCGCGCCGAGGCCCCACAGGTATGCGCGACCGATCATCACCGCACGTGCGCCGAACGCGAGCGCCTTCGCGACATCGCCGCCGCGACGCACCCCACCGTCGAGCAGCACCTCGACCTGGTCGCCCACCGCGTCTGCGATCGGCCCCAGGCAGCGGATCGCTGCCGGCGTCGTGTCGAGGTTGTTGCCACCGTGGTTTGACACCGAGATCGCGTCCACCCCGGCATCCACCGCGCGCTTTGCATCATCGAGTCGCGTCACGCCCTTCAGCATGAAGGGGCCACCCCACTCCTTGCGCAGCCATTCCACGTCCTCCCAAGACGCGGGTGGAGTCTGCATCCACTCCCCGTACGCACCAAAGAAGGTGGGGGCCGGGCCATCCGCGGGCTTCAGATTCGGCGCGGTGAGATCCGGCAGGCCCGCCTTCAGCCACTGCAGCGTCCACTTCGGGCGGATCATGCCTTCCGGCGCGAACTTAATCAGCGCGGGCAGGTTCATCTTCTCGGGGATCGACGGGCTGCCCCAGTCGCGTCCGACCGAGAACGACCAGTCGGTGGTGAGGATCAGTCCCTTGGCACCAGCTGCCCGGGCACGCTCCACGCGAGCAAGAATCTGGTCCTTGGTACCCGTCCAATAGATCTGGAAGAAGGTGTTTTCGTTCGCCGCAGTTATCTCTTCGACCGGCTTTGACGCGAACGAGCTGAGCCCCATGATCGTGCCGCGGGCGGCCGCCGCGCGCGCCACGGCTACCTCACCGTCGGGGTGGATCGCCTGCACGCCCGTGGGGGAAATCATCACCGGCATGGAGACCGGGATTCCCATGATCGTCGTCGAAAGATCGCGCGGCGACTGATGGCCCGCCACGTGCGGCGCGAACTGCAGCTTCGCAAACGCATCCATGTTCTCCTGCGGGGTGCGCCCCCGCTCCGAACCCGCGACCAGCGCCGCGTACACTGACGGCGGGATGTTCCGCTTCGTGCGACGCTGCGCCTCAAGCACTGACTCAAACCAAGGGTTCTGCTTCCACGGCCACAAGCTCATTGGTCGTCTCACTTTCTTCGTCGTTGAATCTCAGCACCGATGCCGATAGGCGTTGCTGCGCAATGCGGTGAAGCTGCGCAACCCAATACCGACATCATAATGGCACCGAGTGCCAATAAGGAAGCGCATCTTGCAGATCACGTGTAGGCGCATCGCACGGCAGACCTCTAGCGCGTGTCGGTGCCAAACATGTGAGAAATCGCTGGCGCAACGTCTCTGTGGGTGCGGATGATCCGGCACATTCCTCGGCCCCGAGTCGCGAGTTGGCGCCCCAGGTCAATATCTTTCTCGCCACTCGCATCAAGCAGTACGTCGAGCCTGGGCAGCTTCGCGGCGAGGGGTCGCGGATCGGGCCCGGCGTTGTGCACGCAGTCCGATAGCAGCACCACGCGCGCGTGCTCAGCCGGCACTCCCGCGAGCTGCTTGGCCGCGATCTCAAGCGGAAACGCGACGTTGGTGAGCCCGCGGGCCGGAAGTCGGAGCACCCGATCCAGCAGCTCGCGTGGCCTGACCTCGTCACCCAGCTTCAGGAGCACCGCGGCATCCGACCAAAAGGCCACGACGGCGAGGGAATCGTGGGCGAGTTCCGCAGAGAGCGCTCCGACGGTCGCGGCCGCGGTCTTGATCCGCTCGCCCTTCATCGAACCAGATACATCGACGAGCAGCACCACCGAGCGGCGGGTGAGAAGGCGCTCGCGCACCTTGATGTCCTCGTCCTCCGGCACCGGTCTCTCGGCGAGCACCTCAATCGTCGCGTCGAGATCGATCTCGTCGGATGCCCCACGATACGGCACGCTGTGCAAACGGCCGAGCCCGCGGATCGCCGCGCTGTCACGGCGTGGCTTCGGGATCGCGAGCCGCTCGGCAATCTGCCGCGCGAGGCGCTGCACCTCGGGGTCGAGCTGGGTGTCGGGATCTGCCAGTCCGAATGCGTCAACCAGGCCCGCCGGTTCATCCGTTTCGCCGGGTGCGGAGCTTCCGGGCATGGGCGGCTTGCCCGCAGCCGTGGTGCCGTCCCCCGGCATCACGAGGCCCCCCTTGCCGCTCAAGTCATGCAACGCGGGTTCCTCGTCCAGGTGCTTCGGGGTGCGCTTCAGTGGCGCTCCGCGCTTCGAACTCTTCCTGTCACTCCGTTTCTGAATGGGTGAGTCGGCGGCGATTTCTCTTCAACCCGGCGCGGCCTGGTGCGGATTCAGAATGAAATGGTCCTCCCAGATCTCGCGCAACACCTGTTCCGGGGTGAGTTCGGCAGCTTCGTCGACGTGGATCCGGCCCGAGAGCCCCACGATCATCGCGTCGTAGAACATGTCGGCGTAGCCGTCGTCCTCTGCAGAAAGGATGTCACGGCCTGCCGCCAGTTGCACGACGATCATCGCGGTGTCGATCGCGCCGCGCACGCTGGAACCCTGCCGCACGTCGTCATGCTCGCGGGTCGCGCGCGTAACCGCCACGGCATCGGCCGCGATCCGCTCACCAAACTCGCCACTCACGCCCGCGCGCCGCCGCACGATCTCGACCTCGGCGGCCTCGTCTTGATAGCCGATGGCCAGTCGGTTCAACCGATCGTGCACGCTGGTCGACAGCCGCGAGGTACCAACGTTGTCGTAGGGGTTCATCGAGGCGATCACTCGAAAAGTGGGAAGTGCCTGAATCTTGCCGACCCGCGGCACCGTGATCGAGCGGTCTGCCATAGCGGTGAGCAGCGTGTTCAGCGTGTCTTCGGGGGCACGATTGAACTCTTCGATGTAGAGAAAACCGCCGGTCTGCATCGCCTCAAGCAACGGGCCCGCGACGAAGTTCTCGGGCGAGTAGTCTTCGCGCAGCACCCGCGAGGGATTGTGGTGCCCGACGAGCTTCGCCGGGGTGAGGTCGGCGTTGCCCTCGACAAACAGCAGCGGAATACCCCACTCGGCGGTGATCGCCGACAGGATCGTGGTCTTGCTGGTGCCGGGAGGGCCCTCGAGCACGATGTCGCGACCGGCTGCCACCGCGGCGAGGGTCAGCTCGAGCTCTCTCTCACGTCCAACAACCCGGGACGCAATGCGATCCCTACTCGCCTTCGAAAGCTGCGGGGTGGTCGTCTGACCGCTCATCTTGTTCCTCTCTACAAATAGATCGGTGCGGGCCGAATCACCGGCCCGCACCGAAACCAGCAAACTAGTACTGCGAGAGACCGCCGTCGACCGCCATCGCGTGGCCCGTGACCCACTTTGCCTCGTCGGAGGCGAGGAAGAGGACAGCATTCGAGATCTCGCGGGCTTCCATCATGCCGGGGATCCACTGAGTGAGCATCCCCGTCAGCGAGGGATTCTCGGCCATGCCCTTGACGAAGCCGCTGTCTTCGACACCCATGATGCCCTGCGCCATTGGCGTGTCGACACCGCCGGGGTGCACGCTGTTGACGCGGATGCCGTCCTTCGCAAGTTCCTGCGCGAAGGACTTCGACATGCCGGTTACCCCGTACTTCGACATGTTGTAAGCCATGTTCCACGGGCCAGCCTTCAGGCCGTTTGCCGAGCTCGTGAGGATGATCGAGCCGCCATTGCCCGCCTCAAGCATGTGTGGCAACGCGGCCATCACCGAGTTCCACACACCGATGAGGTTGATATCGAGCGTGGTGCGCACAATCTCGGGAGTCATCGAGTGCCAGGGGCCAACGATGTCGACTCCGGCGTTGCCTGCGACGATGTCGAGTCGACCGAGTTCAGCCACGCCCTTGGCGACGACCGACTTCATCTTCTCGAGGTCGCGGACGTCGCAGGTTTCGGCGACGATGCGCCGATCGAGGGCCTCAACGAGACGAACCGTCTCTTTCATATCTTCAGCGTTGGCCGTGGCATATGGCACATTCTCGACCTGGGTATCGATGTCGATCGCGATGATGTCGGCACCCTCTTCAGCAAGGCGAATGGCGTGAGCTCGACCCTGCCCCCGAGCGGCTCCGGTGATGAATGCGACCTTGCCCTGAACTCGTCCTGCCATGGTAAATCCTTCCAATCGGTGAATGTTCCGGTGGTGTTGATTTCCGCGGCCTCGTGCGTCGCCCCGTTGATCCGCACCGTGTTCGACTGAGCCTAATGACACTTGGTGCCAATTGGAAGGGGTGTCCGGCGAGTATCGGGTATACAGTCGGTAAATCGGGGAAATCGGCAATTAGTGGGAGGGATCAACCATGAACGACGGCCTACTCCCACCCATTCGCAGTGGTCGCGCCCCGGCAACGACGCACGGTGAACTCAGTCACGTCGCGCTCACGTTGTTCTTCGAACGCGGCTTCGATCGCACCACCATCGACGAAATTGTGACCGTGGCCGGCATCGGTCGGCGCACCTTTTTCCGCTACTTTCCGTCGAAGAACGATCTGCCCTGGGGCGACTTCGAGTTCTTGCTCGACAAGATGCGCGCGACCCTAGACGAAATCGACCATCGCGAGCCCCTCATCGAGGCGCTCCGAAAAGCCGTCCTCGAGTTCAATAGGTTCCCCCCCGACGAGCTTCCCTACCACCGCAACCGCATGTGGCTCCTCCTCAACGTGCCATCGCTCGTGGCTCACTCCACCCTGCGTTACGCCGCCTGGCGAGGCGTCATTGCCGAGTACGTCGCCGAGCGCCGCGGCGAGCGCCCCGATGACCTCACCCCGCAGACCATCGCATGGGCCTGCCTCGGTATCTGCCTCGGGGCCTACGAGCAGTGGCTCGCCCACGAAGAAGCCGATCTGCTCGAGCTGCTCGACACCTCATTTGGCACCGCAGAGGCGATCTTTGGGGTCGCGGACGCGCGGCCGACCCCGGGCATCACCGCCGCATGACCCACACGCTCGTAGTCGGAGGCGGAGCCGCGGGGGCAGCGCTCGCCGCCAGGCTGAGCGAAGATCCACAGCACCAGGTCACGCTGGTCGAGGCCGGACCGGCCGGATCCACCCCGCAAGAATTGCTCGACGGCGGGACACTCCCGGCCGCCGTGCCCGGCCACCCGGCCAACTGGGCATTTGAAGCAGAGCTCACGCCGGGAGTTCCACACACGGTGCCCCGCGGCAAGTTGCTCGGTGGATCGAGCGCCATCAACGGCGGCTACTTCGTTCGCGCACGGCCCGCTGACTTCGCGCGATGGGCCGCGGTCGGCGGGCCCGTCTGGAGCTACGAGCGCGCGCTTCCCGTGCTGGGAGCACTTGAGAACGATCTCGATTTCGGTGACCAGCCCGGGCACGGCGATGCTGGCCCTGTTCGGGTTGCCCGGCCCACACAAACGAGCAAACTCGCTTCGGCCTTTCGCAGCGCCGCCCTCGAGCTCGGCTTCCCCGCAGAATCAGACAAGAACGCCGCCGTCGCCGCACCCGGCGTTGGCCCAGTGCCGTCGAACATCCTCGACGGCGTGCGGGTCAACATGGCGCTCGCCTATCTCGACCAAGCCCGTGACCGACCGAACCTGCGCATCCTCGGCGACACCCAGGTGCTGCGCGTGCGCATCGAACTCGGGCGCGCCACGGGGGTCGAGACGAGCGCTGGCAGCATCCCGGCCGACGAGGTGGTGCTCTGCGCGGGCTCGGTTGCCACCCCGCAGCTGCTCATGCTCAGTGGTATCGGGCCCGCCGAGCACCTCGCCCAGCTTGGCATCGCGTTGGTCGCCGATCTCCCCGTCGGAGGGCGATTCAGCGATCATCCCAACCTCACAGTCGACTGGATCCCGACCCGCTCCTTGCTCGATGAGCGCGAGCGATTCGCATTCCCCGCAGCACTGAACTTCGATTCCTCCGGCGCTGCGGCGCAGTACCCCGAGGGTGACCTCGAGGTACTGCTATCCGTCAAACCTTCGGAGGCGTTGTTCACTGGTGTTTCGAACGGGGATCCTTGGCCGGGTACCGACACCATGCAGCTCTTCGTCGCGCTGCAGCAACCGCGCGGGCGGGGAAGGTTACGTCTCGTGAGCGCCGATCCACTCGCTCGCCCTCGCATTGAGTACCGCTATCTCGAGGATTCCGAGGACCGATCACGCATGCGAATCGGTGTGCGCACCGCCGCAAACCTGCTGCGCACGCAGGCATTTTCGGCGCTCTTCGATCGCTTCATTTCGCTCGACGAAACGATCCTCACAGACGACGCGCGGCTTGACGCGTGGATCCGCGCGCACCTGGGCACCGCGATTCACCTCAGTGGATCCGCGCCGATGGGCCCCGTGGTCGACGGCGCGGGGCGAGTGCGCGGCATCGAGGGGTTGCGGGTTGCCGACACCTCGATCTTGCCAACCGTGCCCTCGCGTGGCCCGTTCAACACCGCGGTGTTTATTGGGGAGTTGATTGCGCGGCAGATGCGCGATCCCGGTGCCATGCTCTGAGGGCCGCCGGGTCGTCGGTGATGATGAGGTCGATGCCGCTGTCTGCAGCGAACTGCCACTCGTCCGGCGAGTTCAGGGTGTAGATGGCCACGCCCAGCCCCTCGGCGCGCAGTCGCTCGACGGCACCCGGCACGGCCGCGAAGAGGGCGCCTTTCGCGCCCACGCACGAGACCCCGAGGTCGAGTGCCAGATCGACGATCTCATCGCCGAGCTCGCGGGTCAGCAGGGCGCGCGCGAACTCGGGGGCAACGCGCTGCAGTGCCTCCATGGTGGCGAGGTTGAACGACTGCAGCACGACGCGATTCACCATTTGCCGATCACGCAGGTGTTCGATCACGGGCACGAGTTGCGCGTCACTCCAGTCGTCCTTCAGTTCAATCAGCACGGCGACCGGTGCGGGTGCCAGCACCGCGGCGGCCTCCTCGAACGTGGGCACCCGCTCCCCCGCGAACGCCGGATCGAAGTCACTGCCCGCATCCATCGAACGGATCTGCCCCAGGGTGTATTCGCGCACCCATCCCATGCCGTTGGTGGTGCGGTCGAGTGTGGGATCGTGCATGAGGATCGCACGACCATCCTGGGTGCGCCGAAGATCGATCTCGACGAAATCGGCCCCGGTTTGCACCGCCGCTTCGATACCCGCGAGGGTGTTCTCGGGTGCGAGGAGCGCTGCGCCGCGGTGTGACACGATCGCGGGGGCAGCCTCCCGTTGCAGCGCACCGTGCGCCTGCAGCGTGCTCGCGGCGGCGGCGTGTGGGGTCGCACCGACATCGACAACGAGAAGTGCGGTGAGTACCCAGGAGAAGACACCGATTCGTGCGACACTCTGGCGTATGCTTCTGCGCGGCGGCCAGACAGAGTCGCTGTTCCTGCGCGGGTGGGGATCCGCCTGCACCCCGCTCGTTCCCGGCATTCCGGTTCCCCCTTCGCCTCACGCAACGCTGCGTGTGACGACTACCCTATCCGGATTCGTTACCCTTTTGTGACATTTGTTCGAGCATCACTTTCCTTCCCTGCTTCCGCCCTCCCCGGCACACTGCCCGCCAACACGCCACCCACTCCCCAGCCGCCACACTCACGTCGGGTATTTCACTCCAGTCGGATGGATTCCCTTGATTTGATCCGACCGAAGTCAGACACCCGACGTGGGTGGATGACCCTGGGGAAGGAGATGCCTCCGCTCGCGAGAGGTAGCGGAGATCGAGGCAATCGCCCTAGCGGCGAGTGGCGGAGAGCACGGTGAAGGTGCGGTCGCGCGCGAGTTCTCGCACGGGGCCGATGACGCGTTCGACCAGGGGCCGGTAGCGCAGGTGCGAGTTGAACACGAGCCGCAGCTCGCCGCCAGGCGCGAGCGCTCGAGCGCTCGACTCGATGAGCCGGTGCGCGATCCCCGCGTGCACGGTCGCGCCCGCGTGGAATGGGGGGTTCAGCAGAATGAGATCGGCCCAGCCGTCGGGAACCGCTTCCGTCGCATCGGCACGGTGGATCGCGACGCGAGCCTCTAGGCCGGCCGCCCCCGCGGTGAGACGCGTGGCCGCCACCGCTGCCGCGGACTGGTCGGTCGCGATCACCCGCGCCTGGGGAAAGTCGAGCGCCGCCGCAGTCGCCAGCACCCCGTTTCCGCAGCCGAGGTCAACGATGCGGTGCGCGGCTGCCGGGGGTTCATCGCGCAGCGTGTGCAGCAGCAGGCGACTGCCGTGGTCGAGCGCCGACCCACCGAAGGTCGCCCCGAACGCGGCCACGCGAAAGCGAAGGTCTGGGTCGGCGCCCCAGGTAGGAAACGAGTGCGAGTCGTCGCGCGTAGCAGTCTCGTCCCGCCTAGCACCAGTGATCCGCGCATCAACAGGGGTGCCCGCGACCTGATGGCTCGCATGGCGCTTCCCTGGCTCCGCCGCCAGGGGCCACGGCGCACGCGCGGTGAGCACCCGCGACTTGCGCCATCCCAACCCGGCGCTGACCTCACCGAAGCTGCGCGCCAGCACCGCGTTCATGCCGTGCGACATGTGCTTGATCCGCCCCCCAGCAAGCAGCGTCACCTCGGAGTGAGCGTAGCGAGCCACCAACTGGGCGATCTCGTCGAGCGCGGAGAGCCCCCGCGGCAGCTGCAGGAGCACGAGCCGAGCGCCCGAAAGCAGCGGTGCGTCGAGCGCGTGAGAGGTGAACGTGTCGCTCAGCCCGAGTCGCTCGGCGTTCCGCGCGAGGGCTCGCTCGCCCAAGAGCGGATCTTGGTGGGCGCGAATCCCGCGCGCACCAAGTCGCACCGCCGCGCCGAGAGTCAGTGCACCGTGGCGGTCGCCGATGGTCACTACCGTGCCGGGGAGCGCCTCGTGCCCGGAAGCGATCCACTCGGATGCGGACTCGAGCAGCAGCTCGTCGGTCGCGTCAAACGCCTCCAGCTCGGCCGCATCGAAGTCTGGTTCGCGCGAGAGCTGCGCGAAAAGCGCGTGGAGGTCGGTCACCGACCCATTCTCGCACTGCTGCCGCGTGCCGAGTGGGGGGCGCGACAGCTCTCACCTCCTGGCCCCCCGAGAAGTCGCATTTCCACGACGCCTCGCCCGTAGGTGGTGGAGTTAGGACCCCTCGGCGGGGCAGAGCGGGGGAAAGCGGGTGGGGGAAGGGCGAACGGCACCACTGCACCTACTCGCCGAAGAAAGCGTTCCTGATGCGGGATCCGCGGTCGCGCAGCAGCGCCTCGCACGTGTCCGTCTCGATGATGCGCCCGCGCTGCATGATGTGCGCGGTCGTGCCGATCTGCAGCGCCAACTCGGCGAACTGCTCGACGAGCAGGATACCCATCCCAGATGCCGCCAGGCTCGAGAGCGTCCCCATCAGGTTCTGCACCGTACGTGGCGCGAGCCCGAGCGACAACTCATCAACCAACAAGACCTTCGGCTGAGTCGCGAGTGCGCGCGCAATGATGAGCATTTGCTGCTCGCCGCCAGAGAGCAACCCCGCGCGCAGATTCCGCTTGTCGGCGAGGCGCGGGAAGAGCTCGAAGGCCCGCTCACGCGCCTGCCGAGACCGATCCACCACCGCGAGATTCTGCGCAACCGTCAGTTTCGAGAACACCGAGCGCCCCTGTTCGACATAGGCCAGCCCCCGAGCTGCGCGGCGGTGCGGGGGTGCGCTGTGGATCCGCCTGCCCCCCAGGGTGATCGCGCCCGTGGCTGCGGGCAGCACCCCCGCGATGCCATCGAGCAGGGTGGTCTTCCCGGCACCGTTCGTACCCAGCAGCACCGTGATCTCGCCCGGCGGAACCGCGAGCGTCACGTCGCGGCAAATCATGAGGTCGCCGCGTTTCACGGTGAGCCCGTCCACCCGAAGCCCGTCCGACCCAAACACCTCTGCACTCATGGCTTCCCCGCCCGATTCGCTCGTCACCGCTCGACCTCCTGCCCGAGGTAGGCGGCAGCGACCCGCGGGTCAGCGAGCACCTGGGCAACTCCGCCGCTGGCAATGACGCCCCCGTCATCGAGCACCGTCGCACGGTCCGATGCTGCGCGCACGAATTCCATGTCGTGCTCGATGAGCAGCACAGCGCAGCCAAACTCAGCGGGGATTCGCCGCACCCGCTCGGCAAGCCCCAGCCGCTCGTCCTCCCCCAGCCCCGCGGCCGGCTCGTCGAGCAGCACGATCTTGGGCCCGGCGGCCAGCGCTCCGGCAATTTCAAGCAGACGCCGCGATCCACTATCAATGAGGCGGATCGGCACGCGACCATCAGGCAGCCCGAGGAACTCGTGCACCCGCGAACTTGTTGCCAGATCGGCGGGGCCAGCGGCGAGCCGCAGGTATTCGTCGACCGTCAGCGCGTCGATCGATCTGAGGTGCTGGAAGGTGCGTCGCATGCCGGTCCGAGCACGCTCGCGGGCGGTCAACCCATCCAGTGGATCCCCACGCAGTCGAACGACCCCACCGTAGCTCGGCAGGAACCCGCTCACGGCATCGACCAGCGTCGTCTTGCCGGCCCCGTTTGGGCCGATGAGCGCGTGCACCTCAGCCTGGGCCACCGTCAGGTCGACCGCGTCCAGCACTCGGTTCGGCCCGTATTCGACGGTCAGTGCAGTGACCTCGAAACACGGCTCAGCGGGCAGGCTCTGGCCAAGCACCTGGGTCGGGGGCGCTGCGGAGGCCTGGCTCGCGGGCAGCGTCGTCGGGAGGTTCTGTGTCGAATGGCCACCGCTATTCGCGCGCGGGGGCAGCGGCCCGAGCTCGCAGGTGACGCGTGCGTCGCGGAACGCGCGCCCCTGCAACCTCGCGGCGAACTGCTCGGCCAGCCCGCCATTGCCGCGGCGCAGCACATCGAACGCGCCAAGCGCGAGCAGGGCGTTGCCGACGTCGAGCGGAAGACCGATGCGCCGCAGCAGTTCGGGCATAAACACCGTGAGCGCTCCGGCGAGCACGGCACCGCTGAAGAGGCTCGCACCGGCGAGCACCGCGGTCGCGAGCACCAGCATCGAGGTCAGCGGGGTGAAGACCTGCGGGGTGAGCAACCCGTACTGCCCGGCGAGCAGCCCTCCACTGGCCCCGGCAAGGCCGGCCCCCACTCCCAGCGCGCTCGCCTTTGCGAGACCCACCCGCACACCGAGCGCCGCCGCGGCCCGTTCGTTTGCGCGCACCGCGGCCCAACCGAGTCCGTGCCTGCTGCGGCCGAGCGCCACCACCGCGAACTGCAGCACAATCAATAGCGCCCAGGCGAGGGCGAAAAACCAGCGGGGGTCATCAAACGGGGCGGAGGGACGCATCGGCGTGCCCTCGCCGACACCGGGAAACGTGCCCTGCCGCAGCACCAGGTCGAGCGCGGCCGCGAACCCCAGCGTCACGACCGCAAGCTCGACGCCGCGAATGCGGGTGGTGACGGCCCCGAGCAGCCACCCGATCGGAGCGGCAGCCGCACCCCCAATGAGCACGAGCAGCGGGAATGGCACACCCGGCCATGCGAGGGCGATCCACGACACTACCCACCCACCGATCGCGGCGAACGACATCTGACACAGCGTGATGATGCCCGCCTGGTTCGTGACGAGACCGATGCTGCGCGCGACGATC
The DNA here is from genome assembly GCF_052386045.1 of Leucobacter fengyongliangi. NCBI lineage: Bacteria > Bacillati > Actinomycetota > Actinomycetes > Micrococcales > Microbacteriaceae > Leucobacter > Leucobacter fengyongliangi. The sequence continues at coordinate 313,162 of NZ_CM126356.1, read as the reverse complement.
GCGCTGACGGCGACGGTGGAGAACAGATAGACCCAATACGTGGGAAGGATGAGCCCCAGCGTGAGCAGCGCGGCGAGGAATGCGAGCCACGCGAAGAGCCCCGGCCTACCGAGCCGCATCCCACACCTCACGCCTGCGCAACCAGATCAGCGCGGCGATGATGACCACGAACGGGATCGCCCCGCGGTAATCGGAGACAAGATCGATTCGGGATCCGGCGCCCTCGATCGCACCAATGGCGAGGCCGCCGAGCACCGCGATCCACACGTGTGAAAACGCCCCGAGCAGGCCCGCGGCGAGCGCCGGCACCACGAGAAATGACATCGACTCGAAAGTCGGGTTGCGGGTGGGGGCGATGAGGAGCATTGCGAGGGTGGAGAGCATCCCCGTCGCGGCCCAGACCCCGAGCGATAGCCCGCGGGTGTTGATTCCGAGCAGTTGCACCGTGGTGGGTCGCTCCGACATGGCCTGCAGGCGGATGCCCACCCGGGTGAAGCGGAGGATCAGCGACAGCCCCGCAGCGATCGCGATCGCGGCCGCCAGTGCGACGACCGTGGTCAACGAAATACGCACCCCGGCGAGCTCCAACGCCGTCGTGGGCACGAGGCTCGGCATAACTCGCGGCGCGTCACCGAAGAGTCGATACCCCGTGGCGAGCAGCACCACGAGCAGCACTACCGAGACGACCGCCCGAACGGTTTCGGAGGGCGCGCCAAACCAGTGCGCGATCGCCAGACCGGCAAGCCCCGCGACGGATCCGGAGATGGCGAGCCCGCCGAGCACCGCGAGCGGCAGCGGCAGCCCGGCTCCGGCCAACGCAAAACACGAGTACGCGCCGAGCGCGCCGAGCGCCGCCTGACCGAAGTTCAGCACCCCGACGAGTCGATAGAGGGTCACCACGCACACAGCCAAAATGGCATAGGCGGATCCCGACACGAGGCCGGAGATGACCCCGTCAAGCACGGGGCAACGCCTGGGTGCGCGATCGCTTCATGGTGGTTCAGCCTATGGGGCGATGACCCAGTCGCTGACGGTCTCCCACCCGGCATCGGTCGCCTGGACCATGACGCTCGCCCGGTTTGGCTGGTGCGCGGTGGCCTCCCCGAAGGTGAAGGGCATGCCGAGCAACGGGTGTGCGATCTCGTCCAGACTGCGGAACGCCGCCGTGACGGATTCGCGGGTGATCTCGCCGTCGATGCTGCGAAGCACGTCGACCAGAATCTCGGCGCTGACAAACCCACCAATCGACAGGGATGTCAGGGGAACATCGGCAGCAGTGAGTGTCGCCCGCAGATCGTCGAGCGCCGGGTCATCACCGCTGAATGGAATGAATTCTGAATTCACATAGAGCCCGAGAGTGCCCTGCTGCGTCAAGGTTTCGAGGGCCGTTTCGGTGTAGGCCGAGGCGAGTGTCAGCCAGTCGGCCATTTCGAGCAGGCCCTGCTGCTTCACCGCGTTCATGAATGCGACCGCGGCGGCCTCGTGGGCGTTGAAAATTACCGCGTCGCAGCCAGCGTCTCGCACCGCGAGGATCGCCGGCGTCGGATCGTCGCCGAGCACGACAGAGGTGTCGATGTGAGCTGCGGTGCTGCCGGTGTCCTTCTCCCAGCGCTCGATCAGTGCGAGGTAGGGATCGGTGAGGCCCGCGCTGTTCATGATGACGGGGCACACCCGTTCGCGCCCGAGTTCCTCCGAGGCGAAGTAGAGCAGGCTCGCGTACCCCTGAATCGTGCCGTTGTTCACCGGCGCGATGTTTGCTGATTCGAAGCAGCTGGGTTCGACACCGGTGCCCATGATGGAGACCACCTCACGCTGCGCGTAGAACGCGGCGTTCGCGCTGCACTCGACGAGGCTCGCCGAACCGGCAAACGCGACGACCTCGTTCTCGTCGACGAGCCGACGGCCCGCCTGGGCTGCCTGGGCCGGGTCGGCCCCGTCATCCTCAGAAAGGTACTCGATCATGCGCCCGCCTATGCCACCCTCGGCGTTGACTCGGTCGAACACTGCTTGCGCCGCCCCGGGAACCTCCGGGAACGGCGCGGGGCCTGTGAGCGAGCTGACCGCGCCAACCCTGATGGGCTCGGCGTTCGCGGCATCGCCACCGGCTGCTGAGCCATCGCTCGCAACGGTGCAGCCTGCCAGTAAGAGACCGGCAACGGCGGTGAGCGAGACGAGCGCGAGGCTTCGGGTGCGAGTACGGTGCAACGACATTTCGAGCTGTCCTCTTTCGATGTTCAGAAAAGCTGTGAAATACAGGGGTTTAGGAATCTAATTTCTTGGGCCAGCTCGGGAAGCGCACGCGAGGTGTCACCACGTTGGGCACACGCTTGCGGATCGCGTTTCTGATGACTCCCGTGCCGTACGAGGCATCATCGACCATCCTGAGCGCGAGGCTCTGCACGGGGCCGAGCCTCGTGGGCCGAAGCAGGTGATCGCGCACCGGCTCCCACATCATCGAGACCGCGACCCCGCGCGCGAGTCGCGACTTCGGGGTCGCCGCGAGCACGGCCCAGCCGACGGGCCACCAGTCACGTCGCAGCAGGTGACCCATCCAGAACGCATCAGACCACAGCGAGCGCGCGGTCATCTCGGCGGCCACCACCGCGGGTACTTCGCGGCCAAGTATGCGCCGCTGCCTGGCGAACTCGTAGCCCGCTATTCCGGCCGCGATCCACGGGTGACGGGTCGAGAGCGCGGCCACCACCGCGAGCCCCGAAAGGGAGGGCCGTGCGGGGATCAGGTGACCCGGGTGGCGCATTTCGAGTTCTGCGGCTGATCCGCCGTACATTGCACGTCGAATCGCGAAGTCTTTGAGTGAGGTGCGCACCCGATGATAGTTCACGACGTCGGGCGCGTAGCGCACGGTCCATCCGGCCTCGTGCATGCGCCAAAACAGGTCGACGTCCTCACCGACGCGCATTCCGGGCTCAAAGGGCGGATCGGTGACCGCCGCGCGACGCACGATCACGGAGGCGGTCGGCAGCCAGCCAGCTGCGGCACCGATCATCACGCGGCTCGGGTCGGGGCCCATATCGAGCTCCGATCGGGTCTCTTCGTAGAGCTCGATGCTCGAGGTGCCTCGGAGGTCGGGTCGCACACGCGGCCCCACCGCCCCGATGAGCGGGTCGTCGAACAGTGGGCGCAGGCGCGCCACCCAGTCGGGGCTTGCAATCGCGTCGGAGTCGATGAAGGCGACAAATGGCGCGCTCGTGGCCTGAAAGCCCGTGGTGCGGGCCTCGCCCGGGCCGCCGTTGACCTTGTGCACTATGAGCTTGGCGCCGTGCTTTGCGGCGATGCGCTTGATGCGCGTCGCGTCGGGCTTCGGCGAGGCATCATCGACCACGATGACGGGCAGGCCCTCGGCCTGCAGCGATGCCAGGCAGTTCTCCAGCGCCTCGGCGTCACGGTAGACGGGCACCACGACCTCGACATCGTTCACTGCGCTGTCTGCGCGGTTTGCGATGGGCAGTGGATCCGCGATGCCGTGATCGAGCAAAAAGACCGCCGCGTCTTGCTCCTCCGGCGTGGTGGCCGTGAGCCCGGCTCGGTCGGCGGCGAAGAGCTTCCGCGCGAACGGCCGCACCGCCTGCGGCAGCACCGTCACCGCCCAGGGTGATCCACCCAACACCACCCGGCCAGCTCGGAGGCTCACGCCGGTCGTCCAGGCGAGCGGAATTCGGGTCGTGAACTCGGCAGATGCCCGGTCGCGGCGAGGAGGCTCCGGGAACGGTGGCATCCCTCCAAGTTCACGCATGATCCGCCCCTTCGCGATTCGAATTCAGAGCAACCGCTTTTCGTGTTGCTTTCCTTGATAGATACTAATGACACCAGGTGTCAAAAAGAAAACTTGGCAGAATGAGTTCGATCGCATCCGCGCGGAAGGGCTGACCAGAGTGACACAGGAATCGGGCGCACCTCCCCGCCTGGGGCGCACGCCGGCAACCACCCAGCGCGAAATCAGCCGCACGGCAATTGAGTTGTTCTTGGAACGCGGCTTCGAGGAGACCTTCGTTGACGACATCGCTCACGCTGCGGGCATCAGTCGACGCACGTTCTTTCGGTATTTTCCCTCGAAGAACGACCTGCCCTGGGGCGAATTCGACGACCTCATCGATGCGTTGCGCCAGCGACTCGCCGCGGCCAATCCAGAGACTTCCATCGAGGCCGCCCTGCGGCAAGCGATCATCGAAGTCAATGACTACCCGGAAGACGAGCGCGTCTACCACCGCCACCGCATGGGGCTGCTGCTCACCGTGCCGTCGCTGGCTGCGCACTCAACCCTTCGATACGCAGCCTGGCGCCAGGTGGTTGCGGACTTCGTAGCGGATCGGCGGGGCGAGAGCGTCGGCTCTCTCGCCCCGCAGGCCATCGCCTGGGCATGCCTCGGGCTGTGCATTAGCGCGTACGAGCAGTGGCTCGCCGATGACGTGTCGGACCTTGGGGATCTCCTGCGCAGCGCATTCGCCGCCGCCGGGTCGGTGTTCGGGGTGGTCGGCGGGCACGCCGAAGACAACGGGTAGCCCGGCCTCGGCCGAGGACCAAGGGTGCCGCTCAGAACGGTCGGTCGAGTGCGGTATCCAGTCGAGGTGGTGCCGCCGCTGGCCGCACCATGAAGTGCTGTCAGCTACTCCTCCGGGGCGAAGCCCGTCGAGAGTGAAAGTCCAATCCAGGTTTCCGTTTCGATAGCAACAGCCTCGATCTTCTTACTAATGCGCGCCACCGCGTCAACGCCGAGTGGCAGTCTCAGAGGCGGCACTTCTGCATCTACGATCGCCAAGATCGCCGCCGCTGCCTTTTGCGGATCACCTGGCTGAATTCCGTCGTTCTCCAAGGCAACTTCCCGATTGATCAGAGTGTCATAATCCGCGATCGGCGTATCCGCCGCCACGATCGATGCGGTAGAGAAGAACTCGGTGCGGAACACTCCAGGCTCGACCACCGTTACGCGAATGCCCATCTCCGCGAGCTCAAGAGCAAGTGCCTCTGAAAGCCCCTCCACAGCGAACTTCGTCGCCGCATACACTCCAGAGCCGATAGCAGCCGCGAAACCACCCTGCGAGGAGATGTTCACGATGTGGCCTTTTCGAGCTCGTCGCATCGCCGGCAGTACCGCGCGAGTCAAGTTAAGGAGCCCGTCAACATTGGTAGAGAAGAGTTCGCGAACCTGTACTGCGCTGACCTCTTCCACCGCACCCACCAGACCGTAGCCGGCGTTGTTTACCAGCACATCAATTCGTCCGAAACGGGCAAGCCCTGCCTCAACTGCCGCCAATGCAGCAGCCTCATCGCGAACATCCAGTTCAACGGGGAGGAGCCCGTTCCCCGAATGGGGGAAGGCATCACGAACAGCCCGGGTCGAGCGGGCACCTGCGATAACCGCGTCGCCCCGATTTAGCGCGGCGGAAACAATCGCCCGCCCCAAACCTCGAGAGGCTCCCGTCACGAACCAGACATTCTGACCCGAGCTAGACTCGGGACCGATTTCGGTAACTGTCGTATCTTCTGGTGTGTGCATCATCCGCTTCCTTACATCGTCTCCGGCTTGCGTCCACCGCCGAGACCGGGCTTACGCGGTGCGATCAGAGGATGACCATTGCGTTTGCCGTCGAGGAGACACCGCCACGCAAATTCAAAGGTACCGAGACGAAGAAGAACTCCCAGCGGTTGCGCGCGCGCGCCTCTGCCACGAGCCGTCTGAAATCGAGCAACTCCAGGAACGAGAGCCCAATGGCTGGAAGACACCGCCGATGAAGGGAGCCATGTTTCGGATCCCCGGGACCGGGCTCGATCGAGGGATTGTCTGACCCCAGCAACGAGATACCGGTGTCCCAAAGGAACTCCACCATCGAGGCGCTGCCCTCTAACCCGCACCACCCAGCCATCAGTTCAGGATCTTGTCTCTTCAAGTACGCCTCTGCCCAACCAGTGTGCACCAGAAGGATGTCGCCCTCTTCGATTGTCACACCCTGCTGTATGGCAACCTCACGAAGCTCCTGAACCGAAAGGCTGCGCGGCTGAAAAGGATCCGGCTCAATGACGGTCATGTCAAGGAGCACCGCGCGACCCGCGATACCGCGCTCTGCCACGTGGTGGATACCAATGTTCTCCCGGGCCGTTTCGAGGTCTCGCGAACCGTCGAAGTACCCAAACTCACGTGCTCGCACGTGTCCGAGTCCGTCAAGTTGCGAGGACGACTGCGGGTTGAAACTATGCAGGAGGTCCTCGGCCTCGTTCCGGTTGGGCTGGAGAGGTTCGTGAGCGACGGGAACTCGGTTGAAGAGCGGTGGATCGAACGCATCGAGCGGCAGGTTGAGCGGAATCGTCACGCCTTCACGCACTAGATTGCTCGCCCGACGCACATGAGCCGCGGTGATCAACGACAGTGTGCCGAGGGCAGCCGGAAGCTCCTCCCGCGCATGACGTACATCCAGTTCGCCGAGAAACGGGAGCTCAGAGAAACGTTTTCGTTCGGCCATTGTCACACCTCAAAGTCGGGGGCACCTTCGTCATTAAAGCGGGCAATCGCCGCCTTAAGCCCCATGTCACGGATCCAACCCTGTACTTCTTTTACTTCCTGAGATTGGTGCAACAACGCGTCTGTTTCTGCACCCATGCGCGCATATGTCAGCAACCCCTGTAACTCGGTCACCCGGTTGAGGGCCTCCTTCTTCATGCGGAGCACATTTCCGGGCGTACGGGCGATCGAACGCCCGAGCTCGTCGATATGTTGGTCGAATTCGGACTCGGGCACCGCGTGGGTGGCCCACCCCCACTCGACCGCGGTTTCTCCGCTGATACGGTGACCCGCGTCGAAGGAGACCAGTTTCGCGCGCTTCGGACCAACGAGATGCACCCACATCGGCGAGAGGTACCCACCGCCGATGAGCAGCGACGGAGAACTCATAATCACTGCGCTCTCAGCCACGACTGTGATGTCACAGAATGAGGCAAGTTGCGACCCGCCGCCGATGCAGTAGCCGTGCACCGCTGCAATCACCGGCTGAGGGTGCCTCCATAGCCGGGTGAACAGCTCAATGTTCGACGCGAGACGATCTCGGTCCTCGACCGGGGTCCGCTCGGCAGCGTAGCCAATCTCAGAACCGTCTGCCGCGATGTCATACCCGGAGCAAAATGCTCTCCCGGCTCCACGAATCACTACGACCCGATGCCTGGTTTTTGCAAGCAAATCCAAGGCTCGACTGAGGTCATCGAGCAAACCATCGCTCAGTGCGTTCAGCCGATGCGGCCTATTGAGGGTCAGGGTTGCAACGTGATCTTCGATGTGAACGATCAGGTTATCGTATTCTTCGTGGAGCCGAACGGGCTTTGTGTGGGGCATGGGTTACTCGATTACCTCGAAGTACTCGATGTCGGCCAAGCTGCCGGTGTGCCGATCGCTCCAGACCGCCCGTACTCGGGCGCCAGGTGCAGTCGAGGTCTTCGCCTCATCTGGGTCAACGTTTCCAATCATGTGGATCAGTCGAGTTGACGCACCGTCGAGCACGATTTCCGCATACACGTAGGGTGGCTTCATACGCTGGCCGATGAACTCGATGTGCACCACCGAACTCGCCTGAACTGTACCGGTGGAGGCAACATCCACCCACTGTCCGGTGGGCTCGAAGCAGGCATCGCATCGGCCCCGGGGCGGCAACAGCACGCGTTCGCAAGCCGTGCACTTGATGCCGCGGAGTCGACGATCGGTCCGCACACCGTCAAAGAAAGTGCCGTAGTAGTGACCATATGCGTGCTGATAGTCGAGCGTCATCGAGTACTCGATGCTCTCCGGGGACTCGCTGAGCTCGCCCGTGATTTCCCGCGGTTCGAAGCCGGCGGTACCCCGCTCGGGGCCGAAACCTGCGAGGTCCATCACAGAGTCCCCAGCAGGAGTCTCAGCCCAAACAGCTTCGACACGTGCACCGACTTCAAGCTGCCCGTCACTGAAGCCAACGAGTCGGTGTGCGAGCGGCACATCCGTTCCGTCGATCCGCACGAGGCCGAGAACACCATCGATAGTCTCGGTAAAGGCCACCACTTCGCCAACTGGCGCCAGCTCGATGAACCCATCAGCGGCCACCCCGGAGCGCGAGAAATCTGCGGGGGGGAAATTGATCTCCGAACCGTGCTTCGAAGCGAGCAAACGCTGCTTCGAAAGTTCGGCAAGGAAGATGCCGGTCGCCGTCCCCGGAGTCAGGGTATATGGCATCCGGATCTGTGCGGGCATTGCCTCTAGCAATGCGTTCTGATTCTCAGTCATCTTCATCCCTTACTTCTCTGCGCCCACGACTGCGACACCGCGGAGATTTGCCCATCCGCCGCCGGCTTGCGCGACGCCAAGCTCAGCTCCGGCTACTTGGTGCGCACCGGCCTTGCCGGTTACTTGCATGGCGACTTCGGCCAGTCGAATCAGAGCCGTCGCGCCGATGGGGTTCGCACCCATGCATCCCCCCGAGGGGTTGACCGGCAGGCTGCCAGTCATCTCGGTTTCACCTGAGGCAATGAGTTCCGCAGCTCCGCCCTCGGCGCAAAAGCCAAGGCTCTCGTAGTAGCTCAACTCAAAGCAGGTGTATGGTTCCTGCACCTCGGCGACATCAAACTGCCGGAACGGGTTGGTAACGCCCGCATCCTTGTAGACCTGCGCCGCGGCGAACTGCAGCGGCTCAGACTGCACCATCTGACGGTCCGGCCCATTGTCGGCCTCCCCCCAATACGCCATTCCACGAATCCAGGCCGGGCGATCCGTGATCTTCTCTGCGTCGTCTTCATGGGAGAAGATCACAGCGCACGCACCATCCGAGATCGGCGGTACATCGAGGATCTTGATGGGCCAGCAGAGCGGCCGGGAGGCCATGACTTCATCCACGGTCACTTCACGCTTCACGTGCGCCTTCGGATTCAGCAGGGCATTCTTACGGTTCTTCACCGAAACCATCGCAGCGGCTTCCTCGGTGTGACCTAACTTCAGCATGCGCGCGTGCCAATACGCAGCCGAAAAGCCCATGATGCCCACGGCGAACTCACGCCCCCAGAAGGGATCGTAGAGCGTAGATATCGACGCTTGCAGCGCGCCCTCTGAGAGCTTGTCGTACGCGACGACGAGCACGCGCCTCGCTGCACCACCCTTGATTTGGTTCACAGCTGCGAGCGCACCGGCGAGACCGGTCCCACCGCCACTCGTAACACGGACCACGGGCTTGAACTGGGCACCGATGGTGTCGGCGATCCATTTCTCGGGCTGGTTCACCGCGGCGAACATCGCGGGTCCGCTCGCGATGACGACACTGTCGATGTCGTCCATGGTCAGTTGAGCATCAGCGAGTGCCTCGATGACGGCCTCTCGGGCGAGCCCGGCCTGGCTCACGTCCGTTCGACGCCGAGCGTGCTCCGTCTGCCCCGTTCCGACAATTGCTACCTTGGTCATCGTGCCACCTCCATTGTGACTACGCAGTGGTTCTGCATGGCGAAACCACCGGTTCCGTGAACGAGCGCGGACTTCGCCTCGCCAACTTCATGTCCCTCGCGTCCGGCGAGCCGGATGAGTGCCTCATGAAAGCGCACGAGACCAGTGGCCATCACGGGGTCTGCCGGCAAGGCACCGCCTGATGGGTTGATTCGCTTATCTTCGGAACGATAGAGGTCGATACCCTTGTGCTGCTCTGCGAGCCCGAGGGCCTCAACAACCATGAGTTCACCCGCGGTTGATGTCGCCGAAAACTCGACAATGTCGTAGTCAGCTGCCGACGACTTGCCCGACATCGTGAGAGCACCCTTCAGAGCGTGGGTGGCTGCGGGCATGGAATCACCTGATCGCGCAGTGTAGAAGTAGGTATCCATTGATGCCCCATGACCGGTGATCCACACGGGATTCGGGCTGATCTTCTCGGCGATTGTGTCAACTGCCAAGACGATGGCGACGGCGCCATCTACCGGGCGCGAGTAGTCGGATGCAACGAGCGGTGAGGCCACTGTCTCGCCTGAGGGCCTCTCACCCTCGGTGTCAACACCCGGGTTGGCATCGGCTCGCTTCCAAGCGACATCAGATACGACCTGCAGATCTTCGGATCGGAGCCCCGCTGCAGCCACATAGCGCTGTGCGGAGAGTGCAGCAGCCGTCTGATGGCTCAGTCCCACAGGCCGTTGCAGGAACGGCTCAAGCATGCCGTTCCAGAAATTGTCGAGGTTGCTTTCCGAAGGCTTCGAGTATGCGATCACCAACGCAACGGACTTTGGTCCCGCAACGATCTTGTTCGTGGCATACGTCAGCGCCCAGAGCCCGTCTTCCTCGACGCGGGACTCCTCCTTGTGGTTCGCGCCCATCGCCCCGAGGAAGCCGCAGTTTGAGATGCTCCGGCCATCCAGGAAATCGCTTCCCGAGTCGATCACGAAGTCGACATCGCGAATCGTCAGGCCCGTACCCTTCAGAGCCTGCACAACGACCTCGTCGATGAGGTCAATGTGCTGTTTTTCAGTATGCGCACTTGCGAGGGAGGTTTGCGCGCTTCCCACTGCCGCCACTCTTCGTTGAGATATCTGATTCATAACTACCTACCCAACCATACGTTTGGTTTACTTACAAGACAAAATTCTAACCTTGCTAGACAAGATTCAGACGGAGAGGACCGGTACGTGGGCATCTGACCCGCGGCCGCCACTCCTTCGGTCCGGCCCTTCAGCGACCCACCTCATCAAGGACTCGACGGATCGACTGAGGGATCGATTCGTCCGAACCTGCGGCGCCCGCGAAGCCGATGGGGTCGGATTCCCAGACCCGCTGCAGCCCCTCGCTCAACCACGATTCTGACTGAGCCGCGGCAAATCGGATCGGGCCACCGAGCCAGCGGGGGAAAGCGAATCCTTCGGTGAAAGCCAAATCGATGTCGCTTGCTCGACGTGCTACGCCGCGATCCAGAAGCCCGGCGGCGGCAACCAGCATGGAACAGATGATCCGCTGCTGGATCTCCTCTCGGGAAACCGAGCGGGCTTCCACGCCTTTGGCCTCACGGGCCTGGTCGATGATCAGCGCGACCCGGGGATCCTCCGCACCGCGGGGAGCCTCCTCTGAGTACTGGTACCAGCCCGCGCCCGACTTCTTACCCAGGCGTCCCTGCTCGCAGAGCGTGTCGGCGATGGTCACATATCGCTGATCCGGATTGCGCGTAGCTGCCAGCCGCCTGCGGCGAGCCCACGCAATGTCTAGCCCGGACATATCACCCACCGCGAAAGGCCCTACGGGTAGACCCAGGGCGCGCATCGCGTCGTCAACTTGGCGGGGCGATGCACCGTCTTCGACCAGATACTCCGCTTGCATGCGGTAGTCGGCGTAGACACGATTGGCCACAAATCCGTCCGCAACTGCCGCGAGGATTGGGGTCTTCCGCAATAGTTTCGCAACCTCGGCCATCGCCCCAATCGCCTGATCGCTGGTGCGTTCAGCGCGTACCACCTCAATCAGTGGATTCCGATTCGCCGGGTTGAAGAAGTGCAGCCCAACGAAGCGATCACGGTGCTCGAGCACCTCCGACATTTCGTTCAGGTCGAGATAGGAAGTGTTCGTCGCGAGCACCGCGTCGGCCGCGACAATCGTTTCCAAATCGCGAAGCAGTTGCTGCTTCACTGACATGTCTTCGAAGACCGCGTCGATCACCAGGTCAACATCCGCGAAACCTGCGAGGTCAGTCACGCAAGTGAGCTCGCCCCACTTGCGTGCGTTCTTGCCGATCTCCCGCAGTTTTCCCTCCGCGCGCGCGAGCGCCTCGGCGTTGACCTCGTAAACGACAACCTCTAGTCCCGCGCTCAGCAAGGATTCAGCGACCCCGAGACCCATCGTGCCAGCGCCTGCGACTCCAACTCGGCGGATCGGCGCTTTGGGCTTCGCGATCGCGACATCCTTCGCCGCCGCTCGCGTCGCAAAGAAGAGATACCGAAGGTTTCGCGCCTCGGCACTCACCCGCAACTCATCGAAGACGACCCGCTCCTGCTTGACCGTCTCGGGGCCAGGCTTTCCCACCCCCGCCAAAACAAAGTCAATCGCGCGCAACACATTCGGTCGAGTCTTCGGGGAGCTCTTGTATTTCTCTACGACTGCATCGAGTGCCGTCTGATCGACATCAGGTTCGTGCTCCATGAGCACGATCCTGCGACGGACGGCCGACTTCGCTCTTTCCTTGGCCGCTTCTTGCAGTGCAGAGGGATCGACGACCTGATCCACCAGACCCAATTCAAGGGCCTTCTTCGCGTCCACGGGTCGTGCTGATGCGATGATATCGATCGCGGCGGCAGTCCCAATCAGGCGAGGAAGCCGAACCGTACCGCCTGCACCCGGCATGAAGCCGAGACTGACTTCGGGAAGGCCGAGCTTCGAGTCCGTCGCCGCGATCCTTACGTCGCATGCGAGCGCGAACTCCAGTCCACCGCCCAGGGTCAGCCCGTTGAGAGCCGCGACAATAGGGATCTCAATGGATTCCATCAACTCGATGACCTCAGTCAGCAGCGGGTGCTGGACCGGACCATCGAACTCCTTGATGTCCGACCCTGAATAGAAGTGCGCCTGCGCGCTCAGCACCACGATCGCACGGATGTTCTGTGCCGCTTTCAGCTGCGTAAAGGCTTCGAATAAGCCTGTACGGAGCGCGACGTTTCCGGTACTTACCGGTGGATTATCAATCGAGACGACCGCGAGATCATCTTCGTACTGCACGGAGACAAGGCTCATCGCTACTCCTTTGGTTCACTGAGCTAGTTCAAGACCAAATACACGTTATCAAACAATCATTCGATTGGTATACCCTAATGAGTTCAACTTTCGTTTCCGACCGTGTCCGCAGGAGCAATACTCATGATCCACCTCTTCGACCACCGGGAGCTCACTCCGACCCCCAACGGGCTCACCGGGCTCTGTACGGCCGGCTACGGAACTCGGATTTTCGGAGGACACAGCCTGTCGCAGTCGCTGATCGCCGCTTCTGCATCTATCTCGTACTCTCGAGGCGCCAGTTCATTGCACTCCGTATTCCTGGCACCGGGGTTGGCAGCCGCACCTGTCCACTACGCCGCCACACCACTCAAGCGAGGCCGTGCCTTCGATGTCGTCAGGGTCTGCGCTTCCCAGAACGATCGTGAGATTCTTGAGACGCTCGTCTCTTTCCACGACGGCGAGCCAGGGCTCGAGTTTCAAGTAACGCCCCCCGAAGTCATACCTGCAGTGTCGCTGGAAGACGATCCCCTCCATCGATATTCAACCTCAGATGCACGCGCACCGTTCATATGCCGCACAGTGCCACACGATTCTTCGAAGCCTCACATGCAAACCTGGATTCGGACGGTTGATGAGCTAACCGACGACCCTCTGCAGCACCAGGCGGCGCTCACGTACGCGCTCGACTTCCTGATTACGAAAACTGCACACAATCCCATCGACACAGAGAAGATGCAGCACCGGGGCGCCTCCCTCGACCACACGATGTGGTTCCATCGACCATTCCGGGCAGATGAGTGGCTGCTGGTCGACGTTGTCACGACCAGCTTCTTTTCCAGCCGGTCGATGTCCCAAGCGTCAATCTTCGACGCGAGCGGCAGCCTCGTCAGTAGTGCCTCTCAGGAGGCGCTACTTCGCCCGCCAGTCAGCGACCTTGGAAGCTCGGATTCCGCTTCTCACTGAATGCCTGGAGCGCTGCACGGTGGTCTTCGGTCGCCGCTAGCAGCCCCTGGGCTTTGGCCTCGAGGTCGAGTTGTTCCGGCAAGCTACTCTCGGCAGCGGCGTTAACGAGGCTCTTGATCTGGCTGATCGCGATCGTCGGGCCCATGGAGAACTGAGTGACCCGAGCGCGCACCACGCTATCGAAGTCCACCTCGTCAATTACCTCGGTCACGAGACCCAACTCAAGCGCCTGAGAGGCATCAAGCTGTCGTGCAGTCAGGAGGAGTTGCTTTGCTCGCGCTATTCCTAGTGCCCGCGTGAGCCAGTAGCTCGTCGACATATCAGGCCCTAGTCCACGCTGCACGAATGCCGGGGAAAAGACCGTGGAACTCGAGGCAAACACCAGGTCGCAAGAAAGCGCCAAACCAATCCCTGCCCCGGCGACATGCCCCTGCACCGCCGCGATGACCGGCTTCGGCATTCGCGCAATGCACTGCACAATCTCACTGGCCAGCGCAAGCTTCGCAGCCGAGTCTTCTGGCCCGTTACCCATTTCCTTGATGTCGCCACCGGAGCAGAAGGCAACTTCCGTCCCGGCGATGACCACCGCACGGATCCGTGGATCCGCTTCAGCCTCGAGCAAGTGCCGGTGCAAGGCGCGCCGAATATTCCAGTTGATCGCGTTACGTGCTTGCGGTCGGTTGAGGCGCAGCCATAGCTCGCCGCCGTCGCGGTGCACCAAGAGGTCGTCGGTCTCGTTCATGATTCACTCTTCACTTTCTGCGCGAATACGCCTCTGCAGGCCCACGCCGCTCTGTCTACTCACTCAGTTGCTTTGAGAGGGAGTGTGCGATGAGTTCCTCGGCATCGCCCACGATACGGTCGATGAGCTCCGCACAGTCCGGCACATCTGTGATGAGAGCCTGTGAAATTCCCGCCCACCAGATACCGGCCTCTGTGTTGCCAGTCTCATAGACCTCTCGGCCCCGCACACCGGCCACGAGCTCTCGCACGCCAGAGAAGTCGGAGCCGGCCGCAAGTCGTCGGGCAACTTCTAATGCAATGCGGTTCTTGGCGACCCGAGCGGTGTTTCCAAGTTCGCGAAAGATAAGCGCGGTATTTAGCTCATCTCCTGCTACCAGCGCAGCCTTCACGCGATCGTGGATCGGGGCCTCTCGCGTGGCCATGAAGCGCGTGGCCATGAGGATGCCGTCGGCTCCAAGCGCAAGTGCAGCGACGAGGCCGGAGCCGTCGGCGAAGCCGCCCGCTCCGAGGACCGGAATATCAAGTTCTCGGACGATTGCGGGTAGGAGCGTCAGGCTAGGCGTGTCAAGTTCGCCTGGGTGCCCAGCGGCTTCGAAACCGATAACGGCAACCGCGTCAACCCCGGCTTCTTGCGCTTTAATCGCGTGGCGGCGACTGGTGACTTTGTGCACCACTTTGATTCCCGCGTCCCGGTAAACCGGCATGAACTCGGCAGGATTCGAGCCAGAGGTCTCTACTACCTGCACACCACCTTCGATGATCACCCGGCGGAACTCGTCATACGGCGGAGGAGTGATCGAAGGGAGTGTGGTGACGTTTACCGCAAACGGGCGGTCAGTCAGCTCCTGGCACTGCTCGATAGCGTGCGCCAGATCCTCAGGAGTCGGATACGTCAGAGCGGTGATGCATCCGAGCCCGCCCGCGTTCGATACGGCAGCCGCGAGTTCAGCCTTACCGATCCACTGCATCCCGCCCTGCATGATGGGTGCGGTGATGCCGAACATTCGTGTGAACGCCGTCGATAGCATTCCGCCCCCAGTCCGAGAAGTTTGACCAAACGATTGTTAAACATGGCTCTCCGATGCATACTCTAGCCGAAGGGTTCGGAGCAGACAAGGATCCTGGCACGGCGGCGAAAGGAGCGAGATATGATGGAACAGAGCCCGATGCTGAAGTGCGAGCGCGACGGCGCAGTAGCAGTACTGACGCTCAACCGGCCGGAATCTCGTAACGCACTCACCCGAGAGCTTCTTCGGCAACTTACAGCACTGGTCGCGCAACTCGATGCCGACGACAGCATTGGGGCGATCATTTTGACCGGGGCCGATCCCGCCTTCTGCGCAGGGGTTGATCTGAATGAGCTTATGACTGTACCCGGTGCCGGGCGCGAATTCGGACCGCGTTCCGAACCAATATTCGAAGTCCGCACGCCGCTCATCGGTGCGGTGAATGGTCCCGCCTACACTGGTGGCTTCGAACTTGCGCTCAACTGCCACTGGCTCCTGGCTTCGGAGCGGGCGCGATTCGCCGACACTCATGCGAAGTTTGGCTTCCTGCCAGGCTGGGGTCTCAGCCTGCTCCTCTCCGAAGCAATCGGCAGACGCCGGGCACGGTACCTCTCAGTGACGGGTCAGTCGCTGGACGCGAAGCGTGCATACGAATGGGGACTCGTTAACGAGATCGTCGATCACCAGTCCCTGCTCCCTCGGGCCCGTGAAATCGCCGAGCAGATCACAAGACAACCCAGGCCCGCTGTCCGCGCACTCACTGAGCTATTCAACCAACAGGCTCGGGCCACTGACACCGAACTCTGGAATCTTGAAAGTGACTCCTGGATCGACCCCGACTCCCTCCCGTCGCACAGAACGCTCTAGCCACCAAGAGTTTCGGCCCCATGAGGGCGATCGCGAGGGTCAATGCCGAATAGGTCGCACAGCCAGTCCTCCATGCTTTCAACTTCATGAGGAGACCAGAAGGGAGAATCAAAGCCTGCGATGAGTCGCCTAATGACGAGCCGACCGCTCTGGTGGATCAGCACGAAGCGGCAGAAAGCAGAAGCCTCGAAGTCGCTCTTCGCTCGCGTGGCACCATAGACTTGCATTAACGCGTGGGCCTCGACGTTGCCATCCGCATCAACAGGGTCGACGATGAGATTCGTCAGCACGTGACGCCGCTGGTCCTTTTGCACTGGCCAGAACCGAGTGTACCAGTCCAAGACCTGGTCTCTTCCGACGAACGGACCTACCCGCGTCTCTCCCATGACGCTTGCCTCCCACACGGCCTCTTCCGCAAAGCAATCCGCCAACACTTCCAGCAACCGCTCATCTGTTCCCCAGGTGAATCGATTGAGTACTTGTTGCACGTCAATGAAGAGCTGCGCTGGAACTGGTTCGCTATTTTGGGGTGCAATCTTGAGCAATCCGGCCTGTGAACCCCAGGCGGGTTCAGGTCTGAACTTCTTGCGCATCCGATCTCCTCAATACTCCGTCTTATCACCCAATTGCCGACACGCTCGCCGAAGCGCGGGCCGCACCAACTATAGTCAATCAACTGTTTGGTTGTTATATTGAGCAGAGCTATTCGCTACTTACAGACGCGAGGTGGTTTCATGAGTAACGCCGCATTCCCGGCTCCAGGGTGGAGCACACGGGCTGAACGGACGCGAATCGCTCCCGAGGTCCCCCGCGACACAGCAGAAGAGGCACTTGACCGTCTGCTGATCGTTGAGCGAATCAACCGGTATGGTTGGGCATTTGACGAACGTCGTCTTGACCTACTGGTCGATTGCTTCACAGAAAACGGCACCTGGGAAGGCTCCGTTTTGGGAGTCGATGACTACGGCCCCTACGTCGGACAAGACGAAATTCGCAGGTTCATAGCAGATTTCTTCCCGCTTCAGAACGACCATCGACGACACCAGTTCTCGAACTTCGTGATCGAGTTCGAGAATGCGAACTATGCAGTCGCACATGCATATCTCGTGCTCTGGGGTTCTGAGAACGACTGCACACGAGCAATCACTGCGGGCCCCTATCGTTTTGTTGCCGTGCGTGACAACGGAGTCTGGCGAATCTCGGAACTGCATGGCGGCTGGGACTCGCATTTTTGATGAGATCGGAACAGATATGCAGGAGTCGTTCACCCCAAGCGTCGCGCCATCT
The DNA here is from genome assembly GCF_052386045.1 of Leucobacter fengyongliangi. Classification (NCBI taxonomy): domain Bacteria; kingdom Bacillati; phylum Actinomycetota; class Actinomycetes; order Micrococcales; family Microbacteriaceae; genus Leucobacter; species Leucobacter fengyongliangi. The sequence continues at coordinate 295,600 of NZ_CM126356.1, read as the reverse complement.
GGCGGAGAGCGCAGGATAGCGCTCCTCATCCCGAAAGCAGGATGGAGCCCCCAGCGCTTTCGAGAATACTGGCTCCATTCCCACGGCGGCTTAATTGCGACCACACCCGGATACGGAAAGTTTCGCACCGATTACATTCAGGACCATGTAGTCAACAACTCGCTCGGCCTCGAGCCATTTCCCTTCGCCGGGGTCGCCTCGGTTCGCCTCCCCGAGGGTGATGTTCCTGCTTTTTCTGCGACAGCGGTCTTTCAGGATCGAATCTTGCCTGATGAGAAACGCTTCCTCGATCGGGAGGCAAGCGTTGCGCTCCGCGTGCGTGAGCGCAAGATTCGACTAGGGGTCGGGCCAGTGAAATGTTTGGCGTTTGGCGCATTTGGCGAGGGTATTCAAGATTGCTCCTCACTCGCTGCCGCGCACGAAATGCTCCCAAGCCAGACCCCGAGAGCTCGCGACATTATCTTGTGCGATGTCATCGACCAACCGACCGACCTCAGCGGCACTGTTTCGCTCAACGCCCCGAAGATCGACTGGGTGGAAGAAACCCGGTTTGCAAACGAACGAGAAGCCCAGGAACACTTTTCTGCGCGCCTCGCTCATGCTCTCGCCCCGGCGCGATGGGCAATCCAATCGCACGAACACGTGCTCTTCGTCGACAACCAACTGTCCCAGAGCTGAGGCCCTGCCTGATTAGCGATTTATCTTCATAGCTCCCAAATCTGGAGACCAGAGCCCTCACTCGGAGAGAAACCGACGTCGCTCGGGAAGAGAGAGGGAGAGATAGGCGTCAAGCACCCGCAATGCCTCCGATCCGAACTTAACACGCAAGCTTGCACCAGAGTCCAGATCAAGGGCGACGCCGAGCGGCGCCTCCCGGCCCGCGTGGAGTGCGCGCTTCGCAGCCACCACCGCGAGCGCATTATTACGTAACATCGCAGCGACAATTTCACGGGACCTGGAAACTGCATCCTCTGCGACTTCGGTGACCATCCCCAAGTCACACGCGCTCCGTGGAGTGACTACACTCCCCGTCAGCACCAACTGAAGGGCACGATCGTATCCAATGAGCCGGCTCAAACGCTGCATCCCGCCCGACCCTGGGACGATACCTAGCTTCGTCTCCGGGAGACCATAGAGAAAGTCGCCGTCCTCTCCTATGCGGAGATCGCACGCCAACGCAAGCTCGTACCCAAACCCCATGGTGTCGCCGTTGAGCGCACACACCACCGGGTAAGGTGCAGCCCCAATAAGGTTAAACAACCGGTTCACCCGATCATTGCGAGCTGGCCCGAGCTTCGCAAGGCTCTCAGACCCGTTGAGACCCGCGCGGATTTCGTCTGGAGAGAAGTGGGTAATAAAGGACCCATCACCGGTACCGGCGAGGATCAGACCAGCAATCGGGTCTTCGCTCCACGCGAGTACCAGGTTCTCGAGTTCCTTTACGGCAGCATCTGTACAGTAGCCGCTCGGGGCATTCGAGAACCTGGCGGTGACAACATCATCCTCCTCTTCGAGGTTCCAGTGGTGCAACATTTTCACGCTCGCGATCGGCGCAGCTCGACGCTGAACTCGGGGCTCTGCACCAAGAAACCGGATGATGCAGCTGACTCCGATACAAGGTCGAGCACGTTCTCCACGATCGCATTCGATGAGCGGCGCGGATCCTTCCTCACCGGCCCATTACCGAGAGCCTGGTCAACAGCTTCTTTGGAGAGGAGGAATCTCAGCAACAGTTCCTCATCTGAGATCCCAGATTCGAACTTCGAACGAATCTCCTTAATGCTGGGATTCGGCCGCTCCCACTTCATGATCTCCCGCGCGCGGGGGGTCGACAGGATTCGGTCCTTCACTTCCTGATTCACGGGACCCCAAATTGGTCCGTAGTGACCGAGCAGGTAGTGAATCACTTCATCCGGGCTGATACTGTAGGGATCCCCAGTCACCACATTCAGCACCGCCTGAATCCCGACGAACTGCGACATCGGTGTAGCCATGATTGGCTCGCCGAAGTCACGGCGCACCTGCGGAATCGCACGGACCACTTCAGGGAAACGATCTTCCATCCCATGCTGACCCAGTTGGCGGATCAGGCTCCCGGTCATTCCACCCGGCAGCTGATGATCATAGATTGTGGGATCGTATTCCGCAGGGACCCCAAGCCTATGCCCGCCCAGCCTTGCCGCCTCAATGAAGTTGTCTGCAACGGGGGCGAACTTACTGGTATCGAGCGAATGAGTGTGGCCCATCCACTCGATCATGTTCACCGTTGCCTCAGTTGAAGGCAGTGACGGCCCGTTCGCCATGGGGAGGGAAGCCGTGTGGAGCACATCGATGCCGGCTATCACACCCTCGGCATAGTTGTGAATACCGAGACCGGTCGTAGCGTGGCAGTGGAGCTCAAGTCGCTTATCGTCGACTGCGCGTCGAATTGCCGGCAGGAGCGTCCGTGCACGATCCGGAGTCAGGATTCCAGGCGCATCCTCGATCTCGATAGTGTCAACGCCCTCCCACGCAGCCATCTCACGAGCGCGATCGGCGAAAAACGCGTCGTCGTGCACACTAGTGAGACCATACATGATCGTCGGAATGACTACGCCACCGCTGTCGACAACGGTCTTCGCCATCTTCTGGAACGTCTTCATGTCGTAGGCGACATCGTAGATCCAGTGCTCGGTGACTCCGTGTCGCACCATGGTCTGCACCCACAATTCCATGATGGCCTCAGGCGACTGTCCGAAGCCAATCGCGCTGTGGATCCTCATTCCCTGCCGGAACGTATTCCCCGGCATGCTCCGAACCAGGAAGTCGAGGTGATCCCAGGGATCGTCGTGGTAGTCACGGGTGAGAACCTGGAACATCCCGGGGCCGGTGAGATCTATCGTGCTAAATCCGGTCTCCGAGAGGGGCGCGAGCGCGCGGGCGGCTTCGAAGGCGCGCATATTCAGACCCCAGAGACTCTGTTGCCCGTCTCGAAGTGTCGAATCGATGAAGTCGATGTGCATGAGAGTGCTTTCTTGTAAGTCGGCGGGGTGCTAGCTACGCGTGGTAGGTTGCCAGGAACGACTCTTCGAGCCACTTCGTGGTGATCGGTTCGCCGCTGAAAACTGGGTCGCGAAGAATCGCCAGTTGGAGTTCAATGGTCGTGGAAATTCCCTTGACGCTGCTCCTCTCAAGGACCCGAACCATCTTCGCAATGGCAGCCTCGCGGGTTGGTGCGTGCACAATGATCTTGGCGATCAACGAGTCGTAGTAGGGGGGTACGACCGCACCGTCGTGCATGTAAGTATCAACACGCACTCCTTCACCATTTGGAATCGTCCACTCGGATACGGTGCCCGGGCTCGGGAGGAATCCGGCGGGAACGTTCTCTGCGTTTATGCGGCATTCAATGGCATGACCACTGATGTGAACGTCCTCTTGGGAAAAGGAGATCTCCTCGCCTCGCGCTATCCGAATCTGCTCGCGAATGATGTCGATCCCGGTTACCACCTCGCTCACCGGGTGCTCGACCTGTACGCGTGCATTGACCTCAAGGAAAACGAACGCTTCGCGCTGTACGTCTACGAGGAACTCACAAGTGGCGGCGCCAACATAGTTCAGGGCGCGAGCCAGGTGAACCGCAGCCTCACGGATGCGGGACACCAAGTCCTCCGAGAGACCGACGCTCGGCGCTTCCTCAATGATCTTTTGGTACCGACGCTGTGCTGAACAATCTCGTTCTCCGAGATGACGTACGTTGCCGTGGCTGTCGGCGAGAAGTTGCACCTCAATGTGGCGAGCTTTCTCAATGTAGGGCTCGAGGTACACCGTGCCATCGCCGAATGCACGCTCAGCTTCGGTGCTGGATCGCATGAATCCCTCACGTAGATCCTCTGCTGCGCGGACGATCGTCATACCGCGGCCGCCACCGCCCGCAGAGGCCTTCAAGAGAAGTGGGTAGGCGTCGAGTTGCTCGGCCGCCTCGATTGCTTCTTCAAGAGAGGAAAGGCCTCCAGTGCCCTTACCTGTCGGGATCCCTACTGACTCCGCCATCTTCCGCGCCAGCAACTTGTCACCGGATCCCTGCATGATCTCAGCAGACGGACCGATGAACGTGATCCCATTCGTTTCACAGGCTTCAACGAGCGTAGGTCGCTCGGAGAGGAAACCGTAGCCGGGGTGGAGCGCATCGCAGTTCGCGTTGATTGCGGCCTGCACTACTCGTTCTGCCGAAAGGTAGCTTTCGGTTGCGGCGGCTGGTCCGATCACCACGACCTCATCTGCGAGACGCGCAGCCAATGAGTCAGTATCTGCAGCAGACACTACAAGAACACTCTCGATGCCTTCGTCGAAACAGGCTCGAATAATACGAACGGCGATTTCACCGCGGTTCGCTATGAGAATCCGCTTCATGCCGTTATGCCGCGTCCGGGCGAATGGTCACGAGGGTGTCACCAAACTGTACGCCCTCACCGTTACCGACATGGATGCCGGTCACGGTACCCGTCACTCCAGCTGGGACATTGTTCATGAGCTTCATGATCTCGACGATGCCGACCGTGTCATCTGCATCTACGTGGTCGCCAACCTGAACGAATGGCGCGGCGCTCGGCTCCGGGGCGCGCCAGAACGTGCCGACGCTGGGAGCGTTGACCGGCACACCGTCTGCGCTGGGAGCAGCTTCTGGAGCAGCGGCGGGAGCGGCAGCGGGAGCAACTGCAGGTGCGGCAGCGGGAGCAACGGCAGGAGCAGCAGGTGCAGGTGAGTTGGCGACCGCAGACTCGGTTGCGAGGTGGGCTCCGTTGCGCGCGACGGCAATTTTGACATCACCAATGACCACCACAGCCTCGTCCCAATCGGACTGTTGGAGCGCATCGACGATGCTATTGATGTCCTGCGATGAAATGGTCATTCCAAGTTCTCCTTGTAAGTACGTCGCCGTTGAACGCCATCAACCAATCGGTTGGCAGTCTCAGAATAGACTGTCTCGCGAGCTGGGTCAAACGATCGTAGCCATCAAGCACGTGTGGACCTAGTCTACCGAAAGGTAGTCGTCCAAATGTTTGGTTGGTATAGTCTTATGGGGAGCATTACATTTGTTCCCGCGCTCTTCTAAATTACCCGCCACCCGCGGCCCGCGGGCGTGTGCTCTCGAATTCACAAAGGAGTGTCGATGATAAACAAACAGGTACTGAGTATCGCGGAGGCTGTGGCCGATATTGGCGACGGTGCCACGATCATGGTCAGTGGCTTCGGGCCCCCTGGCCAACCTGTCGAACTCATCGAGGCACTCCTTGAATCAGGTGCGCGCGACTTAACGATCATCAACAACAATGCCGGTGCCGGCGGCGACGCGATCGGAGAGCTGTTTGCTGCGAAACGTGTGAGCAAGGTAATCTGCTCATTCCCCAAGGCGATCGGCTCCACGATTTTCGATGAGCTTTACCTTGCGGGAGAGATCGAGCTCGACCTCGTGCCCCAGGGCACCCTCGCTGAGCGGATTCGCGCGGCTGGAGCCGGAATCGCCGGATTTTATACCCGGACTGGCTACGGCACTGAACTCACCGATGGCCGCGAGGTCAAGGAATTCAACGGCAAGATGTATGTCCTTGAGGAGGCGCTGTACGCAGACTTCGCTCTCGTTCGGGCACACAAAGCCGATCCGCACGGCAACCTCGTGTTCAGGAAAACTGCCCGTAATTTTGGCCCCATTATGTGCACCGCTGCAGCGACCACCATTGTCGAGGTCGGAGAAGTCGTAGAGCTCGGGCAGCTCGATCCGGAACACATTGTCACCCCAGGTATTTACGTCGACCGTATCGTCGCAGTGCCCGACACCGCCAACAAAAGGAGCGTCTGAGGAAAATGAGGCTGAGCAGAGCTGAGATTGCGGCCCGCGTCGCACAGGACATCCCGGATGGGGCATACGCGAACTTGGGCATAGGTGTACCGACCCTGGTAGCGGATTATTTGCCTGAAGGCCGAGAGATCGTGCTGCACACCGAGAACGGGCTACTGGGCATGGGCCCGGCGCCGAGCGAGGACGAGATCGACGAAGATCTCATCAATGCTGGAAAAATTTATGTCACTGAGGCACCCGGTGCTGCATACTTCCATCACGCCGATTCCTTCGCCATGATGCGTGGAGGACACCTGGACTACTGCGTTCTCGGCGCCTTCCAGGTGTCGGAGGGCGGTGATCTCGCCAACTGGCGCACCAATTCACCATCAGCGATTCCAGGTGTCGGCGGAGCTATGGACCTCGCGGTCGGAGCGAAGCACGTCTATGTCGTGATGGAGCTCTTCACCAAGACCGGAGACTGCAAACTCGTAGTCAACTGCGATTACCCGCTCACTGGCAAGGCATGCGTTGAACGTGTCTACACCGACGTGGCTCTCTTCGAGATCCGCGAAGACGGCGTAAACGTACTTGAGATCTTCGATGACGCAAGCTTTGAAGAAGTCGAGCGGCAGGTCGGCTTCGCACTGGTCGATTCGACGGCTGAATTCGCCACACTGTAGTAGCTGTCTCCACAAATAGTGCCCCGCTTCGCATCTCCCTCTCGGGATCGCGAAACGGGGCACTCTCTACTCACCGGTACGTTACCGGCTGGATACCTTGCCGAACAGATTCGCAATCGGGGCGAGCAGCAGCGGCCGCGCCAGCCAGCTGACCAGCCCGGCCGCGAAGAGCGCGGCCGCGAACCACCAGAAGCCTGCCCAGCTCAATTTGTCCGTGCCCGCGAACATGTGGTTCAGATTGCGCAGCGCTCCGGTCGCAAGCACCAGGAACACGTGCACGATAACGAAGAACACGAAAAACAGCATGACCGGGAAGTGCAGCGCCCGAGCCAACGGCGCAGGATAGATTCGATTCACTTTCTTCGCCTTCTCCGGCCACCACTCACTCATCCGAACCCCGGTGATCGCCGCAAGCGGGGCGGCAATGAAGACCACGGTAAAATACATCAGCTGTTGCAGGCTGTTGTAGTTCACCCAGCCGTTCTCGGTCGGCCACTCGAGCGTCAGGTACTGAAGGCCAGCCGACAGGGCATTCGGGAAGACCTCCCATGAAGTCGGCACAATTCTTGCCCAGTGTCCCGTCGCGAACAGCAGCACCACGAACACCACGCCGTTCAGCAGCCACAGGATGTCGATAGTCGTGTGGAGCCACAGGTACAGACTGATCTTCTTCCCGCCCCGTTTTGGCATGTAGAACGCCGGCGGCTTCTGCTGATATCGCACCAGCAGGCCCGTCCTCACGATCAGTACCATGAAGAAGAAGTTCAGGAAGTGCGTCCAACGCACCCATCCTGGGAAACCCTCCTCCACGACGATCGGCGAATGGTATTCACCAGGGTAGCGCGCCAAGAACTCGGGCACCCCGGGCAGCGTGGTGACTCCGCGCGCGGCGAGCACGATGATTCCCGCCGCCGCCACCGCGCCCACGATGCCCCAAACCGCGAGTCTCGCCCACCCTGAGAGCGAGCGGGAACCAATCATGCGCGGCTGCGGGTTGCTGGCCGCCGGAACAGCGGGGACGGTGTGTTTCTCCGCGGCGGGCATCGTGTCGATGACGGGCCGCGGGGTTCCGGGCACCGACTCGGCGACAACGGGTTCAGCAATTACAACTTGTTTCGCCAGAGCAGATACAGCCTTGGGCGCGGCAGGTACGGGCGCGGCAGATCCTGAGTCTTGCGCCGGCGCAACAACCGGGACACCACTAGTGTGCCCGGTCGGCCTCAGTGCGACTGGCACCTGGTCTGCGACTGGCCAGGCCTCGCCGCCCGCGGCTCGGGGCAGGCCCCGACGCAGCGTGATGCCTGAGGCGGCAGACGGCACTACCGCGGACCTTCCGGTCTCGACTGTTGCGATCACGGAAGCCTGGGTCGCTTCGGCCACGTTCGCCGCAGCGCCCGTCGCACCGCCGGAATCGGTAAGGGTCTCCCCTAGGGGGGGCCATGGTTCGCCTGCGGGGGTTCTCGGCAAGCCCCTTCGCCACGTGCTCCGAGCGCCCACTGGGGTGGGCGCAACCGATTCCGCAGACGGATCCTCGGCGCGAGCGCAAGGTTCTGAGTTTACCTGGGTCTGAGCCTGTATCTGGGTCCGGGTCTGAGCGTCAGGATCGCGCGGCAAATCACCGGCTTTCACTCCCCCAAGAGGCCACGGCTCACCGCCGCTCGTGCGAGGCAAGCCACTTCTCATGATCGCATCAGGGTGAGACGACATAACTACTGCCGCCGTGTCTCGAGCGCGCTGATCAGCTGAGGCACAATGGTGAACAGGTCTCCAACCACGCCGAAATCGGCAATATCGAAGATCGGCGCGTCCGGATCCTTGTCGATCGCGATAATCGTCTTTGAGGTCTGCATACCCGCCTTGTGTTGAATTGCTCCGGAGATCCCGAGCGCGATATACAACTGCGGAGAGACGGAGGCTCCGGTCTGGCCGACCTGGTGGGACTGGGCTATGTAACCGGCATCAACGGCCGCACGTGATGCCCCCACCGCAGCACCCAAGGCATCGGCAAGCTGTTCCACGAGCACGAACTGCTCTTCGGACCCGAGGCCTCTGCCGCCGGAGACGATCTTCGCCGCTCCCCGGAGCTCGGGTCGGGACGAGACCACGGATTCCACCTCGAAGGAATCGATGCGGGCGGCCGGCCCCTCGGCCTGCGCCACTGTCAGAATCTCTGAGATGAGGGGCTGCGCGGACGCGCGCGTCTCGATTGATCCCTGTCGGAGCGTGATCACCGCCACGCCGAATGTCGGAGCGGAGATGACCGTGTAGTTGCCTCCGTAAACCGAGTGATGGGCGATCACTCCGAGTTCGTCACGGTCGACCCCGACCGCATCGACGCTCACCGCAGCCTTCGCCCGAACACCGAACCGCGCTGCGAGCACGCGACCCTCGAGCGAGTGGGCAATGAGTACGGCTCCCGGCCGGACGCGCTCGACTGCGGCGCAGAGCGCATCGACGCCGAAGCCGTCGAGAGCCAGGGGATCGGGCCGCTCGGCAACAAGCACACGAGTGGCACCGAGTTCGGCGAGCTGCGGCCCCGCGGACTCTGGTCCGAGGAGCAGTGCAACCGGGCTGCCCAACTGTGAGGCTGCGCCGAGCAGCTCGGCCGAGGATTTGGCGGGCGCGCCGTCTGGTGAGGCCTCGATGACGACAACAATCGCGTCTGAAGGGAAATCAGTCATTGTGCTTCTCCTATGCGAGACGGTTCTCAACGAGGTAGTTGGCGATCTGTTCACCGGCATCTCCCCCGTCTATGATCTTGACACCGGCTGCGCGCGGTGGCTTCTCGTTGATGCTCAACATGATCGACCGAGGTGAGACCGCGTGATCAATGCTCACATTCAGATCTGCGAGGCTTTGCGTTTCGAGCGGCTTCTTCTTCGCTGCCATGATCCCTTTGAAGCTCGGGAAACGCCCCTCGGGTAGCGCCTCAGTGATGGAGATCACTGCGGGGAGCGCCGATGAAACATGTTGCACGCCACCGTCAACTGGTCGCCTTCCGCTGACCACGGACTCCGTGATCTCGACCTCGCTCAGCCCCGACAGCAGCGCTACTTCGAGGTGCTCGGCGAGTGCGGCCGGCACCATACCACTCATACCATCGGTGGCAGTGTTGCCAGCGATGATCAGGTCGAAGCCTTCGTGCCGTGAAGCTGCCGCAAGCACCTCCGCGGTGAGCATGATATCTGCTCCGCGGAGTTCCTCGTCGACGACCTGGACGGCGCGCCCGGCTCCGACGGCCAGCGCCTTGCGCACCGTGGTAGACGCGCTCTTGGGACCGACCGAGAGCGCCACTACTTCGGTGCCCTCGTGGGCGTCGGCGTAGGAGAGGGCGACTTCCAGACTCCGCTCGCTTATCTCATCAAGGACAGGATCGCTAGCCCCGCGATCCGCAAGACCGGTTTCGAGATCGAGCTTTCTGTCGCTATACGTGTCAGGAACTTCCTTAACGAGAACAATGATCTTCATGTTACTTCCCCTCGGGGCCGGGCAGTTGTGGTCGGAGGTCGCACCTCAGTCAGGGTGACTAGCCGCAGGTGTTCCGAAACCTCAGTGCTGCGAAGTAATGCGTCAGCGCTTTCGGAATTCGAAATCAAACAATCGGTTGGTAGTTATTATAGATACCCCACCCGGCTAGGTCAAACCAATCGTGGCTTCGTGCGACGCAGATTGACAGTGGTCGTGGGCCCTCCCTACGAGAGGCGCTCTACCACCATTGCCATTCCCATGCCTCCAGCAATGCACATCGAGACTACGCCCAATTGCTCGTCTCGATGCTGCAATGAATTGATGAGCGTGGTCGTGATGCGCGCGCCTGTCATTCCAAAAGGATGACCCAGCGCGATCGCTCCGCCGTTTACATTGAGCTTCTCGAGCGGGATTTCCAACTGTCGGGCCGAGGGTATGACCTGCGCGGCGAAGGCCTCATTGATCTCGAACTGATCGATACTCTGCACGCTCATCTTTGCGAGCGACAGGGCGCGACGCACGGCTTCGACCGGGCCGAGCCCCATGATCTCGGGAGAAAGCCCAGAAACAGCGGTCGACACGACCCTCGCGAGCGGCGTGAGGCCGAGCTCCTTCGCCTTGGCATCACTCATCAGGACCAGCGCGGCGGCACCGTCGTTCAGTCCGCAGGCGTTCCCCGCCGTGATCCGTCCGTCCTCACGAAAGACTGGTGTCAGCCCAGCCAATCCCTCCAGGGTCGTGGTCGGACGCGGGCCATCATCGGCGGCCACAATCGCTCCATCGGGAAGCTTCACCGGAGTCACGTCGGTTTCCCAGAAACCTGCCTCGGCAGCAGCTTTCGCGTTCATCTGGCTGCGGAGCGCATAGGAGTCCATCTCGGCACGCGAAATTCCCATGAGGGTGGCCACATTCTCTGCTGTAGTTCCCATATCCATGTAAATGTCGGGAAGATTGCCGGTCTCCCGGGGGTCCTTCCATTCAACCAAAGAATCCTGCATCCGACCCTGTTCAACGAAGAGTGGGTTGCGCGATTCTGGGCTGTCCGGCACCCCGGGCGCCAGCCTCGACATCATGTCCACCCCACCCGAGACACAGACCTCCGCCTCGCCCGAGCGGATCGCGTGCACTGCCATTCGGGTAGTCTGCACACTCGAAGCGCAGTAGCGGTTCACGGTGGTTCCAGGAACACCATCGAGACCCAGCAACACGGAGACCACCCGCGCGATATTGAATCCCTGTTCGCCTCCCGGAAGCGCCGTGCCGATGAGCATATCGTCAATAGTTGCCGGATCTAGCACGGGAACCTTCTCAAGCGCCCGCTGCACCATCTGCGCAGTGAGATCGTCGGGCCGTATTCCAATGAGTGAGCCCTTGTATGCCCGCCCGATAGGGGAGCGAGCCGTAGCTACAATGACAGCTTCAGTCATGATTTCGAAATCCCTTTCACAAGATCGCGCAGCATTGTTACATGACGCAGCGAGAAGTGGACGCCCATCTCCCACGTGAATCCCAGCCCGCCGTAAACCTGTGTCGCGAGCTGCAAGGATTTCAAGCTTTCGGAGAGCGAGTGCGAGACAGCGAGAGCTGCGTTCTCGGGCTCAAGGCTGGCCCAGATCGCGGCCGTTTCCGCAACTTGCGCCGCAATGTGAGCATTTGCCAGATGATGCTTGACCGCCTGGAAGGAGCCAATCGGCTTGCCGAACTGGTGGCGCTCCTTCGTGAAGTCCACAGCGTCGAGAAGTGCGCGGCGCGCAACTCCGGCAGCCTCTGCGGCCCAGACCACGCTCAGTTCGTATGCGGCCGCGGCGCTAAAGCCCGAGGGGGCTTCTGCTGTCACACCCAAGAGGCTCGGAGCGTAGGAGTCCGTGGCTTGGTCACTCGGGACGATCAGACGCGCCGCCTCAGTCAAGGAGTCCAGGACGACGATGCCTTCGACCTGGCCGAATGGGATGTAAGTCTTTCCGTTCGGCGATGTCGGCGTGCTCACCGCGAACGTGACCGGTCCGTCAACCTCACGGGCGGCCGCCGAGTGGCGCTTCGCCATTATCGAGGTAATCAGGGGCAGCTGAAGCAGTGTGTCGCCCCACGCGCCTGCGACCTCGACTAGATCTCGAAGTGTAGAGGAGTCCTCGTCTTCGATGACCCCGATGAGGTCCCAGCCGGCCTCACTCATCATCCCCCATTTGATGGGGGATGCTCCTTCAATATAGGTGGCAACGTTCGTGCCAGCTGTTGCCCGGCGGGTAGTCTCGCGGATTATCTCCGCGAAGGCGGAACCCAGCTCTCCGGCTGCAGTGTTGATGAGGCTCATCGGGGCATCCCCAATACTCGTTCGCTAATGATGTTGCGCTGGATCTCGTTGCTGCCCGAGTAAATCGATGCCGCGCGAGTCTCCAGGTACTGGAACCGCCAGTGATCCACGGTTGTCCCGTCCGCTGTCTCGAGTCCAAGCTCGGCGATCTCTTTCCAGAGGTCGCTCCAGAAGACCTTCAGAATGGAAGTCGCTCGGAAGTACTCGGTCGGATCTTCCTCTAGCGCAAGCGACTTGGAGACCTGCCAGCGAATGAGTTCGACACGCGCCTCTAGGGAGTCGAGTCGCAATTTATACTCCGGTTGCTCACCCAGCGACGCACGGAGGAGGTCCATATCGGCACGGATCTCGACGTATCGACTCGCGGCCTCGACACCACCGCGCTCGTTGGTGAGTACGGTCATCGCGACCTTCCAACCGTCGCCTTCACCAGCGACCACGTCTTCATCAGCGACAAATACGTCGGTGAACTGCACCTCGGCAAAGTGCGAAAGCCCGGAACTCTGTCTAATCGGCGAAATGTCTACGCCTGGCTGGTGCATGTCGAGCAAGAAGAGAGTGAGGTTCTTGTACCTGGGCGCGTCTGCATCGGTCTGGGCGAGCAACAAGCAGCGATCCGCGTGTCGAGCGAAGCTGGTCCAGATCTTGCGGCCATTGATGAGGTAACCACCGTCGACCTTTGTCGCACGGCATTTCACTCCGGCAAGATCGGAACCGGCATCGGGCTCCGAGAAGCCCTGACACCAGATCTCGTCACCGCTGAGGATCTTCTGAAGATACTTGCTGAGTTGCTGCTCGGTGCCATGCGCAACAAGCGTTGGCGCCGTGAGAATGCGGCCAATGCGGGCGAGTCCGTCGGGGGCCTGGGCACGCCCCGCGAGCTCAGCGAAGATGACTTCTTCAGCAACTCCGAATCCCTGCCCACCGAACTCCTTCGGGAGTGAAAGGCCAGAGTACCCTCCACGATACAACTGTCGATCCCACTCCCGGCGAATCTCGTTGCCCTCGTCTTCACTCAGCGAACCGCGGTTCTCTCGCCAACGCTTCGGAACACTCTCTTCGAGCCACGCCTGCGCTGACGATGCAAAGTCTCGCTGACCACTCCCGTCGTTACTCTCCACCATTGGCCATCAGCCTTTCTCAAATTCACCAAACGATTGGTTCATTATGTCATTCTGGTCAGGATAGAGCCAGCCCAGATGTAATCGACTCTGACCGGCCCCCGTAGTGTCAGATTCCCGAGACGATTGCAATGGGACGGATCGGAGACCCCGTGCCCCCAGCGATACGCAAAGGGATACCAATGAACGTGAACTCCGTGTATCCGGACTCACCAAGTACTTCGAGGTTCAGCGACTCCATGATCGGAATGCCGCACTCGACCAGATTGTGCACGTGCACAGGCAAATTGATGATGTTGGAATCCGGCTTATGCTCGTAGTTCATTGTGTCCGATCCGGTTGCAACGATGCCGCGCGCACTCAACCATCGGGCACCCTCGATGGTAACGCCAGGGAGCCCGGTGGCAAGCCCAATATACCGCTCCGGATCGCTCCAATATTGCATCCACCCCGTGCGGATGAGCATCACGGATCCCGGCTGAGGTTGTTCATGCGTCTCAAACCACTTTTCGAACACTTCTGGGCCGATGCCGTCTGCGGGCGTGAGGTCACGACCGAAGAACTCTGGTCCGTTGAAGAGGTGGCCACGCCCAATCATCGGCAGCGATTCCTCAATACTTCCGGCATCTAGACCATCCATGCAGTCGAGACCCATGAGCACGTCCCGATCACCAAAGATCTTTCCGTTCTTGGACACATGGCCAAGCGCATCGACGTGACTACCTACATGAGCTCCCATAGCAATCATCTCCATTGCGGCAGAGACTCCGTCTTTGTATCCATGACCGCCGTGCGTCTTCGCCATCGCAAAGGCGTAGGGAGGATGATGAGGATGACGCGCCATACCATTCTCAAGCCGAACGGCGAGGTCGAAGATCCTCGAGCGCCCTTTGAGCTCCACATCCAGATGGGTATCAGCGTACGATCCTGACCAGTCCACTTCAGTTCTCCTCAATGATTTCTCCTGCCACACAGCGTGACAGGCCAGCTCGGGCTTTCGCCCCCAGTTCAGCGCCCGCGCTCAGGCTTGGGCTATGCCGGAAACTCGGCAGCAGCCGCAACCACATCGATTGCAAAGCTCCCCTGCGTGACTGCCGTTGCCCCACCATCTACAGGCAGGTTCACCCCGGTCACATACTCAGAGAGATCGCTTGCGAAGAACACCGCTGCGCCCGCGACATCTCTCGGACGACCGAGTCTTTGCAACGGCTGGGTATGTCCGATCCGATCCGAGAGGAAATCGAGAAAGCGCTCATTCTCTTCCATCGGCACACCGAACGTCCGCGTCATGATCGGAGTCGCGATCACACCCGGTGAGATTGCATTCGAGCGGATTCCATGTGCTGCCAACTCAGCGACCGCCTGATGGACGATGCCGACGACGGCGTGCTTGGCTGTAGTGTAAGCAGCGGAACTCCAGCCACCCTCGATTCCCGCGGCCGAAGCCGTGGAGATAATCGAACCGCCGCCGCCCTGCGCGATGAACTGACGGGCTGCAAACTTGTGCCCGAGCAGCACCGAACGTGCGAGCAAGCTCATCGAGCGGTCGAAGCCTTCGGCACCAATCTCGGTCATCCCGGCCCGGTCTCCCCCGTCGCCGGCGTTGTTGAACATAACGTCCAGGCGTCCAAAGCACGAGACCGCTTCTGCGACCAGTGCCTCAATTTCGCTCTCCTGTGTCACGTCAGCGTGCACATAGTGTGCGTTCACGCCAAGCCGATCCGCGATTTCGCGCCCCCGTTCATCTTGGATGTCCCCGATGACGACCTTCGCGCCCAACTCGACGAAACGCTCAACGGTTCCGAGACCAATCCCGCTGGTGCCACCGGTGATAACGCAGACTTTGTTCTCTAGCAGCATGACATTCCTCTTGGTAAAACTTCTCGACGTAGATTGGAGCGGCGACTGTGTCAGCTTGATCGTCGTCGAAGTATTGAAGACAACGCAACCGCAACGATCAACACTGCACCATTCACGAACTCAATCCAAGTGAACTTCAGACCGCCCTCGATCAGGCCTTGAGCAACCCAGGCCACGAACACACCACCGGCTACCGTACCCAGAACGGTGAAACGACCGGCTGAGAAAATCACCGTGGAGAGGAAGCCCGCGGCAAAGGCTGGGAGAAGGAAGCCGCCTGCGACGTTCGGTGAGGCTGAGCCTTGACTAGCCCCGAGCAGGATGCCCGCAAATGAACTGAGCGCCCCGGTCACCATGAATGCAAGGATCGTCTCCTTGCTGGTGCGGACGCCGGCCAGACGTGCAGCAAGCGGGTTCGATCCGGTGGCCTTGATATTGCGCCCCCAGCTTGTACGGTCCATAAACAGCCAGACCAGGAACACCAAGATGATGAACACGCCAGTCAAGACCGAGAGGGACTCGAACCACGCGAAAAGGTTGATTCCCAGTTGCAGAAGGCCGAGCACCGCAAGAACTACGACGACGCGGATCACACCCCAAGCCACGCGGCTCAGCTTCTTCGGCTTGATACGTCCGAGTCCGATGAACACCCCCAGCGCCAGAAGCGCGAAGAGTGCGATCTGGATCCAGACCGGAAGCTTGTTAGTGTAAGCACCCATTTGGAGGAACCACTCGGGCATTGGCGTACCGCCGACCTGCGTCACTGAAGCGCCGCCGCCAAACACCACGGAGAGGCCAAGCAGCACACTCCCCATACCCAACGTGGCGATAATCACGTTCACGCCGATCTTGGTGACGATTATGCCGTTCAAGAAGCCGGCGGCGGCACCCATCAGCAACACAAGCAGCAGGACGAGCGGAAGTGGCAACCCATAGACCGAGGTGAGTCCGACTGTGAGGAATGCTGCGAGCGTGGCATTACCCGCGATGGACAGATCGAACGCACCGCCGAGCAACCCCACGACTGCCGCGAGCGCGAGCACAAGCACGGGAATGTTCTGGTGGATATTCAACACCCGTGAATTCCCCAGGAAAAAGCCCTGAGTCAACCAGAAGTGCATGCCGATAAACAGGAGCACAAATACCGCGACGGTGACGGAGCGCACAAACCACTCCTGCGACCAGAAGGCCTGCTTAGTCTTTCGGCCGTCTCCGACGGCAAAGAGTGTCTCGGTGTTGGTCACAGTATGGCCTCCAATTCCTTTTCGCTGAACTCACTCATAGGTCGAGGGGGCGCCAGCTTGCCCTCGACGACAACCGTCAACATCTCGCTGAGGGCCAAAAGATCCTCAGTGTCCGAACTCAACACGAGCACCGCGCAACCCGCAGCGGCCCGCTGCTTAATAAATGCGTAGATCTCACGTCTGGTCTTCACATCCACACCGCGCGTCGGCTCACATAGCACCAGCACGCTCGCCTCACTCATCACCGCACGTCCGAAGATGATCTTCTGCTTGTTCCCGCCGGAGAGTGCACCGAAACGATAGTCGCTGTCCTGCGGCTCGACACCGTACTCTTGGACCGCCCTGGCCGATGCATCCGACTCACGTTTGGGGGAAAGAAGGCCCAGCGCGTTCTTCCAACGTGGCAGCGACGAGATAGTGAAGTTTTCACGGACTGTGAACTCATCGAATCCACCCTGGCTCTCACGATGAGGTGGCACCATAGCGGCGTTCACGCCATCCGCGAAGACGACCTTCCCGCGTTCGACCTTCTGTTCACCGGTCATGATGTAGGCGAGATCGTGCAGCCCGGAGCCGAGGAGCCCACCGACACCGATGATCTGGCCAGCGCGCAGATCGAGCGAGACGGGACCAAATCCTTTTGAGACAACATTCTCTACCCGCGCAAGCACCTCCCCGTGCACCACACCCTGCGCCTGCGCGACATCAAGGGAGTCGGGGTCTGCAGCGTTGAGCTCGTGATTCATCAGCATCTGCGTCAAGCTCGTACTGTCGAGATTCTCTGCGCTCTTGTCGACCGCAAGCTTCCCGTCAATCAGAATTACGACGCGTCTGGTAACTTCGAGCACCTCGGAAAGTTTGTGCGACACCATGATAATGGTGGCACCGCGCTCGGCACTCCGGGCAAGCGCATGAGTCACACGACGCGCATCCTTCGGTGGAAGGGTCGAGGTCACCTCGTCAACGAACATGATCCGCGCCCCCCGATAGAACGCGCGTGCGACCGCAAGCAGGGCCTTCTCTGCGGGTGAGAGCGAACTGACCAGCGAATCCACGGAGAGATCCAGCTCGACCGCGGCCAGCGCTTCACTTGCCGCCTCGCGCTCGGCCTTCAAATTGAGAATCGGGCCAAACAACCGCATCGGTTTCTGAGCCAAACGCATGTTCTCTACAACGGTGAGATCATCGACGAGCCCGAGATCCTGGTGGATGAAACCAACAAGAGGGTGATTCCCGAGCGATGAAACCGGTTGACCGTCGAGCAGAATACTGCCAGAAGTCGCAGTGTAAACTCCATCAAGAATCTTGATCAGGGTGGACTTCCCAGCACCATTCGGGCCGAGCAGGCCAACAAATTCTCCCGGGGAGAACCTCAGCGAAACACCGCGCAACGCCGCGTAGCTGCCGAAGTTCTTCTGCAACTCTCGGATCTCAAGAGTTGGAGTTTTCAGAGTCGAAGCATCATCCATGGTGAATATCTCCTAACAATAGCTCTGAGCGGTGGGCGAGACGGATTGTTCTTCGCCGCCTGCGCCCAATTATCGAGGGGTGAGGACTTTCCGAGCTTTCACAGAGGCAGCAGGTTGTCACCCAACTCGAAGGCGGCCCCAGAGTGGTCGGTTTTCGCCACCTGCCTGCATCCCGCGCGCATGAACGCAGTGGCCATCAACATGCCGAGTGCAGTATGGGTACACCTCGGCGGCGACTGACATGCTTCATACTTTCTTTCCTTCTACTCCGTTGTAGTCGTTCGAGTCGAAACTACCATCCGTTTGGTTAAGAAGCAAGCTATGACTATACGATCCGCCCAAACTGAGGGCCCAAGTGCCAGAGCCTTGGGTGCACCACGGAACGGGCCGCTGCACCTCACCGGAGCTCCCAACTTGAGAAGGTGCCCCGCGTCGAACGGAAGCGTCACCCCGGTGACGTAGCGGGCCCCGTCTGATGCGAGCAGGAGAAAGGTGTTGGACACATCGAAGGATTCGACCCAGGGCACCGGGATCGCGTTAATCCTCTTCGACCGCTTGATAAAGACGTCGATCCCCGGCTTCTCGATGACCGGGGCGAAGAGATCGCAGGTCGCTTGGGAGTGGATCATCGGCGGGTCCACCTGGGTTTGGTGTAGCTGTTCACTCGAATGAACTCCGGAGCGAGTTCAAGCGCTAGCGTCAGCATTAGACCGACCACTCCGCGCTGGGAAACCGAGTAGTGACCTATGCTTGCAGAGGCTTCGAGACCCACCGCCGAACTGGTCGGGACGACTGCTCCGCCCTGGCCGCCCGCCCTGAGATGGGAACGGGGGCTTTCGCTGTGTGCCACCGGCCCGTCAGATTCGTCTCGATCATGTTGTGTCAGGTCTCGGCGCTGAACTCTTCGATCGGGCCGGTGGTCGTGTCGAAGCCCGCACTCGCGCTGACGATTTCCAGCCGACCGAGCTCGGCGACTCCCGCGTCAAAGACGCACCTCAACCCGTCGTAATCGCGAGGATCCACCAGCCGAGGGCTCCCATCTGCCGCACAGCCTCCGCGAGGTCTTCCTCCATCGCGACCGCGTATGGGGCACCGGGATGGGCTCACAAAGGTCGATCGCAATGATGTCGAGGCCCTCCTCGCCAAGTGGGCTACGTGCGAACGACCTTGACTGCGAGCCGCGCCAGTTATAAGCGCCACCTTTCCCTCTACTCTTTCCGCCATGCTCTCACTCATCATTTCTCCGAAACCACGATTCGCGCCATCTCCGACCCAGCCGGATACACTCCACCCATCTCCTGGGAGGAGAAGGCGTTGATCCTCACATCAAACTCGATGACGCCCCCGTCGCCGTCAGCACCCGGCACCGTCAACAACTCTGCGAAATCAATCCTTGAAGCATCGTCGATCGCGTCGACGATGCTCAGCGCCTGGCCGGAGCCTCGGGACGCGATACGGGGGTCCTTGATGCGCATGTCCAACATCCCACCATGCCCGGTGAAGTGCACGACCCCAAGGAAACAAAGTTCAGTGCCCGATACCGAAGTCGCCTGCGGAAAGCAAAAGGCTCCGTCAGTGTCACGGTAGGCACCGCGAGAGCAGCTGATCTCCGCATCCGGAATCTGCCGTTCGACATAGGCGATAAACCTCTCGTGTATCGCCCAAATCAGCTTCCGTGGTGACTCCCGCTCTTCGATCATGGCACTAGCTACTCTTCGCCCGGTACCCGAATGACAATGCCGTCTGTTTGCGTACACGCGACAATTTGACAGGCGAGGCGTGAGTTTGGGCGCTGGAGCGGGAGGAACTCGACAAGCACCTCTTCCTCGTACTCTGGCTCTGGTAACTGATCTATCCAGGGCTCGTCAACGTAGACGTGGCAGGTGCCGCAGGTTGCCATTCCGCCGCATTCCGCGACGATCCCGGAGACGTTCTGCTTCATAGCTCCCTCCATCAGCGTGTGCCCGTCTTCGATTTCAACAGACACCACTGCGCCAGCGGCAGTGACGAAAGTCGTTAGGGCAAATCCTTCCCGACCCCCAGGGCCGGGAAGCTCGTCGGCAGACGTCCCGCCCAGATCCCCTCTATTGACCGGCACCGAGTCCGTAACTGGAAGCAACGCAGAAACGTCAAAGGCAAGGTCCGCCAATTGATCTGGAGTCACTTTGACCCCTTCCGATATCAGTCTCTTACCAACCAGGAAATCAGCCTGCGTTCCCACCGATTCGACACAGTTCAGAGATCCGTCGACGAAATGAAAAACGGAGAAGCGTCTTCCGTCCCCCGAGTAGTCCCGCACAATTGCCTGATCCGCAGCGTCTCGCACACCTGCAATTTGGATCTTCAGTTCGTACTGTTCGGACCAGAACCACGGAGTCTCTGGCGTTGAGGCAGGACGACCGGAGATCACATGCGCCACGCGCTTCGCCTGTTCGATCGCGCTCGGAATACTTTCGAACTGTAGACGCCGACCGCGAGCGCCAAACTCACGCTCGGTGATGTCCCCGACGGCAAAGATACTGGAATCCGAGGTTCGTGAATCAGCATCCACCTCGATCGCCGCAGCCACGCGCAGGCCCGCGGACCGTGCGAGCTGCAGATCAACTTGTGAGCCGATGCCGGACAGTACCAACTCTGTTCTCAGCCGACGGCCGGAGCTGAGTTGGAGTTCCCGCACGAATCCGTCTCTTCCGGAAGCCCCGATAATGGTCTCACCAAAAACGAACTCGACACCCGCCTCCCGATGTCGAGCGAGGATGCACTCCGCGAGCTCCGGGGATGCCACGCGAGACAGGATCTTTTCTCCGCGGGTGGCCACCGTCACCGTCTTCCCCGCCTGTCTCGCCACTGCAGCGACCTCGAGTCCGACCCATCCGCCTCCGACAATCGTGATCGATTCGGCGCGATCCAGCTGTTCCGCCAACGTCTCTGCATCATCTTGAGTCCGGAGGGTGAAGGCGTTCTTCGGATATTCCTCAAGCGCCGCCACCTTGTTCGCGGTGACACCCGTGGCGAGCACCAGTTGGTCATATTCGAGCTGCGAGCCGTCACTCAGAAGGACTTGCTTCTGCTCGGCATCAATGCGCACTGCTCGGCTATCGAGGCGTAGCAACACCTCCTGGGCCTCGTAAAAATCCTCTTCGAACAGAAGCTGATCGCGGCCAGAACTCAACAGTTGTTTCGAGAGAGGTGGCCGATGGTAAGGAGCGACGCGTTCGTCACTGATCAAAACTACCTGACCGTCGAAGCCTAGTTGCCGGAGCATCGAAGCCGTGGTCGCACCGCCATGCCCGGCACCGACGATGACGACTCGTGTCTCGGATGTGCCCATTCCAGTTCCACCACCAGAACCTCGGGTATCCATTTCGGTTTCAGACCTCCGTGTACTGCACCGGTAGTGACTTGAATCCGCTCACAAAGTTCGAGACCTTGTTCACTGGGTCGCCGAGCAATTCCAGACCATCAATCCGGGCAAGGAGTTCCTCGAACAGCACTCTCATCTCCATCTTGGCAATGTGCTGCCCCAGGCATACATGAGGTCCGAAGCTGAATGCCACATGCGGGTTTGGCCGCCGGGAGATGTCGAAGGTCATCGGGTTCGAGAACACCTTTTCATCCTGGTTTGCCGACTGCAAGGAGCACATCAGACGATCGCCCGCCTTGATCTCAACACCCTGCAAGACCGTGTCCTGCGTCGCATTCCGCATGAAGTGCTTCGCCGGAGTCGCCCAGCGCAGGCTTTCCTCGACAAGCCCGTGCAAAAGCTTCGGGTTCTCCCTGACTGCACGCAACTGATCAGGGTGAGTGGCGAGACCATGGATGCCGCCGGCGATCGAAGAATTGACGGTGTCGTGGCCTGCCAAAGCGATCGACATCACCAGTTCCACTTGCGCCATTTCGGGCATGTATTCGCCGTTCGGTAGCTTCGAGGTGGCGATCGCAGTCGTGAGATCGTCACGCGGGTTCGCGTGCCGGTCTCTGACGACCTTGAGAAAGTACTCGCGGAATGCCTCTGTGGATTCTAGCCACTGCCGTGCCATTGCTTCAGGTGTCGCCGGGACATCGTCCTTGCGCCAATCTGGATCGTCGCCGCCGAACGTGTCCTGGGTCAGTTTCATCATGAGATCCCAGTCCGACTCCGGAACTCCGAGCAGATCCATAATCACTGCGAGCGGGTAATCTGCTGTCAGCTCCCGAACGATGTCGCACGACCCGTTGTTTCGCTCGAGCATGCGGCTCACTGAGTCGACGGCAAGCTTCCGGAAGCGCGGCTCATACCCTCTGATCTGGGCAGGCAGGAACGCATGCGCAGTCGTCTCACGAAACAGTGTGTGAACCGGTGGTTCCACGTAGCTGAGATTGTAGGTCATAACCTTAGTGTGACCGCCGAGCATGTCCCTCAAATACTGGTCACCGGCTTGGGGCTGCAGCATGATGTTGACATCAGCGTTGTGAAAGAGTTCAGCGTTCCGCAGCACTTCCTGGACCGCCGAATGAGAGCTGACGATCCACACCGGATCGTAACCGTCGACCGATGCCTGAGCGATCGGCGCATGCTCCCGTAACCACTTCAGCGCTGGGAGGACCGTGCCCTGCAGATCCCCGTAGGACTTGGGCAGCACGACCGCTTCAGCAACGTCTTGAGGAACCGTCAAATTCTGCAGCAGATTTGTAGACATGAGTAGCTTTTCTCCTTTGAAAGTGCTTCTCCAACACTCTATCAATTAACCAAACGATTGATCAAGAGTTTCAAGCGGGATGCTTCTCGTTCTCCGAGAGCCGCGGCGACGCTTCCGCGGCGGCAAACGGAAAAAGCGGGAGGCGACAGTATTGCTGCGCCTCCCGCTTGATCACTCAATGGGTTAGTCTACTCCCCAGACCTTCTTAAACTCGGCCTGCCAGTCACCCTCGGGCGCGAACTCCGTAAAGTCTTCCACCGTGTCTAGGGTCACGAGCTGCATCGGTAGCTTCGAGGCATCCCACAGCTCAGCGCCGCTGACCGCGCGCATCGCGAGATCGACGCCAGCCCAGTCACCCCAGTAGTAGGGAAGCGCCACAGTACCGATAAAGGGCGTGTCACCACTGCGAATCATATCGATGGCTTCCGCATCCGCATCAAAGCCTCCAATGAAGACATCGGTCCGACCGATGCTCTGCAGGGTCTTCACCATGGGAAGTCCGACAACATCGGCCATCGAGTTGACGTATATTGGCTCGCCCGGCGGGTTCGCGCTGAGGAACGCGCTCCACTGGGGCGGGCCCGGAAGTCCGATGTCCGCCGAAGGCTGTGTCAGATTGTCCATGAGCTCGCACGTATCGCAGTTTTCAGAGACGATACGGTTGAATCCATTGGCACGGAGGACCGTCGCGTAGGAGCCCTGATCCTCGAGGCTCATCATCCGGCCGGTGGCTTCGGACTGCTGCACCATGTACCAGCCGAGAATCTCACCCTGCGTCTCGAAGTCAATCGTCGAGTAGATCAAGCCCGCATCTGCGAGCTCTGGGAAGAAGGGGCACATCACGCACACCATCACCATGCCCGACTCGAGAGCATTGGTCACCGACTGGCCGACATCCTGCAAGTTCGCGGAGCTAAAGAGCATCGCATCGCGCCCTTCCGCCACTGCGGTGTCGATCAATCCACCGATGACCGGTGACGAGAACTCACCATCGAACGGGCCGCGCACATCCCAGCCTGCGGCCTCGAACCCCTCGACCGCCCGCTGTGCGTTCAGGCCGACGACCTCTGCAGCCATACCCTGAGCCACCACGTCAACACTGCCCGCAACAGGGGTGAAGGGCTCCAGCTCAGGGAACACCTGGTCAAAAGAGGAGTACTCCTCGACCTTCTGGTTCGCCAGCTCAAGGTTCGCTGCCGCGTCTCCACTGGACACGCTACCACCATCGGAGGCGTCGGAGCCGGCACCGGACTGCGCACACCCAGAGAGAGCCAGTGCGCCAGCCAGAAGCAAGCCAAGGCCGCCAAGGAGACGGCCCTGCTTTTGAGTTCTTAGTTTCAAGAGACTACCTTTCTACTTCATCGTAGGAACGGATCATGGTCTACCATCCGTTTGGTAAAGCTTACAAGATCCTTCACCCCTCACAACCCATCGTGACCATGCTGTGACGAAACCCGTGCCCACAGCACCGGGCAACGTCACCAGCGATATTCCCCTTCATTACCCAGCAAGCGCGGTAGCCCCGGAGGCGGGACGACATCGAACTCACACACGCTACGGGATTCCGGCTACGATTACCCAACCAACCATTTGGTTTAGTCTTTGATTGCACCGTCACACGCAGCGGACACGACATTCTAGAAATGCCTCATCAGCCAAGGAGAATGACATGACATCGGAGCACACTGAAGTATTCGGATCCTTCACCCTCGCAGTCGAACACGGCATCGGACTTGTCACCTTTAAACGCCCTCCGGTGAATAGTTTTCGTGTCTCGACTTATGAGGAACTGCTCGCCCTCACGGAGCATTTGGAGACCAGAAATGACGTGAAGGTCGTCGTACTCGCGGCTGGCGAGAAGTCCCGTTGTTGGTGCGGTGGTGCCGACGTCAACGATTTCGCGGATATGGATAGCGAAAGCCGGGCAGAGCGTTACGAATTCGTCAACGCGGTGATCCCGCGCTTCGCGCAGCTGCAGCGCCCGGTGATCGCAGCCATCTCCGGGCACACTATCGGCATCGGAATCATGCTGGCCGCAGTCTGCGATATCCGCATCGCCGCCGACACCGCGCAGTTCGCCACCCCGGAGATCAACTACGGCCTGATAGCTGGCACCTCGAGGATCCTCGCTTCACTCGGCATGCCGGAGGGACTGATCCGCGAACTCGCCTACACCGGGCGACGTGCGACGGCACATGAACTTGAACGAGCCGGGTTTATCGGGCACGTCGTCCCTAAGGAGGAAGTGCTCGATCGGGCTCTCACCCTCGCCGGAGATATCGCTTTGAAGGGGATCGACATCCTGATGACACGTAAGCGAGTCTTCGTTGAGCACGAGCAGATGGGTTGGTTCGAGGCGTACCGCCACGCGCAAAAGGCTTCTTCCACACTCGTCGGATCCGAAGAGGCGAAGGCCGGTGTCACGGCCTTCCTCAGCGGTGACTCACGCCCCTGACGCGCCGCAATCGCTTGGCAGCGAAGACCTGAACGAATAGACATCAAGAAGGAGTCAATATGCACGAGCTTCGCTTCGACGGCCAGGTCGCAGTTATTGCCGGGGCAGGACGCGGATTGGGCAAAGGATATGCGGAACTCCTCGCTGCACGCGGGGCACGGGTGGTGGTCAACAACCGTATTCGGCCTGGAACAGAGAGCGAGACACCCGTCGCTGAAGAGGTCGTCGCCGCAATCGAGCAGGCCAACGGCACCGCAGTAGCAGACACATCGGATGTCGGCACGAAGGAGGGTGCGCAACACGTCATCGCGACTGCGATCGAGCATTTTGGGCGGGTGGACATCGTCCTTAACAACGCCGGCATCGTTCACTTCTACAAGTTCGAGGACTACCCGGACGACGAGTTCGATCACATGCTCTCAGTTCAGGTCGGCGCAAGCTGGCACCTGACTCGGGCCGCTTGGCCGTACATGATTGCCCAGGGATATGGCCGGGTGGTCAACACCGTCTCACGAGGAGCCTTCTTCGGTGATCCGCAGGGTGCCGCCTACGCCGCATCGAAGGGCGCGGCCTACGGTCTAACCCGAGCCCTCGCTGTCGAAGGCGAACCGCACGGGATTCGCGTCAACGCGATTTCACCGACTGCATGGACTCCGTTGTACCAGCGGGCACCCGACGTGAGCCCGGAGCGTCGCGCCCTCCTAGAGCGCGACTTTACCGTCGACCGAGTCGCTCCTGTCGTGGCATTCCTCGCCCATGAGAGCTGCGACTTCTCGGGTCAAGTCATCGGCGCAGCCGGCCAGCACGTCAGCCGCATGTACATCGCGCAAACTGCCGGTACCCGTTTCGAGTCGAGGCCATCGCCGGAGCAGGTGGGATACACCCTCCCCGAAATATGGGACGAGAGGGGGCGACTGCCATGGGGCTCGTCTCGGCCGGGGCCCGAGGCAGCGGCACACCTGCCTCGGAAGTGCCAGCTTCGGCGCGGCGAAACCAAACGGCATGATGTCACCGGGCGAGCTCACGGGGTCGTGGCGCATCGCCTATAATTCGCTTGACCTGAATGCACTGTACCGGATCCTGCACCCGAAGATCGCCCTCGTTCATCACGGTCACGGGCCGCTCACAATTGGGCGAGACGCGGTTCTCGAACGGCTGGCTGCTGCTGCGCAGGGCCCGTTTCCAGGACGTTGCTTCTCGGAGCCGCGGAGAATCACTATTTCCGGAGACATCGCAGTGGTCGAGTACGATTGGCAAGCCGAAGCGGTACGCAATGTCGAGGGAATCGCGCGCGCCGGGGAATCGGTGACTATTAGGATCTGCGCGGTGGTCATCACGCGAGACAACCGGATTGTCGAGTACACCGAATACGGGTGAACGGCCCCTCCGGTAACCCGTGGCCACAGGAGCGAAGCCCGGCCCGGATCAACTTTTCGGAAGCTCGACGAACTCCAAGACAATGCCATCGGCATTCGTTACATAACAGGCCTTGCCGCCTGCTCGGGGCCCAACTGTGATTGCCGTCGGCACCCCCGCGGCCTGCCAACCATAGGCGCTCGCCTCCGCCAGGATGCCCGTAATGCTCGTAACGTAGAACGCGAGATGGGCAGCACCGGAATCGCAGCTTCTTCCCTCGATACGACCGCGATCATCCGGCGCGCGGTACCTCAACAGTTCCACCACTATGCCGTGCCCCTCTACGAAGCAGGCCTCGATTTGCGCGTCGGCCACGCCAGTGACCGAGCTGCAGAAGTCAGGGCTCAGGGAGACCTCCGCCCCTGTACTGAAACCGAGCACCTCCACGAAAAACGCCTTCGTGCATTCGATGTCGCTCACCGTCACACCGAAGTGTCCGCAACCGACCACCTTAGCTATGTTCACGCCGCCGCCCCTTTCTTCTCGCACGAACTCAGTTACCATACGAACGATTGATCAATGAAAAATGAGTATACCGAGCAGGGACCCGGATGATCGGAATGCGAGCCGCGGGAATTGGCCGAATGCACCGGATCGGACCGCCTCGGAGCTTCTTCCCCAGGGCTGCCATCGCCGGACTCAACGCGAATCGAAACCTACGACACTACAATTCAAACAAACAGGCGGTAGAATTGGGGTTCCACAGGCTGCCGAGCGAAGGCGCTCCCCGCGGCCACATACTCACCACTGGAGTTCAATTATGACGAATGATGAATCCCCCTCGCGTCCGGTGACGGCGCAGTTGCTCCTGAGCGCGAAGCACAAACCCGAAGCACTTGCCGAGGCCTTGCAGGACTGGCTCGACACCCTCTCGCCCACCGCGTCGACCGGCATCTCGGGCGGCGTGCTTTCCACTCGTATTCCCTCCGCTGAGATCGACGGCTTCGCTCGGGAAAGAGGGTGGGCTGCCGCCCCGGACGTCCTACTCCAGCTGCATTTCGAATCACTCCACGCCGCCCGGCAACTGATCGCCGAGCTGCCGGAGACTTTCCACACGGAAGACTCAAGCCGACGGAGCGTCATGTTCTCCAATGAGCTGGTTCAGCTCGAGGATCTTCCCGAACGATGGGCAGACGGAACCAACACCGTCAAGATGATCGTGACGAATCACCCGAAGGCGGGAATGACCCTGGGCGATTTCTTCGATCATTGGAAGAATGTGCACGGCCCGCTGGTGGCCCTACACGGACCGGCGATGGGGTACCGTCGCTATGCCCAACACTATCCGGTGAGTGACCCCGTGCTCGACCGGATCACAACCGACAGGGCGTGGCACACCCCTCCTATCGGCGGCATCACTGAGGTATGGTGGACCTCGTACCCAGACATGGTCGAGGGCCTCGCGTCGGAGTCCGGTCAGGAGGCGAGCCGGGAGATGGCGAAGGACGAGGTCAACTTCGTCGGCGCCGAGCACCTCACCGCATTCCTCGCCACCGAGAAGCGCTGGGGCGCCTGACCCCTCCCGGAGTTCGGAGAGGGCCTCCCCGGAGCTACGGGGAGGCCCTCTTCTTTGATCTTCCAAAAACGGCCGTGCGATCGACGTTACACACGATCACCCGGCCCTGCGGCGCACACGAGTCAGGGAGTAAAGCTCCCCTTCTGCTTCGCTTCCCAATCGGCGGAGGCCTTCGCCTGCGCCTGGGCGACCTCATTGTTCCAATTACCCCGGAGTGAAGTGACGCGATCGAAGTTCTCCTGCTGACGAGTCGTGCGCTGTTGGAAGCGCGGAGCCACATCCCGCATCACCAGCTCATGCGATTTGAGTGTCGCCTCACGGTCGGCGATCTCGTGCCCGAAGCCGAGGAAAGCACCGAAGCCCCCAGTCTGCTTCTGGAATGACTCGATGTGCTCGGCCAACCGGTCGGGGGTGCCGATCACCATGAGGCCAGACTCGTTCAGCTCATCGAGCGTGCGGTCGAAATCAGTGATGTCACTCAGCGAATCGGCAAGTCCGGTGGTCCTGCTGAAGTAGTCGATGAGATGAAGCAGCCCATATCGGGCCTCCTCGCGAGCTTGAGCTTCCGTCTCTGCAATGTGATAAAAGCTCACCAGACGCCAGCCACTGCGATCCACCGTCTGACCATACTCAGCAGCTTCCTTTTCGACCGCCTCCCAGGTGCCTGCAAGTGCTTCGAAGCCAGCTGGACTGCTCGCAGCAATACTGAGCAGCGAAATCCCATGTTGGCCGGCAAGACGCGGACCTGCGGGGGATGCGGTTCCTGCCGCAGACACCTCGAAGTGCGGCCGAGAATAAGGCTTCACCTGCAGCTGCGCATCGACGAGCTTGAACCAGTCGGTTTCCATGTTGACAGGCTCATCGCTGCGCAGAAGTCGCATGATGGCCTCGAGCGACTCGCCGAGCCGCTTGCGGTTGCCTTGATAATCCATCCCGTGGATGTGCGCATCCCAAGCCAACGACCCCGGACCGGTACCGAGAATTACACGACCTCGACTGAGGTGGTCGAGCATCACCATGCGCTGCACCACATGCAACGGGTGGTGGTAGGGCAGGGAGGTTACGCCAGTGCCGAGCTTGATGTTCTTGGTGCGTTCGATAGCAGAAGCGATCATAATTTCGGGAGAGTTCACGATCTCCCACCCGCCGTTGTGATGCTCGCCAAACCACGCCTCGTCAAAACCGATACGGTCGCAGAACTCCACGAGTTCAAGAACGCGCTGATAACTCAGAGTGGGATCGTAGATCGGGCGAATGAGTGGCGGGATGAATGAGCCGAACCTCAATGGCTCGTTGTATGACTCGGTCATTGTTCGCTTGTCTCCTTTGGCTAGCCGCGCAATGATTTTCGTACATCATGCGCTAAAAACGGTATCGACCAATCGTATGGTTGTCAACGACACGCGCCCTTGAATGCGGCTGTAAAATGTGATGGACTTCTCTGACCAATCGATTGGTTGCCAACTGTGGCCGCACGAATCGATTGAGGCGGGCTCGCGATATCCCACGCGATGAATACCGCAGCCATCACCTATTTCGAAGACGAGGGGCATGAGCATGGCAAAACGCGTTTCATTCGGGTTGAACTACGATTTCACGAACCCATCCCGCGAACGATGGACCGAGTACTACAAAGGTGTTCTCGATCAAATCGAGTGGATCGACCAGCAGCTGCCGTTCGACCGGATCGATGTCACCGAACACCACTTCTACGAGAACGGCTACCTCCCCTCTCCCATGGTCATGCTCGGGATTATCGCCGCGAAGACATCACGCGTGAATCTCGGTTCCGCAGTAATGCAGCTTCCGCTTCATAACCCTGTCCGCTTGGCGGAAGACGCGCTACTCATCGACGCAGTGTCCGGTGGTCGACTCCGTCTTGGTCTCGGAATGGGATACTACCACCAGGAGTTCTTCGGCCTTGGCATCGATCTCTCCCACCGACTCAGCCGCACCATCGAGTCCCTGCAGATCCTCCGCAAAGCCTTTTCCGGGGAGCCTTTTTCCCACTCCGGCAAGCGTTTTGACCTTCCCGAAATCGAAGTGACTCCCCTCCCAATTCGTGAAGGCGGACCCGAAATATGGATGGGGGGCGAGGTACCAGCGGCGATCGAGCGAGCTGCGAAGCTGGCAGACGGCTTCCTTGTCTTCAGCCCGAACGGCCTCGAGCTCTACCCAAAGGCTGCTCGAGAGCTTGGAAAAGCAGAACGGGACATCCGCATGAATCGGACCTACTGGGCGATCATCGCAGAAGACCCAGAACGCGAGTTCGCGCGGGTCGGTGAAAACTGGCTCAGATTAGTCAACGATTATATCGCTCGTGGTCATCTCTCTCCACAGGGCAAAGGCATCGGTCGGCGCCCCGATTTTGAGACACCCCAAGAGGCCCTCGATGAAGGACTCCTCTTCCTCACCGATGCCGCCGGCGCGGTCGAGGCATTTAACAGAGACATCGATCAAGGCGTGACAGACTTCGACATCATGCCGATCATGCCAGGTGAGGATATCGACGGCGCCTCGGCCAGAGTCGAGTATCTCGCCTCACAGGTGCTCCCGAAGCTGAAGCTGTCGGATCACCCGTCGGCCGGCCGGAGCCTGGCACCCATCAGCTGATCAAAACCCCATTAGTGGATAACCTCCGTAAATCCGTACGACGAATGCGCACGTTTATCACCCTGCTCTCCGCGCAGGCCCGTGCGGAAAGCCACTTCTAGACGGCACGATTCCCCGTGTGCCGCAACGCGAATCACGCATGGAGACCTTGCGCTTCGAACGTTTGGTTGATTAAGGTGAGCTTGTCTCGCAAAAAGCGAGGCCGAGAGCGCGTCAACGAGTTACACGCACTCTCCAATGTCGGCAGGCATTAGCAAAGGAGCAAACATGCACATAACAAGGATGCGTCGTCTGACACTTTCAACCGCTGTGGTCGGAGTCGCAGCACTCGCACTCACGGCTTGCGGAAGCGGCACCACCGAGGATTCTGGGACGACAACCTCGACTTCGGCAACCGCCATTGACGTAGGAATCGGCGAGGTGGTGCCGCAGAACACCGACAACATCGCCATCATGATTCAGGCTGGCCCGACCTTCTCCGACTCCGCAGCCAAAGCCGAAGGCGCACAGGCCGCTGCCGAGGATCTCGGTGTGAACGTCGAGGTTTACTGGTCTGATCTCGACCCGGCAACCGAACTTTCCAACTACAACTCGATCGTCACGAGTGGCAAGTTCGGGGCGGTGGGCATTCAGTCCGTATCCCCCCAGATGTGCAAGACGGTCTCTGACACCGTCATCGATGCCCAACTGCTCGTCGCAGCGTTCGGCGGGCCACTCTGCGGCACCGGCGCTGAAATGGGACCGGATCTTGTCGCCCCGGGAACCATTGCCTACGTGGACCAGAACAACCTCATCGAGGGCGCGATGACGATGTTCAACGGCGCAGTCGAAAAGCTCGGTGATGGACCCCAGAAGGTCCTTTTCGCATACGGCAACCAGGGCCACACCACCGTCACCGCACACGAAACCGCTTGGGCTGAGTTCTCGAAAGACCACCCAGAGTGGGAGGTGATTGGCAACGTCTACACCGATTGGACCACCCCCGGCGCCTACGCCGATACGCAGAATCTCCTGCAAGCAAACCCTGATGCCACCGTCGTTTTCAGCGTCTATGTCGACATAACCGGCGGTGTGGTGAAGGCGATCTCCGATCAAGGCCTGGGTGACAAGATCTCGGTCTTCGAGAGCTCAGGAGGCTCCGAGCTATCCGCCGAACTTTTGGAAAGCGGCCAGATCCTCGGAACCGTGCCGGTGTTCTCATATGACGTCGGCTATGCCGCAGTAGAGGCGATCGTGAATACCGCGAAGGAGGGGACACCTGCCGGGTATGTCCTCCTGCCGCGCTTCGCCGAGGTCGGGATGGTCACGCGCGACACGATCGACGACCTGGGCCTATAGGGCCGACTCCAAAGTGAGGGTTGGGCGCCACTGCCTCCATGGAACTTCGGCGCCCAACCCTCGACAATCATCCTCCACAAAGGGTTGGGAGAAAACTTGGCAGAGAGCAAAGCCTTCATTTCGTTCGAGCATGTTTCACGGTCGTTCGGTCAGACCAAGGCGGTGAAGGAAGTCTCACTTGACCTCGCAATTCGCGGGAAGGTGCACGCGCTCGTGGGCGAGAACGGTGCAGGGAAATCCACCTGCCTGGGAATGGCTGCGGGCAGAATCGCGCCCACGAGTGGACGGATCCGAATAGACGGGAGCATCGTCCCCGGCGGATCGCCGAAGGAAGCAATCAGACTCGGGGTACAGGCAATATATCAAGAACTCACCGTGCTGCCAGCACTCACACCGCGGGCGAACGTCTTCCTCGGACAGCCAATTACAAAGGGTGGCTGGCTGCAGGAACGTGTAATGCAGGAAAAGTACGAGGAGTTGTGCGCCCGAGTCGGTGTCACGCCCGCTACCGCGCATCGGAGCGGGGACCTCTCGATCGCTGACCAGCAAGTTATCGAGATTCTTCGCGCTCTCGCATCTGACGCACAATGCATCCTCTTCGACGAGCCTACGGCCTCATTGGCTCTCGCCGAAAGAGAGGCTTTGTTCTCGACGATGCGGAAACTTCGCGAGGACGGCATCGCGATGACCATCGTCGGCCACAACCTCGATGAGATCCAGGAGCATTCTGATGTAATTTCGGTGTTTCGCGATGGCACACTTGTAGAGACCCGGGAGAGCGCCGAGTGGACAAAGTCAGAGATCGTACAGGCCATGCTCGGCAACCATGCCCACGGTGCGGACATCGCGGCTGGCAAGCACCAGAGTCGAACTGGTACCCCTCCATCAGCTGAAGCTGATCGGAAAGTCGCCCTCGAGGTGCGGGAGCTCTCATCTCCAGGACAGTTGCATGACATCGAGTTCACACTGTACCGAGGGGAGATCCTCGGCATCGCAGGTCTAGTGGGTTCAGGTCGAACTGAGCTTCTCCGGGCACTCGCCGGAGCCGACACCTTGGCCACTGGCATGCTCAAGACGTTCGAGAGCTCTTCGACAACTTTTCCAAAAAATGTGGGAGAGGCGAGATCCAGAGGGATTTCACTTCAGCCTGAAGATCGGAAGGGCCAGGGGCTGCTCCTTTCACAATCAGCCTCGGACAACATCGTTCTCGGTGAGTGGAACCGCGAGAGCAACGGGGTCTTCCTAAACGACGCTAAGTTGAAGGAGGCAGCAGCACGTGCAGCTGCACCTGTGGGTTACAACACCGCTCGGATGGACGAGATCGCAGGCAACCTATCTGGCGGCAATCAACAGAAGCTCCTCATCGCGAGGTGGCTCTATACCGACTACCCGATTCTGCTCGCGGACGAACCGACGCGTGGAGTCGACGTTGGCGCTAAGTCGGAAATCCTCGAAGCGCTCGAGGAGATCGTCTCCACCGGCCGCTCGATGATCGTAGTGTCCTCCGAACTCGAGGAGGTTATTGGCTTGAGCGACCGCGTCCTCGTGATGCACGAGGGTCGGATCCTCGCGACCCTGGATGCCTCCACCGACCTCATCACCCCCGAACGAATTCTTCAGTTAATCTTCGACACTGCCGACAGCAGTTTGTGAAAGAGATATAACCATGGCAAATACAAACACGGTATCTATCGTCACGAGCGATCGTGCTCGAACCAGTCAGGGTGGCTGGCTTCTGCGAAGCTTCGCCCGGTATCCGATGATTTGGGTACTGGCAGGGCTGCTCGTCCTGGTCACGATCATCTATCCCGGGTTCTGGGGGATCGGCAACCTCACAAATATTCTGAGCCAGAACACGGGACTGATCCTCGCCGCGATAGGGATGACCTTCGTCATGATCGCAGGGGGCTTCGACCTCTCGGTCGGAGCTGTATACGCGGCTGGCGCAGTGACCTACGTTTCTCTCGACGGTGTGGCACCCGCCGCCGTAGCAGTGCTCATCGCAGTTGCGGTTGGGTTCGTATTCGGCGTCGTGAACGGATATCTGATCAACAAGGTCGGAATCAATCCATTTGTGGCCACGCTCGGTACCTCTTCTGCTTACATCGGCCTGATGACCTTGTATGCTGGCGCAAACGTGAAGTTCTCCGTCTCCGAGGAATACAGCTTCCTAGGAAACTACAAGTTTTTCGGCACCGTCCCACTCTCAAATGTCATCGGCATCGTTGCATTTGTCATCGCTGCTATAGTGCTCGCAAAGACTACATACGGGCGATCGGTGTACGCAGTGGGCGGAAACAGAGAGGCTGCGCGGCTCTCGGGAATCAGCGTTAGCCTCATTAGTACCAGTACCTTCGTGATGATAGGCATGCTGGCAGCGCTGGGCGGCGTGTTGGTCGCCAGCCAGCTCGGCACCGCGCAGCCGAACTTCGTCGGAAATATGACGCTCGATGCCATTGCGGTAGTCATCATCGGCGGTACCTCCCTGATCGGCGGCGAAGGAGCAATGTGGCGAACGGTAGTGGGTTGCGCGATCTTGATGATCCTCAACAACCTCTTTTCCTCGCTCAACCTTGAACCGGCCCTCCAGCAGGTGTTCAAAGGCGCCATCGTGATCGTGGCAGTCGCAGTGGATGTCACCGCGCGGCGGAGCAAGAGCAAGTGATTGTGCAGACGAATTGCAGTCGATCGTCCAGGAGGGGAGCCAAATAATTATGCGGGCAGCAGTCGTGCACGCCGCCGAGGACCTCCGGAACGAGGAGGTGCCCGAGCCTAAGGTCGCCCCGAACGAGGTGAAGATTCGTAACGCGTTCTGCGGAATCTGTGGTTCAGACATCGCGATGTTCTTCAATCCATCTTCCATCGGCATCGACTATTCCCAGCCTCACCCTGTGACAGGGACTTCCCTCCCTCAGATCATCGGTCATGAATTCTCGGGAACCGTAGTCGCCGTCGGATCCGAAGTCGAGAATTTCACAGTTGGGGATAATGTCGTCGCATTCCCGATGATCCACTGCGGAGAGTGCAGCGCGTGCAAGGCGGGACTCTTCCGCATCTGCAAGAAGCTGGGAACCCACGGATTCACGAGCAAGAGCGGCGGTCTCGCAGACTATTCTGCGTTGCCTGCGGACAAACTCTTCCGTCTCCCCGAGGGGATTCCTCTCAAACTCGGGGCATTGGTGGAGCCATTGGCAGTCTCCTGGCACGCCGTACGGCGCAGCGGTATCGCTCCCGGCCAGCGCGCGCTGATCATCGGAGGGGGTCCTATCGGCATCGGTGTGGCACTGGCGCTCAGGGCCTTCGGTATCGAAGACGTGCGTCTCTCTGAAACGAGCGCGACACGACGAAAGGTGATCGAGGCGATGGGCATCGCGTCTCTCGCCGACACCGCCGATCTCAAATCGCAAGGCGAGATCGACATAGTCTTCGACGCCGCGGGTCATGCCTCAGCACTCGATCAGGCGATCGAGATCCTCAAACCGCAGGGGATTGCTGTAATCGTCGCGATCTACAAGAGGCCGATGCAGCTCACCGGAGCCACAATCGCACTGAAGGAGCTCCGAATCATCGGTTCGCTCGCCTATGAGGCACCGGATTTTGCCGAGGTCATCGCGGCCATGACGGCGGGCCTGATCGACACGGGTCACTGGGTGGAAGTCGGCGATTTTGACGAGTTAGAGCAGACCATTCGCGCATTGGCCCGGGGCGAGCGGTTGAAGGTTTTGGTCGACATGCGTGCCGGGTCGGCCAAGTGACGGACTCGGCTCAGCCTCGACGGCTGAGCCACTCCTTGGACCAGGTTGTCCTCGGGGTCCCGTGCATACACGAGGCTTGCATCGTCGACTCCGGCGACCTCGATCTCGGTGACGAAGCGCTCGGGCTCGCCTCCGAAGCGTTCGAACCGAACACAGGAATTCTCGGTTTCGTCGACGAAAAAGCTGAGGGGGTGAGCCCCTTGGCTCGAAGCTTTCCGATGTGCCGGGATGACATCGCACGGACTAAAGATTTCGAGCGTGCCGGTATTCCCGCCGGGCAAATAGATGCACTCCGGATACACGTATCCCGAGATCCCATCCCGGCTTCGAGTGTCGCTCCGCCAATCTGGCGCCCCGTGCCGACCTGGCGGCAGTCGAATAACTCCTCGTAGAAAGCCGCGAGGCGCAGCGGCCCGGCAGAGACGATAGCTAAGATACAGATGTTGCTGAAGTGAAGGCCGCAGAACCAGTCTTCTCAGTACTGCACTCGTCTGGTGAATCCACCGTCGACCACAAGCGCAGTTCCGGAGACGTACGAGGCTGCTTCGCTGGCTAGGAAAACGACGGCTCGCGCGACGTCTTCCGGCGAAGCCATTCTCCCCATTGGCAAATCGGCGAGAACTTTCTCGAACTCCTCCGGCTTTTCTGCTCGAATCTGATCCCAGGCACCGCCCTCGACGAACACCGGCCCGGGCACCACACTGTTCACCCGGATTGACTCGCGCGCTAGCTCTCGGCTGAGATTCTTCGCGTAATTGAGCAGGCCAGCTTTGAACGCCGCATACGCGGTCGGCCCACGGAACGTCTCGACCGCAGCGGTGGAGTTGATCAGAACGATCGCGCCCGCACCGCCAACGCGCATGTGCGGCAACACCGCCTCGATGCCTCGAACGGTGCCAAGCACGTCGAGCTCGAACACCTGCTGCCACTTATCAGGCCCGCCCATTGCGCTCACATTTGAGACGAAGACATCGACACCACCGAGCGCCTCCGCCGAGCGGTCAATCCATGCCTGGAGGGCAGCGACGTCAGAGACGTCTACTGACTCCCCGATGACGCGACTCGTCGAATCCGCGTACTCCGCGAGAACCCTCGATAGCGTCTGCCTGCTCCTCGCGCAGCAGGAGACATCGGCCCCCTCCTCGACGAATGTCTTGAGGAGTGAACGCCCGATCCCACGGGTTGCCCCAGTGACGAGCACTTTCTTGCCAGCTAGTCCTAGATGCATGATTCACCTTATTGCATGTGTGTACCGTGCGCGAGGCATCTACCGGTAGCGCTCCGCCTGTGCCACGAGTGAGGGAGAATCGGCACCGAGGCGCACCAGGGATTCCCAAGCCTCTGGATTCTCCTCCTGGCCCGCGAGCAGATCAGAGTATGTGGGCCACCAGTACTCGTGCACAGCCGCGTAAGCCGGTGTATCGACCTGGTAGACGCTCGGGTGCGGCTCGCTCCGCACAAAACGCTTGGCGGCTAGAGACGCACCTAGAGCTTTGGCATCCCCGGCGAGAGTGGCGGCATCCGACTCTGATAAGAACTGTAAGAGCTTCACGGTGGTGGGCACCGACTCCGGGCTCCATCGACGATCGGCTTCGGTGCCAGAAAGCAATTCTACGTGCTGCGTCTCCAGCGCGTATAGCCACTTCAAACGGGGCAGATCGACAAAAAGTCCCTCATCCGGCAAAAGGTGTGCGACGTAGTGCGAGTTCGTTGAGAGCGCGGTGCCGGCCTCGGGGGTATCGTACCAGCCCTCAGCAATCGCCTCAAATCGCCGCTGCTGCTCGCCAAGCAGCGGGGTGTCGAATTGATGGCTCTGCACATAGTGCTTCATCGCGTCGAGGCCGAGCCCGAGCGCACCGTGCGGGTAGCGATAGTGATCATGGAACCACTGCGGCGTGATGTCGGGTTTGCGTGGGATCAAACCGAAGAAACGCACTGATACCAAGGGGTTCCTCAATCCTGGAAGAGACTTGTTAACGGCGGGCCACGATCGAGCCAGCGACCGGCGCATGGGTTCTCCCGGCAGATCGCCATGAAAACCCATGCGGAGCGAGATCTACGAAGACACGGTCTTCGCAGCCGGGTGCGTGCTCTGCTTCACGTGAGGAATCACCTTATCGTTCAGGTATTGGAGCCGCTCGTTGACCTGTTCGATCGGCTCACCTGGCATCGTCGTCACGAAGTTAAAGTCGATTGTGCCTCGATCGACGTCGTTGTTGAAGATCTTGATGGCTTCGTTACCGTCTGCAAGCATCACCAGACCATCCGCGAGGGCCTTCTTCGGGTCAGTGTAAGGTTCGGTCAGTGGTGGGGTCCGCCCGATATAGGCATCACGAACAATGTACTCGTTGAGAAGGTGCATCCAGTACTCGCCGGCCTGTGCGAATGCCCGTTCGGGATCTTCGGCGATGATCGCCCAGTACGTGGTATTGACTCGTTGCTCTTCCCGGGGGCGACCCAAACGATCTGCCGTTTCGCGGAAGGTGTCTGCGCTGCCGTGGTCAAACTCTAGGAAGCCATCCGCGAGTCGCGCAACACGTTCGACTGCTGCAGGCGCGAAACCCCCCATCCAGATCTCAGGACCGCCCTCACGGATGGGGCCCGGCGTGACATGGATCTTATCGAAGTCATAGCGCTTGCCGTGGAACTCAAAGGGTTCCCCAGAGAAGGCCTTCCGCAGAATTGCGACACCTTCCTCCGTCAAGCTGACTCGGTTCTTCAAACTGCGCCCCAGACCGGTGAACTCTTGGTGAAAGTAACCCATCCCGAGACCCAATCGGAGACGCCCGCCGGAGATCGCGTCGACAACCAGTGCCTCTTCCGCGAGACGAACAGCATTATGGAGCGGAATCTGGATGAGGTTGGTCCCCACCTGCACTCGCTTCGTCCGTGCCGCGATCGCCGCAGTTGCCACCATAGGCGCAGGCAGATACCCATCACCGTAAAAGTGATGCTCGGTGACATAAACGCCATCAATATTCGTGAGCTCTTTGTCAATCCACTCACTCTGTTCGAGGATCTCCTCGTATCGAGCATTCCAAGTCGTCCGCCACTGATCCGGCATGCCGAAACTGTTAATCACACCAAACGATACATTACGGGACAAGACTAGCTCCTTCGCTAAGGTCAACCGAGACGCTATTAACAATATGCCGCAAGCAGGTAACCGGTCAACCGTTTGATTGATAGTTTTTCAGGGCAGACTTTGGGCACTGTGGGCTATGCGAATATCGGCTTTCACGTCGGCCACCTGCTCCCGGAGTCGAGCCGTAGAGGGGTGCTCGACGAGCGGTGTGACGGTAAAGCGGGCGTACGGAAACAGTGGCAGGCCAGCGACGAGCCCGTGGAAGTGCTCGTGATCATCCGCATTCCAGATACTCACCGCCGCATACCTGCCGGCGATGCGCCAAATCTCAAGCAGATTGCCACGCTTTCGGCAACCCACCCCGTACTCGAACTCCGCTGTGAGCAAGGAGTCCCACTCGGCGTCGCCGATACCCGCTGGCCGGCTTACCTCCGATGTGAGCATGTAGAGCATGCACGCCTCCAATCTGTGCTGATCTTTCCGAAATTGGATTATGGGGCCGGGTAGCTGATGATGAGGCGGCCATTGACCTCGCCTCGCTCAAGACGCTCGAGCCCCTCGGGCACTTCCTCGAAGGTGATCTCAGTCGCTGTTGCCCTCAGGCCCTCGCTCATCAGACCGAGCACGTCTTGGGTGTCCACATAGGAGCCACCAAGTGACCCGCGAAGAATGACCTCGCGAGTGACCAGTTGGGTCGTATCGATCGTTGCTTCCTTGCGACCCATCCCCACCTGCACCACGGTTCCACCGTGTTTCACCGCCTCGATGGCACCCGCGGTCGTAACGCCGAAGCCCGCATAGTCGACGAAGGCATCGAGTGCTTCGTCGATGAGCTCCTTCGGGGAAGAGACAACCCGCTTGACTCCGGCCTCCTCAGCGCTGGCCCACACGGACTGGTCGATCTCGACCGCGTAGACCTCCGCTCCCAGCATCACCGCCATCTTTGCCGCTGTGAGGCCGAGGCCGCCCAAGCCGATGATGCCCACGCGCCTACCGGGCCCAACCTCGGCCAATCGGAGCGCCTTGCGCGCCGTCTGACCGGCGTCAGTCGCCGCGGCGGCCTGAACGTAGTCCACTGATTCCGGTATCCGAATGAGTTGATCGATCTTTCCGATGAACTTCTCGCCGAAGCCGCCGTCGGCAATCAGCCCGGGCGCGTCCAGGCCGAGGCCCGCAACTGCCACCCGATCGCCGATCTTCCAGCCTTCGACGTCCGGCCCGAGCTTCACGATCTCACCGGCGCACTCGTGCCCGAGAATAATAGGGCGGGTCACGAGCATCCAGTCGATCGTTCCTTCCAGGAAGCCGATGTCGCTGTGACAGAGCCCTGCCGCACGCGTCGCGATCACCACCTGTCCGGGGCCAGGCTCCGGATCTTGCTTTATGACCAGCTCTAAGGGCTGATGCGGTGCCGTGAACTGCCATCCTCTGAACATTTTCACTCCCTGCTCTCAGCTGGTTCGCGGGGTGACCCGCACCAGGGACTTACCAATATTTGTGCCATGCAGCATGCCGATGAATCCGGCCGGCGAAGCGTCGATCCCCTCGATAATGGTCTCGTCAAAGATCAACTGATCGCGAGCGAGCCACTCGGCAACCTCGCGGTAGAACTCGTCGAATTCGTCGAAGTACATGCGCGCGAGAAAGCCTTGCAACGTGAGGCCCTTCTCAATAGCGGAGAAGAGATTCTTGATACCGGGCCGATCATCGCCCTTGAGGTTGTATCCGGCAATCTGACCGCAGAGCGCCACTCGGCCGCCAGCACGTAGCTGCAAGAGCGCCGCGTCAAGGTGGTCTCCGCCGACACCGTCGAAGTAGACGTCAATTCCCCCCGGAGCAGCCGCCTGCAATGAGTCGAGCACCGGAGCCACGCGATAGTTGAAGGCGACATCTGCGCCGAGATCGTCGACCAAATGACGAACCTTCTCATCGGTTCCGGCGCTTGCGACCACTGTGGCGCCCATTAGCTTCGCCATTTGCACGACGAGGGTGCCAACAGCGCCAGCCGCCGCCGAGACGAACACTGTCTCTCCAGGTTTTAACCGCCCCACACGGAACAGCCCTGCCCACGCCGTAAGTCCGCTGGGACCGAGCACCCCCAAGTGATGTCTGGAGTCGATACCGCCCCCCACCTCAACGCGACGTGGAGAATACCAGTCCTTGTCGGGCACGGCGACTACCGCATACTCTCGCCAACCACCGAAGTGGTGCACATAATCCCCAACCGCGAAATCGTCATGTGCAGAGTCGAGCACTCTTCCCACCGCCCAGCCATCGAGTACCTCGTCGAGCGCGAAGGGAGTGAAGTACGTCGATTCTCCCGCTGTCATCCGAATCCGCGATGATGGATCAAGCGAGAACCACTCGTTCTGCACGAGTATTGAGCCCTGGGTAACTTCAGGAAGGTCAAACTCTCTTACGGCAAAGTCAGACTCTTGGAGTTCTCCCTCGGGATACCGTGTGAGAGCAACGCCTCTGGTCGAGGTCGGGAGCACCGCTCGTTCATTCATTAGTGATTCCTATCGCTTCAGGCACCAAATCTCGTGTCCATGCGTATCAGGACTTCTTTGCCAGCGTGACACTGTACTCGGGGCTTGAGACCGAAAACGAGGTGAGCGTGCTCCGCTCCGCAATGAGATCGCTGAGCGCACCCACGATGGCGTTGGCTGAACGACGTGGATCTGTGCGAATCGGCCCCTTCGCGATCATGGCATCGACTTCTTCGTTGCTCATCATGTATCGCAGCAAGAATTCCTCGTCCGAGATACCTGCGGTGAAGTGCGACCGCAACTCGGAAAGGCTCGGATCTGGACGCGTCCATGACTGCAGGGCTCGCGCGCGCGGCGACGCGAGAATGCGATCGAGCACGTCCTGGTTCATTGCGCCAGCTACGGGGCCGTAGTGTCCGAGCGCGTAGTGGACGACTTCGTCTGGCACGATGCTGTACGGGTCGCCGGTAACGATGTTCAGCACCGCCTGAATGCCGACAAACTGGGAAAACGGGGTCGCCATGATCGGCTCGCCGAGGTCAAGTCGCACCTGAGGGATTGCCGCGAGCACGTCCGGCAGCCGATCTCCCATGCCGTGCCGAGCCAACTGGTTAATAAGCGTTCCAGTCATGCCGCCAGGCAGCTGATGTTCATAAATGCGAGGGTCATACTCTGCGGGAACGCCAAGAAGATGCCCCCCGTCCTTTGCCGCACGGGTGAAGATTTCTGCCACCGGAGCGAATGTGCTCCGATCGAGGGAATGTGTAAACCCCATGTGCTCCACAATGTCGGCCATCATCTCTGTCGAGGGCAGCGATGCGCCGTTTGCGAGTGGTCTGGATGCCGTGTGCAGGCGGCTAAAACCGCTCTCAAGTGCGATGATGTAATTGTGCTGCGCCAGGCCAGTGGTGTTGTGCGCATGCATCTCCAGTGGCATCTGCCCGACCGCCGAACGGATCGCGGGAAGCAGCGTTCGGGCGCGCTCCGGCTTGAGCACACCAGCAGCGTCTTCGACATAGATCGATTCCACGCCCTCCCAAGTGGCCATCTGAGCCGCGCGCTCTGCGAAGAAGGCGTCGTCGTGAACGCTCGTGTAACCGTACATGATGGCAGGCACCGGCTGGCCGCCTGCGTCCTTCACGACGTCGGCCATGTGTTTCATGGTCTCCATATCGTAAAGGCAGTCGTATAGCCAGAAGCTCGTGGCACCATGCTTGATCAACGTCTGGATCCACAGATCGAGCACCGCCTGTGGCGTGTGCGCGAAACCGACGGCGCTGATCGTCCGAAGGCCAGAACGGATCTCGTTGCCTGGAAGCCCCTTGATGAGGAAGTCGATGGTGGCCCAAGGGTCATCGAAGTACTCGCGCAACAGCACGGTGAACATGCCTGCACCGGTGAGGTCGATAGTTCGGTATCCGCCGCGGGCGAGGTACGGCAGCGCATCCGCAGCCTCGTGGGCTCGCATTCGCATTCCCCATAGACTCTGCTGGCCGTCTCGAATCGACTGTTCGACGAAATCGATATGCGTCATTTGCCATACTCTCTTAGGTTGATCGTGGTTTCGGTAAATGCGTGCTGGTCTGCACTAGCGCTTCAGAATTGTGCTTGGAGCCCTTCCACGGACTCACGCACAGCCATCATGTGGCGGAGGTAGAAGTGGAGGCCGAGTTCCCAGGTGAAACCGAGCCCTCCGTGCACTTGGAGTACGGTCTCCGCCGCGTCGATGCATCGGGAAACCGCGAATCGTGAAGTCCGGAAGGACTCCTCAAGGAGGAGACTTCCCCAA
Organism: Leucobacter fengyongliangi; assembly: GCF_052386045.1. Classification (NCBI taxonomy): domain Bacteria; kingdom Bacillati; phylum Actinomycetota; class Actinomycetes; order Micrococcales; family Microbacteriaceae; genus Leucobacter; species Leucobacter fengyongliangi. The sequence continues at coordinate 252,491 of NZ_CM126356.1, read as the reverse complement.
ATCACCGCAGTGTCGGCCTCTTCGACAGCGATCATGGCATTCGCAAGATGATGTTTGACAGCTTGGAACGATCCAATGGGCTTCCCGAACTGTTCGCGTTCTTTTGCGAATGCAATTCCGAGATTAAGTAACTGCCGTGCTGCACCTACCGAGCTTGCCGCAAAAACTACGGCCACCTCTTGAGCAGCTTCAAGAGAGAAAACAGTCGATGCGGATGCCTCAATGGCCCTCGCATCAAGGTCCAGGATGTGGGGGCGCCCTGCAGGAACGGGGACCACTTCCCCGGCTCGGATGCCCATCGCAGTCAGGAGCCCGATGCCCGGCATCGTACCATGCGGGATATAACTCAATCCTTGCTCGATGCTCGGGTGCGGCAACGCAAATGTAACGGGGCCCTCCCATTCCTGGGCAGCCTCGGAGTGACGCTTTGCGAGCACGGTTTCGAGATATGGCAAAGGCGCAAGGCGCGATCCCCAAACTTGAGCGACCTCTACTAGGTCACGCAGAGTCGCACCCTCGCCGTCATCGACAATACCGACAAGGTCCCAACCAGCCTTCGCAAGCGAGTCCCACCCCAGTGGTTCACCAGCCTCTGCATAGGAGGAAATGTTCGCCGTTCCGAGTGCCCGATCAAGAATCGAACCGATGGTATCCGCTGCGAGTGCACCCATCTCGCCGGACTCGGTACTGAGTAATACATTCATCGTGGAAGTCCCAACACTCGCTCAGAAATAATGTTTCGCTGGATCTCGTTCGTGCCCGAATAAATTGAAACGGCCTTCGCTTCAAAGTATTGGAAGCGCCAATGATCTTGGTCTTCGGGGCTGCCGTACTCGAGGCCGAAGCGCGTTACGTCCTGCCACAATTCACTCCATTGCACCTTCAACATCGAGACCGATCGCCAGAACTTCTCGTTCTCCTCCGTTTCGAGGTCCACAACCTTCGCAAGCTGCCAACGCAGCACCTCGGCACGAATATCGAGGTGGTTTAGATCTCGTTCCAAGTCTTCCCGGCCCGCGAGCGACGAGAGCAACAAGTCGACGTCCGCACGGATTTCCACGTATCGCGCCGCTGTCTCCGATCCTCCCCGCTCGTCGCTCAGGAGTGCCATCGCAATGCCCCAGCCTTCGCCTTCTTGTCCCACTCGGTCTGAATCCGCGACAAAAACCTCGTCGAACTGTGTCTCGGCAAAGTGAACAGCACCGGAGATCTGGCGGATATCGTCGACAGCAACACCCTTCGCTCGCATATCGACAAGAAACATTGAAAGGTTCCGGTAGCGGGGCGCATCCGGGTCTGTGACAGCAAGCACAAAGATGAAGTCCGCGTGCTGGGCGAACGTCGTCCACGTCTTGCGGCCCGAGAGGCGATACCCACCAGCAACCTTGGTAGCCCGAGTGCGTAGCCCCGCAAGGTCCGACCCGGCTCCTGGCTCGGAAAAGCCCTGACACCATACTTCTTCCCCGCTCAAGAGTGGCTGAATATAGCGTTCCTTCTGTTCAGCCGTACCGCTGCGCACAAGCATTGGCGCGACAAGTGTCTTACCGATGCGAGAGAAGCCGTCAGGAGCCTGCGCCTTCGCCGCGAGGACATGGAAGACTACGTCCTCGGCGAGCCCGAGCCCTTGACCGCCATACTCTTCGGGAAAACTGATGCCCGCAAACCCGCCTTCCCAGAGCTGTCGATCCCAGTCGCGGCGGATCGCATCGGCTTCTTCACCGCTGAGCGCTCCACGGTTCTCACGCCATTTCTTTGGCACATTCGCTTCGAGCCATGCTCCTGCCTTGCGCTCGAAGTCGGCGGTGCCGGTAGCTCGGCTCGCAGTCCCGGATTGTTCCATATGCTCACACCCTTGTTCACAGTTACTTGGAATTCATCGTGTGCCCCTGATTCCCGCCGAAGCAGGCTCGTAGAGCTGCAGATGCTGGTGGTTGACGTCAGGCGTGAGCCGAGGAGCCACCGTCGATGCTGACGATCGCCCCATTGACGTAACTTGCTTTTTCGGATAAGAGGAAGGCGACAACCTCAGCGACTTCCTGGGGCTGCGCCATCCGCCCCATGAGCATCAGTGCGTTCAGCTCATCTCGGCGTTCTGCTGGAACCCCTGCAAGCATTCCGGTGTCGACGGTTCCAGGCGCAACCGCGTTTACCCGAATTCCATCGCGCACATACTCAACGGCTGCACTGCGCGTCATTCCAACAACCGCATGCTTACTCGCGGTGTAGGCAGAGATCCCGGGCGCAGAGCCGATGCCGGCTCCTGAAGCCGTGTTCACGATCGAGCCACCTCCGTTCGCGAGCATTAGCCGAATTTGCGCACGCATGCAGAGTGCCACCGCGCGGGTATTGATCTCCATCGTCCTATCCCACTGCTCCATTGACAGCTCATGGAACCGGTCCCCGGGATGCAAGATGCCCGCATTATTGTGTGCCATGTGTAATCCACCGAACTCGTCGACGGCGAACTGGACCATCGCGTCAACCTGCGCTTCATCCGTCACATCGACCTTGCGGAAGATTGCCCGACCGCCTGCAGCGCGTATCTCTGCGGCCGTTGCTTCACCGGCATCCGAATTAAAGTCGGCCACGATAACGCTGGCACCCCGAGCTGCAAGTGTGCGCGAGACGGCAGCACCGATACCGCCAGCCGCACCGGTCACCAAAGCCACGCGGTCTGCGTGTTCCGCACGAACTTCAGACATCTTATATAGTCCTCTCCAGGGAGATCCACTGGCACTCTGATTCACGAGAGCCCTACGTAGGATTGATTATCAACCAAACGCTTGACAGATTTCAAGTACCAGACCACGATTAATGTTGTTTGCGGAGCCTTCCGTTCCACAACAAGGTCGATCCCGCTCTGCGTCGAGACTCCGAACTCTGCGTGGGCCATTCCAAGAAGATGAGGACAAACATGAAGCTCTTCGAATCCCAGATGCGTTTCGGGATGTTCACTGGGACCTACCACAAGCCTGGTAACCACCCTACGATCTCGCTCCGTCAGGACATTGAGATTATTCAGCAACTCGATCGCCTCGGCTTCGACGAGGTATGGGTCGGAGAACACCATTCGAGTGGGGTGAGTCCCTGCCCCTCTCCCGAGCTGCTTCTCGCGGGCGCCGCAGAACGCACCGAGCGAATCAAGTTGGGCACGGGCGTAGTGTCCCTTCCTTACCACCATCCGCTCATGGTCGCTGATCGCATTGCCCAGCTGTCCCACCAGTCAAAAGGCAGGGCCATGCTGGGTATCGGCCCCGGTGCACTCCTCCGCGACGCACAGATGATCGGGCTCGACCCATTGCAGAGTCGCCGCATCATGGAGGAAGCTCTTGATGCCATCATCCGCCTACTGAAGGGGGAGACGGTCACCATGCGAAACGAACGGTTCGAGCTCAATGAAGCCCGTCTCCAGATCCTTCCCCACTCTGATCTTGATATCGCGACTGTGAGTGTGCTTTCACCCGCGGGTCCCAAGCTGGCAGGCAAGTATGGCACGGGCATGATTTCCGTGGCAGCGACAGATCCTCAGGGAATCGAGCGACTCGCTGGTCACTGGGACATTTGGAACGACGAGGCCAAGGCTGCAGGTCACGTCGCTTCGCGAAACGACTGGCGAATGATGGGACCCATGCATATCGCCGAAACCGAGGAGCAGGCGCGTCGCGAGGTCAAGTACGCCCTTAAGGAGATCGAGACACCTCGGTACCTGGTGAACCCAGGACCGATGCCTGATTTCGATAATCTGGACAAGGTCATCGACGACTGGAATGAAGCAGGTTCTGCCGTAATTGGTACGCCAGAGATGGCGATCGCGCAGATTAATCGTGTGATCGAGAAATCCGGCGGCTTCGGCACCTTCCTCTTTATGGGCCATAACTGGGCGAACTTCCCGGCAACGATGCGCAGCTGGGAACTTCTCGCTGAGGAGGTCATGCCCATCTTCCAGGGTCAATCGCAGCCGCTGCTGTCTTCCTACAACGACGTTCTCACAGCTGGCAAGGACATTGCCGAGGTAAATCTCAAGGCACAGACCGAGTACATCGCGCAGTACGAGGCTGAGAAGCGCCGCTAGTGTTTTGGTCGGCGCGGGAAAATGCGTCGGCCAAAACACTCATCACAGACGAGGGTGAGTGATACATGCAGCTATTTGGTGACGCCCGCATAGTTCCAGGTGCCGACCCCGAACCCCATCTGGCTGCCGAAATCCTCGCAGTCGACGAGCTTATGCGAACTGGGTTCATCAGCCAGTTGTTCCGCAGACTCGACGGCACCGGTGCAGTACTCATCATCGAGTCGGAATCAAAAGAGGCCGCGGAACTCACGCTTGCCGAACTTCCGTTCGTAAAAAACGAGGTAATGCGCATCCCTTTGACAGCAATCGCAGAGCGCCCGCGTCCTGCGAAATAAACCAGAGCCCAGCCTACAGGCCAAAGGAGACCCGTCAGTTGTCATCTAGCACCAAAGGCCCCAACACCCTCGCTCTCGATGAGCGCATCGCCATTGTCACTGGCGGAGGTAACGGAATCGGTGAACGAAGTGCACACACGCTCGCCTCACGGGGAGCGCAGGTCATAGTCCTGGATCCCGATGTCGCCAATGCTCAGCGCGTTGTCGACGACATCACCAAGCAAGGTGGCCGCGCAGAACTCATAGGCACTGACGCGACCAACGAGGATGAGGTCCAAGCGGCACTCGAAGTGATCGTTCAGCGCCATGGACGCATCGATATTCTGAACAACAACGCTGCGGTGCTGGCTCTTACTACCGGTGATTTATCCGTGATCGATACGCCTCACGACCATTTCATCGAAGCTCTCCGCGCCAACCTCGGAGGCCCGTACCTCATGTGCCACCATGTCATCCCGATCATGCTCAGAAACGGCGGCGGAAGTATTGTGAATATCGCCTCAGTATCCGGAATGTTTGGTGAGCCAAACTTGACCGCATACGGAATCGCGAAGGCGGGTGTGATTCAGTTGACGCGGGCCATCGCCGCTCAGTTCGGCCCTCAGGGAATTCGTTGCAACGCAGTCGCTCCTTCGTATGTCACCACTCCAAACAATGAGATTTACGCTCCACCGGAACTCAGTGAGGCATACCTCCGCTGCACGCCGACGGGGAGGCTTTCTGCACCACAAGACATTGCGGAAGTGGTTGCCTTCCTCGCGTCAGAGAGCGCCCGGCAGATTAACGGGCACACACTCCCAGTTGATGGCGGGCTCGTCGCCGCGACGTCAGTGACTGAAGAACTCCGAGAATCTCTTCGGAAATAGTCCTGCACAGATCATAGTCTTCTTCGCCTGTCCGACAGCCCCTCTGAGGGAAAGGAGGCAGCGCAAAAATCTACCAAACGCACGGCAGCCTCTGTGGTAACTTTTAAGTACCGCTTGCTAGCGAGGAGCAATTTCCTTGAGCATCGAGGCTCAAAGCCTTTTCTGCGTAGCAACACCCTACACAACGAAGTTAAGGAGTTTAAATGAAGTTCTCTAAGCAGGACAAACTGAAATTCGGTCTCTTCATTGGGCCATACCACAAGCCCGGCATCAACCCAACCCTCACCTTTCAGCAGGATCTTGAGATCATTGAACAGATGGATCGACTCGGTTTCGATGAGGTTTGGGTGGGCGAACACCACTCTGGCGGAGTTGAACTCGTCGACGACCCGATGCTGTTCATTGCCGCAGCGGCAGAGCGCACGAAGCGCCTAGAATTCGGCACGGGAGCGGTTACCCTCCCGTGGCACCATCCCTTCCAGATCGCCTCGCGCATCGTTCAGCTGTCGCATCAGACCCGTGGTCGTGTGCACCTTGGCGTTGCGCCGGGCCAGTTGCTGCAGGACGCACTCATGATGGGGACCGATGTCAAGCAGCACCGCTTGATGATGGAGGAGTCGCTGAGCTGCATCATTCGACTACTCAAGGGCGAGGTAGTCACGCACAAGTCCGACTGGTTTACCCTTGAAAACGCCGAACTCCAGTTACTCCCTTACAACGATTTCGACGTACAGATCGTGAGTGTGATTTCGCCTAATGCCCCATACGCGGCAGGCAAGAATGGCGCGAACATCATCTCCGTCGCTGCAACCGATCCGGCTGGTTTCAAGGTGCTCGATACCCAGTGGGCACTCATGGAAAAAACTGCTGCAGAGTTCAACCAGCCCGCTCCCGAGCGCTCCAAGTGGAGGCTCATGGGACCGATGCACATCGCTCCGACGGTGGAACAGGCGATGGAGGAAATTCGATGGGGTATGCCGACCCTCGAGACCTATCGTGCCAATATTCATAAGCAGGCCCAGGGCGTTGATTACCATGATGTCGAGGGGACAGTGAAGCTCCTCAACGAAACAGGTGGAGCAATCGTTGGCACTCCTGAGATGGCTCGCGCCCAGATCCAGCGCTTGCTCGACAAGACCGGCGGGTTCGGAAGCTATCTGCTGATGGGAGTTGACTGGGCGGATCATGAGGCAACTCTGCGCAGCCATCGCCTCTTCGCCCAGGAAGTCATGCCCTACTTCGATGGCACCATCGATCAGCCTCTGAAGTCGTTCGATATGGTCATGAACGATGGGGGCGCCGGTGCAGACCGGACCTGGGAGGCACAACAGCTTGTCGTCGAACAGCTCGGCCTCAACAAGCAGGACACGGCGCTCGCCTAGCGATCCCGGGCTTAAGCACGACGGAGGCTTCAGTCAATCCGAGTTGACTGAAGCCCCCGTAAGTTTATCTGGCCAGCGCCACCTGTGCGAAGTCCTGACGATGCCCGGTCCGCATCTCGAACCACCTGCGATAGATAGCCTCGGTGTGGCTACCAACACCCATCCCCATCGCGCGCTCAAGGTCTTCAAGGGTGTCAACGTCGTTACGCAGAGGACTTCGCACGGGAAGATCGAGTTCATGGAACCCAGCGGCTGAATGGCGCCTTGCCGAGCCTTCTCCGAAAAGAGGCATCAACCCGGCACCCGGTCGCGCAGTCAGCAGGGTGGTTCCCGTCCCGACCCGATCAGTCACGAAGGCCCGCTCAAAGCGTGATGCTTGCGCCAAGGCCCCGGCAAGATCTACTGGCGTAAGAGCAGGCAAGTCTCCCGGCAGAATCAGAACACCGCTGTGAGGAGACTCACTCCGTACCTCCACTACCGCAGACGATAGTGCCGCGTTGAACTCCGTGGACCGGTCCATGACGAGCTCTTCGTCACCCGCGCACCTATGAGACCAGCGGAGAGGTTGCTTAGTGAGCACCGTGACACGACGTATGGCCTCGGTCCCATGCAAGGCGTCCACCAAGTCGCAGGCGAAGGCGCGAGCGAACTCAAGCGATACCTCTGGGGGCGGTGCCCCGTCACCTTGCGAAAGGCGAGACTTTGAACCCAACTCCCCGCGAAAGGCCACGACTGCATTCCACTCCATCGCGCACCACCTTCGTCATTGAAATGGAATCTTATCTGGCGATCATCCACACTTCTCAGAATACCAAACGATTGATAGAATTAACCCTGATCCTCTCGCCTTTGAGGAGACCTGACATTTTGGAGGATGAACGCTGTGCCAGAAACCTTGAAAGCCCTGTCAAAGTCGATGCGTATTGGAGTTATCGGCGGAACCGGACCTCAGGGTCGAGGACTTGCGCTCCGATGGGCGCAGGCGGGAATGAGCGTCAGGATCGGCTCCCGGAATCCAGAAAGCGCCCAACAGGTTGCTACCGAAATCTTAGAGCTGATTCCTGGCGCAGACATTACTGGTGGCACCAATACGACCGTTGCCACATGGGCCGATATTGTCGCCATCGTCGTTCCCTGGGCGGGCCACAAACCCACGCTCGAAACGCTTCGAGATCCCCTTCGCGGGAAGCTCGTGATCGACTGCGTCAACCCGCTGGGCTTCGACGAGAAAGGTGCATTCGCGCTGCCGGTTGACGAGGGAAGCGCCACCCAGCAGGCAGCAGCTCTGCTTCCCGAATCTCGCGTAATCGGCGCATTCCACAACGTGTCCGCCGTCGTGCTCAACGACATATCACGTGAGGTCGCGAGCGACGTACTCGTCCTTGGTGATGGGCGAGCAGATGCTCAGATCGTCCAAGAGCTCGCCGATGTAATTCCCGGCGTTCATGGCATCTACGGCGGCCGTCTGCGTAACAGCGCTCAGGTGGAGGCCCTCACAGCAAATCTCATCTCGATCAATCGCCGCTACAAGGCGCACTCTGGCGTGCGGATCACGGGATTGGCGTAGCTTCGGAGACGAGCGGCGTCTCAGTGAAGGGGTCAGCCTGAAAAGTACCGTACTCCTCGCGAAACTCTGTTGCCGTACCCGGCCAAAGCAGGTTCAATGCGCCCGTGCGCTTGTGCAAATACCAGCTGCTGCAATATTTTGAGTGCCACACGCCACGCGACGCACGCTCCTCGATTTGACTCAGGTACGCCTCTTCCGCCTCTGCGCGCACCTCAATGGTCGGATGGCCGTTCCAGCGCTGATATTCAAGCGCCTGCGCGACAAACCCGATCTGTGACTCAATCATGTACACCGCGGAGTTATGACTCAGCCCAGCGTTCGGACCGTTCAGTACATACATGTTCGGGAATCCATGGACTACGGTTGAGGCGTAGTTCCGCATGCGATGCTCCCAGTAAGTGTCGAGCCTCTGACCCCCGCGACCGTACACGAGAGCCGCAAACGGCTGATCCGTGGTTTCAAATCCAGTGGCCAGCACGAGAACGTCGGCCTCGTACGACCGACCCCCAGCGCCTCGCAACTTCCGCCCGTGTACTTCGGCCAGAGCGCTGGGCTCAAGCGTCACCTTCGGGTCGAGAAAACTCGGATAGTACTCGTCCGAGAAAGTCACCCGCTTACAGCCGAGCGGATACCTGGGTGTCAACTGCCCACGCAACTCTGCAACTGGAATCGCTTGGGAAAGATGCTGCAGGGCCTGCCGCTCTTGCACGTCGCCGAACCCAAGTCGTTGCGGGTGAACCGATTCCGCCTGGTCAAAGAGTGCACGACGGAGGTGCTCGGCGGGAGCTCCCCCATCGCGCAGAGCACGCGTTTCCTGTGATGTCAGGGGGCGATCGTGCCTGGGTAGCACATAGGCCGGAGTGCGCTGAAAGACCACCACCGAATTGGATCGCTGCACCAGCTGCGGTAACAACTGAACACCTGATGCGCCGGTGCCCACGAGTGCGACCCGTGATCCAGCCAGCTCCGTCTCCTTCCATCGCGCGGAGTGCAACACGATCCCTGGAAAGGTATCAAGGTTCGGTATCGAGGGAATTGCCGGCTCGGTCAATCGCCCACATGCGAGCACCAGGTTTCGCGCTAGCAGGGTCCCTCTTGCATGTTCCACGCGCCATGCCTCGTCCGCAGCCGACCATTCCATGCGGCGTGCTGGGGATTCAAACCGAATGTGTGGCAGAAGTCCCGCCCGTTCCGCGCACTCCTGTAGGTAAGCAAGTACTTCGTGTCCCGCAGCATAGAGACGAGTCCACGGACCCTGCGGCATCGACTCATATGAGTAGAGCGGCGCCGGAACGTCACAGGCCACGCCCGGGTAGACGTTGTCGCGCCAGGTGCCGCCGAGGCCTCGCTCAGCCTCAAGAAGGACGAAGTTCTCAACCCCATCATTTTTCAAACGCATCGCCATGGCGATGCCAGCAATACCTGCACCCACGATGACCGTGTCAAGAGTTCCCTCCTCCGGGGAATCCGGACGTACGTGCATTCGCACCTCCGTCAGCGACACGAAACTAACGCCCTGCGTCAGGGTGACCGTACCAGGCGTTACGCATGCGAAGTGTCCGCGCCAAAGACTTTGCGATTGGTGCCATTTCGCTGACGCTGAATTCTGAACCAGGATCATCTGGCTCCCCCCAGCGTTCGAGAGTCCCGCCGAGATCGTCAGCGCCAGCAGTCAAGAGCGAAGCAACCTCGTGACGCTCCACTCTTGGCCAGGGCACTTGAATATGTGTGAGGTCACTGCCGAGAATCAGCCGCGCCACAGCGGTCACTGCCCGAAGATCGAGCTCGGGAGCTCGGCCGGGAACAATTGGCCTCCACCCTGCTACCGGCAAGGGAATAAGCTCTGTGAAGCCGCCCGTCGCGCGCTGCATGCTTCGCAGCTCGAAAAGATGGTGGACGATTTGCAGTGGACTCTGTTCGCTGACGAGACCGATCACGGCAGTGGACTTCAGGCCGAGTTCATGCGCGCCCTCAATCACCGAGCGCCACTCAGCAATGGGGAGATCGTCGGGAGCATGCTGTAGTCGCCAAGTCTCGTCTAAAAGCTTGAGCCCTGTGCCGGTGACCGTACGTACACCCGCATCCCACAAGGCAGAGTAGATCTCGCGCGCAGCCACGCCAGACCGACGGGACAAGCGCAACACGTCGCCCGGCCGAAACGCGTGGAGATGCACTGAAGGTGCCGCCGAACTGACACCAGTCACGAAAGCTAGTGTGAGATCCAAATTGCCCGGTTCATCCAGCACACCTTGAATACACAGCTCGACAATGCCTCGCGCCTCGAGCTCGGCGGCAAGCGTTGCCGGATCTGGAACTTCTGCGGGTGGCACATTGAGACTCATCGCGTGGTTACGGACATATGTGGTGCAATCCCCAACCGTGTACTTACGCAGGTCGTCGGCGATCGAGAAGAGTCGCGTCAGGTCATCAGGCTCCGCGGCTAGAAGCCTGGCAAAATCCTCCGGAGCGAGCGCCTCCGCGCCTTCTGCTGCCGCGTCAAGGAGTTCAGAGATGGCAATGAGCGGGTGGGCCTTGCGTGAGACATCAGGCGCCCGCGCTGAGTCTGAGATTGTCTGTGACTGAGCGAGACCGAAGCCGTCCGCAAGCCTCAAGACATTTTCGCGGAGCGCAGAATCCACCCAGGTTTCAGCATCTGTCACGAACTCCGGGTAAATGGTAAGCCGTTCGGTCAAGGTGTACCCAGCATCACGAGTGAGTTGAGCCAACCGGTCGAGTTGCGGCCAAGGTCGCTCCGGATTCACGTGGTCGGCTGTGAGCGGGCTCACCCCTCCCCAGTCGTCGATGCCGGAGTTGATGAGGGCGACGAGTGTCTCTGGGTCGGAAAGATTTGGCGGAGCCTGAAGGTGGGCGACCGGGCCGAGGACTATCCGCGCGGTTGCGATAGCGGCAAGGTACTCCTCAGTGTCGACCGGGTGCACGCCACTAGCCGGGGTTCCGTCCTTCGGCAGAAAATTCTGAATGATGACTTCCTGTAGATTTCCGTAGCGCCGGTGCACGTCTCTCAACGCCATCAGCGTCTCCGCTCGCTCCTGGAGGGTCTCACCGATACCGATGAGTGCACCGCTCGTAAAGGGGACGCCGAGCTGCCCAGCATCCTCAAGCACCTGCAAACGGAGCGCCGGGTCCTTATCTGGTGACCCGAAGTGCACTTGCCCCGGTTCTGACCAAAGTCGCTCAGACGTTGTTTCGAGCATCATGCCGAGCGACGGCGCGAATTGTCTAAGCGAGGACATCTCAGACGCGCTCATCACCCCCGGATTGGCATGTGGTAGAAGTGTCGTCTCCTCGATAATGCGGCGAGCGAGGTGCGAGACATAATGGATTGTGGATTCGAAACCATGCTCGTCGAGCCACTGCCGAGCTTCGGGCCACCGATCTTCAGGCCGGTCGCCAAGCGTCAAGAGAGCTTCCCTACATCCGAGCCGTTCACCTCGCATGGCAATAGCCAGGGCCTGGTCCTCGGAGATGAAGAGGTCTTTGCCTTGACGGCGTAGACGGCCAGGGGTCTCGACGAAGGCGCAATAGTGGCAGCGGTCCCGGCAGAGCCTCGTGACAGGAATGAACACTTTCTTGGAGTACGTGATCGCCTGAGGACGACCGAATTCTCGTAATCCCTCATCCCTGAGTTCCGCAGCAGTCCGCTGAAGACCCTCTAGGTCTGCCCCGCGCGAGCTCAGCATCTGGATGATGTCATCGGCGCCGAGCGCCCCCCCGGCCGATGAGAGATCAATCTGAGTATGCATCATCGCAGCTCTCCTTACCATTCGCTCCACCTCATGCCGCGAACAACTCACGCATCAGTGTGTTCAGAGTCAGGCCCGAAGCTTGCCGTCGTTTCGACCCGCGCCCGAAGCTCTTCCCGCAAGACTTTGCCGCTTGCATTCAACGGGAGCTGATCGAGAAAGTGGACTTGCGTCGGAACCTTGTACCGGGCCAGGTTCGTTTCGCAATGCCGGAACACAGAATCGCTGTCGAGTCCATCGCCCACTCTCACTGAGACGAACGCGACCGGAGTCTGCCCCCAGCGGTCGTGCGCTGCCGCAACCACAGCGACTTCTCGCACTTGCGGTAGCTCCGCAATCACACGTTCGAGTTCGCTTGGGTATATGTTCATCCCGCCACTTATGATCAAATCGTGTCGTCGGTCAATAACCGTGACGAGTCCGTCTGTGCGGATCGTGCCAAGGTCACCAGACCTGTACCAACCGTCCGCAAATGCCGCTTCCGTAGCAGCAGGGTTGCGCCAGTAGCCGCGAGCCAGCGATGTCGAATGCACCATCAGTTGGCCCACCGTCTCACCATCATGCGGCAACGGATCGCCATGCTCGTCGGCAAGTCGGACTATCGCGCCGGGCACCGCGCGTCCCGCTGAAGCGAACACCTCGTCGTTCGACCTGACAAAGTCCTCAACCGTTGTCGCGGTTACCAACCCACCTGAGTTCTCGGTCATTCCCCAGCCCTCGACCAACCGCGGACCGAAGTAATCGACAAATTCCCGGAGATGCTCCGCCGGCGCCTTCGAGGCCGAATGCAGCACGCTCTGCATCGAATCCAACCGAGTTCCGGACCTGCGTGCTGCCGCAGTAAAATCAGTGACAGCCGGACTCGGCACAATGGTGAAGCTCGCATGCTCTGCATCAATCGCGGCAACGAGGCGCTCAGTGTCCCACGATCGCATCAACAGGGTGGTGCCCCCGACGTATAGATGCGGAAGTATGTGGGCTGGGGTAGCTGCGGTGAATGACAGTGACAGGCCGAAGACCTGCCTGCTTGCCAAAGCGTATCGATTGCTCAAGGCATTCGTAACCCCTAGACTCCGAATTGAACGATGAGTGAGTTCCACCCCCTTCGGGTATCCCGTCGTACCGCTGGTGTATCCGATCACCGCAAGGGCCTCCGGACCCAGAGAACTCGAGGGAGGGGACACGTTTCCCACTGCGGCAAATTCAGTGAACGTCTGCGCGCCCAAAACTCGTTCCGCACCCGTGGTCACCCGCAATCGCAGTTGTTCGACAGTCTCAAGCGCTTCGACTCGTGCCGCTACTTCATCGTCGAACAGCAATGCAGCGGCCCCAGAGTCTGCGAGCTGGTAGTCGGCCTCGCGCGAGGTGTGACGGGTGTTGACCTGCACGATTACGAGACCTGCTTTCAGGCATGCCACGTAAGTGTTGACGTATTCAAGACTGTTTCCCATCCAGATGGCGACCCGGTCGCCGGGAACGAGCCCCGACCCCAGCAGAGCATTGGCGATCCGGTTGGTCAACCGATCCATCTCAAGGTAGGTCTGAGACGGCCCGTCGAGCATTTCGAGGGCGACCCGATCAGGGTGCCGCATTGCGCCGAGGGCAACGTCTCCACCGAGTCCCGCGGCGACATCAGCTGTCGATCTCATCTTGCTCATCTTCCTCTTCCGCGACATGCGCTCGCGGGAACTCGCGCGAATCATGCAAGCCAACCAAACATACGGTTGAGTATGCTCGAAACTCGGGAGTCAGTCAAGCACGGGCACCTCCCTCCCCATTACGCAGCACGGCGCCCGCATTGCTTTCCAGATCAAATCTTTTGATAGCCGAATCGCTGGCCACGGCACCCACCTCCCACCTCCCACCTCGGGATAGACTAGCGGCCTGTCGGCCGAGGGTCACACGACCGACGGCAGCGTCCAGGCGTCGAAGCCTTCGTCCGCATGCAAGACGCAAATCACCCACCCGGAAAGCTGATGGATACGAAACTTCATCCAAACGTTAGTATTGACCAATATTCGAAGTAAATGAAACCTGGACAGATCGGAAACACACATGACTCGTGGGGCGAATGCGACCAAGGCGCCGACTTCGAGAAATCGGGACGCAGCAGTTATCGCGGCAGCTATCAAAGTCATGTCCGAGAGGGGCTACTCTGCGACATCGATTCAAGAAGTTGCGGATCGTGTTGGAGTCCTCAAGGGCAGCCTCTACCACTACTTCGACTCGAAGGAGGACCTGCTCTGGCGTATTCTCGCCGAATCCCACGCGACGATGGACGGGTTGCAGGAGGAGATCAAGGCTCAGGGCCTTCGACCCTACGAGGAACTCATGGAGTACATCCGGCGCCAGACGATCTGGTACCTCGAGAATCGAGAACGTGCGAACATCTACTTCACTGAACGCCGTCACCTGACCGGAGATCGGCGCCAACGTGCACTAGAGGCGGGAAAGGAATTCGAGAAGTACGTTCGAGACCTGGTGATTGCCGCCCAAGAAGACGGCGATGTTCGTCAAGATCAGGACTACCGCCTCATCACTCGATTCCTCACCGGAGCCCTAAATGGGGTGCGGTTCTGGCCCAGCCGTTCCGGTAAGCAATTCAGCATTGAGGAGATCACTGAGGCATCGGTCGCGCTCGTTCGTAGTGCGATCACAGCCTAATCCCGCATCGACCACCGCCGGACTCGACTGCGCTCAGCCGAGGCAGAATCACCGCAGTCACGTACTCTCCAAGAGCGCAACGGGATATCGATGTGAGCGAAGCTGCACTTTAGATCGATAGCTTCAGGTGTGCGTTCCGAGACCATCAGGCGGGGTCAGGATCAATACCACGCGTTCCGGAAACGACACTGTCGAAACTACGGTGTGTATCTGTGCGGGGCACCCCGACGAAGGGTGTTTCAGAAGCAGTTCCTTCCCGGATCGGACCCGTCGCTACAGGTTAAGCCAAGTGGATTTGAGGGATGAGTACTCTGCTAGGGCGTGCAAGGAACGGTCTCGACCGTGCCCCGACGCTTTTACGCCACCGAAGGGGAAAGTGATGTCCGATCGTTGATAAGTGTTCACCCAGACCATTCCGGCACGAATCTCACGCGAAGCCCGGATGCCTTCTGAAAGGTTGTCGCTCCAGACCGACGCCGCCAAACCGTATCGAGTCTGGTTCGCCAACCTGACTCCCTCGTCGAACCCTTCGAAGGGAATGACGCACAGGACAGGACCAAAGATCTCCTCCTGCGCGATCTCCAGATGATTCTGTACGTTATCAAATACTGTGGGCTCAAGGTAAAATCCGCCCGAATCGAGCAGCACTCGCTTGCCGCCCATAACCAGTTCGGACCCGGAATCGATCGCACGATCGATGAAGCCTGTCACCCGTTCAAGTTGAAGCTCGCTCGCGATCGGTCCCATCGTCGACAACGGGTCGAGCGGATCCTGCGGGATCCATGCAGAACATGCCTTTCGCAACTGCTCGATCAGTTCCTCGTGACGGGAACGGGCAACCAGTACTCGCGTGCCAGCCGAGCAGGTCTGGCCTGAGTTATAGCAGAGAGAGAACGCAACTCGCTCGGCGACGATATCCAAGGGTCCGGCATGCTCGAACACGACATGCGGGGACTTGCCCCCCGCTTCGATCTGCACGGCCTTTCCGTTCGATTCGGCCGCATACTTCTGGATGAGGCGACCGACTGGACCCGAACCTGTGAAGACGATCTTATCGACGTCCATATGCTGGCTGAGTGCGGCCCCAGCTTCGGCTCCTAAACCGCAGACAACGTTGAGGGTACCTGCGGGAATGCCCGCTTCGACCGCGAGCTCGGCGATCCTGAGCATAGAGAGCGAACTCTGTTCCGCTGGCTTCATTACGATACTGTTGCCGACTGCCATTGCTGGGGCGAATTTAAGTGCAGCAAGGATCATCGGATAGTTCCAGGGGACGATTGCCGCAATCACTCCGAGGGGCTCACTGGTAATGGTAACGAGCGCCTCTTCGCCAATCGGCGCGACCTCACCGTACACCTTGTCAAGTGATTCGGCATACCAACGGAGGGCGTCGACGACACCGTTGACGTCGTTGGTTGTCGCATGTGATATAGGTTTACCCACTTCGAGCGATTCGAGCATCCCGAGTTCTTCACGATGCGACAAGATGAGATCTGCCCAGTCGAAAAGAATCCGCTTGCGCTCACGGGGCGATCGCCTGCTCCAAACCCCCGACTCGAAGGTTTGGCGTGCGGAGAGGACGGCGCGATCAACATCGCCGGTGTCGCCTGCTGCAATGTGTGCCAGCACTCGGCCGTCACGTGGCGACACGCTCGCAAAGGTCTTGCCTGAAAGCGAGGGAGTAAACTCACCATGGATAAAGTGACTGGTCTTGAACGTGCACGAATGTGCCACTGCGGCAGACCAATCGACCGGCTCGCTGAAGGTCGAATTCATTGACGATCACTGCCCCTCAGTCTCGGTGGTCACTTCATCAACGAAGCGCCTCACGACCCGGTTGACCTCATCCGCATGGGTTAGGTTGAGCGCATGTGGCCCGTTCTCGACGAGGTGCAACCCGCGGGAATCTGGTACAAGTTCAGCCACCCTGGTCCCCCGCTCAAGCGGGGTGGAAACATCGGCGAGACCGTGAATGACGAGGGTAGGGGGAACTATCTCACCGAGTCGATCCTCGATCGATTGTGCATCGTAGAGCGCAAACGTCGCGTCTTCAAGCTGTTTCGGTGTCAACACGCTCCAGTACTCCCTCCAGAACTGCTCGTCGGCCCCCGGGCCCAGGATGAGGCTCACCAAGAAGTCGAGACGCTCCGCGGTGGGACCCTCATCGATCCAATCGGCAACGATCTTCCTGAAAGCCTGCTCTTCCTCGCCAGCGAGACCGCCGGCCTGTGTCGAGCACTGGATTAGGCCAGCAAATCGCTCAGGATACTTCAAGGCTGCGCGGAGCGCGAGAAGGCCACCTTGGCTGAATCCAAAGTGGATGAACTTGTCGATGCCCAGCGCATCAGCGAGTGCAATGAGATCGTCAGCGGAATCGTAGTAGGTGAATTCCCCTTCCCACCGCGTTTTTCCGTGCGCACGCTCATCCCAGACGATGCAGCGGTGATCGCTGGCGAACTCCTCGAGCTGCGGCCCGAACATGTCTCGGCTCATGAACAGCCCGTGACTGAAGATGATCGGGAGTCCGGAACCCCCAGTGTCCTCAAAATACAGCGTAGGGCCGTTAGGAATACTCAATTCAGGCAATTCGTCTCCTTATGTCAGGTTGCAAAGAAAGAGTTTGGGTCTGTGTAACGCTTGCGTCAGCGCACGATGTAACCGCCGTCCACCGGAAGATAGGCCCCGGTAATAAAAGAAGCGCCGTCGCCCACGAGGTAGACGACAGCATCAGCGATCTCCTCCGGAGCCGCGATGCGCCCCATCGGATGCCTCCCGATGATCTCCTCGCGTGCATCCGCAGGCGCGAGCGCCAGACGCCCGTTCAGCATTGCCGTCTCAACATACCCCGGCCCAACTGCGTTCACGCGGATTCCCTGGGCTGCATAGTCAAGAGCGGCGGCCTTCGTCAGCCCGATGACCCCGTGCTTGCTAGCGACATAAGCGGCTGCACCGGCGACGGCCACGGCACTCATCACCGATGCGATATTGACGATCGAGCCGCCTGCCTCTGGGGCCATGATCCGGATCTCCGCGGCCATCGAGAGAAATAGTCCATCGAGATTTACTGAGAGCACCCGACGCCACTCTTCGAAGGGGATTTCAATCAAACGGCTGGAGTCCAAATTCCCCACTCCAGCACTGTTCACAGCAAAGTCGAGTTTTCCGAAGCGATCAACAACCGCATCCGTCATCTTCCGACAGCTGGCCTCTTGGGTAACATCGACCTCGACCGCGAAAGCTCGTTCCCCGCAGCGCTCCGCGACCTGCTGCGCCGCAGCAAACGACCGATCAGCCACCACCACCGAGTGTCCGGCCTTGACAAGGCGTCGGACGCATGCGGCCCCGATACCAGAGGCACCTCCAGTGACAACGCCTACCGACATACAACTCCCCATCTTCAGATACAATCCCAGCAAAGGATCGAACGGTTGGTGCAATGAACACAGGTCTCCTGACCCACCACGGTCAAGGTGCGGATCGATTTCCTATGGCGAAATCGAGCACAGTCGATGCGAGATCCACGGACTCCGCTTCGTCACGCATCCAGATCGACTGCACCTGAGGATCGATGCCCAGTCGTGCTATTTCACGCGCCGAGGTGCCGTCTATCTTGTCGATGAAAAACGCGTCGATAAGTCCGCCGGTTTTACGTGATCCATAGTGCGCCGCGACACCCCGGGCAGAGACTTCCACCCCAATCGCCTGCAGACACACGTCAGCCATCCCTCTCACCGGTTCACCGCCCAGGATGGGCGAGACGCCAACCACCGGAGCCGGGGTTTCCTTCAACGCCTCCCGAATGCCGGGTACCGCCAGAATCGGCCCGAGGGAGACAACTGGGTTAGACGGTGCCAACAAGACCGCATCGGCGCCAAGGATCGCCTCCCTCACGCCTGGCGCGGGGCGCGCGAGGCTGATACCCCGATTTTCGAAGCGAACTGCCTGGGGCATCGCACGATACCGTGTCCACCACTCTTGAAAGTGCATTTCTCGTTCGCCTTGCCCTTCCCGAACGACCACACTCGTGTCAACCTCATCGTCGGTCATGGGCAGGATGCGCACTCCGAGGTTCCATCGTGCCGCGAGCCGGCGCACGACCTCCGATACGCGGTTCCCCTCACGCAGCCAACCGGTACGAGCGAGATGCGTTCCAAGATCGAGGTCTCCGAGAGTGAACCAGGGCCAGCTCGCCCCGTATTCCCTTAACTCCGCAGAGACAGTCTCAGTCTCCCCAGCGCGGCCCCAGCCGCGCTCAAGATCCTTGACACCCGCGAGTGCGTAGATCACCGAGTCCAGATCGGGCTGCAACCGGACTCCCGTGAGCCACAGATCATCCCCAGTGTTCACTACCGCGGTCAGGCTTGTGTCAGCCGCCACCCCGTGCTCTCGAACCAACAAGTCGCGCAGGCCGACGACGAACTTCGATCCACCCACGCCACCAGTAAGCACGACTACCTTCGGCGGCTCTTTCATGTAAGGTTCTCCGCCGCGGCCACACCCGCCGCATACCCCTCTTCGAAGGCCTCCCGCGTTCCGAGGCGAAACAGGTCCCGCTCCAAGTCTCGGACGATCGAGGCAGCACCCGGGAGATCCATTGATCCGACCAGATCGCCCCGACCCCTCACCACCGCAACCGGCACGCGGCTGGTCTTCCGCTTCACGAGATCGCAGGCCGCCGCGAGTTCATCGCCGACGCATGGCGCGGTCACCTCGAGGGTGCGGCCCTCTGCATCGACCGCTCCTCTGTGGTCGTCGATGACACGCACACCACCTGCCCCAATTGCGCAGTCGGTCTGGCCCTCCCGCCAAGGTCGACCGAGAGTGTCAGAGATGATGACTCCGACATCGACTCCGAAGCGATCTCGGAGCCGGCTGGCCAGTTCTCGTGCGCTGCGGTCAGGATCCTCCTGCAAAAGCAGGATCGTTCCTTCGGGGGTATTACTCGCGTCAACTCCCGCGGCGGCAGCGACGATGCCCTGACGGTTCTGGACAATCCGAGTGACGTTCCCTCGGGCACCCGCTCGCGATGCCACAACCCGAACCGTTTCAGCAGTGATTGCCGCCTCGCGATTCTCGGCATTGAGAAAGCGGCCTTCGGCTTTGGACACGATCTTGGAGGTTACGACGAAGATGTCCCCCGCTTGCACCGGCTCACGAACGGCACCCGAGATCACATCGGCAAGGTTATCATCTCGAGTGATCTCGCCGATCCCGGCCCGGATTTTAGTTCGGAGTGCAACACCCAGTGAGTTACCCCGAGCATAACTCCTGGAATACCTCTGCCGGGGTCGCCCAACCCAGCACTTTCCTGGGCCGATCATTGATCTCACCGATGTACTCGTCGAGTTCTTCCTGGGTGAGGTCCTCGAAGGTTGTGCCCTTGGGGAGATACTTCCGTAGCCGACCATTGAAGTGCTCGTTACTGCCCCGCTGATATGCGCTGTACGGGTCACAGAAATAGGTGGGCACCCCGATCGTGTCGGCAAGCATGTAATGGTGTGCGAACTCGCTTCCATTGTCGGCTGTGACAGATTTGACGGCGTGTGCAGGCAGCACCCGATACACGCCAAGCTGCGCCTCCAGAGTCGGGGCAGCAGCGACTCGGGAGAGCTTCACTCCCAGGTAGTAACGGCTTGTGCGTTCGACCATGGTGTGAATACCGCCGGTGCCGTGTGCGCCCAGCACACTGTCTGATTCCCAATGCCCAAACTCTTCCCGCGTCAATACCTCGGCGGGTCGTTCATGTATCGAGACCCGATATTTGATGCGTTCCGTGTGTACCTTTCGGCCCTTGATGCGGCGTCGTTTCTTCTGCCCCCGAGCAAGGTATTGGTGCAGCTGCCGATGCTGTTGGCCGGGTGAGTAAATCCAGGCATACAACGTTTCTGGGCTGACCCGCATACGGTGATCGGTGGGGTGCTCGATAGGGAGGCGTCCGCTGATCTCTTCCGGGGTCCACCCCCGCCCCAAATGTGTGATCACCCAATCAACGAGCGGGTCATGCGTCATTCGGTAGGGCTGGTGCGAGCGTGCTCGGCGTGTGTTGGCGTGGAGTTGTGCTTGACCAGCGAGATACACCCGGTCTCGCCGGTGACGGGTGTCGAGTTTGTTCCGTAGGTAGGGGCGAAGATTCGCGTGGTCGTGTTCAGGTTGCCAGGAACGCTTCTTGATCTCGCGGCCGATGGTTGAACGGTGCACGCCGATTCTTCGAGCGATCTCGGCGTGGGTGTGGCCGTGGTCGTGGAGTTTCTCGATCTCGATCCGGTCGTTCAGGGTGAGGTGGCGGTAAAGTGTGGACAAGGAAGCGCAGCCCTTCGGTGGTGGTCTAGACAACTCACACTTTAGGTGTTGCGCTTCCGTCTAGAACCCGGGCCGGCGACTGGCATAATCCAGAGTCCGTCTGGCGCTGGCGATTCGGTCATAGTTCGCTCCTCTCGTTCCTGGATAGCCCACCACCCCGAAACTGGACTTGCGAATCGGGCCGCGAGGGTACGTTCGCCTAGTACGCGCTCCACCCTGCATCGACCGGCAGCGCAGCACCGGTAATGAACGCGGCATCATCAGACACCAGGAAGGCCGCTGCGTTGGCGATCACCATCGGATCCATCCAGCCGACCGGCAACAGTGAACGATCCGTACCGAAGAATCTCGGGTACCATTCAGCGGATTGCTCAACGGTTCCACCGGTCTGCGTCATCGAGGTGTTGATGCTGCCTGGCATGATCGCATTGACGCGGACCGAATGCGGGCCAAGCTCCCAGGCGAGCGTACGCATGACACCAAGAATGCCGTGCTTGGCCGCGGTATAGGCGATGGAACCGGGCTGTGCGTGCTTTCCCATTGCAGAGGAAGTCAGGACGATCGATCCACCGTTTCCGGCTTCGAGCATCGCAGGGATGAAGGCCTTCGTCACCTTCCACGCTCCCGTGAGCATTACATCGATACTTTCCTGCCAGTCGGCTTCTTCGAGTTCCCATGAGTTCGGTCCAACCGCCCAGATGCCGTGATTCACAATCAGAGCATCTATCCGGCCAAACTCCGCCATTGTCTTCTCAGCGAGAGAGGTGAGCGCTCCGAGATCTCGCGCGTCGACCTGAGCGATCATGCAGCGACGATCAAGATCTTCGACGAGTCTCGCGGTCTCCGCAAGGTCCTCCATCGTCGCCCCTGTGTGTCTGGGGGTGCGGAACGGCTCACAGACGTCGAACGCGACGATATCCGCGCCTTCTTGCGCGAGCCGGAGCGCGTGCGCACGGCCCTGACCGCGAGCCCCTCCCGAGATCACGGCAACTTTGCCCTCAAGTCGATTCATTTCTTTTCCTACCTCTCAATGGTGTCTTCCAAAATCTGATACAACCCTCACGTGCATGAGCGCCTGTCGACTTGCCCTGGGCATCATTTACACGGCAGGCTCACCCACATACCCCAAAGTGTGCAGCGCACGCTCGAAGGCATATAGGAATCCGTCGATCTCCTGATCGCCGATGACGGTACTCAGGAGGAACAGCCCGGTGAACGTCTGGTAATAACCCTCGTTGTCGAGCACCAGATTGATGTTCTGGATCTTCTCCCGGTCGTCACGACGCAAAGTCGGCTCGTCGACGACCCGGTCCTCGGACCAGTGAACACCGATGAGGTTGCCGATGCCGGTCGCGTGTAGAGGGATGCCATACTTCCGGCCAAGTCCATCTATAAAGCTGCGGATGCGCTCGCCTTTGCGATTCATCTCCTCGTGCGCTGCGGGAGTCAACTTCTCGAGACAGGCGATGCCAGCGGCCAGGGACGCGGAATTCCCCCCAAATGTGGACATGACCCACACCGGCGCGACCCCGTTGTGTGCCGCAGGTTCGAGAAGATCCATGATGTCGCGGCGGCCTCCGACCGCGGAGACCGGCAGACCGCCTCCAATCGTCTTGCCGAGTGTGGTGAGGTCGGGAGTCACCCCGTAATGCGCCTGCGCCCCACCGTAGGCTACCGGGAATGTGACGACCTCGTCGAAGATGAGCAGGATATCGAGCTCCTTGGTCACTGCACGGAGGCGCTGCAGATACTCTCTACTCGACTCGAGCATTCCTGCAGCGGTCATCACCGGCTCGATGAGCACCGCCGCAAGGTCCCGCGCATGCTTCCGGATCACCATTTCGGCACCGTCTGCATCGTTGTAGGGGATCTCGACGATCTGATCCTTCGACTGCCGAAGCGCACCTCGCGGAACGAGGTCCTCCCGATCACGGAGCACCGAGACTCCGGCGATCAGTTCGTCGGAGGTTCCATGGTAGCCACCGGTCGACCTTGCCACCAGACTCCGACCAGTGAACGCCCGGGCGAGGCGTAGGGCGCAGATGTTCGCGTCGGTACCCGACACGAAGAATCGCACCTTCTCAACAGACGGCATCCGCTCGACCAAGAGCTCCGACATTCGGTAGCCGAGGTTCCATTCCGGCGCGCCGACCTGCACGGCCTTGCCCATCTGCTCGTAAACGGCCTGACGGATGTCTTCATCGGAGTGTCCATGAATGAGCACCCAGTCACCCAGCCGTAGATCGAGGTAGCGATTGCCATCCACATCCCAGAGCCAGCATCCCTTGCCTGACTCCACGACGATCGGATGTGGGTAGAACGCCCCCATACCGCCAGCATGTCCGGTGGGGATCAGCTCCTTCGTCTTGGACCAGAGTTCTGCTGACCTGCGGGTCCTCTCGCGGTAGATTTGAACCTGTTCCTCATTGAAAACAATGTTACCCACCGGGTTCACAATCCCTTCTCGACGTCGAGCGCACTACCAATCATTTGGTTGCTTAGTCTAGGTGGGCGAGGTTAATAGTGCAATGGACCGCGAAATCCATCCTGAACAGCATCGTCTCAAACGCAGAACTCGTGCAACTCGACGGCCCGAACATGCGCCGCTACCTCGCCGACATCACTATCGACGACTGAACTAACACGGCAGCGTGGGCGCGGGAGCGCGACCGATTACCCACACCCGTGCTACCGGATCAACCCACACCGGATCGACCCACACGCGCTACCGAAGGGCGCGGCTAAACACTTAGATCCTCAGGATGTGAGATTGTCAGGCTGAGTCTTACCTGATTCGGCCCAGTCGATCGGACTCTGAGTGCCACCATTCCGGAGGTATAACGGCATGGAACCGAAGAAATGTGTCGATATCAGGGTTTGCCGAAGTGTCGATCCATGCCTTTATGGACCCAGCCACACCGTCTGTGATGAACCACGCAGCCATCTCAGATCCAATAGCGTCTTTTGAAACCGATTCTGGAAGTAGAAAGTAGCCCTGTTCAACGAGAAAGAGATGCCGATCATGTAGATGCCTCGCCAGCACTCGGCTCAGCACTGAGTAGTTTGAATCTCGCCCGGCCTGACGGTAGATTTCCTGCCGAAGAAGAACCGTTTCGAGCAGGAGCCGCATACCACGCACCCGCGAGAAGTAAGACGGAGCTTCCAATGCTTCAACCCGAAAGCGCTCGAAGACTGCCGCCAGTTCATCCACAAGGATGTCGATAAGAAATTCCGTCAGACTCGAGGCATGTTTGTACACCGTGGACCGTTCCACCCCCGAGACAGTCGCAATTTCAGTGAAACCCACCTCCCAAATCGGTCGTTGAGATGCTAAGGCCAGTACTGCCTCCGCCAGATTTTCTCGTGTTCGGAGCCACCTTGGGTCAGTACTGCGTGGCTTCATGATTCTCCAAAATAGAACTTCTCAATTTCTCAACTTCTCCAGAAGCGCTCAAGGCCAACAGTTTTTGCCCCCAACGCATGGACAGGCGGCAGCATGACACTTCTCGCCTTTCTTCCGGCTTGGCGATGTCTCTTCAACCTGTCACCCAACCTCATGATCTGCCAGGGGATCTGCATCTAGCGGGTCTTCGGTCTAACACGGAAGAACGGTGTTCACGAGGATGCCGCTGTGAGGACAGTCGGATGCGACCTGACGAGACAGACTCACTCCTGCAAATTACTCACAACCCGTGCTGGGAAATTGGGTTACGCGGCGACAGCTTCCATTGAGGCTGAGTTGACAAGGGAACCACTGCCATGCGCTTCCCAATGTGCAATCCCATGATTGAGACTCAAAAATACACCCTAGCGACTGATGTTCAAACACTTCTACCAGTCCTCAGTTGAGAACTCAGAACTCGGTTGCAGTTGTGTGGTGAGAATCCGAGTCTTGGTGCCGGAGAGTCTGCTAGCGGACACCAACTGGGGTGCGGCAGTCCTAACTGAGACCATGCAACCGCCGCACCCGCTGGATTAGCCCTTACCCGTAGTCCTCGTACTTCACGACCTTTCCGTTCTTGACAGTGAAAACGGTCGCGAGATCGATTCGGAATGGCTCCCCAACTGGCCCGAATGGGAGATCCACCTTTGGCGTACCGGTGAGAACATGCTGCACGACGACACGGTCACCGTCGACGGTTACAGCGCCGCGCTCGGCAAGCTGACGATCAGGGATAAGGTCTGGCGTTCCGCGATAAAGCGCAGCGGTCGCCTCTTTACCTTCCGTAACGAAACCCCGGTTGTGGTGGATGAGATAGATGTTCTCGTCCATCAGCCCGATCAGCGTGTCAAGGTCAAACGCATTGTATGCATCGAGATACTTGTTGGCCACTTCAAGTGGCGCGAGTGCTTCTGCCATTTTTCTATTCCTATCTCTGACTTTCGAGCGCACTCAGTTTTGAGTGGCGAATTCTGGCTGCTGTACCTTCGGCAGGACTTCCTGCGCAAGTAGCTGCAGCGAATAGTTCCACGCGGAAGGGTCATCCGAATAGTCGAAGGAGAACGGCATGATGTGCCCAAAGCCGCCAACATTGTGGCTGAACTCTGACAGCTTCTCGGTGACCGTTTCGGGTGAACCACAAATCCATACATGTTCAGCCAGGTAGTCCAGATCCATGTCCTCGGGATCGATCGGATTGTCCTTGGTAACCAGGCCACGGTTGAGGCCGAACATTTTGTAAACCGGCAAGAGGTATTCCATCCAAGCCTTGCCAGTGCCACCTTCTTTGGCAAGACGCTTTGCTTCCGCATCAGTGTCTGCAACAAAGACATCACGCACGATGTAATGCATTGACTTGTCCACTGCGTGCCCGTTCGCCGCGGCCGCCTGAGAATAGACCTCCCAGTGAGAACGAATGAATTCGTCGCCTGAATAGGTCGAAAGCGCATGGAACCCGTTTGCCCCAGCAAAAGTAATCGAAGGTGAACTCGGGCTATTTCCCGTCATGCCGACAATCATGTTCCCGTTGAAGGGTCGTACGTCTCGATTTGGGTGATGCGGATCGTTCTCTGGGAGTCCAGCGCTCCAGAACTCGCCCTCGTGCCAGAACTCCTCACCCGCCCAAATCTTCTCCATGATTTCGAGGGATTCAATGGTCATCTCTCGGTTACGAGACATATCCCGAATCCCATGCATGTATGCATCCTTCGGGAAGGAACCCATAGCTACGCCTGCAAGATACCGGCCTTCCAGAATGTGCGACAACCACGACATCTGAAGCGCTAATGCAGTGGGATTGTGATAGGGCAGAATATGAGCCATTGGTCCGAGTGTGATCTGTTCCGTCTCTCGTGCCGCAGCGGCAATGACAAGGTCGGGACTAGGGATCGACTCCCATGATTGAAGGGCGTGTTCGCCAATGAGATAGGTTCCGAAACCAAGTTGGTCACACACAATCGCTTGGCTTACGGCCCACTCAAACACCTCCTTCGGTGAACGCGTCGGTGCCATAAAAGGTGTCTGAAACATCGCAGCCTTCATAACTGTCTCCTTTGACTGATCTAGGTTCGGATGAACATAACAAACGAATGTTTGGCATGTCGGGAAAATTTAACACACATATGGTTCAAGTTCAAAGATTCCACTACACCTGTAGACAAAAATAGTAGTCTACCCATTTGCAAGAGTCAGAAAAGTGAATCAAACCTTTCTCAATCAACCGATTGGTAGGTTATGATGGGTGTTCCGTGCGTCGCACTTAATGCCGCACAGTTAGCACCGGGATACGGAAAAGAGGAGCCGACAATGTCACAGGAAACGATTTCGAGCGACGATTTTAGGTTCGCTTTCCGCGGACACCCATCTGGGGTAGGCGTTGTTACCGCCGATGCGGGCGATGGCCCGGTGGCGATGACAGTCAGTTCGCTGTTCTCGCTCGGGCTAGAGCCACCCACCCTGGTGTTTTCCGCGTCTGGGATTTCCTCTTCCACCCCAACTATCCGTAAGGCTAAGACCGTGGTGGTCCATCTTGTGGACTCAGACCACGTGGAACTCGCCAAGCTCGGTGCAACTAGCGGGGTGGACCGATTTGGTGAGGGAGTCGAGTGGGACCGACTTCCGACCGGCGAGCCTTACTATCCAAATGCCGGTTCATGGTTACGAGGTCGCGTCAGTCAGCTGATTGATGCCGCCGGTTCTACGATCGTTGTGGTTGAAGTACTTGAAGGGAAGCCGCGGGATCCAGACTCAGCGGTGCCCGATTTGACTCCGCTCGTGTATCACAACCGGACGTGGCACAAGCTTGATGAGCACTCCGCACTCTAGCCCGTTAATTTTGGCAGCTAAGGCAGTGTTGTGGTCGGCTTTGCGAACCCTCTTGGAGGGTGGCCAGCGGGGTGCCGACTCTCAACGCTCCCTGCCCCGACAAGGTTCCGGCGACACGAACAGTCACGACCCAGAGATGAAAAGGGATAGGCCTTCATGAAGATCGTCGTTAATAGCGCAGCCGAAAGCACACCTATCCAGTTGCTCGATCCTGAGAACTTTCGTGAATTCTCCGTGATTCTCGCTAGCTCAGAGCCGATCGAGGCGCTGAACGACCACATTCAAAGCATCGGTCGCCTGGAAGGCGAGGGTCATCTGTTTGTCGACAAGAATGCTCTCATTGAACTTGCCGGTAATCTCGGAACGAGTGCCGCATGGCTAGAGAATCTCGAGGCTATGACTACGTTCGCCGAGTCAAAGGGATGGACTGACGCGTCCGGAGCCATCCGAGCACACATCGAACGAATCTGAGCACTGGCGGGGGCGGTTCCTCCTTCGAAGCTCTGTCTTGAGACGTTAAGCTTCGGGCCGCCAGACCACGAGATCGGCACTGCGCCTCGTCCGGGTGCCACGCCGCATCGAGATGACCTCGCCTGCAGCGCCCGCGGCGAACACGCGTCGCTCGGGTCGGCTGAGCAGCTCGTCGCTGAGAGCACGCTCGAGTTCACGCACGCGAGCCTGCAGCTCAGCCACGCGATTCTCGAGCTGCAGCACGCGCCTGATGCCCTCGAGGCTGAGCCCCTCGGCAGACAGTCGCGCGACCTCGCGCAGTTGCTCGACATCGTGCAGTGAGTACCGGCGGGTATTCCCGCTGGTGCGCTGTGGGGAGACCAGACCGATGCGGTCGTACTGGCGCAGGGTTTGCGGGTGCATGTCGCTCAGCTCCGCCGCCTGCGTGATCGCAAACACCGGGGTGTAGCGATCCATCTGGTGGGTCATCGCACCTCCTCCTTGCGCTTCCTTCGTAATCTCGCTGCGTGTGTGGCTGTGATTTCGATTGTGGACCCGAAACCAGCCGACTTTGGATCGACCTCGGACCGACTCTGGAGCATACCTCCAACCGGCAGTTTGACCTTCAACTGGCAGTTTTCGTACCATGCTTCCGGTCTAAGGTGAAACTGCCGGTTGAAGATGACGAACGATCAAGGCTTGGCTAGCCCCGAGCCCGCGCCAACAGGTCCTCGCGCGGGTTCTCTTGCGGCTCAAGCTCGCGGAACGCCTCTAGCGCGGCCCGCGCCTCATCGCTCAGGTGCGACGGCACCGCCACCTGCACCTCGGCGAGCAAATCGCCCGTGCCCTTCGCGGAGTGCACCCCGCGACCCTTCACCCGCAGCACGCGCCCGCTGGGTGTGCCCGGCTGAATGCGCAGTTTCACCGGGTCGCCACCGAGCGTCGGTACCTCGATAGTGGCGCCGAGCGCGGCCTCGGAGAAGGTCACGGGCACGATGAGGCGCAGGTTCTGCCCATCGCGCTCGAACACCGGGTGCTTGCGCACGTGCACCGTGAGGATAATGTCACCCGCGGGCCCACCGTCGGGGCTCGGTTCTCCCTTGCCCCGCACCTTGATCTTTTGGCCGTCTGCGACCCCCGCAGGGATCTTGACCTTGACCTGACCGCTCGCCGACTGCAGGGTCACGGTGTTGCCACGCACCGCCGTCTCGAAGTCGAGTGTGGTGGTCGCCTGAATGTTGCGACCGGGTCGGGGCCCGCGCGGAGCACCTCCCCCGCCGAACATGCCGAAGATATCTTCAAAGCCCTGCGCACCACCCTGTTGGTAACTGAACTGCGGGCCGCGCCCGCCGCCAGCACCAGCACCGCCGCCGAACATCCCGCCGAACACATCCTCGAAACCCTGGCCACCACCGGGGCCACCAGAGGTGAAGCGGGCACCGCCGTGACCCATCGCGCGCATCTGATCGTATTCGGCGCGCTGCTCTTTGTCGGAGAGTACCGAGTAGGCCTCACTGATCTCCTTGAACTTCTCCTCAGCCGCAGCATCGCCAGCATTCGAGTCGGGGTGGTACTGCCGCGCGAGCTTGCGGTAGACCTTCTTCAGCTCGGCATCAGTCGCCCCACGCGTGACGCCGAGGATCTGGTAGAAATCCTTATCAAACCAGTCTTGGCTAGCCATCTTCGCCCACCGCCACCGCAACCTTGGCGGGGCGCAGTTCGACGGCGCCGATGCGGTACCCGCGTTCGATCACGTCGAGCACCGTCGGGGTCTCGGTACCGGGCACCGGAACCTGCGCGATTGCCTCGTGGATCTGTGGATCGAAGGGGTCCCCCTTGTCACCAAAGCTGACCACCCCGAACTTCTCCATGGACAAGCGAAGCTTCGTGGCGATCGTCGCGAAGGCGCTGCCCTCTTCCAGATCGCCGTGCTGCTCGGCACGGTCGAGGTCATCGAGCACTCCCAGCAGCGAGCTCACCACCGAGCCGACCGTGCGCTGACGGTCGATCTCAGCGTTCGCCTCGGTGCGCTTGCGATAGTTCGCGTACTCCGCGTTGACGCGACGCAGATCCTCAAGGTACGGGTTGTCTTCGGGCGCGGCCTCCGCCGCACCGCTGACACCGGAAGCTTCCGGATCGCCCTCCGCATCCGCAGACTGCTCGGCGGCAAGGATATCCTCGACCGTCAGTTCGTCTGAGTGCGGCACAGGGCCGGAGGAATACTCCGGCCCTGTGGGAACCTCGTCGCCAGCTGCGTTCTCGCTCGGCTGTCGCTGTTCCTCTGCAGTCATTGTTACTTCTTCTCCTCGTCGTCTTCTACGACCTCGGCATCGACCACGTCTTCGTCATTTGACTCCTCCGCAGCAGGTCCCGACTCGGGAGCCTCATCCTTTGCGGCCTCGTAGATCGCCTGGCCGAGCTTTGACTGGCTCTCGTTGAGACGGTCAGCAGCGTCCTTGATCGCTGCGTCGTCGTCACCCGCAAGAGCTTCCTTCAGCGAATCCAGGTCGCCCTGCACCTCAGTCTTGACGTCCTCGGGCAGCTTGTCCTCGTTCTCCTGGATCAGCTTCTCAACCGAGTAGGCGAGCTGCTCAGCAGAGTTGCGCTGTTCGAGGGCCTCGGCGCGCTTCTTGTCTTCAGCGGCGTGCTCTTCGGCCTCGCGCACCATGCGCTCGATGTCTTCCTTCGAGAGGCTCGATCCACCAGAAATCGTGATGGTCTGCTCTTTGCCGGTGCCCTTGTCTTTCGCAGAGACCTGCACGATGCCGTTGGCATCGATGTCAAAGGTCACCTCAACCTGGGGCACACCGCGCGGAGCGGGAGCGATTCCGGTGAGTTCGAATGTGCCCAGCGGCTTGTTATCGCGGGTGAACTCACGCTCGCCCTGGAACACCTGGATGGACACGGACGGCTGGTTGTCGTCGGCAGTCGTGAAGGTTTCGCTGCGCTTAGTCGGGATCGCAGTGTTGCGCTCGATGAGCTTGGTCATGCGGCCACCCTTGGTCTCGATACCGAGCGACAGGGGGGTGACATCGATGAGCAGCACGTCCTTACGCTCACCCTTCAGCACGCCGGCCTGCAGGGCTGCGCCCACGGCCACGACCTCGTCGGGGTTAACACCCTTGTTGGGCTCGCGGCCACCGGTGAGCTGCTTCACGAGGGTGCTCACGGCAGGCATACGGGTGGATCCACCCACGAGCACGACGTGGGCGATGTCTGCGACACTGACACCGGCCTCAGCAATAACGTCGAGGAACGGCTTGCGCGTGCGCTCCAGCAGGTCCTTAGTCAGTTCTTCGAACTTCGCACGCGACAGGGTCTCGTCGAGGTTGGCGGGACCGTTCTCAGTAAGCGAGAGGTAGGGCAACTGGATCTGTGCGCTCATCGAGCTCGACAGTTCCTTCTTCGCCTGCTCGGCAGCTTCCTTCAGACGCTGCAGGGCGATCTTGTCGCCCGACACGTCGACGCCCGAGGTCGCCTTGAACTGTTGAATGAGCCAGTCGACAATGCGCTGATCCCAGTCGTCGCCGCCGAGGCGGTTGTCGCCCGCGGTCGAGCGCACCTGGATGGTCGCGAAGTCGTCGTCTTTGCCCACCTCAAGGAGGGAGACGTCGAAGGTGCCGCCGCCAAGGTCAAATACGAGGATGAGCTCGTCTTCCTTGCCCTTGTCGAGGCCGTACGCGAGCGCCGCGGCGGTCGGCTCGTTGACAATGCGCAGCACGTTGAGGCCCGCGATCTCGCCGGCCTCCTTGGTCGCCTGACGCTCGGCATCGTTGAAGTACGCGGGCACGGTGATGACCGCGTCGGTGACCTTGTCGCCGAGGTAGGTCTCTGCGTCGCGCTTCAGCTTCATGAGCGTGCGCGCGCTGATCTCCTGCGCGGTGTACTTCTTGCCGTCGATCTCCTGGGTCCAGTCGGTGCCCATGTGACGCTTGACCGAGGCGATGGTGCGATCCACGTTCGTCACAGCCTGGCGCTTGGCGGTCTCGCCGACGAGCACCTCGCCATCCTTCGTGAAGGCGACGATCGAAGGGGTGGTGCGGAAGCCCTCGGCGTTTGAGATGACGGTGGGCTCGCCACCCTCGAGGACAGATACCACCGAGTTGGTGGTGCCGAGGTCGATACCTACTGCTCGTGACATAGTGCGTTCTCCTTGTGTGGGTGCTCGGTGTGGGCGCTTGGCCCAGGGTCTCAACCGGCCCGCGACGACCCCGTAGAGTCAAGTTGAGCCTGATGTACTCAAGTTTAGCCTGGCAGCGGATCACGTCAAGTCAGAAACGCAAAACTTGAGTCGATCTCACTCAACTCTCAGATTGTGGATCATGGCGAGCACCCGCACGGTTCTATCGGTTACCCTCGGAACACCGGGCCGCGAAGGAGGGGTTGAGGTGACGAACGTATGGCAAGCCCTCAGGCGGGGAGAGTCCGCTCGTGAGCGAAGACGGCAACTGGAACAGGCGCACGAGCACTTCATGACCGACTCGCGCCTCAGCGAAGACCCGGAGCGGCACATCCACGCTGCCGCCCGGGCCACGCTCCGGCCCGGTGGTGCTCGAATCATGGCTGCGAGCGCAGCACGGCACCATAGACCCCGACCGCACCCCCAGCCAGCTCGCACTTGGTGAAGCTGAGCTTCGAGAGATCCTGGCAGGACAGCCCATCGGCCGGGTATTGCCAGTCGTGCAGCGCCTGCTTCTTGACGAAGCCACCGAATCGGGATTCATCGTCGCCGTCGGCGACGCAGCCGGACGCCTCTTGTGGATCGACGGCGACGCACGGATGCGCACGCGCGCCGCCGGCATGGGCTTCCTCGCCGGCATGGACTGGTCTGAACGCGCGGTGGGCACCAGCGCCCCCGGGAGTGCGCTCGCGCTCGATCACGCAATCCAGGTCCTCGGCGCCGAACACTACAACCGGGCGGTGCACGCCTGGAGTTGCACGGCAACCCCGGTGCACGATCCCACGACCGGCGCGATCCTCGGGGTCATCGACGTCACCGGAGGCGACGGAGCTGCGTCACCCCACGTGCTTCCGCTGGTGGAGGCCACCCGCGCAGCCGTCGAGGCAGAACTCAAGCTCGACGCGCTTCGTGCCCTGATCGAACGGGATCGCTCGCAGGCGCGGCCTCGACAGCGCTCGCGGGCAGCATCTGGCGTCCCCCGGCTCCTCGTATTGGGTCACGATCCGGCGCTGCTCGAAAGCGGCTCGAGTTCCCTTCCGCTTACGGGTCGACACGCGGAGATCCTGCTCGCACTCTCTGCCGAACCGCAGGGTCTGTCTGCCCGCACCCTCGCAGAGCAGGTGTACGGGTCGGCGGAATCCGAGCCCACACTCCGCGCAGAGATCGTGCGGTTACGCAAGTGGCTTGAGCCTCTGCACACGGGCATCACCCTGTATTCCCGGCCGTACAAGCTGAGCGCACCCATCCGTGTCGATGCAACCGAGATGCTCGCCGCCCTGGGCCGCGGGGCACATCGACTGGCTCTCGCGGCCTACGCCGGACCGGTGCTGCCCAGCTCGTCGGCACCCGTTGCCGAGTCCCTGCGTGCGGAAGTGAGCGCAACGCTGCGCGAGGCGATGTTGCAGACGGCCGCCGCGGATCCGCTCGCCGAGTACGCACAGACCTGGGCGACCGACGATCGCGAGGTATGGGAGACCCTGCTTCACGTGCTCCCACCACTCAGCCCCAAGCGGGCACGCGTGGTCGCGAAACTGGAGTCGTTGTCGCTGTAAACACGTGCGTGCAACGTTGGTGCAACGGTGCGCAGCGTAGCCTGCATTCCACCGAGCGCGAACGACTCGCATCGGTTGCCTCACCTGCACAATCCAGACAACGAAGTCGAGGGAACACACATGACCGTCTATGCCGCACCCGGCCAGCCAGATTCGCTGGTCACGTTCAAGAGCCGCTACGAGAACTACATCGGCGGTGAGTGGATCGCCCCCGTGAAGGGAATGTACTTCGAGAACGTCACCCCGGTCACCGGGAAAGCCTTCTGCGAGGTGGCTCGGAGCACCGCCGAAGACATCGAACTCGCGCTCGACGCGGCCCATGCTGCCGCTCCGGGTTGGGGCAAGACCAGCCCCGCCGAACGCGCGGTGATCCTGAACCGCATCGCGGATCGCATGGAGCAGAATCTCGAGTTGCTCGCCGTCGCCGAAACCTGGGACAACGGCAAGGCGGTTCGCGAAACCCTCAATGCAGACATTCCGCTCGCGATCGATCACTTTCGCTACTTTGCCGGGGCCATCCGCGCCCAGGAGGGTGGCGTCTCACAGCTCAACGAGGATCTTGTCGCCTATCACTTCCACGAGCCGCTCGGAGTGGTCGGTCAGATCATCCCCTGGAACTTCCCGATCCTCATGGCGACATGGAAACTCGCCCCCGCACTCGCGGCCGGGAATGCCATCGTGCTGAAGCCCGCCGAGCAGACCCCCGCGTCGATCCTCGTGATGTTCGAGCTCATTGGCGACCTGCTCCCGGCGGGCGTGGTGAACATCGTCAACGGGTTCGGCGTTGAGGCGGGGAAGCCGCTCGCGTCGAACAAGAGGATCCGCAAGATCGCGTTTACGGGCGAAACCACCACCGGCCGCCTCATCATGCAGTACGCCTCGGAAAACATCATTCCCGTCACACTCGAACTCGGGGGCAAGAGCCCCAATATCTTCTTTGACGATGTCATGGCGAAGGATGACGCGTACTTCGACAAGGCCCAAGAGGGCTTCACCATGTTCGCACTCAACCAGGGCGAGGTCTGCACCTGCCCGTCGCGGGCGCTGATCCAGGAGTCGATCGCCGGCGATTTCCTCGACGCGGTCGTGGAGCGCACGCGTCGGATCACTCGTGGCAACCCTCTCGACACCGACACCATGGTCGGGGCTCAAGCATCGAACGATCAGTTTGAGAAGATCAAGTCCTACCTTGATATCGGAAGGCAGGAGGGAGCGCAGGTACTCATAGGCGGGGATGTCGAGGATCTCGGAGGGGAGTTCTCGGGTGGGTTCTACATCCAGCCGACGATCTTCCGCGGGGATAATTCGATGCGCATCTTCCAGGAGGAGATTTTCGGTCCAGTAGTTTCGGCGACCACCTTTACCGATTTCGACGATGCGATCCGCATCGCGAACGACACCTTGTATGGTCTCGGCGCGGGAGTATGGAGCCGCAACGGCAACACCGCGTATCGGGCCGGTCGCGCAATCCAGGCCGGGCGTGTGTGGGTAAACAATTACCACGCATACCCCGCTCACGCAGCATTCGGTGGGTACAAGTCGAGCGGCATCGGGCGGGAAAACCACCTGATGATGCTCGATCACTACCAGCAGACGAAGAACCTGCTCGTCAGCTACCGCGAAACCGCAGACGGATTCTTCTAAACCGATGAACACGAAGGTTGACGCAGACGATGCGTGCGACCTCCCCGCGGGGGCGTCGACGGAGCCAATTGCTGGCTGCGTCGACGCCCGACCGGAGGTCGCGGGCGAGACGGAGAGCCGCCTTGCATTCACCCCCGCTGCCCTGGAACTGATCGAGCGGCTGTGGGTGATCCACGGGCCACTGATGTTCCACCAGTCGGGTGGCTGCTGCGACGGGAGCGCGCCAATGTGTTACCCGGAGGGTGAGTTCAAAACGGGAGGTCAAGACATCCTGCTCGGCACTCTGGTGCTCCCCGCGCTCGGAGGAGCAGCCGCGACACGTGAAATTGGCTTCTGGATGTCTCGTGAGCAATTCGCCGCCTGGGCACACACCCATCTGACCATCGATGCGGTGCCCGGACGCGGGGCCGGGTTCTCCCTTGAGGCCCCAGAGGGCAAACGGTTCCTGATCCGCTCGCGATTGCTCTAGATGGGTCGACGACGCGGCCCGCTGCGCTACCTGTGCGTTCCTCGCATCGGCTAGTGTGACCCCCATGAGCGATGCCACGAGCCAGAGCCGCATTTACCCGGCGAATGCGGCCGGATCCACCCCCGAAATCGTGACGGTCAAGAAGCGCACCGTGTTCGCCTGGTCGCTCTGGGACTGGGGATCCGCCTCGTTCAATGCGGTGGTGACGACCTTTGTGTTTGCGGTCTACCTGACGAGCGAATCGTTCGGACCCGAAGCAGTGACCTCGACCCGCCTCGGCACCGCACTGCTGATTGCTGGCATCGTGGTGGCGCTGCTGGCACCCGTGATCGGCAAGCTCACCGACGCGGCTGGGCGGCGTAAGACCTGGCTTGGCATCAATACCGCCGTCGTCGTGGCCGCAACCGCGCTGCTCGTGTTGGTTGCACCGGCCGAACAGTACCTGCTGCTCGGGCTCGTGCTCCTCGCCATGGGTAACGTCGCCTTTGAGTTTGCGAGCGTCAGCTACAACTCGATGTTGCGACAGATCTCGACGAACGCGAACGTCGGCAAGGTCTCGGGGTTTGGGTGGGGCATGGGGTACCTGGGTGGGATCGTGCTGCTCGCGATCATCCTCGTCGGGTTCATCTTCCCAGACGTGGGCTGGTTCGGAGTCACCTCGGAGGACGGCTGGAACGTACGCGTCGCAATGATCATCGCCGCGGCCTGGTTCGCGCTCTTCGCAATCCCGGTGTTTCTCGCCGTGCCCGAGATCCCGGCGCTGCCCGCGTCACAACGCCACAAGGTGACAGTCTTCGGCGCCTATCGCGAGCTCTTCCGCAGCATTGCCGGGCTCTGGAAGGACGCGCGACAAACCCTCTACTTCCTCATCGCGAGCGCGGTGTTTCGCGACGGTCTCGCCGGGGTCTTCACCTTCGGCGGCGTGATTGCGGCGCTGAGCTTCGGGTTCGATAGCTCGACCGTCATCATCTTCGCGATCGCGGCCAACGTCGTCGCTGGCCTCGCAACGATTCTGATGGGTCTGCTCGAGGATCGCCTCGGCGCGAAGAACGTCATGGTGGCGTCGATCATTCTCATGGTGGTCTGCGCCCTGCTCGTGTTCCTCTTGAACCCGCTCGGTACGTGGGTGTTCTGGGCCTTCGGTCTCGCGCTGTGCATCTTCGTCGGCCCGGTACAGTCGGCAAGCCGGTCATACCTGGCGAAGCTCATCCCGGCGGGCCGTGAGGGCGAGATCTTCGGGCTCTACGCAACCACCGGGCGCGCGGTGTCCTTCCTCGCACCGGCAGCATTCACCGTCTCGGTTGCGTTGGGCGGCGCGGCGATCTTTGGAATCCTCGGAATCGCCATGGTGCTGCTCCTCGGGCTGCTCCTGCTGCTCCCAGTCACCGCGCATCGCTCAGCCGCCACAACCGAGTAATCTGGGCAGGTGCCCCGCCCCGAACTCAGCTCCGAACAGTCGGCCGTTTTCGAGCGGATCGAGCACACCCGCGAGCACGTCTTCGTCACGGGGCGTGCGGGTACCGGCAAGTCGACGATTCTGAACCATCTTGCCTGGCACACGAGCAAGATCATCGCGGTGTGTGCGCCGACCGGTGTGGCCGCGCTGAACGTGGGTGGCCAGACGATCCACTCGTTGCTGCGGCTCCCCACCGGGGTGATTGCGGATCACGACCTCGACCAGCCGGCAGAACTGAAGAAGATGCTCGCCGCGATCGACACCCTCGTCATTGACGAGATCTCAATGGTGTCGGCCGACTTGATGGACGCGATCGACCGCTCGCTGCGGCAGGCTCGCGGCAAGCGCCACGACCCGTTTGGGGGCGTGCAGATCATCATGTTCGGCGACCCGTATCAGCTGCCTCCAGTGCCCCCGCGCGATCCGCACGAGCGCGCGTACTTCAACGACACCTACCGGTCGCTCTGGTTCTTCGACGCGAAGGCGTGGGCTGATGCGCCACTCGCGATCATCGAACTCGTCGAGGTGCACCGGCAGCGCGACGACCGGTTCAAGCAGATTCTCGGGGCTGTGCGGCACGGCGAGGTGACCGCCGACATGGCCGAGGAACTGAACGCCGCGGGCGCCCGGCCCGCTCCCGAGGGCGTCATCACACTCGCGACCACCAACGCCACGGTTTCCCGCATCAACGCCGAGCGCCTAGCGAAGATCACCGGCACGCCGCTGAAGGCGGTCGCCGAGATCAATGGCGAGTTTCGTGAGAACACGTACCCGGCCGACGAGGTGCTCGAACTGAAGCCGGGCGCGCAGGTAATGTTCTTGCGCAACGACTCCGACGGGCGCTGGGTGAACGGCACCATTGGCACGGTCTCGCGCGTCACCGGCACCGTCTGGGTGGAGGTCGGCGACGAGGAGTTCGAGGTCGAGCCCACCACCTGGGAGCGCTACCGCTACCGCTACGATGCCGAGACGAAGAAGCTCGAGAAGGAGGTCGTGGCCGAGTTCGAGCAGTTTCCGCTACGCCTCGCGTGGGCGGTGACCGTGCACAAGTCGCAGGGCCACACCTACGACGCGGCGGTCGTGGATCTCGGCCCGCGGGCCTTCACGGCCGGGCAGACGTACGTCGCCCTGAGCCGAGTGCGATCCATCGAGGGGCTGTACCTGCGTCGACCGCTCGAGCCGCGCGACGTGATCGTCGACCCGAACGTGGTGCGCTTCATGCGAGCCGCTGGCCAGGCCGGCATCGTCTCGCACGAGGCGCCTGCATAATCACCTCGTTGGTCTGAGTCAGCCAAGGCCCGACCGGGTGTGCCGCTTACGCGCGATCGGGCGCGTCTGTCGCGGCCTGCGCTGCGTCGTGATCGAGCACTGCGGTGAGCGTACGCACCTCGTGCTGTCGCGCCTCCGTCTCGACGAGATCCGGGTCAGCTCCAGCCTCGATCAAGTCAATTATCGCCTCGTGCTCCGCGATCGAGGCAACCGCGCGACCCGGCGCATACCAAAACGCCGAACGTCGAATGATGTCCATGCGTAACCACTCCTGGTGCACCATGCCCATCAGTCGCTCGTCGTCGCAGCGCGAGCAGAGCAACTCGTGAAACTGCCGGTTGAGCGACCCGAACCGAGCTGTGTCGTAGGCTTCGAGCGACTCGCGCATCGCCGCGTTCAACTCGCGCGCCCTCGCCAGATCGTCTGCCGTCAGTCGCTCGGCCGAAAGTGCGGTCGCGAGCCCCTCAAGCCGCGCGAGCAACCTGATGGTGCGCTTCCACGCGTCGGCGTCAAAGGTCTTCACGAGCGCGCCAACGTTGGGCACGATGTCGACCCAGCCCTCGGCCTCAAGCCGGCGCAACGACTCTCGCCACGGCACCGAACTGATGCCGTGTTCGCGGCCCAATTGGTCGATCACCAAGCGGAAGCCGGGACCGTACGTTCCGTCCATGATGCGCTGCTTCAGAATGTCGTAGGCCTGCTCCGACTTCGACTTTACTAGCTCCGCCATTGGCGTTCCTCTCGCTCCTGCGGGGCCCATGGTTGGGAGACAACGCAGTCTGCGCATCACTGTGGACACTGCCCAAATCCTATCAATTATCGCGCGCGATCCCCAGTGGATCCCCGCAGTCCTGCCGTGAATCTCACGATCAGGGCGTCTCTCGTGGCCCCCGGAGACGCTAGAGGCGTACCTCGGGCTGCACTAGGGCCCGAGGGGGCTGGGTTCAGGCCGTGCGGGCGATCAGCTCGCGCACCGTGCGGAGGTTGCGCGCGGTGCCCGGGACGCCGAGCGCGCGGTCGAGCACCGTCCTCGTAAGCTTCGTCCGAGCGGCACCACCTGCGCCGTAGTGGATCCACAGGTCGTTGCCGACCATCGCGAGCCGCTCCCCCTCACCGAGCCTCGGCGCGAGCGTCTCGATCGCTTCCCCGCGCGCGGGCCCCGCGAGGAACATCGCGTGCACGCGGGTCTCGTCCTCCGGCAGTGGATCGACGAACGGACGCGCCTGGGCCGATGCGGCGAGCTCCTCGTGCAGGCGCAGAATCACGGGGGTGTCGACCCCGAACTCCCGCGCGATGAGCGCACGCACCTCGTCGCAGGCATCGGCCGGCACGGGTGGCAGGTCGCAGATGATGTTTCCGCTCTGGATGTAGGTTTCGATGTCGGTGAGCGCCGTCTGCGCGGCGAGCGCGGACCGGAGCTCGGCCATGGGCACGCGGCCTGTGCCGCCCACGTTCACAGCGCGAAGCAGTAAAACACAGCGTGGCATCTTCTCTCCAGGGGCTCGGCGGTGGGTGGTCACCGCTCAATAGTCGAAGCGGAGACTTTCGTCGCAGATTTCGCGGCAGCTTTCGCCGCGCGCTTGCTCTCGCGCACCCTCAGGAGCGAATCAGGCGAAACGATGTCAGCCACGCTCCGAAAGCTGCCCTCCTCCCCGTAGGGGTCCGAGGCCTCGCGCCATCCGGCCCCGGCGAAACCCACCTGCTTGCCGAGCAGCGCAAGGAAGATACGCGCCTCTTGCTCCCCGAAGCCGGGCAGCTTCTTTAGTCGTTTCAGCACCGTCGGGCCGTCGGGGTCCCCGCTCGTCCAGATGGCTGCGGCATCACCGTCCCACTCGTCAAGCAGCACCTGAGCCAGTTCCTGCACCCGGCCAGCCATCGAACCCGGGAACCGATGCACCGCGGGGGTCTGCTTGAACACCGCGACGAACTCCTCGGGATCCGCGCCGGCGATCGCTGCCACGTCGAGCGTGCCGAGCCGCTCCTTAATCTTCAACGGGCCCGCGAACGCGAGCTCCATCGCGACCTGCTGGTCGAGCAGCATTCCGACCAGCAGCGCGAACGGGTCGCTGGTCAGGAGCGCATCGGCGGCTTCGTTGTCGGTGAGGTGCAGTGCCATGCCCTCAGTCTGTCACTCTCAGGCAGACCCGGCCAGATGCAGTCCACTGTGGGGTCGAGCAGTGGATGCGCCGACCGCCCTGTCTCATGGCACGGTTGCGGGGAGGGTCCCGCGCTGTCGAACTAAGCCTTAGAAAGCTCGGTTTCACCGTCAGCGAGTTCAAGCGACTCGATCGCGGGCAACACCTCACCGAGAATCGCGGCGGCGTTCTCGCCGGGTTCGAGCGACTCAACACCACTGAGCTTGCGCTGCAGTGCCCGGGTACGCGTTCCGGCCTGCTCAACGGTGTTCTGGACGGTTTTGAGCTGCTTCCCCACCTTGTCCCACACGTCGCCATACTTTTCGAACTCGCTCTTGGCGGCACTCAGCACCTTCCACACCTCACTCGAACGCTTCTCGATTGCAAGCGTGCGGAAGCCCATTTGTAGGCTATTCAGCAGCGACATCAGGGTCGTCGGCCCGACCACCGCAATGCGATGCTCATTCTGCAGCTTGGAAACGAAACCCGGGCGCCGCATGACCTCGGCAAAGAGCCCCTCGGTGGGGAAGTACATCACGCCAAAGTCGGTGGTGTGCGGGGGATCCACATACTTGCTCGAAATGAGCTTCGCCTGCGCGAGCACCGCGCGTTCGATGTCGCGCCCAGCGATGTCGATCGCGGCCAGGTCGCCGGATTCCTGGGCGGTGAGCAGGCGCTCGTAGTCTTCCTGCGGAAATTTCGAGTCGATCGGCAGCCACACCGGGGTCTCGCCGTCACTCGCACCCGGCAGCTTCACCGCGAACTCGACGCGCTCGTTCGAGTCGGGCAGCACCGCGACGTTTTCGGCGTACTGGTCTGAGGTCAGCACGTCTTGCAGCTGCCGCGCGAGCTGCACCTCGCCCCAGCCGCCGCGCGACTTCACATTCGTGAGCACCCGCTTCAGTCCGCCCACATCGGTCGCAAGGGTCTGCATCTCGCCCAGGCCCTTCTGCACCTGCTCCAGTCGCTCGCTGACGAGCGAGAATGACTCGCCCAGACGCTTTTCGAGGGTGCCCTGCAGCTTCTCGTCGACCGTCTCGCGCATCTTTTCGAGCTTCGCTTCATTGCCCAGGCGCAGCTTCTCGAGTTCGACGCTGAGCGTCTCGCGCAATTCGGCCTGCTTCTTCACATTGGTATCTGTCAGCCCCCGAATTTGCTTCGCGTTCTCATCTAGCGCGGTCCTCAGCGTGCCCTGCAGCCTCTCATCGACGGTTTCACGCACCTTTTCGAGCTTGGTTTCAGTGTCGGTGCGGATCGCTTCGAGCCGCCCCTCCACCGATTTCCGCAGTTCGGTGCCCTGCGCCCCGAGTTCCTCACGCAGCTGCGCGCTCGCCATGGTGCGCGCCTCACGCTCGCGGGACAATTCGGCCGCCTGCGACTCGCTCGCCGCGCGCACCGCCTGGCCAAGTTCGACGCGCTGCGCCTGCAGGTCTTGACGCAGCAGGGCGGTGCCGGCCTGCTGCTCTTCACGCAGCACTCGCACGAGCGCCTCGAGCTCGCCGACTGAACCCGACTTACCCCTGCCCCACCGCACGAGCACCGCAGCCAGCACCCCGAGCACCGCCAGCAGATTCAGCACCAGCAGTACGATCACAACCACGTCCATGTTTTCTCCGCTGTTCTCCGCTGTTCACCGCGATCAGCCGGTGTTCGGCTGTATACGTAACCTATAGGCGCGCACTGACATTCTCGCGAGCCCTATCGCACCGCAGTGCGACGCATACAGAGCCAGGTGCCCGCGAGCGCAAGCAGAGCTACTCCGATTGCTCCGACCGCGACCATCGGCAGCGTCATCGCCGCAAAGATCTCACCGAGGCGAGGCGCAAAGAAGAGCAGGAGAAGCGCCGCCGCAAGCCCAAGTACCAGCCCCAGCACTGTTGGTCCCTTCGCTCCGAATCTCACCCATACCGCCCCGAAGATCCCGCCGATTGAGAGTGACACAAAGGTGCCTATGAACGCGCTCGCGAGCAACTGCCAGGGGTTTCCGGCGCCGACCACGTAGGTATCGAGCACGTACAGTCCGAAGAACCAGTGGTTAGTCGCGAGTTCGAGTCCCAATAGCGCGACCATGAGTAGCGAGATATACGCCGCCTGCACGAGGTGTGCGAGCGCGGTGCCCGCAACAAATGCCCGGCGCGTGGTGCCGAGTGCAAGGGCAAATGGGAAGGTGGTGGAGACCGCCTGCACGCCTAAATAGATCAGAAACCCGGGCAGCGCCCAGAACATGGCTTGATTTGAGCGGGCACCATCAACGTAGCCGGGGGTGGATGGATCCACACCCGAGCGCTGGATCGCGAGCGCAATGATCGCCGAGATCACCAACACGATCAGAAGAATGCTCGCCGGAACGATGAAAGTGATGTCCGGCTTATTCATCTGCAGCCGGGTGACCTTAAGAGCGCGGTTCATGATCGGGTCTCCTCAGTGTTCGGTACGCTCGGTGCGCTGTGCGCGTGCGCGGGGTAGGCGTCAGGCCACTCGGGCCCGTTTTCAGAGGTTTCATGTGCATCGAAACCATAGGCAGCCACGAGTTCTTGTAGCGATACCTGCCCCAGATCGAGCCCGGCCGCGGCAGCAGCCTCGCGGTCCTCCGCGGTCACTCGTCCTTCGACCACCGCAGTGGCGAGGCCACCCACACGGTGACGAGCAAGCACCCTGCGACCCGCGACAAACCCCTCGAGCATCTCGGCCCGGCCCGCTACCTGGAATGCCAGACCTCGCAATTCGTCGACCTCGGCATCCTGCACCACTCGGCCGCGATCCAGGATCACGACCCGCTCAAGCAACCGATCCATCTCACTAATCAGGTGCGTTGAGATGACGAAGGTGCGCGGGTGTTCGCTGAAATCGCGGAGCAGCATGTCATAGAAGTACGTGCGGGCGGTCGCGTCGAGCCCGAGGTAGGGCTCGTCGAAAAAAGTGATGGGTGCACGCGAGGCAAGACCCAACACGATACCGAGCGCCGAGAATTGCCCGCGCGAGAACTTCTTAATGATCGTCTTCTGAGGAATTCGGAAGAGACCGACCAGTTCATTCGCAAGCTTGCCGTCCCAGTTGGGGTAGAAGATTGCCGCAGCTCGCAGAGCGTGCTTGAGCTTATAGTCATCGGGGTAGCGCTGGTTGTCTC
The DNA here is from genome assembly GCF_052386045.1 of Leucobacter fengyongliangi. Lineage (NCBI taxonomy): Bacteria > Bacillati > Actinomycetota > Actinomycetes > Micrococcales > Microbacteriaceae > Leucobacter > Leucobacter fengyongliangi. The sequence continues at coordinate 208,993 of NZ_CM126356.1, read as the reverse complement.
GGATGAAGCACAGCTGTTCGAGCACGCTCGCGTGTTCGAAGGGAGCCTGTCCATCGATCAGCACTGATCCCTCGGTGGGCAGATCTTGCGCGGTCGCGAGCGACATGAACGTGGTCTTTCCTGCGCCGTTGCGTCCAAGAAGTCCCGTGATGGTGTTTCGGTGTATTCGCACGCTCACGTCGTCGAGCGCCCGGACGTCCCGGTGCACTCGCGTAAGCCCGCGAGTCTCGATGGCGATGGTCATAGTGTGCCCCTTTCGGCGTGGTCTGCAGCGATTTCTGTGCGCGAAACATGTTCTCGCGCGCTGTCAATGAGGCGGATCACCTCTGCCGTGCTGAGGCCGAGTGCGGCCGCCTCCGCAAGGAGCGGACTGATGTAGTCAGTCACGAACTCGCGGGTGCGCTCAGCCATGATCCGAGATCTTGCTCCTTCAGCAACGAACATGCCAATGCCACGGCGTTTGACCAGCACCTCTCGGTCGACGAGCAGATTCAGTGCCTTGCCCGCCGTGGCGGGGTTGATGCGAAAGTATGCAGCCAGCTCATTGGTCGATGGCACCTGCTCGGCTTCGGCGTAGGTGCCCAGCAGGATGTCGTGTGCGAGCCGGTCCGCCAACTGTTGAAAGATGGGCCGCGATTCGTCGAACACTCGGTACCTCGCATTCTCTGGATCTGTGGGCCAGGCTTCGTAAGTCAACTTCTCTGGTTCATTACTTCACTAACTAACCTATGCGCCGATCCGCAGTCTGTCAACCGCCGGCACTGAGTGAAGACTGGGATGCCGGAGATAATCCATGCGGGAGGGATCAGGCCGGTAAAATAACGTCATGGCGCTCCTGATCCCTTTCAACGGCATTCATCCGCAGGTCGACCCCACCGCGTGGCTCGCACCGAATGCAACCCTGATCGGCGACGTACGCGTCGGCCCGGGTGCCAGCGTGTGGTTCGGCGCGGTGCTACGCGGCGACATGGATCGCATCGAGCTCGGAGCGGGCAGCAACCTGCAAGACAATGTCGTCGTGCACACCGACCACGGCGTATCGACCATCATCGGCGAGAACGTTGGGGTCGGCCACCTCGCCCTCATTCACGGTGCGACCATTGGCGACGGCTGCCTCATCGGCATGGGCGCCAAGCTCCTGAACAACTCGGTGATCGGCGCTGGCGCGTTCGTCGCGGCGAGCGCACTCGTGCTCGAGGGGCAGCAGGTCGAGCCCGGACACCTCGTGGCAGGTCTGCCCGCGAAGGACCGCGGCCCTATGGGCGAGGAGATGGCCGAGCGCGTGCGCTCGAACGCCTTCCATTACCAGGAGCTTGCGGCCCAGTACCGCGCCTCGGGCATGTGACCAGGCGGACGCCGCGGCGATCCACCGGGGAGTAAATTACCGGCGCAACTTGGCCATCACCCTGTCACTGGCAGCAGTAGGGCTACGACCGTCGGGTCCACCGGAAGGTGAGGAGGCTCACCATGAGCCCCACGACGAGCCACACCCCGAGGTTGAGCGCAACGAGCCCAAGGTCCCAGGTGCCACCCTGTTCCGCCTCCGCGAAGTGCTCGGGGAGAAACACGCTGCGCATGCCCTGCGCAAGCCACTTCAAGGGAAACACCGCGGCGATATTCTGCAGCCACTCGGGCAGCATCGTGAACATGAGGTAGACCCCCGAGATGAACTGCAGAATGAGCACAATTGGCAGTACCACCGCGGTTGCACTACGCGATGAGCGGGGCAGGGCCGAGAGTGCCACCCCGAGCAAGGCCATGGTCACGATGCCGAGCAGGAACACCCAGGCAAACCGCAGCCACAGTTCGGGTTCGGTCGGCAGTCGCACCCCCAGCACGAGCGCGGCGAAGATGAACAGCAGTCCGATCTGTAAAGCTGAAGTAGCGAGCAGCAGCCCCACCTTGCCGAGAAAGTAGCTGACTGGGGAGATGGGCGTGCTTCCAAGTCGCCTCAGCCACCCCTCGCTCTTTTCGCGCGCGATGTCGACCGCTAGGTTCTGCAGTCCAGAAAGCAGAATCGCGGCCGCGACCATGCCCGGCAGGTAATACTCGGCCATCGAGATGCCTCCCGTGCCGTCGGGCCGCACACCGACGTCAGCCTGAGCCGAGAATGCGGTACCGAAGATGGCGAGCAGCAGCACCGGGAAGAGGAACGTGAAGAAGACGGTATCTGCGGTGCGAAAATACGCGCGCAGCTCGAGCCGGGCCGAGGCGATCGCTCCGCTCAGCACGCCGGGCACACGGGGGTGGATCGCGCTCGTTACTCCACCGGAAGCCGGAAGGCCTGCGCTCGCACCCGCACCACCGCCAGCACTCTCGCCGCTGCCGCCTGCGTTCGTGACGCGGGCGCTCATGCCGCGACCTCCCCTTCGTGGTCGCCGATGAGGGCGAGATAGATGTCTTCGAGCTCGGGCCTGCGCACCTGCAGCTCGGCGGGCTCGCCGCCCATGTGCTGCTGCAGCTGCGCGACCAGTTGGGCTGGTCGCTCCGTGCGCTCCTCACGCACAGCACCGCTGGCATCCCGCCAGCTCATCACGGGCACTCGCGCCTCTGCTCCCCCAAGTTCCGCGGGAGGCGCCTCCGCCACGATTCGCCCACCCGTCAATACGCCAACGCGATCCGCCAGCACCGCCGCCTCGTCGAGATAGTGGGTGGTGAGCACGATCGCGGTGCCCTCGGTCGCCAGCGCCTCGAGCATCGACCAAAACTGGCGCCTCGCCTCGGGGTCGAAGCCCGTGGTCGGCTCATCAAGGAACAAGAGCTCGGGGCGTCCGACGATCCCGAGTGCGACGTCGAGGCGGCGCTGCTGCCCGCCCGACATCTTGCTCGCGCGTTTGCCCGCGTGCTCGGCAAGCCCCACCATGTCGAGCACCTCATCGACACCGCGGGGGTTTGTGTAGAACGCCCGGAAGTGCGCGATCAGCTCTCGCGGTGTGCTCGGGCCGAGGTCTCCGGTCTGCTGCGAGACGATGCCGATGCGAGATTGCCACGCCCGTGAGGCGCCCAGCGGATCCGCGCCGAGCACTCGCACCGTGCCCGAGTCGGCGCGACGAAACCCTTCAAGGGTCTCTATTGCGGTGCTCTTGCCTGCTCCGTTCGGGCCCAGCAGAGCATAGGTTTCTCCCGGGGGCGATCGCCAGATCCACCCCGTCGAGCACCTGGCGGTCGCCGTAGCCCTTACTCAGGCCGCGCACCTCAATGACCGCGCCGTGGCGGCCCTCACTGTCTGTGGTGTGTCGTTGCATACCGTAAGTCTCTCAGTGTCCGCGTTACTGCAACAGCGTCTGCTGGGGCGCTGGCCCCGTCGAGGGGGCGCAGTTCCACGTCCGGGCAGAGTCTCGCGGTGGAATTGCGACTCCTCGGCGGAGAGGGAAGGGCGGGGAGGGAGAGAGGAAAGGGAAAAGGGGAGAGAGGAGAGAAGAGAGAAGAGAGAGGAAAGGGAAGAGAGAGCAGGGAGGCTGAGTAGGCTGGGCGAGTGACCGCCAGCACCCCGCAGCACCTACCGAGTTCAGACCCCGCCGCGCACCCGCGCGGGTTCGCCTCCGACAACTACGCCGGGGCGCACCCCGAGGTGCTCGAGGCTATCGCCACCGCCAATGTGGGCCACGCTCCTGCTTACGGCGACGATCCCTGGACCGCCCGCCTCACCGACTGGGCCCGCACGGCATTCGGCCCCATGGCGCAGATCTTCCCGGTGTTCAACGGCACGGGCGCGAATGTGCTCGGTCTGCAGGCGTCCCTCCCTCGCTGGGGCGCAGTCATTTGCGCTGCGAGCGCACACATCAACGTCGACGAGGGCGGCGCGCCCGAGAAGGTCGGCGGTCTCAAGCTCCTGACCATCGACACTCCCGATGGCAAGCTCACCCCCGATCTGGTGGATCGCGAGGCCTGGGGGTGGGGAAATGAGCATCGCGCGCAACCGCTCGCGGTCTCGATTACCCAGACCACCGAGTTCGGCACGTGCTACACGCTGGCTGAGATTCGGGCGCTGGCGGATCAGGCCCACCGGCACGGCATGGAACTGCACATGGACGGGTCACGCCTCGGCAACGCGGCCGCGCGCCTCGGGGCCAGTCTCGCCGAGATCACCACCGAGGCGGGTGTCGACGTGCTGAGCCTCGGGGGCACCAAGAACGGGCTGCTCGGAGCCGAGGCCGTCGTGGTGATCCACCCGGAAAAGGCGCGGGGGCTGCACTACCTGCGCAAGACAAACATGCAGTTGGGCTCGAAAATGCGCTTCCTCTCGGCGCAGTTGCTCGCGCTGTACGGCGGAGATCTCTGGCTGCGTTCGGCGACCCACGCGAATGCCATGGCCGCGCGGCTGAGTTCCGGCATCGAACGGCTTTCGACGAGTGGCGAGGTGCCCGGTCTGCAACTCACGCAGCGCACCGAGTCGAACGCGGTGTTCGCCCTCGTCTCGGCGGCGGCTCAGAAACGCGCGCGGCGACAGTTTCATTTCTACAGTTGGCCCGGTAACGACGAGCTTGTGCGCCTCATGTGCTCGTTCGACACCACACCCGAAGACGTCGACGCGCTCCTCGCCACCTTCGCCGAACCTGCTCGCAGCTAGACCCCAACCCCGTCGAACACGAGCCTCGCGGCGATCAGCACCATCACCACGGCGACCGACCAGTCAAGCACCTGCCACGCACGCGGCGACGCGAAGAAGCGGGTCAGCGCGCGCGCACCGTATCCGATCAGCGCGAACCAGGCGAGGCTCGCGATCGCGCCGCCCAGCGCAAACCACCAACGCTCGGGGTCTCCCTGCGCATTCCCGATTGACCCCATGAGCACCATCGTGTCGAGGTACACGTGCGGATTCAGCCACGTGATGGCGAGGCACGCAAGCACGGTCTTCTTGATCGAGACCTGCGAGCCTTCGGTCGCCACCAACCCGATCGGGCGGATCGCGCGTCGCACCGCGCCCCACGCGTACCAGAGCAGGAAGACCACGCCACCCCACCGCACGATCTCAATGACCAGCGGGGCACGCTCGATCACAAAGCCAATTCCCGCGACTCCCGCAAACTCGAGGAGCGCGTCGGTAAGGCCGCAGATCAGCACGACCGGCAGCACAAACTGCCGCCGGATGCCTTGCTGCAGCACGAAGGCGTTCTGGGCACCGATGGCCGCGATGAGCGAGAGGCCGGTGCCGAAACCGACGAGTATGGGGGTAATCACCCTTTGACGCTACGACTCGAACCAGCGCTGTTCCTAATTTAGAATGCCTAACTTTATTTACGAAGCATTAGCATTACTTCATCAAGCTCCGCCACCAACGATGAGTTTCTGCCGGCGCAGAAACGAGGGAACGCATGGATCTGCCAGTCGAGCACCTCGCGACCTTCGCGGCCATCGTGGATGAGGGCAGCTTCGAGGGTGCCGCGCGGCGACTCCATATCACCCCATCCGCAGTCAGCCAGCGGGTGAAAGCAATGGAACAGCGGGTGGGCTCGGTATTGCTGCAGCGCACCCGCCCCGTGCTCCTTACCGCCGCGGGCACCACGGTCTTGCGCGTTGCCCGACAGCTCGATCGCATCGTCGACGATGCAACGAGAGAGCTCGGCAGCGGTCCTTCAGGCGGCACGGTCATCCCAATCGTGGTGAACGCCGACTCCCTGGCAACCTGGTTCATTCCCGCTCTCGCGCGGGCCGCGCGGGAGACATCAGCTCACTTTGAAGTGATCCGCGCCGACGAGACGCTCAGCACTGAACAATTGCGACGAGGGGAGGTGATGGCGGCGCTCACCGCGACCCGCGAGCCAGTTCCGGGCTGCACGAGCACCCGGATTGTCACCGACCGATACCGTGCGGTCGCCGCGCCCGAGTTTGCGGCACGTCACTTCCCCTTTGGCGTCACCACAGATGCGTTACGCCTCGCACCAATGATCGAATTCGACCGGCAAGATGCATTCCAGCGTCGTTTTATTCGCCGAATTACCCAGACACCAGTGGATCCACCACGACACTACGTGCCTTCTTCGGCTGAGTTTGCTCTCGCGATCGAGCTCGGTATGGGCTGGGGAATGCTGCCAGAACTGCAGTGCCGGACGCCACTTACGGACGGACGCCTCGTAGAGATCGGACCGGGTTCCACAATCGCCTTGCCGCTGTACTGGCAACGCTGGAACCTGCATTCTGCAGTCCTCGACCGGCTCTCCGAAATCGTGACGGAGGACGCACGGGCGGCACTAGGCTCGTCAGAGTCGAAGGGAGCCCGCGCATGATGGGGGTGCTGCAGGGGTTTGCCCTCATTCTCGGCGTTATCGGCACCGGCTATCTCGCGTCTCGGTTCGGCGTGGTCAAGGGTGATCAGCGGCTCGTGCTCAATCGGGTCGCCTTCTACGTTGCCACCCCGGCGCTTCTGTTCGTGGTGCTGCAGCGCAGTGATCCAGCGGTCATCGTCTCTCCGGTGATCCTCATTACCGGGCTGGCCGCGGTGGTGGTCGCGGGCATCTACGTGGTCGTGTCTCGGCTCTGGTTTCGCCGCGACCTCGCGAGCACTACGCTCGGGGCCACAAGCGCGGGCTACGTGAACTCGAACAATCTGGGTCTCCCCGTCGCAATCTACATCCTCGGTGATGCTGCGTACGTCGCGCCGCTTATTCTGCTGCAGGTGGTGGTGTTCGCACCGCTGATCCTCGCCATTCTCGAGTCGACCCGGGGCAACCAACGCGGTGCGGTGGTCGCGCTGGGTCGGGCGGCACGCAACCCCATCATTGTCGCCTCGATGTTGGGCCTGCTGGTTGCGTTGCTCGATCTGCGGGTGCCCGAGATCTTCCTGAATCCCATCGAGATGATCGGTGACGCGTCAATCCCCATGGTTCTGTTGAGCTTCGGCATTTCGCTGCACGGGCAGCGCGTGCTGCAAGCCGGTGCGGATCGCCCCGCCGTTCTCGTGGCAAGCGGCATCAAACTGCTCGTGATGCCCGCCCTCACCTGGGTGCTGTGCCTCGCCTTCGGGCTGAACGCGCACGAGACCTTCGTCGCGACCACGATCGCCGCGCTTCCGACCGCGCAAAACGTGTACAACTACGCTGCCACCTATCGGCGTGCAGAAACGCAGGTGCGCGACACCGTGTTCTTGACCACGTTCGCCTCACTCCCGGTGATCGCGGCGATTGCCTGGTTGTTGGCCGCTTAGGTGGGGAAAGGGCCGTGGACGCTCCAGCCACTGCCACTGCCACAGTCCCAGTCCCTGTCCCTTATTCAGTTCACGGTGCCCTATTCGCGGAAATTAGGGTGCCTCAGGTGAACAAGGCACCATTTCCCCAGCTTTGTCTCGCGTTTTCGTTACACAGTGGATCACGGCCAGGAATATTATCCAGCACCGGAGCGTTCACACCCACGGCGCCTCCAGCGGTCTTCAGACCACTGGGCGCCCGCGCAGCTGTGATCCACCAGTAAAGGAACCTCATGAACGCCCGTCACGCCGAAACCAGCGCCCCCATCATTGACCCGATTGCCAGCCGCTGGAGCCCCCGCTCCTTCGCCACCGAGCACTCGCTACCCGAGGGCGCGCTGCGTGGGGTGTTTGAGGCCGCCCGCTGGGCCCCGAGTGCGAGCAACACGCAGCCGTGGCGCTTCATCATCGCTCGTCGCGGCGGCGAGGCCTTCGCGAAGGTCGAGGCCACGCTGATCGGCTTCAACCAGCAGTGGGCCGGCCGTGCAGCCGCGCTCGTAGTCAACGTCGCGGAGACCGTCGATGCCGAGGGCAAGACGCAGCGCTGGGCCGAGTACGACCTCGGGCAGGCCGTGGCAACCTACTCGCTGCAGGCTCGCGCCGAAGGCCTGTACGCGCACCAAATGGGTGGGTTCGACCCCGAGGCCCTACGAACCGCATTCGGCCTGACCGAGCATCAGGTGCCCGTATCGGTGAGCGCGATCGGCGCGATCAGCGAGCCCGAGCAGCTTCCAGACACCCTCCGCGAGCGCGAAGTGGCCCCGCGCAGCCGCATGGATCTAGACGACTTGATCTTGCTCAACGACTGACGCGGCGATGGGTTACGCGACGGTGCGGTACACCGTATCATCGCCGTCCAGCCGCAACGCCCTAATGAGTTCGGCGGCGTGCGTCGTCGACAGCACCAGGCGCGCAAAGCCATCGAATTCCGAGACCCAGCCCTGGTCTTCTTCGACACCTTCGGGCACATCAATGTCGATCACGATTGCGGATCGCCGACCCCGCACGAGCGCGAAGTCGCGGCCAGAAATACTCCTCCAGGTGCCGAAAGCTAACTTGCCCGGAATGATCGTGCCGGGAGAACGCACCCCCCGCAGCCAAATCCACGGATCGTCGGTGATGAGAGCGGAGGTGATGGCCTCACGGTCGATCACCACGTCGCGCCGATGCATCGCGAGTGCTTTCTCGGTCGCAGTGAGCTGGATCACCACTCGGTCTGGGTACACCTCAACTCGCGCCATGCCCACTAGTTTGCCGGTCGCAGCAAAGTTTTGCCGCATATAACGCCCATGCGGCACCGAATCGTTACCGCGCGGGCACGAGAATGCTCGTTAGTCGAGCATGTCGCTCTGGTCGATGGCGGATTCCACCGTCTCGATCAAGGCCCGCTTCACCGGCGAGCTGGTGTGTTCGGGGTTGTGGATCAGCCCAGCAGCTTCCGCCTCGTCGTGGGTGCGCGGCCCCACGCAGGCGACGATCGTGCCCTCGGGAAGCTGGGGAAATTGACTCGCAACCTCGCGGGCAATTTTCGCCGAAGCAACGAGCAAGGCGTTGATGCGCCCGGACTCGACGTCTTCTCTGATGTGGACGGAAACTGGGATGCCAATGGTCTGGAATGCCACGACCTGGGTGACATCGTGGCCGCGATTGATCAGGCCCTCAGTGAGGACTGGCTTGGCTACGTCTGAGCGCAGGGTGAGCACCTTCAGCACGTTGCCCGCGTCGATCTCTGGCCAGACCTCAAGCAGGCCAGCGGTCGAATAGTTCTCCACGCTCGGCGTGCGGCTCACTTGATAACCCGCCTGCACGAACGCCGCCTCAGTGGCCTCGCCGACCACTGCGACCTGAGTGGTGCTGGGAATGACGGCCTGGTGGTGCGCCAGCACGTCCACCACGGTCGCACTGGTCGCGGTGATCCAGTCGTAGTATCCAGCCTCAAGCCGATGGAGCGCCTCGACCAGTCGATCTTCTTCGCTGGTGTGAGCAAAATCAACGAGCGGAGCGATGACTGTACTCGCTCCTTGCTCCCGGAGCGCCTCTGCAACTAGCTCGCCCCACGTACCGCCGCGCGGCACGAGCACACGGAGACCGCTTAGCGGTTTCGCCTCAGCCGCCATAGACTCCACTCACTTTGTTCGGACGCACCAAAAGCCAACCTACGAACGAGTCTTCCGTTGACGCGGTTTCGGCTTTCCGGAAAAGTCGTTCCAGATGTCCCTATTCTGACCCTGCGGGGGCAAAGACGCAAAACAGAGCGGACAGATGCGCGAAACGCAACCGAAACGTAACACTCGGCGCGCGCGGCTTCAGCTTGCTCACGGCGCACCAGATGATATATGACTCTCAGGAAGAGCACGTAACCTGTAGCAGCCCTGCGCCAATGTCGCACGGGTGGACTCAATGGGGAGGCCTGTTCCTTCACTTCCCCGGGAGTCCGTGTGTCGTTTTCTGTGCCCAAGTTCGGTGTGGGCCTCGTGCTCAGTGCGCTCGTCGTCACCCAGGTCCTCACCGGCGCCGCGGCCGTCCCGACCCAGGCTGAGCTGCTCCAGCCAGCCGGCTCGGCTGCGACTAGCCAAACTCTGGAGGCCGATGCGGGCGAGCGCATACCTGAGTTATTGGCCGAGCTGACCGACGCTACCCAGGCAGCCACCCAAGCGATCGAGGCAAACGCCGTCAGTTCCCCCGCCATCGATGAGGCCGGCACTGCGCTGTCCCAGCACATCCGCGCGGCAGAGCACCTCAGTCCGAGCGCCTGGCTCACCGCGAATGACACGGGTGCCCATCTGGTCGAAGGAAATGCGGAGCTGCTCGCGGAGCTCGAACGCGACTTGAACGAGTTGCGCGGCAGTCTGAGCGCTTGGGAAGGCGCCATCGAAGCGCACCTGGCAGAGGAGGACGCTCGGCAGGCCGAGGCCGCTCGGGTTCTCGCAACGGCTGCTGCGGTCTCCGCCGCCCCCCAGCGGCCCGCGGTCGCTTCGCCGCCAGCGCAGGTGAGCCCAACCCAGTCCGGCTACACGGTGTCACCTGCGGGCTCGGGCGGCCAGGCCCTGATCGACGCGTGCGTGGGTCCCGTGTGGTGGACGCCTTCCTGGTTTCCCTATCTTGCCGAGCACTGGCATTGCGGCGGGGCGGCGTTCCCGAAACAGGCTGGAGCAATCGTCACTATCGCGGGCAGCGGGGTGTACCAGTCCGCTGGCATCGTGAAGCAGGTCAATGCGTACGTGGAAGACATGAACGCGGTTCCGAGTGGTTACGACGTGTACTACCAGACGTGCTTGAACAATGACCCGTCAACATCAGTCATCATCGGGCTCGTGCGGATCGGCTAGTCCGTTACCGGGGCACGTCAGTCGAAGGCGCGCATCACGAGCCGTGCGACACCCCAGACCGTGAGACCAGCGGCGACAGCAGCCCCGGCGACACCAGCAGCGAAGGCCAAGGGATTCTCGTTCCCGACATCCGCCACACGCTGTTTGGTGCGTGCAATGGTGTCGTCAATGCGCTGTGCGTAATCGAGACGTCCACGGAGTTGCCCGAGCGTGTCGTAGAGTTCGGCCCGCGCCAGTTGGGCCTTCTGTACTCCACTTGAAACCTGCGGTGCATCACTCATCGCCAGTTTCCCTTTCCGTCGGCCTGCGGCATATGGGTCGAGGAATTGAAGCGAACCTCAGACATTGCTTGAAAGTCGCCCTCGACACGGTCAATGGTCTGCTCGGGCACAGGGACACCGCGCTTGATCAGGGCGATTCCGCCGAGAATTGCCCCAGCGGCGAGAAGGATCAACCCGAAGGCCACCACGAGCGCGGAGAGCCAGACCGGCCACACCACAGCGATTCCAGCAATCGCCGCCGTCACAAATGCTGCAATGGCAAAGAAGAGGAAAAACAACGCGACGACAATCGACAACAGGCCGATGCCACTCCGCTTCGCCTTCGCGGTAATTTCGCGCTTCGCATTTTCATACTCTGCTTTCGCGAGCGCAATGAATTGGTGTGGCAGCCGCGCGAGGAGCTCGAACGTGCCCGCCTGATCACTCTTACGGCTCATGACTTGGCTTCCGGTTTCTTGGCTTCGTTCTTCCTGTCACCGGCAGCGGTGGCCGCCGGTTCCGGTGCGGGCGCTGCGGTCTTTGTCGTAGCTGCGGCCTGAGCGGGCGATGTGCCCGTCGAAGCCGTTTCTGAGGTCCGCGATCCACCGCCCGCTTTCTGGGCAATGTTGCTGACCGCGTCTGCGCCCACTCGCTTGGCGAATCCCTTGAGATTGTCGATCTGGCCGTCGACCGTCTCGCGCCAGGCCGCCACCCCGCGCTGCACTGGTTCCGTATTCCAGACCGCCTCCGCGCGCCGCTTGATTTGTTCGTAGCGTTCACGACCCGCGCGGGCACCGAGTACGTACCCCACGGCTGCTCCGAGAACGAATGCGAGTTTGCCCTTCATGGTTCCTCCGATTCCCGTGACGAGCGCCACCATTCCTAGTTCCGCCAGCCTACAGAACTTCGAGCCTGAGAGATATTCCAGAATCGAGATACATCAGGATTGCGGCCAGGAACTAGGCGGTGAGCCCGGTGAGTTCGCGCCGCAGCGCAACAGCGTCGGCGTGTGCCGCGGCAAGTGCCGACGGAAGGTCGTCTCCGAAAAGCGCCCGGCCCACCGCACGCATGGGTGGGTGTTGTGCCGCGATGCTGGCCACACGCGATGCCGCCTGGCCTCGGTCAGCATGCGACGAGAACGGGGCTGCCGCAACACCCATCGACCATTCGACGCCTGGCAGCGGTTGGAGCGCATAGTCGAGGAGGATCCGTGAGAGCACCCCGTCAAGACCGTCGAGTGCGGGAGGCTCTGAAAGCACATCACTGGACAGGATTACCCGAGCTGTGCGACCAGTTCGACATTCGGCGAGGATCGTCCAACCTCCGCGCACCGCGAGCGCTCGCTCTCCCTCAGTGAGCCAATCCGGGCAAGATATGTCAATTTCAGCATGAACACGAACTCGTTGTGCATGAAGCCCGGGTGCGAGCTCGGAAAGCAGTTCAGTGCGGGTCGCGTTCCGGCTGAAATCGAGGATCAGGGACCGGGATTCGAGCGCCCGACCATCGCTCAGAGTAACTGACCAGGATCCGACGTGTGGCTCGGCTGCCTGGCCGAGACCCTCAGACGCAACCGCCTGCGTCACCCGCCCGTCAAAGAACTCGGCACCATAAAGCGTGAGCTTTCGCAGGAGCTCCGCCTTGAGCGCTGTTCCCCCGCCCGCAGGCTCCACTCGCGTTTCACGTGCAACATTCCGATCGGAGTATGCAAGCGCCGCACCCGTCAACGACCCGACTCGCGAGAGCGCCTCGTTGAGTCCAGGGGCCGCGAGCGCCACCTCAACCTCATTGGCATCCACGCCGTACCGCTCGCGCAATTCTGGCTCGACCAGACGCGCGAGCGCACGCGCTCCAATGCGTTTCCGCACGAGGGGCCCGAGTGTCCTCGCCTTTCCCACTGCGAGGAAGGGCATGACGCGATCGAGGTACGCACGAATGGCGGCACCCGTGCCGAGCAACCGCACGGTCTCGGTCGCGAGGGGAGATGCCGGGATACCCAAAACCGCGGGAGTAGCTTGCGGCGCCCACTCGCCGGCGCGATCCTGCAGCAACGGGGGCTCGGGTGAGCTCACACGCGGGAGCGCACCAGCTGCCGGCGCCGCATCGGTGCCGGCGATGGGTGCCGCAACACGGTTCAGAAACTCGGTCACGATCCCATCCGGGTCCCGCACCGGAGCCGCGGGAGGCTCACCCACACGTTCGTCGGTCGCCAGGCCGACACGGAGGCCCACCTCGGCAAGATCGAGCGCGGCAAGCAACGCGGCGATGCTGCGCCCAGTCACCAGCGCGTCAATCATGGGGCCACCTGCGGGGTCGCAGTGGCGGTCGCCGGCGGGGCGGCGAGTCGCGACTGCACGAGGTCGATGCGGGTGCGCGGGCCGCCCTTGCGCACGAAGATGCGCTCCACCCACCAGACGTACAGGCCCAAACCAACGATTTCGCCAATGAGTGCACCCGGGCCAGCACCACTCGCGGTTTGCTTGGTTTCGCCTCCGATAGCGAACACCATGAGTCCAAATGCGATCCAGTTATTCACGACATGAATGGTGATTGCGGCCTCGAGCCCACCCGTGCGCCAGCTCAGCCAGCCGGCAACCAAGGCAAGCAGCACCACTGCCATCCAACCCCAGATGTCGTAGATGTGTGCGAACCCGAAGATGATGCTGGGCACGACGATCGGGATCCACGGCCCACGCAAGAACGCCCCAACCGCACCCGCCGCGCGGGATCCACCGAACCAGGCGCCGAGCGTCTGCATGAACATGCCGCGGAACACCAGCTCCTCGGCCGTCGCCTGAATCGGCACGAGCAACAGGATGATGAGCGCAGACCACAGCGCGAGTGTCGGGTCGATGGTTGGCACCTCGGCGATCGGCGTCGAGTCACCAATGACGGCAGCGAACGCGAGCTCAAATGCAATACCGACCACGTTCATCACCACGAGCGCAACGAACGCGGGGATGACGGTACGGAACAGCAACCGCCAGCGAATGCGGAGCGCGACTGACCACGCCCGACCGACAGGGGTGAGGCCGGTGCTGAGCATCGCAAGCCACACCGCCGGAATCATGAGCGCGACCGATCCGAGCGTGACCACGAGCGATATCGGCTGCTGTGTGTCGGGGATCGCGAGCGCGAGAATGGTCTCTTCGCTGAGCTCCGCCCCCGAGAGCAGAAGATAGGGCACCATCACCACGACGCTGAACACCACGGTGAAGGTCAGATAGTAGAAGAACCCCAACACGAGTGCGAGCAGCGGCTTCCACCAGCGATATTTCGGTGCCCCGCGCAGCAGTCGGTGGTATTCGAGCGGTTCAGTCTCAACCCAGTGGATCGGCGCAGCTGTGCGCTGCGCCCACCCCCACTCCTCGGGAGATGCCGGTCGCTCTGCTGGCCCCTGCTGGGGGTGCTGTTCGTCGTTCATGCGCTGAACCAGTGGGCTACGAGCCGCGCAGGCGCTCGGCGAGGTATGCGTGAAGCTCGGCGCGAGGCACGCGCTCCTGCTGCATGGTGTCGCGGTCGCGCACGGTCACGGCGTGATCCTCGAGCGAGTCGAAGTCGACGGTCACACAGAATGGCGTACCGATCTCGTCCTGGCGGCGATAGCGGCGGCCGATCGCCCCCGCATCGTCAAAGTCGATGTTCCAGTCGTCGCGCAGCTCGGCGGCGATCTCGCGCGCGAGCGGAGACAGCGCCTCGTTGCGGCTGAGCGGCAGAACCGCGGCCTTGATCGGCGCGAGGCGCGCATCGAGCGCGAGCAGTGTGCGAGTGTCGGTGCCGCCCTTGGCGTTTGGCACCTCCTCCTCGCGGTACGCGTCAACGAGGAACGCCATCAACGAGCGCGTCAGGCCCGCGGCCGGCTCGATCACGTAGGGCACCCAGCGCTCGTTCTTCGCCTGATCGAAGTAGGACAGATCTTTGCCCGAGTGCTTCGAGTGGGTGGTGAGGTCGAAATCGGTGCGGTTCGCGATGCCCTCGAGCTCACCCCACTCGCCGCCGGTAAAGCCGAAGCGGTACTCAATATCGGCAGTGCGCTTCGAGTAGTGCGAGAGCTTCTCCTTCGGGTGTTCGAAGAAGCGCAGGTTGCCCGGATCGATGCCGAGGCCGATGTACCACGACATCCGCTCGTTCATCCAGTACTCTTGCCACTCCTCGTCGGTGCCGGGCTCGACGAAGAACTCCATCTCCATCTGCTCGAACTCGCGGGTGCGGAAGATGAAGTTGCCAGGAGTGATCTCGTTGCGGAAACTTTTGCCGATCTGACCGATACCAAACGGGGGCTTCATGCGCGCGGACTGGAGCACGTTCGCGAAGTTCACGAAGATCCCCTGCGCGGTCTCTGGGCGAAGGTAGTGCATACCCGCCTCGTCGTCAACGGGGCCAAGGTAGGTCTTCAGGAGGCCAGAGAATGCCCGCGGCTCGGTCCACTGGCCGCGGGTGCCACAGCTCACGCAGACGACCTCGGCGAGCCCGCCCTCGGGTGCGCGGCCCTTCTTGTCTTCGAATTCCTCGATGAGGTGATCCTCACGGTAGCGCTTGTGGCACTGCAGGCACTCGACGAGCGGGTCGCTGAAGACTTCGACGTGGCCCGAGGCCTCCCAGACCTGCTTCGGCAGAATCACGCTCGAGTCAATCCCGACCACGTCGTCACGCCGCTGCACCATGGCCTTCCACCACTGGCGCTTGATGTTCTCCTTCAGCGCCGTGCCCAGTGGGCCGTAGTCCCAGGCGCTGCGCGATCCACCGTAGATTTCACCCGCCTGGTAGACGAAGCCGCGGTGACGGGCGAGGGCGATGACTTTGTCGAGACGGGACTGTTCGGCCATGGTGAAGCACACTCCAAGGGGCAAGCGGGGATCTTGGGAAAGGCCCGGCGAGAGCGCCGGGCACACCGCTCAAGTCTAGCTGGGCGGGTGATGGGGCACCGGGCAAACGGTGTCGGATCGGCCCCGTCACAGGCATCCTGACTGATATCATCGATATCACTACACAAGGAGGCGAGAATGGCGCAGTTACTCATCAGAAATCTCCCAGCGCCGGTGAAGGAGGAACTCCGGGCCAGAGCGCGCAGCCATGGGCGCTCAATGGAAGCGGAAGCCAGGCAGATTCTCGTCGATATTGTGACGCCGACGGCTTCAGATCCGATTTTGATGTGGCTTGCAGAGGGCGAAGAATCGCGGCTCGCAGAGCAGGGCATCGGCATCGAGCTCCCCACGCGCGGCGAGGCTCGCGAGGTACCGCCGCTGTGATCCTCGTCGACACCAACGTCTGGTCGGAAACGTTGCGGCAAGAACCAGACACACGGGTTCTTGAGTGGTTGCGGGCAGAGCGCCACGATCTCGTGCTGTGCGTCATCACGGTGCATGAGCTGAAGTTCGGGGTTGATCGGCTGCCAACTGGGCGGCGAAAAGAAGCGCTCTCCGCTCGCATCGATGCCCTGTTCGAGGGGATGGCCCAGCGGGTGTTAGCTTACGATCAGCATGCTGCTCGATTCCACGCTGAGATCCGCGGGCGAGCGGAGCGCGCTGGCCGGGGGCTCAGTTTCGCCGACGGCCAGATCCTCGGCATCGCGCAGGCCCAGGGTGCACGGATCGCGACCCGCAACACGGGTGATTTCGAGGGACACGGCACGGAACTCATCAACCCCTGGCTCGCGTGAACCCCGCGCGCAAATTCTTCCCGGGCTAGGCTGTACCACGTCGAAGACGTGCGTACTCGAGAGGACCACCATGCAGAAAGAACTCGAATCAGCAGTCATCGCGCAGCAGTTCGCGCACAAGTCGGTGCGAAAGTACCTCGACGAGCCCGTCACCGACGCGCAACTCGAACTCATCGTGGGCGCAGCCCAGAGGGCATCGACCTCGTCGAACCTGCAGGTGTGGTCGGTCATTGCCGTGCGCGATGCGGCTCGCAAGGCACGACTCTCCGAGATGCTGGGGGGTCGCGACTACGTGGCCGAGGCGCCCGTATTTCTTGTGTGGATCGCGGATCTCAGCCGTAACGATGCGCTCATGCGCGCGCACAGTGCCGAACCCGAAACCCTTGGGCTCATCGAAAACACGCTCATCAGCGCGATCGACGTGGGGATCGCCGCGCAGAATGCGCTGCTCGCCGCAGAATCCCTCGGCCTCGGTGGCGTATTCGTGGGCAGCCTGCGCAACGCCCCTGAGGCGGTGTGCGCCGAGCTTGGGCTCCCGAAGCACACGTTCCCACTGGTGGGGATGTCGATCGGCGTGCCGGATCCGTCCGAGGGTACCGGGGTCAAGCCGCGGTTGCCGCTGACGGGCGTGCTGCACCACGAGGTGTACGACCCGGAACGGTGGCGATCCGCCACCGATGAGTACGAGGCGAGCTACGAAAAGTACTTCGCCGGGCAGGGGCACCCGGGGCGCAGTTGGGCGCGCACCGTTATCGGCCGCCTCGCGAAGATCGCGGGCCTGCACGGCCGCCACACGATGCGCGCATCGCTGCGGGCACAGGGCTTCGAGTCAGAGTAGACGTACTGGCCCGATACCGGGGGCACTGTCTGACCCCAGCCTCGGAGATCTGCACAATCCAGGATCAGTGGAGCAATATTCCCCCGAAATTGTGCGAATCTCCGAGTTTCGGGTGTCGAGAACCCCGGTGACGCCACTGCGCGCAAGCCGTGAGCCGGGCCTCGACGCGCAGGCGGTCAGCCGGGTGTCCATGACCCCGGTGACGACCCCGTGCGCAAGCGGCTAACCGGATCTCGACTCGAAACAAACCCGTCGGCTACCGCACCCCGCGCATGAGCTTCAGCACCGGCTTCACGGCGACCAGCATCAACAGGCCGATACCGATCGCGATCGCTCCGAGCAGCGCAAAGTAGGGAACCTCGGTCGCGGGGTCGTAGAACTGCGCGAGCCAGCCGGCGATCGACGTGCCGAGCGCGACCGAGAGAAAGTACAACGCGACCATCTGCGTACGGAAACGCTCGGGGGCGAGTTTCGTGGTGACCGATAGCCCGGGCGGCGAGATGAACAGCTCGGCAACGGTGAACACGAGGAGGATCAGGGCCATCGCGAGGAGCGGCGTCGATGACGGGCCGCCACCCGCCCACGGGATGAAAAGCAGGAACGCCGCGCCCATGATGATCGAGCCGAGCCCAAACTTCGCGGGCGCTGCGGGCGCGCGAGTGCCGAGCTTCGACCAGACCGCCGCAAACACTCCCGACAGGATGATGACGAAGATCGGGTTGATCGAGTTGATCCACGAAATCGGCATCTCCCAACCAAAAATCGTTCGATCGAGCTGCTGATCTGAGTAGATCGTGAGCACCGTGAACTGCTGCTGGTACAGCGACCAGAACCCCACGTTCACAATGAAGAGCGGGATGAAGCTGATCACCCGCGAACGCTCCGTCGCGTTGATGTGCTTCGAGCCGATGATCACGATGAAGTAGGCGATCGCCGCGGCGAGGATGATGATGATGGCGATTGTCGCGAGATTGTCAGCGCGGATCACGCCGGTGACCACACCGATTACGAGCACTGCCACCCCGGCCACGCCCGCAACGACGAAGCGGCCCCGCTGGTTTCGCGGCAACGGGTTCGCGACCAGCCGGGAATCTTCGGGGAGGTGCTTTCGCCCGAACGAGTACTGCACGAGGCCGATCGCCATGCCGACGGCTGCGGCACCGAAGCCCCAGTGGAAGCCCATGGTCGACTGGAGCAGGCCCGTAATGATCGGTCCGAGGAAGGCCCCGAGGTTGATGCCGAGGTAGAAGAGGGAGAAGCCGGCGTCGCGCCGGGTGTCACCCTCGGCATACAGGGTGCCGACGACCGCGGTGGCGTTGGCTTTCAGCCCGCCCGAGCCGATCGCGACGAGCGCGAGACCGACGCCGAGGCCCCACGCGTTGGGCAGCACAGCGAGCGCGACGTGCCCGGCCATGATCACAATGGCGCTGTAAAAGAGCACCCGCTCGGAGCCCAGCACCCGGTCGGCAAGCCAGGCACCCAGGATGGCAACGAGATACACGGTGCCGCCATAGGCACCCACGATGCCCGTCGCCACGGCGCGATCGATGCCGAGGCCGCCTTCCGACACGGTGAAGTACATGTAGATGAGCAGGATGCCCTGCATGCCGTAGAAGCTGAAACGCTCCCACATCTCGACACCAAACACGTTAGCGAGCGCCCACGGCTGTCCAAAGAATCGCGTGTCGTGCGAACCCTCGTGATGGATCGGCCGTCCGGCCTCCGCCGCCACCCCGGTCTCGGCGGGAGCGCCCACCGGCACCTGTTCGGGTGTGTTTTCGCGTGTGTCAGACATTTCGCCAGAATACCGCTACGGGCAAGGCCGCCGAGGGTATCCGTGCGGCGCGGCGACTAGGGGGTGAGGATCACCTTGCCGGTCGTGCCCCGGCCCTCCAGTGCACGGTGGGCGCCCGCGGCATCAGCGAGAGGAAACCTCGCGCCGATCCGTACCTTCAGCGAGCCCGCTGCGATCGCGTCGAATAGTTCGCGATAGCGCCAGGCGCGCTCTTCGGGGGTACGCAGAAAGTGCGGCAGCGCAGGCCGCGTGATGGACAGGGATCCACCCGCGTTCAGCCGTTGCAGGTCGAAGGGCGGCACCTGGCCGCTTGCGCCGCCGAAGAGCACCATCTGGCCGCGCACGCGGAGGGCAGAGAGGGAAGCGTCGAAGGTATCGCGGCCCACCCCGTCAAAGACCACCGCGGCACCCTCGCCGCCGGTGAGCTCACGCACACGATCGGCGAATCCCTCGTATCCCAGCACCTCTGCGGCACCGGCCTCACGGCTCAGCGCGCGCTTTTCCTCGGTCGACGCGGTGGTGAGCACCCGCACCCCTCGCGCAACGAGTAACTGGGTGAGCAGCAGCCCCACCCCTCCAGCCCCGGCGTGCACGAGCACGGTGTCGCCGGCCTGCACGCGAGCGGCCGATGTGGCCAGGTAGTGCGCGGTGAGTCCCTGCAGGGGGAGGGCGCCAGCCGTGTCGAGATCCACCGCATCCGGCACCCGCACGGCACGCTCTGCCTCGACGAGAAAGCGCTCGGCGTAACTCGACCGTGCCTCACTCGTGGTCACCCGGTCGCCGGGAACAAACCCCGACACCCCGTCGCCGACCGCAACCACGGTGCCCGAGGCCTCGGCTCCCGGTGTGAAGGGGAACGACACGGGGTACACGCCCGAGCGCTGGTAGGTCTCGATGAAGTTGACGCCGATCGCGGCGGCTTCGACGAGCAACTCGCCAGCCGCCGGTTCGGGAACGGGCACCTCGTGCAGCGTCAGCTCATCGGGGCCTCCGGCCTGCAGTGCAACGATCGCGCGCATCTCGTCCTCCATCGTCGAAGTGTTCTCAGTATCGGCTCTTCTCGCGGCGCTCACCAGCGGTTGTGCACTTCCTCGGCCCACCCGAGGATCCCATCAAACTCGATAGGCGCTGCCCCCTCGGGGGTGAAGGTGCCCCTCCAGAACCCGAAGCACTGGTCAGTGTGACCCTTCAGGATCAGGAGGTTCGTGCGGGTCGTCTTGTTGTGAAACGGCTCAAACGTCGCATCCAGCCCACCGCCTCGCACCCGCCACGGTGCACGCCAGTTCTCGATGTCATACTCCCAGTCGGTTTCGCCGTGGATCTTGTGCATGCGGCCGTCAACGAAGAACGCGTTCTCAGACACCCCCGTGCCCGCTGTCCACTGTGCGCCGACCTGCACGCCGATCACGTGCCCGTTCGAGCAACCGGATCCCGCGCCCCAGTTCCAGCTGATGTCGTACGGCCAGCGCCCACGCCCGTGGTCGAGCACCGCCCACGATTCGCCGGCTAGCACCGGGTGATCCACCGAGCCGATGCGCAGCGTGCCACTCGCCGGGCGGGCAAGATCCTTCACCGTGTATTGGAACCGGGTCTCGCTCCAGGGCACGACCAGGGCGAGCCGCTCGTGACCCTCGGGCAGCTCGGCGAGCACGTCGAAGAAGAGACCGGGGATCTGCGCCCGCAGCCGCGTGCCCTCTGGGGTCTGGTCGATGTCGATTGCCAGGTTCTTCGCCCGCGCCATCGAGCGACCCTGCTCGAGCACCGGGGCGAGCACCGCACCGCGGGCCGGAATGACGGTGGCCGATTCGCCCCAGGTTTGCCCCGTCTGCCGGTCGTAGACCCACACCTCGTGCACGCACGCATAGTCGATCGACGAGACGGTGAGCCCGATGATGTGCGTCGGCGTCGTGACGTTCCAGTATTCCCAGCGCTTGTTGCGCCCCCGTCCCGCGCCGAGGTCGCTCGTGTCAACCACGGGCTGCGCCGCCCAGCCGACAGCGTCGGGGTTCAGTGTGCCGTCGTGCCGCGTCAGCGCTACCGGACCAGTGAGGGCTCGCTCCATCGCGCGTCTCCTTGCGTCTATCGGGGTGGGTGAGTTCAGGCCGCGGGCCACGTGCCGAGCACGAGATTCTCGGGCGTCTCGCCCCGCTGCAGGTGTGCGATTTGACGGTGGATCAGCGCCGCCATTCGCGGCATCATCGCCGATGAGTCACCGCCCACGTGCGGGGTGACGAGCAGGTTCGGACACTTCCAGAGCGGGTGGCTGGCGGGCAATGGCTCGGGGTCCGTCACGTCGAGTGCCGCGCGCAGGCGGCCCGCTGTGAGCTCGGCGACGAGTGCGTCCGTGTCAACGACCGGACCGCGGGCGACGTTCACGAGCAGCGCGCCGTCGGGCATGGCGGCGAGCGCCGCCGCGTCGATCAGCGCGGTGGTCTCCGCGGTCAGCGGCACCGCGAGGAACACCACCTCGGCATCGGCGAGCGCGTCGTGCAGTTCGTCGAACCCGCGCACGGGCACAGCGGTGCCAGACGAATCGCGATCCACCCGTGTCGTGCGAGCGAGCCGCTCGAAATGCACCTCGAAGCCGGCAAGCCGCGCCTCGATCGCCTTTCCGACGCCGCCGTAACCGACGATCAGCACGCGCCGATCCGCGAGGCTCGGGAGGGTGGGGGTCACCCACTCGCGCCGGTCGCCCTGGCGCACGAACTCGGGAATGCCGCGCTGGGCGGCGAGCGCGAGGCCCAGGGCCAGCTCCGCGGTTGAGGTCTCGTGCACGGTGGCGGCGTTGGCGAGCGGCACTCCTGCCGGCACATACTTCTCAACCCCGTTAAAGCCAATCGATTGCCACTGCACGAGTCGCACGTCGGCCCGAGCGAGCGCTGCAAGCTGGCGGTTTCCGCCCCAGTAGGGCGGCACCACGATGTCGAGCCGTTCGGCCGGCGACGGTCCGTCGAGATCCCAGGGAACGAAAGTGACACCCGAAACCTCGCCCACCGCCTCCGCGAGACCCGCATCGGACGGAAGTGACACTGTGAGATGAGTCATACGTCGAGTCTATTCAGGGTGGATCGCGCGCACCTCGGTCACGAACCGATCGATCGTGGCGCGGGCATCGGCCCGGGCCCGATCCGACTCCTCGGGCCGGTTGAGGTAGCCGTGCAAGGTGCCCGGCTGCAGGGTGAGCGTCACCCTCACCCCGGCTGCGGTGAGCTGCTCTGCGAAATGCTCACCCGACGCGCGCAGGTCGTCGGCATCGGCGTTGATGATGATGGTCGGTGGGAGCTGCCGCAGTCGCTCGGGTGGGAGTTCCCCGACCACGGTGGGGGCGTCCGGGTACGCGGGCGGATCGACGCGATGTTCGTGCGACTCACTCCGACCGGGCCGCGTATCCCCTAGGTAGTACGCGTACATCTCGGCGATGCGAGCGGAATCAAATCGACGCGCTTCGGGCAGTACCGCGGTGAGCGCGGCGATCTGCGGGTCTTCGCGCTGCACCCGGTGCGCGGTCGGGTAGAGCATGAGCAGGGCATCGACTGACCGTGCTGGTGTGGGCGAGTCGGCAGCACCGCCGGTGCCTCCAGGCTGTGGCTCGGAACCCGCCCAGTCGGCCTGCGCGAGCGCGGCCAGGGCCGCGAGGTGTGCCCCCGCGCTCGCGCCACCGACGACGAGCAGCCCCTCGTGGCGCACGGCGACCGCACGCACGACCGCCGCCAGGTCGTTCGCCGGCGCGGGGGCTTTGACGGAGTCGCTCGCGAGCGCGTAGTCGACGGAGTACACCCGCATGCCGGCCTCGGCGAAGGCGCGCGCCACCCAGTCGGCCTCGGGCCAATCCAGGGTGCCACGCACGAACGAGCCCCCGTGCGCCCACACGAGGGTTGCCCATGGCGCTTGGCCCTGCGGCTCATAGACGCGCACCGGTACGGCGGCCGAGCCGAGGCGGTTCGGCGATCCACTGGGGCCAGCGCCCGCTGTGTCTGCGGGCGCGCCGGGTGCGGCGGCGGCCGGGCCAGGCAGCAGCTCGTTGCGCACGGACACCCCGATCTCCTCGTCACGTATTGACACCGAGAACTCCTCGCCCGTCGTTCCTGTCATCCAATGCGCCCCCGTGAGTGCGAGCGCGGCGACTCCGCACGCCACCGCGGCCAGTCCCGCGATCCACCGCCATCTGCGCACCCGCTCAGTCTAGGCACAGTCGGGAGCACGATCACGGGCAGAATAGAGGAATGAGCACTGACGCTGGCACGGACTTCACGCGGTTTGATTACACCGACCCGCACGGGATTGAGATCGCCGCATACGAGTGGGCGGCGACGGACCCGCACGCCATCGTGCAGATCGCGCACGGGGTCGGCGAACACGCGCTGCGGTACGCCGCCTTCGCCCAGGCGCTGCGCGACGCGGGGTTCACGGTGGTGGCAAACGATCACCGCGGCCACGGCGAGACCGGCCGGCGGCAGTGGGGCGGCGACCTCTCGAAGCTCGGCACGCTCGGCCCGGGCGGCCTGCGCGCGGCGGAGGCCGCGATCCACCAGCTCACTGATCTTGCCCGCGAACGGCACCCCGGCCTGCCGGTGATCATGTTCGGTCACTCGTGGGGATCGCTGATGGCGCAGCGGATCATCAACCGCGAGCCGCGCATCTACGACGGCGTGGTGCTCTCGGGCAGCGCCAAGCGCACCCCGATGTCGATGGAATCCGGAGACCTGAACAAGCGTTGGCGCGGTGATGGCGCGAACGGGTTCGAGTGGCTGAGCCGCGACCCCGATGTGCAGCGTGCGTTCATCGCAGACCCACTCTGCTTTCCGGCCGACATCATCAAGCTGTTCGGGCTCCCAGACGCCCTGCGACTCTTCGGCACCCCCGCAGCGAGTGTCGCGCCTGACGTGCCGATTCTCATCGTCTCGGGCAGCGACGATCCACTCAGCCGCGGCGATAGCCTGCGCCTCCTCGCCGACGCGTACCGCATTCGCGGCGTGCGCGATGTCACCATGCGCGTGTACCCCGGCGCGCGGCACGAGCTGCTCAACGAGACCAACCGCGAAGAGGTGACCGCAGAAATCATCACCTGGATGCTTGATCGCTTCCCGCGCGGGTAGCTGCGGCGTACTCTGGTGACATGGCTACACATCACGGCGAGTACAAGGTTCCCGGCGGCAAGCTGGTGGTGGTCGACTTCGAGTTGGTTGACGGTCGCATCGCCGATTTTCACCTGTCTGGCGATTTCTTTCTCGAGCCCGACGAGGCGCTGAATGACATTAACCGCGCGGTGAACGGGCTGAGTCCCAACTCGACCATCGACGAGTTCGCTGAGGCGATCCGCAAGGCACTTCCGAGCGAGGTGCACCTGCTCGGTTTCACGCCCGAGTCGGTGGGCATTGCGGTGCGCCGAGGCGTGACCGGGGCGGCGCACTGGCGAGACTACGACTGGCAGATCGTGCACGAGCCGGCGATGTCTCCGATGATGAACGCGGCACTCGACGAGGTGCTGACGATCGCCGTGGGCGAGGGGCTGCGCGGGCCCACGCTGCGCATCTGGGAGTGGGATCGCACGGCCGCCATCATCGGCAGCTTCCAGTCGGTGCAGAACGAGGTCGACGAGGCACAGCTCGCGGCCCGTGGCGGGCAGCTCGTGCGACGCATCTCCGGCGGCGGGGCCATGTTCATGCAGCCCGAATCGAGCATCACGTACGCGCTGTATGCTCCCGAGGAACTGGTGCGCGGCATGAGCTTCGCCGAGTCGTACGCGTTCCTCGACGAGTGGGTGCTCGAGGCGCTGAAGTCGGTCGGCATCGACGCCGTGTACAAGCCGCTGAACGACATCACCAGCCCGCACGGCAAGATCGGGGGGGCCGCGCAGAAGCGCCTCGCCTCGGGTGCGGTGCTGCACCACGTCACGATGGCCTACGACATGGACGGCGACGCGCTGACCCAGGTACTCCGCATCGGTCGCGAGAAGCTCTCAGACAAGGGCATTGCGAGCGCACAAAAGCGGGTGGATCCGCTCCGCACCCAGACCGGCCTCGCGCGCGCCGAGATCATCGAGAAGATGGTCGACACGTTTGTGCGCCGTCACGGCGGTACCCGTGGCGAGGTCACCGAGGGTGAGTACGACGCAGCCGAGCGGCTGGTCGAAAAGAAGTTCGCGACCGAGGAGTGGCTGCGCCGGGTGCCGTAGGCGCCGAGGCGCGGCGATCCGTCACCCTTCCCCCAACACTCGCGCAAGGGGACGCGAATTGTCCTCTCACCGCTGAGTCAGGACCATTCTCGTCCCCTTTCGGACGATGCCTGAGTGAACGCCGTCCAAATTTGGTGTGACGCAAACATTGCCTGCGTGAACGCCTCGGGAACACTCTGGTTTTGCCCTATTTCTGCGGGTACCTGCCACGCCACACTCGATCTTTGGGCGCGCTCTTCTGGTGCGCCCGCGCCACGCGCGCCCAAAGAGCCGGCCCTGCCGCCCGTCCGAGAGGTGTGTCACGCATGCCCCGTATTCCCCGTCCCGCGCTGCTCACGGCGGGAACCCTCGCCGTCGCAATCGGTCTGAGCGCGCTAGGGGGTGGTGTGGCCCTCGCGAACGGCGGCGGACTCGCCCCGCCCGCGGTCAACCCAGCGACCGTCCACCGCCCCACCGCGGTGCCGGACCGCATCATCCTCACACCGACCGAGCAGCCGGCCACGAGCCAGTCGGTGTCGTGGCGCACCTCCGACGCGGTCACCGCGCCGCAGGTACAGTGGGCGCTGAGCGGGCCGAGCGTGACCTCGGGCGCGCAGACGGTGGCAGCAGCGACCTCCGACCAGTTCGACACGACGCTCGGCTACCCGGTAGCGCACCACTCCGCCACGATCGAGGGCCTGAACGCTGGCACCACCTACGTGTATCGCGTGGGCGATGGCGAGACCTGGAGCGAGTGGCTCGAGTTCACCACCGCGACGACCGAGGTCGGCGGATTCAGCTTCCTCGTGCAGGGCGACGCGCAGAACGACAACAAGGCCTACACCTCGCGCTCGTTCCGCGCCGCGTTTGAGGCGCGTCCCTACGCGCGCGTCGTGGTCCACGCGGGCGACCTCATCGACACCGAGACCAGCGATTCCGAGTGGGGCGAGTGGCACGAGGCTGCAGCCTTCTCCAACCAGTACCTCAACGTGATCGCTTCGACGGGCAATCACGAGTATTACCCCGGCCCGGCGCTCTCGCAGCACTGGGGCGCGCAGTTCGAGTTTCCGAGAAACGGCCCCGAAGACCAGGACACCCTGCAGGAGACGGTCTACTCGGTCGACTACCAGGGCGTGCGGTTCATCAGCCTCGACAGCACCCAAGCGATGCGCGCCGAGTCGCGCGAGGCACAGACCACCTGGCTCGAGGAGAAGCTCGCTGACAACCCGAACATGTGGACGGTCGTCAGCTTCCACCACCCCATATTCTCGGTCACGAGCGGTCGCAACAACCAGGCGCTGCGCGAGGCGTGGTTGCCCCTGTTTGAGACCTACGATGTGGATCTCGTCGTGCAGGGCCACGACCACGCGTACGGACGCGGCAACCTGATCGCTAACGAGCAGAACCTGCCCGAGGGCGCGGATCCCGCGACCAGCCACACCGGCCCCGCGTACCTCGTCAGCGTCGCCGGTCCGAAGATGTACATTCCCGATGCCGCAGATTCCAATAACTGGATCACCAACGATGCGAACCTGCGCGTCGTCGGACGAGACGTGCAGCTCTTCCAGACGGTCGACGTGACAGAAGACGGACGCATGCACGTCGAGGCCCGCACCGTTGACGGGGCGGTCTTCGATGCCTTCACGATCACCAAGAACACCGAGGGCGAGAAGCTCGTCACCGACGACGTGATGTGGGCCGGTGGGCCGGGCTCGAGCCGCGAGGGCGTGGCTCCGCCGGCGTTGCCCGTGGATCCCGGTACCGATCCGGGAACCGACCCCGGGACCGATCCAGGCACCGACCCGGGAACCGACCCCGGGACCGATCCAGGTACAGATCCCGGCACCGACCCGGGAACCGAGGTCCCCGCCGCGACCGTCGGCCTCAGCGACAACTCGCTCGCACCCGGTGACTCCTTCACCGTGACCGGTGCAGGCTTCCTGGCCGGCGAGCGCGTCGCCATCGAGCTGCACTCCACGCCGGTGACGCTTGCACTGAGCACCGCCACCGACACGGGAGCGGTGAGCGCACGGGTCATGATCCCGAGCGATGCCGCCGCAGGCGAGCACCGCATCGTGCTCCGCGGCCTTGAATCCGGGCGCACCGTGTCACAAGACATCATCGTGACGAAGTCGCCAACCGCAGCGGGCCAGGGGCTCGCGACCACCGGTGGCGAGTCCGCATTTGGTGCCATCGCGCTCGGATCGCTGCTCGCAGTTGCCGGTGGCGCACTCCTCTTCCCCACGTACCGCACTCATCGAAAGGCCGCATAACATGCAACGATCACGCGCCACACAGCGCTTTCTTGCCGCGGGCCTCGCGTTCGGGGTGATTGCTTCCGGAGGGTTCCTCACGGCGACCCCCGCGAACGCGGTCTCGCAACCCGCCGCTGAACGCTACGCCCCGAGTCGGGTTCCCGACCGCATCACCCTCACCCCGGGTGCCGATGCCACGACCGAGCAGGTCGTCAGCTGGCGCTCCGCCACCGAGGTGACGAGCGGCATCGTCGAGTACCGGGTGATGACGGCTGAGCCGTACCCCGGCGGCGTGCAGTCGCTGGTCGCCCAGGAACGCACAGAGCAGACGACCGACCTCGGCTACACGCAAGCGATCCACACGGCGACTCTTACCGGCCTGCTCCCGGGAGTCTCGTACATGTACCGGGTCGGAGACGGCACGAATTTCAGCGAGTGGCAGGATTTCGAGACCGCGACCAGCGGCGCGGATCCCTTCTCGTTCATCTACCTGGGTGACATCCAGAACGGGATCCACAGCGATGCCTCGCGCGTCGTGCGTAACGCGTTCCGCGACCGACCGAATGCCGACCTCGTGCTGCAGATCGGCGACCTTGTCAACGATGCGCACTCCGACGCGCAGTGGGGCGAGCTGTACGACGCGTTCTCGTACACTCTTGGCACGCAGAACATGCTCACGACACCTGGCAACCACGAGTACGAGGGCGAGTTGTCATCGCAGTGGCAGAGCCAGTTCGCTTACCCCGACAACGGACCACAGGGCGAGGGCGAAGTCTACGATCGGCTCGCGGGCACGGTGTACTTCACCGACCACGAGGGTGTGCGCTTCATTTCCCTGAATAGCAACCAGGTCGACACCGAGGGCCTGCAGGTTCAGGCTGAGTGGCTCGAAGCCGTGCTCACCGAGAACCCGCAGCAGTGGACGGTGGTGTTTTTCCATCACCCGACGTACTCGCTCGACGAAGGACGCAACAACCTGGGCATCCGCCAGTCGTGGGGTCCGATCCTCGAGGCGCACAATGTCGACCTCGTGCTCAGCGGGCACGACCATGCCTATGGCCGCGGCAACCTGCTGGCGAACGAGCAGAACCTGCCCGCGGGAGCTGACGCTGCGCTCAGCCACACAGGCCCCGTCTACGTCAGCTCGAGCGTCGGCTCGAAGTTCTACAACGTCGGCCCCCGCCACTGGAACGAGAACGACGCGCACCTGCGCAGGCTCGTGACCGGCATGCAGACCTACCAGGTCGTCGATGTTGCTGGCGGCACGCTGCGCTTCGAGTCGCGCACGGCTGATGGCGCCTTCCTTGATGGCTTCACCATCAACAAAGAGGGTGAGCAGAAGGTCGTGACTGACGGTGTCGAGCCGCAGGTCATTGACCCCGGAACCCCGAGTCCGTGCCTGGGATGCGAGCCGAACCCCGATCCGGATCCGGATCCCACCGATCCCGGCACCGACGAACCGATTGAGGAGATCACCTACGAGCACACCGCCGACCTGACCTCGGTGAACCGCTCGAACGCCGCCCTGCCAGCGGGCGTCGCGTACCACCAGGAGCGCGACCTGCTGTACTTGGGCGATCAGAACGGTCGCACGATCTTCGAGATGGATCCCGACACCGACCAGGTGCTGCGCACCATCACCCTCCCGGAGAATATCCGCGACCTCGGCATCGACGAGGCGCGCGGGCTGCTCTACGTGGGTCAGCAGAACCGCAACTGGACTGTCGTCTCGATCGCCGACGAGAATTACGGCGAGATTGTGCGCGGCTCTTACCCGATCATCGAGTCGAATCGCTCGCTCGATGTCGACCCGGTGAACGACTTCGTCTACGTCGCCGTGCCAGCACGCGGTGTCGAGGTGTTCCGCGCTTCGACCGGTGAGTCCCTGGGTGTCATCAATGGCACCGCCGATTCCTACTACGTCTCAGTGGATCCGGTCACTGGTTTCGTCGTGACCACGAAGTTCTACAGCGTGGAGGGGGCCATCGGTATCCAGGCCTTCGATTCGACGGACGGATTCAAGAAGGTATGGGAACGTGCCGCACGCCCCGGCGCACGCCAGGTCGATATCGATAGCACGAACGGGCTGCTCTACATCGGCTACACGGGCACCTCTGCAACCGGCGGCGGCTTCTCGGTGCACCGCCTCGCGACCGGCACCGAGCTCGTCGACATGGTCGGGCCGCAGTATGGCAAGGATGGCTACGGCATCACGGTCGACGAGGAGGCGCAGCGCGTCTTTGTCGCGAACCGCGACTTCCGCCTGAACCCTCCGGGTGAGGAACTCACCGCTGCCGCGGTGACGGTGAGCACCCGCGTGGGTGTTGAGGTCGTGGATCCGGTTGACCCCGTTGATCCGGTGGATCCCGTCGACCCGGTCGACCCCGACTACACGGCGACCGCGCTCACTGCGATCCCGTCGGCCGCTGAGGTGACCCTCGATCCGGACATCCGCCCGGTCGGCACCGCGGTGGATCCAGCAACCGGAAACGTCTACGTCGCCGACGAGATGCGCCCGGCCCGGATCCACGAGATCAACCCCACGACCAACGAGCTCGTGCGCACCATCTCGGTGCCGACCACCGACCCGGTGGGCGACGGGCTCCGCGACGTGACCTACGATGCCGAGAACGGGCTGCTCTACGCCGCGTTCGGCGCGAACTGGGTCGTCATGAATGCCGAGACCGGCGAGCGTGTGCGCGGGCCATTCGCCTTCACCGGCAGCGTGCGCGGCATGGATGTGGATCTCGCCCGCGGCCTCGTGTACGGCGGTACGCGCGGTGGCGGGTTCGACGTGGCGAACGCGCTGACCGGCGAGCTCATGCAGACCGTCGCGGGCCCGACCGACGGCGGTGCCTGGCGCACCCACGGTGTCGCCTACGATCCCGTGGAGGACCTCCTCTACGTCAGCAACAGCGACGCGTCGGGATCCACCGAGGGCATCCGGGTGTACCGCGGATCGGACTATGAGTTGCTCCAGCGACTCGCTCTCCCTGCCTCTGACTTCCGGTCGATTGCGGTGGACGGGGAAGCCGGGATTGTCGTGGTCGGACACCAGACGAGCGCCTACGACGCTTCGGGTGTGTCGATTTACCGCACCGCCGACCTGACGCTCATCGAGCGGCTGGAGGAGTACCGTTACGGCGACAAGGTATACGGGGTCTCGATCGACACGGAGAATAACCAGCTCTATGTCTCGGCACGAGACCGCTACCCGGCGGGCCTCATCAAGGTGCAGTTGCCTGCCGCACCGTAGCCGGCAACACGCAGAGACCCGTGGCCTCGCTCCAGCTTGCTGGGGCGAGGCCACGGGTCTCTGCGTGCGAAGTGGGACCGCTCGCCTTCGTCACCCTCACTGTCCACCCCGCCCGCGCAGAGGGCGCAAGTCAGGGCCTGGGCCATCCGATGCCGTGCCCGAGCCCGAGCCAAGGTGCCTTGTTCACCTCAGGAGCCCCTACTTGCGCAAATAAGGCACCCCGGTGTGAACAGGGCACCTTGAGTTGAGGCGGAACTACCGCTGGCGCAGCGCGGCCGGGGTGACGCCCACGCGCACCTCGCGGCGCAGCGCCGCACGATCGAGCGCGGCATCCAGCTCAATGAGCGGGTAGACGCGCCCCACGAGTTGCTCGAAGGGATAGGTGCGCCAGTTCGACGCTAGGAATTCGAGTGCACCTCGCAGGTGCTCGGGTGCATAGTTATGCACGCCGGTCACGGTCACCTGCGACCGCACCAGGCGCTCCGGCACGAGGGCCACGGGGTCGGTGGGGAATACGCTGCCCACAAGCACCACGACCCCGCCCGGGCCGACGGCATCGATCCCTGCCGCGACAGCGAGGGGTGACCCCGATGCCTCGATCACAACATCGATTTCACGACCTTCCAAGCCCGATGACGCGAGCAGATCGCGCGCGGTGCTCCCAGCGAGTGGATCGAAGGTCACCACCGCCCCAAAGCTGTGGGCCAGTGTGCGGCGCTCCTCGTCGATCTCGGCGAGGATGACCGTGGCCCCCCGTTCGCGAGCCATCGCCGCGGCTGAGAGACCGATCAGCCCACCACCGGTCACGAGCACAGTCGCGCCGCGAAGCGACACTGTTCGCTCGGCCGCAGCGAGCGCCGCCCATGCCGTTGAGATGCCACATCCGGCGGGCGCGAGCACCGCAGCGGGAATCCCCTCATCGACGCGGATCACCGTCGTACCCTCACGCAGGTGCACGTGGGTGGCGAATCCTCCGGTCAGTTCCCAGCCCTGGCCGATCCGCTCATGGCCATACTTGCGCAACGTGCGACAGGCCTGCGGGATCCCGCGCAGGCACCGGTCGCACGTGCCGCACTGCGCGACGACCGACCACACGACCCGATCGCCGGGCACGAGTGGCACGCCGTCGATAGCCGGCACCACCCCGCCGATGGCCGAGACCCGGCCAACAGCCTCGTGACCGAGCACGGCCGGCGCGGGTTCGACACGGTGGCCGAGCGCCGTGTGAATGTCTGAGCTGCACACCGTCGCGAACTCCACCTCGACCAGCAGTTCACCCGAACCCAGCAACACCTGAGGCACGGCCACTGGCTCGTGGGGGCGACCCGACTTCATGAACAGCATCGCGGTCGCGTGCGGCCGGGCACGGGTGAGGGCGGGTCCGGTGGGTGGATCAGTGGGCTCAGTGTAGTCGGAAGCGCGCTTCTCTCCTGCCATGCCAACGATCGCGACAGGCGCGGGAGAAGTAACCATATTGTTATCTTGCCCGACGGGCCGTCGTGTGGGGAGCCTCGAGGGCCCCCCTTCACTCAGCGTTCAGGCAGGGTTCATTCTGCGGTGCGTTTCCGCGCCCGCGCGACCGCGAAGGCGGTCAGCACCAGGCCGCCGCCGGCCCACACCGCCAGGGCCCAGATCGCGCTCCCGGTGCCTCCGACTCCTCCAGCGATCGCCTGGAACCCGGAGAAGAGCGCCCCGAGCGGGCTGGCATCACCGATGGACTGCAGGAGCGGCGGCGCGGTGGAGATCACCCCGATCGCGAACCCAACGACGAGCAGCGCGAACGAAACGAACCGGCCGAAACCTCCCAGCAGTGCGGAGAGACCCTGGTTCACCAGCGCGAACGAGATGCCGGCCACGAGTGCGAGTGCGAAGAACCCCAGCCCCTGCGCGAGGTCGTACCCGAGCATGATCGGGAGCAGTACCCCGGCGATGCCGCCCTGCGCCGCACCGATGCCCGCTGCGGGAAGCGCGCTGCGCAGGGTGATCGCGCCGATGCCGCGAGCGGCATCGTGCGTGCGACGCCACAGCGGCGACAGCACCAGGAAGGTGGCGAGGGCGCCCGCCCAGAGCGCGATGCCCGCAAACAACGGCACGCCGGCCGCGTTAAAGAGTTCGTCGCTCGCACCCTGCGCGGTGACCGGCTTCACGGCCGTCTCGGCGAGCTTCTCGCGCTCCGCGTCGGTGTATGCCGGAATCGAACCGGCCGCAGTCTGCAACCCGTCAGCGAGTTCGGCCGTACCGTCGGCGGACAGGCGCGCGCCGTCAGCGAGCTGAGCCGCACCGTCGGCAAGTGCGGGAGTGCCCGCGGCGAGCGCGCCCACTCCGCCCACATACTGCGAGACGCCCGAGGCGTACTGGGCGACTCCCGCCGAATACTGCGAGAGCCCTCCGGCGAGCCCCTCAACGCCGGTCGCGAGTTGCGCCTGCCCATCGGCCGATGCGCGGCTTCCCTGCGCGAGAGCGGTTCCGGCCCCCTTGAGCTGCGTGAGCTCGTTCGTCGGGCCGTCGGTGGACGCGGCGCTGAGCGAATTGATGAGCTGAGAGAGCCCGGCCAGTACGGTCGCTTTATCTTGGTCGGGGGGCAGCGGCACGATGCCGGCATCGATTGCCGCATAGAGCTGTTGCAGCGGTTCGATTGCCGAGCCAGCCCCCTGCTGCAGGCCCGTGATCGCCTGGTTGACGCCACCGACATACTGCTCAATACCGGTCGCCAACTCGGCGCCGCCGGTGGCGGCCGCGCGCGCACCCGTGGCCAGCTGCCCGGCTCCACCCGACAGCGCGGCGGACCCACTAGCGAGCTCGTTCGCACCCGAGACGAGGGCCCCGCCCCCGGTCGCGAGCTGGCCAGCACCCGATGAGAGTTCGGCCGCACCAGAGGCCAACTCGGCGACCCCGTCGGCGAGCTGAGATCCACCATCGGCGAGCTGCGCAGCGCCGTCCGCCGCCTCACCTATGCCCGTGCCGAGCTCGGTGAAGCCGACGAAGATGTTTCCCACGAACTGCGCGCCGAGCTGCTCGTTGAGCACGGCCGTCGCGGTGCTCGTCACAATGCCCGAAAGCGCGGAATCGAGCAGTCGCCCGCGATCGCTCGTGGTGATGTCAATGGTCGCGGTCTCGGCTTCGTCAACTCCGCGCGAGAGTGAGGTCGCCGCGCTCGAGAAGTTCTCGGGAATCGTCACGACCGTTCCGTAGCGACCGTCGTCGAGCCCCGCCGCGGCGTCCTCCTCATCGGTGAGAACCCACGTGAAGTTCGTCTCTGAGTCGCCCCCGATCAGTTCACCCGCAAGCACGCGCCCCATGGGCACGAGCTGCCCGTCGAGTTCCACCGGTTCGTCAAGATTCACCACGGCGGCGGTGATGGTGTCGAGGCGGTCGGTCGGATTCCACAGGCCCCACAGCAGCAGCCCAGCAGCCGTGAGCGGCACGAGGATCAGGCCGACGATCGTACGCCAGCTCACGCGCTTCGTGCTCCGCAGTCGGGTCAGCGACAGGCTCATCGGGTCGTCTCCTGTGAAATCGGCGCAACTTGTGGGGTGAATGGTGCCTGGCTATCGCGCACAACCTGCGCGGATTCTTCAGGCGAGACGGTCGCGGCGGGTGGCGCCCCCTCACCGGGTTGCACGAGCGAAGTGCCGGCTGGAAGCAAGCGGGCGGCAAGCTCGCGACTGCCCAGCACCACCACGGTCACGGCGGGAACGTCGCCGCGTTCCGCCTCCACCTCACGTGCGCTCAGCATCGAACGTGCGGCCTCGATCTGCTCGGCCTCGTGCAGATTGCCCGCTTCGGCGCCCGCAGATCGGAGATCGAGGACGACGAGCGACGGGCGATCCGCCAGAGCCTCGCGCAGCGACGCGGGGGTCGCCCACGCGGCACGCGAGCGCAGGGTCGAGGCGCGCTCGGGCAGCAGCAGATCCACCGCTTTCAACGTGCCCGTGTGGATCGCGCCGCGCCCGCTGAGCACCTCGGCCAGCCGGGCCGCATACGGTTCGACGGGGTCGAGCAGCAACGCCTCGCCGGGCGCAACCCGCAGGTCGGGCACCGAAAGGTTGCCGGGTAGCACCAGCCGGGAGCTCGCGACGCGGGCCGTGGGCTGATCCTCCGGCCACTCGGCGTGTGCTAGCTCGCGTGCGAGCCCTTCGCCCTCAACGTCGAAGGAGGGAAGCAGCCGGTCGAGCCAGCGCGGCATGCGCCAGGCGCGGTCGCCGAGCAGCTGCAGCACTGCGGGCACGAGCGTCATGCGCACGATGAACGCGTCGACGAATACGCCGACGGCGAGACCCAGCGCGATCACCTTGATCGACGGGTCGCCCTCAGGCACGAAGGCCGCGAAGACGGCGAACATGATGATCGCGGCGGCCGTCACCACCGGGCCCGAGCCGATGAAGCCTCGGCGGATCGCTGTGGTCGCGTCGGCACCGTGCACCACCTCCTCGCGGATGCGGGAGACGAGAAACACCTCGTAGTCCATGGCCAGGCCGAAGAGCACGCCCATCAAGATGATTGGCATGAAGCTCAGCACCGGCCCGATGGAGTTCACGTGCAACGCGTCGGCGAACCATCCCCACTGGAAGACGACGACGACCGCGCCGAAGGCAGCACCCACCGAGAGCAGGTAGCCGAGGGTCGCCTTGAGCGGCACCCACACCGAGCGGAAGACCATCGCGAGCAGCACAAGCGACAGGCCAACGACCAGGATGCCGAACGGCAGCAGCGCCTCGAACAGCAGGTTCGACACGTCAATTCCGACGGCCGTGTACCCGGTGACGGCGAGGCTCACGCCGTATTTCGTTTCCCACTCGTCGTGGTGCGCGCGCAGCTCGGCGACGAGCTGGCTCGTGCTCTCCGCGTGCGGGCCGTCTACGGGAACTACCTGAATGATGCCGGTGTCTGCCCCCTGGTTCGGGGTCGCGAGCGGCACGTCGGCGACGCCCGGGATCGCGCGCACCTCGTCGGCCAGATCCTCCATGAGGCCGAGTGGATCGGTGCTCGTGATGATCGACCCGGTCAGCAGCAGCGGGCCGTTCGACCCCGCACCGAAGTGTTCGCCGGTCAGTTCATAGGTGACGCGGGCCGGGTTATCGAGCGGCAGTTGCTCGGCACCGGGGAGGGCCAGCCGCAGGTCGAGCACGGGAATCGAGGCGATGCCCAGGGTCACCAGTACGGCCGCGATCGTGATGAGCGGCTTGCGCGTGACCGTCTTTACCCAGCCGCCGTAAAAGCGTTCGGCCTTGCCCGGCTTGGGGGTGGATCCCGCCTGCTCGGCCCCGGTCGTTTCGCCGGGGGCTGGCTGTGCCGATCCACTGTCTGCGTTGCCTGATGCATCGGCACCAGCACCGTTGCCGGCACCCGCACCAGCACCCGCGAGCCGGGCCCGCTGCTTCTTCGAC
Organism: Leucobacter fengyongliangi; assembly: GCF_052386045.1. NCBI lineage: Bacteria > Bacillati > Actinomycetota > Actinomycetes > Micrococcales > Microbacteriaceae > Leucobacter > Leucobacter fengyongliangi. The sequence continues at coordinate 172,880 of NZ_CM126356.1, read as the reverse complement.
AGGATCTTCATGCCCGCCATCGCGAGGATCGCGGGGGTGAGCGTGATCGCGATGAGCACGGCGACCGCGACACCCGCGGCTGCCGCAACGCCGAGCGCGGTGAGGAACGGAATGCCCGCGACCGAGAGCCCGACGAGCGCGATGATGACGGTGATGCCCGCGAAGACGACCGCGGAGCCACTCGTGGCCGTCGCCCGCGCGATCGATTCGCGCACGCTCAGCCCGGCTCGGAGTTGTTCTTGGTGTCGGCTCACGATGAAGAGCGTGTAGTCGATGCCGACCGCGAGGCCGAGCATCAGCGCGAGCATCGGCGTGGTCGAGGTCATCGGAATGAACGCGGTCGTGAAGAAGAGTCCCGCGATACTCACGCCGACGCCCAGGATCGCGATAATCAGCGGCATGCCCGCGGCGATGAGCGAGCCGAGCGTGAAGACCAACACGATGAACGCGATGACGACGCCGAGGGCTTCGGTGATCGTGAAGCCGGGAATTGAGGTCGCGTAGAGGTCGCCCCCGTACGAGGCGACCGCGCCCTCAGGCAGTGCCTTCTGCAACTCGGCCGCGACATCGATGATGCCCTGGTTCGTCGATTCGGGCACCTCGAATGAGCTGGCATCGATCTGGGTGCGGATCAGCGCGGCTTGCCCGTCGTCGCTCAATCCGCCGCTCGCGAGTTCGGTGAACGGGGTCTGCACTGCTGAGACGAGGTTGAGCGCCTCGAGTTCGGTCGTCGCCTGCTCAATGAGCCCGATGTAGGGCTCCTCGTCGACCCGTTCGCCGCCCGGCGCAACCACGATGATCGTCGCGCTCGTGCCGCTCACCTCGGGGAACGTGCGGCTGAGCGTGTCGATTGCGGCCTGGGATTCGGTACCCGGGATCGTGATGGGAGCGTTCGCACCCTGGCCCAGAAACAGCGCGCCTGCACCGAGCAGGGCGAGCAGCGCCACCCAGAGCATGAGTACCAGGATCTTGGCGCGGGCAGCCCACGTGCCGAGGGCATACAACACAGACGACATGCGAACCTTTCGAAGGCGGGCGACGAGCCTGCGCCGAGCGGAATTCGGGGCCCACGAATCAGTACCCCGGCCCCGTCGCGCAGTTCGATACACTAATGTATCCGCTCGTGCTTCGAGGCGACTGTGAAGGGGTACGTTGTGAAAGTTATTGAGCCGAGCCCCCGCAGGCAACGCACGCGCCGCCGCCTGGTGGAGGCCGCGGCGGAGGTGTTCGTCGCAGAGGGCGTGCAGGCGACCTCGGTCGAGGCGGTCTGCACGCACGCCGGGTTCACCCGCGGCGCGTTCTACTCAAACTTCGACAGCAAGGAGCAGCTCTTCCTCGCGGTGCTAGCCGACCAGTACGAACGGCGAGCCGTGCGGCTGCAGGAGAATTCGGCATTGCTCGCGCCGCTCCTCGGAAGCAACGAGGCGCCCATCACCCTCGACGCGACGACGAAGCTCATCGAAGAGTACTTCGCGCCGACCGGGGAGGAGCCCGCGTGGTTCGCCCTCGAGACCGAATTCCTGCTGCTTGCCATGCGCGACCCATCGATCGCGCCGGGCTATGTCGATTTCATGGAGCGCTTTCGCGGCCAGCTCGCGCAACTGGTCGAGCCCTTGCTCGGCGCAGCCGGGCGTCGCTTCACGTTGCCAGCGGATCACGCGGTCGCCGTGCTCGGCGGGGTGCACGAGCGCGCTCTGACGATCACGGCGATCGCCGGGCCCGACGCGCCCGAGGGCCTCGGCGAACTCGGCTGGCGCCTCGCCGAACTACTCTTCGCGATCACTGAGCCGCTGCCCGCATAGCCGACACGTTCTAGACTGGTGCCGTGCTGCTTTCAGATCGCGACATCACTGCCGAGCTTGCCTCCGGCCGCATCAGCCTCTCGCCGACCGAACCCGAGATGGTGCAACCCTCGAGCGTCGACGTGCGCCTCGACCGGTACTTCCGCTTGTTCGACAACCACAAATATGCCGTGATCGACCCCGCAGAAGACCAGCCTGACCTCACCCGACTGATCGAGGTTGACCCCTCCGAGGGGTTCATCCTGCACCCCGGTGAGTTCGTGCTCGGATCCACCTATGAAACGGTCGGCCTGCCCGACGACATCGCCGCCAGGCTCGAGGGCAAGAGTTCACTCGGCAGACTCGGCCTCCTCACCCACTCGACCGCAGGATTCATTGACCCCGGCTTCGAGGGGCACGTCACCCTCGAACTCTCGAACGTCGCGACCCTGCCAATCAGGCTGTGGCCGGGAATGAAGATCGGGCAGCTGTGCTTCTTCCGGCTTTCGTCACCGGCGGATCGCCCCTACGGCGCCGGCGCCACGTTCTCGCGGTATCTCGGGCAGCGGGGACCGACGGCCTCCCGCTCCCACCTCAATTTCCACCGCGCAGATTTCTCAGAGGGAAACGCATAGCGTTTCCAGAAATCTGCGCTGGCGCTACAGCGCCAGTTTCTCAGAGAAAGACGCGTAGCGTTCTTCGAAATCTGCGCTGGCGCCGCCGTGCCAGACGTCACCCGCACCGAAGAGGGCAGCCGCGAGTCCTAGATTCGACGAGTGCGGGCATCGCGCTGTGCTTGTGACGACAGCATCTCGTTGTAGGCGTTCAGCTCCGCATCTCCCGAGCGATCCGCCGCGCGATCCTTCCGCTTCTGCACCTTGTCATCGTTCAGCGACCACTGCACCGCGACGATCAGCGCGAGCGCGAGCGTCGGCAACTCGCCAATGCCCCAGGCGATCCCGCCGCCGAGGTTCTGATCCTCAAGCGGGGTGGCACCCCAGGTGCGACCCATCGCGCCAAACCAGTCCGAGAGCATGAGCGCATTACCCGTCATAATCGTCACCCCGAAGAACGCGTGGGATGCCATGGTTGCGAAGAGGGTGACAATTCGCATCGGGTACGGGAAACGGTAGGGCACCGGGTCGATGCCGATCATCGAGAGCGAGAACAGGTACCCCGAAATGAGGAAGTGCACGATCATCCACTGGTGACCGAGGTGCGTCTCCATCGTCCAGCGGAAGATAGGTGAGAAGTAGAACACCCACAGCGAGCCGGCGAACACGACGGCTGCCACCGCCGGGTGCGTGATGACCTTCGAGTACGGGGTCTGCACGGCCCACATGATCCACTCGCGGCCACCCCACGAGCCATCCGTGCGTTTGCGCGTCGCGCGCAAGGCCAACGTAATCGGGGCCCCGAGCACGAGGGCCAACGGAATCAGCATCGTGAGCAGCATGTGCGCGAGCATGTGCACGCTGAACAGGTAGGCCTCGTAGGCGTTGAACGGGCCGTTGGTTGTGTAGAACAGGATCGCAAGCCCGGCGACCCAGGCGATGGAGCGACCGATCGGCCACTTGTCACCACGGCGGGCGAGGCGGATCGCGCCGGCCACATAGAGCATCACGCCGAACGCGCACACGAGCGCCCACAGGAGGTCGAATTTCCATTCGGTGAGGTAGCTCATCGGGGTGAGTTCGGGTGGCAGTGGATCGCCCGTGAGCCACTCGGCTGGCGAAACGGTGACCGCCCCGGTTGCCCGCGCCGACTCGAGTGCTACCGGGGTCGCCGTGCGGCCGAGGGCACCCGCGAGGCCGCTAGCGAGCCCCATGAACGCGAGTTCTGCGACCACGAACCAGGCGAAGACCCGCGCACCCGAGGGCCCAGCGATGCGGCCGATGAGGCGCTGCCGCCACAGCACACCGAAGATTCCCAGCACGCCGAGCGCACAGACCTTCAGCAGCACGATCTGGCCGTAACCCGTTCCGAAGAGGTCGGCGGTCGAACCGATCCGCAGCCACGCACTGACCACTCCGGAAGCCGCGACTCCGATGAAGGCGAGGAGCGCAAGCGTCGAGTAGCGCGCGACGAGCGTGGCGAGGCGCGCGCGATCCACTGCCTTCGCCAGAAACACCAGCGTGATGAGGCCGCCAAGCCAGACCGACGCGCCCACCAGGTGCACCAGCAGGGAGTTGACTGCCTGAGCATGCCCCGAGGCTCCCGCCGCGTGGCCCTGCTGTGCAAGCGGGATCGTCGTGGCGAGCGCCGCGACGAGGGTGAGCAGCGCCCAGCGGCGGTCGCGCACCGCGAAACACAGCACGGTGGTCGCCGCCGCCAACAACAGTTGGATCAGCCACAACTGGCCGAGCTCAATCTCGGTGACGAACTGCGCGAGCCCGGCACCAAATGTCTCGTCGCCCGAAAAGGCAAGCCCCGAGACATCAACATAGGTGAAGATGAGCGTGGCGGCACTCGCCACCGTGAGCACGGCCGCACTACCCGCGGCGAGGTCGAGCGCGAGCCGCCCCTCGGGCTTATCGGTAGACAGGGCCCAGACTGCCATCACGAGGGAGCCAATGAGACCCGCCACGCTGATGTTCACCAACGTGCGGGCCATGGGCAAGCCGAATCTCACGACCGCACCGGGGTCGGCCAGGGTGCGCTCCGCGGCTGCCCCGCCGATGGCGAGGGCCACAAGCAGTGCGGCGAGTGTCGCGGCGAGCAGCACGGCGGGCGCGAGAACGCGCAGGGATCGAGGCATGATTCCTCAAGCCTACGCCCCCGGTACTTCAGGAACGGCGTGCGGTCTCGCCCCTCGAGTGGACAAGACCGCACGCTTCACGAGCCCGAAGCCCTGCGATGTCGTCCACCCCAGCGCTGCCCCGTGCCCAAAACCGCGAATCCCCCGGTCGCCCATGCGGGCCCCGGGGGATTCGAAGAAGTGTGTGAGAACTACTTGACTGCAGCCTTCAGCTTGCTGCCAACCGAGACCTTCACGCGCTTGCCAGCGGCGATCTCAATGGTCTCACCGGTGCGCGGGTTGCGGCCGGTGCGAGCAGCGGTGGTTGCGGTCTCGAACGAGAGCCAACCGGGGATCGAAACCTTGCCGCCATCAGCAACGGTCTCAGCAACGGCGGCGAACAGGCCGTCGAGAACTGCGGAAACGGCAGCCTGGCTCTGGCCAGTTTCAGCGGCAACCTTTGCGACGAGCTCAGTCTTGTTCAGTGACATGTTGTGTCCTCCCAGGGGGCCCGGACGAGCCTGCCCCTGAATTCCAGTTGAACCCCGCAAAACGGGGCCGATCGGGTGATCGCGTACGAATCTACCCCAGAATTGAGCGAATGTGGCGGAATTACGCGGATTTTCATAGATTCTCGTGGCAAATTTCGCTCACAGCGACCGCCGCGCCAGAGAAAACAAGAACGGGCGCAGACCCCGAAGGATCAACGCCCGTTCTCAAGCGGTACTTGCCGACTCACCTGACCGCTTGCGCGCCCAGATGCACTCGGTCGAGCTGCTACCAGCTCGACTTCGTGATGCCGGGCAGTTCGCCGCGGTGCGCCATGTCGCGGAAGCGAACACGGCTCACGCCGAACTTCGACAGCAAGCCACGGGGGCGGCCATCAATAACGTCGCGGCCACGCACGCGCACTGGCGACGCGTTGCGGGGCAGCTTCTGCAGGCCCACGCGAGCAGCCTCACGGCTCTCGTCGGTGCCGTTGGGATCAACCAGGGCCTTCTTCAGTTCCAGGCGCTTCTCCGCGTAGCGGGCAACGATAACCTGGCGCTGCTTGTTCTTCGCGATCATGCTCTTCTTGGCCATGATTAACGCTCCTCTCGGAACTCAACGTGCTTACGAATAACCGGGTCATACTTCTTGAGCACGATACGGTCGGGAGTGTTGCGACGGTTCTTCTTGGTCACATAGGTGTAACCGGTTCCAGCCGTCGAACGGAGCTTGATGATCGGACGTACGTCCTGCTGCTTAGCCATTAGATCTTCACCCCACGCTTCTGCAGGTCAGCGACCACGGACTCGATGCCTCGAGCATCGATCATCTTGATGCCCTTCACCGACAGGGTGAGGGTCACCTTGCGGCCAAGTGAGGCCACGTAGTAGGTCTTCTTCTGAATGTTCGGATCGAACCGACGCTTGGTGCGTCGGTGCGAGTGTGAGATGCTGTGACCAAAGCCGGGAACGGCTCCGGTCACCTGGCACACTGCTGCCATGGTGATTCCTCTCATACCGTGAGACCGGACGGCCTCACCCAAGATTTCTTGTCTGCGCGGATCGCCTGTTCAGTTCCGACTCTCGTCGAACCCGCAGCGCGGCTTCCGCACGGTCTGCGCAATGGGACTTTGCACAGCCAAAGATCCACTCTATCACGGGTTTCGGGTGCACTGATGTTGGGGGCGGATCGGCGACCCGCCTGGACTCCGCACGCCCGGGGCGTAGGCTGAGGGCGTGGCAGACGCAGAACCCCGGGCAGCAATCAGGTACGTCGCGATTGGCGACAGCTTCACCGAGGGTGTCGGTGACGAGTTGCCGGGTGGGCGCGTGCGCGGATGGGCCGATCTCGTGGCTCAGGGGCTCGCGGATGCGACCGGTGAGCCGATCCAGTATGCGAATTTCGCGATTCGGGGTCGGCTGCTTGCCCCCATCATCGGCGAGCAGCTCGAAGCTGCACTCGCGCTGGAGCCCACGCTCGTGAGCTTCAACGGCGGCGGCAACGACATGCTGCGCCCCGGCACCGACGTGCCGTGGATCGTCGCCGAGACCGAGCGCGCGCTGATCCGCATCCGTGAGGCGGGCGCCGAACCGCTGCTGCTCGCCGGCGCAAATCCGACCATCGGCATCCCGCGCGGCGCCCAGGTCAAGGTAAAGGGCGATCAGATGACCCGGGCGGCGGGCGTCCTCGCCGAGGCCCTCGGCATTCGCTTCTGCGACAACTGGAGCGACCCGGTGCTCGCGCGCCGTGAATACTGGTCGCACGACCGCCTCCACCTCGCACCCGTCGGTCACGCGCGAGTCGCAGCGAATGTGCTCCGCACGCTCGGGTACGCGAATCCCACCGACTGGATCCTCGACGCCGACCCGATCCCGACCCCCACGCGCCGCGAGGAGCTTCGCTACGCCCGCGAGCACGTGCTGCCCTGGATCACACGCCGTCTCACCGGCCGCTCAAGTGGCGACGGTCGCACCGCGAAGTTCCCGACGTGGGAATGGGTCGAACCCCGCACCTAGGCTGAGGTACGTGGGCGCAGTCGACAGCTTGCCACCCCGCGCTACGCTCCCTGGGCCGCGGCAGTACCCTCGCCGCAAGCAACCTACGGAGCGGTTCCCTGCTGGCATTTCAAGCAGACCCCAAAGAGATCCACCACATGCTCGATGTCGGTGAAACCATGCTCGGCACCCACCCGGCTCGACCACTCCTCCACCACACTCGCCGCAATTCGCCCACGTCGGTTTAGCAAAAGATCCCGGAGAGATTGACCTCTCCCGCATCTGGGGCCTGCCCGTGTGCAGAGAACTTATTGGCCAACCAAACAACCCCGAGAGCAGGGTTGCCCAGTTCCGCTCCAGCCAACACAGAATCCTCGAATGTCTCCTTGCGGTAGACGAGTGCGCCCACGCGGGGTAAGTTCACATTCTCCAGCGCAAAGGGCCAACCGTCGATCACGAGCGCGCCCAGTGCGGCGTTTTCGCTGATCGTGTCGACGATCGCGCGCCCCGGATCCAGGTCCCACTGGAGCCCTTACACAACCCACTCACACCATCGCCTCCTTGTACCTCGGTGTCTAGTGCTTCATCCACACACTCGGTGAAGCACGTCACTGCGTCGGTACTTCCGGCGTGGCACGATCACTTCTATACGGTGCTGAAGCAATCGAGCCGCGCGTATTTCCCACTAGCACAAGGAAAAGCTACCGGTCGAAAGTGGTGACGCCGTCCACCGCAGGAATCCGCACCCAAGCGCCCGACTCGGCACTGCGCACTGATGCGTCCACGAGTTCAGATGTCGACCATCCATCTGCAACTGACGGAGCCAACTGCTCGTTCTCGATCACGGATCGGATGAACAATGCGGCTTCAACCGTCTTAAGATCGTTGAACCCGATTCCCGGGCCAGCGTTCGGCTGGAACCGACCAAACTCCCCGAAGCTAGTATCCGTCAGCACGGTCTGGTAGCCGCGAAGATCAGTCGCCACTTCGAGCTGGTTCATGCGCTCGAAGTTCCAACGCAAGGACCCCTGCGTGCCATAAACTTCCAGGATGAACTCCGCGTGAGGGCCGATTGCCACACGAGTGGACTCGAAGTACCCCACCGCGCCATTCTCGAATCTAGCGAGCGCCGCGGCATAGTCCTCGTTCTCCACATCACGCAATGTCGTCGAAGCTTCTCCCTTCGCAAAGCTGTTCGCGGATGCGCCAGCCGGAAGCGGTCGCTGCTGGATGAAGGTCTCAGTGAGCGCGCTAATAGACTCGACCCGACCGACCACGAACTGCGCAAGGTCGAAACCGTGCGAAAGCACGTCGCCAAGCACTCCGGTTCCGGCGCGCTCCTTCTCATACCGCCATGTAAAGACTTGCTGGGGGTCGGAGGCGTAGCTCGTGAGCAACCGCATCTGCACATTCGTGATCCTTCCGAGTTTGCCGCTCCTCACAAGCCTCCGGGCTTCGGCGACGGCGGGTGCGTGGCGGTAGTTGAACCCAACCGCGGTGATCAGGCCGGCGGCCGCAGCCCCCTGGGCAATCTCGCGAGACTGCATGGCGCTGATGCCCATCGGCTTTTCAATCCAGAATGGCTTGCCCGCTGCGATCGCAGCGAGTGCAATCTCGTGGTGCAAGAAGTTCGGAGCGCAGATCGAAACAACGTCAACTTCAGGGTGTGCGAGCAGTTCGTGATAGTCCACGGTGGTTTCACGAAACCCGAGGGCACCCGCAGCATGCTCCCTGCCCGACGCATCAGGATCGGCAGCAATCACCAATTCGGGGTAGCGTTCGAGCTCCGGGAAGAACTGACGCGTCGCGAGATACGCTCGCGCGTGCAGACGCCCCATCCAACCGACTGAAATCAGACCGACTCCAATTCGCTCGCTGTTCGCCATGTCGACTCCTTCGTCATCAAGTTCAGTGATGCGACGTTACTCCAACGACGCTTGCGCCAGGTTACGACTGGTGCGACCGCACTCGGTTGTCTCAATGTGGAACAGGTTGTGTCGCCGTGCTCTTGGTGTACTAAATAGCATTCGCCGACGCAATGCTGACAATGGAGTTCGAACATGATTTCGGGCCTTCCGAAGCATTCGTCTTCTCACCTACAGGAGAAGGAAAAGTATCCAGATGGACGACACATCCCAGGCTGCCCTCCGAAGTGCGCGTTGGTTCGCACCCCACGATCTGACGGGCTTTGTGCATCGCACGGCGATTCAAGCAGAAGGGTTCTCGAGCTTTGCGATCAAGGATCGCCCTGTTATCGGAATCGCGAATTCCTGGTCCGAACTCGTGAACTGCAACATCCATTTCAAGCTCTTGGCCGACTCAGTGAAGCGCGGAGTGCTGATGGCTGGCGGGTTGCCACTCGAGTTCCCGACCATCTCGCTGGGCGAAAGCCTGATGAAACCTTCGGCCATGCAGTTCCGTAACCTCATGGCGATGGATGTCGAGGAATCGATCCGGGCATACCCGTTGGATGCGATCGTGATGCTCGGCGGCTGCGACAAGACCGTGCCTGCACAGCTCATGGGTGCGGCGAGCGCGGACATCCCTGCGATCATGCTGACCGGCGGGCCGCAAGAACCCGCTGTCTTCCGAGGCAAGCAACTTGGAGTTGGAACAGACACATGGAAGTATGCTGACGAATTGCGCGCCGGCCGCATTACGCAAGCGGACTTCGATGAGCTGGAGGCATCCGCGAAACCAACGGCGGGCCACTGCAGCGAGATGGGAACCGCCTCGACGATGACCTCGATCACTGAGGCACTCGGCATGTGCTTACCATCGACGGCAGCAATCCCCGCTGTCCACGCCAGGCGAGCCCAGGCCGCGGAAGAAACCGGCCGCCGCGCCGTGGAAATGGCGCTCACCGGAGGACCCCGACCGAGCGAAATCCTGACCCCGGATGCCTTCGATAACGCGATCACCCTCCTCATGGCCGTCGGCGGCTCAACCAACGCAGTGTTGCACCTGCTGGCCCTCGCCCGACGCGTTGGATACGATCTAGATCTCGATCGATTCCATCAGATCTCGGAGCGAACCCCTCGCATCGTGAATGTTCGACCCTCGGGTGAGTATCTTGTACAGCAACTCTTCAACGCAGGTGGCATTGGTGCGGTACTGAAGGAACTCTCCCCCTTGCTGAATGGTGACGCGATAACGGTCACCGGAGAATCGCTCGCAGCTGGCTTCTCAAACGCACCGGAGCCTGATGGTGTCGTGATCTCGAAGCTCGAGACGCCGTTCGATTCGTCTGGCGGTATTGCGGTGGTTCGTGGATCGCTGGCTCCGAGGGGAGCGGTAATCAAGCGCAGCGCCGCGAGTCCAGAGTTGCTCACTCACCGGGGCCCTGCGGTGGTCTTCGATGACATCTATGACCTGGGGAATCGCATAGACGATCCTGACCTCGACATCACCGAGGACTCTGTACTCGTGCTGCGCAACTGCGGTCCGGCTGGTGCCCCGGGGATGCCGGAGTGGGGCATGCTCCCCATTCCCGAGAAGCTCTTGAAGCGCGGAATTCGCGATGTCGTGCGCATTTCAGACGCCCGGATGAGCGGAACGGCGTTTGGGACAACGATCTTGCACGTCTCGCCGGAAGCTGCAGCCGGCGGCCCGTTGGCGGTCGTGCGCGACGGAGATCCCATCGTTCTCGATGTCTCGACCCAGCGTCTGGATCTCGACATTCCAGTTGAGGAGCTTGAGCATCGACTTGCCGAACTGCAGTTGCCCGAGCGGAAGTACAATCGCGGCTACGGTCGACTCTTCGTCGACCACGTGACGCAGGCCGACGAGGGGTGCGACTTCGATTTCTTGCAGGCGATCCCGAATGAGGAGCCCCAGCGACTTCCCTACGGCCTATTGAGCGGTTGGCAAGGCGGCTGGTAGCCAGGTGCCCGCTCGTGCCGGACAAGTGTCTGACACGACGCAGCCTGGACAAGACTCGCTTCTATTTCATGTGAAACGGCACTTCGGGCACCCAATTGAGTTGGCATGCCGTCCATGGCAGAAAGAAAGAGGTCCGCGCGATGTTGCAGGGAACTGTGGGTCCGTTCTTCGGCAAATACGGCGGACGCTTCGTCGCTGAATCGCTGGTTGCCGCCATCGATACCCTTGCTGCAGAGTACAGTGCCGCCCGCGAAGACCCTGCGTTCCAACATCAGCTGATAGAGCTCTTTCGCAACTACTCGGGCCGTCCCACTGCACTTACCGAGGCCCGGCGTCTCTCGGAGCACATCGGTGGGGCCACGATTCTACTGAAGCGCGAAGACCTCAATCACACTGGGAGCCACAAGATCAACAATGCCATCGGCCAGGTGCTACTCGCGCAGAGGCAGGGCAAGCCTCGCGTCATCGCAGAAACTGGGGCGGGCCAGCATGGAGTCGCGACAGCGACTGCCGCGGCTTTACTCGGCATCGAATGCGTGGTGTACATGGGTGCGGTCGATGTCGAACGTCAGTCGCTTAACGTCGCCCGTATGAGATTCCTCGGCGCCACCGTCATTCCTGTGACCACCGGCACCGCAACCTTGCGCGATGCAATCAACGAAGCGTATCGAGACTGGGTGGCGACGGCAGCCGATACGAACTATGTGTTCGGCACTGCCGCAGGCCCGCATCCATTCCCAACGATGGTTCGCGATTTCCAGCGCGTCATCGGGGATGAGACCCGGTCTCAGATACTCTCCCGCCGTGGGCGCCTACCTGACGCGATCGCCGCCTGCGTCGGCGGCGGCTCCAACTCGATCGGCATGTTCGAAGCGTTTCTCGACGATGCCGATGTCACTCTATACGGCTTCGAGGCGGCCGGAGATGGGGTAGACACCCCCCGTCACGCGGCGACGTTGACCCGGGGACGACCGGGCGTCCTTCACGGAGCACACTCGTACCTGCTACAGGATAACGATGGGCAGACACTCGACTCGCATTCGATCTCTGCCGGTCTCGATTACCCCGGAGTCGGGCCCGCCCACGCCTGGCTGCACGATAACGGTCGGGTTACCTATCGCCCGGTCACCGACACTGAAGCCATGGAGGCACTGTGGCTTCTCAGCCGCACCGAGGGCATCATCCCCGCTATCGAGTCGGCGCACGCGGTCGCGGGAGCATTCACCGTGGCCCGCGAACTTGGCTCTGGTCACGACCTCGTCGTGTGCCTCTCCGGCCGCGGCGACAAAGACATGCAAACAGTGGACGACTGGTTCTCGTTAGCCTGAGACTCACCTTAACGGGCCGCCTAGCGACGAGTGGATCACCCCTATCGGAAAGTTGGGACGCTAAGGCGCGCTCCGATCGCAAAGGCCCCAACCTGCAGTTGCACTTCGACGTGAGATTCACTTATTTTCTTCCGTCAACTTCCTTCACGATTTCGGTTTCGGTGCGCGCGGGATCGAGCGCGAGCGCCAAGTGCTGCCCTGAAAGATCCGGATCGATCTGAGAGACTTGCATGGTGCAGCTGAACCCGTCGGTAAGCACGAGGGCGTGATCCGGGGCTTGGCGCAGCGCCGGAACCATCGAGTGCTCGGCCACCTGCATCGACATATCAAAGTGCTCCGATTCGAAGCCGAAGTTACCCGCGACTCCGCAACACGATGACGATTCCACGATACTCGACACGCCCCAGGCATCCAACACACGTTTCTGGGCTCCCGACCCGAAGACTGCGTGCTCGTGGCAGTGGGTCTGCAAGACGACCGATGCCGGCGCTGGCATTGTGGGCTTCCATCCGCGCTGCACGGCCTCATCGACCGCAACCGAGAACGAGCGAACACGAGCTGCGACACGATCCGCTGCGTCCCCGCCGACCATCTTGGGTCCCTCATCACGAATGGCCGCTGCACAACTGGGTTCAAGCACCACGATATCGCGATCGGTCCCGTCATCGAATCTCCGGATCAATCGCGCCAGGTGCCGTCGCGCGCCGTCGCGCTGACCAGTTGAGATCCAGGTGAGGCCGCAACAGGCATCGGCTGTGCAACCGACGGTGCGTCCCGTGTTTCCGAGCACTCGTGCCGCCGCCGGGATCGCCTCCGGGCGGAAAGCCTTAGTGAAGCTGTCGGCAAAAATGAGGATCTCGCCTGCCGAATCGAACGCCGCTTCGCCGAGATGTCTCCGGATTTCACCGCGTGACTTGAACGCCGGCAACCGGCGCCGGGCGCTCACTCCGAGCCGATCGGCGAAACGTCGCATCACACCCATTCGCGCCCCAAGATTAGCGATCCTCGAGAACCAGCCGATCAGCGGGAGCCAGCGCGGGAGCCAACCGATCGAGTAGTGCGTGAAGGGCCGGATGTGCCCTCGGTAGTGCTCGTCGATGAGCTCGGATTTTGCCTCCGCGATATCAACGCCCGTGGGGCAATCACTCGAGCATGCTTTACAGGACAGGCAGAGGTCCAGCGCTTCGCGGACCTCAGCTGAGGACCACCCATCGAGACTGTTCTGGTTCGCTCTTGTCAGCTCCTGCAGCACACGCGCGCGACCTCGCGTACTGTCCTTCTCGTCTTTCGTTGCCCGATAGCTCGGACACATGAAACCACCGCTCGTCGCCCGGCATCGGCCGACTCCGATGCACGCGTGGGCATTTCCGACATACGGACTGGCCAGCGGGAGCTTTGTATGCGATTGAATCGACAGCCCCATCGTTACAGTCTCGGTAATGAACGTCGGCTCACCAAACGTCTGCCCCGGAGCGGGCGTGCCCGCGAGCGCGAGTGCCTCAGTGAAACCGTTGGGGTCAACGATGATTCCTGGGTTCAGCAGGTTCTCGGGATCCCAGATCCGCTTGAACCTGGCAAACAAATCGATTATCTCGGGCGAATACATCACGCTGAGCAGTTCACTCCTTGCCCGTCCGTCGCCATGTTCACCCGAGAGTGATCCGCCATGTGCGACAACGAGCTCCGCGGCTTCCCTGATGAAGGCTTCGAAATCTCCCAGTCCGCGGTCGGTGCGCAAGTCGTAGTCCAATCGCATGTGCACGCAGCCGGCCCCAAAATGACCGTACATGAACGCCGAATACTTGTACTTTTCTACGAGCGGCAACAGCTCTGAAAGGTAGTCGGCGAGGCGTTCCGGTGCCACTGCAGAATCCTCCCACCCCGGCCACGTCTGCACACCGTCGACGCGACGAGACGAAAGCCCGGCGCCGTCCTCACGCACACGCCAGAGCTTCGCTCGGGCGACGGCGTCTGTGACCACTGCGGCATCAGTCACGCGCCCGTGGAGATTCAGCGTGTCGAGCAACTGCACGCACTGCTCCCGTGCCTCCTCAGCGTTGTCCGCAGAGAACTCAACCATCAAGAACGCTTCACCACGGGGAAGTCCGTCCAAGCTCTCCGAGCCACGTCGATGGCGCATAATCTCAACGATCGATCGATCGAGGCCCTCAACTGCGGTGGGCTTACTGGCGAGAATCTCCATCACGTCGCGGGCAGAATCGATGGTACTGGCATACCCGAGACACAGCAGCGCCGTCGTTTTCGGTCTGGGCACGAGCGCGACCCGCGCTCGTGTGATGACCGCGACCGTGCCTTCACTCCCGGCGAGCGCAGCAGCGACGTCGAATCCCTCTTCAGGCAGCAAGTGCCCGAGATGGTAGCCCGAAACCTGCCGTGGAATCGTCTGCAGCTCAATGCGTAGGGCAGCGAGATTCGCCTGCGTCAGAGCGCGGAGCTCAGTCTCCAGCTGCGCTGCTCGAACGACTGACGGCACGTCCTGCAAGTCCACCGCGGCGATGCCCCCTCGCGTCAGGCGCAGGTGTGCACCCTCGAACGTCACCACTTCGACCTCGCGAACGTGTTGCGTCATGCGACCATAGGCGACCGAGTGGTTTCCGCACGCGTCATTACCGATGGAACCGCCGATGGTGGCACGACTGAGCGATGAGGGATCCGGTGCGAAGGTCAGACTGCCATCGGTCGAGCGTTCCACCAATGTGCGAAGCTCGCCCAAGACGACTCCGCTGCCGACCCACACTGACCGGTCGTCGACATCGATTTCACCGACCTCAGTGAAGTGGCGCGAGAGGTCGATAATCAAACCGCGTCCGACGGCATTGCCCGCCATCGAAGTTCCGCCACCGCGGGTCGTCACCGGTGCACCGAAAGACCGCGCCGCGCGCAGCACGGACTTTATCTGATCGACGGTTCGCGGAAAGACAACAGCTTGCGGTCGAATGCGATAGTTCGATGCATCAAAAGAGTACTCGGAGCGGCGGCGAGGCGAGTTATCGACCTCAATGCCGCTATCCCGAAGTTCAGCTAACAGTGGTTCCGTGCCCGCTGCTGCAATCGTCAGATTCGACATGCTTAACCCCAATCGCCGCCTTCTCCCGAATTCTATTCAGCGCCGGTAGTCCGTGATATGTCCCAAAAATGGACTATGCACCCCTGCTATTTGCAGGGGTGCATAGTCCCACCAGGGAGTTGTTAGAGGTTACTCAGCAAACTCCGCAACGTTCTCCTTCGTGATCAGCGTGAAGGGGAGAGTGTAGCGGTTCTCGACCTTGTCTCCCTTTAGGAACAGGTGCACAACTTGCACTGCCTTCTCACCCTGGCCTGCAGAATCTTGACGCACCGTCGCCGTCATATCGCCGGCTTCAATCGCAGCAACCGCTGGGGGGGTCCCGTCTACGCCAATGACCTCTGCAATCTCTCCGGTGCGACCAGCATCCTTGATCGCTGAGGCCGCGCCAATGGCCATCTCGTCGTTGTTTGCGACAACGGCATCAATCTCTCCAGGTCCGAAGCGCTGAAGAGTATCCTCCATGTTGCGCATCCCCTCGTCCCGACTGCCCTTCGCCTGGAACTCAGCAACGATGGTGAAGTTGTCGTTGATCGTACTATCGAAGCCGGACTTGCGGCGGTCCGTCCACGAAGCGCCGTAGATACCCGCGGCGAACACAATGTTTCCTCCGTCAGGGAGCTGCTCGTTCAAGTACTCCGCCTGCATCACACCTGCGAGGGTATCGTCCACCCCGATGTAGCTCTCGTACTTGACATCGGCCCCCTCTGCAAACTCAGTAGAGAGGATGAATAGCGGCACGCCTGCCTCGATGACTCGATTGGCCGCGTTCTGGCTCGCCTCCCCGTCGAGGGGCTGCATTATCACTGCGTCAACCTGGCGGGTCAGCAGGTCTTCGACCTGAGTGAGCTCGCTCGCGACATCCTTCTTGGAGTCAGCGATGTGGAGCTTCACACCCTCCTCCTGCGCTGCACCCTCCATGGCCTCGACCATGTGTGCCAGATCCGGATCCTGCAGGTCAAGCACTACGACACCAATGTCAAACTGCTCGTCGGCACCGGAGGCCGCTCCGGAGTCGGTGCCCCCACTCGAGCATCCCGTGAGAACGAGGGCGGAGGCGGCGAACAGAGCCGCTGCTGCGGATATGCGTCGTCGAATATTCATGAGTTTTCCTTTCGAAAATGGTTTTTGCGGGAGATTGGACTGGTGTTAATCGGACTTCCACCGGTTCAGCAGAACAGCAAGGGCGAGGATGAGTCCTTGGACACCCTGCTGGTAATAGCTCGAGACCCCCAGCAGGTTCATGCCGTTCATTACAACACCAAGAAGCAGTACGCCGATCACGGTGCCTCGGATCGTGCCCACGCCGCCGAAGAGACTGGTCCCACCAATAACCACTGCAGCAATCACCTGCAGTTCGTAGGTGAGTCCCGCCGTCGGAGCGGCCCCGTCCAACCGTGCAGTCAAAACAAGTCCGCCGAGCGCGGCAAGACCGCCACCGATGAGGTATACCGTGAAGAGCACCCGGCTCACGGAGATACCGACTTTCTTCGACGACTCCTCGTTGCCGCCAATTGCGTAGACGTGCGACCCAAATTTTGTTCGGCTGAGCACGAAGTCGCAGATCAGCGCGGCGATGATAAAGATGATCACAGGAACCGGGATGGGGCCGACAAACCCGGAACCGAGCCACTCCGCGGGGCCGCTCAAGCCCGAGACCACTTGACCGTCGGTGATGACGAGCGCTGCGGTACGAGCGATGGCCATTGTGGCCAGTGTTGCCAGGAACGGGAGGATCTTTCCCCACACCACCAGCGCGGCGCTGAGGAAGCCAACGAGCAGACCGGTGCCGAGTCCTGCCAACAGAGGGATCCAGAGCGCAGTGCCGCTTGAGGGTGCGAGTATCGCGAAGACCATGCCCGCGAGGCCCACGACCGATCCGACCGAAAGATCGATTCCGGCGGTGATCATGATGAACGTCATGCCGAGCGCGATGATGCCGATGATCGATGACTGGCGCACGACGTTGACAAGATTATCTAGAGTCAGGAAGTTTGGTGCGGCAATCGAGAGGAAGATCAGCACAGCAGCAAAGATTACGAGGATTCCATAATCGCCAAAGAAGTGCTTGATGCGAACCGCAGATGACGGGCCGTCCTGGTTCGTTTTTCGCAGCATGACTGCGACCGTGTTGGTGTTCATGCGTCGCTCCCAATAGTCGGAACCTGTACTGTGCTGTTGGAGGTCGAGGTACTGCCTATGCGACGGCGTTCCTGAGGCACCTCGGTCGGAGCGGCTTCATAACCGTCGAGTGTTCCCTGCGAGATCAAATGTGCTATCTCGGACTCGGTCACCTGATCCATGCGGAATCGACCGACCACTTCTCCCTGGCGCATAACGGCGCAACGGTCGGCGACCGCGAATGCTTCGTCGAGTCGGTGTGTGATGATGATCACGGCAATACCGAGATCTTTGAGCTTTTGCGTCACCTCAATGAGCTTGTCGACCTTTGCAACCGAGAGGTTCGCCGTCGGCTCATCCATGATGATGAGCTTGGCGTCGAATGCGAGAGCACGGCCGATTGCAACTGCCTGTCGCTGGCCGCCCGAAAGCCGCTTCACCTTGAGCCGAGGATTGATGGGGATGTCGAGACGATCCAGGACTCGGTTTGTCTCACGCTCCATCTTCTTTTTGTCGATCACTCGGACCAGCGGCCCAATGATATTCTTCTGCGGCTCGCGCCCCAAGAAGATATTCGTGCGTACATCAAGGTTGTCTGCCAAGGCGAAGTCCTGATACACCATCTCGATACCGGCGGATCGCGACACTGCCGGGGTTGGAAAGGAGACCGTCGCGCCATCCATGCGTATGGTGCCGTGATCAGGTTGGTACACGCCCGTGAGCACTTTCATAAGCGTCGACTTGCCGGCGGCATTGTCGCCTAGGAGGGCGAAGGTTTCTCCGGGCAACACATCAATACTCACACCTCGGAGCGCGGTAACCGCCCCGAAGGTCTTCTGAATATTGTTGAGGGCGACCAGCGGAGTGGTCGCTGAGGGTGCGTCAGTCATGTCATCCTCGTCGTTGATGGGATCTCTGGCTCCGCTGATTTGTTGCCGTCTCCGGCACTACATCCGCGGTTATTCAACTATCGATTGTCACCGGCGATTCACTTTGTACCGCTTTGAGACACCGTGCATCAACATCGCTCCAGCACACAGCAGTACCCCCGAGAGGCATGGAGCTTCCCGGGGGTACTGCTGTGGTTGAACTACTACAGGCTCTGGCGGCCTAACCGCGCGTACACATCCGGCTTCCGGCGCCGCAAGAATAGAGCGTAGGTGATCCCACCGAGGAAGAGCGCAAACGTGAATGACATGAAGATCACCGTCAGCACAATTGATCCATCGATCAGGTCGGAGTAGTTGGTAATGGCTAGGTAGGTGATCAATCCCAGGAAAAGCGCGCTGATCGCCGGCGCAACAAGTGTCTTCCAGATGGACTCTGGCTGGGCACGATGCCGGCCGACGAAGTAGACAAAGACCGCGATGCTGGTGATAAAGAGAAGTAGGAGAACGGAAAAAGTGCCGCTTCCGCTCGCCACAGGATACAGATTCTCAGGAGGTACCCCTAACACGGCGAAGAGGACGATCGCGGCGGCCCAGAGTAGTCCAACCGAAAGTGCTGAGATGTGTGGGGACTTGTGCTTGGCGTGGACCTTGCCCAGCCTCGCCGGAAGCACGCGATCGACGGCGAGCGAGAAACTGTAGCGCGCAGCGATGTTCTGGATCGAGAGCATCGACGCGAGGATCGAGGTAATCAGCAGGACCACTGCGATGTCTGCGAATGTCCTGCCGATCAGGCTGGTCACTGCGTCACCAAAGAGATTGACCGTGTTCGCCTCGGCCGCGGCCTGCGCGGAATCGCTTCCGAGAAATGCGATGTACGCCCAGGCCGCGAGGGCATAGAAGAGTCCGATGCCGACGACGGCGAGATACGTGGCCCGGGGGATGGTGCGTTCCGGATTCTTGACTTCTTCGCGATAGATGACTGTAGCTTCGAAACCGAGGAAGTTGCCGACGGCGAAGAGTAGCGCGAGCCCGAGACCAGCATCGGTGATCCAGGGCAGGGTGAAGCCAGCATCGTGCGTCGCGTTTCCGGCGTTGTTCACGAAGGAGAACACGTTGAATGTCAATACGACCAAGACCTCCAGCACCATCACGATCGTGAGCACCTTCGCAGAGAGATCGATGCGGTTATAGGCGAAGAATGTTGTGGTCGCGATGATAGCGAGCGCGAGCCAGTACCAAGGGATGCTGGGTCCGTTGAAAGTGTTTACCACGAATCCCTGCAGCGTGAGTGCGAAGAGCGACGGAGCGAAGAATCCGATAAACAGGTAGCCGAAGAGCGCGAGGAGTGCACCGCCGAGACCGGCCGGCTTTCCAAGGCCGGCCGTCACAAATGAGTAGAAGCCACCGGGATTGTCAACGCTGCGGCTCATCCGCACGAACCCGACTGAGAAGATGAGGAGCATCATCGTAAGCAGCAGGTAGATTCCAGGCGCGCTGTGCCCGCTGAAGATCAGAAGCACCGGAATGAATCCGGCGACGGTGGTGAGCGGGGACGAGAAGGCGAGCACGCTCATCACGAGCTCCCCTACTCCCATACTGCCGCTGAGGCGCTGCTTCGGTGTCTGCTCTGCGGTGACCGTCGGATGCTGTGTTGCGCTTGTCATGTAATCCTCGTCATTGAACGATGTTGCTTGCAGAGTAACTGTAAATCCGGTTCCCCACGGTGAAATTTTCCAGCATGGAACACCAATGGGCCCAAGTCGTACACCTGGCCCATTCGTGTTCGCAGTTCAGTCAGCTCCGGGTGGCACCCATCTGCTTCAGGTTGACAATGTCGTTCAGCGGCTCGTCTGCCTTCCACTTGCGCAGGTTGGTGGCGAAGCACTCCGCGACGCGCCCGCGCCAACCTACGAGGTCGCCTGAAGCATGTGGGGACACGAGAATCGTGGGTCGCGACCAGAATGGGTGATCCACGGGCAGTGGCTCTTGCTCGAACACGTCGAGGGCCGCCCCCGCGAGATGCCCGGAATCGATGGCCTCCAGCAGATCCGCCTCCACGATAGCGGCACCTCGTCCGACGTTCACTAGGCGCGCGCCCTCCCGCAGGCGCGCGAAGCGCTCACTGTTGAACAGGCCCCGGGTTTCCTCTGTCAATGGCATTGTAAGCACGACATCGTCGACATTGCCGAGCAAGTCGTCGAGTTCCGAGAAGGCGTGGATCCTTCCAAGTCGGTTATCCGTGCGGGCTGTACGGCCAACGACCGTCACCTCCATGCCGGCTCCCCGCAGCAGAAGCACAGTCTCCTGACCTACCGGACCGGGACCGACGACGAGCACCCTGCGGCCTAGAATGGGTTCCGTTTCGCGGTGGAGCCATGTGCGTTCGAGTTGGAGTTCGACCGTGCGGCGCAGATCTTTTGCGAACATAATGATGACACCGAGGATCCATTCGGCGATAGGCCGCTCGCACACCCCGCGCGAATTGCTCACGACAATGTCACTGTCAACGATTTCGGGCGTCAGAAGCACGTCAACGCCGATGCTCGACGTGTGTATCCATTTCAAGTCCCCAGGGCCGACCTCGCGGAGAAGTTTCGTGCGGAAATCATTTAGGAAGAGAATCTCGGTGCCGGGCTGGGCCGCCCGAAACTCCTCAGCCGTCCTGACGACAGTGACTTCGGCCTCATCCGCGAACGATTCAAGTGGCGGCACCGGACGACCTTCGGGCACGATCACAATCGCACGTGGTTGAGACATGGTATTTCTCCTTCGTTCTGCATTGACATCCGATCGCGCGTGCGTGCGATCGTCCTATATGGCTGAAGTTCCGCCATCGACGCTCAGTGCAGCACCTGTGGCGAAGGTGCCGTCGATCGCGAGGAAGTAGATCGACTTCGCGATCTCCTCGGGTGAGGCAAGCCGTTCCAGCGGCACGCTGAGCTCCTTCTCACGCAGCGCGCGCCCGGGATCTGGAGATTCGTTCAACGCTCGTTGCATCATGGGTGTGTCGATCGGCCCAGGGCACACAGCATTCACGCGGATTCGGGGCGCGAGTTCTGCAGCGAGACCTCGAGTAAGGCCGACAACGCCAGCCTTCGAGGCGCAGTAATGCACGAGTCCCGCTGCTCCCATCGTCGCGAGATCGGAGGCAACATTGACAATACAGCCGCCCGACTCGCGCAGATGAGGAATGGCTTCGCGTGACACGTAGAAGGCTCCCGAGAGGTTCGTGTCAATCACAGACCGCCACGCGTCGCCGGTGATGAGTTCTACCTTAGCGGGTGCCGCGATCCCCGCAGCATTGACCACAACATCGAGGCCGTCGAGGTGGCTCCCCGCACGTTGCACCGCAGTTTTCACACTCTCCTCATCCGAGACGTCGACCGAAAGAGCGATCGAGGTCCCCCCGATCAGTGATTGCACCCGTTCCAGATCCGATACGTGACGCCCGAGAAGCGCCACGTTCGCGCCGCGGGCGCTGAACAGCCTGGCGGTTGCTTCGCCGACACCGGAGGATGCTCCGGTAATGAGCACGCGTGCTCCCTCGATCTGAATCTTGGCTGATCGTCGATCCATCGTCTTGCCGTTTCCTTGCTGTTCAAGAATGACTGTTGCTCAAGTAGAGCAATTCGCTGCCAACAGACGCTGTTCCAGATCGGGACATGACCCAGATCTCGACAGATAGGCATGCGTCCCGATGTCGGTGCCACGGGAATCTGCGCGACTGGTTCAGCTGATCTCGTCCGTATTCACGGTGCGGCCCGCGCGAGCGGACCGGAGGGCGGCCTCCGCAATCACCTGAGCCGCCCGCCCATCCTCAAACGTCGGGCTACTTGATTCCCCGGTGCGCACCCACGCGACGAATGCGTCGAGTTCGTTTGCGTAGGCGCGGGCATAGCGCTCGAGGAACTGCTCAACGTAGGGGCGATGCGCTGCAGCTTGAGATGAATTCGAGACGGTCACGTGACTCGCTGGTACGTTCTCGACACTCAAGAGGCCCCCGCCACCGAAAGCCTCGATGCGCTGGTCGTATCCGTAGGCGCTGTGCCGAGAGTTCGTGATCGTCACAATCGCACCGGTACGCGCCTTGAGCGTCACGGCCGCGGTGTCGAAGTCGTCATGCTCGCGCGCACTCAGATCGAAGAGACACGACCCGACCGCCGTCACCTCCTTTATCTCTCCCACGAAGAAGCGCGCGAGATCGAAATCGTGGATCGTCATGTCGCGGAAAATGCCCCCTGAAACCGCGATGTATGCCGGCGGCGGGGGCCCCGGATCGCGGCTCGTGATGGCGAGATGCTCGATCGGCCCGATCTCGCCAGCGCCAACCCGTCGATGCACCTCAGCTATTGCAGGGTCAAAGCGTTGGTTGAAGCCGATGGCCACAGGACTCGTGGCTCGCTCGACTCGTGGGCGTAGTGCCTCGACGCGTCCCATGTCCAGGTCGATTGGCTTTTCCGATAGCACGGGAATGCCTCGGTCAATGCATGCCTCGATCAGTTCAATGTGAGTGGGCGTGGGCGACGCGACCACGACTGCGTCCACCAACTCACTGTCCACGGCCGCCAGCGGGTCGGCAGTCGCCGTGCCGCCGAATCTTCGCGCGACGTCCTGGGCGCTCTCGACCATAGGATCCGCGACCACAGTGAGTTCTGTCTCAGCACACGAAGCGATATTCGACGCGTGCACCTTTCCGATGCGCCCGGTCCCGATGAGCGCGATGCGCAACACGCTACTCATCCTGGGCACCCCCGGCAAAGCGGAACAGCTTCTTGTTGGCGAACTCAAGTAGCCCGGCCTGCCCCAGCTCGCGCCCATATCCCGACCTCTTCACCCCACCGAACGGCACATCCGCAGCACTCAACCCCGTTGCACCGATGAACACCATGCCAACGTCGAGGTGCGAGCCAACTTGCTCGGCGCGATCCAGATCGTCGCAGATGATCACCGAGCCAAGACCGAAGGGGGACGAATTCGCCAGTGCGATCGCCTCGTCGTCACTGCTCACCCGATACAGCTGAGCGACCGGTCCGAAAAGCTCTTGACTGTAGACATCCATCGCGGGTGTGATGCGCGTGAGAATAGTCGGGGTGAAGACGTTGCCCTGCGGTTTTCCGTCCCCGACCAGTATCTCGGCCCCTTGATCGACCGCGCCGTTTACGAGGTCCGCGAGTTCGCGGGTCGCCGATCTGGAGGACAGGGGGCCGAAGTCTCCGGCTTCGTAAGTCTGAGCGCTGAGGGCACGCGCAAATTTCTCGGAGAACTCGTCGAAATACTCGTCGAGCACCACGATGCGCTTCGACCCAGTGCAGCTCTGGCCGCTGTTGTCCATGCGTCCCCGCACGGCGTGCTCGACCGCGTAATCGAGATCGTTAGTATCGAGCACAAGGAACACATCGGCGCCCCCCAGTTCGAGCACGCACTTCTTGAGGTGCTTGCCCGCCTGCGCGGCCACGGCCGCACCCGCTCGCTCAGAGCCAGTCAGCGACACGCCTTGCACGCGATCATCTGCGATGATCTCGCCGATTTGGTCGTGGGTGGCAAAAAGGTTCACGTATGCGCCTTCGGGGAATCCCGCATCGCGGAAGATGCGTTCCAATGCCAACGCGGATTCCGGGCACTGGGAGGCATGTCGCAGGAGTACGGTATTCCCCAGGATCAGATTCGGGACAGCAAAGCGCACCACCTGGTAGACCGGGAAGTTCCAGGGCATGACCCCGAGAAGAACGCCGATGCCCTGATAGCGCAAGAAGGTGCGTAGCCCGTCGTCAACAGGCAGAATTTCGTCTGCGAGCCAATCGGCAGCCTTCTGTGCGTATGCCGAAGTGATCGCGCTTGAGAACTTTACCTCTCCAACGCCCTGCGCAAGGGGCTTACCCATTTCTCGGTTGATTATCTCGGCGAACTCCTCCGCACGCTCCTGGAAGAGATCGGCAAGTCGAGCCGCAGCAGCAGTGCGCTCCTCGAGCGTACTCGTGCGAGACCACCCCCGATAGGCGCCATCGGCGGCGGCGATGCCCGCGTCAACCTGTGCATCTGTTGCCGCAGGATACTCGGCCAGGGTCTCACCGGTCGCGGGATTAATGACCGCGAATGCTCCCATGATGTCTCTCCTTCTTCGTTGAACTTCTGGTAACCGCCATCCGGCGCCTGATGCAAGAGACGGGCAGGATCCTGTGGATATCCCGCCCGTCGTCTCAGTGACTACGGAGAATCAGCGCTCGCTGGGGGCGACTGTTGCGCCGAAGTACCGCTGTCGCTCGCGCCCGACGAGGTGCTTCGCCACGCCCGCGCGGGTCACTTCGCGCTGTGAGGTGAGGGGCACCCCGACATCCCAGAACGCACCGTTGCCCGAGAGATAGCGGAACTGCTCAACGTTCGCGACGATCACAGCAGGGCCCGTGACGGCCTGAGCCTCTTCGAGCGCTGCGGCGAATTCCTCGATCGTCTCGGTCGACCAGGCTGCGGCACCCATGCTCGCAGCGTTCGCCGCGATATCGATGTCGACGATCGGGCCGTCGAGACGTCCCGAGACCGGGTTGCGCTCTCGGAGCTGCGTGCCGAATTCCCTCCCGCCGCCCTTTGCCGCCTGAAGTGGCCAAATGCACTGATGCCCGCGATTATCGATCACGATGACAATAATCTTCTGGTGCTCTTGGACCGCGGTCACAAGCTCCGTCGGCTGCATCAAGTAGGTGCCGTCGCCGATCAGCACGTACACCTCGCCATCGCTATTCTGCTGCGCCAAACGATACCCGAGACCGGCCGGAATCTCATGTCCCATGCATGAGTTCGCGTACTCGAAGTGGATCTCCGCACCATTGGAGGGATCCCACGCCTTGTGAATACCTTCGACGACGCCGCCGGAACCAAGCACTAGTGCGTCCTGAGCGGTAATGCGCTTATTAAGCACGTCGATCACCTGGGCCTGGCTCATCCTCTCGTCCGGGAAGTCCTGGAGATCGTGCTCCCGCACTTTCCGGGTCTCTTCCTGGGCCGCGGCGATCTCATGCGCGTATGAGTTGATTGGCGCGAAGCCCACGTCGGCGAGCCGCTCATGCAGTGCGAGCAGTGAGCGCTTGGCGTCACCGATCACCGGGAACGATCCCATCTTGTGTGCGTCGAATGCACCAACGTTCAGGTTCACGATCTGCACGTCGGGGTGGCGGAAAATCGAGTGTGACGCTGTGATGAAATCCTGCAAACGGGTACCTACTGTGATAACGCAGTCAGCCTGTCCTGCGATCTGGTTACTGCCAACCGTGCCGGTCACACCGAGACCACCCAGACCGAGCGCACCGACGGGCCCGGCACCCTTTCCGGCATACGTCTCGACGACGGGAATGCCGAATCGATCGCTGAACTCGGCGAGCGTCGACTGCGCACTCGAGTACCGCACACCGCCACCGGCCACGATAACCGGACGCTGCGACGCGGCGATAATCTCGGCCGCCCCGGCCAGCTCCTCCTCCACAGCGGAGCGGCGACGAATGTGCCACACGCGCGGAGTGAAGAACGCCTCGGGGAAGTCGAACTCCGCACCCTGGATGTCTTGCGGGAGGCAGACCACTACCGCACCCGTTTCTACGGGATCGGTCAGCACACGCATTGCCTCGGGAAGCGTCGAGAGCAACTGGCCGGGGTGGGTGATTCGATCGAAGTATCGACTCACGGGGCGGAAGCAATCGTTCGCGGAGACATCGCGCTCGATCGGGTGTTCGATCTGCTGGAGGACCGGATCGCCAAAGCGATTGTTGATGATGTCGGCGGGAAAGATCAAGACAGGCAGACGATTCGTCGTCGCCGTTGCCGCACCACTCACCATATTCGTGGAACCGGGACCTGCAGACGCGGTACACGCGAGCGTCGCCGCTCGATTCGAGGCCTTTGCAAACCCGATGGCGGCGTGCACCATGTTTTGCTCGTTCTTGCCGGGATAGTGCGGGAAGTCGACCCCGTACTCGTCGATGCCTTGCGCCAAGCCGACGGAATTGCCGTGACCGAAGATGCCGTACATCCCGGGAATAAGACGACGACGTTCTCCGTCAAGCTCGGTGTACTGCACCTGGAGGTACTCGATAATCGCCTGGGCGACGGTTCGACGCCGCACAGGCGCCTTCGGGTCACCAATACCTGCAACGGCAGCGGCCATGCTGCTCATGGGGTCTCCTCAAAGTTCGAAACGGGTTCGGCGACCGGGGTCGCCGCGTACCGGATTAGGTTCCCATCGGACTGTGGCAGGGAAGTGTCCCACTTTGATACCGGACTTAATTGTCGGTGTCTCGCACGATTAATGCCTGCGCCTCGACCGCGAGCCATAGCTCAAAGGACTCACGCATATTCTTAAGGTCTCTCCCGGTGAGTTGCTCGATCCTGTTCAACCGGTATCGCAGGGTGTGCTCGTGTACGAACAGCGCCCCTGCCGTCGCGCGCATGCGCCCATTCTGCCGGAAGTAAACAGCGAGGGTGTGGAAGAGCTCGGACCCCTGTGACTTATCGTGCTCGAGAATTGGGCGGAGTGTGTCTTCGGCAAGACGCTCCATGGTGGAGGAGTCGGGGTTCAACCAACGCACCAGCCCAAGCTGCATTTCAGTGAAGACGACTTCGGGTCGATTTGAATCAACAGCGAGGCTTTGCGACCATCGCGCCTGCCGCAGCAATCGCGGTATATCCGAGAACGCGGTGCTCGTCGGGCTCGCCCCAATCGAAACGTTGAGCGCAGCACCGAGCTCGGCAAGCTGATCATCAGTGCACTGAACCACTCCGATGAGCTGATCCTGCCACAGGATGGCGTGCCGGATCCGACGATCCGCAAGCCAGTCCCGCGCGCGCGTCTCAGGCAGGGGGTTGGGAATTCGCCCGAAGGCCACCACGCGGAATGGGGTGTCGCGCACGAGACCGGCATCATGCAGCCTGCGTTCCACGTCCGCGTGCGAGGCACCTGCTTCCAGAGCGCGCGCTAGGGCCGACCCCCCTGCACGGTGCGCGGTTTCACGCCGACGCTGATCTTCGATCGCGTCGAGAGCGGCGAGCGTGCTGACGTGCTGGAGCGCAGCGAGTCCCTCAGGGTAATGTTCCTCGTGCTCGATCCCGACGAGATACGCGGTAGCCCGATCCCCAACGAAAAGCGGCACCAAGTAGCCGCCCGGCAACACGCGCAGATCGGTCGCGTGCAGCGCATCTCCCCATTCGATCTCCGGCACCCACGGCCAGTTATCGAGCAGAGCCTGTCCCGCAGGCGATATCAGAGCGAGCCGGTAGCCCGAAATCTGCTCAAGCTGGCGATATATACCCGGCACATCGCTGTCGATGGTGTTTCTCAGGCGCAGGGTCTCGAAGATGCGGAGATGTCGGGCGAGCCGGTCCCGCGCGGAACGCTCACTCGCATTGGCGACGAGATAAGAGAGCTCGATAAAGGGTACCTGTCTTGGAATCTTCAGGACAGGGAAACCGAGCTCGTCGGCGACCGCGAGCATTTCTGGGGTGAAGTCAGGGGCGCGGACGCTCACCGCGATGCCCGCGAGACGGTGCTGCGCAAGTCGGCGAACGTACTCCGTCTGTCCGGGGCCGTCCTCGGGGATCCCGAATCCGTTGACGATTAGCAGCTCACCGCCCTCGAGCCACGGGCCCGGATCTTCGAGCTCGGAGGTATGTGTCCACTGCACCCGCCGCCCGAGTCCGGCGGCGCCCGCGACGAGTTCCAGGCCGAGGTGCGGCATCGAGACCAAGTCCGCGACGGTCAGTTGCCCTCGGTCCACCCGGGGTGTGGTCGATCGCTGCTGCATCGGCAACCTCTCATCTTTGAGAGACCGATGCGCCCCGGCAGGAGCCAGGGCGCATCGGTCATTTCAGTCGAATCGATACGGCTCGTGCGGGCCTACCGACGGCAGAGGGCGCGGACGCTTGCACGTACTCGCAATCTCGATGTGACGGCCATCCTGAGACGACTGTTCGAACGCGAGCAACACTTCGAGCACATGGTAGGCAAAAGCCCCAGCCGTGCGGGGCTCAATACCAGCACGAATGGCATGCCCGAACTCGGCGAGTCCAATACCGCGATAGGCATCATCGCGATGCGTCAGCGCGGTCTCGCGCCAATCTCCGCCGCCTGGGGGTGTCATGTCGAGCGCCAGGTCGCGAGGTTCCCCACGTCGGAGCACCGGCGCACCATCGAAATGATCTGGGTTGGGTGCCGCGATCGAGCCCCCGGTACCGTAGATCTCGAAGTGCGGGAGGTTGTGGTTCCACACATCCCAACTCACGACCACCGTGGCCACAGCACCTGATTCGAAATCGATCGACCCCGAGATGTGCGTCGGCGTCTGGATCGCGATTTCACCCTCATACCCGCCGGCTCCATCGGGGCGCGGCCGAGTTTCGGACGACTTCGCGGCAGATGCCGAAATGCGTCGCACCGGGCCAAAGATATTCACCAGGTTCGTGATCAGATAGGGTCCGATATCGAGCATCGGGCCCGCACCGGGGCTATAGAACGGGTCGACGTTAGGGTGCCAGTGCTCGTAGCCACGGTTCACGAAGGAGCCGAAGGCGGCAACGGGCTCGCCGATCCAGCCGTCATCGATCAGCTTGCGGCTGGTCTGTGCTCCCGAGCCCAAGAACGTTGTGGGTGCCGATCCCGCATATACACCGGCCACCTTCGCAGCGTCGAGAATCTGCTGCGCCTCTTCGAGCGAAGTGGCGAATGGTTTCTCCGACAGCACATGCTTTCCCGCCGCGATGGCCTGCAAACTTACCGGCGCGTGTAGTTTCGGCGGAGTGAGGTTGAGCACGAGCTCGATCTCGGGATCGGCGAGCAGTTGATCAGGGCTGAGGGCCTTCCGCACGCCATACTCTTTGGCCCGTGCGGTGACCGCAGCCTCGTTTACGTCGGCCAGTGCCACGATGTCAACTTCGGGGTGAACGCCGATCTTGTCAAGGTACTGGTTCAGAACGTTTCCGACACCGATGATGCCGACTCGAATGGGTTCCATAATTCTCTCCGTCAGTCACATTTCTCGGTGAGCCGCACGCCGTGCGAGGGCTCGATGGGAGGGCGAAGTTTTGGTCACTGCCCGAAGACTCGAACGGGCGAACCGCAGCGGTCCGCCCGTTCAGTGTTACTACAATCTCAGAAGAGTCCGCGAAAGCCGTGTCCCGTTCTGAGACACTCGGTCAGCGAGCGCCCAGCAGGTCGCGTCGGTGGGCGATCGTAGCGGTGCTGTCGACTGCGCCATCCGCAATCACGACGCCGTAGACTTCACGGGCCGCTTCAGGAGTCACGCGCAAATCCTCGACATCTGTGAGCACTGCTTGGGGCTCGCGCTCTAGAGGATCTCCATAGCCACCGCCGCCCGGAGTGATCGAGACGACCCTCTCACCGCGACGCAGATCGTAGCGTCCGACCACCGGAATCTCCTTACGATTACCTGACACGGCGTCGATGACCCACGCCTCCGGTACGGAGCCGCCGTGCCCGCCGCGCACACCCTGCGGCGGGTTCAGTCTGCCCTCGATGCCGTAGGTCAGCGTCACCTCCTCGTCCCGTGCTTCAATTACCACTCGCGTCGCCAGGCCGCCGCGCTGGCGACCGGCACCACCGGTATCAGGTACGAGCGCACGCTCATGCACCAGGATCGGGTAACGCTGCTCATCGACCTCGACGCTGTCGTGGTACAAGAGCGCCCCGCAGACCGGCCTCTGGTAGGTGGGCCAGCCATCGACGAACGGAGTCGCCGGGCCGCCTACGCCGCCGACGAGAATCTGATTAACATAGGCGTTGCCATTGCGCCCGTCAATACCCGAAATAACCGACTTCGCAGGAGCCTGACCCGCCGCACCTTCCGCGGCGCCGTACCCGTCATCGATCTGCGCGAACGCCGCCTGGACCAAGTTCACCACTCGATCCGCGAGGTTGGTCGTTCCCGACGAGCAGGAGAACGGGTGCTTCGGCACCCCGACCGCGCAGCCGTCTCGCAACTGTACCTCGATGCGCCGGAAGGTACCGGCGTTGCTTGGAAGGTTTTCCGGCAGCCCCGAGAGGATTCCAGCGAGTGCAGCTCCCGTAGCCGTCGCCCGCGTCAGGTTCAGCCCGTTGGGAAGATTATCCGGGTTGTCGCGCAGGTCAATCGAGATGCGCCCCTCCTTGGGACGCACCGTGATAGTAGCCTGCAACGGCACCCCGTCGGGCCCGGTGCCGGGAAACGGGTCGTGAGCGGTCGAGCCGTAAAGCTCAACGGCCGGGAGGGTCTCGATCGTCGACTGGGCGAGGCGCTCCGAATAGTTAAACCATGCGTCGACGAAATCGACGAGGTCTTCGGCACCGAACTTCTCGGCGAGTTCCTGGATGCGTCGCTCTGCGATGCGCGATGCGCCCACCGAAGCGAGGTAGTCGCCATACCACTGATCCGGCACACGGATCCGTGCACGGCACATGCGCACGATGTCGTCGATGTCGTTGTAGTCGCGCTGCACGCGCACGCATGGGAAAATGAGCGCCCCCTCCTCATACACGTCGCGGGCTGTCGCGAAGAAGGTGGTCGGCAGAGAGTTACCGCAGTCCGCCTGGTGGGCCTTCGTCACCGCCGTGAACAGGTGCCGCCCCCCGACGAAGATCGGCACGAGAATGCAGTGGTCGGCGGCGTGCGAATTACCGCGATACGGGTCGTTATGGAGAAACGCATCACCCTCGCGGATGTCGTCGTGCAGTTCCACCATGTCCTCACCGAGCGGGCCCGCGCCGAACACGTGCACAGGCACGCCTTCCGCAGCAGCCAGCAGCTGATTATCGGCTGTGAGCACTGCGCACGAGAAATCGCGCGCCGTGTTGATCACTGAGGATCGTGCGGAGCGAAGCAGCCCACTCGTCATTTCACGGACGATGCCGTCAAATGCGTTGGCGAGAACAGAGAGCTTCACCGGGTCGAATTCGCGTGTCATGTCACGCCTCCTTACGGGTGAGGTAGATGTTGGATCGGTCGTCGAGTTCGGCATCCCACTCAGGCGGCACCACAATGGTGGTCGTCGGCTGATCGATGACGGCGGGTCCGATGATCCGGTCACCGGGGCTCAGGGTAACGCCGCGGTAGCGCGCTGTGGCATGCGGCTTTCCACCGAACACGATGTCGTCGGTGCGGTGCACTTCGGGCGAGGAGCCTTGGGAGCCAGGCGGCGCAACGAGTTCGGGACGCGGGATCTCGACGCGGACACCCCAAGTGATGATTTCGACGCGGCTGTCGGGGTCGTGCGTCCCGTTGCGGCGATCGTGCTCGACGTGAAACGCCTGCTCGACGACTTCAGCCGCGGACACCGGTGACGGTGCGGAATCGAGCATAACCCGGAGATCCCAGGCCTGGCCGGGGTACCGGGCATCGACGAAGTATGAGATCAACGCGTCAGTTCCGCTGAACCGCTCAGCAAACACGGCGGCCTTACCCGAAAGATCATCCAGAGCGGTCGATGCAGAGTTCACATCGAACGTTCGGGTGTCGTTGTGCAGCGGTGAGAGGAATTCCGTCGCGATCGGAGCCCGATGCGCTCCATAAGCGGCAAGCACTCCAGCGGTTGCCGGGATCAACACAGTATCCGCTTCCAGTAGAGCACCGATGGCCGCGGCGACCATCGCTCCCGCACCTCCGCCGGCCACAATCAACGCACCGCGCGGATCAACACCCTGTTCGAGCGAGGACTGACGAATGGCAGTGGCCATATGATTCGCTGAGACATCGAGAATTGCCTGGGCGGACTGCAGCGTGTCACGACCCAGCGCATTGGAGATGCGGCTGTCGATTGCGCGAGTCGCAGCGGTACGGTCAAGCGTGAACCCGCCCTCGAACCCCTGGGCATCGAGGTAACCGAGCGCGACGCACGCATCTGTGACGGTCGGCTCTTCGCCGCCGCGGCCGTAGGCCGCCGGACCGGGTGTGCTTCGCGCGCTCTGTGGTCCGACACGTAGCAGCCCTCCGGCGTCGATCCAGGCAATGCTGCCGCCGCCGGCACCGATGCTCGTGACTGCGACAGAGGAAAGACCGGTGAGGTGACCAACGAAGGGTTCCCCGAGCCATGCCTCGCGAGTATGGCGCACGATGCCGTTTTCGACCAGCGACACATCGAAGGTGGTCCCGCCCATGTCACACACCACGACGGTGTCGTTATCAGGTGCCGCGGCAGCGCCGACCAGCGGGGCCATCGACGGGCCAGAGTTCAGCAACAGCACCGGTCGATTCAAGACGTCGGCGACATCCAGCACGGCACCCTCCGAGGTAACGACGAGCAGGTCGCCAGCGAATCCGTATTCGACGAGGTCGACTCGCAGTTTACCCAGGTGATCCGCCATCAATGGCTTCAGCGAAGCGTCGATCGCTGCGGCCGAAGTGCGGCGATACTCACGGATCGTCGGGTTTGCTTCGTTGGAGAGCGTGTAAGGGATGCCTGGCAGTTCTTCCTCGATTAGCTCGGCGACGCGACGCTCATGCACGTCGTTGATGATTGACCACAGGAAGCTCACTGCGATGGCCTCGGTGCCGTCTGTGGCGAGCCCGCGCAGTACCTCTCGGGTGCGCTCCTCGTCGAGCGGGACGAGTACCTCGCCCTCCGCCGACAGTCGCTCCAGGATCTCAAAGGTCTGGTTGCGGGGAATGTAGGCCGGCGGGTACGCGGCCTTCGAATCGAACGCTTCGCGGCGTCCGCCCTCGCGGAGCAGCAGGGTGTCCCCGAAACCTGTTGTGGTGAGCAGGGCCGTTTTCGCGACCTTCCCGGTGAGCACGGCATTGGTTGCGTGCGTCGTACCGTAGACGATGACGTCGGCGTTGCGCAGCACGGTATCTCCGTCCCACCCAACGGACTCGGCGGCCCGGCGCACGGATGCCTCGAATCCCGTGAAGACGCGATCGTAGGTGGTGAGCGCCTTACCGACGGCCATACTGCCATTGCTCGAGCCGACGACCACGTCGGTGAAGGTGCCGCCCGTGTCGACGGCGATTCGGTATCGCGCCTCGTCGGCGCCCGTAAGAACTTGACTCATGATGTGTGTGCTTTCTTATGGAGGAGGAATAAAGGAGAATCCGGAGACGGATCAAACTGCAGCAACCCGGTTTCGCAGCGTGCCCACGCGCTCGACTTCGATCTCGACGGTGTCGCCCGGGGCAATCCAGACAGGCGGGGTGCGCTTGGCACCAATCCCCTGTGGGGTGCCAGTTGCGATCACGTCACCGGGTTCGAGGGTAAGGAACCCCGAGATGTACGAGACGATCGTGGCGATCGGGAAGATCTGATGGCGCGTATTCGAGCGCTGCATCTCGATGTCATTGACTCGGGTAACGAGCTCGAGCGTCTGCGGGTCGCCGATCTCGTCGAGCGTGACCAGGGCCGGGCCCCACGGGGTTGATCCGTCAACGGCCTTACCGGGTGTCCACTGAGTGCCCCGGAATTGGAGATCGCGTGCGGAAACATCGTTGAGCGGAGCAAGCCCCGCGACGTACTCAAGCGCCTCTGCTTCGCTGACGCGTGATGCGCGTCGCCCGATCACGATGGCGACCTCACCCTCGAAGTCGAGCTTTTCGCTCACGTCAACGCCGCCGATCTCATCGAACGGGCCGATGAGGGTCGATGCGAACTTGGTGAAGACATCGGGGTAATCGGGCAATGCACGTCCGGTCTCAGCGACGTGGTCCTTGTAGTTGAGCCCGACACAGAGCACCTTCGCTGGGTCCGTCACTGGGCCGATAAGGCCGGCCTCGGCCACAGTGCCCACGAGTGCGCCGACCGCAGTCTCGCCGGCACCTGCGAACACCTTGCCGATTTCGGGTAGACAGTCGCCGTACAGCGTGAGGAACTCCTTCACGGAGGGCGGTGCGCCTCGATCAGCGACTTCGGTGTCGGCCAGGAGCTGTTCAAGGTCGTACACCTCGTCGCCGATCAGAACTCCACCCCGGGGTCCGTAGGGATGGTTGTATGAGACAAGTTTCATTGCTGTCGCTTCTTTTCGGTCAGGCGCGGTCGGTGCCGGCGGCTACAGAGTTCACAGCGTCGGCGAGTCGATCGGCGATGTCGGCACCAACGTTCTCGTCCATCGCGGTCGAGAGAGAGAGAAGGTTCGCCGGGGACCCGAGCAGTCCGCGCTCGTATGTCGCCCACCAGAGGCGGTGCTGCAGATCCTCGGCCACCTTCTGTGCGCCAGCCGGAACAGCACGGAGCAGGGACCCGCGACCGCGAACCTCCCATCCTGCGTCGGCGATGCGCTCACTGACTGCCGTGCGCACATGGTCACCGATGCGGTTGAGACGCTGCACCTGCTCATCCGGGTACAGTCGCAGCGCAGCAGCGCCAGCTGCCATGCTGACCGGGTTGCCTGAGAAGGTGCCCCCGTGCGGCAGATTTCCCGGCCGGGTGGGATCGACCTCGGCCATGAGCTCACCGAGACCCGCGACTGCTCCCACAGGGAAGCCGCCACCGATGAGCTTTCCAGTGGTGAGCAGATCGGGTTCGACACCGTACTCACCGCTCAAGCCGGCGTGCCCCAGCCGCAGGCTAATGGTCTCGTCGATAATGAGCACAACACCATGCCTCGTCGCAAGCTCGCGCGCGGCGCGCACGAAGTCTTCCGTAATGCCGATCAGACCGGCACGGTTCGGCAGCAGATCCAAAATTATCGCCGCATATGCGTTCGGAGCTGATTCGACCGCCTGAGTCAGGAACTCGATGTCATTCAATGGCACAGCGGTTACATCGTCGATCACCCCCTGCGGCACACCCTTGGTGTACGATGGGCCACCGGGAACCAGTGCGACGTCCGACGTCCCGTGATAACCACCCTTTGTCACGATGACCTTTTCACGGCCAGTCGCAGCGCGTGCAATTCGGAGCGCCGACATCACGGCTTCGGTGCCTGAGTTCGTAAAACGCACCTGATCGAGTGACGGCAGCCTCTTGAGTAGCAGGTCCGCGAGTTCCCACTCCCAGAGATTCGGGATCCCCCAGCTCGCGCCCGCCGACAGCGCCTTCACCGCGGCTTCGGTGATCTCAGGGTGGGCGTTGCCGTGAATCAACGAGGTGAAGTTGTTGTTCGCGTCGATGAGCTCGCGCCCACGATCGTCCCAGACCCGGAATCCCGACCCGCGGATGGCATAGGGACTCGGCTCACCGGTGAAGTAGGTTGATCGGCCGTATCCACCCGGCAGCAGGGGAAAGCCACGGGGCCCGCGTCGCAAGTGAGGATCTTCAGCGAGCGTCACATGCGTGACGCGCTCGGTGGCAGTGTTCGTATTCACGTTGGAGTCTCTCCTGTCTTAGTTCACGAGATCGATCAGCGGCTGGCCGGTGAGCGCAAGTCGTACCCGCTCTACAGCACCCTCCTGCAACGCACCCGTCGAACGGTTCGAGCGCCAAGCGATATGCGGCGTAAGAATCGTGTTGGGTGCCTTTCGAAGGGGATGATCAGCGTCGAGCGGCTCCTGAGCGAAGGTGTCGATCCCCGCACCGGCTACGTGACCACTGATCAACGCTTCAGCCAACGCAGCTTCGTCCACTAGCCCACCCCGCGACACGTTGACAATGACAGTTCCGCGGCGCATGCGTTCGAGCGCGGCGCCATTGATGAGATTCCACGTGTCGTCGGTCAGCGGGAGATGGAGCGAGACCACGTCAGAGCCTGCAAGAAGGTCATCGAGATCGGCGAGATCGAACTCACTCTCTGTGACGAACGGATCGTATGCGCGCACCTGAGCTCCGACCGCGGCGTACATCCGCGCGACGTGCTGGCCGATGCGTCCAAGGCCGACTATGCCGACCTCGAGCTGGGAAAGAACGGGGGTGTCGTACCCGATGATGCCGCCCCAGGCGAAGTCACGGATAGCAGCGTCGCCGGCGGGAAGCCGACGCGCCAGGGCCAAGCCCATTGAGAAGGCATGCGAGGCAACCTCTTCAGAGGCGGTGCCAGGCACGATCGAAACAGGGATATTAGCTGCAGATGCAGCATCGATGTCGATGTTGTCGTACCCAATTCCGTATCGGATCACCGCCTTGCACTGCTGCATCTTCGGAAAATCGCTCGCCGTTAATTTCGCGTAGGGAGTGATCATCACGATTTCGGCGTCGGCGAGACCATTGCGGAACTCCTCGACATCGCTCGCTGCGATCAGTTCATAGTCGAACTCCTTTGCGAGCGCGTGCTCCCGTTCAAGGTCGGGGAAGTGGTGGGGAGCGACCAGGATGGTCCCCTGTCCTTCGCGGTTCATGTGCAACAATCCTGTTCTCGTCTTTGACGGTTGAGGTCCGCAGCCGAATCGATTCTCGCCTGCGTTGTGTGACCATTCCACTGCTCGGAGACTCGCTCAAAACGTCCCAGATCGATACACGCTGACGCATCAAAAAAGGGCTTACCGCTGAGACCGTGGAGTGAACGGTCTCAGCGGTAAGCCCTTGAAGTGCGCCGCACCTGCGGCTGGTCGTCCCTGAGCTAGAGGTCGAGCCCCCGGCTCCGGAAGAAGTCCATCCGCCGATAGAGTGTCGAGCGACCTATCTGGAGCATTGAGGCTGCAAGCCGACGATTCCCTTTCGCCTCGCGCAGAGCGTTACTCAACTCGCTGTACTCTGCTTCCTCAAGCCTCGACAACCGACCCATAGAAGCGACCCGTTGGAACGAACTCGGCAGGTCGTCCATGGTCGCCTCACCACCACGTGATCTCTCCAGAGCGTTGATTACAATAGAGCGCAATTGCTGAACGTTTCGCTCCCAGTCGGCGTTCATCAGAGCGGAGAGCATTTTCCGCGACAGGGTCTTCTCTCCGAAGTCTGCCGCAAAGGCCTGCGCGAGGAGCGGGATGTCCTCACGACGATTACGAAGCGGCGCAATCTCGAGCTCGAGTGCGCCACTGAACTCTGCAATGCGAATAGTGGTGGGGGTCGATCGATTCGCGGTCAGAATCACCGTTGATATCGGATGCCCACCGAGTGTCCGAACAATTTCGATGCCTTCGAGCTGACTTAGTTCATCCGCGTGCCCGATCACAAGCGTGTCTGGGCTGGCCCCAAGGGCCTGAGCAACCTCTTCGGTTAGCGGCAACGAGCTGCTCCGGTTGCGGGCATCGACGAAGACGCTGCTTCCGCGGAGCGCGGCAATTGCTCCAGCCAGTCGACGCTTGCCAGTCCCAGCTTCTCCGATCACTACCACGGACCGTGACTGTTCGACGGCACGGGCCGCCAAGGAGAGCGTAGTCTCGAACTCATGACTCGCGCCAACAAGTCGCTGTCGCAACTGAGCGAGCGTGAACGACTCTTGCACCGGTGTCTCTTCGCCAGCAACGGCCACAGAACGTCGCAGGCGGCGTTGCTCGACACGAGGCCTAACCGTCACGATGGCTCCAACACTCGCGCCCGAAAGCTGCACTGCAGTCAGCGTGAGCTCAGCCGATCCGAGCCCACGGAGCGTCACGTTCGCAGTGCTGGAACGACCGGAGGACATGACCGACTTCGCGTAGCCTTCCACGATCGCCAGATCGTTCTCTTGCAGACGCGATGTCGCGGCGGCATTCATGAGCGAATTCTTACCGTCCATCGCAATGATGGGCGTGTCTCCGCGCCGCCGCGTCACGGTCAAGTACTCGTCGAGAAGCGCGCGCTCCCTAGAGGAAGTGCGGGTCGCGATGTCCTGTTCGATTCTCGACGAGACCCCCTCAAGCATCAGTAACGTCGATCCTGGATCGATCTGTAATACTCGTGCTTCCGGAAACGTGAGACCCACAACGGCACGAACCCGGTTGTGAAACGGATCCCGGATCAGTGATCCGAAGCACCAGTTTCCCCGCATGTCTTCTCGAAAGTGCTCCTCGGGCGCGAGCCAGACTCCACGCCCTTCCTCTAGCGCCAGGCCCTCGCCGTTGCTGCCACAGTTTTCTTCGAGTAACGAATAGCCCTCCGGAAAACTATCATCAGCGCGGAGGAAACTCGGATGGATCAGTGCACCGTTGGGCGCCGTAAGGCTCACGTAGCCTCCGAGATCGGAAGCCACCTCGTCGAGTTTGCGCAAGTGCGGCTCCGCGGCTCCGAGCGTGTGCTCGTCAACTCGACCGTCATCGAACAGCCCACGGTTAGCTGATCCATCCACGCCCGCGGCTCGGCTCCGGTACCACGATCGAGCAATCATTGGTCTCAGTCCAGACACGTCGGCATCCAAGGCCTCAAGGATCAAATCTCGTGCTCGATCCGCGATCCGGAACTCTTCGACACGTCGGGACGAAGCAACAGCATGACCAGTCATCTCGGACCTCCTGATTCTCCACACTGAATGTCGGAATGTGCGACCAAAGTAACACAGAAATCTTTTGACTAACTGTCTCAAAAAATCGAAAACAGGACATCGGAATTATCAGTACATCCAAAACTCAGTCCACCTATTGATGAGGCACAACGGGCCACATTGGCTGGAAGAAATGCCTGGTGCATGTCGAGGTCTCTTGGCCGGGGTGCGCCGGAACTTCCATCAGCTGGAGGCCTCAATCCACCTCCACGGCACCAGTCCGGAGGGCACCTAGACACCCTGATGCATGAAGATCTGCTTCGGCTACGTTTCTTAGTCTGTGCCACACGTGGAGGGAACCTGAACTAAGTAGAGAAGCTTTTCTGGCCGGCGACACGCAGGCCAGAAAACAACATCGTAAACCTGGAAAACCAGGAAGTCGACGATATCGAAAACAAGCGCATCGACTAAGACTCTTGCGTAACTGTGCGGGAGCATTCATTTCGATTCGTTTCCTCCCCCATACCTGCGCTTCAACGATGCGAGAAGGAATAAGGTCTGTCAC
Source organism: Leucobacter fengyongliangi (assembly GCF_052386045.1). Classification (NCBI taxonomy): domain Bacteria; kingdom Bacillati; phylum Actinomycetota; class Actinomycetes; order Micrococcales; family Microbacteriaceae; genus Leucobacter; species Leucobacter fengyongliangi. The sequence goes on along the minus strand of NZ_CM126356.1, from coordinate 133,778 downwards.
GAGTTGAAGTCCCAGTGAATGGGCCTCGGCAGTAGCCGCGCCGCAAGCAACCTACGGAGCGGTTCCCTGCTGGCATTTCAAGCACACCCCAAAGAGATCCACCACATGCTCGATGTCGGTGAAACCATGCTCAGCACCCACCCGGCTCGACCACTCCTCCACGACGCTCGCCGCAAGCTCCCGGGTGTCGCCGCAGCGACGGCAAATGAGGTGGTGGTGGTGGCCCTCCATCGCGCACGAGCGAAACAGGTTCTCGCCGTCGGGAGACTGCAGCGAGTCAGCCTCGCCTGATTCGGCAAGGCCGGCAAGCGCCCGGTAAACAGTCGCAAGACCGATGGTGGATCCCGCCTCGCGCAGGCTCTGATGCAACTGCTGGGCACTGACAAAGCCGCGCACCTCGGCGAGCGCCGCACGCACCGCCTCGCGCTGCCAGGTATTGCGTTTGGGCTGGGTTTCCTGCGTCATGAACCAGTCACCTCTCCGTTTACTCCTCCGAGGCTACCTGCTTGCCCCGAATCCGGGTGCCTTCCCTCCGCATTCGGGCAGCACTTGTCGCTCGAACTCGGCAAGCGACAAGTACTGCCCGGCTGCGGTGCGTGCTTCCACTTCACCTGACCTCGGTCGCGGCGGACCGACGGGTGCGGCGCGAACGCGCCGTGATCCACTGTGCAACAAATGCGAGCAAGAAGACGCCAGTGGTCACAAGCCCGATCGCGCCGCCCGCGGCGACATCGAACTCGCGTGAGACCCAGAGCCCGGCAAGGCCCGAGGCGATGCCGATGAATGCCGCGATCGGCGGAATCAGCCACAGATTCGGCGCGAGGATCCGCGCGGTCGCGGCGGGTGCGACGAGGATCGCCACGCCGAGAATCGCACCCACCGCGGGCATCGCGACCACCACCCCCGCCGCGACGACCCCGGTCACCACGAGCTCCACCGGCCACGCGCGGAAGCCCGCCGCGGCGAATCCGACCGGGTCGAAGGTGTGCAGCAGCACCCCGCGCCCTGCGACGAGCATCACGAGCAGCGCGAGCACTAGCACCACCGCCGTGGCCGTGACATCGGCGGTCGTCACGGCCAGCGGCGAGCCCACGAGGAGCGCCTCAACCGGCACCCCCAACCCGGGATTGAGGCTCGCGAGGAGCGTGCCGAGCGCGAAACCGAAGGAGAGCACGACCCCGCTCGCCACCTGCTTTCCCTGCCCCGGGATCCGCGCGAGGAGCGTCATGATGAGCACGAGCAGGCCGGCAAACAGCGCCTGCCCGATCAGGAGGTTCCAGCCGACCAGGGCGAAGACGACACCGCCGGGGAAGGTCGCGTGGCTGAGCGCCACCGCGAAGAACGAGCGGCGACGCAGCACAATCAGGGTGCCGACCACGCCGGAAAGCAGGCCGAGCAGCGTGATCTCGAGTGCAGCGAGGGCGAAGTAGTTCATGCGCGGCCTCGCGATCCACCGGCGAATGCGAAGCGTGCCATCGCGGCCAGACCGTAGATCGCGACCAGGAGGAGCACGACCACGGCCCCGGGAGACACGGTTGCGCCGGCATCGACCGACCAGGTGAACGACAGCCACAGTCCGGCGATGCCGGCGACCAGGGGCACCAGGATCGCGATCGGCACGAGCAGCGCGAAGCGCGGAGTCAGCAACCGTGCGGCAGCCATCGGCACTGTGAGCAGCGCAATCACCATGAGCACGCCGAGTGCCTGCACGCCGGCGACGACGAGGAGGGCGACCGAAACCCCCAGCGCGAGGTCAGTGCGAAGGGTGCGGAACCCCGCGGCCTCGAAGCCAGCGGGGTCAAAGGCGCGAAAGAGCTGCGCGCGCGCCGTTAGCAGCATCACCGCGACCGCTGCGATCGCGACCACCACCGTCTGCCAGAACTGCGCCTCGGTGACCGTGAGGAGTCGCCCAAAGAGGAGTTCCTGCAGCTGCGAGACGTACCCCTCCTGGCGTGAGACCAACACCACACCGAGGCTGAAGAGGCCCGTCAGCACGACCGCGATCGACGCGTCGGCACCCAGCCCTCCGCGCCGTTCGAGCACGGTAAACAGCACCGCTGCGGCAAGCGCCGCGATCACCGCGCCGGGCAGCAGGCCTGCTGTGCCGCCGATCGCGGCCCCCACCACGAGCCCCGGAAACACCGCGTGCACCAAGCCGTCGCTCACAAACTCCAGCTCGCGCAGGCTGATTCCGAGGCCGACCACCCCGGCAGCGATCGAGAGCACGACCACGGTGGCGAGCCCGCGCGCCATGAACGGCAGCTGGAACGCCTCGAAGAAGCCGAACTCCACGGCTACTCCGTCTCGCGGGTGGTGGTGATGGTGTGCTGGTCGAGTTCGACGGTGGTGTCTTGGAACGCGTGCTTCACGGCCTCGAGGGTGAGGGCCTCGTCGAGCGGGCCGAACGCGGCCGGGTGCCCGGGCTGGCCGGGTTTGTGGCCGGTGGCGAGCAGTAGCACGTGGGTGCACGCCTCCTGGGCGATCTCGAGGTCGTGCGTCGACACAATCACGGTGCGCCCCTCGGCGCGCAGCTCCCGCACCAGTTCGAGCAGCGTGTCGCGGTTTTCGCGATCCAGCCCATTAAACGGTTCGTCGAGCAGCAACAATTGTGGATCGGAGGCCAGCGCCCGGGCCAGAATGCCGCGCTGCTGCTGCCCGCCTGAGAGCTCGCCGAAGCGCTGACCGGCGAGGGCCGAAAGCGCGACGCGTTCGAGGGCGTGGTCGACGGCCGCCCGGCCCGCGCGCCCGACGGGGCGGATCGGGCCGAGGCTGCGGTACAGCCCCATGGTCACGACCTGGCGGAGGGTAACTGGGAGTTCGGCATCGCGGCTGTCGGCCTGCGGGAGGGTGCCGATGTGTTTGCGGGCCCGCACCGGGTCGGTACCGAGTACCTCGATCTCACCGGCGGTGAGCTCGGCGAGGCCGAGGATGCCGCGCAGAAGCGTCGACTTGCCCGAACCGTTGGGCCCGATCAGCGCGACGGCTGATCCACTGGGAATGTCAAGGGTCAGGTCAGAAACACGCGTGCGCCCTGCGTAGCCGAAGGCGGCTCCGCGCAGGGCGACGGCGGGGGTAACGGAGGTGCTCAGGGATGAGATCATTGCAGCTCCGACGGTAGCTCGTCGGGAGTGACGCCCCACGCTTCCAGGATCACGCGGGTGTTGTGAATCGTAGCGTCGATGTACGTCTCGGCTCCGCTCCCGGGCGCCCCGAGCGAATCCGCGAAGAGCGATTCCTCGTCGACCACGGTGACCCCGGCCTCCTGGGCGATGGTCTGCGCGAGCTTCGGGCTCATCGATGATTCGACGAAGACGGCCTTCGCCCCATGCTCCGTGATGCTTGCGACGAGCTCGTCGATCTGCGCGGCGCTCGGCTCGGCGTTGTCTTCGAACGACGGCAGGATCGAGCCGGCGAACGCGATGTCATAGTCGTGCAGGTAGTAGCGCAGTGAGTCGTGGCCACTCACGAGCACGCGATCCGCCTCGGGCACGCGGGCGAACTGTGCGGCGATCCACTCATCGAGTGCGTCGAGTCGCTCGGTGTAGGCGGCGGCATTCTCGGTGAAGAGCTCGGCGCGCTCGGGATCGGCCGCAGCCAGGCCCTCTGCGATTTGATTCACCATGTCGGCAGCATACTGCGGTGAGGTCCAGAGGTGTGGGTTGATGTCGCCGTGATCGTGACCATCGTGCGACTCCTCGGCCGGCTCGGCGGGGTGCTCCTCCGCCGCGTGATCCGGTTCGCCGTCGCCATCGTGGTCGTGGTCGTCGGCAGCCTGGGAACCGTCGTCACCGCCCGTGGCATCCGCCGCGTGATCATGGTCACCGCCCAGACCCTCGGCGGTGATCTCCTCCGCCTCGTGCAGATCGACGCCCTCGCCCGCCACGATGATCGTGCCGTCGAACCCTGACGACTCCACTGCGCTGTCAATGAAGGTCTCGAGGTCGACCCCGTTCACAATGAGCACGTCGGCACGCCCGAGCTCGAGCAGGTCAGCCGGCGAGGGGTCGAAGTGATGGGCCGAGGCACCCGCCGTGAGCAGGCCGGTGAGCGTGATGTCATCTCCGCCAACCTGGCCCGCAAAATCGGTGAGCTGCGTGGTGGTGGTCACCACGCGGAGGGTGCCGGTCTCGCTTTCGGCACCGGAGTCACCAGGTCCGCTCGTGCAGCCGGCGAGGGCGAGCGCGGCTGCCGCGGCGAGGGAAACGGCGGTGAGCGCGCCCCGGCGAGCCGGGCGAGCGGTGCGAGAATCTGCGGTGTTCACGGGGAACCTTTCCAGTGGCCACGTCGGCCTGTCTTAATGAGAACGAGTCTCACTATATCCCTAATGAGAACTGTTCGCAACAAGGTGGATCGGACGTGCGGAGAGGCAGCGAGTGGATCGCGCACGGCAGCCTGTCCGAGGTACTCGTCGCGGGCGGGCTACACCCGCTGAAGGGCTCGACTGAGCCACACAGGCAGGCCGCGAACCGGCGAAGTCGGCTGTTGAGCCTACGCTGGAGTCGTGCCCCTCACCGAACCAACCGCACTCGACCTGCGTGACGCGCTCCGCCGCCGAGAGGTCACCGCCACGGAGCTCGCCGAGGCTGCGCTCGCGCGCATCGCCGAGCGGCCTGATCTTGGTGCGTTCGTCAGCGTAAACGCAGAGCTCGCGCTCGCGGACGCGGCCCGGGCGGATGCGCGGATGCACGCCGCTGCCGACCCCCGCGACCTGCCGCCGCTCACCGGCCTGCCGACCGCCCACAAAGACCTGGTTGACGTGCTCGGCTTCGCGACCACCCACGGTTCGCGCGCCGTACCGCACCGGCTCGCCGACAGCGATGACCCGATCGCGGCGACGGTGCGCGCCGCCGGTGCCATCACTCTGGGCAAGACTCAGGTGCCCGAGTTCGGCATCGCGGCGTATTCGGAAAACTCGGTGGCCGCGCCTGCCGCGAACCCGTTCGACACGTCACTGACGGCGGGTGGATCCAGCGGCGGCACCGCCGCCGCTATCGCCGCTGGGCTCATTCCGGCGGCCATCGGCAGCGATGCGGGCGGATCGATCCGCATCCCAGCCGCGGCTTGCGGCCTCGTTGGGCTGAAACCCGGGCGGGGCGTGGTGCCCACGGATCGTCACCGGGGCGCGACAGACCCCGCGGGGGCGCCGACGATGGGCGTGTCAGGCCCGATCGCGCGAACTGGACGCGACGCGGCCCTGTTCTTCGACGCGATCCTGGGAGGGCACGGCGAGCCGACCCTCGCCGCGGTGGACCGCGCGGAGGAGCTGCGCGGCCTGCGCATCGGAGTGAGTTTCGCCTCGCCCTTCGAAGAATGGATCGAGATCGGCTTCTCGCCCGAGGCGCATGCTGCCGTCGCGGCCGCGGCCACGGCGCTCGAGGCAGCCGGTCACCACGTCGAGGCGGCGGCGATCCACCACGAACCGCAGTACCCGGAGGCCTTCACGACCGTGTGGACCGCGGGTCTCGGGCGCATCGAGTTTGCGCCCGGTGCCGAGGAACTGCTCGGGGATCTCGCACGCATGTTCCTCGAACGCGCGCGCCGCACCTCCCCCGAGGCGCTCGGCGTGGCCGTAGAGGGCCTCCGCTCGTTTGCGGCGAGCGCGACCCGGCAGTGGGCGCGCTACGACGCGGTACTCACTCCGGCACTCGCCACGCTGCCACCAGCGCTGGGGGCGTTTACCGCCCTCGGGCCAGAGGGCGACTACCGACTGCAGTGCCAGTGGGCGCCGCAGACCTCGATGGTGAACGTTGCCGGGGTGCCCGCGGTCACCGCACCGACCCATTGGACCGCCGCCGGGCTCCCCATGGGGGTGCAACTCATCGGTCGCCCCGGAAGTGAGGCGCAGCTGTTGCAACTCGCCGAACAGCTCATGCGCTAAACCCCCGCAATCGGCCAGTAGGTGTCGCCTGCGCTGCCCGATCCGAGGCGACCACTACTGCCCGATCCGAGGCGACCACTACTGCCCGATTGCGGTGAGAGTCTGGCCGAGCGGTGGAATAGCGTTCACTTCTCGAGATTGAAGGGCAGCTTCTGAGCCCCGAGCCTGGCGGGGTCTGGCGGGAGCGACGGCAAAGCCGTCGCGGATGGATCGGCGAGGGATCAGAAGCTGCCCTTCAATCCCGCGCGAGAAGCTCGCGATAAACCGCGACGAGGGCTTCGGTCGAGGCACGCCAGGAGCGAGTGAGTGCGCTCGCGCGTGCGACGCGGCCCAGCCGATCAATGCGATCGTGGTCGCGAAGCAGCGCGTCAATCTCGGCCGCCCAGACACCCGGTTCGTCGCTGTCGACGAGCAGCCCGGTTTCACCATCGAGCACAGCCTCGCGCAACCCGCCGGCTGCCCGCGCGATCACGGGGATCCCCGAGGCGGCGGCCTCAAGCGCCACCAACCCAAACGTTTCAGAATGTGAGGGAATGAGCACCAGGGTCGCGTGTCGCAGCCGCTCGGCAAGCACGCCGCGGTGCAGCGCCCCATCGAAGGAGGTCGTGGCCAGCATGCCCGCGTCCGCCACCGCCTGGTGCAGCAGCCGCACGTAAGCATCGCCGTCGGGCGGCGGCGCCCCAACGATGCGCAACGAGGGCCGCCGCTCGGGCGCGATTGCCGCCACGGCAGCGATGGCCAAGTCGAACCCCTTCAGCGGGTGCAATCTGCCCGCGACGAGCACCTCGGGCAGGCCGCCGTGCGCGATCCACTCGCTGCCCTCTGCGCGCTCGCGATCGGTGCAGGGCCGAAACACCTCGGTATCAACCCCGGGTTCGACCACCCGCACACGACCGGGATCACCGCCGAGTCGCCCGAGCACCGTCGCCCGCTCGGCCCGGCTCACGGTCACCACCAGGTCGGCCTCGCGCGCCAACAGCTGCTCGCCGGCCAACCTGCCGGGCGCCTCCGGTCGTTCCCCGTCGGTCAGCGGGGTCGTCTCGGGCGCCGCGATGCTGTGGTAGCTCTGCACCAATGGCACACCAGTGGATCGCGCGACGGGCAGGGCCGCAAGGCCTGAATACCAGTGTTCGGCGTGGAGGAGGTCGGCCGGGTGATCCACTAGGTGGGCAGCCAACGCCTCGCCGAACGGCGTAATCAGCACCTCGTGCTCCCCCTTCGCGAGCAGTCGCGCGGGCCCCACGTCCAGGTGATGCACCGTGAGTCCGGGAGCAAGAGCGACCTCCGCGGGTAGCTCGGGCGAGCTGCGACGCGTGACGATCTGCACCTGGTGCCCGAGGCGCGCCAGCTCAGCAGTCTGCGCGCGAATCACGACGTTCATGCCACCCGCGTCTTTGGTGCCGGGCTCATCGAGCGGCGAGGTGTGCAGCACCACGAAGGCGATGCGCAGCGAGGCGTTTTCCATCCTTCGACCGTACCGCAGCGCTGACCGGTTGCGGGGTGGGTGGTGGGCTGGTTCGGGGGGCGCGGAGCTAGAGGCTGGTCGGACCGTCGAGAAGCGCCAGAGCGGCCTCACCCTGAATGTCAAGCCTGTCAATGGGGGTGCGCCCCCACAGGGCGAAGTAGAGATCTTGAGCAGTGCCCTCAATCGTCGCGTCTGCCGCGGTGCCTGTGGGGAGCAACTCGGGTATCTCGCCTGGGCCCACAACCCAAGTGGTTCCGATATCTGTTGCAGTGATGCGGATATTCTCGCGCACATGAGGCGGTGACCCGTTCGCCACCAATCGCCGAAAGAAGACCGTCAGCAGCTCATCGATGCCATCGGCCGCGAGCTCAGCAGGTAGCTCGACCTCGGGTTCAGCCCCGGCACACGCCATCGCAAGATCACAGGTGTGCACAATCACTTCGTGCAGCTGTCGGCGCACCCAGAAAGCCGCGGTCTCATCGATCGTGCCGAAATTCGGAACAGGTTCGTCTGGTTCGACCGCTTTCAGCGCGGCAACGAGCGCTGAACTGGCCCCCGAATACCAGTGCGCGAGTCCCCCACGAACGATTGGGCGGGGCTTACGTGCCATCTGACCACTGAGCACTATCGCCGCGGCCCAACGATGAATCGTGCCCAGGTGAATAACGAGGTCGCGCACGTTCCACCCCGGACAGGTCGGAACCTCTTCTTCTCCGCTCGCCTGTGAGAGCAGTCCGGTGAATCTGGCGATCGCAGCCTCAAGCGCGTCGATCGCGTCGATCTCATTCCCAATCCGCGCTTCCATACGCAGGAGCCTACTGGGGGTGTGCGGTCTCGAAGGAGGGAATATGGTTCAACAGTTTGGCGTTTCAGCCGATAGTTCCCCCAGGTGGGTATGTGGATCCTCTCTCATCCGAGAGAGTCTGGATGCATCGAACACGAGATCGCTGCCGCGGGGCACACGACGACGCGCTTGAACAACTGAATGGAGCACTCCATGACCACCACCGAATACACCGTCACCGGGATGACCTGCGGCCACTGCGAGCGGGCGATCCGCGAGGAGGTGGGTCAGATTGAGGGCGTAACGAGCATCGAGGTCGACGCCACGACCGGCCACCTTGCCGTCACGAGCGACGCGCCCGTCGATGATGCCGCGGTGCTCGCCGCGGTTGACGAGGCCGGGTACGCCGCCGAGCGAGCCTGATCCACCCCGCTGCCCTGCAGCCCTGCAGCCCTGCAGCCCTGCACGCAGTGGACAACTTCGCGACCTTGGCGGCAGTCGAAGCTCGCGAAACCGTCCACCCGACCAGTAACGCCCCAGCCCCGCACCACCCGTACCCAGAGATCGAAGGCCCACCGTGGCAACCGCACCCTCACCCGCACCGACCCCGACCCCGGCCCCGAGCGTCGAACTCGAGATCGGCGGAATGACCTGCGCCTCGTGCGCGCTGCGTATTGAAAAGAAGCTGAACAAACTTGACGGCGTCGAGGCCGCGGTGAACTACGCGACCGAGAAAGCGCGCGTTCAGGTGCCCACGGGCTTCGACCCGCAGCTCCTCATCGCCGAGGTCGAGAAGACCGGCTACACCGCCCAGCTGCCCAAGCCGAAGGCGACTGCGCACCGCAATGTGACAGTAGATGTCCCAAACAACGCTGGTAAAGAACATCTACTGTCAACTTACGAGGAGGGTGACCCCCGCACACCCCAAGACCCCCCAGACCCCGAGCTCACCTCCCTCCGGCAGCGGCTCATCGGCTCAATCTGGCTGTCGGTCCCGGTGATCCTGATCTCGATGATCCCGGCGCTGCAGTTCACCTATTGGCAGTGGGCGATGCTCACCCTGACCGCGCCGGTGGTCGTGTGGGCGGCCTGGCCGTTCCATCGGGCCGCGTGGATCAACCTCCGGCACGGTGCCACCACCATGGATACCCTCGTCTCCGTGGGGGTCAGCGCCGCCTTCCTGTGGTCGCTGTTTGCGCTGTTCTTCGGGCACGCGGGCATGCCCGGCATGACGCACGCCTTCGAACTGACCGTGCAGCCGAGCGACGGTGCGGGCAACATCTATCTCGAGGTCGCCGCGGGCGTCACCACGTTCCTGCTCGCCGGGCGCTACTTCGAGAAACGCTCGAAGCGCACCGCGGGTGCCGCCCTCCGGGCGTTGCTCGAACTGGGTGCGAAGGACGTGGAGGTGGTGCGGCCGAGCTCGGCTCCGGCAGAGAGCGTCGCAGGCGCAGCCGGATCCGCCGCCAACGAATCCACCGAAGGCTCAGGCCTCGCATTCCCCGCCACCGGGGTTCGCGTTCCGATTGAGGCGCTCAGTGTGGGCGACTACTTCGTTGCGCGCCCCGGCGAGAAAATCGCCACCGACGGCGTCATCGCCGAGGGTCACTCCGCGATCGACGCCTCGATGCTCACCGGCGAGTCGGTGCCCGTCGAGGCGGCACCCGGCGACGCGGTCGCGGGCGGCACCGTCAGCACCAGCGGCCGCATCGTCGTGCGGGCGACACGCGTGGGCAGCGACACCCAGCTCGCGCAGATGGCGAAGCTCGTCGAGGATGCGCAGTCGGGGAAGGCCGAGGTGCAACGCCTCGCCGACCGCATTTCGGGCGTCTTCGTGCCCATCGTCATCGGCCTCGCGATCGTCACCCTCGTCGTCTGGCTGCTACTCGGCAACCCCGCGGCGAGCGCGTTCACCGCGGCGGTCGCGGTGCTCATCATCGCCTGCCCGTGCGCCCTGGGGCTCGCGACCCCGACCGCGCTTCTCGTTGGCACGGGCCGAGGCGCACAGCTCGGCATCCTCATCAAGGGCCCCGAGGTACTCGAATCGACCAGACGCGTCGACACGATCGTGCTCGACAAGACCGGCACCATCACGAGCGGCAAGATGACCCTCACCGATGTGGTGCCCGCGACGGGTGTGGATCGCGCCGAACTGCTTCGTCTGGTGGGCGCGCTCGAACTCGCCTCCGAGCACCCCATTGCGCAGGCGATCGCGCGTGACGCCGCCAAAGAGTTGCAGATTTCCCCGGTGGATCTGCCCCCCGTTGAATCGTTCCGCAACGTCGCAGGCACGGGAGTCACGGGCGTCATCGAGGGCATCGCGGTGCTCGTCGGCCGCGCGTCGCTCCTCACCGAGTGGGCGATCCCGGCAGACCCCGAGCTTCTGGCGGAAAAGGAGCGCCTCGAGCGGGAGGGCAAGACCGCCGTCATCGCCGCCTGGGACGGGCGGATGCGCGGAGTGGTCGCGGTTGCCGACACCGTGAAGCCCTCGAGTGCTGAGGCGATCCGCCAGTTTCAGGCGTTGGGGCTGGAACCGATGCTGCTCACCGGCGACAATCGCGCGGTCGCTGAGCAGATCGCCAGCGAGGTCGGGATCTCACGGGTCACCGCGGAGGTGATGCCAGCCGACAAGGTTGACGTGATCAAGGCACTCCAGGCCGAGGGCCGCGTGGTTGCGATGGTCGGCGACGGGGTGAACGACGCGGCGGCGCTCGCTCAGGCTGATCTTGGCATGGCGATGGGTACCGGCACCGACGCGGCCATCGAGGCCGCCGACATCACCCTGGTGCGCGGGGATTTGCGGAGCGCGAGCGACGCGATCCGCCTCTCGCGCCGAACCCTCGGCACGATCAAGGGCAATCTGTTTTGGGCGTTTGCTTACAACGTCGCGGCGATTCCGCTTGCTGCCCTGGGCCTGTTGAACCCGATGATCGCCGGGGCCGCGATGGCGTTCTCGAGCGTGTTCGTGGTGGGCAACAGCCTGCTGCTGCGGCGCTTCCGGAGTGCCTCCAGCGAGCCAACGGCGAGTTCCTGAGTTGGCCGATGTGACCGGCAACGAGGACGGGGCAAGAGAGCGCCCCGACGCCTCGAACGCATGCGCGCCCGGCTTTAGCGCTGACCACCCGGATTCACCCGAGCATCCACCCCGGCACCGCGGGCATACGCACGGAGCCGCCCACGCGCTTCCCATTTCCACCGCGAGCGAGTTCCACCGGCGCCGATTTGTGATCGTGCTCGTGGTCACGCTCACGGTGGTGGCGGTGCAGGTCATCGGGTCGCTGCTCTCCGGGTCGCTCTCGCTGCTGGCCGATGCCGCGCACATGCTCACGGACTCCGCGGGGGTGGCGATCGCGCTCGGTGCCAGCTACCTCGCAGCGTTGCCCGCCACGGCCGCCCGCACCTTCGGCTATCTGCGCGTCGAGGTGCTCGCGGCGCTCGTCAACGGCCTAATCCTGTGCGTCGTGTCGGTGGTGGTACTTGTCGAGGCGCTGCGTCGCCTGGGGCAGCCGGTCGAGGTGGATCCCGGCATCATGCTCATTGCCGCGGTCATCGGTGCGGTCGCGAACCTAGTGTCGCTTCTCATCCTGCGGAAGGGGCAGAAGCAGAACCTCAACGTGCGGGGCGCGTATCTCGAGGTGCTCGGCGACCTGCTGGGCTCGGTCGCGGTGATTGTGGCCGCCCTCATTATCTGGGGCACCGGTTGGGTATGGGCGGATCAGGCCGCGTCGATCCTGATCGCCGTTCTGATTCTGCCGCGCGCCTTGAGCCTCCTGCGCGACGTCGTCGAGGTACTGCTCGAGGCCACCCCGCGCGGGGTCGATACCGAACAGATCCGCACCCACCTGTGCGCGATTCCCGGTGTCGTCGAGGTGCACGACCTCCACGCCTGGACGATCACGAGCGGGGTACTCGCCCTGTCGGCGCACGTCACCCTCACCGGCGAGACCTGGGACGATCAGCCGGTGCACGGGGTGCTCGACGAGGCGAAGGCGTGCTTGCGCGAACATTTTGGGGTGGATCACTCGACCCTGCAGCTCGAACCCGAGGGCCACCGGCGCGCCGGCCCGCACCGTCACCGGTAAACAGCGCGCGTCGGCTTCGCGAACTTTTAGATTTGATCCACTCAAAATAGGATAGACTGGGGCTGATGCACCCCCTCGAGACCACCTCCCCCGAGCGCTGGAGCGAACTCCTGCGCGAGGCAGGGCTGCGCGTGACCTCCGGCCGCCTCGCGGCACTCGCGCACATTGAGGCTCACCCCCACTCGAGCGTCGCGCAGATCCACACCGCGCTTGCGCACGATTTGCCCTCAATGTCGACCCAATCCGTGCATAACATCACGCACGACTTGACCACGCACGGCATCCTGCAGCGCATCGACACGCCCGATTCGGGCAGCGCACTGTATGAAACACGCACGGCAGACAATCATCACCACGTGCAGTGCATCGTGTGCCACCGCATCGAAGACGTCGACTGTGTCGTCGGCGAAGCTCCGTGCCTCACGCCGCATGACGCGCACGGTATGCGAGTGCTCGAGGCCTCAGTCACGTTCCGCGGTATCTGCGCTGCGTGCGACGCAGGCCCATTGACTTCACCTACTCACTCCCAACGAAAGGATCAGCATGTCTGATATGGACAAGTGCCCCGTCGATCACAGCGGTGGCGCCCACGCCGCTGGTGGCGCAAACCCGAAGGAACAGCCCTTCCCGAGCGGCAAAGCCAAGGGCACCGGCCCCGGTACCGGCAATAAGGAATGGTGGCCCACCCGCCTGAACCTGAAGATCCTCGCGAAGAACCCCGAGGTGGCGAACCCGCTCGGCGGCGACTTCGACTACAAGGCCGCGTTCGAGGCCCTGGATCTCGCTGAAGTGAAGCGCGACATCGCGAGCGTGCTCACCGATTCGCAGCCCTGGTGGCCAGCCGACTTCGGCAACTACGGCCCCCTCATGATCCGTATGGCGTGGCACAGCGCCGGTACCTACCGCGTGTTCGACGGTCGCGGCGGCGGTGGCACCGGCCAGCAGCGCTTCGCGCCGCTGAACAGCTGGCCCGACAACGTGAACCTCGACAAGGCGCGCCGCCTGCTGTGGCCCGTGAAGAAGAAGTACGGCAAGTCACTGTCGTGGGGTGACCTGATGATCCTCGCGGGCAACGTCGCGCACGAGGAAATGGGCATGCCCACCTTCGGCTTCGCCGGCGGACGCCCCGACGTGTGGGAGCCGGACGATGACGTGTACTGGGGCTCGGAGAAGAGCTGGCTCGGCGACGAGGACCGACTCGACGAGAGTGGCGAGCTTGCGAAGCCGCTCGGCGCGACGATGATGGGCCTCATCTATGTCAATCCCGAGGGCCCGCGGGCAAACCCAGACCCGCTGCTCGCGGCGCACCAGATCCGCGAGACCTTCGCACGCATGGCGATGGACGACGAAGAGACCGTCGCGCTGATCGCCGGTGGCCACACCTTCGGGAAGACGCACGGCGCCGCGCCCGAGGAGGGACACGTCGCAGCAGACCCCGAGGCCTCCCCGATGGAGCAGCAGGGCCTGGGCTGGAAGAACAACTTCGGCTCCGGCAACGGGAATGACACGATCGGCAGCGGCCTCGAGGTCACTTGGACCTACCACCCGACGCGCTGGGACAACGAGTTCTTCCACATCCTCTTCGCGTACGAGTGGGAGCTCACCACGGGCGAGGGTGGACACTTCCACTGGCGCCCACAAGACGGTGGCGGATCCGACATGGTGCCGATGGCGCAGGGCGAGAGCCGTCGCGAGCCGCGCATGCTTACCACCGACCTGTCGCTGCGCGAAGACCCGATTTACCGTGAGATCTCGCTGAAGTTCCGTGACGATCACGAGGCGTTCACCGACGCGTACGCACGCGCCTGGTTCAAGCTCACGCACCGCGACCTGGGCCCGAAGGCCCGCTACCTGGGCCCCGAGGTTCCGGCGGAAGACCTGCTGTGGCAGGATCCGATCCCGGCGCGCGACTATGAGCTCATCGATGCGGCCGATGTCGCGGCGCTTGAGCAGAAGGTCGTTGCCTCGGGTCTCTCGGTTGCCGAGCTGGTCTCCGCCGCCTGGGCATCGGCTGCCTCGTTCCGCGGCAGCGACAAGCGCGGTGGCGCAAACGGCGGCCGGATCCGCCTGGAACCCCAGCGCAGCTGGGAGGTGAACAGGCCCGAGCAGCTCGCCCGCGTCATCGGCGTGCTCGAGGGCATTCAGGCCGAGTTCAACGCGCAGGCCGCGGCGGGCAAGCAGGTCTCGTTCGCAGATCTCGTGATCATCGCGGGCAACGCCGGCGTGAAACAGGCCGCGAAGGCTGCCGGTGTCGCCATCGACGTGCCGTTCACCCCGGGCCGCACCGACGCCTCGCAGGAGCAGACCGATGTCGAGTCGTTCGGCTTCCTCGAGCCCGCCGCAGACGGCTTCCGCAACTACGAGAGTGAGCGCAGCTTGGGCCTGCCAGCCGAGCACTTGCTGGTGGATCGCGCCAACCTCCTCACCCTCTCGGCCCCCGAGATGACGGTGCTCGTGGGCGGTCTGCGCGTGCTGGGTGCGAACTGGGACGGCTCGGAGCACGGCGTGCTCACCGAGAACCCAGGGCAGCTCACGAACGACTTCTTCGTGAACCTGCTCGACCTGAACACCACGTGGAAGCCGCTCGACGGCGAATCGCGGGCGTTCCAGGCCACGAACGACGCCACCGGCGAGCAGACCTGGACCGGCACCCGCGCCGACCTGGTGTTCGGCTCGAACTCCGAGCTGCGCGCCCTCGCAGAGGTCTACGCGAGCGATGACGCCAAGGAGAAGTTCGTGCAGGACTTCGTTGCGGCGTGGGTCAAGGTCGCAAACCTCGACCGCTTCGACCTACAGTAGTCTCCACACGAAGCAGTATGGCCCGTCCCTCCGGGGGCGGGCCATTCCTGTGCCCCCCTCTTTCAGAGAGGGCGTTAGCGGCGCTTTCATCTCTGATGAAGCAGCCCTTTGCGCCCTACAAGAAGGGGGTGTGGGTGAATCGCGATCCACCCAGACTTTCGGTGGGCGCAAGTGGTTGCTTCGACAGCGCCGAAGGCACCACTTGCGCCCTACTTCGCGGGGCACTGAGGTCGTGAAGTGCTGAGGAGTTGGCGCTACGCGCCGGGCTGTACCGCACCCATCACGGCGCGGGCGACGGCCTCGGCCACACCGGGCGCGAAGGGATTTGGCACGATCTCGTCGAACGCCGGGTTCGGAACCTGATCGGCGATCGCCTGCGCCGCCGCCAGCTTCATTTCGGTGGTGATGCGACGCGCGCCCGCGTCGAGCGACCCGCGGAAGATACCGGGAAATGCGAGCACGTTGTTGATCTGGTTCGGGAAGTCGCTGCGGCCCGTGGCGACGACCGCGGCGTGCTTCTGCGCCACGTCAGGCGCGATCTCAGGGTTCGGGTTCGAGAGTGCAAACACGATCGAGCCCTCCGCCATCGAGGCGATATGCGCCTCCGGCACCTGCGACGAAGAAACCCCGATGAACACGTCGGCACCGGCCAACGCGGCCTCGGTACCACCGGAGACACCGCGGGGGTTCGAGCGCTGCGCCATGTCGAGCTTCATGTGCTCGATGTCGTCGCGCTCGGTGTGCAGCGTGCCCTTCGAGTCGATCACGATCAGGTCGGTGACCCCGACCGCGAGCAGAATCTCGGCGACCGCGATGCCAGCGGATCCCGCGCCCGAAATAACGATGCGGAGATCGCGCAGCTGCTTGTCCACGACCTTCACCGCGTTGGTGAGCGCGGCCAGCACCACGACGGCGGTGCCGTGCTGGTCATCGTGCATGACGGGCATGTCGAGGGCCTCGATGAGGCGACGCTCAACCTCAAAGCAGCGTGGGGCAGAGATATCTTCAAGATTGACTGCCCCGAAGCTCGGCGAGATCCGCACGATGGTCTCTACAATCTCATCAACATCGGTCGTATTGATCACGATCGGAATGGAGTTGAGCCCAGCAAAACGCTTAAACAGAGCGCTCTTCCCCTCCATGACGGGCAGCGACGCGCTTGCCCCAATGTTGCCGAGCCCGAGCACCGCGGTACCGTCTGAGACGACGGCAACCAGGCGCGAGGCCCAGGTGTGCGACTCGGCCAGAGCCGGATCTTCGGCGATGGCCGCGCTCACCTGCGCGACACCGGGCGTATACGCGATCGAGAGGTCGCGGCGATCCTCGAGCGGCTGCGTCAGTTCGACGCTGAGCTTGCCGCCGAGGTGCGCGGTGAAGATCTCTTCTCGGGTGATGGTCTGGGCCTGCGACAGGCCGTTGGTCGCAGTGGCGTGGGAAGTCGCTGATGACACGGAGATTCTCCTTTAGGGCAACACGAAGACAGCGCTACTCAGAGAGCGCCGTCAATACTGGCAAGGACGTCGCTTGGCCTGTGGCCGTACATGTTCAGTGGCTTGTGGCCGTTCATGGGGAGCGGGATCAGTCCGCGTCACCGCGTCCTCTAGGTACGACGATACAGCCCATTTTCACCCGTAAAGCGAAAATACCGAGAAAATTTCAAATATATTTCGACTTTGCGGCAAACTGGCCTCGAAGAACCCCGATATTACTCAGTCGAGCAGCAGCGCGGGCTCCTCCAGCACCGAGGCGACGTCGGCGACGAATCGTGAAATCACATCACCGTCGACGACTCGGTGGTCGAAGGATCCACCCACCGTCGTCACCATGCGCGGGCGCACCTCACCATCGACCACCCACGGCTTCTGGCGGATCGTGCCCATCGCCATGATCGCCACCTCGCCGGGGTTCAGAATCGGCGTGCCGAAGTCCATGCCGAACACCCCGATGTTCGTGATCGTGATGGTGCCATTCTGCATGTCGGCGGGCTTCGTGCGGCCGTCGCGCGCGGTGATCGTGAGCTGCTCGATCGCCTGCGCGAGCTCAAGCAGGCTCATGTCTTGCGCCTCTTTGATGTTCGGCACAATCAGCCCGCGCGGCGTCGTCGCTGCGATGCCGAGGTTCACGAAATGGTGGTGGATGATCTCGGTCTCAGTGAATGTCGAGTTGATTTCGGGATTACGGCGGATCGCCCACAGCATCGCCTTCGCAAAGATCAACAGTGGTGACACCTTGGTGCCCGCAAAGTCGGTCGACGTCTTGAGACGCTTCACGAACTCCATCGTGCGCGTTGCGTCGACATCGGTGAACACGCCCACGTGGGGCGCGTCGAAGGCGCTCGCGACCATCGCCTCCGCCGTGAGCTTGCGCATCCCCTTCAGCGGGATCCGCTCCTCGCGCGCCGCGGGCGCGTCGGGAGTCACGATGTTGCGGAACAGGGTGGCCTCCGTGGCGTTGCGCACCACGTCATCGCGCAGGATCTCTCCCGCGATACCCGAACCGGTGAGCCGGGTGAGATCCACCCCGAGGTCTTTCGCAAGCTTGCGGATCGGCGGCTTCGCGATCACGGGTGCGGCCTCGGCGACCGGCAGCGGGGCGAGCTTCGTCGGGGAACCGTTGAGAAGCGGCTCGCCTCCGCGGCGCCTCCGGCTCTTCACCGCGCCGGCGGCACCATACCCGACCAGCACGGCACCTCCAGCGCTTTCGTCAGCGCCGTTTCCTTCTCGCTCCACGCTCGCGGCGGCATCGGCGACCACATCATGCGTCTCGGCTTCAGCCTCGGCGTCCGCGGCGAGATCAGCCGAATCATCGGGTTCATCGGCATTGGCATCACCCGTGGCGCGGATCCGCATAATCGGCTCCCCCACCGGCACGGTCTGCCCAATCTCGGCGAGCAACTCCGTCACGACGCCGCTAAAAGGCGATGGCAGCTCGACCAGCGACTTCGCGGTCTCGATCTCGCACACCACCTGGTTAAGCTCGACGGTATCGCCGGGGGCAACCATCCAGGTCACGATCTCTGCCTCGGTCAGGCCCTCGCCCACATCGGGAAGTGGGAACGACTGCTCGGTCATCGGGGCTCCTTCGGCTCGGTCACGATCTAGTAGTTCATGGTGCGGTCGACGGCCTCAAGCACGCGATCCGCGTCGGGGAGGAACAGGCCCTCGAGCTTCGCCGGCGGGAACGGCACGTCGTATCCGCTCACCCTGAGCACGGGCGCCTGCATCGTGTAGAACGCGTGCTCCCCCACGTAGGCGGCGATCTCGCTGCCGAGGCTCGCATTCGCCGAAGCCTCCTGCGCCACCACGAGTCGCCCCGTCTTGCGCACCGAGGCGAGCAGCGGTTCGTAGTCGATCGGGGAGAGGCTGCGCAGATCCACAACCTCAAGGCTCGTGCCCTCCCCCTGCGCGACCTCGGCGGCCTGCAAGAGGGTCGTCACCATCGCACCAAAGCCAACTACTGTGCAGTCGGTGCCCGGGCGGGCAATGCGCGTGCGGTGCAGGTCTGCGGCTGGGGCTGCGGGATCCACCTCGCCCTTCTGCCAGTACTTTGCCTTGGGCTCGAAGAAGAGCACCGGGTCATTCGACTGGATGGCCTGCTGAATCATCCAGTACGCGTCGTGCGCGTTCGACGGCGAGACCACGCGCAAGCCCGGGGTGTGCGCGAAGTACGCCTCAGGGCTTTCCTGATGGTGCTCGATCGCGCCGATGTGGCCGCCGTAGGGCACGCGGATCACGATCGGCATCGAAATTTTGCCATCATGGCGACTCGTGATCTTCGCGAGCTGCGAGACAATCTGGTTGAACGCGGGAAAAATGAAACCCTCGAACTGGATCTCGATCACCGGGCGGTATCCGCGCATGGCAAGGCCGATCGCGCTGCCGACGATGCCCGATTCGGCGAGCGGGGTGTCGAGCACGCGGGCGGATCCGAATTCCCGGTGCAACCCGTCGGTCACGCGAAACACGCCGCCCAGGGGCCCGATGTCTTCACCCATCAGCAGTACGTGCTCGTCGGCGGCCATTGCGGCGCGCAGCCCTTCGTTGATCGCGCGGGCGATCGGCAGGGTTTCTCGTTCAGTCAGCATTACTTCGCACCCTCGCTAAACGACGCCTCGTAGTGTTCGAGCCAGGCACGCTGCTCGTCGATGCGTGGGTGCGGCTCGCTATAGACGTGGGCAAACATGGTGTGGGGCTCGGGCGCGGGGAGGTGCAGAATCTCCTCACGCATGCGCTTCGCCTCGACCTCAGACTCCGCGCGCACCTGCGTGAAGAACTCCTCCTCGACGCCAAGTGCGCGCAGGTAGTTCTCAAAGCGGTGGATCGGGTCGCGCTTCTGCCATGCCACAAGCTCGGCATCTTCCCGATACCGAGTGGGGTCGTCGCTCGTGGTGTGGGCACCGATGCGGTACGTGAGGGCCTCGATGTAGCCCGGCCCGCCGCCCGAACGTGCCTCGCGCAGGAAGCGATTGCCCACCGCGAAGGCCGCGAGCGGATCGTTGCCGTCGATCTGTACGCTGCGCAGGCCGAAGCCCAGTGCGCGCCGGTAAAGCGGGGTGCGGCTCTGCCGCGCGACCGGTACCGAAATCGCCCACTGGTTGTTCTGCACCACGAAGACCTCGGGGGTTTGGTAGCTGGCGGCGAAGATCATCGATTCGTTCGCGTCACCCTGGCTGGAGGTGCCGTCACCGTAGAAGACCATCGTGGCCTCGCCGGTCGCGGTGCCGGGCTCGCCGGGGTCGAGGGTCGTGTCGCCCGCGCGTCGCTTCGCGTCGAGCAGCTGACCGAGGGCCATGCCGGTCGCATGCTGGGTCTGTGCCCCGAGCACCAGGGTATAGAGGTGGAAGTTGCCGTTCTTCGGGTCGGTGACGTCCCACCCGCCGTGAGTGAGGCCACGGAACTGTGCCGCGACGTTCGTCAGGCTGACCCCGCGAACCCGAGCCACCAGGTGCTCGCGGTACGCCGGAAAGATGTGATCCTGCGGTTCGGTCGCGTGCACGAGGCCGACCTGACAACCTTCCTGCCCGACGCTCGGCACCCAGAGCGCGAGTTGCCCCTGGCGCTGCAGGTGCGTGCACTCAGTGTCGAACGCGCGGGTCGCGACCATGTCGCGATACCACTGCCGAAACTCGGCCTCGCCGACCTGGTCAAGTTCGTCGGCGTACGCGACAGCGGACGGGGACGGGGCGTAGCGCCCGTCGTCGTCAAGGAAGCGGATCGGCTCGGGATCCACCATGTCGAACGAGAGGGGAGGTGTCTGACTCATCTCGACCTAGTGTACTAACCGAGCTTTTCGCGGGGCGGATATGTGCGGGATCGGCAAGTTTTTGGCCGTTGCCGTGCGGCCGGTGCGAAACTTGATGCATGAGATCTGTCATGCGAATTCTGGTCGGCGCCTTCGCGCTGTGGCTCACCACGCTGATCGTGGGTGGGAGTGGCAACAACGGCGTGTGGATCGAGCCCCTCTCCGACGACAACTGGGGAGTGATCGCGACCTACGTCATCATCGCCCTCATCTTCGGTCTCGTGAACGGCACCCTCGGCAGGGTGGTGCGCTTCGTCTCGATCCCGATCCGCATCCTGACGCTCGGGTTGTTCGGCCTCATCATCAACGGGTTCTTGATCTGGGTCGTGGCCTGGATCTCGGGGCTGCTCGGCTTCGGCCTGCAGGTCGACGGCTTCTGGTGGGGCGTGCTCGCGGCCCTCGTGCTGTCGATCATCTCCGGGCTGTTGAACGGCCTGCTCGGCACGGGCAAGCCGAAGCGCGGCGAGGTCTAACCCGAATAGGTACCTGGGGTGGACAATGGCGCATGCCTCAAGCGCAGTGAACCCTGCGCCGTCGTCCACCCAACGAGACCGGAGGCTCCGCAGCGGGCGGGAGGGCCAGTCGGGGGTTGAGACCGGGCGAGAATAGCGCACCGCGCCGAAGTGCGAGAATAGAGAGTGGACCGCGATCCACCCTCGACGCATCGGAGACCCGCACATGACCGCACTGCCCCCACAGCCGCTCAGCCCGCTCGACGGACGGTACCGCAAGGCGGTCGAAGGGCTCGGCGACTTCCTCTCGGAGGCGGGGCTGAACAAGGCGCGCGTGCACGTCGAGGTCGAGTGGCTCGCGTACCTCACCAGCCACTCCCTGCTGGGCGCGACCCCGCTCGGCGACTCAGACCTCGAGGCGCTGCGCGCGTGGGCCGCGAACTTCGGGCAGACCGAGATCGACCAGCTTGCCGAGACCGAGGCGCGCACCCAGCACGACGTTAAGGCCGTCGAATACCTGGTGCGAGACCAACTGAAGGCGCAGGGCCTCGGCCACCTCGCCGAGCTCACCCACGTGTGCTGCACGAGCGAAGACATCAACAATCTCTCGTACGCACTCACCGTGCAGCAGGCCATCGCCGAGGTGTGGCTGCCGAAGCTTCAGGCGGTCATCGCCGAGCTTGAGCGCCAGGCCGAGCAGTACCGCGAGCTCCCCATGATGAGTCGTACCCACGGCCAGCCGGCGACCCCCACGACCCTGGGCAAGGAACTCGCGGTGTTCGTCTACCGCCTGAATCGCCAGGTCGCGCAAATCGAGCGGATCGAGTACCTTGGCAAGTTCTCTGGCGCGACCGGCACGTTTGCCGCCCACCTCGCGGCGGATCCCGCTGCCGACTGGGCCTCCATCTCGCGCGAGTTCGTCGAGGGGCTGGGGCTCGACTGGAACCCGCTCACCACGCAGATTGAATCGCATGATTGGCAAGCTGAGCTCTACGGCCGGGTGGCCCACGCGAACCGTATCCTGCACAACCTCGCCACCGACATCTGGAGCTATATCTCCATCGGCTACTTCCGCCAGATTCCGGTCGAGGGCGCAACTGGTTCATCCACGATGCCGCACAAGGTGAACCCGATCCGCTTCGAGAACGCCGAAGCGAACTTCGAAATCTCGAACGCGATTCTCGATTCGCTCGCCGCGACGCTGGTCACCAGCCGCTGGCAGCGCGACCTCACCGACTCCTCGGCGCAGCGGAACATCGGCGTGGGGCTGGGGCACTCGGTGCTCGCCCTCGATAATGTGCTGCGCGGCCTCGGGCAGATCGACGCGGCACCCGAGGTGCTCGCTGCCGATCTCGATGGCAACTGGGAGGTGCTCGGCGAGGCGATTCAGACGGTGATTCGCGCCGAGGTGACGGCTGGGCGATCCACGATCGAAGACCCGTACGCGGCACTGAAAGATCTCACCCGCGGGCGGCGGATCGGCCAGGCCGACCTCATCGAGTTCGTGCAGGGGCTCGAGATCGGCGACAAGGCGAAGCAGCGCCTGCTCGCGCTCACCCCCGCCACCTACGTGGGCTCGGCCGCGCAACTGATCGACTACGTACAAGACTGAAGTCGCATCACCCGGTCTACGATGTGGGTATGAGCGGGGGCACCGGAGGAAAGCAGCGATCGCGACGAAGCCGCGTCTCACTGACGGCCGTGCTCGATGAGTTTTTCTTCATCTTCGCGGGCATCGCCGCGGTGTGGCTCGCGTGGCTCCTGCTCACCGAATCCTTCCACATCGGTTGGTGGGGCATTCTCGTTGCAATCCTGTTCTGGGGACTGCTCGCCTACCTGGTACTCCCCCGCATTCACAGGGTACTGACCACGATCTACGTTCCCGACTATTTCATCGGCCGCACCCGCACGAGCGATGGGTTGCTCGGTGATCCCATCAACCTCGCGCTCCTCGGCGAGGCAGAGCAGTTGCATCAGGCACTGCGCGCGGCGGCCTGGACCCGGGCCGACCCCGTGACTGTGCGCTCGTCGCTGCGCATCGTCACTTCGACGGTGACCCGCCGCAGCTACGATGAAGCCCCCGTGAGTCCCCTGTTCCTGTTTGGCCGCATGCAAGACTTCGCCTACCAGCAGGAGGTCACGGGCAATCCCGCGAAGCGGCACCACGTGCGATTTTGGCGCACTCCCGAGGGGTGGCTGCTGCCTGGCGGCGAGCGGGTCGATTGGCTCGCGGCGGGCACGTTCGACCGCGCGGTCGGGTTCTCGCTCTTTACGCTGCAGATCACACACAAGATCGATGCCGATACCGATGTCGAGCGCGATCACATCGTCGGCACGGTTCTGGCCCACAACGAGGCCGCTCGACTGCGGGTCCTTCCCGACTTCTCCACTGGATATCACTCGCGAAACGGGGGTGGCGACAGCATCCGCACTGACGGTGACCTGCCGATCCTCGACCTGCGAGCGCTTCCCGTCGAGACCGATGGATCACACCAGGTGCAGATCGAGGCAGCGATCCGGGGTGTGGATCGTGACTGAGTCACGCAAGCGCGCAGCCATCGAGCCGGCCCTGGTGCTTGTTGAGCGCGAATCTTCCGCTGAGTTTCCGTCCAAACGACCGGCAACCACCGTACTGGGAGCCGTATTCGTTCTCACCCGCGCGCTGGCCGGTCTGCTTTGGCTCGGTGCCTTCCTGCTGGTTTGGCCAGAAATTGTGGCAGAGGAAGGATTCGACACGGAGGAGGCTCAGTTCGGAGGCTGGCTCGTCTCAAGCGTGAGCGGTGTGGGGATCATCGCGCTCTTCCTGCTTGCCTGGCTGATTTGGCGTGGCAATAACACCGCGAGAATTCTCGTGATGTGTGGGCTCACGCTCAGCATCACCACCTCAGCGATCGGCTACTTCGCGATGGGAGAGGAGATCACGATCCGCACCACACTCATGGTGCTCGCCCTCGACATCCTGGTGTTACTCGCGCTTTCCAGCCGCGATTCCCGGGCCTGGGCTCGCCGCAGGAGCACGGCAACGACCTGAGCCGGTGAATGGTCGGCTCACACAGACGAAGGCTAGTGCCAGTTCTCGGTCTTATCGGGTGACTGAAGATCCTTGCGGGCCTGCACGTCTTCCTCGCTGGGCTTCCCCCCGAGTCCAATCAGCGCAACCACCATCAGCGCGACAATGAACGCGATACCAGCGGCGATACCGGCAAACGCAAAGTCGGGTGTTCCCTCAGGTGTGCGCAGCACGAGCAACACGACGAGAGCGGCAAAGATCGCCAGGACACCCGAAAAGCCCACCAACTCGAGTGGGCGCAGCCGGTCGCGACGCGATGGGGTCACGCGCTGTGGTTCATCGGGCGGGGTGAGCTCGGTCATGAAGTGCTTTCGGGTCGGTGAGTGTTAGTTGGCGGGCGCGAACGCGTCGTCGCCGGGCGCGGTTTCTGCAGGATCGACGGTGGTCGTGCCCCGCGTGTCAAACGCCGAGATGCCGAGGAAGACTCCCCGGACGATGGCGTAGGCACCGAAGAAACCGATCACGGCGATGAGGTCATCGCGGAACACCAGGACGAGCACGGCGAGTGCTCCGCTGAGGATCGCGGACGGAACGGCGACTCCCCGTGCCTGTGATCCTTGGGTGACGCGCACCACCGCGATGATCACGGAGGTGGCTGCCCAGACTGCGAGCACTAGGGAGGTGTCGAAGGCACTGCTCGACACCAAGATGGCGGCGGCGGCAACGAGCGCGAGCGTCGCGCGCGCGGCAACGAGCCAACTTGCCGGCGTCGCGCGAACCGCGAAAAACTCAATGATGGTCGTGATGCCGATAGCGAGCAGGCTCGCACACAGCACCCAACGATCAAACGCCGGGTCGCTGTGCATAGTCGCTGTGAACGCGATGACGATGCCCGCCACGAGTAGCACCACTGCTCGCAGCAGTCGCGCCCGACGCAGGTCTCGACTTTCGGGGTTTCCTGAGCGCGACGAATCGTGTATCGCTGTCGTCATGACGCTCAGCCCTTCTCTCAGCCTGGCTTCAGTCTATCGCTCGCTCCTCAGCGCATCCCGAGTGAACGGTGTACGCCGGCTCGGGAGCTTTGCCCGCAGCTAGTGCCCACTCGGCATGTCTTGGAACCGCGAGTAATGACCCTGGAATGCCACCGTCACGGTGCCCGTCGGTCCGTTACGCTGCTTCGCGAGAATCAGGTCGGCCTCCCCCGCGCGCGGGTTGTCTTTCTCATACGTCGACTCGCGATGCAGCAGAATCACCATGTCGGCGTCCTGCTCGAGTGAGCCTGACTCACGGAGGTCGCTGATCGCTGGCATCTTGTCGGCACGTTGCTCGGAAGCACGGTTGAGCTGTGACAGCGCGATGACCGGCACCTCGAGCTCTTTCGAGAGCAGCTTCAACGCACGCGAGAACTCGCTCACCTCCTGCTGACGGCTCTCTACCTTCTTGCCCGAGGAGAGCAGCTGCAGATAGTCGATGACCACCATCTTGAGGTTGTGGCGTTGCTTGAGCCGGCGACACTTCGCTCGAATCTCGACCAGGGTCAGGTTCGGGCTGTCGTCGATAAAGAGTGGGGCCTCGTTGATCCGAGCCTGAGTGGCCGCCAGCTTCTGAAAGTCGCGCTGATCGAGTTCGCCCTTGCGCAACTTCTGCAGCGGTATCGTCGCCTCGGCGGAAAGCAAACGCATCGCGATCTCGGCGCGACCCATTTCGAGCGAGAAAAACACCGTGGTCTGATTGTGGTGGATCGCGCCCGAGCGGGCAACGTCAAGCGCGAGCGTGGACTTACCCATGGCGGGCCGTGCGGCGATGATGATCATCTGCCCCCCGGCGAACCCGTTCGTCTTTTCGTCGAGCTCGGCGAAGCCGGTGGGCACGCCCATCATGCCGCCGTCAGCCATCTGGGCTTTTTCGATCTCGTGCACCGCGGCTTCGACTGCGAGCGAGAGCGGCACGTAGTCTTCGGCCTTGTCGGCTCCGGTCACCGAGTAGATCTCTGCCTGCGCGTTGTTCACGAGGTCGATCGCCTCGCCCTCGGCCGCGTAACCCATCTGCGCAATACGCGTACCGGCCTCGACCAGGCGACGAAGCAGCGCCTTCTCGCCGACGATGTCGGCGTAGAAGCTCGCGTTCGCGGCGGTCGGCACCACGCTGGTCACCGTGTACAGGTACTCCGCCCCGCCGGCGCGCTGCAGGTCGCCGCTCTTGGTGAGCTGGTCGGTGACGGTAATCGCATCAGTGGGCTCGCCGCGCGAATAGAGCTCAAGGATCGCGTCGTAGATGACCTCGTGCTTGGGCACGTAGAAGTCGACCCCGCGGAGCATGCCGTACACGTCGGCCACCGCGTCTTTGGAAAGCAGCATTCCGCCGAGCACGCTCTGCTCTGCCAACAGGTCGTACGGTGGCGTGCGTTCGTACGAACGTGGCTCATCACCATAGTCGGCGGGGGCTTCGGGAAACCCGAGATGTGCGATCGACACTCGATCCTCTTTCTGCGATTACGTCCTGCGAACCGCGCTCGGTTCGCTCTCGTGGTGTTCACCCATCAGACACCGAGCTACCGACATTCACCGTAGGGGGTGGCGTCGATTCCACCAAACGAGGCCCGGGTAACCCTGTGCATAACTTGGTGCATAACTTGTCTGATTTCGACGTGTTTTGTCCACAGGCCTGTGGACAGCCTGTGGAAACTATCCTGAGTCCAAAGAGAATTTCAGCTCTGAACTGGGGTTTCACGTTCGCACAGGTGTGGACTTATCCAAGTCTCATGTGCAACTTGAAGCTTCGCATGCCGTCTCAGTTGTGGAAAAGTACAGACGATTTGCCGACTTGTCAACACCCAATTTCACACAGCGTCCGATTTCACACGACGGTACCGATCCTCCGCCCAGATGTCCTCCACATGAACACACGAAAGCGGGGTGATCAGCCCGTGAAGGCGATCACCCCGCTGTGGGTGTCTGCGAGAACTAGCGCTGAGCGATGACCTGCAGGGTCACCTCGGCGTCGACACCCTCGTGCAAGTGAATCGTCGCGACGTACTCACCGGTCGTCTTGATCGTCGGAAGTGTGACCTTCCGCTTGTCGATCTCACCAATGCCGGATTCCGACACCGCGGCCGCAACAGCGGCTGGCTTGATCGAGCCGAACAAGCGACCCTCTGCGCCACTCTTCGCGAACAGACGGATCTTGCCGCCCTGCAGCTTCGCCTTCAATGCCTGAGCATCTTCGACCGAAGCGTGCGCACGCGCATCGCGAGCCGCGCGGATCTGAGCCACCTGGGCTTCGCCACCGCGGCTCCAGTGCACGCCGTATCCCTGGGGAACCAGGTAGTTGCGTGCGTAACCGTTCTTGACCTCGACCACGTCACCCGCGGAACCGAGACCCAAAACCTCGTTTGTAAGAATCACCTTCGCCATGATGCGCCTCCTTAGCGGCCGGAACCGGCATAGGGGAGAAGCGCCATCTCGCGGGCATTCTTAACTGCCTTTGCAATGAGTCGCTGCTCTTGAACAGAAACGCCGGTGATCCGACGCGCGCGAATCTTTCCGCGCTCAGAAATGAACTTGCGCAGCGTCGCGACATCTTTGTAGTCGATGACGCCAACGGTCTGCTTCTTCGCGGGAGCGAGAACCTTTGCGTTCTTCCCGCGGCTCGGCTTGCGACTCGCGCCGCCCTGCTTGCCTGCCATATTGATCTCTTTTCGTGAACTGCCCCGACGGGGCGGAAGTGTTTAGAAAGGCTGCTCGTCGTCGAAGCCCGAGCCGAAACCGCTCGCTGCCCCGCCCTGGCCTGCGTTACCCCAGGGGTTGTCGTTCGACTGCTGCGCCGCTGGCTGGCCCCACTCGGGCTGACCTGCGGGCTGCTGCTGTCCGCCGCCTCCGCTGAAGCCGCCACCCTGGCCACGCGACTGTGTGCGCGCGATCTGAGCGGTGGCGTAGCGAAGCGAGGGGCCGATTTCGTCGACATCGAGCTCGTAAGAGGTGCGCTTCTCGCCCTCTTTCGTCTCGTATCCGCGCTGACGGAGGTTTCCGCGAGCGATGACACGAGCACCCTTGGTCAGCGAGTTCGCCACGTTCTCCGCGTATTCGCGCCAGACCGTGCAGCGAAGGAACAGCGCTTCGCCGTCCTTCCACTCGTTGGACTGACGATCGAAGGTGCGAGGAGTCGACGCGATCGTGAACGACGCGAGTGCGACACCGCTATTGGTGAACCGCAACTCGGGGTCGGCGGTCAGATTCCCGACCACCGTGATCACTGTCTCGCCGGCCATGAGCTATGCGCCCAGCTTCGCGGCGCGTGCGGCCTTCGCCAGATCGCGCGAGCTCTGGGCGGCACGCTGAGCGATGAGCTCGTCGGCGCGCAGCACCTTGGTACGCAGCACGGCCTCGGAGAGACCCAGCTGACGGTCAAGCTCGGCGGTTGCCTCGGGGCTTGCGGTGAAGTTCACGACGACATAGATGCCCTCGGACTGCTTCTTGATTTCGTAGGCCAGGCGGCGCTTGCCCCAGATATCGACCTTCTCAATGTCGCCGCCCGCGTTGCGGATGACGCCGAGGAACTTGTCGATGCTCGGAGCTACGGTGCGCTCGTCAATGCCGGGATCGAGGATCACCATGAGTTCGTACGTATGCATTATTGACCCACCTCCTTCGGACTATACGGCCACAGGATTTCTGTGACAGGAGGGTATTGATGCACTGTTTTCGGCCTCCGCGCAGATCGCTCGGTAGGCAGACAACCTGTACAGCCTAACAGCATGCGGCCCCAAAATCGACCGATGGATGTCACCCGAGCCGCGGGAGCCTGCGGAATCGCTCGATCACATCGATTGGCTGTCGCTGGCCTCCGACGTGCACGATGGCATCGCCGTCAACGGTGAGCTGTGTGGCATGTGATCGCAGCGCCGCAATCTTGCGCTCAATCCAAGGGCTCACGTCATACGCGACGGTGTCCTGACCGGGCTCACCCGCTTCACCCGCTTCACTCACGTGTGGATCGGCGCCTCCGGCGCCAGCATTCGACCGATCGGTCACGATCTCCCAATAGGGGAGATCGAGTCCGTGGGCCACGGCGCGCGCGAGCCGATGCGCGAACACGTGATCGGGGTGGCCATACCCGCCGATGGCGTCATAACTCACGATCGCCTCCGCCCCCCAGTTGGCGGCAAGTGCGAGGAAGTCATTCAATGGTTCGATGGCGCTCGCCCGGGTGAGCGCATCAGCTGCGGCATCGGGGGAGGCCGTGGCGAGTCCGTCGGCGCCCCACACCATGCCCGAATCGGCGTACACGCGTGGCCCCAGCCCCGCAGCGCGCGCCGGGGGAGTCCCCAGGAACGCGTGGCGATCCACCCCCAGCATGAAGAGGGCCGCGGCGAGCTCGGTCTCTCGGTGGGCCGCCAGCTGGGCAGTGCCAGCGAGCGCAGCAAACGGACCAGATGTGACCTCGCCGCGCTCTCCTCGAGTGAGCGTCACCAGTCCGGGCTCAGCACCCGCCTCCGCGAGTGCCGCGAGCGTGCCGCCCGTAGCGATCGTCTCATCATCAGGGTGTGCGTGAACGAACAGCACCCGCCCGGTGCCGTCGAACCATGTGGTGGGATCCTGATTCACTATTTCCTCACTGATTCATACCAAGCGAGCAATCGCTCCGTGGCGAGTTCCTCGCCGATTGGCCCTTCGTCGAGCCGCACCTCGAGCATGTGGCGGTAGGCCTGACCCACGAGCGGCCCCGGTCCGATGTCGAGCAACCGCATAATTTGCTCGCCATCGAGCTCCGGCCGCACCGAGGCAAGTTCCTCGGCCGCCATGAGTTCTTCGATGCGGTGTTCGATGTCGTCATAGGCGTGCTCGAGCCGCTCGGCCTTGCGCCGGTTGCGGGTGGTCACGTCGGCGCGGGTGAGGATGTGTAGCTGCGGCAGCACGTCGCCGGCATCGCGCACGTAGCGCCGCACGGCCGAATCCGTCCACTGTTGATCGCTGTACCCGAAGAAACGCAGGTGCAGCTCGACGAGTCGGGCGACCTGTGCGATCGTGTCGTTGTCGAAGCGGAGGGCGCGCAGTCGCTTCTTGGCAAGCTTCGCCCCCACCACGTCGTGATGATGAAAGGTCACCCCGCCGCGTTCGAAGCGACGGGTCATCGGCTTACCGATGTCGTGTAGCAGTGCCGCAAGGCGCAGCACCAGGTCGGGGGAGTGAACGCCCTCGCCCCTCCGTTCGAATTCCAGCTCGATCGCCTGTCTCAAAACGGTGAGGCTGTGCTCGTAGACATCTTTGTGTCGCCCGTGGTCGTCTTGAGTGGCAACCAGCGCGGTGAGCTCAGGCAGAAATCGCCCGGCAAGACCGGTGTCAACCAGCAGACGAATGCCCGGCACCGGATCATCGGTGGCGAGTAGCTTGACGAGTTCGTCTCGCACACGCTCGGCCGAGATGATCTCGAGTCGGGGGCCAAACTCCGCCATCGCCGCCTGCGTCTCCGGCGCAACTTCGAAGCCGAGCTGTGCAGCAAACCGCGCGGCGCGCAGCATTCGCAGGGGGTCGTCAGTAAACGAAGTTTCGGCGCTGCCCGGGGTCACGATCCGCCCCGCGAGCAGGTCTTCCACGCCGCCCGCCACGTCCACGAGTCGCATCGAGGGCAGCATGAGCGCCAATGCGTTGATCGTGAAATCACGCCGCACCAGATCCGCCTCAATGGTGTCGCCGAAGTTCACCTCAGGTTTGCGAGAGTCGTCGCGGTAGATCTCCGCACGATACGTGGTGATCTCCACAGTCTCGCCGTGAACCTTGGCGGCAATCGTACCGAAGTCACGCCCGACGTCCCACACCTGCTTCGTCAGCGTGTCAACGATCGCACGGGTCTCATCCGGCCGGGCCGAGGTGGTGAAGTCAAGATCAGTGACCGCACGGCCCAGCATCGCATCACGCACCGGACCACCGACCAGCGCAAACTCGTGGCCGGCCGCAGCAAACGCCTCAGAGAGGGTGCGCACCGGCGGGGAGTCGGCGATGGCGCGCAGGGCCGCCATCGATTCGGCAATAGGACGCATCCCTCCAGGGTACCGGCAGCCTCGCCGCCCTACACTTGCCCTATGTCACGTGCGCCGCGCCACCAGCGTCCGCGCCGTCGCCTCGCTTCGCGCCGGTCGCTCGCCCGCGCGTGCACTGCGGCGATCCTGACTGCAGTGCTCACCCTCGCCGCATCGACGGCTGCGGCTGCGGCTGCGGGTGCATCAGGTTCCAGTGGATCTGCCCAGTCGCCCAGTTCCATCTCGACCCGATCCGCACCCCCCACGTCGGTAATCATGGCCGATCGCGCCCAGGAACAGACCTCCGAATCCGAGACGACCGCCGTCACTGCAGAGTTGATCGTCGCTCCGGCTCTACCGGTGTTCGATGCAGGTATGGAGGAGTACCAGTTCACCGTTCTCCTCCGCAATACCGGGCAGGATGCGATCTCCGCTGGCGAGCTCCGGCTGCTGCTTCACCCAGAACGACTCGAATCCGCGGCGCAGCTCACCTCGGGCGAGCCCACCGCGCAGGTCACCCAAATCGCTCGGTCAGCCGTGGGTGCCACCGCGAGCGGGGGAGAGCAGGCCATCACCCTCACCGTGTCTCGCGAGCTATTTCCGCTCAGTGTTCTGAGCCAACGCGGCGTCTACACGGTGCACGTCGAGTTACGCCTGCCCAGTACCGAGCCCCTCGAGACGCGCGCAGATCCACTGCTTGTCTCAGCGGCGACACCGTTCGTCTGGCAAGATGCTGGCACCGAATCTCGCGTACCGCTGACCCTGGTAGTCCCATTCACGCTTCCGGGAAGCGTGCGCACCATGCCCACGGCAGAGCAGCTCCGAGAAATTGCACCCAGACTCACGAGTCTGCTCGATGAGGCCGAACGCGCCGGGGCCACACTGGCAGTGGATCCCCGCATCATTGCAGGCGTTCGGGTATTGGGGGAGAACGCCCCGGCATCCGCCCGCGATCTCCTCGACCGACTCGAAACCTCCGCTCAACCACTGTTCCTGCTGCAGTTTGCCGATGCGGACCCAGCGGCGCAGGCCGCCCTTGGGCGCGAGGAACTGCTCCAGCCGCTCGGGTTCAGTTACCTCCTTCGCGGCTCGTCCGCTGAGACAGGCACCGAGGAAGCACCCGGGTCTGATTCGACCACCGACACGAGCGAGGGCGACGACACCGCGCCGAGCGAGGGCGGTTCCCCGCCGGCTGATTCGGCTCAGATCGGGGGAAACTCCGCGTTTGACGGGGCCGTCTCTGCCCCGAGCATAGACGAGCTGTCAGCCCTGCCCCGTGCGATTCCCGGCGCATGGCCGGCTGCCGGCGGGGTCGACACCGCGACGCTCGACCTTCTCCGCAATGGGGGGATCTCCATGGTCGTGCTCGACTCGGGGAGCGTCGCGGACGCGACCGGCACCCGCGTGCCCATTGGCGATTTCTCGGCGCTGGTGGCGGACGCGAGCCTTTCCGAGTCATCCCGGCGCACCCTCGCCGGCAACAGCCCCTCCGAGCGTGCGGCCGGGATCGCCAGTCTGGCCTCCCGCCTCGCGCTCGAGGCGCTGCAGGGTTCCCCGGGCCTCGTACTCGCAGTGGATCGCGGTGCCCTTGCCGACTCGGAAGATCCGGCGGAATTCCTGACCTCCGTGCTGGGCCTCGGCTGGGTGGACTCCGTGCCCGAGACCTTGCAACCCGTGGGCACCGGCATGATCCGCTCGGGAGAAACGCTCGAACAGCGCCGCGAATTCCTTCGTGCCACAATCGGACGATCCGATGAGATTGACGAACTAGCCCCCCTCCTCACTCGCCCGCAGTACCTCTTGGAGTACCAGCGTGTGCGACTTCTCGAGGCATTTGCTACGCGGTACGCCAACGCCGACGTGGATTTTGACGTTATCGACGATCGCATTCGCGCGCGCGACGCGGAGCTCCTGACCGGGGTGCAGATCGTCGGAACCGAAAACACACAGCTGGTCGGCACCTCCTCCCGGGTGCCAGTGACCCTGCACAATGCCCTGCCGTTTGATGCGCGGGTGACACTCAAGGTCGCACCAACCTCTGCAGGTATCGCAATTCCTGCGCGCGCATTTCCAGATCAGCTGGTGGGCGCCGAGGGGAATCATGTGGTGCTCGTCGGTGTCAATACACGGGTGTCTTCGGGGGAATCAGGGCTCCGAGTCGAGCTCACCGATGTAGCTGGTGAGCAGGCGTTCGCCGAGCGTGTGCTGAAGCTCACGATTCGTAGCTCTTACGAGACCATTCTGCTGACATCACTTTCGACAATTGCGCTCTTGCTTCTCGGTTTTGGTATCTGGAGGAGTCTCCGTCGCCGCGAGCGCGCCACCCCGGCCGATGCTGCGGCCAAAGCCGCCGACGCGAAAGACCGCACATAAGCGTCGGGTCGTTCCCTCGAAATTCACCTGCCCAGGGAATGATGCAAGCCTAGGATTGGTTGTATCACCCAGAGGCGGCCGCGGGCCGTGATCCACACATCGCGTGCGAGGAGCAGAATGCACCAGATCATCATTATCGGCAGTGGCCCGGCGGGCCTGACGGCGGGCATTTATGCGGCGCGCGCAGGGCTTGAGCCGTTGCTGTTTGCCAGCTCGGTCGAGCCGGGCGGCGAACTGATGAACACGACGGACGTCGAGAACTTTCCCGGCTTCCCCGAAGGCATTCAGGGCCCGGAACTGATGGAAAAGATTCAGGCGCAGGCCGAAAAATTTGGCACCAAAGTTGTGTACGACGATGTCACGGCGCTTGATCTCTCGGGCGACGTAAAGAAGGTCACCACGAGCGACGGCACCGTGCACGAGGCGAAGGCGGTCATCTTCGCGACGGGATCCGCCTATCGGAAGCTTGGGCTTCCCGAGGAGGAGAAGCTCAGCGGTCACGGCATCTCCTGGTGCGCGACGTGCGACGGGTTCTTCTTCCGTGAGAAGACCATCGCCGTAGTTGGCGGGGGCGATTCCGCGATGGAGGAGGCGACCTTCCTCACCCGCTTCGCCGCGAAGGTCTACGTGATCCACCGCCGAGAAGAGCTCAAGGCCTCGAAGATCATGCAGCAGCGTGCCTTCGACAACGCGAAGATTGAGTTCGTCTGGAACTCCGAGGTCGCAGCGATTCGCGGCGAGACCGAGGTCACAGGCATCACCCTGCGCAACACGGTGAGTGGTGAGGAGTCGGAGCTCACCCTCGACGGTTTGTTCATCGCGGTCGGGAATGACCCCCGCACACACCTGGTGCATGATCAGCTCGAACTCACGCCCGACGGCACCATTGCGGTTGATGGACGAAGCTCGAAGACCTCGGTCGAGGGTGTTTTCGCCGCTGGCGACGTCATTGATGCCAGCTACCGGCAGGCCGCAACCGCTGCGG
Organism: Leucobacter fengyongliangi; assembly: GCF_052386045.1. NCBI lineage: Bacteria > Bacillati > Actinomycetota > Actinomycetes > Micrococcales > Microbacteriaceae > Leucobacter > Leucobacter fengyongliangi. The sequence continues at coordinate 99,634 of NZ_CM126356.1, read as the reverse complement.
GCTCCGGTGTGGTCGCCGCCCTCGACGCCGAGCACTTCCTCGCCGCACAAGATTAATTACGATTCGTTAGGAGACAACATGTCTGAACCCATCATCGTCGGAGAGCAGACCTTCGATAAGGTCGTGCTGCAAAGCGAGACCCCCGTGCTCGTGGATTTCTGGGCCGAGTGGTGTGGCCCGTGTCGCATGGTCGCACCCGTGCTTGCGCAGATCGCCGCCGAGCACGACGGCAAGATCGTCATTGCAAAGGTGAACGTCGACGAGAATCCGGGACTGGCCGCAAAGTACCGCATCACCTCGATTCCCGCCATGAAGGTATTCAAGGGCGGCGAAGAAGTACGAGAGATCATCGGTGCCGTACCCAAGACCGTGCTCGAGGAGCACCTCGCGGGCATCATCTAAAGACGCACGCGCAGCGAACAGCACACAGCGTCCGGTTTCCGCGATTTGCGGGACGGGCGCTGTGTTGTTTTGCCTGCGTGGATGTCATGACACATTCCCGATTACGGGGTCGAGATTGAGATCGGGGAGAGCCTCCACGTTCTCGATCCGAAACAGCGATCCGTTAGTTAAAACCCGGGTCACCCAGTTCCTCGAGAATGCGCTTCAGGTCTGCAATCGTGGCAAAGTCGATGAGTACCTGACCCTTCTTGGCACCCAGCTTGATTGACACGCGTGTGTCGAAGCGATCACCCAGCCGCTCGGCGATCTCACCAAGCTGCGCCTGTACCCCGCCCGGGCGCGCCCGCAGGCGCTTCTGCTTCGGTGTTTCACCGGCCACGGCTTCGGCGGCCCGAACTGACAGCCCCTCATTCACAATTTTGTCGGCGAGCCGCTGCATCGATGCCGCGTCGCCATCAAGCGACAGAATCGCTCGGGCATGGCCAGCGGTGAGCACCCCCGCCGCCACACGCGCCTGCACGGGCTCGGGCAGGCGGAGGAGACGAATGGTGTTGGAAATCTGCGGGCGGGAGCGGCCGATGCGAGTCGCCAGTTGCTCCTGGGTGATGCCAAAATCGCTGAGCAACTGCTGGTAGGCCGAGGCTTCTTCGAGTGGGTTCAGTTGCGCGCGGTGCAGGTTCTCGAGCAACGCGTCGCGCAACATGTGCTCGTCGGCGGTGCTGCGGATGATCGCCGGGATTGTGTCACGCCCGGCCCGCTGGCTCGCCCGGAACCGACGCTCACCCATGATGAGCTCGTAGTGTGGCTCGCCCTCGGGGGGAGTGGGCTCAATGGCACGCACGACCACCGGTTGAAAGACCCCAAACTCCCGGATGGAGTGGGTAAGTTCCTCGAGAGCTTCTTCGTCGAACTCGGTGCGGGGTTGCGCCCGGTTCGGCACAATGTCGGCGAGGTCAAGGCTGGTGAGTGTCGCACCCGGCACCTGACGAAGCCCAGAGTCTACTGTCTCCATCTCGGCATGCACTTTTGCTGCAATCGCCTGCTCATCAGAACTGCGATCCGCCGGAAAAAACACGTCTACGGGGCGTTCGCCCTCGCTCGTGCTCTGTGGAATGAGGGCTCCGATGCCGCGCCCCAGCCCGCTGCGCTTCTTGGTGGCCATGGTCAGGCTCCTTCGCTCGTGAGAGGGTCAGCGCTGCGCTCGGCAATCTCGGCAGCTGCCTCCAGGTAGGCAATTGCGCCAATCGACCCCGCGTCATAGGCGTGCACCGTCTGGCCGTAGCTGGGCGCTTCTGAGATGCGCACCGAGCGTGGCACTACAGCAGTGAGCGTCTCGGTGGGGAAGTGGGTGCGCACCTCCTGTGCGACCTCCTGGGCAAGATTCGTTCGTGCGTCATACATCGTCAACAGGATCGTCGAGACCTGCAGCCCGGGGTTCAGGTGCTTCTGAATCAACTTGATGTTCCCAAGCAACTGACTTAACCCCTCGAGCGCGTAATACTCGCACTGAATGGGGATCAGTACCTCGCTTGCGGCCACAAACGCGTTCACGGTCAACAGACCAAGTGAGGGAGGGCAATCGATGAATACATAGTGAAAGTGCGTCTCAGATTCGCGCAGAAAGCTCTCCAGCGCGGTGCGCAGACGCTGCTCTCGAGCGACGAGCGACACCAGCTCGATTTCCGCGCCAGCCAAGTTAATTGTTGAGGGGACGCAGAACAGTCGCTCATGATCGGTGGTCGGCTGAATCGCCGCTTGAATGTCTTCCTCGCCAAGGAGCACGTCATACACGCTCGTAACCTCGGGGCGATGCATCACCCCCAACGCGGTGGAGGCGTTTCCCTGCGGGTCAAGGTCGATCACCAGCACATTGGCACCGCGTCGCGCGAGTGCCGACGCCAGGTTGACGGTCGTCGTTGTCTTGCCGACGCCGCCTTTCTGGTTTGACACCGTGATGACGCGTGTCTCGTTGGGCAGCGGCGACACGGTCTGCTCGAGGGCGCGGCGACGGCGTCGCTTGTCGACCAGATGCTTGGCCACAAGTGCGTTGTCGGTGTCGGTCATCGCTTCCTCAGTCACGTCGCGAGCGGGTTCAAGTGGATCACCGTACCCGGGCTCTCAACACTCTAGTCGTCTCTCCGAGCTGACCCAGTCCAAGTTCTTCAACGGCGACGTCGTGCACGCGATGCGCGCGCAATACCTTCTGGGCAGCATCGATCTCAGCATCGACCGAAGCCCCCTTCAAAAAGAGCATCTCCCCACCATCGCGCAACAGCGGGGCGGTCAAGGGAACAAGTTTCTTGAGCGCCGTGACCGCTCGAGCCGTGACTTGGTCGACCAGAAGCTCTCCATGGAACTCCTCGGCGCGACCCCGCCTCACCTCGACGTTGTCGAGATCCAGCATGCGCGTCTGCTCGGTCAGCCAGGCGCAGCGCCGCTCCATGGGTTCGACCAAATGGAAGTGGGCGTCCGGGCGCAAGATTGCAAGCACCAATCCAGGCATGCCCCCGCCGGTACCGATATCGGCGACGTTCGAGCCTCCGTGGATCAACGGTGCTAGGACCGCGCTATTGAGTATGTGTCGGGTCCAGAGTCTGGGCGCTTCGAGCGGACCGATAAGCCCCAACGTCTCGCCGCGCATCCCGAGATCCCGCGCGAACGCGCGAAGTACCTCAATTCGAACCCCTGCGATCTCCGCAGAAACAGACGGCTCGGACTCGATTTCAGCCTCAGTCATGTTTCACGTGAAACTACTCCGCGCGCCGGATCACGAGTCGGCGATCCCGACCTTCACCACGCGACTCGGAATGATACCCACGCTCGGCGACGAGATCGTGCACCAGCTTCCGCTCATACGACGACATGGGCTCAAGCCCCACCTCAGCACGACCGGCCGCAATCTGTGCCGCGGCAGCGTCAACCATGCCACGGAGCTCAGTGGCGCGAGCATCACGCGATCCACCAATGTCGAGAATGAGGCGCGAAAAGCGACCGGTCTCGCTCTGGATGGCAAGGCGAGTGAGATCCTGCAATGCCTGAACTACATCTGGCATTGCCAGGTGATCGATGTCTTCTCCGCCGCCCGTCACCGAAAGGTACGCGCGGCCGCTCGCCACAGAAATGTCGAGATCGCCGTCGAGGTCGGCAATGTCAAGCAGACCCTCGATGTAGTCAGCCGCCAGATCACCCTCAACTTCGAGCTGATCGGCGGTGGGCTCTGCAAGCAGTTCGCTCAATCCTTCACGTTCTCCCATCAGCGGTGCCTCACTTCTTCTTCTTTGAACGCTTGGCGCTCTTCGGTTGCTGTCGTTGCCCCTGGGCCTCGGCCTTTGCCTCGCGGGCCTCTTCGATCTCAAGTTCCTCTGGGCTGAGCTTTCCCTTGGCACGCAGACGAGCCTGTCGCGCACGCCATGCATCACTTCCGGGCGTCGGCATGTTGTGAATCACAATGAACTGCTGACCCATCGTCCACAAGTTCGAGGTGAACCAATAGATGTTGAGTGCGAGCGGGAAAGCGACACCGGAGAACAGGAAGGCGAACGGGATGATGTACAGCATGATCTTCTGCTGTCGGTACATCGGGGATGCCTTGGTCTCATCAGAGATGTTCTTCGACATGATCTGCAGCTGGGTGAAGAACTGCGAGGCGATCATGGCAATGACGATGAAGCCCAGCAGAATCACAACGCTCCACTGTCCGGATTCCCAGCCCTGAGTGAAGGTCATCTTGAGTGGCGCCCCGAATACCGTGGCCGCATTGAAGCTTTGCGTCAGGTCTTCGCCCATGAACCCGATGCCCGGCTTGTTTTCCGAGGCGTTGCGCAGCACGTAGAAGAGCGAAAAGAAGATGGGCATCTGAATCAAGATGGGCAGGCATGAAGAAAATGGATTCGTGCCGTGCTTCTTGTAGAGGGCCATCGTCTCGCGACTCATGGCCTCGCGCGAGAACTGATCGCTCTTGCCCTTGTACTTCGCTTGCACCTTCTTCATCTCAGGCGCGAGATCCATCATCCGTCGCTGGGCCTTGATCTGCCGAACGGTCACCGGGATGAGAAGGGATCGAACGACTACCACGAGCCCGAGAATGGACAGCACCCAGGCCGCCCCCGATGCCGGATCAAGCCCGATGAGAGTGAAAAGTTGGTGCCAGAGCATGAGCACCAGCTCGACGAGCCAGCGCAAGGGCCACAGAATTGTCTCGATGAAATCCACCGTGATCAGGCCTTTCGTGTGGTGGGGCGAACGAATCCGCGGGAATTGATAGAAAATCTTGGCTGTCGGCGCTCGGGAGCATCATCGATACCGCCGGGAGTCCAGGGATTGCACCGGATCAAGCGCCAGATGGTGAGGCCGATCCCTGCCACACATCCCTGCCGTTGAAACGCTTCCAAAGCGTAGCGTGAACAACTGGGATAGTACCTGCACACCTCGCCATAGAGGGGCGACACTACCCGGCGGTATCCCAACATGAACGCGATTGCGATATTGCGGGGGAGCAGCCAGACTTCCTCAAGAAGCCGAATCACGACGCTCATGGTGAGACCGCTTGTTGTTGAGTCAGGGCCCACCGCTCGACCCGTACGAGAGCTCGATCAATTTCCCGGTTCAAGTCTGAGAACTGAGCGCTCCCGCTTGTGGGTAATGCACGAAACACTATATCGACTCCGGTGAATCCACTCCCCAGATGCCGTTCAACGATTCCTTTGAGGCGTCGACGCACCAGGTTTCTAGTGACGGCCCCGCCAACAGCTTTTGAGACGATGAATCCGAAGCGTGCGGGTAGTGGTTGCTGTGTCGAGCGAGTTTCGTCGCTCGCAGCCTCGGTGTCATCGTGCACACGCAAAACCGCGTGGGTGATGCAGAAAGCACCACCCACGCGGTATCCGTTTCGTACGATGCGCCGATAGTCATCGCCCCGAGTAATTCGGTGCTGCCTGGCAGGCACGATCGTCTGCGTGAAGGCTACGCAGTGAGCTTCGTGCGGCCCTTGCCGCGACGTGCGGCAACGATCGCACGGCCCGCGCGGGTACGCATACGAGCGCGGAAACCGTGCACCTTGGCACGACGACGGTTGTTTGGCTGGAAAGTGCGCTTGCTCATTGTGAAGACTCCGTGACTTATGGAATAGATCCCCGACGCTTCAGTGACGAGGAAGTCGAATCTGGGCAGGGCGACAACTGGGTTGCACCCATACAAGGATCCAAAGATACGCCGATTTTCCGGGTAAGTCAAAGTCGAGCACACGGAGTCGATTGATTATCCGCACACCCGGCGTGAAACAGTTCAGCTTCCGCGGCGTGTTCTGGCAGGTGACTTGCCTGTGGACAATTCTGTGACTAACGTGGGCGCAGGTGTGGATAGCGAACTGTTTCCCGCATGATTACGCCTTTTTACCCCGTCACCTTGTGGATGGAATTGGGGAATCTACTGTTGGTTAGTCGGAAGAATTTCGGAAGTACACGTGACTGAAGATGACGTACAACGCGTCTGGGCGCAAATCACCCATGCGGTAATGAGCGACCCACAGGTGGGCCCTGCTGTCGGCGCACAACTTGCGCTCGCGGTGCCCCGCGGCATCAGCGCAGGCACCCTATTTCTCGCGGTTCAGCATGAATTCACTCTCAAGCTCCTCGAGAATCGGTTACGTCCCTCGATCATGCAGGCGGTCTCCGCTATCTCAGATGCGGCTGAGATTGAAAGTTTCGTTGTTATCGTTGACATCGATGCACAGCCGGCTATCGACCCCGAGCCGGAAGAAAGCCCTGCTTGGCAGAATCACCTCACGGTTCCCCCGTCTGTCGAACATGTGCGTCCGGTGGAGGAACCGCGCCCTCGCCATGGGCAACATGATCTGGCTGATAGTCGACTCAACGAGAAGTACCGTTTTGATTCGTTTGTGATCGGGCAATCGAATCGCTTTGCCCACGCTGCCGCCGTCGCCGTTGCGGAGGCGCCCGCCCGGGCATATAACCCGTTGTTTATCTACGGCGATTCTGGCCTTGGAAAAACCCACCTTCTTCACGCAATTGGTCACTACGCGAGGGAACTTTTTCCCGAAATTCGGGTTCGGTATGTGAGCTCCGAAGATTTTACGAACGATTTCATCAATTCGATTGCAAATAACCAGGGTGCGGCCTTCCACGCGCGATATCGCAGCGTAGATATCCTTCTGGTCGATGACATTCAGTTTCTTGAGGGAAAAGCAGAGACCCAGGAAGCCTTCTTTCATACGTTCAACACCCTTCACGATCACAGCAAGCAAGTTGTCATTACGAGTGATGTGCCTCCGAAGCAGCTTCGCGGCTTCGAGGATCGCATGCGCTCCAGGTTTGAGTGGGGTTTGCTCACCGATATTCAGGTGCCCGATCTCGAGACGCGTATTGCGATCCTCCGAAAGAAGGCGAAGCGAGAGAATCTCGAGATCGATCACGACATTCTGGAGTTCATTGCCTCAAAGTTCACATCGAACATTCGCGAACTTGAGGGAACCCTCATTCGTGTGACGGCTTTTGCCAGTCTGAACCAACAACGTGTTGATATGCCCCTGGTCCAGACAGTGCTGAAAGATCTCATCACCTTAGATGAGGACAATGAGGTGCAGCCGACGGACATCATCAGCCACACTGCTGAATACTTTGATCTTGCCCTCGACGAGCTATACGGCGCATCCCGCGCCCAGCAAATAGCCACTGCCCGCCAAATCGCGATGTATCTGTGCAGAGAACTTACTCCGCTCTCTCTTCCTAAGATCGGCCAGCTCTTCGGAGGGCGAGATCACACCACCGTGATGTACGCGCACCGGAAGATCACACAACTTATTGCCGAACGACGATCCATCTTTAACCAGGTGACCGAACTGACTACCCGCATCAAACAGGCATCTCGATAGGTCCATCCACCTCACAGTTATCCACAAGGGGGCAAGAAGTTGTGAATAATTGGGGACAACTTTCGGTAATCTGTGCGGAAGTCGATCACCACTGTGGAAAGTCGTTTCCCCTCTGACTCCCGCAGAATTGCGCGGATCACACGCTATCCACCCTCTACGTACAACTCACACGCCTGTAGTTCCCAGTCCCCTGCAAGGATCGGGGGAGTTATCCACAGTTTCCACAGTCCCTATTACTATTAACTATCTATTCATCATTCATTGGGCGTTCCATCACGTTGTGGATAACCCGCGCCAGGTGCCCGCTAGGACCTTTCACTGACTCCGTGAGCCAGGAGTGTGCAAAGATTGTCGGGCGACCCTCGATGCTCGAGGATCTGGTTGCAGACTCAGAACTGTGCAAGGAGCTGGCATGCGTTTCACTGTCAATCGTGACGTGTTTAGTGAGGCCGTTTCATTTGCAGTCAAGCTACTTCCCCAGAGGCCGACACAGCCTCTGCTCAGCGGTGTGCTGCTGGAGGCCTCGAGCGATGAAATTACCCTGTCAGCGTTCGATTATGAGACCTCTGCTCGAACGACGGTCATTGCCGACACAGGTGAACCTGGACGCGCACTCGTTTCAGGCCGACTCCTCGGCGAAATCGCACAGCGGCTGCCGCACTCGGATGTTGAGATCTCTCTGATTGAAACGAGAATCCAGGTACGTTGCGGGGCCTCCTCGTTCAGTCTGCCCGCAATGCCCGTGGAGGAGTATCCGCAGGTACCGAGAGTCGACTCGGTTTCGGGTTCAGTTCCGGCCGACGTTTTTGCAGAGGCAATCGCTCAGGTTTCCCTCGCCGCATCGAAAGACGATGTCACCCCGGTAATCACCGGCGTTCAGTTCGAGATTGCCGATAATGCACTCACCCTCACCGCAACCGATCGCTATCGTGTCGCTACACGGCGGATCGATTGGCAGCCTCTCGGCGGAGACCCAACGCTCACCGCACTTGTACCGGCCAAGGTCGTCATCGAGGTTGGGAAGATGTTCGGCGGCGACGGCACAGTCGAGGTCGCTATCGTGAAGGACTCGGATCGTGAGTTAGTTGCCTTCACCGGAGGCAACAAGACGGTGACCTCGCTCTTGATCAAAGGAAATTATCCTCCCGTCGGGCGTCTGTTTCCCGAAAGTATTGAGAACTATGCGGTTCTCAATACAGCCGAGCTCGTTGAGGCGGTTGGACGCGTGGGCTTGGTGCTCGAGCGAGAAGCGGCGCTTCGGTTTTCCTTCGTCGAGGGGCAAGTGACGCTCGAAGCCGCAGGAACAGAGACGGCTCAAGCGGTCGAGACTGTGGACGCTCATCTTGTTGGTGATGAGATGGTGGTTTCGCTGAAGCCTCAGTTCCTGCTCGATGGGCTGCGCTCAACCCACGCCGAATTTGCTCGAATTGGCTTCACGCGCACAGATAACGCCAGTAAGCCGGGACCCGTACTCATCACGAGCCAGCGAAGTAAAGACGAACTCGACGAGCAGAGCTTCCGCTACCTCCTGCAGCCCAACCTTCTCCTCCGTTAGGAGTTCAAGATGCGGGTGACGCATCTCTCGTTGAGTGACTTTCGTAACTATCGGTCAGCCGAGGTGGGCTTCGCGCCTGGAGTTAATCTGATTGTCGGTGAGAACGGCCAAGGGAAGACAAATCTGGTTGAGGCGATCGCGTATTTCTCGTCGTTGAGTTCCCATCGCGTCAGTAGCGACAGTGCCCTGATCAGAGCCGGAGCGGATTCCGCGGTTGCTCGGATGCGAATCGCAGTCTTGGAGCGAGAGGCGCTCCTGGAGATTCAACTGAATCGCGGCCAACCGAATCGGGCGCAAGTTAATCGTAATCCTAGTAAGCCTCGGGAGCTGACCCGTTGGTTTTCCGCCGTCGTTTTCGCGCCCGAGGATCTCAGTTTGGTGCGGGGAGAGCCAGCGATTCGAAGGAAGTTTCTCGATGAGGCACTCGTGGCGCGTCATCCGCGACTCGCTGGCATTCTCGCGGATTATGATCGCGTAGTGAAACAACGGAGCTCACTCCTGAAATCGGCCAGACTGACCGGCAAGAAGGATGCCGTAGCCGAGACTCTCGGCGTTTGGGACGACCAGCTGATTGAGCTGGGTTCTCGAATCATGCATGCCAGGCAGCAGCTGGTGCACGAGCTGCTCCCCCATTTAGTGTCTAGCTATCAGGCGCTGGTGCTGTCGGATCATTCGCCTCACCTTGTATTGGTGGAGTCTGCTGGACAGGTGAAAACGAGCGGTAGTGTTTCACGTGAAACATCCCAGACTCCGCCTGAACCACCAGTGCGGGATGATCTCGATGTTTCACGTGAAACAATTGCCCAGCAGTTCGCCGAGGCGCTCGCGGGAGTTCATCGATTCGAACTAGAGCGGGGCGTCACATTAATTGGCCCGCATCGAGACGATCTCCATCTCGCACTCAATGGCCTGCCAGTCCGTGGGTACGCAAGCCATGGCGAGTCTTGGTCGTTTGCGCTCTCGATGCGCCTGGCACTCGCCGCACTACTTCGCGCAGAATCTCCAGTCGGAGATCCGGTAATTGTTCTTGACGATGTCTTTGCGGAATTAGATGCACGCCGAAGGTCGCGACTGATGAACGCCGCAGGAGACTTTGAGCAGGTCTTAGTGACAGCCGCGGTTGAGGGGGACCTCCCGACTGGCACTACCGGACGGAGAATACACATTGCGTCAGGGCAAGTGACCGACGTTGTGGAGGGAGAACTCGGGGAGGGGAAATCCGGTGGGCGGCAGCACTGACACAGGGTTCGCGAGCAATGCATACCTTAGGGCGAAGGCCCACTGGAAGGGCCTACCGCTCAGGAAAAGGGTTGGCTCAGGGAATGTAGTTTCGGGAAGCGTCCCGTTCGGACGAGGACGGGACCCGCAACCTTTAGGTCAGATACTTACCGGCACCGCGCAGGATCTCGGATGGAAACTTGAACTCGAGCAAGCCCGTCTTATTGCTGAATGGCCGGTCTTCATTGGCGAGTCGACCGCCGAACACACCGAGATCACTGAATTGAGAGACGGAACGTTGGTGGTGCAGTGCGACTCCACGGCGTGGGCCACGGAACTCCGGAGACTTCGAGGCGAAATTCTCACCCGAGTCCTGGACGAATACCCAAACGCGGAAATACGAGAGATCAAGTTCTTGGCACCCGGCGCGCCGAGCTGGAGACATGGAAGACGTACGGTCCCCGGACGGGGTCCGCGAGACACCTATGGCTAGGGGGAGAAGAGTGCTACTTTACGGAGCAATTCTTCCGTTCTGATTCACACGAATTTTTCTCGAACAGAGCTTCTGGGGAAGGGAAAGCGGAACGGAACCACTCGCACCCGAGAACTCGGGGTTGATCCCGTGCGAAGAACGGCCCTGAATCGCCCCGAAAGGCCCGTCTCGCGACTGCGCATTGATAGGCTAGTGTCCGAAAGTACCCGGCGCGAAATACCACCCTGAAACGCGGGTAGAGGGAACCATCACAGTATGACTTCAGAACAGGCTACGGCCGAACAAGAATACGGTGCCGGAGATATCCAGGTACTTGAAGGTCTCGAAGCGGTGCGCAAGCGCCCCGGAATGTACATCGGATCGACAGGCCCGCGCGGACTGCACCACCTGGTATACGAGATCGTGGACAACTCGGTGGATGAGGCACTCGCTGGCCACTGTGACACAATTCACGTCACGATTCTCGAAGATGGTGGAGTGAGGGTTGTTGACAACGGGCGAGGCATTCCCGTTGATATGCATCCGACCGAGGGTCGGTCCACCGTCGAGGTCGTTCTCACGGTGCTCCACGCTGGGGGAAAGTTCGGCGGAAGCGGCTATGCCGTCTCTGGGGGACTCCACGGCGTGGGCTCTTCTGTGGTGAACGCCCTGTCTTCTCGATTTGAGGTACAGGTTCGACGTCAAGGTTTCACGTGGAACATGTCATTCACAGACAGTGTTCCCAATGCTCCACTCGCTAAGGGCGAGGCGAATGATCAGAGCGGAACCACAATCACATTCTGGCCAAGCGCCGAGATATTCGAAACTGTCGAATTTGACTACACCACGCTCCGGACCCGCTTTCAGCAGATGGCGTTCCTTAATAAGGGGCTGCGGATCACGCTCACCGACCTGCGCCCGCAAGAGCCGACCGAGAACGAGCACGGTGAATTGATCGTTCCCGAGGCTCCTCGAGACGAGTTTCAGTATGAACGTGGCATCGAAGACTACGTCCGACACCTCAATGCCGCCAAGCGTGCTGACCTTGTGCACGAAGAGATCATCTCTTTCGAATCAGAAGACACAGTGCGTCGGATTTCCGCAGAAGTCGCGATGCAGTGGACAACGTCCTACACAGAGAGCGTTCACACCTACGCAAACACCATCAATACGCACGAAGGTGGCACCCATGAGGAGGGTTTTCGCGCAGCGCTGACCACACTGGTCAATCGCTACGCGCGAGAGAAGAACTTCTTGCGAGACAAGGATGAGAATCTCTCCGGTGAGGATGTGCGCGAGGGCCTCACTGCAGTACTTTCGGTGAAACTTGGTGAACCGCAGTTCGAGGGGCAGACGAAGACAAAGCTCGGCAACACTGAGGCGAAAGCTTTCGTTCAGAAAGTCGTGGGCGATCAACTCGGGGACTGGTTTGAGCGTAACCCCGGTGCTGCGAAGGACATCATCCGCAAGTCGATTCAGGCTGCGACTGCACGGCTCGCCGCCCGAAAGGCCCGAGAAACGGCCCGGCGCAAGGGTTTGCTTGAGTCTGGTGGGATGCCGGGCAAGCTCTCGGACTGTGCAAGCAAGGATCCTACGCTTTCTGAAATCTTCATTGTTGAGGGCGACTCCGCCGGGGGCTCCGCAAAGACCGGACGTAACCCGGACACGCAGGCGATATTGCCGCTTCGCGGAAAGATCTTGAACGTTGAGAAGGCACGACTAGACCGGGCACTTGGGAACGCCGAAGTCCAGGCCATGATTACCGCATTCGGTGCGGGTATCGGGGAAGACTTTGATCCGGGCAAGGCCAGATATCACAAGATCGTCTTGATGGCCGATGCAGATGTCGACGGTCAACACATCACGACACTGCTGCTCACGCTGTTGTTCCGGTACATGAGGCCGCTGATTGATATGGGGTACGTCTATTTGGCCCAGCCACCGCTCTATCGCATCAAGTGGACAAATGCGGAGCACGAGTATGTTTTCAGTGATTCGGAACGTGACGCGAGACTCTCTTTCGGGGCCGAGGCGGGAAAGCGACTCGGGAAAGAGAGCGGCGTGCAGCGTTACAAGGGTCTCGGTGAAATGAATTATGAGGAGTTGTGGGAGACCACAATGAACCCAGAGACACGAACACTGCTGCAAGTCACCATGGACGACGCAGCAGCGGCAGATGAAATCTTCTCCACGCTCATGGGAGAAGACGTGGAATCACGCCGGAACTTCATCCAACAGAACGCGAAGGACGTGCGCTTCCTTGACATCTGAGAACCAGACTCCAGAACGCGAGATCCCAGAGACGAGTGCCGAAGAGGCTCAGCGAATCCACGGCAGAATCGACCAGGTCGATCTTCAGCTGGAAATGCAGCGATCGTACCTCGATTATGCAATGAGCGTCATCGTCGGGCGTGCTCTTCCCGACGTGCGAGACGGCCTCAAGCCCGTGCACCGTCGTGTGATTTACACCATGTATGACGGCGGTTACCGGCCCGACAAGGCGTTCTCGAAGTGCACGCGCGTCATTGGCGATGTGATGGGTCAGTTCCATCCACACGGCGACACCGCCGTGTATGACTCGCTTGTCAGGCTGGTACAGCCGTGGGCGATGCGCTATCCGCTGGCGCTCGGGCAGGGCAACTTTGGGTCACCAGGCAATGATGGGGCGGCTGCCCACCGATACACAGAAACGAAGATGTCTCCGCTCGCCATGGAGATGGTGCGCGACATCGACGAAGACACTGTCGATTTTCAGGACAATTACGATGGTCGCACGCGTGAACCGACCGTCCTCACCGCTCGCTTTCCGAATCTTCTGGTGAACGGCTCGGTTGGCATCGCGGTCGGCATGGCGACAAATATCCCACCACACAACCTCCGTGAGGTCGCAGACGCGGCGAAGTGGCACCTGGAGCATCCTGAGGCAACTCGGGAGGAACTCCTTGAGGCGCTCATGGAACGTGTAAAGGGACCTGATTTTCCCACTGGTGCGCAGATTCTGGGAAGCAAAGGGATCCGGGAAGCGTATCAAACCGGACGTGGTTCGATCACCATGCGTGCCGTGGTGAGCATTGAGGAGTTGCGTGGGCGCAATTGCCTCGTTGTGACAGAACTGCCGTACCAAGTCAACCCGGATAACCTGGCGGTGAAGATCGCTGACTTGGTGAAAGACGGGAAGATACAGGGCATCGCCGACATTCGAGACGAATCGAGTGGACGTACCGGCCAGCGCTTGGTAATCGTGCTGAAGCGGGATGCAATCGCAAAGGTGGTGCTGAACAATCTCTACAAGCACACGCAGCTGCAGGAAAACTTTGGCGCAAACATGCTCGCGATTGTCGACGGAGTGCCCCGTACTCTCGCGATCGACGGCTTCATTACTGCGTGGGCGAGGCATCAGGTCGAGGTCATCGTGCGTCGGACCGAGTTCCGGCTGCGCAAGGCCGAAGCCGAAGCTCACATCCAGCGCGGCTACCTGAAGGCCCTGGATGCCCTCGATGAGGTGATCGCACTGATTCGTCGATCCTCAACAGTCGAAGCTGCCCGCGAGGGTTTGATGGAACTGCTGGGTGTCGACCAGATACAGGCTGACGCGATTCTCGGACTGCAGCTGCGACGACTTGCGGCACTGGAGAGGCAGAAGATTCTCGATCTTGCCGCCAAGCTTGAGCTTCAAATCGCCGAATTCCAGGGAATTCTTGCCTCGTCGTCCGCGCAGCGGCAGATTGTGGTTGAAGAGCTCGATGAACTGGTGCACAAGTTCGGAGACGATCGTCGAACCACAATTTTGCACGGCTTCGATGGCGACATGTCGATGGAAGACCTTATCCCCGAGGAGGAGATGGTGGTCACCATCACTCGAGGTGGGTATGTGAAGCGCACGCGAATCGACAATTACCGGTCACAGCATCGCGGAGGGAAGGGTGTCAAGGGCGCGCAACTTCGCGCCGATGACATTGTCGAACATTTCTTTGTCACCACGACCCACCATTGGCTCTTGTTCTTCACGAACACCGGGCGAGTGTATCGGGCGAAGACCTACGAGATTCCAGAGGGAGGTCGTGACGCAAAGGGTCAACACCTCGCGAACTTGCTTGCGCTCGGACCTGACGAACTTGTCACTCAAGTACTCGCATTGCGGAGCTTTGATGACGGGGGATACCTGCTACTCGCCACCCGCGATGGGCTCGTGAAGAAGACCGCACTGACGGAGTACGATACCAATCGCACGGGTGGAATCATTGCTATCAAGCTCAGAGAGGGCGATGAGCTCGTCTCGGCGCTGATCGCAACCGCTGACGATGACGTACTCCTGATCTCCCGACAGGGAATGTCGGTACGTTTTACCGCGTCAGATCAGGCGCTTCGACCCATGGGGCGTTCGACAAGCGGAGTTCGCGGGATGAACTTTCGCGAGGGAGATGCGCTTCTCACCGCCTCAACAATTACCGAGGGTGGCTACGTATTTGTGGTGACCGAGGGCGGCTATGCGAAACGCACGGCGGTTGACGAGTATCGGGTACAGCAGCGGGGTGGCTTCGGCATTAAGGTGGCCAAGCTCGACGAAAACCGAGGTGATCTCGTCGGTGGGTTTATCGTCGATGAGAGCGACGAAGTGCTCGTCGTACTCGCGACCGGCAAGGTGGTTCGTTCAAATGTCGCAGAGGTGCCGGCGAAGGGGCGGAACACAATGGGGGTCGTGTTTGCGCGATTCCCAGAGGGTGACCGTATCATTGGCATCGCGCGTAATGCGGAGCGTGGCCTCGACGAGGCTCCGGTCGAAGACGCTGAAACACCTGCCGAAGCGGCAATTACTGGGCCGGAAGAACCTAAGGAAGACGTGAATGAGTAACACTGTCGCCGACAAGCTGGCCAAGAAGACGAGAAAGAAGGCACCGGCGAAGCAGGTTCGCCTGAAGCTCGTGTACGTCGACTTCTGGTCTGCAGTGAAGTTCTCCTTCCTCGTGTCGTTGAGCCTCGCAATCGTGGGCGTCGTCGCCATCATTCTGGTCTACACGGTGCTCGTCTCAACCGGGGTGTTGAGCCAACTCGACTCACTCTTCATGGACATCGTGGGTGATCAAAACAGTCTGCTTGCGTTCTTTGGGTTTGCGCAGGTATTTGGTTTCGCAATCGTCGTCGGGATCTTGAATGTCATTGTTGGCACGGCGCTCGGTGCCGTCGCTTCGGTGATTTACAACCTCTTGGTCCGTGTCATCGGCGGCTTCCAACTCGGATTTACGAGCAATTAGGTGTCGTCCTCGCGCAAACTTCGTGCGCGAGGACACGTCCAAGGAGTGCCCGATTTCAGATTTCCGCTGGTTTCCGGTAGAGTCAGTTCTTGGTCACGGGGCTATAGCTCAGGCGGTTAGAGCGCTTCACTGATAATGAAGAGGTCCCAGGTTCAAGTCCTGGTAGCCCCACCGATGTTGTCGTGAGATAACATTGAACCCGCGGGTCCTTAGCTCAGTTGGTAGAGCGCCTGCTTTGCAAGCAGGATGTCGGGAGTTCGATTCTCCCAGGATCCACAACACGGAAGCCCACCAGATAATCTGGTGGGCTTCTTCCATTTTGTATAACGACCAGGCGCCTGCAACGGCGGCATCGGGTTCTCTAGACTGGCTCCATGAGCGGATGGCGCGCAGATGTACTGGGTGAGGGTTTCGAATTCTTGCGACTTGATCTCGGTGAGGACGCTGAAGGCCCCGTGGAGGCGACACTCGTGCGATCCCTCCCTCGACCACGGAACTTCTGGGAGCGGGCACTGAGGGCTCCCCAGCCACTGAGTGACGTTGACGTGCTCTATGTGCACGGTTGGTCTGACTATTTCTTCCAGCGCGGCCTGGCTGAATTCTGGACAGCCCGGGGAGCGAGATTCTTCGCGCTTGACCTGAGGAAATGCGGACGTAGCCTGCGTGAGGGCCAGACGCCCGGCTACGTGGAGGACCTCGCTGACTACGACCTGGAGATTGCCCTCGCACTCGAGGAAATGGGGCACCGGCTGGCACCCGACGCTCGGAGCACGTCCGACCGTCGGCTGGTGCTTCTCGGCCACTCCACGGGGGGGCTCACACTGAGTCTGTGGGCGGATCGGCACCGCGGGATTGCCGACGCACTGATCCTGAACAGCCCGTGGCTGGAACTTCAGCTCAGTGGCGCGGTGCGAAAGGCGGTGACCCCGGTGATGAACTTCCGTGCTTCGTTGAATCCGAGGGAGCTCGCCTTGCCACAGCTCGATTTGGGGTTCTACAAGCGCGCACAGCGCATGGTCGCGGATCCGCGTGAGCAGACCGATGTAAACCCACTGTGGCGGCCCGAGATCTCTCTCCCGGTCTTGGTCGGATGGTTCCGCGCCATCCTCGATGGTCATGCGCGAGTCGCTGCTGGCCTCCAGATCGATGTTCCAGTGTGTGTGTTGCTGTCTGCACGATCCCAGTTCGGGATGACCTGGCGGGACGAGATGTTGCGTTCGGACACTGTGCTTGATGTTGACCTCATTGCGCGTGCAGCTGTGAAGCTTGGTGATTCGGTGACCATCGAGCGCCTGGACGGCGCGCTTCACGATGTGTTTCTGTCGGAACCGCTCGCCAGGCGGGAGGCCTACGCTCGGCTGTCGCGATGGGTGATCGGCTGGAGCGCGGCCTACGCCCCATCCTGAGTGCGGCGCGACAGGGGACCCTGGCAGGCTAGGCTCGGTGTATGGATCTACGGGTGGCCGCCTACGCAGTGGTGGAGAGGCGCGGGAGAATCCTGCTCACCCACTGGCGTCGCGGGCACCTGCATGGGTGGACTCTCCCGGGCGGCGGGATTGACCCCGGCGAGGATCCAAGAGACGCGGTCGTGCGCGAAGTGCTCGAAGAAACCGGTCTCGAAGCTCGCGTGGGGAAGCTACTGGGTGTCGACTCGCGGGTGATGGTGCGTGAAGAAGTACCCGAGGGCACCGCGCCCGAGCTTCACACCATTCGGATCGTCTATCGCGCCTCGGTAAAGGAAGGTCCACTCCGCCACGAGATCGATGGATCTTCTGACGAGGCGCGATGGGTAGCCATACGCGAGATTCGTTCGTTGCGGACCCTATCGCTCGTGCAAACAGGGATTCGTATGGCGGGGATAGATCAACGCGGCCGCGCGAAGACGGGCGGACAACGACGAACCGCCAAGAACCCACCCAAGTAGTCACACTGATTCGCGTGCCTCAAGCACGCAAGGTCGTCAACACACAAATGCGGGGGCGACCACAGCCACCCCCGCATTGCACCTCGAACTGCGAGCTACAGTTCACCCTCCGGGGCAACCCAGAGTTCGTCATCGCTTCGGAATGCTTGCCACAGTGCGTAGCCAACTCCTGCAGCCGCGACGACTCCAAGACCGAGTGCGATCACGCCGCCAACTCGACGATTCTTTGAGGGCTTGAGCAACCCACGCTGCTCACCAAAGGTGCGGAGCTGCCCAGCCGCTTCAGGGTTCTCCATCTGCTCAAGTGTGCGGATGGTGTTCGCCAAAGCCGTTGCCACAATGGGTGCCGCGACCCGCCGTACGCGGTCTGCTGCACGGTGGGCAGCGATGACCCCGCGGTCAATGGTGGGGCGAACGCCTTCGATGGCATCGTTAACTCGGGGAGTTACATACTCGCCTCCGAGGTTCTTCGCCTGACGGCCGGCCTCCTGGAGTACGGATCCTGCGTGACCAAGAACAATGCGCTGTTGATCAAGCAATTCCTCGGCTTGGGAACGCAGACGCTTGAGTTCGCGACGACGCTTACGTGAGAGTGACATGGAAACCTCCGTTGCCTGTGCGGGCTTTCTATCAAAACTACACTGACAGCGACCGAGATGGGCGGCCCAGTGTGTGGAATTCACAGGGGAAAGCTAGCGAACAGCCGATGAACGGTGCCTCACCGTCAGTGGGGAGCACGTAAACTTGCATCCATGACTGTACACACCGCTGTTGCGACCATCCATACTAACCACGGCGACATCGTGCTGAACCTCTTCGGCGATCATGCCCCCAAGACGGTGAAGAACTTTGTTGAGCTGGCCCAAAAAGGCTTCTATGACGGGGTGATCTTCCACCGCATCATCGAGGACTTCATGATTCAGGGTGGTGACCCCACCGGCACGGGCACCGGCGGGCCGGGGTACGTGTTTGACGACGAGATCCACCCAGAGCTCGCCTTCAACCAGAAGTACCAGCTCGCGATGGCGAACGCCGGTAAGCGACCCGACCTCACAGGCCGTCTTGCCGGGACGAACGGTTCGCAGTTCTTCATCACCACGACCGCCCCCGGTTGGCTGACTGGCAAGCACACCATCTTCGGCGAGGTTGCCGATGATGCCTCGAAGGCTGTGGTTGACGCGATCGCCGCAGTGCCCGTTGGCCCGATGGATCGCCCGAACGAAGATGTCGTGATGACCGGCGTTGAGATTACCGAGGTCTAAGCAGGTGTCGAGAGATGCATCCGGGCCGCAGTTCGGCGAACGGGCCGAGTTCGGCCCGGATGACATCTGCTTCAGGCACCCTGATCGACACAGCTTCACCCTGTGCCAGCGATGCGGGCGCACGATATGCCCCGATTGTCAGCACGTTTCTGCAGTCGGCGTGCTCTGCACCGATTGCGTGAAGCAAACCCGGCCCAGTGTCGCGCAACGAGCGCAGCGATCAACGCGCGTGACGGCGCGGAAGTTGGCCGCACCCGGCACTCCGGTCATCACTTACAGCATTATGGTGCTGTGTGGTCTCGTGTTCGCAGCACAGGTGCTGAGTGCGAATTTTGGCGACAATGAAGTCACCCGCACGCTGTGGTACGCACCGCTTTACTCAATGCCGCAACTCTTCGAGCCGTGGAGGATGCTCACGGCGATGTTCACGCACTCCACGGGGTTCGTGTTTCACATACTTTTCAACATGCTCGCGCTTTGGCTATTTGGTCGGAACCTCGAGCAGATGATCGGTCGGGGCGCGTTCCTCCTGTTGTATCTCTTTTCTGGCCTCGGTGGATCACTCGGGGTCATGCTCTGGGCGTATGTCGACGTGCAATCGCTGCAGGTCGCGACGGTCGGTGCCTCGGGCGCGATCTTCGGCCTCCTGACTGCGACGCTCGTCGCCTATAAGGCCGCCCGCGTGAACGTGACATCTCTTGCCGTGTTGATCGCCATCAACTTCGCGATCGGCCTACTTCCGGGTGCCTCAATATCATGGCAGGCGCATCTCGGTGGGATGATCGTCGGGGCACTGACGATGTGGGTATTGCTCTCAACTCGCGGCCCGAGACGCAAGGGCACCCGGGTGGCCTCGCTGCTCGCCGTTGCGGCCGTGCTCTGCGTGTTGTCGGGGCTGTTCCTGGTGGTGCCGCCGATCACGGTCGGCTGGTAGTTATCCACAGATCTATCCCCACCTGGGGAGAATTACACCCGTGTGATTCCCCTGGAGGAGTCAGCAGACTACTTCCACCATGGAGTCATGAGGAAGCCGACCAGCACCAGTCCAAAACCGACAAAGATATTCGCCTGTCCGAAAGCGGGAATCGGCAACTGCACGGTTGAGCTCGTGATGTAGTAGAGCACGATCCACACGAGACCCAGCAACATGAAGCCAAACATCACCGGCTTGAACCACACCGGGTTTGGAATGTCACTGGAGTTCACCGATGCCTGGTCGGAGCGGTTCTCTACCGCCTTCGACTTACGCTTATTCACATTTTTACCCGCAGCTGCCATACGGACGAGTCTACCTGGAGCTTCTCCCCGCCTCACAGCCGGGAGAAATAGAATGTGGGCATGTCCCACGCATCCGAGCACCGCGACGCCGCACACGACGGCGGGGCGAGTCGAGTGCGGCGCCGTCGTGGCAGACTCAGCCCGTTGACCGTTATTGGGGAGATTCTCTTCGTCAGCGGGCTTGCCGTAGCCGGATACCTGGTGTGGCAACCCTGGCAAACTGGCGTCGTGGTCACAGAGAAGCAGGCTGAACTCTCGGCGATTGACTCTGCTGCCTGGGCAGCTGCCGCAGACGAACAACCCACCGCGTGGACCGGCGAGACGGCGGTGACGGAAAGGGTTGCCCCAGCCGAGGTCTTCGGTGTGCTGTACGTGCCCGCGTTTGGTGCAAGTTACGCGAATCGTATGGCAGAGACAACCGACTGGTGGACGGTGCTGAACCTCGACGAAAAGGGGATCGGGCGCTACGAGACAACCCAGATGCCGGGCGAGCCAGGAAACTTCGCGGTTGCCGGCCATCGGTCAGGGCCACTGATCAATTCCTTCAAAGAGATCATGAATCTCCGGGTCGGTGATCCACTGTATGTTCAGACCGCTCAGGGTTGGTATACCTACACATTCCGGTCATTCGAGTATGTGTGGCCAAACGAGGTCGACGTGCTGAACCCGTTCCCAAGGTTGACCGGTACTCCCGGTGTGGATCAGATCCTGACACTCACCACCTGCCATCCCAAGGATGCCGGGGATGCCGAGCGTGCGATTGCGTATGCGGTGCTCGAGAGCTTTCAGCCACTGAGCGTCGGCCCTCCCGCCGAACTCAGTGCGGTGAATCCGAACCTCGGAGGGATGGTGAGCTGATGTTTTCACTGATTTGGAGATTTTTCCCGGGCCCTGCGTGGATCAGATTGATAGTGATTCTCGCGGTGCTCGCTGCAGTGGTCTACACCTTGATCGCTATCGTGTACCCCTACGTTGCGACCCTTCTGGTGACTCAAGAAACGACGGTGGAGTGATGACTCGGATACTGGTAATCGACAACTACGACAGCTTTGTTTACACGCTCAACGGGTACCTGCAGCAACTCGGTGCTGAGACCCAGGTGATTCGAAACGATGATGTGAGTATCGGCGAGCTTGAGAAGCTGGTGGCAGAGGTTGACGGGGTGCTCATATCCCCGGGGCCAGGAACCCCGGCAGACGCGGGTATCTCCATTCCCATGGTGGACATTGCCCTCCGCACCGGCGTGCCTGTGTTGGGTGTGTGCCTCGGGCACCAGGCCATCGCCGAGGCTCTAGGCGCTACGGTCACCCATGCCGACGAACTGATGCACGGAAAGGTTTCTCATGTGCATCACACGGGGGATTCCTTCTTCGACGGGGTTGCGACCGATTTTGCGGCGACGCGCTACCACTCACTCGCAGTGGTGCGGGGCACCGTGCCCCAAGATCTTGTGGTCACAGCGGAAACACAGGGGGGGATCGTGATGGCACTCCGTCATCGCGAGTTGCCCATCTACGGCGTGCAGTACCATCCTGAGTCGGTACTCACCGAGGGCGGGTATCAGCAACTCGCAAACTGGCTCGGGGTGTGCGGCGCGGTCAACGCCGCTCAGATTGCCGCGACGCTGTCACCGCTCCTCAGCACCAGCTCGAACGACTAGCCCGAGCAGTATTGAATCTCAATTGCAGAGCCCTGCGGTTGCTGCCCAACGATTGACTGCTGCACCACCGGCACTCCGGCCTGCTGCAGGCAGCCTGGGTTTGGCTTCACGCTGGTGACCAGGTTCAGCCCTTCAAGCATTGCGGTCGCGGCCTGAATCGACTGTCCAGTGACATCGGGCACGATGACCATTCCGCTGGAAACCGTCACGTCAACGGCTCGACCGCGTGGAAGCGCGCTTCCGGGTTCGGGGCTCACCGCGAGGACACGGTCGCCCGGCTGGTCCGAGTTGTCTTGGGTGGTCACCATACCCACGGTCAGACCGAGCCCCTCGAGGGCAGCGGTGTAGTCGGCGAGACTCATTCCGCCGATCTCGGGCACTTCGGGCGACTCCGGGCCGGTGGAAATGTAGACCCGGATGGTCGTGTTCGTCGTCACACGCTCCCCAGCGGCGGGATCGGTTCGGATCACGTGATCCGCGGGGATCTCCTCGTCGGGGAGTTCCGTCGGCACCGGAACCAGGCCCAGTTCCATCAGCGCGTCAAACGCAGCGTCTCGATCGACGCTGATGAGTTCGGGAACCTCACGAGTGTTACTCGGGGTAAAGGTCTTCGGGGCAAGCGCAGCTAACCAGAACACCACCGCGGCGACGACAGCGACAACAGTCAGGATGGCCACCCAGACCCACATCACCGGGGGCCGGCTCTGTGACCGGGCGGTGCTGCCGCCCTCGGAGAGGCGTCGCAGCGCCAGGTCGGATTCCGAAGTCTCCTCACCACCGGTGAAGAGCACCGGAGCTTGCTCGTCTCCCGATCCCAGCCGTGGCATGATCCCGTCTCGGGCGAGGCGAAGTGCGTCTCTGAACTCGGAGGCGGTTTGAAAGCGCCGCGCGCGGTCCTTCGCGAGGGAGTGGAGAATCACCCGATCAAGCTCGGGCGAGACCTGCGGATCGCGTTCGCTCGGAGTCTGGGGCCGTTCACTAACGTGTTGGTAGGCGACCGCTACCGCGGTTTCACCGCGGAAGGGCACGTCACCGGTAAGCAGCTCGTAAAGGAGAATCCCTGTGGAGTAGAGATCGGTTCGCGTATCGACCGTCTCGCCCTTCGCTTGTTCGGGAGAGAAATAGGCCGCGGTGCCGAGAATGGCGGTGGTCTGCTGGACCGTCGAAGACGTTTCGGAGACCGCGCGCGCGATCCCGAAATCCATCACCTTCACCTGACCGGTTCGGGTGATCATGATGTTCGCAGGCTTGATGTCGCGGTGCACGATGCCGGCCCGGTGAGAATACTCCAACGCGGTGAGTACCGACTCGACAACTCTGCATGCCTCAGTCGGCGACAGCCGATCCACTGATGTCAGTTCACGCAGGTTCTGGCCGTCAATGAACTCCATGACGATGAAGGGGAGTCGCTGTGGGCCATCGGATGTCTGAATCAGATCGTCACCCGCGTCGAGCACGCGGACGACGCTCGGGTGAGCCAGGCGCGAGGCCGACTGTGCCTCTTGCCGAAAGCGCAGCCGAAACGCCTCATCGCCCGCGAGGTTCGCGCGCATGATCTTGATCGCAACCTGTCGACCGAGTTTGGTGTCAGTGCCGCGGTACACCGTTGCCATTCCACCCTGGCCGATGAACTCGCCGATGGCGTACCGGCCCGCGAGTATGCGCTGCTGGCTGGCCTGAGGGGTCTCAGTCATCGGTCACCTCTCTCGCGATCGTCGCACTGGCTTCTAGTTTAGGGCGGGTGGGTTGTGGCTGAGCACGCGTGGGGCCAGAGGCCTTGGTGCCTATTCGGCTGGTGCTGGGTCGGGGGCAGGGGTGGCAGCAGTGACCACCATCGTGACCGGATCCGACGCTGGCGAGGTGCGGGTGACGGAAGAACCGTTTCCACATGTCACCGTGTAGGTGACGCTCATCTGACCGTCGGGCTGTGGCGGCGGAATCTTGTTTGCGGTCACCGTCACGCTGGGGCTCGGCACCGATCCCGGAGCCGTTCCGTCTCCGTTGACCGTCACGTTGTATGCCTGGATGGTGAGTCCGGTCGGGCATGCGGGCACATCCCAGCTGACGGTCGCCGTGCCGCCGGATTCCACGGTCTGACTGCTGGTGCGCGGGGCCGCGGGCTTCGCGACATCGCCGAAGGGCACCGTGAAGGTCAGCATGATGGGCTGGTCGAGCTTGACGCGGGCCCCCGTGGGATTGACGTCGGTCACGATGTTGACCTGGTCGTCGGGACCCGGGCTTCCGGGCTGAGAACTGACGTTGATGAATCCCAGACCCCGCAGGTAACCGATCGCTTCCTCGACGTTCGTGCCGACGATGGCGGAAGCCTCGACCGCGGCAGTCTCTGCGGCGGTCGTCGTGGGCTTCTTCGTGGTGGTCGGTGTTGTGGTTTGCGTGGTGGTGGGCTCGTCATTGCCAGAATTGTTCGCTGAGAAAAGCGCGAACGCGGTTCCCGCGCCAATGAGCACGAGGAGGATGAGCAAAGTGATCAGCGGCCAGGTCCAGGGGCTTCGCTTCTTCTGCGGATCCGTGTCGTCCACATTCCCATCAAGCGGCTGGGCGACTCCCGCTCCACCGGGTAGAACGGTGGTCTGCGGGAGGGCGGTGGTCGCCGCGTCGGAGAGGCCCTGCTGCGACATGACGACGGTTGCCGCCGCTGCCGCACCCGCCACGGCGGGCACGTAACTGGCGGCAAGTGCCAGATTGCCGCGATGAAGTGCGGTCGCTGCCTGCGCGAGCTTCGCTGCGGTCTGTGGACGCTCGTCAGGATCCTTCGCGAGACAGGCCAGTACCAGCCGCTGTACCGGAGCCGGAACGTCGGCGGGAAGGGCAGGAGGCGCATCGTTGATCTGTGCCATGGCAATCGCCACTTGTGACTCGCCGGTGAAGGGGCGCTTGCCCGCGAGGCACTCGTAGGCGACGATTCCGAGTGAATACAAATCGGTCGACGGGGTTGCCGTGTGCCCGCTCGCCTGCTCGGGCGCGAGGTACTGCACGGTGCCCATGACCTGCCCCGTGGCGGTAAGTGGCACTTGATCGGCGATCCGCGCGATGCCGAAGTCGGTGATCTTGACGCGACCCTCGGGGGTGATGAGCAGGTTTCCCGGCTTGATGTCTCGGTGCACGAGCCCGGCATCGTGGGCGGCCTGCAGTGCGGTCGCGGTCTGCGCGACGATGCCGAGGACGCGATCGGCCGGCAATCGGCCCTCGCGCTCGATGATCGTCGAAAGAGGCTCGCCCGGCACCAGTTCCATCACAATGTATGCGGAGCCCTGCTCCTCACCGTAGTCAAAGACGTTTGCGATGCCCTCGTGGTTGACGAGCGCGGCATGGCGCGCTTCCGCGCGAAAGCGCTCGAGGAACCCTGGATCTCCCATGTATTCGTCTTTGAGGATCTTGATGGCGACGGTGCGACCGATAATGCTGTCGGTCGCTTTCCAGACCTCGCCCATTCCCCCGATGGCGATCCTCGAGCTCAGCTCGTAGCGCCCGCCGAACGTTACTCCTGCCACTGGTCTCATTGGCTTAACACCGCTTCCATCACTTGTTTTCCGACTGTAGTGGGCAGATCGTATGAACTCCCCAAGAAACTCTGGGCGGCCCCGCCGCCATTCTCGATTACCACGGCAATTGCCACCTTCGGGTTGTCAACCGGGGCGAATCCGGTGTACCAGAGGGTGAAGGGTCGATCCACGCCGCTCGCATCGAGGCCGTTCTCGGCGGTGCCGGTCTTGCCCGCAACTCGCACGCCCGGGATCGCCGCAACGTGACCGGTGCCATCGGGGTCGCCCACCACGCGTTCCATCATTGAGGTGAGCGCCGCCGCCGTTTCCTCAGAAATCGGAGTGCTGAGCTGCTCGGGCTCGAACTGCTTTTCAACCCTGAGGTCGGGCGTAATGACCCGGTCGACCAGATACGGCTTCATCACCACGCCCTCGTTGGCGATGCCCGCAGACACCATGGCCATCTGTAGTGGGGTGGATCGCACATCGAGCTGGCCGATTGACGCGAGCGCGACCTGCGCGCTGTCGAGGGGCGCAGGCGAGGTGCTCGGCGTCACAATGAGAGGGATGGACAGCTCCTGGTCGAAGCCAAACTCGCGTGCCATCTTCGGTACCGCGTCACGATCCATGCTCATCGCGAGCTCGGCGAACGGGATATTGCACGAGAAGATCATTGCCTGTGTGAGACTCACGGTGTCGCCAGGCCCGCACGTGGTTCGCGAGGCGTTCTGCATGATCGCGCTCGACTGTGGCAGAGGCAGGGTCGCCGGGTTGTCGAACGTGCTCTCCGGGGTCGCGGTACCGTTTTCGATTGCGGCAGCCGCGGTGAGCAGCTTGTAGGTGGATCCCGGGTGGTACAGATCGCCGCCTATTGCACGATTGAGCAGTGGCTGGGTCTCATCGGCCTCGAGCTGACGATAGTTGGTGATGATCTCGGCGTCGTTGTTGGTCGAGAGGAGGTTCGGATCGAAGCTGGGTGTCGACACCATCGCCAGCACACGACCGGTGGCGGGTTCGATCGCCACTACGGCTCCCTCGTACCCGGCCATGGCATCCGCAGCGACCTGTTGCACCAGGGGGTCGAGAGTGGTCTCAATCGAGCTGCCCTGCGGTTTTACCCCGGTCACGGTGCGCACGATACGCGTGAAGAACTGGGCGCTACCGAGGCCCGAGAGTTCTTGGTTCATCGCCTGCTCAAGCCCGGTCATGCCCTGGGTATGTGAGTAATAACCGGTGACCGGAGCGAACAGGGGCCCGTTCGTATATTGCCTGATGAAGCGATAGTCGTCTTGCGTGGCGGTGGAAAACGCGATGGGATCGCCGCCAACCAGGATCGAGCCTCGTTCAACCTTGTACGTATTCTTCAGCGTGCGGCCGTTGAGTTCGTTCGCGCGCAGCTCGTCGGCAGAGACGAACTGAATCATGGTTACGGCGAAGAACAGCACGATGAACATACCAAACACGGTGCGGGTGAGATTCTTCAATTGCTTGTTCATGCGCGAATCACCAGCTTCGGTCGGTTGCGTACCGAGTTCGAGAGTCGCAGCAACAGGGCGATGATGATCCAGTTAGAAACCAGCGACGAGCCGCCCGCCGCGAGAAATGGCGCGGTGAGACCGGTAAGTGGAATGACGCGGGTGACACCGCCCACCACGATGAAGATCTGTAGCGCGAGCGTAAAGCCCAGGCCCGCGGCGAGGAGCTTGCCGAAATCATCCTGCCCGGCAAAGCCAATGCGCAGGGCGCGACCGACCAAGACGAGGTAGGCCCCAAGAATCACGAACAGCCCCACCAGGCCGAGTTCTTCGCCGAGGCTCGGGATGATGTAATCGCTCTGCGCGAGCGGGGTATCGCCCGGATAGCC
The DNA here is from genome assembly GCF_052386045.1 of Leucobacter fengyongliangi. NCBI lineage: Bacteria > Bacillati > Actinomycetota > Actinomycetes > Micrococcales > Microbacteriaceae > Leucobacter > Leucobacter fengyongliangi. The sequence goes on along the minus strand of NZ_CM126356.1, from coordinate 72,355 downwards.
CTGCCCGAGGCCAGTGCCGGTCATGCCACCGTTTGCCATGCCGAAGAGCCCCTGCACCAGCTGGAAGCTCGCCCCCAACGGGTCGGAGAACGGATCGAGCCAGTTCGCAAAGCGGTTGCCGACATAGTCGAGGACCTGGCTCGCGAGGATGCCGCCGGCGAGGAAGAGGCCAACACCGAGCACGATCCACCCGACGCGGCCCGTGGCGACGTACAGCATCGAGAGGAACAGCCCAAAATAAAGAAGCGAGGTGCCGAGGTCGCGTTGGAAGACGAGCACCGACATGGCGATGAGCCAAAACGCAACGAGCGGCCCGAGATCTCGCCCCCGGGGGAAGCGAATGCCAGCGAACTTCTTTCCCACCATCGAGAGCGCATCGCGATTGCGCACGAGGTAGCCTGCAAAAAAGATCGCCAACAAGATCTTCGCGATCTCACCCGGCTGAAAAGAGAATGCGCCAATGAAGATCCAGACGCGGGCGCCGTTGATCTCGCGACCGATCAGCGGCAGCATCGGTAGGAGCAGCAAGACGACCGCCGCGAGACCCGTGAGATAGGTGTATCGGAACAGCACCAGGTGGTTACGGATGAGCGCAACCACGGCGATGGCGACGAGGATCGCGATGGTCGACCAGACGAGCTGCCTGATCGAGACGGCATCCCAGCCCACCAGGTCTTTGGACAGGTCAATTCGATAGATCTGCGCGATCCCGATGGTGTTGAGCAGCGTTGCCACCGGCACGATGAGCGGGTCAGCATCGGGAGCGACCCGCCGAACCACCACGTGCAGCGCCAGCACGGAGAGCACAAATGCCACACCCCCGGGGAGCAGCGTGGTTGAGACCTCGCCGAGCACGGTGAGATCCACAATGATCACCGCACCGACGCCAATCACTAGCGCGAACAGGGTAAGTGAGAGCTCGAGACCGCGCAATAGGCGAGGCTGTCGAAGCGCGGTGATGCGCTGCAACACCGTCTCGCTCGTGCGAGTGTTCTCGTATCCCTGTGACTTGCTCACGGTTCCACCCCCAGACGCAGCACGATCTCGCGCGCTTCCGCGAGGGAGCCCGCACTCAACGTTCGCTCGACCTGGCGCTGCTCAAGCCCGCCCAGCGAATCGAGCGGGATCCCGGTGTCTTCCGCCTCGGAACTCAGGGAAAGCGTGCCGATACCTTGCTGCACTCCGCGGTAGATGATCACGGTGTCGCCGTCGGTGCCGACGTAGTAGAGACTCTGAGTCCACTGGTAGCCGAGCGTCAGCGATCCGGCGATCACCGCGATGAGCGCGAGCAGCCCGATGGCCCAGATCGCGCGCCGCCTTCGATTACGTCGCTTTGTCTCGGCGATCAGCTCGGCCAGGTACTCATCGATGCGAGGCTCAAAGTGGCTCTCGGCGGCCGGGGTTGAGCGTCGGATCATGCGCCGGCGCGAGAGCAGTCGGGTGCGACTCGTACTGACTTCCTCGTCGGCTGTCTCGGTGGCTGCGGATCCGGCGAACCGGGGGCCAGGCATTTCGGCGGCGGTAAGTGGGGCGGCCATGGTCTCGACGAGCACCACGGTGACGTTGTCGGGGGCCCCGTGCGCAAGCGCCTTGTCGATGAGCTGATCCACTGCGCCTTGGAGCGACGGGCGTCGCAGCAGAATCTTTTCCATGTCGATGTCTTCGACATAGCCACACAGCCCATCGGAGCACAGCAGCCACACGTCGTCGGGCCTTGTCTGCAGCACGGCAGTGTCGATCTTGGGTGAACTGTCGACGTCGCCGAGCACACGCATGAGTACAGAGCGGCGCGGGTGCGTCTTCGCCTCGTCTTCGGTGATTTGCCCGCTGTCGACCAGGTGCTGCACGAACGTGTGATCTTGTGTCACCTGCGTGAACTTGCCATCTCGCAGCAGGTACAGGCGAGTGTCGCCGATGTGTGCCAGCGACAGGCGATCACCCACGGTCATGAACCCGGTGAACGTGGTGCCCATGCCCGAGAGCTCGGGGCGTTCGCCTACGGTCGAACGCAGCATGCGATTCGCGCGCAACAGCTGATCCGCCAGCTGATCACTGAACGCTCTCGCCTGCGCTTCGGTGGGGGCAACGGGCTCACCATTGAGGTCGAGCTGACCCGTTTCGGTGTTTGCGTCAAGCTTGGCGATCGCGCGGGTCGTGAGCGCCGACGCGACATCGCCACCCGCGTGCCCACCCATGCCGTCGGCAACGAGAAACAAACGATCGCCGGCAAACGCCGAATCCTGGTTGTTCGATCGCACCATTCCCACGTGGGAACCAATGGCGCTCGCGTACCCGACGGTCACTCTTAGGGCCTCAACTCAAACGTGGTGGTGCCGATGGTGATCGGGGTGAACACGGGCACGGTCACGGTGCCCGTGACGCGGGTGCCATTCAGTTTCGTGCCGTTGGTGGAATCGAGGTCGGTGAGCAGCCACTGATCACCGTGTCGCGCGAGCCGGGCGTGATAGGTCGAGGTGTATTCGTCAACAATGACAAGGGTTGAATCGGTGCTGCGACCGATGGTGATCATCTCGTCATCGAGCGGGATCGCGGTGCCAGCGGCGACACCCGAGGTGATGACGAGGGTCGCGGCACGTGAAGTAGCACCGGCTGGGGGGAGTGCGCCGCCGCTCGGAGTGATGACGGGGGGCGAGGCCGGCTGGGTGCTTCCCACCGGGACGGGAACGGGATCCGGGGCGGCCTGGCTTTCAGTGGATCGCCGAGTTGAAGCGTCGTTCGGCAGCTTCCGCACGGGTGCCCCGAAGAGGTCGCTGCGTAGGGCATAGACGATCGCGAAGATGAACAGCCACAGCAGCAGCAGGAAGCCGATGCGGAGGATCAAGAGGGTGAGTTCGCTCACAATCCCCTCCAGAAATCTTGTTCGATCCCGGTTTGGCCAGGTCGCGCGCCGCCGGAGCCGCTGCGTTCCGAAGCTTGCGGTGGGCTGGCCTGCCGAGCGCCGGAGCGCGCGGGAACAAGCAGGAAACGCAGCGTGGTCTGCCCGATGGTAATGACGGTGTCGGGGTTCAATGCTGCTTCGCGGAACCGTTGCCCGTTGATTTTCGAGCCGTTGGTCGAGCCGAGATCGCGCGCGATGCCCGACTGGCCATCCCAGATGAGTTGCAGGTGCTGACGCGATGCTGCGGTGTCGGTGATGCGGATCCCCGCGTCGCTCCCACGACCCACCACGGTGGTACCGCGGTGCAACTCGTGCTGAATACCGTCGACCTCGATCATGGGCGTCCAGGCGACCCGCCCCTCGACCTGAGTGGCGTCGATCTGCAGCACGCCAGTTGTGAGCGAGGTGTCAACCCGGAGTTCAACGTCGGCCTCGCCGAGGAGCTGGTAGCCCTGACGCTTCGCGTGCTTGTTGACCACCCCGATGAGTTCACGCTCCAGGGTGCCCCCCAGGCTCTTCAGCCTCGACGCGTCGGCGGCAGACAGGCGCACGACGAAGCGGTTGGGGGCGAGGACGCGGTCGCGATCCACGATGACGGAGCCAATCTCAAGCTCGCGCTTGAGTCCGGACGCGATCTCTACCGGCTGCACTCCGGAACGAAAGGTACGGGCGAAGGCACCGTTCACGGCCCGCTCCAGCCCACGTTCGACGCTGTCAAGAATGCCCATGGTGTTCGCCCCCTCCTGGTGCATCGAATTCGTCTGTCCTCGCCGGTGCCGAACCGAATGCAGGCACGTGAGCACCCGCCGACAGGTTTCAGCGTGTGGGCCCATGCTACCTGTACAGCCTTTGCGCGCGCCGAAACCCAGGCCGGTCAGGTTACCGATCAGGGTAGACGCGGCGACCGTGGCGTCTGGGAAGCGTGGCAGACTGTGGGCATGAGCGTGGGGGACGCAGCGGGTCGCGGCGAATTGACGGCAGGCCAGGTTTTGGCGCGGAACGCGGTCTCTGTTCTCGGGGCCGAGCACGGTTCCGTCGTGGTGTTTGGTCACGGCTACGGAACAGATCAGACGGTCTGGCGCGGCATCGTGGAACGATTAGCGGGGGAGCACCGGGTGGTGCTGTTCGACTATGTGGGCTCAGGCCGTTCTGATCTTGCCGCCTACGACGAACAACGCTATGACTCACTGCATGGTTACGCGGAGGACCTCATCGAGGTGCTTGATGCGGTCGGCGTCTCGCGGGTGTTGTTTGTCGGGCACTCGGTGAGCGGCATGATTGGGGCGCTCGCCTCGATCCGCCGCCCGGACCTGTTTCGCAGGCTGCTGATGGTGTGCCCCTCGCCACGATACATCGACGATGGAGACTACCGCGGCGGCTTCAGTCGGGCGGATGTGACCGGCCTGCTCGACGCGATCGACGCGAACCAGTTGGCCTGGTCAACATCGCTCGCGCCGATCGTCACCGCGCGACCCGATCGACCTGAGATCACCGAGAGGGTGCGCGAGCAATTTGCGGCAACCCCGCCTCGCATCGCCACCCACTTCGCGCGCGTCACCTTTCTGAGCGACACCAGGCACAGGCTGAGCGAGATCCCGGTTCCATGCGTGGTGTTGCAGTCCCAGGGCGACATCATTGCCCCGCCGCACATTGGTGCGTACCTGCGTGATCACATTCCCGATTGCACCCTCGTCACGTTAGACGCATCGGGGCATTTCGTGCACCTCGCCGAACCTGAGCTCATTGAAACGCATATTCGAGCCGCGCTGTGATGCAAGAGCGCCGCAGTCTCTTCGAACACGCACCGGTTGCCCTGTGCGCCGTGAACCTCAACGGTGAGATTCTCTCTCACAACCCGATTCTTACGCAGTGGTTGGGGTTGTCGGGTGCACGTCAGCCGCAGACAGTGGTCGGGCGCAACCTCGTTGAGTGGCTGACCCCCGCCGGGAGGCTGCTCTATGAAACGCGGTTGATGCCGGCGTTGCTCGAACGTGGATCGGTACGCGAGGTGGTGATCGAGGTGAGAGGTCGGGAGGGGCAGCCAACCTCGGTGATCTTGAACGCGAACCTGGTGGAGGATTCTGCGCACGGACGACGGGTCTACGTGGCACTCATCGACGCTGCAGCACGTCTAGCATTTGAGCGTGAACTGGTGGAAGCCAGGCGCGCGGCCGATGTCGTCCGCACGCAATTGAGCCTGCTGCAGGAGGCAACGAGCCAGCTGGCCGTGGCGGAGGGCCTCGACGACCTGGGTCGAACCCTCACCGACGTGGCCGGGCGGGCAGTCCAGGCAGCGTGGACCCTGGTGCGGGTCGCAGAGGCGGATGGGCCAACGGAGGGCGAGACCGAGCGCTCCTGGGGCAGTCGCCCCGGGAACAACCCCCACTTCGGCACGATTGAGTACCCGACTGCAATGGTGGTCTGTCGCACGGTGGATGAGATCCGCTCGCAGATCCCCGAAGCCGCGGACGCGCTGCTTGCCGCCGGAGTTGAGGCGTTGATCATCACGCCGATCCTGCGGGCCAGGGACGGCCAGTCGGTGGTGCTCGGGGCGATCCACTCGTGGTTTCGACGCAGTCGCAGTCTCGAAGCGGACGTGCTCGAGACTCTACATGCCCTCGCCGTGCAGGCCGAACGTGTCATCGAGCACCTGCAGCTGCAGGACCGGGTGCGGCACCGCGCCCTGCATGACGCGTTAACCGGGCTTCCGAACCGGATGCTGTTTGAGGAACGACTGGAATCGATGCTTGCAGGCTCGCGTCGAGCAAGGTCGACGTGCGCCGTATTGTTCATAGACCTCGACGGGTTCAAACCCATCAATGATCAGTTCGGTCATCGGGTTGGCGACGAGGTGTTGATCTCGGTGGCGGATCGCTTCCGCGAGACATGTCGGGCCGGCGAGACCGTTGCCAGGCTGGGGGGTGATGAGTTTGTGGTCGCAGTGACGCATATCGATGCGCGCGACGTCGGCGCGTTTGCGACGCGGATTCGAGATTCCATTCGCAGGCCGTTGGAGGGGGAGGCCGCGGGCGCGCAGCTGTCTGCCAGTATCGGAGCGGTGATCTGGGAGCCAGCCGGAATGTGCCCGACACCGAGCCCAGGTCAACTCGTTGCTGCTGCAGATGCGGCGATGTACGAAGCGAAACATAGCGGAAAGGACCGAATCGTGGAACGAGTCTGGTCTCCCGCGCTCAGTGAGAACTAGCGCTTGACGGGTGGGCCCAGGATCAGCAGCACCACGTAGAGCAGCACGACTGCCGCGAGCATCGCCACTCCGGTGAGAACCGGGTGGGTGATGAGGAAGCGAAACGCCCGGTCGTGCCAGCGCGCGTCGCGCGCGTCGGCGGTCGGTGTCGTGCGCCACTCCCCGGCGAGACGGCCGGACCTGTTCACCCAGATCTCGGTGGGGATGGTCGCGTATGGAATGATCGCGCTGAAGAGCGCGACGAGGGTCACGCCGATGCCCCAGCGCTGATTCTTGGCGACAAGGATCGCCGTTGCGCCGTAAGACAGGAAGACGAAGCCGTGGATGCTGCCGCCGATTGCGACAGCGGGTTCCCAGCCGGTAACGGCGCGAGTGATCAGCCCAGCAATGAGGAGGGTCCACGAGACGGCCTCTGCGAACGCGAGGGTGCGGAACAGGGCGCGTGGGGTCTGAAACATGAAGCCGAGTCTATTCAGTCGAACGCGTGCGATTCTGTGGTGATGCCGACTGCGAGTGGGGGGCCCTGGTGCTTGCAAATCCCAAGTACAAGGGTGCTCCCGCGATGCCCAGGCCTCACGGGTGAGCTAGGGCGTGTTGATTAACTCTGTGTTGATCCAGATCAGGATCGATGCCAACGCCACACCCGCACGATAGTTCCGTGCGAGTTTGTCATACCGCATCGCGATACCGCGCCACTGCTTCAACTTGTTGAAGCACCGCTCGACCACGTTCCGCCCCCGATAGCGTCGCTGCTGTTCCTCGCCGAACTCGATCGGTCGGCCCGGCCGCTTGCTGCGGTGCTTGATCTGATCGGCACGCTCAGGAATTGTTGCTGCGATTCCGCGCGCACGCAGCCATGCCCGGTTCGCCCGCGAGGGGTACCCCTTGTCGGCGAGCACACGGTCCGGGCGGGAACGCGCACGTCCTCGTTCTCGTGGCACCCGGATATCGTCCAGCGTTGCAGCGAACATCGTGGTGTCGTTCACGTTCCCCGCGGTCACGACCATCCCCAGTGGTCGGCCTTTCCCGTCCGCGACCAGGTGCACCTTTGTTGTGAGGCCTCCACGCGATCGCCCGATCGCGTGGTCGTCAGGCTCCGCGAGCGGATTCTTGTAATTCGACAGATCCCTTTTTTAGGCGCGGCAATGTCGCACCGTGCTGATGCACGCGCGCGATCGTCGAATCGATCGACACGACCCAGTCGATCGCCCCGAGCCGATCAGCTTGCTTCTGCACCTCAGCGAGCATCCGCTCCCAGGTGCCATCCTCCGCCCACCTCGTGAAGCGTTTGTAGATCGTGTTCCACCTCCCGAACCGTTCTGGAACGTCCCGCCAGGGGGCACCGGTCCGATATTTCCATGTCATGCCCTCGACTGCGAGCCGGTGATTCGACCATGGGCGAGAACGCCCATCAGGAACCGGCATCAATGGCTCGAGCACCGCCCACACTTCATCAGGGATCTCTTGACGTATTGCCATGGGTCAAGTTTCCCCGACGAGCACCTCAGAAGACTTGATCAACACGCCCTAGTCGAGGCCCTTCTCGTCTTGGATCGCGTTGCCGCCATCGACCACCAGTACCTGTCCGGTCACGTATGAGGCACCTGGTGAAGCGAGGAACTCGATGACCGCGGCGACCTCGTCGGGGGTGCCTGATCGACCCATCGGCGTGGCATCGCCCATGCGGTTTTCGTGCTCGGTTGCGGATCCGGTGCGGATCCACCCCGGCGCAACCGCGTTCGCTGTGGTGCCCGACGCGGCCAGATCAACGGCGAGCGACCGGGTGAGACCCACGAGCCCAGCCTTTGCCGCGTGGTATCCGACATCGCCGCGGTATGCGAGGATCGGGCCGGACACCGAAGAGACCGTGACAATGCGCCCGTGCTCGGCGGCGGTCAGGTAGGGGAGTGCCTGCCGAGTCACCAGGTAGGCGGTGGTGAGGTTTCGAGTGAGGGCCTGCTCCCAGCCGGCGCGATCGAGCCCGGCCAGGCTGGCGGGCGACTGCGGGTCTGAGACCGAAGTCATGCCAGCGTTGTTCACCAGCACATCGATGTTGCCGAATGCCTCGACGGCGGCAGCCACAATTCGTTCGGCTCCCGCATCCTCGGTGAGGTCAGCAATCACCGGCACGGCGTGCACCGTTTGCGGATTGCCGCCGAGATCAAGCGCCCGGGCCGTGAGCTCGGCTGCGCGGTCGCGGATCCGCTCGCTGGTCGCGCCGACGACCACCCGGTATCCGGCAGCGATGAGGCGGAGCGCGGTCGCGAATCCGATGCCGTCTGCGGCACCCGCCCCCGTCACAAGGGCAACTCGGTCACTCGGGGTGCGTACCTGATGCGTGGGCCGAAGGCTCATCTTGGAGGACAAATCAGTGCTCATGTGGCGAGCGTAGCGGTCTCTCCCGTTTCTAGCTCTTTGGTCTCTCGCTTTGCCCGATACATGGCGCTGTCTGCAGCCCGGAGCACATCCTCGAAACTCTCATGCGGGGCCGCCATCGCGACACCCGCAGAGACGCCAACGTATAGGGGTGATCCGTGCACATCGATGGGCTCCGCCAGGGCCTTGACCAGGCGTAGCGAAATGGACTGGGCGGCCTGCTGATCCACATCGTGACACAGTACGACAAACTCGTCACCCGCCAGTCGAACCGCGATGTCGTTGTCTCGCGAGGCCCGCTCGAGTCGCCGCCCGAGTTCGACGAGCACCACGTCGCCCACGTCGTGCCCGTGCCGGTCATTGATCCCCTTGAAATCATCAATGTCAAGGAAAATGGCGGCAACGCCGTCACGGTGAGAATCAAAAAACTTATCGGTGTGCTCGTCGAGATACCGGCGATTCGGAAGCCCGGTGAGGGCATCAACGAGGGCCAACTCGGCGAGCTTTGCGTTCTCGCGCGCGGTGAGAGCCGCCTTGATATCAGCGCCGAGCGCGAAGGCCTCTTCTGCGGTGACACCCCACGGCAGTGATCGACCGGTGACGCTCTCACGCCACAGTGAAAAAGAGTTCCTGGGGGAGAGTGCGGATGCTCGATTGGTGCTGGTCTGATCTCCGAGCCAGTGCACCTCGCGGGCAAAGTCACCGCGAAACAGCACGATGCAGTCGCCGGGTTCGATGAGCGGAATGACGATCAGCCCAGCCGCGCCCGGGACCAGTTCTGCGAGCTCCGGATAGTCGAACGAGAGAGCATCTGTCACGAGGGGCTTGCCGTCATGCTGCGCGAGGAACTGAGTAATACGCTCCACCGGGGGCACCGGACCAACAACGTACATCTCGTTCGCAAAGAGAATGCACGCGGCCTCGCAGGGGATGAGGTCGCGAATCGTCGCCCTCGCCTGCTCGAATACGCTGCGCAGGTTTTGCGAACCATAGAACGGCGCGACGAACTCCGATCGTTTTCGCTTTGACTCCAGCTGACGTTGCAAGCGGCTGATCTCCCGGCTGGAAGCGAGCTTCTCTGCGACGAGTCGTGCGAGCACCTCCAGCAAGCGGCGGATTTGCAGGGGAACCCGTTTCGGGCCGCGATGTGCACAGGTGAACATTCCGATAAGCCTGCCGTCGCTCACGAGGCTCAGAGAGAGGGTCGCAACCTGACCCATGTTGCGCATGAAATGCAGATGGTGTTCTGAGGCCCGCCGCAGCTCCGAAGCGCCGAGATCCATCGGGTGGTCGGCCCCGGGGAGATAGTGGATTGCCACACCCGGGTCTTCAGTGTCGACGATGGTTCGAGACAGCTTGTTGACATAGAGCGCGCGTGCTTGCGCAGGAACGTCGGAGGCGGGGAAATGCAACCCCAAATAGGGTTCCATGCCGGGTTCGTGCTCATCGGCCAAGACCTGACCGTGACCGTCACGAAAGAAGCGGTAACACAGCACCCGGTCAAATCCGGTGAGCATCCTGATTTCCTGTGCGGCTGACTGCAACAGCTGCGCGGGGTCTGCGACCTCACCAATGCGGTGGATCGCATCCATTACCGCGGAGATCGAAAAGTCGGCAGACTCAAGGAACGGCTCAAACTCGATGAGGAGCGGCTCGGTTTTCCGGTGCACGATCACCTCATAGTGCGCATCTGTGAGGGTGATGCGTTGGGAGCAAGTTCCCTCTTGATGGCCGTGCACCACAGCGGCCAATTCGGCGTGAGCCTGCTCGAGGGGAGTACCGAGCCAGTGCGCCAGGTCAGCGCTCGCGTGGGTGACGATGCCCTGATCCACACCCAACAGCGAGCCGTGCGACTGGATCCGGTCGATGAGGTGGATCGGCTCAACCGAGCACTCGCGAAGGCGAAGCTCTTCGTCTTCGGGGAGGTGATGCAGGCTGGCGCTGGTGTTGACGGGTTGTTCAGTCACCCAGTCGCGAGCGGTGATCGAAGGGGAATCGCCGGACGCCCGACCTGCGGACACCCCCCGATTTCCGTGCATCTTGCAATCTTATTGCGGGTTCTGCGCGGCGCGGAGGAAACACTGGTCAATTGTGGCTTCGCGCCAAGGCGGTACCGATTCACGGCCCAAATGTGCGTGAAGTTGTTGACCGCGCACAGGAGGCGCATTGGGATAAGGGCGTCGCGGTTGAGCGGGCGTGCTCGCAGCGACAATCCAATTGGGAAGCGGAGGGGCGAGATGTTGGATGTGGATGGGCCGGTTGAGCGCAGCGATGCTGAGCTCGTCGACGCGCTGCGGCGTGGCGAGGAGGCGGCGCTTGTCGAGCTGTGGCGACGTCACCACAGCGCCACCGTGCGCATCTCGGCCCGGCTCGTGGGGAACGCGGATGCGGAGGATCTGGCGCAGGAGGCGTTCTTGGCGATGCATCGAGCCGTTCAGCGGGGCGGGGGACCGACGATCGGGGTGCGGGCGTACCTGTACACGATCGCGAGAAACATCGGCGTGAGATCGTTGCGACGCCACGCACCAGTTGCGGCGAGCGTGCCCATCGATGAGCTCGACGGCTTTCTCGGCGAAGACCCCTTCGAACGGCATGCGGAGCACGCCGTGATCTTCGATGCGTTCCGCGGCCTTCCGCCCCGCTGGCAGGAAGCGCTGTGGTATTTCGAGGTCGAGGGAATGGGTGCCGCCGAAGTCGCGGACCTGCTCGGGCTTACCGCTGGCGGTGCCTCGCAGCTTGCCTTTCGGGCGCGTGAAGGCCTACGGCAGGCTTGGATCGAGGGCCACGTCGAGCGGATCAGCGCGCGCGAGGAGTGCGCCTGGGTGCTCGGCCGCATGGGTGCCTACGTGCGAGATCGCGCGACCCGACCCGTCGAGCGGCGCATTGAGGAGCACCTGTCGATCTGTGATGACTGCGCCCGGATGGCGAACGAAGCCCGACACGCAGGCCTTGCCCTCGGCTCGATCCTCCTCGTCGGTCTCTTCGGGGCGACCGCGCTCGGAAGCGGAGGGGGTGATCCTGGCGGGGCGCAGGGGCAGGCGCAGGGACTGGCGCCGCTGCAAGCTCAGCCGCATGCCCACGTGACCCCAGCCCTGGTCTCTGCGGGGTACCGCCCCTGGCTCAAGTGGACGGCACTCGCCGCGACTGCTGCAGCAACCGCGGCACTGCTTATGGGCACACTCGTTCAAGGCGCGCCCACCACGGTTGTTTCTCCGACTGGGGCGACTGAGCAGGTGAAGTTTGCGCCAGTCCCGCGTGATCCACAGCCCGTCAAACCGAGCAACGAAATTTCAGCGGATCAGCCTTCCCCGTCTGGGCAGGAAAGGTCCGAGGTTGAGAACGCCAGCGCGCCCCTGGGATCGGGCGCCACACCGGCGACGCCTTCCGGCTCCGTGCCGTTGTCGCCACCTGTGCCAGCCGTGACGCCTGATCCGCCGGTCGCGATGCCTGTGCCGCTGGCAGGTTCCACGGCTCCTGCTGCTCTCCCAATGGATCCGGAACCCGTGCCGGCCTTCCCGCCTGCCGCGCCGGGGTGGGTGCCGGAGCGATCCACCTGGGCAGGCACCGCACCGTTCGCGAAGTACTCCATCACCGTCACCGGTTACATGGGCTGGCAGGTGAGGGCCGTGATCGACGGGGTCGAGGTTGCCCGAGAGGTTATCGGCTCGCGGCAGCACTCACTCTCGCCGCTCACGTTCGTGCCCGAGAAGCAGCAACAACTCGATGATGTCGTGGTGACGTTTGAGTACGTGTCGGGATCCACCGCTGGCGGGATTCCGTTGCGGCTTCGACTCTCGGAGCTGGTACCGAGCCAATGATGCTGCCCGCGCAACAAAAACTTTCCGCGACCGCGTAATGCTAAGCGTTCAACGTGACTCTCTATAAGTACATCCCGCATCTGGGGTGCACGCACGACGTGCGGTGATTCACAAGTTCGGCCCCGGTCAGGAGACCCCTACCCCCCACTCCTGAACGGGGCCGAACTGCGTGCGCGCGGTGTTGGGGCGGCATTCGCTTCGTCGGTACTGGGCTCGTTCCGCGCTATTCCCCTAGCATCAAAGGCATGCGCACTGTGGCCACGCTGTGGCGATCGACCCATCCGGGCCCCACGCTCGTGGTGAGCGCGATCGTGTGCGGCATGGGTGTGTCGGTGGGACTCGATGCGCTGCGGCTCACCGCGCTGACGATCTCGGTGTTTCTCGGCCAGGTGTCGATCGGACTGTCAAACGATGTGATCGACGCTCCGCGCGATCGGGCGGTGGGGAGGGACGACAAGCCACTCGCGGGCCCGGGTGCCCCGGTGCTCCTGGCGGGGTGGATCGCGGCCAGCGCGTTCGTGCTCGCTCTTGCTCTCTCGGCCGTGCTTGCCTGGCAGGTGGCGCTTGCGCACCTCGTCTTTCTGGCAGCGGCGTGGGCCTACAACCTCGGACTCAAATCCACCCCGTTGTCGGCGCTGTGCTTCGTGGTGGGATTCGGCGCGGTGCCCTCGCTCGCGCCGCTCAGCCTGCCAGACCCCACGCTCCCCCCGCTCTGGGCCACGGCCGCCGGGGCGGTGTTCGGCATCGCGATCCACTTCTCGAACGTGTTGCCAGACCTCGACGACGATCGGGCGACCGGGGTGCGCGGGTTGCCGCACCGCATGGGGCGCATCGCGTCGGCGGTCGTCGGGCCCGCGGCGCTTGTGGTGGGCGCGGGCATCGTTGCGGTGTCGGTCACGCTGTCGACACCGATCGCGGCGACCGGTGCGAGCCCAGACTCGATGTCGGGCGCGGATTCGGGGGTGTTGCCGGGGGGTGCCCAGGCGCCCGTGCTTGCCCTCCTGCCGTGGTTCGGCTTCGCTGCGGTGACCGTGGTCGCGGTGGCGGCGCTCTGGGTGTCTCTGCGCGGGCGAGCGACGCGACTGGCGTTTCGCCTGGTGATGCTCGCCGCGCTGCTCCTCGTTGCGCAACTGCTCGTTACCGGGGGCCTCGCGGGGTAGTCGCTGCGTCTCGGTCGAACCCCATTGCGTACGCGCGTGCGGCGACTCGCTCGAGGGGGCTCCCCAGCACCCCGCCCAGCAGTCGAGTGGATGCCGAGTGCGAGACGGCGGAACGGGGTCTTCCGAGGGAGGTGTTCAGGTGCGCCAGGCGCGCGGCGGTGCGTGCGGACGCGAGGCGGGTGCGCTCCCAGCGGTCGAGGTCACGGGTGGTCGCGTCGCCGCTCAGGCATCGCGCGAGCACCGGGGCGAGAGTTGCCGCATCGAGCAACCCGAGATTCATGCCCTGCCCGCCGATCGGGCTCACCTCGTGCGCGGTGTCGCCGATCGCGATGATGCGGCCCGCCCGCATGCGCCGCAGGAGCACGCGTCGAATCCCAAACGACGACGCGTGACTGACCAAACTCGCGAGACCCTCGTCGCCGGTGCGGCTCGCCACCGCGCGGCGCAGGCGCCCGGTCAGGTCGTCAGCGCCACCGTCCGGGCCCGCCGCAGCAAGCGCGGCATGGCCGGGGGAGGAGAGCTTCTGGCGGGCTGCGGCAGTGCCCGTGGCAGTGCCCGCGGCAGCGATTCCGGCATCCCACGCGACGAGCCGGCGGCCGCCGTGCGGCAACGGAAATGACTCGAGCACGCCTGACTGATCGAGGTGGATCACCGCGGTGTCTGCGGGCTGCGCCGTCGCACCGGCGATGTCGGCCATGAGGTACCGGTCGGGATACTCGGTCGCGGCGACACGCATCAGCCCGCTCACGAGACCGCGCCCGGAGGCCCCCGCGGCGACCACGACCGCGCGCGCCGTCAGCTCGCCAGTGGCGGCGGTGTCAGGGGGTGGGGCGCCTGGGGTGGAGCCGGCGAGCGAGACCGCTGCGGCAGGGGTGTGGGTGACGACGACGCGATCCCCCTCCTCCGCGAGCGAGACGACACCTCTGCCGCGCAGTGGATCGGGGCCGCCCGTGGCGACCGCAGCCTCCGTCACGGCTTGTGGCACCGTCGCCACGAAGGGGAAGCGGGTGCGAAGCCGATTGAACCTCACCTCGCCGAGTGTGCGCTCGCCCGAGCGCGCGATGCCGCGCGTGACGCGGGTGGCCTCAGAGAGGATCCGCTCGGTCGCGCCGGAGGCTTCGAGTGCGGCGAGCACGGGTGCGTGTACCCCGATCGCGCGGGTGCCCGGCCAGGGATCGGCCCGGCGTTCGAGGAGGCCCACGCTGATGCCGTGGCGTTGCAACTCGCTCGCGAGGAGCAGCCCGGTCGGACCCGCGCCCACCACGATCACGTCGAAATCGCAGTGGGTGCTCACGGCCGTGCCTCACCGGAAAAGCGGACTCCGCGGGTGCGTACCGAGTCAGAGCCTGAGCGTGCCTCGGGCCCCGCAGACGCCGCGCGCACCGCGAGGAGGCGGAACGCCGAGGGCTGCTGCGCGATCCACCCGGATGGCAACCGCGAGGCGAGCTCGTCGCGGGTGAAGCTGCGGCGGATGCTGCGCAGGCCGTCGACCCGCAGAAACGAGCCGGGCGCGAGGGGTGTGACCCCGACCGCGTAGGCGGCGTAGGCGAGGCGGCCGCGCGCGATGTCGGAATGCACGCACAGCCCGTCGGTCAGTGCCTCGGAATCCGCGAACAGGTCATTAAGCTGCGGTGCGCTGAGGTGATGCAAGAGGTGATTCGAGATCACGAAATCAAAGCGCGCGCCCTCGGCGACCAGCTCGCGGCTCAGCGCGGTGCGGAAGCTTACGCCTTCGGAGATCGGCGCGGCGCGGGCGACGGCGAGGGCCCGATCGTCGGGGTCGATGCCCACGCCGCTGAGCTCGAATCCGTCGCGGCGGGCGAGCCGCACGAGGCGCCGCAAGATATCTCCTGCGCCGCATCCGATGTCGAGGAGCCGGGCGGGCCCGGGCGCGCGGGCGAGTGCGGGTCGGAGCTGCGTGCGGTACACGGCATCCCACCCGGACACGAGGCGATTCACGATGCGAAAGCGTTGCAGCGTGCGGCGCAGGCGCGCCGGGTCGCAGTCGGGATCGTCCATGAGCTCGGCGAGCTGGGTATTGCGAGCGGCGAGCGTCATTTGGCTTTCCGCAGGGTGAATCGTGCCGTCTCGACGGTGAGGCCGGGGCCAAACGCGAGGCCGGCCACGCGGGCCTTGTCTCTGAGGTCTTCGGAGGCCAGGATCCGCTGCAGGATGAACAACACCGTCGCGCTCGACATGTTGCCGAATTCGCGCAGTACCGCGCGTGAGTCGTCCAGCACCTCGTCGGGAAGCTCGAGACCCGTGTGCACGCGATCGAGCACGCTGCGGCCGCCCGGATGCACGGCCCAGGCGTCGATGGAACTCAGCGGATCTGCGCCGTCGCCCAGCATCGAACGCACGACCCCCGCGATCTCACGCCCGATGATGCGGGGCACCTCGGAGGTGAGGCGCATCTCGAAGCCCTGGTCTCCGATGGTCCAATCCATGTCGCCCTCGCCATCTGCGGTGATCGCGGTGCCGAACTCGCCGAGTTCCAGCACCGCCGAATCGCCGCGCGCAGGGATCGCCGAGACGATCGCGGCGGCGGCACCGTCGGCGAACACCGCCGAGGCCACGATCTGTTCCGGGTCGCGCGACGCGCGAATGTGCAGCGAGCAGATCTCGGCGCACGCCACTAGCACCACCGCCTCTGGGTGTGCGGCACAGATGTTGGCCGCAGTGCGGAGGGCGGGGAAAGCCGCTGCGCAGCCCATGAAGCCGATGTGGACGCGCTGCGCGGTCGGCGGGATGCCGAGGTCTTGCACGAGACGGAAATCGGGGCCGGGCGCGAAGAACCCGGTGCAGGAGGCGGTGACCACGTGCGTCACCTCGGCGGCCCGTACCCCCGCCCGCTCCAGGGCATCGCGCGCGGCGGCGGCGAACAGCGCGGGTGCCTCGCTGCGGTAGACGGCGTTGCGCTCCCCGGTCGTCGGTACGCGCAGGTGGCCCAACTCGTCGACGAAGGGCCCTGCGCCCCCGGTGAGTTCACCGATCACGGTGTACCGGCTGTCGATCGCGGAGTGGTCGAACGCCGCCCCGATGAGGCGGGCCGCGAGGCGATCCACCCCCGGCTGCGCGATGAAGAAGTCGCGCGTCTCAGCCTGCGACAGCCGGTGCGGCGGGGTCGCGGTGCCAATCGAATGGATCAGGGTGCCCATGCCTCAACATAACGCTGGCGTACAATCGGCACAATGACCCAGGCCTCAAAACGTGATGAGCATCTCGGTGAATCGATCGACCCCGCCGAGCTCGACATCACCCTGCGGGTGCTCGCCTCGATCCACCAGCTGCCAGAGGAACACCCCGACTTTCGGGCCGTGCGCCGGGCCACCGCCTCGATGTTCAAAGAGGTGAAGCGCGTGCGCCGGCGCGAGATTCGCGATGCCGTCGCGGCCGCGGACAAGGCGGTTATCGCCGCGACCGCGACCGGGGCGGCCGACCGCATCGACGACGAGACGCGGGGCGTCGAACTGTCGACGTCGAGCGATGCGCCGATCGCGGGCGAGCTCATCAAGCCGCGCAACTGCTACATCTGCAAGCAGCCGTACACCCTGGTTGACGCGTTTTACCACCAACTCTGCCCCGAGTGCGCGCGGTTCAGCCACGGCAAGCGCAACGCCCGCACCGACCTCACCGGTAAGCGCGCGCTGCTCACCGGGGGCCGCGCGAAGATCGGCATGCACATCGCGTTGCGTCTGCTGCGCGACGGCGCGCACACCACGATTACCACCCGCTTTCCCCGCGATGCCGCCAGGCGGTTCGCCTCGCTTCCCGACTCGACCGAGTGGCTGCACCGTCTGCGCATCGTCGGCATCGACTTGCGAGACCCGTCGCAGGTGATCGCGCTCGCCGATTCGGTCGCCGCGCACGGCACGCTCGACATTCTCATCAACAATGCAGCCCAGACTGTGCGTAGGTCGCCCGGCTCGTACTCGCTGCTCGCAGATGCCGAGCTGCAGCCGCTCCCCGACGGGCCGTTGCCCGAGATCGAGACGTTCGGGCACACGGCCGACCAGCACCCGCAGGCGCTGCAGGCCTCCGTCGAGGCGCATCCGCTGCTCTCGGTCACGGCCCTCGCGGGCACCGTCGCCGCCGGGCGCACACCAAATCTGACGGCCGAGAACCTCGCCGAGATGGCGATGACGGCCGGATCCGCTTCCCTCGCAAAGCACGCCGACGGCACCGCGATCGACGCGGGCGGCCTCGTGCCCGACGTGAATCACGTGAATAGCTGGGTGCAGAACGTGGAGGATGTCGATCCACTCGAGATGCTCGAGGTGCAGCTGTGTAACACGACGGCGCCGTTCCTGCTGATCAGCCGACTGCGCGCGGCGCTGGGCGCCTCGCCCGCCCCGCGCACCTACATCGTCAACGTGTCAGCGATGGAGGGCCAGTTCGCTCGCCGCTACAAGGGGCCCGGGCACCCGCACACCAACATGGCGAAGGCCGCGCTGAACATGCTGACGCGCACGAGCGCCGGCGAGATGTTCGAGACCGACGGTATTCTCATGACCGCGGTCGATACCGGGTGGATCACCGACGAACGGCCCCACTTCACCAAGGTGCGTCTCGCCGAGGAGGGGTTTCACGCCCCGCTCGATCTGGTGGATGGCGCGGCCCGCGTCTACGACCCGATCGTGCGCGGCGAGGCGGGCGAAGACCTGTTCGGTCACTTCCTGAAGGACTACCAGCCCAGCCCCTGGTGAAATGTGCGGGCCATGACCGAGCCGCGGCCGGGGCAGAGACCCGTTAGCGACGCGGGTAGGGGTACTCGGCCTCGCGATTCTGGAAGGCGAGAACCGCGGGGTTTCGCACGATACCGTCTTGAATCTCGATGGCCTTTCGGAGGGTCTCGTTGTCATTCCAGGCAGCGGGCCCCGCGATCATGGGCTCGAGGTATGACAGCAGTGCGTCGCTGATCTCCCAAGTAGCCGAGTTCCAGAGTAACGAGGGGGTGTGATCCACCGCGTAGTAGTGCACTCGATTGCCGACCTCAAACATTGGCTCATCGAAGGTCGTGGGCTTGGCCCAGCTGAAGCCCATGCCCGCGTCGCACGACACGTCGACGATCAGCGATCCAGGCCGAAACGCGTCGAGCTCGTCGGTGGTGAGGTAGACGATGGGGTTCTCGGGGTCTTGCAGCGTGCAGTTCACCACGATGTCGCTCTCGGCGAGATACGGGGCGAGGTGCACGCGACCCTCGTCTTCGATGGTGACGTAGCTATCGCCGCTGCCTTCTTCGTGGTCGATCTGCACCATCTGGGCCGAGGGGATCGGTGAAGCGACCGCTGAAATGTTGCGCATGGTGAGCACGCGCACATCGTGGATCCCGTGGGCGTTCAGCGCGGTCACCGCACCGCGGGCGGTGGCGCCGAACCCGATGACGGCAGCGGTGAGTCGCCTGCCATAGTCACCCGTGGAGCCCATGAGCTGCAGGCTGTGGATCACCGAGGCGTACCCCGCGAGCTCGTTGTTCTTGTGGAATACGTGGAGGCCGAAGCTGCCGTCGCTGTTCCAGTGGTTCATCGCCTCGAATGCGATGAGGGTGAGCTTCTTGTCGATCGCGAGCTGGGCGATCTCAGCGTCTTGCACGCAGTGCGGCCAGCCCCACACGGTCTGGCCGTCGCGCAGCCCGGCGAGATCGGCGGGCTGCATCTTGGGTGCCAAAATCACGTCACAGTGCTCGATCAATTCGGCGCGGCTGAGGATGCCGCCCACGTGTGGCGCGAGATCGTCGTCGCTGACGTCGAACTTGTCGCCGTATCCGGCCTCGAGGAAGAGCGAGGAGGCGACCTGCGGCTCGATCCGCTGAAAATGCCCGGGATGTATGGGGAGTCTGTATTCGTTTTCTAGCGATGAATGGCCGAAAATTCCTATGGTCAACTTCACGTGCGCACCTGCAACTTGTTGTGTGAGGGGACGGGCCGAGATCGTGCAGGCCTGTCCTCCCCGAGGTCGAGCCTAAATTGACCCGGTGTCTCGAACACTACGGCATCGCGTGACGAGTCTCCTCAGGCTCGGCCTCAAATCGAGTAGGTTTCGGCCGGAAAGACCCCGAGCTGTTCGAGCTCTTGCAGCAGCTGGATCTCGCTCGGCGACTGCACGGGCAGGAAGCTGGCCTCGCGCAGGCGTCGGTTCGTGGCGCTCGTCGTGACGTAACCGCGGCCGCCGACGAGCGTGGACTCGTGCCGCGCGGCGGCGTGCGCGAGCCGGGCACTCTCATATCGGAGCAGCGTGATCTCTTGCGGGGTCGCCAGCTGCAGATCGGCGGCAACCTTGTGCAGCGTCTTGGTCAGCTGCGCGTGCTGCGCGACCAGCCGCGCGTGGTGGGCGGCGAGGATGCCACCGGGGCCGGCGAGGAAACCCGCGGCCTCGGTCAGGCAGCGGCCCGCGATCCCGAGGCAAAAGGCGGACTGGAGCGTGAGGTGCGTGCTGCGGCGTGCGCGAGCCGCGTCGAGGGAGGTGGCCACGACGCGGCTCGGATCCACCCGGAGGTCATCGAATTCGAGCATGGCCGACCGGGTCGCCCCCAGCGCGAGGAGGTCGTTCACCGGTGCCGTCTTCAGCCCATCCTCACCGACCGTTGCGCAGAGGATGACGCGTGCGCCCGCATCCTCCTCGACGGCTTCGGCGTCTCGCCCGGTGCCGATACTCGAGGTGCCATCCGCGCGGGCCGCGGCCACCCGGGCGGGGAAGACGATCACGGTGCCGGGGGCGATGTTCGAGGCCCACGCGATACGCCCGGTCACCCGGTATCCGTCACCATCGGGTATGGCGCGGGTGGGGATCGCGCCCATACCCGCGAGCTCCTGCATCGCGGTGGCCATCGCGATCGACCCGGCGCGCTCGCCGGAAAGCAGCTCCTCGAGGAGATCGTCGAAGCCGCCCGCGGCCCTGAGGTACTCGACCACCATGCGGTGCGCCCAGAGCGAGAATGCGGAGCTGAGGCACTCCGCCGCGACCGCTTCCAGCAGCCTGACATACGTGCCGAGCGCGAGAGGCTCCGCGTCCATGTCGAGACGTAGTGCGCCGAGCGCGCCGAATCGCGCCAGCCCGGTCTCCGCGGGTGTGCCCGTGCGGTCGGTCTCGGCTGCGGTGGCTGCGGCGAGCCCAGCAGCCTCGCGGATGAGCGCGTCGACCCCAAGCCCGCTCATGCCGCCCGCGCCCGTCTGGCCCAGCATCACGCGCCGTGCTTCCCGGTGCGCGAGCGCACAATTCGGTGGATCCCTCGGAAGATGCGGTCAAGGAGGAAGCCGAGGAGTCCGATTGCGAGCATGGTTGCGGCGAGGGCCGCGTAGTCGACGTTGTCACGGGCGTTCAACACGGCATACCCGAGGCCGTTCGTGACGCCGAGCATCTCGGCCGGCACGAGCACGACCCAGGAGATGCCGAGCGCCACTCGCACTGCCCCGGTGACGGGCGCCGCGAGGGCGGGAATCGCGGTGGTGCGAATCGTCTCCCAGCGGGTGGCCCCCAGGGAACGGGCGACGCGAGCAAACCCAGGGTCGAGTGCGCGCACGCCGGCGGCAACGCCGAGCACGATTGGCCAGACTGCAGCCAGGGCAATGAGCGCGATGACTGCGGCGGATCCGGTTCCGAGCAGAACAAGTGCGAGGGGCGCCCAAGCCAGGGGGGAGGTCATGCGGAGCAGTTGCACGATTGGATCCGTCGCCTCCTCCACCAGCGCCCGCGAGCCGAACAGCACACCCAGTGGAACGCCGATCACGATGCCGATAGCGAGCCCCGCGAGCAGCCGATACAGCGACACTGCGATCGCATCGAGGAACACCGGATCTGCGAGCAGCTGCGCGAGCCCAAGCACGGTGGATCTGGGCCCCATCTTCGAGACCACCGGGTTGGCCGCGAACACGACCTCGGCGATCACCCACCACAGCACCACCGCCGCAAGGATGACGAGCAGGCGCACCCCGATGCGAATGAGCGGCGAGGGCCCGGAATTCGTGACCGTTCGCTGCACGTGGGTGGATACGGGAGAGGGGGAGGTGAGCACACTCACGGTTGCACCAGTTCTTTCCGGGTCGGGGAGGCGCCAAAGACCGAGAGGCCGCCGGCCGCCTCGATTGCGCGCGAGTTGATGGCGGTGCTCACGAGATCCTCGTGCACCTTGGCCGGATCGAGTTTTGCGAGCCACTCGGTGTTGGCATCGACGGTGGTGAGCCTGAGCTCCGTGACCAGCCGTTCCGTGTAGCTCGGGTACGCGTAGGGCTGGAATCCGATGCGCGGCTGATTCCACTCGGTGTGCTCGACGGCTCCTGAGGACGCGTAGGCTTCGTGCGAATCACGGTGCTCGACGAGTACCTTGGCAATTGCTGCGGGGGGCTGCGGGAGGTACCCGCCAGCACTGAGTCGATCAGCTGCGGCCGCGCGATCCGCCAGAATCAGGCTCTGCGCCGCGACGACCGCGTCGGCGACCCGCTGTGCCAGCTCGGGCCGCTCGGCCACCAGGTCTTCGCGCACCACGGTCACGCAGCAGGCGTGCTCCTTCCACACGTCGCCGGTAAAGCGGAGGATCTTCCCGATGCCCTGCGCCTCGGCCACCGCGCAGAAGGGCTCGGCGACGATGTACCCCGAGATGGCTCCGTTACCGAGGGCGGTCGGCATGTCGGCGGGGGCGAGCACGACGAGCTGCACGGTGCCGGCCTCGACGCTCGGCGGCGTGTTGATGACCGCGGTGAGACCTGCGGCGCGCAGCATCTGCTGCAACACCACATTGTGGATCGAGAACCAGCCGGGCACCGCAACGGAACTCCCCGCGAGTGCGGCCACATCGCCGATCTCATGCCGCACTGCGAGCGCCGAACCGTTCACGTGGTTCCACGCGAGCACCTTGATCGGCACTTCGGCGTCATAGCGCAGCTGCATCGCGAGGGGCATCAGCAGGTGCGCCACGTCGATGCTGCCGCCCTGCAGCGCCTCGACCAATGTGGCCCAGCTGCGGAAGAGGGTGGGGGTGGGGGTGTCGATCCCGCGCTCGGAAAACGCGCCCGAGTCGTGCGCGATGAGCAGCGGCGCCGCGTCGGTGATGGGCAGGTAGCCGATGCGCAGTTCCGCGCGCTCGATCTCCGCAGCCTCTGTGGCCTCGGGCACCGGCTGCTGCGCGTTCGCGGCGGACCGCACGAGCGCGCTCGCCGCGATGGGGAGGGCGATCAGGGCACCGGCGGCGGCGACCGAGATGAATTCGCGCCGGCTGCGTGCGCGGGGGGATCTGACCGGTGTCACCTCGTCGACATCTTCCAGCTGGGTGAAGCTTTGCAGCAATTCGGATTCGAGCGCGACGGGGTCGGTGCCTACGGCATCGAACACCTCGAGCGCACCGCCGCGCTTCAGCACCGCGATGCGGTCGCCGAGTCGCACCGCTTCCGACAGGTCATGGGTCACGAGCACCGTGCTGAGGCCGAGCCGGCGGTGCACCTCCCGCAGCCACTGCTGTGTGTCGGCGCGCGTTACCGGGTCGAGCGCCGACAGCGGCTCGTCGAGCAAGAGGAGCGTGGGAGCCGCCGCCACAGCGCGCGCGATCGCCACGCGCTGTGCCTGCCCGCCCGAGAGTTCTTCGGGCATCCGGTCGGCGAGTTCGCCGATGCCCAGCTCGTGGAGCAACCGGTGCACCCGCTCGTCGGCATCGTGCGCGTGCCCGATCCCGCTGCCGCCATTCGCGCGAAACTCGAGGCCCAGGCGCACGTTTTCCTCGGCAGTGCGCCAGGGCAGCAGCCGCGGCTCCTGAAACACGAGCCGCGCTGAGCCCCCGGTGTCTTCCGGGCGACGCACGCTTCCGCTGGTGGGCTGGATCAGGCCCGCGAGGAGTCCGAGCAACGTCGACTTCCCCGCGCCCGACGGGCCAACGATGGTGAGGAGCTCACCCGGCAACACCTCAAGGCTGAGCTCGGGGAGGAGGACGGTGGTGCCGCGCGTGACGCGCGCGCGGGTCAGGGAAGCGACCGGCTGTGGGTGGTGTGTTGGCTGCGACAAGCGGGGCTCCTGAATGCACGGGCGAGGTGAGTACCGGGCCGAGCGTAGCAAGAGATCAGACCGGTCTGTTCACCGAATGAAACATTACGTTACATAATGCCACCCAGTTACTGGAGTTATGCAAATTTCGCGTGAGTCGCTTCGATGAGGTCGCGTGCCATGTCGCGGGCGAGGACGATGGGTGCCACCGTGCGCGACACTTTCGCACCGAGCAAGCAGCCGTCGTAGAGAATCTGGATCTGATCGGCAAGTGACTCACCTGAGCCACGCTCTCCGATCGCATTGAGCCATTGCTCCCGCACCCAGTCACGGTGGCGGCGCACCGCCGCTGCGATCGGGAGCTCTGGGTCGGGAAACTCGTTCAAGGCGTTCGCGTAGATGCAACCGGTGAAATTTCCCACCACGGATGCTTTCTCGGCAAGGTCGAAGGATGCGAGCACGTGATCCATACCCGGGTAGAGCTTCGCGGTGTGTGCCCGATAGGACTGGCGGTCAGCGGCGTCGCGTCGCTCCAGGTAGGCGACGATGAGAGCTTCCTTGGAGCCGAACGCCTGGTACAGGGTGGCTTTCGCGACCCCCGCTTCGGAGAGGATGCGGTCGATTCCAATGCTGCGAATACCCTCTCTCGCGAAGAGGGTGCTCGCGGTGTCGAGGAGGCGATCGGGGGCCGGGGTCAGCGTGCGCACCCCCTCATGTTACGACGTGCAA
Source organism: Leucobacter fengyongliangi (assembly GCF_052386045.1). Classification (NCBI taxonomy): domain Bacteria; kingdom Bacillati; phylum Actinomycetota; class Actinomycetes; order Micrococcales; family Microbacteriaceae; genus Leucobacter; species Leucobacter fengyongliangi. The sequence continues at coordinate 48,202 of NZ_CM126356.1, read as the reverse complement.
CGTGGCTCGGTTGTTTGTGGCGGAAATGGGAGACGCATCGGGTAGCCTGTGCAAAACAGACAGATCTGTCTGATGAGAGTGCGTGTGAAAGGAATCGAGAACATGGGACTATTTCTTGTCGAGGCTGAGCTTGCTGTCGAGAGCCGTGATGAGGTGGATGCGCTCATCCAGCACATTGCGTCGCATTACCGCAGCTCTGGCGGCGACCTGGTCGAGGCGCAGGTGCCGGCAACCCTCTCCCGCGCATTCCTGATTCTCGAGGGCGACGATTGTGCGGGTGTTGCGCTAGACAACCTGGAACTGGACGGCGTGGAGAGCATTAGCCCGGCTGTACCCGTGCGGTTGATCGGCGCGACCGTCGACGAGGTGCGCGCCCAGGGCGCTGGCGCAGGATACCTCGTGGAGTGGGATATTCCCGAGGAGATCACGATGGAAAAATACCTCGCGTCAAAGCAGGCGAAGACGCCGCTGTACGACACTCTCGATGATGTCGCGTTTCTCCGCACATATGTGCGCGAAGACACGCAGAAGTGCCTGTGCTTCTACGATGCCGATTCCGAGGCGGCCGTGCGCAACGCGCGCGAGGTGGTGTCCACCCCAATCAGTCGACTGCACGCGCTCTGACCGTGCCGGGGGTCGGGTTTGCAGGAGTAGAATCCGATGTGCTTCGCCAGACGCACACCGGCCGAGCAGTTCGTGCCCACGCTGCACTTCTGACAGCGGGGCCTTTTCTGGAGGGGAGAGCGCCGTGATTGGCAATCTCAGCGGAATTCACCTGGTCGCGATTCTGGTCATTGTTCTGCTCCTGTTCGGCGCGCCCAAGCTTCCCGCTCTGGCCAGAAGCCTCGGCCAGTCGATGCGGATCTTGAAGCAGGAGGTCAGCACTCAGGACGAGCCGACCGACCCGGCCGCGGCTCCGAGCGAGAAGCGCGACGAGGGCTCTCCGACTCCCTAGTTGGGGCCAAGCAGCGTCAGCGCGAGTCGGGGGCACAGCGCCACGGCATCGCGCACCGCGGCAAGTTCACTCTCGGCAAGCGGAACGTTGGTGCGCTCCGCAGCCGGTCGCCCCTGCGCGAGGGGGAAGCCGTCCTCGTCTGCGATGAGCGTGGGCGCGAGCAGCTCGATACACGCCCCGCGGGCCTGGCACCTGGTCCAGTCGATGTGTAATCTCATGTGGCCGGTCATGCTGCGCGCACCAGGGTGCAGGTGCCGGCGGCGTGAGCCGCTGACTCGGCAGCAAAGACGCGGGCCGCGGATCGCGCGAGCCGCACCGTGCCATCCGGATGGTGGCACGCCCCGCGGCCCGCGATCGTGTCGCCCCGCCGCTCAATCCGTTCGGCTGCGGCCATGTCGCCGCGCGCCAGCGCGTGCACATCGTGACTGAGCCGCGGCAGCCCGGCTGTGCACGGGCCGCACTGACGCGCCGACTGCGCCGCGAGGTACTCAACGATCGAGGCGGTGACCTGGAGTGGGCAGGCAGTGCCCTGCAGCGCGAGGATCACGCCGGCGCCGGAGCTGAGCCCCCCGTCGCCGCGTCCGGTCGTGAGTGGCAACGCGATGTCCGCAGGCCCGATCCACTGCCCGTGATACCCGCCGACGAGCACGGCCGAGGTGGCCTGTGGATCGAGTCCGCCGGCCTCCAGTACGTCGCGCACGGTGCTGCCTCCCGGGAGTTCGAGCACCGCGCGCGGGCCGGCCTCGGTGGCGAGGGTGAAGAGGCGCGTGCCGGGATCCGCTGCGATACCGGCCTGTCGAAACCAGGCACTTCCGAACCGGGCGATGAGGCCGATGTGCGCCATGGTTTCGGCGTTGAACAGCAGCACCGGACCGCGGGGCCGTGCAGCGCTGGTGAGGCGGTAGCGGTGGTCTGAGGGTACGGCGCGATCGCCGTGCACGCGGGCGACGACCGCGCTCGCCTCGCCGGCCACGAAGGCATCGACCTGTGCGCGCACCCGAAACCGCTTGCGGTCGGGCCGCTGGCCAAGTGCCCGCTCGGCGGCCTCAACGCTGCGGGGGTGGGTAACCAGCGTCAGTTGGGCGCGGGGGGCGAGTGCGTCGCCGAGGGCCCGCAGACCGTCGAACACGAGGTGAGGGGTGTCGCGCAGCAGCGCCGAGTCCTTCGAACTCAGCGGTTCGCCCTCGGATGCGTTCGCCACAATCATCCGGGGAGCTTTCTCCAGTGCGGCGATCTTCCGCCCGGCGGGAAACCCCGCGCCACCGCGGCCCGTGAGGCCGGAATGCTCGACCTCGCGAACGAGGTCGATGCCGGGGGGCAGCTCGCCCCACACCCGTAGGTGTGCCCGATAGTCGCTCCCGGTGGGTGATGCCAGGAGCCGAGCCGCTGCGGCTGTCTGCGTGTGCAGGGTGACGTGCATGACTACCTCCGCTGGTCCAGGGTTGCGGCAACCGTGCGCCGACTGGCGGCGATGCGGTACCCCACCGCTGCGAGCACGGTGGCGAGTGCGGCGACACTCAGGCCGAGGTACCACGCGCTTCCGGCATCGGTGCCGCTGCCCAGGCCGTGCGCGAGCGCCAAGGCCCAGAGCGGATAAACGGCCCAGTGGATCGCGCGAAACACGATGGCCGGGAGGCGGTGGCGGGCGAGGCTCGTGATGATCACCGCGACGAGCAGGTCGGCGGCGACTGTGCCGAGGCCCCGCCACAGGGGGTCGGCGGCAGCGAGGAAGGGGACGAAGAAGTCGATCACGCGCACCTGCGCGTACGGGTCGCCCAGCAGGGTAAGGATGTGAATTCCGAGAAACACCGTCGCCAGGAGCGAGACGTCGCGATGCACAACGCTGACGGCGAAGCGTGGCAACCCCGGCAGTGGCCTGCCGCGCCAGGTGAGGATGCCGAGCACGATCGTGCCGGTGAAGAGCAGGAGCGACACGATGCCACTCGCGCGGCTGATGGCCCACAGCACCTCAGACATGTGCGTGCTCCTTGACGCTCGGCCACCGCTGGGTGCGCACGACGTCGCCACTCGAGGTGACGAGACGCGCCGGGATCTGCCGCGCTTCCAGCCAGCTCGGCCCGGTTGAGCCGAGCACGATCGCGGCGGTTGCGGCGCTATTGGCATGCGCGCAGCTCCCGGCGATGCAGGTGGCCGCGCCCCAGGTATCTGCGGCCGGATGTCCGCTTCGCGGGTCGAGGATGTGCGAGGTCGCGGCACCGCCGGCCGGCAAGCGGCGGTGCCGCGTGCTCGAGGTCGCGATCGCGGCCCCTCCGGTCAGTGCAACCCGCTCGAGCGGATCTTGCGGCATGTCTTGCACGGTGATCACCCAGCCACCCGAAGGGCCCTGGGGGGTCGTCGCAATGTCGCCGCCGAGGGAAACGAGCGCGCCCGCGCGGATGCCGCTCTCAAGAGCTCGTTCGATAATGAGGTCGCTCGTGGTGGCCTTGCCCGTGGATCCAAAGTCGAAGCGCACCCCCGCGGGTGCGGTGAGCGTGCGCCCGTTGAGCGCCACGTCGCGCCAGGTGGCGCGAGACGCGACGCTCAGGGGAGTGGGGACGCTCCCCGCGGCGACCCAGCCGTGTTGGTGCAGGAGCGTGCCGAGGGTTGGATCGACGAGGCCGTCTGTGAGGCGCGCGCCGTCAAGGGCATCGCCGAGGATGCGCGCCAAGACCTCCGAGACCTGCGCCCCGGATGCGAGGTGGGTTGCGAGCGCCGCAATCTCGGAGTCAGTGCGAAACCTGCTGCACGCTCGATCCACATCGTCGATGGTCTGTTCGGCGATGCTGCGGAGCCACGGGAGGTCGGCCGGATCCACCACTGCCACTTCGGCGACCGTGGACCAGACCGGCCAACTGGCGGAGGCGGTCATGTTAGGAACCAGCGGTTGTGGCCTGTGAGACGGCGGTGCTGGAGGGTGCGACCGGGGCCGCGCTGCCACCGAGGTTCCAACTCGCGGACGAGGCCGGGGCCTGGGTCGTGCTGCTCGCGCCGCTGGTCGCGCGACCTTCGTACTCGTCATCGCCGTTGTCATCATCGGAGTCTGATTCGTCGCCCCAGCCGTGGTCGTCGTCGTCCCAACCATCGTCACTGATGCTCTGGCTTAAGTGAACCCCGACGACCGCGGCAGCGTCATCTCCTGCGGGGCTGCTGCTGGCAGTGGTGGCCGCGCTCGCCGTATTCTCCGTGCTCGAGGCCTGGGTGGTCGCCACCCACAGGGCTGCCGCGCCGATTCCAGTTCCGGCGAGGGTTGCCGCAACCAGGGTGCCGGTCAGTGCGCGTGCCCGTCGAAATCCATCTTCTCGAATGGTCATTGCAAGTCCTCTCGTCGTCACCGAAATGCCGGTACTTCAAGAGTGAGGCAGAATTCTTCCAGGATTCTTTGACGGATCGACGGAGCGACGGGCCGAATGCCAAAGGGTCAGGCACCCGGCAGGGTGACCTCGATCACCCCTCCGGCGAGATCCTCCCGGACGCGCACGGATCCACCGAAGCGGTGCACGATTTCGGCGACGAGGGCGAGCCCGAGACCATAGTGGTGGCTGGTGTCGGCCCCCGTGCGGTGCGAGGCGAAGCGCCCGAACACGTCGGTGCCCGGCGGAAATCCGTCGCCGTCGTCGGCCACCTGCAGGGTCACCGTGCTTCGCCCGGTCGTCACCGTAAGCGTCACACGCGTGCGCGCGTGGTCGATGGCATTTGCCAGGAGCGCTGTGAGGATCTGGCGCACACCTTGAGGGGTGGCCTGTGCGCGCGGGGCGGAATCTGCGTGAATCTCGAGACCGATTCCAGACCGCTCGGCGTGGGCCTGTGCGGCCGACATCGCGTCACGGGCAAGTAGCTCAACGTCGACCGGCTCGGCCGTGACCGGGCGATCGTCGGCGGCGGCGAGCAGATCTTCCAGGAGCCGCGTGAGCGACTGCGTGTCACGTTCGATCGCCCCGACCTCCGTGGCAATCGCAGCAGGGTCTGCCTCGGGCGTGAGCTTGCGACGCAGCAACTGCACGCGCGTGCTGAGCAGGGTGAGCGGGGTGCGCAGCTCGTGGCTCGCGTCGGCGACGAACCTCCGCTGCTTCTGCAGGGCGACGGAGAGCGGCCGCATCGCCCGGCGGGCGAGGAAATAGGCGCCGAGCGCCGCGGCCAGGGCCCCAACGGCACCGCCCGCGGCGAGGGCCCCGGTGATGCGATCCCGCTCCTCAGCCCGCTCGTGTTGGTCGACGGCCGCCTGGACGACGACGTCTTCGTCGCGTTCCGTGAGTACCAGATACTGGTGATCCTCGTGCTGGACCTTTGACGTGACTCGCTTCTCGCCCTGCATCACGAGTTCGAGCGCGGCGAGGTCGGGGAGCCCCTCGGGGAGGTCGTGCGTGGTGCGGATCACGCCGTCGGAGACGACGGCGACCGGCCCGCCGGGAGTGAATTCGGCGGGGAGTGGGCCGTCGAGCGCGGACTCAAGCTGCTGCTCGACGGACTCGCGAAGGCTCGCGTCGATGGATGTGTAGACGACCAAACCGACGATTGCGAGGATCACGGCAATAACGACGCCGAATTGCACCGCGAGGCGCCGGGCAGCTCGGGCGACGAGGGCGGCGTCCCTCCCGGCGCCGTTCATAGTGGGCCCAGGCGGTAGCCGATGCCCCGCACGGTGGCGATGGCATCGCGGCCCAATTTGCGCCGCAGGTAGTGCACATAGGTGTCGACGACCCCGAGTTCCGTTGCCTCAGGGAAGTTGGCGTGCAGCAGAGCCGAGCGTTCGAAGACGCGACTCGGCGAGCGAGCGAGCATCTCAAGCAGGTCGCTCTCGCGTTCGGAGAGAGGAATGCGAGTTCCGCCCGGAGTCATTACCTCGTGCGCGTCAACCATCAACTGGTTGCCCTCTGGGAGTGGCAGCGCTCGGGCCGTCTCCCGATGTCTGCGCAGGAGGGCCCGCACCCGTGCCAGTAACTCGGCGATGTCGAAGGGCTTCGCGAGGTAATCCTCCGCTCCCGAGTCCAGGCCTTCGACCCGATCGGCCGCATTGCCCAGGGCAGAGAGGATGAGCACGGGAGTGTCGATTCCGGAGCGCCGGATTCTCGCGAGCAGGCCGAGGCCGTCGAGTGCGGGGAGCCCCCGATCAAGCACCAACGCGTCGAACGGCTGTGTCAGGACCAGGTGCAGCCCCGCCTGCCCATCCCCCGCCGAGGAGACCGAGTAGCCCTCGCCCTCGAAGATCTCGATGAGCATGCCTCGCAGGTCGCGGTCATCCTCGACGACGAGCACCCGGGGGCCCTCGGCAGTTGCGGCCTCTGACATACCGTCATGCTACGCCCCGAGTGGCTGAGAAACTGGGTGCCTCAATCCCGACCTATACTGGTCCACATGCTCGACTACGTCGTCACGGGGCTAAGCGCCAACTCCGTGCCGTATAGCGAAGGCTTGTCCTTGCAGCGCGCCGTCCATCAGGCGGTGGTCTCCGGTGAACGTCCGGACACCGTCATCCTCCTTGAGCACGAGCCGGTCTTCACCGCCGGCAAGCGCACCGCTCCCGACGAGCGTCCGACCGACGGCACGCCCGTCGTCGACGTTGATCGCGGTGGCAAGATCACCTGGCACGGGCCGGGCCAGCTCGTGGGGTACCCGATCCTGCGCCTGGCTGATCCGATCGACGTCGTCGCCTACATCAGACAGCTTGAGAGCGTGCTCATTGATGTGGTGCGCGAGTTCGGCATCGCGGGTCAGCGCGTCGACGGTCGCTCCGGTGTGTGGATCGTGGCCGGCGGCGTGGAAGAGAAGATCGCCGCAATCGGGATCCGCGTCGCTGAGGGCGTCACGATGCACGGCTTCGCCCTCAACTGCTCGAACTCGCTGGATCCCTACGAGAAGATCGTGGCCTGCGGCATCCGCGATGCCAGCGTCACGACCATGTCGCGCGTTGCCGGGCGCACGATCACGACCGCCGACGTGCTCGAAACCGTGCAGGCGCGACTCAACACCGAGTTCGCAAGGGAAGAGATGGTCACGGCATGAGCGCGAGCCCCGACGGCCGACGCATGCTGCGCCTGGAAGTGCGGAACGCCGAGACTCCCATCGAACGCAAACCCGAGTGGATCAAGACCCGCGCGAAGATGGGCCCCGAGTTTCGCGAACTGCAGCAACTGGTGAAGTCTGAAGACCTGCACACCGTGTGCCAAGAAGCGGGCTGCCCCAACATCTACGAGTGCTGGGAGGATCGTGAGGCGACCTTCCTCATCGGCGGATCGCAGTGCACACGTCGTTGCGATTTTTGTCAGATCGACACGGGGAAACCGGCAGACTATGACATTGATGAGCCGCGTCGGGTCGCCGAGTCGGTCGCACGCATGCAGCTGCGGTACTCGACCGTGACGGGAGTTGCGCGCGACGACCTGCCGGATGAGGGAGCGTGGCTCTACGCCGAAACGATTCGCGAGATCCACCGTCAATCGCCGGGCACCGGCGTCGAGATTTTGGTGCCCGACTTTTCGGGCAAGCCCGAACTGCTCGGTGAGGTGTTCTCGGCGAGGCCGCAGGTCTTCGCGCACAACGTCGAAACTGTGCCGCGCATTTTCAAGCGGATTCGCCCGGCTTTCCGCTACGAGCGCTCGCTCGACGTGATCACGCAGGGGCGCAGCGCCGGGCTGATCACGAAATCGAACCTGATTCTCGGCATGGGCGAGGAGCGGGAAGAAGTCACGCAGGCGCTGCGCGACCTGCACGAGGCGGGTACCGACATCGTGACGATCACGCAGTATTTGCGGCCGAGTCCGCGCCACCTTCCGGTTGCGCGCTGGGTGCGGCCGGAAGAATTCGTGGAGATCAAGGACGAGGCAGAGGAGATTGGCTTCCTCGGCGTGCTCGCCGGTCCACTGGTGCGCTCGTCGTACCGAGCTGGTCGGCTCTGGGCGCAGTCGATGCGCAAGAAGGGGCTCGAGCTGCCCGCAGAGCTGTCACACCTCGCCGACGAGTCGCTGGGATTCGCGCAGGCGGTCGGTTGAGCCCGCGCGAATTACTGGCGGTCGGGGTGGGTCTTCGGGTGCCCGTGGCGCTGTGCGAGCAGGTGGTCGAGCACCTCAGTGAGGAGGTCGAGTCCATCTCGCACCCCACCGGGGGAGCCAGGCAGCGTCATGATGAACGTTGCCCCAGCGAAGCCTGCGACACCGCGGGTGAGGGCGGCGGTCGGGGTCTTCGCGGCCCCGCGCCTGCGCAACTCTTCGATGAGCCCGGGCACCTGCAAATCGAGCAGCGGGTTGATCATCTCGGGCGTGCGATCGCTGGGCGATACTCCGGTGCCGCCGGTGATGAGGATCACGGCGGGCTGCGATACGGCTGAACCGGCCGGACCGGCTGACTCGACTGATCCGGAAGGCTCGATCGGCACGAGTGCTGCCCGCGCGGCCTCCCTGACCGGTTCCCCGTCTGCCACGACGACCGGGCCCGTTACCGCGAACCCGCGGCCCTGAAGCCAGCGGCAGATTTCCGGACCGGTGGTGTCGGTCGCGACACCGGCCGCCGCGCTGGTCGAGGCGACGATGACGTGCGCCACCCGGGCGGTCACGAAATTTCCCAGTCGCCGCTCTTGCCACCGGACTTGGCCAGGACGCGGATGCCGCCGATCTCGGCGTGCCGATCCACTGCTTTGATCATGTCGTACACCGTGAGCGCCGCAACGCTCGCGGCGGTGAGGGCTTCCATCTCGACCCCGGTGACGCCGCGGGTCTTCACGGTCGCGGTGATGCGCAGGTGATGCTCGTCGCGCGCAAAATCGACGGTCACTCGCGAGAGCGGCAGCGGGTGGCACAGGGGAATGAGGTCGGGGGTGCGCTTGGCCGCCATGATGCCTGCGATGCGCGCCGTGCCGAGGGCCTCACCCTTGGGGAGATCGCCGGAGATCAACCGCTCAAGCACGTCGGGCTGAGTTGTTACGAGCGCCTCGGCGGTTGCCGTGCGCGTTGTCTCTGCCTTGTCGGTCACATCGACCATGTGTGCGCTGCCGTCGGCGCGCAGGTGGGTGAGCGAGGCGGGGGTGTCAGACACTGAGTCTCCAGACTTCGATGGGGGTATCGGCAGGCAGATGGCTGACACCCAACGGGATGTGGGCGAGCACCTCAGCCTCGGCAAGATCTGCGAGCAGGTGGGAGCCCGGGGCTCCGAGGTGTACCCGGCCGTCGGCATCGAGGCGGCCGCGTCGCACCTGATGCTTGTGCGCGGGCGAGTCGATGGCGTGCGCGAGTCGGAGGTGCGTGATCGGTAAGGAGGCCGGCTGCCCCGCGTATCGGCGCAGGTGCGGCAAAAGAAAGAGCTCGAGCGAGAGCGCCGAACTCACCGGATTGCCCGGAAAGCACAGCACGGGAACCTGCGCGCCGTCGAGCGACAGCGTGCCCCATCCCTGCGGCCCGCCCGGTTGCACGGCGATGCTCGCGAACGTCACCCCGAGTGGATCGAGCGCCTCCCGCACTACCTCGAAGGCGCCTGCGCTGATACCGCCCGACGTCACCACCAGGTCGTGCTCAGCGGCGTGCTTCCGCAGCACAGCCCGCAGGCGTCGCGGCTCGTCGGGAACGCGCTCGGTGGTGACCAGAGCCCCCACCTCGCGCAGCGCCGCGGCGAGTAACGGTGTGCTGGCATCGGTGATGCGGCCGGGGGCGAGCGGCTTGCCGGGTGGGGTGAGCTCGTCGCCCGTGGTGATGAGCAACACGCGAGGCCGGGGGCGCACCGGCACGGCCGCAATGCCAGCGGCAGCGAGCAGGCCGATGCGGGCCGGGGTGATCCGCCAGCCCGCTCGCAGCACGATCGACCCCGCTCGCAGGTCTTCGCCCCGGCGACGGATGAACTGCCCCGCTGGTGGTGGGGCGGCGAATCTCACACTGGCTGCTCGCTCGCCAGCGACGCCCAGCGCGAAGAAGCGGGGCGGATCCGCCTGCTCGATCGGGATTACCGCGTCGGCTCCGATCGGGATCGGTGCCCCCGTCATGACGGGCACGGCGAAGCCCGGCGGGTGAGCTGCTGGTGGGTCGCCCGCCGCGGTGACCGCGCCGACGAACAGGCGGGTGGATCCCGCAGCTCCCTCCTGGTTCCGGACGCTCTCGGGGCGATGCGCGAAATCCTCAGTGCGCACCGCGTACCCGTCCATTTGGGAGTTCTCGAACGGGGGCAGGTCGATCGCCGCGGTCAGGTCTGCGGCACTCACCCGACCCACCAGGAACGGGTCGTCGATCGGGAGCGGCTCGGAACGCGTGTCGAGCCCTGCAAGCATCGGTTCGAGCAGCGCGTCAACGTCGCGCTGGTGCTCGGCGAGCGTGCGCACGCTCAGCCGCCAGCAAACGCGGGGAGCACGTCGATCATGCTGCCGGTGAGCGGGGTGGTGCTGTCTCGCTGCACCCTGCCATCGACGAGAAACGACCCGGATTGCAGCACGCGATCCATGGGGCGGCCATAGCGCTCGATCAGTTCGTCGCGGAGTTTGCCCACCGTGCTTCCCGCGGGAAGCTCCCACGTTTCGGCCTCGCACAGCGCGGCATCGGCAGCAGCAGCAAAGTAGCGAACAGTGAAGTGAGGCATGTAATGAGTGTACTGACGGTCGTCGGCGGTCTTGCCGAGGCAGTGGTCGCCGCGGCGGGACTGGGCGCTGGGACTGCCAGGTGCCGCCGGTCAGTCGATAATCACAGGGCCTGGGCTCATCCGTGACGCAGCATTGCGCGCGTGCTCGCGTTGGTCATCGGGAAACGCGATAGCCATCTGGTCGATCTCCTGATCGGAAATTCCGGCGGCGCGAGCCACGTCGGGCCAGCCCTCAACGGCTTCGACCACCTCGGATAGTGCACGGTCCGCTTCGGCGCTTGTGAGCGCGTAGGTGCCCGCTGTCTCTATGAGGTTGCGGATGTCGCGATTGCGGGGGTCGTCACTGGGCGAAATGGGCCTTGAGTTGACAGTGCTGCTCATCGACGGGTTGATGTCGAACGCAGGGCTGAGGGCCCAGACATTTCCGGTGCGCAAGAAGCCGTGGTTATTCCAGTGGTCGTCGTTGTTGGAAATGAGCACATTCAGGGCCACCCGCTTGAACAGATCCTTGAGCTGCGCGAGATCACCACCCGTGACCTGGTCGGTGACATCTGCAAAATCCTGGTACGTCACAACGCCACGTTCTCGGTCTCCGATGCCCATCGCGGTTCTTGCCGACATGTAGCCGATGCGCTCACCCTGTGGTCCACGGTCGAAACGGTGCAGCGCGAGGCTCGACTTCCCGTCCGTGGTTCTCAAAAGGTCCCCACGTTGGACGTTGATGCCCGCCTTCCGCGCTAACGTGATGGCGACATACTCCCAGGCTTCACCATCACGGCGGCGATCACGCTCTGAGGGGAGTTTGATCAGCCGAAGCGCCCCGCCGATACGCACACTCACTTTGGGACGCGCACCACCGGCCGACGTGCCGGGCGCCCCCAGGAGCTCAATGTCTTCGGGTGTGGCCTCGTGGGCTTCAAGACGGGCAGCGGCCTCAGCGTAAGCATCCAGTCCGTGGACGCCGAGGTCTGTGACCTTTGAGGGTCCAAGCCACTCGCCATCGTCGTCAGCCCGAAAGCGGATTGCACCGAGCCTGGTTTCGTCTGCGGTGATTGCAAGGTAGTCGAAATCGTCAATCGTGCGAGGAATTGTCGGATCGGTGCGGCGAGCGTTCGCAAGGTCAGCGTCAAAAACCCGCCGACCCCAATCATCGGGGGTGAGGTCCTGGAAGGAGCCGAAGAGGCGTTGGTCATTGCCGGAGAAAATCTGGCCCGACCCGCGCGTGAGCCGAGGGTCGAGCTCGTATGCGCCCGGCACCCGAAAGTAGTCCTGGTCGTATGCGAAACTGCTTCCGCCCAGGTTCCGCCCGCCAGCGAACGAGGCAACCAGCCGTCCTGCCTTTACCGGGGCCCCACCGATCTCAACGTAGACGGTGAGCGCGTCATAGAGCTTCATTTGCTGTCGACCGCTTCAAGCGCCAAGGCCCGTCCAGCTTCGGTTTCGAACGGGTTAGAGGCCTGCACGAAGTGCTCCGCGAACCCGAGGGCTGACACCACCGACATGAGGGAGTCCAGCCGGGGGGTCCCTGTTCCCTGCTCGATCGCACGCAGAGTGTCTCGAGTCACATGGGATCGGCGAGCCAACTCTGAGGCGCTCAACCCTTGCAGCTTTCTCCAGGCACGGATGTTCTCACCAAGCGCCTTCAGGCGGCGATCACGCGCTGGAGACTCTCGACGAACCATGATTAACACCTCCAATGACAGGTAGTAGCAACAGTCTACCACCAAGTTGACCGTTCTAGCTGTCAGTTTAGGGTGGGACCCATGGATCTGAACCGCTGAGATGCGTTACAGATACTGCTGACCACGGGACGAAAACCCAGTGCTGAGCGGCGGCGGTGGAGGTGTCGCTGATGTGAGAAATGGCCCAGATCAAGGTGCTGATCCGAGTCATTTTCCAAATTTCACGATAATTGGGTTCGCTCATTACACGCCACCACCAGGCTCGTAGACTGATTGCATGCACTCCCAAAAAGCGGCGCGACCGGGCCCCTTGGTCGCACCCGTGGCTGGCCCACAGCCCTACGACTGGGGGCGGGTGAGTCGTCAGCTGGTGCTGCCCGAGTTCGGCGATGAGGCGCAGCGACGTCTGGCGGGTGCGCGCGTGCTGATCGTCGGCGCCGGTGGCCTCGGGTGCACCTGCGCTCCACTGCTGGCAGGCGCCGGGGTGGGCACAATCGGGCTCGTGGACGACGATCTCGTCGAACTCTCCAACTTGCACCGCCAGGTGGCCCACCGCACAGCGACGGTCGGGCGACCCAAGGTCGATTCCCTTGCCGAGGCGCTTGAGGCGCTGAACCCAGACGTACGGGTCAATCGACACCAGCTGCGTCTCACCGCGTCACATGCTGCCGAGCTCTTCGCTCACTACGACCTCGTGATCGACGGCAGCGACAATTTCGACACGCGCTACCTCACCGACGACGCGGCCCGGCTGCGCGGTCTGCCCGTCGTGTGGGGTGCGATTCAGCAGTACTCGGGGCAACTCAGCGTGGCCTGGCATCGCTACGGTGCGGGGTACCGGGATGTCTTTCCCGAACCCCCCGCCGAGGGGATGGACTGCGCCGGGGGTGGGGTCTTGCCGAGCCTGTGCGGCACCATCGGGTCGCTGCTCGCCACCGAGGCGCTCAAGCTCATCACGGGCCTCGGCGATCCACTGATTGGGCGCGTGTTGGTCTTCGACGCGTTGCAGGCGCGGATGCGCGAAATTCAGGTGCTGCCAATCGACGTGAGTGATCGGGAGGGCGCGCATGTCTGAAGCAGCGGTCGGGGCGGTGCACGCACGGGTCGTTGATACCCCACTCGACGAGACGGCGGTGCGCGCGGCGGTCGAACACCCGGAGTGCGGGGCCGTGCTCGTCTTCCACGGCGTCGTGCGCAATCACGATCAGGGCCGGGGGGTCAGCCTGCTCGAGTACCAGGCGCACCCCGAGGCGGAGCGTCTGCTTGCCGAGTGCGTCGGGGCGGAGCAGGAGCGCACCGGCGTGCGACTCGCGGCGGCCCACCGATTCGGCACCCTCGCCATTGGTGATGTGGCGCTGGTCGCCGCCGCCTCGTCGCCCCACCGGGCGGAAGCGTTCGCCGCGCTTGAGGCGCTGATCCACCGTATCAAGACCGAGGTGCCCATTTGGAAGCGGCAGTCGTTCGACGACGGGCCGAGCGAGTGGGTGGGGCTGTAGGGCTATCCGCCGATGTACGACATTTCGATGCGGGGCCGTGTCGATGCGTTGATCGTGGATCGGAGCTCCGAGTATCGGTCAGCTCGCAGCCCCCAGGTACCGGCAAGTGCCTCGCGCACGGCATCGTCGCCTGTGGAGTCGCGAAGGATGGCCCGGAGATCCACTCCCTCGGTGGCAAAGAGACAGGTGAACAGTTTGCCCTCGGGCGAGAGCCTGGCGCGTGAACAGGTGCCGCAGAAGGCCTGGGAGACGCTTGAGATGACGCCGATCTCACCGGCGCCGTCGACGTAGCGCCAGCGCGCTGCGGTCTCGCCCTCACGGGTCGGCGCGCTCGGCTCGAGCGGGTAGACGGCTGAGATTTGGCGCACGATCTCGGCGGAGGGCACCACGGCATCGAGATTCCAGCCGTTGGTGTTCCCGACGTCCATGAACTCGATGAACCGCAGGATCTGACCCGTTCCGCGGAAGTGTTCCGCGAGCGAAACGATCTCGTCGTCGTTCACACCGCGGGTGATGACCGTGTTCACCTTGACCGGGCCAAGCCCCGCCGCCGCCGCCGCGGTGATGCCGTCGAGCACCGCCGAGAGGGGAATGCGCACGTCGGCGATCCGCTGAAAGCGTTCCGGGTCGAGTGAGTCGAGCGAGACGCTCACGCGAGTGAGACCCGCGTCTTTGAGTGACTGGGCCTTCAGACGCAGCGCGGCGCCGTTGGTGGTGAGCGCGAGATCGAGCGGTCCTCCGCCCGGCGTACGCAGTTCCGCTAACCTGGCGATCAGTTCTTCGAGACCCGGGCGAAGCAGCGGCTCACCCCCGGTGAGCCTGATCTTCTCGACCCCGAGCGAGACGGCAGCTCGGGCGACCCGCAGAATCTCGTCAAAGCTCAGAAGCGCGGACTTCGGGAGAAACGCATAGTCGGCACCGAAGATGTCGCGCGGCATGCAGTAGACGCAGCGAAAATTGCAGCGATCGGTGACCGAGATGCGCAGATCGTGCAGGGGTCGGTTTCGGGCATCGCGTACCCCGACTGTGTCGGCCGCGCTCTGCGGTTCCCTCATCATGACCCCCTCGAGCGTCTCACCCTAACACCGGCGTTCAGAATGACCGCGAGGTCTTGCCGCCCAGCATCAGGAGCACGGTGAGTGAGGTGACGATGAGCACGAGGGAAAGGGCGAGCGCGACATCCTGGGTGACGCCGGCTCCGTTGAAGGCGCTGTAGATGGCGAGGGGAATGGTGCGCGTCGACCCAGCCGCATTGCCGGCGAACAGGGCGGTGGCACCGAATTCCCCTAAGGCGCGCGTGAAGCTGAGGATCACCCCGGCGATGAGTCCGGGCGCGATGGTCGGCAGGGTGACGCGGAACAGCACGACCAGGGGCGAGGCCCCGAGGGTCGCGGCGGCCTCTTCCGTCGCTGGATCGAGCGCGCGCAGTGACCCCTCGACGGAGATGACGAGGAACGGCAGAGCGACGAACACCTGCGCGATCACCACAGCCACGGTGGTGAACGGTATGCGTACGCCCAGCTCGGCGAGCGCGTCACCGAACACGCCGCCCCGCCCCAGCAGCGTGAGCAGGGCGAGACCGCCCACGAGCGGTGGAAGCACGAGTGGCAGCGTGATCAGGCCGCGCAGCACTCCCGACAGTGCGCCAGACGTGCGCGCGATCACGACAGCGAGGGGCACGCCGAGCACCACGCAGCAGATCGTCGCGATGGCGGCGGTCGCGAGGGAGAGACCGAGGGCACTGGCGGTCTCGGGAGCCACGAGGGTAGCGGGAAGCAACTGCCAGTCGATGCGCAGCAGCAGCGCGATGATGGGGAGCAGCAGCACGGCGGCACCGAGGAGCGCCGGGGCCACGAGTGCGGCGGGAATGCCCCGGGGGTCGATCGCCCGTGTGCGCGGGTTCATGCCGCGCCGAATCCGTGGTCGCGCAGCAGGGCCTGTGCGGAATTAGTGAGCAGGAAGTTCGCGAAGGCCCGCGCGGCCCGCGCATCTCGGGCACTGCCCAGCACGCCGACCTGGTACTCGGTTGCGGCCTCGTCCGCGCGGGTAATCGGCACACCATCGGCGGCATCTCCAGCGCTCCGCACATCGGTGCGGTACACGAGACCGGCGTCGGCGTGCCCGGCGGCGACCTTGCGTAGTACCGCGGTGACATTCTGCTCCTCGCTGGCGGCGCGCAGCACCACGCGGTCGCGATCGAGTAGCATCTGCGCCGAGCTCCCGCACGGCACCTCGGCGGCGCACATTACCACAATGGGCAGCACCCCGACCTCGTCGGGCTCGACGAGGTCGCCGAGCGACTGAATGCCCAGCGGGTTGCCGGGTGCCACCGCGATCACGAGCGCGTTGGTGGCGAAGGGCAGGGGGGGTGCGTCGAGCAGGCCCCCGTCTTCGACCTGCCGCATCGTGCGCTGATCCGCTGAAAGGAACACATCAACCGGAGCCCCGGCCATGATCTGCGTGGCCAGCAGGGCCGAACCGTCAAAGGTGGGAGCGGCAACCGAGTACTCCGGATGTTCGCGCTCGAACTCGGCCGCGAGCTCAGTAAAGACGGGCTCGAGCGAGGCCGCCGCGGCAATGTGGATCACCCCGCCTCCCTCGGTGCCAGCGGACGCGGGAGCCGGGCCACCCGCAGCGCACCCGGTGGCGGCCAGCGTGAGCCCCAGGGCGCACACCCTGAACGCGAGTGGCCAGCGGAGCATGATCTTCACCGTGCTACTGCGTGACCGGTCGGCCCACACCTACCGGTGTGTTCGAAGCCTCGAGGCGGATCACGACCGCCTTCGACACGGGCGTGTTGCTCTCGAGTGCGGTGCTGTCGAGCGGCACGAGCACGTTTGCCTCGGGAAAGTAGGCCGCCGCACAGCCACGAGCGGTGGGGAACGCGACGGTGCGGAAGCCGCGCAGCACCCGATCCGGTTCGTCTTTCCACTCGCTGAAGATGTCGACCGTTTGCCCGTCGTCGAGGCCGAGCTCGGCGAGATCGTCGGGATGCACGAAGATGACCGAGCGCCCCTTCTTGATGCCGCGGTAGCGATCGTTCAGGCTGTAAATGGTCGTGTTGAACTGGTCGTGCGAGCGCAGCGTCTGCAAGAGCAGCCGCCCGGGCGGGCAGGCGACCGGCTCGAGCTCGTTTACCGTGATGCGGGCCTTGCCCGTCGCGGTGTCGAATCTGCGCTCATCGCGCGGCCCGTTGGGCAGGATGAAGCCGTCACGCTGCCGGGTCTTCTCGTTGAAGTTTTCGCAGCCGGGAACCACGCGAGAGATGTGATCCCGAATCGTGTCGTAGTTGTCGATCATGCCGAGCCAGTCGATCCCGTGCCGATCGCCGAGCGTGGCGTGCGCCATGCCGGCGACGACCGCGATCTCCGAGCGCACCTCCGGCCCGATCGGCGGAATCTGTCCGTGGGAGGCGTGCACCGCGCACACCGAATCCTCGACGGTGATGTACTGGGGGCCGGCGCGCTGCACGTCGACCTCGGTGCGCCCAAGCACCGGCAGAATGAGGGCCTCCTCGCCCGTGACCACGTGCGAGCGATTGAGTTTTGTCGAGAACTGCACGCTGAGCCGCGCCTTGCGCATGGCGGCCTCGGCGAGGTTGGTGTCAGAGATGGCCCCGATCAGATTGCCGCCCAGCCCGACCCACACCTTGATCTGGCCCGCATTGAGGGCGCGGATCCCGTCGACGGCATCGACGCCGTGCTTGCGGGGAGGATCAAAGCCGAACTCCGTGCCGAGTGCGTCGAGGAACGAGTCGGGCATCTTCTCCCACACCCCCATGGTGCGGTCGCCCTGCACGTTGCTGTGCCCGCGCACGGGGGATGCGCCGGCACCGGGCTTGCCGATGTTGCCGCGCAGCAGCAGCAGGTTAATGATCTCCTTGATGGTGTCGACCCCGCGACGGTGCTGGGTGATGCCCATCGCCCACGCGATAATAACGCGGTCGGAGCTCATGTACCGCTCGGCGAGCTCGTCGATCTGGGCGCCCGTGAGGCCGGTGGCCTGCTCGACCTCGCGATCGTCGACCTCGGCGATGTGCGCAGCGAAGGCCTCGAACCCGTCGCAATGTTGCGCGATGAAGTCGTGGTCGAGCACCTGACCCGGCCGCTCCGCTTCGGCGGCGAGCACGCGCTTCGAGATCGCCTGCAGCAGCGCCATGTCTCCGCCGAGCCGGATCTGCAGGTACTGATCGGCGATGGCCGGGGGTTTCCCGACGTATCCGCGCAGCTTCTGCGGGTCTTTGTAGCCGATGAGACCCGCCTCCGGCAGCGGATTCACGGCGACGATCTTGGCGCCGTTTTCCTTGGCCTCCTGCAGCGCGGTGAGCATGCGGGGGTGATTCGTGCCCGGGTTCTGGCCCATGATGATGATGAGGTCGGACTCGAGAAAGTCGCTGTAGGCGACGGTCGACTTGCCGATGCCAACGCTGTATTGCATCGCGCTGCCGGTGGATTCGTGGCACATGTTTGAGCAGTCGGGGAGGTTGTTGGTGCCGAGCACTCGCGCGAAGAGTTGGTAGAGAAACGCCGCCTCGTTTGACGCGCGGCCGCTCGTGTAAAACGCCGCCTCGTCGGGGTGATCGAGCCCGTTCAGGCGCTCGGCAATGATGCGAAACGCGCTCTCCCAGTCGATGGGTGCGTAGTGATCTGAGTCGGCCGACTTATAGACGGGCTCGGTGATGCGCCCCTGCATCCCCAGCCAGTACTCGGTCTTGTCTGCGAGTGAGGTGAGCGAATTCTCGGCCCAGAAGGCACGCGGAATCTTCAGCGGGGTCGCCTCCCACGTCACCGCTTTCGCGCCGTTCTCGCAGAACTCGGCGAGCTTGCGGTGCTCGGGGTCGGGCCAGGCGCAACTCATGCAATCGAAGCCGTCTTTGTGGTTGATCTTGCTCATGAGCTTGAGCGTGCGGCCCACGCCCATGTTCTTGATGGCCGGCTCCATGGAGTGCAAGACCCCGCCGAGGCCTGCGGCATACTCCTTCGGCTCGGTGACGATCATGTCGGCGTCAGAGAAGTCCTCGTGCGGGGCGTGCGGGGTCATGGCGTGGGGGCCTTCCTTGTGGCTACGGGGTATCTGCGGTGACGGTCGAGACCGCAGTGAGGCGGGAATCTGCGGGAGCGAGGGAATCTGGGGAATATGACACTTCCTCGTGGCGGATCCGGTCGGGGCGACTGTACACGACCATCGAGGGCCCGCGAAGAAATCCCACCAGGGTGATCCCCGCCTCCTCGGCCAGGTCGGCGGCGAGCGAAGACGGCGCGGAGACGGCGGTGAGCATCGGAATGCCGGCCATCATCGCCTTCTGGGTGAGCTCGAAGCTTGCACGCCCCGAGACCATCAGCACGCACGAACGTGCGGGGATCCGCCCATTCTCAAGCGCCCACCCCACGACCTTGTCGACGGCGTTGTGCCGACCCACGTCTTCGCGCAGCACCAGCATCTCGCCGGTGACCCCATCGAAGAGCGCGGCGGCGTGCAGGCCCCCGGTGCGGTCGAAAATGGCTTGTTGCGCACGCAACGCCTCGGGAAATCGCGCGATGCGAGAGCTGTCGATCACGAGTGGATCATCGCCGACGGCGAAGTGCGACTGGGTACGCACGGCCTCGATGCTGGCCTTGCCGCAAATACCGCACGAACTGGTCGTATAGAACGATCGCTCGAGGCTCGGGTCGGGGGGAGCCACGCCGGGCGCAAGGCCGACGTCGAGCACGTTGAAGGTGTTGCCGTCGTCGACGGTCGCTCCCGCGCAGTAGCGGGCGGTCGCGTAGTGCTCGCGATGGTGGATCACGCCCTCGGAGACGAGGAACCCCGCAGCGAGCTCGAAGTCGTGGCCGGGGGTGCGCATGGTGATCGCCAGGGGACGGCCGTGCACCCGGATCTCGAGGGGCTCCTCGACGGCGAGCGAATCCGGTGCGACCCGGGCCGGTTCGCCGATCGTGAGACGAGTGACGCGGCGACGCGCGGCGATACGGGACATGGTACTTGGATAGCATCGATCACGGGGCGAGGCAAACGGACCCGCCTGTGAACGGACGGGATCGCGATCGTGAGAAGCGTGGCGGAGCACCTCGAGTGGATCCTGGCGCGCACGGAACTGCTGCCGGTGCGCGAGCTTCCACTTGCCGAGGCGCACGGTCTGACCCTCGCGGAGGCGGTCACCGCGCGTCACGACTTGCCCCTGTGGGATTCCTCAGCAATGGACGGGTACGCCGTGCGCGCCGCCGATGTGGTGGGCGCGACCGCCGAACGGCCCGTGCCGCTGCGCGTCGTCGCCGAGGTTGCGGCGGGCAGCTCCGACGACCCGAGTCTGCGGCCGGGCGAGGCGGCCCGCATCATGACCGGGGCGCCGGTGCCGAGCGATGCCGATGCCGTGGTGCCCGTGGAGCTCACCCTGGGCGACCAAGCGGACAGCCCGTGGGCGCGAACCGAGGTGCGCGTGCTGCGCGCCGTGCCCGCTTTGGCGAACGTGCGTCAGCGCGGTGAGGATCGAAAGATCGGCGACTCGATGGCCGAGGACGGTGACGAGCTGGGCTCGCTGCGACTCTCCGCGCTCGCCGCAGCTGGGATCGACCGGGTGCTCGTGCGTTCGCGCCCGCGGGTGGCGGTTGTCGTGACTGGCTCGGAACTCGTGCCGCCGGGCCAGGCACCGCGGCGCGGTGAGATTCCGGAGTCGAACTCGCTCCTGTTGGTGGGCCTGCTGCGCGAACTCGGTATCGTGCCGCAGGAAGTTCGCGTGAGCCGCGACACGGTGGTGGGCCTGCGGCGCACTCTCGTCGAGCTCGGCGAACGGGTCGACGTGATCCTCACCACCGGCGGCATCGGGCCCGGCCTGCACGATGTGGTGCGGCTGGCCATTGAGGATGAGCCGGAGATCGAAGCGGTGCGCGTGGCGGTGAAACCAGGTCAGCCGCAATGCGCGGGGCGACTCCGCTCCGGCGCCTGGCTCTTCGCACTGCCGGGCAACCCGGTGAGCGCGGCCGTGGGCTTCGAACTGTTCGTGCGCCCGGCGCTGCTGGCCGCGCAGGGGCGCCGATCGAGCGCGCGGCTGCGCCTTCCCGCCATCGCGGCCGTCGGGTGGCGCGGTGCCGTGGGGCGGGCGCAGGTGCTGCCGGTGCGGCTCCGAGTGAGTGAAGCTGGGCTGGTGTGTGAGCCGACGGTCAACTCGCGGGCGGTCTCGCACGCGGTGGGCGGGCAGGGCGCAGCTGAGGGGTTCGCCTGGGTGCCCGAGCACGTGGGCGACGTTGACCCGGGCGACCCGGTCGAGGTGTGGCGGGTGGGCTCGTGGTAGGTCGTGCCACTGACGCGATCATCCTGGCCGGGGGTCGCGGGTCGCGCCTCGGCGGAATCGACAAGGCCGAGCTGATGGTGCGCGGCGAGCGGCAGGTGGATCGGGTGGTCGCTGCCGCACGCGAGGCTGGCGTCGGCCAGATCGTCGTGGTGGGCCCTGAGCGCTCCGGGCTCGACGGCTGCACGCTTGTCACAGAGTCACCCCGCTTCGGCGGGCCGCTCGTCGCGCTCGCCGTGGGAATGTCTCCCATTACGGCCGGGTCGGTGCTGCTGCTCGCCTGCGACTTGGTGCACCCGGCGCAGGTAGTGGATCGCCTCCTCGCTGAGGAGTGGCCCCCCGTCGGCGCGCAGGCCGTGGTGCTGCGTGACCTGGAAGGCCGCGCGCAGTGGCTCGCGGGCCGGGTCGATGCCGGCGCGCTGCGGGCGGGTCTCGCTGCGGCGGAGCGGGAGGGCGAGCTTTCGGGGAGGCCGCTTCGTGACGCGTTCCGGTCGTTCGAGGTGCGGTTCGTGGACGCACCGGATGCGGTCGTCGCCGACATCGATACCCCCCAAGATCTTGCACGCACGAACACTGAGGAGACCCCCATGTCGAACCCTACGCACCTGCCGCCCGAGGCCTTGGAGGCCTGGCTGAGCGCAGCAGCACGGGAGGTGGGCCTGGACACGGCCGACGTGTCGATCGCGACGGTGCTTGACTTGGCGCGCGACGTGGCGCACGGGGTCGCGCGGCCCGCGGCTCCACTGACGACGTTCCTGCTCGGGCTTGCCTACGGTCGTGCCGGTGCCGGTGTCGACGCCAACCTTGACGAGCTCGCGGCGTCGCTCACTCGCCTCGCCGCCGACTGGGGCGACGCCGCGAGCTGATCCACTAGCGTTTCTCGGTCAGCACCCGGCGTAGCGCGGCGCGCGTGAGCATGAGCACCACGATCAGCAGGGTCACGGCGAAGAACCCGCCCAGCTTGACGGCGCCGCCAAACACGAGTTCGGTCAGCCAGAGAATCGCGAACTTGCTCCCGGGAAGCAGCAAGACCAGCGTGCCGATCGAGATCACCCGAGCGAGTACTGAATCGGCTCGCCGGAGCCTCTGCAGAGTTCGCTTCTTCGCCCAGGTGATGATCTCGAGCGCGAGTTTCATGAGGATGGCCGTCAAGAGGGTCAGGGAGAACGACTCGGAAATCACGTTCGGGAAGAACTGCACGTACAGGCCGAGCACCACGAGATATGCCAGCACATCGGCGAGGTCGACGGCACGTATCGCGGGTTGCTTCGTGGGCATCGGGTCTCCTCGCGATCGTCTCGGCACCGGGTCGAGGTGGTTTCGATCCTATGCTCTGACCCATCGGGAGATGCCCCGGTTTCAGTTCGGCTGCTCGACATAGACTCGGAGGCCAGTTCACACGCATCTCAATCGGAGGGCCGAGCCATGGCACACAACGAGAACACCAGCCCGACGAATGAAGCGAGCGAGGGTTTCTCGACGAAGGGCGCGTACGTGACCAGCGGGGCCGAATTTGATCGCGACACGAATTACATCGAGGATCGCATCGTCGCTGATCCCGATGCTGTGCGCGCGCTCCCCGCGCCCCCGTCATCGAAGGTCGGCTCGCTCGGGTACGGGCTGAGCGAGGGGGCCCAGGCGTGGCCGGTGGAGCCGGGCCGGTACCGGCTCATCGCGGCGAACGCCTGCCCCTGGGCGAATCGTGCGGTCATCGTGCGCCGCCTGTTGGGCCTCGAAGACGTCATCTCGCTGGGGCGGCCTGGCCCCGTGCACGACGTGCGATCCTGGACCTTCGATCTCGACCCCGGCCACCGCGACCCGGTGCTCGGAACCGAGCGGCTGCAAGAGAACTACTTCGCGCGATTCCCCGGGTACCCGCGCGGCATCACCGTGCCGGCGATCGTCGACGTTCCGACCGGCGGGGTCGTGACGAATAACTACCCGCAGATCACGCTCGACTTTTCGACCGAGTGGCGCGAGTTTCATCGCGAGGGCGCGCCGAATCTGCTGCCCGCGGGTGAGCTCGACGAGATGTGGCCGATCCTCGAGCGCGTGTTCACGGAGGTCAACAATGGGGTGTATCGCTGCGGGTTCGCTGGTTCGCAAGCGGCATACGATGCGGCCTACGCGCGCCTCTGGTCGGCGCTCGATTGGCTTGAGGATCGCCTCGCCACCCGCCGCTTCCTCATGGGGGGCACGATCACGGAAGCCGATGTACGCCTATTCACGACGCTCGCGCGCTTCGATCCCGTGTACCACGGGCACTTCAAGGCGAACCGCAACCGGCTCACCGAGATGGAGCATCTCTGGGGCTACGCACGGGATCTTTTTCAGACCCCGGGCTTTGGCGACACCACCGACTTCGTGCAGATCAAGCAGCATTACTACATCACCCACATCGACATTAACTCGACTCAGATTGTGCCAGCCGGGCCGGATCTCACGGGCTGGCTCGAGCCTCACGGTCGGGAGAAGCTGGGTGGCGAGCCATTCGGCGAGGGAACACCGCCGGGGCCAGTGCGCGAGAGCGAGCGGATCGCGGCCGGCCACAACCCGCTGGTTCCCGCGAGGTAGGTCGGCGTTTGCTAGGTGCGCGGTGGCGGCGCCGACCCCGACCCCTGGTTGCGGTCGCGAGAGTGAGCCTTCCCCCAAACATGTCACATGAATGCGACAGTTAGCTATTTTGTTGCTTATTTGCGACATAATTTCTATCCTTGAAGTATGAATGTGGGGCTTCAGCAGGTACTCGACGAATCTGCGCTCTCGCGCGCCCAAATTGCTGAGCGCGCCGGCCTCCATCGGGCCACGGTCTATCGTGCGGCCGACGGCTCCACCGACTTGCGAATAGACACCCTTGAAGAGCTCGCGCTCGCATGCGGCATGGAGGTCGCTTTCTCATATCGGCCCGCCTCGGTGCCCGCGGCCGCGGATGCAGGGCGAGTGATGCTCGATGCCGACAGTCTTGACCCCACGTCCGCAGAGGTTCTGACCTGGATTGAGCGTCTGAGGAGATACGCGGGTGAGAACCCTCTGCGAATCGCGGAGGAGGCCGGCCGGTACTCGTCGCTCCTCCATCGCCAGGGCGCGGTGTACATGGTGGGCGACTTCACCCCGGAACGACTCGCTTCTGCCGGATATGCCATTGGGAAAAACTGGGCGCTCTCTGGAGCCGTGGCGCTAGAAGCTATGGAGGCGGAGCTTCCAGCGGACGTGGTCTCCGTAATGTGGGTGAGCGATCCGCTCGCCGTGTCGCGGTTACTCTCAGACAGTGGCAGGGTCGCCCGCCGCGGTGCGAGCAGCGCAAATCTCATCCTCGCGACACCCACGTTCACCACACTGACGGGAATGGTGCCACTCGACGGCCTCCGCTTGGTGGCGCCGGTGCAGGCGGTGATCGACTGCGCGGGGCTCCAGGGGCCAACCAGGGATGCCGCGTTCGATGTTGCGAGGACCTGGTGATGGCTGAGGGAGGCAAATGGGCGGTAGGATCGGGCCCCTACAAGAAGCGCCCAGGAACCCGACCCTTGGGCTCGGCTGCCGCACCAGCGCAACAGCCTCACGGCGATCAACTGTCGAACTGCAGCATTTGGTGGGATGCCGCGAACATCGACTTTGGCAGGATTCCCGAGTCAACGGTCGAACGTTCCCGGCATCGGTTTCGCGAATCACTGCCAAACCTCATCTGGAATGCCGCAGCGCTGGAAGGCAACACGTTCACGCTTCCAGAGGTAAAGACCCTGCTTGACGGGGTGACCGTTGGCGGAAGGCCGCAGCGGGAGGCCAGCCAGATTCTCGCCCTTAGTGAGGGGTATTCGTTTGTCGACGATCTTGTTGGTGTGGAAAAATTCTTGCTCTCCAAGGAGATTTCCGATGCGGTGCATGGGCGCGTTGCCGTCCACGAGGCGATCGAGTCTGGCCACTTCCGAGGTGAGGGCCCAACTGGCGGGGGAGGAACCGTTCAGCTCGCTGGTGGGGGATACGTTGAGGGCTTCGAAGCTGGCGAGTCGGGAAGCCCGCGCATTGACCGGTACCGACGAACTATTGAGTATCTCGCTCTGTGTCAAGCTGTGTGGAGTCACTCGGACGTTAGTTGTGTGGTTTGTTTCGGGAGATTGATTCCCACGAGGTCCGCTGGTGCCGGCGTAACCGGGCGCCCGCGGAACCGTTCCGGGTGCGTGTCGTAATAGTGTTGCAACGCGAGGTCGCGGGTCTTCCACACCTCACGCCATGACCCGTCACCGACCTGAGCGGGTGAGAACAACGCGATCCCGGAGTGCTTGTGCTCGGTGTTGTACCAGGCCACATACTCGGCGAGATACGTGCGGGCGGCAGCAAGATCAGCGAAGACTCTGGGATAGCCGGGCCGGTACTTCATCGTGCGGAACCCGGCCTCGGAGAACGGGTTATCGTTCGAGACGTACGGCCGGTTATGCGACAACGTGACTCCGTGGTGGGTGAGCGCGTTCAGGAGCGCGTGTGAACGCATCGCTGACCCCGAGTCCGCATGCACCACCTCCGGGGCTCCGTAATGGGCGATCGCGGTCTCAAACATCTCGACCGCGAGGTGATCAGCCTCTCGTTCCTCGACCCGCCACCCCACGATCTCACGCGAGAAAATATCGGTGATCTTGTATGCCTTGAACGTTTTCCCCCACCACGGCGAGTACAAGTCAGTGATGTCCCACGACCACGCTTGCCCGGGCCGGGTCGCCGTCACGACGGGTTTCTCGCGTGGGGCCCGTTTCCCGCGCCGGGTCGGGACCTGCGGGCGCAGCATCTGCTCCTCGATGCCGGCAGCGATCCGCCACCACGTGCGACGCGACGCGAGCATCACTCCCGCATCCCACGCCGACGCGTACGCATGATCCACGGACACGCTCTTCGCCCACCCCGCAAGAATGTACCCCACGATGCGTTCCCGATCGGTCGGACTGATGCGTGCCCGGTACGCCCGCTCGGCCTGCGGAACCGGGGCCATCACCACTTGGCGGGGCTGTTGCCGGTAATGCCACGTCGCCCGGGACACCCCCGCAAGGCTCAGGGCCTTACGCTGTGACCCCGTGATGCGGGTGAGCTCGGTCACGAGGAGGTTCTCGGCGGTGATGAACTCTCTCGCCCGGTCGCCGGCAACGTATCGGGCTCTTGCTCGTTCAGCTTGTGCAAGAGCCCGATAGCTTTTCCCAACGCGTCATTCGTTCCCTCGAGTTCACGAATCCGGGCGTTGAGCGCGGCGAGTTCTGCGTCGTGTTGTTCTTTCGGGATGCTGCGCTGCTGGTGGGAGATCTCCCGGCGGGCCTTCGCGTCTGGTGTCATACCGCTACTCTCTCGCGGAATCATGCCGCGGTCGAGATCGCCCCCGAACACGGCATCTTGCCAGCGCATGATCTGATGCTTGGAAAAGGTTTGCTCTTTCAACCATCTCGTTTTCGTGCCATGGGGAAGGTTCTGGTACTCGTGCACATACTCACGGATTTCCGTGAGAGTGAAGCCCGGCGTGATCGACATGATGGGTGACCTTTCTGTCAACCGAGTGACTCACACACAGCCTGGCAAAGAGGGTCTCGAAGAAATCTCCGACCCTCGTGAACGAGCTCTCGTCTACTTCGCCGCAGCGACGAGGCAGCAGTTCTATTTCGACGGAAACAAACGCACGGCGAGACTCATGATGTCCGGCGAGCTGATGACGCATGGATTCGAGGTGGTGTCAGTTCCGTTCGCTCGCAAGTTTGAGTTCAATTTGGCTCTCGACACGCTGTTCACCACAAGCGATGCCACACCACTTCTCTCGTTCCTGGTGACCTGCACCCAGCCAGGGTGATCGCACTCGGCCGCGGGAGCCTTCCACCGGGATCAGGGAGTTGGTCGCCGAACCTGCAACCTCCACAGCGAGGTGACCTCTCGGGCACGCGCGGCGTGGAGGAGGTCTGAGGCATCTGCTGCTCGCCCGTGGGTGGGGGTCGTGTCGAGCCGATCGATCACGCGAAGCCCGGCACGATCGATCGCGTCGAGCAACATTTGCCGGCTCCGGAGGCCCAGGAGTTCGGCGAGATCCGAGATGATCAGCCAGCCCTCACCATCGTCAGTGAGGTGGTGCGGGAGGCCCTCAAGAAACTGCAGCAGCATCTTGCTGCCGGGATCGTAGATCGCCGCATCGAGCGTGGTTGCGGCGCTCCCGGGAAGCCAGGGAGGGTTGCAGACGATCAGGGGCGCCCGTCCCGCGGGAAACATGCTGGCAAGGTGGGCCGCGGCCGATTCCCACATGCCGAGTCGAGCGAAGTTGTCGTTCGCGCAGTCCACCGCGCGCTGATGAATGTCGGTGCCCACGACCTTCTCCACACCGCGGTGCACGAGCACCGCGGCCAGCACCCCGGTGCCGGTGCCGATATCGAACGCGAGGCTTCGATCGTGCAGTGGTGCCCGGGCAACGAGATCCACATATTCGTGGCGGGTGGGCATGAACGTTCCGTAGTGGGGATGGATCTTGGCACCCAGCGCGGGCACATCGACCCCGGCCACGAACCATTGGTACGCGCCCTGCACTCCGCTCAGCTCTTGCAAACTCACCACGGCTTGGCCCTCGCCAAAGCGAGGTTGCTCACCATACCCAAACTGCACCGCCGCACCGATCTCAGGCGCCCGGGGCAGGGGGAGCGTCGCAACCCCGGTCGCCTCATCAAACGTGAGGGGCACCAGCAGCAAAGACAGCATCCGTGACCGTTGGGCTCTGGCCTGGCGGATCCGGTAGAACTCCTCCGCGTCGCTCGTGACTGGCCGGGCCACCGTTCCCCGTCCGCTTTTAGATAGCCGCCGATCGATCGCGCTCAGTATCTGTTTTGCGTTGTGAAAGTCGCCCAGCCACAGCATCGCGGTGCCCTGAGCCGCGTACCTGACCGCCTGCGCGGCGGTGAGCCGGTCGTCGACCACGACCAGGTGTTTGGGCGCTGGCCGGGAGTTTGCAGACCACCATGAGGCGGAGTGCCGCACCCCGAGGTGCTCCCACGTGAGCGGTTGAATTGCGGCAGCGGGCTCCCCGGTCATGTGACACCAACCTCACTCGATCGCGCCGCTAGAGCTGTTGCTCCCGGCTCACGTGTGACCCGACCGTAGCCGCTGATTGCATCCAGCCTACCGAGGACGCGGGGCCTGGCACGGACTCGAACCGGTTCCTCGAGGAGCCGGTTCCGGTGGCCGTCGCCGCCTGGCGTGCCCCACCACGGGGAGAAGGCTCTCATAAGTTCGTGCGGTCGAACTTCGAAACGTAGCTCCCACGAAGTATGTGCTAACTTGACATGCATCGCCGCCCCAATCCGTCGCGGTGGGGATGCACAGCTGAGGAGATCGAGGTGCCCGCCACTACCAGTCCCGCTGCTCCAGCGAAGCCCGAGCGTGCGCTCTTCCGACTGCTTGGCCCGGCGTTCGTCGCCGCTGTTGCATATGTTGACCCTGGCAATGTCGCGGCGAACCTCTCGGCCGGTGCGAAATACGGCTACCTGCTGGTGTGGGTGCTTGTCCTCGCCAATGTGATGGCGGTGCTGGTACAGTACCTTTCGGCAAAATTTGGACTCGTGACCGGCCGGAGCTTGCCCGAGCTGCTGGGCGAGCGGATGCCCCGTCGCGGCCGACTCGCATTCTGGGTGCAAGCTGAGGCCATCGCGATTGCCACCGACATCGCCGAGGTGATCGGCGGCGCGCTCGCGCTCTACATTCTGTTTGACCTCCCGCTCGTTCTTGGCGGCCTCATCGTGGGTGGGGTGTCGATGGCGATTCTCTCGCTTCAGCGCTCGAGCCAGCTTCGTTTCGAGCGAGTGATCATTGGTTTGCTGGCGATGATCGCGATCGGCTTTGTCGCGGGTCTGTTCTTCAGCCCCCTTGACTGGGACGGGGTTGCCAAGGGGCTCGTGCCGCGCTTCGCGGGCACAGAGACGGTGCTGCTCGCGGCGAGCATGTTGGGTGCGACCGTCATGCCGCATGCCATTTATCTCCATTCGTCTCTGGCGCGGGATCGACACGGGCACGAACTCGATCCTGTTCGCCTCGCCCGGCTGTTGAAAGCCACCCGCTGGGATGTCGTGCTTGCTCTCTTCGTCGCGGGGGGTGTCAACCTGGCAATGCTTCTGCTTGCGGCCGCCGCCTTGCCGGGCGTTGAAGGTACCGACACGATCGACGGAGCGGCGGCTGCAATCAGCGCCAGCCTCGGCCCGGCGATCGGCGTGATCTTTGCAATCGGCCTCCTTGCGTCTGGCCTTGCATCGACATCAGTCGGCGCTTACGCGGGCGCTGAGATTATGGGCGGGCTGCTGAAGACGCGGATCCCCATGCTCGTGCGCCGCCTCATTACGCTCACGCCGGCCCTCCTGCTGTTGGCTGTCGGGGTCGATCCGACCTTGGCTCTCGTGCTGAGCCAAGTTGTGCTCTCGTTCGGCATCCCGTTTGCGATCGTGCCGCTCATCTGGTTCACAAGCCGACGAGAGGTGATGGGCGAGCACGTGAACCCCGTCTGGCTGAAGGTTGCGGGCATCGTGACGGCGATCCTGATCGTCGCACTGAACCTCGTGCTGCTGGGGCTCACATTCAGCGGACGGGCGTGATGCAGGGAGCTGTCGTTGGTCACGGTGTGCTGCTGGTAGACAGCACTCGATGCATCACGTCTTGAATCGTGAGTACGTACTGAGTGGATCCCGCCCCACCGACGACCGCAAGTTGCACCTGCGCTTCCCGCATTTGTCGGAGGAGTTCGTATACCGGGAGATCTGGTTCGACCTGAAACACCGGGCGACCGTAATCTGTGGCGGGGGCATCTTGCGGCGCAGTCAAGGTGTCGCGCACATGAACTACGTGCGTGAAGGTGCCGTCCTCATCTGCGACCAGGATTCGAAGGTGCCCACTGCGACGAGACTCGTCTTGCACATCGGCCACCGTGGCAGAGTCTGGCACTGCCGATGCTGTTTGGCCTCTCTGCACGATGTCTGAAGTGGTGGTGCTTTGGAGGCGAATGACTTCGGAGATCTGGGCTTGGAGCTCCAGCTCGAGTGCACCCACTTCAGCCGAGTGCTCGACCAGTTGACGGATGGTGTCTGCATCGCGGCCGCCCACCGCGGCACGTTCAACCGGGGTAACCCCGGATCGTGCGACGAGTGCGTTCGCGATGGAGTTCACCCAGGCGAGGAAGGGCCGCAGCGGCCAGAGAAAAATCCTCGCAGGGATACCGATGAGCATTGCTGCAGTCTCCGGGTGCGCGATCGCCCATGATTTGGGGGCCATTTCGCCGATGACCAGGTGCAGGAACGTGACGATGAGCAGTGATGCCGCAAAGGCGATCCCGCCCGAGAGCCACTCTGCCAGCCCCCACGACATGAGCACCGGACCGAGCCAGTAGTCAATTGCAGGCTTGGTCACTGCGCCGAGCGCAAAGGTGCACACCGTGATGCCAAGCTGTGCGGCGGCGAGCATCAGGGTGAGTTCGTTCATGCCGCGAAGCGCGGCACGGGCGGAAGCTCGCTGGGTGGCTTCACTTTCCAATCGGTGGCGTCTCGCCCCCATCAGAGCAAACTCGATCACCACGAAGAACGCGCTCAACACGATGAGGAACACGGTGACGAGAAGCACGATCCACCCGTTCATGAGTCACCCTTTTCGGCTGAATCACGCGTGTCGGTCTCTGGGTTCACGCGTTGTGGCGTCTCCTCAAGAATCTCAACGATCACACTCGAGGGGATATGTCGCTCAATTTCGACCACCTCAGCGACGAGGATACGAGAGAGGTCTCGACCTTCTGCGAGGTCGGCCCCGGTCTCATCGAGGGGCACCCGAACGACCGCCCCAATTTCGAGGAGATCGCCGTGGGTGGCGATCAAGAGACCTGCCAGTGTCTCGAAGTCTCCCGCCGGGAGATCATGACCGAGGAGTCGTTCGAGTTCGTCAATGTGCAGGGACCCCTCTACGCGCCATCGGTCGTCAGAGAGCCGGAAAACAGCGTCTGACTGGTCGAGGTCATGCTCGTCAGTGACGTCGCCCACGAGTTCCTCGCCGAGGTCTTCAAGAGTGAGGACTCCAGCGAATCCGCCGTACTCGTCAATCACGCAGGCGAGTTCGTTTGCAGATTCCGTCAGGCTGCGCAGCGCATCAGGCAGCTTCATGAGCGAGGGGATCACCAAGGGGGTTCGCATGATCTCGACTACGGGCCGCGGATCGTCCGGCGCGCAGCGGAGGACATCTGCGAGATGAACGACACCGATCGGATCGTCATTCCGATCTACTACCGGATATCGGGTGTGGGCTTCTGCCATCAGGGTTCGGGCGAGAGCGATTGAAGTGTCGGGGGTAAGAGAGTCCGGCTGTGATCGAGATACCATCGCGTGTTCAACATCGCGATTGGGAAAGTCCAAGATTCGATCCAGGAGCATCGAGAGATCTTCGGGAAGATCCCCGCTTTGGCGGGATCCTTCCACAATGTGTTCAAGGTCTTGCGCAGACGCACTGCTGTCAAGATCGTGCACGGGTTCGACCCTGATGAGCCTGAGAAGCGCATTCGAGGCTCGGTCGAAGAAGGCAATCAGCCAACCAAATACTGCCAGGTACACCAGAGTCGACTGCGCAAGCGCCCGTGCTAATGGAGTCGGGTTCGCGATGGCCAAGTTCTTGGGAAAGAGCTCACCGAATATCATCTGAAATACCGTCGCGAACACCAGTGCGATGACAGTACCGACCGCTATTCCTGTGGTTTCGCCAACTCCGACCCCGCCGAGGAGTACCCCGAGTGACTCGCCCACGAGAGGCTCCGCAACGTAGCCGACCATCAGGCCCGTCACGGTGATCCCTAACTGAGCACCAGAAAGCATGAATGAGGTGCGATCTGTCACTTTCAGCGCCCGTCTAGCAGCCCTGTCGCCACTTTCTGCACGAGCTCGCAACGTCGAGCGGTCGACCGACATGTACGCGAATTCTTGGGCCACGAAATACCCATTTGCCGCAACGATCAAGACGACTACTGCCAAGCCAAGGAGCAGTAGCAAGGCAGAGAGCATCATGGTCCACACGCAACTTCTGCCAGGCCCCGAGTACTCGTGCTTTCGCGCAGCAACTCACTGTGGGGAAGCACGGAGGGCTCGTCTGCTATCTGAATCGGTTTCGGTAGGTCCACGAGCTGGACTTCGCCTCCTATGCGTCGGGTTTCTGGGTTAAGAGACTACTGTTTCTTGATCTCGCAACGCTGAGACTTAGGCTGTTCCAGGAGAACTGATCCGTGTGATCATGCGGGAGGTGCGCCATCGTGCCCGTGGGATTGTGCCACTGCGCTCTTATCGAACCGGGATCGTGCGGACTGTTTTCCCGTATTCGCGTGCGGGTAACCGCCCTACAGCTCGATGGGCGGGGGCGGTTCCGTCTCGGCAACCTCGGGGTGACGAGCCAGGTTGACAATGGCGGCGACCAGTCCGCCCCACAGCGTGAGGATGGCGATGGTCATCATGACGATGGCGGTAGGTGTCATGAGCGTTCTCCCTTATTCGGCGGATCGAACACCGGCACGGCAGTGGTCTCCGGATCCGGAGCGTAATCCTCTGTGATGAGGAACTCGTCATACTCGGGATCGTCCTTGGCGCGCGAGCGCCCGCTCCACGGCAGGAGCGACAACAGGATCGCGAGCGTGATGAGGGCGATCACCATGCCCCAGCCAAAGACGGCGAGGAACCAGTTTGGGTATCCTCCGTATGGTTCAGAGATCTTGGCGATCAGTTCGGTGATGAACAGGTAGCCGAGCACGATCGGTGCGAGCCCTGCAACGAGCAGCTTCCACAGCAAACCGAGGCCAAAGCTGGAGCGTTCATTGAGGTGGGCCTGCAGCGTCGGCAGCTTGTGCAGCAACCAGGCGACGACGATGACGGCGACGAGCGCTACCGCCATGATGCCAAAGGAATTGACAAAGGCATCCGTGGTGTCGAGTACCGCCAGCGCCGTGGTCGTCGAGAAGAGCCCCGTGGAGACGATTGCCAGTGGAATGGACGCGGTGAGGGTCGTGCGAACGCGCGACCAGCCGAGCTTGTCTTGCAGCGCGGCGACGACGACCTCGAGCACCGAAATGAGTGAGGTGATGCCGGCAAAGACGAGCGCGCCGAAGAACAGCACGCCGATGATCGCTCCTCCGGTCGCCTGCGAGACGATCGTGGGGAAGGCGATGAACGCGAGGCCGATGCCGGAGGTTGCGACCCCGGCGACATCCGTCGACTGCGCCTGCGCCATGAACCCGAGGGCCGCGAAGACCCCGATCCCTGCGAGGATCTCAAAGCTGGAGTTGGCGAAGGCGACGACCAAACCTGAGCCGGTGAGGTCGGTCTTGCGCTTGAGGTACGAGGCGTAGGTCACCATGATGCCGAAAGCGATGGAGAGCGAGAAAAAGACATGTCCGTAGGCCGATGCCCAGACGCCGGGATCGGCGAGGGCCTCCCAGTTCGGCGTGAAGAAAGCGTTGAGGCCGTCCATCGCTCCCGGCAGGAAGAGTGACTGCACGACGAGAATGACGAACATCGTTGTGAGTAGCGGCATGAGTATGGAGTTGACACGGCCGATGCCGCGCCGCACCCCCAGGACCATGATCACAATGACCACGAGCCAGACCACGACGAGTGGGATGCCTACTTGCGGCACAAACGTCGTCGATACACCGCTGTCTGAGACATCTCCCATCTGCAGGAAGTCGGTGAAGAAGAAGTTCTCCTCATTGCCCGCACCCCAGGCGAGGCGCGCTGAGAACCAGGTGTACATCGCGGCCCAGGCGATGATGACCGCGTAGTACACCGCGATGATGGCGCAGATGAGTACCTGCCACCATCCAAGCGGCTCAGCCGCGCGGTGCATCCTTCTGAACGCGAGTGGTGCTGATCCGCGGAACCGGTGTCCGATCGCGTAGTCGAAGAAGAGCAACGGGATGCCGGCGGTCAGCAGGGCACACAGGTACGGGATGAGGAATGCACCGCCACCACCCTCGTAGGCGACGTAGGGGAAGCGCCAGATGTTCCCCAGGCCGAGGGCCGAGCCGATGGCCGAGAGGATGAACACGTTTCTTGAGCCGAATGCCTCGCGCTTGCGGGGCTGCGTCGATACGGTCGCCATGACGAAAACACTACCCCCGCTTGAACGGAGCCGGAGCCGGAGCGGCGTGCTCGGAGCGTGTGATCCGGGTTGACCGCCCGGTTCGACGCGACGGCCCGTGGAGTCGGGACAGGGCTCCGTGTCACAGAAGGGGGCACGGCGTTTCACTGCGGAACGCAGAACATCACATGAAGTGCTACCATCTGATGAAAGTAAGGGTGCCCTAAGTTGTGGCGTCCAAACTTTTTAAGCCCGACTCACAAATCCTTGGAGTTTACTGATGCCACTGAAACGTTCTCTCTCCATGCTCGCACTCACTGCGACCGCAGCAGCCCTCCTCGTGGGGTGCAGTTCGAATTCACCTGAAGCGCCGGAAGCCGCAACCGGGGAGAAAGTAAGTGACGGGGAATTCACGCTCTACTCCGGTCGTAACGAAGAGCTCGTGCAACCGCTGATCGACATGTTTGAAGAACAGAGCGGGATTGCCGTAGATGTCCGTTATGGCGACACGGCCGAACTCAGCGCCCTGCTCATGGAAGAAGGCGAACAGACCCCGGCTCAGGTGTTCCTTTCGCAGGATGCCGGCGCTCTTGGAGCGCTGGCGAACGGCGGACTGTTTGCCACACTGCCCGCAGAAATCACCGAACGGGTGACACCCGGATTCACGTCAACCGACGATACGTGGGTTGGAGTGACCGGACGTGCACGCGTCATTGTCTTCGATAGCAACGAGCTGAGCCCTGCGGATGTGCCGACGAGCGTTGATGCCTTCACGGAAGCAGCATGGGCGGACCGCTTGGGGATCGCGCCCGGGAATGCGAGCTTCCAGTCGTTTGTCACTGCCTATCGGGAGCTGAACGGTGAAGAGAAAGCGGACGAATGGGTGAAGTCAATTGCGGGCAACGAGCCTCAGCTGTTTGATAGCAATGGTGCAATTCTGTCTGCTGTCAACGATGGGGTGGTTGATGCTGGCTTGATCAACCACTACTACTGGTTCAGACTCGCGTCGGAGCTTGGGGAGTCAAACATGCGGGCACAGCTTGCGTTCCCCGAATCTGGTGATGCCGGATCCATCGTTAATGTGACAGGGGCTGGGATGCTCAGCTCGACATCGACTGATGCCGACGCGCTGGAGTTCATCGACTTCCTTCTTTCGCCTCCGGCACAGGAGTATTTCGTTGCAGAAACCTTCGAGTATCCGCTCATCGAGGGGGTAGCCGCCCCAGAAGGCCTTCCGGGCCTCGACACATTAGTGAACCCCGAACTCGATCTCGCTGACCTGAAGAGCCTTGCTGCGACGCAAGAACTGCTTCAGAAATACGGTCTCATTTAACCTGCAGTCGCGTTCCCGAAACCGTGATGCTGCCGTCGGGGAAGAGTAGCCGCCAACAACGGTCAGCTGTTGGGCGGGCACCAGCCTGGTTGATCATCGCCGCCGCAGTGTGCGCCACTGCGGCGGCGATACCGTTGGCGTACCTGTTTGTCCGCATCGGTGATGCTGGTATCAGGACGCTTGTCGACACGCTCTTCCGGGAGCGCGTGCTGCAGCTTGCACTCAACTCAGCAGCTTTGACCGTGGCAGTGACCGTCACCTGCTTCGGGCTTGGGGCCACTATCGGGGTTGTTGTGAGCCGGATTCGACTTCCGGGAGGATCAGTCTGGTTGTTCTTGTCCGCGCTCCCGCTGGCAGTCCCTTCCTATCTTGCAGCCTACGGATGGTTGGTCTTTGCCCCAGGCCTCAACGGATTTTTTCCGAGCTGGCTAGTCATGACGGCAGTCTGCCTTCCATACGTGGTACTACCAGTCTCAGCAGTTTTGCGAGGACCTTCCAACGACGTGGAAGCGGTCGCCCGAACTCTTGGCAGAGGGCCAATCGGAGCCTTTCGTGTGGCAACTTGGCCCAGGGTACGACCTGCGGCGACGGCCGGGGCTCTCCTGGTTGCGTTATATACGCTCTCGGAATTTGGAGCCGTCTCAATGCTGCGGTACCAAACTCTCACGTGGGGAATTAAGTCTGCCTACGGTTCAAGCTTCGATCGAAATCAAGCCGCCTTGTTGGCACTTGTTCTGGTCATCTTTGCTTTGTTGATTGTCGCTTCGGAGAGACTGACGCGTCGCCAGGCTGTGACTGTTGCGGGCCGAAAACCCGATATGAAGCCGGTGAGAAACGCCTGGGTACCGATCCTGCTTGCTCTCGTGCTAGCGCCTCCTGTCATTGGGGTCGGCGTCCCGCTGTCAGGGCTTTTGCTGCAGCTGACTGATGCGGAGACCCTTCGGGAGATTGACGGCCCGCGATTATTCGGCGCGGTCGGAGCGACCATCCTGCTTGCGGTTGGGGGCGCTTTCTTCGCAGTAGTCCTCGCCCTTCCGATCGCAGTTCTTTCGGCACGTTTTCGTGGTCGTATCGTCTCAGTTATCGAGTCTGTTGGATACCTGGGCCATGCGTTGCCCGGTATCGTCGTTGGTCTCGCGCTTGTATTCTTTTCTTTATCGGTTGTGCCGTATCTGTATCAAACAGTCGTTCTTCTGGTGTTTGCGTATGCGGTACTGTTCATGTCGAAGGCGATCGGATCGACTAGAAGCGGATTGGCCGCAGTGCCGCAGAGCTTGATTGACGTCTCGCGGACGCAGGGTCTCTCTCCGCGGGTGGTCTGGCAGCGGGTAACATTTCGGCTTGCCGCCCCGGCAATTGGTGTAGGTGCACTTCTTGTCGGTATCGCAGTTCTCAAAGAGCTACCTGCAACACTTCTTCTTCGGCCGACCGGGGTATCTACGCTCGCCGTCGAACTGTGGAACCGAACTTCGGTGTTGGAGTACGGTAGCGCAGCCCCGTTCGCGGCGGCGCTGGTGTTCCTCACAGCAGTGCCTACCTACCTATTGTCTGGCATTCGAAATTTGGCGAAGGAGAAACCGTGAGCTGGGTCAGGATCGACGGCCTCCATGTGAAGTACGGACACCAATCGGTCCTTGACGGGATCAACCTCGATATCCCGAGCGGCAAAATTACCTCAGTGCTCGGTCCCAGCGGTTGCGGAAAAACCACACTACTGCGATCAATCGCGGGTTTACTTCCAGTCTCAGAAGGAACGATTGAAGTGGCAGGGTCGCTCGTGTCATCTGCGAAAGTGAGCGTGCCTCCTGAACGTCGTGGAATTGGGTGGGTGCCCCAGGATGCGTCACTCTTTCCTCACCTCAGTGTGGGCGATAATATTGGGTTCGGGTTACCCAAAGGTCCTTCTCGGTCCGCCAGGGTAACTGACCTCGCTGAACTGGTCGGTCTCTCCGAACTCTTGGAACGGTCTCCCTCCCAGCTCTCCGGTGGACAGGCGCAACGAGTTTCTCTCGCCCGAGCACTAGCACCCCGGCCATCCGTGGTGCTACTGGATGAGCCGTTTGCAGCCCTTGACCCGATGCTCCGGGTGGCCTTGCGAAGAGAGGTCTTCGATCTGCTTCGAGTTCAAGGATCAACCGCGCTTCTGGTGACTCACGATCAGGAAGAAGCCCTCTCTCTTTCAGACCACATCACTGTCATGATGGGCGGGCGGATCTTGCAGCGGGGAACTCCCCGCGAGGTGTACGAGCGTCCGGCCACGTCGTGGGTTGCACGGTTTGTCGGCAGCACCGTGGAACTCTCAGGCCGATGGGGAGTCAACTCGGTGAGTTGCGGCCTTGGTGAACTCCCCGCAGTTCTGATGGACGAGAGCGTGAGACAGGGCGACGAGGTGCGGGTGGTGCTCCGTCCGGAGTGGATCGAGCTGGATCCATCCGGAGTTGAGGCGGAAGTCACTTCGGTCTCGTACGCCGGA
The DNA here is from genome assembly GCF_052386045.1 of Leucobacter fengyongliangi. Classification (NCBI taxonomy): domain Bacteria; kingdom Bacillati; phylum Actinomycetota; class Actinomycetes; order Micrococcales; family Microbacteriaceae; genus Leucobacter; species Leucobacter fengyongliangi. Next base: position 10,343 of record NZ_CM126356.1, on the reverse strand, counting down.
CATGATGCGCTCCTAGAGGTGCGACTTCGCGGTGGCAGTCAAGCCCGAACCCGGGTCGTAGCAACACATCTCCCTCGCGTAGGGGATCGGGTGGGACTCTCGGTGCGACGGGCAGCGCTCGCGTATCGCTAAGTCGGGTAATACTGGCTTCGCATCTAGCCCCCAAAGGGATGATGCCGAAGTTCTCGGTACAGCGCCGAAGACACGAGGGTCTTTATTCGGATCGGCGTCTGCGGCCCACTTCAGGCATCTTCCGGGATTGCAGTCAAGCCGAAAAGTGATTCGATCGCTGAATAAGCCCTCTCGGCCTCACCAGCTCGCCCGAGTTCCCGCACCCGCAAGGAAGGCGCGTGCAGCAGTCGACCCGCGAAGTGTCGAAGTGCTGCTTCAACGCTCGCCGGGTGACCAGGGGCGGCAGGGCAAGACTCCGCTGCGTTGCACGCTGAGGATTTTGCCCGCTGAATTTCGTCGTTGAGGATTGCGTGAACGTGTTCTCGTAAGGCGACAAGAGCGGGCACTGCGTCGTGTTCAGCGCGGAGCGCGGCGTATTCGTTCACCGCTTCTTGGACGATTCCGCGGGCTTCAGCCTCAGCGCTGAGCTCCTCAATCGGGGCGTGTTTTGCGATGATTTCGAGATCCAGAAGCTCGACACCAGGGAGCCGGACTACTTCTGGATCAACGTTTCGTGGCACTCCAAGATCGATCACGAGACGAGGTTGAACGATGGTCGAAGTGTAGGGTCGGCCACGCAACGACCCGCAGTACGGGCCGCGGGCGAGTCGCTGCGTCTTCTCAAAGAGCTCTAAAGCAAGGATCGGTTCTTTCGCGAGACTTGTCGTGATGATGAGGTCAGCTTCCGCTACTGCGGCCTCGAGTTCAGAGCCCTGTATTGCACGAATCTCATGTGAACGGGCGAATTGTTCAGCGCGCCCGGAAGGTGAGTAAACTGCAACATCCGTAGCGCCCCGAGCGCGAAGAGCCGCAAGGCTTGCCCCGGCGTACGTTCCTGTGCCAACTAACAGGATCCGTGCGGTTGACCAGTCACCAATCCGGCTTTGAGCCATAGCGAGTGCAAGCCGCACAAGAGACCGACCCGCCGTTTGAACGCCCGTTCGGTGCTTGATGTCTCGCGATGTACGGGCGGCGAATTGGAAGAGCCGTTCGAGCTCGCTCGTCGTTGAACCGGCTCCACGTGCTTGCTCCAGGGAGCGACGCACCTGGCCAGCGATCTCGCCTTCTCCCACCACCACCGATTCAAGTCCACCAGCGACGGAAAACAAGTGCTCGGCTGCGTCAAGATCAGTATGAACCCGGGCTAGGGAGCGAAGCTTCTGTGAATCTACGCCGGTGATTGCTGCAATTCGACTGAGAGTCAAGTCCACCCGATCGGAAGAGGGGACATCCAAGTAGGCCTCAAAGCGGTTGCAGGTTGCCAACACGACAGATCCAGTTGAGATGGTTGGATCAGAAAGCGCCTCGACCAGCGGTTGTGTGTGGTGCTCAATAGCACCGAGGAGATCAAAATCGATCCGATGATGGTCGAGTGAAAGGCAAACTAACACTGTTGCTCTCCGAAGGTGTGCAGAGCAATCCATCCACCAGAAGAATCTGGAACGGCTCGATTTATTGCATCAACAGGGACGCGTGAGTTTTGCGCATTCATCAGATGACTAGGGTAACATCACCAACGATGAACACTTTATCAGCCTCACATCCGCTATCAGATGGACGGACTTCAACTTCTCCGTTGGTGCAAGCGCTCCATGGTTTCCGGCCTGATCGTCTCCCAGTCTGGTTTATGCGCCAAGCCGGTAGATCTTTGCCCGAATACCGGAAGCTTAGGGAGGGCACGAGCATGCTTGACGCATGCTTGGATCCGCAGCTCGCCGCAGAGATAACGATGCAGCCTGTCCGTCGACACGGGGTAGACGCCGCGATCTTTTTCAGCGACATCGTCATCCCTTTGAAACTCGCCGGGGTAGATGTCGAGATCGTTCCTGGTCGTGGACCGGTGTTCGCGAATCCCATCCGGACTGCACGAGATGTTGCCCAGCTCAGAGAAGAGCACCCCGCAGAGCGGCTTCGCCAGGCGATGACGCCCATTCGGGAGACGGTTCAGTTGCTCATCGCTGAGCTGGAATCCACACCCCTCATCGGGTTTGCCGGAGCCCCCTTCACTCTTGCGGCCTACCTTGTAGAAGGCGGTCCTTCGCGGGACCATCTCCAGGCTCGATCGCTCATGCACACCGATCCCATTGCTTGGCGAGATCTGCTGGCATGGGCAGCGGAACTGAGCGGGGTGTTTCTCGAGGGTCAAGCTCACGCGGGTGCCAGCGCTGTGCAACTCTTCGATTCTTGGGCCGGTTCGTTAAGCGTGCAAGACTATGCGGCTCATGTTGCTGCGTCTTCGATGCACACGCTCGAGGCGGTGCGCGAGCTTCACTATGTCGACCCGCAAGGGGACGGCTACTCAACACGCTCCCTCCCGCTCCCAACTGTCCACTTCGCAGTGGGTGCAGACCATCTGCTGCACGAGTTTGCGAAGTTGGAGACCAGCGCCATTGGCATCGACTGGCGGATACCGCTGGATGAAGCGAGCCGGCGACTCGGAGATACGCGAACATTGCAGGGAAACTTGAACCCCGCGCTGCTTTTCGCGTCGCCCGAGGCGCTTGAGTTCCATGTCAGAGAGGTCATTGATCGCGGAAGGCGTGCACCCGCTCATATTTTGAATTTGGGGCACGGGGTGCCGCCAGAGACCGACCCGGCAGTACTTACCAGGGTGGTTGAACTCGCCCATGCATACTGACTCACCCCATCGGGTTGCCGTCGTGGGTGGCGGTATCGCCGGACTCGTTGCATCCTGGGAGCTTGCACGCGCCGGCGTGAAGGTCGACCTCTTTGAGCGAGACCAGGTTCTCGGCGGCAGAATCAGCAACGGCGAGCTCGGCGGATCACACTACGATCTTGGCGCTGAGTCGTTTGCGACACGTGGCGGCGGGGTGCAACGGTTAGTCGAGGATCTTGGGCTTGCGGGGCGAATCCAAGCCCCCCTCACGCGGCGGAGTTGGGTCCTTAACGCAGGGGCCGCCTCGCCGCTGCCTCCGGCCGGTGCGATCGGAATTCCGGTTTCACCATTGGGCGTTGAAGCTCGGCGCATCCTGGGTTTCGCAGGAGCGCTCCGCTGCGCAATAGAGCCACTTCTGCCGCGTCGCATTGGCGCTCAGGCGTCCACCATCGCCGATTTGGTGGGGGCGCGCCTCGGGTCGAAAGCGCTTTCTCGCCTTGTTGCTCCGGTAGTTCGGGGAGTCTATTCCACAGATCCAGCAGCTCTTCCGCTGAGTGCGGTTCCAGGCCTGGAATCTGCGTGGCGCTCGCGTAGCAGTCTCCGAGCGGCCGCGCGAGCACAGCGGGCGAGCAACCGGTCAGCAGGCGGCGCGGTTGCCGGCCTGTCTGGGGGTCTCGGCGTGCTGGTGGCGCATCTCGAGAATGAGCTTCAGCAATTTGCAGTGAAGGTGCACCGTGGGGTTCACGTGAGCGCGGCTCGAGAAACCACTGACGGAATCCTTCTTGAAACGCAGGCAATGGGTGATGCTGAAACCTATGATGCCGCTATTCTCACTGTTCCACTCGACGAGGGTGTTGCGCAACCGGTTCAGGGCCATGCGCTGACTCGGCCGGGGAGCTTTGATGTTGCACGAGACGCTCAACCCGCAGAAGTCGAAGTTGTCGCCTTGTTGCTTGATGACAAGAGGCTGAATTCAGCACCTCGAGGTACGGGGGCCTTGGTGGCAAGTGAAGCGCAACAGGGTCCATCGCCGATTCGTGCGAAGGCGCTTACCCACGCATCGGCAAAATGGCAGTGGCTCGACGAGGAACTTCCACCCAATCATCATCTCATCCGCTTGTCATACGGGGAGTTTCAGGGACGAAGCTCTCGGAATCTGGATGCATGCACGATCGGTCTTGACGATGATTCAGTCCGGAGTATTGCTCGCACCGACGCCAGCAGAATCCTCGGGATTAATGTCGAAGAGTCGAGCATCGTCGGCATGGCTCGTCAACGGCATACCATCCCACCGCGGCGAACTTCCTTGGTGACTGATGGTCCACGAAACGAACTCACCTCTGGGCTTTTCTCCGCTGGAGAATGGGTATCCGGTACCGGACTTGCCGCCGTAGTACCGTCTGCTCGACGAGCAGCGAACGACTGCCTCTCTCACTTGTCAAGTCTCAATACCGTGACTGCCCCGGACGGAGATCCCCTCGGATGACCGAAAAAGCCAGCCTCATCGCGTCGCGACGGAGTAAGTGTGAAGCAACTTCATTCCCTAGCGGTCGTCAGATTTCTACAACCAAAACTACGGAGGTCCTTTGATGAGTGTCGACAACCTGGCACCCCGTGTGCCGCACGCGACTGAGGCCGCACAAGCGGGCCCGGAGCATGTCGAGTCCCCGACGGCGTACGATGCGATTCTTCTTGCAGGGTTTGGTGGACCGGAGGGACAGGATGATGTGATCCCGTTCCTTCGAAATGTCACCCGAGGTCGGGGTATCCCTGACGAACGGCTTGAAGAAGTCGCGCATCATTACCGTCATTTCGGTGGTGTGAGCCCGATTAACGATCAGAACAGAGAACTCAAGGCTGCGCTTGAAGGTGAGCTTTTACGCCGCGGTATCAATCTTCCGGTGATCTGGGGCAACCGAAATTGGGACCCTTACCTCTCCGATGCGTTGCGAGAAGCGAATGATCGCGGGTTCACGCGACTGATCGCCATCGCGACGAGCGCATATTCCTCATTCTCTTCGTGTCGTCAGTACCGTGAGGATTTTGCTCGCTCGCTCGAAGAGACTGGCCTCGCGGGCACGATTATGATCGACAAGGTTCGTCCGTTTTTCGATCATCCAGGCTTCGTTGAACCCTTCATTGAGCGGGTTCGTGAAGGCATGCGCGAACTCAAGGATCGGTTGCCCGACCTGGTTGTGGAGCGAGAGGTGCGGATACTTTTCACCACGCACTCGATTCCCACGGCTGATGCTGAACGTTCAGGGCCGCGAGACCGAGACTATGGTGCGGGGGGAGCATACGCCGCCCAGCATCTCTCCGTGAGTGAGGTTGTTGCTCATGCGGCAGGAGAGGGCGCCGCGTGGGATCTGGTCTACCAGTCGCGAAGTGGCCCCCCAACGCAGCCGTGGTTGGAGCCCGACATCAACGACGCGATCACGGCACTCCCTGCGCGGGGCATTCGCGCTGTGCTTATCGTCCCCATTGGCTTCGTGAGTGACCACATGGAAGTCTTGTGGGACCTTGATACTGAGGCAATGGAAACCTGCCGAGAGAACGGGCTCACTGCTGTGCGCGTGCTCACGCCAGGCAGCCACGACACCTATGTGCGCGGGCTCGTTGACTTGGTGCTTGAACGGCGAGACGGAGTGCCCGCTGCGGAACGGCCAGCACTCACCGACCTGGGCCCCTGGTTCGATGTGTGTCGACCGGGTTGTTGCGAGAATGTTCGGGCCGGCTTCAAACCCGCGGCTGCCGGTATCGCGCCGTGACTGGTCGTGTCTTGCGACCGGAGCACCCGCTGCCTCCCGCCCCGGGCCTGATCCGTCTCGGTACGCGGCGCAGCCGACTCGCGGTCGCACAATCCACGCAGGTAGCGCAGGAAATCGCCAGGACGACCGGTGCGGATGTCGCTCTGGTGACCGTGACGACTGAGGGTGACGTTTCCCGCGCACCATTATCGCAACTGGGCGGCACAGGGGTGTTCGTGAGCGCTCTTCGGGAGGCTCTTTACGCGGGTACATGCGATATGGCTGTGCACTCGTTCAAAGATCTCCCGACTGCCCCCTGCCCAGGAATTTCAGTTGGTGCTGTGCCGCTGAGGGCTGATGCGCGGGATGCGTGGTGCGCCCGCGACGGATTGACCTTGATCGAGATGCCGCCGGGCTCTCGAGTGGGTACCGGCTCACCGCGCAGAGCGGCACAGATACTCTCTCGCCGCCCCGACCTCAAAATTGAAGATATTCGCGGCAACGTAGATACCCGGCTGGCGCGCGTCGGGGCTGATCTTGATGCAGTGATTTTGGCGGCTGCAGGCCTCGAACGAGTGGGCCGCGTCGATGCGATCACCGAGAGGTTTTCCCTTGATTTGGCCCCGTCGGCACCGGGCCAGGGCGCTCTGGCTATCGAGGTGAGGAGCGATGACCTGAGCCATGAACTGATATCGCAGGCTCTGCAGGCAGTTGAGCACGCGGAAACCCGCGCTACGGCGGCAGCTGAGCGGAAGCTTCTGGCAGCGCTAGAGGCCGGATGCGCAGCACCGGTCGGCGCATCGGCTAGCCTCGCCCACGATCAGCTTTCGCTTCGTGCAACGGTTTATCAGATCGACGGCCAGTCACAGCTGGAATCGTTGAAGACGGTGACCTGGGACGCAGCGAATGCACGCGAGGGAATCGCGTCGGACCTCGGTAGCGAAGTTGCGCGTGATCTTCTTGAACGAGGCGCGGCCAAACTCGCCGATTTAGGCCCGAAGGATAATCGCACATGAGTGCTCGGTCCAGGCAAGACTCACAGGCCAGTGACTCGTCTGCACAGGACTTAAAAGGTGCCCGGTTGTGGATCCTCCGAGGGGAGGAATGGGGAAGGCGTGTAGCCGCCAAGATCCGGGAACGCGGGGGTGAGTCTCAGATGGTTCCCCTCCTCGAGATCGTTTTCTCCGGCCAAGAGCCCCTTGAAAGGGAAGTGCACAACTGGAATTCGGGAAAATACGACTGGATGATTCTCACGAGCATGAATGCCGTGCGAGCAATCGAACGAGCCGGCGCCCGAACACCGTCCGAAAGACAAGGACCCGGATCGATTCCAGAAAAATTCGCCCGGGTAGCCGCAGTCGGCCCCGCGACCTCACGTGCGGCGAGCGAAATGGGTCTGGTGGTGGGCGTGGTCCCAGAGCACGAATTCTCGACGGAGGGACTGGTCGACGCGATGCTCGTTGAGATGGGTGAGAGCCCGACACGCGTACTGTTTCCGGTGTCGAACCTCACAGATGATCGCCTGCAACACGCACTTGAAGCGGCGGGCCATCACGTCGAGAGAGTCACCGCGTACCAAACAGTCGATATTCGCCCGGTGATCGACCTACAGGTAGCCCTTTCCGAGCATCCAAGAACGGTTGTCCTCGTGACGAGCGGGTCAGCGGCACATGCTCTATCGCGGCAAATCAAAGACCCACCAGAAAATGTCCATATCGCGGCTATCGGACACTCAACGGCTCGAGCACTTGACAGCGTTGGTCTTCCCGCCGATGTCGTTTCTCGGACTCACACAATCGACGGGCTGCTCGATGCAGTTGCAGCGCACTTGCGTGCAGAAAACAAGAAGAAAGTTCAGTGATGGAATCGACACTTCCCGCCCCGAAACATCGCCCTCGCCGGCTGCGCAGCACTCCCGCGATGCGCAGACTTGTGGCTGAGACACGGATCCACCCGGCGAGCCTGGTTCTTCCAGTGTTTGTTCGAGAGGGAATCGACGAGGCACGCCCGATTAGTTCCATGCCGGGAGTGGAACAACACACTCTTGAGTCGGTGCGCCGGGTGGCAGTGCAGGCTGCCGAAGCAGGGATCGGCGGCATCATGCTCTTTGGTGTGCCAGAGATTCGCGACCCTAACGGTTGCGCTGGGGACAACCCCGAAGGGATTCTGAACCGTGCCGTGCGGGCTGTCCGGGAAGAGGTCGGCGACGACCTGGTCGTTCAGACAGATCTGTGCCTGGACGAGTTCACCTCCCATGGTCACTGCGGTGTACTTGATGAGCTGGGTCGTGTAGATAACGATGCCACCCTCGAACGGTACGCGTCGATGGCGATTGCGCAGGCCGAAGCCGGTGCACACCTTCTCGGACTCTCCGGGATGATGGATGGACAGGTCGCTGCAGTGAGGCATGCGCTCGACGAGGCCGGGCATACGGATACCGTGCTTCTCGCCTACGCCGCAAAATATGCCTCGGCCTTTTACGGACCCTTTCGAGAGGCCGTTGATTCACAACTTGATGGTGACCGCCGAAGCTATCAACAGGATCCAGCGAACCGTCGCGAGGGTGTTCGTGAGGCGCTGCTCGACATCGATGAAGGCGCCGACATTGTGATGGTGAAGCCTGCGATGAGTTACCTCGATGTGCTGGCAGACGTGGCCGCAGTTAGCCCGGTGCCGGTGTGGGCATATCAGGTCTCTGGCGAGGTGGCGATGATTGAGGCTGCCGCGCAGAACGGCTGGATTGATCGAACAGCGGCTATTCACGAATCGCTGATCAGCATCGCCCGTGCTGGTGCAGACGTCACCCTTACCTACTACGCCTTGGAGGTCGCCACATGGCAACGATGAGTACGCACCAGCCCACAAATGCAGAATATGCTGAGCGTGCCGAACGGGTAATTCCGGGCGGCGTCAGTTCACCAGTTCGCGCGTTCGGGTCCGTGGGCGGAACGCCGCGCTTCTTCGTCTCTGGGAACGGTGCGCGCGTTGTCGACGTAGAGGGTCAGGAATACATCGACCTCGTGGGCGCCTGGGGTCCTGCACTGCTGGGTCACGCCGATCCACGGGTCATCGCCGCGGTACACGAGGCGGTCGATCGGGGGCTGGGGTTCGGTGCGTCTGCACCCGCGGAAGTTGAACTCGCCGAACTGCTAGTGGAGCGCTTGCCCGAAGTTGACAAGATTCGGATGGTGTCGACCGGCACAGAAGCGACGATGACCGCGATCCGAATTGCTCGTGGGGCTACGAACCGACCGCTCATCGTGAAGTTCGCTGGCCACTACCACGGACACTCTGACGGGCTCCTCGCTGCCGCCGGGTCCGGACTCGCGACCCTCTCTCTTCCAGGCTCAGCTGGGGTGACACCGGAGAACGCCGCACAAACAATCGTGCTGCCGTACAACGATGAAGATGCCCTGGAAGCGGTGTTCAACGAGCGAGGCTCACAAATCGCAGCAGTGATTGCTGAGGCGGCGGCGGCGAATATGGGCGTGCTCCCGCCAAAACCTGGCTTCACTCAGCGCATGCTCGAAATCGCGCACAAACATGGCGCACTCGTGATTCTCGATGAGGTACTTACCGGATTCCGCGCGGGCCCCACCGGGTATTGGGGTATCGAACGAGATTCTGTGATCCCCACGCAACGCCCGGATCTTTTCACATACGGGAAGGTCGTCGGAGGCGGGCTGCCGATGGCCGCCGTTGGCGGGCGCGCGGATCTCATGGATCTCCTTGCGCCGATGGGGCCTGTCTATCAGGCCGGCACGCTTTCTGGCCACCCGATCGCTGCCACCGCGGGGCTTGCAACACTGCGGGCAGCCGACCCCGCGGTCTATCAACGTCTGGGGGCTGCTGCGGACTCGCTGTTTGCTGCGATTGCCGAGGCGCTCACCCACGCGGGAGTTCCCCACCGAATTCAACGCGCCGGCACACTCTTCAGCGTGTTGTTCGGCGACTTCCCGGAGAGTCCTTCCAACTACGATCAGATGCAGCTGCAAGACACCGCGGCATATGGAAGGTTCTTTCACTCGATGCTTTCATCCGGGATCTCGCTTCCGCCAAGCGCATTTGAGGCTTGGTTTGTGTCAGCTTCACACGATGAAGCAACGATTGCTCAGATCGCTGATGCGCTGCCACACGCAGCGAAAAGCGCAGCACAGGCCAATCCCGCTTAGCCACCAAAAACAGTGAGTGGATCGTTGTAGTTTTTGCGTGTCTCCAATCTGTCGTTGTGGGCGGCCCCAAATCACACGTGCATCCATTTGCTCCTCACAAGCTCGCGCTCGGTGAAGTTAGATTCTGTCCTCACGCGAACCACGCTCATGGGGTTACCATGAGCGTGTCAGGCCATCGTGCCTGCAACTAGGGAGGTCGCCATGATGTGGGGACACGGTTGGGATATGGGCTGGTGGTGGCTCTTCGGGTTGCTCGTACTGGTTGGGATTGCGCTTCTTGTCGCGTTCATAGTGCTTGCTGTACGAATGTCCGGTGGAAACAAAGGCCAGGATCAAGGGCATGGTTCAACTGGGCCGACACCTGGCCCGACTCGGGCACGGCAGATTCTTGATGAACGATACGCCGCAGGTGAGCTGACTACTGAACAGTACCGGGAACAAATTGAGGTGCTTGGCGAGAATCGGTAGCAGATCAAGCCAGTCTGATTTGTGCCCCGTTAGCTCACTGTCTGCCGCCTTCGCGCATGTAGGGCATGGGGTCGATCGGAGTTCCGTTCAGACGGAGCGCGAGATGGAGATGATTGCCGAAGGACATCCCAGTATTTCCGACTCGTCCAACCATGTCACCAATCGTGA